>NZ_OZ032142.1:0-2172543 GCF_964026385.1 Rickettsia endosymbiont of Polydrusus tereticollis | reverse complement strand
GTTACTACTAAATAACTATATTAAATATATTCTTTATAGTTGTATATGGAGACGATATTATGTAGATTAATTCTTTTCAACATAGTTATCAACAAAATTCTTTTTCAAATTACCTTAAGTTATTTAGTGATTATAACAATTATTCACATAAATTTATAGTAGCTTCTATAAAGTGGATAACTAAGTGTAAGATTTGTTTATACCTCTTGAAAACTGTATTTTACAAAGCATTTAGGTATTTATTCACAATTTTATCCACAAATTAATCACTCAAGGAAAATTAGGACTGAAAAGCTTTATCTAATAAGGGTTTAGAGCTTATTTTAACGGAAATTAATACAATAATAATAAGTTATTAAGAAAATTATCCACAATAACATATGTGACCCATGACAAAGCTGATTATTCACCTTGTTTCAGACTCTTCAGTACAAACTGCTAAATATGCAGCAAATTCTGCTCTTGCTCAATTTGCTACTATTAGACCAAAATTATACCATTGGCCGATGATTAGAAATCTAGAATTATTGAAAGAGGTATTAAATAAAATTGACTCCAAGCACGGTATGGTTTTATACACTATTGCAGATCAAGAATTACGTAAAACATTAATGAAATTTTGCTATGAGCTAAAAATTCCGTGTATTTCGATAATAGGTAAAATTATTAAAGAAGTGTCGGCATTTTCAGGAATAGAAATAGAAAAAGAACAAAGTTATAGATATAAATTCGATAAGACCTATTTTGATACGGTTGATGCTATTGATTACGCTATTAGGCATGACGACGGGCAAATGCTTAGCGAACTAGCAGAGGCCGACGTTATTTTAATAGGACCTTCGAGAACTTCAAAAACCCCTACTTCTGTATATTTAGCCTATAACGGCTTAAAAACGGCAAATATCCCTTATGTTTATAACTGCCCTTTTCCTGATTTTTTGGAAAAAGCCACCGAGCAATTAGTGGTAGGACTCGTTATTAATCCTAATAGGCTTATTCAAATACGTGAGGCACGGATGAATCTATTACAAATTAATGAAAGTACTAACTATACGGATTTTAAAACAGTTCAAGAAGAATGTTTAGAAGTTAAAAGAATTTGTCAGCAGAAAAATTGGCCGGTAATAGACGTATCGACAAAATCAATAGAGGAAACAGCCGCCTTGATAATGAAGATATATTATAATCGAAAAAAAATTATCTATGCAAAATAAAAAATTTTCATTATTTACAACTATGAAAGCGTGCCTTATAATTTGAGTTAGATAAAGATGTGATTCCATACATACAAAAGCATCAGTATGTCATTCTAGCTAAAGGCGGGAATCCAGAAAAAACACTTAAAATAGGCAGAATTATATAAAAATTTACTATATAATTCATTTAAATATTCTCTGGATTCCCGCCTTTAGCTAGAATGACATATTAAAGACACCGGAATGACATCGAAAACTTAAAAATTAGGGGAATTATGGCAAATAACGTAACAGACAAGTCTTTTGAAGAAGAAGTATTAAAATCCGATTTACCGGTATTAATTGATTTTTGGGCAGAATGGTGTGGTCCATGTAAGATGCTAACACCGATAATAGAACAATTAAGTCAAGAATTGCAGGGTAAGGTAAAAATTCTAAAAATGGATATTGAAGAAAATCCTGAAACCCCTTCAAAATACGGCATACGTAGTATCCCAACGCTGATCCTGTTTAAAGAAGGCAAACAAGCCGATATTAAAATAGGTGCGTCGGAAAAAAAATCTATTTTAGAATGGCTTAATAAATCTATTTAATACTAATTAGCGTCATTATGTCACTTAAACATTCAAATGTATTTATAGAAATAACGGACGGTTGCATTGAAGGGATTGACACCAGAAAACGAGCACAAGGGTTAAAACACTTTTTTTTAGGCAAAGGAGATTTATTTTCTTTAAATATTCCCATATTACATGATATTAATTTTTCTTGTTATCAAGGAGAAAAAATAGCTTTTATCGGTAGTAACGGTTCCGGTAAAAGCTCTCTTCTAAAGGTAATAGCGGGAATTTACCCGTTAAAATCCGGTAAAATAAAAGTTCACGGAAATATTGCGGCGATTATTGATATGGGAGTCGGTTTTGAACCTGAACAAACGGGTCGTGAAAATATTAAAATGCTGATGCTATATAGTAATATGTTAGATAAATATAGCAAAGAGGTTGAGCAAGAAATTATAGAATTTTCCGAGCTTGGTAGTAAAATTGATTTACCGATAAAAAATTATAGTTCCGGAATGCTATCACGCCTTGCTTTTTCGGTATCAATATTTCAAAACCCTCAGATTCTTTTACTTGACGAAATTTTTGCGGCAGGTGATAATTATTTTATAGAGAAATCGCTTAGCTTGATGAAAAATAAATTTAAAAATACGCCTATTTCAATAATCGTCAGTCATCAAGAAGATATTATTAAGGATAATTGTAATAGATGTATTTTATTACAAGAGGGCAGTATTGTCGGCGACGGTGACCCGACTGAAATGTTTAAAATTTTTAATAGAGAAACTCATAAATGATAAAGTATTTTTTTTCCAAAAAATACTGGCGATCAGTAATATTATTAGTTAAGACTTCTATAGCTCGCCAAAATAAGGATTCTTTTTTGGGGTCTTTATGGAGTTTGATACAGCCTTTTGTCCATATAATGGTAATTTCTTACTTTTTTGCTTTTCTATTAAAACAGCCAAGGGAATTCATGATAATGAATTTAGTAGGAGGTATCCCTTTATGGACTTTTATAGTAAGCAGCCTAACTATCTCGTCAAATTCACTAGTAGTGCGTGACCAAATAGTTAAAAAAGTCGGAATTTCAAAAACTTTCTTTCCGGTAGCTGATAGTTTAGCACAAGTTTACAATTTAATTTGTTCATTCTCGGCGATGTATTTTGCATTTATTTTATTATTTCCGGAAAAATTTAGCTGGCAAATAATTTTTATGCCGATCCTTATATTACCGTTAATAGTTTGTGTAGTTAGCGGTTCTATTGCGGTGGCGTTTTTAACTCCTTATATCCGAGATATCCCACAGATATTAAACGTTATTTTAAGTGTGGTTTACTGGACTATTCCGATTATCTACCCATATTCTATGATACCGGAATCTAAAAAGATATTCTTTGAGCTTAATCCGTTCTTTTTGGTTATTAGACCGGCACAGTTTTTAGTAATTGAAGGAAGATTACCGGATTTAATATTAGTTATTAAATCTATTATCGTGGCATTTATTACCGTTTGTATAAGCTATCTTATCTATAAACGCTTTTCTAAAAAAGTTATTTATTATCTATGAAGCTCAGTTTTAATCTAGATTTTAACAATTTAGATTTAGAGGGTCTTAAAAAATTAGATCAGATATTTTTAAGTTTTCTTCTTGAAGGTGATAAGTCTCTATATAACGATATTTTATTTTTGCGATCTAATCCTCATAATATCCCACCAAAAGATTATTCGGATTTTTTATTAAAAATTGCCCCTTTTTTAGACGATTTTTTAGCTGAATTATTTAATATTTCTAAAGCGGTTAGTGAATTAAGACAGCGTCATAAAGAATTTGACGTAATTTATGAATGTAAAAGAAAATTCATTCAGCGTTATGCGTTAAAAAAATATCCTATCGAAAAAATAAAAGAAATTGATTTTGAGAATATTTTTACGGCGTTAACTAACCTTTTAGGAGAAAATTTTACTTCCAAAGAATTTGCCAAGCAAGTAATTAAATGGCAATTAGAGGAAGGGAAGTTTTCAAAAGAGTTAGAAATAGCAGCTAAATATGCGGCATGTAGGGTTTATGATCGATGTCATTCCCGCAAAAGCGGGAATCCAGAAAAATTAAGTCTGGATCCCCGTTTTCACGGGGATGACATAAGAGACGATGGTGTATTATTCACCACACCCCAAAAACTCGATAAAGATAACCTAATCGATCCTAAAAAAATAGCGAAATACCAAAAAAGCGTCAGAGATGGTTTTGATTATTTCGATCCTTCCGTTAATCTAAATGCCGCTTTAAATCATGCTCATTACTGCATTTACTGCCACAAGCAAGAAAAAGATTCATGTTCTAAAGGCTTTGCTCCTCCTCGCAATGACACTGAAGGCTGCCCGTTAAAACAAAAAATTTCCGAGATGAATTACGTTAAAGCACAAGGCTTTAATTTAGCGGCTCTGGCGATTATCGTTATCGATAACCCGATGGTGGCGGCGACCGGTCATAAAATTTGTAATGATTGTTCAAAAGCGTGTATTTATCAGAAGCAAGAGCCGGTAAATATTCCGTTAATTGAGTCAAATATTTTAGAGGAAACGCTTAATTTACCTTACGGGCTTGAGATATATTTACTTCTCACTCGTTGGAATCCTCTGAATATTGCTACCCCTCTGCCAAAAGAATCAACCGGCTATAATGTGTTAGTCACTGGGCTAGGACCGGCCGGTTTTAGTCTTAGCTATTATTTATTACGCTCCGGTCATAACGTGGTGGCAATAGACGGCTTAAAAATTACGCCGCTGCCGTTTGATGTTAATAAGCCTATAAAATACTGGTCGGAATATAAAAACCGATTATCCGAAAGAGTCCCGAAAGGTTTTGGCGGTGTAGCCGAATACGGCATCACTAGCAGGTGGGATAAAAATAATTTGGATATATTACGGTTAACATTAGAACGAAATAATAATTTTAAATATTACGGTGCGGTGCGTTTAGGTAGTAATATAACGTCCTCACAAGCTTTTGCATTCGGCTTTGACCATATAGCTTTTTGCAGCGGAGCAGGGCAGCCTAAAATTCCGGAAACAGATAATTTTGCTGCTAAGGGGGTTAAAACAGCTTCCGATTTTCTTATGACGTTGCAAAGTAGCGGAGCATTTTTAGAGAAATCTATTACTAATATGGTGATTAGGATGCCGATAGTGATAATTGGCGGCGGGCTTACTTCTCTCGATGCGGCAACGGAAAGTTTTTATTACTATAAAATGCAAGTAGCAAAGTTTTTTGCTAATTATGAGTTAGCGGTTAAAAAACACGGCAAAGCTTATGTTGAAAAAGCTTGGACGCCGGAAGACAGAGAAATAGCCGAGGAATTTATTAGTCATGCTAAATTATTTAAGAATGCAAAAGACTTTTACGAAGTAAGGCAAATTTTTAACAACCTTGGCGGGATTACTATTTATTATCGTGGAAGTTTACAAAATTCTCCTGCTTATAGATTAAATCACGAGGAGTTAATGCAAGCTATGGCGGTAGGTGTAAATTTTATTGAAAATATGCAGTTGCACGCTATTAACGTCGATAAATATGATTATGTAGAATCTGTAGAGTTTAGCTGTCATTCCCGCCCTCAATGTCATTCCCGCGAAGGTGGGAATCCAGAAAAAATTATACAAGTAAAAGCCAAAACCGTAATTATGGCAGTCGGCACTGAAAATGCAAAAATTGAATCACCGAAAGAAAGATATAGTTACTTTGGTGATTGTGACCCCAAATATGCCGGTAGTGTAGTTAAGGCACTTGCTAGTAGTAAAGAAGGGTATGAAGCTATCAATAAGAGGCTGGATTCCGTGGTCAAGCCGGCGTTGTTGCATAGCTCGAAAAAAGTGCCGTATGTCATTCCCGCGAAGGCGGGAATCCAGAAAAAACACTTAAAACAAGCAAAATTATATAAAAATTTACTATATAATTCGCTTAAATACTCTCTGGATTCCCGCCTTCGCGGGAATGACATCAAAAATTCGAGCCATGCAACAGTGCCGGTCAAGCTACGGAATGACAAACTTTTTAGATTAGAAGATTGTAAAGGATTTTTTGCTAAGCTTGATTATCTACTAAATAGCAAAATTGAAAAAATAAATATTTTATCGGATAAAATAGTTGAGTTGGTAATTCATTCGCCGCTAGCTGTGCAAAATTTTAAGCCGGGGCAATTTTTCCGCCTACAAAATTATTCGGATGACGTAACCAAATTAATGGAGCCGTTAGCTCTTACCGGTGCATATGTTGATTTGGAGAAAAATTTAATTTATTTGATAATTCTTGAAAGCGGTCAATCTAGTAATTTATGTAGATATCTCTCTGTAGGTGAAGCTGTGGCTTTGATGGGACCGACCGGCACACCGACCGAAATATTGAAAGATAGTAATATGGTGCTAGTCGGCGGCGGACTCGGTAATGCGGTTTTACTAAGTATCGGTCAAGCTTTGAAGAAAAATAATTGCCGAATTACCTATTTTGCCGGTTATAAGAAATTAGCCGATAGATTTTATGCAGAAAAAATTGAAGAAATAGCAGATAAAGTAGTTTGGTGTTATGAGGAAGAGCAAAAATGTCATTCCCGCACAGGCAGGAATCTATGCATTAAAGGCACTGTAATAGACGGCATTAAATACATGCAAACACAAGGAGAAGATTTTTTTCAAATAGATAGGGTACTAGCTATTGGCTCTGCTGAGATGATGGAAGCGGTAAGTAATATAAAGAATGAAGTATTTGGTGAAAATGTCGAGTTAATTGTTAGCGTTAATGCTTCAATGCAATGTATGATGAAAGGAATTTGCGGGCAGTGCGTGCAAAAAGTTAAAGGAGATAAAAGTTATATTTTTGCCTGTAGTTGCCAAGATCAAAACGCTGAGATAATTGATTTTCCGAGCCTAAAAAACCGATTACGTCAGAATGCCGTACAAGAAAAGTTACAAAAATTAAAATAGACTTCTCTATTTCTTTTGCATTTAGAATAGCAGGTTAAAACATGTTCTATGTTATTCCCGTGAGGTATTAGCGTTGATACATGGCTCGAATTTTTAATGTCATTCCCGCGAAAGCGGGAATCCAGAGAATATTTAAACGAACTATATAGTAAATTTTTATATAATTTTGCTTATTTTAAGTGTTTTTTCTGGATTCCCGCCTTCGCGGGAATGACATATAGCACTTTTCTTGATCCATGCAACAACGTCGTCCAGCCCCCTATATACTAAATTATGTACGGGATTTTTCATGAACAATTTGACCGTCTTTAGTAAGTAGCATTTGTTGCACTAATTCATCGTCGATATTAAAATTACCGTCCTGAAATGCATAATTTAATAAATTATATAAATTCTTAGAATATAATTTAGAAGCATCAGTCGTGACCTTGCCGGCTAAATTTGATAGTCCTATTATCGTAACGCCGTTTTTAACAATAATTTGATCGAGTTTTGAACCTTCAACATTGCCGCCGGTAGAAGTTGCAATATCAACAATTACTGAGCCGTATTTCATGGAAGCAACCATTTGTTCCGTGACTAATATAGGTGCTTTTTTTCCCGGAATTTGTGCCGTAGTAATAACTATATCGTAATTTTTAATTATTTTTGCTAAAAATTCTTCTTGTTTAACTTTGTCATCACTTGACGCTTCAGAAGCATATCCTGATTTATCTTGCAAATCATTACTTAGCTCCGGTGAGACAAATTTTGCCCCCAGACTTTCTACCTGCTCTTTTGTGGCTGTTCGCACATCATAGCCGGCAACGGCACTACCAAGCCTTTTAGCGGTGGCGATAGCTTGCAATCCTGCAACGCCGATGCCGAGTACCAGCGTTTTACACGGCGTGATTGTGCCGGCTGCCGTCATCATCATCGGGAAGCCCCTAGTGAATGATAACTTGCTTCGATTACGGCTCTATAACCCGCTAAATTACTTTGAGATGATAAAGCATCCATATTTTGTGCTTTAGTAATTCGAGGTACTAACTCCATAGCAATACCGATCAGATTTTTTTTGGCTAATTGCGTAATATAATCACGATTTAAATAAGGAGATAATAGCCCGATAATAATTGTGTTTGGTTTGGCAAATACTAATTCACTATATTTATCAGTTAAAGGCGACGGCTGTACTTTTAATATAATGTCGGCATCTGAAATAATCTCAAGAGGAACTGCCGAAATTTTTGCTCCGACATCGCTATAGTCTTTATCTAAAAAACCGGCAAGTAAACCAATATCTTTTTCCACTACAACCAAAAAGCCTTTTTTAACCAAAAGCCCTGCTACTTCAGGGGTAATAGCGGTGCGTGTTTCATTCTCGGCTCTTTCTTTCAAGGCAGCAATTTTAGCGGTAATTTTCATAAAATATTTAAGTTTTAATTATGTATTGGATTGTGTATTGTAAAATAAAACACCCAAATATCAAAATGAAAAAACTATTTTCTTTAATTATTCTTTGTTTCTTGGTGGGTGTATCTACCGCAAGTGCCGTAAATAACGAAGCTATTTTGCAATTTAAAACGTATTTACGTGAAATAAAATCTGTAGCCATAGATTTTACTCAAGAAGATTCGCACGGCAATAAAGCCGAAGGAAAATTATTAATAAATAAGCCTCATAAATTTCGTTGTAATTATTATCCACCTTTTCCACTCGTTATTATCGGCAATAAAAATTACGTATCGATATATGATTATGATATGCAACAAGCAAGCCGAGTTAAGACGGCTGAAAATATATTTAATTTTTTGCTAGAAGATAAAGAAGGGTTTGACAAGCATTTCACTTTTAAATCGGCAATAGATAAAGACAATATTTTTAAAATTACTATTTATCATAGTTTAACGGAACGCCGTAGCGAGATCACTTTTAATAAATCTACAAAACAGCTGCAAATGATGAAAATATTTGAAGACGGCAATATTATTACTATTACATTCAATAAAATCGTTAAAGTACAAAAATTTGCCGATGATTTGTTTAAGCTAAGAAGCCCTGAAATATTCGGTCCGCCGGAACGATTAGATAAATCTGCAATAGAAAAAAAATATATTAGCGTTGTTAGTTAGTACTTGTTTCTTTAAACAAAACAAGTTATGTTATTTATGCTAGCGGTGGGCATTGGTTTTATTCAGGTGGTCAGGTTCGAAAGAAAGCAGCCAAAGTAAGATTTAGTGGGTCACTGCTAGTATTTCAAGAATTGGTCGGGATTCATTCCTGCGTAGTATACTAAATTGTTATTGCACCGGAGTCGTTGGCGTTGTTGCGTGGCTCGAATTTTTGCAAAGCGTACACGGTGTCATGCCGGTATTGTTGCATGGATCAAAAAAAGTGCTATATGTCATTCCTGCGAAAGCAGGAATCCAGAGAATATTTAAGCGAATTATATAGTAAATTTTTATATAATTTTGCTTATTTTAAGTGTTTTTTCTGGATTCCTGCTTTCGCAGGAATGACATCGAAAATTCGAGCCATGCAACAACGCCAATGTCTCCTTGCGATGACGTTTGGGCAATTCGTACAATGAATGAAGTTGCGTACACAATACCAAAAAGTTTTAACTGTGAAATCATCCGTTCAATATATTCCTTTTGCTAGAAAATATCGTCCTAGCAACTTCTTTGAGCTGCAAGGGCAAGAAATATTAGTAAAAATTTTAAGCCATACTATTCTCAATAATCGTCTTGCTCAAGGTTACCTTTTAACCGGTATTCGAGGAGTCGGTAAAACTAGTTCTGCACGTATTATTGCCAAAACCGTTAACTGCACCGCCTTAATTACCGAAGGCATAAATATTAGAACATGCGAGCTATGCTCAAATTGCATAAGCTTTAATAACCATAATCACCCTGATATAATCGAAATTGATGCCGCAAGTCGCACTAGTGTTGAGGATATACGTAAAGTAATAGAATCGGCTGAATATAAACCTTTGCTCTCGCAATATAAAATCTTCATTATCGATGAAGTGCATATGCTTTCTAAAGGTGCTTTTAACGCACTACTTAAAACTTTAGAAGAGCCGCCGCCTCATATAATATTTATTTTTGCGACCACCGAGGCACAAAAAATTCCTTCTACTATTATCTCAAGATGCCAAAGATATGATTTAAGAAGGCTAACATTTGAGGAAATTTTCAATTTACTTACCTTTATTTCAGATAAGGAAAGTTTAAAGGTAGAGCCTGCCGCTTTAAAAATAATTGCTGCTAAATCCGATGGGTCAGCAAGAGATGCGGTTTCTATTTTAGATCAAGCTGCCGGTATGTCGGCAAAGTCGGACGGTTTAATCACTTGTCAAATGATTAACCAAATACTTGGGTTAGTCGATATTGCCGTTATCATAGAATTTTTTAATTACGTAATTAATAGAGACGTAACAAGTGCCATTGCCTTAGTGGATAAACTTTATATGTCTTCCGCTAATCTTGAAATTTTTATTGAATCGGTAGCGGATTTTATAGCTTATCTTAATAAGGTAAAAATGCTACCTAATTATAGCCTGCCAATATATGAATCTTTTAGCGAAATTAAAGATATTTTAGCTAAAATTAGTTTCTTGCGTTTATCGGTTCTTTGGCAGATATATAGCAAAGCTATTCAGGAAGTTAAAATTTCCTATAATCAATTAACTGAAACGGAGATGCTAGTAATAAAATCTATTTATTCCCAATCTTTGCCGTCGATGGAGGAGCTAGCAAGCGTTAGCACCCCTGTTAGTACCCAGGTGCCTCAGGTTAAAGAGGATTATAAAATTATAGATTTTCTTAAATATCTCCATCAAAGTAATGAAATGGAAATATATTATTTATTATTAAATGAAGTTGAAATAAAAAGTTTTGCTAATAATAAACTAAGAATCGTCGGTCCTAATATTACGAGCAAAGCAAAACAACAAATTAGCGAATTGCTATTTAGTTGGAGCAAAGAAAAATTTGAGGTGCTAGTTACTAAACAGTTAGAAATTCAAAATTTAAAAAGTCAATTAACTAATAAAATAGAAGCAAGTAAAGATTTAGAATTAATTAAAAAACATTTTCCTAGTTCGATAATTTCGGATATATTGCTTAAAAATTAAAGATATAGTCTATCAGCCATTCATTTTCAGGAGTATAAATATATGGTAAATATTAATCAGTTTTTTAAACAAGCTCAAGCAATGCAAAAGAAAATGCAGGAAGCTCAAGAGCAGATGGCAAATACTAAATATACCGGTAAGGCAGGCGGCGGGCTTGTAGAAATAGTTGCAACAGGGCGTGGGGAAATTGAGAAAGTTTTAATAGATGCATCTTTATTAAAGGAAGAAGAAAAAGAAATTTTAGAGGATTTAATCAAGGTTGCTATTAACGATGCAAAGCAAAAATGTGATCAGGATTCTCAGAATTCTTTATCAGGTGCTTTAATGGCTTAAATTTACCGCCCGGCTTTAAAATGCCGTTTTAAGCAAAAATACTTTGTTTTTACCTGATAGTTTTAATATTGCCAATTCTTGGCAGCTTTGTTGCATGGATCGAATTTTTGCAAAGCGTACGGTGTCATTCTAGTTCCTTGATCACGGCATCCAGTCTTTTTATTAAGGTTTTTTCTGGATACCGTGGTCAAGCCACGGTATGACACCATACTTGTAATAACCATAATACGGTAAATTATGATCCATGCAACTACTATTCTTGGCTTAGAAAATCGATCTTCCGCCTTTTTTACTAAAGCCGATATGAGCTTGCTCAAGTTTTTTAATCAGCTTGGGGGAATATGATTTTACATCACGCGGTTTACCGCCTTCATATTTTTTAGCTAAATCCATTCCTCCCCTTATCATGTTATAAGCAAAGTTCATTTTTTTTGTTTCGCCTGCTATTCTTTTGGGATTCATAAACATATAAATTTGATAAACAGCGAAGCTTTTAATCAATCGTTTTAAATTTATTCTAGATTCCTTGCTAATGCCTTGCAATTTATCTTTTGAATTGGCAAGTCCTTTGGTAGCATCCTGGACAAGCTTAGAATGTTGTTGCATTAAATAATTACTTACATCGGCAACATTTTTATTAATAAGTTTCTCACTAATTTTAAAGTTGACATTTTTTGTCCTGCCAAAATACTTACGAATCAATAAAATAATTTGTGATTGTAATTTAGTTAAATCCATAGTTTGTTCATTTAAAAGTGCTAGTATCTGTTCGATATCTTGCTCAAATTGCTCATTCTGGCTAAGTTCTTCAAAGATTTTTTCCGCCTCTTCGGATTCAAGTTCATATTCATCGCTAATGCCTACTAAAGCTTCTTTTATTTGCTCAGCGAGTTTTTTAACTTCTTCCGGATTTTTTTTAACTTCTGCCATATTTATCTTTATTAGCTATAATTAAACTTATAGTAATATTTTATTTAAGCATGTCTACAAAAAACCGTCAATTATAATTATTATAATATATTTATTGAAAGATATAAGTGGGAAGAGTTGTGATTTATGTCATTCCTGTGGTAGGCGTGTTGTTGTGTGGCTCGAAAAATGGTTTCAATGTCATACCGTGGCTTGACCGCATAACTGTTGAAAGTGAGAAAGTAATAATTAAGTTATTACAATTTTTTACTACTAGAGAAAGAAATACTAATAATATTACGACATTATTAGTAGTAATTTTTACCTCATATAAAGAATATTTTATGATGCTCTTTCTCACTTTCAATAGTTATGGGCTTGACCGGCGTTGTTGCATAGATCGAATTTTTGATGTCATTCCCGCGAAAGCGGGAATCCAGAGAATATTTAAGCGAATTATATAGTAAATTTTTATATAATTTTGCTTATTTTAAGTGTTTTTCTAGATTCCCGCTTTTAGCTAGAATGACATATAGCACTTTTTTAGAACCATGCAACAACCCGCTATGCCAGGCGAGGGATGGTAACCCCGTAACTGTTACTAATTTCTTCTATTACCTAAAAATTTAAGCAAATATAGGAACAGATTAATAAAATCTAAATATAGGTTAAACGCTGCCATAATAGACATTTTTTGCCCTAATTCATCATTACCAGCCATAAAATACATGGACTTAATTTTTTGCGTATCCCAGGCGATTAACCCCATAAATACCACAACTCCGACGATAGAAGTAGCAAAACTTATTGCTGAGCTTTGCAAAAACATATTGACTAATGATACAAGAATAAGTCCTATAAGCCCCATAGCACAAAAAGACCCAAGCGACGTTAAATCTTTATTTGTGTTATAACCGTACAAACTCATTCCGCCAAAAACCGATGCACAAATAAAGAAAGTGCGAGCTATTGATTCGCCGGTATAGATAAGGCTTAAATAAGAAAGCGACATACCGGTTAAAGCGGCATAAACCCAAAACAGCGTTTGTGCCGTTTGCAGACTCATCTTGCCAAAACCCATAAAAAAGTATAAGGCAATGCCTAAAGGGGCAAACATTATGATGGTGCCGAAACCGGTTTGAAACATCAAATTAGCAAGAGGCTCATATGAAACGGTGGCAATCGCCGCTACTCCTGTTAACAAAAGAGCTAAAGCCATGTAGTTATAAACTTTCAACATGTATTTTCTAAGCCCTTCATCGAAAGACTTATTTTTTGATGAAACCGTAAAAGTTTTCGTGTAATCTAACATAAACAAACCTACTTAAAAATTAAGTTATTATTTCTAATATAATATAACCCTTTAAAGGCTCTTTTTCAAGTAATAATTAATCTAATTTAATTTTATGTTAAAAATTGTTTACAGCAGAAAAAGATGTAGTTATTTTAGCATTAATTATGTATACAACATATATACGCCTCTGTGGTGGAACGGTAGACACGGTAGACTCAAAATCTACTGCCCTAAAGGCGTGCTGGTTCAAGTCCGGTCAGAGGCACCACTATTTTAAACTAATTTAGAGTTAAGTCGTTATCCGGTGATAAATAAATTTTATAGTAGGATTATTATCGGTAAAAGGTTAATAATTAAATAAAATGTTCTTGTGTAACTCCCTATATTTCGTATATAGATAATATTAAAGTATAAACTTAAAGCTTCTTATGAAATTAATAAAATTACTGAGTATTCTTTTTATTATCGGTTTTTCCTTAAGTGGTTGTAAAAGCAAAAAAACGGATAACGATGTAGTAACTCCTGTCGAAGAGCTTTACAACGGCGGTGTTGCTTTATTGCAAGAACAAAAATATCTAAAAGCTTCTGAGGAATTCGGTAAGGTTTTTTATCAGCATCCGGGTAATGAATTTACTCCTCGGGCTGAGTTAATGCAGGCCTATTCCTTGTTTTTAGCTTCTCAATACGATGAAGCGATTGACGTGCTTGATGTTTTTATTACGCTGCATCCGGCTAACGAAGATATTGCTTATGCCTATTACCTTAAGGCATTATCATATTATATGCTAATCTCGAACGTAAGCCTTGATCAATCGAGAACTTTTTTAGCTAAAAAAAGTTTTGAGGACGTAATTTTAAAATTCCCTAAAACCAAATATGCTATTGACGCGTCTTTAAAAATTGATTTAGTAAATGATCATTTAGCCGGCAAGGAAATAGCCGTCGGGCGTTATTACCTAAATGAAAAAAACCCGATAGCGGCGATTAATAGATTTCAGCAAGTCGTAGATAATTATCAAACTACGTCTCATACTGCGGAAGCACTTTATCGCCTCGTTGAAAGCTATATAATGCTTGGATTACCTGATGAAGCTAAAAAATATGCTTCGGTACTCGGTTATAATTATCCGAATAGCCAGTGGTATTCTTACGCCTATAAATTAATTAAAGGCTCTTTAGGCGGGTAAATTATGCTGGAGAGTCTTTCAGTTAAAAATTTTATTCTGATAGACGAACTAGATATTGAGTTTAAAAAAGGTTTATGTGTTATTACCGGTGAAACAGGGGCAGGTAAATCTATTTTACTCGATGCTATTTTATTTTGTTTGGGTTACTCTTCCGGTAATGTAATAAAGCACGGCAAAGATTACGCTGTTGTTAACTTAGTTTTTTCTTTAACTGAAGAAGTAAAAAATTTTTTGGCACAAGCATTTATTAAACATGACGACATACTGCTTATTAAATGCACACAGACACCGAATAATCGAAAAATTTTTTTCATTAATGACCAAGTAGTTAACAAAACTACTATGCAACAATTAGCGAATCATTTACTAGAGCTTCACGGACAAAATAATAATACTTCTCTGTTAGACCTCTCCACCCATTTAGATATCTTAGATAATTACGCCGGGCTTTTAGCGGCACGTTTAGAGCTTGCTAAATGTTTTTATGATTGGCAAAATATCCTCAAAGAAATTGCTAAAATCACCGCAGAAAAAAATTCTATAGATCAAGAAATTGATTATTTAACTTTTGTAATTGAAGAATTAACAAAGCTTGATGTGATAATCGGCGAAGAAGAAAAGCTAGTAAATATCAGGCAAAATTTACAAAGTCGTGATAAAGAATTGCAGTTAATTAAAGATATTTCCGAACAAATTAATAATCCTGAAATAAACGGTGCAATTAGCAAGGCGGAGAGATTGCTTGCACGCTCTACGACTCACCAAAGTGAAAAATTTGCAAATATTGCGGCAAATCTAGAAGCAGCCTATTCTAATTTAGAAGAAGCTAGAGAAAAATTAGCCGCCATTGCCGATAATTTTAATCAAAATGAACATAATCTTGACGAAATAGAAGAAAGATTATAAATAGAAGAAAGATTATTTTTAATAAAGGCAACTGCCCGCAAATATCATGTTCGTCCTGATGAGATAGGAGCGTTTTTAGATAAATCAATAGGACAATTAAATATATTGAAAAATAAAGTAGCAAGTGCCGAAGAATTAAATATAAAACAGTTTGCTAAGCAAGCAGAATATTATAATATAGCACAAAATATATCGGCTAAACGCCGTGTTGCTGCCGAAAGCCTTGAAAAAATAGTACAAAAAGAGCTGGGGCAGCTTAAAATGAAAAAAGCAATTTTTAAGATAGATATAGCTGCCAAAAGCGATCTGGCAGCTACGGGGCTTGATAATATTAGTTTTATGGCGTCTACTAATCCCGGGATGAGTATTGCACCGATTAATAAAATTGCTTCCGGCGGAGAGTTGTCAAGATTTATGTTGGCTTTGAAAACATCTTTATTTGATAAGCAAATAAAACCCACTATTATATTTGATGAAATAGATACAGGAATCGGCGGAGAAGTTGCCGATAAAGTTGGAGAGCGACTAAAAAATTTGGGATCGATTGCACAAGTGATAGTTATAACTCATCAGCCGCAAATAGCGGGTAAAGCCGATCATCATATTATGGTCAACAAATTACAATTAGAAAAAAGGACGGAAGTTACGGTAAAAATTTTGAATATTTTAGAAAGACAACAAGAGCTGGCACGCATGATCTCAGGACGCTCTATTACGGATGCTAGTTTGATGGCTGCGAAGGAGTTGTTAGCGTAAGGTTGTATTGGCGTTGCTGTATGGTGCTAAAAAAGTGCCGTATGTCATTCCCGCGAAGGCGGGAATCCAGAAAAAAATATTTTTAAGTCATCCTGAATTTATTTTACAACTGTCCGAAGTTCTAGAAAGGAAAAGAGTTCTTGAACCTTGATTGGGCATTTTGGTATAAAAATATAACATCAAAAATAGAAATTGCCGCCACTTTTCTCTACTTATTTTCTAACTTCGGACAGTTGTAAATTTATTTCAGGATCTATTAATGAGATGCTGAAACAAGTTCAGCATGACAAAAAAAGCCTGGATTCCCGCCTTCGCGGGAATGACACAGCACTTTTTTCGATCCATGCGGGCAATGCTTCGCAGGAAGACCGTTATGGCACAACCCTCAAAATCAACAGAGGATCATTTATGAATAATTATACAAAACTAGAAAATGAATTTTTAAAAATCTCGTATATTAATAATGCACTTGCTATACTTTATTGGGATATAGCAACTAATATGCCGACCGGATCGATAGAAAGTCGTACTAATGAAATAGTAACTTTAACTTCGTTAGTACATGGGATGCTAAAATCTGATGAGCTAAGTGACTTAGTCGGTAGAGCTAAAGAAGAAATAAAGGAGTTGAATAATTGGCAAGTAGCCAATATTAGAGAGATAGAGAGAAATATATTAGATGCGAATTGCATCGATGATGAATTGCAGAAGAAAATTGTTGCCGCTACTACCGAATGTGAATTAGTTTGGCGAAAAGCACGAGTAAATAATGACTATAATCTGTTTAAACCGCATTTGCAAAAAGTACTTAATTATACGAAAGAAATAGCTAAAGCACGAGCTAGCGTATTTAATTGCGGAATGTATGATGCCTTAATCGATATGTACGATCCGAATAGAGCAAGTGCCGAAATTAAAGAAATTTATAAGGTATTAAAGACAAATATTCCGGAATTAATAAATAAGGTTGTAGAAAAACAAAAAAGTGAAGAAATAATAGTAAGCAGCAATAAAATAAGCGTAGAGATACAAAAAAATATCGGCAAGCGTATTATGGAAATAATGCAGCTTGACCTTACTAAAGCACGGCTTGATGAGTCAGTGCATCCGTTTTGCGGCGGTACTTCGGATGATGTGCGGCTAACAACGAGATATGAGGAGGATAATTTTATTTCCGGATTAATGGGAATTATCCACGAAACGGGGCATGCTTTATATGAGCAGAATTTACCGAGTCTGTATAAAAATCAACCGGTAGGGAATGCAAAAGGTATGGCTTTTCATGAAAGTCAATCTTTATTTATGGAAATGCAGGTAGCAAAGTCAAAAGAATTTATAGAATTTCTGGCTAAACTTTTAAGAGATGAGTTTGCTTTTAAAGGATCGGAATATTCTGCCGACAATCTTTATAAAAAAGTAACAAGGGTTAAACCGGATTTTATAAGAGTCGATGCCGATGAAGTAACTTATCCAATGCATGTAATATTAAGGTTTGAGCTTGAAGAGTTGCTTATAGAAGGTGATTTAAACCTTGATGAATTGCCGAGCTATTGGGATACTAAAATGCAAGAATATTTAAATATTAAACCGCAAGCGGTTAGCCCGGATATTGCATGAGATATAGGAGACAAAATCCTCGTAAAGCTGTATAATACTGGTATTTCATTAGAATAATACAAAGGATTTTGTCATGACAAATTGTATAGCATATAGTTACCAGTTTTCCAAAGTAAAAAATCGGACAATAGAGATAAATTTCACTGGAGGTGATATTAGTAGCGATGGAGGTGTGTTGTTATTAAGAGAAGCAGATAAAAGGCTTGGTATAACAGAGGAGCTTGCTAAAATATTTCCTGATAGACGAGATGGTAGTAAAATTACCCATAATATGGCAACAATGCTGAGGCAACGAATTTATGGTATTGCATTAGGTTATGAAGATTTAAATGACCACAATTATCTACGAAAATGTCCTGCTATGCAAACAGCTATGGAAACAATTGATGATATGGCAAGTAGTTCTACCTTATGTCGTATAGAAAACAATGCTGATAGACACTTTGCAATTAAAGTGCATGAACTAATGCTTGATAAATTTATTAAGTCTCATAAAATAGTACCAAAGCAGCTAATACTTGATTTTGATGCTACGGATGATGAAATTCATGGGCAACAGGAAGGTAAGTTTTATCATGGTTATTACGGTCATAATTGCTTTTTACCTTTGTATGTTTTTTGTGGAAAGCATCTGTTAGTTAGTTATCTTAGGACGTCAAAGCAGGATCAAGCAAAACATTCTTGGGCAATATTATCATTGTTAGTAAAACGTTTTCGCCAAGCTTGGCCAGAGGTAAAGATTATTTTTCGTGGTGATAGTGGATTTTGTCGTCATCAGATGTTTGATTGGTGTGATATTCATAATATAAAATATATTGTAGGAATGCCCCAAAATAACAGACTAAATGAGTTACTGAAACCTACAATGGAGAAGTCAAAAGCAGCATTTATTATAACCCAAGAAAAGCAACGTCTTTTTAGTGAGTTTCCATATAAGGCTGGTAGTTGGAGTCATGAACGTAGAATAATTGGTAAGGCAGAAATGACAATGCTTGGAGAAAATCCAAGGTATATAGTAACTAATTTATCAGATAAACCTGAAGATTTATACGACAAAGTTTACTGTGGTCGTGGTGATATGGAAAACCGTATAAAAGAGCAACAACTAGAATTATTTGCAGATCGTACTTCTTGTCATAGATGGTGGGCTAATCAGCTCAGAATGATTTTATCGGGTCTTGCATACACTTTAGTAGAATATATCAGAGGTAATTTATTACAAGGTAGTGCATTAGCAAAAGCACAAATAGGTACAATACGTTTAAAATTATTAAAAATTGGGGTAGTAATTATCCGTAATACTAGGCGTATTAAGTTTTTGTTATCTTCATCATATCCTTACCGACAGGTATGGAATCATGTGATGAAGAAATTAGCATTAGAATAACCTAGATTAGCACTGTTCCCGGTGCTTAGAAAAAATGGGGTAAGGGGCATTACATCTAAAATTTGAAAATAACGGCTTCAAAGCACTTTTTGGCAAAATTTTTACAAAAGTATCATTGCTAATATTATAAATTACTCAATTTCTTACTTTAAATCTCACTTCATGCAATATCCGGGTTAGCAAAGGTTGTATGCAGGACATCCATTGGTCACATGGAAGTTTTGGCTATTTTCCTGCTTATACTAACGGGGCAATTATCGCTTCGATGCTAATGAAAAAAGCACAAGAAACGCATAAAGAGATTAAGCACGATATTTTGAAGGGCGAATTTGGTAATTTAAATAAATTTTTAAATAGTAATATTAGAAATTTCGGTTCGTTAAAAAATTCTAATGATTTGTTAAAAGGTGCGACAGGTGAAGAAAAAATTAAAAACCTAAAAAGAGAAAATTACAAAATATGGCGTTAAAATACAAGCGGGTTTTGCTTAAAGTTTCAGGTGAGGCCTTGATGGGAGAAAAACAATTCGGTCACGAATATAGCGTAATAAGAAAAATTGCCGAAGATATTAAAGAGGTTATTGATTTAGGTGCAGAAGTTTGTATTGTAGTCGGCGGCGGCAATATTTATCGCGGTATTAATGCCGCTTTTGTCGGTATGGAAAGAGCCTCGGCCGATTATATCGGGATGCTTGGGACGGTCATTAATGCCTTGACTCTGCAAAACATCATGGAAAGCTTAAATATTTACACCAGAGTATTATCGGCAATTCCTATGATGAGTGTATGCGAGCCGTATATTCGTCGTCGGGCAAAAAGGCATATGGAAAAAGGGCGAGTAGTAATTTTTGCCGGCGGTACCGGTAATCCGTTTTGTACAACCGACAGTGCAGCAGTGCTTCGGGCAATCGAAATGAATTGCGATATTTTAATGAAAGCAACGCAAGTTGATGGGGTATATGATTCCGATCCGAAAAAAAACCCTGCGGCTAAAAAATATTTCACTATTAGCTATAAAGATGTTATAACTAATAACCTACAAGTTATGGATATAGCAGCCATTGCGGTTGCTAGAGAGAATAAGTTACCTATAAAAGTATTTTCTATAAAAGAACAAGGAAATTTTGCTAAAGTAATACAAGGCAAAGGTGAGTATACGACCATAGAAGAAAGGTAGTATACTGGTTCGTGAATTTAGGATTGTCATACCGTGGCTTGCACCTGTGTTGTTGCATGGCTCTAAAAAAGTGCTATATGTCATTCTAGCTAAAGGCGGGAATCCAGAGAATATTTAAGCACATTATATAGTAAATTTTTATATAATTTTGCTTATTTTAAGTGTTTTTTCTGGATTCCCGCCTTCGCGGGAATGACATCAAAAAATCGATCCATGCAACAACGCCTGCAGTGGTGAGCAATGACGATTCTGGTAACCACGCAGCAATGCCTATATCAAATAAAAATTAAATGTACGGATAAAATATTATGGATAAAGCAACTCTTAAGAAAGATTTACAAGAACGGATGGAAAAAGCTTTAAAAGTTTTAGACCACGAACTTAAAGGGCTTAGAACGGGTCGTGCTTCAGTTAATTTACTCGATAGCGTAGTAGTGGAAGCTTATGGCGATAGGATGCCATTATCTCAAATATCAAGCCTGTCAACACCTGATGCAAGGACAATTACAGTACAAGTGTGGGATAAAGAAATGGTAAAGCCCATAGAGAAAGCAATTACTGAAGCTAATCTCGGTTTAACTCCTGCAGCCGACGGGCAATTAATTAGGTTAGCTATTCCAAGCTTAACGGAAGAACGTCGTAAAGAGCTGGCAAAGCTTGCTCATAAATACGGTGAAACTACTAAAATTTCTTTACGTAACATTCGCAGGGACGGAAATGAAGAATTAAAGAAATTGGAAAAAGATAACATCATTGCAAAAGACGAACATCATAATTTATCTGAAGAAGTACAGAAACTAACCGATGAATTTAGTAATAAGGTAGATACACAAGTAAAACAAAAAGAGCAGGAAATATTGACAGTTTGATAGGGTATGTTTTAGTTATTGTGTCATACCGTGGGCTTGTACTTGGTGTTGTTGTATGGATACCCCAAACGTCATTGCGAGCGACTGTAGGCATTGCTGCATGGCTCTGAAAAAGTGCCGTATGTCATTCTAGCTAAAGGCGGGAATCCAGAAAAAACACTTAAAATAAGCAAAATTATATAAAAATTTACTATATAATTCGCTTAAATATTTTCTAGATTCCCGCCTTTAGCTAGAATGACATCAAAAATTCTATCCACGCAAAAAATAAAACTAAGGGTATGTAAGTAAAATGATCACACAAGAAGAAGTACAAAAAATAGCGAAGTTAGCAAGGCTAAAATGTGAAGGAGAAAAAATAGTCGAATTTACGGATCAGTTAAGTAAAATTATGGATATGATTGATATCTTAAATGAAATTGATTGTGAAGATGCTAAACCTTTAACCTCGGTTTGTGATATGACTGCTAGAACCAGAAAAGATGAAGTAACCTCTGCAGATATTTTAGACGAGTTATTTAATAATATCCCGGAAGAGCAAGCGGAGCTTGCTCGTGAAGTAAAATATTTTATTGTTCCAAAAGTCGTTGAGTAAATTATGTCAGAACTAACTAAATTAACCATAGCAAATGCTTTAAAAGGTTTAAAAAATAAAGAATTCTCAAGTCAAGAATTAGTTAATTCTCATATCAAGCAGATAGAAAAGCATAAAAATTTAAATGCTTATGTTACTGAAACTTTTGATATAGCTTTGCAGTCTGCTAAAATCGCCGATCAAAATTACGGTAAAAATGCAGTAAGACCGCTTGAAGGGATACCTATTGCCGTAAAGGATTTATTTTGTACTAAGGGCGTACGAACTACTGCTTGCTCTAAAATTCTTAGTAATTTTGTACCTAATTACGAATCTACCGTTACGCAAAATATTTTTGATAAAGGCGGGATTATGCTAGGTAAAACCAATATGGACGAGTTTGCTATGGGTTCCGCCAATATTAATAGTTATTTCGGTAATGTTATTAGTCCCTGGAAAGCTAAAGGTGACAATGCCGATTTAGTACCGGGCGGGTCATCAGGCGGATCGGCTGCGGCAGTGAGTGCATTCTTAGCTATGGCGGCTTTGGGTAGCGATACCGGCGGGTCGGTACGTCAACCCGCTAGTTTTACCGGTCTTGTAGGCTTTAAGCCGACTTACGGGCGTTGCTCAAGATACGGTATGGTTTCTTTTGCTAGTTCCCTTGATCAAGCCGGTATACTTACCAGAAGCGTTGAAGATAGTGCTTTGATGCTTGAGGTAATGATGGGATTTGATGAGAAAGATTCAACTTCAATTCAAGCTGAAGTGCCAAAATTAATTCCTGCTTGCGGTGCTTCTATCAAAAACATAAAAATAGGCGTGCCTTTGAACCTTACGGAAGATAATATAATAGAGCCGGATATTATGAAAATGTGGCATAATGCAATTGACTTATTAAAAAGTGAAGGTGCTGAGATTGTTGATATCTCTCTGCCATATGCTAAATATGCCATTGCCGTTTATTATGTAATAGCACCGGCCGAAGCCTCTTCAAATTTGGCAAGGTATGACGGAGTTAGATATGGTTTTAGAGTAGAAGAGAAAAATATGACTCTTGATCAAATGTATGAGATGACTAGGACAGCCGGATTTGGCGACGAAGTAAAGCGTCGTATTATGATCGGGACATACGTACTTTCTTCAGCTTTTATGGATGCTTATTACTTGAAAGCTCAAAAAATACGCAGGTTAGTTCTTAATGATTTTAAAAATGCTTTTATGGATGTTGACGCTATTTTGCTACCTTCTACACCGACGGAAGCCTTTAAAATCGGTGAAAAACAAGATAACCCTACCACTATGTATATAAATGACTTATTTACCATCCCTGCAAGCCTTGCCGGTTTACCGTGCGTTTCCGTTCCGGCTGCTTTATCAAGTAGAGGGCTGCCTTTAGGTATGCAAATAGTCGGTAAACATCTTGATGAATATAATATTTTAAAAGTAGCTTCTGCCATTGAAAAAGGCATGAAAAATATCAATTTTACACCGGAAGGTTTCTAGTGGCACATATTGAAGGTAATACAGGTAAATGGGAATATGTAATCGGGCTTGAAATCCATGCTCAAATTTCTTCAGAGTCAAAACTTTTTTCCGGTAGCTCAACAAAATTTGCGGCAGCTCCTAATTCACAAGTTTCTTTTATTGATGCCGCAATGCCCGGGATGCTACCGGTATTAAATGAATATTGCGTGCATCAAGCAATTAAAACCGGTCTTGGGTTAAAAGCTCGTGTTAACCGTTATTCGGTATTTGATCGGAAAAATTATTTTTATGCCGATTTACCGCAAGGTTATCAAATTTCCCAATTTTATCATCCGATAGTGCAGGAGGGTAGCCTAGATATCGTAACCGAAGAGGGAGGGGCTAAAACTGTTAGGATTAATCGCCTGCATTTGGAGCAAGATGCCGGTAAGTCAATGCATGACCAATCGCCTTATTATAGTTTTATTGATCTAAACAGGGCAGGGATCGGCTTAATGGAGATAGTAACCGAGCCGGATTTATCATCGCCTGACGAGGCAGCGGAGTTTGTTAAGAAGCTGAGAAGCTTATTGCGTTATATAGGTAGTTGCGACGGTGATATGGAAAAAGGCTCCATGCGCTGTGACGCCAATATATCGGTAAGGCATAGCGGTGAGCCTTTAGGGACAAGATGCGAGATTAAAAATATTAATTCGATTCGTAATATTATCAGGGCTATCGAGTATGAAGCGGTAAGGCAAGTAAAGTTAATTGAGAGCGGTGAGGCGGTAATTCAGGAAACAAGGTTATTTAATGCCAATATCGGCGAGACAAGAACGATGCGTTTAAAGGAAGAATCGCATGACTATAGATATTTTCCCGATCCTGATTTGTTACCGGTTATTATATCGCAAGAATTAATAGATAAATTAGCTGCCGACTTACCGGAGCTTCCGGATCAGAAAATTGAGAAATATATCAATAAGTTCGGTTTAAGCAAATATGATGCGGAAGTAATCGTTGCCGATGAATCGGTAGCTAATTATTTTGAGATAGCTGCCAATTTATGTAGTCCTAAGATTCTTGTTAATTGGTTGACGAGTGAATTATTTGGGCAGTTAAATAAAGCTTCTATTAGCATCAAGGAGTGTAAAATTACGCCGGAGAATTTTGCTAAATTAATTAAATTAATAGAAGATGACGTTATTTCCGGAAAAATCGCCAAAACAGTTTTTGAAGTTATGTTTGCAAGCGGGCAGCCGGCGGATAAAATAATAGAGGAACAAGGCTTAGTACAAGTGTCGGATGCAAATATACTTACTTCTATAATAGATGAAATATTAGCTGAAAATATGGACTCTGTTGAATCATATAGAAGCGGTAAAGATAAATTACTCGGTTTCTTTGTCGGTCAAGTGATGAAAAAAACAGAAGGAAAAGCAAATCCGTCACTGGTGAATCAGCTGTTGAAAGAGAAATTAAAAGAGTAAGATCGTCTAGATGTTATTCTTGCCTATCCTATGTCTCACGGGGCGTTTTGTGTGGCTTTAAAAAAGTGCTATATGTCATTCCCGCGAAGGCGGGAATCTAGAATATTTAAACGAATTATATAGTAAATTTTTATATAATTTTGCCTATTTTAAGTGTTTTTTCTGGATTCCCGCCTTCGCGGGAAGGCGTTGTTGCGTAGATCATAATTTACCGTATTATGGTTATTACAAGTACGGTGTCATACCGTGACTTGACCACGGTATCCAGAAAAAACCTTAATAAAAAGACTGGATGCCGTGATCAAGTCACGGTATGACACCGTACGCTTTGCAAAAATTCGATCCAAACAGCAAATGCCATTGTTGTTTGGAGGTTACTACACCCAAGAAGCTGCCTTTTATAGTTATTCCGATTACGATTTTATATAACTACCTTAAAAATCGATTAGGCTTTATTATTTTTTTCTTCTTCTAATCGCATATGTACCTGCATAAGAATTTTTACAAACTCTATTAATCTTCTTGCCGCTTCGTGTGCTTCTACTTCCGGTAATTTGCCGTTATACATTTTTCTTATTCTTTCAACGATTGACTCGTAAATTTCTTCATTACTACGCCCATCCGGTTTAGCTTGCCAAGCTTGTTCATACGTGGTTATATTGTCGCTTTTCATACTGATTCCTCAATTAATTTTTAGTTAAAGTACTACTATAAATTGATAAAGTAAAACATTTTTTAATCTTAATTGCAAAATATCTGCTAATGGTTAGAGGTCACACGCAAAAACTTTGTTCACCTAGGTCACAAAACAGATTATTAATTATATTTTACCTTTCTTTTACAACTTAAATAACTTGACAATTTTACTTATTTCATTACTATTTACAGTTAAAGTTTATTGATGTTTATCCTCATTTAAATAAATTTATTTCATCGTAATATATTAAAGGTAAAAAAAAATGACCGATAAAGAAGAACAAACGATTTTTGTTGTAGAAGAAAAATCAGAGGAAGAAAGATTAGAAGAAGAATATAGAGAAGAAAAAAGGCAAAGAAATATAATGGTACCCAAAAACTAGACAAGAAAATAGAGAAAAGTAGGTATAATATCTCCTAGGAAAAGGAGCAAAAAATGAAAAAACAAGTTAAAAAATATAGTGCAGAAGAAAAAGCAAAAATAGCAATTGAAGCAATATCTGGAGAAATGACTATAGCTCAAATTACCAGCAAATATGGTGTTCACGCTAATCAGATTTATAAATGGAAGAAAGAAGCTTTAGATTTTATGGTTTCTGGATTTAAATCGAAATCTAAACAACAAGATACCGGCCAAGAAGATTTAATTAAATCATTATTTGAGCAAATAGGCCAGTTAACAGTTGAAAGAGACTGGCTTAAAAAAAAATCTAGTATCTTTGGATTTAGAGGTTAGGAAAAAAATGATAAGTTATGCTTCAAATTTAACCATAGCAAGACAATGCAAACTTTTAGATTTAAACCGCTCAAGTTACTACTACCGAGCTAGGAATACCTTAGATGATAAGGAGTATAGAGTACTGAACAGAATTGATGAGATTTTTACAGAGCATCCCTATTATGGTACTAGAAGAATGTCTCATGTCCTAAAATCCGAAGGGTTAAATGTTAGTCGTAAGATGATAAGAAAATATTATAAAATACTTGGTATTGAAGCAGTATACCCAAAGATTAATTTAAGCCGTAGGAATCAGGCTCATAAAGTATACCCATATCTATTAAATAATATAGAGGTGGTTTGCTCCAATCAAGTTTACTGTGCAGATATTACTTACATAAGATTAAAGCAAGGTTTTGTATATTTGGTTGCTATAATGGATTGGTATAGTCGTTATATTTTGAGTTGGCGGGTGTCGATTAGTTTAGAAAATGATTTTTGTATTGAAGCTCTAAATGAAGCAATATCTATACATGGCAAGCCTGACATTTTTAATACGGATCAAGGAGTACAATTTACATCAAAAGATTTTACTCAAATACTTGAGCAACAAGGCATAGCTATTAGTATGGACGGCAAAGGCAGAGCCTTAGATAATGTATTTATTGAACGTTTTTGGCGATCTTTGAAACAAGAGAAGATTTATCGTTTTGATCTTGAAACAGTACGTGAAGCAAAGATAGCTATCAGAGATTATATAGAATTTTATAATCAGCAAAGACCTCATCAATCGCTTGAATATAAGACACCTGAAATGATACATTTTGCAGAAAAACTAGAAAATTATCAAGAGGCTATATGACATAGAAAATGCAAACTTTACTTTGAAAAACCAATACATTAATACAGGAGAATTACACCTCTAAAATTTAAAAAATTTGTCTAGACAAAGGGTACCACCTCAAAATGCCCGAGTTTGGAAAGACACCAAAGACATGTTTAAAATTATTATACCGGCTTTAATTGTTGTTATGATTCTCATGCGGATACTAAATAGTTATTTAATAGAAAGACACGCTAAAGAAATGGCGTTAGAAGACCAACAAATAGAAGCTGAGTTAGATGCAGAAGAAGCGGCGGAAGCAGCAGAAAAAGCAGCGGAAAAGCTAAAATAATATTTTAAATTAGGGTATAAAATACTTTGTTGTGAAAATAAAGCATATAATATGCAGCTGGCATTGTTGCGTGGATACGTGTAACGTCATTGCGAGCAACTAAAAGCATTGTTGCGTGGATCGAATTTTTGCAAAGCGTACGGTGTCATTCTAGTTCCTTGATCACGGCATCCAGTCTTTTTATTAAGGTTTTTTCTGGATACCGTGGTCAAGCCACGGTATGACACCATACTTGTAATAACCATAATACGGTGAATTATGATCCACGCAACAACGCCTATGCAGTTTCATAGAATTTAAATTACATTAATGTATCTTAAGCTTTGTATTTCATATTATTTAAAGGTTATTATTAAATTGTAAGGTTAAAAAAGCACTGCCCATTGTAATTTATTACTTTAAATTATTAATAGAAAATGTTATAAAGATTAATCTAATGAATTTAGGTTAATCTTTATGGAAGATATTAATTGCTGGGAAGAAAAGTTTGAGATGTGCGGTTATGCCGCAAAGCTACTAGATAAAATTACTTCTTTAAACAAATTAGTACAATATCCGATAGACCTTAAGGAGATTAAAAAGGGTATTTATTATGCACAGAAATATCACGGCACACAAATGCGACAATCAGGCGACCCGTATTACTCCCATCCGGTAGAAGTTGCTTATTTGTTAGCCGAGTTTACGGCACTTGAAGTACCTAAACTTTTTATACCCAGTATGATAAATGCTGCTTTATTACACGATACTGTAGAAGACACACCCCTTACGGAAAATGATATTGCTGTTATTTTTGACAGAAATATAGCAAACCATGTAGAAGGTTTAACTCGAGTTAAACCTTCTGGAAAGGTCAGCGTTGAGGATAGTTTAAATTTATTAATTCAACAAAAAAGATATGATACGGCACTTATAAAAATCTTTGATCGAGTGCATAATTTGCAGACTATCGAAGTTAAATCGTATGAAAAAATTCAAAAAATTATAGATGAAACTTTGAAAATATTTTTAGTTCTTGTTGTATATCTTAAACTTCCGACAATAGAGAAAGAGTTTAGTAGAATAAATAAATATTTACTTCAAAAATATACTCCAAAATCTCAAAATGTTATACCTTATGGTAATAATTCCCAACTTCTATCTCTAATTTTTTAAAGTGATTCACTCCAAAGATATAACCTATAGCAATAGGAAGCATTATAAATAACAATCCCCAATGACTAAATAATTTTATTAAATATATCATTCCAAAAGAGGTAATAGCGTAAGTTAAAGCACGAGCCGTGGCATACATAAACGTACTATAAGTAAATCGTTTAAAAATCGGTAAGTGTTTAAAGAATATAGCCATAGCCGGAGTAACCCCAGGTGCAAATATCACAAGAAAGGATTGAATAAAAAGTAAGTGTAACGGAGTTTTTATCCAAAATACTAATAGATAAGGACATATTAAAACAAATATGAGAAATATTGTTCCTGTTACCTTAAGGATTTTTAATGGATGTATTTTATAACTTAAATAAAGTAATACAAAAAATTTTGCTAACTCAATTAAAGATACGATAAAATTATGATTTATAACTTGCTCAGAATTGTAATTAAAAGAATTTTTTAAGATACTATTACAATGTACGTATACAAAATAAAAGCATATAGGCCAAGCACAATTTAATAAAAATAAAGCTAATGCTGTTTTTTTATTAACTTTTTCATTCCATATAGGATTATTTTCTAAAATTTTTGGATCTTTATCTGCATCAATCATAGCTTCTTGTAATCTACGCTTTGCATTAACAAATTCCGGTGTTTCCCTAAGGCGGGTTCGAGCAGCAGAACCAACTAAAGCAACTGCCGCTCCGATAATAAAAATTATCCGCCAATTAATCCCTACGGAAAGTACTAACCCGGATATTGCATGAAGTGAGATTTAAAGTAAGAAATTGAGTAATTTATAATATTAGCAATGATACTTTTGTAAAAATTTTGCCAAAAAGTGCTTTGAAGCCGTTATTTTCAAATTTTAGATGTAATGCCCCTTACCCCATTTTTTCTAAGCACCGGGAACAGTGCTAATCTAGGTTATTCTAATGCTAATTTCTTCATCACATGATTCCATACCTGTCGGTAAGGATATGATGAAGATAACAAAAACTTAATACGCCTAGTATTACGGATAATTACTACCCCAATTTTTAATAATTTTAAACGTATTGTACCTATTTGTGCTTTTGCTAATGCACTACCTTGTAATAAATTACCTCTGATATATTCTACTAAAGTGTATGCAAGACCCGATAAAATCATTCTGAGCTGATTAGCCCACCATCTATGACAAGAAGTACGATCTGCAAATAATTCTAGTTGTTGCTCTTTTATACGGTTTTCCATATCACCACGACCACAGTAAACTTTGTCGTATAAATCTTCAGGTTTATCTGATAAATTAGTTACTATATACCTTGGATTTTCTCCAAGCATTGTCATTTCTGCCTTACCAATTATTCTACGTTCATGACTCCAACTACCAGCCTTATATGGAAACTCACTAAAAAGACGTTGCTTTTCTTGGGTTATAATAAATGCTGCTTTTGACTTCTCCATTGTAGGTTTCAGTAACTCATTTAGTCTGTTATTTTGGGGCATTCCTACAATATATTTTATATTATGAATATCACACCAATCAAACATCTGATGACGACAAAATCCACTATCACCACGAAAAATAATCTTTACCTCTGGCCAAGCTTGGCGAAAACGTTTTACTAACAATGATAATATTGCCCAAGAATGTTTTGCTTGATCCTGCTTTGACGTCCTAAGATAACTAACTAACAGATGCTTTCCACAAAAAACATACAAAGGTAAAAAGCAATTATGACCGTAATAACCATGATAAAACTTACCTTCCTGTTGCCCATGAATTTCATCATCCGTAGCATCAAAATCAAGTATTAGCTGCTTTGGTACTATTTTATGAGACTTAATAAATTTATCAAGCATTAGTTCATGCACTTTAATTGCAAAGTGTCTATCAGCATTGTTTTCTATACGACATAAGGTAGAACTACTTGCCATATCATCAATTGTTTCCATAGCTGTTTGCATAGCAGGACATTTTCGTAGATAATTGTGGTCATTTAAATCTTCATAACCTAATGCAATACCATAAATTCGTTGCCTCAGCATTGTTGCCATATTATGGGTAATTTTACTACCATCTCGTCTATCAGGAAATATTTTAGCAAGCTCCTCTGTTATACCAAGCCTTTTATCTGCTTCTCTTAATAACAACACACCTCCATCGCTACTAATATCACCTCCAGTGAAATTTATCTCTATTGTCCGATTTTTTACTTTGGAAAACTGGTAACTATATGCTATACAATTTGTCATGACAAAATCCTTTGTATTATTCTAATGAAATACCAGTATTATACAGCTTTACGAGGATTTTGTCTCCTATATCTCATGCAATATCCGGGCTAAAGAAGCTATTCCTAAAGCAGCACTTGTGCCAAATGTACCAAATCCTGCTATTAAAGATACAACAGGGTATTGTATCGGAGGAGAAGTAATTTCAGTTAAGTAAAGCTCTGCTCCTACTCTTTCCCCCATAGATGCCATACCTTGTATAATACGACATATAGTAAATAAAACAGCAGCAGTAAGACCAAAATCTGCATAAGTGGGTAGAACAGACATCATAAGGCAAGAAATTGCCATTAAAAAAGTTGTTATAATAACGGTAGTTTTTCGCCCAATATTATCACCTATCCAGCCAAATACTAAAGCACCGATTGGTCTAAAAACAAAAGTAGAGCAAAAAGAAAATGCCGTTAAAAGAGAAGTAGTATAAGGATCGCTTTCTGGAAAAAATAGTACATTAAGCAATACTGCTAAATGAACATATAGCATTAAGTCAAAATACTCTAGAAAAGTACCTACTGATAACAACCCTAGAGCTTGTTTTTGTTCTTTTGTTAAACTTCTTTGCTCTTTCTCATAGCCTAACATTTTAATTAAATATAAAGAAATTATATTTTTTTCGTTGAAAGTCAATAAGAAATTTCACGTTGTACGATAAAAAAATGAAGTGTTGTTAAAACGCTTCATATTGCAACTTCTTTGATGCTAATTAAATCCCTCATATATTCGGGATAGCCTGGATGACCACAGCCACTTCGTGGCTTCGCCATGACGGATTTTTATTAATTCTCGAGCCAGCAACAACGCCTTTAGTTGTTCGTCATGACGATTCCGAGAATCACGTAACAACACTGCCATTAAACCTCACTCAATAATCAAAAATATTAATGAATTTTAATCTCTTTATAAAAAAAGACTTGGTAAATTTTAATCTTTTCTTATAATGCCTGCTAAAAGCGACTAGCTCTCTCAAAGTTAGCTTGTAAAAAAATAATGGCAGCGTTTATGAAAAAAAATTTACGAAATAAATTCAGTTTATTTAAATATTTTTTACTAATTTGCGTTAGTATTACCACATTAACTTTTGGAATAAATGAGGGATTTGCACAACCCGGCGATGACCTTGAGGGCTTCCTTGAGGACTTCCGTAACCACCCACTAAGCAAACCAAAAACTACTCGGCAGAAAAGGGAAGTTCCATCAAACCCTCCTATGCATACTAATCGAGAAAGAGACGCACAATCGCCCACAGTTAGTGAAAAGCCAAAAGCAAAAAAATGGTTTTCTAGAAAAAAAGCACCTACAGAAGAAAAGCCTACAGAAGAAAAACCTGCCACTATCCCTAATGGCTTTTCATTAGCACAAGACCCCCCTAATAAAGAAGGATATAAACTAAAAGACTTAATTTCCGACGTGCTAAAAAATAACAAGAAAATGGCAGAAAATTCTCTATTAACACGCCTTAAGCAACAATGTATATTACAAGAGCATAACGAAAGGTTTGACGAATACCTTAATAATAACGATGCTATCACTGCTTTAGGATATGCCGAAAACACAGGACTATCTTTAGAGCTAAAAAAAACTGCAATTGATAAAATTTTATCTGATCTAAAGGATCAAAATATAAAACAAATATTATTTGTCGGTAACCTTGAAGATGTGAGAATTTTGGATTTTACAAAACCTATTAATAAAGAAAACAGACCTATATTAGCTGCAATAACACAAAATGCTTCCGAAGAACAAAAAAATATATTTTTTGATCGAGTTGCGGGTTATGTAGACAGGAATCTAATTACTTTAGAAACACAAAAACTTCACCCGGAAGCTAGACTAATATTAACGCAACTCAAAGCTATTAATGATAAAAAAGGGCTCAAAAAGTTTTTATTAAGAAAAGGTAAAATAAAAGAAAAATTACAAGTATATTATAAGAACGGCAAATATGGAAATATACCACAAAAGGTAATAGCAGAGATTAATAAAAAACTTAAAGCCGATTCTTTAATAACTAATGATTTAAATCAAAATGAAATAGTTGCATTAATTAACGGTTTTAATAAAACTTCTTTAGAAAAATCAATTAATGTTATTTTAACTCCACCCGAAATTATAAAAAAAGAAATTAAGAAAAAACTTTTACCTACTCCACAACCGGTGCTTACAAGGACAGCGTCGACAGGTACGACTCCGCCACCGCGGCCAAATGCACCGCCTCCTATTCATAATAATTATAATATTAATCTTAATGATCTTAAAAAGAGCCATCCGAAGCTGCATAAATTATATGAAAAATTAGCAGAGCAAGGTAAGCATACACAGCAAAATTCTTTATCAACAAAAGTAAATAAGGCTGATGAAATAACCGAACCGCAAACAGAATACGGTCAATTGTACAAAGCATATTTAACAGAGTCTAACAAAGATTTTCCTAAATTAGGGGTACAACTAATGGGAGCCGAAATAAATATAGTAAATACTATACGGCAAATATTAACGACTGAATATAAAGACGATTTTGGGGCAGAAAAACTTATTAGTTTATTCAGCGAAGGTAATCAGGATAGTAGTCAGGCAACTGAGATTAAAAGCAAAGCCTTACAGATATATCAGGAACTTTCAAAAGATCTGTATACTGCTCCTATAATTAAAAGAACTAAAAAAGATGCCATACCTGACAAGCTTTTCCAAGAATCCTCAGATGATGCAATGAAGCGTCTTCTATTGCCATCTAGTGGAATATCCAAACCTCAAAAAGAATTTGTTCAAACGATACAAATAAAAGAACAAAAAGAACAAGAATTAGCAAATTGTAATGATAGATTAGAACAATTAAGATTTATAGTTAAAAACTTCAGCGTTTTTGGCAACCAAAAATTAAATGATAATATAGAAGAATTAGTTAATGATCCTAATAAGTTAACTAATATCAATAAAGTGAATATTTTATTTGATAAAGACAAAATAATTACAACCCTAAAAAATATTGATTCCGTTTCCGATGAGCAAATAAATAATTTAAGAACTAACATAATAAAAACAATTGATCGTGAAACTATTAAAGCATTTGCATCAGATAATAATATAAATTCAGCTGATTTTATTAGGGTGATACAATCTACGAAACCTGAAATATTAAGAGAATTTTTAGCAGCTAAAGTTATTATCGAGGAAAATAAACTAGGTAATGCTCTTTCGCAAAATGTACCCTCTATAGCTAATTTTTCACAAGAAGAGGTAACTCAGTTATCTCAACGCATGACCATAGCGGGATTAATGAAATCTTTGGTGGAAATAGGTCAGGAAAATATAGTTGCACAACAACAAAGCAAGCAGCCGATTACTACCGGCAATGCTCCGCCTCCACCACCTCCGCCGTCAATAATGACACCTTCGGAACTAGAGAATCTAAAGCTAAAAGCTGCAGGAGTTAATGACGATTTGATAAAAAGAGCATTAAAACTTAAAGCCGATAATAATAGAATACCCCCTAAGGCACCTACCACAACTAATGAATTTAATTCATATGTAGGGAAAAAATATTTTGAACGTATAAATACCGGTTCTTCAGCTGCTGCTAGTCCTTTTGTATTAAATATCAAGAGGAATGGTGTCGGCGAAGCACTGAACAATATAATATTAGAAAGTGTGCTAGAAATATAGCTAGAAGCTAATAAAACGGCTATAAAAAAAGACTTATGACATATAGTATAGATTTTCGTAGAAAGGTATTTAAGATAAAGAACAAAGAAGGTTTAAGTTATGTACAAACAGCCAAGCGTTTTGATGTAGGGAAGACAACATTAGTGCGTTGGGCAAAACGTTTGGAGCCTTCACGTACTCGTAATAAACCTGCAACAAAAATCAACATGGAAGCATTAAAACAAGATGTCAAGGACTATCCTGATGCTTATAATTATGAGAGAGCTGAACGTTTAGTTGTAAGTACACATGGCATTTGGAGAGCTCTTAAACGCTTAAATATTACATATAAAAAAAACACTGAATCACCCAAAAGCCAAAGCAAAAGAGAGGTTATGCTTTCAAAATAAAATTACTCAATATACACATGATGGAAAACCTATAGTATACTTGGATGAAAGTGGTTTTATGCATGACATGCCTCGTACTCATGGATATTCTATGAAGGGAGAAAGATGTTTTGGTACACATGATTGGGGAGCTAAAGGACGTACTAATGCTATAGGAGCCTTGCTAGACAAAGCACTTTTGACAGTTAGTCTTTTCGAACATAATATTGATACACAAACTTTTACTCATTGGGTAAAAGAGGATTTAATGCCTAAATTACCAGATGGTTGTGTAATTGTTTTAGATAATGCTGCTTTTCATAAGAATAAAGATATGCAATATTATATCAAAAATGCTGGGCATATCCTTGAATATTTACCGGCATATAGCCCAGATTTAAATCCAATTGAACATAAATGGGCTCAAGCTAAATCTATTAGGAGAAAATATCAATGTGATATTGATCAACTCTTTAGAGATTATTGTCCATAGCCGTTTTATTAGCTTCTAGCTATATATGCTAAGGAACCCTTCGATAAACTCAATGAGGGAGTGGGTGCGGGAGGTCTTGAAGATGCATTCTCTACGCTCTCACCGACTTTTATAGGACCTAAGACTGAACTCGGTGACGAAATATATAAGATTTATGAAGAAATAATAATTGAAACAGCAAATGATACAGAGTTTTTAAAAAGCTTAGCAAAGGACATTAAATCATTCACAGGTAATGAACTAACAGGTAATGAACTGTTAGATAAAGCTATTAAAACGCAAGCTGATGCAGCCGCTAAAGCGTTAGAAGAAGAAAAAGCCTTAGAATTAGTACCGGAGTTATTTGCACAAGCAGAAAAAGATTATGAAAATCAACAAGAAGCACAAAAAGCTAACGCAGCGTTAGAACAACAAAGATTAGAGCAAGAAAGGATAAACAATGAAGATTTAGCACGACAAGCTAAATTAGCAAGAGAACGAAAAAAACTAGAAGCTGACGCAGCCGCTAAAGCGTTAGAAGAAGAAGCCTTAGAACTAGTACCGGAGTTATTTGCACAAGCAGAAAAAGATTATGAAAATCAACAAGAACAACTAAACGCTAACGCTAAAGCTATTGTGCAACCTCAAACTCAAGAAGAAGTGGTTGAAGAAATTACAACTACAGAATTAGTGCAAAATAACGATGAGGAAAATCATACTTCAGAAATTCTTACCGATGATGAATCAGGTGCAAGTAAACAATCGCTAGACAATTCAATAATCAAAGAAGAGGAAAAAATTAATGATGAAAAAGAGCAAAATAATGATAAACAATTGTCTCAAAACCTTGAGATATTAGAAGTAGATAGTTTAGTAAGTAAAGAAATTTCAGGAGTTAATCAACCGGAAGAAACAATTTTAGAAGAAGATAGGCGAGAAAATATTAAAGCAAAAATTCATTCTGCACATAATTATATTCGAGATAGTATTAATAATCCCGCTATATTGGATAGAGTAAAGTATTTTCTCTCCGCCGGTGCTGCTGCAGCCGGTGATGAGGATACAACTATCGAAAAAGGCATATGGATTAACGGTTTATACAGTATTAATAAGCATGGAATATGGCAAGATATACCAGGATATAAAGGTCGTACCGACGGTGTTACTATAGGTGCTGATACTGGATTTAACGATAATGATTTATTCGGAATTGCTTATAGTAATACGCACTCTAATCTAAAATATAATAAGAATTACGATAAAGTAAATATTGACGGGCATGCTTTTAGTTTGTACGGTTTAAAAGAACTAAAAAAGAATTTTTCCCTACAAGCATTAGCGACTATTTCGCATAACTATGTTAAGAACAAAATTCTCTATTCCGATAATCATATCACCGGAAAATATCGAAATACTAGCTTGAGCTTTGGAACATTGCTAAATTATAGATACCAAGCCAAGAGAGGTATGAATATTATACCTCATATCGGGCTTAGATACGGACATACAAAAGACGGGAGTTATAAAGAGCATGATATCGGTACTCAGCATTTAACGGTTGCCGGAAAATCACGACAATTATGGACCGGAATTATCGGCGGTAGAATATTATTTGCTCCGAAAAACATTTCTAACTCTATCACTTTAATACCCACTTTACACGGTTCTATCGAAAAGCATTTTAATAGCAAAAATACGGCAGTTAATACTACCATAACATGGAAAGATAAGAAGTTAGAGGAAATTATTACTTTACCGAAACAACCGAAAATCGGTTATAATATAGGAGCAGGTATAGTTGCTAAAAAAAGCAATGTTACAATTTCCATGGAGTATAATTGCCGTTTGCATAAAAAATATCAAAGTCATCAAGGGATGGCTAAATTAAAAATTAATTTCTAATAAATTATGAGCCACGCAACAATGCCGTCTTGTGCAGTAAAAAGGTTAATAAAATGATAATTGATAAAACCACTTATAAAGCTACTGTTTTTGACAAGCGTGTTAGATTTTTAGTGTTACATTACACCCAAGAAAATTTTAAAAAATCTATTGAATACTTGACAGGGTACAACGTTAGCGTCCATTATTTAGTAAATGATCAAAACTCGGATCATATCTTTCAGCTAGTGGAAGAACGGGATAGGGCTTGGCATGCGGGAATTAGTAGTTGGAAAGGACGCAATAATATTAACGACACTTCAATCGGTATTGAAATCGTTAATTTAGGCTTTACCCTAGACGAAAAAAACCACAAAACTTGGTATCCTTATCCTCCGGAGCAAATTAACAGCGTAATTAGCTTATGTAAACAAATTATTAGTGATTATGATATTGTGCCAACGAACGTTATAGGACATTCAGACATTGCACCCGGTAGAAAAGTAGACCCGGGACCTTTATTTCCTTGGAAACAACTTTACGATAACGGCATAGGTGCTTGGTATAATGAGGAAAAAGTAAAATCTCTAATGCCGCATATAGATATTTCTAATATAAAAGCTATTCAAGAAAAATTTATAAAATACGGCTATGGGCTTAACCCTACCGGTATAATGGATTTACCAACAAAAGAAGTAGTAAGCTCTTTTCAAATGCATTTCCGTCCTAGCAATTTTTCGGGGGATTTAGATATTGAAACTGTCGCTATTTTGGAAACTTTAATAGAAAAATATTGTGAAGATGTCATTCCTACAGAAACATAGCGTTGTTGCATGACTCCCAGAATCGTCATGGCGAGCGACTGAAAGCGTTGTTATGTGGCTCGATAAAAGCAGCTGTATGTCATTCCCGCAAAGGCGGGAATCCAGAAAATGTTTAAGCGAATTATATAGTAAATTTTTATATAATTTTGTTTATTTTAAGTGTTTTTTCTAGATTCCCGCCTTCGCGGGAATGACATCGAAAATTCGAGCCGGGCAACAATGCTGCTATACATAGTTGATGATGGTTATCGGCTTTTTTCTCCAAGGTTAAAACGCAGCTCTTTTTAATCGGTCATTGATAGCGATGCCGATATTTACGGAAGGAATTGGAGCGATAGCAATTCTTGTTATATTATGACTTATAGCATAATTATCGAGCATTCTTAAATATGCATAAAGATTTGCCGCCGCTTCTGCTAAATCGCCGCTTATACTTAAATTCAACGAAAATTCACCTTGTAAATTACTACTACCAAAATTCAAAGCTATTTCTCTATCTTCTAAATTTGTGGTATTTAATCTAATCGGCACTTTAGGCGAGTAATGTTTAGCCAGCATCCCCGGAGCTTTAACTTCCATTGTCATATTAGCTTTAACAATTTTTATCCCTAATATTTTTTCTAACGTTTCCGAGGTAATAAATCCCTCTCTCAAAATTGTTGGCTGCTTTAAAGTCGTATCTATTATTGTTGATTCCAAACCATATTCAGATTGATAAGATTCAGGCGATAGGATAAAAACTGCCTCGTTATCTAAAAAATGCTCTTGAACGTGCCGTTCGTTAGTCGGGCTAATATAATTAGAGGGGTTAGCACTCGGTGCTGCAATCGGTATCCCTGCTTTTTCTATTAATTCTAGAGCTAACGGATAAGCCGGCATACGCAGTGCTATAGTTTTAAGCCCTGCCGTAACCGCATGAGCTATATTAGCAGTATCTTTTAAAGGCACAACTAAGGATAAAGGTCCGGACCATAATTTAGTTGCTAGCAGATTCGCAATTTCATTAAACTCACCGATAGTTTTAGCTTGTTCTAGGCTTGCCACATGAACAATTAGCGGATTAATAGCCGGGCGGTTTTTTAGCCGAAAGATTTTTAAGCAAGCCTCTTCATTGGTAGCATCAGCACCGAGTCCGTAAACTGTTTCGGTCGGGAATGCGACCACTCCGCCCGATTTAATAAATTTCGCTGCTTTATTAATCATTGCGGAGTCACTTGAAGCAATCTCGATGTCATTCTCGCGAAGGCGGGAATCCAGATTTTTCTGTCTCTGTCCTGCTGAACTTGTTTCAGCATTTGTTGAAAAATATCCTGAAATAAATTCAGGATGACTATAATTTTTCTGGATTCCCGCCTTCGCAGGAATGACATAAAGGAATGCGAGAATAACATAAAAGAATGCAAGAATAACATACAAAGATGTAAAAATGACATTGAAAATTTGCTCATAAACAATCAAATTTTGCTACTTTATGAAATAAATCACATGTTGCTTGCAGTAATAATAAGCGATTATTGGCAACTTTAAGATCTTCATCGTTAACCATTACGTTATCGAAGAAATCGGCAATAGGCATAAGTAGTGAAGCTAACAAACTTAAAGCTTTCGTAAAATCTTTATCAGTAACACTATTTATGATTTGATTAGAAAGATTTGTTATTAAGCTAAATAATTCTTTTTCATATTTTGAAGTAAAAATATTAATATCAATCTCGCCGCCTATTCTTTTAGCCCCTAAAATATTACTTGCTCTTTTGTAAGCGGTTAATAACTCTTTTCCTTCATCGCTTACTAAAAATTTTTGTAAAGCATCAAGTTTTAGATTTATAATAACTAAATCATTTTCTATTTTCAAATCAAGAACGGCATTAATTAACAAACCGTCATATTGATTTTTGAAATAAAATTTTGCTCTTTCTTCAAAAAATGAATCTATTAAATTATTATCTCTATTAGATAAATCTTTATATAAATCAGCAGCGAAATTAATTAATTCAACAATATTTATTTGCAGTTTATTTTCTAATATTATCCTAATTATGCCGAGTGTTTGACGTCTCAATGCGTAAGGATCGCCTGAACCGCTAGGAGCTTCACCCGCTAGCATCAACCCGACTAGGCTATCTAATTTATCGGCTATCGCTAGCAGTGCCGCATTGCCGGTAGGTACATTATCCGAAGGACCTTGTGGTTTATAATGATCTCTGATCGCCTCCGCTACTTCTTCGCCTAGCCCTTCATGCATCGCATAATAACAACCCATAATTCCTTGTAGCTCGGGGAATTCTCCGACCATTTCACTAACTAAATCACTTTTGCAGAGTTTAGCCGCTGTTATTAATGATTCATTTCTTGGATATAAGTAACGACAAATATTTTCCAGTCTTTCCGTTTTTTGTTTTAAATTACCGAGTTTAGTATGAAATGTTACCCGCTCAACTTTCGATAATTGTGATGCCAAACTTTTAGACAAGTCTTGTTCATAAAAATATAAAGCATCGGCTAGCCTTGCCGCTAATACTTTTTCGTTACCTTTTACGACTAACTCGGAATCGCTAAATTTGCCGTTAGCTACAAATAAAAAATACGGTGCAAAATTTCCTTTACTATCAAACAAGCAAAAATATTTTTGATGAGTTCGCATTGAAGAGATCAATACTTCCCTAGGTAATTTTAGGAATTTCTCCGGTACTTTGCCAATCATCACAATAGGAAATTCCGCTAGCCCCGTGACTTCTTCAACTAGCCGCTCATCTTCCTTTAAGCTCAAATTATGTAAATTTGCTATTTCCTGCAAACCGATTTTGATCCTTTCCTGCCGTTCTAATCTATCTAAAATAACGTCATTTTCTAAAAGCTTACTTTTATATTCAGCGAAATTATTGATTGTTACCGCCCTATTGCCTTTAAGCCTGTGCGAGTAGGTAATATTATTAGCCGTTAAATGACCGAATTTTAGCGGTAATATTTCACCGTCAAATATACATAATATATTGCGTAAGGGGCGAATCCATTTTATTTTATAATCACCCCAATACATCGATTTCGACCAGCTATATCTATTAATAGCCGCAATTATAATTTCCGGTAAAACTTCTTTAATATCTTTTTCGGCTATTTGCTTAATGAAAAAATAATATAAATGATTATTTATTAGTTTAGTAGAAAGATGTAATTTGTCGGTATTATGTGCCTTGCAAAACCCTTGAATAGCTGTCTCGGGAGCTTCTACCGCCGGACCTTTAATTTCTATTTCCTGCGGCAAAATAGATTGAGGTAAATGAGTAACATGAACGGTAATTCTACGAGCCCCTGAAAATACTTGAGCTTTAGCAAATATTTCCTGCTCTTCAAAAATTTTTGTAAAGATATTTAAATATGCCTCTTCGGCAGTTTTTTGCATGAAAGCCGGTATTTCTTCACTAAAAAGCTCTAATAATAATTCACTCATATTCAATCCTTAACTCACACTAATTTAATATTCCCAAGACTTCGGTATTATTCTTGCGTCCCTTTATGTCATTCCTGTGCAGGGACGTTATTGCATGGCTTGTGCTGATGTACTATTTGTACGTATAGCTTAGCTCGTTCTAAAATTTTAAGTCTATAGCTTAATAAACTTTGCTATAGCTATGAAAGATATCACGAGAAGATAAAAATAGAGCAGTGCCTAAGCTATTAATTTTTGTGGATTCTTTGTACATGGTGCACCCTGAAGGATTCGAACCTCCGACCTACGGATTAGAAATCCGTTGCTCTATCCAGCTGAGCTAAGGGTGCTGGAATATTGCTAATCTTATAGCAGTTCAGCTTTTATTTTTCAAGCTTTCTTTGATGTGAACTTTTAAAAATAACTTGTCTCTTAACGTGTAGTGTATTAAAAGTAAAAAAAATCGTTATTGTGAGGATATGCTGTGTGTTGTTGCATGGCTCATAATTTACCGTATTATGGTTATTACAAGTATGGTGTCATACCGTGGCTTGACCACGGTATCCAGAAAAAACCTTAATAAAAAGACTGGATGCCGTGATCAAGTCACGGCATGACACCGTACACTTTGCAAAAATTTGAGCCATGCAACAACGCCCGTACCTTTTCGTAATTGTAAATTATGTCAGAAATTTTTACCTATGACCCTTCATTAAAATCAGCATTTTTAAATCTTAAAGTTAAGGCTAGTGCAAAAGCTAATTCGGTTAATAATTTTATAGCCGTAAATGATAAGCTATATTTAAAATTATCAATTAAAGCGATTCCGGAAAAAGGCAAAGCCAATGCGGAAATTATTAGTTTTTTATCTAAAGAATGGCGTATTGAAAGGAATAATTTGGCAATTATAAAAGGTCAAACAAGCAATTTAAAGACTATATGGATAAAAAATATAGAGTCGGACTATTTAAATTCTTTTTTAAAGCACTATATAGAATAATAAAGTTATAAAGCTATATAGTATTAATGTAAAGGTTTTCAAGATTAGGATTTTAATATGACACAAGAAAAAAAGAAATTTGATACAGAAGTCGGTAAAATTTTAAATTTAATGATTCATTCTCTTTATAGTAATAAAGAAATTTTTATAAGGGAATTAATTTCTAACTCTTCGGACGCTTGCGATAAACTAAGATATCTATCACAAAGTAACGCTAGTTTGTTAGGGGACGATAATATTTTAAAAATCACCGTTAAAATCGATAAAGATACCGGGCAGATTATTATTCGTGATAACGGTATCGGGATGAATAAAGAGGATTTAATCGAGAACCTTGGAACTATCGCCAGATCCGGTACGGCAAATTTCCTCCACAATCTTTCCGGTGATGCTAAGAAAGATAATATGTTGATTGGGCAATTTGGCGTCGGGTTTTACTCCGGTTTTATGGTAGCGGACAAAATTACCGTTACTTCAAGAAAAGCCGGCGAAAATAACATTTATAGCTGGGAATCTGACGGACTAGGAGAGTATATTATAGCGGATTCTGATAGAGAATTTACTAGAGGTACTGAGGTAGTTTTGCATGTTAAAAAAGAAGAAGATAGCTATCTTGACCATTTCCGATTAAAACACATAGTTAAAAGCTATTCAGATCATATAGCAGTGCCGATATATTTCTTTGACGAAGCCGGTAATAACGAAATTCAGCTTAATTCTGCTTCGGCTTTATGGACTAGACCAAAATCGGAAATCACCGAAGAACAATATAAAGAATTTTATAAGACTTTATCTTACTCCTTAGATGAGCCTTGGCTTACCATGCATAATAAAAATGAAGGAGCAATAGAATTTACTAATTTGCTTTTTATTCCGTCAACCAAAACCTACGATTTATTCCATCCTGACCGCAAAAGACGAGTTAAGTTATATATCAAAAGAGTATTTATTTCCGATGAGAATATTGATTTAATTCCGTCATATTTAAGATTCTTACGGGGAGTAGTAGATTCAGAAGATTTACCGCTAAATATTAGCCGTGAATCGTTGCAGCATAATAGTACCCTTGAGAAAATTAAAAATGCTATTACTAAGCGAGTTCTTGGAGAACTTAAGAAAAAGAAAGAAACTTCTCCGGAAGAATATAGCAGTTTCTGGACTAATTTCGGTGGAGCATTAAAAGAAGGGCTTTGTGAAGCAACTACCGATCATGAAAAATTGTTAGAAGTTTGTATATTTCGAAGTGCTTTGCATAATAAAATGATTAGTTTAGACGAATATATCGCAAATTTTAAAGAAGGACAGAATACAATATATTACCTTAGCGGCGATAGCCCTAAAAAATTACTTTCAAGCCCACAAATTGAAGGGTTGTTAAGTAAAAATATCGATGTTTTACTCTTCACCGATACCGTCGATGATTTTTGGGTTAATGTTAATAATAACTATAAAGATTATGCTATTAAATCGGCTACTAGAAGTGATATAGATATTGAAAAAACAATAGGAACGGCTGAAGAAGAAAAAGATACCAAACAATCTGATGATGAGTATCAAGAATTAACTAATTATTTCAAAGAAACATTAGGGGATTTAGTAAAAGAAGTAAGAATTTCAAGAAAACTTACCTCAAGCCCTGCATGCCTTGCCGTTAGTGAGGCTGCTATGGATATACGCATGGAGAGGTTTTTAATTGAACAAAAGCAAATTCTTGCTTCTTCAGCAAAGATTTTAGAATTAAATCCTAAAAACAAAATAATAGAAAAAATCTTTAATGATTTGAAAGTGAGTAATAAAAATAACGAAGAGCTAGTTAGGCTAATATTCGATCAGGCTTGTATTTTAGAAGGCGAACCGGTAGCGGATAGCGGGGCTTTTTCAAAAAGGCTTAACGATATGCTGCAAAAGGCTATATTAAGTGAATAGGTTAATGTTATTCCCGCAAAGGTAGAGCCATTTACCGTATTATGGTTATTACAAGTATGGTGTCATACCGTGAAGTATAATGTCATACCGTGGCTTGACCACGGTATCCAGAAAAAACCTTAATAAAAAGACTGGATACCGTGGTCAAGCCACGGTATGACACCGAACGGTTTGCAAAAATTCGAGCCATGCAACAACGTCAGAGGCGTCTCGCCATGACGATTTCGGAAGCCATACAACAACACCCGCCGATACCATCAATGATCCTGATTTTTTGCTTTCCTACTTAACCAATTCTGTAAATAAGACTCAGCAAGCTTAGCATCTTCAATAACTATAACGTTTTCAGCATTTCTTGTACCAGCCGATACGGTAAAATTAAACGAGCCGGTAATGACTTTTTGTTTATCAATAATTATCACTTTATTATGAGCAATGCCGGGTACTTTATCTATGCCGACATCAATTTTTGCTCTTTGTAATTCATGTATTTTAGAAAATTTTTGCTTCAAATTGCTTCGATCGAGTAATATCCTGACTTTAACTCCTCTAGCTTGTGCCTTAATTAAAGCGTCGGTAATTAAAGGATCGCTCATACCGTATGCCTGCATGTAAATAGAGCTTTGTGCTTTATCAATTTCATTCGCTATAAATTTAGTGCAACCGGAGGGAGGCGTAAAGCAGGTATTGACTTTACTTTTTGAAATTTGTGATATTTTATAGTCTAGCGGTTTTTCATTACTTGGTTCTTGGGAATCACCGAGTAAAGTCGGCTTAACTATATTACCGGATGGAGAAAAATTAACTTGAAATAAATCGGTAAAATAATTAGGATTTTCTAAGTAAGAACCAAGAGCAATTCCTAAAATAAAGATAATTACTATTTCCGTAATTTTTCGAATATAATGCTTTTTTCTCATTAGGTTTTATAAATAATTATATTTTCCACAAAACGTAGTGTATGTAAGTAAAAGTGCACTCTATGTCATTCCCGCGAAGGCGGGAATCCAGAAAAATTATAGTCATTACTTCATTTATTTCAGAATCTATTACAAAAAGATGCGGCAAACTTGTTCAACATGACAAAGAAAAGTCTGGATTCCCGCCTCCGCGGGAATGACATAGGAGGAGAATCCAGAAAAATTCGCTTGTATCAAGCTTTATGAATGACGCTATACTTTATTTCTTACGTAACTACCGGGGGCTTCTTCAATAGTTGTTAGGTTTTTATAATCTATCGATTTTTTAAGCTCTATATTATTATTTTTTTGTAACCAATCAAGCCAATAGATCCACCAAGATCCTTTATGTTCTTTAGCTGTCATAAACCAGTCTTCGCTGCTAAGCAATAAATCATCATGAGTACGATAATTATATTTAGATGTTGCCGGAGGGTTAACTATTCCTGCTATATGCCCTGAATCCGTTAAGCAGAAAACTTTATTACCGTTTAGTAACTTCATCCCTTCATATACCGAACGCCAAGGAGCTATATGGTCATCTTTTGCGGCAATACAAAAAGAATTACAATCGATATTGCTTAAATCTATGGGCGTACCTAGTAACGACAAAGCATTCGGTTCTTTTAGTAAATTGTTAAGATACATATTGCGTAAATAATAGCTGTGCATTTTTGCCGGCAGATTAGTATGGTCGGCATTCCAATATAATAAGTCAAACGGCATCGGGTTTTTTCCAAGCAAATAATTATTTACGAAGAATGACCAAACTAAATCGTTAGCCCGCAGTAAACTAAAGCTATTCGATAAATATCGCCCGTCAAAATAGCCTTTTTGCTTCATATCTTCTTCGATATGCCCTATTGTCGATTCGTTAATAAATACGCTGACTTCACCCGGGTGAGTATAATCCAAAAGAGTAGTAAGAAAGGTAGCACTATTAACGCAATCCAATTTTTTTGATTTTAAATAGCTAAGTAAAATAGCTAAAAAAGTGCCGCCGATACAATAGCCGACAAAGTTAATTTTCTTATAGCCAAGACTCATTACATACTCACAAGGAGCAAGTAAGCCGTCCTTTAAATAATCTTCAAAAGTTTTTTCCGACATATCACTATCCGGATTAACCCAAGAAACAAGGAATACTTGAAAATTATTTTCTACTAAATATGATATTAATGAATTATGGGCAGATAAATCGAGTATATAATATTTATTGATACAGGGCGGAATAATAAATAACGGCACTGAATGAGTTTGATCTTTCGGCTCATAACAAATAAGCTGCATTAAATCATTCTGAAAAACAATTTTCCCTTTTGTCTTTGCAATATTTTTTCCTAACTGGAAAGCTGATTTATCGGTAGTTTTGATATTTAATAAGTCACCTGAATTTTTGATATCTTTCAAAAAATTCTCGAGACCTTGAACAAGATTTTGTCCGCCGCTCTCCAAAGTTTCACGTAAAACCTTAGGATTACAAAAAGCAAAATTCGATGGGGAAAATGCATCGATAAACTGCTTTGTTATAAATTCTAAATGTTGTTGTAAATTCGGTGATAATTCATATTGTCGAATATTTTTTTGTATGCATTCTGAAGACATTAAATAAAATTGTTTAACGAAATCAAAATAAGCATTATCTTGCCAAGAGGAATCTTTAAATCTTTTATCTTTATTATCAGGAGAAAATATAGGTTTTGCCGTGCTACCGACAAATTTTGCACAAGCATTAGAGGTAAGTGCTCTAAATTTCTCTACATACTCAATATTAACCTTACAAAATTTTTCCGGATTTGCCCAAAATTGTTCAACCATACTGGTGAATATTATCCTGTTTCGGTCACTATCGACTAAGCTACTCGGTATCATACTACCTTTCCCTTGCATTAACTGAAGGAGAACTTCTTGATATTTATCATTAATTTCTTTTAAATTCTTGATTATTTGCTCGCTAGGAATGTTATGCATATATTTGATTTTGTTTTACATTTGTGTTAAGTATAATGGTACCCAAAAACTAGACAAGAAAATAGAGAAAAGTAGGTATAATATCTCCTAGGAAAAGGAGCAAAAAATGAAAAAAAATGAAAAAACAAGTTAAAAAATATAGTGCAGAAGAAAAAGCAAAAATAGCAATTGAAGCAATATCTGGAGAAATGACTATAGCTCAAATTACCAGCAAATATGGTGTTCACGCTAATCAGATTTATAAATGGAAGAAAGAAGCTTTAGATTTTATGGTTTCTGGATTTAAATCGAAATCTAAACAACAAGATACCGGCCAAGAAGATTTAATTAAATCATTATTTGAGCAAATAGGCCAGTTAACAGTTGAAAGAGACTGGCTTAAAAAAAAATCTAGTATCTTTGGATTTAGAGGTTAGGAAAAAAATGATAAGTTATGCTTCAAATTTAACCATAGCAAGACAATGCAAACTTTTAGATTTAAACCGCTCAAGTTACTACTACCGAGCTAGGAATACCTTAGATGATAAGGAGTATAGAGTACTGAACAGAATTGATGAGATTTTTACAGAGCATCCCTATTATGGTACTAGAAGAATGTCTCATGTCCTAAAATCCGAAGGGTTAAATGTTAGTCGTAAGATGATAAGAAAATATTATAAAATACTTGGTATTGAAGCAGTATACCCAAAGATTAATTTAAGCCGTAGGAATCAGGCTCATAAAGTATACCCATATCTATTAAATAATATAGAGGTGGTTTGCTCCAATCAAGTTTACTGTGCAGATATTACTTACATAAGATTTAAAGCAAGGTTTTGTATATTTGGTTGCTATAATGGATTGGTATAGTCGTTATATTTTGAGTTGGCGGGTGTCGATTAGTTTAGAAAATGATTTTTGTATTGAAGCTCTAAATGAAGCAATATCTATACATGGCAAGCCTGACATTTTTAATACAGATCAAGGAGTACAATTTACATCAAAAGATTTTACTCAAATACTTGAGCAACAAGGCATAGCTATTAGTATGGACGGCAAAGGCAGAGCCTTAGATAATGTATTTATTGAACGTTTTTGGCGATCTTTGAAACAAGAGAAGATTTATCGTTTTGATCTTGAAACGGTACGTGAAGCAAAGATAGCTATCAGAGATTATATAGAATTTTATAATAAGCAAAGACCTCATCAATCGCTTGAATATAAGACACCTGAAATGATACATTTTGCAGAAAAACTAGAAAATTATCAAGAGGCTATATGACATAGAAAATGCAAACTTTACTTTGAAAAACCAATACATTAATACAGGAGAATTACACCTCTAAAATTTAAAAAATTTGTCTAGACAAAGGGTACCACCTCACTTATCCTTGAAACCATTGCTTTCACTATCGCTATCTAACCACTTTTTCTGCCCCTTATTTTTTACCACTTTACTTAATTCTATTTGTGTTAAGAATTTATTTCTTGGCATTATTTACTCGCGAATTTTTCTTATTCTATATTATTTTATAACTTGTGGGTAATTGAAAGCTTGCAGTGACGTTTACACTACAACTTTAAACTATCCCACATACTATTAACCTTGTCGATAACTTCTTGAGTCATCTCTATTTTTTCACCCCATTTTCTATTAGTCTCCGGGGATATTTTGTTAGTTGCGTCTATTCCCATCTTACTACCGAGACCGGACACGGGCGATGCGAAGTCTAAATAATCTATCGGCGAATTATCGATAAAAGTGGTATCTCGTGCCGGGTCGCTTCTGGTTGCTATTGCCCAAATTACTTCTTGCCAGTTGCGAATATTAATATCCTCATCGACGACAATAATAAATTTACTATACATGAATTGCCGCAAATATGACCAAATTCCCAGCATTATTCTTTTTGCCTGACCGGGATAGGATTTACGTATTGAAACAACAGCTACTCTATATGAACAACCTTCCGGAGGAAGCCAGAAATCAACAATTTCAGGAAATTGTTGTTGAATTAGCGGAATAAAAATCTCATTTAACGCTTCACCGAGTATTGAAGGTTCGTCAGGCGGTTTACCGGTATAAGTGCTTAAATATATAGGGTTCTTTTTCATAGTAATAGTTTTTATAGTAAATACCGGAAAATCTTCGACATCGTTATAATAACCGGTATGATCGCCAAACGGTCCTTCCGGCAAATATTCATCAAGACTTACATAACCCTCAATAATAATTTCACTATGAGTCGGTACTTTTAAAGCAATATTTTTACAATTTACTAATTCTATTTTTTGATTGCCAAGCAAGCCGGCAAAATTATATTCAGAAATATTTTCCGGTAGCGGCATAACGGCAGCCAACGTTACTGCAGGATTTGCCCCTATAACTATCGCAGCAGGAAACGGTTCTTTTTTGCTCTCTTTCCAACGTTTATGATGTTCTGCCCCACCTCGAAGCTTTAGCCAACGCATTAATAGCTTATTAGGAGCTATTACTTGCATCCGATATATACCGAGATTATAATTATCTACTTTATCTTCACTAGGTCCTTTAGTTACCACAATCGACCAAGTAATTAAAGGTGAAGCGTCAAGAGGCCAACATTTTTGAATCGGTAATATATTAATATCCGGCTGCTCAATAACGATTTCTTGACATTCGGCTTTTGAAACAGTTTTTGGTGACATAGCAAATATTCGCTTAGCCAGCGGTAGCATTGAAAAGGTTTCTTTAAGAGATGCAGGAGGTTCGGGTTGTTTGAGGAATGCTAATAATTTGCCAAATTCTCTAAGTTCTGTAGGGCTGTTTAATTTTAGCCCCATGCTAATACGCTCTAAGCTAGCATATAGATTAGTTAAAACAGGAAAAGAGGACTTTGTGCCGTCACATTTTATGACATTTTCAAAAAGTAATGCCGGACCGCCTTGGGCAAGCGATCTTCTGCTAATTTCCGTAATCTCTAAATCAGCTTGAACTTCGATAGATATACGTTTCAACTGACCGTTTTTTTCTAGAAATTCTAAAAATTGCGGTAAATCCCGAAAGCTCATAAAATACTCAAAATTTGATGTCATTCCCGCAAAAGCGAGGCGTTGTTGCATGGCTCTAAAAAAGTGCTGTATGTCATTCCCGCGAAGGCGGGAATCCAGAAAAAACACTTAAAATAAGCAAAATTATATAAAATTTTACTATATAATTCGCTTAAATATTCTCTGGATTCCCGCCTTCGCGGGAATGACATAGAACATGCTTAACCTATCCACGCAACAACGCTTAAGTAACACTCTTACGTAAAAATAAATATAACCCTATTACTATAGCAACAAATATATTAAGATAACAAGGAAAGATAAAACTTAAATCCTTAGAAGCAAAATTTTGAAGAGTAAAATGTAGAGAAGTAACGGCTAACACCGAAAGAGCCGCAAGTAAAATCGGCATTAATGTGGATTTTCTACTGTAAGGATATTTAAAAAAAACAGCCAAAGCCAAAAAAGTCAAGGCAAAATTATATAGCGGCCACAGCAATCTTTGATGCCCTTCAGCAATTAATTTAATTTTCTTCTGCGTCAGAAGTTCAGTATCCGGCTGTAATAATTCTTTAATATAATACTCGTTAATATCTCGGTTATGTTTATTTCTTTCGTGAGCTAGAGGGTTATCGCTACTTAGCCTTACTATCAATGCGTTAAATGACAATTGAGTTAAATTACCGTTATTATCGTATATTTGTCTTATTCCTTTATCTAATTCAAATACCGGATCGTTATCATATATACTTAATGTACCTGACTCGGCAAATAATATAGAAGGATTTTCAAGGTTTCGGCTATCGAAAACTATTAAGCCGGACATAACGTTATTAGCTAATTTTTTATCAATATAAATAGTAATGTCTTTTGATATTTTATTAAAAATTTTTTCCTCTATCATATTGGAAATATAGTTATTTTTTATAAAACTTAAGCGGGATTTTAAATTTATATAAGATAAAGGCATGGCAGTAGAAGATAGATAGTAAGCAAATAACGTTACTATAAGTGCAATATATAAAGCAGGTTTAGCTAACTGCAGGTTATTTACGCCCGAGGCTTGCAATATGATTAACTGCCTGGCTGTTTTTAAATCGTTATACGTATAAATAACGGCAATAACGGTTATTATCGGCAATAAAACAAATAATAAGGAAGGCAATACTAGGATTATCAAATTAAAAAAATCGGTGATTTTTATACCTTTATCAAAGAGATATAAAAGCTTTAATATTTGGGTGATCCATACCAAACTAGTTACCGAAAAAGTAACCGTGACAAGCAACGGAAAGATACTTCTTATAAAATATTTTTGATATAATAACATTGATAATTTATTGTAAATACAGTTTTATGTTATTTCTAGTCCTTCCTTACTTCCTTTATGCTATTCCTACTGCCCTTTATGTCATTCCTGCGAAGGCAGGAATCCAGTCTTTATCATGCTGAACTTGTATCAGCATCTAATTTAAAGGATATCCTGAAATAAATTCAGGATGACTATTATTTTTCTGGATTCCCGCCTTCGCGGGAATGACATTAAGCCACAAAATCAAAATCTTTGCCTGCTTCTATATATTCCCTAATTCGGCTCATTAGATTTTGAAAATATGTAAGATTATGCCAAGTCATGAGCATAGAGCCTAGTATTTCGCCGACCTTAACCAAATGATGTAAATACGCTTTAGTATAATTTGTGCAAGCGGGGCAAGAACAATCAAATTCTAAAGGCTCGTTATCGTCGGCATATTTACTATTACGGATATTAACAGTACCGTATTTAGTGAAAGCTTGACCGTTCCGCCCCGACCTTGTCGGAATCACGCAGTCAAACATATCTATACCTCTCTCAACCGCACCGATAATATCAAGAGGCTTACCCACACCCATTAAATAGCGAGGTTTGTTTTGGGGCAATAAGTCAGGTGCATAGTCTAGCACTTTAAACATTAATTCCTGCCCTTCACCGACGGCAAGACCGCCGATAGCATAGCCTTCAAAATCCAAATCTACTAAATCTTTTGCCGATTCTGCACGTAATTCTTCATAAATTCCTCCTTGCATAATCCCAAATTGACCGTAGCCGGCACGTTTTACAAAAGCTTCTCGTGACCTATACGCCCATCTAGTCGTTAACTGCATAGAGGTTTTGGCTTGCTCAAATGTTGCCGGATAAGGTGTGCATTCATCAAACGCCATTGTAATAGTGCTGCCGAGCAAATGCTGTATTTCGGTGGAACGTTCCGGAGTTAGCATATATTTATCACCGTTAATATGCGAGTTAAAAGCTACGCCTTCTTCAGATATCTTACGCAATTTTGCTAGAGACATTACTTGAAAACCGCCGGAATCGGTTAATATCGGTTTACCCCAGTTCATAAATTTATGAAGACCGCCAAGGCGAGCTATACGCTCGCTACTTGGTTGCAGCATTAAATGGTAAGTATTGCCTAGTATCACGTCCGCACCCGTTTCGGCTACCGACTCCGGCAGCATTGCCTTAACCGTTCCCCTGGTACCTACCGGCATAACCCGGATATTGCATGAAGTGAGATTTAAAGTAAGAAATTGAGTAATTTATAATATTAGCAATGATACTTTTGTAAAAATTTTGCCAAAAAGTGCTTTGAAGCCGTTATTTTCAAATTTTAGATGTAATGCCCCTTACCCCATTTTTTCTAAGCACCGGGAACAGTGCTAATCTAGGTTATTCTAATGCTAATTTCTTCATCACATGATTCCATACCTGTCGGTAAGGATATGATGAAGATAACAAAAACTTAATACGCCTAGTATTACGGATAATTACTACCCCAATTTTTAATAATTTTAAACGTATTGTACCTATTTGTGCTTTTGCTAATGCACTACCTTGTAATAAATTACCTCTGATATATTCTACTAAAGTGTATGCAAGACCCGATAAAATCATTCTGAGCTGATTAGCCCACCATCTATGACAAGAAGTACGATCTGCAAATAATTCTAGTTGTTGCTCTTTTATACGGTTTTCCATATCACCACGACCACAGTAAACTTTGTCGTATAAATCTTCAGGTTTATCTGATAAATTAGTTACTATATACCTTGGATTTTCTCCAAGCATTGTCATTTCTGCCTTACCAATTATTCTACGTTCATGACTCCAACTACCAGCCTTATATGGAAACTCACTAAAAAGACGTTGCTTTTCTTGGGTTATAATAAATGCTGCTTTTGACTTCTCCATTGTAGGTTTCAGTAACTCATTTAGTCTGTTATTTTGGGGCATTCCTACAATATATTTTATATTATGAATATCACACCAATCAAACATCTGATGACGACAAAATCCACTATCACCACGAAAAATAATCTTTACCTCTGGCCAAGCTTGGCGAAAACGTTTTACTAACAATGATAATATTGCCCAAGAATGTTTTGCTTGATCCTGCTTTGACGTCCTAAGATAACTAACTAACAGATGCTTTCCACAAAAAACATACAAAGGTAAAAAGCAATTATGACCGTAATAACCATGATAAAACTTACCTTCCTGTTGCCCATGAATTTCATCATCCGTAGCATCAAAATCAAGTATTAGCTGCTTTGGTACTATTTTATGAGACTTAATAAATTTATCAAGCATTAGTTCATGCACTTTAATTGCAAAGTGTCTATCAGCATTGTTTTCTATACGACATAAGGTAGAACTACTTGCCATATCATCAATTGTTTCCATAGCTGTTTGCATAGCAGGACATTTTCGTAGATAATTGTGGTCATTTAAATCTTCATAACCTAATGCAATACCATAAATTCGTTGCCTCAGCATTGTTGCCATATTATGGGTAATTTTACTACCATCTCGTCTATCAGGAAATATTTTAGCAAGCTCCTCTGTTATACCAAGCCTTTTATCTGCTTCTCTTAATAACAACACACCTCCATCGCTACTAATATCACCTCCAGTGAAATTTATCTCTATTGTCCGATTTTTTACTTTGGAAAACTGGTAACTATATGCTATACAATTTGTCATGACAAAATCCTTTGTATTATTCTAATGAAATACCAGTATTATACAGCTTTACGAGGATTTTGTCTCCTATATCTCATGCAATATCCGGGATAAAGGCAGGGGTACGAATCTCTCCATGTGCAGTAGTAATAACGCCGCACCTGGCTTTGTTATGTTGGTGATTTAATTTAAACGAAAATTTTGACATTAATTGTGTATTTTATTTTTATTATTATAGTCGTCTAACGCATCGTCAATTTCTTGCATATGTTTATGTGCTAGCCACACCGATTTATTACCGATAATATATAAATTATTTTTAGCTCTACTAATACCGACATTTAACACGTTCGGCTTATGAGTCATAATATTTCTTGCACCTTTATCGTCCGGATGTTGTGCACCTAGCATCATAATAACGGTATCGGCTTCCTTACCTTGGAATGCGTGAATAGTACCGATATTTTCACTGCAAAATTTTTCCATTTCTTGTCCAATTTGAAGATTGATTGCAGCTTTGCCGAGTTCATTTTTTATATAAAGACTAAAATCTTTATATATTGTTATGATATAAATTTGACTTAGTAATTCAACAAAATTTTCTTTTTCTAAAACTAATTTTAGTAAATTTAATAATTTTTGAAATTCTGCTTTTGATTCGTATTGTTTATTTTCAGCTTCAGTATCTTCAACGTCTATCCACCTTGAATTTTTTAAAATTGCTTTAAGAGGAGAAGTTACATTGGAAACGGCAGGAATCATTTTATTATCATAAGCGATGCTATTGCAGATATCAAACATTGGATTCTGACATCTTCTATGCACTAGCAGAGGAAAGCCGACAGTACCGCCACCATATTTAGTTTGATATAATGAATTACGATCGGCTAAATGTTGGACTGAAACTTCAGAAGGTGACCAATCTTTGTCAGAAACTTTGTATTTTTTACATAATTCTTTAATTAAATCTTGTTTTAAAACAGATATAGGCTCCGTTTGCATCGGGTCGCCAACCACTATTACATTTTTCGCTTTGTATATGGCACTTGCTGCATATTGTGGTGGAGTTTGACCTGCTTCATCAATAATTAGCCATGAAAAATCGTTGTGATCGGCATATTTAAATACGTTATCAAAAGAATGAAAAGTTGTTGAAACTACCGGAACAACCATAAAAAAGTTTTGCCACGCCACACGCCAAGTTTCCGTTTTAGCATCAATTGATGATTTCATCACCACATCAGCAAAATATTTTAAACTATGCCAGAAATTATTAGCGTTAGCATTAATAAATATTTCATGAAGCGTTACTGCTTTAATAAATAACTTTGACCTTAATTCTTCAAACTCTTTATTAAAATATGGAGTAGTTTTATGTAGACTACCATAGTTGGTATAGTAATTTTGCCAAAAATAATCATTCTCCAGCTTTTCAATATTAAAATTTTCTTTCCTTAAAAACTCTAAAGATTTAACTAATAACTCATCTAACTCTTTAAGCTTTGTTGTTTTTTGCAATGTTGCTTGTTCTAATTCTTCAATTAATTCTTGTGCATCTTTAATTTTATTTTTTATTTCAATTTTATTTGCTAATTTTTCACTTTTACGAGTAATTATTTTTTTCTTACGTTGATTAAACTCTATATATTTTGTAGCCTCAAAAGATTTATTTTCTAAAGAAATTAAATTCATATCTTTAAAATCACATTCGATTTCTTCTAGTTGAGAATTAATATGTTCTAAACTAATGTTTAGAATTTCAATTTCCCTATTTTGTTTTTTTATAAGTGCGGCAATATCTTTATTTTCGAATTTATTTAATATTTCTCTTCTTTTATTACCAATAGTAACGACATAATCTATATTTTGATAAATATCAGCGATTTTTTTTATGTAATTCATTAAACTCAGTACAAGCTTTTGTCCATTCTTTATTAGTATCTTCTAATGAATTGCAATATTTAGGTTTAAAATGCTCCGGTGCTTTATCTACGCATTTATTGTTAGTTAGTAAATTAAAATATTGACAAAATGTATAAATTTCCTCTTCTGGATTTTTAGCAATATCTTTTTTTTGCCAAGTATCTTCGTCTTCTTGACTCCAAAATTTATTCATAAATTTTTGCTTATTACTAGCTTTACCAAGAATTGCAGCAAATATTCCCCAACTATCTTTTTTATAAAAAAGTTGTTTAAAAAAACCCAGCTCTTTATGATATATCTGATCTATTTTTGCGTAAAGCGGCAGCTCTCTGGAAATATTTTCAACAGCATTATTATTAGATGAGGCAAGGATAATGCTATAACCTTGTAAAGAAGGCTTTAACGGCTTAATATTATGTTGAAAATTTGTCGGCTTATCAGAAAAACCTTCACTTTCAAATCCTTCGGCCGGGGTTTTAAGACTAGCGAGTTGTACCGCTCGAGTAACATAAAGATTGGCAATAACGTCAAATAATAAAGTAGTCTTACCGGTTCCCGGAGGTCCATTAATTGCAAAAAGATTTTGATTAGTTGCAGTTTTATTAAATATTGAATTAATCGCCGCTGCTTGAAGTAATGCTAAAGAATTATTAGGCGATGAGGGCCAACGAGCAAATTGCATTTTGAGAGGGTCTAGCAAATCTTGCAAAATTTTTGGCTTCTCTGTAGATTCCTCTAGCACATCAAGGGAGTTTGGCTTATCACTTGCTCCCATATATTTTGCATAAGCGGAGTCATCAAAGTATTTATCTGTTCGGGTACGCAAAAAATCTAGCTGCTTTAAAAAAAAGCTATTAAACATTTCTAAAGGAGCGTAATATATAAGATTTTTATGATCTTTTGCAGTTGTATTTTTTTTAAGTTTTTTTGATATTACTCTCTTAACGCATATTTCGGTTTTTTCAAGTAAATATTTTTTATCAATATCTAATTTTTCAACTAAGCCATCAATCATAAGATTAACGCTTTCTAAATCAAATTTTTTACGTAACTCTAATTCTTTATCCGATTCTTCCGGTGCTATTGCATATTCTGATATTAAGTTATTTATTAAAATATTAGTATTATTTTCAAAATCTGCTAAATTTTCAAAATCTTTTTCTGAAAAATCCGGCTGTATAATTATACCAAGTGCATAGGCAGCAGTTGAAATTATCATTGATCCTTCTATATAATTCATATCTTCATCAAGAATTAAAGCGGCAATTGGAGTCATAATAGACCTTTCTTGATTTCTATGGTTCCGCAGCTTTTCTTCTTGAATATCAGATAACTTTATTATTTTTTTGATAATGTCAATTTCAGCAGTTGACCAATCTAAGTATCCAAGATAAACATTCCAATATATAGACACTTCATATTTAGTAAGGTCAATACCTAAATTTTGTTTATTAATAACGTTTTTAAACGGATTATCTTTGAGTAGTAAAAGTGCATCATTATCGCTTAGTTTTTTACAGAATGTTCCGCCATTTCCCTTCTTATGTTTTTCTAACTCTTCATAATATTTATTTAAGTTTTCGTTTTTATTTGGCGTTAGAACTTCAATAATTTTCCAAACATCTAAAATGGATTTTACTTGTTCAGGAGATTGGTTGTACATAAGAATAGTATTAGATTAATTATAATAGTTAGTATTCATTACGAGAGGGTATAATGGTACCCAAAAACTAGACAAGAAAATAGAGAAAAGTAGGTATAATATCTCCTAGGAAAAGGAGCAAAAAATGAAAAAACAAGTTAAAAAATATAGTGCAGAAGAAAAAGCAAAAATAGCAATTGAAGCAATATCTGGAGAAATGACTATAGCTCAAATTACCAGCAAATATGGTGTTCACGCTAATCAGATTTATAAATGGAAGAAAGAAGCTTTAGATTTTATGGTTTCTGGATTTAAATCGAAATCTAAACAACAAGATACCGGCCAAGAAGATTTAATTAAATCATTATTTGAGCAAATAGGCCAGTTAACAGTTGAAAGAGACTGGCTTAAAAAAAAATCTAGTATCTTTGGATTTAGAGGTTAGGAAAAAAATGATAAGTTATGCTTCAAATTTAACCATAGCAAGACAATGCAAACTTTTAGATTTAAACCGCTCAAGTTACTACTACCGAGCTAGGAATACCTTAGATAATGTATTTATTGAACGTTTTTGGCGATCTTTGAAACAAGAGAAGATTTATCGTTTTGATCTTGAAACGGTACGTGAAGCAAAGATAGCTATCAGAGATTATATAGAATTTTATAATAAGCAAAGACCTCATCAATCGCTTGAATATAAGACACCTGAAATGATACATTTTGCAGAAAAACTAGAAAATTATCAAGAGGCTATATGACATAGAAAATGCAAACTTTACTTTGAAAAACCAATACATTAATACAGGAGAATTACACCTCTAAAATTTAAAAAATTTGTCTAGACAAAGGGTACCACCTCAGGGTGTTGTTACGTGGCTCTAAAAAAGTGCTGTATGTCATTCCCGCGAAGGCGGGAATCCAGAAAATATTTAAGCGAATTATATAGTAAATTTTTATATAATTTTGCTTATTTTAAGTGTTTTTTCTGGATTCCCGCCTTCGCGGGAATGACATAGAACATGCTTTAACCTATCCACGCAACAACACAGGTACAAGCCACGGTATGACATTGAAACACTTATTTTCCAATCCACACAATAACAGCTCAATTTATCAAACCGCTTCAACGCACATAGCCATTCCGAGTCCGCCGCCGATGCAAAGGGTAGCGAGGCCCTTTTTGGCATTAATCCTTTTCATTTGGTGAATTAACGTAACTAAAACTCTTGCACCGCTTGCACCTATTGGATGACCTATTGCCACAGCCCCGCCATTCATATTAACTTTGCTTAAATCCCATTTCATTTCTTGATTAACATAAACGCTTTGAGCGGCAAATGCTTCATTCGCTTCGATAACATCCAAATCCTCTATGCTCCAACCTGCTTTTGCTAATGCTTTCCTTGAAGCAGGAACGGGAGCGGTACCCATAATGTTTGGATCGACGCCGGCAGAGGCGTAAGATACGATACGAACTAAAGGAGTCAAATTATGTTTCTTTAATGCTTCTTCGGAAACTACCATTAAACAAGCAGCACCGTCATTAATAGAAGAAGCGTTACCCGCCGTTACTGTGCCGTTTTTATCGAAAGCCGGACGAAGCTTGCTTAAAATCTCCATAGTAGTATTCGGTCTAACTGTTTCGTCATGCTCAAAAATAATCGTATTTTTCTTAGTAACTACGTCTATCGGTAAAATTTCATTTTTAAATCTTCCTTCTAGTTGAGCAGCAGCTGCTTTTTGATGAGACTTTAAAGAAAATTCATCTTGCATTTCACGAGTAATATTAAATTGCTTGGCAATATTTTCAGCGGTGATACCCATGAAGCTACCGGAAAATACATCAGTCAGTCCGTCATATTGCATTAAATCGATCATTTTAGCATCGCCGAATTTACAGCCTGCCCGTACATATGCACCGTGCAGCCCCAGCGACATATTTTCCTGCCCTCCCGCTATAACAATTTCATTATCGCCGGCAATAATGGAGCTAGCGGCAAGTGCTACCGTTTTAAGACCAGAACCGCATACTTTATTTACTGTAAAAGCGGTAACTTCTTTTGGAATACCGGCATGAATTAAAGATTGTCTAGCCGGATTCTGCCCGCTGCCACCCGTTATGACTTGACCGAGTATTACTTCACTTATAACAGCCGGATCAACTTTACTATCCTTTAGAATAGAGCTAATTATAGCTGCACCCAAATGAGGTGCGGAAATTGTTGCAAGACTGCCTAAAAAAGAACCGACGGCGGTTCTTTTTGCCTGGGTTATATAAACCATACGCATCAAGTTAAGAAAAGCAAGTAGGTTATACTGGTATTACGGTAGTAAATTATGAATTAAAAAGAAGCTAATATATGGTATAAATTTTTGCAAGATTAACAACTAAATTGTGAGAATTTGTACTATGGGGAAAATAGTAAACTTAGCAAAACTATGCCAAGAGTTTTTTGGAGAGACAGCCAATAATTTATCCATTACAACAGGATTTATTAAGAGACAACGAAAAATAACTGGTTCAGCTTTTCTAAAAGCTATAGTGTTTGGTAATATGAGCGATAGTAATTGTAGTCTTGATGGAATGCGTAACTTTTTAAGTGAAGAAACTATAGATATTTCTGCCCAAGGCTTAGACTTTAGGTTTACTGAGGTAGCAGTAAAATTTATGCAGTCAATGTATGAACAATGCTTGAAATTATTTAGAAATACTATGCCGCTTGATTGCAACATTTTGCAGCAATTTAATAGCGTTAAATTATTGGATAGTAGCCATATTATTCTACCTGCCAATATGGCGGATATGTATAAGGGTTGCGGTGCTTGCTATAAGGGGCGTAGTAGTACAGTGCAATCTTCTCTTAAATTACAGGTAGTATTTGATTATTTAAATCAATCGTTAGATAAAGTCGATATAACAGAAGGTATAAGGGCTGATCAAGGATATAGAGAACATTTATCAAACATATCTACTAACCCGGATATTGCATGAGATATAGGAGACAAAATCCTCGTAAAGCTGTATAATACTGGTATTTCATTAGAATAATACAAAGGATTTTGTCATGACAAATTGTATAGCATATAGTTACCAGTTTTCCAAAGTAAAAAATCGGACAATAGAGATAAATTTCACTGGAGGTGATATTAGTAGCGATGGAGGTGTGTTGTTATTAAGAGAAGCAGATAAAAGGCTTGGTATAACAGAGGAGCTTGCTAAAATATTTCCTGATAGACGAGATGGTAGTAAAATTACCCATAATATGGCAACAATGCTGAGGCAACGAATTTATGGTATTGCATTAGGTTATGAAGATTTAAATGACCACAATTATCTACGAAAATGTCCTGCTATGCAAACAGCTATGGAAACAATTGATGATATGGCAAGTAGTTCTACCTTATGTCGTATAGAAAACAATGCTGATAGACACTTTGCAATTAAAGTGCATGAACTAATGCTTGATAAATTTATTAAGTCTCATAAAATAGTACCAAAGCAGCTAATACTTGATTTTGATGCTACGGATGATGAAATTCATGGGCAACAGGAAGGTAAGTTTTATCATGGTTATTACGGTCATAATTGCTTTTTACCTTTGTATGTTTTTTGTGGAAAGCATCTGTTAGTTAGTTATCTTAGGACGTCAAAGCAGGATCAAGCAAAACATTCTTGGGCAATATTATCATTGTTAGTAAAACGTTTTCGCCAAGCTTGGCCAGAGGTAAAGATTATTTTTCGTGGTGATAGTGGATTTTGTCGTCATCAGATGTTTGATTGGTGTGATATTCATAATATAAAATATATTGTAGGAATGCCCCAAAATAACAGACTAAATGAGTTACTGAAACCTACAATGGAGAAGTCAAAAGCAGCATTTATTATAACCCAAGAAAAGCAACGTCTTTTTAGTGAGTTTCCATATAAGGCTGGTAGTTGGAGTCATGAACGTAGAATAATTGGTAAGGCAGAAATGACAATGCTTGGAGAAAATCCAAGGTATATAGTAACTAATTTATCAGATAAACCTGAAGATTTATACGACAAAGTTTACTGTGGTCGTGGTGATATGGAAAACCGTATAAAAGAGCAACAACTAGAATTATTTGCAGATCGTACTTCTTGTCATAGATGGTGGGCTAATCAGCTCAGAATGATTTTATCGGGTCTTGCATACACTTTAGTAGAATATATCAGAGGTAATTTATTACAAGGTAGTGCATTAGCAAAAGCACAAATAGGTACAATACGTTTAAAATTATTAAAAATTGGGGTAGTAATTATCCGTAATACTAGGCGTATTAAGTTTTTGTTATCTTCATCATATCCTTACCGACAGGTATGGAATCATGTGATGAAGAAATTAGCATTAGAATAACCTAGATTAGCACTGTTCCCGGTGCTTAGAAAAAATGGGGTAAGGGGCATTACATCTAAAATTTGAAAATAACGGCTTCAAAGCACTTTTTGGCAAAATTTTTACAAAAGTATCATTGCTAATATTATAAATTACTCAATTTCTTACTTTAAATCTCACTTCATGCAATATCCGGGCTAAGGACTTATTAATATCTGATTTAGGTTATTTTGTCCCAGCTTCATTTATTCAAATTATCGAACTTGGTGCATATTTTATTAGTCGTTATAAAGCAGATACTAATATATATGACCCTATCACTGAGGAAAAAATTGATTTATTAAACTTATTAGATAATAAATTCTTTTTATCAAAAGATGTACTTTTAGGTAAACAAGCAAAAGTTAAGCTACGGATTATATGTCATAAATTGACTGATGAACAGGCTATTGGTAGAAGAAGGAAGGCTAATTTATTAGCTAAGTCTCATAAATATAAATCTTCTTCAAGAAACCAGAGATTACTAGATTGGTCAATATTTATCACTAATATATCAGAGGATATGGTTAATGCTGAGCATATAATGATAATTTATCGAGCAAGATGGCAAATTGAATTATTATTTAAATTATATAAAAGTCATGCAAAAATTGAGAATCTTAAAGGGAGAAGTAAACCTGCAAGAGTTTTGTGTGAATTATATGGTAAATTATGTAGTGTGCTTATTTTTCATGGATTATCGAATTGTGTAGAATTAGCAAATGATAGAGAAATTAGTTTAACCAAAGCATTTATTGAACTACAGAAAAGGTCAAGAGAATTATTCCTGTCTATTACTGGACGTCTTAATGATTTAGAGCAGTTCCTTAAGAAATTAATTATAGATTGGGGGAAATTTTCTTTGAAAGATAAATATCGTAAAACCAGATTATCTTCCTTAAATACACTAAAATTATTAACAATTATGGCTTAACTTGATGCGTATGCTTAGCTCTAACCCGGATATTGCATGAGATATAGGAGACAAAATCCTCGTAAAGCTGTATAATACTGGTATTTCATTAGAATAATACAAAGGATTTTGTCATGACAAATTGTATAGCATATAGTTACCAGTTTTCCAAAGTAAAAAATCGGACAATAGAGATAAATTTCACTGGAGGTGATATTAGTAGCGATGGAGGTGTGTTGTTATTAAGAGAAGCAGATAAAAGGCTTGGTATAACAGAGGAGCTTGCTAAAATATTTCCTGATAGACGAGATGGTAGTAAAATTACCCATAATATGGCAACAATGCTGAGGCAACGAATTTATGGTATTGCATTAGGTTATGAAGATTTAAATGACCACAATTATCTACGAAAATGTCCTGCTATGCAAACAGCTATGGAAACAATTGATGATATGGCAAGTAGTTCTACCTTATGTCGTATAGAAAACAATGCTGATAGACACTTTGCAATTAAAGTGCATGAACTAATGCTTGATAAATTTATTAAGTCTCATAAAATAGTACCAAAGCAGCTAATACTTGATTTTGATGCTACGGATGATGAAATTCATGGGCAACAGGAAGGTAAGTTTTATCATGGTTATTACGGTCATAATTGCTTTTTACCTTTGTATGTTTTTTGTGGAAAGCATCTGTTAGTTAGTTATCTTAGGACGTCAAAGCAGGATCAAGCAAAACATTCTTGGGCAATATTATCATTGTTAGTAAAACGTTTTCGCCAAGCTTGGCCAGAGGTAAAGATTATTTTTCGTGGTGATAGTGGATTTTGTCGTCATCAGATGTTTGATTGGTGTGATATTCATAATATAAAATATATTGTAGGAATGCCCCAAAATAGGACCAGTGTTAAGGTAGCTGCGATGAGCCGCCACATTTAATGTAAAGTTCCAACATTTTAAGTTCCTAAAAGAATATTGTTGACACTTTTTAGTATTTATATTAAAAGATACAGCTAATAATATTTGATTATAGGTAGTATTGTTCGTAAATAGTACCGACATTAGGTATTCTAGGAACATACAAAATAATATATGTCAAATTTACTATCATTAGAAGATTTTAATCTATGCAACACAAAAACTGGTAAAATCAATCAACTAGCTTTTGGAGTAATGTTAATTTATTTTCGGTCTCACATTAAATTCCCTGCAGCAGAAGAAAAACCAATATCATTAAAATTAATATCAGCCATTGCTTCAGAGTTGGATATTGAAGAGTCTATTCTTTCAAAATTTAATTGGAGCGGTAGAACAGCAGAAAGATATCATCAGGATATTAGAAAATATCTGGGATATCGCCAAGCAAATAATAATGATGTTTTAATATTTACAGAATATCTAACAAATAATATTCTACCTCATTATCCATCTAATGAATTATTAATGGAGCAGACTAGGTTATTTTTTGACCAAAATAAAATTGTACTATTCAAGAAAAAACAGTTGGATCGTTATGTTGCTTCAGCAAAGCATCAATTTGAACAAAAACTTTTTGAAAAGATATTTAAAAGTTTAAGTCAAGATAACTGTTATTTGATTGACCAAATCCTTGAACAAAGCGAACAGTCAAAGAATGGTATTATAGAATTATCAGAGTTAAAAAATGATATACCTGGGGTTAGGCTAAAAAATGTTAATTTTGCTTTGGATAAGATCGCTTTATTAAAAAAAATTACTTTGCCCAAATCGATTGTAGATTTAGTAGATAGAAAATTACTGCTGAAATATTATGATCGTATCATGGTTTTATCGCCTAGTAATATTTTAGAGTTTAGCCCTGTGGCAAAATATGCGACTATGGCAATATTCTGTTATATAAGATTGCAGCTAATATTAGATAGTTTAGCTGATACATTAATTAAGCTTATAAAACGTATACGTTCTAGTTCTGAAAAATACGTAGATAACTATATTGTAAAGGAGGTTAAGCGTGTTGATGGAAAATTTGATATTCTAGAGAAATTAGCATCTTTATCAGTTAACAATCCTAAAAGTACAATTGAAGATAAGATTTACCCTGAAGTTTCTAAAGAAAAACTAGAAGCAATAATTACTGATTTACAGCAACGCGGTAAATGGTATCAACAACAGGTACAAAATAAGATTCATTCAAAGTATGCGTATGGAAGTAGAACCACACTACTACCAATACTACAAACTTTTCAGTTAAAAGAAGATCACTCTAGTTATCAACCGATTTTGAAAGCTGTTGAATTTATTAATAAGTACTGGAATGAATCAGACTCAGAGTATTATGAAACGGAGCCGCCTATTGAAGGTATAATACCTACAAATTGGCATCCAATGGTTGTTCAAGTAGATAAAGATGTGATTAAAGTTAATAAATATAACTATGAGCTTGCCGTTTTAGAAGAATTGAAGCGTTTTTTAAACTTCAAAGCAATATGGATTAAAAGAAGTTATCGATATAGAAATCCTGAAGAAGATATACCAAAAGATTTTGAACAAAAAAAGCAACAATATTATCAAGAACTTGGTCTACCTTTAGATGATAAGGAGTTTATTACAAAGTTACAAAATGCCTTAGAAAGGGGTTTAGAAAATCTAAATAGCAAAATACCTAATAATAATCTTGTTAAAATCAAGACAAGTACTGTTGGGAAGAATATTACTATTACCCCATCAGAAGCACAAAAAGATCCAAATAACATCATTGCACTACAAAAGGAAATTACAGGTAGGTGGTCAAGTATAAACCTTATTGATATTTTAAAAGAAACTGATCTACTTACCAATTTTACACGGCAAATGGAAACTATTGCTAAAAGTAGTAGTATTGAACCGTCAGGCCTTAGAAAAAGACTTTTATTGTGTTTATATGGTATAGGTAGCAATACAGGATTGAAGAGAATAAGTATTGCCAATGGTGATGTTAATTACAGCGATTTACGTTATATTAAGAAGAGGTATATTAATGCTACAAATGTTAGAAACTCTATTCGTCTAATTATTAACAATATTCTCAAAATACGTAATCCAGATATTTGGGGAGAAGCAACAACATCAGTAGCATGCGATTCAACAAAGATAAGTAGTTGGGATCAAAATCTTATTAATGAGTGGCATCACCGTTATCAAGGTCGAGGAGTAATGATTTATTGGCATGTCGATAAGAAATCATTATGTATTTATTCACAATTAAAAAGTTGTTCATCTTCAGAAGTAGGGTCAATGATTAAAGGTATAATTGATCATGATACAGAGATGAACATGAACAGAGTATTTGTTGATACTCATGGTCAAAGTGTGATAGGTTTTGCTATTAGCTACTTACTTGATTTTGATTTACTACCTAGATTAAAAGCAATAAATAAACAAAAACTTTATGGGGTTGCATCTGGAGATAAATGGAAATACCAATATATTTCTGAAATAATTAAAGGTGGTATCAATTGGAAATTAATTGAGGAGAATTACAATGAAGCCGTTAAACATCTTGTAGCATTAAAATTGGGTATTGTAGAACCTGATGTACTAGTAAAACGTTTTAGTAATAATAATTACGAACATCCTGTATATAGAACTTTGTTAGAAATTGGTAAAGCAAATAAAAGTATTTTTCTATGTAAATACCTAGATTCAGAAGATCTTAGAATTGAAATCAATGAAGGGTTGAATGTAGTAGAACGCTTAAATTATATAATGGATTTTATTTTCTATGGGAAACTAGGAGAGCTCACAACAAACAATATTGGTGATCAAGAATTATCAATATTATGTCTACATTTATTACAAGCTTGTATTGTCTATATTAATACTCTTATTATTCAGCAAGTATTATCTGAGCCTCACTGGCAAAACAAACTGACTCCTGAAGATTACAGGGCATTAACACCGTTACTTTCAACGCATATTAATCCATACGGCTTGTTTCCAATTGATTTTAACCAACGTATATTAATATATTCGCAAGCTGGGTCGGGGTATTACCGATGACAATAATAAACCGTACTCCTGTAAGAGAAAAAGCCAGATACTTTTTGAAGGATTTAAAAAAGGAACAACCAGATTATAATTACTTGAGAGAATTATTTAGACATATTCGTAAAGAACTCGATGTAAAAGTAGACAATAGCACCACAAAGAAATTACCTTATGTACCAACAGAAGAGGAAATTAGTAAGTATTATAAGGCTGTATGGAAATCAAGAAATATGAAGCATGTAGTAATTATTAAGACGTTACTTTATACTGGGGTACGAGTATCGGAATTGGTAAAAATAAAAATATCAGATATAGATTTAGATAGTTGTCAAATTAGAATTAACCACGGAAAGGGTAGTAAAGATAGAATAGTTCCGTTTCCTAATGCATTTACAGAAGTATTAGCTGTACACATTGAAAATGCAAAGAAAAATAAGACAGTTTACCTATTTGAATCTAGTTGGAAGAAACCGTATTCTGATCGAGGTATTAGGAAAATATTAATGAATTACACAAAAGAAGCTGGCATTGAGAACTCAATATCACCACATAAATTACGGCATTTTCTTTTTACATGGATGAAGAAAAAAGGCGTGGATGATGCATTAATCCAACCTTATTCGGGGCATGAGAGTCGTCAATCACTTGAAATATATTCAAAATTATCACTCGTAGACTGCCAACCAGAGTATGAAAAAAAGATTAAAGAATTCCCTGTTTAAATATGGCGGCTCATCGCAGCTACCTTAACACTGGTCCAAAATAACAGACTAAATGAGTTACTGAAACCTACAATGGAGAAGTCAAAAGCAGCATTTATTATAACCCAAGAAAAGCAACGTCTTTTTAGTGAGTTTCCATATAAGGCTGGTAGTTGGAGTCATGAACGTAGAATAATTGGTAAGGCAGAAATGACAATGCTTGGAGAAAATCCAAGGTATATAGTAACTAATTTATCAGATAAACCTGAAGATTTATACGACAAAGTTTACTGTGGTCGTGGTGATATGGAAAACCGTATAAAAGAGCAACAACTAGAATTATTTGCGATCGTACTTCTTGTCATAGATGGTGGGCTAATCAGCTCAGAATGATTTTATCGGGTCTTGCATACACTTTAGTAGAATATATCAGAGGTAATTTATTACAAGGTAGTGCATTAGCAAAAGCACAAATAGGTACAATACGTTTAAAATTATTAAAAATTGGGGTAGTAATTATCCGTAATACTAGGCGTATTAAGTTTTTGTTATCTTCATCATATCCTTACCGACAGGTATGGAATCATGTGATGAAGAAATTAGCATTAGAATAACTGAGGTGGTACCCTTTGTCTAGACAAATTTTTTAAATTTTAGAGGTGTAATTCTCCTGTATTAATGTATTGGTTTTTCAAAGTAAAGTTTGCATTTTCTATGTCATATAGCCTCTTGATAATTTTCTAGTTTTTCTGCAAAATGTATCATTTCAGGTGTCTTATATTCAAGCGATTGATGAGGTCTTTGCTGATTATAAAATTCTATATAATCTCTGATAGCTATCTTTGCTTCACGTACTGTTTCAAGATCAAAACGATAAATCTTCTCTTGTTTCAAAGATCGCCAAAAACGTTCAATAAATACATTATCTAAGGCTCTGCCTTTGCCGTCCATACTAATAGCTATGCCTTGTTGCTCAAGTATTTGAGTAAAATCTTTTGATGTAAATTGTACTCCTTGATCCGTATTAAAAATGTCAGGCTTGCCATGTATAGATATTGCTTCATTTAGAGCTTCAATACAAAAATCATTTTCTAAACTAATCGACACCCGCCAACTCAAAATATAACGACTATACCAATCCATTATAGCAACCAAATATACAAAACCTTGCTTTAATCTTATGTAAGTAATATCTGCACAGTAAACTTGATTGGAGCAAACCACCTCTATATTATTTAATAGATATGGGTATACTTTATGAGCCTGATTCCTACGGCTTAAATTAATCTTTGGGTATACTGCTTCAATACCAAGTATTTTATAATATTTTCTTATCATCTTACGACTAACATTTAACCCTTCGGATTTTAGGACATGAGACATTCTTCTAGTACCATAATAGGGATGCTCTGTAAAAATCTCATCAATTCTGTTCAGTACTCTATACTCCTTATCATCTAAGGTATTCCTAGCTTGGTAGTAGTAACTTGAGCGGTTTAAATCTAAAAGTTTGCATTGTCTTGCTATGGTTAAATTTGAAGCATAACTTATCATTTTTTTCCTAACCTCTAAATCCAAAGATACTAGATTTTTTTTTAAGCCAGTCTCTTTCAACTGTTAACTGGCCTATTTGCTCAAATAATGATTTAATTAAATCTTCTTGGCCGGTATCTTGTTGTTTAGATTTCGATTTAAATCCAGAAACCATAAAATCTAAAGCTTCTTTCTTCCATTTATAAATCTGATTAGCGTGAACACCATATTTGCTGGTAATTTGAGCTATAGTCATTTCTCCAGATATTGCTTCAATTGCTATTTTTGCTTTTTCTTCTGCACTATATTTTTTAACTTGTTTTTTCATTTTTTGCTCCTTTTCCTAGGAGATATTATACCTACTTTTCTCTATTTTCTTGTCTAGTTTTTGGGTACCATTATAGCCCGACAAGGACAAGCTATTACTAATTTTAAACAAAAGTTACCATCACCAACTGCAGAATCAGCAAATCAAGTTTTTAAGGATCCATATTTCTTTGATTTTCTTAATATAGGTAAAGAAGCTCAAGAAAGAGAAATAGAACATAACTTAATGATACACATGGAGAAAATTTTACTAGAACTAGCCCGGATATTGCATGAGATATAGGAGACAAAATCCTCGTAAAGCTGTATAATACTGGTATTTCATTAGAATAATACAAAGGATTTTGTCATGACAAATTGTATAGCATATAGTTACCAGTTTTCCAAAGTAAAAAATCGGACAATAGAGATAAATTTCACTGGAGGTGATATTAGTAGCGATGGAGGTGTGTTGTTATTAAGAGAAGCAGATAAAAGGCTTGGTATAACAGAGGAGCTTGCTAAAATATTTCCTGATAGACGAGATGGTAGTAAAATTACCCATAATATGGCAACAATGCTGAGGCAACGAATTTATGGTATTGCATTAGGTTATGAAGATTTAAATGACCACAATTATCTACGAAAATGTCCTGCTATGCAAACAGCTATGGAAACAATTGATGATATGGCAAGTAGTTCTACCTTATGTCGTATAGAAAACAATGCTGATAGACACTTTGCAATTAAAGTGCATGAACTAATGCTTGATAAATTTATTAAGTCTCATAAAATAGTACCAAAGCAGCTAATACTTGATTTTGATGCTACGGATGATGAAATTCATGGGCAACAGGAAGGTAAGTTTTATCATGGTTATTACGGTCATAATTGCTTTTTACCTTTGTATGTTTTTTGTGGAAAGCATCTGTTAGTTAGTTATCTTAGGACGTCAAAGCAGGATCAAGCAAAACATTCTTGGGCAATATTATCATTGTTAGTAAAACGTTTTCGCCAAGCTTGGCCAGAGGTAAAGATTATTTTTCGTGGTGATAGTGGATTTTGTCGTCATCAGATGTTTGATTGGTGTGATATTCATAATATAAAATATATTGTAGGAATGCCCCAAAATAACAGACTAAATGAGTTACTGAAACCTACAATGGAGAAGTCAAAAGCAGCATTTATTATAACCCAAGAAAAGCAACGTCTTTTTAGTGAGTTTCCATATAAGGCTGGTAGTTGGAGTCATGAACGTAGAATAATTGGTAAGGCAGAAATGACAATGCTTGGAGAAAATCCAAGGTATATAGTAACTAATTTATCAGATAAACCTGAAGATTTATACGACAAAGTTTACTGTGGTCGTGGTGATATGGAAAACCGTATAAAAGAGCAACAACTAGAATTATTTGCAGATCGTACTTCTTGTCATAGATGGTGGGCTAATCAGCTCAGAATGATTTTATCGGGTCTTGCATACACTTTAGTAGAATATATCAGAGGTAATTTATTACAAGGTAGTGCATTAGCAAAAGCACAAATAGGTACAATACGTTTAAAATTATTAAAAATTGGGGTAGTAATTATCCGTAATACTAGGCGTATTAAGTTTTTGTTATCTTCATCATATCCTTACCGACAGGTATGGAATCATGTGATGAAGAAATTAGCATTAGAATAACCTAGATTAGCACTGTTCCCGGTGCTTAGAAAAAATGGGGTAAGGGGCATTACATCTAAAATTTGAAAATAACGGCTTCAAAGCACTTTTTGGCAAAATTTTTACAAAAGTATCATTGCTAATATTATAAATTACTCAATTTCTTACTTTAAATCTCACTTCATGCAATATCCGGGCTAGGTAGTGGTTTTGCTTTTGTAGGGCGTCAATATCATTTACAAGTTAGTACACGAAATTATTATCTTGATCTACTATTTTACCATTTAAAGCTTAGATGTTTTATAGCTATTGAGCTAAAAGCTGTTGAATGTGAACCAGAACATGCTGGAAAGATGAATTTTTACTTATCGATAATTGATGATAAATTAAAACATCCGACAGATAACCCATCTATTGGTCTTATATTATGTAAGACCAAAGACCAAGTACTTGCTGAATATGCATTGCGTGACATGAGCAAGCCTATTGGTTTAGCAGAATATCGTATTACTGAAAATCTACCTGAAGATATTAAAACGTCTCTACCCACTATCGAAGAACTAGAAGCAGAAATGGCAAGAGATTTTGACAACAATAAAAATGTCCAAGGAAAAGTAGTCACTCGTGAATTATCAAAATCAAAAGCATAGTCAAAATAATTTTACTCGCGGTTCACAAATTTTTGCTCATCAGATGAGAATGCTTGGGCAAGGCAGTATCAATGCTTTAACAGCTGGGCTAATATTTACTGTAGTTTGGCTAATGTGGCGTACATATCAGAAATTATCTTTAATAAGTCTATATTATTTCATTATAGAAAGATATGCGGAGTTAAAACTTGCTATAGGAGAGTATTTTTATCCTATAGATCAAATAGGTATTAAATTCTATTATTTAGAGCAAAAAGCTTGGGTTTACCATAATGCTGAAGAATTTGTTTATAAATTTTGGCATATTACACCATATTCGCATAATATCAATCAATTTGGACAATTTTTATTGCATTCAGCTTGGCAAGAAGGTATTATTACTTTTACTGTAGGTATGTTTACTGCTATCATCTTTTTTATGTATCGAGGTAAAAAAGCTGTTATCCAAGATAAGATTAGGGGAGCAGATTTTGTAGAAGCTAAAACTTTAGCAAAAATGCTTTATAAAAACAAACAAGCTGCTAATATTTGCTTTTCTGGATTGCCATTAGTTAAAGATAGTGAGAGAAGGCATGTTCTTATTACCGGTACTACAGGTAGTGGTAAAACTAATATGTTAAATGAGCTATTACCTCAAATTAGAAAAGAGCGAGGTAGAGCAATTATTGTTGATTTAACAGGTAGCTTTACTGATAGATTTTTTGATCCCAAATGTGATAAGATACTTAATCCCTTAAAGCCTAAAGGTGAGTTTAGTATTAGAAAGTGGTTTACTGCGGACAAAGGTTGGTTATTTATAACTAGCACTCCTAATCAAAGGGTAATGCTTCGACCACTTATTGCTGCATGGATTAGCATAGCGATAAAAGCATTAATGAATAGGAACATCAATAATACTCATAGTAATATGTGGTTTGTGATTGATGAGCTACCAGCTTTACAAAAGATATCTTCTTTAGGAATAGCTTTAGCTGAAAGCAGGAAATATGGTGGCTGCGTTGTTGCAGGTATGCAGAATATTCATCAATTAGAGGAAATATATGGTCATGCAGGAGCAGCTTCAATGCTTGATCTATTTGGCAGCAAATTTATTTTTCGGGTAAGTGATCAACAAACAGCACATAAATCAGCTTTAATGCTTGGTGAGCAAGAAATTATTGAAACTCAAGAGAATCTCTCTTATGGTGCTAACTCCATGCGTGATGGAGTAAATATGCATAGCTTAGAGAAAAGAAAATTATTAGTAATGCCTTCTGAAATTATGAATCTAGAAGATCTTACCTGTTATGTAAAATTTGCGGGTAATTTCCCTATTACTAAATTACAAATGAATTTACAAACTATGATTTAAATCTAAAAATATAAAACCATTTTAATGGCATTTTTAAAAGATTTTAATTGTTTGATAGGGATTACCTTATAAAGAAAAATCCTATTATAATGCCCCTTTAAATCGCTAATTTAGTATTACGAGTTTTAGAGGTAAGCTGTGTATAAAAAACTTTTTTGTTATTTCAGAATTTTTTATAAATGATTTTTCAAACAGCAGAGTAAATTTTACAAGAAATATGTTTACTCTAAAGAACTAATAAAAGCTTTATCAAGACCGGTTACACTAGAAATTAAAGAAACATTACAACCTTGAGCTAACATTTTCTTTGCTACCTCTACTGCTTTATTATATTCCCCTTCAGCTTTTCCTCTAGCTTCACCAACTTGTAAACCTTCAAAAATACCTAATTCTTTTCCTTCTTGTTGCCAATGTTCTGCTAAACTTCTCATAAGCCTTGTCCCTATTTCTGGATTCAACTTTGTTGATAATAAATTCTCTAGTTTTATTTTATCATCTTGCTCTATCTTCGTCAATGTATAATATAATATCATTTCTAGATAATCATAACCTATCGTTATTTTGGTTAATTCTGGTAATATATCTGATATTTCTTGCCATCTTTTTAATAATTCCCTCTCATGTATATGCTTGAGAAAAAATTCTAATATCCCTGACCATATCCTTTGTTTAAACTCTTCATCAGGAATTTCATGGACATTCACTAATTGGTAATCATTAATCCATAATTCTCTTGCTAATTTGTTATTAGCAAATAAATCCCACAAATTCCTTGCAACATTGTATTTCTCCTGACCATTGTAAAATATCATCGGGTATATTAATGGTAAAGTCTTAGCTTTAGGATTTTGTATTAAATATCGCTCACAAATATTAATCATATATTTAAAAAGCCTAAAAGCCATAAAATGATCTGCTTTTGATTGATGTTCTACAAGCAAAAATTAAGTATCCGTCTTGTTTATCAAATTTGCATGAGAATAAAACATCAGAGATAGAATCTTTTAAAGAGCTTTCTACAAAAGTGGTATTTTCCATTGCTAAACTAGGAAAATCTATTAAACTTTTAATATTTGGGGGCAAATGTGCATTAAAGAACTCATGGGCGACTAGAGGATTCTCCAGTGCCTTACGAAATATCTTATCATGCTTAGCTTTCTTTGTGCCTTTATCTGGATCACCCAGCAGGTTTCCTTGTTCACTCATATATTTATATTTTTTAACTTGATAAAATATTATTACACTACACTCTAAACTCTTATTCCTTGATTTAGCTTGATCTCAGATACTTGCTTTACCGCACTTCTTATTTCTTTAGCTATTTCTGAGCTTGGACTTATATATTGCATTACTTGTTTATCTCTTCCTATGGCATTTAAGTAATCTTCAGGGACGAGATGGCTTTTGCCTTGAAAATCATGTACTACTATATCAGAAAATTTTTTATCACCAAGATTATAATTAGGATCAAATTTATTCTGCATAATTTGTAAATCTTTCTGTATCTTCTGCTCTATTGCTGCTATGCAAATCTTGTTACTATAAGCAGTACAAGAATCTATACCTTTTTCTCTGTAGATTTGTATTGCGGTATTGATATTCTCTTCTGTGCCAAACTTTGCTAAAGCTTGTATTTGCTGTTGCTGCAAATTATTTAGTCCGTTATTATCGTTATTTACCATTAGAAGAAGATAGTTGTAGTAATCTTAACAACAGAGTGACCTATGAGCTATCAAAATCAAAATAATTTCACTCGTGGTTCACAAATTTTTGCTCATCAGATGAGAATGCTTGGGCAAGGCAGTATCAATGCTTTAACTGTTGGGTTAGTATTTACTGTAGTTTGGTTAATGTGGCGTACATATCAGAAATTATCTTTGATAAGTCAATATTATTTTATCATAGAGCGATACGTACAATTAAAACTTGTCATAGGACAGTATTTTTATCCTATAGATCAAATAGGTATTAAATTCTATTATTTAGAGCAAAAAGCTTGGGTTTACCGTAATGCTGAAGAATTTGTTCATAAATTTTGGCATGTTACACAGCATTCGCATAATATCAATCAATTTGGGCAATTTTTATTGCATTCAGCTTGGCAAGAAGGTACTATTACTTTTACTGTTGGAATATTTACTGCTATCATCTTTTTTATGTATCGAGGTAAAAAAGCTGTTATCCAAGATAAGATTAGGGGAGCAGATTTTGTGGAAGCAGGTACTTTAGCAAAAATGCTTTATAAAAACAAACAAGCTGCTAATATTTGCTTTTCTGGATTACCATTGGTTAAAGATAGTGAGAGAAGACATATTCTTATTACCGGTACTACAGGTAGTGGTAAAACTAATATGTTAAATGAGCTATTACCTCAGATTAGAAAAGAGCGAGGTAGAGCAATTATTGTTGATTTAACAGGTAGCTTTACTGATCGATTTTTTGATCCAAAATGTGATAAGATACTTAATCCTTTGCAAGAGAATAGTTCAGCATGGCTACCATGGAATGATTGTCATGAAATTTGGGATTATAATGATATGGCCAGTAGTTTTAGTAATTATAATCCAAAATTAGATGATTTTTTTGCTAAAAGTGCTGAGCTAGTATTAGCTGAAGGATTAAGATTATATCAGGATAGTAAAGACATCAAAAAGCTTGTAAATACTATTCTTTATGCAAATAATAAAGAATTTGCAAGAGTCTTTAAAAATAGTGCAGTAGCCGGTATAATTAGCAGTAGTGCCCCTGAGACTTCGTCCGGTATTCAAGCAACTGTTAGTAAAAATATTGAAGCTCTGCAACATTTAAAGCCTGATGGTAGTTTTAGTATTAGAAAGTGGTTTACTGCGGACAAAGGTTGGTTATTTATAACTAGTACTCCTAACCAAAGAGTAATGCTACGACCACTTATTGCTGCATGGATTAGCATAGCAATAAAAGCATTAATGAATAGGAATATCAATAATACTCATAGTAATATGTGGTTTGTGATTGATGAACTACCAGCTTTACAAAAGATATCTTCTTTAGGGGTAGCTTTAGCTGAGAGTAGGAAATATGGTGGCTGCGTTGTTGCAGGCATGCAGAATATTCATCAATTAGAGGAGATATATGGTCATGCAGGAGCAGCTTCAATGCTTGATCTATTTGGTAGCAAATTTATTTTTCGAGTGAGTGATCAGCAGACAGCACATAAATCTGCTTTAATGCTTGGTGAGCAAGAAATAATCGAGACTCAAGAGAATCTCTCTTATGGCTCTAATACCGTGCGTGATGGGGTTAATATGCACAGCTTAGAGAAAAGGAAATTATTAGTAATGCCTTCTGAAATTATGAATCTAGAAGATCTTACCTGTTATGTAAAATTTGCGGGTAATTTTCCTATTACTAAATTACCAATGAATTTACAAACTTGATTTAAATCCAAAAACATAAAAGCCATTTTAATGGTATTTTTAAAAGATTTCAATTGTTTGATAGGGGGATACCTTATAAAGAAAAATCCTATTATAATGCCCCTTTAAATCGCTAATTTAGTATTACGAGTTTTAGAGGTAAGCTGTGTATAAAAAACTTTTTTGTTATTTCAGAATTTTTTATAAATGATTTTTCAAACAGCAGAGTAAATTTTACAAGAAATATGTTTACTCTAAAGAACTAATAAAAGCTTCATCAAGACCGGTTACACTAGAAATTAAAGCAATATTGCAACCTTGAGCTAACATTTTCTTTGCTACCTCTACTGCTTTATTATATTCCCCTTCAGCTTTTCCTTCAGCTTTTCCAATTTGGATACCTTTAGCTTCACCAATTTGGATACCTTTAGCTTTACCAATTTGGATACCTTGAGCTTCACCAACTTGTAAGCCTTCAAGAATACCTAATTCTTTTCCTTCTTGTTGCCAATGCTCTGCTAAACTTCTCATAAGCCTTGTTCCTATTTCTGGATTCAACTTTGTTGATAATAAATTCTCTAGTTTTATTTTATCATCTTGCTCTATCTTCGTCAATGTATAATATAATATCATTTCTAGATAATCATAACCTATCGTTATTTTAGTTAATTCCGGTAATATATCTGATATTTCTTGCCATCTTTTTAATAATTCCCTCTCATTTATATGCTTGAGAAAAAATTCTAATATCCCTGACCATATCCTTTGTTTAAACTCTTCATCAGGAATTTCATGGACATTCACTAACTGGTAATCATTAATCCATAATTCTCTTGCTAATTTGTTATTAGCGAACAAATCCCACAAATTCCTTGCAACATTATATTTCTCCTGACCATTGAAGAATATCATGGGGTATATTAATGGTAAAGTCTTAGCTTTAGGATTTTGTATTAAATATCGCTCACAAATATTAATCATATATTTAAAAAGCCTAAAAGCCATAAAATGATCTGCTTTTGATTGATGTTCTACAAGCAAAAATAAGTATCCGTCTTGTTTATCAAATTTGCATGAGAATAAAACATCAGAGATAGAATCTTTTAAAGAGCTTTCTACAAAAGTGGTATTTTCCATTGCTAAACTAGGAAAATCTATTAAACTTTTAATATTTGGGGGCAAATGTGCATTAAAGAATTCATGGGCAACTAGAGGATTCTCTAGTGCCTTACGAAATATCTTATCATGCTTAGCTTTCTTTGTGCCTTTATCTGGATCACCCAGCAGGTTTCCTTGTTCACTCATATATTTACATTTTTTGAATTGGTAAAATATTATTACACTACACTCTAAACTCTTATTCCTTGATTTAGCTTGATCTCAGATACTTGCTTTACTGCACTTCTTATTTCTTTAGCTATTTCTGAGCTTGGACTTATATATTGCATTACTTGTTTATCTCTTCCTATGGCATTTAAGTAATCTTCAGGGACGAGATGGCTTTTGCCTTGAAAATCATGTACTACTATATCACAAAATTTTTTATCACCAAGATTATAATTAGGATCAAATTTATTGATCTGTCAACAGTTTTCCGGACAGTTTTTTACGCACATTTTTGTATTTTTTCGTATTGTACTGGTGATAGATAATCGTTAGCAGAATGCATTCTTATACGATTATAAAATACCTCTATATATTCAAATATAGCATGTTTTGCTTCCTCCCTAGTTTTAAATTTATGTTGATAAATTAATTCTGTTTTTATAGTATGAAAAAAGCTTTCAGCAACAGCATTATCCCAGCAATTTCCTTTACGACTCATACTCTGTATAATACCATGTTGTTTTATAAGTTTTAAATGACTATCAGAACAATATTGGCTACCTCTATCAGTATGCCAAATAAGCTTTTTAGGTGGTTTACGTTGCCATATTGCCATTAGCAAAGCATTATTAACTAAATCAGCTTTCATATTACTATTCATTGACCAGCCTATTACTTTTCTAGAAAATAGATCAATAACTGTTGCTAAATATAACCATCCTTCTCCAGTTGGGATATAGGTGATATCACCAACCCAATAACAATTAACATTAGAAACTTTAAACTGTCTATCCAATAAATTAGGAGCAACTTGCTTATTATGCTTAGAATCAGTAGTTGCTTTAAATTTATACTTAGTTTTACATACTAAGCCAGCTTCATTCATTAGTCTTGTAATTCTCCTACGACTAACAATTATGCCTTGCCTCAACAAAGCCTTTTTAATGGGTCTAGATCCATAATTTCGTCTACCTTCCTGAAAAATAGCTCTAACCTTACAGGTTAATTCTCTATTTTCTTTATCCCTATTGCATCCAGGGTTATTTAACCACTCATAATAACCGCTACGTGATACCTTCATACATTTGCACATAATTGCAATTGAGAAATCATCTTGATGCTTCTTTATCCATGCATACCTTACAGGGACTCTTTTGCAAAGTACGCTGCAGCCTTTTTTAGTATATCACGCTCCTGTGTTACTATCACCAGCTCTTTCTTTAATCTTTTTAATTCATCATACAGATGTTCATCTGTTCTTGTTATTGATTCTTCAAATTGTTTAGAATATTTATCTATCCAACTATATAAAGTATTCTTACTGATACCTAATTCTTTTGCAGTCTGAATAACAGGTCGCTTCGATTCAGTTGCCAATTTAACTGCTGATTCTTTAAATTCACTAGAATACATTTTTGTTTTTGTCATACTGTATTTCCTTTCTGTTAATATTGTCTCATACTAACTGTCCGGAATACTATAGCCACATCAGTTCATTAGACTCTCCGAGGCGACAAAAATTTTTAGAAATGACGCTTAACGGGTTTGGAATACATAAGAATAAGAATGAATTATTTATTAAAACTAATCTCCAGAACTTTGCTTTAAGTAAACATAATCTTATCCAAGCTATTCTAGCTGTTAACGACATGTTTTATTTAGCAAGACCGCATGTTACTGCTCTATTTTATGAAGATGTACAAACTTGGCTTGAAACATGTGAGATTAGATATTCCGAAAGGGTTAGTTTTACTGGAAAATCAGGTTATACTAGGTATTTCGATTTTCTTATTCCTAAATCAAAATATGCTCCCGAACGTTTGATTCAAACTGTAAATACTCCTACCAAAGATAAAGCAAATAGTATCATAATAGATTGGCTTGACACAAAAGAAGTGCGTTCGTCAGATGCAAAGGCATACACACTTATTAACGATAATGAAAAATCGGTATTAGATAATTTTCAAGAGACATTAAAAAGTTATGAAATTACCCCCGTTCTTTGGAGTAAAAGAGATAATTTCAAGAATGAATTAGCTGCTTAAGCTGTGTGATTTATACACCTTATTATTAGAGGATTCTTTATTATTGGGTCAAAACCTTACTTACAGCTAAACTGCAAGTAAGAAGTAGTAATTTTTAACACAGGTCTCTATATTCGGCTCTTGTTTCCTACCCATTGCAAAATCGGCAAGTTTTGGGAATTTAGACGTCGGATCACTTAGCAAATTAAGCTTATCGTTTTTTCCTACTTCTTCTTCCTACCATACTTTTTTCATCTTTTTGACTAAAAAATCCAATTTTTGTAATGATTTTATCCATTTTTTCTTATATGAATAAATAAACATAATGGCTAGAGCTAATAATGATGACTTTCGCACGTATTACGCCGATGAGCCTATGGATGTGCGGTGATTGCTAAAATGGTAATATTATCTTTGCTAGGTCCATAATGCCAAAAAATTCTGTAAGCAGCAGAGGTATTATTTTCAGCATAAGCTTCAAATATATCTTCTCCGTTATCTCCTTTGATAGATTGGTATTTATGAGTATTTAAACTAGGATGTCGAGGATTCATTTGCAAATACGCTAATGATTTCCTTACTGCTTTTAAACGTTTCTCTAATCCTTTATCGTTTTCAAGCTCTTCTAAATCTTTATTTGCTTGAATAGTAAATAGAAGTTTAAAATTCATTTCTTATTCATCGTTTAAATATTTGTTAAAATCTCCTCTAGATACAGTTTGCCCTTTAGCAGAGTTTTCAATGCCTTTATTTAACTGTATTAAAGCTGTTTTATTGTTAAATAGCCAACTTTCTCTCAAGGGGATTTCTGCATATGGTTCTAAAATAATTTGTCCCTTTTTATTATTAACAGTAAGATGAAAGCTACTTATTCCCTTAGCTAGTTTACCTAAAGTTATCCTTCCTTTTGCGTCTGGTTTTAATATACATGTTTGTGCCATATAAGTTATTTTTTAAGCTTAAAATATAACTTAATATAATAACATATAGTGGGTGGTTAATCAAGTGGGATAATAAAAAAGGATATTATTATTGTTAGCTTGTAAGATTTACTTACATTTTCTTACGTGCGAAAAATCCCCCTTACTTCAAAGTTTTCCTATGGCTATTTTTGAAGATAATCTTCAGCCTTGTTTGTAACTTTTCAATTCATAATTTTATAAAACAACTAGAAAGGTGAAAAATTTATTAAATTTTAGTTGAAAAACTAAATTTAATACATTAGTTTTTTAGCAATTATTGGTTTGACATTTTTAAAAGTAAATATAAAGTAAATATTTTTAATTTTAAGCTCATTATAAAACTTATCTTTTAAGCATTCTAACCTAAAAGTATAAATAATTACTTATAGGCTATTTATGAAAGCACAACACACAACCACAACTACTACTTCTTCAAATTCTGAATATAACTATCAAAATATTTTAAATAGCATAATAGAAAATGATCCTTCATTTGTATATCTTGACCTTAGCAAACTACATTTAACGGGGGAACAGTTAAGAGAAATAGCAAACAAAATACAAAATAATAATTTTATCGGTAATATAAATTGGGGAACAATACCGCACTCTTCCAGCGAGCTAGCCCGGATATTGCATGAGATATAGGAGACAAAATCCTCGTAAAGCTGTATAATACTGGTATTTCATTAGAATAATACAAAGGATTTTGTCATGACAAATTGTATAGCATATAGTTACCAGTTTTCCAAAGTAAAAAATCGGACAATAGAGATAAATTTCACTGGAGGTGATATTAGTAGCGATGGAGGTGTGTTGTTATTAAGAGAAGCAGATAAAAGGCTTGGTATAACAGAGGAGCTTGCTAAAATATTTCCTGATAGACGAGATGGTAGTAAAATTACCCATAATATGGCAACAATGCTGAGGCAACGAATTTATGGTATTGCATTAGGTTATGAAGATTTAAATGACCACAATTATCTACGAAAATGTCCTGCTATGCAAACAGCTATGGAAACAATTGATGATATGGCAAGTAGTTCTACCTTATGTCGTATAGAAAACAATGCTGATAGACACTTTGCAATTAAAGTGCATGAACTAATGCTTGATAAATTTATTAAGTCTCATAAAATAGTACCAAAGCAGCTAATACTTGATTTTGATGCTACGGATGATGAAATTCATGGGCAACAGGAAGGTAAGTTTTATCATGGTTATTACGGTCATAATTGCTTTTTACCTTTGTATGTTTTTTGTGGAAAGCATCTGTTAGTTAGTTATCTTAGGACGTCAAAGCAGGATCAAGCAAAACATTCTTGGGCAATATTATCATTGTTAGTAAAACGTTTTCGCCAAGCTTGGCCAGAGGTAAAGATTATTTTTCGTGGTGATAGTGGATTTTGTCGTCATCAGATGTTTGATTGGTGTGATATTCATAATATAAAATATATTGTAGGAATGCCCCAAAATAACAGACTAAATGAGTTACTGAAACCTACAATGGAGAAGTCAAAAGCAGCATTTATTATAACCCAAGAAAAGCAACGTCTTTTTAGTGAGTTTCCATATAAGGCTGGTAGTTGGAGTCATGAACGTAGAATAATTGGTAAGGCAGAAATGACAATGCTTGGAGAAAATCCAAGGTATATAGTAACTAATTTATCAGATAAACCTGAAGATTTATACGACAAAGTTTACTGTGGTCGTGGTGATATGGAAAACCGTATAAAAGAGCAACAACTAGAATTATTTGCAGATCGTACTTCTTGTCATAGATGGTGGGCTAATCAGCTCAGAATGATTTTATCGGGTCTTGCATACACTTTAGTAGAATATATCAGAGGTAATTTATTACAAGGTAGTGCATTAGCAAAAGCACAAATAGGTACAATACGTTTAAAATTATTAAAAATTGGGGTAGTAATTATCCGTAATACTAGGCGTATTAAGTTTTTGTTATCTTCATCATATCCTTACCGACAGGTATGGAATCATGTGATGAAGAAATTAGCATTAGAATAACCTAGATTAGCACTGTTCCCGGTGCTTAGAAAAAATGGGGTAAGGGGCATTACATCTAAAATTTGAAAATAACGGCTTCAAAGCACTTTTTGGCAAAATTTTTACAAAAGTATCATTGCTAATATTATAAATTACTCAATTTCTTACTTTAAATCTCACTTCATGCAATATCCGGGCTAGTGCAAAAAGTAGAAAGTAAAATAGTCTCAAATAACCAAAATTATAAACATCATCCTAATGACTTTGTACATGGATTATTTAGCTCTCATGCTTATATTGATTCTAAAGAAAATGATATAGTAAAGTTTACTGCTAGTGAAAGGAATGATGAACAAATAAAAATCCGCAATGAGCAGTTAGCAGATTGGAAAGTTCATAAGGTATTTAACGAGCCTGAAGCAGGTAGATATTACGCAGTAACATATATAAATGAAAAGACGAAACAGATGGTACTTGCTCATCGAGGTACTACACTCGAAGCATTAGATTTACTTAAGACTGATTCACCTTTTGCAACTGATTTTAAAAGTATTTTAGGTGGAGAGATAGTAGCACAGCAGGCAATGGCATATATTGCAACAAAGGAAATTACCGAATACACTAAGCAACACGGTTATAATCTATCTTTTACCGGTCATTCGCTTGGTGCATGGCTTGCAGAGCTAAGTTTATATTTTGCTCATCGAGATTTTAATTATTCAAAAGCCAAGGCAATCACATTCGATAGTCCTGGTTCTGCAAAAATTATGGATAGCTTTAAACCAAATATTCTTAGTCATGAAACTGATTTTGATGTAAGAAATTTAAATATAACAACTTATCTATCAGCTCCAAATTTTGTGAATATTTGCAACCGGCATATTCATAAAGCATATAGATTATTTCCTGAAATTACCGCAGCTGAATATAGCAATAAAATAATAAATCTATTAAATAAAGCTGTCCCTATTAAAAACTATATTACTTTACTATCATTAAGTGGTGATTTACTTGATTCAATGCTAGATAGTTTTGATCCCGAAATAGGTAAGCCTATAAGATATGAGAAAATATTAGATTGGCCTTGCATAGAATATGATCCTAAAGATGACACATTAGGTAAGAAAGCAATAGATAGGGTGCTTAATTTTATACCTGTTGGTAGTACGATTAAAGATTTGGCAAGTAAATTAATACATAGAAATATTACAGCAACAACATTAGGAAGTTTTTTAGAAGTAATAGATCAATTTGTAATAGGTAATATCACCGTTAGGCAATTTTTAGAAGTTTATAAGCATTTAGAAAACGATCCTGCACAAGGATATCCGTCAAAAAAAGATATAATATCCGCTAAAGATCAATTTGAACTTTCTTACAAAGGTCATTTCCGCTCGCAAGAAGTAAATTTGTCTACTGATATAATAAACACGAATAATAAGGGAAGCAGCGATTGGTATCTAGCACAGTTGAGAAAATTAAGTATAGATAAAAAAGAAATACCGAATTTAGTAAAGCAACAGTTAAAAGCAATAAAAGAGCAATATACGATAGAAGATAAAAATAGCAAAGATTATATATGTACAACATCCCCTAACATTAAAGTAGATGATTTAAGAGGGCAAATTTTAAGGTTAATTGAAGTTAGCAAAGAAGCAAAAAAAATATTGAAAGATCGTAATGCTTATACTTCTAATGAAGCAACTAAAATCATAGAAGGCATAAACAGTAATTTACCTCTTTCATTAGTCCATAATTTTATTGCTCGTGAAGAGGCACTAGCCCGGATATTGCATGAGATATAGGAGACAAAATCCTCGTAAAGCTGTATAATACTGGTATTTCATTAGAATAATACAAAGGATTTTGTCATGACAAATTGTATAGCATATAGTTACCAGTTTTCCAAAGTAAAAAATCGGACAATAGAGATAAATTTCACTGGAGGTGATATTAGTAGCGATGGAGGTGTGTTGTTATTAAGAGAAGCAGATAAAAGGCTTGGTATAACAGAGGAGCTTGCTAACCCGGATATTGCATGAAGTGAGATTTAAAGTAAGAAATTGAGTAATTTATAATATTAGCAATGATACTTTTGTAAAAATTTTGCCAAAAAGTGCTTTGAAGCCGTTATTTTCAAATTTTAGATGTAATGCCCCTTACCCCATTTTTTCTAAGCACCGGGAACAGTGCTAATCTAGGTTATTCTAATGCTAATTTCTTCATCACATGATTCCATACCTGTCGGTAAGGATATGATGAAGATAACAAAAACTTAATACGCCTAGTATTACGGATAATTACTACCCCAATTTTTAATAATTTTAAACGTATTGTACCTATTTGTGCTTTTGCTAATGCACTACCTTGTAATAAATTACCTCTGATATATTCTACTAAAGTGTATGCAAGACCCGATAAAATCATTCTGAGCTGATTAGCCCACCATCTATGACAAGAAGTACGATCTGCAAATAATTCTAGTTGTTGCTCTTTTATACGGTTTTCCATATCACCACGACCACAGTAAACTTTGTCGTATAAATCTTCAGGTTTATCTGATAAATTAGTTACTATATACCTTGGATTTTCTCCAAGCATTGTCATTTCTGCCTTACCAATTATTCTACGTTCATGACTCCAACTACCAGCCTTATATGGAAACTCACTAAAAAGACGTTGCTTTTCTTGGGTTATAATAAATGCTGCTTTTGACTTCTCCATTGTAGGTTTCAGTAACTCATTTAGTCTGTTATTTTGGGGCATTCCTACAATATATTTTATATTATGAATATCACACCAATCAAACATCTGATGACGACAAAATCCACTATCACCACGAAAAATAATCTTTACCTCTGGCCAAGCTTGGCGAAAACGTTTTACTAACAATGATAATATTGCCCAAGAATGTTTTGCTTGATCCTGCTTTGACGTCCTAAGATAACTAACTAACAGATGCTTTCCACAAAAAACATACAAAGGTAAAAAGCAATTATGACCGTAATAACCATGATAAAACTTACCTTCCTGTTGCCCATGAATTTCATCATCCGTAGCATCAAAATCAAGTATTAGCTGCTTTGGTACTATTTTATGAGACTTAATAAATTTATCAAGCATTAGTTCATGCACTTTAATTGCAAAGTGTCTATCAGCATTGTTTTCTATACGACATAAGGTAGAACTACTTGCCATATCATCAATTGTTTCCATAGCTGTTTGCATAGCAGGACATTTTCGTAGATAATTGTGGTCATTTAAATCTTCATAACCTAATGCAATACCATAAATTCGTTGCCTCAGCATTGTTGCCATATTATGGGTAATTTTACTACCATCTCGTCTATCAGGAAATATTTTAGCAAGCTCCTCTGTTATACCAAGCCTTTTATCTGCTTCTCTTAATAACAACACACCTCCATCGCTACTAATATCACCTCCAGTGAAATTTATCTCTATTGTCCGATTTTTTACTTTGGAAAACTGGTAACTATATGCTATACAATTTGTCATGACAAAATCCTTTGTATTATTCTAATGAAATACCAGTATTATACAGCTTTACGAGGATTTTGTCTCCTATATCTCATGCAATATCCGGGCTAAAATATTTCCTGATAGACGAGATGGTAGTAAAATTACCCATAATATGGCAACAATGCTGAGGCAACGAATTTATGGTATTGCATTAGGTTATGAAGATTTAAATGACCACAATTATCTACGAAAATGTCCTGCTATGCAAACAGCTATGGAAACAATTGATGATATGGCAAGTAGTTCTACCTTATGTCGTATAGAAAACAATGCTGATAGACACTTTGCAATTAAAGTGCATGAACTAATGCTTGATAAATTTATTAAGTCTCATAAAATAGTACCAAAGCAGCTAATACTTGATTTTGATGCTACGGATGATGAAATTCATGGGCAACAGGAAGGTAAGTTTTATCATGGTTATTACGGTCATAATTGCTTTTTACCTTTGTATGTTTTTTGTGGAAAGCATCTGTTAGTTAGCCCGGATATTGCATGAGATATAGGAGACAAAATCCTCGTAAAGCTGTATAATACTGGTATTTCATTAGAATAATACAAAGGATTTTGTCATGACAAATTGTATAGCATATAGTTACCAGTTTTCCAAAGTAAAAAATCGGACAATAGAGATAAATTTCACTGGAGGTGATATTAGTAGCGATGGAGGTGTGTTGTTATTAAGAGAAGCAGATAAAAGGCTTGGTATAACAGAGGAGCTTGCTAAAATATTTCCTGATAGACGAGATGGTAGTAAAATTACCCATAATATGGCAACAATGCTGAGGCAACGAATTTATGGTATTGCATTAGGTTATGAAGATTTAAATGACCACAATTATCTACGAAAATGTCCTGCTATGCAAACAGCTATGGAAACAATTGATGATATGGCAAGTAGTTCTACCTTATGTCGTATAGAAAACAATGCTGATAGACACTTTGCAATTAAAGTGCATGAACTAATGCTTGATAAATTTATTAAGTCTCATAAAATAGTACCAAAGCAGCTAATACTTGATTTTGATGCTACGGATGATGAAATTCATGGGCAACAGGAAGGTAAGTTTTATCATGGTTATTACGGTCATAATTGCTTTTTACCTTTGTATGTTTTTTGTGGAAAGCATCTGTTAGTTAGTTATCTTAGGACGTCAAAGCAGGATCAAGCAAAACATTCTTGGGCAATATTATCATTGTTAGTAAAACGTTTTCGCCAAGCTTGGCCAGAGGTAAAGATTATTTTTCGTGGTGATAGTGGATTTTGTCGTCATCAGATGTTTGATTGGTGTGATATTCATAATATAAAATATATTGTAGGAATGCCCCAAAATAACAGACTAAATGAGTTACTGAAACCTACAATGGAGAAGTCAAAAGCAGCATTTATTATAACCCAAGAAAAGCAACGTCTTTTTAGTGAGTTTCCATATAAGGCTGGTAGTTGGAGTCATGAACGTAGAATAATTGGTAAGGCAGAAATGACAATGCTTGGAGAAAATCCAAGGTATATAGTAACTAATTTATCAGATAAACCTGAAGATTTATACGACAAAGTTTACTGTGGTCGTGGTGATATGGAAAACCGTATAAAAGAGCAACAACTAGAATTATTTGCAGATCGTACTTCTTGTCATAGATGGTGGGCTAATCAGCTCAGAATGATTTTATCGGGTCTTGCATACACTTTAGTAGAATATATCAGAGGTAATTTATTACAAGGTAGTGCATTAGCAAAAGCACAAATAGGTACAATACGTTTAAAATTATTAAAAATTGGGGTAGTAATTATCCGTAATACTAGGCGTATTAAGTTTTTGTTATCTTCATCATATCCTTACCGACAGGTATGGAATCATGTGATGAAGAAATTAGCATTAGAATAACCTAGATTAGCACTGTTCCCGGTGCTTAGAAAAAATGGGGTAAGGGGCATTACATCTAAAATTTGAAAATAACGGCTTCAAAGCACTTTTTGGCAAAATTTTTACAAAAGTATCATTGCTAATATTATAAATTACTCAATTTCTTACTTTAAATCTCACTTCATGCAATATCCGGGCTAGGCAGCATAGAAAGTATTTTAAGCACAGAACAATGTGTAATAATTAGTGCTTTTGCCGGAACAGGTAAAAGTACTTTAGCTATAGAATATGGTCGTAGACAGAAAGAGGAAGTAAAGAAAATAGTACGTTTTATTAATGCAGATTCCGCAGACAAAATCTTTGAAGCATATAGGCAACTCGCTAAAGAGTTTACTATTTATACAATAGGCGAAAAGGAAGAAGATATAATAAGATTAGTCCATGAGAGGATTGCTAATTTAAATTCAACTATATTATTTATTTTTGATAATGTGGAAGAATACAAAGATATCAAGCCTTATATTAAAGGTATAATGAATATATTTAAAGATAAGGCACAGCTATGTAATGTCATGTAAGATTGCCGAGGGATGACAGTTAGCTTTGCCGGTGATAAAATAGGCATCTGAATACTTTTGGAGTTTACAGATGCCCGGTAGAAGAATAACAAATCAGCAATACGAGGTATATATGAAATTAAGAAAATCAGGTTTGAATCAAACAATTTGTTCAGCTAAAGCAGGTTTTTCACAACGTAGTGGTAGGAATTTAGAACGTAGGGAAGTGTTATCTTTATCGAAAGGGAAGAAAGTACGTAAGTACCGTAACGATCCATTAGAAGGAGTATGGGAAGGTGTATTAGTTCCTTTATTAGAACAACTACCATATTTAACATCTTGGACATTATTAGAATATCTTCAAGACGAATACCCAGGAAAATATCCGGACAGCATTTTAAGAACTGTTCAGCGACGCACTAGCAAGTGGAGAGCATTATATGGTCCGGAAAAGGAAGTTATCTTTCGCCAGCTTCATGTACCCGGTCGTCAAGGTTTATCGGATTTTACTGCTTTAAAAGGCATAGAGATTACTATTTGTGGTAAACCGTTTAAGCATCTATTGTATCATTTTCGGTTAGCTTATAGTAATTGGTCTTTTATGAAAGTGATTCAGGGCGGAGAAAGTTTTACCGCTCTTTCTCAATCGCTTCAGGATGCATTATGGAGTTTAGGAGGATGTCCTGAAGAACATAGGACTGACAGTTTGTCAGCTGCTTTCAAGAATTTATCGCAAGAGGAGTCAGATGATATAACATGTTCTTATAAAGAAGTATGTGCTCATTATGGCATGCATGCTACAAGAAACAATCGTGGGAAAGGACATGAGAATGGTAGCGTTGAGGCTGCACATGGTCATCTTAAGAGACGTTTAGAGCAAGCTCTTTTATTGCGTGGTTCTTATAATTTTGAATCTATAGATGACTATCAAAATTTTATAGACTCTGTTGTTCAACGACACAATAATCGTCATCAACCACAACTTTATATTGAACGATCTTATTTAAAAGGATTGCCGGCCCACAGAACTATAGATTTTAGCCAAACAACAGCTAGGGTGACAACTTCTAGCACTATTACAGTAAAAAAAGTTATGTATAGTGTACCTTCCAGATTAATAGGGTATCAATTAGGAATACATATTTATGATGATCGTTTGTCATGTTACTTGGGAAGTGATCATGTTTTGGATTTACCTAGAGTAAGAGGGGATGACAAGCAAAAAGCAGCTAGATGCATTAATTATCGTCATTTAATTAATAGCTTGGTACGTAAACCCGGAGCTTTTCGCTATTCTATTCTGCGGGATGACATACTACCAACTCCTATATATAAAAAAATTTGGTTGCTAATTGATCAACATTGTACACCACGTCAGGCTAATAAATTGATGGTAGGTATTTTAAAGCTTGCAGCAGATTATAACTGTGAGCAACAATTAGGAGAATTTGTTGTGTCATCCCTAATTAAAGGTAAGGTTCCTTGTTTAGGAACGTTACAAAACCGATATCAACCTTGTATGAAGTTAGTACCTCCTCCTGTAGAAATTAAGCAACATTCACTACAAACATATAATCATCTTTTGCCTTCATTTTTAGTAAGAGAGGTTAGCCCGGATATTGCATGAGATATAGGAGACAAAATCCTCGTAAAGCTGTATAATACTGGTATTTCATTAGAATAATACAAAGGATTTTGTCATGACAAATTGTATAGCATATAGTTACCAGTTTTCCAAAGTAAAAAATCGGACAATAGAGATAAATTTCACTGGAGGTGATATTAGTAGCGATGGAGGTGTGTTGTTATTAAGAGAAGCAGATAAAAGGCTTGGTATAACAGAGGAGCTTGCTAAAATATTTCCTGATAGACGAGATGGTAGTAAAATTACCCATAATATGGCAACAATGCTGAGGCAACGAATTTATGGTATTGCATTAGGTTATGAAGATTTAAATGACCACAATTATCTACGAAAATGTCCTGCTATGCAAACAGCTATGGAAACAATTGATGATATGGCAAGTAGTTCTACCTTATGTCGTATAGAAAACAATGCTGATAGACACTTTGCAATTAAAGTGCATGAACTAATGCTTGATAAATTTATTAAGTCTCATAAAATAGTACCAAAGCAGCTAATACTTGATTTTGATGCTACGGATGATGAAATTCATGGGCAACAGGAAGGTAAGTTTTATCATGGTTATTACGGTCATAATTGCTTTTTACCTTTGTATGTTTTTTGTGGAAAGCATCTGTTAGTTAGTTATCTTAGGACGTCAAAGCAGGATCAAGCAAAACATTCTTGGGCAATATTATCATTGTTAGTAAAACGTTTTCGCCAAGCTTGGCCAGAGGTAAAGATTATTTTTCGTGGTGATAGTGGATTTTGTCGTCATCAGATGTTTGATTGGTGTGATATTCATAATATAAAATATATTGTAGGAATGCCCCAAAATAACAGACTAAATGAGTTACTGAAACCTACAATGGAGAAGTCAAAAGCAGCATTTATTATAACCCAAGAAAAGCAACGTCTTTTTAGTGAGTTTCCATATAAGGCTGGTAGTTGGAGTCATGAACGTAGAATAATTGGTAAGGCAGAAATGACAATGCTTGGAGAAAATCCAAGGTATATAGTAACTAATTTATCAGATAAACCTGAAGATTTATACGACAAAGTTTACTGTGGTCGTGGTGATATGGAAAACCGTATAAAAGAGCAACAACTAGAATTATTTGCAGATCGTACTTCTTGTCATAGATGGTGGGCTAATCAGCTCAGAATGATTTTATCGGGTCTTGCATACACTTTAGTAGAATATATCAGAGGTAATTTATTACAAGGTAGTGCATTAGCAAAAGCACAAATAGGTACAATACGTTTAAAATTATTAAAAATTGGGGTAGTAATTATCCGTAATACTAGGCGTATTAAGTTTTTGTTATCTTCATCATATCCTTACCGACAGGTATGGAATCATGTGATGAAGAAATTAGCATTAGAATAACCTAGATTAGCACTGTTCCCGGTGCTTAGAAAAAATGGGGTAAGGGGCATTACATCTAAAATTTGAAAATAACGGCTTCAAAGCACTTTTTGGCAAAATTTTTACAAAAGTATCATTGCTAATATTATAAATTACTCAATTTCTTACTTTAAATCTCACTTCATGCAATATCCGGGCTAAATTATTAGATTAACCTTTATAACATTTTCTATTAACAATTTAAAGTAATAAATTGCAAAAGGATATATTTTTTTAACCTTATAATATATAACAATTCTTAAACAATTTGAAATAAAGCATTAAATTAATTTAACTATTTGGCTAGTTTTTGAGCGGACATTTAACGTAACATCAATTATTGCCAAGCCGGCGTTGTTGCGAGGATAAACAGACCTTGTTGCCTGGATACCCCAAACGTCATTGCGAGACAGTGTTGTTGCGTGGATCGGAATCATTACAAAAAACCCCGTCATTGCGAGGAGATGCGTAGCATCGACGTGGCAATCCAGTAAAAAATAGCTAAAAATGCTATGAGATTTTTTATTTTCTAGATTGCCACGCTCCTTTCAGTCGCTCGCAATGACGTTTAGGGTATCCACGCAACAAAGCCTTGCGAGGAGGGACGTAGTGCATAACTGTTGAAAGTGAGGAAGAGAAATAATATAAGTATTTGAATTGAGAAAAGAAAAAGAAGGTTCAAATGCAAGATAAGATAGAAGAAATACTTTCCGTGTTGTCTGAAGAAGAATTAAGTAAGTTGGCAGAAGCATATGAAGTAGATAGATATAATACGAAGTTGTTAGGTAAACTAATGTTTAAAGGTTTAATGATGCTGATACTGAGCGGTAAGCAGGTAAGCCTTAGAATGTTATCATTGCTAATTAATCAAAAAGTTATAGATAAGAGAGAGAAAGAGTGAGGTGGTACCCTTTGTCTAGACAAATTTTTTAAATTTTAGAGGTGTAATTCTCCTGTATTAATGTATTGGTTTTTCAAAGTAAAGTTTGCATTTTCTATGTCATATAGCCTCTTGATAAGAGTCAGTCATATAATTTGTGTAAGTTGAAAAAAAGCAGATAAAGAATTACTGTAAAAAATAACAACTTAACCAAAGGAAATTATGGCTAAAAAATTAGAACAAGAGACAGCAAAAACAAATATAAATAATGAACTAGTAGAAGAGCTATTATCGCAAGCTAATCCTTCTGAGCTATTTGGTAAAGATGGACTGTTTCAGCAACTAAAGAAGCGTCTAGTAGAAAGAATATTGGAAAGTGAACTAAATCATGAATTAGGATATTCTAGGCATAGTAAAGTAGCGAAGATAGATAGCAATCGTAGGAATGGTACAACAGAAAAAACAATAATAGACGAGAGCGGTCAAAAAATAGTAATTGATGTACCACGTGATAGAGATAGTGAGTTTGAACCGCAACTAATCCCTAAAGGAGTTAGAAGGTTTTCCGGATTTGATGATACGGTTATTTCTCTCTACGCTCGAGGTATGACCATGAGTGAGATACAAGCACATTTAGAAGAAATCTACCACACTGAAGTTTCTAACCCGGATATTGCATGAAGTGAGATTTAAAGTAAGAAATTGAGTAATTTATAATATTAGCAATGATACTTTTGTAAAAATTTTGCCAAAAAGTGCTTTGAAGCCGTTATTTTCAAATTTTAGATGTAATGCCCCTTACCCCATTTTTTCTAAGCACCGGGAACAGTGCTAATCTAGGTTATTCTAATGCTAATTTCTTCATCACATGATTCCATACCTGTCGGTAAGGATATGATGAAGATAACAAAAACTTAATACGCCTAGTATTACGGATAATTACTACCCCAATTTTTAATAATTTTAAACGTATTGTACCTATTTGTGCTTTTGCTAATGCACTACCTTGTAATAAATTACCTCTGATATATTCTACTAAAGTGTATGCAAGACCCGATAAAATCATTCTGAGCTGATTAGCCCACCATCTATGACAAGAAGTACGATCTGCAAATAATTCTAGTTGTTGCTCTTTTATACGGTTTTCCATATCACCACGACCACAGTAAACTTTGTCGTATAAATCTTCAGGTTTATCTGATAAATTAGTTACTATATACCTTGGATTTTCTCCAAGCATTGTCATTTCTGCCTTACCAATTATTCTACGTTCATGACTCCAACTACCAGCCTTATATGGAAACTCACTAAAAAGACGTTGCTTTTCTTGGGTTATAATAAATGCTGCTTTTGACTTCTCCATTGTAGGTTTCAGTAACTCATTTAGTCTGTTATTTTGGGGCATTCCTACAATATATTTTATATTATGAATATCACACCAATCAAACATCTGATGACGACAAAATCCACTATCACCACGAAAAATAATCTTTACCTCTGGCCAAGCTTGGCGAAAACGTTTTACTAACAATGATAATATTGCCCAAGAATGTTTTGCTTGATCCTGCTTTGACGTCCTAAGATAACTAACTAACAGATGCTTTCCACAAAAAACATACAAAGGTAAAAAGCAATTATGACCGTAATAACCATGATAAAACTTACCTTCCTGTTGCCCATGAATTTCATCATCCGTAGCATCAAAATCAAGTATTAGCTGCTTTGGTACTATTTTATGAGACTTAATAAATTTATCAAGCATTAGTTCATGCACTTTAATTGCAAAGTGTCTATCAGCATTGTTTTCTATACGACATAAGGTAGAACTACTTGCCATATCATCAATTGTTTCCATAGCTGTTTGCATAGCAGGACATTTTCGTAGATAATTGTGGTCATTTAAATCTTCATAACCTAATGCAATACCATAAATTCGTTGCCTCAGCATTGTTGCCATATTATGGGTAATTTTACTACCATCTCGTCTATCAGGAAATATTTTAGCAAGCTCCTCTGTTATACCAAGCCTTTTATCTGCTTCTCTTAATAACAACACACCTCCATCGCTACTAATATCACCTCCAGTGAAATTTATCTCTATTGTCCGATTTTTTACTTTGGAAAACTGGTAACTATATGCTATACAATTTGTCATGACAAAATCCTTTGTATTATTCTAATGAAATACCAGTATTATACAGCTTTACGAGGATTTTGTCTCCTATATCTCATGCAATATCCGGGCTAGCCTACCTAACATCGCCTCACCTGTCAATTATTATTAAATATCGCTCTAAATTTCAATAAAACGGAACATATTTGGAACATCAAAATAATATTTTTGTAATATTTTTTTATTATTTAAATTAAGCCTTGCATACTACTTTTAACAGCGGTATCTATACAATCCGCAATTAACTATTAAGTGCGAATTTTAAAGTAATTTAAATAATAACAACGATATTAGGAGTTTACAAAATGAAAAAAAATGTATTTAATTTTACCTACAATGAACTTATGAAAATAAAACCTCCTGAAAAAGGTCGAGACAAATATAACGATCCTAAAGAACAAGGTTTAATATTAATAGTATCTTACGGCGGTAGTAAGGTTTTTTATTACGGTAAAAAAATAGACAGAGACTATAAATTACTATGGATAGGACATTTCCCTGAGGTATCGATTGCCGACGCTAGAAAGAAAACAACTGAATTTAAAACCCTAATTGCTAATGGTATTGACCCTACGGAAAAACCTAGCCCTTTACCTGAAGAAGTAGATACCGAGTTAACTTTTAAAGAGCTTTTTGATAGATATATAAACGACTACGCTCAATATAAAATAGCACGTTATAAAGATGTTATTGCGGATATGAAAAGACAAGCAAGCCATCTTTTTGCAAGGAAAATATCTAGTATACAGAGAGAAGATATGCAAACAATCTTTAATAATCTTACCAAGGAGGGTAAATTCAGAACAGCAAATATAGCAGTTCAAAGATTAAAAGGAATATTCAACAAATCTATTGAGTGGGGATTATTAGAGAAAAATCCTATAATCGGTATAATTAAGCATAAAGAAATTGAGCGTGAAAGATATATAACTTCCGAAGAAAAACAGCCTTTTTTTAAAATAGTTAAGCAAGAAGCAAATCCACTAAGGAAATTAATTTAACAGATAAAACCTGGTGTATACCTGCTATCAAAACCAAGAATGGAGAATCTCATTTAATACCTCTTACGAGTGAAGCGGTTGAAATATTACGCAGAAGATATCAGGAAAGTAAAAATAACTGGGTATTTCCAAGCCCTCGCAACAGTAAAAGCGGACATTTCGAAGAACCTAAAAAATCGTGGTATAAGATTAGACAAAAAGCCGGCATTCCGGATGTAAGAATACACGACCTACGTAGAACAAGAGGAAGCTGGCTGGCTATTAGCGGTGCTAGCGAATATATTATCGGTAAGGCTCTGAACCATAAAAGCCCAAAATCAACTAAAATTTACGCAAGGCTTAGCATCGATCCAGTCAGAAAATTTATGCAAAAAGCCGATGGTTTATTTAATAAGGTCAATAAATCATCCCAAACTAAAAATGTTAATAATAAAAATATTAATAATTAGTTACTACAACTTCCGTAGAGACTTTAGCTTGCCCGCTTATTAAATATTTAATTTCAACAGTGCGAATATTGAAATTTTTATAAAGATTTCTAATAAACGGTGTATCACTATTAGAAATCATAAATTTTGTGGTTTTGCTATCTAGCTCCGTAGCAAAACCTTTTAGTCTCACTTGTTCGGCTTCGTCAAAAGGTAACCTGGTATAAAATCTTTCCCCTACTTTATGGTAAGGGGGATCAAAATAAACAAAATCGTCTTTTTGCGGTTCGATAAAAGAAAAATCCGTTGTATAAATAGGTACACCGCTTAAAAAGCTACTACATTGTTTTAACCTTTCTTCTAAATTATCATTATTAATTTTTTTAGTAGAAAAGGAAGAAGCAAAATCCCCTCGTTTGTTAATTCGGTAAATCCCCTTAAAGGCATATCTATTGAGATATAAAAACCTGGCAGTAATTGCCGTCGGGTTATTATTACAATCATTATTTCTGATTTTATAATAATATTCCTTTGAGTAATTTTCGGTATAGGAGCTATATAATTTTGCTACTTCTGCAGGATTCTTTTTAACGGCATTATAAGAAGTTACCAGCTCTTGATTAATGTCGGATAGAAAACATTTCTTAAATTTATCTTTAACGGCAAAGAATAAAGCCCCGCCGCCTAAAAAAGGCTCATAATAGTTATTTAGTCCTTCGGGAATATATGAAATTAATTTATCGGCAAGTTTTCTTTTGCCGCCGACCCAGTTAATATAGCTAGAAGCTAATAAAACGGCTATGGACAATAATCTCTAAAGAGTTGATCAATATCACATTGATATTTTCTCCTAATAGATTTAGCTTGAGCCCATTTATGTTCAATTGGATTTAAATCTGGGCTATATGCCGGTAAATATTCAAGGATATGCCCAGCATTTTTGATATAATATTGCATATCTTTATTCTTATGAAAAGCAGCATTATCTAAAACAATTACACAACCATCTGGTAATTTAGGCATTAAATCCTCTTTTACCCAATGAGTAAAAGTTTGTGTATCAATATTATGTTCGAAAAGACTAACTGTCAAAAGTGCTTTGTCTAGCAAGGCTCCTATAGCATTAGTACGTCCTTTAGCTCCCCAATCATGTGTACCAAAACATCTTTCTCCCTTCATAGAATATCCATGAGTACGAGGCATGTCATGCATAAAACCACTTTCATCCAAGTATACTATAGGTTTTCCATCATGTGTATATTGAGTAATTTTATTTTGAAAGCATAACCTCTCTTTTGCTTTGGCTTTTGGGTGATTCAGTGTTTTTTTTATATGTAATATTTAAGCGTTTAAGAGCTCTCCAAATGCCATGTGTACTTACAACTAAATGTTCAGCTCTCTCATAATTATAAGCATCAGGATAGTCCTTGACATCTTGTTTTAATGCTTCCATGTTGATTTTTGTTGCAGGTTTATTACGAGTACGTGAAGGCTCCAAACGTTTTGCCCAACGCACTAATGTTGTCTTCCCTACATCAAAACGCTTGGCTGTTTGTACATAACTTAAACCTTCTTTGTTCTTTATCTTAAATACCTTTCTACGAAAATCTATACTATATGTCATAAGTCTTTTTTTATAGCCGTTTTATTAGCTTCTAGCTATAAATGGTTTAATATTAGGTTTAGCAATAGTTTTAGTATTAGGCATTTTCCACCTATTTATTTATTAATAAGCAATAATTATATCACAATTAAAGCTTAAATACCATGAGCAATAGAGGCTTTTAAGGCTAAGGCACACAATTTTATTAAATAAATAAAGGGCGATTAATATTAATTATTTTTAACTAATTAGAGCCATAGTTTTACTGCTGTCTCTACTTTGCCACTTGTTGGAAATTTTAATAAGAATATTTTTGTGAGAGTAAAAAATGCACTGTACTTCAAGGAATAGTAAGGCTAGATGTGGGACATAATATTACAATGGTGTAATATTTAACACAGAAGTTAGAACCAATCGCAAAACTGACCTAACCTCTGCGTACTATTTAAAACATGACGTAAAAAAATAGTGAGTAAATACTATGACAAATAAGGATATTCCACAACCAAAAGAACAAACTAATAATACTGACGACATAACAAATATTTCTAGTGTGATACAAAAACATCACGATCCTTTAGAAAAAATTGTCTTAGCACAATTAGCCCCCAATTTTGCTAAATTAAAATCACTTGCCAATCAACAAATAAACATAATAGATTCATTATCAGACAATGTTGATATCTCGCATCTTCACCAATTAAAACTTGAGTTAGATAACGCTAGAAAAAGAATTGAGCACCTGAAAATAGGACAAAATGAGTTTATAGCAAATGTTACTAGTAATATACAAACCTTTTGTAAAGGGATTTTGGCAAACATTAGTGTGCTTTATTTGGCAGAAGACGACCCCAAAAAACTTGATGAATTAACAAAAATAAAAGATTCTTCAGACGAAATAATTGAGTATTGCGATAAATTATTAGATTTTTCTAAAGCTCAGCTGGGTTTTATTCCTTTCACTGCTAAAAAAATCGAAATCAAAAAATTAGTAAATAGCGTTATTAATAAAGCACTGCCTTTAGCCGAAAATAAAAAATTGAGGCTTGCCCCTATTTTCGCTAACGATCTGCCTTACATAATGCTAGGGGATCAATATAGGCTTCTTTCAATATTAGAACATTTAATTATCAATGCAATTAAGTTTACCGATGAAGGAAGTATTACCGTAACAGTTAATTTATTTGATAAGGCTCGGCAAGAATTAAACGACGCTAAACCTAAGGAAGTCGTTTTACACCTTATAGTTAAAGATACAAGTAGCGGTACAATATCGGAAGAAAAACGGCAATTTATCTATAAACCTTATACGGGTGCTATTGCTATCACTGATGATATTTTTCAAGGTGTGGATTTTTCTATAGCCTTGATTAAACAATTTGTCCATGAAATGCACGGAGAGATTGACGTTAGCCCGGATATTGCATGAGATATAGGAGACAAAATCCTCGTAAAGCTGTATAATACTGGTATTTCATTAGAATAATACAAAGGATTTTGTCATGACAAATTGTATAGCATATAGTTACCAGTTTTCCAAAGTAAAAAATCGGACAATAGAGATAAATTTCACTGGAGGTGATATTAGTAGCGATGGAGGTGTGTTGTTATTAAGAGAAGCAGATAAAAGGCTTGGTATAACAGAGGAGCTTGCTAAAATATTTCCTGATAGACGAGATGGTAGTAAAATTACCCATAATATGGCAACAATGCTGAGGCAACGAATTTATGGTATTGCATTAGGTTATGAAGATTTAAATGACCACAATTATCTACGAAAATGTCCTGCTATGCAAACAGCTATGGAAACAATTGATGATATGGCAAGTAGTTCTACCTTATGTCGTATAGAAAACAATGCTGATAGACACTTTGCAATTAAAGTGCATGAACTAATGCTTGATAAATTTATTAAGTCTCATAAAATAGTACCAAAGCAGCTAATACTTGATTTTGATGCTACGGATGATGAAATTCATGGGCAACAGGAAGGTAAGTTTTATCATGGTTATTACGGTCATAATTGCTTTTTACCTTTGTATGTTTTTTGTGGAAAGCATCTGTTAGTTAGTTATCTTAGGACGTCAAAGCAGGATCAAGCAAAACATTCTTGGGCAATATTATCATTGTTAGTAAAACGTTTTCGCCAAGCTTGGCCAGAGGTAAAGATTATTTTTCGTGGTGATAGTGGATTTTGTCGTCATCAGATGTTTGATTGGTGTGATATTCATAATATAAAATATATTGTAGGAATGCCCCAAAATAACAGACTAAATGAGTTACTGAAACCTACAATGGAGAAGTCAAAAGCAGCATTTATTATAACCCAAGAAAAGCAACGTCTTTTTAGTGAGTTTCCATATAAGGCTGGTAGTTGGAGTCATGAACGTAGAATAATTGGTAAGGCAGAAATGACAATGCTTGGAGAAAATCCAAGGTATATAGTAACTAATTTATCAGATAAACCTGAAGATTTATACGACAAAGTTTACTGTGGTCGTGGTGATATGGAAAACCGTATAAAAGAGCAACAACTAGAATTATTTGCAGATCGTACTTCTTGTCATAGATGGTGGGCTAATCAGCTCAGAATGATTTTATCGGGTCTTGCATACACTTTAGTAGAATATATCAGAGGTAATTTATTACAAGGTAGTGCATTAGCAAAAGCACAAATAGGTACAATACGTTTAAAATTATTAAAAATTGGGGTAGTAATTATCCGTAATACTAGGCGTATTAAGTTTTTGTTATCTTCATCATATCCTTACCGACAGGTATGGAATCATGTGATGAAGAAATTAGCATTAGAATAACCTAGATTAGCACTGTTCCCGGTGCTTAGAAAAAATGGGGTAAGGGGCATTACATCTAAAATTTGAAAATAACGGCTTCAAAGCACTTTTTGGCAAAATTTTTACAAAAGTATCATTGCTAATATTATAAATTACTCAATTTCTTACTTTAAATCTCACTTCATGCAATATCCGGGTTAGAAGCCAAGGGGGCGAAGGGACTAGTTTTATATGTTATTTACCTTTGAAGTTGCCTTTAGTTGATAATCCTGTTGACACTGGCTGGTGTGATGTTAAGCAAAGCCCCATACGTGTATAATTGTTACTAGTAGCAGTATAATATACTGCTACTTTAAATAATCTATTTTGAGAAGTTAACGTAGGGATGTTATGTTTTAATTAGGTAAATTAAAGTAGGTTGTATCGTGCCAACAAACGAGGAAGTACAAGTTTTTACGAGCGAACAGTGGTATTCATTAGGTAAGTCTCAGTTAGATACAGAACCAGAAAAAGCACTGGAATCATTTAATAATGCAATAGAATTAGCATCTGATGATATAATGAATTATAACTATAAAGGAACAGCATTATCTCGTTTAGGTAGGCATCAAGAGGAGATAGACGTATACAATAAAGCAATATCACTTAAACCTGATCATAGCTATAGTTACTATTATAAAGGAATAGCTTTATATAAATTAGGAAGAGCAGAAGAAGCACTTAAAGCTTATAACAAAGCAATGGAATTAAAATTAGAATATTCTGGTCTTTATTATGCAAAAGGTATTGTTTTAGCAGTGCTAAATAAAAAAAGAGGAAGCACTTGAAGCTTATAATAAAGCAATAGAGATAAACCCCAATCACTATAATGCTTATAGCAACAAAGGCTGTATTTTACAGGGGCTAGAAAGAAAAGAAGAAGCACTTGAAGCTTTTAATAAAGCCATAGAATCAAAACCTGATGAAGCTAAGTTTTATTATAATAAGGGAATAGCTTTAAAAGCATTGGATAAGAATGAAGAAGCAATTAAAGCTTATGATACGGCAATTATGTTAAATCCATATTACGCTAGTGCTTACCATAATAAAGGAATCGTATTAAATATTTTAAAAGCACATACTGAAGCACTCAATGCTTTTAATAAAGCAATAGAATTAAATCCCAATAACTCTGATTATATTTTTGTTAAAGGAGCAACTTTATTAATTATAGGTGGTAAGCTTATTGAAGAAAAACAATTTGAAAAGGCTGATAGAGTATTAAGGAATAAAATATTTAATAAAATAAATGATGATCAAACAAACGAGGCATTTTCTACATTTAAAGGGATATGTTTATTTCATAGAAAAAAATATCATAAGGCACTTATTCAATTGAATTATGCTTTAACTTTAAATCCTAATTCTCCAAGTGCTAACAAATTTAAATTAAATTGCCTCAACGCATTAGGACTAAAAATCGAAGTTAAAAAAGAACAAAATAAACAACTTACTAAAGATATAAATAATATAGATGTATTACTAGAAAAGGCATTAAGTTTATTGCAAGAAGAAAAAATTGAAGAGGCAGAGAAATTTTTTAGAAGAGCTGAAAGGTTAGGAATAGACAAGAAATTTGGGGACAACGACAACAGCAAAAAATTTCAAATATGTTATCTCTCTATGAAAGCAATATATTTACAAGATCAGAAAAAATATTATGAAGCACTTAAGTCTATAAACGAAGCTTTAGGATTTAAAATGAAATATGAGGAATTAAATTTATATAGACGTAAGGCGGAATTACTAAGCTCAATCGGACACTACAAACCGGCTCTGGATTGCTGTAATTACGTTTTGACTAATGAATCCGAGGAAATATCAGAGGTAAATAGAAGAAGAGTATTATTGGTAAAAGCTATAAGTTATTATGAGTTAGGAGAGATAGAAGAAGCTGAACAGCTTATTAAAGTTTACAACTTGAATCAAGACCCTCAAATGGTAAAAGAAGAGATAGGTAAATTATTATATTTTCCTAAAAAGGATTAATAAGAAGCGTGTAAGAAAAAAGTAAATTATTGTTTTTTTATCACTAAATTTAAAGGCAGTTGATTAAAATATCTAAATAGGCATATTCAATTGACATTATAATTAAGGAATTGTTTAATTATATTTAGTAGAAATATAATGATTTAGTTTAAAGGTAGTAAGGTATAAAATGCCGAAAGTAGCAGATAATGATCCTGGAAACGCCATAAAGGAAAAGTGGGCTGACTTAAAATCATTAATGAGTAATGTTTCTACACGTACCCAAGCTGACACTTTTTTAGCTATTGCGGGTGGCTTAGTTTTAGAAGCAGAAGCACTAGGTATAAAGCTTGATATATCAGGCATGCAAGAAACTTTAAATGCAAAGGTCAAAAGTCATGAAGTTGACCAAGCAACTAATCAAGATAAAAATTTCAAAGAAAATGAATTATTACAAAAAGAACTTTTAGAAGAGCTTGAAAAATATAAAGAAGAAACCCAAAAGAAAAAAGAGCATATTAATTTAGTACAAAATAGGTTTGAAGAAAATAGTAGTAAATCTATAAAAGAAATAGATGAAGATATCAAAAAACTAGAAAAGATTAATAAAGCTATTGATGAGGGAAAACCAATTAAAGAAAGTGATTTAGATGAGCAAATCTTAAGTACCGATAAAATTAAAGAATTAAATAAAGAACATAAACAACTTTATGCCGATCGCGATGAAATCAACCAACAACACGCAGAAGCTCATGAAGAACTAAAAAAGTTAAATCAAGAAATCCATGATTTAAATAAAAAACTTGCCGATCAAAAATTATCCCCTCAAGAAAAAGAACAACTACAACATAAAATACATCTTTCCATAGAAAAATTAAAAGATCATAAGCCAATAGTGGAAATGTTAAATGAATTAAAAGTTAAAAATGATAAAATAATAGAACAAAAGGAAGAAAAACTAAAAATAAGAAAAAATACAATAGATGCATTTGGTAAAAAAATAACAGCAGATGACAATAAAAAATATTTAGATAACCCTCTACACCTTAAGCAAAAACATTCTTTATTAGAAAATCAACATAAAGCTATAGTTAGCGATGGGATAGTTAACGATAACGATTTGCGTAATAAAACATTAAATAAAATTGCGGATGATAAAAAAGTAAAGAAACAAGCAAATCAAATAAGAGACAAAATGCAAAACAGTTCTTCCTCTAATTCTATTCCTCCTAAGCATCGTAATACCAAAGGAAGAGAAAGATAATATATTAATAAAATATAAGGAGAATATTATGAAAAATAACTTAACTAAAGAAGAAAACGAAGAATTAGCAAAATATAAACAAGCAAATCAAGCAAAAATGGCAAAGCTTAAAGAACTACAGGAAAGGCAAAAGGGGTATGAAGCATCTAACGTAAGGTTAGATGAAGATATCGCAACATTACAAGCTATTAACAGACAATTAAGTAATAATTCAGATGAGGTAAAAGTAACAGGTGAGACCTCACAAGATAACGGTCATCACCCTCAAGAAAAAAAAGCTTCTTGTTCTATTTTATAGTTTTTCTAAAAAATTATACTAACTATTATGAAGCATTAATAAAATGCTTCATTTTTTTTATCATGAAATACAAAATTTCTTATTGACTTTCAACAAAAAAAATATAACTCCTTTACATTTAATTAAAATGTAAAGAAATTGTTAGGATTTGAAAAAGAGCAGAGGAGTTTAACTAAAAATCAAAAACAAGCGGTTGGATTGCTGTCCATCGGCACTTTTCTTGAGTATTTTGACTTAATGCTATATGTTCATTTAGCAGTACTACTTAATGAGTTATTTTTTCCAAAATATGAACCTCACGCAGCCTCTCTTCTTGCAGCCTTCGCCTTTTGCTCTACTTTTGTGTTTAGACCGGTTGGGGCTTATATCTTCGGTCGAATCGGTGATAAATTAGGTCATAAATCAACTGTTATTATGACAACTATTTTAATGGCATTTTCTTGTGTTATCATGGCAAATGCTCCTACTTTTGAGACAAAGGGGTTTTTCGCTTCCGTATTAGTTACAATTTGCCGTGCTGTTCAAGGAATGTCTTCTGTAGGAGAAATAGTGGGAGCAGAACTTTATTTAACTGAAGTTACAAAACCTCCAATACAATATCCAGTAGTTTCTTTTATTGCGGTTGCTTCAGTAATAGGAACAACAGCTGCATTGGGTATGGCTTCTTTAGTTACTTCATCTTTTGGACTTAATTGGCGTCTTGCTTTTTGGATGGGTGCTATAATTGCTGTAGTTGGAGGGTTTGCAAGGACTACACTAAGAGAAACGCCAGATTTTGCAAATGCAAAACTTAGGCTTTTAGAAAAATATGAAGAAGCCAATATTGATAAAGAAGAACTAAAAAATGATGTACTTTTTAATGAAAAAGTTGATAAAAAAACAACTATATATTTCTTTGTATTAAGTTGTGCCTGGCCTATATGTTTTTATTTTACTTATATTACATGTGGAGGAATTTTAAAAAATTCTTTTGGCTATACCGCTCCACAAGTCATTCAACAAAACTTTATTGTTTCAATGGTTCACTTAGTAGCTTTATCATTTATAAGCTATTTAAGTTATAAAATATATCCCCTAAAAATACTTAAAGCAAAACTATTTTTATTATTTATCTTTATGTTGTTTTCTCCATATATGCAACGACAAAATTTATTGCCTGGGGATGACAGCTAACTTTGCCGGTAAGAGGGTGGATAAGTTTGCATAAATAAGCCTCCTTTTTGTTAATGCTTTATAATATTGGAATATTTACTTAAGTTTAAATTCTAGATATAACAACGTTAAATTTGTGTCATACTTGATTTTATAATTGTTTTTCTGTAAGTATTAAGTTTGTTTAAGAGCATGTTTTTTCCTATAACTTTCAGAATTAATTTCTAGAATCGTAGAATGATGAATTAGCCTATCGATAGCTGCTACAGTCATAGAGTTTGTAGCAAAAATACTATCCCATTCACTAAAAGGCTGATTAGATGTAACAATAAGACTCCCTGATTCATATCGCTGAGCAATCAGTTCGAACAAAACATGCGTTTCAGCTTCATCCTTACGTACATATCCTATATCATCAAGGATAATAACATCATATTTATCAAGTTTAGCAAGTTCTGCCGGAAGGCGACAATCTCGACGAGAGGCTTGCAGATTTTGAACAAGCTTAGTGGGGGAAGTAAAGAGTACTCTGATATTTTTTTCTACCAATGCATACCCTAGTGCAGCAACTAAATGACTTTTTCCTACCCCGGATGGACCAAAAACTAATAAATTTTCGGCTCGCTTAACCCAACTAATATTACAAGCTAGTGATGTGGCTATAGTATTCCGGACAGTTAGTATGAGACAATATTAACAGAAAGGAAATACAGTATGACAAAAACAAAAATGTATTCTAGTGAATTTAAAGAATCAGCAGTTAAATTGGCAACTGAATCGAAGCGACCTGTTATTCAGACTGCAAAAGAATTAGGTATCAGTAAGAATACTTTATATAGTTGGATAGATAAATATTCTAAACAATTTGAAGAATCAATAACAAGAACAGATGAACATCTGTATGATGAATTAAAAAGATTAAAGAAAGAGCTGGTGATAGTAACACAGGAGCGTGATATACTAAAAAAGGCTGCAGCGTACTTTGCAAAAGAGTCCCTGTAAGGTATGCATGGATAAAGAAGCATCAAGATGATTTCTCAATTGCAATTATGTGCAAATGTATGAAGGTATCACGTAGCGGTTATTATGAGTGGTTAAATAACCCTGGATGCAATAGGGATAAAGAAAATAGAGAATTAACCTGTAAGGTTAGAGCTATTTTTCAGGAAGGTAGACGAAATTATGGATCTAGACCCATTAAAAAGGCTTTGTTGAGGCAAGGCATAATTGTTAGTCGTAGGAGAATTACAAGACTAATGAATGAAGCTGGCTTAGTATGTAAAACTAAGTATAAATTTAAAGCAACTACTGATTCTAAGCATAATAAGCAAGTTGCTCCTAATTTATTGGATAGACAGTTTAAAGTTTCTAATGTTAATTGTTATTGGGTTGGTGATATCACCTATATCCCAACTGGAGAAGGATGGTTATATTTAGCAACAGTTATTGATCTATTTTCTAGAAAAGTAATAGGCTGGTCAATGAATAGTAATATGAAAGCTGATTTAGTTAATAATGCTTTGCTAATGGCAATATGGCAACGTAAACCACCTAAAAAGCTTATTTGGCATACTGATAGAGGTAGCCAATATTGTTCTGATAGTCATTTAAAACTTATAAAACAACATGGTATTATACAGAGTATGAGTCGTAAAGGAAATTGCTGGGATAATGCTGTTGCTGAAAGCTTTTTTCATACTATAAAAACAGAATTAATTTATCAACATAAATTTAAAACTAGGGAGGAAGCAAAACATGCTATATTTGAATATATAGAGGTATTTTATAATCGTATAAGAATGCATTCTGCTAACGATTATCTATCACCAGTACAATACGAAAAAATACAAAAATGTGCGTAAAAAACTGTCCGGAAAACTGTTGACAGATCACCTTTGTCTAGACAAATTTTTTAAATTTTAGAGGTGTAATTCTCCTGTATTAATGTATTGGTTTTTCAAAGTAAAGTTTGCATTTTCTATGTCATATAGCCTCTTGATAATTTTCTAGTTTTTCTGCAAAATGTATCATTTCAGGTGTCTTATATTCAAGCGATTGATGAGGTCTTTGCTGATTATAAAATTCTATATAATCTCTGATAGCTATCTTTGCTTCACGTACTGTTTCAAGATCAAAACGATAAATCTTCTCTTGTTTCAAAGATCGCCAAAAACGTTCAATAAATACATTATCTAAGGCTCTGCCTTTGCCGTCCATACTAATAGCTATGCCTTGTTGCTCAAGTATTTGAGTAAAATCTTTTGATGTAAATTGTACTCCTTGATCCGTATTAAAAATGTCAGGCTTGCCATGTATAGATATTGCTTCATTTAGCCCGGATATTGCATGAGATATAGGAGACAAAATCCTCGTAAAGCTGTATAATACTGGTATTTCATTAGAATAATACAAAGGATTTTGTCATGACAAATTGTATAGCATATAGTTACCAGTTTTCCAAAGTAAAAAATCGGACAATAGAGATAAATTTCACTGGAGGTGATATTAGTAGCGATGGAGGTGTGTTGTTATTAAGAGAAGCAGATAAAAGGCTTGGTATAACAGAGGAGCTTGCTAAAATATTTCCTGATAGACGAGATGGTAGTAAAATTACCCATAATATGGCAACAATGCTGAGGCAACGAATTTATGGTATTGCATTAGCCCGGATATTGCATGAAGTGAGATTTAAAGTAAGAAATTGAGTAATTTATAATATTAGCAATGATACTTTTGTAAAAATTTTGCCAAAAAGTGCTTTGAAGCCGTTATTTTCAAATTTTAGATGTAATGCCCCTTACCCCATTTTTTCTAAGCACCGGGAACAGTGCTAATCTAGGTTATTCTAATGCTAATTTCTTCATCACATGATTCCATACCTGTCGGTAAGGATATGATGAAGATAACAAAAACTTAATACGCCTAGTATTACGGATAATTACTACCCCAATTTTTAATAATTTTAAACGTATTGTACCTATTTGTGCTTTTGCTAATGCACTACCTTGTAATAAATTACCTCTGATATATTCTACTAAAGTGTATGCAAGACCCGATAAAATCATTCTGAGCTGATTAGCCCACCATCTATGACAAGAAGTACGATCTGCAAATAATTCTAGTTGTTGCTCTTTTATACGGTTTTCCATATCACCACGACCACAGTAAACTTTGTCGTATAAATCTTCAGGTTTATCTGATAAATTAGTTACTATATACCTTGGATTTTCTCCAAGCATTGTCATTTCTGCCTTACCAATTATTCTACGTTCATGACTCCAACTACCAGCCTTATATGGAAACTCACTAAAAAGACGTTGCTTTTCTTGGGTTATAATAAATGCTGCTTTTGACTTCTCCATTGTAGGTTTCAGTAACTCATTTAGTCTGTTATTTTGGGGCATTCCTACAATATATTTTATATTATGAATATCACACCAATCAAACATCTGATGACGACAAAATCCACTATCACCACGAAAAATAATCTTTACCTCTGGCCAAGCTTGGCGAAAACGTTTTACTAACAATGATAATATTGCCCAAGAATGTTTTGCTTGATCCTGCTTTGACGTCCTAAGATAACTAACTAACAGATGCTTTCCACAAAAAACATACAAAGGTAAAAAGCAATTATGACCGTAATAACCATGATAAAACTTACCTTCCTGTTGCCCACTGTTGCCCATGAATTTCATCATCCGTAGCATCAAAATCAAGTATTAGCTGCTTTGGTACTATTTTATGAGACTTAATAAATTTATCAAGCATTAGTTCATGCACTTTAATTGCAAAGTGTCTATCAGCATTGTTTTCTATACGACATAAGGTAGAACTACTTGCCATATCATCAATTGTTTCCATAGCTGTTTGCATAGCAGGACATTTTCGTAGATAATTGTGGTCATTTAAATCTTCATAACCTAATGCAATACCATAAATTCGTTGCCTCAGCATTGTTGCCATATTATGGGTAATTTTACTACCATCTCGTCTATCAGGAAATATTTTAGCAAGCTCCTCTGTTATACCAAGCCTTTTATCTGCTTCTCTTAATAACAACACACCTCCATCGCTACTAATATCACCTCCAGTGAAATTTATCTCTATTGTCCGATTTTTTACTTTGGAAAACTGGTAACTATATGCTATACAATTTGTCATGACAAAATCCTTTGTATTATTCTAATGAAATACCAGTATTATACAGCTTTACGAGGATTTTGTCTCCTATATCTCATGCAATATCCGGGTTAGGTTATGAAGATTTAAATGACCACAATTATCTACGAAAATGTCCTGCTATGCAAACAGCTATGGAAACAATTGATGATATGGCAAGTAGTTCTACCTTATGTCGTATAGAAAACAATGCTGATAGACACTTTGCAATTAAAGTGCATGAACTAATGCTTGATAAATTTATTAAGTCTCATAAAATAGTACCAAAGCAGCTAATACTTGATTTTGATGCTACGGATGATGAAATTCATGGGCAACAGGAAGGTAAGTTTTATCATGGTTATTACGGTCATAATTGCTTTTTACCTTTGTATGTTTTTTGTGGAAAGCATCTGTTAGTTAGTTATCTTAGGACGTCAAAGCAGGATCAAGCAAAACATTCTTGGGCAATATTATCATTGTTAGTAAAACGTTTTCGCCAAGCTTGGCCAGAGGTAAAGATTATTTTTCGTGGTGATAGTGGATTTTGTCGTCATCAGATGTTTGATTGGTGTGATATTCATAATATAAAATATATTGTAGGAATGCCCCAAAATAACAGACTAAATGAGTTACTGAAACCTACAATGGAGAAGTCAAAAGCAGCATTTATTATAACCCAAGAAAAGCAACGTCTTTTTAGTGAGTTTCCATATAAGGCTGGTAGTTGGAGTCATGAACGTAGAATAATTGGTAAGGCAGAAATGACAATGCTTGGAGAAAATCCAAGGTATATAGTAACTAATTTATCAGATAAACCTGAAGATTTATACGACAAAGTTTACTGTGGTCGTGGTGATATGGAAAACCGTATAAAAGAGCAACAACTAGAATTATTTGCAGATCGTACTTCTTGTCATAGATGGTGGGCTAATCAGCTCAGAATGATTTTATCGGGTCTTGCATACACTTTAGTAGAATATATCAGAGGTAATTTATTACAAGGTAGTGCATTAGCAAAAGCACAAATAGGTACAATACGTTTAAAATTATTAAAAATTGGGGTAGTAATTATCCGTAATACTAGGCGTATTAAGTTTTTGTTATCTTCATCATATCCTTACCGACAGGTATGGAATCATGTGATGAAGAAATTAGCATTAGAATAACCTAGATTAGCACTGTTCCCGGTGCTTAGAAAAAATGGGGTAAGGGGCATTACATCTAAAATTTGAAAATAACGGCTTCAAAGCACTTTTTGGCAAAATTTTTACAAAAGTATCATTGCTAATATTATAAATTACTCAATTTCTTACTTTAAATCTCACTTCATGCAATATCCGGGTTAGAGCTTCAATACAAAAATCATTTTCTAAACTAATCGACACCCGCCAACTCAAAATATAACGACTATACCAATCCATTATAGCAACCAAATATACAAAACCTTGCTTTAATCTTATGTAAGTAATATCTGCACAGTAAACTTGATTGGAGCAAACCACCTCTATATTATTTAATAGATATGGGTATACTTTATGAGCCTGATTCCTACGGCTTAAATTAATCTTTGGGTATACTGCTTCAATACCAAGTATTTTATAATATTTTCTTATCATCTTACGACTAACATTTAACCCTTCGGATTTTAGGACATGAGACATTCTTCTAGTACCATAATAGGGATGCTCTGTAAAAATCTCATCAATTCTGTTCAGTACTCTATACTCCTTATCATCTAAGGTATTCCTAGCTCGGTAGTAGTAACTTGAGCGGTTTAAATCTAAAAGTTTGCATTGTCTTGCTATGGTTAAATTTGAAGCATAACTTATCATTTTTTTCCTAACCTCTAAATCCAAAGATACTAGATTTTTTTTTAAGCCAGTCTCTTTCAACTGTTAACTGGCCTATTTGCTCAAATAATGATTTAATTAAATCTTCTTGGCCGGTATCTTGTTGTTTAGATTTCGATTTAAATCCAGAAACCATAAAATCTAAAGCTTCTTTCTTCCATTTATAAATCTGATTAGCGTGAACACCATATTTGCTGGTAATTTGAGCTATAGTCATTTCTCCAGATATTGCTTCAATTGCTATTTTTACTTTTTCTTCTGCACTATATTTTTTAACTTGTTTTTTCATTTTTTGCTCCTTTTCCTAGGAGATATTATACCTACTTTTCTCTATTTTCTTGTCTAGTTTTTGGGTACCATTATACCTTCCTGTTGCCCATGAATTTCATCATCCGTAGCATCAAAATCAAGTATTAGCTGCTTTGGTACTATTTTATGAGACTTAATAAATTTATCAAGCATTAGTTCATGCACTTTAATTGCAAAGTGTCTATCAGCATTGTTTTCTATACGACATAAGGTAGAACTACTTGCCATATCATCAATTGTTTCCATAGCTGTTTGCATAGCAGGACATTTTCGTAGATAATTGTGGTCATTTAAATCTTCATAACCTAATGCAATACCATAAATTCGTTGCCTCAGCATTGTTGCCATATTATGGGTAATTTTACTACCATCTCGTCTATCAGGAAATATTTTAGCAAGCTCCTCTGTTATACCAAGCCTTTTATCTGCTTCTCTTAATAACAACACACCTCCATCGCTACTAATATCACCTCCAGTGAAATTTATCTCTATTGTCCGATTTTTTACTTTGGAAAACTGGTAACTATATGCTATACAATTTGTCATGACAAAATCCTTTGTATTATTCTAATGAAATACCAGTATTATACAGCTTTACGAGGATTTTGTCTCCTATATCTCATGCAATATCCGGGTTAGGTTATGAAGATTTAAATGACCACAATTATCTACGAAAATGTCCTGCTATGCAAACAGCTATGGAAACAATTGATGATATGGCAAGTAGTTCTACCTTATGTCGTATAGAAAACAATGCTGATAGACACTTTGCAATTAAAGTGCATGAACTAATGCTTGATAAATTTATTAAGTCTCATAAAATAGTACCAAAGCAGCTAATACTTGATTTTGATGCTACGGATGATGAAATTCATGGGCAACAGGAAGGTAAGTTTTATCATGGTTATTACGGTCATAATTGCTTTTTACCTTTGTATGTTTTTTGTGGAAAGCATCTGTTAGTTAGTTATCTTAGGACGTCAAAGCAGGATCAAGCAAAACATTCTTGGGCAATATTATCATTGTTAGTAAAACGTTTTCGCCAAGCTTGGCCAGAGGTAAAGATTATTTTTCGTGGTGATAGTGGATTTTGTCGTCATCAGATGTTTGATTGGTGTGATATTCATAATATAAAATATATTGTAGGAATGCCCCAAAATAACAGACTAAATGAGTTACTGAAACCTACAATGGAGAAGTCAAAAGCAGCATTTATTATAACCCAAGAAAAGCAACGTCTTTTTAGTGAGTTTCCATATAAGGCTGGTAGTTGGAGTCATGAACGTAGAATAATTGGTAAGGCAGAAATGACAATGCTTGGAGAAAATCCAAGGTATATAGTAACTAATTTATCAGATAAACCTGAAGATTTATACGACAAAGTTTACTGTGGTCGTGGTGATATGGAAAACCGTATAAAAGAGCAACAACTAGAATTATTTGCAGATCGTACTTCTTGTCATAGATGGTGGGCTAATCAGCTCAGAATGATTTTATCGGGTCTTGCATACACTTTAGTAGAATATATCAGAGGTAATTTATTACAAGGTAGTGCATTAGCAAAAGCACAAATAGGTACAATACGTTTAAAATTATTAAAAATTGGGGTAGTAATTATCCGTAATACTAGGCGTATTAAGTTTTTGTTATCTTCATCATATCTTACCGACAGGTATGGAATCATGTGATGAAGAAATTAGCATTAGAATAACCTAGATTAGCACTGTTCCCGGTGCTTAGAAAAAATGGGGTAAGGGGCATTACATCTAAAATTTGAAAATAACGGCTTCAAAGCACTTTTTGGCAAAATTTTTACAAAAGTATCATTGCTAATATTATAAATTACTCAATTTCTTACTTTAAATCTCACTTCATGCAATATCCGGGTTAGAGCTTCAATACAAAAATCATTTTCTAAACTAATCGACACCCGCCAACTCAAAATATAACGACTATACCAATCCATTATAGCAACCAAATATACAAAACCTTGCTTTAATCTTATGTAAGTAATATCTGCACAGTAAACTTGATTGGAGCAAACCACCTCTATATTATTTAATAGATATGGGTATACTTTATGAGCCTGATTCCTACGGCTTAAATTAATCTTTGGGTATACTGCTTCAATACCAAGTATTTTATAATATTTTCTTATCATCTTACGACTAACATTTAACCCTTCGGATTTTAGGACATGAGACATTCTTCTAGTACCATAATAGGGATGCTCTGTAAAAATCTCATCAATTCTGTTCAGTACTCTATACTCCTTATCATCTAAGGTATTCCTAGCTCGGTAGTAGTAACTTGAGCGGTTTAAATCTAAAAGTTTGCATTGTCTTGCTATGGTTAAATTTGAAGCATAACTTATCATTTTTTTCCTAACCTCTAAATCCAAAGATACTAGATTTTTTTTTAAGCCAGTCTCTTTCAACTGTTAACTGGCCTATTTGCTCAAATAATGATTTAATTAAATCTTCTTGGCCGGTATCTTGTTGTTTAGATTTCGATTTAAATCCAGAAACCATAAAATCTAAAGCTTCTTTCTTCCATTTATAAATCTGATTAGCGTGAACACCATATTTGCTGGTAATTTGAGCTATAGTCATTTCTCCAGATATTGCTTCAATTGCTATTTTTACTTTTTCTTCTGCACTATATTTTTTAACTTGTTTTTTCATTTTTTGCTCCTTTTCCTAGGAGATATTATACCTACTTTTCTCTATTTTCTTGTCTAGTTTTTGGGTACCATTATAATCTATCATCTGAAAAGCACGAAGATTATATGGCAGGAGATCGTATTTTGTTTAAAAGTACTAATAAAGATTTACAAATAGAAAATGGTGAATTTGCAACGATAACTTCAGTAAGTAACGATAGATTGATAGCTAACCCGGATATTGCATGAAGTGAGATTTAAAGTAAGAAATTGAGTAATTTATAATATTAGCAATGATACTTTTGTAAAAATTTTGCCAAAAAGTGCTTTGAAGCCGTTATTTTCAAATTTTAGATGTAATGCCCCTTACCCCATTTTTTCTAAGCACCGGGAACAGTGCTAATCTAGGTTATTCTAATGCTAATTTCTTCATCACATGATTCCATACCTGTCGGTAAGGATATGATGAAGATAACAAAAACTTAATACGCCTAGTATTACGGATAATTACTACCCCAATTTTTAATAATTTTAAACGTATTGTACCTATTTGTGCTTTTGCTAATGCACTACCTTGTAATAAATTACCTCTGATATATTCTACTAAAGTGTATGCAAGACCCGATAAAATCATTCTGAGCTGATTAGCCCACCATCTATGACAAGAAGTACGATCTGCAAATAATTCTAGTTGTTGCTCTTTTATACGGTTTTCCATATCACCACGACCACAGTAAACTTTGTCGTATAAATCTTCAGGTTTATCTGATAAATTAGTTACTATATACCTTGGATTTTCTCCAAGCATTGTCATTTCTGCCTTACCAATTATTCTACGTTCATGACTCCAACTACCAGCCTTATATGGAAACTCACTAAAAAGACGTTGCTTTTCTTGGGTTATAATAAATGCTGCTTTTGACTTCTCCATTGTAGGTTTCAGTAACTCATTTAGTCTGTTATTTTGGGGCATTCCTACAATATATTTTATATTATGAATATCACACCAATCAAACATCTGATGACGACAAAATCCACTATCACCACGAAAAATAATCTTTACCTCTGGCCAAGCTTGGCGAAAACGTTTTACTAACAATGATAATATTGCCCAAGAATGTTTTGCTTGATCCTGCTTTGACGTCCTAAGATAACTAACTAACAGATGCTTTCCACAAAAAACATACAAAGGTAAAAAGCAATTATGACCGTAATAACCATGATAAAACTTACCTTCCTGTTGCCCATGAATTTCATCATCCGTAGCATCAAAATCAAGTATTAGCTGCTTTGGTACTATTTTATGAGACTTAATAAATTTATCAAGCATTAGTTCATGCACTTTAATTGCAAAGTGTCTATCAGCATTGTTTTCTATACGACATAAGGTAGAACTACTTGCCATATCATCAATTGTTTCCATAGCTGTTTGCATAGCAGGACATTTTCGTAGATAATTGTGGTCATTTAAATCTTCATAACCTAATGCAATACCATAAATTCGTTGCCTCAGCATTGTTGCCATATTATGGGTAATTTTACTACCATCTCGTCTATCAGGAAATATTTTAGCAAGCTCCTCTGTTATACCAAGCCTTTTATCTGCTTCTCTTAATAACAACACACCTCCATCGCTACTAATATCACCTCCAGTGAAATTTATCTCTATTGTCCGATTTTTTACTTTGGAAAACTGGTAACTATATGCTATACAATTTGTCATGACAAAATCCTTTGTATTATTCTAATGAAATACCAGTATTATACAGCTTTACGAGGATTTTGTCTCCTATATCTCATGCAATATCCGGGTTAGAAGAGTTGCTAGCAGTTCAGGAAAGCAAGAGTCCTAATATTATAGATAAAGTAGGTAATTGGTTTAAAGGGGTAGTAGAAGATATTAAGGATAGATTACACAGTAATGATAACTATTACCACTTAAGAGTGAAGTTAGAGCCACCTGCTAAAGTAGCAGAAATCCTAAGAAGCACTAGCACAAATCTTGCCACAAGCCATAAAGCCCAAGAAGAGCGAAAAAGCTCTTCTTATAACCTCAAGAATTGTAATAAACAAGATACAACAATAAGTGTTAAATTACAAGAGGATATTATGGCAAAGAATAAAATAGATTATAATGCTATTAATAAACAAGAAGCATTGGAATTGAAGCAAAGATTATCATTTAAAGCGGAAGAAATAGGTAGAAATTTGCTAGGTAGTCCAAATAAGCATTTATCAAATAGTCAAGTGTTACGCTGGGAGAAAGATGGCAAAATAGTGATGAGGATAGGCGGTAGTAAAGCTGGCAGATGGTATGATTTTAGTAAAGGAGAGGGAGGAGATTTATTTACCTTAGTACAAAGAGAAAAAAATTGTGATTTTATAGAAGCTAAGAAATATTTACAAGATATGGTTGGTATATCAAACAATAGCAAGTTATTAGAAGATAAGATAAAAGAGCAATTTGACCAAAAAGTTAAGAATCAAGATCAACAAGCGAAATATGCTGAAATATCTAAGATAAAGAGAGCTGAAGAATTATATGAAAAATCAGACTCTATAAAATATGTCATGCCAAATAATGTAGCAAAAAGATATTTATCAGAACATCGTGGAATTAAAGAAGTATTAACAAGATACCAACTAAGTAACGATCTTAGAACCAATATGATGTGGGATAATAATAGCAAACAATATTATCCTGCATTAATTGCTTTTGCTAGAAATAAAGATGGTAATATTACCGGTGGACTGAGGTGGTACTCTTTGTCTAGACAAATTTTTTAAATTTTAGAGGTGTAATTCTCCTGTATTAATGTATTGGTTTTTCAAAGTAAAGTTTGCATTTTCTATGTCATATAGCCTCTTGATAATTTTCTAGTTTTTCTGCAAAATGTATCATTTCAGGTGTCTTATATTCAAGCGATTGATGAGGTCTTTGCTGATTATAAAATTCTATATAATCTCTGATAGCTATCTTTGCTTCACGTACTGTTTCAAGATCAAAACGATAAATCTTCTCTTGTTTCAAAGATCGCCAAAAACGTTCAATAAATACATTATCTAAGGCTCTGCCTTTGCCGTCCATACTAATAGCTATGCCTTGTTGCTCAAGTATTTGAGTAAAATCTTTTGATGTAAATTGTACTCCTTGATCCGTATTAAAAATGTCAGGCTTGCCATGTATAGATATTGCTTCATTTAGAGCTTCAATACAAAAATCATTTTCTAAACTAATCGACACCCGCCAACTCAAAATATAACGACTATACCAATCCATTATAGCAACCAAATATACAAAACCTTGCTTTAATCTTATGTAAGTAATATCTGCACAGTAAACTTGATTGGAGCAAACCACCTCTATATTATTTAATAGATATGGGTATACTTTATGAGCCTGATTCCTACGGCTTAAATTAATCTTTGGGTATACTGCTTCAATACCAAGTATTTTATAATATTTTCTTATCATCTTACGACTAACATTTAACCCTTCGGATTTTAGGACATGAGACATTCTTCTAGTACCATAATAGGGATGCTCTGTAAAAATCTCATCAATTCTGTTCAGTACTCTATACTCCTTATCATCTAAGGTATTCCTAGCTCGGTAGTAGTAACTTGAGCGGTTTAAATCTAAAAGTTTGCATTGTCTTGCTATGGTTAAATTTGAAGCATAACTTATCATTTTTTTCCTAACCTCTAAATCCAAAGATACTAGATTTTTTTTTAAGCCAGTCTCTTTCAACTGTTAACTGGCCTATTTGCTCAAATAATGATTTAATTAAATCTTCTTGGCCGGTATCTTGTTGTTTAGATTTCGATTTAAATCCAGAAACCATAAAATCTAAAGCTTCTTTCTTCCATTTATAAATCTGATTAGCGTGAACACCATATTTGCTGGTAATTTGAGCTATAGTCATTTCTCCAGATATTGCTTCAATTGCTATTTTTGCTTTTTCTTCTGCACTATATTTTTTAACTTGTTTTTTCATTTTTTGCTCCTTTTCCTAGGAGATATTATACCTACTTTTCTCTATTTTCTTGTCTAGTTTTTGGGTACCATTATAGTAGCCATGACTAGACATATAGAAGAGGTAAAACTTTACTATAATAGGAAGGCTACCAGGAATATGGCCAGTTTAATATCGCAACTTAGCAAAATAGATAATAGGCTATCTAGCATTAATTTTAAAACTTTAGAAGAGTTGCTAGCAGTTCAGGAAAGCAAGAGTCCTAATATTATAGATAAAGTAGGTAATTGGTTTAAAGGGGTAGTAGAAGATATTAAGGATAGATTACACAGTAATGATAACTATTACCACTTAAGAGTGAAGTTAGAGCCACCTGCTAAAGTAGCAGAAATCCTAAGAAGCACTAGCACAAATCTTGCCACAAGCCATAAAGCCCAAGAAGAGCGAAAAAGCTCTTCTTATAACCTCAAGAATTGTAATAAACAAGATACAACAATAAGTGTTAAATTACAAGAGGATATTATGGCAAAGAATAAAATAGATTATAATGCTATTAATAAACAAGAAGCATTGGAATTGAAGCAAAGATTATCATTTAAAGCGGAAGAAATAGGTAGAAATTTGCTAGGTAGTCCAAATAAGCATTTATCAAATAGTCAAGTGTTATGCTGGGAGAAAGATGGCAAAATAGCCCGGATATTGCATGAGATATAGGAGACAAAATCCTCGTAAAGCTGTATAATACTGGTATTTCATTAGAATAATACAAAGGATTTTGTCATGACAAATTGTATAGCATATAGTTACCAGTTTTCCAAAGTAAAAAATCGGACAATAGAGATAAATTTCACTGGAGGTGATATTAGTAGCGATGGAGGTGTGTTGTTATTAAGAGAAGCAGATAAAAGGCTTGGTATAACAGAGGAGCTTGCTAAAATATTTCCTGATAGACGAGATGGTAGTAAAATTACCCATAATATGACAACAATGCTGAGGCAACGAATTTATGGTATTGCATTAGGTTATGAAGATTTAAATGACCACAATTATCTACGAAAATGTCCTGCTATGCAAACAGCTATGGAAACAATTGATGATATGGCAAGTAGTTCTACCTTATGTCGTATAGAAAACAATGCTGATAGACACTTTGCAATTAAAGTGCATGAACTAATGCTTGATAAATTTATTAAGTCTCATAAAATAGTACCAAAGCAGCTAATACTTGATTTTGATGCTACGGATGATGAAATTCATGGGCAACAGGAAGGTAAGTTTTATCATGGTTATTACGGTCATAATTGCTTTTTACCTTTGTATGTTTTTTGTGGAAAGCATCTGTTAGTTAGTTATCTTAGGACGTCAAAGCAGGATCAAGCAAAACATTCTTGGGCAATATTATCATTGTTAGTAAAACGTTTTCGCCAAGCTTGGCCAGAGGTAAAGATTATTTTTCGTGGTGATAGTGGATTTTGTCGTCATCAGATGTTTGATTGGTGTGATATTCATAATATAAAATATATTGTAGGAATGCCCCAAAATAACAGACTAAATGAGTTACTGAAACCTACAATGGAGAAGTCAAAAGCAGCATTTATTATAACCCAAGAAAAGCAACGTCTTTTTAGTGAGTTTCCATATAAGGCTGGTAGTTGGAGTCATGAACGTAGAATAATTGGTAAGGCAGAAATGACAATGCTTGGAGAAAATCCAAGGTATATAGTAACTAATTTATCAGATAAACCTGAAGATTTATACGACAAAGTTTACTGTGGTCGTGGTGATATGGAAAACCGTATAAAAGAGCAACAACTAGAATTATTTGCAGATCGTACTTCTTGTCATAGATGGTGGGCTAATCAGCTCAGAATGATTTTATCGGGTCTTGCATACACTTTAGTAGAATATATCAGAGGTAATTTATTACAAGGTAGTGCATTAGCAAAAGCACAAATAGGTACAATACGTTTAAAATTATTAAAAATTGGGGTAGTAATTATCCGTAATACTAGGCGTATTAAGTTTTTGTTATCTTCATCATATCCTTACCGACAGGTATGGAATCATGTGATGAAGAAATTAGCATTAGAATAACCTAGATTAGCACTGTTCCCGGTGCTTAGAAAAAATGGGGTAAGGGGCATTACATCTAAAATTTGAAAATAACGGCTTCAAAGCACTTTTTGGCAAAATTTTTACAAAAGTATCATTGCTAATATTATAAATTACTCAATTTCTTACTTTAAATCTCACTTCATGCAATATCCGGGATAGTGATGAGGATAGGCGGCAGTAAAGCTGGCAGATGGTATGATTTTAGTAAAGGAGAGGGAGGAGATTTATTTACCTTAGTACAAAGAGAAAAAAATTGTGATTTTGTAGAAGCTAAGAAATATTTACAAGATATGGTTGGTATATCAAACAATAGCAAGTTATTAGAAGATAAGATAAAAGAGCAATTTGACCAAAAAGTTAAGAATCAAGATCAACAAGCGAAATATGCTGAAATATCTAAGATAAAGAGAGCTGAAGAATTATATGAAAAATCAGATTCTATAATCTATATGACGCCAAATAATATAGCAAAAAAATATTTATTAGAACATCGTGGAATTAAAAAAATATTAACAGGATATCAATAATGATCTTAGAACCAATATGATGTGGGACAGTAATAGCAAACAATATTATCCTGCATTAATTGCTTTTGCTAGAAATAAAGATGGTAATATTACCGGTGGACAATCAATTTATTTAAACAAAGAAACAAATAATAAAGCTGATATTGAGGTTAATAAACGTTCTTTTGGCAGAATCAGAGGTTCTTTTGTTGAGATTAGTAAAAATAATGAACAGCAGAACATACCAAACAGTAAAGATGGCAACAATTCAGCAAGTAATGTAACGATTATAGCAGAGGGGCTCGAGACAACTTTAAGCATTGCAGAAGCTGGTATTAAGGGCAAAATGCTTTGTAGTTTAGGTGTAAGTAACATCAGGGAACTATGAGCCTATCAAAGGTGAGAGAATAATAATTGCTGCTGATAATGATGGCAAAGATGCAGTATCAGTTAATACTGTAATTAAGGCTCAGGAAGAATTAATTAGGCAAGGAGCGACGGTAGCAATAATACGACCACCAGAAAAAGGCGATTTTAATGATATGTTAAAATCCCAAGGAGCAGAATCTATAGACAAGCTTATAGAGCCTGAAATAATAAAATTAACAGCAGCTAGTAAGGCAACAGAACTTAAATCATCCTTAAAAGCAAATGATAATAGCAAATCACAAATTAAGTCTATAGAATTACTATTTTCAAAATTTGCAAATAACGATAATAACGGACTAAATAATTTGCAACAACAGCAAATAACAGCTCTAGCCAAGTTTGGCACAGCAGAAAATATCGATACTGCTTTACAAATCTACAGAGAAAAAGGTATAGATTCTTGTACTGCTTATAGTAACAAGATTTGCATAGCAGCAATAGAGCAGAAGATACAGAAAGATTTACAAATTATGCAGAATAAATTTGATCCTAATTATAATCTTGGTGATAAAAAATTTTCTGATATAGTAGTACATGATTTTCAAGGCAAAAGCCATCTCGTCCCTGAAGATTACTTAAATGCCATAGGAAGAGATAAACAAGTAATGCAATATATAAGTCCAAGCTCAGAAATAGCTAAAGAAATAAGAAGTGCAGTAAAGCAAGTATCTGAGATCAAGCTAAATCAAGGAATAAGAGTTTAGAGTGTAGTGTAATAATATTTTATCAAGTTAAAAAATATAAATATATGAGTGAACAAGGAAACCTGCTGGGTGATCCAGATAAAGGCACGAAGAAAGCTAAGCATGATAAGATATTTCGTAAGGCACTGGAGAATCCTCTAGTCGCCCATGAGTTCTTTAATGCACATTTGCCCCCAAATATTAAAAGTTTAATAGATTTTCCTAGTTTAGCAATGGAAAATACCACTTTTGTAGAAAGCTCTTTAAAAGATTCTATCTCTGATGTTTTATTCTCATGCAAATTTGATAAACAAGACGGATACTTATTTTTGCTTGTAGAACATCAATCAAAAGCAGATCATTTTATGGCTTTTAGGCTTTTTAAATATATGATTAATATTTGTGAGCGATATTTAATACAAAATCCTAAAGCTAAGACTTTACCATTAATATACCCGATGATATTTTACAATGGTCAGGAGAAATATAATGTTGCAAGGAATTTGTGGGATTTATTTGCCAATAACAAATTAGCAAGAGAATTATGGATTAGTGATTACCAGTTAGTGAATGTCCATGAAATACCAGATGAAGAGTTTAAACAAAGGATATGGTCGGGGATATTAGAATTTTTTCTCAAGCATATACATGAGAGGGAATTATTAAAAAGATGGCAAGAAATATCAGATATATTACCGGAATTAACCAAAATAACGATAGGTTATGATTATCTAGAAATGATATTATATTATACATTGACGAAGATAGAGCAAGATGATAAAATAAAGCTAAAGAATTTATTATCAACAAAGTTGAATCCAGAAATAGGAACAAGGCTTATGAGAAGTTTAGCAGAGCATTGGCAACAAGAAGGAAAAGAAATAGGTATTCTTGAAGGCTTACAAGTTGGTGAAGCTCAAGGTATCCAGATTGGTGAAGCTAAAGGTATCCAAATTGGTGAAGCTCAAGGTATCCAAATTGGAAAAGCTGAAGGAAAAGCTGAAGAAAGAGTTGAGATAGCAAAAAGAATGCTATCTCAAGGTTGCAATATTGCTTTAATTTCTAGTGTAACCGGTCTTGATGAAGCTTTTATTAGTTCTTTAGAGTAAACATATTTCTTGTAAAATTTACTCTGCTGTTTGAAAAATCATTTATAAAAATTCTGAAATAACAAAAAAGTTTTTTATACACAGCTTACCTCTAAAACTCGTAATACTAAATTAGCGATTTAAAGGGGCATTATAATAGGATTTTTCTTTATAAGGTCCCTTCCTATCAAACAATTGAAATCTTTTAAAAATGCCATTAAAATGGTTTCTATATTTTTGCATTGAAATCAAGTTTGTAAGTTCATTTGTAATTTAGTAATCGGGAAATTACCCGCAAGTTTTACATAACAGGTAAGATCTTCTAGATTCATAATTTCAGAAGGCATTACTAATAATTTTCTTTTCTCTAAATGATTCATATTAACTCCATCCCGCATAGAGTTAGCTCCGTATGAGAGACTTTCTTGAGTTTCAATAATTTCTTGCTCACCAAGCATTAAAGCTGATTTATGTGCTGTTTGTTGATCACTTACTCGAAAAATAAACTTGCTGCCAAATAGATCAAGCATTGAAGCTGCTCCTGCATGACCATATATTTCCTCTAATTGATGAATATTTTGCATACCTGCAACAACGCAGCCACCATTGATCTTGCTACAATAAAACGGACAAATTAAAGAGAGTCATGTAAAAATAAAAACATCAAAGTAGGGATTTTTGTGATGACTCAAAGAACATATGATAAAGAATTTAAGATTAATGCAGTAAAACTGTATTTAGCAAATAAAGGTAGTAAAAGCATCAATGATATTGCTAAGGATTTAGGGGTTTCCCGATCTGGTTTGGGATATTGGCTTAAGAATTACAAAGGCAAAGGAGAAGCTAGCTTTGTTGGTAGTGGCAATGTAGTGAATCAAGAAGTACGAGATTTAAAGAGGGAGTTACATCTTGTAAAACAAGAGCGAGATATCTTAAAAAAAGCAGTGGTCATCTTTTCAGCTCCCCCAAACAAAGGTACGAATTTATGAAGAATCATAGTTCTTATTTTTGTGTAGATCAGATGGCTAAGATTTTAGGGGTTAGTAGGAGTGGTTATTATGATTTTATTAATCGTATGCCAAGTAAAAGAGCTGAATATAATGAGGAATTGATAAGTAAGATTAAAACTATTTTTACTGAAAGTTATAAAACTTATGGAAGTCCAAGAATTCATGCAGAGTTAAAAGAACAAGGCTTTATTTGTTCACGTCCTCGAGTAGCAAGGCTAATGCAAGTAAATAGCATTCAAGCAAAAATGTACAGAAAGTTTAAAAAGACTACAAGGCAGTCTGATAAACCTTATCATAGGGGAGAAGATTTGGTTAAACAAAATGGCTCTAGCCCAAGTCCAAATAGTATTTGGGTAGCAGATATTAGTTATATTTCTGTAAATAATAAGTGGGCTTATTTAGCTATTATCCTTGATCTATTCTCACGGAAAGTAGTAGGTATGGCAATAGACGAAACAATGAGAACAGACTTGATAATTAAAGCTCTTAACTCTGCTGCATTACAACGTAAACCGCTCAAGGGGCTTATTCATCATTCTGATCTTGGAAGCCAATTTACTAGTTTTGACTTTTATAATGCAACCAAAAAACATGGAATTGTTTTAAGTCATGGAAAGACTGGGGTTTCCTATGATAATGCTGCTATGGAAAGCTTTTTCCACACTCTGAAAACTGGAGTCAATCATAAATTTTGTGTAAGTATCTAAAATTCATTTTCTAATAATTCATATTTAAAATCTCCGCAAAGTATCTCAAATTGATTTAAAGCAAGGGACCATTCTCTAATGGGCATGGTCCATTTCTTTGCAGCATTTTTTAGAGCCAGAAAGACGATTTTTGTATATGCAACGACAAAATTTATTGCCTGGGGATGACAGCTAACTTTGCCGGTGATAAAATAGGCATCTGAATACTTTTGGAGTTTACAGATGCCCGGTAGAAGAATAACAAATCAGCAATACGAGGTATATATGAAATTAAGAAAATCAGGTTTGAATCAAACAATTTGTTCAGCTAAAGCAGGTTTTTCACAACGTAGTGGTAGGAATTTAGAACGTAGGGAAGTGTTATCTTTATCGAAAGGGAAGAAAGTACGTAAGTACCGTAACGATCCATTAGAAGGAGTATGGGAAGGTGTATTAGTTCCTTTATTAGAACAACTACCATATTTAACATCTTGGACATTATTAGAATATCTTCAAGACGAATACCCAGGAAAATATCCGGACAGCATTTTAAGAACTGTTCAGCGACGCACTAGCAAGTGGAGAGCATTATATGGTCCGGAAAAGGAAGTTATCTTTCGCCAGCTTCATGTACCCGGTCGTCAAGGTTTATCGGATTTTACTGCTTTAAAAGGCATAGAGATTACTATTTGTGGTAAACCGTTTAAGCATCTATTGTATCATTTTCGGTTAGCTTATAGTAATTGGTCTTTTATGAAAGTGATTCAGGGCGGAGAAAGTTTTACCGCTCTTTCTCAATCGCTTCAGGATGCATTATGGAGTTTAGGAGGATGTCCTGAAGAACATAGGACTGACAGTTTGTCAGCTGCTTTCAAGAATTTATCGCAAGAGGAGTCAGATGATATAACATGTTCTTATAAAGAAGTATGTGCTCATTATGGCATGCATGCTACAAGAAACAATCGTGGGAAAGGACATGAGAATGGTAGCGTTGAGGCTGCACATGGTCATCTTAAGAGACGTTTAGAGCAAGCTCTTTTATTGCGTGGTTCTTATAATTTTGAATCTATAGATGACTATCAAAATTTTATAGACTCTGTTGTTCAACGACACAATAATCGTCATCAACCACAACTTTATATTGAACGATCTTATTTAAAAGGATTGCCGGCCCACAGAACTATAGATTTTAGCCAAACAACAGCTAGGGTGACAACTTCTAGCACTATTACAGTAAAAAAAGTTATGTATAGTGTACCTTCCAGATTAATAGGGTATCAATTAGGAATACATATTTATGATGATCGTTTGTCATGTTACTTGGGAGGTGATCTGTCAACAGTTTTCCGGACAGTTTTTTACGCACATTTTTGTATTTTTTCGTATTGTACTGGTGATAGATAATCGTTAGCAGAATGCATTCTTATACGATTATAAAATACCTCTATATATTCAAATATAGCATGTTTTGCTTCCTCCCTAGTTTTAAATTTATGTTGATAAATTAATTCTGTTTTTATAGTATGAAAAAAGCTTTCAGCAACAGCATTATCCCAGCAATTTCCTTTACGACTCATACTCTGTATAATACCATGTTGTTTTATAAGTTTTAAATGACTATCAGAACAATATTGGCTACCTCTATCAGTATGCCAAATAAGCTTTTTAGGTGGTTTACGTTGCCATATTGCCATTAGCAAAGCATTATTAACTAAATCAGCTTTCATATTACTATTCATTGACCAGCCTATTACTTTTCTAGAAAATAGATCAATAACTGTTGCTAAATATAACCATCCTTCTCCAGTTGGGATATAGGTGATATCACCAACCCAATAACAATTAACATTAGAAACTTTAAACTGTCTATCCAATAAATTAGGAGCAACTTGCTTATTATGCTTAGAATCAGTAGTTGCTTTAAATTTATACTTAGTTTTACATACTAAGCCAGCTTCATTCATTAGTCTTGTAATTCTCCTACGACTAACAATTATGCCTTGCCTCAACAAAGCCTTTTTAATGGGTCTAGATCCATAATTTCGTCTACCTTCCTGAAAAATAGCTCTAACCTTACAGGTTAATTCTCTATTTTCTTTATCCCTATTGCATCCAGGGTTATTTAACCACTCATAATAACCGCTACGTGATACCTTCATACATTTGCACATAATTGCAATTGAGAAATCATCTTGATGCTTCTTTATCCATGCATACCTTACAGGGACTCTTTTGCAAAGTACGCTGCAGCCTTTTTTAGTATATCACGCTCCTGTGTTACTATCACCAGCTCTTTCTTTAATCTTTTTAATTCATCATACAGATGTTCATCTGTTCTTGTTATTGATTCTTCAAATTGTTTAGAATATTTATCTATCCAACTATATAAAGTATTCTTACTGATACCTAATTCTTTTGCAGTCTGAATAACAGGTCGCTTCGATTCAGTTGCCAATTTAACTGCTGATTCTTTAAATTCACTAGAATACATTTTTGTTTTTGTCATACTGTATTTCCTTTCTGTTAATATTGTCTCATACTAACTGTCCGGAATACTATAGCCACATCACTGTAAGGTATGCATGGATAAAGAAGCATCAAGATGATTTCTCAATTGCAATTATGTGCAAATGTATGAAGGTATCACGTAGCGGTTATTATGAGTGGTTAAATAACCCTGGATGCAATAGGGATAAAGAAAATAGAGAATTAACCTGTAAGGTTAGAGCTATTTTTCAGGAAGGTAGACGAAATTATGGATCTAGACCCATTAAAAAGGCTTTGTTGAGGCAAGGCATAATTGTTAGTCGTAGGAGAATTACAAGACTAATGAATGAAGCTGGCTTAGTATGTAAAACTAAGTATAAATTTAAAGCAACTACTGATTCTAAGCATAATAAGCAAGTTGCTCCTAATTTATTGGATAGACAGTTTAAAGTTTCTAATGTTAATTGTTATTGGGTTGGTGATATCACCTATATCCCAACTGGAGAAGGATGGTTATATTTAGCAACAGTTATTGATCTATTTTCTAGAAAAGTAATAGGCTGGTCAATGAATAGTAATATGAAAGCTGATTTAGTTAATAATGCTTTGCTAATGGCAATATGGCAACGTAAACCACCTAAAAAGCTTATTTGGCATACTGATAGAGGTAGCCAATATTGTTCTGATAGTCATTTAAAACTTATAAAACAACATGGTATTATACAGAGTATGAGTCGTAAAGGAAATTGCTGGGATAATGCTGTTGCTGAAAGCTTTTTTCATACTATAAAAACAGAATTAATTTATCAACATAAATTTAAAACTAGGGAGGAAGCAAAACATGCTATATTTGAATATATAGAGGTATTTTATAATCGTATAAGAATGCATTCTGCTAACGATTATCTATCACCAGTACAATACGAAAAAATACAAAAATGTGCGTAAAAAACTGTCCGGAAAACTGTTGACAGATCATACTGCTAGTGGTAGACAAGTACTGACTCAAGCAGTAGACTCACTTGTTAACAACTACCGCTCTTCTAAATTATTACAGGATAGTTATCAATCTCAGTTTATGAGCTCACAAAGTTATCTTGACTCATTAAATGATAGATATAGTGATTTAACTACTACAGGAAATTCCATAGCAACTGAAATAGGTAAAAGATTAAGCTATGAAGAGGCGAAATCTATCGGTATTACTGATAGCCAGTATTTAGCCTTGCAGCAGATGAATTCAGACAGCACATCTGCTACTGATCATACTGGTAGTAGTAATAGAAAAGGAACTAGTACTAGTGCTACAGGAAGTATTGGTGTGAATACTATGTTTGGTAGTGGAATTATTGGAGTTACATCAACTAATGATCAAGGAAAAGAACAAGGAAAATCAGTTAATCAGCAACAATCATATAATGAAGCATTATCTAAGATTAAAAGTGCTACTAAAGATGGCAGATTAAGTAATGCAAGTAGTAGCATGCAGTCACTTAGCAATAATCTAAATAGTAATTTTTCTGAGCAACAATCTGTAGGGCAAGAAATAGCAAGCACTAAACAAAATATAGAGCAATTAAGTTATAATATGAATTATATTGCACAAAACTCGGCTGCTATTGATCGTAATTTAAATGAACCAGTATTGAATAGCATAATTGCAAAAAATATTCCTGGAGTAAATAGCAAGGAGCAAGCAGCAGCGTGGGTGAGTACTCACACACAAGAAGCTGAGCAAATAGCTTTAGATATAGCTAAAATTAACAATACTATACCTAAAAACTTAAGCTCTGTAAGTAGAGTCAATATTCCATCTAAAGAAAGCTTACGATCAAGTTTTGATGAAAATAAACAACGATTAAATGATCAAGCTGCTATTAGTAGTATTGATGATAGAAAAAATGATATTTATGATAAAAATGTAGAACAAATGCTAATTAATAATGTAGGTAATAATGAAGTAGAAAAAGTAAAGCTTCTTGAGCAGTTATCTGATAAAGTAAAAGATAAGAGGGAACAAATTGAAGATGAATTTAATAAAACTCCTGAATCAACGATTGTCAGAACTGGCCAGCAAATAGCAGATAATATTGGCATTAGCGATAAGGCGATAAAGAAAAGAAACATTAAACTACCAGGCTATAAAAATGACAATAATTAAAAGAAATTTATGAAAAATATCAAAAAATTAGCATTCATATTTATCTTGCCATTAATATTTTTTAGCAGTATTTTTGCAGAAAATACCACTAGTATTGTTAATGAAAAACCACAACCAATAGATCTACAAAGCAAGATTCAAGATCTAAACATTTTAGCAGAAGAATATTTTAATAAAGAGCGTGGTAGAGCAATTATTGTTGATTTAACAGGTAGCTTTACTGATCGATTTTTTGATCCAAAATGTGATAAGATACTTAATCCTTTGCAAGAGAATACTTCAGCATGGTTACCATGGAATGATTGTCATGAAATTTGGTATTATAATGATATAGCCAGTAGTTTTAGTAATTATAATCCAAAATTAGATGATTTTTTTGCTAAAAGTGCTGAGCTAGTATTAGCTGAAGGATTAAGATTATATCAGGATAGTAAAGACATCAAAAAGCTAATAAATACTATTCTTTATGCAAATAATAAGGAATTTGTTAGGATCTTTAAAAACAGTGCAGTAGCCGGTATAATTAGCAGTAGTGCCCCTGAGACTTCCTCAGGTATTCAAGCAACTGTTAGTAAAAATATTGAAGCTCTGCAACATTTAAAGCCTGATGGTAGTTTTAGTATTAGAAAGTGGTTTACTGCGGACAAAGGTTGGTTATTTATAACTAGTACTCCTAATCAGAGAGTAATGCTACGACCACTTATTGCTGCATGGATTAGCATAGCGATAAAAGCATTAATGAATAGGAACATCAATAATACTCATAGTAATATGTGGTTTGTGATTGATGAGCTGCCAGCTTTACAAAAGATATCTTCACTCCCTATAGCTTTAGCTGAAAGCAGGAAATATGGTGGCTGCGTTGTTGCAGGCATGCAGAATATTCATCAATTAGAGGAGATATATGGCCATGCAGGAGCAGCTTCAATGCTTGATTTATTTGGCAGTAAATTTATTTTTCGGGTAAGTGATCAACAAACAGCACATAAATCAGCTTTAATGCTTGGTGAGCAAGAAATTATTGAAACTCAAGAGAATCTCTCTTATGGTGCTAACTCTATGCGGGATGGAGTTAATATGAATCATTTAGAGAAAAGGAAATTATTAGTAATGCCTTCTGAAATCATGAATCTACCAGATCTTACCTGTTATGTAAAACTTGTGGGTAATTTCCCTATTACTAAATTACAAATGAGGTAGTATTTAAAAAAGTGTGTCAAACTGGGAAAGAAGTATATAAATTAAATAAAAAATACAGATAAAAAAGGTTTTGACAATGCAAGAAAATACAAGATTAGAAAAGATAGAGAAGCAAGTAAAAGGAATGCCATCGATACAGAATGAAGCATTAGAAGAGATAATAAAAGGTCTATATCAAGGTAAGCCGTTACTTGGGAATCAAGGACTATTAACCAATTTAATTAAAGATTTAACGCAAGTAGCCTTACAAGGAGAGATGGCAGCTCATTTGGAGGAGAATAGCTTAGAAGAAGGAGGGAATCGGCGTAACGGTATAAGCAGAAAAAGAGTTCGAAGCGGTAGCGGCTCGTTTGATTTAGAAGTACCAAGAGATCGAAATTCGAGCTTTGAGCCGCAAATTATTAAGAAGCGTCAAACAGTATTAAATGAAGAACTAGATAATAAAATATTAGCCCTTTATGGTTTAGGAACAAGCTATGATGATATTACTGCTCATTTACAAGAGATATACGGAGTAGATGTATCAGCAAGCACTATTGCAGCAATAACGGATAGGTTATTACCGCAAATAACCGAGTGGCGTAATAGACCGCTTGAATCTGTTTATCCAATATTGTTTTTAGATGCAATGTTTTTTAAAGCAAGACAAGATGGCAAGGTAAGTACTAAAGTGTTATATAACGTAATGGGTGTAACGGAGTTTGGACACAAGGATATATTAGGGTTTTATAGCTGTGAAAGTGAAGCATCGCACTTTTGGTTATCAGTATTAAATGATTTAAAAGCTAGGGGAGTAAAAGATATTTTGATTGCCTGTGTTGATGGATTAAAGGGTTTTCCGGAGGCGATAAATGCTTGTTTTCCTGAAGCTGAAGTACAGCTTTGTGTTATTCATCAGATTCGTAATTCTTTAAGGTATGTTGCAAGTAAAAACCAAAAGGAATTTATGGCTGATTTAAAAACTGTTTATAAGGCAGAAACAAAGGATTTAGCGGAGTATAACTTATTAAGGTTGGATGAGAAATGGGGCAATAAATATCCGATGGTAATAAAATCTTGGCAACAAAACTGGGAAAATTTATCCACTTATTTTAAGTATTCTAGCGACATCAGAAGGCTAATTTATACAACTAATGTAGTGGAAGGATTCCATAGGCAAATACGAAAATATACCAAGACCAAGGGTGCTTTTACCTCTGAAAATGCTTTATTTAAGCTAGTTTTTTGTGCTATAAAACAGATAACTGCTAAATGGAACCAGCCTCTGCAAAATTGGGCTTTGACTATATCACAGCTTGATATTTTCTTTCCCAATAGGCTTAATTTAAAAAGGTGACTTTTTTACCATGACACACTTAAAAAAATACTCTCACAAATGAATTTACAAACTTGATTTCAATGCAAAAATATAGAAACCATTTTAATGGCATTTTTAAAAGATTTCAATTGTTTGATAGGGGATATACCTTATAAAGAAAAATCCTATTATAATGCCCCTTTAAATCGCTAATTTAGTATTACGAGTTTTAGAGGTAAGCTGTGTATAAAAAACTTTTTTGTTATTTCAGAATTTTTTATAAATGATTTTTCAAACAGCAGAGTAAATTTTACAAGAAATATGTTTACTCTAAAGAACTAATAAAAGCTTCATCAAGACCGGTTACACTAGAAATTAAAGCAATATTGCAACCTTGAGCTAACATTTTCTTTGCTACCTCTACTGCTTTATTATATTCCCCTTCAGCTTTTCCTTCAGCTTTACCAATTTGGATACCTTTAGCTTTACCAATTTGGATACCTTGAGCTTCACCAACTTGTAAGCCTTCAAGAATACCTAATTCTTTTCCTTCTTGTTGCCAATGCTCTGCTAAACTTCTCATAAGCCTTGTTCCTATTTCTGGATTCAACTTTGTTGATAATAAATTCTCTAGTTTTATTTTATCATCTTGCTCTATCTTCGTCAATGTATAATATAATATCATTTCTAGATAATCATAACCTATCGTTATTTTGGTTAATTCCGGTAATATATCTGATATTTCTTGCCATCTTTTTAATAATTCCCTCTCATTTATATGCTTGAGAAAAAATTCTAATATCCCTGACCATATCCTTTGTTTAAACTCTTCGTCAGGAATTTCATGGACATTCACCAATTGGTAATCACTAATCCATAATTCTCTTGCTAATTTGTTATTGGCAAATAAATCCCACAAATTCCTTGCAACATTATATTTCTCCTGACCATTGTAAAATATCATCGGGTATATTAATGGTAAAGTCTTAGCTTTAGGATTTTGTATTAAATATCGCTCACAAATATTAATCATATATTTAAATAGCCTAAAAGCCATAAAATGATCTGCTTGTGATTGATGCTCGACAAGTAAAAATAAATATCCGTCTTGTTTATCAAATTTGCATGAGAATAAAACATCAGAGATAGAATCTTTTAAAGAGCTTTCTACAAAAGTGGTATTTTCCATTGCTAAACTAGGAAAATCTATTAAACTTTTAATATTTGGGGGCAAATGTGCATTAAAGAACTCATGGGCAACTAGAGGATTCTCTAGTGCCTTACGAAATATCTTATCATGCTTAGCTTTCTTCGTGCCTTTATCTGGATCACCCAGCAGGTTTCCTTGTTCACTCATATATTTATATTTTTTAACTTGATAAAATATTATTACACTACACTCTAAACTCTTATTCCTTGATTTAGCTTGATCTCAGATACTTGCTTTACTGCACTTCTTATTTCTTTAGCTATTTCTGAGCTTGGACTTATATATTGCATTACTTGTTTATCTCTTCCTATGGCATTTAAGTAATCTTCAGGGACGAAATGGCTTTTGCCTTGAAAATCATATACTACTATATCAGAAAATTTTTTATCACCAAGATTATAATTAGGATCAAATTTATTCTGCATAATTTGTAAATCTTTCTGTATCTTCTGCTCTATTGCTGCTATGCAAATCTTGTTACTATAAGCAGTACAAGAATCTATACCTTTTTCTCTGTAGATTTGTAAAGCAGTATTGATATTTTCTGCTGTGCCAAACTTGGCTAGAGCTGTTATTTGCTGTTGCTGCAAATTATTTAGTCCGTTATTATCGTTATTTACCATTTTTGAAAATAGTAATTCTATAGACTGAAATTGTGATTTGCTATCATCACTTGCTTTTAAGGATGACTGTTTAGTTATTTTACTAGCTACTGTTAATTTTGCTATTTCAGGCTCTATAAGCTTGTTTATAGATTCTGCTCCTTGGGATTTTAACATATCGTTAAAATCGCCTTTTTCTGGTGGTCGTATTATTGATACCACAGCTCCTTTGCTAATTAATTCTTCCTGAGCTTTCATTACAGTGTGAACTGATACTGCGTCTTTGCCATCATTATCAGCAGCAATTATTATTCTTTCTCCTTTGATAGGCTCATAGTTCCTAATGTTACTTACACCTAAACTACAAAGAATTTTGCCTTTAATACCAGCTTCCCTAATACTTAAAGCGGTCTCAAGCCCCTCTGCTATAATCGTTACATTACTTGCTGAATTATTGCCATCTTTACTGTTTTGTACGTTCTGCTGTTCATTATTTTTACTAATCTCAACAAAAGAACCTCTGATTCTGCCAAAAGAACGTTTATTAACCTCAATATCAGCTTTATTATTTGTGTCTTTGTTTAAATAAATTGATTGTCCACCGGTAATATTACCATCTTTATTTCTAGCAAAAGCAATTAATGCAGGATAATATTGTTTGCTATTATTATCCCACATCATATTGGTTCTAAGATCGTTACTTAGTTGGTATCTTGTTAATACTTCTTTAATTCCACGATGTTCTGATAAATATCTTTTTGCTACATTATTTGGCATGACATATTTTATAGAGTCTGATTTTTCATATAATTCTTCAGCTCTCTTTATCTTAGATATTTCAGCATATTTCGCTTGTTGATCTTGATTCTTAACTTTTTGGTCAAATTGCTCTTTTATCTTATCTTCTAATAACTTGCTATTGTTTGATATACCAACCATATCTTGTAAATATTTCTTAGCTTCTATAAAATCACAATTTTTTTCTCTTTGTACTAAGGTAAATAAATCTCCTCCCTCTCCTTTACTAAAATCATACTATAATGGTACCCAAAAACTAGACAAGAAAATAGAGAAAAGTAGGTATAATATCTCCTAGGAAAAGGAGCAAAAAATGAAAAAACAAGTTAAAAAATATAGTGCAGAAGAAAAAGTAAAAATAGCAATTGAAGCAATATCTGGAGAAATGACTATAGCTCAAATTACCAGCAAATATGGTGTTCACGCTAATCAGATTTATAAATGGAAGAAAGAAGCTTTAGATTTTATGGTTTCTGGATTTAAATCGAAATCTAAACAACAAGATACCGGCCAAGAAGATTTAATTAAATCATTATTTGAGCAAATAGGCCAGTTAACAGTTGAAAGAGACTGGCTTAAAAAAAAATCTAGTATCTTTGGATTTAGCCCGGATATTGCATGAAGTGAGATTTAAAGTAAGAAATTGAGTAATTTATAATATTAGCAATGATACTTTTGTAAAAATTTTGCCAAAAAGTGCTTTGAAGCCGTTATTTTCAAATTTTAGATGTAATGCCCCTTACCCCATTTTTTCTAAGCACCGGGAACAGTGCTAATCTAGGTTATTCTAATGCTAATTTCTTCATCACATGATTCCATACCTGTCGGTAAGGATATGATGAAGATAACAAAAACTTAATACGCCTAGTATTACGGATAATTACTACCCCAATTTTTAATAATTTTAAACGTATTGTACCTATTTGTGCTTTTGCTAATGCACTACCTTGTAATAAATTACCTCTGATATATTCTACTAAAGTGTATGCAAGACCCGATAAAATCATTCTGAGCTGATTAGCCCACCATCTATGACAAGAAGTACGATCTGCAAATAATTCTAGTTGTTGCTCTTTTATACGGTTTTCCATATCACCACGACCACAGTAAACTTTGTCGTATAAATCTTCAGGTTTATCTGATAAATTAGTTACTATATACCTTGGATTTTCTCCAAGCATTGTCATTTCTGCCTTACCAATTATTCTACGTTCATGACTCCAACTACCAGCCTTATATGGAAACTCACTAAAAAGACGTTGCTTTTCTTGGGTTATAATAAATGCTGCTTTTGACTTCTCCATTGTAGGTTTCAGTAACTCATTTAGTCTGTTATTTTGGGGCATTCCTACAATATATTTTATATTATGAATATCACACCAATCAAACATCTGATGACGACAAAATCCACTATCACCACGAAAAATAATCTTTACCTCTGGCCAAGCTTGGCGAAAACGTTTTACTAACAATGATAATATTGCCCAAGAATGTTTTGCTTGATCCTGCTTTGACGTCCTAAGATAACTAACTAACAGATGCTTTCCACAAAAAACATACAAAGGTAAAAAGCAATTATGACCGTAATAACCATGATAAAACTTACCTTCCTGTTGCCCATGAATTTCATCATCCGTAGCATCAAAATCAAGTATTAGCTGCTTTGGTACTATTTTATGAGACTTAATAAATTTATCAAGCATTAGTTCATGCACTTTAATTGCAAAGTGTCTATCAGCATTGTTTTCTATACGACATAAGGTAGAACTACTTGCCATATCATCAATTGTTTCCATAGCTGTTTGCATAGCAGGACATTTTCGTAGATAATTGTGGTCATTTAAATCTTCATAACCTAATGCAATACCATAAATTCGTTGCCTCAGCATTGTTGCCATATTATGGGTAATTTTACTACCATCTCGTCTATCAGGAAATATTTTAGCAAGCTCCTCTGTTATACCAAGCCTTTTATCTGCTTCTCTTAATAACAACACACCTCCATCGCTACTAATATCACCTCCAGTGAAATTTATCTCTATTGTCCGATTTTTTACTTTGGAAAACTGGTAACTATATGCTATACAATTTGTCATGACAAAATCCTTTGTATTATTCTAATGAAATACCAGTATTATACAGCTTTACGAGGATTTTGTCTCCTATATCTCATGCAATATCCGGGCTAAATGAAGCAATATCTATACATGGCAAGCCTGACATTTTTAATACGGATCAAGGAGTACAATTTACATCAAAAGATTTTACTCAAATACTTGAGCAACAAGGCATAGCTATTAGTATGGACGGCAAAGGCAGAGCCTTAGATAATGTATTTATTGAACGTTTTTGGCGATCTTTGAAACAAGAGAAGATTTATCGTTTTGATCTTGAAACAGTACGTGAAGCAAAGATAGCTATCAGAGATTATATAGAATTTTATAATCAGCAAAGACCTCATCAATCGCTTGAATATAAGACACCTGAAATGATACATTTTGCAGAAAAACTAGAAAATTATCAAGAGGCTATATGACATAGAAAATGCAAACTTTACTTTGAAAAACCAATACATTAATACAGGAGAATTACACCTCTAAAATTTAAAAAATTTGTCTAGACAAAGGTGATCTGTCAACAGTTTTCCGGACAGTTTTTTACGCACATTTTTGTATTTTTTCGTATTGTACTGGTGATAGATAATCGTTAGCAGAATGCATTCTTATACGATTATAAAATACCTCTATATATTCAAATATAGCATGTTTTGCTTCCTCCCTAGTTTTAAATTTATGTTGATAAATTAATTCTGTTTTTATAGTATGAAAAAAGCTTTCAGCAACAGCATTATCCCAGCAATTTCCTTTACGACTCATACTCTGTATAATACCATGTTGTTTTATAAGTTTTAAATGACTATCAGAACAATATTGGCTACCTCTATCAGTATGCCAAATAAGCTTTTTAGGTGGTTTACGTTGCCATATTGCCATTAGCAAAGCATTATTAACTAAATCAGCTTTCATATTACTATTCATTGACCAGCCTATTACTTTTCTAGAAAATAGATCAATAACTGTTGCTAAATATAACCATCCTTCTCCAGTTGGGATATAGGTGATATCACCAACCCAATAACAATTAACATTAGAAACTTTAAACTGTCTATCCAATAAATTAGGAGCAACTTGCTTATTATGCTTAGAATCAGTAGTTGCTTTAAATTTATACTTAGTTTTACATACTAAGCCAGCTTCATTCATTAGTCTTGTAATTCTCCTACGACTAACAATTATGCCTTGCCTCAACAAAGCCTTTTTAATGGGTCTAGATCCATAATTTCGTCTACCTTCCTGAAAAATAGCTCTAACCTTACAGGTTAATTCTCTATTTTCTTTATCCCTATTGCATCCAGGGTTATTTAACCACTCATAATAACCGCTACGTGATACCTTCATACATTTGCACATAATTGCAATTGAGAAATCATCTTGATGCTTCTTTATCCATGCATACCTTACAGGGACTCTTTTGCAAAGTACGCTGCAGCCTTTTTTAGTATATCACGCTCCTGTGTTACTATCACCAGCTCTTTCTTTAATCTTTTTAATTCATCATACAGATGTTCATCTGTTCTTGTTATTGATTCTTCAAATTGTTTAGAATATTTATCTATCCAACTATATAAAGTATTCTTACTGATACCTAATTCTTTTGCAGTCTGAATAACAGGTCGCTTCGATTCAGTTGCCAATTTAACTGCTGATTCTTTAAATTCACTAGAATACATTTTTGTTTTTGTCATACTGTATTTCCTTTCTGTTAATATTGTCTCATACTAACTGTCCGGAATACTATAGCCACATCACTAGCTTGTAATATTAGTTGGGTTAAGCGAGCCGAAAATTTATTAGTTTTTGGTCCATCCGGGGTAGGAAAAAGTCATTTAGTTGCTGCACTAGGGTATGCATTGGTAGAAAAAAATATCAGAGTACTCTTTACTTCCCCCACTAAGCTTGTTCAAAATCTGCAAGCCTCTCGTCGAGATTGTCGCCTTCCGGCAGAACTTGCTAAACTTGATAAATATGATGTTATTATCCTTGATGATATAGGATATGTACGTAAGGATGAAGCTGAAACGCATGTTTTGTTCGAACTGATTGCTCAGCGATATGAATCAGGGAGTCTTATTGTTACATCTAATCAGCCTTTTAGTGAATGGGATAGTATTTTTGCTACAAACTCTATGACTGTAGCAGCTATCGATAGGCTAATTCATCATTCTACGATTCTAGAAATTAATTCTGAAAGTTATAGGAAAAAACATGCTCTTAAACAAACTTAATACTTACAGAAAAACAATTATAAAATCAAGTATGACACAAATTTAACGTTGTTATATCTAGAATTTAAACTTAAGTAAATATTCCAATATTATAAAGCATTAACAAAAAGGAGGCTTATTTATGCAAACTTATCCACCCTCTTACCGGCAAAGTTAGCTGTCATCCCCAGGCAATAAATTTTGTCGTTGCATATATGGAGAAAACAACATAAAGATAAATAATAAAAATAGTTTTGCTTTAAGTATTTTTAGGGGATATATTTTATAACTTAAATAGCTTATAAATGATAAAGCTACTAAGTGAACCATTGAAACAATAAAGTTTTGTTGAATGACTTGTGGAGCGGTATAGCCAAAAGAATTTTTTAAAATTCCTCCACATGTAATATAAGTAAAATAAAAACATATAGGCCAGGCACAACTTAATACAAAGAAATATATAGTTGTTTTTTTATCAACTTTTTCATTAAAAAGTACATCATTTTTTAGTTCTTCTTTATCAATATTGGCTTCTTCATATTTTTCTAAAAGCCTAAGTTTTGCATTTGCAAAATCTGGCGTTTCTCTTAGTGTAGTCCTTGCAAACCCTCCAACTACAGCAATTATAGCACCCATCCAAAAAGCAAGACGCCAATTAAGTCCAAAAGATGAAGTAACTAAAGAAGCCATACCCAATGCAGCTGTTGTTCCTATTACTGAAGCAACCGCAATAAAAGAAACTACTGGATATTGTATTGGAGGTTTTGTAACTTCAGTTAAATAAAGTTCTGCTCCCACTATTTCTCCTACAGAAGACATTCCTTGAACAGCACGGCAAATTGTAACTAATACGGAAGCGAAAAACCCCTTTGTCTCAAAAGTAGGAGCATTTGCCATGATAACACAAGAAAATGCCATTAAAATAGTTGTCATAATAACAGTTGATTTATGACCTAATTTATCACCGATTCGACCGAAGATATAAGCCCCAACCGGTCTAAACACAAAAGTAGAGCAAAAGGCGAAGGCTGCAAGAAGAGAGGCTGCGTGAGGTTCATATTTTGGAAAAAATAACTCATTAAGTAGTACTGCTAAATGAACATATAGCATTAAGTCAAAATACTCAAGAAAAGTGCCGATGGACAGCAATCCAACCGCTTGTTTTTGATTTTTAGTTAAACTCCTCTGCTCTTTTTCAAATCCTAACAATTTCTTTACATTTTAATTAAATGTAAAGGAGTTATATTTTTTTTGTTGAAAGTCAATAAGAAATTTTGTATTTCATGATAAAAAAAATGAAGCATTTTATTAATGCTTCATAATAGTTAGTATAATTTTTTAGAAAAACTATAAAATAGAACAAGAAGCTTTTTTTTCTTGAGGGTGATGACCGTTATCTTGTGAGGTCTCACCTGTTACTTTTACCTCATCTGAATTATTACTTAATTGTCTGTTAATAGCTTGTAATGTTGCGATATCTTCATCTAACCTTACGTTAGATGCTTCATACCCCTTTTGCCTTTCCTGTAGTTCTTTAAGCTTTGCCATTTTTGCTTGATTTGCTTGTTTATATTTTGCTAATTCTTCGTTTTCTTCTTTAGTTAAGTTATTTTTCATAATATTCTCCTTATATTTTATTAATATATTATCTTTCTCTTCCTTTGGTATTACGATGCTTAGGAGGAATAGAATTAGAGGAAGAACTGTTTTGCATTTTGTCTCTTATTTGATTTGCTTGTTTCTTTACTTTTTTATCATCCGCAATTTTATTTAATGTTTTATTACGCAAATCGTTATCGTTAACTATCCCATCGCTAACTATAGCTTTATGTTGATTTTCTAATAAAGAATGTTTTTGCTTAAGGTGTAGAGGGTTATCTAAATATTTTTTATTGTCATCTGCTGTTATTTTTTTACCAAATGCATCTATTGTATTTTTTCTTATTTTTAGTTTTTCTTCCTTTTGTTCTATTATTTTATCATTTTTAACTTTTAATTCATTTAACATTTCCACTATTGGCTTATGATCTTTTAATTTTTCTATGGAAAGATGTATTTTATGTTGTAGTTGTTCTTTTTCTTGAGGGGATAATTTTTGATCGGCAAGTTTTTTATTTAAATCATGGATTTCTTGATTTAACTTTTTTAGTTCTTCATGAGCTTCTGCGTGTTGTTGGTTGATTTCATCGCGATCGGCATAAAGTTGTTTATGTTCTTTATTTAATTCTTTAATTTTATCGGTACTTAAGATTTGCTCATCTAAATCACTTTCTTTAATTGGTTTTCCCTCATCAATAGCTTTATTAATCTTTTCTAGTTTTTTGATATCTTCATCTATTTCTTTTATAGATTTACTACTATTTTCTTCAAACCTATTTTGTACTAAATTAATATGCTCTTTTTTCTTTTGGGTTTCTTCTTTATATTTTTCAAGCTCTTCTAAAAGTTCTTTTTGTAATAATTCATTTTCTTTGAAATTTTTATCTTGATTAGTTGCTTGGTCAACTTCATGACTTTTGACCTTTGCATTTAAAGTTTCTTGCATGCCTGATATATCAAGCTTTATACCTAGTGCTTCTGCTTCTAAAACTAAGCCACCCGCAATAGCTAAAAAAGTGTCAGCTTGGGTACGTGTAGAAACATTACTCATTAATGATTTTAAGTCAGCCCACTTTTCCTTTATGGCGTTTCCAGGATCATTATCTGCTACTTTCGGCATTTTATACCTTACTACCTTTAAACTAAATCATTATATTTCTACTAAATATAATTAAACAATTCCTTAATTATAATGTCAATTGAATATGCCTATTTAGATATTTTAATCAACTGCCTTTAAATTTAGTGATAAAAAAACAATAATTTACTTTTTTCTTACACGCTTCTTATTAATCCTTTTTAGGAAAATATAATAATTTACCTATCTCTTCTTTTACCATTTGAGGGTCTTGATTCAAGTTGTAAACTTTAATAAGCTGTTCAGCTTCTTCTATCTCTCCTAACTCATAATAACTTATAGCTTTTACCAATAATACTCTTCTTCTATTTACCTCTGATATTTCCTCGGATTCATTAGTCAAAACGTAATTACAGCAATCCAGAGCCGGTTTGTAGTGTCCGATTGAGCTTAGTAATTCCGCCTTACGTCTATATAAATTTAATTCCTCATATTTCATTTTAAATCCTAAAGCTTCGTTTATAGACTTAAGTGCTTCATAATATTTTTTCTGATCTTGTAAATATATTGCTTTCATAGAGAGATAACATATTTGAAATTTTTTGCTGTTGTCGTTGTCCCCAAATTTCTTGTCTATTCCTAACCTTTCAGCTCTTCTAAAAAATTTCTCTGCCTCTTCAATTTTTTCTTCTTGCAATAAACTTAATGCCTTTTCTAGTAATACATCTATATTATTTATATCTTTAGTAAGTTGTTTATTTTGTTCTTTTTTAACTTCGATTTTTAGTCCTAATGCGTTGAGGCAATTTAATTTAAATTTGTTAGCACTTGGAGAATTAGGATTTAAAGTTAAAGCATAATTCAATTGAATAAGTGCCTTATGATATTTTTTTCTATGAAATAAACATATCCCTTTAAATGTAGAAAATGCCTCGTTTGTTTGATCATCATTTATTTTATTAAATATTTTATTCCTTAATACTCTATCAGCCTTTTCAAATTGTTTTTCTTCAATAAGCTTACCACCTATAATTAATAAAGTTGCTCCTTTAACAAAAATATAATCAGAGTTATTGGGATTTAATTCTATTGCTTTATTAAAAGCATTGAGTGCTTCAGTATGTGCTTTTAAAATATTTAATACGATTCCTTTATTATGGTAAGCACTAGCGTAATATGGATTTAACATAATTGCCGTATCATAAGCTTTAATTGCTTCTTCATTCTTATCCAATGCTTTTAAAGCTATTCCCTTATTATAATAAAACTTAGCTTCATCAGGTTTTGATTCTATGGCTTTATTAAAAGCTTCAAGTGCTTCTTCTTTTCTTTCTAGCCCCTGTAAAATACAGCCTTTGTTGCTATAAGCATTATAGTGATTGGGGTTTATCTCTATTGCTTTATTATAAGCTTCAAGTGCTTCCTCTTTTTTATTTAGCACTGCTAAAACAATACCTTTTGCATAATAAAGACCAGAATATTCTAATTTTAATTCCATTGCTTTGTTATAAGCTTTAAGTGCTTCTTCTGCTCTTCCTAATTTATATAAAGCTATTCCTTTATAATAGTAACTATAGCTATGATCAGGTTTAAGTGATATTGCTTTATTGTATACGTCTATCTCCTCTTGATGCCTACCTAAACGAGATAATGCTGTTCCTTTATAGTTATAATTCATTATATCATCAGATGCTAATTCTATTGCATTATTAAATGATTCCAGTGCTTTTTCTGGTTCTGTATCTAACTGAGACTTACCTAATGAATACCACTGTTCGCTCGTAAAAACTTGTACTTCCTCGTTTGTTGGCACGATACAACCTACTTTAATTTACCTAATTAAAACATAACATCCCTACGTTAACTTCTCAAAATAGATTATTTAAAGTAGCAGTATATTATACTGCTACTAGTAACAATTATACACGTATGGGGCTTTGCTTAACATCACACCAGCCAGTGTCAACAGGATTATCAACTAAAGGCAACTTCAAAGGTAAATAACATATAAAACTAGTCCCTTCGCCCCCTTGGCTTCTAACCCGGATATTGCATGAAGTGAGATTTAAAGTAAGAAATTGAGTAATTTATAATATTAGCAATGATACTTTTGTAAAAATTTTGCCAAAAAGTGCTTTGAAGCCGTTATTTTCAAATTTTAGATGTAATGCCCCTTACCCCATTTTTTCTAAGCACCGGGAACAGTGCTAATCTAGGTTATTCTAATGCTAATTTCTTCATCACATGATTCCATACCTGTCGGTAAGGATATGATGAAGATAACAAAAACTTAATACGCCTAGTATTACGGATAATTACTACCCCAATTTTTAATAATTTTAAACGTATTGTACCTATTTGTGCTTTTGCTAATGCACTACCTTGTAATAAATTACCTCTGATATATTCTACTAAAGTGTATGCAAGACCCGATAAAATCATTCTGAGCTGATTAGCCCACCATCTATGACAAGAAGTACGATCTGCAAATAATTCTAGTTGTTGCTCTTTTATACGGTTTTCCATATCACCACGACCACAGTAAACTTTGTCGTATAAATCTTCAGGTTTATCTGATAAATTAGTTACTATATACCTTGGATTTTCTCCAAGCATTGTCATTTCTGCCTTACCAATTATTCTACGTTCATGACTCCAACTACCAGCCTTATATGGAAACTCACTAAAAAGACGTTGCTTTTCTTGGGTTATAATAAATGCTGCTTTTGACTTCTCCATTGTAGGTTTCAGTAACTCATTTAGTCTGTTATTTTGGGGCATTCCTACAATATATTTTATATTATGAATATCACACCAATCAAACATCTGATGACGACAAAATCCACTATCACCACGAAAAATAATCTTTACCTCTGGCCAAGCTTGGCGAAAACGTTTTACTAACAATGATAATATTGCCCAAGAATGTTTTGCTTGATCCTGCTTTGACGTCCTAAGATAACTAACTAACAGATGCTTTCCACAAAAAACATACAAAGGTAAAAAGCAATTATGACCGTAATAACCATGATAAAACTTACCTTCCTGTTGCCCATGAATTTCATCATCCGTAGCATCAAAATCAAGTATTAGCTGCTTTGGTACTATTTTATGAGACTTAATAAATTTATCAAGCATTAGTTCATGCACTTTAATTGCAAAGTGTCTATCAGCATTGTTTTCTATACGACATAAGGTAGAACTACTTGCCATATCATCAATTGTTTCCATAGCTGTTTGCATAGCAGGACATTTTCGTAGATAATTGTGGTCATTTAAATCTTCATAACCTAATGCAATACCATAAATTCGTTGCCTCAGCATTGTTGCCATATTATGGGTAATTTTACTACCATCTCGTCTATCAGGAAATATTTTAGCAAGCTCCTCTGTTATACCAAGCCTTTTATCTGCTTCTCTTAATAACAACACACCTCCATCGCTACTAATATCACCTCCAGTGAAATTTATCTCTATTGTCCGATTTTTTACTTTGGAAAACTGGTAACTATATGCTATACAATTTGTCATGACAAAATCCTTTGTATTATTCTAATGAAATACCAGTATTATACAGCTTTACGAGGATTTTGTCTCCTATATCTCATGCAATATCCGGGTTAGAGGTTAGGAAAAAAATGATAAGTTATGCTTCAAATTTAACCATAGCAAGACAATGCAAACTTTTAGATTTAAACCGCTCAAGTTACTACTACCGAGCTAGGAATACCTTAGATGATAAGGAGTATAGAGTACTGAACAGAATTGATGAGATTTTTACAGAGCATCCCTATTATGGTACTAGAAGAATGTCTCATGTCCTAAAATCCGAAGGGTTAAATGTTAGTCGTAAGATGATAAGAAAATATTATAAAATACTTGGTATTGAAGCAGTATACCCAAAGATTAATTTAAGCCGTAGGAATCAGGCTCATAAAGTATACCCATATCTATTAAATAATATAGAGGTGGTTTGCTCCAATCAAGTTTACTGTGCAGATATTACTTACATAAGATTAAAGCAAGGTTTTGTATATTTGGTTGCTATAATGGATTGGTATAGTCGTTATATTTTGAGTTGGCGGGTGTCGATTAGTTTAGAAAATGATTTTTGTATTGAAGCTCTAAATGAAGCAATATCTATACATGGCAAGCCTGACATTTTTAATACGGATCAAGGAGTACAATTTACATCAAAAGATTTTACTCAAATACTTGAGCAACAAGGCATAGCTATTAGTATGGACGGCAAAGGCAGAGCCTTAGATAATGTATTTATTGAACGTTTTTGGCGATCTTTGAAACAAGAGAAGATTTATCGTTTTGATCTTGAAACAGTACGTGAAGCAAAGATAGCTATCAGAGATTATATAGAATTTTATAATCAGCAAAGACCTCATCAATCGCTTGAATATAAGACACCTGAAATGATACATTTTGCAGAAAAACTAGAAAATTATCAAGAGGCTATATGACATAGAAAATGCAAACTTTACTTTGAAAAACCAATACATTAATACAGGAGAATTACACCTCTAAAATTTAAAAAATTTGTCTAGACAAAGGTGATCTGTCAACAGTTTTCCGGACAGTTTTTTACGCACATTTTTGTATTTTTTCGTATTGTACTGGTGATAGATAATCGTTAGCAGAATGCATTCTTATACGATTATAAAATACCTCTATATATTCAAATATAGCATGTTTTGCTTCCTCCCTAGTTTTAAATTTATGTTGATAAATTAATTCTGTTTTTATAGTATGAAAAAAGCTTTCAGCAACAGCATTATCCCAGCAATTTCCTTTACGACTCATACTCTGTATAATACCATGTTGTTTTATAAGTTTTAAATGACTATCAGAACAATATTGGCTACCTCTATCAGTATGCCAAATAAGCTTTTTAGGTGGTTTACGTTGCCATATTGCCATTAGCAAAGCATTATTAACTAAATCAGCTTTCATATTACTATTCATTGACCAGCCTATTACTTTTCTAGAAAATAGATCAATAACTGTTGCTAAATATAACCATCCTTCTCCAGTTGGGATATAGCTAGAAGCTAATAAAACGGCTATGGACAATAATCTCTAAAGAGTTGATCAATATCACATTGATATTTTCTCCTAATAGATTTAGCTTGAGCCCATTTATGTTCAATTGGATTTAAATCTGGGCTATATGCCGGTAAATATTCAAGGATATGCCCAGCATTTTTGATATAATATTGCATATCTTTATTCTTATGAAAAGCAGCATTATCTAAAACAATTACACAACCATCTGGTAATTTAGGCATTAAATCCTCTTTTACCCAATGAGTAAAAGTTTGTGTATCAATATTATGTTCGAAAAGACTAACTGTCAAAAGTGCTTTGTCTAGCAAGGCTCCTATAGCATTAGTACGTCCTTTAGCTCCCCAATCATGTGTACCAAAACATCTTTCTCCCTTCATAGAATATCCATGAGTACGAGGCATGTCATGCATAAAACCACTTTCATCCAAGTATACTATAGGTTTTCCATCATGTGTATATTGAGTAATTTTATTTTGAAAGCATAACCTCTCTTTTGCTTTGGCTTTTGGGTGATTCAGTGTTTTTTTTATATGTAATATTTAAGCGTTTAAGAGCTCTCCAAATGCCATGTGTACTTACAACTAAACGTTCAGCTCTCTCATAATTATAAGCATCAGGATAGTCCTTGACATCTTGTTTTAATGCTTCCATGTTGATTTTTGTTGCAGGTTTATTACGAGTACGTGAAGGCTCCAAACGTTTTGCCCAACGCACTAATGTTGTCTTCCCTACATCAAAACGCTTGGCTGTTTGTACATAACTTAAACCTTCTTTGTTCTTTATCTTAAATACCTTTCTACGAAAATCTATACTATATGTCATAAGTCTTTTTTTATAGCCGTTTTATTAGCTTCTAGCTATATAGGTGATATCACCAACCCAATAACAATTAACATTAGAAACTTTAAACTGTCTATCCAATAAATTAGGAGCAACTTGCTTATTATGCTTAGAATCAGTAGTTGCTTTAAATTTATACTTAGTTTTACATACTAAGCCAGCTTCATTCATTAGTCTTGTAATTCTCCTACGACTAACAATTATGCCTTGCCTCAACAAAGCCTTTTTAATGGGTCTAGATCCATAATTTCGTCTACCTTCCTGAAAAATAGCTCTAACCTTACAGGTTAATTCTCTATTTTCTTTATCCCTATTGCATCCAGGGTTATTTAACCACTCATAATAACCGCTACGTGATACCTTCATACATTTGCACATAATTGCAATTGAGAAATCATCTTGATGCTTCTTTATCCATGCATACCTTACAGTGATGTGGCTATAGTATTCCGGACAGTTAGTATGAGACAATATTAACAGAAAGGAAATACAGTATGACAAAAACAAAAATGTATTCTAGTGAATTTAAAGAATCAGCAGTTAAATTGGCAACTGAATCGAAGCGACCTGTTATTCAGACTGCAAAAGAATTAGGTATCAGTAAGAATACTTTATATAGTTGGATAGATAAATATTCTAAACAATTTGAAGAATCAATAACAAGAACAGATGAACATCTGTATGATGAATTAAAAAGATTAAAGAAAGAGCTGGTGATAGTAACACAGGAGCGTGATATACTAAAAAAGGCTGCAGCGTACTTTGCAAAAGAGTCCCTGTAAGGTATGCATGGATAAAGAAGCATCAAGATGATTTCTCAATTGCAATTATGTGCAAATGTATGAAGGTATCACGTAGCGGTTATTATGAGTGGTTAAATAACCCTGGATGCAATAGGGATAAAGAAAATAGAGAATTAACCTGTAAGGTTAGAGCTATTTTTCAGGAAGGTAGACGAAATTATGGATCTAGACCCATTAAAAAGGCTTTGTTGAGGCAAGGCATAATTGTTAGTCGTAGGAGAATTACAAGACTAATGAATGAAGCTGGCTTAGTATGTAAAACTAAGTATAAATTTAAAGCAACTACTGATTCTAAGCATAATAAGCAAGTTGCTCCTAATTTATTGGATAGACAGTTTAAAGTTTCTAATGTTAATTGTTATTGGGTTGGTGATATCACCTATATCCCAACTGGAGAAGGATGGTTATATTTAGCAACAGTTATTGATCTATTTTCTAGAAAAGTAATAGGCTGGTCAATGAATAGTAATATGAAAGCTGATTTAGTTAATAATGCTTTGCTAATGGCAATATGGCAACGTAAACCACCTAAAAAGCTTATTTGGCATACTGATAGAGGTAGCCAATATTGTTCTGATAGTCATTTAAAACTTATAAAACAACATGGTATTATACAGAGTATGAGTCGTAAAGGAAATTGCTGGGATAATGCTGTTGCTGAAAGCTTTTTTCATACTATAAAAACAGAATTAATTTATCAACATAAATTTAAAACTAGGGAGGAAGCAAAACATGCTATATTTGAATATATAGAGGTATTTTATAATCGTATAAGAATGCATTCTGCTAACGATTATCTATCACCAGTACAATAGAAAAAATACAAAAATGTGCGTAAAAAACTGTCCGGAAAACTGTTGACAGATCATACTGCTAGTGGTAGACAAGTACTGACTCAAGCAGTAGACTCACTTGTTAACAACTACCGCTCTTCTAAATTATTACAGGATAGTTATCAATCTCAGTTTATGAGCTCACAAAGTTATCTTGACTCATTAAATGATAGATATAGTGATTTAACTACTACAGGAAATTCCATAGCAACTGAAATAGGTAAAAGATTAAGCTATGAAGAGGCGAAATCTATCGGTATTACTGATAGCCAGTATTTAGCCTTGCAGCAGATGAATTCAGACAGCACATCTGCTACTGATCATACTGGTAGTAGTAATAGAAAAGGAACTAGTACTAGTGCTACAGGAAGTATTGGTGTGAATACTATGTTTGGTAGTGGAATTATTGGAGTTACATCAACTAATGATCAAGGAAAAGAACAAGGAAAATCAGTTAATCAGCAACAATCATATAATGAAGCATTATCTAAGATTAAAAGTGCTACTAAAGATGGCAGATTAAGTAATGCAAGTAGTAGCATGCAGTCACTTAGCAATAATCTAAATAGTAATTTTTCTGAGCAACAATCTGTAGGGCAAGAAATAGCAAGCACTAAACAAAATATAGAGCAATTAAGTTATAATATGAATTATATTGCACAAAACTCGGCTGCTATTGATCGTAATTTAAATGAACCAGTATTGAATAGCATAATTGCAAAAAATATTCCTGGAGTAAATAGCAAGGAGCAAGCAGCAGCGTGGGTGAGTACTCACACACAAGAAGCTGAGCAAATAGCTTTAGATATAGCTAAAATTAACAATACTATACCTAAAAACTTAAGCTCTGTAAGTAGAGTCAATATTCCATCTAAAGAAAGCTTACGATCAAGTTTTGATGAAAATAAACAACGATTAAATGATCAAGCTGCTATTAGTAGTATTGATGATAGAAAAAATGATATTTATGATAAAAATGTAGAACAAATGCTAATTAATAATGTAGGTAATAATGAAGTAGAAAAAGTAAAGCTTCTTGAGCAGTTATCTGATAAAGTAAAAGATAAGAGGGAACAAATTGAAGATGAATTTAATAAAACTCCTGAATCAACGATTGTCAGAACTGGCCAGCAAATAGCAGATAATATTGGCATTAGCGATAAGGCGATAAAGAAAAGAAACATTAAACTACCAGGCTATAAAAATGACAATAATTAAAAGAAATTTATGAAAAATATCAAAAAATTAGCATTCATATTTATCTTGCCATTAATATTTTTTAGCAGTATTTTTGCAGAAAATACCACTAGTATTGTTAATGAAAAACCACAACCAATAGATCTACAAAGCAAGATTCAAGATCTAAACATTTTAGCAGAAGAATATTTTAATAAAGAGCGTGGTAGAGCAATTATTGTTGATTTAACAGGTAGCTTTACTGATCGATTTTTTGATCCAAAATGTGATAAGATACTTAATCCTTTGCAAGAGAATACTTCAGCATGGTTACCATGGAATGATTGTCATGAAATTTGGGATTATAATGATATAGCCAGTAGTTTTAGTAATTATAATCCAAAATTAGATGATTTTTTTGCTAAAAGTGCTGAGCTAGTATTAGCTGAAGGATTAAGATTATATCAGGATAGTAAAGACATCAAAAAGCTAATAAATACTATTCTTTATGCAAATAATAAGGAATTTGTTAGGATCTTTAAAAACAGTGCAGTAGCCGGTATAATTAGCAGTAGTGCCCCTGAGACTTCCTCAGGTATTCAAGCAACTGTTAGTAAAAATATTGAAGCTCTGCAACATTTAAAGCCTGATGGTAGTTTTAGTATTAGAAAGTGGTTTACTGCGGACAAAGGTTGGTTATTTATAACTAGTACTCCTAATCAGAGAGTAATGCTACGACCACTTATTGCTGCATGGATTAGCATAGCGATAAAAGCATTAATGAATAGGAACATCAATAATACTCATAGTAATATGTGGTTTGTGATTGATGAGCTGCCAGCTTTACAAAAGATATCTTCACTCCCTATAGCTTTAGCTGAAAGCAGGAAATATGGTGGCTGCGTTGTTGCAGGCATGCAGAATATTCATCAATTAGAGGAGATATATGGCCATGCAGGAGCAGCTTCAATGCTTGATTTATTTGGCAGTAAATTTATTTTTCGGGTAAGTGATCAACAAACAGCACATAAATCAGCTTTAATGCTTGGTGAGCAAGAAATTATTGAAACTCAAGAGAATCTCTCTTATGGTGCTAACTCTATGCGGGATGGAGTTAATATGAATCATTTAGAGAAAAGGAAATTATTAGTAATGCCTTCTGAAATCATGAATCTACCAGATCTTACCTGTTATGTAAAACTTGTGGGTAATTTCCCTATTACTAAATTACAAATGAATTTACAAACTTGATTTCAATGCAAAAATATAGAAACCATTTTAATGGCATTTTTAAAAGATTTCAATTGTTTGATAGGGGGATATACCTTATAAAGAAAAATCCTATTATAATGCCCCTTTAAATCGCTAATTTAGTATTACGAGTTTTAGAGGTAAGCTGTGTATAAAAAACTTTTTTGTTATTTCAGAATTTTTTATAAATGATTTTTCAAACAGCAGAGTAAATTTTACAAGAAATATGTTTACTCTAAAGAACTAATAAAAGCTTCATCAAGACCGGTTACACTAGAAATTAAAGCAATATTGCAACCTTGAGCTAACATTTTCTTTGCTACCTCTACTGCTTTATTATATTCCCCTTCAGCTTTTCCTTCAGCTTTTCCTTCAGCTTTTCCTTCAGCTTTTCCTTCAGCTTTTCCAATTTGGATACCTTTAGCTTCACCAATTTGGATACCTTTAGCTTTACCAATTTGGATACCTTGAGCTTCACCAACTTGTAAGCCTTCAAGAATACCTAATTCTTTTCCTTCTTGTTGCCAATGCTCTGCTAAACTTCTCATAAGCCTTGTTCCTATTTCTGGATTCAACTTTGTTGATAATAAATTCTCTAGTTTTATTTTATCATCTTGCTCTATCTTCGTCAATGTATAATATAATATCATTTCTAGATAATCATAACCTATCGTTATTTTGGTTAATTCCGGTAATATATCTGATATTTCTTGCCATCTTTTTAATAATTCCCTCTCATTTATATGCTTGAGAAAAAATTCTAATATCCCTGACCATATCCTTTGTTTAAACTCTTCGTCAGGAATTTCATGGACATTCACCAATTGGTAATCACTAATCCATAATTCTCTTGCTAATTTGTTATTGGCAAATAAATCCCACAAATTCCTTGCAACATTATATTTCTCCTGACCATTGTAAAATATCATCGGGTATATTAATGGTAAAGTCTTAGCTTTAGGATTTTGTATTAAATATCGCTCACAAATATTAATCATATATTTAAATAGCCTAAAAGCCATAAAATGATCTGCTTGTGATTGATGCTCGACAAGTAAAAATAAATATCCGTCTTGTTTATCAAATTTGCATGAGAATAAAACATCAGAGATAGAATCTTTTAAAGAGCTTTCTACAAAAGTGGTATTTTCCATTGCTAAACTAGGAAAATCTATTAAACTTTTAATATTTGGGGGCAAATGTGCATTAAAGAACTCATGGGCAACTAGAGGATTCTCTAGTGCCTTACGAAATATCTTATCATGCTTAGCTTTCTTCGTGCCTTTATCTGGATCACCCAGCAGGTTTCCTTGTTCACTCATATATTTATATTTTTTAACTTGATAAAATATTATTACACTACACTCTAAACTCTTATTCCTTGATTTAGCTTGATCTCAGATACTTGCTTTACTGCACTTCTTATTTCTTTAGCTATTTCTGAGCTTGGACTTATATATTGCATTACTTGTTTATCTCTTCCTATGGCATTTAAGTAATCTTCAGGGACGAAATGGCTTTTGCCTTGAAAATCATATACTACTATATCAGAAAATTTTTTATCACCAAGATTATAATTAGGATCAAATTTATTCTGCATAATTTGTAAATCTTTCTGTATCTTCTGCTCTATTGCTGCTATGCAAATCTTGTTACTATAAGCAGTACAAGAATCTATACCTTTTTCTCTGTAGATTTGTAAAGCAGTATCGATATTTTCTGCTGTGCCAAACTTGGCTAGAGCTGTTATTTGCTGTTGCTGCAAATTATTTAGTCCGTTATTATCGTTATTTACCATTTTTGAAAATAGTAATTCTATAGACTGAAATTGTGATTTGCTATCATCACTTGCTTTTAAGGATGACTGTTTAGTTATTTTACTAGCTACTGTTAATTTTGCTATTTCAGGCTCTATAAGCTTGTTTATAGATTCTGCTCCTTGGGATTTTAACATATCGTTAAAATCGCCTTTTTCTGGTGGTCGTATTATTGATACCACAGCTCCTTTGCTAATTAATTCTTCCTGAGCTTTCATTACAGTGTGAACTGATACTGCGTCTTTGCCATCATTATCAGCAGCAATTATTATTCTTTCTCCTTTGATAGGCTCATAGTTCCTAATGTTACTTACACCTAAACTACAAAGAATTTTGCCTTTAATACCAGCTTCCCTAATACTTAAAGCGGTCTCAAGCCCCTCTGCTATAATCGTTACATTACTTGCTGAATTATTGCCATCTTTACTGTTTTGTACGTTCTGCTGTTCATTATTTTTACTAATCTCAACAAAAGAACCTCTGATTCTGCCAAAAGAACGTTTATTAACCTCAATATCAGCTTTATTATTTGTGTCTTTGTTTAAATAAATTGATTGTCTATAATGGTACCCAAAAACTAGACAAGAAAATAGAGAAAAGTAGGTATAATATCTCCTAGGAAAAGGAGCAAAAAATGAAAAAACAAGTTAAAAAATATAGTGCAGAAGAAAAAGCAAAAATAGCAATTGAAGCAATATCTGGAGAAATGACTATAGCTCAAATTACCAGCAAATATGGTGTTCACGCTAATCAGATTTATAAATGGAAGAAAGAAGCTTTAGATTTTATGGTTTCTGGATTTAAATCGAAATCTAAACAACAAGATACCGGCCAAGAAGATTTAATTAAATCATTATTTGAGCAAATAGGCCAGTTAACAGTTGAAAGAGACTGGCTTAAAAAAAAATCTAGTATCTTTGGATTTAGAGGTTAGGAAAAAAATGATAAGTTATGCTTCAAATTTAACCATAGCAAGACAATGCAAACTTTTAGATTTAAACCGCTCAAGTTACTACTACCGAGCTAGGAATACCTTAGATGATAAGGAGTATAGAGTACTGAACAGAATTGATGAGATTTTTACAGAGCATCCCTATTATGGTACTAGAAGAATGTCTCATGTCCTAAAATCCGAAGGGTTAAATGTTAGTCGTAAGATGATAAGAAAATATTATAAAATACTTGGTATTGAAGCAGTATACCCAAAGATTAATTTAAGCCGTAGGAATCAGGCTCATAAAGTATACCCATATCTATTAAATAATATAGAGGTGGTTTGCTCCAATCAAGTTTACTGTGCAGATATTACTTACATAAGATTAAAGCAAGGTTTTGTATATTTGGTTGCTATAATGGATTGGTATAGTCGTTATATTTTGAGTTGGCGGGTGTCGATTAGTTTAGAAAATGATTTTTGTATTGAAGCTCTAAATGAAGCAATATCTATACATGGCAAGCCTGACATTTTTAATACGGATCAAGGAGTACAATTTACATCAAAAGATTTTACTCAAATACTTGAGCAACAAGGCATAGCTATTAGTATGGACGGCAAAGGCAGAGCCTTAGATAATGTATTTATTGAACGTTTTTGGCGATCTTTGAAACAAGAGAAGATTTATCGTTTTGATCTTGAAACAGTACGTGAAGCAAAGATAGCTATCAGAGATTATATAGAATTTTATAATCAGCAAAGACCTCATCAATCGCTTGAATATAAGACACCTGAAATGATACATTTTGCAGAAAAACTAGAAAATTATCAAGAGGCTATATGACATAGAAAATGCAAACTTTACTTTGAAAAACCAATACATTAATACAGGAGAATTACACCTCTAAAATTTAAAAAATTTGTCTAGACAAAGGGTACCACCTCAGAGTTTCCATATAAGGCTGGTAGTTGGAGTCATGAACGTAGAATAATTGGTAAGGCAGAAATGACAATGCTTGGAGAAAATCCAAGGTATATAGTAACTAATTTATCAGATAAACCTGAAGATTTATACGACAAAGTTTACTGTGGTCGTGGTGATATGGAAAACCGTATAAAAGAGCAACAACTAGAATTATTTGCAGATCGTACTTCTTGTCATAGATGGTGGGCTAACCCGGATATTGCATGAAGTGAGATTTAAAGTAAGAAATTGAGTAATTTATAATATTAGCAATGATACTTTTGTAAAAATTTTGCCAAAAAATGCTTTGAAGCCGTTATTTTCAAATTTTAGATGTAATGCCCCTTACCCCATTTTTTCTAAGCACCGGGAACAGTGCTAATCTAGGTTATTCTAATGCTAATTTCTTCATCACATGATTCCATACCTGTCGGTAAGGATATGATGAAGATAACAAAAACTTAATACGCCTAGTATTACGGATAATTACTACCCCAATTTTTAATAATTTTAAACGTATTGTACCTATTTGTGCTTTTGCTAATGCACTACCTTGTAATAAATTACCTCTGATATATTCTACTAAAGTGTATGCAAGACCCGATAAAATCATTCTGAGCTGATTAGCCCACCATCTATGACAAGAAGTACGATCTGCAAATAATTCTAGTTGTTGCTCTTTTATACGGTTTTCCATATCACCACGACCACAGTAAACTTTGTCGTATAAATCTTCAGGTTTATCTGATAAATTAGTTACTATATACCTTGGATTTTCTCCAAGCATTGTCATTTCTGCCTTACCAATTATTCTACGTTCATGACTCCAACTACCAGCCTTATATGGAAACTCACTAAAAAGACGTTGCTTTTCTTGGGTTATAATAAATGCTGCTTTTGACTTCTCCATTGTAGGTTTCAGTAACTCATTTAGTCTGTTATTTTGGGGCATTCCTACAATATATTTTATATTATGAATATCACACCAATCAAACATCTGATGACGACAAAATCCACTATCACCACGAAAAATAATCTTTACCTCTGGCCAAGCTTGGCGAAAACGTTTTACTAACAATGATAATATTGCCCAAGAATGTTTTGCTTGATCCTGCTTTGACGTCCTAAGATAACTAACTAACAGATGCTTTCCACAAAAAACATACAAAGGTAAAAAGCAATTATGACCGTAATAACCATGATAAAACTTACCTTCCTGTTGCCCATGAATTTCATCATCCGTAGCATCAAAATCAAGTATTAGCTGCTTTGGTACTATTTTATGAGACTTAATAAATTTATCAAGCATTAGTTCATGCACTTTAATTGCAAAGTGTCTATCAGCATTGTTTTCTATACGACATAAGGTAGAACTACTTGCCATATCATCAATTGTTTCCATAGCTGTTTGCATAGCAGGACATTTTCGTAGATAATTGTGGTCATTTAAATCTTCATAACCTAATGCAATACCATAAATTCGTTGCCTCAGCATTGTTGCCATATTATGGGTAATTTTACTACCATCTCGTCTATCAGGAAATATTTTAGCAAGCTCCTCTGTTATACCAAGCCTTTTATCTGCTTCTCTTAATAACAACACACCTCCATCGCTACTAATATCACCTCCAGTGAAATTTATCTCTATTGTCCGATTTTTTACTTTGGAAAACTGGTAACTATATGCTATACAATTTGTCATGACAAAATCCTTTGTATTATTCTAATGAAATACCAGTATTATACAGCTTTACGAGGATTTTGTCTCCTATATCTCATGCAATATCCGGGCTAATCAGCTCAGAATGATTTTATCGGGTCTTGCATACACTTTAGTAGAATATATCAGAGGTAATTTATTACAAGGTAGTGCATTAGCAAAAGCACAAATAGGTACAATACGTTTAAAATTATTAAAAATTGGGGTAGTAATTATCCGTAATACTAGGCGTATTAAGTTTTTGTTATCTTCATCATATCCTTACCGACAGGTATGGAATCATGTGATGAAGAAATTAGCATTAGAATAACCTAGATTAGCACTGTTCCCGGTGCTTAGAAAAAATGGGGTAAGGGGCATTACATCTAAAATTTGAAAATAACGGCTTCAAAGCACTTTTTGGCAAAATTTTTACAAAAGTATCATTGCTAATATTATAAATTACTCAATTTCTTACTTTAAATCTCACTTCATGCAATATCCGGGCTAAGTATATTGTTATAATAATCCAGTAATTCTTCAGCACAATTTACCACACTAGCTAAATAATCCTTTTTTTCAGGATTATCTTCTATTTCATAAAGAGCTGTTACTAGTGAAAAAATCCCATTACATGGAATCTTTAATCCATGTACCATATTTTGAACCACATCTCTTTTAAATAACTCAGATTCTTTCAATTTATTATTTGCTTCTTGTAATTCTAATTTATATTTAATTATATCAGTATAATTTGTGATCGTCGAGTTAATGATATTCTCTTCTTGCTGATATGGTATTAATGTGACAGATATGGGAGATAATTGAAGATTCCAATTTGTTTTAGTAAGATTAGTAATATTATGATTATCTTTTGGTTGATTTTGATTATTAATTGTCATAGCATTTCCTTGCTGTTAAAGTTAAGAAAACAGCTCAGAGGTTAAGGTGATAAAATTTTGTAGTTTTTAATTTAACCTCTGAACTAGAGCTGCACCATGCAGCCCTCACAAGGACAGATATCCTAACTATTCCATGAAGTACAGAGGATTTAAGAGCTTTTTTGACAAACTTTGCACAATTTAATAAACAGCTGCATAAAAGAGACACTGCTAAATTACTATTGTTTGTTTGCTCAACTTTTTATCTATTATATATAAATCAACAGTAGCATTAATTATGCTACAAAAAACATCACAAATTCCTTCGAGTACAGCATTTTGCTGGCATTTAAGTCTATTTTATACTATAATTATAGTGTAAATATTTGAATAATAATTTCATGTCAGTAAAGAACTCAGATAAACCGCAACCATTCCTACAATGGGTTGGTGGTAAAAGAAAAATTGCCGATCAATTAATTAAGTTTTTTCCATCAACACTAAATAACTACTATGAACCATTCCTTGGTGGTGGGGCTTTATTTTTTCAAGTTAGAGATAAATTTAAACATTGCTTCCTATCTGATATTAATCTAGAGCTAGTAACATCCTATAACGCAGTTAAGAAGAATCCAGATAAGGTCAGTAAACTATTAGTGATGTGGCTATAGTATTCCGGACAGTTAGTATGAGACAATATTAACAGAAAGGAAATACAGTATGACAAAAACAAAAATGTATTCTAGTGAATTTAAAGAATCAGCAGTTAAATTGGCAACTGAATCGAAGCGACCTGTTATTCAGACTGCAAAAGAATTAGGTATCAGTAAGAATACTTTATATAGTTGGATAGATAAATATTCTAAACAATTTGAAGAATCAATAACAAGAACAGATGAACATCTGTATGATGAATTAAAAAGATTAAAGAAAGAGCTGGTGATAGTAACACAGGAGCGTGATATACTAAAAAAGGCTGCAGCGTACTTTGCAAAAGAGTCCCTGTAAGGTATGTATGGATAAAGAAGCATCAAGATGATTTCTCAATTGCAATTATGTGCAAATGTATGAAGGTATCACGTAGCGGTTATTATGAGTGGTTAAATAACCCTGGATGCAATAGGGATAAAGAAAATAGAGAATTAACCTGTAAGGTTAGAGCTATTTTTCAGGAAGGTAGACGAAATTATGGATCTAGACCCATTAAAAAGGCTTTGTTGAGGCAAGGCATAATTGTTAGTCGTAGGAGAATTACAAGACTAATGAATGAAGCTGGCTTAGTATGTAAAACTAAGTATAAATTTAAAGCAACTACTGATTCTAAGCATAATAAGCAAGTTGCTCCTAATTTATTGGATAGACAGTTTAAAGTTTCTAATGTTAATTGTTATTGGGTTGGTGATATCACCTATATCCCAACTGGAGAAGGATGGTTATATTTAGCAACAGTTATTGATCTATTTTCTAGAAAAGTAATAGGCTGGTCAATGAATAGTAATATGAAAGCTGATTTAGTTAATAATGCTTTGCTAATGGCAATATGGCAACGTAAACCACCTAAAAAGCTTATTTGGCATACTGATAGAGGTAGCCAATATTGTTCTGATAGTCATTTAAAACTTATAAAACAACATGGTATTATACAGAGTATGAGTCGTAAAGGAAATTGCTGGGATAATGCTGTTGCTGAAAGCTTTTTTCATACTATAAAAACAGAATTAATTTATCAACATAAATTTAAAACTAGGGAGGAAGCAAAACATGCTATATTTGAATATATAGAGGTATTTTATAATCGTATAAGAATGCATTCTGCTAACGATTATCTATCACCAGTACAATACGAAAAAATACAAAAATGTGCGTAAAAAACTGTCCGGAAAACTGTTGACAGATCACTTTATGAAGGACACCGAGCAGTTATAGATTGCCTTGCAGGGTTACACTTACTATCACAGTATCTACCCGTTTCTAAAGAATTAGTATTGAAACAATTACTCATGAATTGTCATAAAACAAGATTTAAAGTTTGGGCTAAAAATGCACCCTATGAAACTAAGGATTTATTAAAGTCTAGAGGATATCGTTGGTCTACCCATCCACAGGAAAATTATAAAGCATGGATGGTTGAAATTATTGAGAATAATATGGAATCAGAACTAAATTTTTTACAATCTTGTATTTATCATAAAAATTACGCTATCCCTATACAAACTATTTTGCCATATAATAGATTTACTTAATGATATTCAAATATTAGACCTATTTTGAAACTGGAATTTAAGATCAAAATATGATATAAAGAGAACGTTCATAGAACCATACGCATCAAGTTAAGAAAAGCAAGTAGGTTATACTGGTATTACGGTAGTAAATTATGAATTAAAAAGAAGCTAATATATGGTATAAATTTTTGCAAGATTAACAACTAAATTGTGAGAATTTGTACTATGGGGAAAATAGTAAACTTAGCAAAACTATGCCAAGAGTTTTTTGGAGAGACAGCCAATAATTTATCCATTACAACAGGATTTATTAAGAGACAACGAAAAATAACTGGTTCAGCTTTTCTAAAAGCTATAGTGTTTGGTAATATGAGCGATAGTAATTGTAGTCTTGATGGAATGCGTAACTTTTTAAGTGAAGAAACTATAGATATTTCTGCCCAAGGCTTAGACTTTAGGTTTACTGAGGTAGCAGTAAAATTTATGCAGTCAATGTATGAACAATGCTTGAAATTATTTAGAAATACTATGCCGCTTGATTGCAACATTTTGCAGCAATTTAATAGCGTTAAATTATTGGATAGTAGCCATATTATTCTACCTGCCAATATGGCGGATATGTATAAGGGTTGCGGTGCTTGCTATAAGGGGCGTAGTAGTACAGTGCAATCTTCTCTTAAATTACAGGTAGTATTTGATTATTTAAATCAATCGTTAGATAAAGTCGATATAACAGAAGGTATAAGGGCTGATCAAGGATATAGAGAACATTTATCAAACATATCTACTAAGGACTTATTAATATCTGATTTAGGTTATTTTGTCCCAGCTTCATTTATTCAAATTATCGAACTTGGTGCATATTTTATTAGTCGTTATAAAGCAGATACTAATATATATGACCCTATCACTGAGGAAAAAATTGATTTATTAAACTTATTAGATAATAAATTCTTTTTATCAAAAGATGTACTTTTAGGTAAACAAGCAAAAGTTAAGCTACGGATTATATGTCATAAATTGACTGATGAACAGGCTATTGGTAGAAGAAGGAAGGCTAATTTATTAGCTAAGTCTCATAAATATAAATCTTCTTCAAGAAACCAGAGATTACTAGATTGGTCAATATTTATCACTAATATATCAGAGGATATGGTTAATGCTGAGCATATAATGATAATTTATCGAGCAAGATGGCAAATTGAATTATTATTTAAATTATATAAAAGTCATGCAAAAATTGAGAATCTTAAAGGGAGAAGTAAACCTGCAAGAGTTTTGTGTGAATTATATGGTAAATTATGTAGTGTGCTTATTTTTCATGGATTATCGAATTGTGTAGAATTAGCAAATGATAGAGAAATTAGTTTAACCAAAGCATTTATTGAACTACAGAAAAGGTCAAGAGAATTATTCCTGTCTATTACTGGACGTCTTAATGATTTAGAGCAGTTCCTTAAGAAATTAATTATAGATTGGGGGAAATTTTCTTTGAAAGATAAATATCGTAAAACCAGATTATCTTCCTTAAATACACTAAAATTATTAACAATTATGGCTTAACTTGATGCGTATGGTTATATAAACTGTGCGTGTAGTCATTTTTTATACTCCTTAAATAATTTATTTACTTATAACAAAAGTAGTAATAGGATAAACTTGTAACTTAAAAAATGTAAACTTTTAATTATGTATATTAATACTTTAACTGTTTCGTCTAAAGATCAAATATTACTCTCATCATCACACGATCTTAGCGGCTCTCTTGCAGATTATAATAAAAATACCAACCTTTCCTTGCAAGAAATTAGAAAACAGGTTTGGCAAGAAAATACTTTACGCTTTAGCACTAGAGAAGCTATAGGAGCAAAGAATAACCTTTAAAACAAAAGAATATACAAAAGTAAGAACTGGATACCGTGTACAAGCCACGGTATGACAAACTCTTCAAATTCATCGAGTATACTCCTCAAATAACTTAACTAATTTATCATTTATCAAATAACTAATATGTCCTCCTTCTACTTCTAGTAGTGTAGAATCTTTTAAAGATTGATGCAAAGATAAAATAGATGATTTCGGTACTATTTGATCGTTACTTGCAGCTACTATATATACAGGCTGATTAATTACCCTCGGATCAATTACTATATTGTTAATTTCCCACCTAAGATTTGCAAACATATTATCGTCTAATATATTCCGGATGATTTGATAATAAGTAGCTTTCGGCAAATTGTTACCCGACATTAACCAATTTTCTATTCTAAATACTAAATCTTGCTCTTTACTAGAGGTTAAAGAAAAAAATTTACCTAATTTAACATTAAAGTGATTAGGAAATAAAAGAAAAAATAAAATTTGTATATGTATTTTAGGAATAATCGGTAAATTGTCTATATAATAATCTAAGGTGAAATAGTGATGAGCTTGGCGTATATAAAAAAAATGCGAAAAATCCCACGGCGTGGTAAGCAGAGTTAAGGTATTTATACTATTTGGAACTAGCACGTTTGCAGCTATTGCAAGATTGCCGCCGATACAGTGACCTACTAAATTAATAGAGTTAATACTTCTCTTTTCTAACTTATTTATAACCTTGATTACTTGTCGTACATAATCATCTAGTGAATATTTAGGATTTGTAGCTTCCAGCCAATCAATTAAAAAAACCTCACCGCATTCTCTTAAATTATCAATAAAATTTTTATCACGACTTAAAAAAAGAATTTCGGGAGAGTTAAAAATGGAAGGAATAACTAAAAATACTCTTGTGTCATTCCCGCGAAAGCGGGAATCCATCCTTAATTTGTCATGCTGACTTTGTTTTAATGGATTTCCCTCGTTGCTAGATTGATCTCGAGAGTGCGGAGATGACTTAAAAGAATAATACAGCAATCTATAATATCTAGTGCGAATTATTTTTTTGCCAAGCTCTAAATATTTGCTACCTAAATTGTAAGCTTTTGAATAACTATTATACCGGTCAAAATATTCTTGAAATTTATCGTTATCTAGCATTTTTTTAAATTCTTAATTTAAATTAGTAATTCTTGACAAAAAGCCTAATATGTTATATAAGTTTGGCACTTTTAAAACTATAGTCAAGTGATTTGAACTCGCTTCTTGTATGCAAATTCAACTTACTTGACTATTAACATGCAAAGTTAAGTATAAATATATTTAAATTAAGTTGATTTGATGTTATTTCCATGAGGCAGGAATATACTAAAATTTCGTCATTGCGAGGAGGTACGTAGTGCCGACGTGGCAATCTAGAAAAAATTAGCAGAGAATGCTATGAAAATTGTTATTTTCTAGATTGCCACGCTCCTTTCAGTCGCTCGCAATGACGATTCTGAATCCACACAGCAATGCTTTAGTTAGGAACGACATCGAGTTAAAACCTTGAAGTGCTTAAGTTTTTTTTTTGTCCCTAGGGCTTTATAATGCTAAGTACCTCGTCTTCATTTAGAAATAATTCCTTTAAAAGTAAATTTAGGGCTATGTTTTGGCCCGTGCATAACCATGAGCTAGGGAAATTTATCCCTATGAGTGCTTTAATGTTTTGCATTTTATTCAATCAAAATATCCTTCGAATTCTTAAAGATAGTATATTAATTTCTGAAATTAGTGCAGAAGTAGCAAGCTTTGCTAAAGTTTATTGCGTTACTCCCGCTGCTGCTATATTTGTTATTGCTTATGCTAAAATGGTTAATCATTTTACATTTGAAAAGATTTTTTACTATCTAAGTTTATTTTTTATCGGATTTTTTGTTGTTTTTGCTTTTATAATTTATCCGAATATTCATTTTTTTCATGCAAATCCCGATAATCTAACTCGCATGATGGAAGCACACCCTCATTTTAAATGGTATATAGCTTTAATAGGTAACTGGGCATATATAGTATATTATAGTCTTGCCGAGCTTTGGCCAAATATTTTTTACGTATTATTATTTTGGCAATTCGCTAATGAATTAACTACTACCGAAGAAGCAAAAAGATTCTACACGCTTTTTTCTTTATTTGGCAATTCTTCTTTGATATTGGTTGGCTTTCTGATGATGAATTTATCATCCGAGCAAACCATTATTAAATATTTTATTGATGTTTCGGACAATAAAATCACCCTTGTGCAAATATCGACTATTCTCGTAACCGTTGCGGCTATTGCTTCTTGCTTATTGGTAAGATTCATTACTAAAAATATATTTACTAACCCGACATTTTACGCCAAAGCCAAAAGCGGTAGGTCAACAAAAGACAGAATGGGATTAATAAAAAGTTTCAAATATATCGCAAAGTCAAGATATCTTTGGTTACTACTAATATGTTCGGCAGCTTTTGGGTTATCGATGAATTTAGTAGAAGCAGTCTGGAAAGCAAAAATTAAAGAGCTCTACCCGACAGTAAATACTTTTGCCGAATTTAATAGTCTGTACATACTTTGGACAGGGGTTGCTATTATGGTCATGACAATTATCGGTAATAATATCATGCGTACATATAACTGGTTTGCCGCAGCCGTGATTTCGCCGGTTATAATAATGATTACCGGCATATTATTTTTTATGTTGATAGTATTTGATCGACAAATATTATCGCTTTTTGAAGGAGCAATTTTAATGACTCCTCTTGCTCTTGCCGTGTCCATCGGTGCAATACAAAATATTCTAGCCAAAGGCACTAAATACTCAATTTGGGATGCCTCAAGGGAGATGTTGTATATCCCCCTTGATAAAGAGTTAAAAACCAAAGGGAAGGCTGCCGTCGACGTAATAAGTTCTAAAGTCGGGAAATCTTCAAGCGGGCTGGTACAATCAATTATCTTTACTATAATACCGACGGCAACTTTTAGCTCAATCTCCCCAATCTTAATGGTAATATTTACCTTTGTTTGTTTAGCGTGGATTTATGCGGTAAAGAAAATATATGTTGAATATCAAAAAATAGCTTAAATTTTCCGCTCCTTAATGTCTTTATACTCCCGCAAAACATGACCGGTATAAAGTTGACGGGGGCGGCTGATTTTTTGCTCCGGGTCTTCATGCATTTCTTTCCACTGTGCCATCCAGCCGACAGTTCTAGCTATGGCAAAAAGTACGGTAAACATTTGTGAGGGAATACCCATAGCCTGATAAATAATACCCGAATAAAAATCAACATTCGGATATAATTTATGTTCAATAAAATATTGATCTTTAAGAGCGATGCTTTCAAGCTCTATGGCAATTTGTAGCAACGGGTTATTTTTCAACTGCCCTAGCTCATTTAACACCTCTTTACAAGTTTCTTTAAGAACTGCCGCCCGTGGATCGTAATTTTTATATACTCGGTGACCGAAGCCCATTAGCCTAAACGGGTCGTTTTTATCTTTAGCTTTAGCAATAAATTTTGGAATATTTTCGGGCGTGCCGATCTCTTTCAGCATATTTATGACCGCTTCATTAGCCCCGCCATGTGCAGGTCCCCATAAAGAAGCAATACCCGTGCTGATGCAGGCAAAAGGGTTAGCACCTGACGAACCGGCTAGCCGCACTGTTGAAGTAGAAGCATTTTGCTCATGGTCGGCATGCAGAATAAATATTTTATTAAGAGCGTTTTTTATTATCGGATTTACCTGATATTTTTCACATGGCGTTGCAAACATCATATATAAAAAATTTTCGGTAAAATCTAAATTATAATTAGGATAGATAAACGGTTGCCCAATCGAATATTTATAAGACATTGCGGCAATTGTCGGTATTTTGGCAATCATTCTAATAGCGGTTAGTTCATAATCGGCGTTTTTAACATTTAATAAATCGGGATAAAAAGCTGAAAGCGAACCGACTGCCGCAAGCATAATAGCCATCGGGTGAGCGGAACTGCAAAATGTCGGGAATAAATTCCTTAGCCGCTCATTAAGCAACGAATGGTGAGTAATTTTTTTAGTGAAATTGTTATATTGCTCTTTATTGGGTAATTCTCCGTTAATTAATAAATAAGCTACTTCTAAAAACTCACTTTGTTCAGCTAAAGTTTTGATATCATAACCACGATGCCGGAGTATGCCAAGATCGCCGTCTATATAAGTTATAGTAGACTGACAAGAAGCAGTCGACATAAATCCCGGGTCGTAAGTAAAATAACCGGTTTCGGAGTAAATTTTACTAACGTCAATAACATCTTCTCCGATACTGGCTTTTTTTATGGGTAACTTAAATATTTTATCTTTGATTTTTAATTCGACAAATTCTATATAGTTATTATTTTCGTTAGTCATATGCATACACCTTGTATTTTTACATACTAAAAGTATAATCTGACTTTAAGAAAATTAGGAGAAATAAATTATAATTTCGATAAAAAAAATTTAAATAGTTAAACCTGAATTAGTTTTTAATTTTTCTACTATTTAGTTATTATTTAATAAATAAGTTAATTAATTATAGGTTTAAGATGCTAGAAATAATAGATTTTTTAGAAAATAGAGAGTATTACGTAGAAGCTGAAAAATTAAGACAAGGAGAAACTTCTCTTGATTTTTTTGCTAGATATATAGGAGATGAAGAGGTAGGAGAAATTGCTGAATTGCTGAAAATAAATACTACCATTACTTCTTTCAGTATAATGCATACTAGTGGAGGCACAGAACTCGCAGAATCTTTAAAAACAAACAAAACTCTTACTACTTTTAGAATTATGAGGAGCGAGATGGGAGATGAGGGAGCAAAGGAATTTGCTCATGCACTAAAAATTAATAACACTCTTACTTCTCTTGATTTGCACAATAATAACATGAGTACATTCAACATATTTGCCGATGTACTAAAAATTAATAATTCCCTTACCCACTTTATCATATCAAGCATCAACCCAAAATGTGAAGGGCTGGGAGAGTTTGCTGATGCACTAAAAATTAATAATTCCCTTACCTACTTTTGTTTTTCGGGTTGCGGACAAATGAAGGAAACAGACAGACTTGCTGCTGCACTAAAAATTAATAAAACTCTTACCTCTCTTGTTCTTTTGCATGTTGTAATAGAAGATGTAGAAGTAGAAAACCTTGCTAACTGCTTACAACTCAACAAAACGCTTACCTGTTTTAACTTTTCAAGTCGGAATATAAGTAACATAGGAGTAAAAAAGCTTGTCGATGCTTTAAAAAATAATTATACCTTAACTCACTTTGTTGTTAAAAATAATGGGAGAGATGATGAGGGTATATTAGACGAAATAGAAGAAAGAATTAATCATAATAAAAGCTTAGTACAGAAATTAAGTTTATCAATAAGTGACTATTTTAATAATAAAACTGAAGACAACGCTTTTAAAGTTTTAGCATGTACTAAATTTTATCAAAAAGCTGATAAGGAATTATTGAAAGAATATTTAACTAAGCAAAATATTATTGATGTCAAGTCTACGCTAAATGAAGTAAATAACCTTATCACAGAAAAAGCCTTCACTGTTTTAAGCATATGTAAAAATATACAAACAGCTAATTTCAAAGCGGCAGTCGGTAAAACACATATTTCAGATTTACCCAATGAAGTAATGAAACATATCGGTTCTTATCTAATTCACAATCTTTGGGAGAAAAATGTTGAGGTTATCGGTAATATAGTAGAAGAAATAAATTAAGTCTAAGCATTAAGTTTTGCATTAATATACTCCTTAATCTTCAGTAAATCATACCATGAGGTGCGTTTTTGCATAGGTTGCCGTAGTAAGTAAGCAGGGTGGAACATAGCCGTAGTTTGGATAGGTGTAGTTAAATATTTATTAGTGTAAAAATAATATTCCTGCCTAATTTTAGTAATACCGGCATTTTTCCCGAGCAAACTAGTTGCGGCAGTACTACCGACTAAAATAATTAATTTGGGGTTAATTAGTGCAATATGTTTCTCGACAAAGGGTCTGCAAATATCGACTTCATCAAGAGTCGGCTGACGATTAGCGGGCGGACGCCAGAACACCGTATTAGTAATATAAGCATTATCTTTTCGTGAAATTCCGATAGCCGACAACATATTATCAAGCAAATTCCCACTTTCACCGCAGAAAGGTATACCTTTCAAATCTTCATTACTTCCGGGTGCTTCACCTATCAACATAATAGCAGCTTTAGGGTTGCCGTCACCAAATACCGTGTTATTAGCCAGCTTCTTTAACTCGCAGCCGTCAAAATTTAGTAGAGATTCTTTTAACTCTGCTATATTATTAGCTTTATCGGCAAGCGACCTTGCTAAAGTAATATTTGTAGTTTCTTGAGAAAAGTTTGACGTATTAACAACTACCACGCTTTTTTTCATAGGTTCAACTTTAGAATTTTCTAGTTCCGTTTGCTTTATTACTTTATTTATTTCTATTTCTTTTATTGACTCTGAGCAATAATATTCTATACCGATTGCTTGCAACCATTTAAGGTGGTCGGTTTTTTGTATTAAATAATCCATTTTATGTTTTAATCTATAATTGCTATTATGATAAAATACCACATACCGCCCGAGCTAAACGGCTTTAGACTTGACAAAGCCTTATCTACACTTCTTAATCAAGTTTCGAGGAGTCAAATTCAAAAAGCTATTAAGGCTTCTTGCGTACAAGTTAATGAAGTAATTATTTCCGATTCTAACGTTCCGGTCAAGGAGAATGATGTTATATTATTTGCCTTTAAAGAACCGGAGCCGGTAACGATGAAAGCCGCTAATCTCAAGCTTGATATAGTTTATGAGGATGAGGATTTAATCGTAATCAACAAAGAAGCCGGTATGACGGTGCACCCTGGAGCCGGTCATTATCAAGATACGCTTGTTAATGCTTTATTATATCATTGCAAGATTTTATCCGATATCGGCTCGCCTGAAAGACCGGGCATAGTTCATCGTTTAGATAAAGACACTTCCGGCTTAATGGTAGTTGCTAAAAATAATTTTGTTCATATGACGCTTGCAAACCACATAGAGAAACGGCAAGTAGTACGGAAATATAAAGCATTAGTCTGGGGTGTAATTAACCCGTTAGAGGGAATAATTAAAAATAATATCGGTCGTAGTCGCATAGATCGGCAAAAAATGACTATATTAAAATATGGCGGCAAAGAGGCTATCACTCATTATAAAACAATAGAGCTATTTTTTCATGGCTCTATCAGCATGGTTGAGTGTAAACTTAACACAGGCAGAACTCATCAGATTAGAGTGCAGCTAAGCCACTTAAAACATTCGGTGGTCGGTGATCAATTATACGGCAATAACGATAGAAAAGTAAATTATAGCCCGCCGGAATTAAAGGCAAAATTAATTAATTTTAAACGCCAAGCTTTGCATTCGTGGTATTTAAGCTTTACTCACCCCGTGAGCGGTCAATTTATGGAATTTTCTAGCGACTTACCGCAAGATATGAAAAATATAATCAATTGTAATTGATTTTGTTCTCAAGATAGTATAGACTAGTTTAATAAACTGGTGTATTAAGAGGTTATATATGCGAACTGTAGGAATGTTTAAAACAAAAACCCATCTTCCGGAATTAATAAAAGACGTTGCAGCAGGCGAAGAGCTTTGCATAACTAATAGAGGAAAAGAAGTAGCTTTTATAATTCCTGTTAGTAAATATTATCAAAATAAGTTTTCTAACGTATTTCAAGAGCTTGCAGAGCTTAAAAAACGTGTCCCATTAGGTGATATAGATACTATTTTAGAAATGAAAAATTTAGGTAGAAAATGAATCTAGTGGTAGATTGCTCTTTTATTATGTCCTCTATTTTACCTGATGAACTTTTGATAAAGAGCAAAAATATTTATGACAAAATCATCGAAAATACATACACAGTATATGTTCCTGCTATATTTTATTTAGAATGTAATAATGTTCTTATCAATTCTTTAAAAAGACGAAGGATAGACAAAAATGGTTACGATGATTATATAAAATTACTAAGTTTATTACCTATTAATGTCGATAAATTTTGTTCTACCTCGGAGGCTTTATATATTATAGCTAAACTAGCTACCGAACATAGCCTAACTTCCTATGATGCTTGCTACCTTGAGCTGGCACTGCGACTAGAAGCAAATATTGTAACATTAGATAAAAACCTAACTGCAAGCTGTTTGCAAACAGGTATTAAGTCAATAATTTAACGTTTTATCTTTCATGCCATTCTCCATACAACAATGTCTTAATGAAGCAACCGATAAATTAAAGAAAATCGGCATTAACTCGCCCGAACTAGAAGCAAGAATTTTGCTGCAATATGCTATAGGCAAGCCGCTTGAATATCTACTTACGCACGGCGAAGAAATATTAACGGAATCTACGTTATCTATTTTTGAAGATTTTATAAATAGGCGTCTAAAATTCGAGCCGATAGCCTATATTAACGGCGTTAAAGAATTTTATAGCCATGAATTTATCGTTAATAAGCATGTATTAATCCCACGTGCGGATACGGAGTTATTAGTTGATGTTGTAGTGCATAATAGTTTTCAATGTCATTCCCGCGAAAGCGGGAATCCAGAAAAAACATTAAAAAAGTATCTGGATTCCGTGGTCAAGCCACGGAATGACAAACTCTTCAGCATTCTAGAACTCGGTACGGGTAGCGGTTGTATTGCTATCACCTTATTACTTAAACTTCCAAACAGTGCGGCAATTGCAACGGATATAAGCCTTGATGCCCTAGACATTGCTAAAAATAATGCTCTAAAACACAAAATAGATGACCGAATAAAAATAATTCATAGCGACTGGTTTGAAAATATAAAGGAAGAGAAATTTGACTTTATTGTTAGCAATCCGCCTTATATTTCACAAGCAGAAATCGCCGATATGGCAGTTGAGACAATCAAGCATGAACCGCACCTTGCACTATTTGCCGATCAAGAAGGATTACAAGCTTATTATGCAATCGCTCGAGAATCTAAAAGATTTTTAAAGCCGAGCGGTAAGTTAATAATAGAAATCGGCTATCTTCAAGCGGAGAGGGTAAGCAAAATTTTTAATGATTACGGTTATATTATCGATCATATTTATAAGGATTTACAAGGTCACACACGAGTAGCTGTCATATCTCATGCCGCTTTAAATCGCTCATATGCGAGACGCATCGGTAAAAGCCTGTCATCCTTACAACAAAATTTACTAAAAAATGAATTACCGAATTATCTATTTTCTCCGGAAAAAATAAAATCCGAAAAAACGTAAGATATTCCTGGAAATAGGCTTTGGTATGGGGGAGCATTTTATCCATCAGGCTAAAACTAATCCGGAGACGCTTTTTATCGGCGTGGAAGTATATTTAAACGGCGTAGCAAATGTTTTAAAACTAGCTCAAGAGCAGAATGTAACAAATTTTTTACTCTGGTCGAATAATTTAGATTTTATATTATACGAATTACCTAATAAAATATTAGATGGAATCTATATTTTATTTCCCGATCCATGGTCGAAAAATAAACAAAAAAAGAAACGTATTTTGAATCAGGAGCGGCTAAATATTTTACAAAGTAAATTAAAAACTAACGGCAGCTTTATATTTGCTTCCGATATTGAGGATTATTTTAATGAAACACTTAAGCTAATTCAGCAAAATCCTAATTTTCAAATTGTAAATAATAATGATTATTATCAACCTCACGATAATTATATAATTACCAAATATCACCAAAAAGCTATTAATGAAGGTAGAGCCGCAAAATTTATAAGAGCTATAGTCAAATGATCTTCTTTGCTGTGTGCAAGGCGTTATTGCATGGCTCGAATGGTATTGTTGCATAGCTCAAATTCTTGATGTCATTCCCGCGAAAGCAGGAATCCAGAGAATATTTAAGCGAATTATATAGTAAATTTTTATATAATTTTGCTTATTTTAAGTGTCTTTTCTGGATTCCCGCCTTTAGCTAGAATGACATCAGGCACTTTTTTAGAGCCATACAATAACGTCTATATGCAATGAGGCTGATTTGATTATAATTTAAACGGCATCAATATTAATTATCGTTATCCTTATAAATCTGTTCTACTACCCCGTCAAGCCCCATTAAAAAAGTATAGACTTTTAAATTTGGAAATTTTTCGTTAATTATTTCTCTTGCCTTATTTAAAATTTCTGCATGTGCTACTGTTTCTTTTTCAGGGGTTTCAAGATATTCTTCACCGATAAGAAGCTTATAAGCTCCGCATTCACGGTGATCAAGAAAAATAATTTGTTTAATATTATGTAATTTTTGTAAAATCTCAATAACATCTTCAATTGTTTTACCCCAATAAGGATATTGATTATTGACTAAAGCAAGGGAAGAACCCGGAAGCGATACTTCATCATAGTCATCTAGCAAATTTAATTTGTTCATAAAATCAACAGTTTCATCCCTCAACCGAAAGTCAACACAAGAAATAAGCAGAGTAGAAGCTTTATTAAGCACCTTAAGATGCTCATTACTTACTTTTACTTTTAAAACTTTTTTGCCGGCAAGAGTACCTTTATTATTGGCATAAAGATTGAAATTAGATAACATAATTAATCCTAAAATTATATATTTTACAGCATAACCTCCATTTAAAAATATTTACTACACGCCTTAAAATAAGAATAACCGGTTATAATTGTTAAAAAAGCAGCAACCCATAAAATTATTTCTCCTAATAAGTCTAAGTAAGCAATACCGGAGCCTTTTGAGCCCAGTATTAATATCGACAAAGCAAACATCTGCAAAAATGTTTTCACCTTAGCAAGCCTTGATACCGGAACGCTTACTTTAACTAAGGCTAAAAATTCCCGTAAACCGCTAACTAAAAATTCCCTAGCTAAAATTAGTAAGCAAGGTATTTCCCCTACCATATCTTTTTTTAATAACATTATAATAACGCAGCCGACTAATATTTTGTCTGCTACCGGATCGAACATCCTACCGAAATTTGAAACTAAATTAAATTTCCTTGCTATATATCCGTCGAAAAAATCGGTAATACTGGCTAAAATAAATAATACTGCCCCAAGCCTATGAGCAAAGGGATGCTCTAGATAAAAAGTCATTACAATAACCGGAATGACGGTAATTCTAGCTATCGTCAGATAATTCGGTAAATTTTTATCAATTTTCATCAATTAATAATTTTTATTTTTCATAAAAATATGTCATTCTTGTTAAGGCTTTGGCATTGTTGCGTGGATCTAAAAAAGTGCTATATGTCATTCCCGCGAAAGCGGGAATCCAGAAAAAACACTTAAAATAAGCAAAATTATATAAAAATTTACTATATAATTCGCTTAAATACTTTCTAGATTCCCGCTTTCGCGGGAATGACATCAAAAATTTGATCCATGCAACAACGCCGGCTTGACCACGGTATCCAGAAAAAGCCTTAATAAAAAGACCGGATGCCGTGATCAAGTCACGGCATGACAAAAACTGGATGGCTACGATGCTAAGGGACACCTCGCCATGACGCTTAACTACTTATCCAGCCTATTAATATAATATTGCTGAATTATAGATAAAATATTATTCCAAGACCAATAAATTAATAGTCCTGCAGGAAAGCTGCTAAACATTACTAGAAAAATTAACGGCATAAACTTCATTACTTGAGCTTGAACGGGATCAGCCGGCTCAGGACTCATTCTTTGCTGCAAGAACATAGTTATAGCCATCAAAATAGGCCACGCTCCAATCATTAGGAAGCTAGGGGGGGAGAACGGTATTAAACCGAATAAATTAAAAATCGTGGTAGGGTCAGGGGCTGATAAATCCTTAATCCAACCGTAAAACGGTGCCTGACGCATCTCAATAGTTACATATAATACTTTATATATCGAGAAAAATACCGGTATTTGTACAAGTATAGGTAAACATCCGGCTACCGGATTTACTTTTTCTTTTTTATATAATGCCATAATTTCTTGATTTAAGCGGACTTTATCCTCACTATATAAGCCTTTTATGCGTTCAATCTCCGGCTGTAAATTCTTCATTTTCTTCATTGAACGATATGATTTATTAGCCAAAGTAAACATTAACAGCTTAATAAGCACCGTCACGATTAATATACTAATACCGAAATTACCTACATAGCGGTAGAAAAAATTCATCGCATAGAAAACCGGTTTAGTGATAATATAAAACCAACCGAAATCAATAGCTCTATCAAAAAGTTTGATGTTATATTGCTTTTCATATTTATCAAGTAAATCAACTTTTTTTGCACCGGCAAAAAGTTTTTGAGCAATAGTAAAATTTTGCCCGGGCTGTACAATTTGCACGGGTGAAATAAAGTCTACCTGGAATCTCTCCACTTCTTGCTTGGCGGCATAATTAAAGTTAGAACTATATTGACTTATTTTATCCGGAATTAAAGAAGCAAGCCAATATTTATCGGTAATACCTATCCAATCAACAATCGAGGTAGCAAATTTTTCGCTCTTCTTATCTTTAATAGTATCGTAAGAATATTCTTCAAGATTTCCGTTAATACAACCGATTGGACCTTGGTGTAATATATTAACGGCTTTTTCGGACGAAATATATTTACGGTTAATTAAACCGTAAGATTGGACGGGAATATCCTTGTCGCTGTTATTAACTATAGTTTGTTCTATATTAAATAAATAATTATCATCTAAGCTAATAGTAACTAAAAATTTAACGTCCTCCTCATTTACCCAAAATAAATTAATCGGGTTTGTTGGAGTAAGTATATTACTATCGCTATGCCAAATAGTTTCGCTATTCGGCAAATCTACGGTTGATAAGTTACTCACCCAACCCATTTCAGCAAAGTAAGCATTTTCCGTGTTAGCAGGCGAAAATAGCACTACGTCAGGGCTATCTTTTGACAAATCTTGCTTATATTTACGCAAAATTAAATCATCAAACCGAAGCCCTTTTAATGAAATAGAACCGATAAGCGAACTTGATTCTATTGTAATACGCTGCTCGGAATTTACCTCTTCAGCTTTGGACTCCGACTTTATTAAGCTTACCTGCTGTTTCTTTAAATTCTCTACTTTTTTGGTATATGCTTCTTGTTGCTTAAGCTTTTTTGCTTGCGGTGCCGTATAAAAATACTGCCAGCCAAAAATAATACTTAAGGACAATACAACCGCCGCTATAAGATTAACTATATTATGATTCATTATAAAGTCTTAATTTTTCAATATTTTAATAACATTGAGTTTTATAGGATTTATATAAAATAATCAAGTTTAAAGATTGTAGAGATGTCATTTCTAGCTGCACCGGCATGTTGTGTGGCTCATAATTTACCGCATTATGGTTATTACAAGTATAGTGTCATACCGTGGCTTGACCACGGTATCCAGAAAAAACCTTAATAAAAAGACTGGATGCCGTGATCAAGGAACTAGAATGACACCGTACGCTTTGCAAAAATTCGAGCCATGCAATAACGCCTATCTTACTATACTTATATTTTGGAATATTGTTAATTTAAATTCCGGTAATACAGAAATTAAATGTTCAAAAATATTGCCCTGTACGTTTTCATACCCGACCATACCGATCTCTTTAACAAAAATATATATCTCTATCGGTAAACCGTTAATTGTCGGAGCAAGCTGTCTTACTAAAAAAGTAAAACCTTCTTGATATACGGCAGGGTTATTTTTCAAATATTCTTGTATATATAATTTAAATAGTTTGAGATTAGTTAAGTCTTTATTTTCATTATCAAGATTAATATTATTAATTACGTTTTTTGAAAGATAAGGCGATTTTTTTAATTCTTTTAAAAAAGTAGCATCACAAAAATTAATAGTTGCCATATTAATATTAAGGATTCTTTGAACCCTCCTGGCACCCGCTTCGCTGATCCCACGGTAATTCGTCACATTAGTATTTACGATATTATAAGTGGGGATCGTCGAGATAGATTGGTCAAAATTTCTGATACTTACCACGGAAATAGTAATTTTTTCAACAGTTCCTTCAACATCGCCGACACGTATCCAATCACCGATACTAATTATACCTTGACTAGTTAGTTGTAGGCTAGCGAGTAACCCTAAAACAGTATCTTTAAAGACAAATGTTAATAAAGCCGCCGCTGCACCTAAGCTTGTTAAAAACGTACCGAGAGAAATATTTAAAAGATAAGAAATAGTTACGATAATCGCTATAGCTATTACCATAATTTTTAATATTTGGAAATATAAGCTAAGCGGAGCGTTTTTAGAAACAATTTTAATTTTATGTTGATAAAGATCGGCAGTAGCATCAGTAATAGATAATAATAACATTGTTAAAGATATACTAGTATATAAGATTACTACGGTATCTTTAATACTGGTTAATGCGTGCGAACCAAAAGTAGTCGGCTTGAAAATATTACCCCAAAATATAAAATAAATTCCAAGTAAACTATGTAATAAATAGCGAAATATGGAATGTTTGCTTAATATTTTTTCATAATCATCATAATGATGTTTAGCCATGTAATTTTTAATAGGGGTAAAAATTAATTTTTGAATAAATAAAACTAAGGGAATAAGAGACAATAACATAATAATCAACATTATAATTTCAGCACTAAGTCTATTATATAAATCTATTAGATATTGCATATTTCCCCCGTTATTATTATGGTTATATATTTGATTAACTTGAATAGTGTTTGTTGTGTGGCTCTAGAATTTGCCGTATTATGGTTATTACAAGTACGGTGTCATACCGTGGCTTGACCACGGTATCCAGAAAAAACCTTAATAAAAAGACTGGATGCCGTGATCAAGGAACTAGAATGACACCGAGTGCTTTGCAAAAATTTGATCCACGCAACAACGCCTAGTTTGAACTAGAATAACACCGAACCATTTACAAAAAATACATTTTGACTAAAAATTTTATACTTATCAACAAAAATATTCTTTTATATGGTTTTCCCGAATATTGACCCTGTTATTTTTTCTATAGGACCGCTTGCCGTTTCTTGGTATTCACTTTCTTACGTTACGGGTATTTTGCTCGGTTGGTGGTATGCGAGTAAAATTATAGAAAAATTTAACCCTTCAATTACCAAAAAGAATTTGGAGGATTTTATTAGCTGGGCTATTATCGGCATAATAGTAGGGGGGCGTCTCGGTTATGTTTTATTATATAATCCACATAAATATTTAACAAACCCAATCGAGATTTTAAAAACCTATAAAGGCGGGATGTCCTTTCACGGCGGTACTATTGGGCTACTTATTGCTGCTTATTTTTTCTGTAAAAAGCATAATGTTAGATTTCTAAGCCTGACGGATATTTTAGCAACCGTTGCACCGATCGGGATATTTTTCGGTAGAATAGCCAATTTTATCAACGGCGAATTATACGGTCGTGTAACTAGCTCTTCTTTGGGAGTGATTTTTCCGAATAGTGATTTGCAACTGCGTCATCCTAGCCAATTATATGAATCCCTTTTTGAAGGTTTGTTATTATTTCTTGTTTTAGCATGCTTGGTATTTAAGTATAAGACTATTAAACGACTCGGTTTAAATTCCGGAATATTTTTAGTATTTTACTCTATTTTCCGAATAATTATCGAAACTTTTCGGGAACCTGATATACAAATCGGCTTTATTCTTGATACTCTAACGATGGGTCAAATTTTATCATTACCTATGCTGTTATTGGGTATATACTTAATTACACTGAAAATAACTTGCAAAACTTAAGTTTACTGTATATACTTGTTTATACAATAAACTACTAAATAACATTATGCAGACTCAAATTCAAAAATGGGGCAATAGTTTAGGAATTAGAATCCCTAAATATTTAACTGGAAAGCTACATTTAAAACAAGGTACATTTGTTAATTTAGAAATAACTGGCAATCATTTAATTATTAGTGCTGAAATATCAGAATTAGATACATTACTAAATAATATTACCGATTCTAATCGTCATCATGCAGTATTAAATGACGATGATATTGTAGGCAATGAATTATGGTAACATATGTACCTGAAAGGGGAGATGTAGTATGGCTTGATTTTGAACCGCAAAAAGGCAGAGAGATTCAAAAGACACGACCAGCTGTAGTTCTCAGCCCATACAAATATAATCTTAAAAGTGGTCTTGCTTTATTTGCACCTATTACTAGCCAGATTAAAGGTTACCCATTTGAAGTAAAAATAGGTTTTGAGCAGATAAACGGAGCAGTATTATGCGATCAAGTTCGATCTATGGATTGGAAAGCACGCAAGGCGAATAAATTTCTGATATTAGATAAAACACTTATAGACGAGATACTGTCTAAATTGAAATTATTGTTAAGTTAAAGCACAATGTCAGTTGAGTGGAAAATAAGACAACTTATTAAAGAAAGCGGTTATGTTAGCTGCGATCAATTAATGCGTGAGGTGCTTTCCTTAAACCCTTCTTCTTATTATCAACATAAGGATATTTTGGGCATTGAGGGGGATTTTATAACTGCTCCTGAAATTTCGCAGCTATTCGGTGAAATTATCGGCTTATGGTGTATAAAAGAATGGCAGAAAATTGGTTGCCCTTCAAGAATTAATCTAATTGAACTCGGTCCTGGTAGAGGACTGTTAATGCGTGATTTACTTCGTACTGCAAAATTAGTGCCGGAATTTTATCAAGCTCTGACGATAGAATTAATTGAAATTAACCCCAATTTTATTGCGTATCAGCAAACAAATTTGCAAGGTATAAATTTACCGATTAATCATCACTTATTTATCGAGTATATACCTCAAAAACCTTCTATAATAATCGCTAACGAATTTTTTGATGCGATACCGATAAAGCAATATATTAAGGTTAGAGGATTATGGTATGAGAGAGTATTTATTATAGGCTCAGGTAACCAAATCAAGTTTGACAAAATAGCCGTTAATAAAAATTTACAAGAGCATTTATTACAAACCCACTTAGAAGCAAATGACGAAGCAATAATAGAAGAATCTTATGAATCTATAAAAATTATGCAATTTATTAGCAATCATCTAAAAAATTTAAGCGGAAGCTGCTTGGTTATAGATTACGGTTATGATATAAATCCAAATCACAGAACTAGAGACCAATATAACTCAACTATTCAGGCTATAAAAAATCATAAATATTCCCCTATTCTTGAGGATTTAGGTAAAGCTGACCTTTCGGCACATGTTGATTTTTACGCTTTAAAATCTGTGGCGAAAAACGCCGGTTTAAATATAGCCGAAATAATATCGCAGCAAGATTTTCTTACTCAAAACGGCATTTTATTACGTAGTAAAATATTGCAGGACAAAATCGCTCCTGCTCAAGCGGCAATAATAAAGCGGCAAGTGGATAGATTAATTTCACCGAGCCAAATGGGTACATTATTTAAAGTGCTACAAGTTAGCAATGTCAGTTTAGAATAAAATTATGATTATACTCGGTATCGATCCGGCACTTACTAACCTTGGTTGGGGAGTGGTTCGTAAAGAAATGACAAAGCTAACGTATATAAATAGCGGCGTGATAAAAACAAATAGCAAAGATGCCCTGCACATAAGACTTGCTTTTATTACCGCTTGTTTAGAAAAAGTAATATTAGAACATAAACCAAATGCCGTAGCCCTTGAAGAAACTTTTGTTAATATGAATAATTTAACATCTTTAAAACTCGGCTACGCAAGGGGTGCTATTATGGCACTTATCGGCAAACATAATATTGATTTTCGAGAATTTAAACCTAATACGGTAAAAAAAACGGTAACGGGTTACGGGCATGCTGAAAAACATCAAATTCTACACATGATTAAACTCCTTTTGCCCGGCACTTCTTTAATTACTAGTGCCGACGGAAGCCGATGCGGTGGCAATTGCCTATACTGCCCTTGTAATAAGAATTTAGGCTATAAAATGACCGAGGAAAATAAATTTTCTAAACCTACAATAATCTTAGTTTGTCCTCAGATGGGAGAAAATATCGGAGCTACTGCTAGAGCAATGAAAAATTTTGCTTTAGGTGAGCTAAGAATAGTTAACCCACGAGACGGCTGGCCGAATGAGCAAGCGAGAAGCACTGCCGTCGGTGCGGTTAATGTTATAGATAATGCAAAAATTTATGATACTTTAGAAGAAAGTATTAAAGATATTGAGTATCTCTACGCTACAACTTGTACAAAACGCACCATGAATAAAGATTATGTATTTTCACAAGATTTATCGTTAGATTATCCGTTAGGACAAAAAGCAGGAATAATGTTCGGACGGGAAAATAACGGACTGAGTAACGAGGAGGTTTCCCTTGCTCATAAAATTATTACTATTAATACAAGTGAGTTTAGCTCTTTAAATATTGCCCAGGCTGTAATCATTATATGCTACGAGTTGTTTTGTAATAAGCCTCATGACGGCAATATATCTATTTGTAATACCCAAAAACTTGCAACTAGAGGAGAAGTTAATTATTTCTTAGAACATTTATTTAATCAGCTAGATAAGAAAAACTTTTTTAAAGTGCCGGAAAAAACCTTGATGATGAAACAAAATATTACTAATATTTTCACCCGTATAGATAAATTATCCGGCACAGAAGTTCAAACGCTACGCGGTATTATAAAAGCTTTAGGTTTTTAAAGGTAAGTTAGCTATTCTGCTTATTTAACTTTACTTGAAAAATCTCATTTATTTTTTTGCGAACTTTATCTATTAGTACTTCATAATCTTTTTCCGGATTAACTAAAATTCTCTGATTCCAGATACTACAATATAGTTCATCGTCATTATCTACTTTTTTAATATAATCTACTAATGCATCTTGTGTAGGAAAGTCTCCACCGAAGACAACGGCTTTACTATTTATATCTTCTAAAACACTTCTATCTGCGTTATATATCGGTATAGATCCTGCGAACCAAGCTTGAAAAGGTTTTTCCGTAATATATCCTGGATAATATTGATTTTCATAAGCTATAGTGAATTTACATTGTGATAACCAATCTTCTGTTTTATTTTGTTCAAATGGCACTCTTTCTCCTATATTATTTAAAAGTTTCCCTCCGCTTAAAACTTTTTTATATAAAGATAGCCTATGAAATAACTTAGCACGCTCTCTCGCTCCATCAAATGTAGGAAGCCATTCGCCGTCATTAGTAGCTAAAAAACATGCAAAATATTTTTTTTCTGAAGGATTGCATTTTTTTCCTTCTCTTTCATAATCATGCCGCATTCTCTCTTTATGTCAATGATAAGAAAAAGGAAATCTGATATAATTAGGTTGATCTATATAATCAAACCCTAATACTAAATCTTGATTTTTTAACTGCTCTTTTACACTTTCTGTATATATTTCGGCAATATAATATATTTTAATTACTTTAGGGTCTTTTGTAATCGGTTCTCTACTGAAGCAACCGTTTAGCAATACATCTTCATTCTTATCTACAAATTTCAAATTATAATTTTCTTCAAGTATTTTTGTTAAAAATGGATTGGCATCATTTTGATTTTCTGCATCAAAGTTTATTGCTTTTACTCTTAAAGTTGGCTTATTATTTTTATTGGGTTTATATTTATAAAGCCCTAATCCAGTTGTAATAACGGTTATTAAAATAATTAGATAAAAAAGGTAGCGTTTCATAAATTTAATCCGAATAAGGGGTTGCCTATAGGCTTCGATTTTGAATAAGTCTAGTCAACTCAAGTAATTTCTTTACTTTTTCTTCAGGACTATTCACTATTATTAATTTATTTGGGTCTGTTTTTTTATCAAAAAAATATTTATTTTTTTGATCTGTAATAATCCAATCCGAGTTCTGGATAAGGTAATTATGTTCTGAGCTTTTTATATGGTTGTTATCAACGTACTCATACACAACTAATATGTTATTAAAATGCTTTTTTAAAGCAAAAATATTCTTACATATAGTTTTATCCAGACATTGGATAATAAATAAAGAATTTTGTAAAAATTCCTTATACCTAGCTTCAAAATCAGCTATTGAAAAATATTTATAATAAAGTAATTCTAGTAATGTGTGATCAGTATTAAGGAATAATGCGTTCCTTTTCACAGTATTTTTAGCAATGTTTGAAAAAGATACAGTGTTAAAGTTGATAAAAAAAGTTTTATAATTATTTTCAATAAATTTTAAAATTTTTTCTCTGTTATCTTTCCCTTTACTTAAATTATCAATGCTAGTACTGGAAAGGATAAAGCATAAGCCTTTAATATTTCTTTTAGTTATTTCAATTTCTGCTTGTTTTTGCAAAAATTTCTTATAATTATTTTGTAATATATTCGATTGCCAACCCAAGTTTATATTTGGCTTAAGAAGATAACTAGAATAGAAATATGGCCATAATCCTAATTCAAAATTAGCAATCATATAATTAAATAATTTCTTTTTTGTGGCCTCTAATGTTGTCGGATGTTCCCATAATAGAAAAGCTTTCTTATTAAATATCCAAGTTTTAGATTCTTTTTTATATTTATAGCAAAATAACGTGTCTTCCCCAGCATATGTTAGATATTCTGGATATTTTCCAATTTTTAATGCTATATCTTTTCTATACACTAAACAAGCACCGTAAGGCTCTACTCGAAATTCAAAATGCTTAACCGGCGATAAATAAACGGACCAAGTATATTTATGTTTAGGATAGTGTACACCACTTACTAAATCTAAATCTTTGTATTTATAAAATGGTCCTATAGTATTAGCAGCATAGTTTTTATTTAAATAAGTTCCTGCATCAACATTCATTAATAAATTATTTCGAGAATGATCTATTGCCATATTCCTTTGATGACCGATGTTTTGTTCTGATGAGAATAATAACAAAATATCTAACTTAGATGATTCTTTATATAAATTTATTTTTTTTACTGTTTGATCTGAAGAACCTCCATCAACAATAATAACTTGATCTGGCTTTAAACTTTGTTCTTCAATAGATTTTAATACTTCGATAATATTATCTTCTTCGTTTAGCACTGGAGTAATAATAGTGTATTTTGGAAATTGATCATTGACTGAATAATCTTTATCTATAATATGTATTTTTAGATCATTTGAATAAAGTGAGATATGCTTATAGATATTGGGATAAGTATAGGTAAGTATTTTAAGTATTTTTCTAATAAATGTATGAGCGTATTTTGCATATCGATAAAAAATATAATAACAGTGTACAAGTAATACTTTTAAATATTTCGATAATATTTTTTTTAGTATAATTTTTAAATTTTGTATCTGCATTTATTGTTACGTATTTAATTTATACTTTCATTAGTACTTAACTCTTTTGTTAAGATTTCCATTATATAAACAGCAGCTTTGCCGTCCCCATAGGGATTATGAGTTTCTGACATTGCTTTATAATAATAGCTATTCTCGAGTAATTTTGTTGTTTCATGCAAAATATTTTCTATATTCGTCCCGACTAATTTAGCAGTACCCGCCGTCACCCCTTCCATCCTTTCGGTTACGTCACGAGTAACCAAAAGCGGTTTGCCGAGAGTCGGAGCTTCTTCTTGCAAACCACCCGAATCGGTAATAATGATATAGGTTTTCTCCATTAACCAAATCATAAAGGAATAGTTAAGGGGGGAAATAAGAAAAATATTTTTGATATTAGCAAGCCTATTATTGACTATATTCTCCACATTGGGATTAGGATGTACTGGATAAACAAATTGTACATCTTGGTATTTTGCCGCTAATAATTCTAAGGCAACACAAATATTTTCTAGCGGCTTCCCAAAACTTTCCCTTCTATGCATAGTAATCAGGATAATTCTTTTGCTAAAATCTAAAAACCTAAAATAATCATAATATTTTTCTTCGCCGCTATTTTTAATTAAGCCTAAACCCAGTAGTAAAGCGTCTATTACGGTATTACCGGTAACATATATATTATTTGCAATATTTTCTTTTTTTAAATTAAATTTAGAGCTCTCAGTCGGCACAAAATGATATTCTGCCATATCGGCGGTAAGAGTTCTATACATTTCTTCAGGATAAGGGGAAAATTTATCACCGCTTCTAAGACCCGCTTCAATATGAGCAACCGGCACTTTATGATAAAAAGCCGAAAGCGCTCCGATAAATGCCGTAGTAGTGTCACCTTGCACTAGAATTAAATCCGGTTTTACTTCTGTAATTACTGATTTGAGTTTATTTATAGCATTACTAGTTAAGTCAGATAAATCTTGATTAGGTAGCATTAAATTGAGATCGTAATTGGGGATAATTTTAAAAAAATTTAAAACTTGATCAAGCATTTCACGATGTTGAGCAGTTACGCAAACTATAGTTTCAAAATTTTTATCTTCCTGAGATTTTTTAATCAACGGTGCCATTTTTATAGCTTCCGGTCTAGTCCCAAAGATGAAAAGTAGTTTTTTTGTCATCTTTAATTTACCACCTTACTAACGCACTTCCCCAGGTTAAGCCGGCACCGATGGCAGTAAAAAGGATAATATCACCCTTTTTTAAGCTTCCCGAAACTTTTAGCTCGCTTAGAGCTAAAGGGATAGAGGCGGCTGAGCAATTAGCATGATTTTTCACTGTTTTTACTATCTTGTTTTGTTCTAAATTTAAGACTTCAGCAAGTTTATCGATGATTCTAACATTTGCTTGATGAGGAACAAAATAATCAATATCATTCACCGTAAGATTATTGTCGTTTAATATTGCCTCTACCGATTGCCCCATTTTCTCAATTGCATGGCGAAATAATGCTTGTCCCTGCATGACGATTTTACCGCTATTGCCGTTCATACTTACGCCGCCGCTTGTATAAAGTATTTCGGCATAGCTACCGTTTGAGTAAATTTTACTATCTATTATACCGGAGCTATCCTCACTATGCTGTAATATCACGCTCCCTGCTCCGTCGCCGAATAAAACACAAGTTGATCTATCTTGGAAATCAAGCAAAGAAGTCATTTTTTCGGCTCCTATAAGCAAGACGGTCTTATATTTACCTGAAGCAATAAGAGAATTTGCTACCTGCAGCCCGTACACAAAGCCGGCACATACCGCTTGTAAATCAAAAGAAGGTATATTATTCGTAAAACCTAGATACCCCTGCAATTTAGTAGCCACGGACGGAAAACTATTATCGGGAGTAGTGGTGCATGTAATAATCAAATCTATATCGGACACTGCTATATTAGCGTCTGATATAGCATTTTCGGTTGCTTTTAGAGCAAGGTGGGAAGTATATTCATCACTTGCCGCAATATGGCGCTGCGATATACCCGTTCTTGTCTTAATCCATTCGTCGTTAGTGTCTACATACTTTGCAAGCTCGTCATTACTAACTACTCGCTCCGGTAAATATCCGCCGCAACCGATAATTTTACAGGTCATAATAATAAGCTTTATGCTACTTCTTCGTCGTCGACTTCTTTTTTCTTCACGACAACTTGACGACCGTTATATGTACCGTCAATTGTGGATATATGGTGAGGAAGCTTATATTCTCCGGTTTGGGAATCAACTATTACGTTAACTTTACCGACCGCTAAGTGAGAACGACGCATATTACGCCTTGATTTAGATGTTTTTTTCTTTGGAACTGCCATATTAGCCTATCTTTAATAAATCTATAATATGTAAAAAAAAGTATTTGTCAAATTAGCAGAGCAGTATATTATAATTCAGTAATAAAATCTAGGTATTTCAAATTAAATTTATGAAATCTTTTATAATTCATGCTTTCGGTATATTGATTTTCCTACTACTTAGTGGTTGCCAGACCATTGAAACCAGAGGTCAATTTATAGACAATACTTTACTTTCTCGGCTAGAAACTCAAAAACTTAATAAATCTGAAGTAACGGAATTAATCGGCAGTCCGACGATTATACCCGATTATTCTCCAAATAGTTGGTATTATATCGAGAGAACTATGTCGAAGCGGGCTTGGTTTAATCCAAAAGTCGAGCAGCAAAGAATAGTAAAAGTTACGTTTGATACTCGTAATTTAGTACAAGAAGTTATAGTAATTAACGATTCTCATAAGGAAGATATCGAAGTGATTCGAGAATATACTAAAACATACGGTACGGAACTTAACGGGCTGCAAAAATTTGTTAAAAATTTCGGCAGGTTTAATGCAACTACTAAGAACAGCAAGAAAAAGAAATAAAAATTGTTGTTTGCTAAGAAATTGTTAAGGATCATTGCGATCCCAAACGAGTGTTGTTGCATGATTTGACAAAAGTAGCAGTATGTCATTCCCGCGAAGGCGGGAATCCAGAAAATAATAGTCATCCTGAAATAAATTCAGGATCTACTAAAAAAGATGCTGAAACGAGTTCAGCATGACAAAAAAGCCTGGATTCCCGCCTTCGCGGGAATGACATCAAAAATTCGAGCCATGCAACAACGCCGTGTACGTAAAAATTTATTCAGGGGATGGTTTTTATAGTTTTTTAGCTTCTAATAATAAGAATATATTAGATTTTTTTATAATATTTAGTTCTTTATCCGTAAAAGCCTGTAAGGCGATTTCGTCTAGAAATAGGTCACATTTTCTAACATCGGTAAAACCCACTTGTTCCATTAATTGTTTTATGGTCTCAAAATTTCTTTGGTAGGAGGTTACAGTACAATTTTCTATAATTTCTATTTGTATAGGGCAACCGTCAATATACTTATTATCCTTAGTTAAAGGTTTTGTAGGAAGTTTTAGTATATTAAAGACTTCCGGATAAAATGAAGCACTTAAAATATCTAACGTACATATTACAATTTTCCCACCTTTTTTTAAGCATTTGTAACAATTTTCAATAAATGTTTTTAATTTATCAAGAGTTTCTATATATAATATTACAAACACATTATAAACAATATCATACTTATTCTGTCCTAAAACTATAGAGCTGTTAGCATCAGAAAAATCCATAATGTAATATTCTATATCGTTATTTTTTACAGTTTCTATACATAATTGTATTTGATGTGCAGAAATATCACATCCGACTAACTTTGACGGGGTATGCTTAGAAAGAACTTCTAGGTATCTACCGAATCCACAACCTACTTCTAATACGGTTTTACCTTTTATATTTCCTATAAGATTTATAATATGAGGATTAATAATATAATTGTTATTTCTTAACTCGGTAGTTTTCTTATAAGCATTATTAATAGCTTTTAATTGCCAATTTTTCATTATAATTATCCTTCATGGTGTGCGGTGTAGGTAATTTGGATTTTAACTAAATATAGAATTAATAATAGCATTATCAAAATATTGTCCGTTAGAGTGCTTTTTTAGTAATTCTTCATTAAGAAAATCTTCTATTGAATCTACGTGTGGTAAGAGCCTATTATTAATAGGTATATTTTCTTTTAAATTATTGATCAACGTTTGTATTACTAGCTTTTGTATTTTAGGATGTAGCATGTATTCTTTAGGTTCTTCTTTAGGCTCTAATATATATTCCTTAATTAATTGAGATGCTGCTTGAATAATCCCCCCAAATAATAATCCACGAGTAAGTTGGATGTTTTTAGCAGGTACAGATTGACCGGAATTATCAAAATTTACCGGATATCCGCCTTTTAATATTTTGATAAAACCGCCTTTTATTGGATATGTGATATCTTCTAATGCATTTAAGCTCTTATAAGCAAAATTCTTGCGTATAGCTTTCAATAAAGAGTTAAATTCTACGTCTTGTGATGAGCAACTTATTAGGTATTTAATACCGTATAATTTATGTAAATCGAGAGATACGGTAATATCTGTACCTGTACAGCCAAAGATATAATCTGTTTCTTGAAATAATAGTTGTATATTACTGGTAACTTTAAACGAATCTAGAAAGAGCCCTTTTTCTATTTCCTTATCATATACTATCACGTTTTGATTAGTTGCTAACAATTCCTGAATAATACTGCTTCCTATTGCCCCAAACCCCACTACTCCATATACAAAATTATTAGAATTTAAAGGTAAAAATTTCTTCAATTTAGCTACAACCGCTTTAGCAATCATCGGAGATTCTATAAATTGTTTTGCACAAGAATATGAAACATTAATAAGGTTAAAAATAATATTATTATTTTTAATCCGAGAAATACCTGATGATGTTTGTTCTACAGTATAAATTTTATGACTATTATTTAAATACTCAGGAATATTTGTTATACATTGACCGCCGTCATCAAGAACAATAATATATGGAGTTTCTATATTAGTACTAATTCTATCCCACATATTCTTTATATCATAACTAAAATGATCTTTAAAACAACCAAGTTGTCGTGGAGGGAAGCTAGCATGATATACCACCCCCATTTGAATCATTTGTTCTTTTACTTCAGAACATGTAGAATAAAATTTACCCATCACGTGAATATTTTTTGGCTTTGCCCCAAGAATGATTAAAGACCGTATTAAATCTACCGTTGTAAATACAAGGTGTTGTACGCAAACAAATGTTACTTTTTCTAAATTAAGGTTTCTATAGTTTTTAATCTTTTCTACTATTGCTTGTAACGTCGGTAAAATATTATACTTATTCATGATATCCTAATACACCCTTTAAAAAAACTAGACGATGCGCAAAATATTCTATCATCCGTATAACTATTATTACAACTGAAAAATCTAGGATCATCCTCAGGAATCATAGTACTAGAAGTAATTTGATGTAACTCGTCGTTATGTGAATGAAAATACTCAAATTTTATATTTTTTAAGCCGGTATTTAGTTTATTTTTTTGATCGAGAATTATATCCATTAAAATATCTAATAAATTTTTAATATTTCTTTGATCTTCTATTATGCTAGGAGGATTGTTACAATGTAAAGAACTATTAGGTATAGTAGGCATACTAAGAGAATAATATACTTTATTACCTGTGGTAAACCTTGCCGGCTGCATTATATTAGGGATGTAATTTCTTAAATTATAATCTTTTATGTATACTTGTTGTATCAGACTTGCCGGTAAATCCGTATCATCTATCGAAGGTTCAAATGCTACACCTATCCCTTGAGTAATTGAAATTAAATGTTTAACAGTATCAACTATATATGTTCTTGGTTTTAAATTGCGTCTGTTAATTGCCTGCGTAAATAATAACCATAATTTATTATACTCACTAAACTCTTTTAATAATTGTAATTGCTCCCAGCATTTATTAACTAAGTACTTATAAAATTCAGTATATACTACGTTGTCTTGGTTCTCAAACCATTTATTTGAAAATACTAAAATGGTAGTATGCCAGGCATTTTTTTTATTGCTATTATTAATATTACAAAATATTGACCAGTGTTGGTTATCAACTTCCTTATATACATGATCATTCATATTAAGCTTTTTGCAAACTCTACGATTACTTATTATATTAGAAACGCTTGGAAGCATAAATACAGAACGTGCTCCTGCCGATACATTCCAAATAGATTGATGTAATATAGGCGTTTGAGTTAATGAATTCATTAACTCAAACAGACCGAATAATTCACCTGCCTTTAAAAAGTTAAGCGGTATTATTCTCTGTTCTTCCTTAATAAATACTTCGCTAGAATTATTGATGATACACGCTAGGGGAAGATGAGCATATGCTAAACTTTGTCGTAAAGATTCAGGTACTCTTTCATCTTTTATAGAAATCGTTTTTCCATTCAAAGTGGGAAGATAAAATTCTCCGTCTTGAATAATAGATAGTCCATAGGCGTATTTTATCTTAAATATAGAACATTTTTTATAGGTATTTATATGATCACACTTTTTAGCCAATTCCGGATTAACTGTATACATATCGTCCCTAACATCAGACCATTCTACTTCTTCAAGATTCAATTTAATGTTCTTATTGGACATATAATATCATTCATAATCATTGTTATTACCCTAAGGTTTTACATATATTACTTATCCGAGGCAATGAGCCTTGTTGTATGGATCAAGAAATTAATAAAAATCCGTCATGGCTAGGCAATGGTGCAAAGTTATAGTGTAAAGCCGTATGGAAAGCATAGCGTTTTTTCTTATTTTATTCAGTTTAAGGTAAGATTTTAGAAAATCTTATACTTGCTGCTTATACTTGCTGGGGTTAATATTCTCAAATCTAATTATTACTACCTAAAATAACCTCCTATTTTTCATACTGATTTTTTGCCTTATCTCTTCTATTAATGTTGCTTATTTTCCTTTCTAGTGGTGCTGTCTGTTTTTAGAAACTCTCTATCATTGCAAAATATATGCTTTAGATTCCTTACGTGGCTACCCAAACCGTCATGGCGAGACGGCGTTGTTGCGTGGATCGGAATCATTACAAAAAACCCCGTCATTGCGAGGAGGCATTGTTGCGTGGATCATAATTTACCGTATTATGGTTATTACAAGTATGGTGTCATACCGTGGCTTGACCACGGTATCCAGAAAAAATGAGGTGGTACCCTTTGTCTAGACAAATTTTTTAAATTTTAGAGGTGTAATTCTCCTGTATTAATGTATTGGTTTTTCAAAGTAAAGTTTGCATTTTCTATGTCATATAGCCTCTTGATAATTTTCTAGTTTTTCTGCAAAATGTATCATTTCAGGTGTCTTATATTCAAGCGATTGATGAGGTCTTTGCTTATTATAAAATTCTATATAATCTCTGATAGCTATCTTTGCTTCACGTACCGTTTCAAGATCAAAACGATAAATCTTCTCTTGTTTCAAAGATCGCCAAAAACGTTCAATAAATACATTATCTAAGGCTCTGCCTTTGCCGTCCATACTAATAGCTATGCCTTGTTGCTCAAGTATTTGAGTAAAATCTTTTGATGTAAATTGTACTCCTTGATCCGTATTAAAAATGTCAGGCTTGCCATGTATAGATATTGCTTCATTTAGAGCTTCAATACAAAAATCATTTTCTAAACTAATCGACACCCGCCAACTCAAAATATAACGACTATACCAATCCATTATAGCAACCAAATATACAAAACCTTGCTTTAATCTTATGTAAGTAATATCTGCACAGTAAACTTGATTGGAGCAAACCACCTCTATATTATTTAATAGATATGGGTATACTTTATGAGCCTGATTCCTACGGCTTAAATTAATCTTTGGGTATACTGCTTCAATACCAAGTATTTTATAATATTTTCTTATCATCTTACGACTAACATTTAACCCTTCGGATTTTAGGACATGAGACATTCTTCTAGTACCATAATAGGGATGCTCTGTAAAAATCTCATCAATTCTGTTCAGTACTCTATACTCCTTATCATCTAAGGTATTCCTAGCTCGGTAGTAGTAACTTGAGCGGTTTAAATCTAAAAGTTTGCATTGTCTTGCTATGGTTAAATTTGAAGCATAACTTATCATTTTTTTCCTAACCTCTAAATCCAAAGATACTAGATTTTTTTTTAAGCCAGTCTCTTTCAACTGTTAACTGGCCTATTTGCTCAAATAATGATTTAATTAAATCTTCTTGGCCGGTATCTTGTTGTTTAGATTTCGATTTAAATCCAGAAACCATAAAATCTAAAGCTTCTTTCTTCCATTTATAAATCTGATTAGCGTGAACACCATATTTGCTGGTAATTTGAGCTATAGTCATTTCTCCAGATATTGCTTCAATTGCTATTTTTGCTTTTTCTTCTGCACTATATTTTTTAACTTGTTTTTTCATTTTTTTTCATTTTTTGCTCCTTTTCCTAGGAGATATTATACCTACTTTTCTCTATTTTCTTGTCTAGTTTTTGGGTACCATTATAGCCGACCAGATTGAACAAAAACTTGCTGACTTAGAAGGAAAAGTAGGTGGACATATAGCTCCAAAGGAGTTAAGCGAGGCACAAAATATAAAAATAAAATTAACTTATAAGCGAGCAGATGAGTATCCTGAGCTTGCAAAGGTATCTCTTGATTATAATTTAAATAATGAATTGTTTGATAAATGTTTAGACATAGAAAAACGAAAGAAAAAAAGTGACAATTTACCTGATGTCATAATACATGGCACAGAAGTAAGTGATGATTTACGTATCGGAAATAAAGAGGCACTACAAGAATATCATATAGTAAAATTACCAATAAATGATCCAAGAGCATATATCTTAGGTAAAATTACTAATTCTTGTCAATCTATAGGAGGACAGAGCGAGGTGTGTGTAATTGACGGCATAACTAGAGAAAATAACGGTTTCTACGTTTTATTAAAAAATAAAAAGAAAAATCAAGAAAACTTAAAAATTTTTAAACAAACCGGGGAAATCGATTATCAAAATTTTGAGATAGTAGAGCAAGGATATGCCTGGCTTAGTGATGTAGGAAATTTAACCTTTGACTCCTGGGAAAATTTACGTAATCAAAAATTAGGCGGTGGTTTAGCAGATGACGGCATAATAGTGCCGTTGTTAAGGCTATTCGCCGAAAAAGTATGCGAAACTACTGATATTTCTAGAGTTACTATTGGTACCGGCGGTAAGACACCCAACCTATTTAAAGCTCAAAATACTTTAAATAACGAAGAAAATATGAAAGAAGGTTTTAATTACGGTGATGCACAGCATCAAGTATTAATAGGTCAAAAAAAATATTTAACAGCTCTACAAGCAATACTCGATGATAAGAATACACATTGGGATAGGAAAGAAAAGACGCTTAAACAAGTGAAAGAAAAACTAAATATTGAAGAAGGACAAAATATTGATGAATTTATACTTAATTATTATCTGCAGACAAAGAGTGGTTCAGAAGGCTGCACAAATGGATTTTTTACTTACGAAGATTTAAAATCTCTACAAATCACCTTAGTAAGAGGGGTGACAAGTGAAAATACAATATCTGGATATAAAAATAAAATTTTTACGTTTGATGTTTTAAAAGATTTATCTTTAGGGCAGATACATAGCCTTACAACCGATAATGCATTAAAAGGATTTGAAGAAGGCTATTTTACGTTTGATGATTTAAAAGGTTTGGAAGCAGGAAAAATGATAATTCTAATAAAATTCGGCTTATCTATTTATAAAGAACAAGATTTTACTTCACAAGAGCAAAATGATAGTTTGTTTAAAGAAATAAAAGACTCAATATCGAAGTTAACATTAAATAATATACAAAAAATTATAAATCCTCTTAATTGTAAAGTGTTAATTAGTACTCATTTTGATAATGTTATAGACGGACATAGAGAAGGACACTTTAAAATCGATGATCTAGCAAAACTAGAAGCAGAAAAAATAAAACTGCTTACAAGTGAGCTTGCGTCATGTGCATATGATAACGGTTGGCTTAACTTTAATAAACTTAAAGATTTAAGTATATCAGAAATAAAAATTCTTACCTCTGGAGAGTCACTAAATAAATATGAGAACAATATATGCTCATTTGAAGATTTACTAAATCAAAACGATGGAAATTATCATCTTACTAAAGCTGAAGAGTATAGCGTTGATTTAGTAGGTTAACTTTAGGTAGGTTGTTGCATGGCTCTAAGTATCGTCATGGCGAGGCGACCTTGTTGCGTGGATCATAATTTACCGTATTATTGATCATGCTATAAAAAAACGTACAAATCGAATTAAGATGAGATAAAATAAATCTTAGGAGGATTTGCAATGAGTCAAAAAATATATGATAAAGAATTTAAAATTAATGCAGTAAAACTGTATTTAGCAAATAAAGGTAGTAAAAGCATCAATGATATTGCTAAGGATTTAGGGGTTTCACGCTCTGGTTTGGGATATTGGCTTAAGAATTACAAAGGCAAAGGAGAGGCTAGCCCGGATATTGCATGAGATATAGGAGACAAAATCCTCGTAAAGCTGTATAATACTGGTATTTCATTAGAATAATACAAAGGATTTTGTCATGACAAATTGTATAGCATATAGTTACCAGTTTTCCAAAGTAAAAAATCGGACAATAGAGATAAATTTCACTGGAGGTGATATTAGTAGCGATGGAGGTGTGTTGTTATTAAGAGAAGCAGATAAAAGGCTTGGTATAACAGAGGAGCTTGCTAAAATATTTCCTGATAGACGAGATGGTAGTAAAATTACCCATAATATGGCAACAATGCTGAGGCAACGAATTTATGGTATTGCATTAGGTTATGAAGATTTAAATGACCACAATTATCTACGAAAATGTCCTGCTATGCAAACAGCTATGGAAACAATTGATGATATGGCAAGTAGTTCTACCTTATGTCGTATAGAAAACAATGCTGATAGACACTTTGCAATTAAAGTGCATGAACTAATGCTTGATAAATTTATTAAGTCTCATAAAATAGTACCAAAGCAGCTAATACTTGATTTTGATGCTACGGATGATGAAATTCATGGGCAACAGGAAGGTAAGTTTTATCATGGTTATTACGGTCATAATTGCTTTTTACCTTTGTATGTTTTTTGTGGAAAGCATCTGTTAGTTAGTTATCTTAGGACGTCAAAGCAGGATCAAGCAAAACATTCTTGGGCAATATTATCATTGTTAGTAAAACGTTTTCGCCAAGCTTGGCCAGAGGTAAAGATTATTTTTCGTGGTGATAGTGGATTTTGTCGTCATCAGATGTTTGATTGGTGTGATATTCATAATATAAAATATATTGTAGGAATGCCCCAAAATAACAGACTAAATGAGTTACTGAAACCTACAATGGAGAAGTCAAAAGCAGCATTTATTATAACCCAAGAAAAGCAACGTCTTTTTAGTGAGTTTCCATATAAGGCTGGTAGTTGGAGTCATGAACGTAGAATAATTGGTAAGGCAGAAATGACAATGCTTGGAGAAAATCCAAGGTATATAGTAACTAATTTATCAGATAAACCTGAAGATTTATACGACAAAGTTTACTGTGGTCGTGGTGATATGGAAAACCGTATAAAAGAGCAACAACTAGAATTATTTGCAGATCGTACTTCTTGTCATAGATGGTGGGCTAATCAGCTCAGAATGATTTTATCGGGTCTTGCATACACTTTAGTAGAATATATCAGAGGTAATTTATTACAAGGTAGTGCATTAGCAAAAGCACAAATAGGTACAATACGTTTAAAATTATTAAAAATTGGGGTAGTAATTATCCGTAATACTAGGCGTATTAAGTTTTTGTTATCTTCATCATATCCTTACCGACAGGTATGGAATCATGTGATGAAGAAATTAGCATTAGAATAACCTAGATTAGCACTGTTCCCGGTGCTTAGAAAAAATGGGGTAAGGGGCATTACATCTAAAATTTGAAAATAACGGCTTCAAAGCACTTTTTGGCAAAATTTTTACAAAAGTATCATTGCTAATATTATAAATTACTCAATTTCTTACTTTAAATCTCACTTCATGCAATATCCGGGCTAGCTTTGTTGGTAGTGGCAATGTAATGAATCAAGAGGTACGAGATTTAAAGAGGGAATTACATCTTGTAAAACAAGAGCGAGATATCCTAAAAAAAGCAGTGGTCATCTTTTCAGCTCCCGCAAACAAAGGTACGAATTTATGAAGAATCATAGTTCTTGTTTTTGTGTAGATCAGATGGCTAAGATTTTAGGGGTTAGTAGAAGTGGTTATTATGATTTTATTAATCACATGCCAAGTAAAAGAGCTGAATATAATGAGGAATTGATAAGTAAGATTAAAACTATTTTTACAGAAAGTTATAAAACTTATGGAAGTCCAAGGATTCATACAGAGTTAAAAGAACAAGGCTTTGTTTGCTCACGCCCTCGAGTAGCAAGGCTAATGCAAGTAAATAGCATTCAAGCAAAAATGTACAGAAAGTTTAAAAAGACTACAAGGCAGTCTGATAAACCTTATCATAGGGGAGAAGATTTGGTTAAACAAAATTTTTCTGCCTCAAGCCCAAATAGCATTTGGGTAGCTGATATAAGTTATATTTCTGTAAATAATAAATGGGCTTATCTTGCTATAGTACTTGACCTGTTCTCACGGAAAGTAGTAGGTATGGCGTTAGAAGAAACTATGAGAACTGATTTGATAATTAAAGCTCTTAACTCTGCTGCATTACAACGTAAACCCTTAAAAGGGCTTATTCATCATTCTGATCTTGGAAGCCAATTTACTAGTTTTGACTTTTATAATGCAACCAAAAAACACGGAATTGTTTTAAGTCATGGAAAGACTGGTGTGTCCTATGATAATGCTGCTATGGAAAGCTTTTTCCACACTCTGAAAACTGAGCTTGTTTATTTTAAAAAATACCAAAGCTTAGAAGAAGCAAAGCTTGATATATTTACTTATATTTTTACTTTTTATAACCAAAAACGGAGGCACTCTACATTAAATTATCAAACTCCAAATGAGTACGAGTTACATTATAAAAAAATTAAAAACGTCTCTCTTTAATTTGTCCGTTTTTTTGTTGCAAGATCATTATGGTTATTACAAGTATGGTGTCATACCGTGGCTTGACCACGGTATCCAGAAAAAAACTTAATAAAAAGACTGGATGCCGTGATTAAGTCGACGTCGTTGCATGGCTCTAGAAAAGTGCCGTATGTCATTCCCGCGCAGGCGGGAATCCAGAAAAAACACTTAAAACAAGCAAAATTATATAAAAATTTACTATACAATTCGCTTAAATATTTTCTGGATTCCCGCTTTCGCGGGAATGACATCAAAAATTTGATCTACGCAACAAGATCGGCTTCACCATGACGGGTTTTTATTAATTTTCGAACCATGCAGCAATGCCTTCGTCACCTCACTATGACGATTCTGGGTATTGTCCAAATTCAGTTTTTTAGTTATTGAGTCGGAGCATTATTTGCTACTTTTACTTTAATTGTTTTCATAGAGGTATTATCAAAGAACAAATATACTTTAAATTCATCTCCTGCCTTTAAAGATTGTTTTAAATCATACAGCATTATATGTGTACCGCCGGGCTTAAGCTCCACGCTAGTTTTCGTAGGTATTACAAGGTTATCTAGTTTTACCATTTTACTAATTCCTTTTTCATCGGTAAAAGTTTGATGAAGTTCTACTTTATTGGCGATATCCGACGATACGTTTATTAAATTATAATTAGCATCGCTATCATTTTTAATTATTAAATACATAGCGGAATTATTAATTTTACCTGCCATACTTGCTGCAGGTCTTGCCCATGGATTAATAAAGCTAAGATCGGTCATTGCCGTAATAGGCACATTACTATCGGATTGAGTACCGGAAGAAGGAGCTGCCGCCGCTGCCGGTGCAGCAGGGGGATTAGTAGAAGTAGCGTAGCTTACAGAGCAAGTTAAACTAGTAAGTAATAAGAGAAGAGTTTTTAAATTCATGTTGATACCGTAAAATAAGTTTATTCATAAGTTATATTAACATGAATAAGCTACAAATCCAATACTCTTTTAGCAATATTACCGGCATTGCCTAAAAAGAACGGCGTTGTTGCATGGCTCGAATTTTTGATGTCATTCCCGCGAAAGCGGGAATCCAGAAAAAGCACCCAAAACAAGCAAAATTATATAAAAATTTACTATGTAATACGCTTAAATATTCTCTGGATTCCCGCTTTTAGCTAGAATGACATACAGCACTTTTTTTGATCCATGCAACAACGCTAGTAAAATATTGAGAGAGCGGTTATTTTTTCTGATCGGTTCTAATTGAAACAACGGTAGACATACCCGGTATTAGATTAGCATTACTAGCCCGGATATTGCATGAGATATAGGAGACAAAATCCTCGTAAAGCTGTATAATACTGGTATTTCATTAGAATAATACAAAGGATTTTGTCATGACAAATTGTATAGCATATAGTTACCAGTTTTCCAAAGTAAAAAATCGGACAATAGAGATAAATTTCACTGGAGGTGATATTAGTAGCGATGGAGGTGTGTTGTTATTAAGAGAAGCAGATAAAAGGCTTGGTATAACAGAGGAGCTTGCTAAAATATTTCCTGATAGACGAGATGGTAGTAAAATTACCCATAATATGGCAACAATGCTGAGGCAACGAATTTATGGTATTGCATTAGGTTATGAAGATTTAAATGACCACAATTATCTACGAAAATGTCCTGCTATGCAAACAGCTATGGAAACAATTGATGATATGGCAAGTAGTTCTACCTTATGTCGTATAGAAAACAATGCTGATAGACACTTTGCAATTAAAGTGCATGAACTAATGCTTGATAAATTTATTAAGTCTCATAAAATAGTACCAAAGCAGCTAATACTTGATTTTGATGCTACGGATGATGAAATTCATGGGCAACAGGAAGGTAAGTTTTATCATGGTTATTACGGTCATAATTGCTTTTTACCTTTGTATGTTTTTTGTGGAAAGCATCTGTTAGTTAGTTATCTTAGGACGTCAAAGCAGGATCAAGCAAAACATTCTTGGGCAATATTATCATTGTTAGTAAAACGTTTTCGCCAAGCTTGGCCAGAGGTAAAGATTATTTTTCGTGGTGATAGTGGATTTTGTCGTCATCAGATGTTTGATTGGTGTGATATTCATAATATAAAATATATTGTAGGAATGCCCCAAAATAACAGACTAAATGAGTTACTGAAACCTACAATGGAGAAGTCAAAAGCAGCATTTATTATAACCCAAGAAAAGCAACGTCTTTTTAGTGAGTTTCCATATAAGGCTGGTAGTTGGAGTCATGAACGTAGAATAATTGGTAAGGCAGAAATGACAATGCTTGGAGAAAATCCAAGGTATATAGTAACTAATTTATCAGATAAACCTGAAGATTTATACGACAAAGTTTACTGTGGTCGTGGTGATATGGAAAACCGTATAAAAGAGCAACAACTAGAATTATTTGCAGATCGTACTTCTTGTCATAGATGGTGGGCTAATCAGCTCAGAATGATTTTATCGGGTCTTGCATACACTTTAGTAGAATATATCAGAGGTAATTTATTACAAGGTAGTGCATTAGCAAAAGCACAAATAGGTACAATACGTTTAAAATTATTAAAAATTGGGGTAGTAATTATCCGTAATACTAGGCGTATTAAGTTTTTGTTATCTTCATCATATCCTTACCGACAGGTATGGAATCATGTGATGAAGAAATTAGCATTAGAATAACCTAGATTAGCACTGTTCCCGGTGCTTAGAAAAAATGGGGTAAGGGGCATTACATCTAAAATTTGAAAATAACGGCTTCAAAGCACTTTTTGGCAAAATTTTTACAAAAGTATCATTGCTAATATTATAAATTACTCAATTTCTTACTTTAAATCTCACTTCATGCAATATCCGGGCTAGGGGCTTCAAAATCTATTAAGACCGGTATACGCTGAACGATTTTAGTAAAATTGCCCGTAGCGTTATCAGGCGGAATTAGAGTAAATTTTGAGCCGGTTGCCGGTGAGATATTACGAATTCTGCCGTATATTATTTTTTTCGGTAGAGAATCAAATTGTATTTTTACTTTTAAACCGGGGCGGAATTTTTCTATTTGCGTCTCTTTAAAATTAGCTTGGATATACATTGTTTTATCTTGGACGATAGAAAATAATATCCTACCGGAAACTATATAATTCCCGACTTCTAAACTGCTATTACTAAATATACCGCTCACGGGTGCAATAATTTTAGTATTTTGCAGACTCCTCTCGGTGATTTTTTTATTCTCCGTCAATTCTTTTAGATTTTCTTCTTCTGCCGATTTCTCAAGGCTTAATAGTAGCAAATTTTGCTTAGCAATCTGTAAATCTAATTTAGCTTGATTATAATCGGTTTTTGCTTTTGCAAATAGGTTCTTTGAATCATCCAAGGCTTTGCTACTGGCAAATTTTTCTTTATTCAACTCCTTAGTTCTAGCAAAATCAGTGGAAATAATCTCAAAGCTTGTCGTCGCTAAACTTAATTTCTCTTCTGCTTGTGCCAATTTAATTTGCCCTATTAAAGTTTTCTGATCAATAATTTCTATATTTTTTGTTGAGGCATTAATAGAGGCGTCTAACGCATTAAGGCGTGCCTTATAGTCTCTATCGTCAATTTCACCAATCAGATCACCCTTGTTAACCCTTGTGTTATTAGAGATTAATAAATTAGTTAAGACGCCGTTAATCTCAGAACTTACATTTGATATATCGGCATCAATATAAGCATTATCGGTAGATTGCGTATTAACCCAGACATAAATACCGTAACCGGCACTAATTAATGCTATTATAATTATCGCTAACAAATATTTAGCTAAAGGATGAGTTTTATATTTCTCAATATTTTGAATCACATTAAGCATAGTTATTTACTACCGAGTTTGTGCTTGAGAAAATAACAAGCAGGTATAGAAAGAATATATATAACCGCTATTAACGGTAATGAATACCATGGGTATATGATAAGGTTTATAATAATGATTGCAAATAAAATCATTGCAAGCGATAAATATTCCGGTTTTATATTTAAATTTTTTGTTGAAATAGTCGGTAATCTACTAGCAAGTAAAAAAGCTATTATAGCTAAATAGATATTAATGGTTATAGTGTGAACACGAATATTTATATTTAGTAAAGTACTAATTTCAAAATCTAACATAACCGGCGTTAAAGCAAGTAACGCACCGCAAGGTGCCGGTACACCGGTAAAAAAATATTCCGCTCCATCTTGCTTCGGCTGGAAAATACTAATGTTAAAACGTGCAAGACGTAATGCCATACATACGATAAATAGTAGCATCACTGCCCATGAAAACACCTTATACTCATATTGCTGAAAAGACCATAAATATATTAGATATGCGGGAGCTATACCGAAATTGGCAAAATCACATAATGAATCAAGTTCGGCACCGAAAGGGCTGGTAGCGTTTAGCATTCTTGCTACTCTGCCGTCAATGCCGTCAATAATTGCTGCGACTATAATACAATATACGGCAATTTCCCATCTACCGTCTAAGGCAAATCTCAAAGAACTCATACCGGTAATAAGCCCTAATAAGGTAATAAAGTTAGGAATTAATTTTATAAAGGGAATAGGCTTATTTATTATAGCTTTACGTATTTTTAACAATTTAGTACCTAATGTAATAAAGTTTGTTATTGCGAAGAGGTATTGGCATTGTTGCGTGGATCAAGAAAAGTGCTATATGTCATTCCCGCGAAAGCGGGAATCCAGAGAATATTTAAGCAAATTATATAGTAAATTTTTATATAATTTTGCTTATTTTAAGTGTTTTTTTCTGGATTCCCGCTTTCGCGGGAATGACATACTGCTACCCTTAGCGAGTCATGCGGGCAACGCCTCTATAAAGGACAACAATACTACCTTCTCTCAAACTTAAATTCCGACGTTTTTTTACGACTAAAATCGGCAATGATAGTTTCGCCGCCGATAGCGGTTTGACCCTTGGTAACAAATAAGGCTGTTTTTAACGGTAAATAAATATCCGCTCTACTGCCGAAACGAATTATACCGTATCGCTCTCCTACTTTAACCTCGGTGCCTTCTTCTAAATCGCATACTATTCTTCTAGCTATTAACCCTGCTATCTGTACAAAAGCTATTTTCTGACCGGTATTAGTTTCCATTAACACTGATTGACGCTCATTATAAATACTTGCCTTATCAAGTGAAGCGTTAAAAAACTTCCCCGGATTGTAATGCAGCGATAAAATTTTTCCGCTAGCAGGTACCCTATTAACATGCACATTAAAAATATTAAGAAAAACACTAACTCTTATCATTTCTTCGTTACCAAGCCCTAACTCTGCTGGAGGCACAGCTTCTTTTATTTCTTGAACTATTCCGTCCGCCGGACTTACTATTAAGTCATTATTTATAGGAACGTAGCGGTCGGGGTTACGGAAAAAATATATACACCAAGCAGTTAGGATAAACCCTATGGCACCAAGTTTACTATTAAAAGAAGCTAATAAAAAACTCACTACCGCAAAGCTTGCAATGAATATATACCCTTCGCGATGAATAATTTTAAAAAAATCGTTATATTTATCTTGTTTCATTTTGATCTCTAAAAGTTGTTGATGTTGTTATTCTCGTATCCTTTTATGTCATTCTCTGCGTAGGCATTGTTGCGTGGCTCTAAAAAAGTAGCTGTATGTCATTCCCGCGAAGGCGGGAATCCAGAAAAAAATATTTTTAAGTCATCCTGAATTTATTTCAGGATATTTTTTAACAGATGCTGAAACAAGTTCAGCATGACAAAAAAAACCTGGATTCCCGCTTTCGCGGGAATGACATCAAAAATCTGAGCCATGCAACAACGCCACCTGGAAACGGGAATAACATCGAACATACCACGCAACAATATATAAGTTATTTATACCCCTTCCTCACTCTCTTCTAAATCCTCGTCATCTTTCATTGCTACCGTTGGGGCGTTTTGATCTTCTTGAGCTGATCCAAGAGCATACACACACAAATCTTCAAGTGGCACGTTATTTTTTTTAGAAAGATCGTTTAATTTACTAATTGCATCCATTACTTCTGATGGTACGGCACCTCCACGTTCTTTTGACAACCAATCTGCTTGAAACTGTATTGGGTGATGCCCTTGTTCGGGTGTTCCGATATAAAATTTAAATTTTGACTTTTGTCCGCCAAAATCACAATCAAATTCAAATGCTTTCATAATAAAGACAAATTTAATTACATTATTTATTATTAATGGTTTGATATTAAAAACGCAAACCTAAAATGCTCTTTTGTGCTAATAAAAAATTATAGCTAGGCTTGCATATAGAATTTTTGCATTATGCTTGTTGTGTAGACTAATGTTCTATGTCATTCCCGCCTTTAGCTAGAATGACACCGAGCATACTTAACTTACCTAGGTAATAACGCTTGCTTAAGATGATCGTTGGAGGCAATAAATTTATCGTTGTTATTTATTACCACACCGCCGGCTTCTTTAATGATTAATTCAAATGCATGATATAGAGTATAATTTAATGATGACAAATATATTATATCGATTTTACCGGCTGCTAAAAGCATAGCTGAGTAGCAAGGTGAGCCGAAATCTCTGATATTATTTGCCGGAAAAATAGAATCACTTAAATTATCGCTTATTATTAAGGCATTCTTTAAATCATTGATACCGGAAACCCGAAGCCTTGCACTTTTATTATTTATGGCATTAAAACTATCTCTTTCTATCCACGCCCCTTTGCCTTTTTCGGCATAATAAATTTCATTAAGTGCCGGAAAATGTATTACGGTAGATACCGGCATTAAACCTTTTTGTGTTCTTTTTAAATAAGTTATCGATAAAGCAAAAAAAGGTATACTTCTAGCTAGATTATTTGGGCTATCTATCGGGTGTACCAAAAAAGCAACTTCCCGATTATTATTATCTATCTCAAATATATCCTCCGGAAAAAACAAAGATTCTAAATGCCTTTGCAATTCATTTTGTAATAAAGTTTTTAATTTTAAGTAAGATTTCTCGCAGAATTCTTTATTGCCTGAGCTTGTTCTCTGGAGCATTTCAAGCTCTAAAAAATCTCGTTGTAAAAATTTAACGGCTTTGCGTGTAGCACTAATTAATAAATTGGTTATCGGTTGCATTTATATACTCGTTGTCTTTCAAGAATTGCTCTTTCATTTTATCAGGGTCTCGTGTACTCACGTACTATTATAGGCGTTGTTGCATGGATCGAAAAAAGTGCTGTATGTCATTCCCGCGAAAGCGGGAATCCAGAAAAAGTACTTAAAATAAGCAAAATTATATAGAAATTTACTATATAATTCGCTTAAATATTCTCTGGATTCCCGCCTTCGCGGGAATGACATCAAAAATTTGATCCATGCAACAAGACCACTAATTATACGCTCCGTTCACTCGCCCATCAAAATAAAATTCAATTCTTGAAATACTTAGAGTATACATTAATAATTTACTTAACTCGCTCGACAAAACTAATATCCTCGGTTTTGATAATAATTTTTTCGCCCGCTACCAAATATTGCGGTACCATAACCCTAATACCGTTGGCTAAAATTGCCGGTTTATATGAAGAGGTAACGGTTGATCCTTTTATTACGGGGGCGGTTTGAACGATTTCAGCCGTAACCGTCGGCGGCAGTTCAATATTCAAAGGATTATCTCCGTAAAATTCTACCTTTACTAGCATATTATCGGTTAAAAGCGGTAATTTTTCACCTAAAATTTGTTTGTCTATAGTAATTTGCTCAAAAGTTACATTATCCATTAACACAAGGTTATTATCTTCAAAATAAAGAAATTGAAAATTTTTATGTTCAAGCTCGGCTTTTTCGATATAATCGGATGAACTAAAGCGTTCATTAAGCTTTGTTCCCGTTTTTAAGTTTTTCATCTCTACTTGCACATAAGCACCGCCTTTGCCGGGTTTAGTATGTTCAGGCGTTTTATTTACCACCCATAAATCATTGTTGTATACTAATATATTACCGGTTCTAATTGAATTTGCCGAAATTTTCATATATATAATTACAGTATGTATCTTAAAAAATTAAAATATACAAATTATTCTTTTTAAAAACAAGGTTTAAAGATAATATTTTAAATAATACTATTTTAACATTTGGGTTTTGTAAAATTTATGACGGCAAATATATTAGTAGTAGACGATATAGAGACAAATATTAAATTATTAAAAGCAAAGCTTTTAAACGAGTACTATACGGTCTTTACCGCAATTAGCGGTAAGGAGGCATTAAGTATACTTGAAAAGGATAAAATCGATGTGGTATTGCTTGATGTTATGATGCCCGAGATGGATGGTTTTGAGGTATGCAGGCAGATAAAAGCGAATCCTGAGACTACTCATATACCGGTAGTTATGGTAACGGCACTTTCGGAGGTAGAGGATCGTGTCACCGGTTTAGAGGCGGGGGCAGATGAATTTTTGACCAAACCTATAAACGATACTGCTCTTTTCGTAAGGCTTAAGTCCCTATCGAGAATGAAAGCATTAATTGACGAATTAAAGCTTCGGAATGATACAAATGCTTTATTGGGTAGTCCGGCTATAGAAATGCAGGATACTTTTAACGATAAAAAAATCTTATTAATTAATGATGATATAGTACAGGCTAGAAATATCAAACAAATGTTACTAAAAATTTCTCCGAATGTCCGAGTAATAAGCGAGTCCCTAGAACTTGAAGCTACACCGGAATATATTCCTGATTTAGTAATTATTAGCAGTACGCTCGAAAATGAAGATCCGTTAAGAGTGAGCGTAGTGTTAAGAGGCAAACCGGAAATAAGCGGAGTGGTACTAATTTTACTAGTCGATGAAGAAAATTTACCTATAGTTATGAAAGGAATGGAACTCGGAATTAACGATTATTTTATTTACCCTATTGAAGAAAATGAGTTACTCGCAAGGATTAGAACACAACTTCGCAGAAAACAATATCAAGATAATTTACGCAATGACCTTGAACAAAGTGTAAATTTAGCAGCCAAAGACGGTTTAACGGGCTTATTTAATCGGCGTTATTTCGATATACATATAAAGCAAATGATAGAAAAAGCTAACGAAGGTGAAATTAGTTTGCATTTACTTATGTGCGACGTTGATGATTTTAAGCATGTTAACGATAGTTACGGTCACCAAGCGGGAGATACGGTTTTAAAAATAGTTACCCGTGTTTTGAAAAATACTTTTAGAGTAACTGATTTAATTGCCAGATTTGGCGGAGAAGAGTTTACCGTTCTTTTAAGTGATATGAATATGGAGCAAGCAATACATACGGCAGAAAGAATTAGAGTAAAAATTGAATGTATGGATTTTCAGATTGAAGGACAGCCGGAACCTATACACAAAACTATTTCTATCGGTGTAACGGAATATAAAAAAGGAGAATCTGTCACTGATTTTATCGAGCGTTCAGATAAAGCGATGTATATGGCAAAAACATCAGGAAAAAATAAAGTAGTAAAATTGGTTTAATATAAATTTAAGATAATGAAAAATTTTCTTTCTCAAGAATATCGTAAACTACCTTATAGACCCGGGGTAGGAATGATGATAATAAATACTGAAAATAAAATATTTGTCGGTAAAAGAGTAGATACTAAAGTGGCAGCATGGCAAATGCCTCAAGGTGGTATAGTACCTGGAGAAACCTCAAGCGTTGCAGCATTGCGGGAAATGCTAGAAGAAATCGGCAGCGATAAAGGGCATATTATTGCTGAAAGTAAATGCTGGTATAGCTATGATGTGCCGGCATTTCTAATACCGAAATTATGGGACGGTAATTTTCGAGGTCAAAAACAAAGATGGTTTTTAATTAGATTTACCGGTACTAACGAAGACATTAACGTTAATACTAGTAACCCTGAATTTGAGCAGTGGCGTTGGGCATCATTTGATGAATTATTTTCTATTATAATTCCTTTTAAACGTAAGCTTTATCAAGCAGTAGTAAAAGAATTTGAATCACTGCTTGATAGGTAATGCTTACATGACTCAAATTATTAATGTTACTTCCACGAGGCATTGGCATTGTTGCATAGCTCGAATTTTTGATGTCATTCCCGCGTAGGCGGGAATCCAGAAAAATTATAGTCATCCTGAATTTATTTCAGGATATATTAATGAGATGCGCAAAACTTGTTCAGCATGACAAAAAAAGCCTGGATTCCCGCCTTCGCGGGAATGACATATAGCACTTTTTTAGAGCCAAGCAACACGCCCGAGGCAATACTGAGCTAGAATAACATACCGGGGTATGAATGCTTTTTTATCATAATCGTAAATTTAAACCATCCGACAAATGCAAAGAAATTATTTAGAACAATTTAAAAAACTCCCCCTTACTTTAATTTCGCTTATTACTGTAATTTGTATTATAGGGTTTATAGTTCTTTATTCGGCATCAAATAGCAATCTCCAACCTTGGGCATATAAGCAAATAGTAAATTTTTGTATATTTTTGCCTTTATCTATCCTAATTGCCACACTTGACTTAAAATTAATATTTAGGTTTTCCTATATATTCTATTTTTTAGTATTAGCTTTATTATTAAGCGTCGAGCTTTTCGGTTCGGTATCGATGGGAGCAAAACGTTGGATTGATCTGGGAATCATCCGTTTACAACCTTCTGAACCTATAAAGCTTGCAATAATATTAATGTTAGCTCGTTATTTTCACCAATTAAAATTTGAAGATTTGACAAAAATACATAAAATTTTAGTACCGATTATTGCAGTAATTATACCGGTACTATTAATAATCAAAGAACCTGACCTTGGTACCGGCATTATAAATATAATTATTACCGGTATTATATTTTTTGCGGTTGGGTTTAGAATAAGAAATTTTGTAATAATCGGTCTTATTGTATTTGCTTGTATACCGGTAATGTGGCATATAATGCATGATTATCAAAAAAAACGAGTAATGGTATTTCTTGACCCAGAAAAGGAACCGCTCGGTGCCGGTTATAATATCATTCAATCAAAAATCGCGATAGGTTCGGGAGGAGGTTTTGGGCAAGGACTAAACCAAGGCAGTCAAAGTCACTTAGATTTTTTACCCGAACATCAAACAGATTTTATTTTTGCGACATATGCTGAGGAATTTGGTTTTATAGGCGGGATTTTCCTATTACTTTTATATTCTGCGGTTATAGTTATCTCATTAATAATTGCTATTAATAGCCGTTCTATTTTCGGTAAATTAACGGTAATAGGTATAACCTCAATTTTATTTAGTCATGTATTTATCAATATGGCAATGGTTATGGGGTTATTGCCGGTAGTAGGAGTACCGCTGCCATTTATTTCTTACGGCGGAACAATGATGGCTTCGATGTTAATCGGTTTCGGGCTGGTTATGAATGTACAAGTAAATCAACATACCAATTTAAATTAAAAAATTATCAATCAACAAATTTATTTTAGCTTTTCATAAAGAAAATTCTAGACCGCAGCAAAAAGATTTGTTATAAGAAACCTGACCTTAAAATATCAAATCACTAAAATTATCAATAAGGCTAATATATTCCTCGGTAGCTCAGCGGTAGAGCAAACGGCTGTTAACCGTTAGGTCGCTGGTTCGAATCCGGCCCGGGGAGCCATTCCGTACAATTCGCTACTTTTTCAAGTTCTGAGAACGGGAAAGCCAGAGAGTAATGCACCTTGCCGCCCTTCAATGTTAGGTTCGCAAATACAAAATTCAAAAATTCACGTTTTTCGGCAATCGTCGAACCTTTAACCCGGATATTGCATGAGATATAGGAGACAAAATCCTCGTAAAGCTGTATAATACTGGTATTTCATTAGAATAATACAAAGGATTTTGTCATGACAAATTGTATAGCATATAGTTACCAGTTTTCCAAAGTAAAAAATCGGACAATAGAGATAAATTTCACTGGAGGTGATATTAGTAGCGATGGAGGTGTGTTGTTATTAAGAGAAGCAGATAAAAGGCTTGGTATAACAGAGGAGCTTGCTAAAATATTTCCTGATAGACGAGATGGTAGTAAAATTACCCATAATATGGCAACAATGCTGAGGCAACGAATTTATGGTATTGCATTAGGTTATGAAGATTTAAATGACCACAATTATCTACGAAAATGTCCTGCTATGCAAACAGCTATGGAAACAATTGATGATATGGCAAGTAGTTCTACCTTATGTCGTATAGAAAACAATGCTGATAGACACTTTGCAATTAAAGTGCATGAACTAATGCTTGATAAATTTATTAAGTCTCATAAAATAGTACCAAAGCAGCTAATACTTGATTTTGATGCTACGGATGATGAAATTCATGGGCAACAGGAAGGTAAGTTTTATCATGGTTATTACGGTCATAATTGCTTTTTACCTTTGTATGTTTTTTGTGGAAAGCATCTGTTAGTTAGTTATCTTAGGACGTCAAAGCAGGATCAAGCAAAACATTCTTGGGCAATATTATCATTGTTAGTAAAACGTTTTCGCCAAGCTTGGCCAGAGGTAAAGATTATTTTTCGTGGTGATAGTGGATTTTGTCGTCATCAGATGTTTGATTGGTGTGATATTCATAATATAAAATATATTGTAGGAATGCCCCAAAATAACAGACTAAATGAGTTACTGAAACCTACAATGGAGAAGTCAAAAGCAGCATTTATTATAACCCAAGAAAAGCAACGTCTTTTTAGTGAGTTTCCATATAAGGCTGGTAGTTGGAGTCATGAACGTAGAATAATTGGTAAGGCAGAAATGACAATGCTTGGAGAAAATCCAAGGTATATAGTAACTAATTTATCAGATAAACCTGAAGATTTATACGACAAAGTTTACTGTGGTCGTGGTGATATGGAAAACCGTATAAAAGAGCAACAACTAGAATTATTTGCAGATCGTACTTCTTGTCATAGATGGTGGGCTAATCAGCTCAGAATGATTTTATCGGGTCTTGCATACACTTTAGTAGAATATATCAGAGGTAATTTATTACAAGGTAGTGCATTAGCAAAAGCACAAATAGGTACAATACGTTTAAAATTATTAAAAATTGGGGTAGTAATTATCCGTAATACTAGGCGTATTAAGTTTTTGTTATCTTCATCATATCCTTACCGACAGGTATGGTCATGTGATGAAGAAATTAGCATTAGAATAACCTAGATTAGCACTGTTCCCGGTGCTTAGAAAAAATGGGGTAAGGGGCATTACATCTAAAATTTGAAAATAACGGCTTCAAAGCACTTTTTGGCAAAATTTTTACAAAAGTATCATTGCTAATATTATAAATTACTCAATTTCTTACTTTAAATCTCACTTCATGCAATATCCGGGTTAAATGTCTCATATGCATTTGTCATGACATTTATAAAATCTAGAAGCTTTTTGGAAAGTTTGTCATCTACTGTGTCATAGCTTTTAATTAACTCGCTTAATTCATATTGACGCTCTTTTAACTGTGTTTTCTTACGTAAAAACTCTTCTCTTGTTAAACCCCCCGCCGTCAGCTACTAAATCCATATATGAATCAAGCTTATTTTGTATTTTCGTATGTTCTTCTTTTAACTCTGCTATTTCTCTATTATGCTCATATGCTTTACCATGATTTATCCCTTTCAAATAATCTGTGGTTTGCTTTAAAATTTTAGGGTCTTTAATCTTTAATCCTTTTAGTATGTCTTCTACTTGCTTTATTACATCATCCTCTTTAACCCACATAATTTTTGTTGGGTCATCAGGGTTCCAGGTACGTAAATATGTCCATTCTGCTACTTCACCATTTTTATATTTTTTAGTTTTTGTGTCGGCAGTAACTAATTTACCGGTAACCCCACATTTAAGTATTCCTCTAAATAAATATTCTTTACCCCTATATTGAAAAGGTTTTTTATTCCATCCCATCCTAACCGCCTCGCATGCTTTAAATGTTTCTTTTGTAATTAACGGCTCGTGACAATGTGGTAATATATCACCTTTTAATATGGTAATATGGTGAAATTCTTTTGCTGGCAGTAGTTAGTGATGAGGCTTTGTCGGCGTTTGTAACTTATGGGACTCGCAAGAGGCTTAAGAAAAATTATTGCTTTGGAAGCCGGTAGTATAAATTTTGGAGTTGATGAGTTTAATTTAGTAGATTGATTATTTTGATTGGTCATATTGGTTTATCCCCATTAATTTAAGTTGCTTAAATTTTAACCACCAAAGATTTTATCAACCTAAGGTGGTCGGGGAGTTAGAAAAACCGCCTAAGACAGCTATAATAGCTTTTAGGTTTAAAGTTTTCACCTTAGACCCTGAACATAACTATTATCACCCCGACCTTGACAAAGTCGAGGATTAGACCAGTTTAACGGTTGGTCTATCCCGCTTGTTGTTTGGAGGCTACTACACCCCAGAAAAGCTTTGCAGCTATTCCACTTGTGGTTTTATACAACTCCCCGAAAAAGTCAACTAGGCTTTATTATTTTCTTTCTCTTTTTCTAATCGCATTTGTACCTCCATAATAATTTTCACGAATTCAATTAATCTTCTTGCTGCTTCGTGTATTTCAACTTTAGGTAATTTATTGTTGTACATTTTCCTTATACGTATTTTTGCAGCAGGGCATTTATTCGAGGAGCTAGCTATTAATTGGTTAAGCCTTGCGGGGTTTGAGCTTGTTACCAAAAACGAAGAAGGTAAGCAGTTTGGTTTTAAGGTAGCGGATAGTAGAATTGCCGGACATATTGACGGGATTATAGTTAATACCCCCGGTGATTTAAAGTTATCTTGTCCGATGCTTTGGGAAACTAAAACAATGAACGGCAAAAACTGGCGGGAAACAAATAGATTTATCGTCTGGAAAAACTCCCTTATTTTTGATAATTTTACGGATTTGACGATTTACCGATTCAATCGTATTAGTAGTATAGATGACCCTTCTAATTTCTTCCGGAAAGGCAAAAAAAGGCACTATTCCAGTCCAATTACGTTTCCATATATCAGAAATAACCGGATATTTGCTATCCCATTTTTTAGCAAACTCTTCTAATGCTAAATTTGCCATGCTCTCATTATTTGCTGTATAGATTTGTTTTAAGTCAGCCGTTACTTCTTTAAGATCTTTATAAGAAACATATTTTACAGAATTACGAACCATATGCACGATACAAAGTTGTACTGTAGTATTTGGAAAGATACTGTTTATGGCATCTCTAAAGCCTTTAAGCCCATCAATACATGCTACATAAATTTGTTCTATACCTCGATTTTTTAGCTCGGTTACAACTTGCATCCAAAATTTTGCACCTTCATTTTTGCTAATCCAAATACCAAGCAACTCTTTCTTACCTTCTGTATTAACTGCAATAGCAAGGTAAACAGCTTTATTTATAACCATATTATTATCTCTTGCTTTTACCATTATACAGTCTAAATAAACAATCGGATATATCCTATCTAATGCTCGAGCTTGCCATCTTATTACATCTTCCATTACTCCATCGGTAATGGTAGAGATAAGCTCCTTGGAAACTTCTGTATGGTAGATTTCTTCTAAATGTGATTTTATCTCACTCATAGTCATACCTCGAGCGTAGAGAGAAATAACCGTATCATCAAATCCGGAAAATCTTCTAACTCCTTTCGGAATTAGCTGAGGTGCAAACTCACTATCTCTATCTCGTGGTACATCAATTACTATTTTTTGACCACTCTCGTCTATTATTGTTTTTTCTGTTGTACCATTCCTACGATTGCTATCTATCTTTGCTACTTTGCTATGCCTAGAATATCCTAATTCATGATTTAGTTCACTTTCTAATATTCTTTCCTCTAAACGCTTCTTTAATTGCTGAAACAACCCATCCTTACCAAAAAGCTCAGAGGGATTAGCTTGAGATAATAACTCTTCTACTAGTTCATTATTTATATTTGTTTTTGCTGTATCTTGTTCTAATTTTTTAGCCATATTTTCCTTTATTTAAGTTGTTATTTTTTACAGTAATTCTTTATCTGTTTTTTTTCAACTTACACAAATTATATGACTGACTCCCTAAATATCGTATCAGTTAAAGTAGGTCTGAACCAATTTTAGCAAGTAAGGCATTCTGACTATGAGCGAATCTTTTAAAATCTCTACGCAAGTGAGCTAAACATATTTGACGTTTGCGGTTGTCAAATATATTATAAACCGCATATCTGTCGCTTATTACTTTGCCTTCATATTCCGGTAAAAAACTTTTTAATACCTTCTGCCCTCTTGAATTAGCTAGCTTAAATACCGTCAAAGCTTTGTTCGTAGCTACCCAACACCAATGTTTATTGCCTTTATTATTAGAACTTGTCTCGTCTAAATGTAGGTAACTGCTCTCTTCGATTTTATTCAATAATTCATTATATTTGTCTTCTAACTTAACTGATATTCTGTTCTCCGTATTAGAGATTAAGCCAAGACTAATATCAAGGTTAAATATTTGCTTTAATATTGATTGTACTTCTCTCTTACTATTATTAAAGAATCCACTTAAAGAGCTAATTATACTTTCTGCGTTTTTCCCTAATAATCGGTAATTATCAAGTTTTGTTTTATATCTTCTATTACATAAAGTGCATACTTTCCTATACAACCTATATTCCGTAACAACAGGCTGGATAATAGGAATTTCTATCTTTTGATGGGTTCTATATTTTTCTTCTAATAGCAATGAACCGCCGCATTTACAACTCTCTTCTTCAGGTATAATATCAACGTTGATATTTGATGCTTTTATTTCATAAGCATTATGTTTATGACCTATTTGACCACCAGGATTTTTATCGCTCTTTGGCTTTGTCTTCTTCTCTATCCGGTATATATCTTTAGAACTAGGAAGACCCGAGTTGCTAGAGTTCTTATTTAGCCTATCTTCCAACTCTATTAACTTAATCTTTAATTCTTTATTTTCTTGTAAAAGCCGTTGATTGGTTACTTCTAATAATTCTACTAGCTTTTCTAACTCTATAATTCGATCAAGGTTATTCATTAATATTGCTGCTTTTTTTTTCCTATCTATTTCTATACAATTCTATTTACTTTTTTAACTCCTATTTTCTTTTATTTTTTATATTATCCGTGAACGGTCACTGGCAAAGAATATTATAAAAGTAGAAAATATGATGTGGAAATTTTTAGATGACCCAATGAATATTCCATTGACTAATAACCATGCTGAAAGGCAAATCAGGCATTACGTGGTCTATCGCAAAAACTCATACTTCACTCAATCTGAGCGAGGAAATATTTTCCTAGAGCGGATAATTTCTTTGTATTTAACTTGCAAACAACAACAACTAAACCCATTCCAAAATCTGCTATCTCTTGTCTCTTGAACCACACTGCTGAATGGATACGGGGATTTACCTTATAAAGAAAAATCCTATTATAATGCCCCTTTAAATCGCTAATTTAGTATTACGAGTTTTAGAGGTAAGCTGCGTATAAAAAACTTTTTTGTTATTTCAGAATTTTTATAAATGATTTTTCAAACAGCAGAGTAAATTTTACAAGAAATATGTTTACTCTAAAGAACTAATAAAAGCTTCATCAAGACCAGTTACACTAGAAATTAAAGAAACATTACAACCTTGAGCTAACATTTTCTTTGCTACCTCTACTGCTTTATTATATTCCCCTTCAGCTTTTCCAATTTGGATACCTTTAGCTTCACCAATCTGGATACCTTGAGCTTCACCAACTTGTAAGCCTTCAAGAATACCTAGTTCTTTTCCTTCTTGTTGCCAATGCTGTGCTAAACTTCTCATAAGCCTTGTTCCTATTTCCGGATTCAACTTTGTTGATAATAAATTCTCTAGTCTTATTTTATCAGCTTGCTCTATCTTCGTCAATGTATAATATAATATCATTTCTAGATAATCATAGCCTATCGTTATTTTTGTTAATTCCGGTAATATATCTGATATTTCTTGCCATCTTTTTAACAACTCTCTCTCATGTATATGTTTGAGAAAAAATTCTAATATCCCTGACCATATCCTTTGTTTAAACTCTTCGTCAGGAATTTCATGGACATTCACTAACTGGTAATCACTAATCCATAATTCTCTTGCTAATTTGTTATTAGCGAACAAATCCCACAAATTCCTTGCAACATTGATGTTCTAATAAATATTTTTTTGCTATATTATTTGGCGTCATATAGATTATAGAATCTGATTTTTCATATAATTCTTCAGCTCTCTTTATCTTAGATATTTCAGCATATTTCGCTTGTTGATCTTGATTCTTAACTTTTTGGTCAAATTGCTCTTTTATCTTATCTTCTAATAACTTGCTATTGTTTGATATACCAACCATATCTTGTAAATATTTCTTAGCTTCTACAAAATCACAATTTTTTTCTCTTTGTACTAAGGTAAATAAATCTCCTCCCTCTCCTTTACTAAAATCATACCATCTGCCAGCTTTACTGCCGCCTATCCTCATCACTATTTTGCCATCTTTCTCCCAGCGTAACACTTGACTATTTGATAAATGCTTATTTGGACTACCTAGCAAATTTCTACCTATTTCTTCCGCTTTAAATGATAATCTTTGCTTCAATTCCAATGCTTCTTGTTTATTAATAGCATTATAATCTATTTTATTCTTTGCCATAATATCCTCTTGTAATTTAACACTTATTGTTGTATCTTGTTTATTACAATTCTTGAGGTTATAAGAAGAGCTTTTTCGCTCTTCTTGGGCTTTATGGCTTGTGGCAAGATTTGTGCTAGTGCTTCTTAGGATTTCTGCTACTTTAGCAGGTGGCTCTAACTTCACTCTTAAGTGGTAATAGTTATCATTACTGTGTAATCTATCCTTAATATCTTCTACTACCCCTTTAAACCAATTACCTACTTTATCTATAATATTAGGACTCTTGCTTTCCTGAACTGCTAGCAACTCTTCTAAAGTTTTAAAATTAATGCTAGATAGCCTATTATCTATTTTGCTAAGTTGCGATATTAAACTGGCCATATTCCTGGTAGCCTTCCTATTATAGTAAAGTTTTACCTCTTCTATATGTCTAGTCATGGCTACATAAGAATTTCTGCTATTTCCTGCTAGATTATGTAATACATAGACATCTTTAATTGATGCTCCTTGTGCTTTATACACTGTAGAAGCATAGCCATGTTTAAAGCTTACATCTTGAGGATTAAATTCTATTTCTTTTCCGCTATCTGTTTTAGCTATCAATCTATCGTTACTTACTGAAGTTATCGTTGCAAATTCACCATTTTCTATTTGTAAATCTTTATTAGTACTTTTAAACAAAATACGATCTCCTGCCATATAATCTTCGTGCTTTTCAGATGATAGATAGTGTCTATATTCTTTACCGGTAAGCAAGCCTTTAGCTTTTAATAACTCCCTGATCCCTTGATTAATACTATCTACTTCAACATTACGCATGGTAATTATTAAACGCTCATTTAGAGCAAATTTGCTGTTACTCCAATCATTAATTAATCTTGCCATTGATTCTTCTAGCGTATGATCAATCTTTAAACATTTATGCTGTTCTAGTAACCGCAGGCCACCAGCAATATCTGATTTTGCAAAGCATGAAGCCATTTCTTTTGCCCATACTTTATTTTGTCTTCTAATGCTACTTAACTCATATGAGCCAAATTTACTAGCCAATACTGCGTGACAATGAAGATGCATATAATTTAAAAGGGTGTATATTCAGTATATTAGGTAAACAGCAAGAAGCTATTAAAAATTTTGACTTAGCTATTAAATACAAACCAAATTTTGCAGCGGCATATTCTAACAAAGGTACATCTTTTAGAAAATTAGGTAAATATCAAGATGCAATTAAGAGCTATGATTTAGCTATTGATCATAAATCTGATTATGCTGAAAGTTACTTAGAAAAAGGCATTGTTTTAGTTAATTTAGGCAAACAAAAAGAAGCTAAAGAAAATTTTCACTTAGCTCTTAAATACAAACCTAATCTTATAGAAGAATATACAGCAATAATTAAAGTTTTAAGAAAATTAGGTAATGATCTTATGGCTGGTGAGTTTGAAGAAAAATTAAAGATAATGCAAGATAATTTATAATTCTATGCAACCACAAAATCAAAATAATTTTACTCGTGGTTCACAAATCTTTGCTCATCAGATGAGAATGCTTGGGCAAGGCAGTATTAATGCTTTAATAGTTGGATTGGTATTTACTGTATCTTGGCTAATATGGCGAGTATTTCAGAAATTATCTTTGATAAGTCTATATTATTTTATCATAGAGCGATACGTACAATTAAAACTTGTCATAGGACAGTATTTTTATCCTATAGATCAAATAGGTATTAAATTCTATTATTTAGAGCAAAAAGCTTGGGTTTACCGTAATGCTGAAGAATTTGTGCATAAATTTTGGCATGTTACACCGCATTCACATAATATTAATGAAATTGGGCAATTTTTATTGCATTCAGCTTGGCAAGAAGGTATTATTACTTTTACTGTTGGAATATTTACTGCTATCATCTTTTTTATGTATCGAGGTAAAAAAGCTGTTATCCAAGATAAGATTAGGGGAGCAGATTTTGTGGAAGCTAAAACTTTAGCAAAAATGCTTTATAAAAATAAACAAGCTGCTAATATTTGCTTTTCTGGATTACCATTGGTTAAAGATAGTGAGAGAAGACATATTCTTATTACCGGTACTACAGGTAGTGGTAAAACTAATATGTTAAATGAGCTATTACCTCAGATTAGAAAAGAGCGAGGTAGAGCAATTATTGTTGATTTAACAGGTAGCTTTACTGATAGATTTTTTGATCCCAAATGTGATAAGATACTTAATCCTTTGCAAGAGAATAGTTCAGCATGGCTACCATGGAATGATTGTCATGAAATTTGGGATTATAATGATATAGCCAGTAGTTTTAGTAATTATAATCCAAAATTAGATGATTTTTTTGCTAAAAGTGCTGAGCTAGTATTAGCTGAAGGATTAAGATTATATCAGGATAGTAAAGACATCAAAAAGCTAATAAATACTATTCTTTATGCAAATAATAAAGAATTTGTTAGGATCTTTAAAAACAGTGCAGTAGCCGGTATAATTAGCAGTAGTGCCCCTGAGACTTCGTCCGGTATTCAAGCAACTGTTAGTAAAAATATTGAAGCTCTGCAACATTTAAAGCCTGATGGTAGTTTTAGTATTAGAAAGTGGTTTACTGCGGACAAAGGTTGGTTATTTATAACTAGTACTCCTAATCAACGAGTAATGCTTCGACCACTTATTGCTGCATGGATTAGCATAGCGATAAAAGCATTAATGAATAGGAATATCAATAATACTCATAGTAATATGTGGTTTGTGATTGATGAGCTGCCAGCTTTACACAAGATATCTTCACTCCCTATAGCTTTAGCTGAAAGCAGGAAATATGGTGGCTGCGTTGTTGCAGGTATGCAAAACATTCATCAATTAGAGGAGATATATGGTCATGCAGGAGCAGCTTCAATGCTTGATCTATTTGGCAGTAAATTTATCTTTCGAGTAAGCGATCAACAAACAGCACATAAATCAGCTTTAATGCTTGGTGAGCAAGAAATAATCGAAACTCAAGAGAATCTCTCTTATGGTGCTAACTCTATGCGTGATGGAGTAAATATGCACAGTTTAGAGAAAAGGAAGTTATTAGTAATGCCATCTGAAATTATGAATCTAGAAGATCTTACCTGTTATGTAAAACTTGCGGGTAATTTCCCAATTACTAAATTACAAATGAACTTACAACTTGATTTCAATGCAAAAATATAAAAACCATTTTAATGGCATTTTTAAAAGATTTCAATTGTTTGATGGAGGGGAATACCTTATAAAGAAAAATCCTATTATAATGCCCCTTTAAATCGCTAATTTAGTATTACGAGTTTTAGAGGTAAGCTGTGTATAAAAAACTTTTCTGTTATTTCAGAATTTTTATAAATGATTTTTCAAACAGCAGAGTAAATTTTACAAGAAATATGTTTACTCTAAAGAACTAATAAAAGCTTCATCAAGACCGGTTACACTAGAAATTAAAGCAATATTACAACCTTGGGATAACATCTTCTTTGCTACCTCTACTGCTTTATTATATTCCCCTTCAGCTTTTCCTTCAGCTTTTCCTTCAGCTTTTCCTTCAGCTTTTCCTTCAGCTTTTCCTTCAGCTTTTCCAATTTGGATACCTTTAGCTTCACCAATTTGGATACCTTTAGCTTTACCAATTTGGATACCTTGAGCTTCACCAACTTGTAAACCTTCAAGAATACCTATTTCTTTACCTTCTTGTTGCCAATGCTCTGCTAAACTTCTCATAAGCCTTGTTCCTATTTCCGGATTCAACTTTGTTGATAATAAATTCTCTAGTTTTATTTTATCAGCTTGCTCTATCTTCGTCAATGTATAATATAATATCATTTCTAGATAATCATAACCTATCGTTATTTTTGTTAATTCCGGTAATATATCTGATATTTCTTGCCATCTTTTTAATAATTCCCTCTCATGTATATGCTTGAGAAAAAATTCTAATATCCCCGACCATATCCTTTGTTTAAACTCTTCATCTGGTATTTCATGGACATTCACTAACTGGTAATCACTAATCCATAATTCTCTTGCTAATTTGTTATTGGCAAATAAATCCCACAAATTCCTTGCAACATTATATTTCTCCTGACCATTGTAAAATATCATCGGGTATATTAATGGTAAAGTCTTAGCTTTAGGATTTTGTATTAAATATCGCTCACAAATATTAATCATATATTTAAAAAGCCTAAAAGCCATAAAATGATCTGCTTTTGATTGATGTTCTACAAGCAAAAATAAGTATCCGTCTTGTTTATCAAATTTGCATGAGAATAAAACATCAGAGATAGAATCTTTTAAAGAGCTTTCTACAAAAGTGGTATTTTCCATTGCTAAACTAGGAAAATCTATTAAACTTTTAATATTTGGGGGCAAATGTGCATTAAAGAACTCATGGGCGACTAGAGGATTCTCCAGTGCCTTACGAAATATCTTATCATGCTTAGCTTTCTTCGTGCCTTTATCTGGATCACCCAGCAGGTTTCCTTGTTCACTCATATATTTATATTTTTTAACTTGATAAAATATTATTACACTACACTCTAAACTCTTATTCCTTGATTTAGCTTGATCTCAGATACTTGCTTTACTGCACTTCTTATTTCTTTAGCTATTTCTGAGCTTGGACTTATATATTGCATTACTTGTTTATCTCTTCCTATGGCATTTAAGTAATCTTCAGGGACGAGATGGCTTTTGCCTTGAAAATCATGTACTACTATATCAGAAAATTTTTTATCACCAAGATTATAATTAGGATCAAATTTATTCTGCATAATTTGTAAATCTTTCTGTATCTTCTGCTCTATTGCTGCTATGCAAATCTTGTTACTATAAGCAGTACAAGAATCTATACCTTTTTCTCTGTAGATTTGTAAAGCAGTATCGATATTTTCTGCTGTGCCAAACTTGGCTAGAGCTGTTATTTGCTGTTGTTGCAAATTATTTAGTCCGTTATTATCGTTATTTGCAAATTTTGAAAATAGTAATTCTATAGACTTAATTTGTGATTTGCTATTATCATTTGCTTTTAAGGATGATTTAAGTTCTGTTGCCTTACTAGCTGCTGTTAATTTTATTATTTCAGGCTCTATAAGCTTGTCTATAGATTCTGCTCCTTGGGATTTTAACATATCATTAAAATCGCCTTTTTCTGGTGGTCGTATTATTGCTACCGTCGCTCCTTGCCTAATTAATTCTTCCTGAGCCTTAATTACAGTATTAACTGATACTGCATCTTTGCCATCATTATCAGCAGCAATTATTATTCTCTCACCTTTGATAGGCTCATAGTTCCTGATGTTACTTACACCTAAACTACAAAGCATTTTGCCCTTAATACCAGCTTCTGCAATGCTTAAAGTTGTCTCGAGCCCCTCTGCTATAATCGTTACATTACTTGCTGAATTGTTGCCATCTTTACTGTTTGGTATGTTCTGCTGTTCATTATTTTTACTAATCTCAACAAAAGAACCTCTGATTCTGCCAAAAGAACGTTTATTAACCTCAATATCAGCTTTATTATTTGTTTCTTTGTTTAAATAAATTGATTGTCCACCGGTAATATTACCATCTTTATTTCTAGCAAAAGCAATTAATGCAGGATAATATTGTTTGCTATTACTGTCCCACATCATATTGGTTCTAAGATCATTATTGATATCCTGTTAATATTTTTTTAATTCCACGATGTTCTAATAAATATTTTTTTGCTATATTATTTGGCGTCATATAGATTATAGAATCTGATTTTTCATATAATTCTTCAGCTCTCTTTATCTTAGATATTTCAGCATATTTCGCTTGTTGATCTTGATTCTTAACTTTTTGGTCAAATTGCTCTTTTATCTTATCTTCTAATAACTTGCTATTGTTTGATATACCAACCATATCTTGTAAATATTTCTTAGCTTCTACAAAATCACAATTTTTTTCTCTTTGTACTAAGGTAAATAAATCTCCTCCCTCTCCTTTACTAAAATCATACCATCTGCCAGCTTTACTGCCGCCTATCCTCATCACTATTTTGCCATCTTTCTCCCAGCGTAACACTTGACTATTTGATAAATGCTTATTTGGACTACCTAGCAAATTTCTACCTATTTCTTCCGCTTTAAATGATAATCTTTGCTTCAATTCCAATGCTTCTTGTTTATTAATAGCATTATAATCTATTTTATTCTTTGCCATAATATCCTCTTGTAATTTAACACTTATTGTTGTATCTTGTTTATTACAATTCTTGAGGTTATAAGAAGAGCTTTTTCGCTCTTCTTGGGCTTTATGGCTTGTGGCAAGATTTGTGCTAGTGCTTCTTAGGATTTCTGCTACTTTAGCAGGTGCTCTAACTTCACTCTTAAGTGGTAATAGTTATCATTACTGTGTAATCTATCCTTAATATCTTCTACTACCCCTTTAAACCAATTACCTACTTTATCTATAATATTAGGACTCTTGCTTTCCTGAACTGCTAGCAACTCTTCTAAAGTTTTAAAATTAATGCTAGATAGCCTATTATCTATTTTGCTAAGTTGCGATATTAAACTGGCCATATTCCTGGTAGCCTTCCTATTATAGTAAAGTTTTACCTCTTCTATATGTCTAGTCATGGCTACATAAGAATTTCTGCTATTTCCTGCTAGATTATGTAATACATAGACATCTTTAATTGATGCTCCTTGTGCTTTATACACTGTAGAAGCATAGCCATGTTTAAAGCTTACATCTTGAGGATTAAATTCTATTTCTTTTCCGCTATCTGTTTTAGCTATCAATCTATCGTTACTTACTGAAGTTATCGTTGCAAATTCACCATTTTCTATTTGTAAATCTTTATTAGTACTTTTAAACAAAATACGATCTCCTGCCATATAATCTTCGTGCTTTTCAGATGATAGATAGTGTCTATATTCTTTACCGGTAAGCAAGCCTTTAGCTTTTAATAACTCCCTGATCCCTTGATTAATACTATCTACTTCAACATTACGCATGGTAATTATTAAACGCTCATTTAGAGCAAATTTGCTGTTACTCCAATCATTAATTAATCTTGCCATTGATTCTTCTAGCGTATGATCAATCTTTAAACATTTATGCTGTTCTAGTAACCGCAGACCACCGGCAATATCTGATTTTGCAAAGCATGAAGCCATTTCTCTTGCCCATACTTTATTTTGTCTTCTAATGCTACTTAACTCATATGAGCCAAATTTACTAGCCAATACTGCAAACATTCCTCCTCGCTCAACGGAAGTGAGTTGTCTCTCATCTCCAGCCAGTATCAAATTACAATTATTACTCCTTGCTACTTTTAATAATTCTAAATAATCACTATTACCTACCATTCCTGCTTCATCTACTACTAGCGTAGTATTTCTTGGTAGATTAGCTTTACATTTTCCAGCACGAAATTGGATTAAAGCATGGCTTAAATCTGGCGTGATGGAAGAATATCAATTCACCAAAACAACAGTTGGAACTCCTCAAGGGGGAGTAATAAGTCCCTTACTTTTAAATACAGCTCTTCATGGAATGGAAGACATACTTAACATAACTTATGATAAATATGATCATCTCCATCCAAAATCTGAATATGCTTTAGTAAAATATGCTGATGATTTTATAGTTTGTGCAAAATCTGAAAGCTCTTGTATTAAAGCAAAGAAGATAATTAACGATTGGTTAAATATTAGAGGATTAGCATTATCAGAAGAAAAGACTAAGATACTTCATATTAAAGAAGGGTTTGATTTTCTGGGATTTAATATCCGGCAATATAATACCAAGAGTAGAAGAAGAGGTATAACACTACTAGTTAAACCATCCAAAGATACTATAAAATCATTCAAAAAGCGAATGATGATAGAATGGAAAAGAAGCTTCTCATGGGAAATTGATAGGATAATTGAAAACCTTAATCCTAGAATAATGGGATGGTGCAGTTATTTTAACAAAGTTATAGCCAAAAGAACTTTTATCCAACTAGATCGTTGGATGTGGATGCGACAAGCAAGATTTGCTTGTAGAAGACATCCTAATAAATACTGGTGGTGGCTTAACCCGGATATTGCATGAGATATAGGAGACAAAATCCTCGTAAAGCTGTATAATACTGGTATTTCATTAGAATAATACAAAGGATTTTGTCATGACAAATTGTATAGCATATAGTTACCAGTTTTCCAAAGTAAAAAATCGGACAATAGAGATAAATTTCACTGGAGGTGATATTAGTAGCGATGGAGGTGTGTTGTTATTAAGAGAAGCAGATAAAAGGCTTGGTATAACAGAGGAGCTTGCTAAAATATTTCCTGATAGACGAGATGGTAGTAAAATTACCCATAATATGGCAACAATGCTGAGGCAACGAATTTATGGTATTGCATTAGGTTATGAAGATTTAAATGACCACAATTATCTACGAAAATGTCCTGCTATGCAAACAGCTATGGAAACAATTGATGATATGGCAAGTAGTTCTACCTTATGTCGTATAGAAAACAATGCTGATAGACACTTTGCAATTAAAGTGCATGAACTAATGCTTGATAAATTTATTAAGTCTCATAAAATAGTACCAAAGCAGCTAATACTTGATTTTGATGCTACGGATGATGAAATTCATGGGCAACAGGAAGGTAAGTTTTATCATGGTTATTACGGTCATAATTGCTTTTTACCTTTGTATGTTTTTTGTGGAAAGCATCTGTTAGTTAGTTATCTTAGGACGTCAAAGCAGGATCAAGCAAAACATTCTTGGGCAATATTATCATTGTTAGTAAAACGTTTTCGCCAAGCTTGGCCAGAGGTAAAGATTATTTTTCGTGGTGATAGTGGATTTTGTCGTCATCAGATGTTTGATTGGTGTGATATTCATAATATAAAATATATTGTAGGAATGCCCCAAAATAACAGACTAAATGAGTTACTGAAACCTACAATGGAGAAGTCAAAAGCAGCATTTATTATAACCCAAGAAAAGCAACGTCTTTTTAGTGAGTTTCCATATAAGGCTGGTAGTTGGAGTCATGAACGTAGAATAATTGGTAAGGCAGAAATGACAATGCTTGGAGAAAATCCAAGGTATATAGTAACTAATTTATCAGATAAACCTGAAGATTTATACGACAAAGTTTACTGTGGTCGTGGTGATATGGAAAACCGTATAAAAGAGCAACAACTAGAATTATTTGCAGATCGTACTTCTTGTCATAGATGGTGGGCTAATCAGCTCAGAATGATTTTATCGGGTCTTGCATACACTTTAGTAGAATATATCAGAGGTAATTTATTACAAGGTAGTGCATTAGCAAAAGCACAAATAGGTACAATACGTTTAAAATTATTAAAAATTGGGGTAGTAATTATCCGTAATACTAGGCGTATTAAGTTTTTGTTATCTTCATCATATCCTTACCGACAGGTATGGAATCATGTGATGAAGAAATTAGCATTAGAATAACCTAGATTAGCACTGTTCCCGGTGCTTAGAAAAAATGGGGTAAGGGGCATTACATCTAAAATTTGAAAATAACGGCTTCAAAGCACTTTTTGGCAAAATTTTTACAAAAGTATCATTGCTAATATTATAAATTACTCAATTTCTTACTTTAAATCTCACTTCATGCAATATCCGGGTTAAAGAGAAGTATTGGTATGCAACGACAAAATTTATTGCCTGGGGATGACAGCTAACTTTGCCGGTAAGAGGGTGGATAAGTTTGCATAAATAAGCCTCCTTTTTGTTAATGCTTTATAATATTGGAATATTTACTTAAGTTTAAATTCTAGATATAACAACGTTAAATTTGTGTCATACTTGATTTTATAATTGTTTTTCTGTAAGTATTAAGTTTGTTTAAGAGCATGTTTTTTCCTATAACTTTCAGAATTAATTTCTAGAATCGTAGAATGATGAATTAGCCTATCGATAGCTGCTACAGTCATAGAGTTTGTAGCAAAAATACTATCCCATTCACTAAAAGGCTGATTAGATGTAACAATAAGACTCCCTGATTCATATCGCTGAGCAATCAGTTCGAACAAAACATGCGTTTCAGCTTCATCCTTACGTACATATCCTATATCATCAAGGATAATAACATCATATTTATCAAGTTTAGCAAGTTCTGCCGGAAGGCGACAATCTCGACGAGAGGCTTGCAGATTTTGAACAAGCTTAGTGGGGGAAGTAAAGAGTACTCTGATATTTTTTTCTACCAATGCATACCCTAGTGCAGCAACTAAATGACTTTTTCCTACCCCGGATGGACCAAAAACTAATAAATTTTCGGCTCGCTTAACCCAACTAATATTACAAGCTAGGTCATCTACTTTTGCTTTATTTAAAGTTTGAACCTGACTAAAATCAAAAGTAGCTAAAGATTTACCTACCGGTAGATGAGCTTTTCTTAAATAAGTTTGAATCTTTTTCCTCTGACGAGCTTCTACTTCGTATTCAAAAAGGATAGATAAAAACTTAGCCCGGATATTGCATGAAGTGAGATTTAAAGTAAGAAATTGAGTAATTTATAATATTAGCAATGATACTTTTGTAAAAATTTTGCCAAAAAGTGCTTTGAAGCCGTTATTTTCAAATTTTAGATGTAATGCCCCTTACCCCATTTTTTCTAAGCACCGGGAACAGTGCTAATCTAGGTTATTCTAATGCTAATTTCTTCATCACATGATTCCATACCTGTCGGTAAGGATATGATGAAGATAACAAAAACTTAATACGCCTAGTATTACGGATAATTACTACCCCAATTTTTAATAATTTTAAACGTATTGTACCTATTTGTGCTTTTGCTAATGCACTACCTTGTAATAAATTACCTCTGATATATTCTACTAAAGTGTATGCAAGACCCGATAAAATCATTCTGAGCTGATTAGCCCACCATCTATGACAAGAAGTACGATCTGCAAATAATTCTAGTTGTTGCTCTTTTATACGGTTTTCCATATCACCACGACCACAGTAAACTTTGTCGTATAAATCTTCAGGTTTATCTGATAAATTAGTTACTATATACCTTGGATTTTCTCCAAGCATTGTCATTTCTGCCTTACCAATTATTCTACGTTCATGACTCCAACTACCAGCCTTATATGGAAACTCACTAAAAAGACGTTGCTTTTCTTGGGTTATAATAAATGCTGCTTTTGACTTCTCCATTGTAGGTTTCAGTAACTCATTTAGTCTGTTATTTTGGGGCATTCCTACAATATATTTTATATTATGAATATCACACCAATCAAACATCTGATGACGACAAAATCCACTATCACCACGAAAAATAATCTTTACCTCTGGCCAAGCTTGGCGAAAACGTTTTACTAACAATGATAATATTGCCCAAGAATGTTTTGCTTGATCCTGCTTTGACGTCCTAAGATAACTGAGGTGGTACCCTTTGTCTAGACAAATTTTTTAAATTTTAGAGGTGTAATTCTCCTGTATTAATGTATTGGTTTTTCAAAGTAAAGTTTGCATTTTCTATGTCATATAGCCTCTTGATAATTTTCTAGTTTTTCTGCAAAATGTATCATTTCAGGTGTCTTATATTCAAGCGATTGATGAGGTCTTTGCTGATTATAAAATTCTATATAATCTCTGATAGCTATCTTTGCTTCACGTACTGTTTCAAGATCAAAACGATAAATCTTCTCTTGTTTCAAAGATCGCCAAAAACGTTCAATAAATACATTATCTAAGGCTCTGCCTTTGCCGTCCATACTAATAGCTATGCCTTGTTGCTCAAGTATTTGAGTAAAATCTTTTGATGTAAATTGTACTCCTTGATCCGTATTAAAAATGTCAGGCTTGCCATGTATAGATATTGCTTCATTTAGAGCTTCAATACAAAAATCATTTTCTAAACTAATCGACACCCGCCAACTCAAAATATAACGACTATACCAATCCATTATAGCAACCAAATATACAAAACCTTGCTTTAATCTTATGTAAGTAATATCTGCACAGTAAACTTGATTGGAGCAAACCACCTCTATATTATTTAATAGATATGGGTATACTTTATGAGCCTGATTCCTACGGCTTAAATTAATCTTTGGGTATACTGCTTCAATACCAAGTATTTTATAATATTTTCTTATCATCTTACGACTAACATTTAACCCTTCGGATTTTAGGACATGAGACATTCTTCTAGTACCATAATAGGGATGCTCTGTAAAAATCTCATCAATTCTGTTCAGTACTCTATACTCCTTATCATCTAAGGTATTCCTAGCTCGGTAGTAGTAACTTGAGCGGTTTAAATCTAAAAGTTTGCATTGTCTTGCTATGGTTAAATTTGAAGCATAACTTATCATTTTTTTCCTAACCTCTAAATCCAAAGATACTAGATTTTTTTTTAAGCCAGTCTCTTTCAACTGTTAACTGGCCTATTTGCTCAAATAATGATTTAATTAAATCTTCTTGGCCGGTATCTTGTTGTTTAGATTTCGATTTAAATCCAGAAACCATAAAATCTAAAGCTTCTTTCTTCCATTTATAAATCTGATTAGCGTGAACACCATATTTGCTGGTAATTTGAGCTATAGTCATTTCTCCAGATATTGCTTCAATTGCTATTTTTGCTTTTTCTTCTGCACTATATTTTTTAACTTGTTTTTTCATTTTTTTTCATTTTTTGCTCCTTTTCCTAGGAGATATTATACCTACTTTTCTCTATTTTCTTGTCTAGTTTTTGGGTACCATTATACTTAATAAATTTATCAAGCATTAGTTCATGCACTTTAATTGCAAAGTGTCTATCAGCATTGTTTTCTATACGACATAAGGTAGAACTACTTGCCATATCATCAATTGTTTCCATAGCTGTTTGCATAGCAGGACATTTTCGTAGATAATTGTGGTCATTTAAATCTTCATAACCTAATGCAATACCATAAATTCGTTGCCTCAGCATTGTTGCCATATTATGGGTAATTTTACTACCATCTCGTCTATCAGGAAATATTTTAGCAAGCTCCTCTGTTATACCAAGCCTTTTATCTGCTTCTCTTAATAACAACACACCTCCATCGCTACTAATATCACCTCCAGTGAAATTTATCTCTATTGTCCGATTTTTTACTTTGGAAAACTGGTAACTATATGCTATACAATTTGTCATGACAAAATCCTTTGTATTATTCTAATGAAATACCAGTATTATACAGCTTTACGAGGATTTTGTCTCCTATATCTCATGCAATATCCGGGTTAGGTTAATTTTTGTGGAAGATATTAATTGCTGGGAAGAAAAGTTTGAGATGTGCAGTTATGCCGCAAGGCTATTGAATAAAATTACCTATTTAAACAGGTTGGTAAAACGCCCGATAGATATTAGAGAAGTTAAAAAGGGCATTTACTACGCTCGAAAATATCACGGCACACAAATGCGACAATCAGGCGACCCGTATTACTCTCATCCTATAGAAGTTGCTTATATGGTGGCGGAGTTTACGGCGTATGAAACCCCTGATCTTTACCACCCTTATATGGTAAATGCTAGTTTGTTACATGATATCATTGAAGATACACCGTTTACGGAAGGGAATATTGCCACTATTTTTGATAGAAATATAGCAAGGCATGTAGAAGGCTTAACACGAGTTAAACCTTCTGGAAAGATAAGTGTTGAGGATAGTTTAAATTTATTAATTCAACAAAAAAGATATGATACGGCACTTATAAAAATCTTTGATCGAGTACATAACATACAAACTTTAGGAGCTAAATCACCTGAGAAAATTCAGAAAATTATAGAAGAAATATTACAACATTTTTTATATGTTTGTGCATATTTTGAAATATACAACATCGAACACAAATTAGTCAAACTTTGCCGTGAAATGCTTGAACAACAAACTAATTTTAAAAAAATGGCTTTAAAAGAAAAAATTCTTAATGCTGATAATTACCTTGAAGTCTTTCAAGCGATTCGAAGTGGGTAACCCCCCAGTAAAAAGCCATTCCAACCGGCATCATAATAAGAAGAATACCATAATTTCCTAGTATATTCACTAAATAAACCATACCAAAAGAAGTTATGATAGTTATAAAAATTGTTGAAAAGGCGTATAGAACACTAGTATAAGTAAACCGTTTAAACACCGGAAAGCTTTTGAAAATTATAGGAGTAGCCGTACTAGTAGTGATACTAGTCATAATTAATAATACTTGTATTTTAAATATATCAAAGTCGGTAGCAGCGTTATTTAAAAAATAAACACCAATTGGCATAGCAACTAAAAATATAATTGCTCTAACTTTTAGCATTTTAAGCGGATGAAATTTAAATGTTAATAAAACTAATAAAACCATTAAAGCTAATTGAGCAACAGAAACATAAAAATTGTTTTTCATAACTTCAGCGGCAGAATAATGATAAGTTGTTTTTAATAAATATGCACAATGAACGTAAATAAGGTAAAAACAAGCGTATCCAGAAATTGCCGCTAGAAAATATAAGCTAAGGAAGTTTTTTTACTAACTTTTTCTTCAATATATTCTTTATAAGGTAGTTTTTGAGTATTTATGCCAAAATCTTCTAAAGTATTTTTTATTCGCCGTTTTGCGTCTACAAATTCGGTTGATTCTCGGAGTCTAGTTCTAGCTACCAATCCTACCAAAGCTATTATAGCTCCCCCCCAAAAAGCATAACGCCAATTTAAAAGATAGCTAGTGCTAATAATACCGAATACTAACGCAGCCATGCCGCCGAAAAGAGTGGCTATAATTATTATACCTACATATATATATTGCGCAGGCGGCTTGGTTGTTTCCGTTACATATAATTCTGCTCCTATTATTTCTCCCATTGAAGATATACCTTGCGACATACGGCAAATTATCATAATCCAAGAAACTATAATACCTTTTTCCTCATAGGTTGATAAATTAGCCATAACTAAGCATGATATCGCCATTATAAATGTAGTGATAATTACGGTAGATTTACGCCCGATATTATCACCTATCCATCCCAGCCCAAAAGCTGCAAAAGGTCTTAGCACATAGGTAGAACAAAAAGCCGCTGCCGATAAAAGTGAAGCAACTTTCGGGTCAGTCTTTGGAAAAAATAAATCATTTAGCACCACTGCCATATGGACATAAAGCATTAGCCCGGATATTGCATGAAGTGAGATTTAAAGTAAGAAATTGAGTAATTTATAATATTAGCAATGATACTTTTGTAAAAATTTTGCCAAAAAGTGCTTTGAAGCCGTTATTTTCAAATTTTAGATGTAATGCCCCTTACCCCATTTTTTCTAAGCACCGGGAACAGTGCTAATCTAGGTTATTCTAATGCTAATTTCTTCATCACATGATTCCATACCTGTCGGTAAGGATATGATGAAGATAACAAAAACTTAATACGCCTAGTATTACGGATAATTACTACCCCAATTTTTAATAATTTTAAACGTATTGTACCTATTTGTGCTTTTGCTAATGCACTACCTTGTAATAAATTACCTCTGATATATTCTACTAAAGTGTATGCAAGACCCGATAAAATCATTCTGAGCTGATTAGCCCACCATCTATGACAAGAAGTACGATCTGCAAATAATTCTAGTTGTTGCTCTTTTATACGGTTTTCCATATCACCACGACCACAGTAAACTTTGTCGTATAAATCTTCAGGTTTATCTGATAAATTAGTTACTATATACCTTGGATTTTCTCCAAGCATTGTCATTTCTGCCTTACCAATTATTCTACGTTCATGACTCCAACTACCAGCCTTATATGGAAACTCACTAAAAAGACGTTGCTTTTCTTGGGTTATAATAAATGCTGCTTTTGACTTCTCCATTGTAGGTTTCAGTAACTCATTTAGTCTGTTATTTTGGGGCATTCCTACAATATATTTTATATTATGAATATCACACCAATCAAACATCTGATGACGACAAAATCCACTATCACCACGAAAAATAATCTTTACCTCTGGCCAAGCTTGGCGAAAACGTTTTACTAACAATGATAATATTGCCCAAGAATGTTTTGCTTGATCCTGCTTTGACGTCCTAAGATAACTAACTAACAGATGCTTTCCACAAAAAACATACAAAGGTAAAAAGCAATTATGACCGTAATAACCATGATAAAACTTACCTTCCTGTTGCCCATGAATTTCATCATCCGTAGCATCAAAATCAAGTATTAGCTGCTTTGGTACTATTTTATGAGACTTAATAAATTTATCAAGCATTAGTTCATGCACTTTAATTGCAAAGTGTCTATCAGCATTGTTTTCTATACGACATAAGGTAGAACTACTTGCCATATCATCAATTGTTTCCATAGCTGTTTGCATAGCAGGACATTTTCGTAGATAATTGTGGTCATTTAAATCTTCATAACCTAATGCAATACCATAAATTCGTTGCCTCAGCATTGTTGCCATATTATGGGTAATTTTACTACCATCTCGTCTATCAGGAAATATTTTAGCAAGCTCCTCTGTTATACCAAGCCTTTTATCTGCTTCTCTTAATAACAACACACCTCCATCGCTACTAATATCACCTCCAGTGAAATTTATCTCTATTGTCCGATTTTTTACTTTGGAAAACTGGTAACTATATGCTATACAATTTGTCATGACAAAATCCTTTGTATTATTCTAATGAAATACCAGTATTATACAGCTTTACGAGGATTTTGTCTCCTATATCTCATGCAATATCCGGGTTAGGTCAAAATATTCTAGAAAAGTGCCTATAGATAATAACCCGATAGCTTCCTTTTGTTGCCTGGTTAAACTTCTCTGCTCCTCTCGATAACCTAACATAGCCTTATATTTTAATTAAAAACTGCAAATAGCATATATTTTTTCTATTGAAAGTCAATAGAAGTTTTTATTGTTTATTTAATTTTTTTGAAGTTTTTAGGAAAGGCGTTAATAAAACACCTTAGGATAAGGAAATGTTGAAATGGAGGGGATTATAATATATCACAATGAGAATGCTTGTCGGCATTTTGCCCCATAGGTTTAACAGGCTGCTTATAAGGATCATTTTCCCTTGCATAAGGTTGGTGGTGAGCAGTATTTGGAGCATGTGTTGTTTCTGCTTGGTTCGATTTCATAAACTCAAAATAATCATTAAAAGTTTCTAATTTAATCGAATTATTTGACAAAGTATATTGTAATTGTGTGCATATGTCAGCTATGTCTTTAGATGTTATTTCTTCATCTGGATTTTTTTTATTTTGGTTAGTGTTAATAAAACTAACCCATATCGGCTGCCTCGCTGCCTAACCTTGCAAGTTCGGCAGGGTTGGCAGTAGCGTAAGCTGTGCCTTAATTGCACTTATTGCATTTTTAAGCTGAGCATCATCTTTCTCATCAGCCATTACATAATCTTCTTTATCTTTACCGTACCGGTACAATATTTTTGAATTAGCTAGAAGAAACGGGCTTAATAATTTTTTCAGTCTAATTTGTGTAAGAATATATTAATTGCGTTAATGTTTTGTGTCAAATTATTATCAATATTCAACCATTTCACTTAACTATTTTTTAATTCGGTTGCAAGAAAACAATATTTAGCTTTTCCTTTAAACCACCGATAAGTAAAACCTTCCCTTTTAAAGTTATCTCGCCCATCATAACAATATTTGGATGGCGTTGTTGCATGGCTCGAAAATTAATAAAAACCCCGGGAAGGTTGAAAGGAAGTGGTGCCGCTAGGAGGAATTGAACCTTCGACCTCATCATTACCAATGATGTGCTCTACCACTGAGCTATAGCGGCGGCGTTGCGTGGATAAGCTCTAGATTCCCGCTTTTAGCTAGAATGACATCAAAAGTTAGAGCCATGCAACAATGCCTTCGTGGCTTCGCCATGACCGATTTTTATTAATTCTCGAGCCAGGCAACAACGCTTGCAGATTTTACCCATCAACACTTTATAGGTCAAGGAAAATTTAACATTTATTTTTATAATTCCTCCATTTCTGAACGATTTTTATAGAAAGATAATGCAACTAATCCCAATATACTTAATAACATTATATAGTAAACCGCTGAAGTTACATGCCCTGTTTTTTGTACTAAATACTCCAAAACAAGCGGGGTAGTGCCACCAAAAATACTAGTTGCCGTGTTATAGGACAAGGAAAGTGCAGTATTGCGGATATTTGTCGGATAAAATTCTGCTTGTAAAGCCGGTTCCGGTCCGATATAGCTAGCTGCTAAAATCGCCAGTATCATTTGTGAAATAATTACTTCGGTAAAATTGCCGGTTTCAAATATTTTAATCAAAAACGGCGTTGCTGCAATAATAATGAATAAATTTATGACAAAAATCCGCTTGCGACCTATTAAGTCCGATAAGTAACCGCTAAGCAAAGTTATAGCTGCCATAATTATATAGCATATGCTAGCAAGGCTATTTACTTCATTTTCCGTAAAGCCACGATTAATTTTTAAAAACGATACCAAATAAATTGCGTGCAGATAAAATATTAATGACCCGGGTGCATTAATAAATATAGATACTATATATATCGAACCAATGCTTAACAACAACCTTTTTTAGAGGAGAATTTAAAATTTTATGATGTTTTTTGAGATTCTTAAAATCAGGAGTTTCAGGAGTATATTTTTGGATATAAAGCCCGGCAAATAAGATAAAAAAGCCTAGCAAAAAGGGAATTCTCCAACCGAAATTGTCAAATTGAGCGGTAGTTAAAACATTTTTAGTGAGGTAGGAAACAAAAGAGCCGAGTAGTAACCCCATACAAATACTAGACATCGAAATACTGCCGGTAAAACCTCGTTGCTTCTTATTCGTATGTTCAATAACAAAGGAAATAGAGCCTGTAAGTGCACCGCCCATTGAAAGACCTTGCAGTATACGCACAAGGAACATTAATATAGTTGCCGTAATACCTATAGTATGGTAAGTCGGTAATATGCCGATTAATACGGTCGGGACGGACATACAAAATATAGCACTAGTTAAGGCTATTTTTCTGCCGAATTTATCGCCTATAACGCCGAAAAATATCCCTCCGACCGGTCTCATCAAATAACCTATCGCAAATACTAAAAAAGCTTGTAGTAAAGAAATATTTGGGTCATCATTCGGGAAAAACTTAGCTCCGATAATAGGTGCAAAATGACCGAATAATACATAATCGTACCACTCAAAAGTATTAGCAATACCGGTAGAAAAAATTAATCTACTTCTATTCATTATTATTACATTTTTTGCATTTTGTAGGTGTTTTTGGTTTTTGATGTCATTCCCGCGAAGGCGGGAATCCAGAAAAAACACTTAAAATAAGCAAAATTATATAAAATTTTACTATATAATTCGCTTAAATATTCTCTGGATTCCCGCTTTTGCGGGAATGACATATTGCTACTTTTATCGATCCACGCAACAACACAGGTACAAATCACGGTATGACACAACCTTTTTTCAACGTTCGTACACTAGTGGGTCAAGCCACGGTATGACACCGAACGCTTTGCAAAAATTCGAGCCATACAACAACGCTCCTTCGCAGGAATAACATAGTTCTAAGTTATGTCATATCTTTATTTTTCTCACTAATAACTTTCTTTTCTGAATATATTATAAATAATGTTGCGGGGATTATTATTAAAGCACCTTGTAAAGTAGTCTTGTCAGGAAATTCGTTAAACACTATATAGGCCGCTAAAGCTGAAATTATTAATTCTAAATATCTATAAGGAGCGGTAGCCGTAGCATCTACTAAAGTGAAGGCTTTAAGTAAAAAGAATAAAATTAAACTGCCACTACATCCTAAAACAAATAATAACGTTAATTCGAACATTGTCGGAGTTTGCCAATATTGTACTGCAGGCGGTACGGACACTATGGCGGTAACTATCGCCGAATAAAATAACATACTAATCATCGATTCTTTTACTACGAATTTTTTATTAATAATGTCCAGCATGGCAAATGATATAGCCGCCAGAACAAAAAATAATATTTCAGGGTTAAAGTCGCTAGTATGCGGTTTTAAAGTTATTACAACGCCGAGAAGACCGATTAAGGTTACTGCCCATCTTTGCCAAATAATATTTTCGTTAAGAAAAAATATAGCAAGCACCAAGGTGAATAAAGGTATTGAGAAGCTAATAACGGTTGCGGTAGTTACCGGAGCAATGGTAAGACCGTAAGTCCAGGACGTCATACCGAAGAATAATAACAACCCTCTTAATATATGAACAAACGGACGGCTAGTTTTTAAAGTTTCTTTGCCGTAATACGCAACAAACGGTAATAAAATTAGTGCACTAAAAAGAAAGCGAAAAAAAGCTACTTCAAAACTATGTAAACGGATGCCGAGATACTTAGCTATGATATCGTTACCGGCACTACTTATTAAACTTAACAAAAACCAGCTGATACCGATAAGGTATGTTTTTAACGCACTATTCATTAATCTACTCTCGATTTATAATTATTTTTATTTAAATGTCTTGCTTTTATGTTAGAAGAATTTTATCTTTTATGGCAATTGCCGTGTGTTTATATAAAAATTTTAAAAAGGTTATATATAATACAGCAATCTATTTTAAGCAAGGAAAGGTTGTAATTTATGATAAGAATAATTAAAGAATTGGGGATATTTGTATTTATTACGTGTATAAGTATTAATAGTTTTGCGAAATCTACAAGTTATGATGATATAGATTCTACATCAAATTACGATACGGATTATTATGAAAATGAAGGAAGCTTAACGTTCAAAGTACGACTAGGAGGGATACAATCTAGTGCCTCACAAAAAGGTTTGCCGACTCCGACGAGTAGCACGCCGGTTTCAGTCGGCAAATTTGTTGAAAACGGTTACGGCGGAGATGCCTCGACTACTATATTCTTTAATAACTATCTTGCCGCAGAGCTGTCACTCGGGGTAAATGTCTTACGGACTAAATACTCTTCTTTAGGTAATATAGCAAATAATTACGGCGTTAATAGCGACCTTGGAAAAAGAAAAGATTTATATATGATTCCGGCAACCGTTACCGGACAATATCATATTGCACCTTACGGAGGTATAAGACCTTATGTAGGAGTCGGTTACCACGGTTCTTATTTACTTACTCAATCGAAAGTTTTTAAAATTAAAAACGGTCACGGAGCAGTCGCACAAATAGGGATAGATTTCTATGCTCAGGATGATACGTTAATCAATTTAGATGTAAGGCAATTTTTCTTAAGTCCGAAAGTTACTTATAAATCAAATTTAGTCGGTACTAATAACGTGACTTCTAAGGTTAAGCTTAATCCTCTAGTAATTTCAGCGGGTATAGGCTTTAATTTTTAAGTGTATACTCGATGAACTTCAAAAAAGGGTATACATTGTTCCTTGTGTAGCCATTAGTGCGTGGATCGAGAAATTAATAAAAATCCCGTCATGGCGAAGCCACGAAGTGGCTGTAACCATCCAGGCTATCCCGAATATATGAGGGATTTAATTAGAATACTAAACAAGTTTAGTATAAAAATATGTTTAACTGGATTGCCACGTCGGCACGATGTGCCTCCTCGCAAGGCGTTGTTGCATGGATCATAATTTACCGTATTATGGTTATTATAAGTATGATGTCATACCGTGGCTTGACCACGGTATCCAGAAAAAACCTTAATAAAAACTGGATACCGTGATCAAGGAACTAGAATGACACCGAACGCTTTGCAAAAATTCGAGCCGGGCAACAACGCCACTTTGACCACGAAGCGATAAGCACTTTTTCTTAAATTTACTTCAGAATGATAGAGCAGTTAAGGAATATCTAAATATGTCATTACAAATTATCCAGCTATTATATTTAGTTTCTGCCGTTTGCTTCATTTTATCATTAAAGTTTTTATCGTCACCGAAACAAGCTCGTCTTGGAAGTTATGTAGGTATCGGCAGTATGATAATTGCGGTCGGTATTACTTTTTTTCTTCCCGATTTTGCTCATAAACTTCTTATTATAATAACTATTCTAGCCGGCGGAGCGGTCGGCGGTAGCATAGCTAAAAAAATCTCAATGACGGCAATGCCGCAATTAGTGGCAGGGTTTCATTCTTTTGTTGGTCTCGCTGCAGTATTTATAGCTTATGCCGCAATATTATCCCCGGAAGATTTTGCGATTGGCATAGCCGGCAATTTACCGATTAGTTCGTTGATAGAAATTTCTTTAGGTGCATCTATCGGTGCTTTGACTTTTAGCGGTTCGGTAATAGCCTTCCTAAAATTACAAGGATTAATGAGAAGTACGCCGATAAAATTTAACAATCAGCAATATATATGTTTGCTAGTAATAGCAATATTGGTAATTTTGACAATATTATTTATTCGTTCGGAAAGCATATTTTTATTTAATCTAATAATAATTTTATCTTTGTTAGCAGGTATATTATTAATAATACCGGTCGGTGGGGCCGATATGCCGGTTATCGTCTCAATGTTAAATTCTTATTCCGGTTTTGCGGCAGCGGGAATCGGTTTTACACTGAGTAATAGCTTGTTAATTATTACCGGTGCATTGGTAGGCAGCAGCGGTGCAATACTTAGCTATATAATGTGTAAGGCGATGAATCGCACGCTTATTAAAGTTATTTTCGGTGCATTTTTATCACCGCCCAAAACTTCTAGCGGTAATATTGATAACGATAAAGTAGCAAAAGTAAGCTGTCCCGAAGATGCAGCGGGTTTATTACGTAATGCCTCATCTATTATAATAGTTCCGGGCTACGGCATGGCAGTTGCTCAATCACAACATGTTATAAAAGAGATGGTGGATATATTAGAGCGTTCGGATATTAATGTTAGATTTGCCGTACATCCGGTTGCCGGTAGGATGCCTGGGCATATGAATGTGCTACTTGCCGAGGCTAATATTGATTATGAAAAAGTATTAGAGCTGGAAGAAATTAACCGAGATTTTGCTAATACCGACATAGTGCTAGTGATCGGTGCAAATGACGTAACAAACCCTGCGGCTAAAAATGATCCGACTAGCCTGATTTACGGAATGCCGGTACTTGATGTAGAAAAAGCACGGACGATTTTATTTATAAAGCGTTCAATGGCTGCGGGCTATGCCGGCATAGAGAATGAATTATTTTATCATGATAATACTTTAATGTTATTCGGCGATGCTAAGAAAGTTATTGAAGACATCGTTAAGTTTTTAAATGATGATTGACTTAAAGCTAATGTTTTGTTAAATTGTTGGGTGAATCGTATTTACCTCGTCATGGCGAGGAGGTACATCGTGCCGACATGGCCATCCAGTTTTTGTCATTCTAGTTCCTTGATCACGGCATCCAGTCTTTTTATTAAGATTTTTTCTGGATACCGTGGGAGGGGTCACGGTATGACACCGTACTTGTAATAACCATAATACGGTAAATTATAAGCCACGCAACACCACCTCCTCGTAATGACAAATACGAAACACAATATTATAATTTAGTTATTAACTATCATGAATGCACAAAAAATACTCCCTCTTCTTCCGAAAGCCACAGCTATATGGTTAATTGAAAATACTTCTTTAACTTTTAAACAAATTGCTGATTTTTGCGGTATTCATGAATTTGAAATAAAAGGCATGGCAGATGGGGAAGTGGCTCAATCTATTAAAGGGCTAGATCCTGTTGCCAACGGTCAGTTAACTGTGGAAGAGATTGAGCGTTGTAGTAAAGACCCGCAGAGTAGTTTACAAATTGTGATTAGTTCGGCTTATGAGCTGATGAATAATAAGAAAAAACAACGTGCAAAATATACTCCTATTGCTAGGCGTCAAGATAAGCCGGATGCTATTTATTGGCTACTACGCAATTATCCGACGATTCAGGATAACCAAATACTTAAATTAATGGGTACTACTAAATCTACTATAGCGGCTATTAGAGATCGCAGTCACTGGAATATGAAAAATATTCATGCTCGTGACCCCGTGTTACTTGGGATATGCAGCCAAGTAGAATTAAACAAAATAATAGAACAATTAGAGCTTCCTTCAGCAAAAAATCATGGAAATGAAAATACCGATACTAAGTAATAAATATAGCAAGTATTTCAAAGATTCGGTTTTGAGATAATCCTTCATGCAACAACGCTTCTAACCTGGCTTTGTTGCCTGGATACCCCAAACGTCATTACGAGCGGCTGAAGGTCTTGTTGCATGGCTCAGATTTTTGATGTCATTCCCGCGAAGGCGGGAATCCAGAAAAAACACTTAAAATAAGCAAAATTATATAGGAATTTACTATATAATTCGCTTAAATATTTTCTGGATTCCCGCCTTTAGCTAGAATGACATACAGCACTTTTCTCTACCATGCAACAACGCTTCTAACCTTTACAATTGCTTAAAAATATTTGCCAAGATTTAAAAATTTTTCTGGACTTGGGAATATAATAATTATATAAACTTTGATAGTAAGTAGGTTAAAATAGAAGGGCTCGTAGCTCAGTTGGTTAGAGCACGCCGCTCATAACGGTGTGGTCGCAGGTTCAAGTCCTGCCGAGCCCACCAAATTCTTTTAATATTCAAAATGATTAACCTTAAAACCCTTTCTTGGTATCTTTTTAGATCATATTGCGGGTATTTTCTTACTATCTTATTTCTTTTAATCGGCATATTAATTATCTCAAATATTTTTGATCTTTTACAGAAATTTAAAAATATTTATGTTCCGTTTCACTTTTTTTGGCGATTCACGCTATATAAAATTCCTTACTTATTAAATCAAATAGCTTCCTTAATAAGCTTCACCGCTATGTTGTTTTTTCTTAAAAATTTAACGAAAAACAATGAGTTAATAGCAATTTTATCTAGCGGAATTCATATTTGGCGTATTTTGATCATACCGGTCTTTACGGCGTTGATTTTAGGTATAGGGTTTACGGCTATACTCAATCCTATAGGAGCTTTAGGACTACAAAAATATGAATTATTAGAAACAAAATTATTAAAGAAAAAAGCTACTGAAGTTACGATATCTAAATCAGGCTTATTATTTTTTGAATCTTATCAAGGCAATAATCAAATAATCCAAACGCAATCTATTAATTTGCCAGAGAAAAAGTTAAATAATATTACGATCTTATTTATTAGCGATAATAATTCGTTCCTTAAAAGAATTGATGCGAAATATGCTATAGCAAATAAGGGTAACTTGAGCTTAAAAACCGTAAAAGTTTTTACTGACGGCATTCTTAAGACCTATGATAATTTGACTATTCCGACAAATTTATCAATTGACCATTTAGCTGAAAAATTTGCCTCACCCGAAACGGTTTCTATTTGGAGATTACCGAAGTTAATTAAACAGTTATTAAATTCCGGCGTACCGGTTATTAATTATCAAATCTACTATTATAAACAATTATTTAAGCCTATAATGATGATTGCGACGGTTATTTTAGCAAGTTGTTTTATTAGTCTTCGGCAACGTGATAACTCTCAAGAAAAAATACTAATACTCGGTTTATTTATCGGTTTTATAGTATATTCATTATCGGAAATTTTGCTTAAAATACTTGCTTATAATAATCTTTCCCTTATTGCGGCTATTTTATTACCTAGTATGCTAGTATTCTTTATTAGTAATTTTATTATTTTACATTATAAGGAAATTTAAAATACAAATTTATAATATTTTACTTTATTTTTATTGAAACATTAGAGTAATATTTTATTCTGTAATTTAAAGTTAAAACTGTGGAGAAAAAATAAATATGTTCACGAAATTTTGGGGAAGGTTTTCCTCAGATATGGCTATAGACCTAGGTACGGCTAATACCATCGTATATGCAAAGGGTCGAGGCATAGTTCTTAATGAACCGTCCGTAATAGCTTTGATAAAGAAGAAAGGCTCTTTTGAGCCTTATGCCTTTGGTCATGAAGCAAAAATGATGTTAGGACGCACCCCAACCGATATTGAAGCAAAAAGACCGCTGAAAGACGGAGTTATTGCTGATTTTAAAGGTGCTGAAGAAATGATTAAGTACTTTATTAAAACAGTTCATAATCGTCGTTCTTTTTTCGGTCCGATAATCATAATATGCGTTCCTTCAGGTTCCACTCCGGTTGAACGTAGAGCCATCCAGGAAGCAGCCGAAAGTGCAGGCGGTAGAGATGTATATTTGATTGAAGAGCCTATGGCCGCTGCAATCGGAGCGGGGTTGCCGGTTACGGAAGCCACCGGTTCAATGATCGTTGATGTTGGAGGAGGTACGACGGAAGTAGCTGTTTTATCGCTTGGCGGTATAGTTTACGCAAAATCGGTAAGGGTAGGCGGTGATAAAATGGACGAAGCTATTATTTCCTATATTAGAAGACATTATAATTTATTAATCGGTGAGGCTACCGCAGAAAAAATAAAACAGGAAATCGGCACGGCTTACGTAGATGAAAACGTTGAACCTAGAATGATGGAAATTAAAGGGCGTGATTTAATTTACGGTATACCTAAAGAAATGATATTGAACGAAAGACAAATTGCTGATAGTTTAGTTGAGCCGGTGAACCAAATTATTGAAGCAGTAAAGGTAGCACTAGAATGTACCCCTCCGGAATTATCTTCCGATATTGTCGATAAAGGAATTGTTTTAACGGGTGGTGGGGCATTGCTAAAAAACCTTGACTATGTATTAAGTGAAGCCACTAAACTACCGGTGATAGTAGCTGATCAAGCTCTGTCATGTGTGGCACTTGGTACCGGAAAAGTACTTGAGGATTTTGCAAAATTAAAGCATGTATTATTTAAGCAGGATTAAAGATGGCAATAATTGCGAATAGAGTAAGGACTTCGTCAAATATCTCGGAATTCATTAAATCTATAGTAATTCTTGCTAAACGCTTTTTTATTTTATTTTTCCTTACTTTATCATTATATTTGTTTATTGCCGCTCCAAAAAAAATTTCTAATATATCACTTGAAGTAACGGGAGGTTTTTTATCGACCGGCTTGATGATTTATGAAAATATATTTGAATATATAAATTCGATATCTCAAAAATTAATTTATTTTCAGGACTTAGCCAAAAAAAACGTCGAATTGCAGCTTGAAATTGCAAGGTTACAACGTATGCAAAATAATATAGATTCTATAAGAGCCGAAAATACTGCTTTGCGGGATCTTTTAACTGTAACCAGAGAAGAAGAATTTGAATATGTAACTGCCAGATTATTAAGCGTTTCGTTAAATCCTTTTTCTAAAACCGCTTTAATATTTGCCGGAAAAAATCACGGTATAGAGGTTGATCAAATTGTTACCAATGCTGAAGGATTAGTAGGGCGAATAACGGAAGTAAGTAATAATTACTCAAAAATTATGCTAATTAACGACGTTAATTCTAGGATTCCTATCACTGCCGGCTCGTCAAGAGAAAAAGGCATTTTAGCAGGTAACGGCAATAGCAGTAAAATACTCTATTTACCCGACAATCATTTAGTTCAAAAAGACGAAAAAATAATAACCTCCGGACACGGTAATATTTATCCTTCCGGAATTTTAGTAGGTTATGCCGGTAAAGTAACGGAAAAAGAAGTTGTCGTTGATATGGCTGTTGATTTATCTAGAACCGAATTTGTCCAAATATTACTACCGAAAGAGTAGCGTTGTTGCGTGGCTCATAATTTACCGTATTATGGTTATTACAAGTATGGTGTCATACCGTGGCTTGACCACGGTATCCAGAAAAAACCTTAATAAAAAGACTGGATGCCGTGATCAAGGAACTAGAATGACACCGTACGCTTTGCAAAAATTCGAGCCAGGCAACAAGACTCGGAAGAGTAGGAAATGACATAGAGTGAGCAGTATAAATGAGGAATAATTATTTTGGTCTAATAGCCGAATATATATGTATAATTATCTATAAGTTAAAGTTTTATCAAATTCTTCATCACCGCAAACGTTATTATGTCGGAGAAATTGATATTATAGCATTACGCAATAAAGAAATTGTTTTTATTGAGGTAAAAGCTAGGAGTTCTAAAATTGACGATAAATTTCTATCTTTAACGCAACAAAAAAGGATTAAACGAGCTGCTGAACTATTTTTAAGTAATAACTCTAAATATAGTAATTATAACGTTAGGTTTGATTTAATAATTGTTAGACCACACAAATTGCCGATAATTATTAAAAACGCCTGGTAACTTATATACTCGTCTTTTGGAATTAAATTAATAAAAATAGGAATTTCATATGTCACTTGCTATTAAAATAAGAAAATTTTTGGAAGAAAAATTAAAAGGAAATGAATTAAGCCGTAAGGATTTTGCTAAGGACAGCGGTATTCCTTATAGTACCGTTAATAGAATTATGAAAGCCGAAACTGAAACCGGTCGAGAATTTAATCCTGAAATAGATACGATATTAAAAATAGCCGACTATTTTAACTGCTCTATGGATGAAGTAATAGATAGAGACGCAACGACAGAAGAGAAGAATAATTCTTCCCTATAAGTGAGTGGTCTTGTTGCATGGCTCTAGAATCGTCATGGCGAGCGACTTGATCGGCGTTGTTGCCTGGCTCGAATTTTTGATGTCATTCCCGCAAAAGCGGGAATCTAGAGAATATTTAAGCGAATTATATAGTAAATTTTTATATGATTTTACTTATTTTAAGTGTTTTTTCTGGATTCCCGCCTACAGCGGGAATGACATACGGCACTTTTCTAGAGCCACGCAACAACGCCCGCCTTTAGCTAGAATGACATTGAAGTGTTAAGCTATACTACAAAGCAATTCTTTTTAGGTAATGCCCATTTTTCCTATAAATTCAATATCTTAATTTCGTTGTTCATGTTCAATAAGCCATTTTTTGCGAGCAATGCCGCCGCCATATCCGCCGAGTTCTCCATTGCTATTGATAATGCGATGGCAAGGAATCACGATAGCAAGTTGATTAGCACCGTTGGCGTTTGCTACTGCTCTATAGGCACTTTGTTTACCGATTGCCATAGCCTGTGCTAGGTAACTCCTTGTTTCACCGTAAGGAATCCGTATTAATTCCTGCCAAACACGTTGTTGAAACGGACTACCTAACAAATGCAAGGTAGTTTTAAACTCTTTTAAACTACCTGCAAAATAAAATTTGAGTTCTGTTGCAATTGATTTAAGCGGAGCGTTGCTACCCGGGATAATAGCCGCTTTGGTTTTGATACGTAATTTTTCTATTTCACGCTCTAAACCACGCCTATCGACAAATTCTAAAAGATATAAAGCATATTCGTCAGCAATGGCAATCATTGGTCCAAGCGGTGTATCTAACCAGGCAGCTTTTAGGATATTATGATGATTATTGAATTTTGTCGGTGCTGCCCCCACAATTTTAGCAAAAGCATCTCTAAAACCGCTGCTTGATTCATAGCCCATATTAAGTTGCGTATCAATTACCGCCTCCCCTTCGCGAATTTGCTTCATGGCAATCCCCATTCTTCTTGCTCGTGCATATCCCACAAAGGTCATGCCGAAGCGTTTTTTGAATTGTCGGCTCACCGTCGAGGCATCTACGGCTAATTCTTCAAAATCTGAAGTCTTCCATCTTTTTTCAGGATTTGCCTCAACTGCTTCAACTAAAATTTGTACCAATTCCGAAACATGATTTGGGTGAGAAAGCGGTCGGCAACGCAGGCAAGGTCTGAATGAAGCGAGTAAAGCTTCTTACGCCGTTTTATAAAATTCACAATTCTCAAATTTTGGTTTTCTAGCAGGACAAGTCGGGCGGCAGAATATACCCGTTGTTTTAACACCTACGTAAAATACTCCTTCATATTCCGAATTTTTATCGATTAAAGCTTGATAAAATTCCCGTTTCGTTATCGGTGCTAACATATTCGTCTCTATTATTATAGTCACATTATATTATGATTATAGTAACTTAAAAAAAACATGCGACCGAAATTTAGGCGTTGATTTTTATTAGCTTGGATAATATTCAAAATGTTGTTTTTAGCTATAGCAAAGGGTGTTGTTGCATGGATATCCAAACCGTCATGCGAAACCACGAAGTGGCTGGCGGTGTTGCATGGCTCTAAAAAAGTGCTATATGTCATTCTAGCTAAAAGCGGGAATCCAGAAAAAACACTTAAAATAAGTAAAATTATATAAAAATTTACTACATAATTCGCTTAAATATTCTCTGGATTCCCGCCTTCGCGGGAATGACATCAAAAATTCGAACCACACAACAACACCTTCAGTCGCTCGCCATGACGATTCCAAGAACCGCACAACAACGTTTTGCTATACTAAATATATCTTCTATTATAGCTCGTTAATTGTACTATACTCGTTCTCTACCCCTACTCCTGTCAAAGATATTTCTTCTTCTTGTTTCGGTGATAATTGATCGACATTATTAAAAACTTCACCGTTTAATATTGTAGTAGCGTTCTTTTTGCCCCAGTAATAACCTATAGCTGTTCCTATGCAGGCTCCAACCACTAATGCTGCTGTGGTTGTCGCTCCTGCTATTAAATAAGGATTAATCTCTGTTCCCGATTCGTCTCCATTATTTGAAGTCAGATTATATTCAGTTAAGTTATTAGCATCAATAGTGGTATCGGGTAAATTGGTAGTAGAAGGAGCAGCAGTGGCGGTAGGGATAAGAGAAAGAAGATAATTTTGTACCACTCTTAATGCACTTTCGGCTGTACAATCCTCAAGACCTAAAAAATTGGCAATATCGTTTAAAGAAATTACATTATTCGTAACGTTATAGCTTTCATCTAAAATGTTAGCAGTACCGTTTTCTACAGTTGTAGCCTGCTTTAATATGAGAAATTTTTGACCATCATTGTTGGTAAATATATCCTCTATCTTTACCAGTTCGCCACCGCAATTCTTTTCTACGGCATTTAAATCATGTGGCACAATTTTAAGATGTTCTATAATATTTTTTAAATTGCACTTTAAGTTATTGGCAAAATAACCGCTATAAAATTTGTTATCTGCGATATTACTAAATGATGTAAATATATTATTACCGACTGCATGAATGATTTGTTGTGTATTTGCAGAAAGGTTGCTAACCCGGATATTGCATGAGATATAGGAGACAAAATCCTCGTAAAGCTGTATAATACTGGTATTTCATTAGAATAATACAAAGGATTTTGTCATGACAAATTGTATAGCATATAGTTACCAGTTTTCCAAAGTAAAAAATCGGACAATAGAGATAAATTTCACTGGAGGTGATATTAGTAGCGATGGAGGTGTGTTGTTATTAAGAGAAGCAGATAAAAGGCTTGGTATAACAGAGGAGCTTGCTAAAATATTTCCTGATAGACGAGATGGTAGTAAAATTACCCATAATATGGCAACAATGCTGAGGCAACGAATTTATGGTATTGCATTAGGTTATGAAGATTTAAATGACCACAATTATCTACGAAAATGTCCTGCTATGCAAACAGCTATGGAAACAATTGATGATATGGCAAGTAGTTCTACCTTATGTCGTATAGAAAACAATGCTGATAGACACTTTGCAATTAAAGTGCATGAACTAATGCTTGATAAATTTATTAAGTCTCATAAAATAGTACCAAAGCAGCTAATACTTGATTTTGATGCTACGGATGATGAAATTCATGGGCAACAGGAAGGTAAGTTTTATCATGGTTATTACGGTCATAATTGCTTTTTACCTTTGTATGTTTTTTGTGGAAAGCATCTGTTAGTTAGTTATCTTAGGACGTCAAAGCAGGATCAAGCAAAACATTCTTGGGCAATATTATCATTGTTAGTAAAACGTTTTCGCCAAGCTTGGCCAGAGGTAAAGATTATTTTTCGTGGTGATAGTGGATTTTGTCGTCATCAGATGTTTGATTGGTGTGATATTCATAATATAAAATATTGATCTGTCAACAGTTTTCCGGACAGTTTTTTACGCACATTTTTGTATTTTTTCGTATTGTACTGGTGATAGATAATCGTTAGCAGAATGCATTCTTATACGATTATAAAATACCTCTATATATTCAAATATAGCATGTTTTGCTTCCTCCCTAGTTTTAAATTTATGTTGATAAATTAATTCTGTTTTTATAGTATGAAAAAAGCTTTCAGCAACAGCATTATCCCAGCAATTTCCTTTACGACTCATACTCTGTATAATACCATGTTGTTTTATAAGTTTTAAATGACTATCAGAACAATATTGGCTACCTCTATCAGTATGCCAAATAAGCTTTTTAGGTGGTTTACGTTGCCATATTGCCATTAGCAAAGCATTATTAACTAAATCAGCTTTCATATTACTATTCATTGACCAGCCTATTACTTTTCTAGAAAATAGATCAATAACTGTTGCTAAATATAACCATCCTTCTCCAGTTGGGATATAGGTGATATCACCAACCCAATAACAATTAACATTAGAAACTTTAAACTGTCTATCCAATAAATTAGGAGCAACTTGCTTATTATGCTTAGAATCAGTAGTTGCTTTAAATTTATACTTAGTTTTACATACTAAGCCAGCTTCATTCATTAGTCTTGTAATTCTCCTACGACTAACAATTATGCCTTGCCTCAACAAAGCCTTTTTAATGGGTCTAGATCCATAATTTCGTCTACCTTCCTGAAAAATAGCTCTAACCTTACAGGTTAATTCTCTATTTTCTTTATCCCTATTGCATCCAGGGTTATTTAACCACTCATAATAACCGCTACGTGATACCTTCATACATTTGCACATAATTGCAATTGAGAAATCATCTTGATGCTTCTTTATCCATGCATACCTTACAGGGACTCTTTTGCAAAGTACGCTGCAGCCTTTTTTAGTATATCACGCTCCTGTGTTACTATCACCAGCTCTTTCTTTAATCTTTTTAATTCATCATACAGATGTTCATCTGTTCTTGTTATTGATTCTTCAAATTGTTTAGAATATTTATCTATCCAACTATATAAAGTATTCTTACTGATACCTAATTCTTTTGCAGTCTGAATAACAGGTCGCTTCGATTCAGTTGCCAATTTAACTGCTGATTCTTTAAATTCACTAGAATACATTTTTGTTTTTGTCATACTGTATTTCCTTTCTGTTAATATTGTCTCATACTAACTGTCCGGAATACTATAGCCACATCATATATTGTAGGAATGCCCCAAAATAACAGACTAAATGAGTTACTGAAACCTACAATGGAGAAGTCAAAAGCAGCATTTATTATAACCCAAGAAAAGCAACGTCTTTTTAGTGAGTTTCCATATAAGGCTGGTAGTTGGAGTCATGAACGTAGAATAATTGGTAAGGCAGAAATGACAATGCTTGGAGAAAATCCAAGGTATATAGTAACTAATTTATCAGATAAACCTGAAGATTTATACGACAAAGTTTACTGTGGTCGTGGTGATATGGAAAACCGTATAAAAGAGCAACAACTAGAATTATTTGCAGATCGTACTTCTTGTCATAGATGGTGGGCTAATCAGCTCAGAATGATTTTATCGGGTCTTGCATACACTTTAGTAGAATATATCAGAGGTAATTTATTACAAGGTAGTGCATTAGCAAAAGCACAAATAGGTACAATACGTTTAAAATTATTAAAAATTGGGGTAGTAATTATCCGTAATACTAGGCGTATTAAGTTTTTGTTATCTTCATCATATCCTTACCGACAGGTATGGAATCATGTGATGAAGAAATTAGCATTAGAATAACCTAGATTAGCACTGTTCCCGGTGCTTAGAAAAAATGGGGTAAGGGGCATTACATCTAAAATTTGAAAATAACGGCTTCAAAGCACTTTTTGGCAAAATTTTTACAAAAGTATCATTGCTAATATTATAAATTACTCAATTTCTTACTTTAAATCTCACTTCATGCAATATCCGGGCTAACTATTTCTTTTGTAGATATAGGTGTTAGACAGGAAAAGTTAAACATATAATTATCCTTTTATTTAATTAATTTAAACGATTAATATTAATCAAGAGGAGTTATTAAGGTAATTTAACTATTATGTCAATGATAATATGAAGATTATTTAACACATTGCTTAAAAAAATATTATATAAATTTTAAAAAATATAATTGAATTACATTCAAATTTGAGGAAATTAAAGTATAGTGCAGTTGTTAATAGCAATTTGTAGCACTAGTTGTTGAGGTTTTGATGCATTAAGAAAGAATAATTTGTGTTCACAGAGCCTAGTTATTTGCGTTGTGGCATGGATCGAATTTTTGCAAAGCGTACGGTGTCATTCTAGTTCCTTGATCACGGCATCTAGTCTTTTTATTAAATTTTTTTCTGGATACCGTGGTCAAGCCACGGTATGACACCATACTTGTAATAACCATAATACGGTAAATTATGAGCCATGCAACAACGCCAGGAAATCTTGCTTTAGAAATTTCTATTAATGATTCAAAAATCTCCTCTACCTCATCACCATATCTTTATACACAATGGACAAATTAAAGAGAGTCGTTTTTTAGTTTTTTGTAGTTTATCATTACCTCTTCTAAATACCTACTACTTTCCATGAGAATAGATCAAGGATAATAGCTAATAATCCCATTTATTATTTACAAAAATATAACTTATGACAGATTCTATCGTCCTCTTCCCTCATCTTTTCCTTGTTTGAGCATTAACTTTCGGATAGCATTAACTTTCTTTATTGCAGGAGCAATACTATTTAGCGTATTTCTCATATGACCTACTTTTTCATCTATTTTTTCTTTAATACTATTTTTAGATTTGCTTTGATCCTTCTCTTTTTCATATGACGGCATTTGTATCGGTTTTTGTGCTATAATATCTTTTATCGGTTGTTCTTTTTCAGGTGCTTTATACTGCTTGGTTACTTTTTCTGCAATTTTTTCAATATTTTCTGTAGAAATATGATAAGAAGATGATTTATTAAAGGCGTGCGTAACTTTTGATAAGGTAGTCTGTTTTTTTTCTAATTCTTGTGATATTGATCCAATTAACTCAGCTTTATGTTTTGCTAAATCTTCGACCGGCATACCTTGTAAAGACTTTGATAGTGCTTTAGTAATTTTCTCTTTATGTTCGGCATCTATAGAAAATTCTTTTCCTTCTAAATTTTTTAAAGACTGTTCGATTATTGTATTTGCTAATGGTTGTACAAAAACCTTTGTAATGTTATTAACTTTTGTTTCAAGTTCTGCGGGTGTTAATGAGTCCGATTTAACTCCGATTTCTACATGTTTAGGTTTGCTGGAAAGAGGTTCCTTATTTCTTATCTGATCTTCTAAAACATATTGTTGCTCAGGAGGTAATTTATTATAATGTTCTGTTTTTCTTGCAAGCGGTGCATCAAGCATAAAGCCCGCAGATTTTGCTGTTCGTGCCTCTATTGTATCTTCAGACAAAGTTGCACGTTTTTCATAAAATCCTCCTTTATCCGCTAAGGTAGCATAATGGTCTTCAATTGCCGGTGATATTTTAGGAGCTATATATTCACCTTTATCATTAAATGTGCCTTTCATTCCTGAGCGTTCAGCTTCTACTTGTAATAATTCCTGAAAAATCTTAGTATCGGCTGTTCGACATTGAAAATTTGGATCGTCCGGCGGTAGTAAGTTATGTGCTTCTCGCATTACCATGGAATTTAATTTATGTAGAGCATCGTCACTTAAATTATTGTTCAATGCTTCAACAAAGCTAGCTCTTTCTTTTGGTTTAGTGGCAAAACTATCTCTAAGTACCGCAACGTCACTTGGCGTTACTTCTCCCTTAACTATTCTATCCACTATTTCCGGTTTAACAAAACCGGGGATTATATCATCTTCATCTGCCATTATTTCTCTCAATTATTATTTGTATTAAAAATAGTGCCGCTTAGAATTTTATATAAATAACAAATAAATTGTATCATTCGAGAGTAATAAGTCGATATATTAAGTAAAATTGATGAATTATTTATAAATTAATTTGCTTTTTTACACAGAGCTTTTGTGAAATAGAAAAAACTGATTTTATTATTTACCGGGAAACCTTTTTTTACAAATATTCATTAACGCCTCAGAAATTTTTTCTATTTCAGGAGTAGTAATAGAAGTTAACATTTTCTTGTCAACAGCTTCAAGAAAATAATTATATAACTCTTTAGATATTTTGTTTGACTTTTCTTCATTTGTTTCCCACCGAACAATCAAATGGGGTTTAATAATGTTAAGGGTATCTAATGCAATTGTTGCTATTACTTCGTGTTTATTTTGACCAAGCTCTTTCATACGGGGTAGTAACGCATCGTAAAACGCTTGAGCATCGGGATCATCATGTATTATACTCAGTAGGCTATCGGCAGAAGGTCCGTTAGCACATTCTGTTGCTATGCTTATTGTTGTTCTCAAATGATCTTTATCAAGTAAGAGTTGTTTAAAATGATCTTTTTCACTTAACCGTTTTTTTCGATATTCTTCGATTGTTTTGTTTAAAAGTTCAGAGAATTTGTCATAAAAAGCAGGGGCTTCATTCCTCAGCTCATTTATAGTATTTTTAGTTGCTGCAGCGACACGATCGGCTTTTGACGCATCGCTTGTACCTTGTTCGGTCATAATTGCCGTGAGCTGATTTGGATCGTGAATATTGACTTTTTCAATAATAGTATAAGCCGGAAAGGCAATAATATGATCGTCAAGAAGCTCATAAATTTTCGGCTCATATTCTTTGATATTAAACATCTCTTGGTAACGATTTCGTACAGCACGTTTAAGTTCGGTAAAATTCTGCCAGTCGGTGTGAAATATATCTAGCTTTTCAGCAAAAATTTCATAGGCTTTTTCGGATGCTAAAGCAATCCGCATATAAGAGGCAAATTTTTGCAGCTTTAAATAAAAATCATCTCTAATAATATTATCGGCTAAATGTTGCTGTAATTGTTCGGTATCTGCTTTATTCGGTACGTCTGCAAAAATATCCCAAATATCTTGATGCAACTGCGGAATTTCTTCTAATTTTTTTTGAATATCATACACAGTACCCTTTAAATCTTCTTCATCAAAATTTTTAAGAGCACGATATTTACCGAGCGTTTTATGTAAATTGCCAAGTAATCCTTCATAATCGATTATATATCCGTGCTGCTTAAGGTCATTGTCCTCTTCTGCAAATAAGCGATTCACACGAGCAATTGCCTGCAAAAGAGAATGCTCCTTTAATTGCTTACATATATACAGCACAGTATTACGTGGTGCATCAAAACCGGTTAGTAATTTTGAGACGACAATTAAAATTTCCGGATCGCTAGCTCCTTTAAAATCTTCAATTATTTTGTTATTATAATTTGCTTCCGAGCTATATTTTTTTAGCATATCTTTCCAGAAAAGCTGAACAGGGTTTTTGGAAGTACGATCTACTTCCTCATTATCCTCACGATCATCCGGCGGGGAGATGATAACCTCACATGTTACGTGACCTATCTCATCTATAATTTTTTTAAAGCGAATAGCGGCAGCTTTGGAAGGTGCTACTAATTGAGCTTTGAGACCTGTTCCTTGGCAGGTTTGCCGATAATGTTCGGAAATATCTATAGCTTTTGCATAAATAGTTTGTTTAGTTTGGGATAATTTAGAAGCACAAGCAAATTTTGATTTTAAAATATGTTTTTTATCATCCGTTAATCCTTTAGAGATACGATCAAACCATTCATTAATAACTGTGCTGCCGAGCTTTTGCTCAATATATCGACTTTCATAAATTAAAGGAACTATAACGCCGTCACGTACGGCTTCCTCTATGGTATATGTATGAATAAATCCGCCGAATTTTTCTACACTAGATTTTTCTCTTTTTAAAAGAGGCGTACCGGTAAACCCTATATAGCAAGCTTTCGGTAAGATCTTCCGCATCTTTGCAGCGAAAAGACCGTCCTGAGTACGATGCCCCTCATCGACAAGCACAAAAATATTTCTATCCTCATCTTTAAAATTTCGGCTAGCTGCTGCTATATCAAACTTATCCGTACTGAACTTATTAATTACTGTCGTTATAAGGGTCTTTCTCTCTTCAATAAGTTTAATTAAGTCTTTTCCTGAAGTGGCACAAACCGGCACGAACTCACAAGATTTGAACGTATTTTTAAGTTGGTTATCAAGGTCAGTGCGATCGGTACCAAAATAATACGGCTATTGGCTATATTCTTAATTAATGCTTTGGCAAGCATTACCATAGTTAAGGATTTACCAGTACCTTGCGTATGCCATATTACCCCGCCTTCTCTCTTCCTTATTTTATCAGGCTGGTTTACTCTTTGCATGGCGGCACGTACAGCAAAAAATTGCGGATAACGTGCTAATTTTTTTATCCGCCCGTCAAAAATACAAAAATCGTGGACAATTTCAAGTAAACGCTCAGGACGACATAATGCATAAAGTCCACGATCTTGTGCAGTAACCTTGAACAAACCTTGTGTTTGTTTTTTCTCAAAATTAGTTTTTTCAGATGCAAAATCTCCGGAAAAAAGCACAAGTTTTTCTTCATTTGTCAGAGGTCGATTAATTAGTTTGTGAAGGTCCGCCTCTTTATCCTCCATGTCGTGCCAAATTTGCCAATGTTTTTTTGGGGTATTGACTGTGCCGTATTTTACTTCCTTGCTACTAGTAGCAAGTAATAATTGAGCGTAATGAAAAAGATGCGGGATATCTTTCGCTCCTTGGTTACGTATTTGCTGAGAAATAGCTTGCTCAATAGATATACCGGGTTTTTTATTTTCAATAATAACAAGGGGTATGCCGTTAACGAATAATACAATATCACAACGACGGGTTTTAGATGGGTCAACGCATTCTACCCTCATTTCAATCGTAGCATGATAAATATTATTGTGCGGATTTTCCCAATCAATATATTTGAAAGAGGGGCTTTTTCGAACACCGTCAATAGTTTTTTCGATAGCAACGCCTAAAGTTAAGTGATCATAAATTGTTCGATTAGCATCCATTAAACAGTTTTGCGTGGTAGATGGAAGTTTAAGTTTGCGGATCGCCTCTTTAGCGTCTTCTATATCAAAATAGTAAGTTTTTTCACGATAGGTAAATTTATTAAATTCTAAGGTTTTTTCAATTAATATATCTTCAAGTAAGACATTACTTAATTTACCCCGTCTTTTTTGCACCTCTTCTTGCGAAAGCGGTATATAGCCAAATGCAATCAGCGATATCATCGCCGGCAGCTGAGAAGTAGTTTTTTCATTAAGCTTAAAGGTCATAGTTTTTAACCGTTTTAAAGTCATTTATAAAAATAATATATTTAAAGTCTTCCTATATTAAAAAATTTCGTGTATTAATAAAAATAAGGATTGGGCTTTTCCTGGTCGACAGTAGGGTATTGGTCTATCCGATGCCCTTCGGTTTTTTAAGATTACACAAAACATCTCTATCTTACTCCCTCGTCCGCTTTCACCCGCCATTGACCGGTTAATAGCTTTTGCATCAAACCTTGTTTTTGGTTTTGAAGTGCTTTTTTATAAAGATATAAACCATTAATTAAATTTTGTTGTTCACTAAGAATTTTACTAATTTTTTTTTGCTCTATTAAATCAGGAAGGCAAAGCTCAATGTTTGAAAAATCAGCCCAGCGTAACTTTCCTCTACGATCAACAGAAGAGGTAGTTAAAGCTCGAAAAATATGGACATAGGTCTTTGTTTTTAATAAACGGAAAAGAAAATCGTGATAAATGTATTTATTGTCAGGAGTAAAAATAGTATAAATTGGACTAACAACAGCCTTATCTTCTAAGTTTTGTAATCCAATAGAACCTTCTTCAACATGGTTGCTTGGAAAACCAAAATCATTACGACAAATTATTTTATAATTAGTAAGTTTTTTGCTAAAAATTTGTTTTTTAAAAAAATCTAATGACTTTACAAAGCCATAATACTTTGAGCATGAAAGTACAGTATAATTATTATTGCTAACATTAAATTCTGAACGTTCAACAGCAATGTCTTTAATACGTAAAAAGCTCCAATCACTAGGAGCACTGCACCATTTATATTTTATTCGGTTAGTAGTTTTTTTATTATCAACCCTCAAATATCCGTAAATCAGTAATACTGTAAGCAAAGAAAGATATTTTTTGCTTATCTCAATCAAATATTCAATTTTTTCTAGTGCCTTATCCCATGTACGTAAAATAGAGGCGATTTTTTGTTGCTCCGGTAGAGGAGGAAGAAAAATTTTATAATTTCTTATAAAGGATGAGGGAACCATTTTTCGACCGGTCGTACCGACCATTTCTAATTTTCCTTTTTTCCTAAAAGTTTTATTTAAAGTTATGTTTAGTAAAATATAGGGGTCAATTTTTTCAGTTGCTCGAAGAACATAAAACTGACCGCTACCAAGACCTATGCCATTAATAAGCTCCTTAGCTAATGCACCTTTACCATTTTCAAAACAAGGGCTAATTATCGCAACTAATATATCTCCTTCAAGAAACTTAGAATAACCTTTTGAAACCTCTGAATATTTACATCGATGATTATTTATAATCGTCCCTTCGGTTGAAATATCAACCATACCTAAAAATGATACTTCTGTATCAGGAGACATTTTAGGAACTTTTGGTGCTATTTCTACAACATCACCTAGCTTAACAAAAAGGTTAGAGCTTTCTTGCATCACACATCAATCCCTAGCTCCTTCAAATAAGCATCCATTTTGGTACGTATTTCTATTAACTCACTTTCGATTTGGCGGATTTCTTTTTGCAATTCTGCTATATCAATTTCCTCTTCAAATGTATCGACATAGCGAGGGATATTAAGGTTAAATTTGTTCTTGCGGATTTCTTCAATATCAGCTAGATAGGCATATTTGTCGACCGATTTACGCTCACGATAAGTGTCAACAATTTTTGCTATATGCGTCTCTTCTAAGTAATTTTGCCCCTTGCCTGCACGAAAAAATTTGCTAGCATCGATAAATAACACATCTTGACGTTTTTCATTTTTTCCTCCTGATTCTCGTGAGCGATCAAATACTAAAATAGCTACAGGTATACCGGTTGAGCTAAAGAGATTAGTCGGTAACCCAATTACTGCATCTAGCAAATTTTCTTCAATTAGATGCTGACGTATTCGCCCTTCGGATGAACCACGAAATAGCACGCCGTGCGGCACGACTACTGCCGTACGTCCTTTAAGCGGTTTTGTTGTTTCAATCATATGGCTAATAAAAGCATAATCGCCTTTAGTTTTAGGCGGGACACCACGCTTGAAACGTTTATGCTCGTCATTAGCAGCATTTTCATATCCCCATTTATCTAAGCTAAATGGTGGATTAGCAACAACAACGTCAAATTTCATTAGCTCACCATTTTCAAGCAAGGTAGGATTATTCAATGTGTCCCCCCAATCAATCTTTCAATTACCCATAAGTCATTTTCATTGCAATATTAAATCCTAACCTAAGGTCAACCAACCTAGACAACCCTCTCCACATTACTATATTCCCAGGAGGTGGGTCTAATGCTCTGTTCATATACCCGCCAAGCCTGGCTATCTTGGTTAAGTAATAAGAAAGAGTTTTGTTTTGTATGTTATCACTAGCTTTATTATTGGGCAAGGCATTAATTAGGGTAATTTCTTCATCTGTTAGAGCTAATTCTGGTGGTGCATTAGGTGTACACCTATTCATCATAGTCATCCAAAAAATTCTCCAACTTACTATACAGAATATAGCAATAATATTATTCAGGCGTGCCTCTGTCCTGAGTTTTAATGATTCAACTCTGCAACCGGACTTGAGTATTTTATGAAAAGTTTCTATTTTCCATCTTAAGGCATACCAATCGAGTTTTTCAATGGCTTCATCTATTGTTGTAACAGGTAAATCTGTAACAAGCTTCCATATTATTTTTTCTCTACTAGTTGGCGTTTCTTTTTCTATTGCATGGATGATTGTGAGTAGTAATGCTGGATATTTCTTCTGCTTAATACCAACAGGAGGAAGTATTTTTATATTCTGATATCTGATTTCTAAGGCCACTTCTATCATACTACCATCCGAGCTCTTGATCGCAATATTGTGCAATCCATTGATTTTTACCGTATTCATTTTATTAGTAATAGTACGAGAGCCATCTTCAATTAACCGATCCTGACAAATTCTGACAAGAAAATGCGTATCAAATTCTTTCGCTATTACAAATAATTCATAAATGTCACTTTCCCTATCCCCAATATGAACACATCTCTGTGGTGCCTTCAGTAGAACAGTCGATTGTGTCAAATTTTCTAGCCAGCGATAACTTTCTTTTTCTTCAATAGGTAATCTGGTATAGTTAATACGTTTTTTTAATTCATTAGTTCCTTTAAATTGCTTGCGTGTCCAAAACTTGATGGCACAAAGACCTAGTGGTAAACCATTGTCAGTTATTGCTAAACTTGAATGCATTAAAATACCACATTTTTTATGCAAGATAGGTCTACCCATTATATCCTTACCTGTATGGATGTTTTGAGTCCAGCCTATATCTTCAGCTTTTATTCTATTATATGAAAACTCTGTAGTGTCCTGAAGTACAAGTATCTTTCCTTCTTTATGAGCTGATACACGTTCTTTTGTAATCCGGAAATGTCCTTCTAATATCTCTTGTGTGCTTACCTTATCATTTGACAGAAATCTATATGCAGCTTTAGTATTTGCCCAGTCTTGACAGGCAAGAGGTATAGTTTGACCTAAACTGTTCCATATCTGTTCAAGTAGTTTTCTAAAACGTTGCTGTAAACGCTTATCCTTAAAACCATTACCTGCACTATCGCTATCTAACCACTTCTTCTGACCATGGTTTCTTACTACCTTACTTAATTCTGCTTGTGTTGAAAATTTATTTCTTGGCATTATTTACTCATAAATTTTTTCCTATTGTATATTATTTTATAACTTATGGGTAATTGAAAGCCAATCAATGCGTGTACTGTCTTTTGCATGCAAAAACATATTCATTCGTGCTAATGCCCAAGTAGAGCCATTCATTTCTTGTCCAAAAAGTGCATAGTTATCCTTTTTTACTTTTTTAGTTTCAGAGTGATTTTCTTCTTGGTCAGAAAGTTTAGTATTATAGTTGTTTACTTCTTCGGCTGCATATATTAAAAGTGAACCGGAACCGCAAGCCGGATCGCAAATTATATCCCCGGGCTTTGGTGCTGCAAGTTTAGCGAGCAACCTTGATACTTGTGCAGGAGTATAGAATTCGCCGGCTTTCTTGCCGGCACTGGATGCAAAGTTTGAGATAAGGTAAATATAACATTCCCCTATAATATCTTCCTTTACCCGATCTGGGTTTAAATCCAATGCCGGTTTATTAAAATCTTCTAACAAGCTTTTTAAACGGCTGTTACGTTCTTTAGTTTTGCCGAGGCTAGATTCGGAATTAAAATCAATATTACGGAATACGTCGGCTAATTTAGAACGATTTGCCTCTTCTATTTTCTCTAGTGCCTCATTAATAAGTTCTCCGATATTTGCCTCGTTACGTTTAGCGAGTAAATCGTAAAAACTAGTGCCTTCCGGCAGAAAAAAGCGCTCTTTCTTTAAGTAACAATCAATAAGCGAGTCATCGTTGTTAAATCGCTTTTGATATTCAGCTACGTCATGTTTCCATATATCGGAGATATATTTGAGGAACAACATCACCAGAATATAGTCTTTTAATTTGCTGGATCCATTACACCACGAAACGTATCGCAAGCAGCCCATGCAGCTCTATTTATTTGCTCTTGTGTTATTTGTTTGTTCATTAGTAAAATTACCTTTTTATAATATTCTCTATTGCGATAATAATTTTAGAGCTTCAAAAGCTTATATAGACTTTAAAAACTATTTATTCAACCAATTAATGAAAATTATAGATGTAAAATATTTAATCGGTAATAAAAATACCATGAAGTTTTTTTTACTAATCGATAAATAAAGAAAAGGATAAAGGAAGTAGTTGGCTTATTCTATTTTTGATATTTTTCTACCATTCTAGCAATCGATCGCTCTAAAGGAAAATCTTTAGGATAATGAGAGGAAAGCCCCACCCATTTTAATTCATTTGCTTCATCGTTTTTTATAAAATCATCATTATCAATTGTTTTTAATAAAAACCTTACGTCATAATGATAATGTGCTAATTCCCCATATCTTTCAGGTATATAATGAATATCTATATCGTAAATTTCCGTGCTTATCGGTTCAATTTCCTCAATACCTGATTCCTCTTTAGCCTCTTTAATCGCTACCGCTAACACGTCGCTATCACCGTCACAATGACCACCTAGTTGAATCCATTTGTTTAACTTGTTATGATGCATTAATAGAAATTTAGTTTTATCAGAATTAAGCAAAAAAGCTGATGCGGTAAAATGTCCGATTGCTAATTCTCGGCTAAATGGATTCTTATAATTATTCAAAAACTCCAGCATTTTTATTTTGCTCTCTGCTTCCTCCGAGTAGCTGCTATTATAGTTTAATAATTTGTTGCGTAGTTCCATATAGTATTTACAATTTTATGCCATTTCTGTGTTGTATTGTTGTGTGGCTCGGTAAAAGCAGCAGTATGTCATTCTAGTTCAAACGGGACGTTGTTGCATGGCTCGAATTTTTGTTGTCATTCCCGCGAAGGCGGGAATCCAGAGAATATTTAAGCGAATTATATAGTAAATTTTTATATAATTTTGCTTATTTTAAGTGTTTTTTCTGGATTCCCGCCTTCGCGGGAATGACATATAACACTTTTTTCGATCCATGCAACAACGCCTAAAAACGGGAGTGTAACGCATCCAACAACTAAATTTATAGCTTCTCAAGCGGTAAGATTTAAGAGAATTTCCTGATTAAGTGCTCTAGTAGAAGATAATTCTATACCGAGAGCAAAGAATATTTTAACCAAAGCAACAGATAAATCATTAATCATTTTATCCGTATGTGCAGGCGTCGGGATAATCCTTAAACGCTCCGTACCTCTTGGCACGGTTGGAAAATTAATATGCTGAACGTAAATACCGTATTCGGCAAGCAACATATCGGAAGCTTGGCTAGTTTTGATCGGGTCACCGATGATTATCGGGATAATATGGCTTTTATTTTTTAAATACGGGATATTAAAACGGTCAAAAGAATTTTTAAGCTTGAAAACCACTTCTTGATGTTTTCGGCGTTCTTCACTCGATTCTTTAAGATGTCTGATACTAGTCGTAGCGGCAGCAGAAATTACCGGCGGCAATGAAGTCGTAAAAATAAAACCCGGAGCCGTAAGCCTTATAGCATCCACTAAATGGTAATTTGCCGTAATATACCCGCCGATAGTGCCGTAAGCTTTACCGAGCGTGCCTTGAATAATATCAATCTCATTACTGCAATTTAGTAACTCGGCAATACCGCCGCCTCGTTTACCGTATAGCCCGACAGTGTGAACTTCATCGATAAAAGTTAAAGCGTTATATTTTTTAGCTAAGCGGATTATATCTTTAATAGGGGAAAAAAGACCGTCCATAGAATAAGCAGATTCAAAAACAATGATTTTCGGTCTATTAATATCTACGGCTTGTATTAACTCTTCAAGGTGATTTATATCTAAATGCCGATATATATGCTTCTCGGCTTTAGAGTTTGAGATACCGGCAATGATAGATGCATGGTTTAATTCGTCCGAAAAAAATATCAAATTAGGCATGATTTTAGCAAGGCTAGCAAGCGTTGTATCATTTGCTACGTAACCGGAGGTAAAAACTAATGCTGATTCTTTGACGTGTAAATCGGCAAGTTCCATTTCTAATTCAATGATAGAGCTGTTATTGCCGCCGATATTTCGCGTGCCGCCGGAACCGACACCGTATTTTGCTAAAGCATCTATAGAAGCTTCAATAACGCTTTTGTGCCTACTCATACCTAAATAATCGTTAATGCACCACATTACTATATCATTATCGCCGCACCGAGCGAACGGGAAATTATCGGCTTGTCTTCTTACCGCCTTAAATTCTCGATATCTCCCTTCACTTTTAATTTTATCTATGTGGCTGCTAAATATAGTATCGTAAAACATTAAGTCTATTATTTTTTATTTAAAATCCCATAACGGGGATTTTACCCTAAAATTAAATAAGTTTAAAGTTATAATTAATTTTATGTTAGATAGTGGCTTATAACTACTTTATACCAGTTAGCATTTTCTACTTCTTAAAGGCATTGTTGCATGGCTCGGTTTTACACTTTGTGTATTCCCTCGAAAGATAACAATATAACAAAATTAAGTAAGTTAGATACCAGCTTTCGCTGGTATGACACCAAAAATTCGAGCCATGCAACAACGCCTTCAGTCGCTCGCAATGACGTTTAGGGTATCCATACAACAACGCCCTTCTTAAAATAAAATTACAATTTTTGATCCTTTACAGTCCTAAGGGCTAATTTAATTATTTTATTGATACCGGTTTTAGTATAAGTAGAAATAGGAAAAATTTCTTTGTCGGTAATTTTTTGTAAGCTACTTACCTTTTCGGTAATTTCCTCCTCGGTTAAAATATCGCACTTATTAAGGCAAATAATCTCGGTTTTATCCTTTAATAAATCGGAATATGATTCTAATTCCTGCCGAATGGTTTTATAATCCGTTTCAACATTCTCACTACTTCCGTCTATCAAATGAATTAATACGTTACAACGCTCAATATGCTTTAAAAACTTATCTCCCAAGCCGTGTCCTTCATGTGCACCTTCAATTAATCCCGGAATGTCGGCTAGCACAAACTCCTCCTCATCAACATATACTACTCCAAGATAAGGTGCTAAAGTAGTAAACGGATAATCGGCTATTTTAGGTTTTGCTGCGGTAGCAACTGACAAGAAGGTGGATTTACCGGCATTCGGCAAGCCGACAAGCCCAACGTCGGAGAGTAATTTAAGACTTAAATTAACCCACATTTCTTCGGCTATTTCGCCTTCCGTTCGACGCCTTGGAGCCTGATTGACCGATGTTTTGAAATGGCTATTACCAAGCCCGCCGTTACCGCCTTTAATTATTTCAAAACTTTGCCCGTCTTCCGTAAAATCATATAATAATATATCGCCGTTTTCTGAAAATATTTGCGTACCTATCGGCACGTCAAGAATTAAGGATTTACCGGATTTACCGCTTTTATTCGAACCTTTGCCGTTCTCACCGCTTGTGGCTAAAAAATGTTGCTTATATCTAAAATTCACTAAAGTATTAAGGTGGTAATTACTTCGGAAAATAATACTACCGCCACGTCCTCCGTCTCCTCCGTCCGGTCCTCCTCTATCAATAAATTTTTCTCTATGGAAACTAACGCAGCCATTGCCACCGTTACCGCCCTTTATATATATTTTAGCTTCATCAATAAAGTTCATATAAATTTTTTTAACTAATTACTTTGCAGACTCTATTATAACTATTATGCCGTTTTTATCCAACCAATAAAAATCATTAACTTTAAGCAAGACCTCTAACCCGGATATTGCATGAAGTGAGATTTAAAGTAAGAAATTGAGTAATTTATAATATTAGCAATGATACTTTTGTAAAAATTTTGCCAAAAAGTGCTTTGAAGCCGTTATTTTCAAATTTTAGATGTAATGCCCCTTACCCCATTTTTTCTAAGCACCGGGAACAGTGCTAATCTAGGTTATTCTAATGCTAATTTCTTCATCACATGATTCCATACCTGTCGGTAAGGATATGATGAAGATAACAAAAACTTAATACGCCTAGTATTACGGATAATTACTACCCCAATTTTTAATAATTTTAAACGTATTGTACCTATTTGTGCTTTTGCTAATGCACTACCTTGTAATAAATTACCTCTGATATATTCTACTAAAGTGTATGCAAGACCCGATAAAATCATTCTGAGCTGATTAGCCCACCATCTATGACAAGAAGTACGATCTGCAAATAATTCTAGTTGTTGCTCTTTTATACGGTTTTCCATATCACCACGACCACAGTAAACTTTGTCGTATAAATCTTCAGGTTTATCTGATAAATTAGTTACTATATACCTTGGATTTTCTCCAAGCATTGTCATTTCTGCCTTACCAATTATTCTACGTTCATGACTCCAACTACCAGCCTTATATGGAAACTCACTAAAAAGACGTTGCTTTTCTTGGGTTATAATAAATGCTGCTTTTGACTTCTCCATTGTAGGTTTCAGTAACTCATTTAGTCTGTTATTTTGGGGCATTCCTACAATATATTTTATATTATGAATATCACACCAATCAAACATCTGATGACGACAAAATCCACTATCACCACGAAAAATAATCTTTACCTCTGGCCAAGCTTGGCGAAAACGTTTTACTAACAATGATAATATTGCCCAAGAATGTTTTGCTTGATCCTGCTTTGACGTCCTAAGATAACTAACTAACAGATGCTTTCCACAAAAAACATACAAAGGTAAAAAGCAATTATGACCGTAATAACCATGATAAAACTTACCTTCCTGTTGCCCATGAATTTCATCATCCGTAGCATCAAAATCAAGTATTAGCTGCTTTGGTACTATTTTATGAGACTTAATAAATTTATCAAGCATTAGTTCATGCACTTTAATTGCAAAGTGTCTATCAGCATTGTTTTCTATACGACATAAGGTAGAACTACTTGCCATATCATCAATTGTTTCCATAGCTGTTTGCATAGCAGGACATTTTCGTAGATAATTGTGGTCATTTAAATCTTCATAACCTAATGCAATACCATAAATTCGTTGCCTCAGCATTGTTGCCATATTATGGGTAATTTTACTACCATCTCGTCTATCAGGAAATATTTTAGCAAGCTCCTCTGTTATACCAAGCCTTTTATCTGCTTCTCTTAATAACAACACACCTCCATCGCTACTAATATCACCTCCAGTGAAATTTATCTCTATTGTCCGATTTTTTACTTTGGAAAACTGGTAACTATATGCTATACAATTTGTCATGACAAAATCCTTTGTATTATTCTAATGAAATACCAGTATTATACAGCTTTACGAGGATTTTGTCTCCTATATCTCATGCAATATCCGGGCTAAATTCCGTTAATGCACAAAGCTAGAGGCGTTGTTGCATGTATCAAAAAAAGTGCTATATGTCATTCCTGCGAAAGCAGGAATCCAGAAAAAACACTTAAAATAAGTAAAATTATATAAAAATTTACTATATAATTCGCTTAAATATTCTCTGGATTCCTGCCTTTGCGGGAACGACATCAAAAATTTGATCCACGCAACGATGCCAACGCCTCCTCACCATGACGACCTATATTTTATTCCTTAAACTATGTAAGGTTCGCCCATCTCGGCTTGTATGTTTCGGCGGTTTTGTATGCCACGATTACGTTCCTGGTTAGAATTTTCTCTTACTTCTAATAAGGCGGTCTTTAAATATTTTAATTCTGAACTTGTTACATACAAAATTATATTTTTATAAAAATTAGTCTTTTTCCCGACTAACTTACCGCCGCCATTCCAATATAAATCTTCAATCATCACTTGTTCATTCACTTTAAGCCGATTCCACGCTCCTTGGTAAATAGTTTTTAACTCTAAGCGGTTATTGGTTTTGACAGATAAAAATAATAACCGTGACTGTTCTTTTGTAATTGGTTGTTTTCCCTCTTTAACTCGGTAAAAAGAAATAGTATAGCCGAATATTTCTTGCCAAATTCTTTCGGCATAAGGGCTATCCATATTAAAACCGATTCCTATCGTATGATTTTTTTTAATATCTAAATATACGTATAACCGCTCCCCTTCATTGGCTTTTATAAAGCTTAATAAAATTAATTCATATGTCTCTTTATCCGCGGGCAAGTTTAAATTTAATTTATGTAATCTGGTTTTCAATTCTCTAACAAATCTAATATCGGCAACCATCTCTTTAAGCTCAAATAGGTTATTAATACATTATTAATAACCTATTTATTAGCCGACACTAAGACGGTACGAGAATTATTTATTGTGCAGTCCAGCCTCCGTCTATAAACAAACCGCTACCTGTTATCGATGAAGCTTTTTCATCGCATAAAAATACTACTAAATTGGCTATTTCATCGGCTTCAACAAATTTTTTGGTAGCTTGCGTTTTAAGTATTACATCTCTTAACGCCGATTCTTCAGTTATATGTCGTGCCTTGGCGGTATCCGCTATTTGATTCATCACTAACGGGGTTTTTACATAGCCCGGGCAAATAGCATTTACGGTAATATTATTCTCTGCTACTTCTAGTGCCACAGTTTTGGTAAGACCGAGAATCCCGTGCTTTGCTGCAACATATGCCGATTTAAAGGGTGAAGCGACGTAAGCATGTGCCGAGGCAATATTCACGATACGCCCGAAGCCGTTTTTTTTCATACTAGGCAACGCATATTTTATAGTGTAAAAAGACGCTATTAAATCTATACGCAAGATTTGCTCCCATTTATCTGCCGGAAAATCTTCAATCGGAGCGACGTGCTGAATGCCTGCGTTATTGATTAATATATCTATTTTACCGAACTCTTTTATTATCTCTTCAAACATTTTAGCTATCTCAGTCGGATTTGCCAGATTTGCCCCTTGATAGTTAATTGTACTAGCACCTAAAGCTTTTAGCTCTGCCGATATTTTTTCGACTTCTTCTACGGCAGCAAAACCGTTAATGATAATTTTTGCTTGCAGTTTTGCGAAGTGCTTGGCTATTTCAAGCCCGATTCCGCTAGTTGAACCGGTAATAACTACTATTTTATCTTTCATGTTTTGCCTATTAATAAATTCATATTTGTATTTTCTATAAAAGTAACTTATGCTAAACATTACTTAAAGAAATATTTGATAAATTCATGGAAATTGTTGATAGTTTTTTTACGTCTGTATCTTGTATGGGGAAAGAATCACCGTATGATCATCCAAAAATTTATTTGGAAATTGATCCAAAGGAGCAATTCGTTATTTGTCCTTATTGCAGTAAAAAATTTCAATTAGTTGCGTAGATCGATTCCACCCCGTCATTGCGAGCCGCTGCCAAGCGGCGTGGCAATCTAGCTCTTGTCATGCTGAACTTGTTTGCCGCATCTTTGTAATAGATCCTGAAATAAATTCAGGATGACTATTACTTTCTGGATTGCCGCACTCCTTTCAGTCGCTCGCAATGACGGTTGGGGTATCCACGCAATAAATACTCTATAGATAAAAAAGAGCTAAAAAATGAGTATAAAACTACTTTCTGAAAATACCATAAATCGAATAGCTGCCGGTGAGGTTATTGAGCGTCCTGCTTCCGTTGTTAAAGAACTTGTTGAAAACGCCGTTGATGCCGGTAGCACAAAAATAGATGTGGTTTTAGAGCGAGCAGGGAAAAATTTAATTATCGTCTCGGATGACGGCGTCGGGATGTCGGATAAGGACTTAGAGCTTGCCGTTGAACGTCATACTACTTCTAAACTTGATGAAAGCGATCTTTTAAACATTCATACTTTCGGCTTTCGCGGTGAAGCCCTGCCTTCTATCGGCTCTATTAGCAAGATGCTTATAAGTTCAAGGCTGAAAGGCAGCGATAAAGCATATCAAATTAAACTAATCGGCGGTAGAGAGAAGCAAATTACTCCTTCTATTCATAACGAAGGTACTAAAATTGAGATACGTGATTTGTTTTTTGCCACGCCCGCTAGGCTTAAATTTTTAAGAACCGATAAAACCGAGCTGGCAGCTTCGATTGATGTCATCAAAAAAATTGCCTTAGCTCATCCGGAGATTTCTATTAGCTTATCGCATGAAGGCAAAACCCTTATAAAGGTAAAAGGGCAAAATAAAGATTTTGACAGTAATTTAAAGCAAAGAATAATCGAAATAATCGGACAAGATTTTATCCAAAATGCCGCTTATATTGACTTTAAAACTCCCGAATTATCTATTTACGGCTATACAAGTATCCCGACATTTAACAGAGCTTCGGCTGAAGATCAATTTTTGTTTATTAATAACAGACCGGTAAAAGATAAATTATTACAAGTAGCTTTAAGGTTAGCCTATCAAGATTATTTAGCCCGAGATAGACACCCGTTATGTGCAGTATTTTTGCAAATTGATCCGCAATTAGTCGACGTAAATGTTCATCCGGCGAAAGCTGAAGTAAGATTTCACGATCCGAATACGGTACGAAATTTATTAATTAATGCGATTAAAGATGCATTGCACAGCAAAAGCCATATAGCTTCTACCACCGTTTCTGATAGCACTTTGCAGTTGTTTAAAAACCCCTTTACTAACAATAAAGTTACCGCAAGAACTCCAAGCAACAACGCTACAAATCATGTTGCCGATAAGCCGAGTAATAATTACCGACCTTCGCCTCCACCTACGCCCCCACAAAGTCACTTTTGTCAGAAACTGATCGATACATTACCGCATGCCAAAATCGAAATAGCAGTAGAGCAGCGTTTGCAAGAAGAGTCGGAAATATCTCAAAAAGCTAGTTTTAAGCTCGGAGCGGCGAAGGCTCAGCTACATACTACTTATATTATTTCCCAAACAGAGGATAGTATTGTTATAACCGATCAACATGCAGCACATGAACGTTTAGGTTATGAAAAAATCAAACAATTTCTAGCAAAAGAAGAATTAATTAAACAACGGCTACTTATACCGGAAATAGTTGAATTACCCGATGAAAAAAGAGCCGATTGTTTACATGAGAATAAAGAAAGGTTAACTAAGCTCGGTTTAACTATAGAAAAATTCAGCGAAAAATCAATTATAGTTACGGAAATTCCAAACTTGCTCGGAGATATCAACGTTCGGCAGCTAATACACGACCTTGCCGATCATTTACTAGATACAAACGAAAATATTTCATTAATTGAACTAATCGAACACGTAACGGAAACATATGCTTGCCATTATTCCATCCGAGCGGGGCGAAAATTATCGGGGGAAGAAATGAACGCCTTACTGCGACAAATGGAAGCTACACCGTTTTCCGGTCAATGTAACCACGGAAGACCGACTTATATAGAGCTTAAGCTAAAAGATATTGAACGTTTATTCGGTCGTAAGTAATTTCTTATGATGTTAAAGTTACTAAATCCTTATTATTTCAGTAAAATATCAAGCATTTTAATACCTATTTTGGCAGTATCTACGCTTTTATCAATGAGTATTGGGCTTTACTTAAGCCTAATAGTCTCACCGCCCGATTACCAACAAGGTGAAATGGTTAGAATTATGTATGTCCACGTGCCGGCTTCGTGGATGGCACTTGGAATTTATACTTTCATAGCAATATGTAGTTTTACTAGCCTGGTGTGGAAAACTAAAATGTCTTATTTACTCGCCGTTGCTAGTAGCTATGCGGGAGCCGGCTTTACTTTGATTAGTTTAGTAACAGGCTCCTTATGGGGAAAACCGATTTGGGGAACGTGGTGGGTTTGGGACGCAAGGCTAACCTCTATGTTGGTATTATTTTTACTATATTTAAGTTACATTATCATAGTTAATAGTGCTGACGATATAAGACGTGCCGAAAAACCGGCTGCCGTTATTGCCCTTATCGGTGCCGTAAATATCCCGATTGTAAAATTCTCGGTAAATATTTGGTATAGCCTGCACCAGCCCGCAAGCGTTTTAAGGTTCAAGGCACCTGCTATTCATAACTCTATGTTACAGCCTCTAATCATTATGTTTGTAAGCTTTATATTATATTTCTTGCTTATATTGACATTACAAACTTCTACATTAATTACTAAACTTAAAAACCGGCGATAAAATGACTTATGTCGTAACCGATGAATGCGTAAAATGCAAATATACCACTTGTGTAGAGGTGTGTCCCGTAGATTGCTTTTATGAGGGGGAGTTTATGTTAGTTATCAACCCCGAGGAATGCATAGATTGCGGCGTGTGCGAACCGGAATGTCCCATTGACGCTATAAAATCGGAATCAGAGGAATTAATCGAATGGGTGGAAAGAGCTAAGTTATTTGCTAGTAAGTGGCCAAACATTACCAAAAGCAAACCGCCACTACCCGAAGCAGATAAATATAAAAATGAAAAAGATAAATTTGCTAGGTTCTGTGAACATTTCTAATTTGCCGCAAAAAAGAGCGTTGTTGCGTGGATCGAGAAAAGTGCTGTATGTCATTCCCGTGCAGGCGGGAATCCAGAAAAAACACTTAAAATAGGCAAAATTATATAAAAATTTACTATATAATTCGCTTAAATATTCTCTGGATTCCCGCTTTCGCGGGAATGACACAAAGTGTAAAACCGATCCACACAACAATGCCTCCTCGCAATGACGTGGAATTTCCAAGTTACCTAACCTTTATTTAGCAGTGCTTAATTATAGATTAATTGAGATTTCAATAATTGTGTTTTTATTGTCACAAGTATTTTTATAATCGTCATATATATAAGTTTATTCCTCAATTAACCTAGCAATAGAAAATATGTTATGTTATATCTGCAGGGGATAAGATTAAAATGAAAAAATTTTACTTAAACATACTTAATAAGTTAAAATATAATTAATTAATAAATCAGAGGTACTAAATATGAAAAAATTACTTTTAATCGCTGCCGCAAGTGCAACAATTTTATCTTCTACTCTTTCATTTGCAGACAGTATGGATGATAACCAATGGTATCTTAAAGCCAATGCCGGTGCATCAATGTTTAATAAAGCAAAAATTGAGGGACAAAAACTAAAGTCTAACACTGCTTTTGTCGGTGAAATCGGTGCAGGTTATTATATTATGGACAATGTAAGAGCTGATATAACATTAGGCATGGTATCTAATGCGGAGTTTAAGCTAAAAACCCCTTATGTAGATGAGTATGGTAATACTGTAAATTCAATTAAAGTGAAGCCAAATATTACCAGTTTATTACTTAACGGTTCTGTAGATTTTGTTGATGTAGATATGTTTAAAATATTTGCTACGGGCGGCATTGGTGCTGCTTTAGTAAAAGAAAAAATAACTACAAGTGCTGTAGATAGTGATGGAGACGCATTGAATATCTCTAATTCTACTAAAAAAAATAACTATAACTTTGCTTGGCAAGCAGGTATCGGTGCTTCAGCTGAAGTAGCCGATGGCGTAAAAGCTGAGCTAGTTTATTCTTGGAAAGATTATGGTAAAGCAAAAGCAAAAAAAGATTTAGGAAAGAGCAATATACGCTATAAAGGTCATAACATAATGGCCGGTATAAGATTCGATATATAATAACAATATAAAACTAATAATTATTTAAGGAGAAAACTAATAATATGAAAAAATTACTTTTAATCGCTGCCGCAAGTGCAACAATTCTATCATCTACTTTATCATTTGCAGACTGTGCAATGGATACAAATCAAACTCAAAATGAAAATCAATGGTACCTTAAAGCCAATGCCGGTGCATCAATGTTTGATAAAGTAAAAGTTGATGGACAAAAACTAAAATCTAATACTACATTTACTGGCGAAATCGGTGCAGGTTACTATATCATGAAAAATATAAGAGCCGATTTAACTCTTGGTACAGTTAATCCTGTATTTAAAACAAAAACTCCTTACACGAGTCTTGGTGTTACTGTAAATTCAGTTAAAATAAAGCCAACCATTGTAAATTTATTGGTTAACGGTTATGTCGATTTTGTTGACCTAGGAGTGTTTAAATTATTTGCTGGAGGAGGTATCGGTACCGCTATGGTGAAAGAAAAAGCAACCACCATCCTAGTAAATAGGTTTGGAGGTACATTTAGCAGCACTAGCTCCACTAAAACAAAATCTAATTTTGCTTATCAATTATCTTTAGGAGCTTCGGCTGAAGTTGTTGACGGCGTAAAAGCTGAATTAGTTTATAGCTGGAGAGATTACGGTAAAGGTAATGAAAGCTCTACTACCAAACTACACTATAAAGGTCATAACGTAATGGCCGGTATAAGATTCGATATATAATTTATATATTACTCTCTAACCAAAACTAATAAAAGGAGCCTTAAACAAGGCTCCTTTTTTGTTATGTATTGAAAAAACTATCCAAAATACCATTCTAATTCCCACCTTTAGAGCGTTGTTGCGTGGCTCAAAAAAAGTGCTATATGTCATTCCCGCGAAGGCGGGAATCCAGGCTAAAAAGCCTTAGCTTGTAAGGCTTTTTTCTGTATAATTGTAAGTTATCTTTACATTTCTAGTTTAATTTTTCTGGATTCCCGCCTTCGCGGGAAGGCATTGTTGCGTGGATCATAATTTACCGTATTATGGTTATTACAAGTATGTTGTCATACCGTGGCTTGACCACGGTATCCAGAAAAAAATTTAATAAAAAGACTGGATGCCGTGATCAAGTCACGGCATGACACCGTACGCTTTGCAAAAATTCGATCCATGCAACAAGGTCTTTAGCCCGGATATTGCATGAAGTGAGATTTAAAGTAAGAAATTGAGTAATTTATAATATTAGCAATGATACTTTTGTAAAAATTTTGCCAAAAAGTGCTTTGAAGCCGTTATTTTCAAATTTTAGATGTAATGCCCCTTACCCCATTTTTTCTAAGCACCGGGAACAGTGCTAATCTAGGTTATTCTAATGCTAATTTCTTCATCACATGATTCCATACCTGTCGGTAAGGATATGATGAAGATAACAAAAACTTAATACGCCTAGTATTACGGATAATTACTACCCCAATTTTTAATAATTTTAAACGTATTGTACCTATTTGTGCTTTTGCTAATGCACTACCTTGTAATAAATTACCTCTGATATATTCTACTAAAGTGTATGCAAGACCCGATAAAATCATTCTGAGCTGATTAGCCCACCATCTATGACAAGAAGTACGATCTGCAAATAATTCTAGTTGTTGCTCTTTTATACGGTTTTCCATATCACCACGACCACAGTAAACTTTGTCGTATAAATCTTCAGGTTTATCTGATAAATTAGTTACTATATACCTTGGATTTTCTCCAAGCATTGTCATTTCTGCCTTACCAATTATTCTACGTTCATGACTCCAACTACCAGCCTTATATGGAAACTCACTAAAAAGACGTTGCTTTTCTTGGGTTATAATAAATGCTGCTTTTGACTTCTCCATTGTAGGTTTCAGTAACTCATTTAGTCTGTTATTTTGGGGCATTCCTACAATATATTTTATATTATGAATATCACACCAATCAAACATCTGATGACGACAAAATCCACTATCACCACGAAAAATAATCTTTACCTCTGGCCAAGCTTGGCGAAAACGTTTTACTAACAATGATAATATTGCCCAAGAATGTTTTGCTTGATCCTGCTTTGACGTCCTAAGATAACTAACTAACAGATGCTTTCCACAAAAAACATACAAAGGTAAAAAGCAATTATGACCGTAATAACCATGATAAAACTTACCTTCCTGTTGCCCATGAATTTCATCATCCGTAGCATCAAAATCAAGTATTAGCTGCTTTGGTACTATTTTATGAGACTTAATAAATTTATCAAGCATTAGTTCATGCACTTTAATTGCAAAGTGTCTATCAGCATTGTTTTCTATACGACATAAGGTAGAACTACTTGCCATATCATCAATTGTTTCCATAGCTGTTTGCATAGCAGGACATTTTCGTAGATAATTGTGGTCATTTAAATCTTCATAACCTAATGCAATACCATAAATTCGTTGCCTCAGCATTGTTGCCATATTATGGGTAATTTTACTACCATCTCGTCTATCAGGAAATATTTTAGCAAGCTCCTCTGTTATACCAAGCCTTTTATCTGCTTCTCTTAATAACAACACACCTCCATCGCTACTAATATCACCTCCAGTGAAATTTATCTCTATTGTCCGATTTTTTACTTTGGAAAACTGGTAACTATATGCTATACAATTTGTCATGACAAAATCCTTTGTATTATTCTAATGAAATACCAGTATTATACAGCTTTACGAGGATTTTGTCTCCTATATCTCATGCAATATCCGGGTTAGCAACAGTTATTGATCTATTTTCTAGAAAAGTAATAGGCTGGTCAATGAATAGTAATATGAAAGCTGATTTAGTTAATAATGCTTTGCTAATGGCAATATGGCAACGTAAACCACCTAAAAAGCTTATTTGGCATACTGATAGAGGTAGCCAATATTGTTCTGATAGTCATTTAAAACTTATAAAACAACATGGTATTATACAGAGTATGAGTCGTAAAGGAAATTGCTGGGATAATGCTGTTGCTGAAAGCTTTTTTCATACTATAAAAACAGAATTAATTTATCAACATAAATTTAAAACTAGGGAGGAAGCAAAACATGCTATATTTGAATATATAGAGGTATTTTATAATCGTATAAGAATGCATTCTGCTAACGATTATCTATCACCAGTACAATACGAAAAAATACAAAAATGTGCGTAAAAAACTGTCCGGAAAACTGTTGACAGATCAGCTGTTAGCCTGATTATAACAGGAATTTATGTCATTCCCGCGGAGGCGGGAATCCAGGAAACCTAAAAAAACTTGTGTTTTGTAGGTTTATTTTATTAAATATATAATTTTTATATCAATATTAACGTTATTTTTTCTGGATTCCCGCCTCCGCGGGAATGACATACTGAACGTTCGTACACTTCTGGGCTTGACCACGGTATGACATTGGAATCATTTCTGGAGCTATGCAACAATACCCCGTTTCCACGGAATGACTACCTCCCCCGCAAATAATCCTTTAAATACTTACCGGTATGGCTCGCAGGGCAAGCAGCAACATCCTGCGGGGAGCCGCAGACAACTATTTTACCGCCTTTATCGCCGCCTTCAGGTCCCACGTCTATAATATAATCCGCTGTTTTTATAACGTCTAAATTATGTTCGATGACCAGCACGGTATTACCCATATCAACAAGTTTATGTAATACCTTTAACAATTTATTAATATCGTCGACATGGAGACCCGTAGTCGGTTCATCGAGTATATAAAGAGTTTTGCCGGTTGAACGCCTTGATAATTCTTTAGCAAGCTTAACTCGTTGTGCCTCTCCACCCGAAAGAGTAGTAGCGGATTGACCGATTTTTATATAACCGAGACCCACCTCATTCAAAGTTATAAGTTTTTCATAAATCAGCGGTATTTTATCAAAAAATTTCATTGCATCTTCTACCGTCATCATTAATATTTCGGCAATAGATTTTCCTTTATATTTTATTTCTAACGTTTCTCTATTATATCTATAACCATTACAAACGTCACATCTTACATAAACATCCGGTAAAAAATGCATTTCAATTTTAATTAATCCGTCACCTTGGCATGATTCACATCTTCCCCCCTTGACGTTAAAGGAAAATCTTCCGACTTTATAGCCTCTAGCCTTTGATTCGGGTAATTCTACAAACCAATCTCTAATATGAGTAAATGCTCCGGTATAAGTGGCAGGGTTAGACCGTGGCGTTCGACCGATCGGGGACTGATTAATGTCGATAATTTTATCAATATATTCAAGCCCCTTAAGTTCTCGATATTTTCCTGAAAAGACTTTTGCAGCCGGCTCTAAATGCTTTAATGCGGCTTTATATAATGTATGAATCATCAAGCTTGATTTACCGCTTCCCGATACACCCGTTATAGCGGTAAACGTACCGAGCGGGATTTTTATATCGACGTCATCTAAATTATTAGAACTAGCTCCTATTAATTCTATTATTCTATTATTATAACCCGGTCGCCTTTCAGTCGGTACCGCAATAAATTGTCGACCGCTTAAATAATGCCCCGTAATACTTTCTTCAAAATGTTTTACCTCTTCGGCAGTACCTTCAGCAATAACCCGTCCGCCGTGGATACCGGCTCCGGGTCCTATATCAATAATATGATCGGCTTCATACATTGTTTCTTCGTCATGCTCAACGACTAAAACGGTGTTGCCGAGATCTCTAAGCTTTTTTAAGGTCTCAATTAGTCTAGTATTATCCCGTTGATGTAAGCCGATAGACGGCTCATCTAATACATATAAAACCCCGCTAAGACCTGAACCTATTTGCGAAGCAAGACGGATACGTTGGCTTTCTCCGCCTGATAAAGTCCCTGATTCTCGGGCTAACGTTAAATAATCAAGACCGACATTCATTAAGAATTTTAATCTCTCGTTAATTTCTTTTAATATTCGCTCGGCAATAAATAGTTGTTTTTTATTTAGTTTTTCTTCTAGATGACTAAACCAGTCTTGCAATCGTGCGATACTAAGTGCTGCTACTTTACCGATATGAAGATCGGCTATTTTAACACATAACGATTCTTCTCTTAGTCTATAACCTTGGCAAGCCGTACATTTATGTTCCGATTTAAATTTCGTTAATTCTTCTTTAATCAAAAGAGATTCTACCGTACGATCTTTTTCTTCCAAACTCGGTATTACTCCGGCAAATGGCTGCTCTATTATTTGAGTTTTAGAACCGTCATGATATTCAAATTTTATTGCTTCTTCTTCTGAACCGTAAAATAAAATTTCTTTTATCTTATCCGGTAAACTTGAAAAAGGTACATTAATAGAAAATTCATAATGATCAGCCAATGCTTTTAACGTCTCAAAAATAAATTTGGATGTGGTGCTTCCCCAAGGGATAATAGCACCGTCTTTAATGGAAACTCGTTGGTCGGGAACAATTAAATCACGGTCAAAGAAAAACTCTTTGCCTATCCCTTCACATTTCGGGCAGGCACCAAAAGGACTATTAAACGAAAAGATTCTCGGCTCAATTTCCGTAAGCTGGAAACCTGATACCGGACAAGAATATTTTTCCGAAAAGGTAATACGTTGGTTTTTCTCAAATTTTGTCTTCACCCCTGCCGGTAATTCAACGATTTCTAAGTAAGTTATGCCTTCCGCCAACTTAAGAGAACTCTCTAAACTATCGGCTAACCTATTACCTAAATTATCCTCTAAAACTATTCTATCGACTATTACTTCTATATTATGTTTTTTATTTTTATCCAATTTCGGTAAATCATCGATCTCGCAAACTTCACCGTTAACAATTAACTTTTGAAAGCCTTGTTTTCTTAAATTGAGAATTTCACGTTTAAATTCTCCTTTATGCCCTCTAATAATCGGTGCTAATAAGTATAATTTTGTACCTTTAGGCAGCTCATTAATTATGTCTACCATTTCGGAAACAGTTTGACTATAGATAGGTAAGCCCGTGGTAGGGGAATAAGGAATTCCTACCCTTGCATATAACAATCTCAAATAATCATAAATTTCAGTTATAGTTCCGACGGTAGAACGAGGATTTTTAGATGTCGTTTTTTGATCGATTGCTATAGCAGGCGACAAACCTGAAATCGATTCGACGTTGGGTTTATTCTGCAAATGCAAAAATTGCCTTACATAAGAAGATAAACTTTCAACATAGCGCCTTTGACCTTCGGCATAAATCGTATCAAATGCCAATGAAGATTTACCTGAACCGCTAAGACCCGTAATAACGACAAATCGGTTTCTGGGGATATCGACACTTATATTTTTTAAGTTATGTTCTTTAGCCCCGCGGACTTTAATATATTCTTGAACCATACTTGAACCATATATTTACTGAAATTTTTTAAAATATTTTTTAAAAAACAGTAGTATTATAGGCTCTTTTATTTTATTATTGCAATAATAATATTTTTAATAGGTAGTGATCTTATGGCCGGTAGCTTAAATAAAGTAATATTAATAGGTAATTTAGGACGTGATCCGGAAATTAGAACCACCGGTGAAGGGAAAGAAATAGCAAATTTTTCTATAGCAACAACCGAAAGTTGGAAAGACCGCAATACCGGTGAAAAAAAAGAAAGAACGGAGTGGCATAGAGTCGTAATATTTAGCGAAGGGTTAGTATCAATTGTAAAAAGTTATGTAAAAAAAGGCACTAAAATTTATCTGGAAGGTAGTTTGCAAACTAGGAAATGGAACGATAATTCAGGGCAAGAAAAATATACTACCGAAGTGGTGCTACAAAACTTTAATTCTCAATTGATATTGTTAGATAGTAGAAATTCTAGCAATAATAGTTCAGACAATTATACGGAAGCGAAACAATCGGAACATAAAAATAATTCCTTTGATCATAGCGATCTAGATGATGAGATACCTTTTTAACACTTATCACTTATGGTTATTATAAGTATGGTGTCATAAAAATCCGTCATTGTGAGCGACTAAAGACTGACGTTGTTGCATGGCTCGAGAAAAGTGCTATATGTCATTCTAGCTAAAAGCGGGAATCCAGAAAAAACTCTTGAAATAAGCAAAATTATATAAAAATTTACTATATAATTCGCTTAAATATTCTCTGGGTTCCCGCTTTCGCGGGAATGACATCAAAAATTCGATCCACGCAACAATGCCTACAGTCGCTCGCCATAACGATCACAAGCCACAACACAATACCATTATTCAAAACCATAAGTTATATAAATTATGATAATCAACGCCGTTAAGCTACTCTTAATGTCTATTTTATTATTTGCCTGTACTCCGGACGTAGCTACCAGAACTAAAAATGCAGCAGTGCTGGCTACTCAAAATAATTTTCAACCTAAATACGTCAAAGGCGGTGACTTCGTTCTTACCACTTATCAGCGTATTACCGATAAAAATTTACCTTATGTATTTTATATTGAAAGCGATGGTCATGTTTCTGAAAAATATGATGTCACCTCGGATAATCCGACTCCTCTTACTACGCTGTTATTACAGCTTGCAATAATGGATAACAGACCTAACGTTGTTTATATTGCCAGACCTTGTCAATATACACCTTTAGAGTTAAATCCTAAATGTAGCTCGGACAATTATTGGGTCGAAAAAAGAATGGGGCGAGAAGTTGTAGATTCTATTAACAATGTAATAAACAATATAACTAACGGTCAGAAATTTAGTTTAGTAGGCTTTTCGGGCGGTGGCGGAATCGCTGTTATGGTTGCGGTAGAAAATAAAAATGTCAAAGATATAATAACTATCGCCGGTAATTTAGATACCGCTACATTTGATAATACTCATAACGGCAGAGGTTTTTTATCACGTTCATTAAATCCTATAGGTTACGCCAAACAAGTTAATAACATCCCGCAATTACACTTTTCGGGAGCGGCTGACAAAAGAGTACCGCCGATTATTGCACAACGCTATGTAGAGGCTAGTAATTCATCTTGCGTTAAGCAAAGAATCATACCAAATGCTACGCATGTAAAGGGCTGGGAAAAAATATGGTCTAGTCTGTTAAAAATAGATATTAACTGTAATTAGAATAGCAAGATTTTGAATTTTAATACGACTGACGGCAATAGCCGTGTGGATACATACGCACGTTATGGTTAGGAGGTTTTGGTTGCGTGGCTACCAGAATTGTCAGCGGAGGAAGCACAGCATTGTTGCCTGGCTATAAAAAAGTGCCGTATGTCATTCCCGCGAAGGCGGGAATCCAGAAAAAACACTTAAAATAGGCAAAATTATATAAAAATTTACTATATAATTCGTTTAAATATTCTCTGGATTCCCGCCTTCGCGGGAATGACATCAAAAATTCGAGCTATACAACAACGCAACAATGCCGGCTCGCCATGACGCTTCCAGGAGCCACGCAACAAAGCCCCTTCACGGGAACGGCATACTAATCATCCCATAATTGCTGCTTCTTCAAAAAACACTCCACAATCCCCTGCTATATCCGTATCAGGACTGTTGAGGTATAATTCTGAGTATTTATAATCAATTTTACTTAATAAGTCACTTAAAGCACAAGATTCATGCAACGGTTCTAAGCTAGGACGCAAAATATAGATAGGAGCGTTAGGGTCTTCTTGTGTTTTATTAATTAAATTGTAATCATACCTGCCGCCACCGAGAAGTTTATTTTCCTCACAATCTATATCCCTATTAAACTGTACACTAGTAATATTACTCTTATTATCGGGAGTGCTAGCAATAATTGCCGTATGGCTTTTATAAAGGTAAATATCACCGGTTTGAATTAATTTTAATTGTTCATCGCTTATATTTTTACCCTCTAAAAGAGCAACCGGCTGATAGTTATATTCGTTTTCTGTATTCAAATAAGCTTTTCTAATTTCTGTAGTATTTATGCCTGTTATTTGCTTAGTGGTAAGACCGGTTGCTTTACCTACGCTACTAGAACAATCTTCAGGACCAAATAATAATTGCTCGTTAAAATAACGATGACCGCCAAATTGATAATCCCCGAAAAGTGTTATGCCTTTCTCAGTAGTAAACGGATAAGATAATATTATATCTTTTATATCCTTCGGTAGTTGATAACTAGAATTATAAAAAGGATAAAATGTAGCGGCTCCTACTATAGTATTTGCTTCTATCCCATAACTAGCGACAATACTAGCAAGCAAGATTGAACTGACTGAAGGATTTTCGTTACCCCAATATGCGTCGCTGCTCGGTGACTGTAGAACAGGTAAGTCATCAAACGATGAGTCATTAGTTAATTTATGATAAAACTCGTTTTTCTTTATTTGCCCTATTAAATCCTCCTTCTGGCTTTCAACCCATTTCTTAGCCATATCCAGCTGTAAAGAAGTTTTATTAAATTTTATAGGATAGCCGATATTATTTACATCCTGAGCTTTTAGGGAAGTATTTATTAAGTTACTAGTATCTAAAAAATCTTTTAATTTTTCGGCAATTTCTTGTACTAATTTCTCACCGGAAATATCTTTCTTATCTTCCCAACGCTCAACTATATTTTTTTGTAATCTATCCTGTGCATCCTTTGTAGCTAATTGTTTTGCTCTAATTTGAGTCACCATATGAGCTACTGATTTTGAATTAATATCAGGCATAATCTATCCTCCAATTATAAAATTTAAGACTTAAATTATTACCAGAAATAAATATTTAAGCAATATTTATTTCTATAAAGTTAAATTTTATTAATAGATTAAGAGGGGTATGTAAGTATAACTTGAATGGGGCTTATGTCGTACTTATGCACATGCAACAAGACCACTTTTTTTAGACAATGCTATTTATTTTAACTATAACACACTCTTTTTACGGCATTTATTATATCGCCTTCGGTAGGTAGTGCCAGTTTCTCCAAATTAACGGCATAAGGAAGCGGAACATCTTTACTGCTAACGATTTCTATAGGTGCGTCTAAATAATTAAATGCTTCTTTCATGACAATTGCAGCTATACTAGCACCGACTCCGCTGAAAAACCAACCTTCTTCTACGACAACTAAACGATTAGTTTTTTTAACCGATTCTATTATTGCGTTCGTATCTAGCGGTTTGATAGTACGAAGATCAATAACCTCGCAATCAATCCCGTCAGCTTGTAGAGCATTTGCTGCTTCTAATGCTAACTTAACCTGCAACGAAAAAGTTACGATAGTTACATCATTTCCTGCTCGTAAAATTTTTGCTTTACCGAACGGGATCGGCTCAACTATTTCAGACATTTCAAAATGATGTCCGTATAAAATTTCATTTTCTAAAAAAATAACGGGACTATCATCTCTAATTGCTGTCATTAAAAGACCTTTATGATCTTCGGCACTATAAGGAGCTACGACTTTTAAACCCGGGATATGTGCATAACAAGCCGTATAATTTTGACTATGTTGAGCAGCTACTCTGCTTGCCGCTCCGTTCGGTCCTCTAAATACTATCGGACATTTTACTTGCCCGCCGGACATATAATGCGTTTTTGCCGCCGAGTTAACTATATGATCCATCGCTTGCATAGCAAAATTAAAGGTCATAAATTCTACAATCGGACGAAGACCGGCAAATGCAGCACCTACCGCAATACCTGTAAACCCATGTTCCGTTATCGGCGTATCGATAACCCTTTTAGCCCCAAACTGCTCAAGCAATCCTTGGGTTACCTTATATGCTCCTTGATATTCCGCTACTTCCTCACCCATAATAAAAACTTTCTCATCACGCAACATTTCTTCCTTCATTGCATCACGCAGTGCTTCACGTACTGTTATTTGCATTTTATTCCTATTTATTTATCAGTTGTTGCTATGCCAACGTTGTTGTGCGGCTCGAATTTTCGATGTCATCCCCGTGCCTCCTATGTCATTCCCGCGAAGGCGGGAATCCAGAAAAAACACTTAAAATAGGCAAAATTATATAAAAATTTACTATATAATTCGTTTAAATATTCTCTGGATTCCCGCCTTCGCGGGAATGACATCAAAAATTTGAGACACGCAATAATACCTTACGAGAATGACAATTACGAGCAGTATATATTTGTATAAAGCTCCCCTTCATCCGGCAGCGGTGAGTTTTCGGCAAATTCTACCGCTTCCTTGATGGTATCCTTAACTTCTTGCTCTATCTTCTTTAAAGCCTCTTCATCGGCATAACTATTATTTAATATTATCTTCTTTATTAATAATAAAGGATCACGTTCTTTATATTGTTCTACTTCCTCTTTACTACGATATTTTGCCGGATCGGACATTGAATGCCCTCGATAACGATAGGTTTTTACCTCTAATATTAACGGGCAACTATTTTTTCGTACAAATTCGGCAGCCTGCTTAGCACCGTTATATATATCTGAAAAACTCATCCCGTCAAGCTGGAAACCTTTTATCCCAAACGATTCACCTTTTTTGTACAATTCTCGCATAAAAGTAGAACGCTCAACGGAAGTCCCCATAGAATATTCATTATTTTCAATAATATAGACTACCGGCACCTCCCACAAGGCTGCCATATTAAAAGCTTCGTACACTTGTCCTTGATTAACGGCACCGTCTCCCAAGAATGTAAAACAAATATTATCAGTATCAAGATATTTTTCGGCAAAGGCTAGTCCTGTACCGATCGGCACTTGTGCGCCGACGATTCCGTGACCGCCGTAAAATTTATTCGGTACGTCAAATAAATGCATTGAGCCGCCCTTACCTTTTGAGCAGCCCGTAGCTCGCCCCATAAGCTCGGCAAGTACGTATTTCGGTTCAGTGCCGGCTAAAATAATATGAGCATGATCACGATAGCTAGTAATAGTATTATCGCCTTTTTGCTTAATCATGTCTATAGCAGTAATTACGGCTTCCTGCCCGATATATAAATGACAAAAGCCGCCTATCTCTCCCATACCGTATAGCTGACCGCATTTTTCTTCAAAACGCCGTACTAATAGCATTTTTTTGTAAGCCTCTAGATATTGCTCACTGCTCGGCTTGTATTTTTCTAAGTCAATTTCCACTAATCACTCCTTGAGTTTTTTTTAAATTCTTGTCGTGCTGTACCTTGATCGGCTTTGTTGCATGGCTGTCGATGTCATTCCCGCGTGGCTCGATAAAAGTAGCCGTATGTCATTCTAGCTAAAAGCGGGAATCCAGAAAAAACACTTAAAATAAGCAAAATTATATAGAAATTTACTATATAATTCGTTTAAATATTCTCTGGATTCCCGCTTTCGCTAGAATGACATAAAACCGCTGTACCGAACCGTACAACAATGCCCCTTTGCGGGAATGATATCAAACTAAAAATCATTAAAATTCACACAATACGGTACATGATCGGAAGGCTGCAACCAATCACGAGCATTAGCTAGTAAATCAATAGAAGATAAATTATTTTCTAGGTTTCTGCTAACCCAAATATGGTCTAGTCTTCGCCCTCTATTGGACTTTTTCCAGTCCACATTTCTATAACTCCACCAAGTATAAAATTTTTCACTGAAATCAGTAAAATACCTAGCACTGTCAATAAAATCCAGAGAATTTTGTAATTTTATTAATAATGAGCGTTCAATATCGGTGTGACTAACAACGTTACGTAATTGAACGCTTGACCAAACATCATGTTCATGCGGTGCTATATTTAAATCTCCGGTAATGATAATTTTATCGCTGCGACTCCGATTACTAGTTAGCCAATCTTGCATTAATTTTATATATTCTAACTTATGCTTAAATTTTAAATTTATATCTATGTCGGCTATATCGCCGCCGGCGGGAACATAAAAATTATGTAGCTCTATATCCTTGACTTTAACCGCAATATGTCTTTTATCATTATTATATAATTCTAGCGATAATATATCGGTAAAAGGTAATTTTGATAAAATAGCTACGCCGTTATAAGATTTTTGTCCTGAATAAATTATATATTCATATCCCATATCTTTAATAATTTGCATAGGAAATAAAGTATCTTCAACTTTTGTTTCTTGCAACGATATAATATCGGGATGATGCTCATCAATCAGTTTTTTTAATAAATTAATCCTAAATCTAATAGAATTAATATTCCATGTAACTATTTTCATTGTATACCGACTATAGAAATTGTTGCGTGAATAGATAGGTCAAAGCATGTTCTATGTCATTCCCGTAAAAACGGGGCATTGTTGCATGGCTCAAATTTTTGATGTCATTCCCGCGAAAGCGGGAATCCAGAGAATATTTAAGCGAATTATATAGTAAATTTCTATATAATTTTGCTTATTTTAAGTGTTTTTTCTGGATTCCCGCCTTTAGCTAGAATGACATAATAAGTATCCTACTTATCTTCACCTTCAGCAATAGCGGCATTTATTATTGCATCTCTAAAATAACCTATATCAAGTTGATTTGCTAGATTGTTCATATTAATTTTATCTTTTTTTCCTTCAGGAATTTTTACCATTACGTTACTTAATATAGCAAAGTAAAGATTATCAGGTACAACATACCCTGCTTCACCTCTTATTCCTAAGGCAGTTCCGGAATGATGAATCATTACATGTTTTTTATCGAGTTCAGTAATAAAGATTCCATAACCGGTATATGTCGTATTGATCTGTCAACAGTTTTCCGGACAGTTTTTTACGCACATTTTTGTATTTTTTCGTATTGTACTGGTGATAGATAATCGTTAGCAGAATGCATTCTTATACGATTATAAAATACCTCTATATAGCTAGAAGCTAATAAAACGGCTATAAAAAAAGACTTATGACATATAGTATAGATTTTCGTAGAAAGGTATTTAAGATAAAGAACAAAGAAGGTTTAAGTTATGTACAAACAGCCAAGCGTTTTGATGTAGGGAAGACAACATTAGTGCGTTGGGCAAAACGTTTGGAGCCTTCACGTACTCGTAATAAACCTGCAACAAAAATCAACATGGAAGCATTAAAACAAGATGTCAAGGACTATCCTGATGCTTATAATTATGAGAGAGCTGAACGTTTAGTTGTAAGTACACATGGCATTTGGAGAGCTCTTAAACGCTTAAATATTACATATAAAAAAAACACTGAATCACCCAAAAGCCAAAGCAAAAGAGAGGTTATGCTTTCAAAATAAAATTACTCAATATACACATGATGGAAAACCTATAGTATACTTGGATGAAAGTGGTTTTATGCATGACATGCCTCGTACTCATGGATATTCTATGAAGGGAGAAAGATGTTTTGGTACACATGATTGGGGAGCTAAAGGACGTACTAATGCTATAGGAGCCTTGCTAGACAAAGCACTTTTGACAGTTAGTCTTTTCGAACATAATATTGATACACAAACTTTTACTCATTGGGTAAAAGAGGATTTAATGCCTAAATTACCAGATGGTTGTGTAATTGTTTTAGATAATGCTGCTTTTCATAAGAATAAAGATATGCAATATTATATCAAAAATGCTGGGCATATCCTTGAATATTTACCGGCATATAGCCCAGATTTAAATCCAATTGAACATAAATGGGCTCAAGCTAAATCTATTAGGAGAAAATATCAATGTGATATTGATCAACTCTTTAGAGATTATTGTCCATAGCCGTTTTATTAGCTTCTAGCTATATATTCAAATATAGCATGTTTTGCTTCCTCCCTAGTTTTAAATTTATGTTGATAAATTAATTCTGTTTTTATAGTATGAAAAAAGCTTTCAGCAACAGCATTATCCCAGCAATTTCCTTTACGACTCATACTCTGTATAATACCATGTTGTTTTATAAGTTTTAAATGACTATCAGAACAATATTGGCTACCTCTATCAGTATGCCAAATAAGCTTTTTAGGTGGTTTACGTTGCCATATTGCCATTAGCAAAGCATTATTAACTAAATCAGCTTTCATATTACTATTCATTGACCAGCCTATTACTTTTCTAGAAAATAGATCAATAACTGTTGCTAAATATAACCATCCTTCTCCAGTTGGGATATAGGTGATATCACCAACCCAATAACAATTAACATTAGAAACTTTAAACTGTCTATCCAATAAATTAGGAGCAACTTGCTTATTATGCTTAGAATCAGTAGTTGCTTTAAATTTATACTTAGTTTTACATACTAAGCCAGCTTCATTCATTAGTCTTGTAATTCTCCTACGACTAACAATTATGCCTTGCCTCAACAAAGCCTTTTTAATGGGTCTAGATCCATAATTTCGTCTACCTTCCTGAAAAATAGCTCTAACCTTACAGGTTAATTCTCTATTTTCTTTATCCCTATTGCATCCAGGGTTATTTAACCACTCATAATAACCGCTACGTGATACCTTCATACATTTGCACATAATTGCAATTGAGAAATCATCTTGATGCTTCTTTATCCATGCATACCTTACAGGGACTCTTTTGCAAAGTACGCTGCAGCCTTTTTTAGTATATCACGCTCCTGTGTTACTATCACCAGCTCTTTCTTTAATCTTTTTAATTCATCATACAGATGTTCATCTGTTCTTGTTATTGATTCTTCAAATTGTTTAGAATATTTATCTATCCAACTATATAAAGTATTCTTACTGATACCTAATTCTTTTGCAGTCTGAATAACAGGTCGCTTCGATTCAGTTGCCAATTTAACTGCTGATTCTTTAAATTCACTAGAATACATTTTTGTTTTTGTCATACTGTATTTCCTTTCTGTTAATATTGTCTCATACTAACTGTCCGGAATACTATAGCCACATCATGTTAGCAATTGCATTAAAACTGAACAATACAATAATCATTGATAAAAACGTGAACCTCATGAATTTTCTTTGTTCATAATTTCTAAAGCATCATGTAATGATATGTGACCAGTTAGTCTTTTTACTCCCTTGTCTTCACTATTCACTATTATTGCTGGTACAGCAGTAATTTGATATTTCTCAAATAGATTTGGATCAATATCAAAACTAATACCAATCTCATCAGCTTTTGCTTTAGTATCTAAAAAAGAATTATTTTTTAGACCTCGCATTACAAGTTTTGCTCCCGCTCGTTCTGCTGCAACATAATAACTCTTTAATGCTGAATCAGGCATTGAAAATGAGAGAAAAATGTAGATTTGATTATATGTTTTAGGCTGTATTATCTTCTGTAATAATTTTTCTTGTTCTGCCAAAGCATTTGTACTACCTAAAATTAGTAAACTAGTTAAAATTATTGTTTTTAGGTTAAATTGCATACTTCTCAATTTTATAAAAATTTTACAAATCAAAATAAACAGCAACTGCGTTTACGCCAGATCAAATAACCAAAATCCTCACCTTTAACTGGGAATTCGCGTGCACCCTGCCAGCTTATTTCAGTCTCACCAATCTTTTTACAAGAATGCACCTCTGGTATAGGGTAAGTCATCTGCAGTCTATATTGGCTCTTTGATGTGGCTATAGTATTCCGGACAGTTAGTATGAGACAATATTAACAGAAAGGAAATACAGTATGACAAAAACAAAAATGTATTCTAGTGAATTTAAAGAATCAGCAGTTAAATTGGCAACTGAATCGAAGCGACCTGTTATTCAGACTGCAAAAGAATTAGGTATCAGTAAGAATACTTTATATAGTTGGATAGATAAATATTCTAAACAATTTGAAGAATCAATAACAAGAACAGATGAACATCTGTATGATGAATTAAAAAGATTAAAGAAAGAGCTGGTGATAGTAACACAGGAGCGTGATATACTAAAAAAGGCTGCAGCGTACTTTGCAAAAGAGTCCCTGTAAGGTATGCATGGATAAAGAAGCATCAAGATGATTTCTCAATTGCAATTATGTGCAAATGTATGAAGGTATCACGTAGCGGTTATTATGAGTGGTTAAATAACCCTGGATGCAATAGGGATAAAGAAAATAGAGAATTAACCTGTAAGGTTAGAGCTATTTTTCAGGAAGGTAGACGAAATTATGGATCTAGACCCATTAAAAAGGCTTTGTTGAGGCAAGGCATAATTGTTAGTCGTAGGAGAATTACAAGACTAATGAATGAAGCTGGCTTAGTATGTAAAACTAAGTATAAATTTAAAGCAACTACTGATTCTAAGCATAATAAGCAAGTTGCTCCTAATTTATTGGATAGACAGTTTAAAGTTTCTAATGTTAATTGTTATTGGGTTGGTGATATCACCTATATCCCAACTGGAGAAGGATGGTTATATTTAGCAACAGTTATTGATCTATTTTCTAGAAAAGTAATAGGCTGGTCAATGAATAGTAATATGAAAGCTGATTTAGTTAATAATGCTTTGCTAATGGCAATATGGCAACGTAAACCACCTAAAAAGCTTATTTGGCATACTGATAGAGGTAGCCAATATTGTTCTGATAGTCATTTAAAACTTATAAAACAACATGGTATTATACAGAGTATGAGTCGTAAAGGAAATTGCTGGGATAATGCTGTTGCTGAAAGCTTTTTTCATACTATAAAAACAGAATTAATTTATCAACATAAATTTAAAACTAGGGAGGAAGCAAAACATGCTATATTTGAATATATAGAGGTATTTTATAATCGTATAAGAATGCATTCTGCTAACGATTATCTATCACCAGTACAATACGAAAAAATACAAAAATGTGCGTAAAAAACTGTCCGGAAAACTGTTGACAGATCACTTCTTGATTATTGGCATTGGATATTTACCGCATAATCCTTCTCTTCCCATATACCCCCAGAGTAACAATTCCCTATGTAACTTAGCCATAAATTTAGCTACTATTAATGCAGAAGATCCAACTCCACCATTATGAGAGCTAGTTGTACCGGTAAAGGGATAAAGAGAACCTTGACATCCCCCGCACCAAAACATCGTATCATTTGAGAGGTTACCAGAACTACAGCTCACACAATCAGCTATGCAGGCACTTTGAGCTGCAATACTTCCAAATAATAAACTTTCAGGATTTAATATAGCAGCCTTGTTATCATCACCCCATAATGGATCAAATTCAGTTAAATATGCTATATCTACTTGTGACATCTCTAAACAGGCAAAATCAAGTAATATCTCAAGCCAGTAAATAACCGGATATATATACCAATGTACATGATAAAAGCTGCTTCCCTCTATATCATCCTTAACACCTTTTTGCATGCTAGTCCCAAGATTAATGCCTCCAAGACTTATCATGCACATAGGGGATTTAGTTACATCTACCAGTCTTACCGGCTCCCAGAATCCAATTGGAATTCCGGGAACCGGCATCGGCATCGAAGGCTTAGGGCAAAAACAAATAATTTGCCTTGGGTTATTAGTATCAGCCATAGAACTTGACACAATTTTTACTCCTCCGATAGTAATTGGAAATAAACATTTCCAGCAAACATCAGTGATTGGATTTACAAACCTGCCTACGCAGCCAATTGATGCATAACTATAATTACCAAGCACAATAATTATAATAAACATTATTAACTTCATGAAGTTATTAAATCTGTATTTGCTTGACAACCTACCTTTGCTTGCTCTGCTATCATATGATTTTTCTCACCTGCTATTAAATATACTACTTCTCCACTAGATTTTACTATTGCTTGCACCCTACCTTGTAATGCCTGATCTATTATCTTTTCTAAATTTTTCTTTGCTTCTGGTAATTGCCACTTCTTCATACATTACCTCCGGATTTTATCAGTTGTTATTCACACCTTAATTTTTACTCAAATACTATAACATTTCAATTAATCTTTATTTCGCTAATTTTAAGTAATTTGCCTTCCTGCCGGGCAATAGCTGGCACTGCTTTTATTTTAAAACGAGTAGTAAGCACGCCACCTTGATCAAAAAATACCGGCTTATTTAACTTTTTTGCCATCTTAATAGGGTTTCCTTTAGTAAGTACTAATTTTCCTATTTGTGATATCTGCTCAGATAATATTTCATAAGGGTTAAGTTCAGGATGTTCTTCTTCCCTCCAGCCAAATATTAAACGCACAAATTTTAATAGCAATGTTGCCTCAACATTATAAGTAGTAAGACCAATTGATTTAAATGTATCTTGCAGTACTTCTCTTCTTCGTATCATCTCATTAATATCAATCGTCAGCGTCGGAATAGTTACTGAAATTAATAACACGACATCTTTGATATTTCCTTCTTCCTTTGCTTTTTGCTCTAAAAATTTTGTTCTTCTATTGCTAAGCTCAGCAAAGATGCTGCCCTTTCTATGTAATTGCCAGTTATCTAGATATTCTCTTATATGATCAGAGCCAATCATCAATATTTGAAAACTACTGCCTGCCGGTAAATTCTCATCACTTTTAAGAAATTCTGCTATTTCCCCTTGAGCTTGCAAGCTTGTTCCAACCAGCGGCCAGCCAAGCAGGACAAATCCTACTGAAGCCCTATTAAAAAACAAGCTACTCTCCTCATCATATGATTCATAAACAAAATGTTTAGCTAGTCTTTCCCGAGCAAAATCTTTATCAATTCCTGATATCATTATTATACCTTCCAAAGCATCTAGTAGAGCATCTCGATTTAAAATTAGGCTTATCATTATTATTATTTGGATTAAACATATCAAAATCAGCCATTTTATTTACTTCATATAATGATTTACATTTTAGTCCTTGGGGCAGCAGGCAATCAAAATCGCTTCTATATGGCATCAACTTACAATTAGCAACGCTAAAGCTTAACATTAATAACAACAGCAGATTAATTATTTTATTATTCATTAAAAATTACCCGGATATTGTTGTTCTGACTGCAAATCAATATCTATCATTTCATCAGTCCCATTATCCTTGATAAAACGTTCTTGCAATTTAGTTTTTGCCTTAGTAAAACTTGTCACTTTATTACCGGCATAATTTTGATAATTACTATAATTTGTGCTATTTTGCAAATAATCAGTAGTAGTTGGCGGCAGTAATCTATCTACTTTAGCAGCCTCTTTATTCTCTCTTAAATCAAAACCTTTTTTAAATACTACATCTATTACTCTACCTGAAGCTACAACAATTACTGGACTCATGCTTTCTGCTCGTTTAATTGCAAAATCAGCAAGCTTTTCTAAAGCATTACCAGTGCCGGCATAAACACCGGCTTTAAGAGAGTCATGAGCTTTTAAAGCATTTTGCTGACCGGTAATCGGTGACACCGGAAATATGCTATTTGTTGCCTGGTTCTGGAAAAATTGTGCTATCCCGCCAAGTACGCCGTTAAGTACCGCCATTCTTGCTACATCTGATGATCTATCAACTACTATCCCTTTAATTCCAGGTCTACCATCTTCTCCTATTAACCAACCTTCTACTGGTTTTTCAATTATCTCTCCATTACTATTTAGTAAAGATACTGTCTCTAACCGGCATTTAGCCCGCTCTGATGAAATATCCCCAGTGCAAGAACCAATTAAAATTGCTTCTTTGATTTGCTCCGTTTTATATCCTTTAGAAAAAATAGCTGTATCAACAAGCCTTACCATTATAGGCTCAGGTGAAGCTGCATTATTAGTGCCGGTTCCAACCACTACTCCAGTAAGCAGCAACCCCCGTGCAAAACTGCCAGTAGTAAATTGATAACAAGTTATCATAACTATTAGTTGTTGAATTGTATATAGTCAAGACAAATCATCATTTTTTAAAGTATAATCCTATTTAACATAAGATTTGTTTTTCTGAGTAAAGCATACTACAGTTTAATTATATATGAAGCTGTGGGAGGATTTATGTCAGTTAAATCACTATTGTTTACTAAAGAAGCATTACATGAAATTAAAGCTCCACAGGCAAAACGAGATGTATATAAAGATACCAAAGAAAAAGGATTATTGCTAATCGTATCATATGGTGGTAGTAAAATATTTTATTTGGGCACAGTACTTGATAAGAAATATCATAGAATTAAAATAGGTGTGTTCCCTGATCTATCAATTATTGATGCTAGAGCCAAAGCATCTGAATTAAAAGGTGAGATTGCAAAAGGATATAATCCCGTCGCAGAAAAGATTAGATTAGCTAAAGAACTGACATTTAAAGAGCTTTATGACAAATACCTTAATGAATATAGTAAAATTAATAATAAAAGATGGAGGGATTATGCTGCCTCGGTAGATAGATATGCAAAACATTTATATCCTAGGAAAATATCGACTATTCAAAAAACAGATATTCAAGAGTTATTTAATAATTTAACTAAAACTGGTAAATATGGAGCTAATAGATTTCTTGAAATATTGAGCCCTATATTTAGCAAAGCAATAGAATGGGAATTGCTGACAATAAATCCAGTGATTGGCATAAAGAAGCACAAGGAACAATCTAGAGACAGGTATTTAACTAGAGAAGAAATACCACAGTTTTTTACAGCAATAACAGGCGAGCAAAACCAGGTAATGAAGGACTTTTTCTTAATAGCTTTGTATACATCAGTTCGTAAGGATAATTTACTTACTATGCGTTGGGAACAGATTAGTTTTGCTGATAAACAATTATATCTTCCAGATACTAAGAATGGTGATCCTCACCGTTTACCTTTACTAGATCAAGCAATAGAAATATTAAAAGCCAGGCAAGAGCAATCTACTAGTATGTGGGTATTTCCAAGTGAGACCAGCAGTAGTGGTCACCTGCAAGAACCAAAGAAAGCATGGAAGAGGATTTGTAAAAAGGCAGGAATAGAAAATTTAAGAATCCATGATTTAAGAAGAACAATACCAAGTTGGATGGCAATGACCGGAGCAAATCAATATGTAATAGGACAGCTTCTAAATCATAGATATCCAAGATCAACGGCAGTTTATGCCAGACTTGCCAATGATACTGCTCGAGAATATATGCAAAAAGCTGTAAATGCTATTATAAATACAAAATCTTAAATATATATTAATTGATATATTTATGTTATAATAACTCCTGTAAGTGAGTTCTATGAGAACAGAAAGACCAGAAGAGGAAAGTGGTAAAGCAATTATTACAATGGCTTAGAAGTTCCTCTTTTGTTTCTTCTATACTCTTAACCCGAATATTTCATGAAGGAAGCAAAAATACTCTACTAAACCCTTTTAGTATAAGGGTTTGATAGGATTATTATAAAAATACAAATTGTATTTTTAAATTTTATTAAATAATCCTCTATAATCCTGATAAATATCAAGAATAAATAGATATGATAATTCCTATCATGCAATATCCGGGTTAAGAGTTATTAAGTCTTTAAACGCGAGCATCTGTAATGCAAGTCAATAGTCAATTACGCAAGGTCACTAAAAATAAAAGAGTTTTTCCAAATGATAATGCTGTTTTTAAAACACTATATTTGGCAATTGATTATATGGCCAAAAAATGGTCCATGCCTATCCAAAATTGGAACAAGGCTATGGCTCATTTTTTAATCAAATTTGAAGGAAGAATTTAAACCTTAGAATTTATTTACACACTTATTTGGACCATACGCATCAAGTTAGGCTCTGTTGAATCATACGCATCAAGTTAAGAAAAGCAAGTAGGTTATACTGGTATTACGGTAGTAAATTATGAATTAAAAAGAAGCTAATATATGGTATAAATTTTTGCAAGATTAACAACTAAATTGTGAGAATTTGTACTATGGGGAAAATAGTAAACTTAGCAAAACTATGCCAAGAGTTTTTTGGAGAGACAGCCAATAATTTATCCATTACAACAGGATTTATTAAGAGACAACGAAAAATAACTGGTTCAGCTTTTCTAAAAGCTATAGTGTTTGGTAATATGAGCGATAGTAATTGTAGTCTTGATGGAATGCGTAACTTTTTAAGTGAAGAAACTATAGATATTTCTGCCCAAGGCTTAGACTTTAGGTTTACTGAGGTAGCAGTAAAATTTATGCAGTCAATGTATGAACAATGCTTGAAATTATTTAGAAATACTATGCCGCTTGATTGCAACATTTTGCAGCAATTTAATAGCGTTAAATTATTGGATAGTAGCCATATTATTCTACCTGCCAATATGGCGGATATGTATAAGGGTTGCGGTGCTTGCTATAAGGGGCGTAGTAGTACAGTGCAATCTTCTCTTAAATTACAGGTAGTATTTGATTATTTAAATCAATCGTTAGATAAAGTCGATATAACAGAAGGTATAAGGGCTGATCAAGGATATAGAGAACATTTATCAAACATATCTACTAAGGACTTATTAATATCTGATTTAGGTTATTTTATCCCAGCTTCATTTATTCAAATTATCGAACTTGGTGCATATTTTATTAGTCGTTATAAAGCAGATACTAATATATATGACCCTATCACTGAGGAAAAAATTGATTTATTAAACTTATTAGATAATAAATTCTTTTTATCAAAAGATGTACTTTTAGGTAAACAAGCAAAAGTTAAGCTACGGATTATATGTCATAAATTGACTGATGAACAGGCTATTGGTAGAAGAAGGAAGGCTAATTTATTAGCTAAGTCTCATAAATATAAATCTTCTTCAAGAAACCAGAGATTACTAGATTGGTCAATATTTATCACTAATATATCAGAGGATATGGTTAATGCTGAGCATATAATGATAATTTATCGAGCAAGATGGCAAATTGAATTATTATTTAAATTATATAAAAGTCATGCAAAAATTGAGAATCTTAAAGGGAGAAGTAAACCTGCAAGAGTTTTGTGTGAATTATATGGTAAATTATGTAGTGTGCTTATTTTTCATGGATTATCGAATTGTGTAGAATTAGCAAATGATAGAGAAATTAGTTTAACCAAAGCATTTATTGAACTACAGAAAAGGTCAAGAGAATTATTCCTGTCTATTACTGGACGTCTTAATGATTTAGAGCAGTTCCTTAAGAAATTAATTATAGATTGGGGGAAATTTTCTTTGAAAGATAAATATCGTAAAACCAGATTATCTTCCTTAAATACACTAAAATTATTAACAATTATGGCTTAACTTGATGCGTATGCTTATTTGGACAGAGCCCTATTAACTCAAAAATTTATAAATCGAATCTTACCGTAATTGTTCCTGAGTGTGTGCTATATGTCTTGTGCATGTAGTAGTTGTAATCAAACTGTAATTTAATATTATTATTTTGAGCTATTACTCCGGCACCTATGTTATACCCTAGTCTTGAATTTCTTGTCATATCTACTTTTTTGATCTCTTTAGGAATATCCTGGTTACTTGTAAATGTAGCTGTTATTGCCTTATGACTTGCAAAAAAATTTCTTTCTATACTGCCTTGTAATGATGGAATTAGTTTAAGATGCGAATTAATATCTGTAGAATTTAATATTATCTTACTGCCTATAGTACAGTTGAACACCTTTCTAGATTTCCTTGAAATCTTTAACAAATAATCATATGCTCCTTGTTCCTTGTATAAATTATTCAGCATATTATAATATTTTAGACTAATGTTCGGAACTAATTGCATACCACTTGTAAAATTGTGATAATAGCTTAAATTACCTTCAATGCCCATACCACGAATATAGGATTTACCATGTCTCTGGGCATTGATTACATTTTTGATATTGCTACCTGATAGTGAACCAATTAATTGTAGAGAAACATTTCTATCTAAATCTTTTTGGTAATAAGCACTGACCATGTGTGAATTAATACGGCTTTTGCCTAGTGTTTCACTAAATCGTAAGTATGAATGAATATTGCCGTAGGCAATGCCTAATATATAGCTATCATTAAATGATATTTCTCCTCCTAGTATTATGGCTAGCATTCTTCCTGTGTAAGATGATATGCTGCTACCACTGTCTTGTTTACTAATAGCGTAACCACTATTATCCCAAATACTAAAACCTCTATTCTGCTCATCGCCCCCTGATATTGGTTGTGATTTACCATTTAATCCTATTAATCTGTTTTGGATTATTTGATAAAACATCTTTAACGCTAACATTACCTCATTATTACTTGCTCTGAACTGACTGATGCGATCTAATATCCTGCTGCTTGGTTCTTTTAATTCATCTTTTAGATTAAGATCCTCAATGTTATTATTCCTATCAGATGATTCTAAGTTTTGATTACTGTTGTAACTACTATTTGGAGTATTATGATTAGTCTGATTACCACCACTACCATCTACTGCATCTAGTTCATCTTTTAGGTTAAGACCCTCAATATCATTATTTCTATCAGATGGTTCTAAGTTTTGGTTACTGTTGTAACTACTATTTGGAGTATTATGATTAGTCTGATTACCACCATTACCATCTACTGCATCTAGTTCATCTTTTAGGTTAGGACCCTCAATATCATTATTTCTATCAGATGGTTCTAAGTTTTGGTTACTGTTGTAACTACTATTTGGAGTATTATGATTAGTCTGATTACCACCACTACCATCTACTGCATCTAGTTCATCTTTTAGGTTAAGACCCTCAATATCATTATTTCTATCAGATGGTTCTAAGTTTTGGTTACTGTTGTAACTACTATTTGGAGTATTATGATTAGTCTGATTACCACCATTACCATCTACTGCATCTAGTTCATCTTTTAGGTTAGGACCCTCAATATCATTATTTCTATCAGATGGTTCTAAGTTTTGGTTACTGTTGTAACTACTATTTGGAGTATTATGATTAGTCTGATTACCACCATTACCATCTACTGCATCTAGTTCATCTTTTAGGTTAGGACCCTCAATATCATTATTTCTATCAGATGGTTCTAAGTTTTGATTACTGTTGTAACTACTATTTGGAGTATTATGATTAGTCTGATTACCACCACTACCATCTACTGCATCTAGTTCATCTTTTAGGTTAAGACCCTCAATATCATTATTTCTATCAGATGGTTCTAAGTTTTGGTTACTGTTGTAACTACTATTTGGAGTATTATGATTAGTCTGATTACCGCCACTACTTACTGCATCCAATTCTAGGTTACAATCATTAAAAATATTAATTCCATTGTCTGATGATAAGTCTAAGGATGAGGTTAAAGCATCTAAATTATCTGATCTACTAGATTGAGATTTTTTAGGAGTTGAAGTAACAATATGACCTTCATCAAAATTACTATGTTTTGATATCATATCATCGATTTTTTTTAATTCTTTCTCTAACGATTCGGTTGAAGATTCATCAGAGTTTATAAGGTTTTGTTGGTATTGTTCATATAGTTTTTTTTTATCATTTAATTTGCTTAGTTCTGAATCTTCATATTCAATATCTTCTAACTCTTCTTTCCTTTTTTCTATAGAATGATTTATTGATTGTATTTTATTATTAATGTTCTCCAGATGTGACATCCTATCATTGCTACGATCGTTTGACGTCTTTATTAAATCTTGCTTTTTTTCCAAAAGTGCTTCTATTATTCCAGTATGATCACTAAGGATATTTGTTGGGAGTGTATTGGAAGCAGCTATAACATTATTGCCAATGAATATTATAGTAATACTATAATTTGTGTATCTAAAAAATAGATATATTATTTTTTTGAGCATAAGTGTATTTAGAGCTTTTAAGGATTATTGTGGCTCAAGGGTTAATGTTTGTGTTTTATTTTGAGTATTAGGTTTAACAGTTTAGTAAGTTTTAAATTCACAGTAGCACCATCATATATACGCGAGCATCTGTAATGCGTAAACTACTTGCTTTTATGCATGCCATTATTTAAAATAATTCTTGTTGGATACCTAATTTTTGTTAATTCTTATTGACTTGCATTATAGATGCTCGCGTTTTAAAGATTTTACAACATGTAAACTTTTATCTGGACTATTATCATAGCAACAAAATTATAGCTTATTGAAAATATAATGCACTATTAAAAAGCATCATAAAAAATTTTATAATTATGAATATTAAAGAAAAAGCTAAAGTACTTAGCTGTTTTGATGTAGCTAATTATTTTTTAGTGTTAGTTGATAGAGAAGCAGGGGATAGTATAACCCAGTTAAAGCTGCAGAAATTAATATATTTTGCTCAAGGTATTCATCTTGCTTTATTTGATAAAGTGTTGTTTGAAGAAGAGATTAAAGCTTGGAAACATGGGCCGGTAGTACCGGCTTTACGCTCAATGTTAGCAACGGAAGTAAAATGATACAGAGCAACGGATAAAAATTGATACAGTATTAAAGTAGAATCCTCTGGATAAGGAGGTAATGAATAATGATAATACTGGAGCAAATAATGGAAATAAAAATATTGAATAAACATGGTAAAAGTCTAAGAACAATAGCCGGAGAAGTAGGTGTATCAGTAAATACAGTACGTAAATATTTAAAATATGATGGTAGCCATAAATATAAGGATAGGCCGAAGTTAGTAACAAAGCTTGCCCCATATAAAGACTACTTGAGTGACAGAATAAAATCAGCCCACCCTGTACCTCTACCTGGTACTGTACTGTTTCAAGAGATAAAGGAGTTGGGTTACACAGGCGGGATGACCCAACTCAGAGATTATCTAAGAAGTATAAAGCCGGTAGCTAAACAGGAGGATATGATAAGATTTGAGACTGCTTCTGGCAAACAGATGCAAGTTGACTGGATTGAATTTCGTAAGGGGAAAAATCCTCTATCAGCTTTTGTGGCTACATTAGGATTTAGTAGAGCAAGCTATGTAGAATTTGTTAGCAATGAGAAGCTGGTAACATTAATAGAATGCCATAAGCGGGCATTTGATTATTTTGGTGGAGTACCGGAAGAAGTACTTTATGACAATATGAAGACAGTAATACTGGATAGAGATACATATGGTCTTGGCATACACCGTTTTAATAAAGGTATGCTGGATTTTGCAAAACATTATAGTTTTCGATTAAAAGTAATGGAATGGACCTCCCTATATACAGAATCAATAACAGTAGTTATAGTTCTAGAATAGGAAATTAATCCTAGACAACAATAAGGAGGTCCAAATGGAAGTTACCACAATTGGCATAGACATTGCAAAAAGAATTTTTCAAATTCATGGGGTAGATAAAAACGGGAAGACGGTACTGAAGAAAAAATTGATGAGAGATCAAGTATTGAGTTTTATGGCTAACTTACCAAAATGTTTAGTAGGAATGGAAGCTTGCGGAGGAGCTAATTATTGGGGAAGAGAAATAACAAAATTAGGACATGAGGTTAAATTGATAGCTCCACAATTTGTAAAACCGTATGTAAAAACTAATAAAAACGATCAAGCAGATAGCGAAGCAATATGCGAAGCGGTAGCAAGACCAAATATGAGATTTGTTCCGATCAAGAGTATAGAGCAACAAGATATTTTGTCAATTCATAGAATAAGAGCAAGACTAGTAAGAAATCGTACGGCACTTGCTAATGAAATTAGGGGATTATTGCATGAATTCGGTTTAATTATTCCGCAAGGGATAAATAAAATTACTGCCGAATTAACGGAAATTTTAGATAGCGGAACTTTAAGCCGACTTAGTTATCAAACGTTTAGTGAGTTGAAAGAAGAATTTGTAGAGAATGATAAAAAAATAACAGAGTTAGAAAAACGATTAAAAATACTAGTCGGTGGATTAGAACATTATAAACAATTAACAGCTATACCCGGTATAGGTTTAATTACCGCTACGGCATTAATAGCAGCAATAGGTAATGCAAAATATTTTGAGAACGGCAGGCAATTATCGGCATGGCTCGGTTTAGTACCGAAACAATATTCTAGTGGCGGTAAAGATAAGCTACTTGGGATTAGTAAAAGAGGTGATATTTATTTGCGTACTTTATTAATTCAAGGAGCAAGAGCGGTACTAAATGCTAAACTAAGATTTACAACCGAAGCACAAAAAAATAAAAAAGACTTTAGTAAATTTACTGAATGGATGTTTAATTTATCGGAACGATGCGGGCATAATAAAACTACCGTCGCAATAGCGAATAAATTGGCACGAGTAGTATTTGCAGTATTACGTAACGGCAACGATTATAATGAAAGTAAAGTTTGTAGCTAACAAAAGATGAATAACTTAATAGTATTAAATATTTAATTAAGTGTTAATAATAAATAGATAATAAAATAAAACGAATGATATAGAGATACCAACCTAGAATATGCGTGAGAAATAATATTGACGGTAAATAAGACAAACCTTAGCCTATGAAAAAACTGATTGACACACAGGCTCTAATGAAGCCGCAAAAGTGATAAGTAAAAGTTTGTAGGTAGCGAATTCCATCAGGGCTATATGATAAATTTGAAATAATTTATCAATTATAAGCCGGATACATGTCTGCATTTGCTTCTTTGCTATTAAATATTATTTTTTTCTTGCATTATTAGGGAGGTCCATACATGTCATGGCGAGCGACTAAAGGCGTTGTTGCGTAGATCGAATTTTTGCAAAGCGTACGGTGTCATACCGTGGTCAAGCCCACTGCTGTACGAACGTTTAAAATTCTGTCATTCCGTGGCTTGTCAGCGTTGTTGCATGGATCAAGAAAAGTGCTATATGTCATTCCTGCGAAAGCAGGAATCCAGAAAAAACACTTAAAATAAGTAAAATTATATAAAAATTTACTATATAATTTGCTTAAATATTCTCTGGATTCCCGCTTTCGCGGGAATGACATCAAAAGTTCTAGCCATGCAACAACGCCCTTCGTGGCTTCGCAATGACGATTTTTGCAACGTTCGTACAGCAGTGGGCTTGACCACGGTATGACACCGTACTTGTAATAACCATAATACGGTAAATTATGAGCCATGCAATAACGCCGTATCCACGCAGGAATGAGATCGAGAATGTTGAGCTCAAATATATTACTTAAATAACATACAAGGCGAATATATCAATTCTTAAAAAATTAACTTAATGACAAAATCGTATAATATAATTCATCATAAATTTGACGTAGTAGTGGTCGGTGCCGGCGGAGCGGGTCTTAGGGCAGCTTTCGGCATGGCAAAGGAGGGCTTAAACACCGCATGCGTTACTAAAGTATTTCCAACTCGTAGCCATACGGTAGCAGCACAAGGCGGGATTAGTGCCGCCCTTGGCAATATGGGTGCGGATGATTGGCGTTGGCATATGTATGATACGATTAAAGGCTCTGATTGGCTCGGCGATCAGGACGCTATCGAATATATGTGCAAAAATGCTGCCGATGCGATTTTAGAGTTAGAGCATTACGGCGTACCATTTTCAAGAACTAGCGAGGGTAAAATTTATCAACGTCCTTTCGGCGGGATGACCACGGAATACGGTAAAGGTAAGGCAGCACAAAGGACTTGTGCCGCTGCGGATCGCACGGGTCATGCTATACTTCATACTTTATATCAGCAATCTCTAAAACATAAAGTACAGTTTTTTATTGAGTATTTTGCTATTGATTTGTTGATGGAAAACGGCGAATGCAAGGGATTAGTCGCATGGAATCTTGACGACGGCAGTTTACATTGTTTTCATGCTCATACTGTAGTACTCGCTACCGGCGGCTATGGGCGTGCCTATTTTTCAGCAACCTCCGCTCATACCTGCACCGGTGACGGCGGCGGTATGGCAATCAGAAGCGGCTTGCCGTTGCAGGATATGGAGTTTGTACAATTTCATCCGACAGGTATTTATTCAGCGGGTTGTTTAATTACCGAAGGTGCTAGAGGCGAAGGCGGATATTTAGTAAATGCTAACGGCGAAAGGTTTATGGAACGATATGCCCCATCGGCAAAAGACCTTGCTTCAAGAGACGTAGTATCAAGAGCGATGACTATAGAGATTCGTGAAGGTCGAGGAGTCGGCGAGCATAAAGATCATGTATTTTTACATTTAAATCATTTATCACCTGAAATTTTACATAGCCGTCTTCCCGGTATTTCAGAAACCGCTAAAATCTTTGCCGGCATCGACGTAAATCGTGATCCGATACCGGTCTTACCGACAGTGCATTATAATATGGGCGGCGTGCCTACTAACTATCACGGTCAAGTAATAATTAAAGACAACGAAAACCACAATAAAATTGTTAACGGGCTTATGGCTATCGGTGAAGCCGCTTGCGTATCGGTACATGGAGCAAATCGCTTGGGGTCAAATTCTTTGCTTGATTTAGTGGTATTTGGAAGAGCTGCCGCTTTAAAAGCGGCTGAACTTATTAAAGCCGGTACGCCGCATAAACCGCTTACAGATGGAATATTAGAAAAAATAATAAGTAGATTTGATAAAATTCGGCATAGTAGCGGCACTACTGCCGTTGCCGCATTAAGGCTTCAAATGCAAAGAGCTATGCAAAGCCATGCGTCGGTATTCAGAACTCAAAAGGTTCTGGATGAAGGAATGCAAATGATTGATCAAGCAAGGGCACAATATGATGATATTATAGTTAATGATAAATCTTTAATTTGGAATAGTGATTTAGTCGAAGCACTTGAATTAGCTAATCTGCTTGATCAAGCAGCGGTTACTGTACACTCCGCCGCTAATAGAAAAGAAAGCCGTGGTGCTCATGCCAGGGAAGATTACCCCGATCGTAACGACGCCGATTGGATGAAGCATACACTTGCGTGGATTGATGAACACGGCAAAATAATACTTGATTATAAGCCGGTAACCCTTACTAGTTTAACAGACGAAGTTAAAGCAGTACCTCCCGCAAAAAGAGTGTATTAAAACAGCGAGCGGGCGTTGTTGCGTGGCTCTAAAAAAGTAGCAGTATGTCATTCCTGCGAAGGGGCATTGGTGGATACCTGCAACGTCATTGCGAGCCGCTGCAAGCGGCGTGGCAATCTAGAAAATAATAATTTTCATAGCATTTTTTGCTGTTTTTTTTCCTAGGTTGCCACGTCGGCACTACGTCCCTCCCCGCAAAGCGTTGTTGCGTGGCTCTAAAAAAGTACCGTATGTCATTCCCGCGAAAGCGGGAATCCAGAAAAAACACTTAAAATAAGAAAAATTATATAAAAATTCACTATATAATTCGCTTAAATATTCTCTGGATTCCCGCCTTCGCGGGAATGACATCAAAAATTCGAGCCACGCAACAATGCCCTCCCCGCAATGACGGGGTTTTTTGTAATGATTCCGAGCCACGCAACAACGCTATAATTTTGTTCACAGAGCTTAGAAGTTGATCCTTAGCTTCACACTAGCTTGATGTGCTAAATACTTATTGGCGATATTACTATTATAATTGATACCGTATTCATAACTCTTATATTTTGCAGTTATGCCGCCGCCAAAATTAATGCTAGTTTTAGCTCTCGTTAATGCCATACTTGGCAGCGGGTTATCCATACCAAACAACCTCGCATCAATAGCCGAGGCTTTATCTCTAAAATTACGACGTACGAAACCGTATATTTCCGGCGTTATGACCATATGACCGGTATTAATGTCTTTTGCTCCTCTAACTCCTACTATCCCCTCTATTAAACTTGCTGAAATACCCTTAACTGTCAAATTTTGATAATCTGTACCGCTTTCTTGATAACTAGCATCACGCATTTTGTCATATCTTATACCGATCATCGGCTTGAAACTTGCGGAAGAAGATAAGGTATAATTATAGCCGACCATTAATTGACCTATATAGACATATGACTTATGCTTACTATAAGCTATTTGATAACCGGATATTTTATTTCCGATAATTACCGCTCTCTGCACATAGTTTTTAACTATACTATCCCCATATAACCCTATGCCGCTGATAAACCAATTCTTATTAGGCACATTATATAAGCCGTATATTGAGTAGATATTGCTTCTTACTTTGCTCTCATCTCCTAGCTTCTCATTCTTATACTTAATCTTAGTTGTAGCTCCGGTATATGAGTACCCTAACCCGGATATTGCATGAGATATAGGAGACAAAATCCTCGTAAAGCTGTATAATACTGGTATTTCATTAGAATAATACAAAGGATTTTGTCATGACAAATTGTATAGCATATAGTTACCAGTTTTCCAAAGTAAAAAATCGGACAATAGAGATAAATTTCACTGGAGGTGATATTAGTAGCGATGGAGGTGTGTTGTTATTAAGAGAAGCAGATAAAAGGCTTGGTATAACAGAGGAGCTTGCTAAAATATTTCCTGATAGACGAGATGGTAGTAAAATTACCCATAATATGGCAACAATGCTGAGGCAACGAATTTATGGTATTGCATTAGGTTATGAAGATTTAAATGACCACAATTATCTACGAAAATGTCCTGCTATGCAAACAGCTATGGAAACAATTGATGATATGGCAAGTAGTTCTACCTTATGTCGTATAGAAAACAATGCTGATAGACACTTTGCAATTAAAGTGCATGAACTAATGCTTGATAAATTTATTAAGTCTCATAAAATAGTACCAAAGCAGCTAATACTTGATTTTGATGCTACGGATGATGAAATTCATGGGCAACAGGAAGGTAAGTTTTATCATGGTTATTACGGTCATAATTGCTTTTTACCTTTGTATGTTTTTTGTGGAAAGCATCTGTTAGTTAGTTATCTTAGGACGTCAAAGCAGGATCAAGCAAAACATTCTTGGGCAATATTATCATTGTTAGTAAAACGTTTTCGCCAAGCTTGGCCAGAGGTAAAGATTATTTTTCGTGGTGATAGTGGATTTTGTCGTCATCAGATGTTTGATTGGTGTGATATTCATAATATAAAATATATTGTAGGAATGCCCCAAAATAACAGACTAAATGAGTTACTGAAACCTACAATGGAGAAGTCAAAAGCAGCATTTATTATAACCCAAGAAAAGCAACGTCTTTTTAGTGAGTTTCCATATAAGGCTGGTAGTTGGAGTCATGAACGTAGAATAATTGGTAAGGCAGAAATGACAATGCTTGGAGAAAATCCAAGGTATATAGTAACTAATTTATCAGATAAACCTGAAGATTTATACGACAAAGTTTACTGTGGTCGTGGTGATATGGAAAACCGTATAAAAGAGCAACAACTAGAATTATTTGCAGATCGTACTTCTTGTCATAGATGGTGGGCTAATCAGCTCAGAATGATTTTATCGGGTCTTGCATACACTTTAGTAGAATATATCAGAGGTAATTTATTACAAGGTAGTGCATTAGCAAAAGCACAAATAGGTACAATACGTTTAAAATTATTAAAAATTGGGGTAGTAATTATCCGTAATACTAGGCGTATTAAGTTTTTGTTATCTTCATCATATCCTTACCGACAGGTATGGAATCATGTGATGAAGAAATTAGCATTAGAATAACCTAGATTAGCACTGTTCCCGGTGCTTAGAAAAAATGGGGTAAGGGGCATTACATCTAAAATTTGAAAATAACGGCTTCAAAGCACTTTTTGGCAAAATTTTTACAAAAGTATCATTGCTAATATTATAAATTACTCAATTTCTTACTTTAAATCTCACTTCATGCAATATCCGGGCTAAATATAACCATCCTTCTCCAGTTGGGATATAGGTGATATCACCAACCCAATAACAATTAACATTAGAAACTTTAAACTGTCTATCCAATAAATTAGGAGCAACTTGCTTATTATGCTTAGAATCAGTAGTTGCTTTAAATTTATACTTAGTTTTACATACTAAGCCAGCTTCATTCATTAGTCTTGTAATTCTCCTACGACTAACAATTATGCCTTGCCTCAACAAAGCCTTTTTAATGGGTCTAGATCCATAATTTCGTCTACCTTCCTGAAAAATAGCTCTAACCTTACAGGTTAATTCTCTATTTTCTTTATCCCTATTGCATCCAGGGTTATTTAACCACTCATAATAACCGCTACGTGATACCTTCATACATTTGCACATAATTGCAATTGAGAAATCATCTTGATGCTTCTTTATCCATGCATACCTTACAGGGACTCTTTTGCAAAGTACGCTGCAGCCTTTTTTAGTATATCACGCTCCTGTGTTACTATCACCAGCTCTTTCTTTAATCTTTTTAATTCATCATACAGATGTTCATCTGTTCTTGTTATTGATTCTTCAAATTGTTTAGAATATTTATCTATCCAACTATATAAAGTATTCTTACTGATACCTAATTCTTTTGCAGTCTGAATAACAGGTCGCTTCGATTCAGTTGCCAATTTAACTGCTGATTCTTTAAATTCACTAGAATACATTTTTGTTTTTGTCATACTGTATTTCCTTTCTGTTAATATTGTCTCATACTAACTGTCCGGAATACTATAGCCACATCAAGCAACGTTCGTACACTAGTGGGTCAAGCCGACATTGTTGCTTGGCTCGAATTTTTGATGTCATTCCCGCAAAAGCGGGAATCCAGAGAATATTTAAGCGAATTATATAGTAAATTTTTATATAATTTTACTTATTTTAAGTGTTTTTTCTGGATTCCTGCTTTTAGCTAGAATGACATATAGCACTTTTTTAGAGCCCTGCAACAACGCTTGAAAACGAGAATCCATTTATCCGTTATTTTTACCATAATAATATTAGTTATTGTATAATCGACTTAAAGGCTAACAAAAGAGGTGCCGGGAGCTAACCTCAGTCATTAACATAACGACTTTCCGCTACATTTCATATCTAGAAGATACTTATAGCAGCGGACTCCCGGCATAATAAATATTAGCCTTAGGTCGATATATGTTAATGATAGAGGTTAAACATCATTAAGTGGTTTTTAATGTAAGGTATTAACGTGAACAAGTCAAGAATTTTATAATTATAGGTTGTAAAAATAATTTGTTCAAAGGTTTTGGTGCTATAGGAAAAGGGAATTTTTAGTAAATTTGGTGTTTGCTAACCTGGAATTAAACAGCGAGAAACTTGATTATAATCTACGTCCGCCGTTTAATACCTTCGTAAATTTGTCCGAAAATGTCGAATGGTGGACGATAGTGGGCTCGAACCCCCGACCTTTACGAAGTCAACCTAAAAGCCACTTCTACCCTGCTTCTTTGCTTTTTTCTCATACACTAATTTGTAGCTCATAACCCTTGTATTTAAGGCTTTTCCTTATTACCAAATAGTTATAGCTTAACTGTAGTAGAGTTGCAATTATTTGTCAATCTCTAAAAAATATTATAAATTTAAAAATAACATGTGGATATGATGAGCATATAGTTAGTTCAAATTCATGAGCAATTTTTATCTGGTAATTATATTTAGACCTTTTGAATTTGATAAGAAATTATAGCAACTATTAATTGTTAAATTGTATATAGTCGAGATAAATCATTATTTTTTAAAGTATAATCCTATTTAACATAAGATTTGTTTTTCTGAGTAAAGCATATTACAGTTTAATTATATATGAATTAAGCTGTGGGAGGATTTATGTCAGTTAAATCACTATTGTTTACTAAAGAAGCATTACATGAAATTAAAGCTCCACAGGCAAAACGAGATGTATATAAAGATACCAAAGAAAAAGGATTATTGCTAATTGTATCATATGGTGGTAGTAAAATATTTTATTTGGGCACAGTACTTGATAAGAAATATCATAGAATTAAAATAGGTGTGTTCCCTGATCTATCAATTATTGATGCTAGAGCCAAAGCATCTGAATTAAAAGGTGAGATCGCCAAAGGATATAATCCTGTAGAAGAAAAAGCTAGATTATCAAAAGAACTGACCTTTAAGGAGCTTTATGATAAATACCTTAATGAATATAGTAAAATTAATAATAAAAGATGGAGGGATTATGCTGCTTCTGTAGATAGATATGCCAAACATTTATATCCTAGAAAAATATCTACTATTCACAAAACAGATATTCAAGACTTATTCAATAACTTAACTAAAACTGGTAAATATGGAGCTAATAGATTTCTTGAGATATTAAGTCCTGTATTTAGCAAAGCAATCGAATGGGAATTATTAACAGTAAATCCAGTTATTGGAATAAAGAAGCATAAGGAACAATCTAGAGATAGGTATTTAACTAGGGAAGAAATACCACGATTTTTTACAGCAATAGCAGACGAGCAAAACCAGGTAATGCAAGACTTTTTCTTAATAGCTTTGTATACATCAGTTCGTAAGGATAATTTACTTACTATGCGTTGGGAACAGGTAAGTTTTGCTGATAAACAATTATATCTTCCAGAAACTAAAAATGGTGATCCTCACCGTTTACCTTTAATAGATCAGGCAGTAGAAATATTAAAAGCCAGGAAAGAGCAATCTACTAGTATGTGGGTATTTCCAAGTGAGACCAGCAGTAGTGGTCACCTGCAAGAACCAAAGAAAGCATGGAAGAGGATTTGTAAAAAGGCAGGAATAGAAAATTTAAGGATCCATGATTTAAGGAGAACAATACCAAGCTGGATGGCAATGACCGGAGCAAATCAATATGTAATAGGACAGCTTCTAAATCATAGAGATCCAAGATCAACAGCAGTGTATACTAGACTTGCCAATGATACTGCTCGAGAATATATGCAAAGAGCCGTAAATACTATTATAAATATAAAATCTTAAATATATGCTAATTAATATATTCATGTTATAATAACTCCTGTATTAAGTGAGTTCTATAAGAACAGAAAGGCTAGAAAAGGAAAGTAGTAAAGCAATTGTTGCAACAAGCTTGGAAATTCCTTTTTTGCTTCTTCTATATTCTTAAGAATTATTGAGTTTTTGAAGATTTTACAACAATGAAGAATTTTATAATTATGAATACTAAAGAAAAAGCTAAAGTACTTAGCTGTTTTGATGTAGCTAATTATTTTTTAGTATTAGTTGATAGAGAAGCAGGGGATAGTATAACCCAGTTAAAGCTGCAGAAATTAATATATTTTGCTCAAGGCATTCATCTTGCTTTATTTGATAAAGTGTTGTTTGAAGAAGAGATCAAGGCTTGGAAACATGGGCCGGTAGTACCGGCTTTACGCTCAATATTTGGCAGCTTTAGAGATAATGTAATTCCTTTGCCCGGAGAAATAGACTTTGCTATTTATGACTTAGCAACAAAAAAATTACTTCACAAAGTATATTCTTTTTATGGTGAACATTCAGTTGCTTATTTACGTCATTTAACACATAAACATTCTATTTGGTATGAAGCTATAGAGAATGCAGATAATACTATTACTAAAGAACAGATACAGGAATTTTTTAAAGCTAATATAATAAATGATATTAAAGATTATATTTTATCAACTACTAAAGCAGATATTGTACAAATAGAAAATGCTGAAGATGGGTGGTGGATGAATTATGATAGTGGCGTACCTGCTGAAGATATTACAGAATACCTTTTGAAGGTAAAGAAGAAAAAAGAAGGTAATAAAAGTTGAAAGTCATTTGGTCTGATGAAGCCCTAGAGCAGTTACAATTCTGGAAACGTACTAACTCTAAAATAAGTAATTAGAATTAATGGTTAATTTAAATTAGCTTTATTATTAAAAAGGAATTGAACCGGCACATTTTCACTATTTTCTATAAGGAAACGATAATATTGTTTTGCAAGATCCACGGCGTCATAACTACAGCAGGACTGAATAGCAAGTTTTAAACATTCTAATTTTAACTCTACATCACTTCTAAACATACACAACTCACCAATAATTTATTTCATTAATATTAGCAAATTTACTACTAATTATCAACAAATGCATTTATATAGCTATAGAATTCATCTCCAGATAGGCACAGTTTTAGATGAATTACAGCTTTTTTTGTTATGGCTTAAAACTCCACTGGCAATGTAAAAATTAGGATGTTAATGTCATGACTAGCAAAACTTATCTATTAATGGAAATATCACTTAATTAATATGAATAATAATTGTGCTAATCAAAGATTATATTGGTCACTCTCTACTCCACTAAAATATATGGCCTTAAGCTTAGATGAGTGGTTAGTTATCTTACTTGGTATAGTACCTGGGATAGTGTTACTAAATAGCGGACATGCTAAGCTTGGGATGATATGCATTATAGCTGGTATTGTACTTTGTTATGCATTTAAGAAGTTTAAGAAATTATCGGAATATTTTGTACTTAAGAGTTATTTAGTCGCTAAGAAATGGCTATATGCTCCTACTTCTTATCCTAATTTGCTTGGGAAAAAGGTAGGTAAGTAATGGATCATTTATTTAAGCAAAGCTCTATTCAGCAGCTAGTTAAGTATAATCAGAGATTATTGTTTATCACATTGCTGCTTGCAGTTACGAGTCTTCTTGGGATGATTAAAACAGTTAGCACTGAAGAAAAATGGTTATTAATTCCGGCAATAGAGCCAGATCGTCGAATGATAGTATCGTCCAAGAGCTATCATGAGACCTATCTTAAAGAATGGGCAGTTTTTGTAATGAAAGAATTATTTACTACTTCGCCAGAAGGAGTAGAGAGGCAAATAGCGGATATGAAGGTGGTATCTAGTAATACAGAGCAATTAGATAAGTTTTTTAAAGAACATTTAGATTTTGTTAAAGGTTCTAATATTTCATCGGTATTTTTTCCTAAAAAAGTAAAAGTCATTGCGGATGGAGTATTAATTAATGGAACATTTCGTTATTGGTTTGGAGAGAATAAGCATGTTGCAACTGATAAAACTTATTTGTTAACCTACAAGCGAGGAGCAAATCATTTATTATTACTTACAGGTATTAAGGAAGAAGAGGCAAATAAGCAATGAAAAGTTTGCAGTCAGAGTTACAGATATTAGTAGTTTTTGTTGGAATGATGCTTGCAAGCTTTAGTAGTAATACTTACGCTATAGGTTATATGTTACATGCTGATTCTTTGTTAGAGCTGCAAATAGCTAAAGACGGTCCTACTAGAATTAATATCGAAGGAGAAAAGATTAACGATATTTTTATTCATCCGCAGGAAGCTGCAGAAATAGTTGTGCATGATTCGGGCTGTTTATTTATTTTACCGCAGCAAGATAAAGTCAAGCTTTACTTAACCCTAATTGGGGAAAATGGCACGATCCAAGATTTAATGCTGAATTTTACTAAAAGCAAACCAGCACCAATTAGACTCATTAAGTTTGATTTAGAACAAGAAGTAACAAAGTTAACTAATAACAAGGAAGAGAAGCATCATGAATGTAAAAAACAAAGATGTAATAGAAAAAGAAAATAATAAACAATATTTAAGGATAATATATAATTTATTGCCACTATTATTAATTTTTTGTCTAAATGTAATACTGCCTGAAATCGCTTTAGGAGAAACATTAGAGGGGCAATTAGATAGGATTGGTGGGCTCTCGACTGGTAACTTAAAACTATCGGGATATCAGGGGCAACAATTTTGTCATCAATCTGGGCAGTGGTTAGAGGTAATTTAAGGCTTGCCGGAGCAATTGTAGCTATTGGTATTATTTTAGGATTTTATTTAGAGTGGGTCTCTAGTGGGATGAAAATCAGTTAGACAATTAGGATATTGATTAAAAGCAATGGATCAAGAGTTCAATAAGCAGGAAGAATTACAAAGTACAGTAGAGGATCATAAATTACCATCTACATTTAGTAAAAGATTATCAGGACTCATAGAGATAATTAAAAACAGACCATTAGTAACTCTAGCTTGCCTAGGCGTAATAATGGTTTTGGTATTTTATGGATTTGCCGAAAATGAGGTCAAAACTTCCCGAGGTTTACAAGAAGATAGACAATCAAGGGAAATATCCGGAATAGAAAAGGCCATAGATCCAAGGGCAAAATGGACTGCAGAAATATTAAATGAAGTTAAAAACATGCAGAATCATTTAGAGAAGCTAATAGAGAATAAATATTTAGAAACTAAAACTAAAATTGATGATTTTAGTCAAAAGTTAGAATCATTAGAGAAGCCTCATGAAGAAACTATATTATATGATGGCAATGATTTTAATAATAATCAAAAAATAGAAGATTTACTAGATAATAACCTTGAGCAAAGCATTGCTGCTGCTCCTACTGCTCCAGTAAAAAGATTACTTGGCTATGTAAAAAGAGCTGACTTAAGGATAAAAAAAGACGTTAAAGATTATATTACTACCGGCAGCTTTGCAAGAGGGGTGCTGCTTACCGGAGTAGTGGTTGGAACCGGCACTAATAATGCAGCTTCACCTGAGCCTATAATGGTAAGGCTTGTTGATACAGCTATTTTTTCTAAAGGATATAAAACGGAGCAAATCAAAGAAGCAATTTTAATTGGTTCTTGCACTGGGGATATTTCATCAGAGCGGGCTAAATGCCGGTTAGAGACGGTATCTTTATTAAATCGTAACGGCAAGATAATTGAAAAACCGGTAGAAGGCTGGTTAATAGGAGAAGATGGTAGGCCCGGCATTAAAGGGATAGTTGTTGATAGATCATCAGATGTAGCAAGGATGGCGGTACTTAACGGCATACTTGGCGGGATAGCACAATTTTTTCAGAACCAGGCAACAAATAGCATATTTCCGGTGTCACCGATTACCGGGCAACAAAATGCCTTAAAAGCTCAGGATTCTCTTAAAGCCGGTGTTTATGCCGGCACCGGTAATGCTTTAGAAAAACTTGCTGATTTTGCAATTAAACGAGCAGAAAGTATGAGTCCAGTAATTGTTGTAGCTTCAGGTAGAGTAATAGATGTAGTATTTAGAAAAGGTTTTGATTTAAGAGATAATAAAGAATCCAACAAAGTAGATAGATTACTGCCACCAACTACTACTGATTATTCGCACAATAGAACAAATTATAGTAATTATCAAAATTATTCTGGGAATAAAGTGACAAGTTTTACTAATACAAAAACTAAATTGCAAGAACGTTTTATTAAGAATAATGATGATTATGAAATGACAGATATTGATTTGCAGTCAGAACAACAATATCCGGGTAATTTTCAATGAATAATAAAATAATTAATCTGCTGTTGTTATTAATGTTAAGCTTTAGCGTTGCTAATTGTAAGTTGATGCCATATAGAAGCGATTTTGATTGCCCGCTGCCCCAAGGACTAAAATGTAAATCTTTATATGAAGTAAATAAAATGGCAGATATTGATATGTTTAATCCAAATAATAATAATGATAAGCCTAATTTTAAATCGAGATGCTCTACTAGATGCTTTGGAAGGTATAATAATGACATTAGGAATTAATAAAGATTTTGCTCGGGAAAGACTAGCTAAACATTTTGTTTATGAATCATATGATGAGGAGAGTAGCTTGTTTTTTAATAGGGCTTCAGTAGGATTTGTCCTGCTTGGCTGGCCGCTGGTTGGAACAAGCTTGCAAGCTCAAGGGGAAATAGCAGAATTTCTTAAAAGTGATGAGAATTTACCGGCAGGAAGTAGTTTTCAAATATTGATGATTGGCTCTGATCATATAAGAGAATATCTAGCCCGGATATTGCATGAAGTGAGATTTAAAGTAAGAAATTGAGTAATTTATAATATTAGCAATGATACTTTTGTAAAAATTTTGCCAAAAAGTGCTTTGAAGCCGTTATTTTCAAATTTTAGATGTAATGCCCCTTACCCCATTTTTTCTAAGCACCGGGAACAGTGCTAATCTAGGTTATTCTAATGCTAATTTCTTCATCACATGATTCCATACCTGTCGGTAAGGATATGATGAAGATAACAAAAACTTAATACGCCTAGTATTACGGATAATTACTACCCCAATTTTTAATAATTTTAAACGTATTGTACCTATTTGTGCTTTTGCTAATGCACTACCTTGTAATAAATTACCTCTGATATATTCTACTAAAGTGTATGCAAGACCCGATAAAATCATTCTGAGCTGATTAGCCCACCATCTATGACAAGAAGTACGATCTGCAAATAATTCTAGTTGTTGCTCTTTTATACGGTTTTCCATATCACCACGACCACAGTAAACTTTGTCGTATAAATCTTCAGGTTTATCTGATAAATTAGTTACTATATACCTTGGATTTTCTCCAAGCATTGTCATTTCTGCCTTACCAATTATTCTACGTTCATGACTCCAACTACCAGCCTTATATGGAAACTCACTAAAAAGACGTTGCTTTTCTTGGGTTATAATAAATGCTGCTTTTGACTTCTCCATTGTAGGTTTCAGTAACTCATTTAGTCTGTTATTTTGGGGCATTCCTACAATATATTTTATATTATGAATATCACACCAATCAAACATCTGATGACGACAAAATCCACTATCACCACGAAAAATAATCTTTACCTCTGGCCAAGCTTGGCGAAAACGTTTTACTAACAATGATAATATTGCCCAAGAATGTTTTGCTTGATCCTGCTTTGACGTCCTAAGATAACTAACTAACAGATGCTTTCCACAAAAAACATACAAAGGTAAAAAGCAATTATGACCGTAATAACCATGATAAAACTTACCTTCCTGTTGCCCATGAATTTCATCATCCGTAGCATCAAAATCAAGTATTAGCTGCTTTGGTACTATTTTATGAGACTTAATAAATTTATCAAGCATTAGTTCATGCACTTTAATTGCAAAGTGTCTATCAGCATTGTTTTCTATACGACATAAGGTAGAACTACTTGCCATATCATCAATTGTTTCCATAGCTGTTTGCATAGCAGGACATTTTCGTAGATAATTGTGGTCATTTAAATCTTCATAACCTAATGCAATACCATAAATTCGTTGCCTCAGCATTGTTGCCATATTATGGGTAATTTTACTACCATCTCGTCTATCAGGAAATATTTTAGCAAGCTCCTCTGTTATACCAAGCCTTTTATCTGCTTCTCTTAATAACAACACACCTCCATCGCTACTAATATCACCTCCAGTGAAATTTATCTCTATTGTCCGATTTTTTACTTTGGAAAACTGGTAACTATATGCTATACAATTTGTCATGACAAAATCCTTTGTATTATTCTAATGAAATACCAGTATTATACAGCTTTACGAGGATTTTGTCTCCTATATCTCATGCAATATCCGGGCTAGATAACTGGCAATTACATAGAAAGGGCAGCATCTTTGCTGAGCTTAGCAGTAGAAGAACAAAATTTTTAGAGCAAAAAGCAAAGAAAGAGGGAAATATCAAAGATGTAGTTTTATTAATTTCCGTAACTATTCCGACGCTGACGATTGATATTAATGAGATGATACGAAGAAGAGAAGTACTGCAAGATACATTTAAATCAATTGGTCTTACTACTTATAATGTTGAGGCAACATTGCTATTAAAATTTGTCCGTTTAATATTTGGTTGGAGGGAAGAAGAACATCCTGAACTTAATCCTTATGAAATATTATCTGAGCAGATTTTACCCGGTAATTTTTCTTTATATGAAAAGGAAGATTATGTAAGTCTTAATGATAATCAAATATTTATAAGCTTAGAGGCAGGAAAAAGACCTTCTGAGTGGCGTTTATCAGCCATGGATTTATTTTTAGGTAATGAGCTAAGACGAGATGAATATATTAGAGCAAATTTTTTAATTCATTTTGGTTTGCAGATTATACCAAATCAGTTAGTGGCTAAAACATCTGCTATTACCAAAAGAGAAGCTTTAGAGAGAAATATTAATGCCGGGATGGGTAAATTCTTTCCTAATCTGCAACTAGAAGCACAAGATTTAGCAGGAGCAGTAGCGTGCTTGCAAAGCGGTGATAGAGTAGTAAATATCCACTTAAATGTCATTATGTGGGATCAGAAGAATAAAGCCAAAGGGGCAGCATCACAGTTTTGCGCGCAACTTCGTCGAAGTGGCTGGTATTTTGTCCCTTGTAAATATGATCATTTAGCGGTGGTGCTTGCTAGTTTACCGATGCAGTTAGTTGAAGCCATACCAAATTCTATAGCAGGTAAGTTTAATAGATTCAATAACATATTTAATAAAAAGACTCGGGGAGTTGGCGTAGCATTATCAAATCTTGGTAGAGGCATAAAGACTATTGCCTCAGAAAGTAAGGTGTTACTGCCTATCATTGGTGAATGGAAAGGGGATTTAAGTTCTCCTGGCATGCTGCTTACTGGTAGAAGAGGACAGATAATGTATTGGTCGCCCTTTGGTTCAGCATTAATTGGCTCAAATTTATATACTGCATCTGCAGCTCCCAATGAAAATTTTAATCTTTGTATAGCAGGAGTGCCAGGATCCGGTAAATCAGTGTTTATGCAAGAATTAATGCTATCGGTCTTAGGCACTGGCGGCAGAGTATTTGTTCTTGATTATGGTAGATCATTTAAAAGAACCTGTTTGTTATTGGGTGGTAATTATATAGAGTTTGACTTAAAAAATCCGATATCAATTAATCCATTCTCAGAAATTCCAGCAGGCGGCAGCGAAGACTCAATTGAAGCACAAGCAGATTTTCTAGCAAGTTTTCCATCGATTCTAGCAACCATGGCAGCTCCTCAGTATGGAACTAATGATTTGCAGCAACCAATGCTGCAAAAAGCCTTAATAGCTGTTTGGCAAGCAAAAGGAGCACGAGCTGAGATAACTGACATAGCAGATTGGCTGCTAAAAAGAGAAGAGTCTTACTCGCAAGAACTTGGTAATATGTTATTTCCATTTACCCGTGATGGGCAATATGGCAAATTTTTCAGTAACAAGGCACAATTATCACTAAACTCAGATATAGTAGTAATTGAAACTGATCATCTTCGCAGTAACCAGGCACTACTTGCAGTAATTGTACAAATCATGATTGTTCATATTAACCAGAGCATGGTTAAAGGTGATAGGAAGCGTCCCTTTCTAATCATGATTGATGAAGCATGGAAATTACTATCTGGCAAGAGATCTGGAGAATTTATTGAAGAAGCCGGAAGAATAGCAAGAAAATATAATGGCTCAATAACCCTTGCTACTCAGCAATTAACTGATTACTTTAGGGAAGCAGGATCAGCTGCTGAAAAAGCTTTTGAGAATTCATCACATAAAGTTATTCTCAAGCAAAATCCTGAGAGCTTTAAAGCAATGAGAGCAAACCCCAAACTTGCAGGTTTTGTTGATGAAGATTGGAAGTTAAATTTACTGCAATCAATTCATTCAAATCCACTGCATTATAGTGAAGCAGCAATTTATGGACCAAGTGTTCATGGAGTAGTAGCAAGGTTAATGTTAGATCCATTTACTCTAATGCTGACCTCTACTAATGCTAGGGATTATAGGGCTTTAGAGGATAGAATGATTGCGGGAATGAGCGTTACAGATGCCATCAATAATATACTGGAAGAGCAAGGCTTAGTTTAAAGTTTTATGGGAAAATATGAGAAGATATTTAGCTCTAAAAATTATTATTATAAGCTCCTTTGTTTTATTTGTGATTGTATTAAAGGTAAGTTATGTAAATGCACACAATAATAATTTAGACATAAGCATAGACAATAATTCTAAAATAGCAATTAGCCCGGATATTGCATGAAGTGAGATTTAAAGTAAGAAATTGAGTAATTTATAATATTAGCAATGATACTTTTGTAAAAATTTTGCCAAAAAGTGCTTTGAAGCCGTTATTTTCAAATTTTAGATGTAATGCCCCTTACCCCATTTTTTCTAAGCACCGGGAACAGTGCTAATCTAGGTTATTCTAATGCTAATTTCTTCATCACATGATTCCATACCTGTCGGTAAGGATATGATGAAGATAACAAAAACTTAATACGCCTAGTATTACGGATAATTACTACCCCAATTTTTAATAATTTTAAACGTATTGTACCTATTTGTGCTTTTGCTAATGCACTACCTTGTAATAAATTACCTCTGATATATTCTACTAAAGTGTATGCAAGACCCGATAAAATCATTCTGAGCTGATTAGCCCACCATCTATGACAAGAAGTACGATCTGCAAATAATTCTAGTTGTTGCTCTTTTATACGGTTTTCCATATCACCACGACCACAGTAAACTTTGTCGTATAAATCTTCAGGTTTATCTGATAAATTAGTTACTATATACCTTGGATTTTCTCCAAGCATTGTCATTTCTGCCTTACCAATTATTCTACGTTCATGACTCCAACTACCAGCCTTATATGGAAACTCACTAAAAAGACGTTGCTTTTCTTGGGTTATAATAAATGCTGCTTTTGACTTCTCCATTGTAGGTTTCAGTAACTCATTTAGTCTGTTATTTTGGGGCATTCCTACAATATATTTTATATTATGAATATCACACCAATCAAACATCTGATGACGACAAAATCCACTATCACCACGAAAAATAATCTTTACCTCTGGCCAAGCTTGGCGAAAACGTTTTACTAACAATGATAATATTGCCCAAGAATGTTTTGCTTGATCCTGCTTTGACGTCCTAAGATAACTAACTAACAGATGCTTTCCACAAAAAACATACAAAGGTAAAAAGCAATTATGACCGTAATAACCATGATAAAACTTACCTTCCTGTTGCCCATGAATTTCATCATCCGTAGCATCAAAATCAAGTATTAGCTGCTTTGGTACTATTTTATGAGACTTAATAAATTTATCAAGCATTAGTTCATGCACTTTAATTGCAAAGTGTCTATCAGCATTGTTTTCTATACGACATAAGGTAGAACTACTTGCCATATCATCAATTGTTTCCATAGCTGTTTGCATAGCAGGACATTTTCGTAGATAATTGTGGTCATTTAAATCTTCATAACCTAATGCAATACCATAAATTCGTTGCCTCAGCATTGTTGCCATATTATGGGTAATTTTACTACCATCTCGTCTATCAGGAAATATTTTAGCAAGCTCCTCTGTTATACCAAGCCTTTTATCTGCTTCTCTTAATAACAACACACCTCCATCGCTACTAATATCACCTCCAGTGAAATTTATCTCTATTGTCCGATTTTTTACTTTGGAAAACTGGTAACTATATGCTATACAATTTGTCATGACAAAATCCTTTGTATTATTCTAATGAAATACCAGTATTATACAGCTTTACGAGGATTTTGTCTCCTATATCTCATGCAATATCCGGGCTAGGAAACTTTAAACGTATTGAATCATTAAATATGCAAGATAATACTACTTTAACGGTTTGGCTTAAAGAAGTTGATTTTCCGGTCAAACTACTCAAAAAAGTTTTCACAAACGAGAACGGCAAACAAGGTATATTATACTTGATTACCAATGATTTAAGCCTAGAAGTTCCATATTTCTACGAACTCTATCAAAAACGGTGGCGTATCGAAGAATATCACAAATCAATAAAGCAAAATGCTAGTTTGGCAAAGTCTCCGACTAAAGTTATTCGTTCACAATGTAACCATATTTTTTCTGTACTAATAGCTTACTGTAAATTGGAAAAACTTAAAATAAAAACTCACCTTAACCATTTTGCTATAAAATATAAGCTACTTGTAAAAGCTAATCAAATCGCATTTCAGCAATTAAAAAATATGGCGGCAAATATGCCTATTTGATAAATACTGCGTAACATCAGTAACTAACGACTTTAGAAATCCCCCGGAAGAACTAACCGCCACTATCTACCAGCTTTCTTCTCAAATAGGTAGAGGCTACGGAACTACTATATCATTTTAAAATAAACGACTATGTGCTAGCTTATAAACAGTATTTTGATCACGACGCCCTATAGCTATAACTTGTACTACTAACCTTGAATCTATAACTCTATAAACTAAACGATAACCTACAGTGCGAAGTTTAATTTTATAACAATCTGGCATTGTACTAAGTTTATCTTTAGGAACACAGGGATTTATAAGACGTTCTTGTAATTTTGCTTTAAACTGTTTTTGAATATCTGGTGCTAACTTTCTCCATTCCTTTTTAGCAGTTTCTAAAAAGGTCAATTCATAGGTCATTAATATTTACCGGTATTTCTTTATCGTTTTTACGTTCATCTATAATTCTACCTAACTCAATATCATCAATCATTTCAGTCATTGCTTCATATAAATCAGCAGGAACACAATAAAAAACCGGTTGATTGCGGTTTAATATAGCAAGTGGTTTCCCTCCGGCACTTTGTATAGTACCCATAGGGTTTGACTTAAGCTCAGAAACACTTGCTACTACATCTGCACAAATTACGTGACTCATACTAATATCTCTAAATTACTTTAATTAGTACTAATAATAAAGCTTTTAATAAAACTATTCAAGAATAAAATATGACATATACAAATCGGTTAAAACTGCCGCTTATCCATAGCGGGCAGGCACAGAAGGAAATTACCCATAATGAAGCATTAAATATGCTTGATGTACTAGTAAATTCGGTAATTCACGAGGTTTATATAACTTCGCCGCCTGACTCCCCAAGATCGGGGCAGTTATATATAATCGGTCAAAATGCTACCGAAGAATTTGCAAATCATCCAAATAAAATAGCTCAAAGGCTCGATAATAGTTGGCGGTTTATTACACCGCATAAATGGTTAGCCCGGATATTGCATGAAGTGAGATTTAAAGTAAGAAATTGAGTAATTTATAATATTAGCAATGATACTTTTGTAAAAATTTTGCCAAAAAGTGCTTTGAAGCCGTTATTTTCAAATTTTAGATGTAATGCCCCTTACCCCATTTTTTCTAAGCACCGGGAACAGTGCTAATCTAGGTTATTCTAATGCTAATTTCTTCATCACATGATTCCATACCTGTCGGTAAGGATATGATGAAGATAACAAAAACTTAATACGCCTAGTATTACGGATAATTACTACCCCAATTTTTAATAATTTTAAACGTATTGTACCTATTTGTGCTTTTGCTAATGCACTACCTTGTAATAAATTACCTCTGATATATTCTACTAAAGTGTATGCAAGACCCGATAAAATCATTCTGAGCTGATTAGCCCACCATCTATGACAAGAAGTACGATCTGCAAATAATTCTAGTTGTTGCTCTTTTATACGGTTTTCCATATCACCACGACCACAGTAAACTTTGTCGTATAAATCTTCAGGTTTATCTGATAAATTAGTTACTATATACCTTGGATTTTCTCCAAGCATTGTCATTTCTGCCTTACCAATTATTCTACGTTCATGACTCCAACTACCAGCCTTATATGGAAACTCACTAAAAAGACGTTGCTTTTCTTGGGTTATAATAAATGCTGCTTTTGACTTCTCCATTGTAGGTTTCAGTAACTCATTTAGTCTGTTATTTTGGGGCATTCCTACAATATATTTTATATTATGAATATCACACCAATCAAACATCTGATGACGACAAAATCCACTATCACCACGAAAAATAATCTTTACCTCTGGCCAAGCTTGGCGAAAACGTTTTACTAACAATGATAATATTGCCCAAGAATGTTTTGCTTGATCCTGCTTTGACGTCCTAAGATAACTAACTAACAGATGCTTTCCACAAAAAACATACAAAGGTAAAAAGCAATTATGACCGTAATAACCATGATAAAACTTACCTTCCTGTTGCCCATGAATTTCATCATCCGTAGCATCAAAATCAAGTATTAGCTGCTTTGGTACTATTTTATGAGACTTAATAAATTTATCAAGCATTAGTTCATGCACTTTAATTGCAAAGTGTCTATCAGCATTGTTTTCTATACGACATAAGGTAGAACTACTTGCCATATCATCAATTGTTTCCATAGCTGTTTGCATAGCAGGACATTTTCGTAGATAATTGTGGTCATTTAAATCTTCATAACCTAATGCAATACCATAAATTCGTTGCCTCAGCATTGTTGCCATATTATGGGTAATTTTACTACCATCTCGTCTATCAGGAAATATTTTAGCAAGCTCCTCTGTTATACCAAGCCTTTTATCTGCTTCTCTTAATAACAACACACCTCCATCGCTACTAATATCACCTCCAGTGAAATTTATCTCTATTGTCCGATTTTTTACTTTGGAAAACTGGTAACTATATGCTATACAATTTGTCATGACAAAATCCTTTGTATTATTCTAATGAAATACCAGTATTATACAGCTTTACGAGGATTTTGTCTCCTATATCTCATGCAATATCCGGGTTAGAGATTATGGAGTCAGGGGTCATGTATTTCCAATTATTGAAGAGTCTTTATTAGAGGTCATTATGGCGAGGCTCAAAATAGCAAAACAAAATGGCGTTTTAGAGAAAATGCAGGAAGAATTTAAAAATAAAGTAAAACAGAAAATCTCTAGACCAACTCCAGTAAGAGGTTTAACAAAAGCTAGTAAAAACCGAAGCTGGTTTATAGAACCAAGTTTTATTCAAAAAACTGATATTAAAGATTCTAGTGACGCTGTAATAATAAAAGCTGGCACTAAGGTTAATCCTTTAGAGAAAATAAGCTGGGGAGAACCATTAATGTTTATTGATGGAGATGACGAGAAGCAGATTAAGTGGTCTAAATCACAAATAGGAAAATTAGTACTTACTAAAGGAAACCCTATTAAGATGGCAAAAAAGTTAAATAAGCCGGTGTTTTTTGATCAAGGTGGCGTGCTTACTACTCGTTTTAAAATAAAAGCAGTGCCAGCTATTGCCCGGCAGGAAGGCAAATTACTTAAAATTAGCGAAATCAAGATTAATTGAAATGTTATAGTATTTGAGTAAAGATTGAGGCGTAATCCGGAGGTAATCTATGAAGAAGTGGCAATTATCGGACGCAAAGAAAAATTTAGAAAAGATAATAGATCAGGTATTACAAGGTAGGGTGCAAGCAATAGTAAAATCTAGTGGAGAAGTAGTATATCTAATCGCAGGTGAGAAAAATAATATGATAGCAGAGCAACCAAAGGTAGTTTATCAAGCAAATACAGCTTTAGTTACTTCTGAAATATACAAGTAATAATGAAGTTAATAATATTTATTATAATTATTTTGCTTGGTAATTATAGTTATGCATCAATTGGCTGCGTAGGAAGATTTGTAAATCCAATCACTGATGTTTGCTGGAAATGTTTATTTCCAATTACTATCGGAGGAGTAAAAATTGTCTCAAGTTCTATGGCTGATACTAATAACCCAAGGCAAATTATTTGTTTTTGCCCTAAGCCTTCGATTCCGATGCCGGTTCCTGGAATTCCAATTGGATTTTGGGAGCCAGTGAGATTGGTTGATGTGACTAAATCTCCGATGTGTATGGTAAGCCTTGGAGGCATTAATCTTGGGACTAGCATGCAAAAAGGTGTTAAGGATGATATAGAGGGAAGTAGCTTTTATCATGTTCATTGGTATATTTATCCGGTTATTTACTGGCTTGAGATATTACTTGATTTTGCCTGTTTAGAGATGTCACAAGTAGATATAGCATATTTAACTGAATTTGATCCATTATGGGGAGATGATAACAAGGCTGCTATATTAAATCCTGAAAGTTTATTATTTGGAAGTATTGCAGCTCTATCGGCTTGCATAGCTGATTGCATTAGCTCTAGTTCTGGTAATCTTTCTAACGATGCAATGTTTTGGTGCTGTGGCTGTCAAGGTTCTCTTTATCCCTTTACCGGTACAACTAGCTCTTATAATGGCGGAGTAGGTACTTCCACGCTGTTGGTAGCAAAATTTATGGCTAAGTTACATAGGCAGTTGTTATTATGGGGTTATATGGGAAGAGAAGGATTATGCGGTAAATATCCAATGCCAATAATCAAGAAGAGCCAATATAGACTGCAGATGACTTACCCTATACCGGAGGTGCATTCTTGTAAAAAGATTGGTGAGACTGAAACTACCTGGCAGGGTGCACGCGAATTCCCGGTTAAAGGTGAGGATTTTGGTTATTTAATCTGGAGAAAGAGATCATGCTGCCTCTTTTGATGTTATAAGTTTAGGAATATGTGTTTCAGGTTAAAAACAGTAAGTTTAATAATTTTATTACTGCTAAGTAGCAAGAGTATTGTGGCACAACAAGAAGGTTTAAAGCTGATACAGCCTAAAACTCAAATTTACATTTTTATCTCATTTTCAATGCCTGATTCAGCATTAAAGAGTTATTATGTTGAAGCAGAACGAGCAGGAGCAAAACTTGTAATGCGGGGTCTAAAAAATAATTCTTTTTTAGATACTAAAGCAAAAGCCGATGAAATTGGTATTAGTTTTGATATTGATCCCAATCTATTTGAGGAATATCAAATTACTTCTGTACCAGCAATAATAGTGAATAGTGAAGGCAAGGGAGTAAAAAGACTAACTGGTCACATATCATTATATGATGCTTTAGAAATTATGAACAAAGAAAATTCATGAGGTTCACGTTTTTATCAATGATTATTGTATTGTTCAGTTTTAATGCAATTGCTAACATTCAAGATAGTTATAATAGAGCTAAACAATATGAAAATAGTATCAGGCTTGGCAATCCTGATCAAATGGGCAATAAAGTAATATTTGATAAAGATGCAGATATTTCAAATTTAAGTAATATGAGCGATCAAGATTTAACAAAGCAAGGCGGTCAAATGTTAAATAATAGTTCAGCAGGCCAATTACTACAACAAAGTGAGCTTAAAAAAATAGATGCTTCTCAAGAATATGACATTAATCCTAAAAACCCCTTGATTATTAATTCAGCTAAAATTGAGGCAGATCCTTTAAGACATACAGAAGGAGATAATTTTTCTAATAGTGAAACAATTACCAAAACAAAAATTGCTAAGAGTTGTATTAAAGGGGTAGATTTTACGGTTGACATAATTAGGAAGCTATATTTAGAAACAGAATTAATAGATAAATGGGGAGCATGGCAAGATAGAACTATTGATATATCTGGAGAGGAGATATGTAGATTACATTACCACTTGCTATATCCGGTTCATTGGAAAAAGAAACGCAATGGTATGCATATGCGTAGTGATATTAACACTCAAAGTGAAGTAAGAAGTATTATTGCCCAAAAGCTAGGAGTAAATTTAGAACAAATTAGTGAAGAAATTGGCATTAATCCTAGGGGCAGCGGAAATTTAACTGAATGTAGAAGACATGAAGTAAAATGGGATAAATATAATTTTAAATATAGATTTAGAGAAAAGGAAAAAGAATTTAAGGAAAAAGGAGAATATTGGCTTCTTTATCCAGAAGAATTAGAATCATTAATAGAGCATAATGAATGTCATGAGCTAGGTACGGTATGTTTAGAAAGAGGAGAGAAGATATTTTATGATCAATATCGGGTTAATCGTCCATGTTGGAGCGAGCAAATTAAATATCAATGTAGTAGTGAGCCAAAAGATGGCTGTCATCATTTAAAGAAGCAAGATTGTGAACTTGCAAGCAGTAATTGCGTTAAACAATCTGCGAGTATCTGTTTACAGTGGAGGCGAGATTACATATGTATAGCCCAGAAAAAAGAGCTTAGCTCTTCTATAGCAGGATCACAAATGTTTTGTTTAGGAGGGGATTGTCATACTGCAACTATTGTGCCAAATACTGATATGGGAAATGTTGGGTATCTTGCCATGCTAAATGAAATGAAAAAGGATATGCAGACAAATCCGATTATGGTTTTTAAAGGTACAAGCAATAGTTGTCGTAAAACAAATATTGGTAATTTTCTTAATTGTTGTTCCGGGTTCAAAGGTTGGGGTAAGGATCTAGGGCTTAGCAGGTGCAATGCAGAAGAAAAAGCCTTAGCCTTAAAAAGGGCAAAAGGTCAGTGCTACTATGTTGGTACATATTGTGCTAAGAAAGATAAAATATTTAAGACATGTATTACCAAGAAATCTACTTATTGCTGTTTTAATTCAAAGCTTGCAAGAGTATTTCAGGAACAAGGCAAAAAACAATTATCTATTAGTTTTGGCACGGCACAACATGCTAATTGCAGGGGGTTTACAGTAGAAGAGCTGCAAAGAATAGATTTTTCTAAAGTGGATTTAGAGGAGTTATTTAGTGATTTACTTGATCATGCTAAAAGTAAAATGCATAAGAATTTTCCGCAGCAACTAAAAAACCAGATGCCTATAATGCAACAACAAATATCTAATAATTGTACTGATTCAAATTTATCCTATTAAAATAATGAAGTGGCTAGTAAACACAATAACTAAATCATCACTAGCTATTACATTACTAGTAATTAATTTATGGTTATTAATCAATGATTGGTCAAATCATGCATTTGCTGGTACTATAGACTTAAATGCTAATAGTGTAAATAAAATGACAGGATTAGATTTAGCCAGCAACAATGAACTAAAAGATAGCACTCAACCAACAGGTTTCCTTTGGTATAATGAAGATTTGTTTCAAACAAGAGAAGTAATAAAGCTAGATTCAGTAGTTACAAAACAGGATTTTACTGAAACACCTTATGATCAAAGAATAAATAAATTAAAGCAGGAATTTTCTAAGGCTCAACGCAGAGCCCTTGATAATCCAACACTTATCAATGTCATTATTGCTCAAAGGTTACATAAACAAATCTTAGAAAAATCACATAAATTTGCTACCATGTGGCAACTAGCAACGATATTAGATTACAAGCTAGTAAACATGGATGAACCAGTAAATTCCTTACATAAAAAATTATATGAAGTAAGGCAAGAAGAAGAAAACAGCCAAAAACTAAGATTGTTAGCTAAAGATTGGGGATTAATTCTGCAAGCAAAGCAAGGATGTGAGTATTGTCATGCATTTGCCCCCATTGTACTAGAATTTGCCAATAAATATGGTTTTCAGTTAATTTTTGTTGGTGGAAATGAAGAGAAGTTTCAGGATGTTACAACGGTTAAAGATACAGGATTACTAAAAAAATTAAATCCTGAAAATATTGTACCAGTGTTGTATTTAATAGCAAGTGATGGCATGCAAATATATCCAGTTGCAAGAGGAATTATTAGTGAAGATAAAATTGCTGAAAATATTTTATTGGTAGTTCAGCACCATAATGGACTAACCCGGATATTGCATGAGATATAGGAGACAAAATCCTCGTAAAGCTGTATAATACTGGTATTTCATTAGAATAATACAAAGGATTTTGTCATGACAAATTGTATAGCATATAGTTACCAGTTTTCCAAAGTAAAAAATCGGACAATAGAGATAAATTTCACTGGAGGTGATATTAGTAGCGATGGAGGTGTGTTGTTATTAAGAGAAGCAGATAAAAGGCTTGGTATAACAGAGGAGCTTGCTAAAATATTTCCTGATAGACGAGATGGTAGTAAAATTACCCATAATATGGCAACAATGCTGAGGCAACGAATTTATGGTATTGCATTAGGTTATGAAGATTTAAATGACCACAATTATCTACGAAAATGTCCTGCTATGCAAACAGCTATGGAAACAATTGATGATATGGCAAGTAGTTCTACCTTATGTCGTATAGAAAACAATGCTGATAGACACTTTGCAATTAAAGTGCATGAACTAATGCTTGATAAATTTATTAAGTCTCATAAAATAGTACCAAAGCAGCTAATACTTGATTTTGATGCTACGGATGATGAAATTCATGGGCAACAGGAAGGTAAGTTTTATCATGGTTATTACGGTCATAATTGCTTTTTACCTTTGTATGTTTTTTGTGGAAAGCATCTGTTAGTTAGTTATCTTAGGACGTCAAAGCAGGATCAAGCAAAACATTCTTGGGCAATATTATCATTGTTAGTAAAACGTTTTCGCCAAGCTTGGCCAGAGGTAAAGATTATTTTTCGTGGTGATAGTGGATTTTGTCGTCATCAGATGTTTGATTGGTGTGATATTCATAATATAAAATATATTGTAGGAATGCCCCAAAATAACAGACTAAATGAGTTACTGAAACCTACAATGGAGAAGTCAAAAGCAGCATTTATTATAACCCAAGAAAAGCAACGTCTTTTTAGTGAGTTTCCATATAAGGCTGGTAGTTGGAGTCATGAACGTAGAATAATTGGTAAGGCAGAAATGACAATGCTTGGAGAAAATCCAAGGTATATAGTAACTAATTTATCAGATAAACCTGAAGATTTATACGACAAAGTTTACTGTGGTCGTGGTGATATGGAAAACCGTATAAAAGAGCAACAACTAGAATTATTTGCAGATCGTACTTCTTGTCATAGATGGTGGGCTAATCAGCTCAGAATGATTTTATCGGGTCTTGCATACACTTTAGTAGAATATATCAGAGGTAATTTATTACAAGGTAGTGCATTAGCAAAAGCACAAATAGGTACAATACGTTTAAAATTATTAAAAATTGGGGTAGTAATTATCCGTAATACTAGGCGTATTAAGTTTTTGTTATCTTCATCATATCCTTACCGACAGCTATGGAATCATGTGATGAAGAAATTAGCATTAGAATAACCTAGCCCGGATATTGCATGAGATATAGGAGACAAAATCCTCGTAAAGCTGTATAATACTGGTATTTCATTAGAATAATACAAAGGATTTTGTCATGACAAATTGTATAGCATATAGTTACCAGTTTTCCAAAGTAAAAAATCGGACAATAGAGATAAATTTCACTGGAGGTGATATTAGTAGCGATGGAGGTGTGTTGTTATTAAGAGAAGCAGATAAAAGGCTTGGTATAACAGAGGAGCTTGCTAAAATATTTCCTGATAGACGAGATGGTAGTAAAATTACCCATAATATGGCAACAATGCTGAGGCAACGAATTTATGGTATTGCATTAGGTTATGAAGATTTAAATGACCACAATTATCTACGAAAATGTCCTGCTATGCAAACAGCTATGGAAACAATTGATGATATGGCAAGTAGTTCTACCTTATGTCGTATAGAAAACAATGCTGATAGACACTTTGCAATTAAAGTGCATGAACTAATGCTTGATAAATTTATTAAGTCTCATAAAATAGTACCAAAGCAGCTAATACTTGATTTTGATGCTACGGATGATGAAATTCATGGGCAACAGGAAGGTAAGTTTTATCATGGTTATTACGGTCATAATTGCTTTTTACCTTTGTATGTTTTTTGTGGAAAGCATCTGTTAGTTAGTTATCTTAGGACGTCAAAGCAGGATCAAGCAAAACATTCTTGGGCAATATTATCATTGTTAGTAAAACGTTTTCGCCAAGCTTGGCCAGAGGTAAAGATTATTTTTCGTGGTGATAGTGGATTTTGTCGTCATCAGATGTTTGATTGGTGTGATATTCATAATATAAAATATATTGTAGGAATGCCCCAAAATAACAGACTAAATGAGTTACTGAAACCTACAATGGAGAAGTCAAAAGCAGCATTTATTATAACCCAAGAAAAGCAACGTCTTTTTAGTGAGTTTCCATATAAGGCTGGTAGTTGGAGTCATGAACGTAGAATAATTGGTAAGGCAGAAATGACAATGCTTGGAGAAAATCCAAGGTATATAGTAACTAATTTATCAGATAAACCTGAAGATTTATACGACAAAGTTTACTGTGGTCGTGGTGATATGGAAAACCGTATAAAAGAGCAACAACTAGAATTATTTGCAGATCGTACTTCTTGTCATAGATGGTGGGCTAATCAGCTCAGAATGATTTTATCGGGTCTTGCATACACTTTAGTAGAATATATCAGAGGTAATTTATTACAAGGTAGTGCATTAGCAAAAGCACAAATAGGTACAATACGTTTAAAATTATTAAAAATTGGGGTAGTAATTATCCGTAATACTAGGCGTATTAAGTTTTTGTTATCTTCATCATATCCTTACCGACAGCTATGGAATCATGTGATGAAGAAATTAGCATTAGAATAACCTAGCCCGGATATTGCATGAGATATAGGAGACAAAATCCTCGTAAAGCTGTATAATACTGGTATTTCATTAGAATAATACAAAGGATTTTGTCATGACAAATTGTATAGCATATAGTTACCAGTTTTCCAAAGTAAAAAATCGGACAATAGAGATAAATTTCACTGGAGGTGATATTAGTAGCGATGGAGGTGTGTTGTTATTAAGAGAAGCAGATAAAAGGCTTGGTATAACAGAGGAGCTTGCTAAAATATTTCCTGATAGACGAGATGGTAGTAAAATTACCCATAATATGGCAACAATGCTGAGGCAACGAATTTATGGTATTGCATTAGGTTATGAAGATTTAAATGACCACAATTATCTACGAAAATGTCCTGCTATGCAAACAGCTATGGAAACAATTGATGATATGGCAAGTAGTTCTACCTTATGTCGTATAGAAAACAATGCTGATAGACACTTTGCAATTAAAGTGCATGAACTAATGCTTGATAAATTTATTAAGTCTCATAAAATAGTACCAAAGCAGCTAATACTTGATTTTGATGCTACGGATGATGAAATTCATGGGCAACAGGAAGGTAAGTTTTATCATGGTTATTACGGTCATAATTGCTTTTTACCTTTGTATGTTTTTTGTGGAAAGCATCTGTTAGTTAGTTATCTTAGGACGTCAAAGCAGGATCAAGCAAAACATTCTTGGGCAATATTATCATTGTTAGTAAAACGTTTTCGCCAAGCTTGGCCAGAGGTAAAGATTATTTTTCGTGGTGATAGTGGATTTTGTCGTCATCAGATGTTTGATTGGTGTGATATTCATAATATAAAATATATTGTAGGAATGCCCCAAAATAACAGACTAAATGAGTTACTGAAACCTACAATGGAGAAGTCAAAAGCAGCATTTATTATAACCCAAGAAAAGCAACGTCTTTTTAGTGAGTTTCCATATAAGGCTGGTAGTTGGAGTCATGAACGTAGAATAATTGGTAAGGCAGAAATGACAATGCTTGGAGAAAATCCAAGGTATATAGTAACTAATTTATCAGATAAACCTGAAGATTTATACGACAAAGTTTACTGTGGTCGTGGTGATATGGAAAACCGTATAAAAGAGCAACAACTAGAATTATTTGCAGATCGTACTTCTTGTCATAGATGGTGGGCTAATCAGCTCAGAATGATTTTATCGGGTCTTGCATACACTTTAGTAGAATATATCAGAGGTAATTTATTACAAGGTAGTGCATTAGCAAAAGCACAAATAGGTACAATACGTTTAAAATTATTAAAAATTGGGGTAGTAATTATCCGTAATACTAGGCGTATTAAGTTTTTGTTATCTTCATCATATCCTTACCGACAGCTATGGAATCATGTGATGAAGAAATTAGCATTAGAATAACCTAGATTAGCACTGTTCCCGGTGCTTAGAAAAAATGGGGTAAGGGGCATTACATCTAAAATTTGAAAATAACGGCTTCAAAGCACTTTTTGGCAAAATTTTTACAAAAGTATCATTGCTAATATTATAAATTACTCAATTTCTTACTTTAAATCTCACTTCATGCAATATCCGGGCTAAAGGTTAATGATTATGATCAGTAACAATAAGTTTAGAAGAGTGATCTACATAAAGCATGTGATGTATATTCTCATTATAGTTTTATTGTTACAAGCAACAACTTATGCTTGGGATTTACAGGATGTATTTGAAGGGATGAGCGTTAATGTAACTAAACCTGGTGCATATCAATCTCAAGCTGCCGGCTATTATGCGGCAGGAGGACTATCAATGCGGACAAGTAAAACATCTTTTAATCCCATTTCTATAACTCCTCCCTCATTAAACATGAGCTGTAGTGGTATTGATTCTTATCTTGGTAGCTTTTCTATTATTTCAGGAGATGAGTTAGTACAGCTAATGAAAAATATTGGTACGCAAGCAAAAGCTTATGCATTTTCATTGGGCCTTAAGACCTTTGCTCCACAAATTGAAAATGCCTTAAAAGATTTAAGAAATCTTGCTATGGAAATGAATCAATTTGCTAAGGGAGATTGTGAAATGACTAAGGCTCTTTTTGCTTCCATTTTGCCTAAAGATTCAGCTATGAGAGAATCAGTATGTAGGGATTTACAATCCAGCTCTGGCTTTGATTATTTTGCTGCTGGTAAAAGGTGCCGTAATGATTTAGAGCAGAAACAAGCTTTAGCGAATATCCAAAATAAAGATCCAGAGCTAATGCTAGATAATTATAATATTTTTATCAAGGCAGCAGAAAAAGCAGGGATTCCTGAAAATATGAGAAATGCCATTATGTCAATGACAGGAACTATTATAGTTCGAGATAATAATGTTTATTTCTTTGCATCACTTGCTCAAGATGAAAAGAGCTGGATTGCTCATTTAAAAGGCGGAGAGTCTGCTTCAATTTATACTTGTAACAACAGTAATTGTTTAAACCCAGCCCTAAGACGCAATATTAGTATTGCTCCAGATCAATCATATCAAGGCAAGGCTAAAACAAAACTAGATGAATTAAAGAGTAAACTGGCAAGCAACAATGAGTTTAGTAATGCCGATATTACTTTCCTATCCTCAATAGGGGAAGCATTGCCAATTTATGACTATATTACTTTAGAAGCAATATCAGGAGTAACTATTTTAGATAGCTCTTCAGAGTTAGTTGCCAGCTACAGTTTATTGCAGCATTTAAAGGAGGTAGTCTCTGAGGTCAGAAAAGCAGTAACTATGCTAAAATCCAAGCAAGTAGCAGATCATCATTTAACTGCTTACTTAAAAGCTTTAGATTGAGTGCAACTTTTTGCTCAAGAGAAATGGAGTAATATGCTAACAAGTAGTGATCAGATTGATAGAAGAGCAAGATTAATAGAACAACATTTAATTGCTAAAGAGAGGGCTTAAAAATTAATTATAAATTAAAATTAAATGAGCAAGCAGATAAGCAGTACAAAAATAAGCAAAGCAGATAAAAATTAAAAAGAATATGGCAGATTACGTAATACATACATTTGGTGGAGGAGATATATTATGGCAAATTTTTAATGGTATAGGAAGAGTCTTTGCCTCAAATAGTGAGTATTTTACACCAATAGGTAAATTTGCTTTGACAATTGGTGGAATTTGGGCAGCAACAAGAGCTATTTTTAGAGGCAATATCGGTATTTTTGCCATGGAGTGGTTTTTTCCATCTTTTTTTATTTTTGTCTTTTTATTTGCTCCAAAAGCAAATGTGTGGCTTAAAGATGAAATATCAATGCATGCTCCTGTGAAAATTGATAATATTCCAATAGGTGTTGCTTTTTTTGCCTCTATATCATCAAAAATAAGTTATTCCTTATCAGAAATGCTAGAAAAACATTTACTACCACCTGATGAAGGGTTATCAAGCAGGAAGAATGGGATTATGTTTGGGGCAAAAGCTATTGGTAAAATCAAGGATATTCAAATAGAGGATCCAGTAACTTTAACCAACACAAAAGAATTCTTAAGACAATGTTTTATGAAACCTTACATCATCGGCAATATTTTAGGTAAAAAAGCCGAAGCACAAAGAGCTAGTGACATCATTGCTTTTATTCAGCAAAATATACCCAATAATTTTGGTATATATTATAAAGATCCAAGTAATTCTGCTATTTCTTTTAAAACCTGCAGGCAGGTAACTCCTTTAATTAAGGCAGCTATTAATAAAGAATTAAATGATGGCTTGTTGACTCAATTTGCAAATATCATAGGGATTAGCTCGGGTAAGCAGGAGATGTTAGCAACAAGGCTAAAAGTGATGACTTCTGATACTTTAAAATATCTTAAAAAAGAACAAACAGATATTCATCAGTGGATGAGGCAAGCAATGTTACTTAATGCTAATCGTGAAGCTTATGATGACTTGCGAGAAAAATTCTCACTTGCTAGAATATATCCTCAGTTAGTTAGTATGAATGTGACCCGCGGGTTATTTCAGCAATCATTTTCTTACCTGGCTGCAGGAGAAATGGCAGCAAATATCATGCCCATCTTACAGTCAGTATTTTTTGCCTTGGTGATTTGTCTCATTTTCGTAGTATTTCCAATGTCGATGCTGCCTGGCGGTTATACTATCTTTAAGACCTGGATCACATTAATTATCTGGGTAACTAGCTGGCCAGTATTTTTTACCGTGATTCATTGTTTAGGAATGATTAGCCTAGCCGGTAAAGGCGTGAGTCACCTTACTGGTTTAAATATCTTATCGCAGGGGAGTTTTTCAGAAATTCTGTTGCATGAATTTGCAACGTTTCAGATGCTAGCAGCTTCAGTTCCGATGCTATCCTGGGCAGTATTAAAGGCTTGTGCTCATGCAACTACTACTTTGGCTAATCAATTCTCTCCAGTACCGGTTGCGAGTAGCATTGGGGCTAATATTGCTGATAATAATCTTTCTATAGATAATTACAACATCGGTAATAAAACAATTGCCCAGCAAAATCTTACCCCAACTTTGCAATTAGCAGGAGGAATTATTGATGATGGGGGAATGAGAGTGACCAGTACTGATAGTGGTAGACAAATACTGACTCAAGCAGTAGACTCCTTAGTAAATAACTACCGCTCTTCTAAATTATTGCAGGATAGTTATCAAAGTCAGTTTATGAGTTCACAAAGTTATCTTGACTCATTAAATAACAAATATAGTGATTTAACTACTACAGGCAATTCTATAGCAACTGAAATAGGCAAGAGATTAAGCTATGAAGAGGCAAAGTCCATAGGTATTACTGATAGCCAGTATCTGGCCTTGCAGCAGATGAATTCAGACAGCACATCTGCTACTGATCATACAGGTAGTAGTAATAGAAAAGGCACAGGTACTAGTGCCGATATAGGTTTAAATATTCCTAGTCTGGGAGGAACAAAAGTTATATCAACTAATGATCAAGGAAAAGAACGAGGAAAATCAGTAAATCAACAGCAATCATATAATGAAGCATTATCTAAGATTAAGAGTGCTACTAAGGATGGCAGATTAAGTAATGCAAATAGTAACGTGTAATCGCTTAGTAATAATCTAAATAGTAATTTTTCTGAACAACAATCTGTAGGGCAAGAAATAGCTAGAACTAAACAAAATATCGAGCAATTAAGCTATAATATGAATTACGTGTCTCAAAACTCTGCTGCTATTGATCGTAATTTAAATGAACCAGTATTAAAGGCAATAGTTGAACAAGATATCCCTGGAGTGAACAGTAAAGAGCAAGCAGCGGCGTGGGCCAGTATTCATCAAAAAGAGGCTGAACAAATAGCTTTAAACATAGCTAAAATTAATAATACTATACCTCAAAACTTAAGCTCTGTAAGTAGAGTCAATATTCCACCTAAAGAAAGCTTGCGATCAAGTTTTGATGAAAATAAACAACGATTAAATGATCAAGCTGCTATTAGTAGTATTGATGATAGAAAAAATGATATTTATGATAAAAATGTAGAACAAATGCTGATCCAGAGTGCAGATAATAATGAAATAGAAAAAGTAAAGATTCTTGAGCAGTTATCTGATAAAGTAAAAAATAAGAGGGAACAAATTGAAGATGAATTTAATAAAACTCCTGAATCAACGATTGTCAGAACTGGCCAGCAAATAGCAGATAATATTGGCATTAGCGATAAGGCGATAAAGAAAAGAAATAGAAAATTACTAGATTACAAAAATAAAAATAATTAAGGATAAGTTTATGCAAAATATAAAAAAATTAGCACTCATATCTATCTTATCATTAATGTTTTTTAATAATGCTTTAGCCACTAGTATTGTTAATGAAAAACCACAACCAATAGATCCACAAAGCAAGATTCAAGATCTAAACATTTTAGCAGAAGAATATTTTAATATTGGTAGATCTCTTTATAAATTAGGTAAATATGAAGAAGCAATAAAAAATTTAAATCTAGCAATTAAATATAAACCTAATTATACCGATGCTTATAACTATAAAGGAATGGTTTTAGCTAATTTAGGTAAATATGAAGAAGCAATAAAAAATTATAATTTAGCTATTAAATATGAGTATGATTTTGCAGAAGCCTATAATAATAAAGGCAATTCTTTAAATAAGTTAGGTAGATACCAAGAAGCAATAGAAAATTTTGACCTGGCTCTGAAGTATAATCCATATTTTGCAGTAGCTTATAATAATAAGGGTAGCGTATTAAATAACTTAAGAAAATATCCAGAAGCAATAGAACAGTATAACCTTGCTCTAAAATATTATCCAAAATACCCAGAAGCTTATTATAATAAGGGAATATCTTTAATGTCTTTATGGCAACATCAAGAAGCGATAGAAAACTATGATTTAGCTATTAAGTATAAATCAGATTATGCAGATGCTTATAACAACAAAGGTGCAGCTTTAATAAACTTAGGAAAATATCAAGAAGCAATTGAAACCTGTAATATAGCCATTAAATATCAGCCCAATTGTGTAGAAGCATACTATAATAAGGCAATCTGTTTAACATATCAAAAAAACATCATGAAGCAATAGCAAATTGTGATTTAGCAATCAAATATGATCCTAATTATATTGCAACGTATTTAGAAAAAGGTATAGCTCTTAGAAAATTAGGTAAATATGAAGAAGCAATTAAGAGCTACGACTTAGCTATTAAGTATAAATCTGATTATGCTGAAAGTTACTTAGAAAAAGGCATTACATTGATTAGCATGGGAAAACAAAAAGCAGCTAAAGAAAACTTTAGTTTAGCTCTTAAATACAAACCTAATCTGATAGAAGAATATGAAGCAATAATTAAAGCTTTAAGACAACTAGGTAATGATCTTATGGCTGATGAGTTTGAAGAAAAATTAAAGATAATGCAAGATAATTTATAATTGGATGCAACAAAATCAAAATAATTTTACTCGTGGTTCACAAATTTTTGCTCATCAGATGAGAATGCTTGGGCAAGGCAGTATTAATGCTTTAACAGCTGGATTGGTATTTACTGTATCTTGGCTGATATGGCAAGTATTTCAGAAATTATCTTTAATAAGCCTATATTATTTTATCATAGAGCGATACGTACAATTAAAACTTGTCATAGGACAGTATTTTTATCCTATAGATCAAATAGGTATTCAATTCTATTATTTAGAGCAAAAAGCTTGGGTTTACCGTAATGCTGAAGAATTTGTTCATAAATTTTGGCATATTACACCACATTCGCATAATATCAATCAATTTGGGCAATTCTTATTGCATTCAGCTTGGCAAGAAGGTATTATTACTTTTACTGTCTTCATGTTTACTGCTATCATCTTTTTTATGTATCGAGGTAAAAAAGCTGTTATTCAAGATAAGATTAGGGGAGCAGATTTTGTAGAAGCTAAAACTTTAGCTACAATGCTTTATAAAAACAAGCAAGCTGCTAATATTTGTTTTTCTGGATTGCCATTGGTTAAAGATAGTGAGAGAAGACATATTCTTATTACCGGTACTACAGGTAGCGGTAAAACCAATATGATAAATGAGCTGTTACCTCAGATTAGAAAAGAGTGTGGTAGAGCAATTATTGTTGATTTAACAGGTAGCTTTACTGATCGATTTTTTGATCCAAAATGTGATAAGATACTTAATCCTTTGCAAGAGAATACTTCAGCATGGCTACCGTGGAATGATTGTCATGAAATTTGGGATTATAATGATATAGCCAGTAGTTTTAGTAATTATAATCCAAAATTAGATGATTTTTTTGCTAAAAGTGCTGAGCTAGTATTAGCTGAAGGATTAAGATTATATCAGGATAGCAAAGACATCAAAAAGCTAATAAATACTATTCTTTATGCAAATAATAAAGAATTTGTTAGGATCTTTAAAAACAGTGCAGTGTCCGGTATCATTGGCAGTGGTGCACCTGAGACTTCGTCCGGTATTCAAGCAACTGTTAGTAAAAATATTGAAGCTCTGCAACATTTAAAGCCTGATGGTAGTTTTAGTATTAGAAAGTGGTTTACTGCGGACAAAGGTTGGTTATTTATACTAGTACTCCTAACCAAAGAGTAATGCTACGACCACTTATTGCTGCATGGATTAGCATAGCAATAAAAGCATTAATGAATAGGAACATCAATAATACTCATAGTAATATGTGGTTTGTGATTGATGAGCTGCCAGCTTTACAAAAGATATCTTCACTCCCTATAGCTTTAGCTGAAAGCAGGAAATATGGTGGCTGCGTTGTTGCAGGTATGCAAAATATTCATCAATTAGAGGAAATATATGGTCATGCAGGAGCAGCTTCAATGCTTGATCTATTTGGTAGCAAATTTATTTTTCGGGTAAGTGATCAACAAACAGCACATAAATCAGCTTTAATGCTTGGTGAGCAAGAAATTATTGAAACTCAAGAGAATCTCTCTTATGGTGCTAACTCCATGCGTGATGGAGTAAATATGCATAGCTTAGAGAAAAGAAAATTATTAGTAATGCCATCTGAAATTATGAATCTACCAGATCTTACCTGTTATGTAAAACTTGCGGGTAATTTCCCGATTACTAAATTACAAATGAACTTACAACTTGATTTCAATGCAAAAATATAGAAACCATTTTAATGGCATTTTTAAAAGATTTCAATTGTTTGATAGAAAGGGATACCTTATAAAGAAAAATCCTATTATAATGCCCCTTTAAATCGCTAATTTAGTATTACGAGTTTTAGAGGTAAGCTGTGTATAAAAAACTTTTTTGTTATTTCAGAATTTTTTATAAATGATTTTTCAAACAGCAGAGTAAATTTTACAAGAAATATGTTTACTCTAAAGAACTAATAAAAGCTTCATCAAGACCGGTTACACTAGAAATTAAAGCAATATTGCAACCTTGAGCTAACATTTTCTTTGCTACCTCTACTGCTTTATTATATTCCCCTTCAGCTTTTCCTTCAGCTTTTCCTTCAGCTTTTCCTTCAGCTTTTCCAATTTGGATACCTTTAGCTTCACCAATTTGGATACCTTTAGCTTCACCAACTTGTAAGCCTTCAAGAATACCTATTTCTTTTCCTTCTTGTTGCCAATGCTCTGCTAAACTTCTCATAAGCCTTGTTCCTATTTCTGGATTCAACTTTGTTGATAATAAATTCTTTAGCTTTATTTTATCAGCTTGCTCTATCTTTGTCAAAGTATAATATAATATCATTTCTAGATAATCATAGCCTATCGTTATTTTGGTTAATTCCGGTAATATATCTGATATTTCTTGCCATCTTTTTAATAATTCCCTCTCATGTATATGTTTGAGAAAAAATTCTAATATCCCCGACCATATCCTTTGTTTAAACTCTTCATCTGGTATTTCATGGACATTCACTAACTGGTAATCACTAATCCATAATTCTCTTGCTAATTTGTTATTGGCAAATAAATCCCACAAATTCCTTGCAACATTATATTTCTCCTGACCATTGTAAAATATCATCGGGTATATTAATGGTAAAGTCTTAGCTTTAGGATTTTGTATTAAATATCGCTCACAAATATTAATCATATATTTAAAAAGCCTAAAAGCCATAAAATGATCTGCTTTTGATTGATGTTCTACAAGCAAAAATAAGTATCCGTCTTGTTTATCAAATTTGCATGAGAATAAAACATCAGAGATAGAATCTTTTAAAGAGCTTTCTACAAAAGTGGTATTTTCCATTGCTAAACTAGGAAAATCTATTAAACTTTTAATATTTGGGGGCAAATGTGCATTAAAGAACTCATGGGCGACTAGAGGATTCTCCAGTGCCTTACGAAATATCTTATCATGCTTAGCTTTCTTCGTGCCTTTATCTGGATCACCCAGCAGGTTTCCTTGTTCACTCATATATTTATATTTTTTAACTTGATAAAATATTATTACACTACACTCTAAACTCTTATTCCTTGATTTAGCTTGATCTCAGATACTTGCTTTACTGCACTTCTTATTTCTTTAGCTATTTCTGAGCTTGGACTTATATATTGCATTACTTGTTTATCTCTTCCTATGGCATTTTAAGTAATCTTCAGGGACGAGATGGCTTTTGCCTTGAAAATCATGTACTACTATATCAGAAAATTTTTTATCACCAAGATTATAATTAGGATCAAATTTATTCTGCATAATTTGTAAATCTTTCTGTATCTTCTGCTCTATTGCTGCTATGCAAATCTTGTTACTATAAGCAGTACAAGAATCTATACCTTTTTCTCTGTAGATTTGTAAAGCAGTATCGATATTTTCTGCTGTGCCAAACTTGGCTAGAGCTGTTATTTGCTGTTGTTGCAAATTATTTAGTCCGTTATTATCGTTATTTGCAAATTTTGAAAATAGTAATTCTATAGACTTAATTTGTGATTTGCTATTATCATTTGCTTTTAAGGATGATTTAAGTTCTGTTGCCTTACTAGCTGCTGTTAATTTTATTATTTCAGGCTCTATAAGCTTGTCTATAGATTCTGCTCCTTGGGATTTTAACATATCATTAAAATCGCCTTTTTCTGGTGGTCGTATTATTGCTACCGTCGCTCCTTGCCTAATTAATTCTTCCTGAGCCTTAATTACAGTATTAACTGATACTGCATCTTTGCCATCATTATCAGCAGCAATTATTATTCTCTCACCTTTGATAGGCTCATAGTTCCTGATGTTACTTACACCTAAACTACAAAGCATTTTGCCCTTAATACCAGCTTCTGCAATGCTTAAAGTTGTCTCGAGCCCCTCTGCTATAATCGTTACATTACTTGCTGAATTGTTGCCATCTTTACTGTTTGGTATGTTCTGCTGTTCATTATTTTTACTAATCTCAACAAAAGAACCTCTGATTCTGCCAAAAGAACGTTTATTAACCTCAATATCAGCTTTATTATTTGTTTCTTTGTTTAAATAAATTGATTGTCCACCGGTAATATTACCATCTTTATTTCTAGCAAAAGCAATTAATGCAGGATAATATTGTTTGCTATTACTGTCCCACATCATATTGGTTCTAAGATCATTATTGATATCCTGTTAATATTTTTTTAATTCCACGATGTTCTAATAAATATTTTTTTGCTATATTATTTGGCGTCATATAGATTATAGAATCTGATTTTTCATATAATTCTTCAGCTCTCTTTATCTTAGATATTTCAGCATATTTCGCTTGTTGATCTTGATTCTTAACTTTTTGGTCAAATTGCTCTTTTATCTTATCTTCTAATAACTTGCTATTGTTTGATATACCAACCATATCTTGTAAATATTTCTTAGCTTCTACAAAATCACAATTTTTTTCTCTTTGTACTAAGGTAAATAAATCTCCTCCCTCTCCTTTACTAAAATCATACCATCTGCCAGCTTTACTGCCACCTATCCTCATCACTATTTTGCCATCTTTCTCCCAGCGTAACACTTGACTATTTGATAAATGCTTATTTGGACTACCTAGCAAATTTCTACCTATTTCTTCCGCTTTAAATGATAATCTTTGCTTCAATTCCAATGCTTCTTGTTTATTAATAGCATTATAATCTATTTTATTCTTTGCCATAATATCCTCTTGTAATTTAACACTTATTGTTGTATCTTGTTTATTACAAATTCTTGAGGTTATAAGAAGAGCTTTTTCGCTCTTCTTGGGCTTTATGGCTTGTGGCAAGATTTGTGCTAGTGCTTCTTAGGATTTCTGCTACTTTAGCAGGTGGCTCTAACTTCACTCTTAAGTGGTAATAGTTATCATTACTGTGTAATCTATCCTTAATATCTTCTACTACCCCTTTAAACCAATTACCTACTTTATCTATAATATTAGGACTCTTGCTTTCCTGAACTGCTAGCAACTCTTCTAAAGTTTTAAAATTAATGCTAGATAGCCTATTATCTATTTTGCTAAGTTGCGATATTAAACTGGCCATATTCCTGGTAGCCTTCCTATTATAGTAAAGTTTTACCTCTTCTATATGTCTAGTCATGGCTACATAAGAATTTCTGCTATTTCCTGCTAGATTATGTAATACATAGACATCTTTAATTGATGCTCCTTGTGCTTTATACACTGTAGAAGCATAGCCATGTTTAAAGCTTACATCTTGAGGATTAAATTCTATTTCTTTTCCGCTATCTGTTTTAGCTATCAATCTATCGTTACTTACTGAAGTTATCGTTGCAAATTCACCATTTTCTATTTGTAAATCTTTATTAGTACTTTTAAACAAAATACGATCTCCTGCCATATAATCTTCGTGCTTTTCAGATGATAGATAGTGTCTATATTCTTTACCGGTAAGCAAGCCTTTAGCTTTTAATAACTCCCTGATCCCTTGATTAATACTATCTACTTCAACATTACGCATGGTAATTATTAAACGCTCATTTAGAGCAAATTTGCTGTTACTCCAATCATTAATTAATCTTGCCATTGATTCTTCTAGCGTATGATCAATCTTTAAACATTTATGCTGTTCTAGTAACCGCAGACCACCGGCAATATCTGATTTTGCAAAGCATGAAGCCATTTCTCTTGCCCATACTTTATTTTGTCTTCTAATGCTACTTAACTCATATGAGCCAAATTTACTAGCCAATACTGCAAACATTCCTCCTCGCTCAACGGAAGTGAGTTGTCTCTCATCTCCAGCCAGTATCAAATTACAATTATTACTCCTTGCTACTTTTAATAATTCTAAATAATCACTATTACCTACCATTCCTGCTTCATCTACTACTAGCGTAGTATTTCTTGGTAGATTAGCTTTACCATTATATAATTTAAATAAAAACCCTTTTACTGTATGACATTGCCGGTAGCCTTTACTTTTAAGCTCTGATGCTGCTTTATGAGTAGGAGCGAGTCCTATAATATTTTGCCCATGATTGGTGGCAATTTTATAAGCCTTCGCAAGTACTTGTGACTTACCGGTGCCGGCTCTACCTTGCAAGATCCTAATCCCTTGATTATTAATTAAAATATACTGCAGACTTTCTCTTTGTGCTTCATTAACACTTGTAAGATTATCGATATCACTCTTAAGCTTAATAACGTTATTAAAATGAATCTGACTATTGATCTTATCTGCTATTCTTAGTATCCTTAATTCTTCATCCCTTATGTCTTGAGTAGTATAGTATTTAGTATCAGTGCCATCTTCATTATATAGTTTTACCAGCCTATCTGAATTTAATACCTCCCTTATTAGTTTTTGCTTTTCTGCTTCTTCTTTAATCTCTTTTACTGCTTTTTCTATATCCAATTTAGTAAAAATAGCTTGATGACGAATAATACGATCAAGTACCCCATCCGCTCCTTTGATAATTTCAAGATGGGCTAGCCTGCATATTTTATTTTGCTCTGCTATTTCATTGATAATACTTCGCATTCTAGTAGGACCGACATGCTGCTGTGGCATAAAACTTATTGGGTCTACTCTGATTTCTAAACCTAACTTGGCAAAATATTTATTGATTACTTCTTTAGCTCTTTCATGAATAATTTTATCTTCAGGGATAATGAATGCTTTGCCCTTAACTTTGGCAAATTTAGGATTTAAATCTACTGCCTTAGCTCCTAAAGCTTTACCGTTTTCTGTAAATCTTCTGGTAGTCACAAGCACATGGGCATGCCAATTCTTTTCTCCATCATGTGGTTTATGAATATCAACCTGAACTCCAAGCCCATTCTTTACCCATCCCATCTCTTTGATGATTTCATGAGTAATGGCTATTCTATCATCTAAATCTAATTCCTTATCATCAGGCAGTGCTATAACTATATCTTTTAATAATTGACTGTTTTTTCTTTTCTCTATACGCTCTACCTCATTCATCAAGATCCTTGAGTCTTTGAATCTTTTATCTACATGATCTGGCAATAAAACAGCATGATAAACATTATCGCCTTTTTTGCTAAAATTATAAGTGATGTTAGTTCTCTCATCTTTAATAATCAGCCTGGCATTATAGGCAGCTTTCAAACAAGCATTTTTACCTTCACTCCTACTTACTATTTCTATTCTTGCAAACTGTATCGCCATGGTTTGTTAATTCTAACAATGTTCAATCTATCATTGACATTACCATGCAATCTTAAAATCATCCACTGAAACCAGAACCACTTGAACCAGCAAGCAAAAATAAACCGTAAGGTTTATATATTGCGTGGTGCGACACGATGGCACTAACCCGGATATTGCATGAGATATAGGAGACAAAATCCTCGTAAAGCTGTATAATACTGGTATTTCATTAGAATAATACAAAGGATTTTGTCATGACAAATTGTATAGCATATAGTTACCAGTTTTCCAAAGTAAAAAATCGGACAATAGAGATAAATTTCACTGGAGGTGATATTAGTAGCGATGGAGGTGTGTTGTTATTAAGAGAAGCAGATAAAAGGCTTGGTATAACAGAGGAGCTTGCTAAAATATTTCCTGATAGACGAGATGGTAGTAAAATTACCCATAATATGGCAACAATGCTGAGGCAACGAATTTATGGTATTGCATTAGGTTATGAAGATTTAAATGACCACAATTATCTACGAAAATGTCCTGCTATGCAAACAGCTATGGAAACAATTGATGATATGGCAAGTAGTTCTACCTTATGTCGTATAGAAAACAATGCTGATAGACACTTTGCAATTAAAGTGCATGAACTAATGCTTGATAAATTTATTAAGTCTCATAAAATAGTACCAAAGCAGCTAATACTTGATTTTGATGCTACGGATGATGAAATTCATGGGCAACAGGAAGGTAAGTTTTATCATGGTTATTACGGTCATAATTGCTTTTTACCTTTGTATGTTTTTTGTGGAAAGCATCTGTTAGTTAGTTATCTTAGGACGTCAAAGCAGGATCAAGCAAAACATTCTTGGGCAATATTATCATTGTTAGTAAAACGTTTTCGCCAAGCTTGGCCAGAGGTAAAGATTATTTTTCGTGGTGATAGTGGATTTTGTCGTCATCAGATGTTTGATTGGTGTGATATTCATAATATAAAATATATTGTAGGAATGCCCCAAAATAACAGACTAAATGAGTTACTGAAACCTACAATGGAGAAGTCAAAAGCAGCATTTATTATAACCCAAGAAAAGCAACGTCTTTTTAGTGAGTTTCCATATAAGGCTGGTAGTTGGAGTCATGAACGTAGAATAATTGGTAAGGCAGAAATGACAATGCTTGGAGAAAATCCAAGGTATATAGTAACTAATTTATCAGATAAACCTGAAGATTTATACGACAAAGTTTACTGTGGTCGTGGTGATATGGAAAACCGTATAAAAGAGCAACAACTAGAATTATTTGCAGATCGTACTTCTTGTCATAGATGGTGGGCTAATCAGCTCAGAATGATTTTATCGGGTCTTGCATACACTTTAGCCCGGATATTGCATGAGATATAGGAGACAAAATCCTCGTAAAGCTGTATAATACTGGTATTTCATTAGAATAATACAAAGGATTTTGTCATGACAAATTGTATAGCATATAGTTACCAGTTTTCCAAAGTAAAAAATCGGACAATAGAGATAAATTTCACTGGAGGTGATATTAGTAGCGATGGAGGTGTGTTGTTATTAAGAGAAGCAGATAAAAGGCTTGGTATAACAGAGGAGCTTGCTAAAATATTTCCTGATAGACGAGATGGTAGTAAAATTACCCATAATATGGCAACAATGCTGAGGCAACGAATTTATGGTATTGCATTAGGTTATGAAGATTTAAATGACCACAATTATCTACGAAAATGTCCTGCTATGCAAACAGCTATGGAAACAATTGATGATATGGCAAGTAGTTCTACCTTATGTCGTATAGAAAACAATGCTGATAGACACTTTGCAATTAAAGTGCATGAACTAATGCTTGATAAATTTATTAAGTCTCATAAAATAGTACCAAAGCAGCTAATACTTGATTTTGATGCTACGGATGATGAAATTCATGGGCAACAGGAAGGTAAGTTTTATCATGGTTATTACGGTCATAATTGCTTTTTACCTTTGTATGTTTTTTGTGGAAAGCATCTGTTAGTTAGCCCGGATATTGCATGAAGTGAGATTTAAAGTAAGAAATTGAGTAATTTATAATATTAGCAATGATACTTTTGTAAAAATTTTGCCAAAAAGTGCTTTGAAGCCGTTATTTTCAAATTTTAGATGTAATGCCCCTTACCCCATTTTTTCTAAGCACCGGGAACAGTGCTAATCTAGGTTATTCTAATGCTAATTTCTTCATCACATGATTCCATACCTGTCGGTAAGGATATGATGAAGATAACAAAAACTTAATACGCCTAGTATTACGGATAATTACTACCCCAATTTTTAATAATTTTAAACGTATTGTACCTATTTGTGCTTTTGCTAATGCACTACCTTGTAATAAATTACCTCTGATATATTCTACTAAAGTGTATGCAAGACCCGATAAAATCATTCTGAGCTGATTAGCCCACCATCTATGACAAGAAGTACGATCTGCAAATAATTCTAGTTGTTGCTCTTTTATACGGTTTTCCATATCACCACGACCACAGTAAACTTTGTCGTATAAATCTTCAGGTTTATCTGATAAATTAGTTACTATATACCTTGGATTTTCTCCAAGCATTGTCATTTCTGCCTTACCAATTATTCTACGTTCATGACTCCAACTACCAGCCTTATATGGAAACTCACTAAAAAGACGTTGCTTTTCTTGGGTTATAATAAATGCTGCTTTTGACTTCTCCATTGTAGGTTTCAGTAACTCATTTAGTCTGTTATTTTGGGGCATTCCTACAATATATTTTATATTATGAATATCACACCAATCAAACATCTGATGACGACAAAATCCACTATCACCACGAAAAATAATCTTTACCTCTGGCCAAGCTTGGCGAAAACGTTTTACTAACAATGATAATATTGCCCAAGAATGTTTTGCTTGATCCTGCTTTGACGTCCTAAGATAACTAACTAACAGATGCTTTCCACAAAAAACATACAAAGGTAAAAAGCAATTATGACCGTAATAACCATGATAAAACTTACCTTCCTGTTGCCCATGAATTTCATCATCCGTAGCATCAAAATCAAGTATTAGCTGCTTTGGTACTATTTTATGAGACTTAATAAATTTATCAAGCATTAGTTCATGCACTTTAATTGCAAAGTGTCTATCAGCATTGTTTTCTATACGACATAAGGTAGAACTACTTGCCATATCATCAATTGTTTCCATAGCTGTTTGCATAGCAGGACATTTTCGTAGATAATTGTGGTCATTTAAATCTTCATAACCTAATGCAATACCATAAATTCGTTGCCTCAGCATTGTTGCCATATTATGGGTAATTTTACTACCATCTCGTCTATCAGGAAATATTTTAGCAAGCTCCTCTGTTATACCAAGCCTTTTATCTGCTTCTCTTAATAACAACACACCTCCATCGCTACTAATATCACCTCCAGTGAAATTTATCTCTATTGTCCGATTTTTTACTTTGGAAAACTGGTAACTATATGCTATACAATTTGTCATGACAAAATCCTTTGTATTATTCTAATGAAATACCAGTATTATACAGCTTTACGAGGATTTTGTCTCCTATATCTCATGCAATATCCGGGTTAGTTATCTTAGGACGTCAAAGCAGGATCAAGCAAAACATTCTTGGGCAATATTATCATTGTTAGTAAAACGTTTTCGCCAAGCTTGGCCAGAGGTAAAGATTATTTTTCGTGGTGATAGTGGATTTTGTCGTCATCAGATGTTTGATTGGTGTGATATTCATAATATAAAATATATTGTAGGAATGCCCCAAAATAACAGACTAAATGAGTTACTGAAACCTACAATGGAGAAGTCAAAAGCAGCATTTATTATAACCCAAGAAAAGCAACGTCTTTTTAGTGAGTTTCCATATAAGGCTGGTAGTTGGAGTCATGAACGTAGAATAATTGGTAAGGCAGAAATGACAATGCTTGGAGAAAATCCAAGGTATATAGTAACTAATTTATCAGATAAACCTGAAGATTTATACGACAAAGTTTACTGTGGTCGTGGTGATATGGAAAACCGTATAAAAGAGCAACAACTAGAATTATTTGCAGATCGTACTTCTTGTCATAGATGGTGGGCTAATCAGCTCAGAATGATTTTATCGGGTCTTGCATACACTTTAGTAGAATATATCAGAGGTAATTTATTACAAGGTAGTGCATTAGCAAAAGCACAAATAGGTACAATACGTTTAAAATTATTAAAAATTGGGGTAGTAATTATCCGTAATACTAGGCGTATTAAGTTTTTGTTATCTTCATCATATCCTTACCGACAGGTATGGAATCATGTGATGAAGAAATTAGCATTAGAATAACCTAGATTAGCACTGTTCCCGGTGCTTAGAAAAAATGGGGTAAGGGGCATTACATCTAAAATTTGAAAATAACGGCTTCAAAGCACTTTTTGGCAAAATTTTTACAAAAGTATCATTGCTAATATTATAAATTACTCAATTTCTTACTTTAAATCTCACTTCATGCAATATCCGGGTTAGTAGAATATATCAGAGGTAATTTATTACAAGGTAGTGCATTAGCAAAAGCACAAATAGGTACAATACGTTTAAAATTATTAAAAATTGGGGTAGTAATTATCCGTAATACTAGGCGTATTAAGTTTTTGTTATCTTCATCATATCCTTACCGACAGGTATGGAATCATGTGATGAAGAAATTAGCATTAGAATAACCTAGATTAGCACTGTTCCCGGTGCTTAGAAAAAATGGGGTAAGGGGCATTACATCTAAAATTTGAAAATAACGGCTTCAAAGCACTTTTTGGCAAAATTTTTACAAAAGTATCATTGCTAATATTATAAATTACTCAATTTCTTACTTTAAATCTCACTTCATGCAATATCCGGGCTAAAATAAAGTCTGCAAGTATATTGCGTGGTGCGACACGATGGCACTAAAATAAAGTCTGCAAGTATATTGCGGCTAGGTTGCATTTAGACCTAATTACTATTATTGCGGTGTAAGGTTGGTAACGACCTTGTGCTAAGCGCAATAAGAAGCCTAACTAAAGTACTAATCTGGATAGGAAATAGGGGCAAAGTAAAGTTAAAATTGGTTAAACGAAAGTGAATCTTTGTTTGGAAAATATCGTAAATATAAAAGCAGATACTCCAGATAATATCTGTTATAGGGATAAAGCTGAAAAGCTTAGCTGTAAGAAGGCACACGCGACCTTCTTTAAAAATGCCAGTTCCCCGGTATAAAGAAGGTAACCAACTTAACGCATCTTTAATTAGTGAAACGTGGTAAGCCTATTATTTGGCAACTGATAGTAGGTAAGAGAGGTCTTAAAAAGCTAATGACACTAAGTCGAAAGACTACAGGAATACATAACTGGGTGTATAGGCACTATGTGCTAATCAGAAATGATGCTGACTTAAGACTGGTGATTTACCCTAAATAAGTAAACAAGATTATGAATTATATTGGAAAAGTTAGATGCTAAACGCAAATGTAACAATTAAGACTAATGATAATAATAATTCCGAGCAAATCCATTGGTATGATGTGGCTATAGTATTCCGGACAGTTAGTATGAGACAATATTAACAGAAAGGAAATACAGTATGACAAAACAAAAATGTATTCTATCCCGGATATTGCATGAAGTGAGATTTAAAGTAAGAAATTGAGTAATTTATAATATTAGCAATGATACTTTTGTAAAAATTTTGCCAAAAAGTGCTTTGAAGCCGTTATTTTCAAATTTTAGATGTAATGCCCCTTACCCCATTTTTTCTAAGCACCGGGAACAGTGCTAATCTAGGTTATTCTAATGCTAATTTCTTCATCACATGATTCCATACCTGTCGGTAAGGATATGATGAAGATAACAAAAACTTAATACGCCTAGTATTACGGATAATTACTACCCCAATTTTTAATAATTTTAAACGTATTGTACCTATTTGTGCTTTTGCTAATGCACTACCTTGTAATAAATTACCTCTGATATATTCTACTAAAGTGTATGCAAGACCCGATAAAATCATTCTGAGCTGATTAGCCCACCATCTATGACAAGAAGTACGATCTGCAAATAATTCTAGTTGTTGCTCTTTTATACGGTTTTCCATATCACCACGACCACAGTAAACTTTGTCGTATAAATCTTCAGGTTTATCTGATAAATTAGTTACTATATACCTTGGATTTTCTCCAAGCATTGTCATTTCTGCCTTACCAATTATTCTACGTTCATGACTCCAACTACCAGCCTTATATGGAAACTCACTAAAAAGACGTTGCTTTTCTTGGGTTATAATAAATGCTGCTTTTGACTTCTCCATTGTAGGTTTCAGTAACTCATTTAGTCTGTTATTTTGGGGCATTCCTACAATATATTTTATATTATGAATATCACACCAATCAAACATCTGATGACGACAAAATCCACTATCACCACGAAAAATAATCTTTACCTCTGGCCAAGCTTGGCGAAAACGTTTTACTAACAATGATAATATTGCCCAAGAATGTTTTGCTTGATCCTGCTTTGACGTCCTAAGATAACTAACTAACAGATGCTTTCCACAAAAAACATACAAAGGTAAAAAGCAATTATGACCGTAATAACCATGATAAAACTTACCTTCCTGTTGCCCATGAATTTCATCATCCGTAGCATCAAAATCAAGTATTAGCTGCTTTGGTACTATTTTATGAGACTTAATAAATTTATCAAGCATTAGTTCATGCACTTTAATTGCAAAGTGTCTATCAGCATTGTTTTCTATACGACATAAGGTAGAACTACTTGCCATATCATCAATTGTTTCCATAGCTGTTTGCATAGCAGGACATTTTCGTAGATAATTGTGGTCATTTAAATCTTCATAACCTAATGCAATACCATAAATTCGTTGCCTCAGCATTGTTGCCATATTATGGGTAATTTTACTACCATCTCGTCTATCAGGAAATATTTTAGCAAGCTCCTCTGTTATACCAAGCCTTTTATCTGCTTCTCTTAATAACAACACACCTCCATCGCTACTAATATCACCTCCAGTGAAATTTATCTCTATTGTCCGATTTTTTACTTTGGAAAACTGGTAACTATATGCTATACAATTTGTCATGACAAAATCCTTTGTATTATTCTAATGAAATACCAGTATTATACAGCTTTACGAGGATTTTGTCTCCTATATCTCATGCAATATCCGGGCTAGAGTAAGAGGGGATGACAAGCAAAAAGCAGCTAGATGCATTAATTATCGTCATTTAATTAATAGCTTGGTACGTAAACCCGGAGCTTTTCGCTATTCTATTCTGCGGGATGACATACTACCAACTCCTATATATAAAAAAATTTGGTTGCTAATTGATCAACATTGTACACCACGTCAGGCTAATAAATTGATGGTAGGTATTTTAAAGCTTGCAGCAGATTATAACTGTGAGCAACAATTAGGAGAATTTGTTGTGTCATCCCTAATTAAAGGTAAGGTTCCTTGTTTAGGAACGTTACAAAACCGATATCAACCTTGTATGAAGTTAGTACCTCCTCCTGTAGAAATTAAGCAACATTCACTACAAACATATAATCATCTTTTGCCTTCATTTTTAGTAAGAGAGGTTAGCCATGCATAATGCTACAGCACTACCTATACTTTTAAAAGAGTTACGTCTACCTACTATACTTGAATTATGGCAATCGATTTTACAAAAAGCAGAGCATGAGGGATGGGATTATACTAAGTTTTTATCTATCCTTTTTGAATACGAAGTAGAAGCTCGTCAGAGGAAAAAGATTCAAACTTATTTAAGAAAAGCTCATCTACCGGTAGGTAAATCTTTAGCTACTTTTGATTTTAGTCAGGTTCAAACTTTAAATAAAGCAAAAGTAGATGACCTAGCTTGTAATATTAGTTGGGTTAAGCGAGCCGAAAATTTATTAGTTTTTGGTCCATCCGGGGTAGGAAAAAGTCATTTAGTTGCTGCACTAGGGTATGCATTGGTAGAAAAAAATATCAGAGTACTCTTTACTTCCCCCACTAAGCTTGTTCAAAATCTGCAAGCCTCTCGTCGAGATTGTCGCCTTCCGGCAGAACTTGCTAAACTTGATAAATATGATGTTATTATCCTTGATGATATAGGATATGTACGTAAGGATGAAGCTGAAACGCATGTTTTGTTCGAACTGATTGCTCAGCGATATGAATCAGGGAGTCTTATTGTTACATCTAATCAGCCTTTTAGTGAATGGGATAGTATTTTTGCTACAAACTCTATGACTGTAGCAGCTATCGATAGGCTAATTCATCATTCTACGATTCTAGAAATTAATTCTGAAAGTTATAGGAAAAAACATGCTCTTAAACAAACTTAATACTTACAGAAAAACAATTATAAAATCAAGTATGACACAAATTTAACGTTGTTATATCTAGAATTTAAACTTAAGTAAATATTCCAATATTATAAAGCATTAACAAAAAGGAGGCTTATCCCGGATATTGCATGAGATATAGGAGACAAAATCCTCGTAAAGCTGTATAATACTGGTATTTCATTAGAATAATACAAAGGATTTTGTCATGACAAATTGTATAGCATATAGTTACCAGTTTTCCAAAGTAAAAAATCGGACAATAGAGATAAATTTCACTGGAGGTGATATTAGTGATGGAGGTGTGTTGTTATTAAGAGAAGCAGATAAAAGGCTTGGTATAACAGAGGAGCTTGCTAAAATATTTCCTGATAGACGAGATGGTAGTAAAATTACCCATAATATGGCAACAATGCTGAGGCAACGAATTTATGGTATTGCATTAGGTTATGAAGATTTAAATGACCACAATTATCTACGAAAATGTCCTGCTATGCAAACAGCTATGGAAACAATTGATGATATGGCAAGTAGTTCTACCTTATGTCGTATAGAAAACAATGCTGATAGACACTTTGCAATTAAAGTGCATGAACTAATGCTTGATAAATTTATTAAGTCTCATAAAATAGTACCAAAGCAGCTAATACTTGATTTTGATGCTACGGATGATGAAATTCATGGGCAACAGGAAGGTAAGTTTTATCATGGTTATTACGGTCATAATTGCTTTTTACCTTTGTATGTTTTTTGTGGAAAGCATCTGTTAGTTAGTTATCTTAGGACGTCAAAGCAGGATCAAGCAAAACATTCTTGGGCAATATTATCATTGTTAGTAAAACGTTTTCGCCAAGCTTGGCCAGAGGTAAAGATTATTTTTCGTGGTGATAGTGGATTTTGTCGTCATCAGATGTTTGATTGGTGTGATATTCATAATATAAAATATATTGTAGGAATGCCCCAAAATAACAGACTAAATGAGTTACTGAAACCTACAATGGAGAAGTCAAAAGCAGCATTTATTATAACCCAAGAAAAGCAACGTCTTTTTAGTGAGTTTCCATATAAGGCTGGTAGTTGGAGTCATGAACGTAGAATAATTGGTAAGGCAGAAATGACAATGCTTGGAGAAAATCCAAGGTATATAGTAACTAATTTATCAGATAAACCTGAAGATTTATACGACAAAGTTTACTGTGGTCGTGGTGATATGGAAAACCGTATAAAAGAGCAACAACTAGAATTATTTGCAGATCGTACTTCTTGTCATAGATGGTGGGCTAATCAGCTCAGAATGATTTTATCGGGTCTTGCATACACTTTAGTAGAATATATCAGAGGTAATTTATTACAAGGTAGTGCATTAGCAAAAGCACAAATAGGTACAATACGTTTAAAATTATTAAAAATTGGGGTAGTAATTATCCGTAATACTAGGCGTATTAAGTTTTTGTTATCTTCATCATATCCTTACCGACAGGTATGGAATCATGTGATGAAGAAATTAGCATTAGAATAACCTAGATTAGCACTGTTCCCGGTGCTTAGAAAAAATGGGGTAAGGGGCATTACATCTAAAATTTGAAAATAACGGCTTCAAAGCACTTTTTGGCAAAATTTTTACAAAAGTATCATTGCTAATATTATAAATTACTCAATTTCTTACTTTAAATCTCACTTCATGCAATATCCGGGATAGGTAACTAAAGAAATTACTGGAATTAGAATAAAAGAGGGATGTTTACTTATCTCTCTTTTTTAATATTTATAAGCTTTTTGAAGAGGAGTCTTGATATGCACCAGCTAACCCGGATATTGCATGAGATATAGGAGACAAAATCCTCGTAAAGCTGTATAATACTGGTATTTCATTAGAATAATACAAAGGATTTTGTCATGACAAATTGTATAGCATATAGTTACCAGTTTTCCAAAGTAAAAAATCGGACAATAGAGATAAATTTCACTGGAGGTGATATTAGTAGCGATGGAGGTGTGTTGTTATTAAGAGAAGCAGATAAAAGGCTTGGTATAACAGAGGAGCTTGCTAAAATATTTCCTGATAGACGAGATGGTAGTAAAATTACCCATAATATGGCAACAATGCTGAGGCAACGAATTTATGGTATTGCATTAGGTTATGAAGATTTAAATGACCACAATTATCTACGAAAATGTCCTGCTATGCAAACAGCTATGGAAACAATTGATGATATGGCAAGTAGTTCTACCTTATGTCGTATAGAAAACAATGCTGATAGACACTTTGCAATTAAAGTGCATGAACTAATGCTTGATAAATTTATTAAGTCTCATAAAATAGTACCAAAGCAGCTAATACTTGATTTTGATGCTACGGATGATGAAATTCATGGGCAACAGGAAGGTAAGTTTTATCATGGTTATTACGGTCATAATTGCTTTTTACCTTTGTATGTTTTTTGTGGAAAGCATCTGTTAGTTAGTTATCTTAGGACGTCAAAGCAGGATCAAGCAAAACATTCTTGGGCAATATTATCATTGTTAGTAAAACGTTTTCGCCAAGCTTGGCCAGAGGTAAAGATTATTTTTCGTGGTGATAGTGGATTTTGTCGTCATCAGATGTTTGATTGGTGTGATATTCATAATATAAAATATATTGTAGGAATGCCCCAAAATAACAGACTAAATGAGTTACTGAAACCTACAATGGAGAAGTCAAAAGCAGCATTTATTATAACCCAAGAAAAGCAACGTCTTTTTAGTGAGTTTCCATATAAGGCTGGTAGTTGGAGTCATGAACGTAGAATAATTGGTAAGGCAGAAATGACAATGCTTGGAGAAAATCCAAGGTATATAGTAACTAATTTATCAGATAAACCTGAAGATTTATACGACAAAGTTTACTGTGGTCGTGGTGATATGGAAAACCGTATAAAAGAGCAACAACTAGAATTATTTGCAGATCGTACTTCTTGTCATAGATGGTGGGCTAATCAGCTCAGAATGATTTTATCGGGTCTTGCATACACTTTAGTAGAATATATCAGAGGTAATTTATTACAAGGTAGTGCATTAGCAAAAGCACAAATAGGTACAATACGTTTAAAATTATTAAAAATTGGGGTAGTAATTATCCGTAATACTAGGCGTATTAAGTTTTTGTTATCTTCATCATATCCTTACCGACAGGTATGGAATCATGTGATGAAGAAATTAGCATTAGAATAACCTAGATTAGCACTGTTCCCGGTGCTTAGAAAAAATGGGGTAAGGGGCATTACATCTAAAATTTGAAAATAACGGCTTCAAAGCACTTTTTGGCAAAATTTTTACAAAAGTATCATTGCTAATATTATAAATTACTCAATTTCTTACTTTAAATCTCACTTCATGCAATATCCGGGTTAAAGCCTCTACCTGATTTGCTATATTTTTATCGAAAATTTTTGTAATACAATTTTCCGTAAGTGGTGTATCTTCAATAGTATCATGAAGAAGACTAGTTGTAATCATATAAGGTTTGTAAAGCTTAGGAGTTTCATATGCCATAAACTCGGCTAACATATAAGCCACTTCTATCGGGTGAGAATAATACGGGTCGCCTGATTGCCGCATTTGTGTGCCGTGATACTTTCGAGCGTAGTAAATACCCTTTTTAACTTCTCTAATATCTATCGGGTGTTTTACCAACCTGTTTAAATAGGTAATTTTATCCAATAGCTTTGCGGCATAACCGCACATTTCAAACTTTTCTTCCCAATAATTAATATCTTCCACAAAAATTAACTCAAATTTATTAGATTAATCCTTATAACATTTTCTATTGAAAATTTAACCCGGATATTGCATGAGATATAGGAGACAAAATCCTCGTAAAGCTGTATAATACTGGTATTTCATTAGAATAATACAAAGGATTTTGTCATGACAAATTGTATAGCATATAGTTACCAGTTTTCCAAAGTAAAAAATCGGACAATAGAGATAAATTTCACTGGAGGTGATATTAGTAGCGATGGAGGTGTGTTGTTATTAAGAGAAGCAGATAAAAGGCTTGGTATAACAGAGGAGCTTGCTAAAATATTTCCTGATAGACGAGATGGTAGTAAAATTACCCATAATATGGCAACAATGCTGAGGCAACGAATTTATGGTATTGCATTAGGTTATGAAGATTTAAATGACCACAATTATCTACGAAAATGTCCTGCTATGCAAACAGCTATGGAAACAATTGATGATATGGCAAGTAGTTCTACCTTATGTCGTATAGAAAACAATGCTGATAGACACTTTGCAATTAAAGTGCATGAACTAATGCTTGATAAATTTATTAAGTCTCATAAAATAGTACCAAAGCAGCTAATACTTGATTTTGATGCTACGGATGATGAAATTCATGGGCAACAGGAAGGTAAGTTTTATCATGGTTATTACGGTCATAATTGCTTTTTACCTTTGTATGTTTTTTGTGGAAAGCATCTGTTAGTTAGTTATCTTAGGACGTCAAAGCAGGATCAAGCAAAACATTCTTGGGCAATATTATCATTGTTAGTAAAACGTTTTCGCCAAGCTTGGCCAGAGGTAAAGATTATTTTTCGTGGTGATAGTGGATTTTGTCGTCATCAGATGTTTGATTGGTGTGATATTCATAATATAAAATATATTGTAGGAATGCCCCAAAATAACAGACTAAATGAGTTACTGAAACCTACAATGGAGAAGTCAAAAGCAGCATTTATTATAACCCAAGAAAAGCAACGTCTTTTTAGTGAGTTTCCATATAAGGCTGGTAGTTGGAGTCATGAACGTAGAATAATTGGTAAGGCAGAAATGACAATGCTTGGAGAAAATCCAAGGTATATAGTAACTAATTTATCAGATAAACCTGAAGATTTATACGACAAAGTTTACTGTGGTCGTGGTGATATGGAAAACCGTATAAAAGAGCAACAACTAGAATTATTTGCAGATCGTACTTCTTGTCATAGATGGTGGGCTAATCAGCTCAGAATGATTTTATCGGGTCTTGCATACACTTTAGTAGAATATATCAGAGGTAATTTATTACAAGGTAGTGCATTAGCAAAAGCACAAATAGGTACAATACGTTTAAAATTATTAAAAATTGGGGTAGTAATTATCCGTAATACTAGGCGTATTAAGTTTTTGTTATCTTCATCATATCCTTACCGACAGGTATGGAATCATGTGATGAAGAAATTAGCATTAGAATAACCTAGATTAGCACTGTTCCCGGTGCTTAGAAAAAATGGGGTAAGGGGCATTACATCTAAAATTTGAAAATAACGGCTTCAAAGCACTTTTTGGCAAAATTTTTACAAAAGTATCATTGCTAATATTATAAATTACTCAATTTCTTACTTTAAATCTCACTTCATGCAATATCCGGGTTAAAGTAATAAATTGTAAGAGGGCACATTTTTTTAACCTTATAATATATAATGATTCTTAAATAATTTGAAATAAAACATTAAGCTAATTTAACTTTTTGCATGTCTGATCAGCTTATTAATCAGGTTAATAAGAATGGCGAGACAGCTTTAAGTTTAGCTACAAAAAATGGTTTAAAAAATATATGTGATTTATTAGAAAAAAAATATGAAGAACAGCAAACAAAATTTGAGCAACTAATTTTAGCGATAAAGGGAAACAAGGCAGAAGAGGCAGAGAGGCTAGTTAAGCAAATGGATGCACATATACTTAACAAGGTTACTACTAACGGCGATACGGCTTTAGCTTGGGCTGCTATGAAAAACTTAGAAAAGGTTTGTGAGCTACTTATTTCTAAAATGTCTGATCAGACTATTAATCACGTTGCTAATAGCGGCAATACGGCATTAATTGTGGCTGCTTGGAAAGGCTTAGAAAAGGTTTGTGTGCTGCTTATATCTAGAATGACCGAGGAGGCTATTAACCATATTGACGATGACGGCGATACGGCATTAACTTTGGCTGCGAGTTATGGCTTAGAAAAGATTTGTGAGCTACTAATACTTAAAATGACTGATCAGGCTATTAATCACGTTAATAATTACGGCGAGACAGCTTTAAGTTTAGCTCAACAAAAAGGTTTAAAAAATATATGTGATTTGTTAACTTTAAAATTAAGTGAACAAAATAAAACAAATATAGAAAAGGATTATGAAGAACAGCCAACAAAAATGCTTATAACTTCCGAAGACAATGAACTTAATGAAATAATAAGCCATCAAAATATAAATGATGATGCTACTATACTGGGCGTGGATTAGTGTATTTATGTAAATTGGAGCAATATATTTTTAACTAAGGAGGAAAATATGAAAGAGCTAATAGAGTATTTAGAAAAGAAAGGATTTATAGAGGAAGCTAATAGCTTACGAAACGGCGGCACTTCTCTTAAACTTTCTGAAAAAAATATAAAAGATGAAGAAGTTAAGGAAATTACCGAATTACTAGCCACAAATACTACTGTTACAACACTTAATTTTTTTGGTAACAAAATAGGTAATGCATGAGCTAAGGAAATTGCTAAACTGCTCAAAACTAATAGCACTATTACCTCGCTTGATCTTGGATATAATAATATCACAGGAGCAGGAACGAAAGAAATTGAGCAAGCTTTAAAAGTAAATACCACTCTTATTTTTCTTAATTTAGCATGGAATACTATAGAAGCGGCAGAGTATAAAAATATAAGTAACTAATTTTAGTTGCACATATATTAATAAATATGCTATATTAAGTTTTCAATTAGAAAGAATATTAAGTTGAGTTCAATAGATAAGCTTATAAAAAGATTAAAGTCAAAGCCGAAAGATTTTACATGGGATGAGCTAATTAGATTGCTTGGTAACTTAAACTTTGAAGAAATTTCAAAAGGTAAAACTGGTGGTTCTAGAAGAAAGTTTTATCATAGAAAAACAGGCTTAATTATTAACCTACACAAACCTCACCCTAAGCCAATCATAAAGCTCTATCTAATTGAAGAGATAATTAAAAAATTAGAAGAGGAAAGATTAATATGATAAAAAATGATTTTATAAGTTATAAAGGCTATTTAGGATCAGTACATTTTGATTCTTTAGAAGAGCTATTTTTTGGTAAAATAGAATTTATAAGAGATTTGATAAGTTACGAAGCATCTGATGCCAAATCTTTAATACTGTCATTTCATGAAGCTGTAGACAGTTATTTAGAAGATTGTAATATACTTGGTAAAACGCCTGATAAGCCATTTAAGGGCAGTTTTAACGTTAGAATTGATCCTGAATTACATAAAGAAGCAAGTTTATATGCTTTACAGCATGGGGATACTTTAAATGGAATAATTAAAAAAGCTTTAAATGAATTTATAAAATATAAATTGCAATACTGATTGATTTTATTTAAATTGCTTAAATCGCATTTAAACCCTGAAGTAGGAGAAAAATTTACGGTTAGTTTAGCCCACCATTGGGAGCAACAAGGTATAGAAAAAGGGATGTGAGCGTTCACGGGTTTTTGATTTTTATAATTTTTTATCACCATTAATATAAATTGATGTGAGAAAATCTACTATTACTTGAAAAATATGTAATCAAAAATTTAAAAAGGCATAAGTAATTACACCTGAAAATTTTAAAATCAAGCAAAATTTGAAAACCCGTGAACGCAAAAAGGGGCAAATCGCCACAATCTACTAAATAGAGTTATGCGACTTCCTTATAATTTTGGTCCTTATGCTCTCTTATTTTCTTTATAATGTTTAGCATATTTATCTAATAAAGCTCTAATCATTTTTTGATAAGGCACATGTGAAATAGACGCTTGAGATTTAAAAAATTCTACACTTTCTTTGCTTAAAGAAATCGTTACCTTTACTGAATCATTTTTTAGCAACAAATCCTTAGGAACTGGCAAAAAATCCTTTACTATTTTTACTTGTCCTATTTCACCGTCAGTATATTTTATTTTCTTGCTCATAAATCCTCTTACCTTTACGCCAATATCCTGCTCCAAAAATTCTTATATAATTATTTCTAAATTTTAAAATTATCCTATTTATATCTAAAAATGCTTTTTGAGCTTCATAAAAATTTACTTTATGCTTTTCGATATTAATTTTGTTTTTCTCTTCGTCCCATTCAAAAGAAGAATGCATATTTATAATAACCTGTTTTATACTAGATGTACATATGTTTATATGGGTCACAAAACATTTTTTTAAGAATAAATTTTTAGCAGGAAGCTAAAGCACTGTTTGAGTAAAAAGGCTTAAGCAGAGCCTGAATCAAGGCTATTCTATAGTTATTTAAAGTTTGCATTACGTACCGCGTTCCCCGCCAAAGTCTGCACTCTTCCTAATTTTAGTAAAATATATGTTAGATGACCGATTATTACTACTAATAATATCGCAATATTATGATTATTTCTTTCTCTAGTAGTAAAAAATTGTAATAACTTAATTACTACTTTCTCACTTTCAACAGTTATGCACTACGTCCCTCCTCGCAATGACGAAGCTTGGCAACAATTGATGTTACGTTAAATGTCCGCTCAAAAACTAGTAAAAAAGTTAAATTAACTTAATGTTTTACTTTAAATTATTAATAGAAAATGTTATAAAGATTAATCTAACAATTTAGGTTAATTTTTATGGAAGATATCCATTGCTGGGAAGAAAAGTTTGAGATGTGCGGTTATGCCGCAAGGCTATTGGAGCAAATTACTTCTTTAAACAGCTCAGTACAATATCCGATAGATCTTAGGGAAATTAAAAAGGGTATTTACTATGCTCGGAAATATCACGGCACACAAATGCGACAATCAGGTGACCCGTATTACTCCCATCCGATAGAAGTGGCTTATATGTTAGCCGAGTTTACGGCAGTTGAAGCTCCTAAACTTTTCATACCGAGTATGCTAAATGCCGCTTTATTACACGATACTATAGAAGACACACCCCTTACGGAAGGGGATATAGCCGTTATTTTTGATAAAGATATAGCAAATCATGTAGAAGGCTTAACTCGTATCAAACCCTATGGAAAAATCAGTGCCGAGGAAAGTTTAAATTTATTAATTCAACAAGGAAGGCATGAAACAGCACTTATAAAAATCTTTGATCGAGTACATAACATACAAACTTTAGGAGCTAAATCACCTGAGAAAGCTAGAAAAATAATAGATGAAACATTGATAAATTTCGTTGGGGTTGCTTTATATCTAGAAATTCCACAAATAATGCAATACTTAACTAATTTATGTTATCAAAATTTATCTATTAGCCCTTTACCTGATAAACATCAAATAATCTTTGAGGATAACTACCAGCTGCTTTTTCCAGTTTTTCAAAGTGATATAATCCAAACCAAAAACCTATAGTAACTGGAAGCAAGATAATTAATAATCCCCAATGACTAAAATACTCTATTAGGTAAATGATTCCAAAAGAAGTAATAACGTACATACTAGCACGTGATACTGCAAAGGAAAAACTGACATAGGTAAAACGCCTTAAAATAGGTAAATGTTTATAAAAAATTGGAAAGGCGGGGTTTATAAAACAACCAAATAACATAATAAAGGATTGAATTAAGAACACATGAAGCGGAGTACTAATATTGTAAAATAAATATGGACATGCTACGACAAAAATAGAAAATATTACGAATTTTATTTTGAGTATTTTTAAAGGGTATATTTTACAAGATAAATATATTAATAAAAAAGCACCTAATAATTCTACTATTGCGACAAGAAGGTTTTGATGAATAACTTGCTCAGCTGTATAACCAAATGAGTTTTTTAAAATGCCCCCACAATAAATATATGTTAAATAAAAACCGATAGGCCAGGCACAATCAGCTAGAAAAAAGGCTAAAATAGTTTTTTTATCCCCTTTCTCTTTATACCAAGGAAGGTTCTTTATTTTTTTTTCGTCAATATTAGCTTTTTCTAAAGTCCTTTTTAAGTGACGTTTTGCATCTACAAAATCTGGCGTCTCTCTTAGCCCGGATATTGCATGAGATATAGGAGACAAAATCCTCGTAAAGCTGTATAATACTGGTATTTCATTAGAATAATACAAAGGATTTTGTCATGACAAATTGTATAGCATATAGTTACCAGTTTTCCAAAGTAAAAAATCGGACAATAGAGATAAATTTCACTGGAGGTGATATTAGTAGCGATGGAGGTGTGTTGTTATTAAGAGAAGCAGATAAAAGGCTTGGTATAACAGAGGAGCTTGCTAAAATATTTCCTGATAGACGAGATGGTAGTAAAATTACCCATAATATGGCAACAATGCTGAGGCAACGAATTTATGGTATTGCATTAGGTTATGAAGATTTAAATGACCACAATTATCTACGAAAATGTCCTGCTATGCAAACAGCTATGGAAACAATTGATGATATGGCAAGTAGTTCTACCTTATGTCGTATAGAAAACAATGCTGATAGACACTTTGCAATTAAAGTGCATGAACTAATGCTTGATAAATTTATTAAGTCTCATAAAATAGTACCAAAGCAGCTAATACTTGATTTTGATGCTACGGATGATGAAATTCATGGGCAACAGGAAGGTAAGTTTTATCATGGTTATTACGGTCATAATTGCTTTTTACCTTTGTATGTTTTTTGTGGAAAGCATCTGTTAGTTAGTTATCTTAGGACGTCAAAGCAGGATCAAGCAAAACATTCTTGGGCAATATTATCATTGTTAGTAAAACGTTTTCGCCAAGCTTGGCCAGAGGTAAAGATTATTTTTCGTGGTGATAGTGGATTTTGTCGTCATCAGATGTTTGATTGGTGTGATATTCATAATATAAAATATATTGTAGGAATGCCCCAAAATAACAGACTAAATGAGTTACTGAAACCTACAATGGAGAAGTCAAAAGCAGCATTTATTATAACCCAAGAAAAGCAACGTCTTTTTAGTGAGTTTCCATATAAGGCTGGTAGTTGGAGTCATGAACGTAGAATAATTGGTAAGGCAGAAATGACAATGCTTGGAGAAAATCCAAGGTATATAGTAACTAATTTATCAGATAAACCTGAAGATTTATACGACAAAGTTTACTGTGGTCGTGGTGATATGGAAAACCGTATAAAAGAGCAACAACTAGAATTATTTGCAGATCGTACTTCTTGTCATAGATGGTGGGCTAATCAGCTCAGAATGATTTTATCGGGTCTTGCATACACTTTAGTAGAATATATCAGAGGTAATTTATTACAAGGTAGTGCATTAGCAAAAGCACAAATAGGTACAATACGTTTAAAATTATTAAAAATTGGGGTAGTAATTATCCGTAATACTAGGCGTATTAAGTTTTTGTTATCTTCATCATATCCTTACCGACAGGTATGGAATCATGTGATGAAGAAATTAGCATTAGAATAACCTAGATTAGCACTGTTCCCGGTGCTTAGAAAAAATGGGGTAAGGGGCATTACATCTAAAATTTGAAAATAACGGCTTCAAAGCACTTTTTGGCAAAATTTTTACAAAAGTATCATTGCTAATATTATAAATTACTCAATTTCTTACTTTAAATCTCACTTCATGCAATATCCGGGTTAGTTTAGTTCTTGCAAATCCGCCAACTAATGCAATCCCTCCACCAATCCAAAATGCTATGCGCCAATTAAACCCAAACGAAGTAACAAGAGAAGCCATACCTAAAGCTGCGAACCCTCCTAACACAAAACAACTTTCTAATATTGCTACAGCTGGGTATTGTATAGGTGGTTTGATTGATTCAGTTAGATAAAGGTCAGCACCTATTATTTCCCCCATAGAGGAGATACCTTGAATTACACGGCAAGCTGTCATTACCCACGCAGCTGTAACTCCTATTTCTGCAAAGGTTTGTAAGTTAGCCATAATAAAGCAAGATATAGCCATCATCGTTGTTGTTAATACTACGGTCGATTTACGACCTATATTATCACCAATCCAGCCAAATATTAAAGCTCCAATCGGTCGAAAAACAAATGTAGAACAAAAGGCAGCAGATGCGTAAAGGCTAGCCCGGATATTGCATGAGATATAGGAGACAAAATCCTCGTAAAGCTGTATAATACTGGTATTTCATTAGAATAATACAAAGGATTTTGTCATGACAAATTGTATAGCATATAGTTACCAGTTTTCCAAAGTAAAAAATCGGACAATAGAGATAAATTTCACTGGAGGTGATATTAGTAGCGATGGAGGTGTGTTGTTATTAAGAGAAGCAGATAAAAGGCTTGGTATAACAGAGGAGCTTGCTAAAATATTTCCTGATAGACGAGATGGTAGTAAAATTACCCATAATATGGCAACAATGCTGAGGCAACGAATTTATGGTATTGCATTAGGTTATGAAGATTTAAATGACCACAATTATCTACGAAAATGTCCTGCTATGCAAACAGCTATGGAAACAATTGATGATATGGCAAGTAGTTCTACCTTATGTCGTATAGAAAACAATGCTGATAGACACTTTGCAATTAAAGTGCATGAACTAATGCTTGATAAATTTATTAAGTCTCATAAAATAGTACCAAAGCAGCTAATACTTGATTTTGATGCTACGGATGATGAAATTCATGGGCAACAGGAAGGTAAGTTTTATCATGGTTATTACGGTCATAATTGCTTTTTACCTTTGTATGTTTTTTGTGGAAAGCATCTGTTAGTTAGTTATCTTAGGACGTCAAAGCAGGATCAAGCAAAACATTCTTGGGCAATATTATCATTGTTAGTAAAACGTTTTCGCCAAGCTTGGCCAGAGGTAAAGATTATTTTTCGTGGTGATAGTGGATTTTGTCGTCATCAGATGTTTGATTGGTGTGATATTCATAATATAAAATATATTGTAGGAATGCCCCAAAATAACAGACTAAATGAGTTACTGAAACCTACAATGGAGAAGTCAAAAGCAGCATTTATTATAACCCAAGAAAAGCAACGTCTTTTTAGTGAGTTTCCATATAAGGCTGGTAGTTGGAGTCATGAACGTAGAATAATTGGTAAGGCAGAAATGACAATGCTTGGAGAAAATCCAAGGTATATAGTAACTAATTTATCAGATAAACCTGAAGATTTATACGACAAAGTTTACTGTGGTCGTGGTGATATGGAAAACCGTATAAAAGAGCAACAACTAGAATTATTTGCAGATCGTACTTCTTGTCATAGATGGTGGGCTAATCAGCTCAGAATGATTTTATCGGGTCTTGCATACACTTTAGTAGAATATATCAGAGGTAATTTATTACAAGGTAGTGCATTAGCAAAAGCACAAATAGGTACAATACGTTTAAAATTATTAAAAATTGGGGTAGTAATTATCCGTAATACTAGGCGTATTAAGTTTTTGTTATCTTCATCATATCCTTACCGACAGGTATGGAATCATGTGATGAAGAAATTAGCATTAGAATAACCTAGATTAGCACTGTTCCCGGTGCTTAGAAAAAATGGGGTAAGGGGCATTACATCTAAAATTTGAAAATAACGGCTTCAAAGCACTTTTTGGCAAAATTTTTACAAAAGTATCATTGCTAATATTATAAATTACTCAATTTCTTACTTTAAATCTCACTTCATGCAATATCCGGGCTAGCAGTACGAGTATCCGATTGTGGAAAAAAAAGCTCATTAAGTAATACCGCCATATGGACGTAAAGCATTAGGTCAAAATACTCAAGGAAAGTACCTATAGACAATATACTTACAGCCTGCTTTTGTTCTGTTGTTAAGCTCCTTTGTTCCGCTTGATAACTTAACATCTTCTTAAGATTTTAATTAATTGTAAAGAAATTATATTTTTTTCGTTGAAAGTCAATAAGAAATTTCACGTTGTACGATAAAAAAATGAAGCGTGGCTTAAACGCTTCAAAATTAATACTTATATGCATACTTAAAACTCTTTTGGACCTCTTATTTATTATATCACAAGTCAGGTGGTGGAGGCGGTAGTCCACTAAGGTCAACTTCTACTACAGTATCTGGTTTTACGGCATATAAAACACTACAAGTATCTTCTTCCCGTGTATTATGAGTATCAGGCTTGAAAGTGAACAGTCTTTGATGCTGAGCATTATGGTTAGCAGTAAAATTGGGGTTAATTTCATCGTCAACTGATAGCGAATCTAACGATATAAAACTATCAGTCTCGTCATTCTCTTTAAACGACATAAAACTATAAGTCTCATCATTCTCTTTAGGTTTCTTTTTAAAATAACGATATAACTTATATGCAGCAGCAATAGTAGTGCCAATTAGTGCACCTACACCCACACTACCTATAGCAACATACGCATTTGTACTTATTCCGGTGTTATTATTTTCAGCTGATAATGTAGTGATTGTTATATTAAAAGGATTTGGTATAGGATTACTGCCAATTATACTAGAAGGATTCTGATCAAGGTATATTGTTGGATATTGCCCTTCTGGAGTTATAGCCTCACTTTGTATAGGAAACTTAATACTGTCCTGACTAATTGCTACTCTCTTATAGTCTTGGTAATTATTATTGCTTATATCACTTTCACTTTGCTCAAAAACTCCTACTTTAGTTCCATCTGCAAGGGTTTTATATGTAATCTTTGGAGCATAAGACATCAAAAAGTCTCTATAACTATAATTATAATCAAAAGAGATAAACACCTTCCCTTTAAATTGATGAAAATCATTAGATAATATACCTAATTCTTGCTCGCCGCTTTGATCATATAATTTCACTTTTGTTATATATGTTGTGCTACTACTTGCTCTTAATATGTTACCTTCCTGATCTTTTTTTATATGATAATCATCAGGATCATATTTTATCTTAAAAAGGTCATTAGTTGCATATTGATCAAAATTAATCAACCCTATAGTAACATGTTGATGTGAATGATCTTCTTTTTCATATTTGTGGGCAAATATAGGATCAATCAATCTATATTCATCCGGTATATTAGGCATACCGTCAGGAAACTCTTTACCATCCTGAGTTGTAGGAACCAATCTATTTATTATAGTACCGTCGTTACCTACAAGTTTAATTAGCTTAAGGTGGGTAATCTCCTTTGGCAATTGATACCTCAGCCCCTTGCCATGTTCAGATATAAATAAATCATTAGACTCTGATATTGAAAATCCAATATTCCTAAATGTATCTATTACATTCCCTAAATGTACTGTATTTGCCTCATATACATCATCTATTTCTCGCTCAGTTCCCTTATCATCGAGTAATTTACCTTTCTCTATTATGGGTTTATAAGCTGTATGATTTGAAGAATACTTAGACGTTTCTGAATCTGCATGATCTAAAATCGTAGCATCTCTTAGTAAAATTTCCGTAGTAATTCTACTCGGTTCGATATTATTAATGCTTGGATCAAATAATGGATTTAGATGAATATGCGGTGTATCAAAATATTGATCTGCCTCGACTTTCCTACCATCTATAAAAGATATTTTATATCCCTGATCTTCCTTCCTAACAGCAACATAAGCCTCCTCAAATATTATATGCATATTCATTAAGCGATCATCATGCACAATAAATTCATCATTTCCGATCACTTTCACATAACTAGTATCACCGGATAGTTCTCCTATTTTTACTCCATTACTATATATCGATATTCCACTAATACTCTTTGCTTCATGTGCACTAAGTGCCGTTAGTGGAAATATCGCACCTTCTTTCAAATAACTTAAGAACTCATGCCCCTTTACATTGCGTACAGAATTTAGACCAAAATATGTTAATTTCTCTAGTATATTTTGATAATCTTTCTCACTCCTATAGGGGGGTCTTATGTCATTGACTTGTTTTTCATACTCCGGTGAATCCTTATATTCATGACCATCCCTATCACAATAAGTTAATTTTAGTTCGCCTCCATGTCTTACGACTTTCATAAAGTTATATTGCTGTGATAGGTCAAAATAACTTTGCATATTTGCACTTGTAATACGTACAGTATTTCCTGTAGAACTATGATAAACCGGAGAAAATTTACCGACTATTTCCATTCCATCCATTGTTTTTATATTTGCTTCATAATAAGTAACATTTTCATATTGACTTCCTACAAGCTCTTGTAGTGTAGCTAGTTTCTCTCCACGTTCTACTTTTAAAGCATTAATGTTTTTCATTTCAGTTTCAGTACTATGCTCAAATAAGAAAGTTTTAAACTTTTCATTGTCATAATTTTGATATAAAATCTGATTCGCATGATCTATATCTCCATCTTTACTGTTTCTTACCGCTAGCAAATAACTTTTTAATATTTCCGGATTTTGCCAGTCAAAATACATTGTTAAAGCATGTCCTACCCTATATACTAATGCATTTTGTGCAGGGTCATTGGAATATTCCAAGCTAAGCATTTTATTTAAGTCATAATCCCCTATCAATTGCTTTCTAGTAGCATCTATGCTTACACCTTGAGCAGTAGAACCTTCATCTGAATTATATTGAATTTTCTCTGCAATACCTTCATTTATCACAGTAGGTATTCTTGTATTATGCGTAATATATGCAATAGTAGCATGAACAACCTCATGTACTAAATTATAAACATTCCCATCTTGGTAAACATATATTTGAGAAAGAACGTTATTTTCTCCTACATAATAATGTTTTCCACCTTCATTTCCCAAACCTAGTCCAAATTTACTACCATAATGCTTATAATCATCACTATTATTAAATATATATAACTTTATAGTCTTTGTTTCGGGTGAAATCTCGTCTATTCTTTGACTTATCATTTCTTTGAATGCTTTTGTAATACCTTGTTTAATTTTCAGTAATTTATCAGGATTTAATTTTCCTGAATAGAGCATTACATCAAAATTACAGGAATTAATATTTCGTATAACTGATCTGTCAACAGTTTTCCGGACAGTTTTTTACGCACATTTTTGTATTTTTTCGTATTGTACTGGTGATAGATAATCGTTAGCAGAATGCATTCTTATACGATTATAAAATACCTCTATATATTCAAATATAGCATGTTTTGCTTCCTCCCTAGTTTTAAATTTATGTTGATAAATTAATTCTGTTTTTATAGTATGAAAAAAGCTTTCAGCAACAGCATTATCCCAGCAATTTCCTTTACGACTCATACTCTGTATAATACCATGTTGTTTTATAAGTTTTAAATGACTATCAGAACAATATTGGCTACCTCTATCAGTATGCCAAATAAGCTTTTTAGGTGGTTTACGTTGCCATATTGCCATTAGCAAAGCATTATTAACTAAATCAGCTTTCATATTACTATTCATTGACCAGCCTATTACTTTTCTAGAAAATAGATCAATAACTGTTGCTAAATATAACCATCCTTCTCCAGTTGGGATATAGGTGATATCACCAACCCAATAACAATTAACATTAGAAACTTTAAACTGTCTATCCAATAAATTAGGAGCAACTTGCTTATTATGCTTAGAATCAGTAGTTGCTTTAAATTTATACTTAGTTTTACATACTAAGCCAGCTTCATTCATTAGTCTTGTAATTCTCCTACGACTAACAATTATGCCTTGCCTCAACAAAGCCTTTTTAATGGGTCTAGATCCATAATTTCGTCTACCTTCCTGAAAAATAGCTCTAACCTTACAGGTTAATTCTCTATTTTCTTTATCCCTATTGCATCCAGGGTTATTTAACCACTCATAATAACCGCTACGTGATACCTTCATACATTTGCACATAATTGCAATTGAGAAATCATCTTGATGCTTCTTTATCCATGCATACCTTACAGGGACTCTTTTGCAAAGTACGCTGCAGCCTTTTTTAGTATATCACGCTCCTGTGTTACTATCACCAGCTCTTTCTTTAATCTTTTTAATTCATCATACAGATGTTCATCTGTTCTTGTTATTGATTCTTCAAATTGTTTAGAATATTTATCTATCCAACTATATAAAGTATTCTTACTGATACCTAATTCTTTTGCAGTCTGAATAACAGGTCGCTTCGATTCAGTTGCCAATTTAACTGCTGATTCTTTAAATTCACTAGAATACATTTTTGTTTTTGTCATACTGTATTTCCTTTCTGTTAATATTGTCTCATACTAACTGTCCGGAATACTATAGCCACATCACTTTTATAAAAGGCGTAATTGTTAGCAGTATTTTTATAAAAAAATAAACAGTGGAAAAATAGTTTTGGACTTTTTCAACAGCCCCGAACGTTTCCGTACACCCCTTGTTCCTATGTCCATAAATTATATTGACTTACTTTAGTACAGACCTTATATTCAGGACACCCTTTTTAATACAATTTACACTATCTTCTATGTCTCGTACTTTTGCATATGCCCGCGTTTCTAAACTCGAACAAATACCTGAAAATCAAATCAGGGAAATTGAATCAGCTGGATTTATTATTGCACCACATCGTATAATTACTGAAACGGTTTCTGGTTCTATGCCTATAGCTAAGCGTCAAGGTTTTGCACATCTGTTAAATAAGATGGAAAATGGCGATGTTCTAGTTGTTACCAAGTTAGACCGATTAGGACGTGATGCTATTGATGTCAGCATCACAGTTAACAAATTAGAGAAAATAGGAATTAAAGTTCATTGTCTTGCACTTGGGGGTGTTGATCTTACCAGTTTAGCTGGGAAAATGACTATGGGAGTAATTAATGCTGTTGCTCAATTTGAGCGTGATTTGTTAATAGAGTGTACTCAATCTGGGCTTGCGAGAGCTAAAGCAAATGGTAAAACTCTCGGACGACCACAAATTTTAGCAGAATTACAAAAAAAACAGGTTATACAGCAACTACAAGTTGGCAAAACTATCACATCTATTGCAAGACATTTTAATACAAGCAGGCAAACCATTATGCGTATCAGAGATAATAACCTCTAATACTTGCTTGTACCGCTTTACATTCATTGATGATAATAAACACCCAAGATTATGTAAAACAAATTTATAACTTACTTATCTTCTATTTTGTGCTATAATATGTTAATGTATATACAAATATTAGTAACTAATTATGGCAGTTTCAAAGTTCCTCGATCCTAAAAATGATGTCGCCTTCAAGAAAATCTTTGGTTCTGAAAAGAACAAAGACATTCTTATTCACTTTATTAATGATATCATGGAATTTAAAGATGATGAACAAATAAAGGATGTTACTTTCCTAAGTCCTGTCCAAGACCCTGATATTGCTTATAAAAAACAATCTCTTGTTGATGTTCTATGTAAAGCTCAAAATGGCACACAAGTCATTGTAGAAATGCAAGTCTCCCCTTCTAAAGGCTTTGAGAAAAGAGCTCAATATTATGCTGCTAAAGCCTATTCTCGACAACTATCCCAAGGACAAAAACAAGACGGTCTCTATGCTAACCTCAAGGAAGTCATCTTTATTGCTATTAGTGATTATATTATCTTCCCTGATAAAGCTGATTATATCTCTCATCATGTCATCCTTGATAAAGTTACTTTTGAACATGACTTAAAGGATTTCTCTTTTAGCTTTATTGAACTACCTAAATTTAATATAGATAAAATTGAAGACTTAAAAACTATTACCGAAAAATGGTGCTATTTCTTTAAGTATGCTGCTAACACAAGTGAAGCTGACCTGCAGAAAATTATAGGTAGTGATCTTGTAGTAGGGCGTGCTTATGAAGCATTAAATCAGTTTAACTGGAATGAAGCAGAACTCCTTGCTTATGAGCAGGAAATTAAACGCATCATGGATAACAAAGCAGTAGAACAATATGCTCTAGAACAAGCTGAAGCTAGAGGGGAAGCCAAAGAAAAAATAGCCATAGCAAGAAACTTGAAAAGATCAGGAGTGGCAATTACGATAATATCTGAGTCTACTGGCTTAACTAAAAAGCAAATTGAAGAATTAGATGATTAAATTTAAGTTGAGTTTACTATAAAGTAAGTGCATATTTAAATAACAGACCAGCCATTGGAATTACTAAGAATCAGTTAACTATATTGGTATAGAATACATTGAATGGCATGACCCAATATGGTTTGTAAGCGTCTGGTGAAGGCTTAGCATTACCCATAAGTTTCTATATCTCTATTCCAACTAAAATCTTGTAATCACTAACCATATTCATCAACCTAGTCCACCCACGCCATAAGCTTATAATACCAGGTGGATGATCACGGTTTCTACCAATATACCCACCCAATTTAGCAATCAATTTAATTGCTTCTTTAGCTGATAACTCTTTAGGTGGATTAGCACCATTATTAAACCTTTTAAATAACAACTTCTGTTCTAAAGGAGTGTAGAAGTCAAGATTTAATCTTACAGACACTATAAATTTTATATCTGAATGTCTGATAAGTTATGACTGTCAGACGAGTACTCAAGATATAAGATTTTGTTATTCTTTTCAACAGCTAATTTTTTACTATCCTTGAAAGTTTGCATAGGAGTTTTTCCATAACAATATTTTCCAGCATGTGGTCTTTCATTATTATAATGTTCTAACCAAATGTCAATATCTAGTTGTAGATCGTCAAGATCAGTATAAATCTTTTTCCGCATAGCTGTATCAAAGAATTCTTGTTTTATAGTTTTATTAAAACGCTCACACATACCGTTTGTTTGAGGAGAATATGCTTTAGTAGTAGTATGCTCTATACCTTCGATACTTAGAAACAATTCAAAAGCATGATGCTCTATATTGCCCTTATATTCACTACCTCTATCAGTTAGAATACGAAGTATTGGTATTTGTTGACTCTCATACCATGGTAATACCCGATCATTAAGCATATCAGCAGCGGTAAGTGCTGTTTTATCAGTATATAGTTTAGCATCAGCGACTCTGCTGTAACTATCAATAAATACCTGAGAATAAACCTTACCTATACCTTTAAAATTGCCCACATAATATGTATCCTGACACCCTAAATAACCCGGATGCTGCGTATCAATCTCTCCATGTGCTTCTTTCTCATTACGACGCTTCTCTAGCACTTGTAACTGAGCCTCGGTAAGAACAACACCATCCTGAGCCATCTTAGCTTCTAATGCTTTAAGTCTTTTACTGATATTATTTAAATCATTACGCAACCAAATTGATCTTACTCCTCCAGGCGATACAAGAATACCAGTCTTTTTAAGTTCATTTGATACTCTCATCTGACCATAAGCCGGGTATTCTATTGCCATATCTAGTACTGCTTTCAAGATCAAAACGATAAATCTTCTCTTGTTTCAAAGATCTCCAAAAACGTTCAATAAATACATTATCTAAGGCTCTGCCTTTGCCGTCCATACTAATAGCTATGCCTTGTTGCTCAAGTATTTGAGTAAAATCTTTTGATGTAAATTGTACTCCTTGATCCTATTAAAAATGTCAGGCTTGCCATGTATAGATATTGCTTCATTTAGAGCTTCAATACAAAAATCATTTTCTAAACTAATCGACACCCGCCAACTCAAAATATAACGACTATACCAATCCATTATAGCAACCAAATATACAAAACCTTGCTTTAATCTTATGTAAGTAATATCTGCACAGTAAACTTGATTGGGGCAAACCACCTCTATATTATTTAATAGATATGGGTATACTTTATGAGCCTGATTCCTACGGCTTAAATTAATCTTTGGGTATACTGCTTCAATACCAAGTATTTTATAATATTTTCTTATCATCTTACGACTAACATTTAACCCTTCGGATTTTAGGACATGAGACATTCTTCTAGTACCATAATAGGGATGCTCTGTAAAAATCTCATCAATTCTGTTCAGTACTCTATACTCCTTATCATCTAAGGTATTCCTAGCTCGGTAGTAGTAACTTGAGCGGTTTAAATCTAAAAGTTCGCATTGTCTTGCTATGGTTAATTTTGAAGCATAACTTATCATTTTTTTCCTAACCTCTAAATCCAAAGATACTAGATTTTTTTTTGAGCCAGTCTCTTTCAACTGTTAACTGGCCTATTTGCTCAAATAATGATTTAATTAAATCTTCTTGGCCGGTATCTTGTTGTTTAGATTTCGATTTAAATCCAGAAACCATAAAATCTAAAGCTTCTTTCTTCCATTTATAAATCTGATTAGCGTGAACACCATATTTGCTGGTAATTTGAGCTATAGTCATTTCTCCAGATATTGCTTCAATTGCTATTTTTGCTTTTTCTTCTGCACTATATTTTTTAACTTGTTTTTTCATTTTTTGCTCCTTTTCCTAGGAGATATTATACCTACTTTTCTCTATTTTCTTGTCTAGTTTTTGGGTACCATTATACTTATAGAAATGATGGACTGGTCCATGACCTTTTCCTACGCTTTGATCTTCTGCTGCCTGAATTGCTTCAAATAAATATTGCTTGGCAAGTTTGCAAGCTTCAAGAAGCCCTACGCCTTGAACTAGAAAGCTGCTAATTGCAGCAGATAATGTACACCCTGTACCATGTGTATTTTTTGAAATAATGCGTTTTGAAGATAGGATGTGCAAGCCATCATTACGGTCTAAGAATATATCATCAGATGTTGAACCACTTTCATGCCCACCTTTAAGAAGTACAGCGCTGCATCCTAAGTTTAGTAAATGATTTGCTAACACTTGCTTCTTATGCTCTCCTGCAATTAAAGTTCGAGCTTCGGGTAGGTTTGGTGTAATTATTGTAGCAAGCGGGATGAGTATTGATTTTAAGGCTTCCACTGCATTTTCTTGCAACAATAAATCGCCGCTCTTGGCTATCATGACAGGATCTAAAACAATGGGAATATTCTTAGCTCGCTCACGTAAGCACTTTGCAACAAGCTCAATGATCTCAGACGAAAATAACATACCGATTTTTATTGCATCCGGCACAATATCATCAAAAATAGCTTCTAATTGTTCCTTGATACAGGTTAGTGAAATATTATAGCAGCCTCTAACCCCACATGTATTTTGTACAGGTAAGGCTGTTAGAACGGTCATGCCGTAACAACCAAGAGCAGAGAAGGTTTTAAGATCTGCTTGGATACCAGCACCACCTGATCCGTCAAATCCAGCAATGGATAAGCATTTATATTTCATAATTTTTCTCCGAAATGGATAAATGGCTGGATAAGCCAATTTATAAATTCGTTATTTTCTCTGAAAGATACAGATGTCAACCCCGGTCGAAAAATGATACAGATTTTTAATATGAGCCGACTGAAAATTAATACAGTATCATAAAAAAATTATCCGATATTTAAATCATAAGATTATCCTCCTGTTTGTTAATGATTCCCGTTGGTACAAAACCAGCTTTCTTTTTATCCTTAAGCCTGAAACTATCACCTTTAATATTGAGTATAGTAGAGTGGTGAAGTAGACGATCTAAGATAGCAGCTGTAAGAGCAGCATCCTGAGCAAGACTATTATGCCATTGCCCAAATGGAAGATTGCTTGTTAGGATTATGCTCCCCTTTTCGTAACGCTTTGCTATAACCTGAAATAACAGATTGACCTGTTCCTGTTTTAACGGCAGATACCCAAACTCGTCTATTATAAGTAATTTATATGGTAGTATTACTCTTTTGAATATGGAGTCCAGGGTTCCCTGATTTGTAGAAGTCAAGATTTGATCTTACAGACGCTATAAATTTTGCACCTGATTGTCAGTTAAATTTTGACTGTCAGACGAGTATTCAAGATACAAGATCTCATTATTTTTTTCAATAGCTAATTTCTTACTATCTTGAAAAGTTTTCATAGGAGTTTTACCATAACAATATTTTCCTGAATGTGGTCGCTCATTATTGAAATGCTCTAACCAAATATCAAGATCTAATTGTAAATCATCAAGATATGTATAAATCTTTTTCCGCTTGGTTACGTAATGATTTAAACAATATCAGTAAAAGGCTTAAAGCATTAGAAGCAAAGATGGCTCAAGATGGGATTGTTCTTACTGAAGCTCAGTTACAAGTACTAGAGAAGCGTCGTAATGAAAAAGAAGCACATGGAGAAATTGAGACGCAGCATCCAGGTTATCTAGGATGTCAGGATACGTATTATGTAGGTAATTTTAAAGGTATAGGTAAGGTTTATTCTCAGGTATTTATTGATAGCTATACTAGGGTAGCGGATGCTAAACTATATACTGATAAAACAGCAATTACTGCTGCTGATATGCTTAATGACCGGGTGTTACCATGGTATGAGAGCCAAGGGATACCAATACTGCGTATTCTTACAGATCGTGGGTCAGAATATAAGGGCAATATAGAGCATCATGCTTTTGAGTTATTTCTTAGCATAGAAGGTATAGAACATACTACAACTAAGGCATATTCTCCCCAAACAAATGGTATGTGTGAGCGTTTTAATAAAACCATGAAACAAGAATTCTTTGATACAGCAATGCGGAAAAAGATTTATACATATCTTGATGATTTACAATTAGATCTTGATATTTGGTTAGAGCATTTCAATAATGAGCGACCACATTCAGGAAAATATTGTTATGGTAAAACTCCTATGAAAACTTTTCAAGATAGTAAGAAATTAGCTATTGAAAAAAATAATGAGATCTTGTATCTTGAATACTTGTCTGACAGTCAAAATTTAACTGACAATCAGGTGCAAAATTTATAGCGTCTGTAAGATCAAATCTTGACTTCTACACTCATACTTAACTCTTTTTTGGGCTTGAAGTAGTTATTATGAGCTCGATCTGCTTTAGGTTTATTACTTAGTACAATCTGAATATCAATATCGTTTCCATAGACAGATTTGATAGCATTTTTAAGTATTTCTTCTTTTCTTGTAAAAGGACTATTTTGTTACGGAATTCGATTCTAAAAACACCGTTTAAATAGCTAAAAACACTATTTGGACCAGTGTTAAGGTAGCTGCGATGAGCCGCCACATTTAATGTAAAGTTCCAACATTTTAAGTTCCTAAAAGAATATTGTTGACACTTTTTAGTATTTATATTAAAAGATACAGCTAATAATATTTGATTATAGGTAGTATTGTTCGTAAATAGTACCGACATTAGGTATTCTAGGAACATACAAAATAATATATGTCAAATTTACTATCATTAGAAGATTTTAATCTATGCAACACAAAAACTGGTAAAATCAATCAACTAGCTTTTGGAGTAATGTTAATTTATTTTCGGTCTCACATTAAATTCCCTGCAGCAGAAGAAAAACCAATATCATTAAAATTAATATCAGCCATTGCTTCAGAGTTGGATATTGAAGAGTCTATTCTTTCAAAATTTAATTGGAGCGGTAGAACAGCAGAAAGATATCATCAGGATATTAGAAAATATCTGGGATATCGCCAAGCAAATAATAATGATGTTTTAATATTTACAGAATATCTAACAAATAATATTCTACCTCATTATCCATCTAATGAATTATTAATGGAGCAGACTAGGTTATTTTTTGACCAAAATAAAATTGTACTATTCAAGAAAAAACAGTTGGATCGTTATGTTGCTTCAGCAAAGCATCAATTTGAACAAAAACTTTTTGAAAAGATATTTAACCCGGATATTGCATGAAGTGAGATTTAAAGTAAGAAATTGAGTAATTTATAATATTAGCAATGATACTTTTGTAAAAATTTTGCCAAAAAGTGCTTTGAAGCCGTTATTTTCAAATTTTAGATGTAATGCCCCTTACCCCATTTTTTCTAAGCACCGGGAACAGTGCTAATCTAGGTTATTCTAATGCTAATTTCTTCATCACATGATTCCATACCTGTCGGTAAGGATATGATGAAGATAACAAAAACTTAATACGCCTAGTATTACGGATAATTACTACCCCAATTTTTAATAATTTTAAACGTATTGTACCTATTTGTGCTTTTGCTAATGCACTACCTTGTAATAAATTACCTCTGATATATTCTACTAAAGTGTATGCAAGACCCGATAAAATCATTCTGAGCTGATTAGCCCACCATCTATGACAAGAAGTACGATCTGCAAATAATTCTAGTTGTTGCTCTTTTATACGGTTTTCCATATCACCACGACCACAGTAAACTTTGTCGTATAAATCTTCAGGTTTATCTGATAAATTAGTTACTATATACCTTGGATTTTCTCCAAGCATTGTCATTTCTGCCTTACCAATTATTCTACGTTCATGACTCCAACTACCAGCCTTATATGGAAACTCACTAAAAAGACGTTGCTTTTCTTGGGTTATAATAAATGCTGCTTTTGACTTCTCCATTGTAGGTTTCAGTAACTCATTTAGTCTGTTATTTTGGGGCATTCCTACAATATATTTTATATTATGAATATCACACCAATCAAACATCTGATGACGACAAAATCCACTATCACCACGAAAAATAATCTTTACCTCTGGCCAAGCTTGGCGAAAACGTTTTACTAACAATGATAATATTGCCCAAGAATGTTTTGCTTGATCCTGCTTTGACGTCCTAAGATAACTAACTAACAGATGCTTTCCACAAAAAACATACAAAGGTAAAAAGCAATTATGACCGTAATAACCATGATAAAACTTACCTTCCTGTTGCCCATGAATTTCATCATCCGTAGCATCAAAATCAAGTATTAGCTGCTTTGGTACTATTTTATGAGACTTAATAAATTTATCAAGCATTAGTTCATGCACTTTAATTGCAAAGTGTCTATCAGCATTGTTTTCTATACGACATAAGGTAGAACTACTTGCCATATCATCAATTGTTTCCATAGCTGTTTGCATAGCAGGACATTTTCGTAGATAATTGTGGTCATTTAAATCTTCATAACCTAATGCAATACCATAAATTCGTTGCCTCAGCATTGTTGCCATATTATGGGTAATTTTACTACCATCTCGTCTATCAGGAAATATTTTAGCAAGCTCCTCTGTTATACCAAGCCTTTTATCTGCTTCTCTTAATAACAACACACCTCCATCGCTACTAATATCACCTCCAGTGAAATTTATCTCTATTGTCCGATTTTTTACTTTGGAAAACTGGTAACTATATGCTATACAATTTGTCATGACAAAATCCTTTGTATTATTCTAATGAAATACCAGTATTATACAGCTTTACGAGGATTTTGTCTCCTATATCTCATGCAATATCCGGGTTAAAAGTTTAAGTCAAGATAACTGTTATTTGATTGACCAAATCCTTGAACAAAGCGAACAGTCAAAGAATGGTATTATAGAATTATCAGAGTTAAAAAATGATATACCTGGGGTTAGGCTAAAAAATGTTAATTTTGCTTTGGATAAGATCGCTTTATTAAAAAAAATTACTTTGCCCAAATCGATTGTAGATTTAGTAGATAGAAAATTACTGCTGAAATATTATGATCGTATCATGGTTTTATCGCCTAGTAATATTTTAGAGTTTAGCCCTGTGGCAAAATATGCGACTATGGCAATATTCTGTTATATAAGATTGCAGCTAATATTAGATAGTTTAGCTGATACATTAATTAAGCTTATAAAACGTATACGTTCTAGTTCTGAAAAATACGTAGATAACTATATTGTAAAGGAGGTTAAGCGTGTTGATGGAAAATTTGATATTCTAGAGAAATTAGCATCTTTATCAGTTAACAATCCTAAAAGTACAATTGAAGATAAGATTTACCCTGAAGTTTCTAAAGAAAAACTAGAAGCAATAATTACTGATTTACAGCAACGCGGTAAATGGTATCAACAACAGGTACAAAATAAGATTCATTCAAAGTATGCGTATGGAAGTAGAACCACACTACTACCAATACTACAAACTTTTCAGTTAAAAGAAGATCACTCTAGTTATCAACCGATTTTGAAAGCTGTTGAATTTATTAATAAGTACTGGAATGAATCAGACTCAGAGTATTATGAAACGGAGCCGCCTATTGAAGGTATAATACCTACAAATTGGCATCCAATGGTTGTTCAAGTAGATAAAGATGTGATTAAAGTTAATAAATATAACTATGAGCTTGCCGTTTTAGAAGAATTGAAGCGTTTTTTAAACTTCAAAGCAATATGGATTAAAAGAAGTTATCGATATAGAAATCCTGAAGAAGATATACCAAAAGATTTTGAACAAAAAAAGCAACAATATTATCAAGAACTTGGTCTACCTTTAGATGATAAGGAGTTTATTACAAAGTTACAAAATGCCTTAGAAAGGGGTTTAGAAAATCTAAATAGCAAAATACCTAATAATAATCTTGTTAAAATCAAGACAAGTACTGTTGGGAAGAATATTACTATTACCCCATCAGAAGCACAAAAAGATCCAAATAACATCATTGCACTACAAAAGGAAATTACAGGTAGGTGGTCAAGTATAAACCTTATTGATATTTTAAAAGAAACTGATCTACTTACCAATTTTACACGGCAAATGGAAACTATTGCTAAAAGTAGTAGTATTGAACCGTCAGGCCTTAGAAAAAGACTTTTATTGTGTTTATATGGTATAGGTAGCAATACAGGATTGAAGAGAATAAGTATTGCCAATGGTGATGTTAATTACAGCGATTTACGTTATATTAAGAAGAGGTATATTAATGCTACAAATGTTAGAAACTCTATTCGTCTAATTATTAACAATATTCTCAAAATACGTAATCCAGATATTTGGGGAGAAGCAACAACATCAGTAGCATGCGATTCAACAAAGATAAGTAGTTGGGATCAAAATCTTATTAATGAGTGGCATCACCGTTATCAAGGTCGAGGAGTAATGATTTATTGGCATGTCGATAAGAAATCATTATGTATTTATTCACAATTAAAAAGTTGTTCATCTTCAGAAGTAGGGTCAATGATTAAAGGTATAATTGATCATGATACAGAGATGAACATGAACAGAGTATTTGTTGATACTCATGGTCAAAGTGTGATAGGTTTTGCTATTAGCTACTTACTTGATTTTGATTTACTACCTAGATTAAAAGCAATAAATAAACAAAAACTTTATGGGGTTGCATCTGGAGATAAATGGAAATACCAATATATTTCTGAAATAATTAAAGGTGGTATCAATTGGAAATTAATTGAGGAGAATTACAATGAAGCCGTTAAACATCTTGTAGCATTAAAATTGGGTATTGTAGAACCTGATGTACTAGTAAAACGTTTTAGTAATAATAATTACGAACATCCTGTATATAGAACTTTGTTAGAAATTGGTAAAGCAAATAAAAGTATTTTTCTATGTAAATACCTAGATTCAGAAGATCTTAGAATTGAAATCAATGAAGGGTTGAATGTAGTAGAACGCTTAAATTATATAATGGATTTTATTTTCTATGGGAAACTAGGAGAGCTCACAACAAACAATATTGGTGATCAAGAATTATCAATATTATGTCTACATTTATTACAAGCTTGTATTGTCTATATTAATACTCTTATTATTCAGCAAGTATTATCTGAGCCTCACTGGCAAAACAAACTGACTCCTGAAGATTACAGGGCATTAACACCGTTACTTTCAACGCATATTAATCCATACGGCTTGTTTCCAATTGATTTTAACCAACGTATATTAATATATTCGCAAGCTGGGTCGGGGTATTACCGATGACAATAATAAACCGTACTCCTGTAAGAGAAAAAGCCAGATACTTTTTGAAGGATTTAAAAAAGGAACAACCAGATTATAATTACTTGAGAGAATTATTTAGACATATTCGTAAAGAACTCGATGTAAAAGTAGACAATAGCACCACAAAGAAATTACCTTATGTACCAACAGAAGAGGAAATTAGTAAGTATTATAAGGCTGTATGGAAATCAAGAAATATGAAGCATGTAGTAATTATTAAGACGTTACTTTATACTGGGGTACGAGTATCGGAATTGGTAAAAATAAAAATATCAGATATAGATTTAGATAGTTGTCAAATTAGAATTAACCACGGAAAGGGTAGTAAAGATAGAATAGTTCCGTTTCCTAATGCATTTACAGAAGTATTAGCTGTACACATTGAAAATGCAAAGAAAAATAAGACAGTTTACCTATTTGAATCTAGTTGGAAGAAACCGTATTCTGATCGAGGTATTAGGAAAATATTAATGAATTACACAAAAGAAGCTGGCATTGAGAACTCAATATCACCACATAAATTACGGCATTTTCTTTTTACATGGATGAAGAAAAAAGGCGTGGATGATGCATTAATCCAACCTTATTCGGGGCATGAGAGTCGTCAATCACTTGAAATATATTCAAAATTATCACTCGTAGACTGCCAACCAGAGTATGAAAAAAAGATTAAAGAATTCCCTGTTTAAATATGGCGGCTCATCGCAGCTACCTTAACACTGGTCCAAATACCGGTACTAAATATTCTCCTTCAACCACAGGAAAAGTTTTTTAAGTAGGTTAGTATTTTCGTTTAATTCAATATAAAAAGATTCTTTTTGTTGTTTTAAGGCATGAATTTTTAGCATACCGATAATTGTAGAATAAATAGCCGGGTTATAATCTTCGGCAAAGCCGTCGATAATATCCGGTTTGCCGATTCTAGCTTGTCTCTCAAAAATTCTACTAGCAAGTTCCTTTACTCCTCTAAGCATTGACCCGCCGCCGGTGATAATAGTCCGAGAAACAACCATTTGACCTTTTGTTGCTTTATCATATTCTATTTTTACCATGGTTAATATTTCTTCTACCCTAGGACCGATTACTTCGGTAAGCTTGTAAATAGTGATTGCCGTATTAAGATTATAAGGATTATCAATTTGTAAATCTTCTAAATTGATAATAGAGTCTTTGTCAAATGAAGATAATATTGCATTACCGTAGAGAATTTTTAATTTTTCTGCCGTGATAATATCCACCCCAAAAACTTTGGCGATGTCGGAGCTAATATGAAAACTCCCTAGATCTACGTGAGCCGTATATATTAATTTGCCGGCAAAAAAAATACCGAAGGAAGTGGTTTTATCTCCCATATCTATAATAAGAGAGCCGAGTTTTTTCTCATCTTCCGAAAGACAAGCAATTCCTGAGGCATAAATTGCGAGTATGATGTTAGTAACCTCAACGTGACATTTAGCAAAACAATTAACGATATTTGAAAGCATATTGCTATTTGCGGCTATAACATGCAGTTCGCAAGCTAATTCTTTACCGTACATGCCGATAGGGTTTTCAACCGCATTATTATCAAGGGTGAATTCTATAGGAAAATAATGGATAATTTCTTGATCTTTAATTTTAAATTCTAATAATGCTTTTTGTAGTAATTTTTTAACGTCTTGGTCTGAAACAATTGTATTTGCAAGTTTTATTTTATAATTCACATAATATGATTTAGTAGCGGCTCCCGATAAAGAGACAATTACTTTTTTGATATTTTTACCGCAGTCTTTTTCCAAAGCGTAAATTGCTCCAATAAGGCTGCTCTCTGCGTTTTTTAAATCTAATATAATACCTGACTTAATGCCTCTAGAATGATGTAAATTTTGGCTAACTATCTTAGTTTCGCCTTTTTTACCGATATAAGCGGCAATACAGGCAATTTTACTACTGCCGAAATCCAACGCCACAAAATTCGATATTTTATCTTTCATGTCCTAAACATCTAAATTTACTACATTTAAAGCATTCGCTTGGATAAATTGACGTCTCGGTTCAACTATATCTCCCATTAACGTTGAAAAAATTTCTTCGGCACTGTCAATTTCCGTTACTCTTACCTGTAATAAAGTCCTGGTAGTAGGGTCAAGGGTAGTTTCCCATAATTGTTCGGAATTCATTTCACCAAGACCTTTAAAGCGTTGGACGGTTATACCTTTCTTACCGTATTCCATAATAACATTTAACAGCTGATGGGGAGTTAATATATTAAATTCCTGATTTTTAGTTACAAATTTTAAGGGATTTTTGAAAATATTAGAGAAAGCAAGAGCCATTTTAGATATTTGCCCAAATTCAAAAGACTCTAATTGTTCCCGCAATAATATTTTACTTTCCTTCAAGCCTCGACTAAAACGGAAAAATTCTACACTATTTTCATGAACTAGAACTTCCCAAACAGTTTTATCAAGTGAGATTTGCGTAGCATTTAAGATATCTAAGGCTTTTTTAAGATCAGCTGCCCTTTCTGTATTAAATATTTCGTTATTTAGTAAATTATTAATGGCTAAACTTTCGGCAATCGGGCGATTAAATTTTTTGCTGGCATGATCAAGCAAACCGTTAAATTTAATTACCTTGGCAATAAACTCTTCCAAATCTAGAGCTGTTAGTTGCTCTTGATCAGATAAGATCAGAGAGGCATCGTTAATGGTTGATTTTATTAGATAATCTTGCAGTGCTTGTTCATTTTTTAAATAAAGTTCTTGGCTGCCTTTTTTTACTTTATAAAGCGGTGGCTGTGCTATATACAAATATCCTTTATTAATAAGTTCCGGCATATGACGATAAAAAAATGTTAGCAACAAGGTTCTAACCCGGATATTGCATGAGATATAGGAGACAAAATCCTCGTAAAGCTGTATAATACTGGTATTTCATTAGAATAATACAAAGGATTTTGTCATGACAAATTGTATAGCATATAGTTACCAGTTTTCCAAAGTAAAAAATCGGACAATAGAGATAAATTTCACTGGAGGTGATATTAGTAGCGATGGAGGTGTGTTGTTATTAAGAGAAGCAGATAAAAGGCTTGGTATAACAGAGGAGCTTGCTAAAATATTTCCTGATAGACGAGATGGTAGTAAAATTACCCATAATATGGCAACAATGCTGAGGCAACGAATTTATGGTATTGCATTAGGTTATGAAGATTTAAATGACCACAATTATCTACGAAAATGTCCTGCTATGCAAACAGCTATGGAAACAATTGATGATATGGCAAGTAGTTCTACCTTATGTCGTATAGAAAACAATGCTGATAGACACTTTGCAATTAAAGTGCATGAACTAATGCTTGATAAATTTATTAAGTCTCATAAAATAGTACCAAAGCAGCTAATACTTGATTTTGATGCTACGGATGATGAAATTCATGGGCAACAGGAAGGTAAGTTTTATCATGGTTATTACGGTCATAATTGCTTTTTACCTTTGTATGTTTTTTGTGGAAAGCATCTGTTAGTTAGTTATCTTAGGACGTCAAAGCAGGATCAAGCAAAACATTCTTGGGCAATATTATCATTGTTAGTAAAACGTTTTCGCCAAGCTTGGCCAGAGGTAAAGATTATTTTTCGTGGTGATAGTGGATTTTGTCGTCATCAGATGTTTGATTGGTGTGATATTCATAATATAAAATATATTGTAGGAATGCCCCAAAATAACAGACTAAATGAGTTACTGAAACCTACAATGGAGAAGTCAAAAGCAGCATTTATTATAACCCAAGAAAAGCAACGTCTTTTTAGTGAGTTTCCATATAAGGCTGGTAGTTGGAGTCATGAACGTAGAATAATTGGTAAGGCAGAAATGACAATGCTTGGAGAAAATCCAAGGTATATAGTAACTAATTTATCAGATAAACCTGAAGATTTATACGACAAAGTTTACTGTGGTCGTGGTGATATGGAAAACCGTATAAAAGAGCAACAACTAGAATTATTTGCAGATCGTACTTCTTGTCATAGATGGTGGGCTAATCAGCTCAGAATGATTTTATCGGGTCTTGCATACACTTTAGTAGAATATATCAGAGGTAATTTATTACAAGGTAGTGCATTAGCAAAAGCACAAATAGGTACAATACGTTTAAAATTATTAAAAATTGGGGTAGTAATTATCCGTAATACTAGGCGTATTAAGTTTTTGTTATCTTCATCATATCCTTACCGACAGGTATGGAATCATGTGATGAAGAAATTAGCATTAGAATAACCTAGATTAGCACTGTTCCCGGTGCTTAGAAAAAATGGGGTAAGGGGCATTACATCTAAAATTTGAAAATAACGGCTTCAAAGCACTTTTTGGCAAAATTTTTACAAAAGTATCATTGCTAATATTATAAATTACTCAATTTCTTACTTTAAATCTCACTTCATGCAATATCCGGGTTAACAATCCCTGACCTGTTAAATCTTTAAAACCTTGACGTTTTGTGTTTACCGCACCAAGAGACGTAAGTGTTAACCCTTCAACTCCTTTACTACTTGATGCAAGACCGCTTAACATACTACCGATAAAGGCATTTTTGATATGTCTATTGCTTGTGGCAATTACCTTGCCTTTAATACCGTTCATACCATCATCACCATGCACAACCCCTATTACGTCACTTGTAGTGACTAATTCCGTTTTTGGATCAATACAAATTAATTTCTCAGCCCGAATAATAACTCTCTCACTAGAGATATCCCCGTAACTACTACCTTGTATTCTACATTTGCTAATATCTACATTGATGTTTTTTGGTAAGTTGCCTCTACTGCTTAATCTTATTACTACCGGCGTTGCATTCTCACTTGCCGTATTAATCCCAGTAGAAGTCACAATTCCGCCTAAAGTATAACCGCTCACAAAACTAGTCTCTGGCACAAACTCGTGATCTGTCAACAGTTTTCCGGACAGTTTTTTACGCACATTTTTGTATTTTTTCGTATTGTACTGGTGATAGATAATCGTTAGCAGAATGCATTCTTATACGATTATAAAATACCTCTATATATTCAAATATAGCATGTTTTGCTTCCTCCCTAGTTTTAAATTTATGTTGATAAATTAATTCTGTTTTTATAGTATGAAAAAAGCTTTCAGCAACAGCATTATCCCAGCAATTTCCTTTACGACTCATACTCTGTATAATACCATGTTGTTTTATAAGTTTTAAATGACTATCAGAACAATATTGGCTACCTCTATCAGTATGCCAAATAAGCTTTTTAGGTGGTTTACGTTGCCATATTGCCATTAGCAAAGCATTATTAACTAAATCAGCTTTCATATTACTATTCATTGACCAGCCTATTACTTTTCTAGAAAATAGATCAATAACTGTTGCTAAATATAACCATCCTTCTCCAGTTGGGATATAGGTGATATCACCAACCCAATAACAATTAACATTAGAAACTTTAAACTGTCTATCCAATAAATTAGGAGCAACTTGCTTATTATGCTTAGAATCAGTAGTTGCTTTAAATTTATACTTAGTTTTACATACTAAGCCAGCTTCATTCATTAGTCTTGTAATTCTCCTACGACTAACAATTATGCCTTGCCTCAACAAAGCCTTTTTAATGGGTCTAGATCCATAATTTCGTCTACCTTCCTGAAAAATAGCTCTAACCTTACAGGTTAATTCTCTATTTTCTTTATCCCTATTGCATCCAGGGTTATTTAACCACTCATAATAACCGCTACGTGATACCTTCATACATTTGCACATAATTGCAATTGAGAAATCATCTTGATGCTTCTTTATCCATGCATACCTTACAGGGACTCTTTTGCAAAGTACGCTGCAGCCTTTTTTAGTATATCACGCTCCTGTGTTACTATCACCAGCTCTTTCTTTAATCTTTTTAATTCATCATACAGATGTTCATCTGTTCTTGTTATTGATTCTTCAAATTGTTTAGAATATTTATCTATCCAACTATATAAAGTATTCTTACTGATACCTAATTCTTTTGCAGTCTGAATAACAGGTCGCTTCGATTCAGTTGCCAATTTAACTGCTGATTCTTTAAATTCACTAGAATACATTTTTGTTTTTGTCATACTGTATTTCCTTTCTGTTAATATTGTCTCATACTAACTGTCCGGAATACTATAGCCACATCACTCGCGTATATTTTTTGGTTTATCCCACTGCACATTACTGCCAAATTTTATTGAATTGATCTCTCCTCCTCTAATTACTGCTTCTTGTTCATATCTATTACTTTCTTGCATATCACTGACTCTTTTTAACTCAAGTGCCGCACTTTTTAATTCATCCTGGGCAAATTTTAATTGCTCAGCCATTTTTTGCAGTTCTTGCTCCCGATGTTTTCTCTCCTCTGCTTCTTTCGCCTGCATTTCACGTATTAAACTTTCTACTTTCTCTTGCAGCTCATGCTGACTATTACGGAGCTTGTCTTCAAAATGATTCTGCCATATTTTATTCCCGTCCGTATTATCAAATGATAATGCTATATTACCTCTTTCGTCAGTCACTTTTTCCTCATGCTTAATCTTACCACTACTTCCGCCTTGTAACTTAATAGCAATGCCAAGCACTCCTAAAATACACAGACAGACATATAACCATCTCCTTTCCTGTGCTTTCCGAAACGTAGCAACAGTTGTGCTTTCAATTGCCTCACCTTCAGACGCTACGGCAACCGTTCTATTTTTTTTGATATTTTTAAATATTTCTTTTAAATTAATCACGCTCCACCTCCTTCAAGGCTACCAATACACCGCAATTACGCCCTGGGCGTAATATGCTACAATCCTTCCTGATCATTACATTCTCGCCTTCGAATATCTGCTTTAAAATACAATCAGTAAGCTCTATATTTTTGCCCTTTTTAAATATTCCTGCAGAGATGTTATAATGGTACCCAAAAACTAGACAAGAAAATAGAGAAAAGTAGGTATAATATCTCCTAGGAAAAGGAGCAAAAAATGAAAAAACAAGTTAAAAAATATAGTGCAGAAGAAAAAGCAAAAATAGCAATTGAAGCAATATCTGGAGAAATGACTATAGCTCAAATTACCAGCAAATATGGTGTTCACGCTAATCAGATTTATAAATGGAAGAAAGAAGCTTTAGATTTTATGGTTTCTGGATTTAAATCGAAATCTAAACAACAAGATACCGGCCAAGAAGATTTAATTAAATCATTATTTGAGCAAATAGGCCAGTTAACAGTTGAAAGAGACTGGCTTAAAAAAAAATCTAGTATCTTTGGATTTAGAGGTTAGGAAAAAAATGATAAGTTATGCTTCAAATTTAACCATAGCAAGACAATGCAAACTTTTAGATTTAAACCGCTCAAGTTACTACTACCGAGCTAGGAATACCTTAGATGATAAGGAGTATAGAGTACTGAACAGAATTGATGAGATTTTTACAGAGCATCCCTATTATGGTACTAGAAGAATGTCTCATGTCCTAAAATCCGAAGGGTTAAATGTTAGTCGTAAGATGATAAGAAAATATTATAAAATACTTGGTATTGAAGCAGTATACCCAAAGATTAATTTAAGCCGTAGGAATCAGGCTCATAAAGTATACCCATATCTATTAAATAATATAGAGGTGGTTTGCTCCAATCAAGTTTACTGTGCAGATATTACTTACATAAGATTAAAGCAAGGTTTTGTATATTTGGTTGCTATAATGGATTGGTATAGTCGTTATATTTTGAGTTGGCGGGTGTCGATTAGTTTAGAAAATGATTTTTGTATTGAAGCTCTAAATGAAGCAATATCTATACATGGCAAGCCTGACATTTTTAATACGGATCAAGGAGTACAATTTACATCAAAAGATTTTACTCAAATACTTGAGCAACAAGGCATAGCTATTAGTATGGACGGCAAAGGCAGAGCCTTAGATAATGTATTTATTGAACGTTTTTGGCGATCTTTGAAACAAGAGAAGATTTATCGTTTTGATCTTGAAACAGTACGTGAAGCAAAGATAGCTATCAGAGATTATATAGAATTTTATAATCAGCAAAGACCTCATCAATCGCTTGAATATAAGACACCTGAAATGATACATTTTGCAGAAAAACTAGAAAATTATCAAGAGGCTATATGACATAGAAAATGCAAACTTTACTTTGAAAAACCAATACATTAATACAGGAGAATTACACCTCTAAAATTTAAAAAATTTGTCTAGACAAAGGGTACCACCTCATGTTAGCTATAGTTAATTTGGCTCCTACATAAGGACCATATCTATAAGAAAAATCTTGTCTTATTTTTAGTCCTTGGGACTCTAATGTATGAATTTGTCTCTTATTGATATTTACAATGTATTTATCGACCTTGCCTGAATGCATATATCGCATTAATCTTGCTATTTCCCCCTTATCTGTACTCTTAGAATAACAATCTTTCTTCTCTTCTATAAAAATTAGCTGACCTGAACTATCTGATACCCTTAAACTTAAATCAATCGTACGGCCGCCAGCTTCTATGACAGCCATCTCTATATCTTCACCAATCGCTGCCAGTGGAGTGACAAACAAATTCATAGAAGATGCGTCTTGCAGTATCTTGTATTTTGTACTATCGCCTATTACTTCAATAATAGCTTTGCCTGAAAACCATATTCTATTTAAATGATCTTTGCTAACGACCGCTTTGATTTTTTGTCCTTGCTTATAACAATATATCTGCTCTGCAAATGAGCCTTGGCTTATTAAAATAATGAATGCATATATACTAAATACTACTACCTTAATTATTCTCATCACCCCCTCTTCTCTTATTTAGTTGCTCCTCTATTTTCTGCATATTATCCTCTTCAGCCTTTAATTCTTCTTCTTTTTTCTTAATATCTGCCTCGCTTTCAATATGATGAAACTCCTTTAATCTCAGCCTACTGCCTGCTAAATCAAAGCTCATAAAATATGATGCCTCTTTTATATCAAGGCCATGATCCCCAAACTTTGTAGTTAATACGCCTTTGGCAATTACACTGTTTTCTGATGAATTAACTGCTAAAGATTTAACCGAAAAATATGTAGATAAACCAAACTTCTTATATTGCTCCTTCGCATGCGAAAAATACTGTCTAATCGCTTTCATATATTTGGCACTACTATGACTTATATATTTGCTGATTAATGCTTCCTTATAACCTATGACATCTTTATTTAAATCAAGTAGCATTGATAGATACATTAAACTTATCTCCTCTATATAACTCTCTGATACTTTGCCTTCTCCGAGCCATACTTCTTGAGCAAGTCCCGGTACTAATATTGTCTTATCCCGGGTAGTGATTAGCTTCAATGTTAAACCACAACAAATGAAACTAAGCATCAAGGTTAAGATTAAAAATAAACCTCTTTGCTTAGTTAATATCTTCACTTGATCACTTAATATTTTTTCTTGCATTATGTTTTTTGTTTCTTATTTTTTGCGGATACTATTTGTTATTTAAAATATTCTTCGCTGGTATGATGAAGGTATATGCCCCCCAAGCACAAAACTTACTCCTAGCCACTTCCAATATAAATTCTTTTGGATATTGCCCCCCATATACTCCTTCATCAAAAAACTCCCGATAACTGCACCAACAACGCTCGCCGCCGCACCAAAAAGTAAATTCTTTAACGCCCAAACAGCAATACCTGTCACACAACTACCAAGAATTACTCCAATCGAGATGTTGAAAAATCGTATCTCTTTATTTAAGCATTCATTAAATCTTACTTTTTCCATATCTCTATGCTCCTGATATTGTCATACTATCTCTATATGCCGCTCATGGCTTTGATCACCTCAATTACACCGTAACCGCCTAAAAAACCAATGCCGGCTACTTTTGATCTTTCTCTTAAATCTCCTTGCGTTCCAAGAGCAAGACCTCCTCCTGCTGCCATCCCGATAATAACAGAAACCCAGTCTTTAAATGCTTTAGCTACAGGAGTTACTATACTATCCCCAAGCTGCTTACTTAAATCCCATGCTGCATTTGCATCAAAAGAAACTAATGCTATAAAACCTACCAATATTATATATTTTGCTATTTTCGTTGTTCTTTCCTCGCTACATAATGCTCTATTATTTTCTTTTTTTAGCTTTACACACATAGATTATCCTCTTTTAATTGTATTTTATTAATTTAATAAGTATTAATATGTTAGATATATATATTTACTAATGTCAATAGTAATATCTATTATATTAATAATCATTGTTAATTAAATTAAACTATCATGACCTTACCTAAAAAAATACAACAATTCTTATATAAAAAACTTTTTCAACTTAAATTAACACGTAAAGCTTTTGCTCAAGAATGTGGATTACCCTATACCTCACTTATTAATCTTATAAATGCTACACAAACTAATCCTGCTCTTAATTCTTTACTGAAAATTGCTAATTACCTTAATTGCTCTATTGATGAAATGGTAGGAAGGAAAAAATATGTACTTAAAAAATTTAATGAAATAATACAATTTCAAAATTTAACTATTGATGATTACAATACAAATTTAAGAAACTTTATTTGTCATAAAATGCAACAACATAATTTACCTGCCTATAAATTAGGCCTTAATATCGGCTTTAGTGCTGCCGTTATTGATAATTTTGTGAACCAAAATCGTAAAAATATACAGTCAAACTTAGGTACTGCTCCTATCGTAGCTCTTGCTGACTATTTTGCAATCTCAGTTGATGAAATGATTGGCAGAATATCCAGAAAAACCTAATTCGATACTTGCTATAGTCCTAAACTATAGCTGATTCCGCACAAAATACCCTGCAAAATATAGAATCACCCAAACAAGTTTCTGATCTACTCAAATCATATCCCAAATCTAATGCAGATATTGAGCAAGTTACCTCTAAAATTCCTAAAAAACCACAAAACAGAACTATTTAATAGGCAATTTGCATTATCGTTTGAATAGCTAAATCTCGATTAACATAATATACTTCCTCACTAGGTTCTAACTTAATTGCTTGTACAAAATCTTTTAATGCTTCCTTATATCTTCCTAGATCATACAAAGCTAAACCACGATAGTGCAAAACCTTCGCATTACTCGCATCAAGGGCTATTGATATATCATACGACATCACAGCTTCCTCAAGCCTTCTCATGGTAGATAAAATATCACCTCGTCCACTATAAAAATCTGCATTAGTTGCATCTATTGCAATCGCTTTATTAAACGACTCTAATGCCTCCTTATATCTCCCCAAATCATCTAATAAATATCCTCGATAGTAATAAACATAACCATTATCCGGCATTAAATTTATTAACTTACTGCATATAACAAGTCCCATATTTTGCTCCTGACATTGTGCGTGTTCTTGCAATAAGCTTTGAATTCCCTGACTAATCCCATCAATTATTCTTGGGTTGATATTGCCTCTTTGATTCTGCATATTTTACCTCATCCTTAAACCAAACTTCTTATTCTTATAATTTTATTACTTGTTAACTGATCTTACTTATTTTGATATTCTGTCTTAGGCTAAACATCTAACTTCTTTAATAAACACTTATTACCCTCCTTTTGTAACTCCTTATATATCAACCTTACATACATTTGTGTCTCCTCTGCATGAAACTTCATATGCAAGATATAATTCTCCTTCTTACTACTTATCTCTGATAATTCCTTAATCTCCTGAAATAATTTCTTTACCTCTTCTCTGCTACTGTCAAAAATTGCTGCAAATTCTTTACTAATCACATTGCTCCGGTGTAAATATTTTAGGGATATCAATACAACTACCAACTCTAAACTCATTAGTAAGGCTAGTATTATTTTGTATAACATTGTTCAATCTCCTTACCTTATTATTCGCATAAAGCCTGTCTTTTGCTTTGGAGCATTACTGCTAGCACTCCCAAGTAAACACAGTATTTCTGGGGCAACAGGTGGCATTGATGGTACTGGCGGATTTGATGGTACTAGATCAGGCAGAGGAAAACTAGGAACCACATCCGGTAATGCGTTACTTAAGCTAATTGTTTCAAATGTAGCTTCTTTCTTCCTACCTGCTGAGGCTTTGCTTTTCGGTAACTTGTCTCCTGCAAATACTTCTCCTGTTACCATTGATAAAAATATTAATGACACTGTAGCAACTTGCTTGAGACGTGATTTTAATGATTTGTGATTGGAAAAATTAGTGCAATATTGAGTAGTATTGTTTTGTACAGATGCTACTAGTTTATTGCGAATATTATCAAGATATGTTAGATTCATGGTACGATACCTTTGCTTAAGGTTAGTTACAGATCCAGCAAGTACATTAAACCGGCAAAAGTTAGATAGCACTTGCTAGGATCATTTAGTTATTTAGATTGATATTTCACATTACATCTAGTATTAATCTATTGTATTTAATATGTAGTGTCAATACAAAAATAATCCATGGCAGATTATTTTTAAATCTACTCTGGAGAATGTATGAATATTGCGTTTAATGTAAAAAAGTTTTTAGAGAAAAAATTCAAATTACATAAAATTAGTAGTAAGAATTTTGCAAAAGAAAGTAATATTAGTTATAACACTGTATGTTGTATACTAAATAGCAAACGTAATAACACTAAATTTGATACTATTATAAAAATAGCTAGCTATTTTTATAGCCCTATAGATGAAATCCTGAACCGTACAAATTACATCAATAATAATGAATATTATAATGTTAATTATGTATTAGAAAATTATAATCAAGAGATACATAATTTTTTATGTTTGAATATTGAGAAGCACAGTTTAAATCCTTATACATTATCTTGCGATCTTGGTTTTCATAACTCAGTAATTCAACAATTTATTACAGATACTACTGCAACAAGGACATTAACTACACCAGTCATTATTGCTGTAGCAGATTATTTTAAAATATCTATTGATGAAATGATTAACAGGATTTCTTCAGAAAACAGTATTAATAATTAATAAGTTTGTAGCATTATGTACAAGTCTGTACAATACAACACAATATAAACTAGTAACATAAAGCAAAATTATGGCTTATATAGTATCCGTTATACAAACTAAGGGTGGAGCAACTAAAACTACTACTAGTATTAATCTTCTTGGTGCCTTACTAGAATGTAGATACAAAGTGGTACTATGCGACATGGACAAAGATAAGCCGGATGCTATATATTGGTCTGACTTAGGAAATTCTTTAAGAGAACATGTGATACCATTATACGAAGATAATCCCAAAGACACGCTGCATAAATTAAGTTTAGAGTATGATTTTATAATAATAGATACTCCACCCAATATGCAGGCTGCATCACTAAAAGCTGCAATTCTCTCTGATTTCATTATAATACCATGCTCCGTTTCTGAACTAGATAAAAATTCATTGAACCAATCAGCATCTGTAGCAATAATGGCTAACAAGCCATATTCATTTTTAGCAAGTAGAACAACAAAAAATACCAAATCTACTAAAGAATTATTAAAACAGCTTGCTGAAACAAACTTATATTTTGAAACAGATATAAGTAATAGCGTAGATATGATAGAATGCCAGAAAAAAGGACAATGGATAGGAGAGTACAAACCTTTTTGCAATAATCATCTACAATATTCTTCTCTTATAAAAGAGTTGATAAGCAAAGTAAAAAACATCCCCGCTGCGGACAACAAGGTATTTTAGAAGAAAAATAACTGATAATCCTAATGTATGCAGTTTATTATATTCTTTGTCCTGACTAATTTCTCATTAATAACCGCTTATGTAGTTATATATGCGGTCATCCAGTAATCCTCCCTTTATATTATGTCACAAGCAGCGGAGAATACAGCCCAAAAGCGATTAAAGGTATAATTATATTGTACAAATGTGTATATTATTGTATTATACAGTACTTAATGAAACTGTTACAAAACGAATGTTTTGTTTCAAATTTTCTAATTTGAGAACGAAAGTATCAGGATTTCGGGGTCTATATTTTATAATGTTATCACAGTCTCTTAACACAAATACGAGGAGCTTATGTCAAACAGAGGTATAATTAGTACATTGAATATTGCAGAAAGACTAAAAGCTGCACAAAAAGAAATTGATAATCCAATAGAACATAAGGCTAACTCTTCCTTACAACCAATTTTATTTGTAAATGGCAGATTAAACAGAAAAAATTACCCTTATGTAGCTAAAAATTTTGCTATCTTAAAAGGAATAGAAGATGAAATAAAACATATATGCCGTGGACTTGACTTAGTAATACTCAATTATTTACTGTTTAGGGGTATAGAATCTATTAAAAAAGAAAAGGATTTATTATCTATAGATTATCCCGAGATTGAAAAATTATATAATTCTATAAAGGATAAAGTCGGGGATAATCTGCCGTAGATTATTTTGTATTGACACTACATATTAAATGCAATAGATTAATACTAGATGTAATGTGAAATATCAATCTAAATAACTAAATGATCCTAGCAAGTGCTATCTAACTTTTGCCGGTTTAATGTACTTGCTGGATCTGTAACTAACCTTAAGCAAAGGTATCGTACCATGAATCTAACATATATCCTTCACAAAATCAAGTCCCTGTTATCTTTTGAACATACCAAATTCTCAACAAATCATCTATTCAAGCAAAATTCTAACAATCTAGCATCTTTTACATCTAGATTACACTGTTGCTTACAATTAGTGCCTTTCATTTGTCGGTTCGTTTGCTTGAGCCATTCTTCGCAGTTTCAAGCTGCAGGAGGGTATTAATATGAGTCTTCCTGAAATCAACACCAAGTTACAGAATATAGAAAGCAGTATCCGTGCATTATCAGGTATGATGATGTCCTCCATGACTAGTACTGCTAACAATAATAGACGCTTTGAAACTTATTTAAGAATGATTGCTAAAACACAAATGGAGATGAAAAAAGATATTGGACTCCTTTTAGCTAATTTAGAGATCAGAAAAGCTTGGGATGAGGAAGAGGGATTGGATGAGTTCTTTAACAATTTTAACAAGGAGTTCAAATAATGAACTTATTACAAACTCAACTACCTATTTTACCAAATGATCCTGAATTATTCAGCTCTTTAAATCAAAATAGGAAAGAAACTCCTGATAATAATAAACAATATATCTCTATAATTCCTTGTTTATTTGAAGTGATCTTAAGGCAATACTCCAAAGAACTCTCACCTCGGGACATAGTATTTTTCTCTCAAGTGTTAGCTTTATATCAGTCAACCTTAAGCAAAGGTAAAGAATCGATCATCTATTCTTCAGAGAAAATAGCAGGACTTCTTGGATACAAGTCCAAGAATAAAAGCAATATGCGTAGTATTGCTTTAAGGATAACAAAAAAACTTGAACAGATAGGACTTTTGCAAGTTACTAGAGGCAAGACCAAAAAAGGCACAGATAAAATAAATGAAATAATCCCAATGCTGCCTGATGATCTATATGAGTACATTAAATATGAACCTGATAAGCATAACGGAGATAGTAGCAGACTTGCTAATGAATCTAATCTTGAGCATATCCTGCGCACTAAACTTTATGTACCTATTACCATAGAATTTGCTAAATCTTTATTTGATAATCCAATGTCAAATAAATATAAGCTCTTCTTCTTTAACTGTGTAATTACTGCTTATAAGAATTATAGGATTAATGGTAATTTATCTTTTGCTGCTACATCTCGCGAATTAATACAAAAAAATAATATCAGTAAACGTACTCTATTTAACATATTGCAATATATCAAAAACCAAGCTCCTGATTTTTTTATAACAGCAGAACACAAATATACAAATTCAGATGATATCGATAGCAATAGATATGATAAATCTATATTTACTATCTCTATTAATCCACTTGTAATACCTAATTGCCAAATTGAAGCTGCAGATTCTAAAAAATCTACTGAAAAACCTTATACTTATACAGCTTCTGAGACGGGAGTGCAAATTTGTAAGCCTAGTAGTGCAAATTTGTACGCCATAATAATAAAGAATAAAGAAAAAAGAATTAGTATTAAAAATATAGATTATATAAATGAGCAAACTAATGAAAATAATCTTGATAGTCCACCAACGTTAGAGCAAACATCAAATATTTGGCATTTAGAAAATGAGCTTTGCTCATTTCCATCTAAATTTTATAAAAATTCTATTAAGGATGTTATAGATACTTCACCTTCTTCATCCAACATTCACTCTGAGCTTGGTTCTAGAACCATCAATGATGATATAACAAAAGAAAGGAATAAAAGAAACAGAGTTTTCTGTAATGCTACAGACAAAACAAGAGACACGGCAATACGTACAGAAACAAACACCACAATAAAAAAAACCGCTGTAGAAAGTAATGCAAAGGCAAATAAGGTAAAACGTTACGATCAAAATAAAACCCTGAAATGTTACTATCCCCTAACCAAAGGAGAAGTATGTTCTATTAATTGGGATTCTGGTAGGGAATTCTCTACCAATTTTGCCAATCAGCTCATGCTGAAGCTTATCTCAAAATTCCCAGAGAATAAATTCGCCACGAAAAATCATATGAAAAAATACATGACCAAAGCTTTTAAATATGAATTACATCAAGGACCACTTGTTAACCACGAAACATTCAGACTTAGTTATAATTTGAATAATAATGCAACAAAAAACAATAATGAGCCTGATCTTAAAACTATAGAAAGATTCCTAACTGAAGTAGAAAATAGTTATGACACAAGTTATGAAATGCAACTCAAACGTAAAATAGCTGGTTTACTTGAAAATAAAAAAGCTTATGAAATACTAATAAATAGCTATTTTAGTTATTGTGACAGTGTCTTTAGTATCGAATTCCGTAACAAAATAGTCCTTACAACAAGAAAAGAAGAAATACTTAAAAATGCTATCAAATCAGTTTATGGAAACGATATTGATATTCAGATCATAAATCCAAATGAAATTAACGATAAATTCAATAGTATATCAGAAACAAACAAAAATAATTCTATCTTTAATTCATTTAAACGTAACAACTTAAGCTTGCGGGAATCAAAAGATAAAAGTAGCGATGAGACAAACCAATATCCATTAAGAGCAGTAGATAAGAATAGTTCTTGGTATAAGATTAGAAAAGGATTAATAGAGGAGCTAGGATTAGATATAGATAAAGCTTGGTTCTCTAAACTTATAGCAGAGGAAAATCTAGATACTAAAACTTTAATCTTAAAAGCTCCTACTAATTTTATGAGAGATTGGATAAGTGGCAAATATGGTTATGTAATTCGCAGATTATCTAATGAGTTCAATTTTCAATTTGTAGAATATAGTTATGATGATAATAGCTTATGAAAAAAACAAACTTTTTAAATCTTCTACATATATTATCAATTTTAACTTATCGTTAATAAAATGATAAAAATGTTACATATTTCCTTCTAACAGTGAAGCTCCTACTAAAAATTCTTATGTCATTGTACTATAATAGAATTAATATGGGTATATAAAATGTTTGAACGACTAATTGTACAAAAAACACCACAGGATAGTACTTTATGCAAACATATCATAAGATTGTGGAATCAATGATGAGAAGCTGAAAATGATGAAAATAACAGTAGATGTTAAAGAAGCAAATGATAATAGCCCTATGAATGTAGATCATATACCTAATCAACAGCCTAATAAACGTAAGTCATCTGAACATAGATCATCTTCAAAAAAGTTGAAAACATCAAATTTAAACATATCAAATTTATCAGATGAACAAACAAAAATTATTAAAGATCTAGTACAGAGCTTCAACTTCGATAATAGCAATATATCTATAGAAGAAATACCAAATTATGGTGAGTCTGCGAGATGAAAAATTTTTGATAAAATTATAAATATATACTTCTTTAACTTGAAAAGTTGGAAAATGAATATTTAGATGAGCGAATAATCAATGTTCTTATGGATAATTAATATCTAATACTACCAATTCTTCAGGTAAAAGAAGTATATACCCTAAAATCCTGATACTTTCGTTCTAAAATTAGAAAATTTTAAACAAAAAATTCATCTCGCAACAGTCCCATTGTCTGCGTTAATCTAATTTTATTTTGCAAAACTCATAATTATTTTGTTTCCAAAATATATTTTTTATGATTTTATTATATATGTTTAAAAAGTTCTGAAGGAGTAAATAATAAATTATCAAAGGTATGTGACTTTAACTGATATAATTTTTATTAACAAAGCTGGTGTATAATATTATTTATGACTAAGTAAGCACAGATAAAATTTAAAAAATAAAGAAAATTAATATTCAGCAACATTATCTAAGAGGATATAATGAAGAGAATAAGTATAGAAGATTTGAAAAAAGAGCAAGCTGCAAGTAAGTTATATAAAGAAGCCAAACAGATATCGCATGAAGCATGGGAATTTGCAATAGCTAAAGCTGATGATAAGTATGATAAAGAATTTGATGCAAAGTTTCAAAAATTCAAAAGTAAATTAGCTGAAGCAGATGCACTTATTCCTAGTAATAGTGAATATCAGAAGTGGACTATAGTCGAAAGGTTTTTAGCAAGTTCTGTAGCAGAGGATGATCCACATTGTGATGTAAAACGTTTTGAAATTAAAAAATGGTTTGAATATCATACACGTTTTCTTAATAAACAGATAAAACACCCAAGTGATTATATGGTTGAAACTATCTATAACATATTATCTGATAGTGAATGTTGGAATAATCTTGAGCTTAATAGAACTACTGTTGCAAAAAAATTAATGACATCTAAAATGTTAGATGGTGAAAAGTTGGAGGGTTTTGAGTTATACCATATTGCTTGTCAGTTTTGTTTAGAAGATGAGATTAATAATATATTTGAGGAAAGTAAAAAAGAAGGATATCCTATAGAAGAATATATACGTAGTGCTACTAAATTACCAAATCTGAAAATTTTTTGGTATTATCATGCAAATGTTATTAATGTTGAAAACCCTGATCCAGAGATGGTTAATAAGTTTAAGAAACTAGCAGGTAATATAGAAGATAAGCAAGTCTTGTATAGATATGGGATTGATTGTGCAGTAGAGCGTGGCAGCAAGGAAGCAGTAGAGTTTTTCTGGAATAAACTACCTAATAAAGATCCTGAAATTCTAATAGAGGCAGCAATAAAAACTAAAAATAGTAGTTATGCACCTAGTAATTCTTATATTGTAGCTTTTTGTGTTGATCAATTAGATTCTTATGGACAACCAGATATCTTTAGGAAGCTTATAAGAAAGGATTTGATAAAGAATAGTGATTATTATGATAGTTATTCTCATGTGATGGGTAATTTAAGGCCAGATCATTTTTATAAACATATAGAAAAAGTAATTAAACATTTAAATCCAAGTGATTTGCCTGAAAAAGAGTATGAGAAGTTAACTTGGAACACATGTGAGAGTATAGTTTCTGGTCCTAGGGCTGTATTTGACCAAGCAGTACATTTCTTAACTTGGCTATGGAATTTACCAGGTTATGAAAATCATCAACAACATTTTCACGATACTGTAGAAACAACATCTAGTATGTTAGGTGATCTTATAAAAATTGGGGTATTAGAACCTGTTCATAAAATCCTTGATCCAATGGATAGTTTTCATACTAAATTATTTACTCTAACGTGCCAAGAAGGAAATAATGTTTGTTACAGTTTATACACTCAAAATGAAGGAAAGTTATTACAAAAACTTTTAAGCTCTATTAAAACTACTGTTAAGAAACCTACTAAGAAGTTTTTAGAAAAACTAGACCAAGATGTACTGCAAAAATTAGAGAGCGTGTTATGTGATGATAAGAAACTAGCCTCCCATAAAGGAGAAGGTGATAGTTGTTCAAGTGATAATGTTTCAATTTCTTTACAAGCATTTAATTTTTACAAGCAATATGATAGGCAATCGCTAGAAAAACTATTATGTAATATACTTGGTGATGCTAAAGGAGGAAAACTTTTACACAAAATAGATCAAGTAATGTCAAATAAATTAGGTAATATGATTGCTAATACTCAGAAATCATATAAAGAGTCTCTATTTTATAACTCTAGTGATAGTGATCACCATGAAGATCTACAAGATGATAGTGATTCATTAGATTTTTCAGTATTAGTAATGGGAGAAGAAAATGTTGCTGAATTTACTAACAGTTAATAGTAAATAGTTTTAATAATGAGCTATTTTTATCTTTTCAGTAGATAGTGATTTTGTTTTCTTAATTTTAGTAAATACTATTTTTTCTTAAAAAATTAAGTTGTATTGTTATAGAATTTATGTGACACTCATATTAATAAGCATAACTTGTTGCATAAAGATATGGAGGTAGTTATGAAGACCATGGAGAGCAGTAGCTGGAATAAAAAATGGCAGCTAAAGGAAGGAAATATTGTCAATGATAATAAGGAGTTATCATTAAATCCCACCACAAAAAATAATCTCAATGATGACTTAGAATTTGCTGAGTCTCCAACACAAGAAAATCCACAAAATCTTATAAGGTATCGCCGTTCCAATGGTGATAACAATCAACCACCAAGCATATTTGTGCCTGTTGATGTACCAGGGGATGGTAGTTGTTTGTTTTGGGCTACTGCCTTAGCTTACTTAATTCCTGTTGAAGATAATTCTGTTGCTTTTGCAGAGAGGTTTAAAAGATTATTTGGAGAAGAAGAGTCTGGTAATATAGGGCATATAAGGGAGTTAATTAGAGAATATGGTCCACTTTCAAATAATGTTCGTAGTGATAGAATTTTTAATAGGTTAATTACAAGAATATTACGTAATAGGGTAGTTGATTATATATCATCTGATGCAGATAGATACAGAGAATTTATTACAGGTGATTTTAATCAGTACCTGAATAACATAAGAGATCGAAATAGTTGGGGTGGTGAGCCTGAAATCGAAGCCATGGGTCGTATGCTTGGTGCAACTATTAATGTAGATGCTGATGGAGTGGTGCATACTCGTGGGAATGGTAATATTCCAATAAGATTATATCATGTGAATGCAGCAAGAAGTGCGAGTCAAGGTAATGAAGGTAATCATTATAATTTTGGTTTAGAAAGCAATCTTCATCAACAAGTTACTAATGAGGTTGTGCCTGAATTAGTTGACCATCTTTTTCAAATAGATGAGAATAATAATTTTAAACAAAGGTTTCAATCATTTTTAGATCAAATACCAAGACCAAGTGGTGTAGGTGCAGCACCAGCAAAGAAAGGATTTTATGTGAATTTTTTTGCTGGGATGTTTACTACTTTAAAAAATACAGAACTTTTTGATAGGTTAGGATTAGCCGAACTTCATTTTAAGCTTTGTACTATAAGTGATGCTGATGAAGTACCATTTTTAAAAATTGTTGCTATTACTGAAGAACCTACTACTAAAAAATTAGAGGAATATGTTTTTGTTATTTCTGAGAAGAGATATAGCAGACAGATTATGGGAGCAATATTTAGTAGAGATGATAGAAGGTGGTTAGAGGAAAGTAGATTATTATTTAGTGAAGGAGATGATACGTATCATTTAAGATCTAGAGCTCACACAAAAGCTGATGATATAGAATTTAAATCTGGGGCTGCAATAATAATCAGTAAAAGAAATAACAAAGATAGAGTTAATGTAAGAGCAGAACAACTTACAGATCAGGAACTACCTGAAAGAATGAGAGTTAAATTTAGAAGAATAGAGCAGCATCGCAAGCATAAAATAGGTGAGTATAAATCAAATCTTTTAGAAGATATTGTTAAGAATCTTAGCAAAGAGACTATAAATGATCCTCGTAGAGATATAGACATTGTACAAGCAGTGCAAAGCAATGTTAAGAAACTATTTGAGTATATATATGATATTAATGGAATATATCATAAAAGATTACCTAATATTCAAGGAGCATTAGAGGCAGCTGATCATGGCTTTACAGCTGGTGCTTTAATAAACTTTAAATATCGCTATAATTTAGAGTTATATTTAGAACTATTATTAGGAATAGAGGGCTATATTGACATAGCTTTATTGGTACGTGGGAGTCAGCGTGTTAAGAAGGCCATGCCAATTCTTGTGGAAATAAAAACTGGGCAGGAACAAAATGGTAGGACAAATCCTCAGCAGGCGTTAAGAGAAGCTGAAAGTTATACGCAAGGTTTACAGCAGAATAATAGACCTTTTGTTACTCTTGCTGATCGAGTAGTGCGTGTTGGTTTTAATATGGATTATGCTAATCCTATTGAGACAAGTGTGGCTGAATTACAACCTCCAGCTCCTATTATTAGAAGCATCTTTAAAAGTGTTAATAGTATATTAAGAGGTCAAGAAAGACGTGATGATATAAAGACAAGTATTACAAATCAATTAAAGAAAATTTATAAGTTATCGCCAGCTATACAAGGTTCAAGTGAACCACAATATTTAAGTAGGCTGTTTATTGGACATTCAATTTTAAATTCAGTAGAAACTAGAGGAAAAAGAATAGATAAGCATATACTGACCTATAGGAAATTACAGGACACAACGAGGGGAACTCGTCGTAGCCATGATATTACTACATCCGTGTTTATTGAAAGAATAATAGCAGGAAGTAATACAGGAGATAGTAGGGTATTGGTTATACATTTTCATGAGGGAGGACGTGGTGACGTTGATATAAATGATCCAACACTAAGAGTTCCTCTTAATGGAATAATAAACCAGGCTAATTGCAAGGAAGTAATAGAAGTATATGTTGATGCTAGATCTGGTAATGATGGTTCTTTGAAATTTTTAGGAGAAGATAATGGTGTAGTAATTCAAGATTTTACTAATTCTGTAAATGATTATTTCCAGGCAAATGTTGTTAATCATTGGGAAATACATAATATGCCAGATTTCAATCAGGCTGGCAATCTAAAGAAAACACTTGATGCAACAGTGAGTTATCAACCTCAAAGAGGTCAGAACAATAAAGTAGATTTAGGGCCTTATGGTGATATGTTTACTAATATAGGAAAAAATCTATTCTCTGTTAAGTCTTTAATTACAAGTGAAGCGTATTTTGCAGCAGTTTTATCTGGATTGCTTAACAGTTACAGTGATATTGAATTTGATCAAGGGGACTTTAAAATTAACGTAAGACCTGAATTTCAAGTAGGGGGTGGTGAGAGAATTGATTTATTCATCAATGTGATGAGCAAGAACCCTGCTGATAGTGATGTGTTAATTGGTTTGGAATTAAAATATGGTGACGGTAGAGCCACTGTAGATAGTATGGATAGGGCACTTGAAAAAGCTGAAAAAGTGCAACTAAGAAGATATGGGATAAGTCGTAATATAAGAGCGATAACTGAAGGAGCCAATTTTTTTGTAACGTTACCTGTTGGTTTTGTTAGCCGTGCTGAAGCTCCTGATTCTTTAGTGATAACAAGGGAACAATTTGTTGCTTATGATATTGAGCGTAGTTTCCTTGGTCAGGTTCATCAACTAGGCAGAAGCGTACAGCGTAATGAACAAACTCTTGAAAGTGTGACATTACAACAAAATCCTGATTACAGATATTGGTTATCGGACCAGGACATTAGAAGGATTGCTCACCTAGATAATACATATAGCAATATGTTTGATGTACATGCGATGAATAATAATTATGACACTAGTGGTAGAGGAGTTGTTGTAGTTACAGACCGTGATCAAGGTATAAATACTGGAGAATTACGTGAGCAAATACGTCAATTTATAGATAATGTTGATAATAATAGAATAGTGCAGCAACAAGGGGTGCCAAGACGAACATTTATTGTTAACCAAGGAGGTGATCATTGGACTACTTTAGTTATTTCTCAGCAAAATGGACAATATCATGGATATTATGTGGACTCATTAGGTAGTGGGATACCAGACAATATTCGTCAAATTTTGCAACAAACCCAAATAGCTGATAATAATATTCATGATATTCAAATTAGTCAACAAGCAGATGGTTACAATTGTGGTCTTTGGGTACTCGAGAATGCTAGAGACATTAACACTATGTTGCAGGAGAATAGAGATGTGCAGTGGCTTAGAGCGCAACTAGCTCCTGAAAGACTTAGTAGAAATAGTGAACAATATTTTATAGACAAGAGAAAAGGATTTTCACAAGTCCTACATGATAATCAACCAAATGGAGATAGTTCTCAGAGTAGTGATACAGACTCTCCACCAACAAAGAAACGAAAATTAGACTTACAATGCTTACATGGAAGTAGGAGTAAGAGAAGTGTTAATGATTGTCTGTATTCATGGGAGGATGTAGATGAGTTTAATGCAGCAGAGCAAGAAGATAGGAGAAATAGAGACAAGATTAAAATTGATAGTGAGAAATTCTTGAATCACATAAGAAATACAGAAGATAATGATAAACGTGTTCAATTAGTTCAGTTTGCTGATGAGATAATTCATTCAGCAAGTGATGGTGAAGAGAAAGTTGTAGGTAGGTTCCAGAATCTAGTTAATAAACTTATTAATAATCATAAAGTTACTGATCATTTGGATAAAGTGGGAAGAATCTCAGGAATGACTATGTACGGAATGATGGGTAAACATGCTCTAGCTGATTTCTTTCAGGGAGACTATAAGGGAGTAGCAATTAACATAGGTTTTATTGCTGGTGGTCAAGGTTTAGCTAAAGTTTCTGAAATTGTGTCGATGAAAGGATTAAAATTAGTTTCAGGAGGAAAACTAATACTTGGAAGATCTCTAGGAGCAGCATCACCTTTTCTTGCCCGAGGAACTTCAGCCTTTGTTGTATACGATTTAGTGAATCAAGTTAAGGAACTAAAAGCTGGTAATAAAGATGCATTAGTTGGAGTAATAGGAGATAGTGTTTATTTAACTATTGATGTAGCTGAAGTTGGAGTAGAACTTGCTGAAGTTTTCGGGGCATTAGAAGGACTTTCATCAGTTACTGGTCCTGTTGGAGCCGCAGTAGGAGCTGTAGTGTTTGTTGGAACTGATATTTACTTTGCTGTAAAAAAAGTTGATAAAATTGATCAAGTAATCCATTTAACTCGATGGGAGAAGTTTAAAGAAGGATGGCGTGCATTTTTAGGTATGAATCCTGAGGGATATTTAGAAGAAGTAATAGAAGAAAAAGAGGCAAATAACCGGCTTGTTAGACAAAAAATTGAATTTTTAAAACAACATCCTGATATTCAAAGGTACGTTTTCCCTACTAATGAGGTCATTATAAATTGTAAAGAAGTTATAGATACAGAGTGGGATTGTAATGATCCTTGGGGTGGTGTTGGTACAGCTATGCAATCCTGTAGACCAATAGAAGTACCACATGAAAAATGTACGACCAAGATTCAGGAATACTTAGATAATACAGTTTTACTTGATGAAAAAAGAACTAATATAAAATGGATTAGAGCAAAACCTGATAATCCAAGTGGAGGAAAAATATTCTGTTATCCTGAAGGATATTACGAACAAGTACCAAGTGGTAGTGCTTATAAATGTAAAAATGCTATTGGTATTACTGATTCAGTAGTTAAATCAGGGAATTATACCCTTATTGATTTAGGAAAAGGTCATGATAAAGTAATAGGGTTCCCAGATAGTCCTAATATTTTTCTTATTGATGATGGAAGGAAGAATATATCTGGTGGCAATAAAAATGATGTTTTTATTCTACATGGAAATAGTACTGTAGGCTACATTAATGGAGGTAAAGGAGACAACGTTATAGATTTAAGTGATTTTGCCACAAGAGAAAAGGCGCTATTGGTTATGTTGTCTATTACTAGTTATCTATATACGTGGAATGATGATCATGATCTAAGTCTTGTTGAGGCATTGATATTAGAAAATAATCTAAGTCTTGATGAGGCATTGATATTAGAAAATATCAATAGTATTGTAGGTAGAAAAAATAAACGGGACATTATATACAGCGACAGCTGTGATACAAAATATATTAATAGCAGAGGTGGTAGTAGTTATGATGAAGAAGATACAATTATAATTGAATCTTTAAGTGGTTGTTTTCATAACATACAACTACAGTTAGAATATAACACTCAGGTGAATAACTATGCATTACAAGGAAACTTTTCTTATATTATTACAGCTGGAAATGGTGTAACTAATATTATTACAAATGGAACAAATTTAAGAAATAATTTCTTTTTTAATTATACATTGTTTGAGGTTCAGAATGTTACTAATACCAATAATAATATTACTATTTCTTTTTTAAATTGGTATAGAAATGATTCTTCCTTGAAAGTAAACATTTATCCGAATAGCAATAATAACTTTTATCGTTTAAGTGATAATACTGAAATGAAATTGAGTGGGAAAAATCTATATGCAATTCAAAACACTAATAAATCTGTAGACAAAATTATTCAAGAATATCCGGCTATAGCACATAGGCTAGAGATGTTTATGGTTGTAAGATCTTCTGTAAGTAATGAGACTGTGTCTATAGGACACGGAAACCATGAAGTAATTTCTAATGATGCTTTTCACAAGAGTCACTTAGTTGGTGGTAAAGGTGAAGATATATATGTTATTACTTCAGGTTATGGAAAACTTAATAGTACTGATGAACTAAGAATTCCTGAAACAACTATATATAGTTTTAATGGATCAAATCAAACAGATATCATAGATTTACGCCAACTGTCACAGCAGATAGAAAGATATCTGGGAGATGAGTTATTACTAGAGAGTGTGCGTAAAGATGGAAGAGATGTACTAATAGAACTATTTATACCAGGCAATGATCTTCAAGATATGAAGTATGTGACAGCAATTAGATTAAAGGATGCATTTGAAAGCAAGTGGTATGAAAAATTACAAGTAATTTTGAATAGTGTACCTATGAAGATAAATTATAGTGAAGATAAATTATCTTTAATACCAGAACCTATAGTTTTTGGCAATGATACACAAATTATTGTTATTACAGAAAGAGACATAGATAGAAACACGGAATTAGTAATACCAAAGAAAATAGGTCAATATAGTTTTTTTTATATTGAAGATAATTCACATAATTTTGAGAATGATTTGGTTGTAACTAATGTTTTTGATTCTAATATAGGAAAAGAAAACTGGTACACTATCTTATTAAGTAATTTTTATGAGAAACCTGATAAGATGCAGACACTGTACGTTAAATTTGTGGACAAAAGAATAGCATTAAAAGATGAACTCGAGAAAATAAATAATGCAACGGAATTTTTGGATCAGTTAGGTCAGTACGAGAGTGATATTTATAGTTCTATTTTTGATCAAATGGATAGTCAAATTGTTAATATTACGCCTGGTACTGCTGAATCTCATCACCATGGTGAAGGTAGTAATTACCGTCATTCTCGTGCAATAAGTGAAGGTGATGAAACTATTGCTCAATCTATGTCTTCTAGTGCATCTAGATTAGAATTTTGGCCGGTTAATTTAGTTAAAAGTATGTGGTCAACAGCGATAGATGCAGTGAACTATTTAAGTTCTAACTCTTCTGAAAAAAGAGCCCAATCTTTATCCAATACTAATGATACAACAAGATTAGGTAGCAGCTTTGAACCCTATCCAAGTAACATGGGGAATAATACAAAATCACAACAGAATAATATTACAACTCATCACCATCGTCATCTTCGAGCAATTAATGTAGCTGATGAATATGTCGCTAGTAGTTCAGCTATAACGCTCTCCTTACCTATAAATAGTAGGGTTAATTGGTTTAAAGAAGCAGGTATTGTGTTAATCAACGTAGTAAAACCAATAAATAGATGGTATAGTGTAGAGAATGATAATACAGAAGATAAAGTAAAAATTAATGGGAGTGCAAGTTTAGTAGAGAATAAAGCAGTAAAGGATATAAATGCAAACATGCCATTTTGGTGGACAAGTAATGTATATAAGGTAAAAGAGCAAATAGTTACACAACATCAACAATATGGACCAACTACCCTTGATATAGGTGATCAGTTAGTAAATCAGACCAATAAAAACGGTATTCTACAATTACTAGATTTATTTATCAGAAAATGGACTGGCCAAAAATTGCCGAGATGGAGAGTAGATGTTTCAGATTCTGCGGTAGAAGTTGTCGTACAAGCAGAGAGTATTATTGATGAGTTTATGCAACAAATTAAGGAAAGTGCAATGAGCTGCGGTATACAACCTACAGTCAAAAAAATTATCAATTCCTGTGATTTACAAGTTGTAAAAGCAAAAATACAGCAAAAGCTCAATGCTGGTCAAATAGAAGATATACCACAAATATTATATGACAAGATTGTACAAGCTAATATAGGAAGAATAGAGTTATATTCAACGCCAAAACAATCTAAAAAATTATCACAAGATATGCTTGGTAAGCTTTCTAAAATAAAACAATTATTATTAAACAAAGAAGTAGAGTTACCTATAACACAAAAAGCTATATTTGGTCACTGTACCCGTAATAGGTTTAATGGTTATATAGGAAGAAGGAGCCATAATAACCTATTGTCAGCTAAACTCAATAAAGATCAGCATGTTAAGCAAAATAACTCTATGAATATCAATAATGATGGTAATGATCAGGATAGTGATAGTATAATTTCAACAATCAAGAATAATGATTTGAAAATGCTAAAAGCATATCTTGAAGCAGGAAAAGATGCTAATACTTTTTCTCGTGGAGGTATGACTCTGCTTATGAGAGCTGTAAGTAATAATTGTAGTACTGATTTGGTAAAACTTTTAATAGAGTATGGAGCGGATGTTAATACAGAAGATAAAGATAGAGAAACTGCTATTAATATAGCTTCTTATAATGGGAATTTGGAGTTAATAAAAGTCTTGATATCTGAAGGAGCTATAATAAAAAATAAAACTGCAAGAAATTCTCCTTTCAATAGTGTTGCAGAAAGTTCTATGCCTCAAAATATTAAAAATAAAATAATAAAATTGCTATCTAATAATCTAAGCAGTGTAGATAGCAGTAATAATAAATTAAATAAAGATAATTATGTAATAAGTAATTTAGTAGAACAAATGTCAGCAATGAATAGTAGTAATGGTAACGTTGGATTCTCTACTGCAGAATCTACAAATGTAGTGCCACCATATTTAGGCCAGAACCCAAATTGTTATAATGAGGTTAAAGTATTTGCCTAGGTTTAGGTGTTATTAGCAAGCTAAGTAGCATGGGGGACAATATGATTTATATGTTACAGGTAGTATCAATAAATAAGGAGTACTGATCTTATTAGGTAGGTAATAGTTATAACAAAATGCTGTCAATATAACTTATGATTTATGGGGTGTATGACAGAAAATGTAAAAACAGCTATGGCATGTAGTAGGTTACTATTGCAGTTAGTGGGAATTAAGGTTACCGAGGATGTAATTCAGCACTCTAGTCAGAGTAGTGATTTGGGTTCTTCTCAGGATATCAGCACTAGTTTGACAAAGCTGAGTAAGACTTATAATGTAAAGCTACAACAGAAGAGACTAGTTTATAATAAATTAACTATTAAAAATTTACCGCTAGCATTTCTTGCTAATGATGGAGAGTACATAGTACTTGCTAAGATGGATCAAGATAATGCTTTAGTGCAACATCCATTTAAGTCTAATACTGAGTTATGGTCTAGGGAGCAACTATGCCATCAATGGAGTGGAGCAGTGATTATCTTATCTACTCCATCATTTAAATTCAATATATCATGGTTTGTACCAGTTTTTTGGCAATATCGTTATATTTTAGCTGAAATACTATTCTTGTCACTAGTACTACAGTTACTGGGATTGGTGTTACCTTTATTCTTTCAAATAGTGATGGATAAGGTTCTGGCTTATCAGGTTGTAGCTACACTAGATGTATTAGTGTTTGGTTTAGTAATTACTAGTATTTTTGAGGTTTTATTAAAGGGATTACGGGAGTATCAATATAATCATACAGCAAAACGTATTGATATTTTACTTGGTATAAAACTAGTAAAACATCTTCTTGGACTGCCGTTAATTTATTTCAAAAATCGCTCAGTTGGTTCATTAGTAGCTCGTGTTCGTGAATTAGATAGTATCAGGGAATTTTTAAGTAGCTCACTATTTACTCTATTTGTTGATATTAGCTTTATGGGTATATTTTTAGCGGTAATGTGGTTAATATCCCCAGCATTAACTGTAATAGTGCTTATTTCTATACCTTTTTATGTAATAGTAGCTTGGTGGTTTACTAAGCCGTTGCAAGCAAAATTAGAGACTCAGTTTCGCTATAGTGCAGCTAATACTGCCTTTCTCACAGAAACTATCGCTGGAGCTGAAACAGTTAAAAGTTTAGCAATAGAGTCACGTTTAACAAGACGTTGGGAGGAGCAAACTCGAAACTTAGTAAGTACTAGTTATCAAACGCAAATCTTCTCTTCTTTATCTGAACATTTAGTTCAGGGAGTTGGTAAAGTAACAAGTGCTCTAATTTTATGGTGTGGAGCTAGAGCAGTGATTAATCTCGAGATTACTCTTGGTCAATTAATTGCATTTAACATGCTATCGCAGCATTTTGCTCAGCCTTTAGCTAAATTAGTTGAGTTATGGCGTAAATTTATCCAAGCACGAGTAGCAATAGATATACTTGGTGATACTTTGAATTTACCAGTAGAACAAGAATCTGAAGGTAAGAAAACTAATTTACAAGGTGAAATTACCCTAAAGCAAATTAGTTTTCGTTATCAACCAACCGCTCCCTTGGTATTACAAGACATTTCATTATATATTCCATCTGGTGAGCAAATCGGTATAGTAGGTGAATCAGGCTCTGGTAAAAGTACACTAGCTCATTTATTATTACGACTCTTTTTACCAGAACAAGGACAAATATTATTGGATAAAGAGCTATTAAATAATTTAGATGCTTACCATTTGCGAAAACAAATGGCAGTAGTACAGCAGGAAAATTACCTCTTTAATAGTACTGTTCGTGATAATATAGCAATATCACAGCCACAAGCTTCTTTAGAGGCAGTAATTAGATCTGCTAAACTTGCTGGAGCTCATGAGTTTATTTTACGTTTGCCACTTGGTTATGATACAGTTATTGCTGAAGGTGGTAGTTCGTTATCAGGAGGACAGCGTCAACGCATTGCTATTGCTAGAGCCTTATTAATTGAACCTAAAATACTAATTTTTGATGAAGCAACAAGTAGTTTAGATGATGAATCACAATCTGTGATCCAAACTAATATGGCTAAAATAGCTTATGGTCGTACAGTAATTACTATTGCTCATCGCTTATCTACCGTACAACGATGTGATCGCATCATAGTATTACAGCAAGGAAGAATTATCGAGCAGGGGACACATCAGGAGCTGTTAATATTAGGTGGTAAATATGCTTATTTGTGGCAACTGCAACAAGATTTACGACAGGCAGTCTGATGAATATAATAAAACAATTATTATTGTTAAAAAATTACTGTCAGCAAGCTAAACTAAATAATAGGCTTAAAAATATCACTAGCAAAATTAAATTTTGTTGGTACCGAGCTAGGTCTTATTTTCAGACTCATGATGTAAAATATGAGTTTTTACCGTCTTATCTTGAGTTAATGGAATGTCCTCCTTCTGCTACTGCTAGAATTACAGCAATGGCAATAAGCATATTAGTATTATTAGCATTAATTTGGGCTTATTTTGGTCAGTTAGATATTCATGCCACTGCTACAGGTAGATTAATTTTACCCAGCCGTTCTCAGACTATTCAAGTCTATGAATTAAGTGAGGTAGCAGAGATTTTGGTCAAGAATGGACAATATGTTAAGAGTGGTGATAAGTTGTTGGTGCTTAACATAGTAGGTATTACGCAAGAAATTCGTCGTCTTCAAGAACAAAGATCTTTTCAGCAACTGGAATTAGCCCGTTATCAAGCATTACTTAGTGATGAGCCATTAAATGCACTGACAATGCAGGATAATATTGAAGAATCAGCTGCAATAAGGTCTAGAGCTCATCTTATTAGTATCTGGCAGGAACATCAAGCAATCTTAGCTAAATTTGATGCTGAATTAGCAGCTAATCAATCTGAACAAGTCGCTAATCACGCTAGTATAGTTGGGCTACAAAAATTGCTACATAATATTCAACAACGCCTTGCTCCAAGTCGTGAGTTGTTAAAGTCTAAATTTGTATCTAAAACTGAGTTATTAGCGAAAGAAAAAGAAGCATTAGAGACTGAATTATCAATTACAGTTAAGCAGCAGGAATTGGAAGTATTACAGGCTCGTGCTAACACCATACGGGAGAATAAAGCTAGCTATATTGCTCAAAAATATCGTGAGTGGCATGATAATTTAAATAAATCTCAATCTGTTTTGTTAATAACAGAACAAGAGCTAGCTAAAGCCAAGGAGCGAGATCGCTTACAAATCTTACGAGCACCAATGGATGGTATAGTACAACAACTAGCTGTTCATACTGTTGGTGGGATTGTGCAAGGTGCTCAGAAATTAATGATAATTACTCCTCATGATGCACCGCAACAAGCAGAAGTCAATATTGCTAATAAAGATGTAGGTTTTATTAGCCCTGGGCAACCTGTAACAGTTAAAATTGAAGCATTCCCATATAGCCGTTATGGTACTATTAGTGGTCAAGTACAAAGTATCTCTCTTGATTCAGTTAAACTTAATGAGTCAAGTGCTGAGTTAGTATTTCCAGCTCAGATTGAATTAGCTCAAGATCATGTCATGATAGATAATAGTTTAGTTACTTTAACCCCTGGTATGTCTGTTGTTGCTGAGATTAAAATTGGTAAACGCCGAGTTATTGACTATTTATTGAGTCCAATTCGAGAATATAAATCAGAAGCTTGGAGAGAACCATAATGGGTCAAAAGATGATTACTGGTACACATGGTATACCAGCAATTATTAGAGCTGTTAAACAGTTTCAAATATTAGTAACTGAGGAGTTGTTACGTCATAAACTTGGTATAGATTGCCAAGAATTAACATGGATAGATGTTTGCCGAGCAGCTCGAGCAGTAGGATTGCGGGCAAAATATTATGAAGAAATTAGTGGTGATCTGCAAACATTACCCTTACCTATATTGGTTTGTTTAGCTAATCAATGGAGTGTGATTGAAAAAGTTGAAACAGAATATTGGTGGCGTTATGATGTAGCTACTGGGGAGCTTAGTAAGGAGCTACTTCCTACAGCTAATAATAGTAAATATAACCTATCAATAATATTATTAGCAGAGCAAGAAGTGCAAATTACAGATGTTAAATTTGGCTTTAATTGGTTTTTGCCTTCGATATTGCGGCATATAAATCAGTTACGTGATGTATTAGCTTTATCATTAATGTTGCAGTTGATTGCTTTAGTAGGTCCTAAATTATTCCAAAATGTTATAGATCGAGTATTAGTTAGTCGTGGTATTTCAAGTTTAAAGGTACTAGCTATTGCTATATTAGCACTTGCTCTAGCTGAGCCTTTATTTAGTTATTTACGAGGTAAAATCTTTAGCAATTTAGCTAGTAAGATTAACTCTGAACTTTCCGGTAAATTATATCGTCACTTGTTAGTTTTACCACTAAGCTATTTTAGTAATCGACAAACTGGTAAGATTGTTGCTCGTGTGCGTGAAATGAACCAGATTCGCCAGTTTTTAACTGGTTCAGCTTTAATGTTGGTATTAGATATTATTTTTATTCTGATGTTTTTAGTAGTAATGTTTAGTTATGCTAAAATGTTAACTTGGATAGTACTTGGATCCCTAGTGTTATATGTCGTATTTTGGTTAAGTATTGGGCCGATATTAAGACAACGAGTTACCAAAGAATATGACGCAAGTAGTCTTGCTACAGCTTATTTAACTGAAACTATTACTGGCATTGAAGTATTAAAAACTACTGCTACAGAATCAGCTTTTTTAAAGCGTTGGCAGCAAGTTTTAGCTTGCCAGTTACGAGTAATATTTTCAGCTAAGAAGGTATCAATAATTGCTAGTCAGGGAATTAGCTTAATACAAAAATTAACTTCAGCATTGCTATTATGGTTTGGCGTTAAGATTGTACTACAACATGAGTTAACAGTTGGAGGGTTAGTAGCTTTTAATATGCTGGCTAATCATATAACTCAACCAATTCTAAGATTGGCACAAATATGGCAAGAGTTTCAGCATAGTTTAATAGCGTTACGTCGTATTGGAGATATTTTGGATACTAAGTCAGAAGCAGTTGGTAAGGGAGTTGCTACTATGCCAAAATTAACCGGAAAAGTAGAATTTCAATATGTGCGTTTTCGCTATCAAGCTGATACACCGGAAATATTAAGAGATTTATCCTTTATAATACAACCAGGAGAATTTATCGGCATTACCGGTCCATCTGGTTCAGGTAAAAGTACACTAACTAGATTATTACAACGCCTCTATATTCCTCAGCATGGTCAGATTTTAGTAGATGGTATGGATATAGCCATAGCTGATCCTACTTCATTACGTTGCAATATGAGTGTGGTATTACAGGATAATATGTTATTTGCCGGCTCAATATTAGAAAATATTAAGCTCTGTTGCCCAGAAGCTGGTGAAGAAGAAATTGTACAAGCAGCGAGGCTAGCTGGTGCAGATGATTTTATTAGACGATTACCGCAAGCTTATCAAACCATGATCGGCGAAAAAGGCAGTGGTCTATCTGGCGGCCAGCGTCAGCGAATAGCTATTGCTAGAGCTTTGTTAGTAAATCCAAGGATTTTAATTTTAGATGAAGCAACTTCAGCACTTGATTATGAATCTGAGGCAGCTATTATGGCTAATATGGATCAAATCTGCCGTAATCGTACAGTAATTAGTATTGCTCATAGATTGAATACTATTAAGTATGCTAATCGCATTCTGGTGCTAGATCAAGGCATGATTGTCCAACAAGGCAGTCACGCGGAACTATTACAGCAGCAAGGTATATATGCTAAGCTTTGGCACACTCAAACTAATAGTAAACCCATGGCATAATCTTAGTGTGGTAGCTCATGTATCTATTAAATCTAAACTTCTACACATGATTAGCCCTTTTCTTCCTGTTTATTAGTAGCTAAGCTTACGAAGCGTTGGCCTGAAGTATCTAGGGCTCGGCACGCTATAGATTGTACTTGTTGTGTTGCATTATCAGCTTTGGCAGTTAGCTCTTGGATAGTATTTTCCTGCTTCTTGATTTTATCTTCAAGATAGATTATGAAATGACAGATATGATTGCCGCGGGGTGACAGGAATCTTTGCCGCTGATAAAGTAGGCATCTGAACTAATTTTGGATTAAACAGATGCCCGGTAAAAGAATAACACACCAACAATGCAAGGTATATATGACATTAAGAAAAACAGGTTTAAATCAAACAATTTGTGCGGCTAAAGCAGGGTTTTCGCCACGCAGTGGTAGGAATGTAGAACATAAAGATATTTTATCTTTTGAATCGCAAAAAAAGGTTTTAAAAAAACATAACGATCCATTAGAAGGAGTATGGCAAGCAACACTAGTACCTTTATTAGAGCAAGTACCGTACTTAACCTCATGGACATTACTTGAGCATCTTCAAGATCAATATCCTGGACAATATCCAGACAGTATTTTAAGGACAGTGCAACGACGTACCAGTAAGTGGAGAGCATTATATGGTCCAGAGAGGGATATTATCTTCCGGCAACTGCATGCACCCGGTCGTCAAGGTTTATCAGATTTTACCAGCTTAAAAGACATAGAGATCACCATTAGCGGTCAATCATTCAAGCATCTTTTGTATCATTTTCGTCTAGCTTATAGTAACTGGTCATTTATAAAAGTGATTCAAGGCGGAGAAAGTTTTACTGCACTCTCTAAATCGCTACAGGAGGCATTATGGAGTTTTGATCTGTCAACAGTTTTCCGGACAGTTTTTTACGCACATTTTTGTATTTTTTCGTATTGTACTGGTGATAGATAATCGTTAGCAGAATGCATTCTTATACGATTATAAAATACCTCTATATATTCAAATATAGCATGTTTTGCTTCCTCCCTAGTTTTAAATTTATGTTGATAAATTAATTCTGTTTTTATAGTATGAAAAAAGCTTTCAGCAACAGCATTATCCCAGCAATTTCCTTTACGACTCATACTCTGTATAATACCATGTTGTTTTATAAGTTTTAAATGACTATCAGAACAATATTGGCTACCTCTATCAGTATGCCAAATAAGCTTTTTAGGTGGTTTACGTTGCCATATTGCCATTAGCAAAGCATTATTAACTAAATCAGCTTTCATATTACTATTCATTGACCAGCCTATTACTTTTCTAGAAAATAGATCAATAACTGTTGCTAAATATAACCATCCTTCTCCAGTTGGGATATAGGTGATATCACCAACCCAATAACAATTAACATTAGAAACTTTAAACTGTCTATCCAATAAATTAGGAGCAACTTGCTTATTATGCTTAGAATCAGTAGTTGCTTTAAATTTATACTTAGTTTTACATACTAAGCCAGCTTCATTCATTAGTCTTGTAATTCTCCTACGACTAACAATTATGCCTTGCCTCAACAAAGCCTTTTTAATGGGTCTAGATCCATAATTTCGTCTACCTTCCTGAAAAATAGCTCTAACCTTACAGGTTAATTCTCTATTTTCTTTATCCCTATTGCATCCAGGGTTATTTAACCACTCATAATAACCGCTACGTGATACCTTCATACATTTGCACATAATTGCAATTGAGAAATCATCTTGATGCTTCTTTATCCATGCATACCTTACAGGGACTCTTTTGCAAAGTACGCTGCAGCCTTTTTTAGTATATCACGCTCCTGTGTTACTATCACCAGCTCTTTCTTTAATCTTTTTAATTCATCATACAGATGTTCATCTGTTCTTGTTATTGATTCTTCAAATTGTTTAGAATATTTATCTATCCAACTATATAAAGTATTCTTACTGATACCTAATTCTTTTGCAGTCTGAATAACAGGTCGCTTCGATTCAGTTGCCAATTTAACTGCTGATTCTTTAAATTCACTAGAATACATTTTTGTTTTTGTCATACTGTATTTCCTTTCTGTTAATATTGTCTCATACTAACTGTCCGGAATACTATAGCCACATCACTTTTATAAAAGGCGTAATTGTTAGCAGTATTTTTATAAAAAAATAAACAGTGGAAAAATAGTTTTGGACTTTTTCAACAGCCCCGAACGTTTCCGTACACCCCTTGTTCCTATGTCCATAAATTATATTGACTTACTTTAGTACAGACCTTATATTCAGGACACCCTTTTTAATACAATTTACACTATCTTCTATGTCTCGTACTTTTGCATATGCCCGCGTTTCTAAACTCGAACAAATACCTGAAAATCAAATCAGGGAAATTGAATCAGCTGGATTTATTATTGCACCACATCGTATAATTACTGAAACGGTTTCTGGTTCTATGCCTATAGCTAAGCGTCAAGGTTTTGCACATCTGTTAAATAAGATGGAAAATGGCGATGTTCTAGTTGTTACCAAGTTAGACCGATTAGGACGTGATGCTATTGATGTCAGCATCACAGTTAACAAATTAGAGAAAATAGGAATTAAAGTTCATTGTCTTGCACTTGGGGGTGTTGATCTTACCAGTTTAGCTGGGAAAATGACTATGGGAGTAATTAATGCTGTTGCTCAATTTGAGCGTGATTTGTTAATAGAGTGTACTCAATCTGGGCTTGCGAGAGCTAAAGCAAATGGTAAAACTCTCGGACGACCACAAATTTTAGCAGAATTACAAAAAAAACAGGTTATACAGCAACTACAAGTTGGCAAAACTATCACATCTATTGCAAGACATTTTAATACAAGCAGGCAAACCATTATGCGTATCAGAGATAATAACCTCTAATACTTGCTTGTACCGCTTTACATTCATTGATGATAATAAACACCCAAGATTATGTAAAACAAATTTATAACTTACTTATCTTCTATTTTGTGCTATAATATGTTAATGTATATACAAATATTAGTAACTAATTATGGCAGTTTCAAAGTTCCTCGATCCTAAAAATGATGTCGCCTTCAAGAAAATCTTTGGTTCTGAAAAGAACAAAGACATTCTTATTCACTTTATTAATGATATCATGGAATTTAAAGATGATGAACAAATAAAGGATGTTACTTTCCTAAGTCCTGTCCAAGACCCTGATATTGCTTATAAAAAACAATCTCTTGTTGATGTTCTATGTAAAGCTCAAAATGGCACACAAGTCATTGTAGAAATGCAAGTCTCCCCTTCTAAAGGCTTTGAGAAAAGAGCTCAATATTATGCTGCTAAAGCCTATTCTCGACAACTATCCCAAGGACAAAAACAAGACGGTCTCTATGCTAACCTCAAGGAAGTCATCTTTATTGCTATTAGTGATTATATTATCTTCCCTGATAAAGCTGATTATATCTCTCATCATGTCATCCTTGATAAAGTTACTTTTGAACATGACTTAAAGGATTTCTCTTTTAGCTTTATTGAACTACCTAAATTTAATATAGATAAAATTGAAGACTTAAAAACTATTACCGAAAAATGGTGCTATTTCTTTAAGTATGCTGCTAACACAAGTGAAGCTGACCTGCAGAAAATTATAGGTAGTGATCTTGTAGTAGGGCGTGCTTATGAAGCATTAAATCAGTTTAACTGGAATGAAGCAGAACTCCTTGCTTATGAGCAGGAAATTAAACGCATCATGGATAACAAAGCAGTAGAACAATATGCTCTAGAACAAGCTGAAGCTAGAGGGGAAGCCAAAGAAAAAATAGCCATAGCAAGAAACTTGAAAAGATCAGGAGTGGCAATTACGATAATATCTGAGTCTACTGGCTTAACTAAAAAGCAAATTGAAGAATTAGATGATTAAATTTAAGTTGAGTTTACTATAAAGTAAGTGCATATTTAAATAACAGACCAGCCATTGGAATTACTAAGAATCAGTTAACTATATTGGTATAGAATACATTGAATGGCATGACCCAATATGGTTTGTAAGCGTCTGGTGAAGGCTTAGCATTACCCATAAGTTTCTATATCTCTATTCCAACTAAAATCTTGTAATCACTAACCATATTCATCAACCTAGTCCACCCACGCCATAAGCTTATAATACCAGGTGGATGATCACGGTTTCTACCAATATACCCACCCAATTTAGCAATCAATTTAATTGCTTCTTTAGCTGATAACTCTTTAGGTGGATTAGCACCATTATTAAACCTTTTAAATAACAACTTCTGTTCTAAAGGAGTGTAGAAGTCAAGATTTAATCTTACAGACACTATAAATTTTATATCTGAATGTCTGATAAGTTATGACTGTCAGACGAGTACTCAAGATATAAGATTTTGTTATTCTTTTCAACAGCTAATTTTTTACTATCCTTGAAAGTTTGCATAGGAGTTTTTCCATAACAATATTTTCCAGCATGTGGTCTTTCATTATTATAATGTTCTAACCAAATGTCAATATCTAGTTGTAGATCGTCAAGATCAGTATAAATCTTTTTCCGCATAGCTGTATCAAAGAATTCTTGTTTTATAGTTTTATTAAAACGCTCACACATACCGTTTGTTTGAGGAGAATATGCTTTAGTAGTAGTATGCTCTATACCTTCGATACTTAGAAACAATTCAAAAGCATGATGCTCTATATTGCCCTTATATTCACTACCTCTATCAGTTAGAATACGAAGTATTGGTATTTGTTGACTCTCATACCATGGTAATACCCGATCATTAAGCATATCAGCAGCGGTAAGTGCTGTTTTATCAGTATATAGTTTAGCATCAGCGACTCTGCTGTAACTATCAATAAATACCTGAGAATAAACCTTACCTATACCTTTAAAATTGCCCACATAATATGTATCCTGACACCCTAAATAACCCGGATGCTGCGTATCAATCTCTCCATGTGCTTCTTTCTCATTACGACGCTTCTCTAGCACTTGTAACTGAGCCTCGGTAAGAACAACACCATCCTGAGCCATCTTAGCTTCTAATGCTTTAAGTCTTTTACTGATATTATTTAAATCATTACGCAACCAAATTGATCTTACTCCTCCAGGCGATACAAGAATACCAGTCTTTTTAAGTTCATTTGATACTCTCATCTGACCATAAGCCGGGTATTCTATTGCCATATCTAGTACTGCTTTCAAGATCAAAACGATAAATCTTCTCTTGTTTCAAAGATCTCCAAAAACGTTCAATAAATACATTATCTAAGGCTCTGCCTTTGCCGTCCATACTAATAGCTATGCCTTGTTGCTCAAGTATTTGAGTAAAATCTTTTGATGTAAATTGTACTCCTTGATCCTATTAAAAATGTCAGGCTTGCCATGTATAGATATTGCTTCATTTAGAGCTTCAATACAAAAATCATTTTCTAAACTAATCGACACCCGCCAACTCAAAATATAACGACTATACCAATCCATTATAGCAACCAAATATACAAAACCTTGCTTTAATCTTATGTAAGTAATATCTGCACAGTAAACTTGATTGGGGCAAACCACCTCTATATTATTTAATAGATATGGGTATACTTTATGAGCCTGATTCCTACGGCTTAAATTAATCTTTGGGTATACTGCTTCAATACCAAGTATTTTATAATATTTTCTTATCATCTTACGACTAACATTTAACCCTTCGGATTTTAGGACATGAGACATTCTTCTAGTACCATAATAGGGATGCTCTGTAAAAATCTCATCAATTCTGTTCAGTACTCTATACTCCTTATCATCTAAGGTATTCCTAGCTCGGTAGTAGTAACTTGAGCGGTTTAAATCTAAAAGTTCGCATTGTCTTGCTATGGTTAATTTTGAAGCATAACTTATCATTTTTTTCCTAACCTCTAAATCCAAAGATACTAGATTTTTTTTTGAGCCAGTCTCTTTCAACTGTTAACTGGCCTATTTGCTCAAATAATGATTTAATTAAATCTTCTTGGCCGGTATCTTGTTGTTTAGATTTCGATTTAAATCCAGAAACCATAAAATCTAAAGCTTCTTTCTTCCATTTATAAATCTGATTAGCGTGAACACCATATTTGCTGGTAATTTGAGCTATAGTCATTTCTCCAGATATTGCTTCAATTGCTATTTTTGCTTTTTCTTCTGCACTATATTTTTTAACTTGTTTTTTCATTTTTTGCTCCTTTTCCTAGGAGATATTATACCTACTTTTCTCTATTTTCTTGTCTAGTTTTTGGGTACCATTATACTTATAGAAATGATGGACTGGTCCATGACCTTTTCCTACGCTTTGATCTTCTGCTGCCTGAATTGCTTCAAATAAATATTGCTTGGCAAGTTTGCAAGCTTCAAGAAGCCCTACGCCTTGAACTAGAAAGCTGCTAATTGCAGCAGATAATGTACACCCTGTACCATGTGTATTTTTTGAAATAATGCGTTTTGAAGATAGGATGTGCAAGCCATCATTACGGTCTAAGAATATATCATCAGATGTTGAACCACTTTCATGCCCACCTTTAAGAAGTACAGCGCTGCATCCTAAGTTTAGTAAATGATTTGCTAACACTTGCTTCTTATGCTCTCCTGCAATTAAAGTTCGAGCTTCGGGTAGGTTTGGTGTAATTATTGTAGCAAGCGGGATGAGTATTGATTTTAAGGCTTCCACTGCATTTTCTTGCAACAATAAATCGCCGCTCTTGGCTATCATGACAGGATCTAAAACAATGGGAATATTCTTAGCTCGCTCACGTAAGCACTTTGCAACAAGCTCAATGATCTCAGACGAAAATAACATACCGATTTTTATTGCATCCGGCACAATATCATCAAAAATAGCTTCTAATTGTTCCTTGATACAGGTTAGTGAAATATTATAGCAGCCTCTAACCCCACATGTATTTTGTACAGGTAAGGCTGTTAGAACGGTCATGCCGTAACAACCAAGAGCAGAGAAGGTTTTAAGATCTGCTTGGATACCAGCACCACCTGATCCGTCAAATCCAGCAATGGATAAGCATTTATATTTCATAATTTTTCTCCGAAATGGATAAATGGCTGGATAAGCCAATTTATAAATTCGTTATTTTCTCTGAAAGATACAGATGTCAACCCCGGTCGAAAAATGATACAGATTTTTAATATGAGCCGACTGAAAATTAATACAGTATCATAAAAAAATTATCCGATATTTAAATCATAAGATTATCCTCCTGTTTGTTAATGATTCCCGTTGGTACAAAACCAGCTTTCTTTTTATCCTTAAGCCTGAAACTATCACCTTTAATATTGAGTATAGTAGAGTGGTGAAGTAGACGATCTAAGATAGCAGCTGTAAGAGCAGCATCCTGAGCAAGACTATTATGCCATTGCCCAAATGGAAGATTGCTTGTTAGGATTATGCTCCCCTTTTCGTAACGCTTTGCTATAACCTGAAATAACAGATTGACCTGTTCCTGTTTTAACGGCAGATACCCAAACTCGTCTATTATAAGTAATTTATATGGTAGTATTACTCTTTTGAATATGGAGTCCAGGGTTCCCTGATTTGTAGAAGTCAAGATTTGATCTTACAGACGCTATAAATTTTGCACCTGATTGTCAGTTAAATTTTGACTGTCAGACGAGTATTCAAGATACAAGATCTCATTATTTTTTTCAATAGCTAATTTCTTACTATCTTGAAAAGTTTTCATAGGAGTTTTACCATAACAATATTTTCCTGAATGTGGTCGCTCATTATTGAAATGCTCTAACCAAATATCAAGATCTAATTGTAAATCATCAAGATATGTATAAATCTTTTTCCGCTTGGTTACGTAATGATTTAAACAATATCAGTAAAAGGCTTAAAGCATTAGAAGCAAAGATGGCTCAAGATGGGATTGTTCTTACTGAAGCTCAGTTACAAGTACTAGAGAAGCGTCGTAATGAAAAAGAAGCACATGGAGAAATTGAGACGCAGCATCCAGGTTATCTAGGATGTCAGGATACGTATTATGTAGGTAATTTTAAAGGTATAGGTAAGGTTTATTCTCAGGTATTTATTGATAGCTATACTAGGGTAGCGGATGCTAAACTATATACTGATAAAACAGCAATTACTGCTGCTGATATGCTTAATGACCGGGTGTTACCATGGTATGAGAGCCAAGGGATACCAATACTGCGTATTCTTACAGATCGTGGGTCAGAATATAAGGGCAATATAGAGCATCATGCTTTTGAGTTATTTCTTAGCATAGAAGGTATAGAACATACTACAACTAAGGCATATTCTCCCCAAACAAATGGTATGTGTGAGCGTTTTAATAAAACCATGAAACAAGAATTCTTTGATACAGCAATGCGGAAAAAGATTTATACATATCTTGATGATTTACAATTAGATCTTGATATTTGGTTAGAGCATTTCAATAATGAGCGACCACATTCAGGAAAATATTGTTATGGTAAAACTCCTATGAAAACTTTTCAAGATAGTAAGAAATTAGCTATTGAAAAAAATAATGAGATCTTGTATCTTGAATACTTGTCTGACAGTCAAAATTTAACTGACAATCAGGTGCAAAATTTATAGCGTCTGTAAGATCAAATCTTGACTTCTACACTCATACTTAACTCTTTTTTGGGCTTGAAGTAGTTATTATGAGCTCGATCTGCTTTAGGTTTATTACTTAGTACAATCTGAATATCAATATCGTTTCCATAGACAGATTTGATAGCATTTTTAAGTATTTCTTCTTTTCTTGTAAAAGGACTATTTTGTTACGGAATTCGATTCTAAAAACACCGTTTAAATAGCTAAAAACACTATTTGGACCAGTGTTAAGGTAGCTGCGATGAGCCGCCACATTTAATGTAAAGTTCCAACATTTTAAGTTCCTAAAAGAATATTGTTGACACTTTTTAGTATTTATATTAAAAGATACAGCTAATAATATTTGATTATAGGTAGTATTGTTCGTAAATAGTACCGACATTAGGTATTCTAGGAACATACAAAATAATATATGTCAAATTTACTATCATTAGAAGATTTTAATCTATGCAACACAAAAACTGGTAAAATCAATCAACTAGCTTTTGGAGTAATGTTAATTTATTTTCGGTCTCACATTAAATTCCCTGCAGCAGAAGAAAAACCAATATCATTAAAATTAATATCAGCCATTGCTTCAGAGTTGGATATTGAAGAGTCTATTCTTTCAAAATTTAATTGGAGCGGTAGAACAGCAGAAAGATATCATCAGGATATTAGAAAATATCTGGGATATCGCCAAGCAAATAATAATGATGTTTTAATATTTACAGAATATCTAACAAATAATATTCTACCTCATTATCCATCTAATGAATTATTAATGGAGCAGACTAGGTTATTTTTTGACCAAAATAAAATTGTACTATTCAAGAAAAAACAGTTGGATCGTTATGTTGCTTCAGCAAAGCATCAATTTGAACAAAAACTTTTTGAAAAGATATTTAACCCGGATATTGCATGAAGTGAGATTTAAAGTAAGAAATTGAGTAATTTATAATATTAGCAATGATACTTTTGTAAAAATTTTGCCAAAAAGTGCTTTGAAGCCGTTATTTTCAAATTTTAGATGTAATGCCCCTTACCCCATTTTTTCTAAGCACCGGGAACAGTGCTAATCTAGGTTATTCTAATGCTAATTTCTTCATCACATGATTCCATACCTGTCGGTAAGGATATGATGAAGATAACAAAAACTTAATACGCCTAGTATTACGGATAATTACTACCCCAATTTTTAATAATTTTAAACGTATTGTACCTATTTGTGCTTTTGCTAATGCACTACCTTGTAATAAATTACCTCTGATATATTCTACTAAAGTGTATGCAAGACCCGATAAAATCATTCTGAGCTGATTAGCCCACCATCTATGACAAGAAGTACGATCTGCAAATAATTCTAGTTGTTGCTCTTTTATACGGTTTTCCATATCACCACGACCACAGTAAACTTTGTCGTATAAATCTTCAGGTTTATCTGATAAATTAGTTACTATATACCTTGGATTTTCTCCAAGCATTGTCATTTCTGCCTTACCAATTATTCTACGTTCATGACTCCAACTACCAGCCTTATATGGAAACTCACTAAAAAGACGTTGCTTTTCTTGGGTTATAATAAATGCTGCTTTTGACTTCTCCATTGTAGGTTTCAGTAACTCATTTAGTCTGTTATTTTGGGGCATTCCTACAATATATTTTATATTATGAATATCACACCAATCAAACATCTGATGACGACAAAATCCACTATCACCACGAAAAATAATCTTTACCTCTGGCCAAGCTTGGCGAAAACGTTTTACTAACAATGATAATATTGCCCAAGAATGTTTTGCTTGATCCTGCTTTGACGTCCTAAGATAACTAACTAACAGATGCTTTCCACAAAAAACATACAAAGGTAAAAAGCAATTATGACCGTAATAACCATGATAAAACTTACCTTCCTGTTGCCCATGAATTTCATCATCCGTAGCATCAAAATCAAGTATTAGCTGCTTTGGTACTATTTTATGAGACTTAATAAATTTATCAAGCATTAGTTCATGCACTTTAATTGCAAAGTGTCTATCAGCATTGTTTTCTATACGACATAAGGTAGAACTACTTGCCATATCATCAATTGTTTCCATAGCTGTTTGCATAGCAGGACATTTTCGTAGATAATTGTGGTCATTTAAATCTTCATAACCTAATGCAATACCATAAATTCGTTGCCTCAGCATTGTTGCCATATTATGGGTAATTTTACTACCATCTCGTCTATCAGGAAATATTTTAGCAAGCTCCTCTGTTATACCAAGCCTTTTATCTGCTTCTCTTAATAACAACACACCTCCATCGCTACTAATATCACCTCCAGTGAAATTTATCTCTATTGTCCGATTTTTTACTTTGGAAAACTGGTAACTATATGCTATACAATTTGTCATGACAAAATCCTTTGTATTATTCTAATGAAATACCAGTATTATACAGCTTTACGAGGATTTTGTCTCCTATATCTCATGCAATATCCGGGTTAAAAGTTTAAGTCAAGATAACTGTTATTTGATTGACCAAATCCTTGAACAAAGCGAACAGTCAAAGAATGGTATTATAGAATTATCAGAGTTAAAAAATGATATACCTGGGGTTAGGCTAAAAAATGTTAATTTTGCTTTGGATAAGATCGCTTTATTAAAAAAAATTACTTTGCCCAAATCGATTGTAGATTTAGTAGATAGAAAATTACTGCTGAAATATTATGATCGTATCATGGTTTTATCGCCTAGTAATATTTTAGAGTTTAGCCCTGTGGCAAAATATGCGACTATGGCAATATTCTGTTATATAAGATTGCAGCTAATATTAGATAGTTTAGCTGATACATTAATTAAGCTTATAAAACGTATACGTTCTAGTTCTGAAAAATACGTAGATAACTATATTGTAAAGGAGGTTAAGCGTGTTGATGGAAAATTTGATATTCTAGAGAAATTAGCATCTTTATCAGTTAACAATCCTAAAAGTACAATTGAAGATAAGATTTACCCTGAAGTTTCTAAAGAAAAACTAGAAGCAATAATTACTGATTTACAGCAACGCGGTAAATGGTATCAACAACAGGTACAAAATAAGATTCATTCAAAGTATGCGTATGGAAGTAGAACCACACTACTACCAATACTACAAACTTTTCAGTTAAAAGAAGATCACTCTAGTTATCAACCGATTTTGAAAGCTGTTGAATTTATTAATAAGTACTGGAATGAATCAGACTCAGAGTATTATGAAACGGAGCCGCCTATTGAAGGTATAATACCTACAAATTGGCATCCAATGGTTGTTCAAGTAGATAAAGATGTGATTAAAGTTAATAAATATAACTATGAGCTTGCCGTTTTAGAAGAATTGAAGCGTTTTTTAAACTTCAAAGCAATATGGATTAAAAGAAGTTATCGATATAGAAATCCTGAAGAAGATATACCAAAAGATTTTGAACAAAAAAAGCAACAATATTATCAAGAACTTGGTCTACCTTTAGATGATAAGGAGTTTATTACAAAGTTACAAAATGCCTTAGAAAGGGGTTTAGAAAATCTAAATAGCAAAATACCTAATAATAATCTTGTTAAAATCAAGACAAGTACTGTTGGGAAGAATATTACTATTACCCCATCAGAAGCACAAAAAGATCCAAATAACATCATTGCACTACAAAAGGAAATTACAGGTAGGTGGTCAAGTATAAACCTTATTGATATTTTAAAAGAAACTGATCTACTTACCAATTTTACACGGCAAATGGAAACTATTGCTAAAAGTAGTAGTATTGAACCGTCAGGCCTTAGAAAAAGACTTTTATTGTGTTTATATGGTATAGGTAGCAATACAGGATTGAAGAGAATAAGTATTGCCAATGGTGATGTTAATTACAGCGATTTACGTTATATTAAGAAGAGGTATATTAATGCTACAAATGTTAGAAACTCTATTCGTCTAATTATTAACAATATTCTCAAAATACGTAATCCAGATATTTGGGGAGAAGCAACAACATCAGTAGCATGCGATTCAACAAAGATAAGTAGTTGGGATCAAAATCTTATTAATGAGTGGCATCACCGTTATCAAGGTCGAGGAGTAATGATTTATTGGCATGTCGATAAGAAATCATTATGTATTTATTCACAATTAAAAAGTTGTTCATCTTCAGAAGTAGGGTCAATGATTAAAGGTATAATTGATCATGATACAGAGATGAACATGAACAGAGTATTTGTTGATACTCATGGTCAAAGTGTGATAGGTTTTGCTATTAGCTACTTACTTGATTTTGATTTACTACCTAGATTAAAAGCAATAAATAAACAAAAACTTTATGGGGTTGCATCTGGAGATAAATGGAAATACCAATATATTTCTGAAATAATTAAAGGTGGTATCAATTGGAAATTAATTGAGGAGAATTACAATGAAGCCGTTAAACATCTTGTAGCATTAAAATTGGGTATTGTAGAACCTGATGTACTAGTAAAACGTTTTAGTAATAATAATTACGAACATCCTGTATATAGAACTTTGTTAGAAATTGGTAAAGCAAATAAAAGTATTTTTCTATGTAAATACCTAGATTCAGAAGATCTTAGAATTGAAATCAATGAAGGGTTGAATGTAGTAGAACGCTTAAATTATATAATGGATTTTATTTTCTATGGGAAACTAGGAGAGCTCACAACAAACAATATTGGTGATCAAGAATTATCAATATTATGTCTACATTTATTACAAGCTTGTATTGTCTATATTAATACTCTTATTATTCAGCAAGTATTATCTGAGCCTCACTGGCAAAACAAACTGACTCCTGAAGATTACAGGGCATTAACACCGTTACTTTCAACGCATATTAATCCATACGGCTTGTTTCCAATTGATTTTAACCAACGTATATTAATATATTCGCAAGCTGGGTCGGGGTATTACCGATGACAATAATAAACCGTACTCCTGTAAGAGAAAAAGCCAGATACTTTTTGAAGGATTTAAAAAAGGAACAACCAGATTATAATTACTTGAGAGAATTATTTAGACATATTCGTAAAGAACTCGATGTAAAAGTAGACAATAGCACCACAAAGAAATTACCTTATGTACCAACAGAAGAGGAAATTAGTAAGTATTATAAGGCTGTATGGAAATCAAGAAATATGAAGCATGTAGTAATTATTAAGACGTTACTTTATACTGGGGTACGAGTATCGGAATTGGTAAAAATAAAAATATCAGATATAGATTTAGATAGTTGTCAAATTAGAATTAACCACGGAAAGGGTAGTAAAGATAGAATAGTTCCGTTTCCTAATGCATTTACAGAAGTATTAGCTGTACACATTGAAAATGCAAAGAAAAATAAGACAGTTTACCTATTTGAATCTAGTTGGAAGAAACCGTATTCTGATCGAGGTATTAGGAAAATATTAATGAATTACACAAAAGAAGCTGGCATTGAGAACTCAATATCACCACATAAATTACGGCATTTTCTTTTTACATGGATGAAGAAAAAAGGCGTGGATGATGCATTAATCCAACCTTATTCGGGGCATGAGAGTCGTCAATCACTTGAAATATATTCAAAATTATCACTCGTAGACTGCCAACCAGAGTATGAAAAAAAGATTAAAGAATTCCCTGTTTAAATATGGCGGCTCATCGCAGCTACCTTAACACTGGTCCAAATACCGGTACTAAATATTCTCCTTCAACCACAGGAAAAGTTTTTTAAGTAGGTTAGTATTTTCGTTTAATTCAATATAAAAAGATTCTTTTTGTTGTTTTAAGGCATGAATTTTTAGCATACCGATAATTGTAGAATAAATAGCCGGGTTATAATCTTCGGCAAAGCCGTCGATAATATCCGGTTTGCCGATTCTAGCTTGTCTCTCAAAAATTCTACTAGCAAGTTCCTTTACTCCTCTAAGCATTGACCCGCCGCCGGTGATAATAGTCCGAGAAACAACCATTTGACCTTTTGTTGCTTTATCATATTCTATTTTTACCATGGTTAATATTTCTTCTACCCTAGGACCGATTACTTCGGTAAGCTTGTAAATAGTGATTGCCGTATTAAGATTATAAGGATTATCAATTTGTAAATCTTCTAAATTGATAATAGAGTCTTTGTCAAATGAAGATAATATTGCATTACCGTAGAGAATTTTTAATTTTTCTGCCGTGATAATATCCACCCCAAAAACTTTGGCGATGTCGGAGCTAATATGAAAACTCCCTAGATCTACGTGAGCCGTATATATTAATTTGCCGGCAAAAAAAATACCGAAGGAAGTGGTTTTATCTCCCATATCTATAATAAGAGAGCCGAGTTTTTTCTCATCTTCCGAAAGACAAGCAATTCCTGAGGCATAAATTGCGAGTATGATGTTAGTAACCTCAACGTGACATTTAGCAAAACAATTAACGATATTTGAAAGCATATTGCTATTTGCGGCTATAACATGCAGTTCGCAAGCTAATTCTTTACCGTACATGCCGATAGGGTTTTCAACCGCATTATTATCAAGGGTGAATTCTATAGGAAAATAATGGATAATTTCTTGATCTTTAATTTTAAATTCTAATAATGCTTTTTGTAGTAATTTTTTAACGTCTTGGTCTGAAACAATTGTATTTGCAAGTTTTATTTTATAATTCACATAATATGATTTAGTAGCGGCTCCCGATAAAGAGACAATTACTTTTTTGATATTTTTACCGCAGTCTTTTTCCAAAGCGTAAATTGCTCCAATAAGGCTGCTCTCTGCGTTTTTTAAATCTAATATAATACCTGACTTAATGCCTCTAGAATGATGTAAATTTTGGCTAACTATCTTAGTTTCGCCTTTTTTACCGATATAAGCGGCAATACAGGCAATTTTACTACTGCCGAAATCCAACGCCACAAAATTCGATATTTTATCTTTCATGTCCTAAACATCTAAATTTACTACATTTAAAGCATTCGCTTGGATAAATTGACGTCTCGGTTCAACTATATCTCCCATTAACGTTGAAAAAATTTCTTCGGCACTGTCAATTTCCGTTACTCTTACCTGTAATAAAGTCCTGGTAGTAGGGTCAAGGGTAGTTTCCCATAATTGTTCGGAATTCATTTCACCAAGACCTTTAAAGCGTTGGACGGTTATACCTTTCTTACCGTATTCCATAATAACATTTAACAGCTGATGGGGAGTTAATATATTAAATTCCTGATTTTTAGTTACAAATTTTAAGGGATTTTTGAAAATATTAGAGAAAGCAAGAGCCATTTTAGATATTTGCCCAAATTCAAAAGACTCTAATTGTTCCCGCAATAATATTTTACTTTCCTTCAAGCCTCGACTAAAACGGAAAAATTCTACACTATTTTCATGAACTAGAACTTCCCAAACAGTTTTATCAAGTGAGATTTGCGTAGCATTTAAGATATCTAAGGCTTTTTTAAGATCAGCTGCCCTTTCTGTATTAAATATTTCGTTATTTAGTAAATTATTAATGGCTAAACTTTCGGCAATCGGGCGATTAAATTTTTTGCTGGCATGATCAAGCAAACCGTTAAATTTAATTACCTTGGCAATAAACTCTTCCAAATCTAGAGCTGTTAGTTGCTCTTGATCAGATAAGATCAGAGAGGCATCGTTAATGGTTGATTTTATTAGATAATCTTGCAGTGCTTGTTCATTTTTTAAATAAAGTTCTTGGCTGCCTTTTTTTACTTTATAAAGCGGTGGCTGTGCTATATACAAATATCCTTTATTAATAAGTTCCGGCATATGACGATAAAAAAATGTTAGCAACAAGGTTCTAACCCGGATATTGCATGAGATATAGGAGACAAAATCCTCGTAAAGCTGTATAATACTGGTATTTCATTAGAATAATACAAAGGATTTTGTCATGACAAATTGTATAGCATATAGTTACCAGTTTTCCAAAGTAAAAAATCGGACAATAGAGATAAATTTCACTGGAGGTGATATTAGTAGCGATGGAGGTGTGTTGTTATTAAGAGAAGCAGATAAAAGGCTTGGTATAACAGAGGAGCTTGCTAAAATATTTCCTGATAGACGAGATGGTAGTAAAATTACCCATAATATGGCAACAATGCTGAGGCAACGAATTTATGGTATTGCATTAGGTTATGAAGATTTAAATGACCACAATTATCTACGAAAATGTCCTGCTATGCAAACAGCTATGGAAACAATTGATGATATGGCAAGTAGTTCTACCTTATGTCGTATAGAAAACAATGCTGATAGACACTTTGCAATTAAAGTGCATGAACTAATGCTTGATAAATTTATTAAGTCTCATAAAATAGTACCAAAGCAGCTAATACTTGATTTTGATGCTACGGATGATGAAATTCATGGGCAACAGGAAGGTAAGTTTTATCATGGTTATTACGGTCATAATTGCTTTTTACCTTTGTATGTTTTTTGTGGAAAGCATCTGTTAGTTAGTTATCTTAGGACGTCAAAGCAGGATCAAGCAAAACATTCTTGGGCAATATTATCATTGTTAGTAAAACGTTTTCGCCAAGCTTGGCCAGAGGTAAAGATTATTTTTCGTGGTGATAGTGGATTTTGTCGTCATCAGATGTTTGATTGGTGTGATATTCATAATATAAAATATATTGTAGGAATGCCCCAAAATAACAGACTAAATGAGTTACTGAAACCTACAATGGAGAAGTCAAAAGCAGCATTTATTATAACCCAAGAAAAGCAACGTCTTTTTAGTGAGTTTCCATATAAGGCTGGTAGTTGGAGTCATGAACGTAGAATAATTGGTAAGGCAGAAATGACAATGCTTGGAGAAAATCCAAGGTATATAGTAACTAATTTATCAGATAAACCTGAAGATTTATACGACAAAGTTTACTGTGGTCGTGGTGATATGGAAAACCGTATAAAAGAGCAACAACTAGAATTATTTGCAGATCGTACTTCTTGTCATAGATGGTGGGCTAATCAGCTCAGAATGATTTTATCGGGTCTTGCATACACTTTAGTAGAATATATCAGAGGTAATTTATTACAAGGTAGTGCATTAGCAAAAGCACAAATAGGTACAATACGTTTAAAATTATTAAAAATTGGGGTAGTAATTATCCGTAATACTAGGCGTATTAAGTTTTTGTTATCTTCATCATATCCTTACCGACAGGTATGGAATCATGTGATGAAGAAATTAGCATTAGAATAACCTAGATTAGCACTGTTCCCGGTGCTTAGAAAAAATGGGGTAAGGGGCATTACATCTAAAATTTGAAAATAACGGCTTCAAAGCACTTTTTGGCAAAATTTTTACAAAAGTATCATTGCTAATATTATAAATTACTCAATTTCTTACTTTAAATCTCACTTCATGCAATATCCGGGTTAACAATCCCTGACCTGTTAAATCTTTAAAACCTTGACGTTTTGTGTTTACCGCACCAAGAGACGTAAGTGTTAACCCTTCAACTCCTTTACTACTTGATGCAAGACCGCTTAACATACTACCGATAAAGGCATTTTTGATATGTCTATTGCTTGTGGCAATTACCTTGCCTTTAATACCGTTCATACCATCATCACCATGCACAACCCCTATTACGTCACTTGTAGTGACTAATTCCGTTTTTGGATCAATACAAATTAATTTCTCAGCCCGAATAATAACTCTCTCACTAGAGATATCCCCGTAACTACTACCTTGTATTCTACATTTGCTAATATCTACATTGATGTTTTTTGGTAAGTTGCCTCTACTGCTTAATCTTATTACTACCGGCGTTGCATTCTCACTTGCCGTATTAATCCCAGTAGAAGTCACAATTCCGCCTAAAGTATAACCGCTCACAAAACTAGTCTCTGGCACAAACTCGTGATCTGTCAACAGTTTTCCGGACAGTTTTTTACGCACATTTTTGTATTTTTTCGTATTGTACTGGTGATAGATAATCGTTAGCAGAATGCATTCTTATACGATTATAAAATACCTCTATATATTCAAATATAGCATGTTTTGCTTCCTCCCTAGTTTTAAATTTATGTTGATAAATTAATTCTGTTTTTATAGTATGAAAAAAGCTTTCAGCAACAGCATTATCCCAGCAATTTCCTTTACGACTCATACTCTGTATAATACCATGTTGTTTTATAAGTTTTAAATGACTATCAGAACAATATTGGCTACCTCTATCAGTATGCCAAATAAGCTTTTTAGGTGGTTTACGTTGCCATATTGCCATTAGCAAAGCATTATTAACTAAATCAGCTTTCATATTACTATTCATTGACCAGCCTATTACTTTTCTAGAAAATAGATCAATAACTGTTGCTAAATATAACCATCCTTCTCCAGTTGGGATATAGGTGATATCACCAACCCAATAACAATTAACATTAGAAACTTTAAACTGTCTATCCAATAAATTAGGAGCAACTTGCTTATTATGCTTAGAATCAGTAGTTGCTTTAAATTTATACTTAGTTTTACATACTAAGCCAGCTTCATTCATTAGTCTTGTAATTCTCCTACGACTAACAATTATGCCTTGCCTCAACAAAGCCTTTTTAATGGGTCTAGATCCATAATTTCGTCTACCTTCCTGAAAAATAGCTCTAACCTTACAGGTTAATTCTCTATTTTCTTTATCCCTATTGCATCCAGGGTTATTTAACCACTCATAATAACCGCTACGTGATACCTTCATACATTTGCACATAATTGCAATTGAGAAATCATCTTGATGCTTCTTTATCCATGCATACCTTACAGGGACTCTTTTGCAAAGTACGCTGCAGCCTTTTTTAGTATATCACGCTCCTGTGTTACTATCACCAGCTCTTTCTTTAATCTTTTTAATTCATCATACAGATGTTCATCTGTTCTTGTTATTGATTCTTCAAATTGTTTAGAATATTTATCTATCCAACTATATAAAGTATTCTTACTGATACCTAATTCTTTTGCAGTCTGAATAACAGGTCGCTTCGATTCAGTTGCCAATTTAACTGCTGATTCTTTAAATTCACTAGAATACATTTTTGTTTTTGTCATACTGTATTTCCTTTCTGTTAATATTGTCTCATACTAACTGTCCGGAATACTATAGCCACATCACTCGCGTATATTTTTTGGTTTATCCCACTGCACATTACTGCCAAATTTTATTGAATTGATCTCTCCTCCTCTAATTACTGCTTCTTGTTCATATCTATTACTTTCTTGCATATCACTGACTCTTTTTAACTCAAGTGCCGCACTTTTTAATTCATCCTGGGCAAATTTTAATTGCTCAGCCATTTTTTGCAGTTCTTGCTCCCGATGTTTTCTCTCCTCTGCTTCTTTCGCCTGCATTTCACGTATTAAACTTTCTACTTTCTCTTGCAGCTCATGCTGACTATTACGGAGCTTGTCTTCAAAATGATTCTGCCATATTTTATTCCCGTCCGTATTATCAAATGATAATGCTATATTACCTCTTTCGTCAGTCACTTTTTCCTCATGCTTAATCTTACCACTACTTCCGCCTTGTAACTTAATAGCAATGCCAAGCACTCCTAAAATACACAGACAGACATATAACCATCTCCTTTCCTGTGCTTTCCGAAACGTAGCAACAGTTGTGCTTTCAATTGCCTCACCTTCAGACGCTACGGCAACCGTTCTATTTTTTTTGATATTTTTAAATATTTCTTTTAAATTAATCACGCTCCACCTCCTTCAAGGCTACCAATACACCGCAATTACGCCCTGGGCGTAATATGCTACAATCCTTCCTGATCATTACATTCTCGCCTTCGAATATCTGCTTTAAAATACAATCAGTAAGCTCTATATTTTTGCCCTTTTTAAATATTCCTGCAGAGATGTTATAATGGTACCCAAAAACTAGACAAGAAAATAGAGAAAAGTAGGTATAATATCTCCTAGGAAAAGGAGCAAAAAATGAAAAAACAAGTTAAAAAATATAGTGCAGAAGAAAAAGCAAAAATAGCAATTGAAGCAATATCTGGAGAAATGACTATAGCTCAAATTACCAGCAAATATGGTGTTCACGCTAATCAGATTTATAAATGGAAGAAAGAAGCTTTAGATTTTATGGTTTCTGGATTTAAATCGAAATCTAAACAACAAGATACCGGCCAAGAAGATTTAATTAAATCATTATTTGAGCAAATAGGCCAGTTAACAGTTGAAAGAGACTGGCTTAAAAAAAAATCTAGTATCTTTGGATTTAGAGGTTAGGAAAAAAATGATAAGTTATGCTTCAAATTTAACCATAGCAAGACAATGCAAACTTTTAGATTTAAACCGCTCAAGTTACTACTACCGAGCTAGGAATACCTTAGATGATAAGGAGTATAGAGTACTGAACAGAATTGATGAGATTTTTACAGAGCATCCCTATTATGGTACTAGAAGAATGTCTCATGTCCTAAAATCCGAAGGGTTAAATGTTAGTCGTAAGATGATAAGAAAATATTATAAAATACTTGGTATTGAAGCAGTATACCCAAAGATTAATTTAAGCCGTAGGAATCAGGCTCATAAAGTATACCCATATCTATTAAATAATATAGAGGTGGTTTGCTCCAATCAAGTTTACTGTGCAGATATTACTTACATAAGATTAAAGCAAGGTTTTGTATATTTGGTTGCTATAATGGATTGGTATAGTCGTTATATTTTGAGTTGGCGGGTGTCGATTAGTTTAGAAAATGATTTTTGTATTGAAGCTCTAAATGAAGCAATATCTATACATGGCAAGCCTGACATTTTTAATACGGATCAAGGAGTACAATTTACATCAAAAGATTTTACTCAAATACTTGAGCAACAAGGCATAGCTATTAGTATGGACGGCAAAGGCAGAGCCTTAGATAATGTATTTATTGAACGTTTTTGGCGATCTTTGAAACAAGAGAAGATTTATCGTTTTGATCTTGAAACAGTACGTGAAGCAAAGATAGCTATCAGAGATTATATAGAATTTTATAATCAGCAAAGACCTCATCAATCGCTTGAATATAAGACACCTGAAATGATACATTTTGCAGAAAAACTAGAAAATTATCAAGAGGCTATATGACATAGAAAATGCAAACTTTACTTTGAAAAACCAATACATTAATACAGGAGAATTACACCTCTAAAATTTAAAAAATTTGTCTAGACAAAGGGTACCACCTCATGTTAGCTATAGTTAATTTGGCTCCTACATAAGGACCATATCTATAAGAAAAATCTTGTCTTATTTTTAGTCCTTGGGACTCTAATGTATGAATTTGTCTCTTATTGATATTTACAATGTATTTATCGACCTTGCCTGAATGCATATATCGCATTAATCTTGCTATTTCCCCCTTATCTGTACTCTTAGAATAACAATCTTTCTTCTCTTCTATAAAAATTAGCTGACCTGAACTATCTGATACCCTTAAACTTAAATCAATCGTACGGCCGCCAGCTTCTATGACAGCCATCTCTATATCTTCACCAATCGCTGCCAGTGGAGTGACAAACAAATTCATAGAAGATGCGTCTTGCAGTATCTTGTATTTTGTACTATCGCCTATTACTTCAATAATAGCTTTGCCTGAAAACCATATTCTATTTAAATGATCTTTGCTAACGACCGCTTTGATTTTTTGTCCTTGCTTATAACAATATATCTGCTCTGCAAATGAGCCTTGGCTTATTAAAATAATGAATGCATATATACTAAATACTACTACCTTAATTATTCTCATCACCCCCTCTTCTCTTATTTAGTTGCTCCTCTATTTTCTGCATATTATCCTCTTCAGCCTTTAATTCTTCTTCTTTTTTCTTAATATCTGCCTCGCTTTCAATATGATGAAACTCCTTTAATCTCAGCCTACTGCCTGCTAAATCAAAGCTCATAAAATATGATGCCTCTTTTATATCAAGGCCATGATCCCCAAACTTTGTAGTTAATACGCCTTTGGCAATTACACTGTTTTCTGATGAATTAACTGCTAAAGATTTAACCGAAAAATATGTAGATAAACCAAACTTCTTATATTGCTCCTTCGCATGCGAAAAATACTGTCTAATCGCTTTCATATATTTGGCACTACTATGACTTATATATTTGCTGATTAATGCTTCCTTATAACCTATGACATCTTTATTTAAATCAAGTAGCATTGATAGATACATTAAACTTATCTCCTCTATATAACTCTCTGATACTTTGCCTTCTCCGAGCCATACTTCTTGAGCAAGTCCCGGTACTAATATTGTCTTATCCCGGGTAGTGATTAGCTTCAATGTTAAACCACAACAAATGAAACTAAGCATCAAGGTTAAGATTAAAAATAAACCTCTTTGCTTAGTTAATATCTTCACTTGATCACTTAATATTTTTTCTTGCATTATGTTTTTTGTTTCTTATTTTTTGCGGATACTATTTGTTATTTAAAATATTCTTCGCTGGTATGATGAAGGTATATGCCCCCCAAGCACAAAACTTACTCCTAGCCACTTCCAATATAAATTCTTTTGGATATTGCCCCCCATATACTCCTTCATCAAAAAACTCCCGATAACTGCACCAACAACGCTCGCCGCCGCACCAAAAAGTAAATTCTTTAACGCCCAAACAGCAATACCTGTCACACAACTACCAAGAATTACTCCAATCGAGATGTTGAAAAATCGTATCTCTTTATTTAAGCATTCATTAAATCTTACTTTTTCCATATCTCTATGCTCCTGATATTGTCATACTATCTCTATATGCCGCTCATGGCTTTGATCACCTCAATTACACCGTAACCGCCTAAAAAACCAATGCCGGCTACTTTTGATCTTTCTCTTAAATCTCCTTGCGTTCCAAGAGCAAGACCTCCTCCTGCTGCCATCCCGATAATAACAGAAACCCAGTCTTTAAATGCTTTAGCTACAGGAGTTACTATACTATCCCCAAGCTGCTTACTTAAATCCCATGCTGCATTTGCATCAAAAGAAACTAATGCTATAAAACCTACCAATATTATATATTTTGCTATTTTCGTTGTTCTTTCCTCGCTACATAATGCTCTATTATTTTCTTTTTTTAGCTTTACACACATAGATTATCCTCTTTTAATTGTATTTTATTAATTTAATAAGTATTAATATGTTAGATATATATATTTACTAATGTCAATAGTAATATCTATTATATTAATAATCATTGTTAATTAAATTAAACTATCATGACCTTACCTAAAAAAATACAACAATTCTTATATAAAAAACTTTTTCAACTTAAATTAACACGTAAAGCTTTTGCTCAAGAATGTGGATTACCCTATACCTCACTTATTAATCTTATAAATGCTACACAAACTAATCCTGCTCTTAATTCTTTACTGAAAATTGCTAATTACCTTAATTGCTCTATTGATGAAATGGTAGGAAGGAAAAAATATGTACTTAAAAAATTTAATGAAATAATACAATTTCAAAATTTAACTATTGATGATTACAATACAAATTTAAGAAACTTTATTTGTCATAAAATGCAACAACATAATTTACCTGCCTATAAATTAGGCCTTAATATCGGCTTTAGTGCTGCCGTTATTGATAATTTTGTGAACCAAAATCGTAAAAATATACAGTCAAACTTAGGTACTGCTCCTATCGTAGCTCTTGCTGACTATTTTGCAATCTCAGTTGATGAAATGATTGGCAGAATATCCAGAAAAACCTAATTCGATACTTGCTATAGTCCTAAACTATAGCTGATTCCGCACAAAATACCCTGCAAAATATAGAATCACCCAAACAAGTTTCTGATCTACTCAAATCATATCCCAAATCTAATGCAGATATTGAGCAAGTTACCTCTAAAATTCCTAAAAAACCACAAAACAGAACTATTTAATAGGCAATTTGCATTATCGTTTGAATAGCTAAATCTCGATTAACATAATATACTTCCTCACTAGGTTCTAACTTAATTGCTTGTACAAAATCTTTTAATGCTTCCTTATATCTTCCTAGATCATACAAAGCTAAACCACGATAGTGCAAAACCTTCGCATTACTCGCATCAAGGGCTATTGATATATCATACGACATCACAGCTTCCTCAAGCCTTCTCATGGTAGATAAAATATCACCTCGTCCACTATAAAAATCTGCATTAGTTGCATCTATTGCAATCGCTTTATTAAACGACTCTAATGCCTCCTTATATCTCCCCAAATCATCTAATAAATATCCTCGATAGTAATAAACATAACCATTATCCGGCATTAAATTTATTAACTTACTGCATATAACAAGTCCCATATTTTGCTCCTGACATTGTGCGTGTTCTTGCAATAAGCTTTGAATTCCCTGACTAATCCCATCAATTATTCTTGGGTTGATATTGCCTCTTTGATTCTGCATATTTTACCTCATCCTTAAACCAAACTTCTTATTCTTATAATTTTATTACTTGTTAACTGATCTTACTTATTTTGATATTCTGTCTTAGGCTAAACATCTAACTTCTTTAATAAACACTTATTACCCTCCTTTTGTAACTCCTTATATATCAACCTTACATACATTTGTGTCTCCTCTGCATGAAACTTCATATGCAAGATATAATTCTCCTTCTTACTACTTATCTCTGATAATTCCTTAATCTCCTGAAATAATTTCTTTACCTCTTCTCTGCTACTGTCAAAAATTGCTGCAAATTCTTTACTAATCACATTGCTCCGGTGTAAATATTTTAGGGATATCAATACAACTACCAACTCTAAACTCATTAGTAAGGCTAGTATTATTTTGTATAACATTGTTCAATCTCCTTACCTTATTATTCGCATAAAGCCTGTCTTTTGCTTTGGAGCATTACTGCTAGCACTCCCAAGTAAACACAGTATTTCTGGGGCAACAGGTGGCATTGATGGTACTGGCGGATTTGATGGTACTAGATCAGGCAGAGGAAAACTAGGAACCACATCCGGTAATGCGTTACTTAAGCTAATTGTTTCAAATGTAGCTTCTTTCTTCCTACCTGCTGAGGCTTTGCTTTTCGGTAACTTGTCTCCTGCAAATACTTCTCCTGTTACCATTGATAAAAATATTAATGACACTGTAGCAACTTGCTTGAGACGTGATTTTAATGATTTGTGATTGGAAAAATTAGTGCAATATTGAGTAGTATTGTTTTGTACAGATGCTACTAGTTTATTGCGAATATTATCAAGATATGTTAGATTCATGGTACGATACCTTTGCTTAAGGTTAGTTACAGATCCAGCAAGTACATTAAACCGGCAAAAGTTAGATAGCACTTGCTAGGATCATTTAGTTATTTAGATTGATATTTCACATTACATCTAGTATTAATCTATTGTATTTAATATGTAGTGTCAATACAAAAATAATCCATGGCAGATTATTTTTAAATCTACTCTGGAGAATGTATGAATATTGCGTTTAATGTAAAAAAGTTTTTAGAGAAAAAATTCAAATTACATAAAATTAGTAGTAAGAATTTTGCAAAAGAAAGTAATATTAGTTATAACACTGTATGTTGTATACTAAATAGCAAACGTAATAACACTAAATTTGATACTATTATAAAAATAGCTAGCTATTTTTATAGCCCTATAGATGAAATCCTGAACCGTACAAATTACATCAATAATAATGAATATTATAATGTTAATTATGTATTAGAAAATTATAATCAAGAGATACATAATTTTTTATGTTTGAATATTGAGAAGCACAGTTTAAATCCTTATACATTATCTTGCGATCTTGGTTTTCATAACTCAGTAATTCAACAATTTATTACAGATACTACTGCAACAAGGACATTAACTACACCAGTCATTATTGCTGTAGCAGATTATTTTAAAATATCTATTGATGAAATGATTAACAGGATTTCTTCAGAAAACAGTATTAATAATTAATAAGTTTGTAGCATTATGTACAAGTCTGTACAATACAACACAATATAAACTAGTAACATAAAGCAAAATTATGGCTTATATAGTATCCGTTATACAAACTAAGGGTGGAGCAACTAAAACTACTACTAGTATTAATCTTCTTGGTGCCTTACTAGAATGTAGATACAAAGTGGTACTATGCGACATGGACAAAGATAAGCCGGATGCTATATATTGGTCTGACTTAGGAAATTCTTTAAGAGAACATGTGATACCATTATACGAAGATAATCCCAAAGACACGCTGCATAAATTAAGTTTAGAGTATGATTTTATAATAATAGATACTCCACCCAATATGCAGGCTGCATCACTAAAAGCTGCAATTCTCTCTGATTTCATTATAATACCATGCTCCGTTTCTGAACTAGATAAAAATTCATTGAACCAATCAGCATCTGTAGCAATAATGGCTAACAAGCCATATTCATTTTTAGCAAGTAGAACAACAAAAAATACCAAATCTACTAAAGAATTATTAAAACAGCTTGCTGAAACAAACTTATATTTTGAAACAGATATAAGTAATAGCGTAGATATGATAGAATGCCAGAAAAAAGGACAATGGATAGGAGAGTACAAACCTTTTTGCAATAATCATCTACAATATTCTTCTCTTATAAAAGAGTTGATAAGCAAAGTAAAAAACATCCCCGCTGCGGACAACAAGGTATTTTAGAAGAAAAATAACTGATAATCCTAATGTATGCAGTTTATTATATTCTTTGTCCTGACTAATTTCTCATTAATAACCGCTTATGTAGTTATATATGCGGTCATCCAGTAATCCTCCCTTTATATTATGTCACAAGCAGCGGAGAATACAGCCCAAAAGCGATTAAAGGTATAATTATATTGTACAAATGTGTATATTATTGTATTATACAGTACTTAATGAAACTGTTACAAAACGAATGTTTTGTTTCAAATTTTCTAATTTGAGAACGAAAGTATCAGGATTTCGGGGTCTATATTTTATAATGTTATCACAGTCTCTTAACACAAATACGAGGAGCTTATGTCAAACAGAGGTATAATTAGTACATTGAATATTGCAGAAAGACTAAAAGCTGCACAAAAAGAAATTGATAATCCAATAGAACATAAGGCTAACTCTTCCTTACAACCAATTTTATTTGTAAATGGCAGATTAAACAGAAAAAATTACCCTTATGTAGCTAAAAATTTTGCTATCTTAAAAGGAATAGAAGATGAAATAAAACATATATGCCGTGGACTTGACTTAGTAATACTCAATTATTTACTGTTTAGGGGTATAGAATCTATTAAAAAAGAAAAGGATTTATTATCTATAGATTATCCCGAGATTGAAAAATTATATAATTCTATAAAGGATAAAGTCGGGGATAATCTGCCGTAGATTATTTTGTATTGACACTACATATTAAATGCAATAGATTAATACTAGATGTAATGTGAAATATCAATCTAAATAACTAAATGATCCTAGCAAGTGCTATCTAACTTTTGCCGGTTTAATGTACTTGCTGGATCTGTAACTAACCTTAAGCAAAGGTATCGTACCATGAATCTAACATATATCCTTCACAAAATCAAGTCCCTGTTATCTTTTGAACATACCAAATTCTCAACAAATCATCTATTCAAGCAAAATTCTAACAATCTAGCATCTTTTACATCTAGATTACACTGTTGCTTACAATTAGTGCCTTTCATTTGTCGGTTCGTTTGCTTGAGCCATTCTTCGCAGTTTCAAGCTGCAGGAGGGTATTAATATGAGTCTTCCTGAAATCAACACCAAGTTACAGAATATAGAAAGCAGTATCCGTGCATTATCAGGTATGATGATGTCCTCCATGACTAGTACTGCTAACAATAATAGACGCTTTGAAACTTATTTAAGAATGATTGCTAAAACACAAATGGAGATGAAAAAAGATATTGGACTCCTTTTAGCTAATTTAGAGATCAGAAAAGCTTGGGATGAGGAAGAGGGATTGGATGAGTTCTTTAACAATTTTAACAAGGAGTTCAAATAATGAACTTATTACAAACTCAACTACCTATTTTACCAAATGATCCTGAATTATTCAGCTCTTTAAATCAAAATAGGAAAGAAACTCCTGATAATAATAAACAATATATCTCTATAATTCCTTGTTTATTTGAAGTGATCTTAAGGCAATACTCCAAAGAACTCTCACCTCGGGACATAGTATTTTTCTCTCAAGTGTTAGCTTTATATCAGTCAACCTTAAGCAAAGGTAAAGAATCGATCATCTATTCTTCAGAGAAAATAGCAGGACTTCTTGGATACAAGTCCAAGAATAAAAGCAATATGCGTAGTATTGCTTTAAGGATAACAAAAAAACTTGAACAGATAGGACTTTTGCAAGTTACTAGAGGCAAGACCAAAAAAGGCACAGATAAAATAAATGAAATAATCCCAATGCTGCCTGATGATCTATATGAGTACATTAAATATGAACCTGATAAGCATAACGGAGATAGTAGCAGACTTGCTAATGAATCTAATCTTGAGCATATCCTGCGCACTAAACTTTATGTACCTATTACCATAGAATTTGCTAAATCTTTATTTGATAATCCAATGTCAAATAAATATAAGCTCTTCTTCTTTAACTGTGTAATTACTGCTTATAAGAATTATAGGATTAATGGTAATTTATCTTTTGCTGCTACATCTCGCGAATTAATACAAAAAAATAATATCAGTAAACGTACTCTATTTAACATATTGCAATATATCAAAAACCAAGCTCCTGATTTTTTTATAACAGCAGAACACAAATATACAAATTCAGATGATATCGATAGCAATAGATATGATAAATCTATATTTACTATCTCTATTAATCCACTTGTAATACCTAATTGCCAAATTGAAGCTGCAGATTCTAAAAAATCTACTGAAAAACCTTATACTTATACAGCTTCTGAGACGGGAGTGCAAATTTGTAAGCCTAGTAGTGCAAATTTGTACGCCATAATAATAAAGAATAAAGAAAAAAGAATTAGTATTAAAAATATAGATTATATAAATGAGCAAACTAATGAAAATAATCTTGATAGTCCACCAACGTTAGAGCAAACATCAAATATTTGGCATTTAGAAAATGAGCTTTGCTCATTTCCATCTAAATTTTATAAAAATTCTATTAAGGATGTTATAGATACTTCACCTTCTTCATCCAACATTCACTCTGAGCTTGGTTCTAGAACCATCAATGATGATATAACAAAAGAAAGGAATAAAAGAAACAGAGTTTTCTGTAATGCTACAGACAAAACAAGAGACACGGCAATACGTACAGAAACAAACACCACAATAAAAAAAACCGCTGTAGAAAGTAATGCAAAGGCAAATAAGGTAAAACGTTACGATCAAAATAAAACCCTGAAATGTTACTATCCCCTAACCAAAGGAGAAGTATGTTCTATTAATTGGGATTCTGGTAGGGAATTCTCTACCAATTTTGCCAATCAGCTCATGCTGAAGCTTATCTCAAAATTCCCAGAGAATAAATTCGCCACGAAAAATCATATGAAAAAATACATGACCAAAGCTTTTAAATATGAATTACATCAAGGACCACTTGTTAACCACGAAACATTCAGACTTAGTTATAATTTGAATAATAATGCAACAAAAAACAATAATGAGCCTGATCTTAAAACTATAGAAAGATTCCTAACTGAAGTAGAAAATAGTTATGACACAAGTTATGAAATGCAACTCAAACGTAAAATAGCTGGTTTACTTGAAAATAAAAAAGCTTATGAAATACTAATAAATAGCTATTTTAGTTATTGTGACAGTGTCTTTAGTATCGAATTCCGTAACAAAATAGTCCTTACAACAAGAAAAGAAGAAATACTTAAAAATGCTATCAAATCAGTTTATGGAAACGATATTGATATTCAGATCATAAATCCAAATGAAATTAACGATAAATTCAATAGTATATCAGAAACAAACAAAAATAATTCTATCTTTAATTCATTTAAACGTAACAACTTAAGCTTGCGGGAATCAAAAGATAAAAGTAGCGATGAGACAAACCAATATCCATTAAGAGCAGTAGATAAGAATAGTTCTTGGTATAAGATTAGAAAAGGATTAATAGAGGAGCTAGGATTAGATATAGATAAAGCTTGGTTCTCTAAACTTATAGCAGAGGAAAATCTAGATACTAAAACTTTAATCTTAAAAGCTCCTACTAATTTTATGAGAGATTGGATAAGTGGCAAATATGGTTATGTAATTCGCAGATTATCTAATGAGTTCAATTTTCAATTTGTAGAATATAGTTATGATGATAATAGCTTATGAAAAAAACAAACTTTTTAAATCTTCTACATATATTATCAATTTTAACTTATCGTTAATAAAATGATAAAAATGTTACATATTTCCTTCTAACAGTGAAGCTCCTACTAAAAATTCTTATGTCATTGTACTATAATAGAATTAATATGGGTATATAAAATGTTTGAACGACTAATTGTACAAAAAACACCACAGGATAGTACTTTATGCAAACATATCATAAGATTGTGGAATCAATGATGAGAAGCTGAAAATGATGAAAATAACAGTAGATGTTAAAGAAGCAAATGATAATAGCCCTATGAATGTAGATCATATACCTAATCAACAGCCTAATAAACGTAAGTCATCTGAACATAGATCATCTTCAAAAAAGTTGAAAACATCAAATTTAAACATATCAAATTTATCAGATGAACAAACAAAAATTATTAAAGATCTAGTACAGAGCTTCAACTTCGATAATAGCAATATATCTATAGAAGAAATACCAAATTATGGTGAGTCTGCGAGATGAAAAATTTTTGATAAAATTATAAATATATACTTCTTTAACTTGAAAAGTTGGAAAATGAATATTTAGATGAGCGAATAATCAATGTTCTTATGGATAATTAATATCTAATACTACCAATTCTTCAGGTAAAAGAAGTATATACCCTAAAATCCTGATACTTTCGTTCTAAAATTAGAAAATTTTAAACAAAAAATTCATCTCGCAACAGTCCCATTGTCTGCGTTAATCTAATTTTATTTTGCAAAACTCATAATTATTTTGTTTCCAAAATATATTTTTTATGATTTTATTATATATGTTTAAAAAGTTCTGAAGGAGTAAATAATAAATTATCAAAGGTATGTGACTTTAACTGATATAATTTTTATTAACAAAGCTGGTGTATAATATTATTTATGACTAAGTAAGCACAGATAAAATTTAAAAAATAAAGAAAATTAATATTCAGCAACATTATCTAAGAGGATATAATGAAGAGAATAAGTATAGAAGATTTGAAAAAAGAGCAAGCTGCAAGTAAGTTATATAAAGAAGCCAAACAGATATCGCATGAAGCATGGGAATTTGCAATAGCTAAAGCTGATGATAAGTATGATAAAGAATTTGATGCAAAGTTTCAAAAATTCAAAAGTAAATTAGCTGAAGCAGATGCACTTATTCCTAGTAATAGTGAATATCAGAAGTGGACTATAGTCGAAAGGTTTTTAGCAAGTTCTGTAGCAGAGGATGATCCACATTGTGATGTAAAACGTTTTGAAATTAAAAAATGGTTTGAATATCATACACGTTTTCTTAATAAACAGATAAAACACCCAAGTGATTATATGGTTGAAACTATCTATAACATATTATCTGATAGTGAATGTTGGAATAATCTTGAGCTTAATAGAACTACTGTTGCAAAAAAATTAATGACATCTAAAATGTTAGATGGTGAAAAGTTGGAGGGTTTTGAGTTATACCATATTGCTTGTCAGTTTTGTTTAGAAGATGAGATTAATAATATATTTGAGGAAAGTAAAAAAGAAGGATATCCTATAGAAGAATATATACGTAGTGCTACTAAATTACCAAATCTGAAAATTTTTTGGTATTATCATGCAAATGTTATTAATGTTGAAAACCCTGATCCAGAGATGGTTAATAAGTTTAAGAAACTAGCAGGTAATATAGAAGATAAGCAAGTCTTGTATAGATATGGGATTGATTGTGCAGTAGAGCGTGGCAGCAAGGAAGCAGTAGAGTTTTTCTGGAATAAACTACCTAATAAAGATCCTGAAATTCTAATAGAGGCAGCAATAAAAACTAAAAATAGTAGTTATGCACCTAGTAATTCTTATATTGTAGCTTTTTGTGTTGATCAATTAGATTCTTATGGACAACCAGATATCTTTAGGAAGCTTATAAGAAAGGATTTGATAAAGAATAGTGATTATTATGATAGTTATTCTCATGTGATGGGTAATTTAAGGCCAGATCATTTTTATAAACATATAGAAAAAGTAATTAAACATTTAAATCCAAGTGATTTGCCTGAAAAAGAGTATGAGAAGTTAACTTGGAACACATGTGAGAGTATAGTTTCTGGTCCTAGGGCTGTATTTGACCAAGCAGTACATTTCTTAACTTGGCTATGGAATTTACCAGGTTATGAAAATCATCAACAACATTTTCACGATACTGTAGAAACAACATCTAGTATGTTAGGTGATCTTATAAAAATTGGGGTATTAGAACCTGTTCATAAAATCCTTGATCCAATGGATAGTTTTCATACTAAATTATTTACTCTAACGTGCCAAGAAGGAAATAATGTTTGTTACAGTTTATACACTCAAAATGAAGGAAAGTTATTACAAAAACTTTTAAGCTCTATTAAAACTACTGTTAAGAAACCTACTAAGAAGTTTTTAGAAAAACTAGACCAAGATGTACTGCAAAAATTAGAGAGCGTGTTATGTGATGATAAGAAACTAGCCTCCCATAAAGGAGAAGGTGATAGTTGTTCAAGTGATAATGTTTCAATTTCTTTACAAGCATTTAATTTTTACAAGCAATATGATAGGCAATCGCTAGAAAAACTATTATGTAATATACTTGGTGATGCTAAAGGAGGAAAACTTTTACACAAAATAGATCAAGTAATGTCAAATAAATTAGGTAATATGATTGCTAATACTCAGAAATCATATAAAGAGTCTCTATTTTATAACTCTAGTGATAGTGATCACCATGAAGATCTACAAGATGATAGTGATTCATTAGATTTTTCAGTATTAGTAATGGGAGAAGAAAATGTTGCTGAATTTACTAACAGTTAATAGTAAATAGTTTTAATAATGAGCTATTTTTATCTTTTCAGTAGATAGTGATTTTGTTTTCTTAATTTTAGTAAATACTATTTTTTCTTAAAAAATTAAGTTGTATTGTTATAGAATTTATGTGACACTCATATTAATAAGCATAACTTGTTGCATAAAGATATGGAGGTAGTTATGAAGACCATGGAGAGCAGTAGCTGGAATAAAAAATGGCAGCTAAAGGAAGGAAATATTGTCAATGATAATAAGGAGTTATCATTAAATCCCACCACAAAAAATAATCTCAATGATGACTTAGAATTTGCTGAGTCTCCAACACAAGAAAATCCACAAAATCTTATAAGGTATCGCCGTTCCAATGGTGATAACAATCAACCACCAAGCATATTTGTGCCTGTTGATGTACCAGGGGATGGTAGTTGTTTGTTTTGGGCTACTGCCTTAGCTTACTTAATTCCTGTTGAAGATAATTCTGTTGCTTTTGCAGAGAGGTTTAAAAGATTATTTGGAGAAGAAGAGTCTGGTAATATAGGGCATATAAGGGAGTTAATTAGAGAATATGGTCCACTTTCAAATAATGTTCGTAGTGATAGAATTTTTAATAGGTTAATTACAAGAATATTACGTAATAGGGTAGTTGATTATATATCATCTGATGCAGATAGATACAGAGAATTTATTACAGGTGATTTTAATCAGTACCTGAATAACATAAGAGATCGAAATAGTTGGGGTGGTGAGCCTGAAATCGAAGCCATGGGTCGTATGCTTGGTGCAACTATTAATGTAGATGCTGATGGAGTGGTGCATACTCGTGGGAATGGTAATATTCCAATAAGATTATATCATGTGAATGCAGCAAGAAGTGCGAGTCAAGGTAATGAAGGTAATCATTATAATTTTGGTTTAGAAAGCAATCTTCATCAACAAGTTACTAATGAGGTTGTGCCTGAATTAGTTGACCATCTTTTTCAAATAGATGAGAATAATAATTTTAAACAAAGGTTTCAATCATTTTTAGATCAAATACCAAGACCAAGTGGTGTAGGTGCAGCACCAGCAAAGAAAGGATTTTATGTGAATTTTTTTGCTGGGATGTTTACTACTTTAAAAAATACAGAACTTTTTGATAGGTTAGGATTAGCCGAACTTCATTTTAAGCTTTGTACTATAAGTGATGCTGATGAAGTACCATTTTTAAAAATTGTTGCTATTACTGAAGAACCTACTACTAAAAAATTAGAGGAATATGTTTTTGTTATTTCTGAGAAGAGATATAGCAGACAGATTATGGGAGCAATATTTAGTAGAGATGATAGAAGGTGGTTAGAGGAAAGTAGATTATTATTTAGTGAAGGAGATGATACGTATCATTTAAGATCTAGAGCTCACACAAAAGCTGATGATATAGAATTTAAATCTGGGGCTGCAATAATAATCAGTAAAAGAAATAACAAAGATAGAGTTAATGTAAGAGCAGAACAACTTACAGATCAGGAACTACCTGAAAGAATGAGAGTTAAATTTAGAAGAATAGAGCAGCATCGCAAGCATAAAATAGGTGAGTATAAATCAAATCTTTTAGAAGATATTGTTAAGAATCTTAGCAAAGAGACTATAAATGATCCTCGTAGAGATATAGACATTGTACAAGCAGTGCAAAGCAATGTTAAGAAACTATTTGAGTATATATATGATATTAATGGAATATATCATAAAAGATTACCTAATATTCAAGGAGCATTAGAGGCAGCTGATCATGGCTTTACAGCTGGTGCTTTAATAAACTTTAAATATCGCTATAATTTAGAGTTATATTTAGAACTATTATTAGGAATAGAGGGCTATATTGACATAGCTTTATTGGTACGTGGGAGTCAGCGTGTTAAGAAGGCCATGCCAATTCTTGTGGAAATAAAAACTGGGCAGGAACAAAATGGTAGGACAAATCCTCAGCAGGCGTTAAGAGAAGCTGAAAGTTATACGCAAGGTTTACAGCAGAATAATAGACCTTTTGTTACTCTTGCTGATCGAGTAGTGCGTGTTGGTTTTAATATGGATTATGCTAATCCTATTGAGACAAGTGTGGCTGAATTACAACCTCCAGCTCCTATTATTAGAAGCATCTTTAAAAGTGTTAATAGTATATTAAGAGGTCAAGAAAGACGTGATGATATAAAGACAAGTATTACAAATCAATTAAAGAAAATTTATAAGTTATCGCCAGCTATACAAGGTTCAAGTGAACCACAATATTTAAGTAGGCTGTTTATTGGACATTCAATTTTAAATTCAGTAGAAACTAGAGGAAAAAGAATAGATAAGCATATACTGACCTATAGGAAATTACAGGACACAACGAGGGGAACTCGTCGTAGCCATGATATTACTACATCCGTGTTTATTGAAAGAATAATAGCAGGAAGTAATACAGGAGATAGTAGGGTATTGGTTATACATTTTCATGAGGGAGGACGTGGTGACGTTGATATAAATGATCCAACACTAAGAGTTCCTCTTAATGGAATAATAAACCAGGCTAATTGCAAGGAAGTAATAGAAGTATATGTTGATGCTAGATCTGGTAATGATGGTTCTTTGAAATTTTTAGGAGAAGATAATGGTGTAGTAATTCAAGATTTTACTAATTCTGTAAATGATTATTTCCAGGCAAATGTTGTTAATCATTGGGAAATACATAATATGCCAGATTTCAATCAGGCTGGCAATCTAAAGAAAACACTTGATGCAACAGTGAGTTATCAACCTCAAAGAGGTCAGAACAATAAAGTAGATTTAGGGCCTTATGGTGATATGTTTACTAATATAGGAAAAAATCTATTCTCTGTTAAGTCTTTAATTACAAGTGAAGCGTATTTTGCAGCAGTTTTATCTGGATTGCTTAACAGTTACAGTGATATTGAATTTGATCAAGGGGACTTTAAAATTAACGTAAGACCTGAATTTCAAGTAGGGGGTGGTGAGAGAATTGATTTATTCATCAATGTGATGAGCAAGAACCCTGCTGATAGTGATGTGTTAATTGGTTTGGAATTAAAATATGGTGACGGTAGAGCCACTGTAGATAGTATGGATAGGGCACTTGAAAAAGCTGAAAAAGTGCAACTAAGAAGATATGGGATAAGTCGTAATATAAGAGCGATAACTGAAGGAGCCAATTTTTTTGTAACGTTACCTGTTGGTTTTGTTAGCCGTGCTGAAGCTCCTGATTCTTTAGTGATAACAAGGGAACAATTTGTTGCTTATGATATTGAGCGTAGTTTCCTTGGTCAGGTTCATCAACTAGGCAGAAGCGTACAGCGTAATGAACAAACTCTTGAAAGTGTGACATTACAACAAAATCCTGATTACAGATATTGGTTATCGGACCAGGACATTAGAAGGATTGCTCACCTAGATAATACATATAGCAATATGTTTGATGTACATGCGATGAATAATAATTATGACACTAGTGGTAGAGGAGTTGTTGTAGTTACAGACCGTGATCAAGGTATAAATACTGGAGAATTACGTGAGCAAATACGTCAATTTATAGATAATGTTGATAATAATAGAATAGTGCAGCAACAAGGGGTGCCAAGACGAACATTTATTGTTAACCAAGGAGGTGATCATTGGACTACTTTAGTTATTTCTCAGCAAAATGGACAATATCATGGATATTATGTGGACTCATTAGGTAGTGGGATACCAGACAATATTCGTCAAATTTTGCAACAAACCCAAATAGCTGATAATAATATTCATGATATTCAAATTAGTCAACAAGCAGATGGTTACAATTGTGGTCTTTGGGTACTCGAGAATGCTAGAGACATTAACACTATGTTGCAGGAGAATAGAGATGTGCAGTGGCTTAGAGCGCAACTAGCTCCTGAAAGACTTAGTAGAAATAGTGAACAATATTTTATAGACAAGAGAAAAGGATTTTCACAAGTCCTACATGATAATCAACCAAATGGAGATAGTTCTCAGAGTAGTGATACAGACTCTCCACCAACAAAGAAACGAAAATTAGACTTACAATGCTTACATGGAAGTAGGAGTAAGAGAAGTGTTAATGATTGTCTGTATTCATGGGAGGATGTAGATGAGTTTAATGCAGCAGAGCAAGAAGATAGGAGAAATAGAGACAAGATTAAAATTGATAGTGAGAAATTCTTGAATCACATAAGAAATACAGAAGATAATGATAAACGTGTTCAATTAGTTCAGTTTGCTGATGAGATAATTCATTCAGCAAGTGATGGTGAAGAGAAAGTTGTAGGTAGGTTCCAGAATCTAGTTAATAAACTTATTAATAATCATAAAGTTACTGATCATTTGGATAAAGTGGGAAGAATCTCAGGAATGACTATGTACGGAATGATGGGTAAACATGCTCTAGCTGATTTCTTTCAGGGAGACTATAAGGGAGTAGCAATTAACATAGGTTTTATTGCTGGTGGTCAAGGTTTAGCTAAAGTTTCTGAAATTGTGTCGATGAAAGGATTAAAATTAGTTTCAGGAGGAAAACTAATACTTGGAAGATCTCTAGGAGCAGCATCACCTTTTCTTGCCCGAGGAACTTCAGCCTTTGTTGTATACGATTTAGTGAATCAAGTTAAGGAACTAAAAGCTGGTAATAAAGATGCATTAGTTGGAGTAATAGGAGATAGTGTTTATTTAACTATTGATGTAGCTGAAGTTGGAGTAGAACTTGCTGAAGTTTTCGGGGCATTAGAAGGACTTTCATCAGTTACTGGTCCTGTTGGAGCCGCAGTAGGAGCTGTAGTGTTTGTTGGAACTGATATTTACTTTGCTGTAAAAAAAGTTGATAAAATTGATCAAGTAATCCATTTAACTCGATGGGAGAAGTTTAAAGAAGGATGGCGTGCATTTTTAGGTATGAATCCTGAGGGATATTTAGAAGAAGTAATAGAAGAAAAAGAGGCAAATAACCGGCTTGTTAGACAAAAAATTGAATTTTTAAAACAACATCCTGATATTCAAAGGTACGTTTTCCCTACTAATGAGGTCATTATAAATTGTAAAGAAGTTATAGATACAGAGTGGGATTGTAATGATCCTTGGGGTGGTGTTGGTACAGCTATGCAATCCTGTAGACCAATAGAAGTACCACATGAAAAATGTACGACCAAGATTCAGGAATACTTAGATAATACAGTTTTACTTGATGAAAAAAGAACTAATATAAAATGGATTAGAGCAAAACCTGATAATCCAAGTGGAGGAAAAATATTCTGTTATCCTGAAGGATATTACGAACAAGTACCAAGTGGTAGTGCTTATAAATGTAAAAATGCTATTGGTATTACTGATTCAGTAGTTAAATCAGGGAATTATACCCTTATTGATTTAGGAAAAGGTCATGATAAAGTAATAGGGTTCCCAGATAGTCCTAATATTTTTCTTATTGATGATGGAAGGAAGAATATATCTGGTGGCAATAAAAATGATGTTTTTATTCTACATGGAAATAGTACTGTAGGCTACATTAATGGAGGTAAAGGAGACAACGTTATAGATTTAAGTGATTTTGCCACAAGAGAAAAGGCGCTATTGGTTATGTTGTCTATTACTAGTTATCTATATACGTGGAATGATGATCATGATCTAAGTCTTGTTGAGGCATTGATATTAGAAAATAATCTAAGTCTTGATGAGGCATTGATATTAGAAAATATCAATAGTATTGTAGGTAGAAAAAATAAACGGGACATTATATACAGCGACAGCTGTGATACAAAATATATTAATAGCAGAGGTGGTAGTAGTTATGATGAAGAAGATACAATTATAATTGAATCTTTAAGTGGTTGTTTTCATAACATACAACTACAGTTAGAATATAACACTCAGGTGAATAACTATGCATTACAAGGAAACTTTTCTTATATTATTACAGCTGGAAATGGTGTAACTAATATTATTACAAATGGAACAAATTTAAGAAATAATTTCTTTTTTAATTATACATTGTTTGAGGTTCAGAATGTTACTAATACCAATAATAATATTACTATTTCTTTTTTAAATTGGTATAGAAATGATTCTTCCTTGAAAGTAAACATTTATCCGAATAGCAATAATAACTTTTATCGTTTAAGTGATAATACTGAAATGAAATTGAGTGGGAAAAATCTATATGCAATTCAAAACACTAATAAATCTGTAGACAAAATTATTCAAGAATATCCGGCTATAGCACATAGGCTAGAGATGTTTATGGTTGTAAGATCTTCTGTAAGTAATGAGACTGTGTCTATAGGACACGGAAACCATGAAGTAATTTCTAATGATGCTTTTCACAAGAGTCACTTAGTTGGTGGTAAAGGTGAAGATATATATGTTATTACTTCAGGTTATGGAAAACTTAATAGTACTGATGAACTAAGAATTCCTGAAACAACTATATATAGTTTTAATGGATCAAATCAAACAGATATCATAGATTTACGCCAACTGTCACAGCAGATAGAAAGATATCTGGGAGATGAGTTATTACTAGAGAGTGTGCGTAAAGATGGAAGAGATGTACTAATAGAACTATTTATACCAGGCAATGATCTTCAAGATATGAAGTATGTGACAGCAATTAGATTAAAGGATGCATTTGAAAGCAAGTGGTATGAAAAATTACAAGTAATTTTGAATAGTGTACCTATGAAGATAAATTATAGTGAAGATAAATTATCTTTAATACCAGAACCTATAGTTTTTGGCAATGATACACAAATTATTGTTATTACAGAAAGAGACATAGATAGAAACACGGAATTAGTAATACCAAAGAAAATAGGTCAATATAGTTTTTTTTATATTGAAGATAATTCACATAATTTTGAGAATGATTTGGTTGTAACTAATGTTTTTGATTCTAATATAGGAAAAGAAAACTGGTACACTATCTTATTAAGTAATTTTTATGAGAAACCTGATAAGATGCAGACACTGTACGTTAAATTTGTGGACAAAAGAATAGCATTAAAAGATGAACTCGAGAAAATAAATAATGCAACGGAATTTTTGGATCAGTTAGGTCAGTACGAGAGTGATATTTATAGTTCTATTTTTGATCAAATGGATAGTCAAATTGTTAATATTACGCCTGGTACTGCTGAATCTCATCACCATGGTGAAGGTAGTAATTACCGTCATTCTCGTGCAATAAGTGAAGGTGATGAAACTATTGCTCAATCTATGTCTTCTAGTGCATCTAGATTAGAATTTTGGCCGGTTAATTTAGTTAAAAGTATGTGGTCAACAGCGATAGATGCAGTGAACTATTTAAGTTCTAACTCTTCTGAAAAAAGAGCCCAATCTTTATCCAATACTAATGATACAACAAGATTAGGTAGCAGCTTTGAACCCTATCCAAGTAACATGGGGAATAATACAAAATCACAACAGAATAATATTACAACTCATCACCATCGTCATCTTCGAGCAATTAATGTAGCTGATGAATATGTCGCTAGTAGTTCAGCTATAACGCTCTCCTTACCTATAAATAGTAGGGTTAATTGGTTTAAAGAAGCAGGTATTGTGTTAATCAACGTAGTAAAACCAATAAATAGATGGTATAGTGTAGAGAATGATAATACAGAAGATAAAGTAAAAATTAATGGGAGTGCAAGTTTAGTAGAGAATAAAGCAGTAAAGGATATAAATGCAAACATGCCATTTTGGTGGACAAGTAATGTATATAAGGTAAAAGAGCAAATAGTTACACAACATCAACAATATGGACCAACTACCCTTGATATAGGTGATCAGTTAGTAAATCAGACCAATAAAAACGGTATTCTACAATTACTAGATTTATTTATCAGAAAATGGACTGGCCAAAAATTGCCGAGATGGAGAGTAGATGTTTCAGATTCTGCGGTAGAAGTTGTCGTACAAGCAGAGAGTATTATTGATGAGTTTATGCAACAAATTAAGGAAAGTGCAATGAGCTGCGGTATACAACCTACAGTCAAAAAAATTATCAATTCCTGTGATTTACAAGTTGTAAAAGCAAAAATACAGCAAAAGCTCAATGCTGGTCAAATAGAAGATATACCACAAATATTATATGACAAGATTGTACAAGCTAATATAGGAAGAATAGAGTTATATTCAACGCCAAAACAATCTAAAAAATTATCACAAGATATGCTTGGTAAGCTTTCTAAAATAAAACAATTATTATTAAACAAAGAAGTAGAGTTACCTATAACACAAAAAGCTATATTTGGTCACTGTACCCGTAATAGGTTTAATGGTTATATAGGAAGAAGGAGCCATAATAACCTATTGTCAGCTAAACTCAATAAAGATCAGCATGTTAAGCAAAATAACTCTATGAATATCAATAATGATGGTAATGATCAGGATAGTGATAGTATAATTTCAACAATCAAGAATAATGATTTGAAAATGCTAAAAGCATATCTTGAAGCAGGAAAAGATGCTAATACTTTTTCTCGTGGAGGTATGACTCTGCTTATGAGAGCTGTAAGTAATAATTGTAGTACTGATTTGGTAAAACTTTTAATAGAGTATGGAGCGGATGTTAATACAGAAGATAAAGATAGAGAAACTGCTATTAATATAGCTTCTTATAATGGGAATTTGGAGTTAATAAAAGTCTTGATATCTGAAGGAGCTATAATAAAAAATAAAACTGCAAGAAATTCTCCTTTCAATAGTGTTGCAGAAAGTTCTATGCCTCAAAATATTAAAAATAAAATAATAAAATTGCTATCTAATAATCTAAGCAGTGTAGATAGCAGTAATAATAAATTAAATAAAGATAATTATGTAATAAGTAATTTAGTAGAACAAATGTCAGCAATGAATAGTAGTAATGGTAACGTTGGATTCTCTACTGCAGAATCTACAAATGTAGTGCCACCATATTTAGGCCAGAACCCAAATTGTTATAATGAGGTTAAAGTATTTGCCTAGGTTTAGGTGTTATTAGCAAGCTAAGTAGCATGGGGGACAATATGATTTATATGTTACAGGTAGTATCAATAAATAAGGAGTACTGATCTTATTAGGTAGGTAATAGTTATAACAAAATGCTGTCAATATAACTTATGATTTATGGGGTGTATGACAGAAAATGTAAAAACAGCTATGGCATGTAGTAGGTTACTATTGCAGTTAGTGGGAATTAAGGTTACCGAGGATGTAATTCAGCACTCTAGTCAGAGTAGTGATTTGGGTTCTTCTCAGGATATCAGCACTAGTTTGACAAAGCTGAGTAAGACTTATAATGTAAAGCTACAACAGAAGAGACTAGTTTATAATAAATTAACTATTAAAAATTTACCGCTAGCATTTCTTGCTAATGATGGAGAGTACATAGTACTTGCTAAGATGGATCAAGATAATGCTTTAGTGCAACATCCATTTAAGTCTAATACTGAGTTATGGTCTAGGGAGCAACTATGCCATCAATGGAGTGGAGCAGTGATTATCTTATCTACTCCATCATTTAAATTCAATATATCATGGTTTGTACCAGTTTTTTGGCAATATCGTTATATTTTAGCTGAAATACTATTCTTGTCACTAGTACTACAGTTACTGGGATTGGTGTTACCTTTATTCTTTCAAATAGTGATGGATAAGGTTCTGGCTTATCAGGTTGTAGCTACACTAGATGTATTAGTGTTTGGTTTAGTAATTACTAGTATTTTTGAGGTTTTATTAAAGGGATTACGGGAGTATCAATATAATCATACAGCAAAACGTATTGATATTTTACTTGGTATAAAACTAGTAAAACATCTTCTTGGACTGCCGTTAATTTATTTCAAAAATCGCTCAGTTGGTTCATTAGTAGCTCGTGTTCGTGAATTAGATAGTATCAGGGAATTTTTAAGTAGCTCACTATTTACTCTATTTGTTGATATTAGCTTTATGGGTATATTTTTAGCGGTAATGTGGTTAATATCCCCAGCATTAACTGTAATAGTGCTTATTTCTATACCTTTTTATGTAATAGTAGCTTGGTGGTTTACTAAGCCGTTGCAAGCAAAATTAGAGACTCAGTTTCGCTATAGTGCAGCTAATACTGCCTTTCTCACAGAAACTATCGCTGGAGCTGAAACAGTTAAAAGTTTAGCAATAGAGTCACGTTTAACAAGACGTTGGGAGGAGCAAACTCGAAACTTAGTAAGTACTAGTTATCAAACGCAAATCTTCTCTTCTTTATCTGAACATTTAGTTCAGGGAGTTGGTAAAGTAACAAGTGCTCTAATTTTATGGTGTGGAGCTAGAGCAGTGATTAATCTCGAGATTACTCTTGGTCAATTAATTGCATTTAACATGCTATCGCAGCATTTTGCTCAGCCTTTAGCTAAATTAGTTGAGTTATGGCGTAAATTTATCCAAGCACGAGTAGCAATAGATATACTTGGTGATACTTTGAATTTACCAGTAGAACAAGAATCTGAAGGTAAGAAAACTAATTTACAAGGTGAAATTACCCTAAAGCAAATTAGTTTTCGTTATCAACCAACCGCTCCCTTGGTATTACAAGACATTTCATTATATATTCCATCTGGTGAGCAAATCGGTATAGTAGGTGAATCAGGCTCTGGTAAAAGTACACTAGCTCATTTATTATTACGACTCTTTTTACCAGAACAAGGACAAATATTATTGGATAAAGAGCTATTAAATAATTTAGATGCTTACCATTTGCGAAAACAAATGGCAGTAGTACAGCAGGAAAATTACCTCTTTAATAGTACTGTTCGTGATAATATAGCAATATCACAGCCACAAGCTTCTTTAGAGGCAGTAATTAGATCTGCTAAACTTGCTGGAGCTCATGAGTTTATTTTACGTTTGCCACTTGGTTATGATACAGTTATTGCTGAAGGTGGTAGTTCGTTATCAGGAGGACAGCGTCAACGCATTGCTATTGCTAGAGCCTTATTAATTGAACCTAAAATACTAATTTTTGATGAAGCAACAAGTAGTTTAGATGATGAATCACAATCTGTGATCCAAACTAATATGGCTAAAATAGCTTATGGTCGTACAGTAATTACTATTGCTCATCGCTTATCTACCGTACAACGATGTGATCGCATCATAGTATTACAGCAAGGAAGAATTATCGAGCAGGGGACACATCAGGAGCTGTTAATATTAGGTGGTAAATATGCTTATTTGTGGCAACTGCAACAAGATTTACGACAGGCAGTCTGATGAATATAATAAAACAATTATTATTGTTAAAAAATTACTGTCAGCAAGCTAAACTAAATAATAGGCTTAAAAATATCACTAGCAAAATTAAATTTTGTTGGTACCGAGCTAGGTCTTATTTTCAGACTCATGATGTAAAATATGAGTTTTTACCGTCTTATCTTGAGTTAATGGAATGTCCTCCTTCTGCTACTGCTAGAATTACAGCAATGGCAATAAGCATATTAGTATTATTAGCATTAATTTGGGCTTATTTTGGTCAGTTAGATATTCATGCCACTGCTACAGGTAGATTAATTTTACCCAGCCGTTCTCAGACTATTCAAGTCTATGAATTAAGTGAGGTAGCAGAGATTTTGGTCAAGAATGGACAATATGTTAAGAGTGGTGATAAGTTGTTGGTGCTTAACATAGTAGGTATTACGCAAGAAATTCGTCGTCTTCAAGAACAAAGATCTTTTCAGCAACTGGAATTAGCCCGTTATCAAGCATTACTTAGTGATGAGCCATTAAATGCACTGACAATGCAGGATAATATTGAAGAATCAGCTGCAATAAGGTCTAGAGCTCATCTTATTAGTATCTGGCAGGAACATCAAGCAATCTTAGCTAAATTTGATGCTGAATTAGCAGCTAATCAATCTGAACAAGTCGCTAATCACGCTAGTATAGTTGGGCTACAAAAATTGCTACATAATATTCAACAACGCCTTGCTCCAAGTCGTGAGTTGTTAAAGTCTAAATTTGTATCTAAAACTGAGTTATTAGCGAAAGAAAAAGAAGCATTAGAGACTGAATTATCAATTACAGTTAAGCAGCAGGAATTGGAAGTATTACAGGCTCGTGCTAACACCATACGGGAGAATAAAGCTAGCTATATTGCTCAAAAATATCGTGAGTGGCATGATAATTTAAATAAATCTCAATCTGTTTTGTTAATAACAGAACAAGAGCTAGCTAAAGCCAAGGAGCGAGATCGCTTACAAATCTTACGAGCACCAATGGATGGTATAGTACAACAACTAGCTGTTCATACTGTTGGTGGGATTGTGCAAGGTGCTCAGAAATTAATGATAATTACTCCTCATGATGCACCGCAACAAGCAGAAGTCAATATTGCTAATAAAGATGTAGGTTTTATTAGCCCTGGGCAACCTGTAACAGTTAAAATTGAAGCATTCCCATATAGCCGTTATGGTACTATTAGTGGTCAAGTACAAAGTATCTCTCTTGATTCAGTTAAACTTAATGAGTCAAGTGCTGAGTTAGTATTTCCAGCTCAGATTGAATTAGCTCAAGATCATGTCATGATAGATAATAGTTTAGTTACTTTAACCCCTGGTATGTCTGTTGTTGCTGAGATTAAAATTGGTAAACGCCGAGTTATTGACTATTTATTGAGTCCAATTCGAGAATATAAATCAGAAGCTTGGAGAGAACCATAATGGGTCAAAAGATGATTACTGGTACACATGGTATACCAGCAATTATTAGAGCTGTTAAACAGTTTCAAATATTAGTAACTGAGGAGTTGTTACGTCATAAACTTGGTATAGATTGCCAAGAATTAACATGGATAGATGTTTGCCGAGCAGCTCGAGCAGTAGGATTGCGGGCAAAATATTATGAAGAAATTAGTGGTGATCTGCAAACATTACCCTTACCTATATTGGTTTGTTTAGCTAATCAATGGAGTGTGATTGAAAAAGTTGAAACAGAATATTGGTGGCGTTATGATGTAGCTACTGGGGAGCTTAGTAAGGAGCTACTTCCTACAGCTAATAATAGTAAATATAACCTATCAATAATATTATTAGCAGAGCAAGAAGTGCAAATTACAGATGTTAAATTTGGCTTTAATTGGTTTTTGCCTTCGATATTGCGGCATATAAATCAGTTACGTGATGTATTAGCTTTATCATTAATGTTGCAGTTGATTGCTTTAGTAGGTCCTAAATTATTCCAAAATGTTATAGATCGAGTATTAGTTAGTCGTGGTATTTCAAGTTTAAAGGTACTAGCTATTGCTATATTAGCACTTGCTCTAGCTGAGCCTTTATTTAGTTATTTACGAGGTAAAATCTTTAGCAATTTAGCTAGTAAGATTAACTCTGAACTTTCCGGTAAATTATATCGTCACTTGTTAGTTTTACCACTAAGCTATTTTAGTAATCGACAAACTGGTAAGATTGTTGCTCGTGTGCGTGAAATGAACCAGATTCGCCAGTTTTTAACTGGTTCAGCTTTAATGTTGGTATTAGATATTATTTTTATTCTGATGTTTTTAGTAGTAATGTTTAGTTATGCTAAAATGTTAACTTGGATAGTACTTGGATCCCTAGTGTTATATGTCGTATTTTGGTTAAGTATTGGGCCGATATTAAGACAACGAGTTACCAAAGAATATGACGCAAGTAGTCTTGCTACAGCTTATTTAACTGAAACTATTACTGGCATTGAAGTATTAAAAACTACTGCTACAGAATCAGCTTTTTTAAAGCGTTGGCAGCAAGTTTTAGCTTGCCAGTTACGAGTAATATTTTCAGCTAAGAAGGTATCAATAATTGCTAGTCAGGGAATTAGCTTAATACAAAAATTAACTTCAGCATTGCTATTATGGTTTGGCGTTAAGATTGTACTACAACATGAGTTAACAGTTGGAGGGTTAGTAGCTTTTAATATGCTGGCTAATCATATAACTCAACCAATTCTAAGATTGGCACAAATATGGCAAGAGTTTCAGCATAGTTTAATAGCGTTACGTCGTATTGGAGATATTTTGGATACTAAGTCAGAAGCAGTTGGTAAGGGAGTTGCTACTATGCCAAAATTAACCGGAAAAGTAGAATTTCAATATGTGCGTTTTCGCTATCAAGCTGATACACCGGAAATATTAAGAGATTTATCCTTTATAATACAACCAGGAGAATTTATCGGCATTACCGGTCCATCTGGTTCAGGTAAAAGTACACTAACTAGATTATTACAACGCCTCTATATTCCTCAGCATGGTCAGATTTTAGTAGATGGTATGGATATAGCCATAGCTGATCCTACTTCATTACGTTGCAATATGAGTGTGGTATTACAGGATAATATGTTATTTGCCGGCTCAATATTAGAAAATATTAAGCTCTGTTGCCCAGAAGCTGGTGAAGAAGAAATTGTACAAGCAGCGAGGCTAGCTGGTGCAGATGATTTTATTAGACGATTACCGCAAGCTTATCAAACCATGATCGGCGAAAAAGGCAGTGGTCTATCTGGCGGCCAGCGTCAGCGAATAGCTATTGCTAGAGCTTTGTTAGTAAATCCAAGGATTTTAATTTTAGATGAAGCAACTTCAGCACTTGATTATGAATCTGAGGCAGCTATTATGGCTAATATGGATCAAATCTGCCGTAATCGTACAGTAATTAGTATTGCTCATAGATTGAATACTATTAAGTATGCTAATCGCATTCTGGTGCTAGATCAAGGCATGATTGTCCAACAAGGCAGTCACGCGGAACTATTACAGCAGCAAGGTATATATGCTAAGCTTTGGCACACTCAAACTAATAGTAAACCCATGGCATAATCTTAGTGTGGTAGCTCATGTATCTATTAAATCTAAACTTCTACACATGATTAGCCCTTTTCTTCCTGTTTATTAGTAGCTAAGCTTACGAAGCGTTGGCCTGAAGTATCTAGGGCTCGGCACGCTATAGATTGTACTTGTTGTGTTGCATTATCAGCTTTGGCAGTTAGCTCTTGGATAGTATTTTCCTGCTTCTTGATTTTATCTTCAAGATAGATTATGAAATGACAGATATGATTGCCGCGGGGTGACAGGAATCTTTGCCGCTGATAAAGTAGGCATCTGAACTAATTTTGGATTAAACAGATGCCCGGTAAAAGAATAACACACCAACAATGCAAGGTATATATGACATTAAGAAAAACAGGTTTAAATCAAACAATTTGTGCGGCTAAAGCAGGGTTTTCGCCACGCAGTGGTAGGAATGTAGAACATAAAGATATTTTATCTTTTGAATCGCAAAAAAAGGTTTTAAAAAAACATAACGATCCATTAGAAGGAGTATGGCAAGCAACACTAGTACCTTTATTAGAGCAAGTACCGTACTTAACCTCATGGACATTACTTGAGCATCTTCAAGATCAATATCCTGGACAATATCCAGACAGTATTTTAAGGACAGTGCAACGACGTACCAGTAAGTGGAGAGCATTATATGGTCCAGAGAGGGATATTATCTTCCGGCAACTGCATGCACCCGGTCGTCAAGGTTTATCAGATTTTACCAGCTTAAAAGACATAGAGATCACCATTAGCGGTCAATCATTCAAGCATCTTTTGTATCATTTTCGTCTAGCTTATAGTAACTGGTCATTTATAAAAGTGATTCAAGGCGGAGAAAGTTTTACTGCACTCTCTAAATCGCTACAGGAGGCATTATGGAGTTTTGATCTGTCAACAGTTTTCCGGACAGTTTTTTACGCACATTTTTGTATTTTTTCGTATTGTACTGGTGATAGATAATCGTTAGCAGAATGCATTCTTATACGATTATAAAATACCTCTATATATTCAAATATAGCATGTTTTGCTTCCTCCCTAGTTTTAAATTTATGTTGATAAATTAATTCTGTTTTTATAGTATGAAAAAAGCTTTCAGCAACAGCATTATCCCAGCAATTTCCTTTACGACTCATACTCTGTATAATACCATGTTGTTTTATAAGTTTTAAATGACTATCAGAACAATATTGGCTACCTCTATCAGTATGCCAAATAAGCTTTTTAGGTGGTTTACGTTGCCATATTGCCATTAGCAAAGCATTATTAACTAAATCAGCTTTCATATTACTATTCATTGACCAGCCTATTACTTTTCTAGAAAATAGATCAATAACTGTTGCTAAATATAACCATCCTTCTCCAGTTGGGATATAGGTGATATCACCAACCCAATAACAATTAACATTAGAAACTTTAAACTGTCTATCCAATAAATTAGGAGCAACTTGCTTATTATGCTTAGAATCAGTAGTTGCTTTAAATTTATACTTAGTTTTACATACTAAGCCAGCTTCATTCATTAGTCTTGTAATTCTCCTACGACTAACAATTATGCCTTGCCTCAACAAAGCCTTTTTAATGGGTCTAGATCCATAATTTCGTCTACCTTCCTGAAAAATAGCTCTAACCTTACAGGTTAATTCTCTATTTTCTTTATCCCTATTGCATCCAGGGTTATTTAACCACTCATAATAACCGCTACGTGATACCTTCATACATTTGCACATAATTGCAATTGAGAAATCATCTTGATGCTTCTTTATCCATGCATACCTTACAGGGACTCTTTTGCAAAGTACGCTGCAGCCTTTTTTAGTATATCACGCTCCTGTGTTACTATCACCAGCTCTTTCTTTAATCTTTTTAATTCATCATACAGATGTTCATCTGTTCTTGTTATTGATTCTTCAAATTGTTTAGAATATTTATCTATCCAACTATATAAAGTATTCTTACTGATACCTAATTCTTTTGCAGTCTGAATAACAGGTCGCTTCGATTCAGTTGCCAATTTAACTGCTGATTCTTTAAATTCACTAGAATACATTTTTGTTTTTGTCATACTGTATTTCCTTTCTGTTAATATTGTCTCATACTAACTGTCCGGAATACTATAGCCACATCACTTTTATAAAAGGCGTAATTGTTAGCAGTATTTTTATAAAAAAATAAACAGTGGAAAAATAGTTTTGGACTTTTTCAACAGCCCCGAACGTTTCCGTACACCCCTTGTTCCTATGTCCATAAATTATATTGACTTACTTTAGTACAGACCTTATATTCAGGACACCCTTTTTAATACAATTTACACTATCTTCTATGTCTCGTACTTTTGCATATGCCCGCGTTTCTAAACTCGAACAAATACCTGAAAATCAAATCAGGGAAATTGAATCAGCTGGATTTATTATTGCACCACATCGTATAATTACTGAAACGGTTTCTGGTTCTATGCCTATAGCTAAGCGTCAAGGTTTTGCACATCTGTTAAATAAGATGGAAAATGGCGATGTTCTAGTTGTTACCAAGTTAGACCGATTAGGACGTGATGCTATTGATGTCAGCATCACAGTTAACAAATTAGAGAAAATAGGAATTAAAGTTCATTGTCTTGCACTTGGGGGTGTTGATCTTACCAGTTTAGCTGGGAAAATGACTATGGGAGTAATTAATGCTGTTGCTCAATTTGAGCGTGATTTGTTAATAGAGTGTACTCAATCTGGGCTTGCGAGAGCTAAAGCAAATGGTAAAACTCTCGGACGACCACAAATTTTAGCAGAATTACAAAAAAAACAGGTTATACAGCAACTACAAGTTGGCAAAACTATCACATCTATTGCAAGACATTTTAATACAAGCAGGCAAACCATTATGCGTATCAGAGATAATAACCTCTAATACTTGCTTGTACCGCTTTACATTCATTGATGATAATAAACACCCAAGATTATGTAAAACAAATTTATAACTTACTTATCTTCTATTTTGTGCTATAATATGTTAATGTATATACAAATATTAGTAACTAATTATGGCAGTTTCAAAGTTCCTCGATCCTAAAAATGATGTCGCCTTCAAGAAAATCTTTGGTTCTGAAAAGAACAAAGACATTCTTATTCACTTTATTAATGATATCATGGAATTTAAAGATGATGAACAAATAAAGGATGTTACTTTCCTAAGTCCTGTCCAAGACCCTGATATTGCTTATAAAAAACAATCTCTTGTTGATGTTCTATGTAAAGCTCAAAATGGCACACAAGTCATTGTAGAAATGCAAGTCTCCCCTTCTAAAGGCTTTGAGAAAAGAGCTCAATATTATGCTGCTAAAGCCTATTCTCGACAACTATCCCAAGGACAAAAACAAGACGGTCTCTATGCTAACCTCAAGGAAGTCATCTTTATTGCTATTAGTGATTATATTATCTTCCCTGATAAAGCTGATTATATCTCTCATCATGTCATCCTTGATAAAGTTACTTTTGAACATGACTTAAAGGATTTCTCTTTTAGCTTTATTGAACTACCTAAATTTAATATAGATAAAATTGAAGACTTAAAAACTATTACCGAAAAATGGTGCTATTTCTTTAAGTATGCTGCTAACACAAGTGAAGCTGACCTGCAGAAAATTATAGGTAGTGATCTTGTAGTAGGGCGTGCTTATGAAGCATTAAATCAGTTTAACTGGAATGAAGCAGAACTCCTTGCTTATGAGCAGGAAATTAAACGCATCATGGATAACAAAGCAGTAGAACAATATGCTCTAGAACAAGCTGAAGCTAGAGGGGAAGCCAAAGAAAAAATAGCCATAGCAAGAAACTTGAAAAGATCAGGAGTGGCAATTACGATAATATCTGAGTCTACTGGCTTAACTAAAAAGCAAATTGAAGAATTAGATGATTAAATTTAAGTTGAGTTTACTATAAAGTAAGTGCATATTTAAATAACAGACCAGCCATTGGAATTACTAAGAATCAGTTAACTATATTGGTATAGAATACATTGAATGGCATGACCCAATATGGTTTGTAAGCGTCTGGTGAAGGCTTAGCATTACCCATAAGTTTCTATATCTCTATTCCAACTAAAATCTTGTAATCACTAACCATATTCATCAACCTAGTCCACCCACGCCATAAGCTTATAATACCAGGTGGATGATCACGGTTTCTACCAATATACCCACCCAATTTAGCAATCAATTTAATTGCTTCTTTAGCTGATAACTCTTTAGGTGGATTAGCACCATTATTAAACCTTTTAAATAACAACTTCTGTTCTAAAGGAGTGTAGAAGTCAAGATTTAATCTTACAGACACTATAAATTTTATATCTGAATGTCTGATAAGTTATGACTGTCAGACGAGTACTCAAGATATAAGATTTTGTTATTCTTTTCAACAGCTAATTTTTTACTATCCTTGAAAGTTTGCATAGGAGTTTTTCCATAACAATATTTTCCAGCATGTGGTCTTTCATTATTATAATGTTCTAACCAAATGTCAATATCTAGTTGTAGATCGTCAAGATCAGTATAAATCTTTTTCCGCATAGCTGTATCAAAGAATTCTTGTTTTATAGTTTTATTAAAACGCTCACACATACCGTTTGTTTGAGGAGAATATGCTTTAGTAGTAGTATGCTCTATACCTTCGATACTTAGAAACAATTCAAAAGCATGATGCTCTATATTGCCCTTATATTCACTACCTCTATCAGTTAGAATACGAAGTATTGGTATTTGTTGACTCTCATACCATGGTAATACCCGATCATTAAGCATATCAGCAGCGGTAAGTGCTGTTTTATCAGTATATAGTTTAGCATCAGCGACTCTGCTGTAACTATCAATAAATACCTGAGAATAAACCTTACCTATACCTTTAAAATTGCCCACATAATATGTATCCTGACACCCTAAATAACCCGGATGCTGCGTATCAATCTCTCCATGTGCTTCTTTCTCATTACGACGCTTCTCTAGCACTTGTAACTGAGCCTCGGTAAGAACAACACCATCCTGAGCCATCTTAGCTTCTAATGCTTTAAGTCTTTTACTGATATTATTTAAATCATTACGCAACCAAATTGATCTTACTCCTCCAGGCGATACAAGAATACCAGTCTTTTTAAGTTCATTTGATACTCTCATCTGACCATAAGCCGGGTATTCTATTGCCATATCTAGTACTGCTTTCAAGATCAAAACGATAAATCTTCTCTTGTTTCAAAGATCTCCAAAAACGTTCAATAAATACATTATCTAAGGCTCTGCCTTTGCCGTCCATACTAATAGCTATGCCTTGTTGCTCAAGTATTTGAGTAAAATCTTTTGATGTAAATTGTACTCCTTGATCCTATTAAAAATGTCAGGCTTGCCATGTATAGATATTGCTTCATTTAGAGCTTCAATACAAAAATCATTTTCTAAACTAATCGACACCCGCCAACTCAAAATATAACGACTATACCAATCCATTATAGCAACCAAATATACAAAACCTTGCTTTAATCTTATGTAAGTAATATCTGCACAGTAAACTTGATTGGGGCAAACCACCTCTATATTATTTAATAGATATGGGTATACTTTATGAGCCTGATTCCTACGGCTTAAATTAATCTTTGGGTATACTGCTTCAATACCAAGTATTTTATAATATTTTCTTATCATCTTACGACTAACATTTAACCCTTCGGATTTTAGGACATGAGACATTCTTCTAGTACCATAATAGGGATGCTCTGTAAAAATCTCATCAATTCTGTTCAGTACTCTATACTCCTTATCATCTAAGGTATTCCTAGCTCGGTAGTAGTAACTTGAGCGGTTTAAATCTAAAAGTTCGCATTGTCTTGCTATGGTTAATTTTGAAGCATAACTTATCATTTTTTTCCTAACCTCTAAATCCAAAGATACTAGATTTTTTTTTGAGCCAGTCTCTTTCAACTGTTAACTGGCCTATTTGCTCAAATAATGATTTAATTAAATCTTCTTGGCCGGTATCTTGTTGTTTAGATTTCGATTTAAATCCAGAAACCATAAAATCTAAAGCTTCTTTCTTCCATTTATAAATCTGATTAGCGTGAACACCATATTTGCTGGTAATTTGAGCTATAGTCATTTCTCCAGATATTGCTTCAATTGCTATTTTTGCTTTTTCTTCTGCACTATATTTTTTAACTTGTTTTTTCATTTTTTGCTCCTTTTCCTAGGAGATATTATACCTACTTTTCTCTATTTTCTTGTCTAGTTTTTGGGTACCATTATACTTATAGAAATGATGGACTGGTCCATGACCTTTTCCTACGCTTTGATCTTCTGCTGCCTGAATTGCTTCAAATAAATATTGCTTGGCAAGTTTGCAAGCTTCAAGAAGCCCTACGCCTTGAACTAGAAAGCTGCTAATTGCAGCAGATAATGTACACCCTGTACCATGTGTATTTTTTGAAATAATGCGTTTTGAAGATAGGATGTGCAAGCCATCATTACGGTCTAAGAATATATCATCAGATGTTGAACCACTTTCATGCCCACCTTTAAGAAGTACAGCGCTGCATCCTAAGTTTAGTAAATGATTTGCTAACACTTGCTTCTTATGCTCTCCTGCAATTAAAGTTCGAGCTTCGGGTAGGTTTGGTGTAATTATTGTAGCAAGCGGGATGAGTATTGATTTTAAGGCTTCCACTGCATTTTCTTGCAACAATAAATCGCCGCTCTTGGCTATCATGACAGGATCTAAAACAATGGGAATATTCTTAGCTCGCTCACGTAAGCACTTTGCAACAAGCTCAATGATCTCAGACGAAAATAACATACCGATTTTTATTGCATCCGGCACAATATCATCAAAAATAGCTTCTAATTGTTCCTTGATACAGGTTAGTGAAATATTATAGCAGCCTCTAACCCCACATGTATTTTGTACAGGTAAGGCTGTTAGAACGGTCATGCCGTAACAACCAAGAGCAGAGAAGGTTTTAAGATCTGCTTGGATACCAGCACCACCTGATCCGTCAAATCCAGCAATGGATAAGCATTTATATTTCATAATTTTTCTCCGAAATGGATAAATGGCTGGATAAGCCAATTTATAAATTCGTTATTTTCTCTGAAAGATACAGATGTCAACCCCGGTCGAAAAATGATACAGATTTTTAATATGAGCCGACTGAAAATTAATACAGTATCATAAAAAAATTATCCGATATTTAAATCATAAGATTATCCTCCTGTTTGTTAATGATTCCCGTTGGTACAAAACCAGCTTTCTTTTTATCCTTAAGCCTGAAACTATCACCTTTAATATTGAGTATAGTAGAGTGGTGAAGTAGACGATCTAAGATAGCAGCTGTAAGAGCAGCATCCTGAGCAAGACTATTATGCCATTGCCCAAATGGAAGATTGCTTGTTAGGATTATGCTCCCCTTTTCGTAACGCTTTGCTATAACCTGAAATAACAGATTGACCTGTTCCTGTTTTAACGGCAGATACCCAAACTCGTCTATTATAAGTAATTTATATGGTAGTATTACTCTTTTGAATATGGAGTCCAGGGTTCCCTGATTTGTAGAAGTCAAGATTTGATCTTACAGACGCTATAAATTTTGCACCTGATTGTCAGTTAAATTTTGACTGTCAGACGAGTATTCAAGATACAAGATCTCATTATTTTTTTCAATAGCTAATTTCTTACTATCTTGAAAAGTTTTCATAGGAGTTTTACCATAACAATATTTTCCTGAATGTGGTCGCTCATTATTGAAATGCTCTAACCAAATATCAAGATCTAATTGTAAATCATCAAGATATGTATAAATCTTTTTCCGCTTGGTTACGTAATGATTTAAACAATATCAGTAAAAGGCTTAAAGCATTAGAAGCAAAGATGGCTCAAGATGGGATTGTTCTTACTGAAGCTCAGTTACAAGTACTAGAGAAGCGTCGTAATGAAAAAGAAGCACATGGAGAAATTGAGACGCAGCATCCAGGTTATCTAGGATGTCAGGATACGTATTATGTAGGTAATTTTAAAGGTATAGGTAAGGTTTATTCTCAGGTATTTATTGATAGCTATACTAGGGTAGCGGATGCTAAACTATATACTGATAAAACAGCAATTACTGCTGCTGATATGCTTAATGACCGGGTGTTACCATGGTATGAGAGCCAAGGGATACCAATACTGCGTATTCTTACAGATCGTGGGTCAGAATATAAGGGCAATATAGAGCATCATGCTTTTGAGTTATTTCTTAGCATAGAAGGTATAGAACATACTACAACTAAGGCATATTCTCCCCAAACAAATGGTATGTGTGAGCGTTTTAATAAAACCATGAAACAAGAATTCTTTGATACAGCAATGCGGAAAAAGATTTATACATATCTTGATGATTTACAATTAGATCTTGATATTTGGTTAGAGCATTTCAATAATGAGCGACCACATTCAGGAAAATATTGTTATGGTAAAACTCCTATGAAAACTTTTCAAGATAGTAAGAAATTAGCTATTGAAAAAAATAATGAGATCTTGTATCTTGAATACTTGTCTGACAGTCAAAATTTAACTGACAATCAGGTGCAAAATTTATAGCGTCTGTAAGATCAAATCTTGACTTCTACACTCATACTTAACTCTTTTTTGGGCTTGAAGTAGTTATTATGAGCTCGATCTGCTTTAGGTTTATTACTTAGTACAATCTGAATATCAATATCGTTTCCATAGACAGATTTGATAGCATTTTTAAGTATTTCTTCTTTTCTTGTAAAAGGACTATTTTGTTACGGAATTCGATTCTAAAAACACCGTTTAAATAGCTAAAAACACTATTTGGACCAGTGTTAAGGTAGCTGCGATGAGCCGCCACATTTAATGTAAAGTTCCAACATTTTAAGTTCCTAAAAGAATATTGTTGACACTTTTTAGTATTTATATTAAAAGATACAGCTAATAATATTTGATTATAGGTAGTATTGTTCGTAAATAGTACCGACATTAGGTATTCTAGGAACATACAAAATAATATATGTCAAATTTACTATCATTAGAAGATTTTAATCTATGCAACACAAAAACTGGTAAAATCAATCAACTAGCTTTTGGAGTAATGTTAATTTATTTTCGGTCTCACATTAAATTCCCTGCAGCAGAAGAAAAACCAATATCATTAAAATTAATATCAGCCATTGCTTCAGAGTTGGATATTGAAGAGTCTATTCTTTCAAAATTTAATTGGAGCGGTAGAACAGCAGAAAGATATCATCAGGATATTAGAAAATATCTGGGATATCGCCAAGCAAATAATAATGATGTTTTAATATTTACAGAATATCTAACAAATAATATTCTACCTCATTATCCATCTAATGAATTATTAATGGAGCAGACTAGGTTATTTTTTGACCAAAATAAAATTGTACTATTCAAGAAAAAACAGTTGGATCGTTATGTTGCTTCAGCAAAGCATCAATTTGAACAAAAACTTTTTGAAAAGATATTTAACCCGGATATTGCATGAAGTGAGATTTAAAGTAAGAAATTGAGTAATTTATAATATTAGCAATGATACTTTTGTAAAAATTTTGCCAAAAAGTGCTTTGAAGCCGTTATTTTCAAATTTTAGATGTAATGCCCCTTACCCCATTTTTTCTAAGCACCGGGAACAGTGCTAATCTAGGTTATTCTAATGCTAATTTCTTCATCACATGATTCCATACCTGTCGGTAAGGATATGATGAAGATAACAAAAACTTAATACGCCTAGTATTACGGATAATTACTACCCCAATTTTTAATAATTTTAAACGTATTGTACCTATTTGTGCTTTTGCTAATGCACTACCTTGTAATAAATTACCTCTGATATATTCTACTAAAGTGTATGCAAGACCCGATAAAATCATTCTGAGCTGATTAGCCCACCATCTATGACAAGAAGTACGATCTGCAAATAATTCTAGTTGTTGCTCTTTTATACGGTTTTCCATATCACCACGACCACAGTAAACTTTGTCGTATAAATCTTCAGGTTTATCTGATAAATTAGTTACTATATACCTTGGATTTTCTCCAAGCATTGTCATTTCTGCCTTACCAATTATTCTACGTTCATGACTCCAACTACCAGCCTTATATGGAAACTCACTAAAAAGACGTTGCTTTTCTTGGGTTATAATAAATGCTGCTTTTGACTTCTCCATTGTAGGTTTCAGTAACTCATTTAGTCTGTTATTTTGGGGCATTCCTACAATATATTTTATATTATGAATATCACACCAATCAAACATCTGATGACGACAAAATCCACTATCACCACGAAAAATAATCTTTACCTCTGGCCAAGCTTGGCGAAAACGTTTTACTAACAATGATAATATTGCCCAAGAATGTTTTGCTTGATCCTGCTTTGACGTCCTAAGATAACTAACTAACAGATGCTTTCCACAAAAAACATACAAAGGTAAAAAGCAATTATGACCGTAATAACCATGATAAAACTTACCTTCCTGTTGCCCATGAATTTCATCATCCGTAGCATCAAAATCAAGTATTAGCTGCTTTGGTACTATTTTATGAGACTTAATAAATTTATCAAGCATTAGTTCATGCACTTTAATTGCAAAGTGTCTATCAGCATTGTTTTCTATACGACATAAGGTAGAACTACTTGCCATATCATCAATTGTTTCCATAGCTGTTTGCATAGCAGGACATTTTCGTAGATAATTGTGGTCATTTAAATCTTCATAACCTAATGCAATACCATAAATTCGTTGCCTCAGCATTGTTGCCATATTATGGGTAATTTTACTACCATCTCGTCTATCAGGAAATATTTTAGCAAGCTCCTCTGTTATACCAAGCCTTTTATCTGCTTCTCTTAATAACAACACACCTCCATCGCTACTAATATCACCTCCAGTGAAATTTATCTCTATTGTCCGATTTTTTACTTTGGAAAACTGGTAACTATATGCTATACAATTTGTCATGACAAAATCCTTTGTATTATTCTAATGAAATACCAGTATTATACAGCTTTACGAGGATTTTGTCTCCTATATCTCATGCAATATCCGGGTTAAAAGTTTAAGTCAAGATAACTGTTATTTGATTGACCAAATCCTTGAACAAAGCGAACAGTCAAAGAATGGTATTATAGAATTATCAGAGTTAAAAAATGATATACCTGGGGTTAGGCTAAAAAATGTTAATTTTGCTTTGGATAAGATCGCTTTATTAAAAAAAATTACTTTGCCCAAATCGATTGTAGATTTAGTAGATAGAAAATTACTGCTGAAATATTATGATCGTATCATGGTTTTATCGCCTAGTAATATTTTAGAGTTTAGCCCTGTGGCAAAATATGCGACTATGGCAATATTCTGTTATATAAGATTGCAGCTAATATTAGATAGTTTAGCTGATACATTAATTAAGCTTATAAAACGTATACGTTCTAGTTCTGAAAAATACGTAGATAACTATATTGTAAAGGAGGTTAAGCGTGTTGATGGAAAATTTGATATTCTAGAGAAATTAGCATCTTTATCAGTTAACAATCCTAAAAGTACAATTGAAGATAAGATTTACCCTGAAGTTTCTAAAGAAAAACTAGAAGCAATAATTACTGATTTACAGCAACGCGGTAAATGGTATCAACAACAGGTACAAAATAAGATTCATTCAAAGTATGCGTATGGAAGTAGAACCACACTACTACCAATACTACAAACTTTTCAGTTAAAAGAAGATCACTCTAGTTATCAACCGATTTTGAAAGCTGTTGAATTTATTAATAAGTACTGGAATGAATCAGACTCAGAGTATTATGAAACGGAGCCGCCTATTGAAGGTATAATACCTACAAATTGGCATCCAATGGTTGTTCAAGTAGATAAAGATGTGATTAAAGTTAATAAATATAACTATGAGCTTGCCGTTTTAGAAGAATTGAAGCGTTTTTTAAACTTCAAAGCAATATGGATTAAAAGAAGTTATCGATATAGAAATCCTGAAGAAGATATACCAAAAGATTTTGAACAAAAAAAGCAACAATATTATCAAGAACTTGGTCTACCTTTAGATGATAAGGAGTTTATTACAAAGTTACAAAATGCCTTAGAAAGGGGTTTAGAAAATCTAAATAGCAAAATACCTAATAATAATCTTGTTAAAATCAAGACAAGTACTGTTGGGAAGAATATTACTATTACCCCATCAGAAGCACAAAAAGATCCAAATAACATCATTGCACTACAAAAGGAAATTACAGGTAGGTGGTCAAGTATAAACCTTATTGATATTTTAAAAGAAACTGATCTACTTACCAATTTTACACGGCAAATGGAAACTATTGCTAAAAGTAGTAGTATTGAACCGTCAGGCCTTAGAAAAAGACTTTTATTGTGTTTATATGGTATAGGTAGCAATACAGGATTGAAGAGAATAAGTATTGCCAATGGTGATGTTAATTACAGCGATTTACGTTATATTAAGAAGAGGTATATTAATGCTACAAATGTTAGAAACTCTATTCGTCTAATTATTAACAATATTCTCAAAATACGTAATCCAGATATTTGGGGAGAAGCAACAACATCAGTAGCATGCGATTCAACAAAGATAAGTAGTTGGGATCAAAATCTTATTAATGAGTGGCATCACCGTTATCAAGGTCGAGGAGTAATGATTTATTGGCATGTCGATAAGAAATCATTATGTATTTATTCACAATTAAAAAGTTGTTCATCTTCAGAAGTAGGGTCAATGATTAAAGGTATAATTGATCATGATACAGAGATGAACATGAACAGAGTATTTGTTGATACTCATGGTCAAAGTGTGATAGGTTTTGCTATTAGCTACTTACTTGATTTTGATTTACTACCTAGATTAAAAGCAATAAATAAACAAAAACTTTATGGGGTTGCATCTGGAGATAAATGGAAATACCAATATATTTCTGAAATAATTAAAGGTGGTATCAATTGGAAATTAATTGAGGAGAATTACAATGAAGCCGTTAAACATCTTGTAGCATTAAAATTGGGTATTGTAGAACCTGATGTACTAGTAAAACGTTTTAGTAATAATAATTACGAACATCCTGTATATAGAACTTTGTTAGAAATTGGTAAAGCAAATAAAAGTATTTTTCTATGTAAATACCTAGATTCAGAAGATCTTAGAATTGAAATCAATGAAGGGTTGAATGTAGTAGAACGCTTAAATTATATAATGGATTTTATTTTCTATGGGAAACTAGGAGAGCTCACAACAAACAATATTGGTGATCAAGAATTATCAATATTATGTCTACATTTATTACAAGCTTGTATTGTCTATATTAATACTCTTATTATTCAGCAAGTATTATCTGAGCCTCACTGGCAAAACAAACTGACTCCTGAAGATTACAGGGCATTAACACCGTTACTTTCAACGCATATTAATCCATACGGCTTGTTTCCAATTGATTTTAACCAACGTATATTAATATATTCGCAAGCTGGGTCGGGGTATTACCGATGACAATAATAAACCGTACTCCTGTAAGAGAAAAAGCCAGATACTTTTTGAAGGATTTAAAAAAGGAACAACCAGATTATAATTACTTGAGAGAATTATTTAGACATATTCGTAAAGAACTCGATGTAAAAGTAGACAATAGCACCACAAAGAAATTACCTTATGTACCAACAGAAGAGGAAATTAGTAAGTATTATAAGGCTGTATGGAAATCAAGAAATATGAAGCATGTAGTAATTATTAAGACGTTACTTTATACTGGGGTACGAGTATCGGAATTGGTAAAAATAAAAATATCAGATATAGATTTAGATAGTTGTCAAATTAGAATTAACCACGGAAAGGGTAGTAAAGATAGAATAGTTCCGTTTCCTAATGCATTTACAGAAGTATTAGCTGTACACATTGAAAATGCAAAGAAAAATAAGACAGTTTACCTATTTGAATCTAGTTGGAAGAAACCGTATTCTGATCGAGGTATTAGGAAAATATTAATGAATTACACAAAAGAAGCTGGCATTGAGAACTCAATATCACCACATAAATTACGGCATTTTCTTTTTACATGGATGAAGAAAAAAGGCGTGGATGATGCATTAATCCAACCTTATTCGGGGCATGAGAGTCGTCAATCACTTGAAATATATTCAAAATTATCACTCGTAGACTGCCAACCAGAGTATGAAAAAAAGATTAAAGAATTCCCTGTTTAAATATGGCGGCTCATCGCAGCTACCTTAACACTGGTCCAAATACCGGTACTAAATATTCTCCTTCAACCACAGGAAAAGTTTTTTAAGTAGGTTAGTATTTTCGTTTAATTCAATATAAAAAGATTCTTTTTGTTGTTTTAAGGCATGAATTTTTAGCATACCGATAATTGTAGAATAAATAGCCGGGTTATAATCTTCGGCAAAGCCGTCGATAATATCCGGTTTGCCGATTCTAGCTTGTCTCTCAAAAATTCTACTAGCAAGTTCCTTTACTCCTCTAAGCATTGACCCGCCGCCGGTGATAATAGTCCGAGAAACAACCATTTGACCTTTTGTTGCTTTATCATATTCTATTTTTACCATGGTTAATATTTCTTCTACCCTAGGACCGATTACTTCGGTAAGCTTGTAAATAGTGATTGCCGTATTAAGATTATAAGGATTATCAATTTGTAAATCTTCTAAATTGATAATAGAGTCTTTGTCAAATGAAGATAATATTGCATTACCGTAGAGAATTTTTAATTTTTCTGCCGTGATAATATCCACCCCAAAAACTTTGGCGATGTCGGAGCTAATATGAAAACTCCCTAGATCTACGTGAGCCGTATATATTAATTTGCCGGCAAAAAAAATACCGAAGGAAGTGGTTTTATCTCCCATATCTATAATAAGAGAGCCGAGTTTTTTCTCATCTTCCGAAAGACAAGCAATTCCTGAGGCATAAATTGCGAGTATGATGTTAGTAACCTCAACGTGACATTTAGCAAAACAATTAACGATATTTGAAAGCATATTGCTATTTGCGGCTATAACATGCAGTTCGCAAGCTAATTCTTTACCGTACATGCCGATAGGGTTTTCAACCGCATTATTATCAAGGGTGAATTCTATAGGAAAATAATGGATAATTTCTTGATCTTTAATTTTAAATTCTAATAATGCTTTTTGTAGTAATTTTTTAACGTCTTGGTCTGAAACAATTGTATTTGCAAGTTTTATTTTATAATTCACATAATATGATTTAGTAGCGGCTCCCGATAAAGAGACAATTACTTTTTTGATATTTTTACCGCAGTCTTTTTCCAAAGCGTAAATTGCTCCAATAAGGCTGCTCTCTGCGTTTTTTAAATCTAATATAATACCTGACTTAATGCCTCTAGAATGATGTAAATTTTGGCTAACTATCTTAGTTTCGCCTTTTTTACCGATATAAGCGGCAATACAGGCAATTTTACTACTGCCGAAATCCAACGCCACAAAATTCGATATTTTATCTTTCATGTCCTAAACATCTAAATTTACTACATTTAAAGCATTCGCTTGGATAAATTGACGTCTCGGTTCAACTATATCTCCCATTAACGTTGAAAAAATTTCTTCGGCACTGTCAATTTCCGTTACTCTTACCTGTAATAAAGTCCTGGTAGTAGGGTCAAGGGTAGTTTCCCATAATTGTTCGGAATTCATTTCACCAAGACCTTTAAAGCGTTGGACGGTTATACCTTTCTTACCGTATTCCATAATAACATTTAACAGCTGATGGGGAGTTAATATATTAAATTCCTGATTTTTAGTTACAAATTTTAAGGGATTTTTGAAAATATTAGAGAAAGCAAGAGCCATTTTAGATATTTGCCCAAATTCAAAAGACTCTAATTGTTCCCGCAATAATATTTTACTTTCCTTCAAGCCTCGACTAAAACGGAAAAATTCTACACTATTTTCATGAACTAGAACTTCCCAAACAGTTTTATCAAGTGAGATTTGCGTAGCATTTAAGATATCTAAGGCTTTTTTAAGATCAGCTGCCCTTTCTGTATTAAATATTTCGTTATTTAGTAAATTATTAATGGCTAAACTTTCGGCAATCGGGCGATTAAATTTTTTGCTGGCATGATCAAGCAAACCGTTAAATTTAATTACCTTGGCAATAAACTCTTCCAAATCTAGAGCTGTTAGTTGCTCTTGATCAGATAAGATCAGAGAGGCATCGTTAATGGTTGATTTTATTAGATAATCTTGCAGTGCTTGTTCATTTTTTAAATAAAGTTCTTGGCTGCCTTTTTTTACTTTATAAAGCGGTGGCTGTGCTATATACAAATATCCTTTATTAATAAGTTCCGGCATATGACGATAAAAAAATGTTAGCAACAAGGTTCTAACCCGGATATTGCATGAGATATAGGAGACAAAATCCTCGTAAAGCTGTATAATACTGGTATTTCATTAGAATAATACAAAGGATTTTGTCATGACAAATTGTATAGCATATAGTTACCAGTTTTCCAAAGTAAAAAATCGGACAATAGAGATAAATTTCACTGGAGGTGATATTAGTAGCGATGGAGGTGTGTTGTTATTAAGAGAAGCAGATAAAAGGCTTGGTATAACAGAGGAGCTTGCTAAAATATTTCCTGATAGACGAGATGGTAGTAAAATTACCCATAATATGGCAACAATGCTGAGGCAACGAATTTATGGTATTGCATTAGGTTATGAAGATTTAAATGACCACAATTATCTACGAAAATGTCCTGCTATGCAAACAGCTATGGAAACAATTGATGATATGGCAAGTAGTTCTACCTTATGTCGTATAGAAAACAATGCTGATAGACACTTTGCAATTAAAGTGCATGAACTAATGCTTGATAAATTTATTAAGTCTCATAAAATAGTACCAAAGCAGCTAATACTTGATTTTGATGCTACGGATGATGAAATTCATGGGCAACAGGAAGGTAAGTTTTATCATGGTTATTACGGTCATAATTGCTTTTTACCTTTGTATGTTTTTTGTGGAAAGCATCTGTTAGTTAGTTATCTTAGGACGTCAAAGCAGGATCAAGCAAAACATTCTTGGGCAATATTATCATTGTTAGTAAAACGTTTTCGCCAAGCTTGGCCAGAGGTAAAGATTATTTTTCGTGGTGATAGTGGATTTTGTCGTCATCAGATGTTTGATTGGTGTGATATTCATAATATAAAATATATTGTAGGAATGCCCCAAAATAACAGACTAAATGAGTTACTGAAACCTACAATGGAGAAGTCAAAAGCAGCATTTATTATAACCCAAGAAAAGCAACGTCTTTTTAGTGAGTTTCCATATAAGGCTGGTAGTTGGAGTCATGAACGTAGAATAATTGGTAAGGCAGAAATGACAATGCTTGGAGAAAATCCAAGGTATATAGTAACTAATTTATCAGATAAACCTGAAGATTTATACGACAAAGTTTACTGTGGTCGTGGTGATATGGAAAACCGTATAAAAGAGCAACAACTAGAATTATTTGCAGATCGTACTTCTTGTCATAGATGGTGGGCTAATCAGCTCAGAATGATTTTATCGGGTCTTGCATACACTTTAGTAGAATATATCAGAGGTAATTTATTACAAGGTAGTGCATTAGCAAAAGCACAAATAGGTACAATACGTTTAAAATTATTAAAAATTGGGGTAGTAATTATCCGTAATACTAGGCGTATTAAGTTTTTGTTATCTTCATCATATCCTTACCGACAGGTATGGAATCATGTGATGAAGAAATTAGCATTAGAATAACCTAGATTAGCACTGTTCCCGGTGCTTAGAAAAAATGGGGTAAGGGGCATTACATCTAAAATTTGAAAATAACGGCTTCAAAGCACTTTTTGGCAAAATTTTTACAAAAGTATCATTGCTAATATTATAAATTACTCAATTTCTTACTTTAAATCTCACTTCATGCAATATCCGGGTTAACAATCCCTGACCTGTTAAATCTTTAAAACCTTGACGTTTTGTGTTTACCGCACCAAGAGACGTAAGTGTTAACCCTTCAACTCCTTTACTACTTGATGCAAGACCGCTTAACATACTACCGATAAAGGCATTTTTGATATGTCTATTGCTTGTGGCAATTACCTTGCCTTTAATACCGTTCATACCATCATCACCATGCACAACCCCTATTACGTCACTTGTAGTGACTAATTCCGTTTTTGGATCAATACAAATTAATTTCTCAGCCCGAATAATAACTCTCTCACTAGAGATATCCCCGTAACTACTACCTTGTATTCTACATTTGCTAATATCTACATTGATGTTTTTTGGTAAGTTGCCTCTACTGCTTAATCTTATTACTACCGGCGTTGCATTCTCACTTGCCGTATTAATCCCAGTAGAAGTCACAATTCCGCCTAAAGTATAACCGCTCACAAAACTAGTCTCTGGCACAAACTCGTGATCTGTCAACAGTTTTCCGGACAGTTTTTTACGCACATTTTTGTATTTTTTCGTATTGTACTGGTGATAGATAATCGTTAGCAGAATGCATTCTTATACGATTATAAAATACCTCTATATATTCAAATATAGCATGTTTTGCTTCCTCCCTAGTTTTAAATTTATGTTGATAAATTAATTCTGTTTTTATAGTATGAAAAAAGCTTTCAGCAACAGCATTATCCCAGCAATTTCCTTTACGACTCATACTCTGTATAATACCATGTTGTTTTATAAGTTTTAAATGACTATCAGAACAATATTGGCTACCTCTATCAGTATGCCAAATAAGCTTTTTAGGTGGTTTACGTTGCCATATTGCCATTAGCAAAGCATTATTAACTAAATCAGCTTTCATATTACTATTCATTGACCAGCCTATTACTTTTCTAGAAAATAGATCAATAACTGTTGCTAAATATAACCATCCTTCTCCAGTTGGGATATAGGTGATATCACCAACCCAATAACAATTAACATTAGAAACTTTAAACTGTCTATCCAATAAATTAGGAGCAACTTGCTTATTATGCTTAGAATCAGTAGTTGCTTTAAATTTATACTTAGTTTTACATACTAAGCCAGCTTCATTCATTAGTCTTGTAATTCTCCTACGACTAACAATTATGCCTTGCCTCAACAAAGCCTTTTTAATGGGTCTAGATCCATAATTTCGTCTACCTTCCTGAAAAATAGCTCTAACCTTACAGGTTAATTCTCTATTTTCTTTATCCCTATTGCATCCAGGGTTATTTAACCACTCATAATAACCGCTACGTGATACCTTCATACATTTGCACATAATTGCAATTGAGAAATCATCTTGATGCTTCTTTATCCATGCATACCTTACAGGGACTCTTTTGCAAAGTACGCTGCAGCCTTTTTTAGTATATCACGCTCCTGTGTTACTATCACCAGCTCTTTCTTTAATCTTTTTAATTCATCATACAGATGTTCATCTGTTCTTGTTATTGATTCTTCAAATTGTTTAGAATATTTATCTATCCAACTATATAAAGTATTCTTACTGATACCTAATTCTTTTGCAGTCTGAATAACAGGTCGCTTCGATTCAGTTGCCAATTTAACTGCTGATTCTTTAAATTCACTAGAATACATTTTTGTTTTTGTCATACTGTATTTCCTTTCTGTTAATATTGTCTCATACTAACTGTCCGGAATACTATAGCCACATCAAACATATGGAGCTTTAAACCCATGTCCATTATTATTGAAATATTCTTCTAATGTATGAGCTGAAGTTGCACGAACATTTCTAGAATGTAATCCCTGAGAAAAATTTTCTGTTTTTGGGTTATTTTCTCCAACATCTGACCACTTTTTTTCCTGTGATTGTAGTATTTGATGAATATCCTTAGGGTAACCGTCATTTACTCCTAGCTTATTCATATAGCTCCAAAATTTTGCTAAGTTATTACTACTGTCTTGAAATATCTGCTTTATTTTCATTCATCCCTCCAAAGGTAATTGGTTTATGTAATACATAAGCAACATTAATAGAAGAGGTAAGACAAAAAATCAGTGTGAAAAATAGGAGGTTATTTTAGGTAGCAATAATTAGATTTGAGAATATTAACTTTGACTTTTAAGACGGTAGATACCCAAACCGTTGTGGTGGCGTGGTGGCGTTGTTGCCTGGATCGAGTTTTTGCAAAGCGTACGGTGTCATGCCGTGACTTGATCACGGCATCCAGAAAAAAATGAGGTGGTACCCTTTGTCTAGACAAATTTTTTAAATTTTAGAGGTGTAATTCTCCTGTATTAATGTATTGGTTTTTCAAAGTAAAGTTTGCATTTTCTATGTCATATAGCCTCTTGATAATTTTCTAGTTTTTCTGCAAAATGTATCATTTCAGGTGTCTTATATTCAAGCGATTGATGAGGTCTTTGCTTATTATAAAATTCTATATAATCTCTGATAGCTATCTTTGCTTCACGTACCGTTTCAAGATCAAAACGATAAATCTTCTCTTGTTTCAAAGATCGCCAAAAACGTTCAATAAATACATTATCTAAGGCTCTGCCTTTGCCGTCCATACTAATAGCTATGCCTTGTTGCTCAAGTATTTGAGTAAAATCTTTTGATGTAAATTGTACTCCTTGATCCGTATTAAAAATGTCAGGCTTGCCATGTATAGATATTGCTTCATTTAGAGCTTCAATACAAAAATCATTTTCTAAACTAATCGACACCCACCAACTCAAAATATAACGACTATACCAATCCATTATAGCAACCAAATATACAAAACCTTGCTTTAATCTTATGTAAGTAATATCTGCACAGTAAACTTGATTGGAGCAAACCACCTCTATATTATTTAATAGATATGGGTATACTTTATGAGCCTGATTCCTACGGCTTAAATTAATCTTTGGGTATACTGCTTCAATACCAAGTATTTTATAATATTTTCTTATCATCTTACGACTAACATTTAACCCTTCGGATTTTAGGACATGAGACATTCTTCTAGTACCATAATAGGGATGCTCTGTAAAAATCTCATCAATTCTGTTCAGTACTCTATACTCCTTATCATCTAAGGTATTCCTAGCTCGGTAGTAGTAACTTGAGCGGTTTAAATCTAAAAGTTTGCATTGTCTTGCTATGGTTAAATTTGAAGCATAACTTATCATTTTTTTCCTAACCTCTAAATCCAAAGATACTAGATTTTTTTTTAAGCCAGTCTCTTTCAACTGTTAACTGGCCTATTTGCTCAAATAATGATTTAATTAAATCTTCTTGGCCGGTATCTTGTTGTTTAGATTTCGATTTAAATCCAGAAACCATAAAATCTAAAGCTTCTTTCTTCCATTTATAAATCTGATTAGCGTGAACACCATATTTGCTGGTAATTTGAGCTATAGTCATTTCTCCAGATATTGCTTCAATTGCTATTTTTGCTTTTTCTTCTGCACTATATTTTTTAACTTGTTTTTTCATTTTTTTTCATTTTTTGCTCCTTTTCCTAGGAGATATTATACCTACTTTTCTCTATTTTCTTGTCTAGTTTTTGGGTACCATTATACTTTCATAAAAGACCAATTACTATAAGCTAACCGAAAATGATACAATAGATGCTTAAACGGTTTACCACAAATAGTAATCTCTATGCCTTTTAAAGCAGTAAAATCCGATAAACCTTGACGACCGGGTACATGAAGCTGGCGAAAGATAACTTCCTTTTCCGGACCATATAATGCTCTCCACTTGCTAGTGCGTCGCTGAACAGTTCTTAAAATGCTGTCCGGATATTTTCCTGGGTATTCGTCTTGAAGATATTCTAATAATGTCCAAGATGTTAAATATGGTAGTTGTTCTAATAAAGGAACTAATACACCTTCCCATACTCCTTCTAATGGATCGTTACGGTACTTACGTACTTTCTTCCCTTTCGATAAAGATAACACTTCCCTACGTTCTAAATTCCTACCACTACGTTGTGAAAAACCTGCTTTAGCTGAACAAATTGTTTGATTCAAACCTGATTTTCTTAATTTCATATATACCTCGTATTGCTGATTTGTTATTCTTCTACCGGGCATCTATAAACTCCAAAAGTATTCAGATGCCTATTTTATCACCGGCAAAGCTAACTGTCATCCCTCGGCAATCTTACATGACATTACATACTTTTTCAATTTAAATTTAGCCATAATTTAAGAGCGTTATCCAATTTTACTATTTCATCAGACATTAATTTACCAATTGTTTGAGCAATTTTTTCGGATTTAATAGAAACAATTTTATCGATCATAATTTGAGATTGTGATGTAAGACCATTTAGTTGTGTAGGAGCTAATAAAAGGCGAAATAATGGTGTGTCTACTAGATGTGATGTTATAGGGCAAATTGTTATACTGGCATGCGTTGGATTAAATAAGTCGGACTGAACAACAACAGCAGGTCTTGGTTTACCATAATCTCCGGCTAATATACAAATTATAATATCTCCTCTTTTCATTAAGAAGTCCATCTCTCTTGATCGCTATTTATCTCCCATAAATCGGCATCTGGGTCTAAATTTTTTTGTCTACTAACAAGCAAAGATTGTCTCCTAGCCTCTCCAACTAAGTTTGAATTTTCTAATTGTTTAAGATATATGCGTATTGCTTCACTAATTACCCAATTCTTGCGACGATGTAAGTCAAGAGCTGCTTTTTCAAGCTTTTTACTTAAGTCTACCTCTAAACGTATGCTAGTTGTAATGCTTTTTGTCATTTTTATCTCTGCTCATATATACTTATAATATAACACAAAGTATTACACTTCACTAGTTTATTTATGTCAGCATGTTTTATTTTTTTAGTAATTTAGATTTAAGATTAGATAAATTCCATTTTTGAGCTAATTCTTTTACAATTTTTGAACCAAATTTTCCCTTACTTTTTATGTATACTAATTATATTGTTTTTAAATCCATCCATATATTAACTTTTTACTAACTTAATATCCCTTGTGGAAATTATTTTATCGACCAAACCGAATTTTTTTCCTTCTTCAGGTGACATGAAATTATCACGTTCCATATTTTTTTCAATGTGTTTTATATCATGACCGGTATGTTTACTATATAAGACGTGAAGTAATCTTTTAACTTTTAAAGTTTCCTGTGCATGAATTTCTATATCGGTAGCCTGCCCTTGATAACCTCCTGAAGGCTGGTGGATCATTATGCGGCTATGCGGTAATGAAGAACGCATTCCTTTCTCGCCGGCACATAATAATAGTGATCCCATAGAACAAGCTTGCCCTATACAGAGTGTAGCAATTTTTGGTTTTATATATTGCATGGTATCGTAAATAGCAAGACCGGCCGTAACCACGCCGCCTGGCGAATTTATATACATGTAGATATCTTTTTCCGGATTTTCTGCCTCAAGGAAGAGCAATTGTGCTACTACAACATTTGCCATATAATCCTCGACAGTACCGCACACAAAGATTATGCGTTCTTTGAGTAGTCTTGAATATATATCGTAAGCTCTCTCACCTCTTGAGGTTTGCTCAATCACTATCGGTACATACGACATTTAATTTTCTCCTGATGTTTAAAACTTTGTGCGTCCTCAATGTCGCTCTTACAAGGTATTGCCTGCGTGGATAGGCGTTGTTGCGTGGATCGAAAAATGGTTCCAATGTCATACCGTGGCTTGACCACGGTATCTCATAAGCAACCTGTGGTAGCGTATTTCAAGGGGTCCCGCGATCAAGTCGGCATTGTTACATGACTCTAAAAAAGCGACGTATGTCATTCCCGCGAAAGCGGGAATCTAGAAAAAACACTTAAAATAAGCAAAATTATATAAAAATTTACTATATAATTCGCTTAAACATTTTCTGGATTCCTGCTTTCGCAGGAATGACATACTGCTACTTTTAATCAGCCACGCAACAACGCCGACTCACAACAACTCTCTATGTTTTTACTCCTTATCCAAAGCACCGGCAATTATATCGCCGATATTCATAGCATTATCACTAGAGCCGTGTTCTTTAATTGCTTTCTCACGCTCTGCTATTTTTAGTGCTTTTATCGATAATGAAATTTTATTTGATTTATCAATAGAGATAATTTTTGCCTCTATTGTATCTTCTAAAGAAAACATTTCAGGTTTTTGCTCTCCTTTTTCTTCGGATAACTCTGATTTTTTAATAAAACCGTGAGCTTTATCATCTATCATTACTTCTAAACCGTCATCTTTAATTGCCATTATCACGGCTTTAACGATGGCGTTCTTTTTATACCCTTCGGAAGGCTCTTGAGCAAGATTTTCACTAAGTTGTTTTATACCGAGGCTAATGCGTTCTTTTTCAATATCGACAGCTAAAACTTTGCATTCTATTACATCATTCTTTTTGAATGATTTTAATAACTCCGCACCGTTACCTTCCCAACTTATATCCCCTTCATGAATCATACCGTCGATATTATCGCCGAGAGCTACAAATATACCGAAATCCGTAACATTTCTAACCGGTGCCGTAAGTACGGTTCCTACCGGATTTGTTTCTGCAAATTTTATTAAAGGATTATCCCGACATTGTTTAATACTTAAAGAAACACGATGTTTTTCCGTATCGACTTCTAAAACTACAAATTCTACTTCCTGCCCGATGGTAATCGTTTTTCTCGGATATTGATTAGATTTTAGCCAACTAATTTCACTTGAGTGAACTAACCCTTCCACGCCGTCTTTTAGCTCAATAAACACTCCGTAATCAGCAATATTCGTTACTTTACCGATCATTTTTTTACCGACAGGAAATTCTCCTTTAATATTATGCCACGGGTTATGGTCAAGTTGCTTCATACCTAACGATATTCTTTTTGTCTCTTCGTTAAATTTAATAACCATCACTTTAACTTTTTGACCGAGCGTTAGAATTTCTGAAGGATGGTTAACTCTACTCCAAGAAATATCGGTTAAATGTAATAAACCGTCAACACTTCCTAAATCAATAAACGCTCCGTAATCGGTTATATTTTTTACAACTCCCTCAAGTACCATACCCTCTTTAATTTTCGACAACATTTCATCTCTAGCTTCCGACCTTGATTCTTCCAAAATAGCTCTTCTTGAAACTACAATATTACCAAGCTTTTTGTCCATTTTTAAAATCTGGAATGGCTGTTTAATATCCATTAATAAAGAAATATCTTTAACGGGTCTAACATCCACTTGACTACCAGGCAAAAATGCAATTACCCCTGATAAATCTACAGTAAACCCACCTTTAACACGACCAAAAATTATGCCGTCGACAAATTCACCTTTAGCACAAGCAACTTCCAATTGTCCCCATAACTCTTCTCTAACGGCTTTTTCACGGCTTAATATAGTTCTGCCGTTACGACCTTCGATTTTTTCAATATAAACATCGACTACATCACCGATTTGCGGCATCATCTGATTAACAGATAGAGCAAATTCCGTTTTTGGCACCCTTCCTTCGTTTTTTAATCCGACATCAACAATAATAACTCCTTCATCAATCCCTACTACCTGCCCTTTAACTACAGTACCTTCTTTAATATGGCTTGTATTTACGCTTTCAAGCATCTGGGCAAAATCACCGTCAAATTGGCTATTAATTTCTGCCAGCTGCGGGACGAATCTTTTCTTAAATTTCGGCATATTTTTCTCGATTAATATTAGTCAGTGCTAAACTAATATAATGTTTTTTTATAGGTTAATAAAATTAAGTATAAATAACTTAGCACTTCGGAGTTTTAAATAATTAATTTTAAAACTTCAAGTTATTTTACTCGTGCTTAAAATAAATTATAGGCGTTAGTTTACAAAGTAAAGATATATGTTTGTCATTGCGAGAAGGCATTAGCGTTGTTGCACGGATACCCCAAACGTCATTGCGAGCGACTTGATCGGCGTTGTTGCGTGGCTCGAATTTTCGATGTCATTCCTGCGAAAGCAGGAATCCAGAAAAAACACTTAAAATAAGTAAAATTATATAAAAATTTACTATATAACTCGCTTAAATATTCTCTAGATTCCCGTTTTCACGGGAATGACATCGAACGTGCTTTAATCTATTTATGCAACAAAGCCGGCATATCCTAGCAATGACGAGTCTTATTTTTTATCTCTTCCTAACGCTCCCCCACATAAAATAAATTTTGTTATTTTTTCGACAATTTCCAAAGGAGTAAGCTCGGAGGTATCGATCACTAAAGCGTCTATTGCCGGCAGTAACGGTCCTGATTCTCGCTCTTTATCTCTTTTATCTCGTAGCTTTATCTGTTGTAAAATTTCCGTAAGCATACAAGCTTTTCCCTTTTTTTGCAACTGATTATATCGCCTTTGAGCCCGAAGCTCGGCATTCGCAGTGATAAAAATTTTTAAATCGGCATCGGGGGCTATAACAGTACCGATATCCCTCCCCTCCATAATAATCCGAGGGGTAGATTTTATCAAATTTATCAAATATTTATTTAAGTTATTTCTAACCTCGCTTATTGCGGCAATTTTAGAAGCAATATTTCCTATATATTCATCCTCTAAATCAATATTTTTCGTGATTTCTAAAGATTCCGATAAAGAAATAATTGCCTTAATATCATTAATATCTATTTTTTGATTAATACAATTAAAAGCAAGATTTCTATAAACGATACTTGATTGAAAATATGTAAGAAAAAATTTGCTCGCTAGCATTTGACCGACCGTACCTTTACCGGAAGCAGCCGGACCGTCAAGAGCAATTACAAAATTTTGAGTGATATCAAAAGCTTTAGATTTCAGAGTCATAATTTAAGAGTCATTTTAAAAATATTATAAATACCGCAAATAAAGCTTGAAATCTAGACTATTATACAATAAATATAAAAGCGTAAAATTTATGCGTATATAAATAAGGACGATTAGCTCAGTTGGTTAGAGCATTACGTTGACTTCGTAAAGGTCGGGGGTTCGAGCCCCCCATCGCCCACCACCTTATCTCCTAGCTTTTCATAATCTACTAATTTTACCTCCCTACTCTGTATGCTGCTTATATGCTCCTCGCATTTTTAAAAATACTGCTTTAATTGCCTTATTACCTCGATTAAACCTGATGTTTAAGTTGAGGTCTTATGCACACTATATGCTGCTCACATTTCACTCCTGATTGTGTAATCCATAATCATAGTGATAAAAATCACACTATTTTCTACAATTTTGTTGGTAATTTTATTCCACCTGAATGGAATAATCTGACCTCTAATAATGGTAAGATATTAAGCAAAACTGCAAGGCAGCTACTATCTCTAATAGTCTTCCGCATGCAAATATACTACAATAATAGTATCGATGAACTTCAAGAAACTTATCATTTCTTTGAGGAGTCTCTAGGAGTATGTCAAGAGCGTGTAAGACAATGCTTACTTGAATTAAAAAAGAGCGGCTTCATTGAAGTTTATAAAGCAACTATTGTCAAATATAACATTAAATGCCGTAATACTCCTTGTATTAGGCTTATTAAAAACTTCCAACCTGCTTCTGGCAACATTCCTCACGAAAATGAAAAAAATTTTGCACCAACTCCAAAAAAGTTTGGGATGAAACCCAAAGAAATTTTGCCTCAACCCCAAAAAAGTTTGGATGAGACAATATATATAGATAATAATAAAAATATATCTAATAAATCTAGATCTAGCGAATCTACAATTTTTCAAAATGAAAAAAATATATTTAATCATAATAACCAAACTCAGTTACAACAACAAAAACGTGCAGCAAATTTACAATCTAACCCGGATATTGCATGAGATATAGGAGACAAAATCCTCGTAAAGCTGTATAATACTGGTATTTCATTAGAATAATACAAAGGATTTTGTCATGACAAATTGTATAGCATATAGTTACCAGTTTTCCAAAGTAAAAAATCGGACAATAGAGATAAATTTCACTGGAGGTGATATTAGTAGCGATGGAGGTGTGTTGTTATTAAGAGAAGCAGATAAAAGGCTTGGTATAACAGAGGAGCTTGCTAAAATATTTCCTGATAGACGAGATGGTAGTAAAATTACCCATAATATGGCAACAATGCTGAGGCAACGAATTTATGGTATTGCATTAGGTTATGAAGATTTAAATGACCACAATTATCTACGAAAATGTCCTGCTATGCAAACAGCTATGGAAACAATTGATGATATGGCAAGTAGTTCTACCTTATGTCGTATAGAAAACAATGCTGATAGACACTTTGCAATTAAAGTGCATGAACTAATGCTTGATAAATTTATTAAGTCTCATAAAATAGTACCAAAGCAGCTAATACTTGATTTTGATGCTACGGATGATGAAATTCATGGGCAACAGGAAGGTAAGTTTTATCATGGTTATTACGGTCATAATTGCTTTTTACCTTTGTATGTTTTTTGTGGAAAGCATCTGTTAGTTAGTTATCTTAGGACGTCAAAGCAGGATCAAGCAAAACATTCTTGGGCAATATTATCATTGTTAGTAAAACGTTTTCGCCAAGCTTGGCCAGAGGTAAAGATTATTTTTCGTGGTGATAGTGGATTTTGTCGTCATCAGATGTTTGATTGGTGTGATATTCATAATATAAAATATATTGTAGGAATGCCCCAAAATAACAGACTAAATGAGTTACTGAAACCTACAATGGAGAAGTCAAAAGCAGCATTTATTATAACCCAAGAAAAGCAACGTCTTTTTAGTGAGTTTCCATATAAGGCTGGTAGTTGGAGTCATGAACGTAGAATAATTGGTAAGGCAGAAATGACAATGCTTGGAGAAAATCCAAGGTATATAGTAACTAATTTATCAGATAAACCTGAAGATTTATACGACAAAGTTTACTGTGGTCGTGGTGATATGGAAAACCGTATAAAAGAGCAACAACTAGAATTATTTGCAGATCGTACTTCTTGTCATAGATGGTGGGCTAATCAGCTCAGAATGATTTTATCGGGTCTTGCATACACTTTAGTAGAATATATCAGAGGTAATTTATTACAAGGTAGTGCATTAGCAAAAGCACAAATAGGTACAATACGTTTAAAATTATTAAAAATTGGGGTAGTAATTATCCGTAATACTAGGCGTATTAAGTTTTTGTTATCTTCATCATATCCTTACCGACAGGTATGGAATCATGTGATGAAGAAATTAGCATTAGAATAACCTAGATTAGCACTGTTCCCGGTGCTTAGAAAAAATGGGGTAAGGGGCATTACATCTAAAATTTGAAAATAACGGCTTCAAAGCACTTTTTGGCAAAATTTTTACAAAAGTATCATTGCTAATATTATAAATTACTCAATTTCTTACTTTAAATCTCACTTCATGCAATATCCGGGCTAAGGCAACAAGCTCAACCAATGATCAACAACAAGCTGACAATACCAGTTCATCTAATGCTAATAGCACAACAGGTGCTACACGGATTAATACTGCACTACAAGCAGTTATTAATAAAATCTCTAAAAAACATGATTTTACAGCATCAAATAGCAATAATGCAGCAATTAATGCCGTTAACCCGGATATTGCATGAAGTGAGATTTAAAGTAAGAAATTGAGTAATTTATAATATTAGCAATGATACTTTTGTAAAAATTTTGCCAAAAAGTGCTTTGAAGCCGTTATTTTCAAATTTTAGATGTAATGCCCCTTACCCCATTTTTTCTAAGCACCGGGAACAGTGCTAATCTAGGTTATTCTAATGCTAATTTCTTCATCACATGATTCCATACCTGTCGGTAAGGATATGATGAAGATAACAAAAACTTAATACGCCTAGTATTACGGATAATTACTACCCCAATTTTTAATAATTTTAAACGTATTGTACCTATTTGTGCTTTTGCTAATGCACTACCTTGTAATAAATTACCTCTGATATATTCTACTAAAGTGTATGCAAGACCCGATAAAATCATTCTGAGCTGATTAGCCCACCATCTATGACAAGAAGTACGATCTGCAAATAATTCTAGTTGTTGCTCTTTTATACGGTTTTCCATATCACCACGACCACAGTAAACTTTGTCGTATAAATCTTCAGGTTTATCTGATAAATTAGTTACTATATACCTTGGATTTTCTCCAAGCATTGTCATTTCTGCCTTACCAATTATTCTACGTTCATGACTCCAACTACCAGCCTTATATGGAAACTCACTAAAAAGACGTTGCTTTTCTTGGGTTATAATAAATGCTGCTTTTGACTTCTCCATTGTAGGTTTCAGTAACTCATTTAGTCTGTTATTTTGGGGCATTCCTACAATATATTTTATATTATGAATATCACACCAATCAAACATCTGATGACGACAAAATCCACTATCACCACGAAAAATAATCTTTACCTCTGGCCAAGCTTGGCGAAAACGTTTTACTAACAATGATAATATTGCCCAAGAATGTTTTGCTTGATCCTGCTTTGACGTCCTAAGATAACTAACTAACAGATGCTTTCCACAAAAAACATACAAAGGTAAAAAGCAATTATGACCGTAATAACCATGATAAAACTTACCTTCCTGTTGCCCATGAATTTCATCATCCGTAGCATCAAAATCAAGTATTAGCTGCTTTGGTACTATTTTATGAGACTTAATAAATTTATCAAGCATTAGTTCATGCACTTTAATTGCAAAGTGTCTATCAGCATTGTTTTCTATACGACATAAGGTAGAACTACTTGCCATATCATCAATTGTTTCCATAGCTGTTTGCATAGCAGGACATTTTCGTAGATAATTGTGGTCATTTAAATCTTCATAACCTAATGCAATACCATAAATTCGTTGCCTCAGCATTGTTGCCATATTATGGGTAATTTTACTACCATCTCGTCTATCAGGAAATATTTTAGCAAGCTCCTCTGTTATACCAAGCCTTTTATCTGCTTCTCTTAATAACAACACACCTCCATCGCTACTAATATCACCTCCAGTGAAATTTATCTCTATTGTCCGATTTTTTACTTTGGAAAACTGGTAACTATATGCTATACAATTTGTCATGACAAAATCCTTTGTATTATTCTAATGAAATACCAGTATTATACAGCTTTACGAGGATTTTGTCTCCTATATCTCATGCAATATCCGGGTTAATCATAAAAGCTGGTTCAAAAGAAAAAAATTAACAGATTTCCATCCATTAACCCAAGAAGAGGCTGATTTATTACAGATAAAATCAAATCGAGAATTTAATCTTACTTTTATTAACAAGCTCTTATTGAAATTAGCCGAACAATACCCAGAACACCATTTTGGTCATAAAAAAGTGTTTTTAAATTACATGGCTAAAGCTTTAGCTCATGAACTGAGAGAAACTACTCAAGCTAATTGTGAGAAGTTTCAGTTTAAATCTAGCGACTTAAACAACGCTAAAGAGCAATACCTAGATAAGATAGAAAGTAGCCTTGATACTAGCTTGCAAGCTCAGCTAAAACGTAAAATTGTTGGTAGTTTTGATCCTGATTCAGCTTATGAATTACTAAGCTCCTGCTTATTTATTGGGGTAGTAGGTAATAGCTATCAAATAAAACTGCTTAAAAATATTACGCTTTCAGAAAATGCACAAGATGAAATACTACAGCAAGTACGAATGATTTATGGCAGTAGTATTGGGAAGTTGGAAATCATACCATTTGCTGAGCTTGAAGCGAAGCAGAATAATACTGAAGATGAAACACAAGATTATCTACTGCAGCTAAGTAAACAATTAAATCCTAATTCAGTATGGTACAGGGCACGGAAATTTCTTATTGAACGTTATAACCAATATATTGATTTTGGGGTATTAAGTAAATTAGTAGTGGTAGAGGAAGATATAGTCAATAACAAGGTAATCCTTAAATCAACAACGGCTTTTAATGATTACTATGTTAGAAATCGTCATATGCAAGATCTAGAAGAAGCTTTTAAGACGCAAGATTATTGCTTTGAATTAATCAAGTTTGAATATAACTAAGCTATTGTGGTAATTGATAATTTGTAATAACTACTTCATCAGATATTTTATTGTGCTCAGGCATAGAATATTTAACCTTAATAGTACTAATATTAAAATTTTTGTATAAGTTTCTAATAAAGGGAGTATTACTATTAGAAACCATTATTTTAACATTTTTATCATTGAGTTCTGTAGCAAAATCTTTAAGTCTCGTTTGCTCATTTTCATCAAAGGGTAATCTGGTATAAAATTTCTCACCTGATTTATGATAAGGAGGATCAAAATAAACAAAATCACCTTTTTGTGGTTCAATGAAAGAAAAATCCATAGCACAAATAAATGTGCCAGCTAAAAGCTGACTACACTGTTTTAATCTAAAGGCAAGATCAGATTTACTATAATTCCTACCAGAGAAAGTTTGAGCTGGTTTGCCATCAATATTAATCCGGTAAATGCCTTTAAATGAATATCTATTAAGATAGATAAACCTTGCAGTAATTTTTGCTGGATCATTACTGTCATTATTACTTCTAACCTGATAATAATGCTCTTTAGAGTGTTTTTCTTTATAGGAGTTTAGTAACTTACTAACCTTATCTGGATTCTTCTTAACCGCATTATAGGACGTTACTAGCTCTAGATTAATATCAGATAGGAAGCAATGTTTAAATTTATCTCTAACTTGAAAGAATAAAGCACCACCTCCAAGGAATGGTTCATAGTAATTATTCAGTGTGGACGGAAGAAACTTAATTAATTGATCGGTAATTTTTCTTTTACCTCCGACCCATTGTAAGAATGGTTGTGCCTTGTTTGAGTTATTTACTGACATGAAATTATGATTAAAATATTTATACTATAATTATAGTATAAAATAGGCTTAAATGCCAGCAAAATACTGTATTACAAGGGATTTTCAAGGAATTCTTGATGTTTTCTCTAGCATCATTAATGCTAGTTTTGATTTGTGTTTAATAGACAAAGAGCTGAGCTAACACACAATAGAAATTTAGCGGTGTCTCATTTATGCAGCTGTTTGCCTAATTGTATAAAAATCTGTCAAAAAAGCTCTTAAATCCTCTGTACTTCGCAGAATTGTGGTGATATCTGTCCTTACCATGAGCTGCATGGTGCAGTTCTGGTTCAGAGGTTAAATTCAAGACTTCAACATTCTAACACTTTAACCTCTGAGCTGTTTTCTTAACTTTAACAGCAAGGAGATGCTATGATAATTAATAACACAAATCAACAACAAGATCACAATAAAGTTAAAAATATGGTGCAGCAAGCTTGGATATTGCAATTATCTCCTATATCTGTCACATTAATGCCATCTGACCCAGAATATAGTTTTACAGATAAGCATCAAGAATTAGAGCAAGAATTACAAAAGGCAAAGCATGAACTAAAAGAATCTAATATATTTAAGATAGATTTAATTAAAAATATTAGTAATAAATTAGATATATCGTGTAATGAAATGCTCTTACAGCTGCTGACACTTTATGGAGCAGAAACAGATCCTAATAAGAAGAACTCCTTATCTAATATTGTTATAGATTGTGCTAAGGGACTATTAGATTATTCTCATAATCTGGTTAATTTGCTACATAAAGATGCTAAACTAGTTCCCATAAATCTACAAGCTTTTGATCTAGAGCAATTAGTAAATGAAACTGTTGATAAACTTAACCAAGAAGCTAAAGATAAAGGTTTAGATCTTTTTTGTAATTTTCAGTACGATATAGCCAAGATTATTATTGGGGATAGTTATTGGATAGGAGCAATATTAGAACAATTAGTATCTAATTCAGTTAAATTTACTGAAGCAGGCAAAGTTATTGTGACAATCAATCTATTTCCTACTACTATAGACGAAGATAATAAGGATATGATACTACAACTTATCATCCATGATACAGGTATTGGCATGTCTGAAGAAATACAGCAATATATTAGAGGTAAGAATATTGAATTTGATTCTGCAACTGGGTATAAAGGATTAAAATTAGGACTTACCTTTGTTAAAAGACTTATCCATGAAATGCGTGGAGATATTAACGTCGAAAGCGAAGAAGGTAAGAGTACAACTGTTACATGTAATATACCAGTAAAATTGCCTATATATCATCAATAATTACTAAATAACTTAAAGTCTTGTAAATTTTATTTTACAAGACTTCACTTAACTATCTATAAAACTATAGTCCTAGTAACCATGCTGTAGTAAAAATATCTTGACTATTATTAGTTTAGTTAACTAAACTTAAGATAGGATAGTAAAGAATGACAAAATATGGTTAAAAATCAAGTTAATTGTAAATATGAGGAGTCTTTAAATTGTTGTTATAGTAAAAGATTATTAAAAAAACTTTTACTACTAAACAAATATACAACAAATACGATAGATTTTGATCAAGTCACTAAGGCTATTTACTATGCCAAAAAATATCATGGTGGGCAAAAACGCAAAACTGGAGAATTATTTTACACTCATACTTTAGAAGTGGCATATATGATTTCTGATTACTCATTTAAAACTGATCTTATTGTTACTGCCATATTACATGATGCGATTGAGGATACAGAGTTGACTCAAGAAATGATAGCAGAAGCATTTAGTGATAAGATAGCAAGTTATGTTGAAGATTTAACCAGAATCAAGAAAGATTATAAGATTAGTGCCGTAGAAATGGTTAAGATGTTATATATACAAAAGAAGGATGATTTATTACTAATTAAGCTGTTTGATAGATTACATAATATACAAACGGTTAGAGCTAAGTCTCTTGACAAGATCTGGCAAACCACCTCTGAAACTCTGCAAATATTTTTAGCATTAGCTGCTTACTTAAAAATACCTGAGATTGCGGGGCAATTAGAAAAACACTGCCTACGAGTAGTCTTTAATTATGAAATCTTACAGGATCAAATGTTGGTAAATAATTAAAATAGTGAAGATCATAAGATAACTCAGTCAATAAATTTATTACAATAGAACCATTAAATGGTTAGAGCATTTCAATAATGAAAGACCTCATTCCGGTAAATATTGTTATGGAAAAACTCCTATGCAAACTTTTAAGGATAGTAAGAAGTTAGCTGTTGAAAAGAATAATGAAATCTTGTACCTTGAATATTTATCTGAACAAACAAGTCATATTAATGTTAAAAGTGTATTTATGTTGTCTATATCATTAAATAGCAAGTTTTATAAAATTATAAATAAGGAAACAGCAGAAATCTTAATTAAAGAATTAAAAGATACTCACATTTCCTCTCTAATCCTTAGTCATTATAGAATAACAAAAGAAGGAGGTGAAGCACTAGTACAAGGGTTAAAAGACACTCAAATTACACATCTGAAATTTTCTAAAAATAGTATAGATAATAATGGGATACAAGCATTTGCTGAAGGTTTAAAGGATACAAAAATTACACATCTTAATATGAATTTTGGCTTTGATAATATAGGGGATGCAGTAATTACACTAGTTGAAAAATTAAAAAATACTAAGATTACACATCTTAGTTTGCATGCTTATAAAATGAAAAAAGAAATTATGCCTTTTTTAGCACAAATTTTAAAAGATACTCAAATTACTCACTTAGATTTGTCCAATAACCATATAGGAGATTCAGGCACAGTTGCGTTAGCTTCTGGTCTTAAGGGTAGTAAGATTATAAGCCTTAATTTAACATCTAATGATATAGAACAAAAAGGAGTGCAGAGTTTAGCAAATTCTTTAAAGGATACAGAAATTACAATTCTGAATCTGTGTGCTAATAAAATAGGACAAACAGGAGCAATAACCTTAGCTAATTCTTTGAAAAATAGTCAAATTACAAATCTTGAGCTTGGTGGTAACCGCATAGGAGATCACGGAATACATATTTTGGCTCAAAATTTAAAAGGTACACAACTTACCTATTTAGGTCTTCATTATAATGATATAGGAAATGATGGGGTACAAGCATTAATTCATGGTATACAGGATACTAAAATTATAAATCTTAAGCTTAGTTCCAATCACATATGGTATGAAGAATCTGAAACCTTAGCTAGAAGTTTAAAACATACTCATATTACACATCTTAGTCTTGCAGGCTCTATTGGTAGAGGAGTATTAAAAGTTATATCTGAAAACCTAGTAGGTACTCAAATTATAAACCTTGATCTTAGTTGTAATAGAAGTATTACAAGCAAAGATATGAAATTTTTGGCTAAAGACTTGAAGAATACAAAAATTACAGAACTTAATTTTTATAACAATAGGATGGGAGAAGAAGGAGCAATAGCTTTGTCCGAAGGATTAAAAGATACTCAAATTACAAACCTTGATCTTAGTTATAATAGAATAGGGATAGAAGGAACTAAGGCTTTAGCAAATGTTTTGGATAGAACTAATATTATGTCTCTTAATCTTCGCAAGAGTAGAATGGAGGATGACGGTGCTAAAGCATTAGCTGTAGTATTACCAAATACCAAAATTAAATATCTTAACTTGTACAAAAGTTTAATAGGAGACGAAGGAATAAGAGCTTTGGCGGAATCTTTAGAAAATACTCAGATTACTAATCTTAATCTAGGTTTAAACAGTATAGATCAAGCAGGAGCAATGGCTTTAGCTAAAGGATTGAAAAATACACAAATTACTCACCTTCACCTCTATGCTACCTTCAGAAGTTATAAAAAAGACCAAAGAATACAAATCTTTGTTCAAGGTTTAAAAGGTAGCAAAGTTATAGACCTTGATCTTAGTTCTAATGATGTAGACGATATAGAAGTGCATACTCTGGGTGAATCTCTTAAAGATAGTAAAATTATAGATCTTAATCTAGGTGGTAATAGTATAAAAGACAAAGGAGCAGAAATTTTAGCTAACTGCTTAAAAGATACTCAGATTGCATATCTTAATCTTAGTTATAATAATATAGGTAGCGAAGGAATACGAACACTAGCTGCATGTCTGAAAGACACTCAAATCATACATCTTGTTTTGAATGAAAAAAGTATAGGAAAAGATGGAGCACAAGCTTTAGCTACAGGTCTCAAAAACACGCAAGTGATAAACCTTATTCTCACTTCCCAGCATTTAGGAAAAGATGGCATGAATTCTATGATTAAAGATTTTCAAGATTCGCATATAGCATGTCTTGATATTAATTTTGAATATATAGGATTAAATACTTACTGGGAGCTAAGGAATGTTTTATATCAAAATTGGATAAATGCAAAACATTTAATTCATATATTTAAAAATGTGGTGTTTGAAGATAATAACAATTTATTAGCATTTTCTACTATAATAAATGATCTAAGTTTAGAACAATATACAGATCAATGCATCTTCTTTATAAACTCTATAAACTGTACTCCTGGTATGGTTTCTCATATTATTAACGATAATAGTATAACATATACACGAGAACAAATAGTAAAATTTATAAAAAGTATTTCAGATGAATTTGCTATATTTAATACTAAATTAGAGGCAGATATAAATACTAAAATAAATATTCTAAAAAAATGTGAAGATATGGAATTAAGTAGTACTGTCGAAAGTTTGTTATATCATAGACCGATTTATTTGATTGATGAAAAACAATGTATATTACATCCATATATGTACAAGATGCTAAATAAATATAACATGCCTTTATATAATGAGCAAATTGAGCCTGATATAAAAGAAAAAATAATATCCTATTATGCTAATCATCCAGAAGTTGATGATGCTCAAGACATCATTGATTTATTAGGGCAAGTAGAAATTACCTAAACAAAAACCTAGATTTAGTATTATGAATACGTATTTCTTAATAGTGATGAGTTATAAGAAAAGATTATTACAATTTAAAGGTAATAATAGAACCAAAAGTTATTATATAATAATACTATTACTTTTTATATTTGATAATATTATTGCACATGCTAATTCAACAGTGATATCTTCATGTGATAAAATACCTTTAGGTTATAACGATAGGATCTTTCAAATTAAGGTTAACTATCCAACTAAAATTCATAATACAGAAAAACCATGGCAACACATATCATTTAAAGAGGAGCCATCAAAATATGGCTATACAGTGTTAAAATATATATATAATGGCAATATTAACTGTGATTTTGATTTGCACTGTAATAAGATTGCTAATTGGTATCATGCACCATGGATGCATTATGGGGTTACTGGTAGAGAATTTGTGCACGGTTTAACCAGAGAGAGATCATTTAAACCCGGTGAGTTACATAGTAAGCAAAAGTCTATAATACAAAATTGGGCAATCTCTATTATTAATGAACAAGGAGCTTACACATATGGACAGGTATGGCGAGATATCAACAAACCCGATATTACCAAAGGTATATTCCTAGATGGTACAGTTAGTGCAAAATTAGTATTTACAGAGGCCACACCAGAAGATATCCCAACTCTTAAAAACAGTATTACCTGGACTGGTTATATTAATCAGAATAACAAAGGTACGCCAAAAGTATTTAAACAACTGAGATTATTTCAAATTGACTTTTTAGTTAAAGATAGGCGTTCAAAGGAAACAGGATGGGTTGCAGGTACATTTATTTATGATAATACTATGAATAATGAAAACCCATGGTTTAATATGAAATTAGTAGGTATTACGTGGGGTAATGATCCTAATTATTTTACATCAAGTTACGAGAATAGAAAAAAACTATCAGAGTGTTGGATCAATCCTAATGTATCTACAAACTCTTTAGGATATTTAGGTAGACTTAATGGCCCCATAGATAATAAAAACTCTTCATGCCTATCATGCCATAGTACAGCACAATATCCTGAAAAATCTCCATCAGTACCACCAGCAAATGCAACAGAAGCAGAAATAAAATATTGGTTTAGAAATCTAAACGAACAATCATTTAATAATGGAACGTTTAATTTTGATTATTCTAAGCAAATAAGTCATAGTGTTAAAAACTATTATAGTGCTCAAAAAGAAAACGATCCTATTGGATGTAATACTTTTAATCAACTACTACCGGCTGAGGGCCGGTAGGTTGGTTAAGTTATGAGATTCATGTAAGATATAATGGACTAATGGTATGGACCTCCTGATATACAGAATGAAAAGCAGTTGCTAATCTTCTAGAGTTAATATTAAATATATTAAAACAACTAATTCAGGAGGTCCATATGGAAGTTACCACAATTGGTATAGATATTGCAAAAAGAATTTTTCAAATTCATGGTGTAGATAAAAATGGTAATACGGTATTAAAGAAAAAATTGATGAGAGAACAGATTTTAACATTTATGGCTAATTTGCCAAGATAATGGTATGGACCTACCCTATATACAGAATGAGAAGCAGGAGCTAATCTTCTAGGATAGGAAATGAATCCTAAACAACAATAAGGAGGTCCATATGGAAGTTACCACAATTGGTATAGATATTGCAAAAAGAATTTTTCAAATTCACGGTGTAGATAAAAATGGTAATACAATATTAAAGAAAAAATTAATGAGAGAGCAGATTATAACTTTTATGGCTAATTTACCAAGATGTCTAGTAGGCATGGAAGCTTGCGGTGGAGCTAGCTATTGGGCAAGAGAATTAACAAAATTAGGTCATAATGTAAAACTAATGGCTCCACAATTTGTTAAGCCTTATGTTAAAACTAATAAAAATGATCAAGCTGATGCAGAAGCAATATGTGAGGCAGTAGCAAGACCTAATATGAGGTTTGTGCCTATCAAAACTGTAGAGCAACAAGATATTTTATTTATTCATAGGGTAAGACAGCGATTGGTAAAAAATCGTACAGCTCTTGCTAATGAGATCAGGGGATTATTACATGAATTTGGTTTTGTTATTCCGCAAGGAATTAATAAGATTATGACAAAATTAACCGAAATTTTAGATGAAGGGGATTTAAGTCAGCTAAGCTATCGAACGTTTAGTGAGTTAAAAGAAGAATTTCTAGAGAATAATAAAAAAATAAAAGAATTAGAACAAAGATTAAAAATTATAGCTAGCCAGTATAGTAATCACCAACAACTAATGACGATACCAGGTATAGGTTTAATAACTGCTACAGCCTTAATAGCGTCAATAGGTAATGCTAGTTGTTTTAAAAATGGCAGGCAATTATCAGCATGGCTAGGATTAGTGCCAAGGCAACATTCTAGTGGTGGCAAAGATAAGTTGCTTGGTACTAGTAAAAGAGGTGATATCTATTTACGCACTTTGTTGATTCAAGGAGCAAGAGCAGTACTGAATAGTAAGATAAGATTTACCACGGAAGAGCAAAAATCTAAAAAAGATTATAGCAAGTTTACCGAGTGGATGTTTAATTTATCTGAACGAAGTGGGCATAATAAAACAACTGTTGCAGTAGCTAATAAACTAGCAAGAGTGGTGTTTGCAGTACTCAGTTCAGGTAATGATTATACCGAGAGTAAAGTTTGTAGCTAAAGAATTGGTATAAATAGTTGACGAGATAATATTATAGGTAAGTAGAAATTTAATAGATTTTAATCCGGAATATGCGAAAGAATGATAATATTGATGGTAAATAAGACGAACCTTAGCTTACAAAAAAACTGAACCAGACAATGACTCTTTAGAAGTCGACAAAATGATGTGGCTATAGTATTCCGGACAGTTAGTATGAGACAATATTAACAGAAAGGAAATACAGTATGACAAAAACAAAAATGTATTCTAGTGAATTTAAAGAATCAGCAGTTAAATTGGCAACTGAATCGAAGCGACCTGTTATTCAGACTGCAAAAGAATTAGGTATCAGTAAGAATACTTTATATAGTTGGATAGATAAATATTCTAAACAATTTGAAGAATCAATAACAAGAACAGATGAACATCTGTATGATGAATTAAAAAGATTAAAGAAAGAGCTGGTGATAGTAACACAGGAGCGTGATATACTAAAAAAGGCTGCAGCGTACTTTGCAAAAGAGTCCCTGTAAGGTATGCATGGATAAAGAAGCATCAAGATGATTTCTCAATTGCAATTATGTGCAAATGTATGAAGGTATCACGTAGCGGTTATTATGAGTGGTTAAATAACCCTGGATGCAATAGGGATAAAGAAAATAGAGAATTAACCTGTAAGGTTAGAGCTATTTTTCAGGAAGGTAGACGAAATTATGGATCTAGACCCATTAAAAAGGCTTTGTTGAGGCAAGGCATAATTGTTAGTCGTAGGAGAATTACAAGACTAATGAATGAAGCTGGCTTAGTATGTAAAACTAAGTATAAATTTAAAGCAACTACTGATTCTAAGCATAATAAGCAAGTTGCTCCTAATTTATTGGATAGACAGTTTAAAGTTTCTAATGTTAATTGTTATTGGGTTGGTGATATCACCTATATCCCAACTGGAGAAGGATGGTTATATTTAGCAACAGTTATTGATCTATTTTCTAGAAAAGTAATAGGCTGGTCAATGAATAGTAATATGAAAGCTGATTTAGTTAATAATGCTTTGCTAATGGCAATATGGCAACGTAAACCACCTAAAAAGCTTATTTGGCATACTGATAGAGGTAGCCAATATTGTTCTGATAGTCATTTAAAACTTATAAAACAACATGGTATTATACAGAGTATGAGTCGTAAAGGAAATTGCTAGGATAATGCTGTTGCTGAAAGCTTTTTTCATACTATAAAAACAGAATTAATTTATCAACATAAATTTAAAACTAGGGAGGAAGCAAAACATGCTATATTTGAATATATAGAGGTATTTTATAATCGTATAAGAATGCATTCTGCTAACGATTATCTATCACCAGTACAATACGAAAAAATACAAAAATGTGTGTAAAAAACTGTCCGGAAAACTGTTGACAGATCAAAATGATAAGTAATATAGTTTGTAAGCCAGCGAATTCCATCAGGGCTATAGGGTAAATTTAAAGTGATTTATTAACTATAAGCCGGATACATGACTGCATTCGATTTTTTTGCTGTTATATATTATTTTTTTCTTGCATTATCGGGTAGGTCCATACATGGTCAAGTGGTGATTTAACAACAGCTTGCATACATCTATCCAAAATAATAGGTAAACCTAAAGGTCTAAGTTTGCCTTTTCGTTTGGGAATATACACACGCTTGATCGGTTTAACAGATGATAGATTATTATTTGCTAACTTCTCCATTAACAAATTTCTTTCTTTATCTGTATTAATGTTAGCAACGGAAGTAAAATGATACAGAGCAACGGCTAAAAATTGATACAGTATTAAAGTAGAATCCTCTGGATAAGGAGGTAATGAACAATGATAATACTGGAGCAAATAATGGAAATAAAAATATTGAATAAACATGGTAAAAGCCTAAGAACAATAGCCGGAGAAGTAGGTGTATCAGTAAATACAGTACGTAAATATTTAAAATATGATGGTAACCCTAAATATAAGGATAGGCCAAAGTTGGTAACAAAGCTTGCCCCATATAAAGACTACTTGAGTGACAGAATAAAATCAGCCCACCCTGTGCCTCTACCTGGTACTGTACTGTTTCAAGAGATAAAGGAGTTGGGTTATCCAGGAGGTATAACCCAACTAAGAGATTATTTAAGAAGTATAAAGCCGGTAGCTAAACAGGAGAATATGATAAGATTTGAGACTGCTTCTGGCAAACAGATGCAAGTTGACTGGATAGAATTTCGTAAGGGGAAAAATCCTCTATCAGCTTTTGTGGCTACATTAGGATTTAGCCGGGCAAGCTATGTAGAATTTGTTACCAATGAAAAGCTGGTAACATTAATAGAATGTCATAAGCGGGCATTTGATTATTTTGGCGGAGTACCGGAAGAAGTACTTTATGACAATATGAAGACAGTAATACTGGATAGGGATACATATGGTCCTGGGATACACCGTTTTAATAAAGGCATGCTGGATTTTGCAAAACATTATAGTTTTCGATTAAAAGTGTGTAGACCTTATCGAGCACAGACTAAGGGCAAAGTTGAACGATTTAACAGATATATAAGAGAAAGCTTTTATAATCCATTAGTAACAAAATTAAAAACTGCAGAGTTAGTGTTAGATGTGGATACTGCAAATTCGGAGGTACTAAAATGGTTACGTAATACTGCAAATCTGCGTGTACATGGCACAACAGGTGCAATACCTGCAGAAAGATTAAAACTTGAAAGGAATCATCTTCAACCACTACCATTGGATTATAGCGGTAGTCATCCTACAGCACTAGAGATTATGAGAGATAAAGGGGAACGATTTTCTACAGTTTCCTTACAACATTCCCTCTGCATATACCAAAGTATACTGGAGGCATTATGAACCTGCAGCACCAACGTATAGAAGAGCTGTGCCGCTCTTTAAACCTTATGCAGATAGCTGAAAATTATCTTGATATTGCATAATCCTCTAGTAAAGAAGACTCAAGTTATACGGATTTCCTGGAGTCAATATTAAAAACAGAGCTATTGGCACGGCAGCACAGGAGTAAATCAATACTCACCAAAATGGCAGGCTTTCCTGCTATCAAAACGCTGGATGATTTTGATTATGATTTTGCTACAGGAATAAAACGCAAGGTTTTGGAAGGTTTAAGGTCTCTGTCTTTTGTAGAAAGACAAGAAAATATTATTCTGCTTGGTCCTTCTGGAGTAGGAAAAACCCATATAGCTATGGCCCTTGGTTATGCAGCAACACAATGCGGAATCAAAACTAAATTTACAACAGCTGCAGATTTGATGCTTGTACTTAATGCTGGGCTAAACCAGGGAAACCTGGACTCCATATTCAAAAGAGTAATACTACCATATAAATTACTTATAATAGATGAGTTTGGGTATCTGCCGTTAAAACCGGAACAAGCTAATCTGTTATTTCAAGTTATAGCAAAGCGTTACGAAAAGGGTAGCATAATTCTTACAAGTAATCTGCCATTTGGACAATGGCATAATAGTCTTGCTCAGGATAGTGCTCTTACAGCTGCTATCTTAGATCGTCTGCTTCATCACTCCACTATACTCAATATTAAAGGTGATAGTTTCAGGCTTAAGAATAAAAAGAAAGCTGGTCTTGTGCCAATAGAAATTATTAATAAACAGGAGGATAATTTTATGACTTAAATATCAGATAATTTTTTTATGATACTGTATCATTTTTCGACCGCTGTTGACACTAAGTTTAGTTTCATAAACCTGTAACTTAAATTAGCTAATTAAACAATATATAATTCAATAACAAGGTAGCTCAGGCTTTACTCGTAGTATATAAATAAATCTCTTTAGCTTGATTATATTTTTATTGAAAATTTAGTTTAAAATTTCTCTAGAGCTTTGGTATTACTAAATTTTCTTAAATATAGGTATAAAGTTTCACGGCTAACACCTAGCTCTAGTGCAATATGGCTTTTCTTTTCACCATTTGCTATTTTACTTTTTGCAAGTAATACTTGCTCGTCACGTAAAGATTTGTTACGTCCTTTATACTTTCCTTTCTTTTGAGCTATAATAATTCCTTCTTTTTGTCTTTCGGCTATTAAAGCCCGTTCAAACTCCGCGACTCCCCCAATTACAGATAATAATAATTTTGAAATAGGTGAATCATCTCCTGTAAAAATAAGGTTTTCTTTTATGAACTGAATTTTTATTTGTTTGTCGGTTAGTTGTTTTACTAATTTTCTAAGATCGTCTAAGTTTCTAGCTAGCCTGTCCATACTATGAACAATAATCGTGTCCCCCTCTCTTATATAATTAAGCATATTTTCAAGGGCAGGGCGAAATATATCTTTACCTGAAGCTTTATCAATAAAGGTTTTATCAAGTTTTACTCCTTCTAATTGGCGTTCAGGATTTTGTTCATATGAACTGACTCTTATATAACCGATTACTTTTCCGCTCATAACTATTATTATTTAGTTTGTACTATTTTTAAATAACCTAAATTAGCATACTGGATAATTTTTTGATCAAAAGTTAGTAAATAGGAATTATTTGCTCTCGCAGAAGCTATAATAAATCTATCAGCAGGGTCTTTATGCTCATAATGAGTTAGGAAACAGCTTTGTATTAAAACCGAAACTGAGAGATCAATTAAGTTTAAGCCCGGGATAGATAATAATTTATCGATCCAGTCAGCTAAACTAACTGAAAGTGCTATTCTGCCTTTACTTTCAAGCATGGCTATTTCCCAGATAGATATGGCAGAAATACATAGCATATTTTTTTCTCTAGCTTTTTCTATTAATCCTATCTGAGATTCAGATAATTCTATTCCTTCTACATACCAAATTAATATATGAGTATCCAAAATTAAGCTTTCTGAATCATTAATTTCAACATTGGTCATTATTTACTTCCCAATCAGCTTCACAAGAATAGTTTATTATATCATTATTTATTTTGACCGTTCCCTTTAGAAAACCAAAATAACTTTTTCTATTTTCTTTGTCGTCAACTTCTAGAGGTACTACTCTAGCGACCGGTAGTTTTCTTTTTGTTATAATAAAAGAATCATGTTTACTTTTGACTTGATCGACTAGATTTAAGAAATGTTTTTTAAACTCAGTAGCAGATATGAGTACATTATTATCTTTCATATATTAATATAGTTATATTATATATAAACATATTAATATAAAATGACTATAATAGTAACCAAATAATAATTATAGTTTTTATTAGTGAGCTTATTTTTAATTAATGTCTAATTTATTTACTACATGGTTAGTAATATAAGTCATATAGTAAATAAGATATAGTCATTAAATGCAAAATCTGTCAAGTTAGGTTCTTGGGCTTGCGTTGACAAGTGTCAGATAATTCTAATAAGGGTTCTATTCTGACATATTTTCTTATAGGTTGCTAGTGTCAGGTTAGGGTATACTCCAGATACACACATTATTTATAGATTTTATATAAAGAAAGAAAATATCTACTTGAGGAAATAAACTAGGAGAATTAAAACAATAATTTGTTATGGAGCTAATCTCTCTACTAGCCCGGATATTGCATGAAGTGAGATTTAAAGTAAGAAATTGAGTAATTTATAATATTAGCAATGATACTTTTGTAAAAATTTTGCCAAAAAGTGCTTTGAAGCCGTTATTTTCAAATTTTAGATGTAATGCCCCTTACCCCATTTTTTCTAAGCACCGGGAACAGTGCTAATCTAGGTTATTCTAATGCTAATTTCTTCATCACATGATTCCATACCTGTCGGTAAGGATATGATGAAGATAACAAAAACTTAATACGCCTAGTATTACGGATAATTACTACCCCAATTTTTAATAATTTTAAACGTATTGTACCTATTTGTGCTTTTGCTAATGCACTACCTTGTAATAAATTACCTCTGATATATTCTACTAAAGTGTATGCAAGACCCGATAAAATCATTCTGAGCTGATTAGCCCACCATCTATGACAAGAAGTACGATCTGCAAATAATTCTAGTTGTTGCTCTTTTATACGGTTTTCCATATCACCACGACCACAGTAAACTTTGTCGTATAAATCTTCAGGTTTATCTGATAAATTAGTTACTATATACCTTGGATTTTCTCCAAGCATTGTCATTTCTGCCTTACCAATTATTCTACGTTCATGACTCCAACTACCAGCCTTATATGGAAACTCACTAAAAAGACGTTGCTTTTCTTGGGTTATAATAAATGCTGCTTTTGACTTCTCCATTGTAGGTTTCAGTAACTCATTTAGTCTGTTATTTTGGGGCATTCCTACAATATATTTTATATTATGAATATCACACCAATCAAACATCTGATGACGACAAAATCCACTATCACCACGAAAAATAATCTTTACCTCTGGCCAAGCTTGGCGAAAACGTTTTACTAACAATGATAATATTGCCCAAGAATGTTTTGCTTGATCCTGCTTTGACGTCCTAAGATAACTAACTAACAGATGCTTTCCACAAAAAACATACAAAGGTAAAAAGCAATTATGACCGTAATAACCATGATAAAACTTACCTTCCTGTTGCCCATGAATTTCATCATCCGTAGCATCAAAATCAAGTATTAGCTGCTTTGGTACTATTTTATGAGACTTAATAAATTTATCAAGCATTAGTTCATGCACTTTAATTGCAAAGTGTCTATCAGCATTGTTTTCTATACGACATAAGGTAGAACTACTTGCCATATCATCAATTGTTTCCATAGCTGTTTGCATAGCAGGACATTTTCGTAGATAATTGTGGTCATTTAAATCTTCATAACCTAATGCAATACCATAAATTCGTTGCCTCAGCATTGTTGCCATATTATGGGTAATTTTACTACCATCTCGTCTATCAGGAAATATTTTAGCAAGCTCCTCTGTTATACCAAGCCTTTTATCTGCTTCTCTTAATAACAACACACCTCCATCGCTACTAATATCACCTCCAGTGAAATTTATCTCTATTGTCCGATTTTTTACTTTGGAAAACTGGTAACTATATGCTATACAATTTGTCATGACAAAATCCTTTGTATTATTCTAATGAAATACCAGTATTATACAGCTTTACGAGGATTTTGTCTCCTATATCTCATGCAATATCCGGGCTAGAGATCAAAAAATTTTTACTTGGACTGATATTAAATCATTGCTAGCCTAACTACCTTCTGATTTCTACTAATTACCTCTAATTGCTCCACCTTTTAATATATTTAGCTATATGCAAAATAATTATGCTCATATAATGCAATTTCATTATGTACGTTACAATACTATGGTAAAAACTTTTTTATAAATTTTTAGTTGATAAATAAATAGTTAATTATGATATAATAAATTCATAAAATTTAAATAATTAGAGGTTTTTATGAAAGTACAACATTATAGCCCCCATAATTCAAATCCAAATTCTCCAAAAAGTAATCAAGCTTCTTTAACCACTTTTGGATCAGTTGTAGAATCATATACTATAGCGTTAAAAAAGCTCGAAAGTGATCAGAAACCAATAGAAATAAATAATTTAGCAAAATATTTTAAAGGTGATGAAGATGGAAATTGTTATATTTCTAAACAAGTTGCGGATGGAAACCTTGATGAGATAAAAACAATATTACATTTAGAAGGAAAAGAAGAGAGAGAAATATTAAGAGAGCTTGCATTTAAAATGTGTGATCCTCCTTATAGAGAGAAAGGTGGAATAGAAAATCAAGTTGCTACAGGGATATTTGTAGATGCTACAGATCAGTTAGATAGGTTAGGAGAAAATACTACCGATCTTTTTAATAGTTATGACATACCGTATTAATAAAAATGAAAAATAAAGATTTAATAGCTTTCCCAAAAGAAGATAATTGGAATAAATTTGATTATAATTTTCGAATTTTCGATGCTCTTGCAAGTTTACTTCATTTTAAAAGCGCATGTTCAGGAATTTTTAAGGGTAAGGATGATGTATTACACCTCTCTTATAATACTCAAGTAATAGAAGCGGATACATTAACAAAAAAACAAGTAGAGTTAGTAAACCTCGTATTCACAAAGGTACAAAAGAGCAAATATTAAGTTTATATTTATTACTTAATATTGATTATGGTGATTTTATAAATAATCAGATAAGACATGAAAACAATAATGAATTTAAACAGATTTTAATAAAATTTCAGAAAAGTTATAAAATTTTAAAAGTAAAGTTAAAAGCAATCCTTAATACTAAAGGATTAAATATAGAAGATATAAACGAATATCAAGATATAAATGAACATTATTATAAATTAATTGAAGGTATTAAAGTTCAAGATAAAACTTCAACAGAAGTTATGGAAAATTTATTTCGTCCTCTGCAAGACTTGAGGTGGTACCCTTTGTCTAGACAAATTTTTTAAATTTTAGAGGTGTAATTCTCCTGTATTAATGTATTGGTTTTTCAAAGTAAAGTTTGCATTTTCTATGTCATATAGCCTCTTGATAATTTTCTAGTTTTTCTGCAAAATGTATCATTTCAGGTGTCTTATATTCAAGCGATTGATGAGGTCTTTGCTGATTATAAAATTCTATATAATCTCTGATAGCTATCTTTGCTTCACGTACTGTTTCAAGATCAAAACGATAAATCTTCTCTTGTTTCAAAGATCGCCAAAAACGTTCAATAAATACATTATCTAAGGCTCTGCCTTTGCCGTCCATACTAATAGCTATGCCTTGTTGCTCAAGTATTTGAGTAAAATCTTTTGATGTAAATTGTACTCCTTGATCCGTATTAAAAATGTCAGGCTTGCCATGTATAGATATTGCTTCATTTAGAGCTTCAATACAAAAATCATTTTCTAAACTAATCGACACCCGCCAACTCAAAATATAACGACTATACCAATCCATTATAGCAACCAAATATACAAAACCTTGCTTTAATCTTATGTAAGTAATATCTGCACAGTAAACTTGATTGGAGCAAACCACCTCTATATTATTTAATAGATATGGGTATACTTTATGAGCCTGATTCCTACGGCTTAAATTAATCTTTGGGTATACTGCTTCAATACCAAGTATTTTATAATATTTTCTTATCATCTTACGACTAACATTTAACCCTTCGGATTTTAGGACATGAGACATTCTTCTAGTACCATAATAGGGATGCTCTGTAAAAATCTCATCAATTCTGTTCAGTACTCTATACTCCTTATCATCTAAGGTATTCCTAGCTCGGTAGTAGTAACTTGAGCGGTTTAAATCTAAAAGTTTGCATTGTCTTGCTATGGTTAAATTTGAAGCATAACTTATCATTTTTTTCCTAACCTCTAAATCCAAAGATACTAGATTTTTTTTTAAGCCAGTCTCTTTCAACTGTTAACTGGCCTATTTGCTCAAATAATGATTTAATTAAATCTTCTTGGCCGGTATCTTGTTGTTTAGATTTTGATTTAAATCCAGAAACCATAAAATCTAAAGCTTCTTTCTTCCATTTATAAATCTGATTAGCGTGAACACCATATTTGCTGGTAATTTGAGCTATAGTCATTTCTCCAGATATTGCTTCAATTGCTATTTTTGCTTTTTCTTCTGCACTATATTTTTTAACTTGTTTTTTCATTTTTTTTCATTTTTTGCTCCTTTTCCTAGGAGATATTATACCTACTTTTCTCTATTTTCTTGTCTAGTTTTTGGGTACCATTATAGTTTTGAGAAAGATATACCGCTGCAGTTTCAAGGTTGTACAAATTTAGCAGAATTAAAGACTAAATTAGGTCTAGTCTATACCCTAGCAACTCCTGCAACGCAAACTACTACCACAACCACTACAACATCTACTACATTTGAAGGCTTAATGCCCTTCAATGTAGATAGCCTAGCATCTGATATTAGTGCAATGAATTTAGCCCGGATATTGCATGAAGTGAGATTTAAAGTAAGAAATTGAGTAATTTATAATATTAGCAATGATACTTTTGTAAAAATTTTGCCAAAAAGTGCTTTGAAGCCGTTATTTTCAAATTTTAGATGTAATGCCCCTTACCCCATTTTTTCTAAGCACCGGGAACAGTGCTAATCTAGGTTATTCTAATGCTAATTTCTTCATCACATGATTCCATACCTGTCGGTAAGGATATGATGAAGATAACAAAAACTTAATACGCCTAGTATTACGGATAATTACTACCCCAATTTTTAATAATTTTAAACGTATTGTACCTATTTGTGCTTTTGCTAATGCACTACCTTGTAATAAATTACCTCTGATATATTCTACTAAAGTGTATGCAAGACCCGATAAAATCATTCTGAGCTGATTAGCCCACCATCTATGACAAGAAGTACGATCTGCAAATAATTCTAGTTGTTGCTCTTTTATACGGTTTTCCATATCACCACGACCACAGTAAACTTTGTCGTATAAATCTTCAGGTTTATCTGATAAATTAGTTACTATATACCTTGGATTTTCTCCAAGCATTGTCATTTCTGCCTTACCAATTATTCTACGTTCATGACTCCAACTACCAGCCTTATATGGAAACTCACTAAAAAGACGTTGCTTTTCTTGGGTTATAATAAATGCTGCTTTTGACTTCTCCATTGTAGGTTTCAGTAACTCATTTAGTCTGTTATTTTGGGGCATTCCTACAATATATTTTATATTATGAATATCACACCAATCAAACATCTGATGACGACAAAATCCACTATCACCACGAAAAATAATCTTTACCTCTGGCCAAGCTTGGCGAAAACGTTTTACTAACAATGATAATATTGCCCAAGAATGTTTTGCTTGATCCTGCTTTGACGTCCTAAGATAACTAACTAACAGATGCTTTCCACAAAAAACATACAAAGGTAAAAAGCAATTATGACCGTAATAACCATGATAAAACTTACCTTCCTGTTGCCCATGAATTTCATCATCCGTAGCATCAAAATCAAGTATTAGCTGCTTTGGTACTATTTTATGAGACTTAATAAATTTATCAAGCATTAGTTCATGCACTTTAATTGCAAAGTGTCTATCAGCATTGTTTTCTATACGACATAAGGTAGAACTACTTGCCATATCATCAATTGTTTCCATAGCTGTTTGCATAGCAGGACATTTTCGTAGATAATTGTGGTCATTTAAATCTTCATAACCTAATGCAATACCATAAATTCGTTGCCTCAGCATTGTTGCCATATTATGGGTAATTTTACTACCATCTCGTCTATCAGGAAATATTTTAGCAAGCTCCTCTGTTATACCAAGCCTTTTATCTGCTTCTCTTAATAACAACACACCTCCATCGCTACTAATATCACCTCCAGTGAAATTTATCTCTATTGTCCGATTTTTTACTTTGGAAAACTGGTAACTATATGCTATACAATTTGTCATGACAAAATCCTTTGTATTATTCTAATGAAATACCAGTATTATACAGCTTTACGAGGATTTTGTCTCCTATATCTCATGCAATATCCGGGTTAGCCAATTCTTGGAGTTTATCGAACGGGAAACGTAGAGAGTAATGCACTTTGCAGCCCTTCAATGTTAGGTTCGCAAATACAAAATTTAAAAATTCACGTTTTTCGGCAATCGTCGAACCTTTAAAAGTTTCATAGGCGTTTGTCATAATATTTATAAAGTCTAAAAGCCTTTTGGAAAGCTTATCATCCACTGTGTCATAACTTTTAATTAACTCGCTTAATTCATATTGACGTTCTTTTAATATGAATATTTAAAAATAATTACAAAGTTTTTTCCATAGTTGAGGTTAGTTAATAAAAGTAGAATTTTTTGAAATAATGTTTGACTTTTGATTGCAACATGATTAAATAATCCTATTTAATTTTTAAAGGATAACATTTTATGTGGAATGCAGAACAGTGGGAACAGCATAGGGAAGGGGAAAGAGAAAAAGCAAAAATTTATGCTGCCGATGAGCATCATCGAAAACAAAGAAATAAGTCTTCATCTGATAGTGGAGACGGAGAATTGCTTGGGGCATTAATAGTATTCGGTGGCATAGCGGCATATAAAGGAGCAAAATTTCTAGGGAAAGCTGCTATAGAAGGCGGGAAAGTAGCAATAGAAGGTGGAAAAATTGCCGGCAAGACTGCAGCGAATGCTTATAAATTACACAAAGGAGATATCGAAATTGTAAGCAAGGATAATGAAGGCAATATTATAGAAAAAGCACCTGAACCTGCAAGTATTGAGCCTCAAGAGAATTCCACTTTTTCTAAGCGAGAAAAAGTAAAAGAATGGATTGGAAAAGGGATAAAAAGAAGTAAATCAGCTAGTGAGTTGATGACAAGTGCTTATAAATTAACTACTAGTACTACAGAAATAGTGAGTACTGATGAGGAAGGTAAACAAAAAGTTATTATCACAACTCCTAAACCGACTATACAATATATATCTTCTAAAATGAGCCCACTTATTTATGAGAAGCAGACTTACGGAGAAGTGCGTGAAGATATTATAAACATTATAAATGTTCCGCTAAAATATAAGTTTGATAACAAGATTATTGAAGTTACAGCATATAGATATCTTACTTTTACCGATACTATAAATCCAGGCAGTTCGTTTCTGTTAAAATTCGCTTTAAGTAATCGTATCGATGAAAGAACAGATATAAATAAAGCTTGCTTTGAAATTAATTATGATGCAAACGGCAAATTACAAAAATTAGCTTTACCAAATCCTCCCGCACTGTGTCATAATCCTAATTATCCTGTGTTAATCAGCTACCACAATAACCTATATATTGTACCGGTAAATAGCGGGCATTATCAGCATTTAACTCAAAAAATTCATGAAAATAATGGAGTAGTAGAAATAGGACATGCTGACTCTGCGTACCATATAGAAGCTATATATGATTAATAATCATAACTTATTTCTGACTATGTTAGTATAAAAGCATTCTATGTCATTCCTGCGGAGCATTGGCGTTGTTGCATGGATCAAGTCGCGGGATGACACACTGATTTCTCGAGCCATGCGGGCAACACCGCACTACAAACCAAATGCCGGCAGATACTTTATTATTCGGTAATTTTGCCGATTTAATTATAGGGCAATGGGGAGTGTTAGACGTATTAGTTGATCCATACGCCTTAGGTACTAGCGGCGGCATCCGCATAAGGCTTATGCAAGATATCGACGTTGCTATGAGTTCGTTTGCCATGCACTATAGCATGAACACGGCTCGGCGGTACATCAATATCACGAGCTAATTGATTTTGACTTATATTTAAAGGTTTCATAAATTCTTCATATAAGACATTACCAGGGGTTATAAGCATAACTGTTGAAAGTGAGAAAGTAGTAATTAAGTTATTACAATTTTTTACTACTAAAGAAGGAAATAATCGTAATATTGCGATATTATTAGTAGTAATTTTTACCTCATATAAAGAATATTTTAAGATACTCTTTCTCACTTTCAATAGTTATGGGGTTATAAGGTCAAGTAATTGAGGCATAAATATTATCCTAATGATAATCAACAATTTCAACATTATGTGCATTTCCATTATGCCAAGTAAAACATATACGCCATTGACCATTGATACGAATACTATATTGATTTTTACGATTGCCTTCAAGTAACTCTAATCTATATACAATATTGAACAAAAATTAGTTAAACTTTGTCATGACATGATTAAACAACAAACTAATTTAAAAAAGATGACTTTAAAAGAAAAAATTCTTGATGCTGATAGTTACCTCGAAGTTTTTCAAGCTCTGCAAAGTGAGTAACTCCCCAATAAAAAGCTGTTCCTACAGGCATCATAATAAGAAGGATACCATAATTTCCTAGTATATTCACTAAATAAACCATACCAAAAGAAGTTATGATAGTTATAAAAATTTTTGCAAAGGCATATATAACAGTGGTAAAAGTAAATCGTTTAAATACAGGGAAACTTTTGTAAATTATAGGAACAGCTGTACCAATGGCAATGCTAATTATAATAAATAACACCTGTACTTTAAATAAATCAAAAACAGTAGATATATTATTTAAAAAATAAATACCGATCGGCATAAAAAATAAAAATATAATTCCTTGAACTTTTAATATTTTAAGCGGATGAAATTTTAATGCTAAAGAAGTTACTATAGATACTATAATTAATTGAATAATAGAAATATACAAATTATTTTCCATAATTTCAGTAGCTGAATAATTAAAATGAGTTCTAAATAAACCAGCACAATGTATATAAATAAGATAGAAACAAGCCGACCCTGAAGGTAAGATAAGAAAATAAGCTAAACATGTTTTTTTATTAACTTTTTCTTCCATATATTCTTTATAAGGTAATTTTTCAGTATTTATGCCAAAATCCTCTAAAGTTTTTTTTATTCGACGTTTTGCATCAACAAATTCTGTAGTCTCTCTTAACCTTGTCCTTGCTAAAAATCCGACTAAAGCTATTATTGCCCCACCCCAAAAAGCATAACGCCAATTTAAAAGATAATTAGTACTAATCATACCAAATATTAATGCAGACATGCTCCCCATAAGGGAAGCTATACTAATTATACCTACACATATATATTGAGCGGGCGGCTTGGTTGTTTCCGTCACATATAATTCCGCACCTATTATTTCTCCCATTGAAGATACACCTTGCGACATGCGGCAGATTATCATAATCCAAGAAACTAGAATACCTTTTTCCTCATAGGTTGATAAATTCGCCATAACAAAGCATGATGCAGCCATTATAAGAGTAGTGATAATTACTGTAGATTTACGCCCGATATTATCACCTACCCATCCCAACCCATAAGCTGCAAACGGTCTTAGCACATAAGTAGAACAGAATGCGGCTGCCGATAAAAGTGAAGCAACTTTCGGGTCAGTTTTAGGAAAAAATAAATCGTTTAGTAGTACTGCCATATGGATATAAAGTATCAAATCAAAATACTCAAGAAACGTGCCTATGGATAGTAGTCCGATAGCTTCTTTTTGTTCTTTTGTTAAACTTCTTTGCTCAGCTTGATAACTTAACATCTTCTTAAGATTTTAATTAATTGTAAAGAAATTATATTTTTTCTATTAAAAGTCAATATTTTTTTGCTTAAGGGATAAATATGCGTTAATAATAAATTTCAACCAGCATTCAAAGCTGGATATCCGGAGCTTTACGTGCTGTTTTTCAAAGAAACGAATAATAGAGTGTTTAGTTAGTTTTTTAATAAAACATTAATGACTAAGAAATTTAATATACAAATTATACTTTAAGTAACCCTTACGCTTTAAAAGTTTTAACTGCTAATAAATTCTATAAAGTAGTTAATAAGCAATTACTAAAAGAAAGTTTACAGGAGCAAGGAATTAAAGATGTTGAATCCATGTTAAAAAAGGTAGACGATTTTATTAAAATGAAGCCCTTTACTATTGCCGGTGTGTGTAAAGATATGCAACCAAATACGGGGATTGTTGCCGATGAAGGGCATATATTACATTTACCTATTGAAATAATATTACATATTATAAATTTCCTTGAACCGGGTACTTTAGGAATAAAATATAGTGAATCAACTTTAGAAAACACCGAAGTTGAGAACATCGAAGTTGAGAATATGGGAGTTACAGAAATACTTGAAGTTGTAGAAAATAGTTATTGCATTTTGTTATAAATTACGATTTATTTTCTTGCCCATAAATCCTTTTACCTTTAAATAAGATGAATTTATTATCGATTCCGTATGTATATAGGGTAGATCCATACCATTACATCAATTTTGATTCTTAATAAGACCTGTAATTAAATTATAAAATTACTCATTCTACTTTTAAATTGACGGTAAAAAATTATCAATGAAGCTCACTGCGTAATAACTCTACTTTATCCAATTGCTCCCAAGTAAAATCCTCATCCTCTCGACCGAAATGACCGTAAGCAGCGGTTTTTTGATAGCATGGAGTATGGAGTTTAAGATGTTTAATAATTTTCCCGGGACGCATATCAAAATGTGTTGTTATTATTTTGGTAATTTGCTCGTTATTTAATTTACCCGTACCGAAAGTTTCAACATAAATCGAAACGGGTGCAGCAACGCCGATTGCATAGGATATTTGTATTTCACAGCGATCAGCAAGACCTGCCCCGACGATATTTTTAGCAATATAGCGAGCCATATAAGCTGCAGAGCGATCTATTTTAGTCGGGTCTTTGCCTGAAAAACACCCGCCGCCGTGTCTTGCCATCCCGCCGTAAGTGTCTACTATGATTTTTCTCCCCGTTAAGCCGCAATCTGCAACAGGTCCGCCAATCACAAATCTACCTGTCGGGTTAATGAAATATTTAGTATCTTTATTAATCCAATCGCTCGGCAATTCAGGTTTGATGATTTCATCCATTACCGCTTCCTTAAGGCTTGCGTACGGTATATTCTCGCTATGCTGCGTTGATAAAACTATCGTATCAATTGCTACGGGTTTATTATTTTCATATCTTAACGTAACTTGCGATTTCGCATCGGGACCAAGCCATGGCAAAATTCCTTGTTTTCGTAGCAAAGCTTGCTTTTTCATTAAACGATGAGCGTAATAAATAGGGGCAGGCATTAATGAAGTCGTTTCATTGCAGGCATAGCCGAAAACCATACCTTGATCGCCCGCTCCTATCTCATCTTCATCAATATTGTTAACGCCCATAGCTATATCGGGTGACTGTGTGGAGATTGAAGATATTACAGCACAAGAATCCCCGGTAAAGCCGAGAGATAAATCATTATAGCCGATTTCCTTTACTTTATTACGCACGATTTGCGGGATATCAGCCCATGCACTGGTAGTAATCTCACCGCCGACAAGTACCATACCGGTTGTTACAAATGTTTCACAAGCTACTCGACAATCAGGATCAAGGGCAATAATTGCATCTAGGACAGTATCGGAAATTTGATCGGCGATTTTATCAGGATGCCCCTCTGAAACCGATTCTGACGTGAATATTGTATTTTTCATAAATTGCTCTGCTTATAATATGAATTGTCATTCCTGCGAAAGCAGGAATCCAGGCTTTTCTTTGTCATGCTGAACTTGTTTCAGCATCTTTTTTAGTAGATACTGAAATAAATTCAGGATGACTATAATTTTTCTGGATTCCCGCCTACGCGGGAATGACATATAGTACTTTTTTTGATCTATACAACGACGCCGGGATGACATAAAGAGTGCAGGTATAACATAATTGATATTACCATAACAATATATGTTACTTCAATAAAATTTTATGAACTTAATGTATTTCCATCCAGCTATTACCGACTCGTGTTTCGGCGATAATCGGTACACCTATATCAGTAGAATTCTCCATAATTTTCTTGATGATCGGTACAATAATTTCTACCTCATCAAGCGGTGCTTCAAATAGTAATTCATCGTGAATTTGTAATATTAACCTAGTTTTAAGTCCTAACTTTTCTATTTCTCGATCTAAATTAATCATGGCAATTTTTATTATATCGGCATTAGTGCCTTGAATAGGGGCGTTAATGGCAGCTCTTTCCGCAAATTGCCTCAACGAGGCTTTTTTATCGTAAATTAACGGCACAAAGCATTTTCTACCGAATAAGTTAGTAACATAACCTCGTTCTTTAGCTTCTGATTTTATAGATTCCATATAACTTTCGACGCCTTTATATTCAGCAAAATATTTCTTTATATACTCAGCTGCTTCTTTAGAGCTAACATTTAATTGCTTAGCCAAACCAAAGGCACTAATGCCGTAAATAATACCGAAATTTATTGCTTTTGCTTTGCGTCGATGCTCATGGGTTAGCTCTTCTTTTTTCAGGTTAAAAATCTGGCAAGCGGTTTGACTATGAATATCTTCGCCGTTAATAAATAATTGTTTAAGTTCCGGCATATCTGCGATATGGCTTAATATTCTTAACTCAATTTGTGAGTAGTCGGCAGATATTAATTTATAGCCTTCTTCAGCTATAAAAGCCTCTCTAATTTTATTACCCTCTGTTGAGCGAATCGGTACGTTTTGTAAATTAGGATCGTGGGAGCTAAGCCGTCCGGTAGTAGTAGAAGTTTGCAGAAAAGTCGTGTGTACTCTGCCGGTTACCCGGTTTATTTGTTTCGGTAAGCTATCGGTATAAGTATTTTTTAGCTTACTAAGCTGCCGCCATTTTAACAATAAATCAGCTACCCCGTAACCGTGTTCGCTAAGCTTCTCAAGAATTTCGGCACCTGTGGAGTAAGAAGCTGCTTTAGCGGAAGTTTTGCCGAAGGGTAATTGCATTTTATCAAATAATATTTCGCCTAGTTGCTTAGGCGAACCGATATTAAATTTAACGCCGCTAAGGGTAAAAATTTCCTGCTCAAGCCTTATGATTTCCTCGCCGAATTCTGCGGATAATTTATTGAGATAATCGGCATTTATTTTTATGCCGACTTTTTCCATCTTATCTATTACATAACATAGCGGCAAGTCAATTTCTCTATATAACCTAAAAGCTTTATTATCTTTAAGCTCTCGAGTCCCTTGTTCATAAAGAGCAGTAAAACCTGCAACTATTTTTGCTGATTCGATAATTATATTTTCAATTTGGCTTTCTTTCTTAGCCTCTAGAAATAAGTCCTTTTGAGGCATTCCCGCCGACATTGCATAATGCATTAGCTCCAAATCTTCAATAGCCGAAATTTTACTAGTTTCTTTATTAAATATCTTAAGAAGCTGTTTTAAGCCGTAAGTAATTTTTTTGATAGATGTATCGCCTAGTAATTTATAAATAGCAGGGAAAAACTGGTTGGTTTCATTTTGTTTAGATGTTATTATGTGATTCCTCAAAGCATCCTCGGTGTCATTCCTAGTCTCTATGTCATCCCCGTGAAAACGGGGATATAAACTTAATTTTTCTAGATTCCCGCCTTCGCGGGAATGACATAGAGCATTTTGTTTATTACTATAGGAAAAAAGATCATTAATTGAATTATCAGTTTTTAAAATATATCCTTCATTTTTTAATGACAAGGCAAAAGCAATTAATTGGTTTTTATGCTCTATTGGATAAATCCCTATAACTCCTTCTTTTTCTGCTGCTTTTAAAACGTTATCAAGTTCTTCAGTAGTATTAATTTCCTTGATAGTAACCGCTTTGTTTTCTTCTATTATCTCTTTATGCTCGATAAGTTTAATGTCGAATAAATTTTCTGCTCTTTTATATAAAGATTTAAAACCATATTCATGCAAAAATTTTGATAATTTGTCGGCTTCGGGGGGTGACCATTCTAAGCTATTTAATTCAAAATCTAAATCAACGTTAAAATCAAGCCCAACTAATTGCCAAGAAATTAAAGCAAGCTCTCTTGAAGACTCCAAAATTTCCCTTTGCCTTGGGCTTACAATTTGCTCAAGTGAAGTTAATATATTTTCCACCGAATCAAATTGCTCAATAAGTGTGCTAGCGGTTTTCGGTCCGATAGACGGCACGCCCGGGATATTGTCCGATCTATCTCCTATTAAAGCCATAACTTCACGGACTTTATTTGGCTTCACACCGAATTTTTTAATAACATCGTCTTCTGTAATATATTTTGCCTTTATCGGGTCATATATTTTTACGTGATCATTTATTAATTGCAGTAAATCTTTATCGGAAGAAATAATAACGACATTTTCTTCCAATGCAGCTGCTTTAGCAGCAAAAGTAGCTATAATATCATCAGCCTCATAGCCGTTTTTCTCTAAGATAGGGAAATTAAGGTTAGTTGCGACAGTCCGCACTAATGGTAATTGAGTAATTAAATCTTCGGGCGGTGTCGGTCTATTTGCTTTATACTGATCATAAATTTGATGACGGAAGTTTTTGCCGCCGGTGTCAAAAACCACCGCTGCATGTTTCGGTTTAAAGTCATTTAAGACTTTAAGCAGCATTGAAGTAAAGCCGTAAAGAGCACCGACGGGCTCACCGCTCGGTGAAGTTAACGGCGGTTGTACATGATAGGCACGAAAAACAAACCCGTAACCGTCTATTAATAGCAAAGTATTTTTTTTAGTCATTTTATTTAATTATTAAAGTGTATTGTAGCAAAAGAAATTAAATAGTCATTCCCGTAGGACAAGGCTTTGTTGCGTGGGTATCCCAACAGTCATTGCGAGCCACGCAACAACGCCCCGCATTGCGGGAATAACATCAATTTATTATATAATATCATTATAACTTAACTACCTTAATAAACTAAACATTATTTTCACTTAAATCTATTGTTAATATTACTAGTTTTTATTTGGCATTCTTTGCTATTACAAAATATAAGTATTACCGGTTTTTTGTCTAAAAAATCTTTGTTAACGGTAATAAGGCTACCGTGGCATTTATTATTGCGAGTAAGATTAATATATATTTCTGCTTCTTCGCACTTTTTACTTTTTACAAAATTCTCATCGTTAATAATGATTTTCTGCCCATAATTAGTTGCAAAGTTATTATCTTTTAAAGGATAAACAAAACTATCTTTTTGCCCAAAGCAGTTAGCCCAGTACAGCCTATTAAATGCCGGCATTTTGTCGGCGTAAATTTCTAACTCGTTATCTTGATTTTTAACTCCCACGGCGTTCGCACTAGCATCAAATATTAAATCCGGTTTCGGTGAGTAAAGCATTAATATAAAAGACACCCCCATAATCCAAAATCCCCAAAGACGCCAATTTGTTTTCCATATACATATCCAGAAAAAGCCGAATAAAAAGAGTAAATTACTTAAATTCGTTATATAACCGAAATACCAAACTGCACCTTTAAGGTTATTAAAATACTCTGCCGAGTAAATAATTATGCTAATGAAAAAACCCATTATTTTTAAAATAAAGCCGTCTATATTTAACCACATTAAAGGTAATGACAACAAAGCCAGAGGCATAAGAAAAAATGACATTATCGGTACAACGATAAGATTATTCGGAATAGAATAAGTTGAAAATATGAAGAACTGATTTATTACTACCGGTGCCGTGATAATGCTGGCTAAAAAACTAGAATAAATATTTGATGCCGTATAAAATTTTATGGAGGCAAAGATTCCTTTATTATCACCGAGTAACCATTGATTTTTTAAATAAAACTCATAGCCTGCGACTAAAGATAGCACGGCAATAAAAGACAGCTGAAAACTTGGGTGGAATATATATTCAGGATTTAATGATAATATTATGAAAGCCGCAATAGCCAGCGACCGCAACGGAAAACAAGAGCGTTCTATAATGACGGCATAGATAAAAATCGCTGCCATAATAAAGGCTCTAGTTGCGGCAATCTGCATGCCGCTTAGCTCTAGATAACCGAAGCTACCGATCAGCGAACAGATAGCGGCAACTAACTTTACATTATAATTGTAAGAAAGATAATTAGAGAGATTTAATAAAAAACGTGTCGATATAAATAAAATCATCGCCACTAGCGATAAATGTAGACCCGAAACGCAAAGCACATGAGAAATACCGCTTTGCCTCATATCTTGCATTAATTGCCGATTGATGCCTTTTGTCTCGCCGAGCAATATCGCAGCAGCAAAATTACCTTTAATGCTCCCTAATTTCTTCACTAAATTTTGATAAATATTAAATCTAATTTTATAAATAATCCTGTTAATATATTCTTTTTGGTGTAATAAAATTTTCGGCTTACCGATAGTGCTACCTTGTAAATTTAAGACTCTATATTTACTAATCACTAGACCAAAGGTAAAGGCGATAACTAGCCCACTAATAAATTGCCAAAATATTCCGTATTTTTTTGTAAGAAGTAATAACAAGGATAAGAGAAAAATAGCTAGGATTGCTAAAAACGACGGCTCAAAATTTAGCGAAAAATAAACGATAATACCGCAAATGAAACTAACAAAATACCATAAGCTAAGATTATTATACTCCTCTTCAAGAGTATCTCTTAAATATTTCAGCACTTTTGCAACTTTAGGTTAAAGTCGGTATTATATGCAGTTAAGGGCTAAGTGCAATGGATTTGTTGCGTGAAAGCTTCTCAAGGTTATTGCGGACGACCGAAGTGTTGCATGGTTCTAAAAAAGTGCTATATGTCATTCCTGCGAAAGCAGGAATCCAGAAAAAACACTTAAAATAAGCAAAATTATATAAAAATTTACTATATAATTCGCTTAAATATTCTCTGGATTCCCGCTTTTGTGGGAATGACATCAAAAATTTGAACCCTGCAACAATACCTTACGCAGCTCGCAATGACGTTTGGGGTAGACGAAGATGAACTTCAAAAAGAGCAAGGAGTCTATAAGTCGAGGAGCACAGCGTATACTTAATACGTGGCTACCTGCGAACTTATAAGACGACACAGCCAATTTTTGAAGTTCATCGAGTATACCTATATACCTAAAGCTTGGCGATAAAGCTCAAGCATCGCATCTTGCTCGGCTAATTTATCTCTATCAAGTTTTTTTAATTTTATGATAGCTTTCATTGCTTTAGCATCAAAGCCGTGAGAAGACGCATCTTGAAAAATATCTTTTATTTCTTCGGATAATTCTGCTTTTTCTTGTTCTAATCTTTCTATTTTATTTATATATTGTTCTAATTGTTCTTTTACTATTACTTCCGACATAAAAATTATTTAACCGTTTAAAATTTACTATATAATCGAAAAATTATTTTTCTTATTAATTTTATAGATAATTTTAATAAAAATACCAGAAGAATATTGAAAAGCTTTATCTTTGATTAAAGCACTTATAATTATTGAAAATACAAAGTTTTTGTATATCTTTATAATTTAGGTTGTTTATAAAAAATTAATTTAACTAAAATATAATAATGCAATTATATCCTTTAAGGCTGCTACCCGATAAAATCGATTTTGATTTTATGAATTTTAAAAAAATAAGTTATACGTTATCTATTATATTATCGCTAATCAGCATATTATGGGTAGGTATCTATAAATTTAACTTCGGCATTGATTTTGCCGGCGGTATCGTTATCGAAGTAAGGCTTGATCAAGCACCCGACTTACCGAAAATGCGTGAAGTGCTAGGAGGTCTCGGCATCGGCGAGGTGGTACTGCAGAATTTCGGCAGTGAGCGGGATTTATCTATTAGGTTCGGCAGTAGTAGTGAAGACAATTTAAGGAAAAATATTGAACTCATTAAATCGACTTTACAAGAAAATTTTCCTTATAAATTCGAATATCGTAAAGTAGATTTTGTCGGTCCGCAAGTTGGTCGGCAATTAATTAACGCAGGCGTTTTGGCGATGTTATTTTCCTTTGCGGCGATTATGGTTTATATTTGGATAAGGTTTGAATGGTATTTCGGTCTTGGGATATTAGTTGCTTTAGTGCATGACGTTATTTTAAGCCTTGGCTTTATGAGTATGACGGGTCTAGATTTTAATTTAAGCACCATTGCGGCAATCCTTACTATAATAGGTTACTCGGTTAATGATTCGGTAGTAATATATGATAGAATCAGGGAGAATTTACGCAAATCGCATAAAAAAGTTATTACCCAAATTATCAATGTTAGTATTAACGAAACATTATCACGAACGACCTTAACGGTTGTTACTACCTTGCTTGCCAATTTGGCACTAGTAATTTTCGGCGGTGAGGCGATTCGTAGCTTTAGCGTGTTAGTATTTTTCGGTATCATCGCAGGAACATATTCGTCAATTTTTATTTCTGCTCCGATACTCACGTTATTTGCTACTAAGAAAATAGCTAAATGATGTAGATTGTTAATGAGTGGATGCCGTGGTCAAGCCGGCATTGTTGCATGGCTTTAAAAAGATACCGTACGTCATTCCCGCGAAGGCGGGAATGACATCAAAAATTCGAGCCATACAACACGGTCACAAGTTTGCTGCATCTTAAGTTAAACGAGATAAATCTTTATTAATGAGCAATATATGCTAAAAGCAGAAGATAGAATTTTTACTAACCTGCAAGGCACAGAAAGCCATGATATAAAAGCCGGTAAAAAACGAGGAGATTGGGATAATACGAAGGCTTTAATGAGTAAAGGGCGGGAATGGCTAATTGAAGAAGTAAAAAAATCCGGTCTGCGAGGTCGCGGCGGTGCCGGCTTTTCTACAGGCACTAAATGGTCGTTTATGCCGAAGGAATCGCTAAAACCTTCTTATTTAGTAGTCAATGCCGATGAATCCGAGCCTGGAACTTGCAAAGATCGTGATATTTTAAGGTTTGAACCGCATAAATTAATAGAAGGTTGTTTATTGGCAAGTTTCGCAATAAATGCACATGTATGTTATATCTATATTAGAGGAGAGTTTTACAACGAAGCTTCCAATATTCAACAAGCTTTAGATGAAGCGTATAAGGAAGGATTAATCGGTAAAAATGCTTGCGGCTCAGCTTTTGATTGCGATATTTATTTACATAGAGGAGCAGGAGCATATATTTGCGGCGAGGAAACAGCATTACTTGAGAGTCTAGAAGGAAAAAAAGGCATGCCTAGGTTAAAACCGCCTTTCCCTGCAGGCTACGGTTTGTACGGCTGCCCGACCACTATTAATAACGTTGAATCTATAGCGGTAGTGCCGACTATTTTAAGACGTGGAGCCGGTTGGTTTAGCAGTATCGGCAAGCCGAATAATGCCGGCACTAAAATTTTCTGCATTTCAGGACATGTCAATAAGCCTTGTAACATTGAAGAAAAAATGGGCATTCCTTTAAAAGAGCTAATCGATAAATATGCCGGAGGAGTACGAGGCGGATGGGATAATCTTAAGGCTATAATCCCGGGCGGTTCTTCCGTGCCGTTATTACCTAAATCTTTATGTGAAGTAGATATGGATTTTGATAGTTTAAAAGCCGCAGGATCGAGCCTTGGAACCGGCGGTATTATCGTCATGGATCAATCTACCGATATTATTTATGCCATTGCCAGATTAAGCAAGTTTTATATGCATGAGTCGTGCGGTCAATGCACTCCTTGCAGAGAGGGGACAGGCTGGATGTGGCGGGTTATGATGCGTTTAGTACGAGGAGAGGCAAAAAAGCATGAGATTGATGAGTTGCTTGAAGTAACCAAAGAAGTTGAAGGGCACACTATTTGTGCTTTAGGTGATGCTGCCGCTTGGCCTATTCAAGGGTTAATACGTCACTTTCGTGGTGAGATTGAAGAGCGGCTCAAAGAGTATGGTGTTGCATGATAGGTTAAGCATATTCAATGTCATTCCCGTGAAAACGGGAATTTAGAGAATATTTAAGCGGATTATATAGTAAATTTTTATATAATTTTGCTTATTTTAAGTGTTTTTTCTGGATTCCCGCTTTTGCGGGAATGACATCGAATATTCGAGCCATGCAACAACACAGGATCACACGATATGACAGAGTAATTAACCATATTAATTATAAATATATGCAAACAAATATTGAACCACAGAAAAAACAAATAAATTGGCAAGAATGGCGTTCTTTTTCTTTTGTTATATTGATCGCTTTAATGATTCGGATATTAGTCATGGAGCCCTTTACTGTCCCAACCGCATCAATGAAAGCAACTATTTTAGAAAATGATTATGTTTTTTCAACGAAATATAATTACGGTTACAGTAATTATTCCCTATCTTTCTTCGACTCTTTTAATCTCTTTAAAGGACGAATATTTGCACGTCAACCGCAAAGAGGAGATATAATAGTTTTTCGTCCGCCTCATAATATGGATGTTAGATATATAAAACGTTTAATAGGCTTGCCCGGGGATAAAGTGCAATTAATTGACGATGTAATATATATTAACGATCAAAAAATAGAACGCATAGAAGACGGCATTTTTATAAGCGAAGAAGGTCGAAAATATAAAAGATATAAAGAAACATTACCGAACGGCATGTCTTATTTTTCTTATAAAATTGCTCCGATTAACGGAACATTAATAGAAAATAAATACGGCAACACGGAAGTTTTTTATGTGCCGCAGGATAAATATTTTTTCCTAGGCGATAACAGAGACGAGTCAAATGATAGCAGAATAGATTTAGGTTATGTACCGTTTGAAAATTTCATTGCTAAAGCACAATTTATTTACTTTTCTACCGAACTAAAATTATGGGATAACGATATCGGTATTGTAAAGCAAATACTTCGAATCGGTCCTTGGCTTTCTTCTATTAGATTTAACAGGATATTTAAAAGCCTTTATAAAATGGATGCTGCTAATGAAAATAATTGATAAAAAATTAGAGAAATTATTAGGGTATAATTTTAAAGATAAAAATCTTTTAATCGAAGCATTAAGCCATCCTTCCCTAAAACAACATTCTTCAAGTCAATATGTAGATTATGAGCGACTGGAATTTTTAGGGGATGCCATATTAAGTTTTCTAATTACCGAAATTTTATTTAGTAATTTTGCCGATTATGATGAAGGAAAATTAGCAAAAATTAGAGCCTATTTAGTTTGCAAAGAAACACTTTGCAAAGTTGCTGCTAAGCTTAATTTAAGCAATTATATTATAATGACGCAAGGAGAGGAGCTTTCAGGCGGGCGTGATAATCCGAATAATATAGAAGATGCGACGGAAGCTTTAATTGCTGCTATTTATCTTGATAGTGATAGTGATATTAATATTGCACGCAAAATTGTTCAGAATCTATGGGCTGATTTTATTGTTGTTAAGGATTTAACTAACTATGACCCTAAAACCCCATTGCAAGAATGGGCACAAAGCAAAGGATTTCCCGTGCCGATATATAAGGTTATTAACAGGAAAGGTGCTTCTCACTCTACGACTTTTACCGTATCAGTAACAGTAAAAGGTCACTCACAAACCGGTACCGGTCAATCCATTAAGGAAGCTGAAAAAGACGCTGCACGAGAGTTGTTGCGTACGATCGGGTTGTTGTGACAAAGCAAGCTCAAAAAACCGTTTCTGTTTGTATAATCGGTAGACCGAATAGCGGCAAGTCGACTTTATTAAACAAGCTTATCGGGCAGAAAATTTCCATAGTTACTCCGAAGGTTCAAACTACACGCTCAATCATCACCGGCATAGTTACCATTAAAGATACGCAAATAATTTTATATGACACGCCGGGTATATTTGAGCCGAAAAGTCGACTAGAAAAAGCCATGGTTCGGTGTGCTTGGTCAAGTTTACATAGTGCCGATATCGTGATGTTAATTATCGATAGCTTAAAGCCTTTGGATAAAATTACCCTTGAGATATTAAAAAAACTCTCATCTCTTAAAATAACACCGGTATTTTTATTAAACAAAATAGATGTTACGTCAAAATATTTTGCCGATATTCAAGCTATGTTAACTGCTGATCACCCTGAAAGTTTGGTTTTCCCTATCTCTGCTTTAGTTGGTAAAAATATTGATGAGTTGCTAGAATATATCATATCACAAGCAAGACCCTCGCCGTGGCTTTATGAAGAGGATGATATGACTGATTTGCCGATGCGTTTTTTAGCGGCAGAAATCACGAGGGAACAGTTATTTTTAAACCTGCATCAAGAATTGCCTTATAAGCTAACCGTTCAAACTGAGGGTTGGGAAGAACGGGGCGACAAGTCGGTAAAAATTCATCAAGTCATAGTGGTAACAAGAGAGAGTTATAAAATAATAATACTCGGAAAAAACGGCAGCAAAATAAAAGAAATCGGTGCACAGGCTCGGCAAGAAATGGAGCAATTTTTTAACTGCAAAGTCCATCTCTTTTTATTTGTAAAAGTTCGTGAGTTGTGGGAAGATAATCCCGATTTTTATCGTCATATGAAATTATAGAAAAATTTATAGTGGGAGGGCGTTGTTGCATGGCTTGCATTTTTGCAAAGTGTTCGGTATCATACCGCAGCTTGACCCGCTAGTGTACGAACGTTGAAAAAAGGCTGTGTCATTCTAGTTCCTTGATCACGGCATCTAGTCTTTTTATTAAGGTTTTTCTGAATACCGTGGTCAAGCCACGGTATGACACTATACTTGTAATAACCATAGTATGGCAAATTATGAGCTACGCAACGACGCCCATCTTTTAAAAACCGCTCTTTTCTCTTCCCCTAAATTTAAATTATTTTAAACCCTATTATCTAAGGGGTTTTCTACTAAAAATATATATAAAAAACCATGAAATGTGGTTTTTTTATTGACAACGGGAATAATATATAGTAAAAGTTCTTTCAAGTGTTTCCTTAAATTTTATAAATCAACTAGGTTTAAGGCATTATGTTTTTATTAAGTCCGTACTGCTAACGTAATATAAATCGGTTATAATTATAAACATATAAATCACTTGTGCAAAAGTCAACTATTTAGCATCCACACTTTTTGCATATCTTAAGTTAACAAACTAGTATGCGGTTTTAAAGTTAATTTAAAAGAACGCACCGATTGGTAAAGCCTATAATATAGGGCATAATAACCACGTCTACTTTAAAATTCTCCCTAAATCCTCGTTTGGAAACAACTCTATTGGCTATAATAATAATATAGTGAGTATAATATACGATGAATAAAGATAGCAATGCCGGGTATGAAGATGATGAATATACCGAAACATTAAAAAAGATAAATAGTAAATTAATGAGTTTGTCAGGTAAATTGCTTGCAATGAGAGCGGATAATAGCGGCGAGCAAAAAAAAATATCGAATGACTTAAAAGCATTAGTTAAGCAGTTAAATAGCATAAAAAGAAATGTAGAAATATATTTTATCGTTACGTTATTATTAGTGATTATTATAATTCAAAAAATGCTCTGGATGGGTGCGGCCTCCCGTCTTTTTTTCTCTTAATAAAGAACTATTTATTTTTTCTAGCGTTCTCTTGAAATCACTCAAATATATCTGGCTATCAAAATTTTTCTTTCAAAAATTCTTTTTCTATAATTTTTGCGGCTGTTAAAGAAGGAGTTTGGCTTGACTTAAAACCTAGTTGTTTTAGAGCTGCTTGACTTTCTACTATTTGCACCTGCGATTTTTGTGGGCTCAATAATAATTCTTCAAGTTTTGAGGTAATAAGGGCGGAACGGCAGTTAAATTGAATAAACTCCGGTATTATTTCTTTGTCGGCTATAATATTAATTAAACAAGCATATTTAATTTTGATTAATAATTTTATAATAAAAAAGCTAAATATATTGAGTTTATAAGCGACAATCATCGGCGTGTTAGACGCTGCTATTTCTAATGTATTAGTTCCCGATTTTGCTAAGGCTAAATCAGCTACCGCATAACTTTTTAGCCGCTCGTTAGAAAATATATAATTAAATTTTGTATTTATCAAAAACGGTTGTATTATTTTTTCGTGGCTCGGGTCGGCAAGGGTAAATATTACCGTAAGATTGGGATAATTTTTAGCAATATTATTAATAGCAGGGATAAAAATCGGCAAATGTCTTAAGATTTCTCCTCGCCTACTGCCGACTGTAACACATAAAATTTTTTCCTTATCCCCTATTTTCAGCTCTCTACGCAAAGCTAATTTATCATTATAAAATTCCTGTTCTATGATCGGATGACCGATATATCGGCAATCGAGCCCTACCTTAGTAAAATAAGGCGGCTCGAAAGGTAGTAACGCAAACAAACAATCGTAAATTTTTGCATATTTTATAGCTCGACCCGGTTTATATGCCCAAACCGACGGTGCTACTATATGAATCATTTTTAACTCAGGTAAGGCTTTTTTTAGGCGTTTTGCTACTCTATAAGTAAAACCCGGGGAATCGATAGTAATTAATATATCCGGTGTGCTGTTAATAATATCCTCTACGGTAAGGGCAATTAATCGTTTAATCTTTAAAAATTTCGGTATAATTTCGATAAATCCCATTAGGCTTATTTCGGAAATAGGGAATAAGCTTTTAGTAATACCGGCTTCTTCCATCATTTTTCCGCCTATACCGGTAAATTCGAGTTCCTTGTTATTTTTCAGATGCCCAATTATTCGGGAGCCGATAAAATCGCCCGATATTTCACCGGCTATAAAATAGATTTTTGCCATTAACTTATCCTATATCTGTTTTCCGCATAAACTTAAATCTTTATCAATTATTTCGGAACCAATATTCAGGCAATCAAGAATCGAGTGGAAAACATAATCATGGCTAATTTCGCTATTTACGTGGTTTTCTATAGAGGCTACTAACTTTGGGTGTTTAGATTTAAACTTGTCGGAAACCCACGCTATAAAAGGCACGGTTATTTGCTGATCTAATAAAGGACCTCCGTGACCGTAATAGCCGTCTTCACCCAAAGATTCACCGTGATCAGAGATATATATAAAAAATGAATTTTTATCTTTTAATAAATTTATTACGTTATGCAAAAAAAAATCGGTGTATAAAGTTGAATTATCATAACTATTAATTAATGCCGATTTATTACAGCTACTAGAGTCAGTTTTAGCTCTAGCATTGCAAATAGGGGTAAAATGCTCAAATTCTTTCGGATATCGTGCGTCATAATTCCAATGACTCCCTGAAGTATGAATAACTAAAAATTGTTTTTCTGCATGCTTTAATATTTCTTCTATAAAGGGCAGCATTTTTGTGTCATGATCATTTAGGGTAAATAATGCTGAGCCGCCCGGGATAATCGTAAAATTAACTTCATCATAAATGGTGCCTAAGTCAAAATTTGCGAAATTCCTCATTAAAGTTTGTGTGCCTATCCAATTGGTATTAAAACCTAATTTAGTCAAAACCGATAAAAAACTAGTCTCTCGCTTGTTATCTTCTAAGTTACTTGCATTATGACGCGAAAACAATGACGGCACAGAAATATAAGTAAGATTTGAGGCAGATTTAGCTTTAAAGGAAAATACATTCGGAGTAGAGTTTAAATAAGGTGTAGTATCTCGCACATAACCGTTAATACCGAAATGATCAAATCTTGCCGATTCTCCTATCACCAAAACCCCGATAATAGCTTGATCGGAATTATCGACAAAATCGTATTTTTTACTAATATCTATTTTTGCTAAATGCCTATTACTAAAGTTTTGTGCAAAATTTAAATAAGTATTATGTAAATATTGAATAGGAAAGTAGTTATTTAATACTTTAAACGGCGGCGAAATAATAGCGTTAACAAAAATAAATAGGCAAATCGCCGATAGTAATTTAGTAATAAATGAGTTAGTATTAGTAGTAGTAAAGTTTTTCAGCGTATAAAGACAGGCAAATAAGCTAAAAATTAACCATATTATCAATCTAATACTTATTAATTCATAAATTTCGTTTAGATCGGTTGAAAAAAAGCTGCCCATCATTTCTTTAGTAGGCTTTATTTTGAAAAAATAAAGATAATAACTAGCTATAGCCGATGTTATAAATAAAAAGACCGTACCGATAGTTAAAACTAACCGATATATGGTAAAGCCGAAGAATATTATAAAAGAGAATATATAAATATAACAAAAATCTTTTGTTAGTTCTAATATGGCTTTAAAAAAACTAGCCTTGTAATAATCAAATTTATAGATTAGCACGGCAGAATTAAAAAGCAGACAATAGATAAAAGCTAGAACTAAGGCTAATTTAATTAATTTGGTATCTAAGTGTTTTTGTATTATTTTAAGCATTATACTACTCATCTTTCAAGAATTAGATTTCATTTTATCGAGGATTCGCATGCTCACTTATTAAGTATAAGTTGTGCGTGCTCACCTCTCAAAATAAAATCTAATTCTTGAAATACGAGCAGTATATATACTAATAATGGAGTAATCTTATTTATCATGATAATAAAAAATCTTCAAGAATTTTATCGACTTTTACCGGTTAATTATCCTCTTATCGCCTTAGATCACGGGACTAAAAAGATCGGCGTTGCACTCTCTAACCAAGAGCGTACCATTGCTATGCCTTTATGCGTTGCAAATGCAATAAATAAAAAAGCCCAAATTACTACTATACTAAATTTAATCGAAAAATACAAAGTTTGCGGTATAGTGATAGGGTTACCGATTAATATGAGCGGCGAAATAGGAACGCAAGCGGAAATAGTATTAAAATTTGCCGAAGATTTTACGAAACATACCGACCTACCGATATATTTGCAGGATGAGAGGCTTACTACGAAAGCGGCGAATAATTTGCTTAAATCATTCGGCGTAAAACGAAAAGAACGCAATAACAACGATGATGTAATAGCCGCAAGTATGATTCTGGAAACTACCCTTGATTCTATTAAGAAGTACAGCGTCATTCAGGAAGCTTGATAGCGTTGTTGCATGGATACTCCAAACGTCATTGCGAGCCGCTGCAAGCGGCGTGGCAATCTAGAAAATAATAATTTTCATAGCATTTTTTGCTGTTTTTTTCCTAGATTGCCACGTCGGCACTACGTCCCTCCTCGCAATGACGGGGTTTTTTGTAATGATTCCGATACACGCAACAATGCCTCGCAGGAATGACATCAAAAATTTGAGCCAGACAACAACACCTTTAGTCGCTCGCAATGGTGGTATCTATATTTAGTTAGGAATTCCAATAAATTTTTATATTATAGGACCGCTTTAGCCGTTGCTTAAAATCCTTCAAAGACCTTTATGTAAAGGCGGTTCTCATATGCCTGAACTAAAAGAATAGTAACAGACAGGGATAAGATCCTGAAGTAATAATTGTAGTCCCAGGTAAATAGTAAGCTGACGAGCTAAGCAGTCCCGTTTTGTAAGATATCACTTTCCCATCTTTTGTGCAAGATTTTCTAGATAGCTTGCTATAGTAGTTAATGTTTCTGCAAATTTCTCTTCATCACCACGGACATTTTTAATATCCATTTTATCAAATTTTTCCGTTAAATTTTGTATTTCCGATTGAATACCAAGGGCTGCCATAACAAGTAATAACTCAAAGGAAGCGGTAGGATTTACTAATTTAATTTCAATTATTTTGTCGTTTAATTTAGCTGCTAAATTAAATAATTCCTTTTCTCCTCCATCATTACAATAAAGCTGAAAATTTTTATTATTTAATGTTATTGTGACAATTGACATAATTATTTTTGTGTTTAATGGTACTCGAATGATTTGGATAATTGAATTTGTTAGCAAATGGTGATAACGCACAGCACACACTTGGTAGCGTTGTTGCATGGATACCCCAAACGTCATTGCGAGCGACTAAAAGGAGCGTGGCAATCCAGTTAAACATATTTTTATACTAAACTTGTTTAGTATTCTAATTAAATCCCTCATATATTCGGGATAGCCTGGATGGCCACAGCCACTTCGTGGCTTCGCCATGACGGATTTTTATTAATTTCTCGATCCATGCAACAACGCCACGTAAGCACACGAATCCATGAGATAACGAAGGGCAATTCTTCAAAGCAGAAGGGTATGTTTTATTTCTTCAAGTTCCTCTATATAAACAGTAATTTGTGTAAGAATTTTTGAATAATTATCCGTTAACTGCTTATTTTCAGATCGCAACCTACTAATCTCATTTTGTTGATTTGCTATTAATAACAATAATTTATCAATCTTATGATCAACTTCCTGCATTAATCTTTGCAATTCTTCATTCTTTATGGTCATTTATTTGAGTTTTAATGTTATTCTATATAAATCATAATTATTGTATTATGGGTTATTACAAGTATGGATGTCATGCCGTGGCTACGACAGTGTTATTGCATGGATTAAATTTTTTGATGTCATTCTAGCTAAAAGCGGGAATCCAGAAAAAACACTTAAAACAAGCAAAATTATATAAAAATTTACTATATAATTCGCTTAAATATTCTCTGGATTCCCGCCTTCGCGGGAATGACATACGGCACTTTTTTAGATCCATGCAACGACGCCTAGAGCATTATACTATTGGATAAATTATAATTATTACTAATAACATCAAGATCGATACAACAACTAATTGTTTTTTATGTTTATAATTAACTAATGATCTACTTCGTATGTCTTTTAATGAGTCTTCTTTTTCATAAATTCTATCATTAATAGGCTCTAAATTAACTTCATCTTTTATATTAAGATAATCTAAATATAATTTTAAATAACCTTTTACGTATACTTCCCCCGGTAAGAGCTCGAAATTCTCTTCTTCAAGAGCTACTAAATATTTTTTTCTAATTTTTAAATCAGAAGATACTTGTTGAAGAGTCTTACCGGAATCTAGTCGTGCTTTTTTAAGCGCAGGTGACATAATTTACTCAAGCTTTTGTAAGAATTTTTCAAATTTTTTATTTGCTAAAATAATGATATTTAAATCTACATTCTCTTGAAGTTTAATTTCCTTCATAAAATCAAGAAAATTTTGAACTAAACTTTTATTATTATCAATCCACAAATCTAAATCAATTATTGATTTAGATTTATTTATTATTTTGATCAATAATTTTCTTTGTTTGTCATATAAGTCATCTTTTAAAGACTGAATGCCGAGCCTGCTCCAATAAGAATTATTTAATTGTTTCTCACAAGCTTTGCGAAGCCAATCAATGTTAAACCTATTACCGACGGAAAAGTATAAACTTGCTATCTCTATGTTATTGCCTCCTGTTTGTTTAGTAATATATATTATATCAAAAACCGAAACTAAGCTGTCAAGTGTGACTATTATATTCGCAAATGATTCATCTACCCCGGAAGCAATATAGTATTTTAATTTATCTTCAAGCTTTGCTTTAGCTTCTTCTACCAACAACCCGCCGACTATCTTCCTTAAAATTTGTGTAGGTTCAAAAAACTCTTCGATGGTATCGCTAATATTAATAGGATGTTTCGCATGTTTAATAAACCACGCAATACCTCGACGCATAAGTTTAGCTATTTCAGTGAACATATCAATTTTAATATTATAATCGATATTAGCAGGTAGCAACTCCACTTGTTCCCGAATATTATCAAGGTCAAATATTTCGCAAATAATTATAAATGAACGTACTATATCACAAAGTGCAGCACCGGTTTCACGTTTTAATATACTAACTAAAGGACCGCCTAGGTGATTAATGATTTTATTGGTTACAACGGTTCTAATAATTTCATGTTTAAGCGGGTGTGCTAAAATCTCTAAACGGAATTTATCCCTCATTAATTCGGGGAAATAATTTATAAGGCAAGAATCAAAATATTTATCATGTGAAAAGGTAGCAGTTATTAATTCGTGGTAAACCGACCTTTTACTATAAGAAAGAAGAATGCAAAGCTCAGGACGGGTTAACGTCTCGCCGTTTACGGCTCTTTTGTTTAACTCTTCAGCCGTCGGCAAAAACTCGTTACTTCGTACTAATATTTTTTCCTCTTCTAAAATATCGATAAATCGGCTAAATATTCCAACGGTTAAAGTCGGAGATAGCTGCATAACGGTTATAGCTTGCGTTTGCTGATAATTATCGACAAGTACTAACTCTTCCACTTGCTTTGTCATATCTATTAGTAGCTTATTGCGTTCCTCCAAGGTAATTTTACCGGAAGTTACGGCACTAGTTAGGGCAATTTTTATATTCACCTCATGATCCGAGCAGTCAACTCCGGCGGAATTATCTATAAAATCGGCGTTTATGCGTCCGCCTTTCTTAGCGTATTCAACTCTACCTCGTTGAGATACGCCGACATTTCCTCCTTCAGCTATAACTTTTGCTCTAATTTCCTCGCCGTTGCATCTAAGATTATCGTTTGCTTTATCGCCGATTTCTAAATTACTTTCCGTTTTAGCTTTAATATAAGTTCCTATTCCGCCGTTCCAAAGCAGATCGACATTTGCTTTTAAAATAAATTTTATAAGTTCTTCGGGCGTTGCTTCGTTTGCATTTATTTCAAGTAATGCTTTAATTTCCGGTGTTAATTTAATCGATTTACTACTACGTTCAAACACTCCGCCGCCTTGTGAGATAAGCTTAATATCATAGTCCGACCAATTAGATTCGCGTAAATTAAACAGACGCAGACGCTCATTAAAGCTAAGCAACGGATCAGGAGACGGATCAATGAATATATGTTTATGATTAAATGCGGCAACTAACTTAACTACCTTCGATCTAAGCATGCCGTTACCAAACACGTCACCCGACATATCACCGATGCCTACCATTGTAATAGGGTCTTTTTGAACATCTATTCCCATGATTTGGAAGTGATTTGTTACTGCGATCCAAGCACCTTTAGAAGTGATGGCCATTTTCTTATGGTCATAGCCGGCAGAACCGCCTGAGGCAAAAGCATCGCCGAGCCAATAGTTATATTCATGTGCAATGCTATTTGCATAATCTGAAAATGAAGCCGTACCTTTATCGGCGGCAACTACTAGATAAGGATCTTCTTGATCGTAAATAACGGTATCTTTCGGCTGCACCACTTTCCCGTCAATAATATTGTCGGTAATATCTAGCATACCTCGTAGAAAATTTTTATAGCACTCAACTACTTTTGCCATATATTCTGCACGGCTTAAACCTTCCGGAGTAAAATTAACAAAAAATGCACCTTTAGAGCCTACCGGAACAATAACCGAGTTTTTTGTCATTTGTGCTTTCATAAGTCCAAGTGCCTCTAGCCTATAATCCTCTGCTCTATCTGACCATCTAAGTCCACCGCGTGATACTTTCCCACCTCTTAAATGAACGGCTTCAAAATCCTTGGAATATACAAATATTTCGGCAAATGGGATGGGCTGCGGTAAATTCGGTACTTTACTTGAGTCGAACTTAAAAGCAAGATAGTGTTTATTAACAATCTTATTATCGGAATCGTTAGGTACAAGTTGATAATAGTTAGTCCTTATAATAGCTTCGATAATATGAAACATGCTACGCAATACTTGATCTTCACTGCTGATAGTTACCGTAGCAAGATAATTAGTAATATTCTCTTTTATTTCAGCTAATTTTTTATCAGCTAGACATATTGGATTAAATTTTACATTAAATAAAGCCACTAGCATTTTAGTATATACCGGATGCTTTATTAAAGTAAGTTGTACATAGCCTTTGCCGTAGATAAAACCGGTTTGATGTAGATATCTAGTTAAAGCTTTGACGAGCTTCACCTGTTTCCAATTAAAGCCGGCAAGTACTATCAGCTTACTTAAAGAATCATTGGCAAGAAGTCCGGAAGTTATTTTATCCAAAGCCTCTTCAACATTTATTTTTAATTCAGTGATATCGTCTTTCACCGGCACAGGACTAGTCAAGATAAAGTTATATACCCAGCTTTCTTTAATTTCCCCTACTTCTTTAATAACAAAGCTTTGTTCATCAATTGCTTTAAAGCCTAAATTCTCTATCGGCGGAAGTATATTAGAAAGGATTAATTTGACGCTGGGGCTGTATATTTTTAAGTGAAACTCAGATTCATTAATAGCTACTAAATTAAACAGGCATTTTTGTTTATTACTAGCTTTCGTTAGATATTCAATATCTACTAACGCTGTTTCAGGAGGAAATTTTTGGCGATAATCTGCGGGGAAAATAGCATCGAAAAGTTTTAAATTAATTCCTGCCTGATATTCGCCGAATTTTTTAGAAAGTTTAAGATAAAAATCTTCACTCCAGCGAGTGGAAATACGGTCTAAATCTTGTTGTATTATTTCCGCTTCAAAATTTATTTGGTTTTTATCAACAGCTTCTAAAGTAACAAATAAATAGGAAAAACTTCCTGCTACTTCGGTGATATAATTAGATAATATTTTGCTGCCGAATTTTTCCGTCAAATAACAATCTATCTTATTATGTATTTCTGAAGTTAGCCGCTCTCTCGGTAGAAAAATTATTATATTAAGGAAAGAACTTGACCAATCATATTGAATGAATAATTTAAGTTTTTTGCTCATCATACTTGAAAGCATGTGCAGACACATACAATATAAATCTCCTTCATCAACTTGGATAAAAGCTTCCCTAGGTAGCGACTCTATTAGAATTTTTAATTTATCGGCATTATAACCCGATAACGAAAATCCGGCTTTTTCTAGTACAAAATTAAGTTTTTGTCTTAACAGTGGAATATCACTTATCGATTGGTAGTATATAGGGAAGTTGTAAATGCCGAAAATGATACTTCCGGAAATATATTCACCGTTTTTATCAAGGTTTTTAACTAAAATATAATCTACTAAATTATCCGGATGAATAAGCGAAACGCTATTGACTTTACCCAAAATAATCAATTGATTTTGATGTAGCGGATTTGCCGAGCATTTTATAATATCGTCGATCTCCGATTTTATATTTTGCCATATTTTTGTTACGCCTTCTTCTTTCGTTAATTTTAAAGATTTCACGTCAAAATCAAGCATCCCTAAGAAAATTAAATTATCATTCTTTAACCAACGTAGAAACTCGCTAGACTCGTTACAATTTAATTTATCATTCTTGCATAGTTGTTGATTGTTGGAAATCAGCAAAGCTAGCTCATCTAACCTTGCTATTAATTTCTGCGAAACGTTATAACCTTGTTCAAGTTCATCTAATCTTGCATTTAACGATTCTTTTAAATCGGCAATAGCTTTATTATCTAGATTCCCTAAAATAGATATATGCACTACCGATTCAGCTTTTGCGTCATTAGTAGGAGTATCTACTATCTTCAATAAATTGCCCTTATCGTTGCGTATACAATTAATAACAGGATGTAGTAAAAACTTAGTCGATAAATTAATATTGGCAAGTAAACACACTATAGCGTCGACTATATGAGGCTTGTTATCGATTAATATTAAAATATTAACCGCCGGATCATTTTCAATAACCGTGCTTGTTACCGCTAATTTTTTGCTGCCTATCGTCCTTTTTTTAAAAAACTCGAAAGCTTGGTCGGCAAAATTTTGAAATAATTCTCGTCTATTATTAAAATCATAATCTATCGGAATATAGGTTAAAAATTTTTGAATAAATTCAATATAAAATAATTCCCCTTTACGTGTCGTACTAAGCTCTAAAATCTCTGTTTTATAGCTCGGCACTTGACAGTTTAATCTACTTGCATTTAACGATGATAAGTTTGTTACCATATTTACCCTAAAATTATATATTCTGTTGTTATTCCTGCGAAGGCGTTGTTATGTGGTTCTAAAAAAGTGCTGTATGTCATTCCCGCGAAGGCGGGAATCCAGATTTTTTACTGTCATGCTGAACTCGTTTCATCATCCCTTGAAAAATATCCTGAAATAAATTCAGGATGACTATTATTTTTCTGGATTCCCGTTTTCACGGGAATGACATCGAAGGTGCTTAATCACACCACACAAAAATGACAAATATTCAAAATTCCCTTAAATTCACATTATATATATGCTATATAACTTATATTATATTAGATAAAATAACTTACGCAAGAGGGATAGAAATATAGTGGACACAATATTTGCTCAAAGTTCGGCACCGGGTAGAGCGGGAGTAGCGGTTTTTAGAATTTCCGGCTCTAAAAGCTTAGAGGTTTTAGCTATGCTGACTAGGAAAAAGAATTTTAAACCGAGATTTATGTATTATCAAAAACTTATCGATCCTGAGAGCCTTGAGCTAATCGATAATGCTATGGTGGTATATTTTCCTGCTCCTGCTAGCTTTACCGGTGAGGAGGTCGTAGAAATTTACCCGCACGGCAGTAAAGCAATTGCAATAATGCTTACGAGTGTGCTACTAAATATTGCCGGTATTCGAATAGCGGAAGCAGGTGAATTTACCAAAAGAGCTTTTTTAAACGGTAAATTTGACTTAACCGCTGCCGAAGGGATTGCCGATTTAATTGAAGCAGAAACTATTATGCAACATAAGCAAGCAATCAGACAGGCAGGAGGAGCACTTGAACTTTTATATGGCGAGTGGCGTAAGAATCTTTTAAGAATAATCAGTTTACTTGAAGCCTATATAGATTTTCCCGACGAAGATATTCCAAATGCCGTACTTACTGAAGTAATGAATATTAGTACTAAACTCAAAGACGAACTAACAAGTTATCTTAACGATAATCGTCGAGGGGAATTACTCCGAAGCGGTATAGAATTAGCAATAGTCGGGGCACCGAATGTCGGCAAATCTAGTTTGCTAAATTTTTTAATGCAACGAGAAATAGCTATTGTTTCAAATATCGCCGGTACTACGAGGGATATAATTGAAGGTCATTTAGATATCGGCGGCTATCCTATCATTTTACAAGATACCGCCGGTATAAGGTCTGGAAGTGACGATTTAATTGAACAAGAAGGCATTAAAAGAGCTATAGAATCAGCTAAAAAAGCCGATATTAAAATCATTATGTTTGACGTAGAACAATTAACCTTATTAGGTTCAAATTTAAATAAGGCTATTATTGATTTAATTGATAATAACACTATAATAATTATCAATAAAATTGATTTAAATAAGTCCAGTAAAATATTTTCTATTGAAAGTAAATATAATTGTTTAAAAATTTCGATAAAAGAAAATATCGGCACACAGGAGATACTCAAAAATATTGAAAATATTGCCGCAAATATTGCCGGCTTAACCGAAACACCTTATATAACACAGGAACGTCATCGTCGTTATTTAAAGCAAGCCCTAGCGGCGTTAACAAGCTTTAATTTGGAAAAAGATTTAATTCTGGCCACCGAAGATATTAGAATGACAATTAGAGCTATTAGTGCGATTACCGGTTCTATCGATATAGAAGAAATACTAGGTGAAATATTTAAAAATTTTTGTATAGGGAAATAAAAAAGAAATTATTATAGGCAAGTGGTGGTATTGTGTGGCTCGAAAAAAGTGCTATATGTCATTCTAGCTATACAACAACACTTTTAGCCGCTCGCCATGACGTTTGGGGTATCCACGCAACAACGCCTTAGAACAACATAATTCAACAACAAAAAATTAAAATCAATGAATAACCTATATCCCGAAATTAAAAGTAAAGAGCTACCGCCAAAAAAACTAGTGGTGTTATTGCACGGTGTCGGTTCTGACGGTCACGATTTGATAGGTCTAGTGCCGTATATCAAAGATGATTTACCGGATTGCTATTTTATTTCTCCGCATGGGATAGAACCTTACGATATGGCACCTTACGGGCGACAATGGTTTAGTTTACAAGATCGCACTCCCCGTAAAATACAAAAATTACTGGAAAATAATGTTGCACTTCTTGCAGAAATAATTAAGCAAAAACAAGCCGAGTTAAACTTGACCAATAAAGATACTATTATTATCGGCTTTTCTCAAGGCACAATGATTGGGCTATATTTAACTATCCTTCAACAAGAACCGTTTTTATGTAGTATAGGTTTTTCGGGGATGCTAATCATCCCGCAAGAATGTGTTAATAAATCAACCCCTATTTGCTTAATTCATGGCGAACTTGACGAGGTAGTTAGTATTAGCGAAATGGATAATGCAGCAAAATATTTATCCAAATATCAGATACCTTATGAAAGCCGTAGGATTGCCCGACTTGCCCATTCTATTGATGCAAGAGGGCTAGAATTTGCAATTAATTTTATCAAAAAACAATAGGTTAGACTAATGGATATTTTTACCGATAAATTAGCTGATACAGATAAAGAAATTTATGAAATTATCAGTAACGAAAAACATCGACAAAGAGACGTGGTTGAGCTTATTGCGTCGGAAAATTTTACAAGCCAAGCCGTGCTAGAAGCTCAAGGTTCGGTACTTACCAATAAATACGCTGAAGGTTATCCGGGGAAGCGTTTTTATAACGGCTGCGAGGAGGTAGATAAGGCGGAGCTGCTCGCCATAGAGCATGCAAAAAAATTATTTAATTGTCAATACGCCAACGTTCAGCCTCATTCAGGTTCACAAGCTAATCAAGCAGCTTTTTTGACGTTATTACAGCCAGGCGATACTATCCTTGGTATGTCTTTAGATAGCGGCGGGCATTTAACACACGGTGCTCCTCCTAACATGTCCGGTAAATGGTTTAATGCGGTTTTTTATAGCGTCGACAAAGATAACTATTTAATTGATTACAATGAAATAGAAAAGCTAGCAATATTACATAAACCGAAATTAATTATTGCCGGTTATTCCGCTTATCCAAGAAACTTAGATTTTGCCAAATTCCGAGAAATTGCCGACAAAGTAGGTGCATATCTTATGGCAGATATTGCTCATATCGCCGGACTTATTGCTGTTGGCACACATGCAAGCCCGCTGTCTTTTGCTCATGTTGTAACCTCTACCACTCATAAAACTTTGCGAGGTCCAAGAGGCGGTTTAATTCTGTCAAACGACGAAGAGGTTGGGAAAAAAATAAATCTTGCTTTATTTCCCGGGATACAAGGCGGACCGTTAATGCATATTATAGCCGCAAAGGCCGTAGCCTTCAAGGAAGCTTTACAGCCTGAATATAAAAACTACATAAAGCAGGTTTTAAGTAACGCTAAAGCTCTAGCTAAAAGCGTGCAAGAAAGAGGATATGATATTTTAACAGGCGGCACCGATAACCATATCGTGTTAGTTGATTTACGCAAAAACGGTATCACCGGCAAAATAGCCGCCAACTCTTTAGATAGAGCCGGCATTACTTGTAATAAAAACAGTATACCTTTTGATGAAACTTCGCCTTTTATTACTTCAGGGATTAGGCTAGGCTCGCCTGCTTGTACAACTAGAGGATTTAAGGAACAAGAATTTATACTAGTCGGACAAATGATTGCCGATATATTAGATAGTCTTAAAAACAATCAGGATAATAGCGGATGCGAGGAAAAAATTTACGCACAAGTAAAAAATTTAGTCAAAAACTTTCCTTTTTATAATGTCTAACTGTTTGAAAATTATAAAATAATAGTCATGAATACAAAATTAGTCTTTCCCGGATTTTCGTCAGAAGCAATTAATTTTCTCCAACAATTACAAGCTAATAATAACCGTCTATGGTTTAAAGAAAATAAACATATATTTAAGGATTTATTAGAACCGGCAGCTCATATATTTGTTGAACAAATGACTCAAAACCTTCAGGAAATTGCCAAAGAACCTATGCAAGGCAAGATTTTCCGTATTTATCGTGATGTACGCTTCAGTAAAAATAACACTCCTTACGATCCGTCTTTAAGAATAGGATTCACCCGCTTAAATACTAAGCAAGCTCAATGTAGCGATTACCCTATGTTTTATTTCTCGCTACAACCGGATAAGCTTATTCTCGCTTGCGGTCTACGTGAGTTTTCTAAAAATGGGTTAATTGCTTACCGTGAGGCAATAATTGATAATCAAAGAGGTGCAAAGCTTGAAGCTCTTCTCAACACCTATATCAAAAAGAATTTCAAACTTGATCCGCCGGACTTAAAAAATGTACCAAACGGTTATGATAAGAATCACCCTAGAGAAAATTTATTGCGTCGTAAAAAGCTTGCTATCTGGAGTTATTTCTCCTCCCTAGATAACATTACTACCCCGAATGCTCTAAAATTTTGTCTTGAACAATATCGTATTATGCAACCTATTTATGAATGGCTAAAGATACTCAAATCGTCATTGCGAAGCCACGAAGTGGCTGTGGCAATCCAGTCAAATAAATTTTTATACTAAACTTGCCACCTATATAAATTTTTTGGTATTCTAATTAAATCCCTCATATATTCGGGATAGCCTGGATGGCCACGACGCCAAGAGGCGTCTCGCCATGACGATTTCGGGAACCATGCAACAATGCTTTCAGTCGCTCGCAATGACGTTTAGGGTATCCACGCAACAATGCCTTGCGAGGAGCGTAGCGACGTGGCAATCTCTCTTAAATTCAATTAGATTGCTTCGTCGGCATAAATGCCTTCTCGCAATGACAGAGAGACACAAGACTAGATTCCCGCCTTCGCGGGAATGACATACGGCATTAGGAATCCTATTATCATTTCGTGTATTGTTTGCGTATCGAGATTTGAAGCATCTATAGTTATTATCCGTTCAGGGAATTTTTTACTAATATCTTTAAAGCCATTATAAATATCTTGATGAAAATCTAAATGCTTTTTATCAAATTTATTATTAGCATCTCGTTTAGCTATTCTCTCTATCGCAATTTCCGGTTTTACGTCTATAAAAAATGTAATATCCGGCATAAGACCCGCCATTAAAGATTTATGCAGGTCATAAACTAAATTCACGCCTATCTCTGAATATTGCCCTTGATAACAAGCGGTAGAGTCTATAAATCTATCGCAAATAACCGTATAACCCTCTTGAAGACCGGGCAGAATTTTTTTATGGAGATGATCATAGCGAGCTGCCATAATTTGCAATAACTCCGACATAGGCAGTAAATCCTCATCAATCAAAATATCCCGCATCTTTTCGGCTACGTTAGTCCCGCCTATTTCTCTCGTTAAAATAGCGGGGATATTTTTCGATAGTAAATACTGGTACAACATCTTACTTTGCGTAGATTTACCGCACCCCTCACCGCCTTCAAAGGTAATAAATTTTCCTAGCTTTAAGTTATTCATTTATTATAATCGCATTCATAAAAAGTTAAAAATAAATATAAGCAGTATAAATGAAAAGTTCTTTTAATAAAAGAGATATATCAATCTTGATCGGCAATGCTATGGATCATTTTGATACAGCACTTTACGGTTTTCTTGCTCCTGTGCTTGCCGGTATTTTTTTTCCAAATCACGATAAAATAGTAGGTTTAATACTTACTTACAGTGTTCTTGCGACCTCTTTATTTACACGTCCGCTCGGTTCTTATTTTTTTGGCGTTATTGCTAAAAAATACGGCGATGTTTTTGCTTTATCTCACTCTTTAATCGGCGTTGCTCTGGCTACCGCCCTTATCGGAGCAATACCTGCATATGAACAAATAGGGTGGCTTGCTCCGCTATTATTAGTGGTAATCAGAACTATACAAGGCATATATTCCGAAGGGGAGTGTGCTATTGCTAAATTATATATTTTAGAAAATAAAGAACAGCGGCAAGCATTTAAAGCTTCATATTTTTATCAAACCTCTACTATGGTCGGCATTATTTTTGCTTCGTTTATTAGTAGTATAGTTTTAAATGTAGATTATAATAAATATTGGCGAGTATGCTTTATATTCGGCGGAATTACTGCAATGATAGGTTATTTTCTAAGAAAAAGCGATTCTATTAGATGTCATTCCCGCGAAAGCGGGAACCCAGAAAATAATAGTCATCCTGAATTTATTTCAGGATCTATTAATGAGATGCTGAAACAAGTTCAGCATGACAAAAAAAGCCTAGGTTCCGCTTTTGCGAGAATGACATTTTTACATGATTTCGTTACAATCTGGAATAACAAACTAAATATTTCACGCGTTAGTCTTGTAGTAGGTTTTTCTTACTTAACTTATATCATGCCTTTTGTATTTATGAATAGCTTTATTCCGCTTATTACTGATATATCCCTCAAAACGATGATGGCTTTTAATACAGGGCTATTGATTCTTGATATGGTAATGATACCGATAATCGGGCGTTTAGTAGAAAAATTACCTTACATAAAACTATTGAGTTACGCCCTTACAATCATGATTTTAACTATAATTCCTTTATGGCTATTTCTTAATAATGCTTCTTTATGGTATGTTAACTTTGTCCGCATATGGATTGTAATTTTGGGAGTAACGCTTTTATGTCCGCTAAATTGTTGGTTAAATGATTTATTTAAAACACCCGACAAATATATGTTAGTAGGAATCGGCAGCAGTATCGGCTCTTCGCTAATCGGTCGCCTAACTCCTTCGATTTGTTTAACACTTTGGCATGTAACAAACAGCTCTCTATCCATCGGGATATATATAACCGTAACGGCTTTAGGAGCATTATGGGCAATTAAAACTCCGAATCGAATATAGCTTCAACCATTAAGCTATAGACACTAAATTTTGCAAAGTGTTCGGTGTCATTCTAGTTCCTTGATCACGGCATCCAGTCTTTTTATTAAGGTTTTTTCTGGATACCGTGGTCAAGCCACGGTATGACACCATACTTGTAATAACCATAATACGGTAAATTCTATCCATACAACAACACCCTACTATATAATATAAATATTACACCTCTTTTTGCCTATATTCCTCCATCTGCATTACCAACTGTTTTATTTCAGCGGCTTTTGATTTATCTGCTACTAACAGACCATTTTTACTATTAATAACAATTATGTTATCCAGCCCCACTACCGTTGTTAGTTTACTATCGGAACTAATATAAGAATTTGTCGTATCACTAATTATGACGTTGCCCTCACAATAATTATCGGTGATATCTTTTTGCTTTATCTGCCATAAAGAATGCCAAGTACCAAGATCACTCCAGGCAAAATTTGCTTTTATCATAATCATTTCGGGAATATGCTCTATTATGGCGTGATCGATAGAAACGGCTTTAGCTTTATTATAAATTTCTAAATCTAGCTTTGTAGTATTTGCATTTTTTGTAGCTGAGTTTAACGCATTTTGTGCTATGTCCCATAAATCAGGCTGGAATTTACACACATGATTTAATAAAAAATCAATATTATAAATAAAAATTCCCGAATTCCAACAATACCTGCCGTTTTGGATATAATTATGAACCTGCTCTAACGAAGGCTTTTCGATAAAATGACTAGTTTGATAAATATTTTCGGCAATAAGAGTTTCTGCTTTTATATAGCCATACTCGGTATTTGGGCGATCGATGGGAATACCGATAGTACAAATTCCCCATTTTTCTATGTAACTTAAAGCCTTATTAATAGTTGTAAAATATTTCTCTTCATCCGATATATAATGATCGGAAGGCAGTAATATTACAGTATTAAAACCGTTATTTTTTGCAGCTAGTGCCGTAATAACAGCACACATAGCAGTATTTTTTGCTAGCGGTTCGGTAATTAACTCTATTTCCGTATTAATTTCTGCTGCTTGTTCTTTGGTTATAAATTCATGCCTGTCACCTGTTATTACTAATGGCATACCAAATGGTTTATTTCTCATTAAAGTTTTTTGCAATAAACTTGACTCTGTAAGGGTTTTTAAAAATAGCTTAGGGTTAATTGAGCATGACAACGGCCATAACCTTGCACCTTGCCCTCCTGCCATAATAACGGGTTTTATTTTCATGTTTTACAACTAATAATTAAAATTTAAAGTAAAAAAATTTATAGATAATTACAATTTAAATGTCAACTATTAGTTTTTGAAAATTGTATTGATATTATTCCTGCGAGGCATTGTTGCGTGGATAGAATTTTTGCAAGCGTACGGTGGTGTCATTCTAGTTCCTTGATCACGGCATCCAGTCTTTTTATTAAGGTTTTTTCTGGATACCGTGGAAGGGGCCTCGGTATGACACCATACTTGTAATAACCATAATACGGTAAATTATAAGCCACGCAGCAATGCCCGCCCGCAATGACGATTCTTCTTATTCCCCTTGTGCTTATTCAGCTAAAGGCTCTCCGGAAGTTTCGTCATGTTCTTTTAACATATAGCCACGTCCCCAAACCGTATCTATATAGTCTTTTCCACCGGCAGCATCACTTAATTTTTTACGTAACTTACATATAAACACGTCGATAATCTTCATTTCCGGTCCACCGACATTATTATATAGGTGGTTTAAAAACATTTCTTTAGTTAATATCGTTCCCCTGCGTAATATAAGCAATTCTAAAATTGCATATTCCTTATTAGTCAAATGTACTTTCCTTTCGTCGACTTCAACACTTCTAGTATCCAGATTCACACTAACTTTATCGAATCTAAATACCGATTCTGAATGCCCTTTAGAACGTCTAACTATTGCTTTTATACGAGCAATTAGCTCTTCTCTGACGAACGGTTTAGTTAAATAATCATCGGCACCGGAAGAAAAGCCGGTAATTTTCTGGTCCATACTAGTAAGACCGGATAAAATTAAAATAGGTGTTTTTACCTTTACCGCCCTCAATCTTAGTAGAACTTCAAACCCGCTAATATCCGGTAGCATAATATCTAAAATAATCAGATCGTATTTATAAATTTTACCGACTTTTAAACCGTCCGTACCGACTGAAACTATGTCACAAACTATTCCTTCAGAGGCTAAAGTTAGTTCAATTAAGTTAGCCATTTGCGGCTCATCTTCAATTAAAAGAACCCTCATTATATCTTTCTCCTTAATAACAAATTTATTTTTTTATCTAATTTCATATAGCTCTCCTTAATTTCTCAATAATTAAATAATTTTTATTTAAATTGCTTTATACATTTGTTAACAAAATAAGTAAAGATTATTTAATTCTATTTTAAATTTTTTATTCTCTTTAACAAAAAATTTAAAATACGTCATGGCAAGAAAACGTTGAGTTTGTTGTATGGCTCTAAAAAAGTGCCGTATGTCATTCTAGCTAAAAGCAGGAATCCAGAAAAAAATATTTTTAAGTCATCCTGAATTTATTTCAGGATCTACTACAAGAGATGCTGAAACGAGTTCAGCATGACAAAAAAAGTCTGGATTCCCGTTTTCACGGGAATGACATAGAAAATTCGATCCATACAACAACTCCCCTGCTACACGGGAATGACATCAGAAATTATATTAATTCTGATGTTCTAACATTTTTTTATGATATAAAGCACCGAAATCTATAGGATCAATCATTAACGGCTGAAACCCACCGTCTTGCGTGACGCTTGCAATAATCTTTCTGGCAAACGGAAAAATCATTGACGGACAATGAACGGATAACAAAATTTGATGCTGTTCAGGAGCGATATTAATTAAATTAAACACTCCGGCGTATTTTAATTCTACTAAAAATAATTTATATTTCTCATTTCTTGCGGTAGCTTCAATATTTAGTTCAACCTCATAAAAATTTTCTTCCGGTAAATTAGAAATATTTATATCAAGTGATAAATCAATTTGGGGATTACGTTCTAAAGCGGCAAGCGATGAGGGTGCAGAAGGGCTTTCAAACGATAAATCTTTTATATATTGTGCATTAACGGAAATGTGAGGTGTCGCTTCAGGAGCATTAGGGTTTGGTATATTCATAAAATCCTTATTTTTAATATTATTTTAAGTTCAATGGCATTGTTGAATGGAACGAATTTTTTGGTGTCATTCCCGCGAAGGCGGGAATCCAGAGAATATTTAAGCGAATTATATAGTAAATTTTTATATAATTTTGCTTATTTTAAGTGTTTTTTCTGGATTCCCGCTTTCGCGGGAATGACATACAGCACTTTTTTCGAGTCATACAACAACGCTTAAGTTAACGGTAGGGTAACTCCGAGTTGTTTCATATATTTCCCTTGCCGGTCTGCGTAGGAAAGGTCGCAAGCTTGGTCTCCTTTTAAAAACAAAAATTGACAAGCTCCTTCATTGGCGTAAATTTTAGCAGGCAAAGGAGTAGTATTTGAAAACTCTAACGTAACATGTCCTTCCCATTCCGGTTCTAACGGCGTAACGTTGATGATTATACCGCATCTGGCATAAGTAGATTTACCTACACAAATAACTATCACGTCCCGAGGAATTTTAAAATACTCAACTGTTCTACCAAGGGCAAAGCTATTCGGCGGAATAATACATACATCCACTTCCCTGTCCACTAAACTACATTTATCAAAATTTTTAGGGTCAACGATAGCGGAGTTAATATTAGTAAATATTTTGAACTCCCTTGATACTCTTGTATCGTAACCGTAAGAAGATAATCCGTAAGAAATAATTTTTTCCGAATTATGAACCCTAACTTGTTTGTCTACAAAGGGCTCAATCATCCCGTGGCTACCGGTCATTTCTTTAATCCATTTGTCTGACATGATTGACATTATACTAATACTTGACAATTAAATTAATAAAGTGATAATTATAACTAAATATTATTAAAATACAAAATATTAATTGTAAATATTAATTTTATTTTTAGATTTAGTTACTAAGTTATTTAAAAATAAAAAACTAAAAGTATATAGGGCGTTGTTGCACGGATCGAATTTTTGATGTCATTCCTGCGAAAGCAGGAATCCAGAGAATATTTAAGCGAATTATATAGTGAATTTTTATATAATTTTACTTATTTTAAGTGTTTTTTCTGGATTCCCGCTTTTGCGGGAATGACATATAGCACCTTTCTCGATCCATGCAACAACGCCAGTATATAGTGGCAATTATACCACTTTGCGTATTAATTAACCTTGAAAATTATATATTATTCCTAATTCTTGTGGTAAATTTTAAGAACTGCATTATATTTAGTTTATAAAATTTAACCCATATTTTAGTTAAGCTCAAAATTGGTAATAAAAATTTGGTAATAAAACTAGATATTTTAATGAGTAAGAGGTTTAAAATGAAAAAATTATTATTATTAGCAACTATAGCTTGCTTTACTCAATCAGCTTTTGCAGCTGATTATACGCCTACTATCAAAATTGCTAACCCTAATACCGAAATAAAATTAGAAGGTTTCTTTGAATTTGAAAGCGGTTTTGCAAGCCAAAATCATCTATTAGGATATGAAAAAAATGTTTCCGATAATAGAAAGAAAACAGCTTTTTATACGGAAGCCGCATTTGACGCTACTATTTCTCAAACTCTTAATGACGATGTAACGGCCGGTGTTAAAATCGTGTTGTTACCTACTACCAGACCTAAAACTTCCACAAGTTATAACGGTTCTCATATTTTCTTGAAAACGGATTACGGAAAAGTTGAAATCGGTTCTCCTTACGATGCAGGAGCTAACATGCGTATCACCGGCGGTAACGTAACGGCAGGCACGGGCGGCTGGTCTAGATATGTGATTCTTGACGGTCAATATATGAGATATCACACCCTTAAACCCGATTTTGATTCTAGTAGTAATTTTTATATCGAATCATTTTCTAATAACTTTGACCAAATTAACGATAAAGCAGAGGCAGCTAGAAAAGTTTCTTATTACACACCTAAATTTAGCGGCTTTCAAGCCGGTATTTCTTATACACCGGATTCGGCTAACACCGGCGGTAATAGAGATATTAATAACTTAACACTTGAAAACTCAGCTAGAAGCGGCATCAGCAAATCAAATACCGGTATCAGGAATGTACAGTTAGATGACGGCACAACCATGAGAATTAATCAAAATGTTAAGGATGCAATATCGGCCGGTATGACCTACGAGCATGAAATTGCCGACGATGTAGCTTTAAAATTATCGGTTACGGGCGAATATGCTAAGCCGGCACGACAACTTATTCAGTCTAAAAAAGAAGGCACGACAACAACAGTGTTAGCAAGCTATAAACTCTCTGATTTAAAAGCTTATAATCTCGGTGCCGTCTTCACTTACGGTAATGTTTCATGTTCCGCTTCTTACGGTAGTTTAGGGAAAAGCTTAACCGCCAAAGAATTTCATAAAGTCGGGCGTGATACTTATTATTATAACGGCGGTCTTGCTTATGCTCAAGGACCGATTAAAACGAGTGTCTCGTATTTTAAATCATCAAGATATAAAAATACCGTTGATACCGTAAGTTTAGGTACGGAATATAAAATAATGCCGGGGCTATTGCCTTATGCCGAAGTGTCATATTTTCAAGCAAAAGGCAAACCGGTTTATTACGTAGAAGCACCTAATAAGAAAATTAAAGGAACCGTCGGACTTATCGGTGCAAAACTTAAATTCTAAGTTTTATATCGCCTATTTGATGTTCGATGCCATCCCGCATAGGCGACGCAGTCTTGTTGTGTGGTTCTAAAAAAGTGCCGTATGTCATTCTAGCTAAAGGCGGGAATCCAGAAAAATAATAAAAACTCCGTCATGGCGAAGCCACGAAGTGGCTGTGGCCATCCAGGCTATCCCGAATATATGAGGGATTTAATTAGAATACTAAACAAGTTTAGTATAAAAATATGTTTAACTGGATTGCCACGCTCCTTTCAGTCGCTCGCAATGACGTTTGGACAAATTCTCGATCCATGCAACAACGCTGGCACCTTCTTGCGGTGATCTACACAATAATATTTCAGGAATGCAAATCTTCTTTGAGTAGTAATATGTTATTTTTACTGATTATTGACCTATAGACTTGCATATTTTCAAATACTCGTTGAACATAATTTCTTGTTTCGGCAAAGGGGATTAGTTCAATCCAATTAATTACTTGCCGCATATTTTTTAATTTTCTTGGATCACCGAATCGTTCTATCCAGTTTTTTGTTCTACCAGGTCCGGCATTGTAGGAAATAATAGTTAGAAGGTATGAATTATCATATTGCTGTAGTAATAATTTGAGATAATTCGCACCTAAATTAATATTATATTGGGGATCTTTGGTAAGTTTTACTATATCACATTTAGTATTTATAGATTTGGCGGTATCACAGGCGGTATTTTTTACAAGCTGCATTAATCCCATAGCGTTAGCACTGCTAACGGCAGAGTGGTTAAAGACGGATTCTTGCCTAATTATGCTATAAGTAAAATGCGACTCTACAGGCGAATTTAAAATTTGATAAGGAGTAGGGAAGGCATGATCTAAAATACAAGTATGATATTGGCAAGCAATTTTTGCAACGTCAACTGTATGATGAGTATTATTATTAGCTTTGATAATGTTAGTAATTAGCAAAATTTCTGCAGGATTTGAGGTTACCGCAATGGTAGCTTTAGCGTAGATAACTGCTAAATTAGCTTTACCGTATTTATTTAATAATTTCGCCGCTTTAAGAATCTCGTTATTTTCTACGGCTTTATTATGAATTGCTTCAATTTTAGGCTTGATCGGCAAGGTTATATTGTTGTTTTTCAATTCTATATTTGCCACTTGCCCATAAAAAGTACAAGAATATTTTGCAGCTTTCTTATAGAATTCAGTAGACGTTTTTTGATCACCTTTTGCTTCGTAGCTTCTGGCAAGCCAGTAATAGCCTCGTGATAGGCTTATAGGGGTTTTTACTATCTTTATAAATTTATTAAAATGCAATAAAGCTTGATCGGGTTTATTTAAGAAGCTTAAAGCCAACCAACCGGCAAGCCATTCTTGTTCTCTTATCGTTTCAGGGCATTTTGCAAAAGGAATGGTAATAATTTTATAACTATTAGCAAAGTCCTTATAATCAATAAATTCTCGTGCGTAATAAGATTGTAGGCGACACCACTTAGCAAAATGTTTTTTATCGTTTTTTACTTTTTTAAATAAAGCGACGACTTCATTAGTAGGTTTTTCTTTTTTTCTTGCTTCTAAATAACGAAATAATAAACTGGAAGTATAATATTTTTCAGAGACAGTTTTAAAAAGTTTGTCTGCCGATTGCGGGTTATTTATTATAGCAATTTGTGCTTTAAAAGAAGCTTGATATCCTGGATTTACGTATTGCATTGCTCGCTGTGCTGCTCTAATATCCGACTTCCATAAATGTTCATCGATTCTGTGAACATGATCTTCTACATCTAAATATTTATTCCACTTAACATAATATTCTTTTTCTTCGGCGTCGCTAAAATTGCCGTATATCCATGCGGCTTTAATAATCGGCAATAATATTTTCCGGTCTTTCACTAATTTACTAGCAGCTAACGCATAAAATTTATAGCCTTTACCGGTCAGCGGAGGATTTTTATTAAACCATTCTAATATTATTTTTTTATCCGTATCATGATTTAGATATTCTTCCGCCCTTACTTCCAATAAGCTATTTTGCGGCCATTTCGGATTATCCCGTAAAAATTTTATTACTTCTTTAAAGTTATTATTACAATATTTATTATCTAGAAATTTTTGTGAAAGAACGATTTTTGTTAAGGCTGTGTTATTTATTTCTTTAGTCAGTTTTTCAGCCTTCGCCCAATCTTTTTTGTCTAAATAAATAAAAGTTTCTTGAATTTTATCTTGCGTGGTAGTAACTTCTGCATAAGCATAGGATGCTGTGAAAAGTTTTAAGATGTCGAAGATAATTAATAGTTTAAACTTAATATTCATAATAGTAATTTTTTTAATCAGTAACTATAAAATTAAGTTTCCGATCGTTAGGTGTTACGGGTAATGTATCTACTAACTGTTCTTTTAAGCAAACTCCGATAGTCAATAAATCTTTATTTTTATCTATATAACGATCAAAAAAACCGAAACCTTGCCCTAATCTATGATTATCTTTACTAAAAGCAAGCCCAGGCATAATGAGTAATTCCGGTTGGTAATCCCCTTTCTCTTTTGGTTCATAAATATTGAATCTATTTAATATTAACTTTGTATCCTTGGTATATAGACTATAACTAATTTCGTTTTTTACAATTTTAGGTAAGAAAAATATAAGCTCAGGATGCAACTTAATTATTTCAAGTATATTAATCTCAGGTAACATAGGGTAATATACTCCGACTGTTGTTGCCCTTAACTCATTTATTAATATATTAAGCTTATGTATTATTAACTTTCTAGTTACTTCAGAAGTTACTTTATCCTTATTTTTTCTTAAGAAATTTCTAAAGTAAGATCGTAGAGCGGGTTTATCCATATAATAGCTTATCCATATTAACTGCGGCATTGTTGCATGGATCGAATTTTATATGTCATTCCCGTGAAAACGGGAATCCAGAGAATATTTAAGCGAATTATATAGTAAATTTTTATATGATTTTACTTATTTTAAGTGTTTTTTCTGGATTCCTGCTTTCGCAGGAATGACATATAGCACTTTTTTTGAGCCACGCAACAACGCCATTAATTGCACACTATAGCAAAAAGCATTAAGTATAGACATTAATGATTGAAGTTATATATTAATAGTTCTTTTATCTACTGCCAACGCTGCTTCTTTTATCGCTTCACTTAAAGTAGGGTGAGCATGGCAAGTCCTTGCTATATCTTCAGCGGCTGCTCCAAATTCCATAAAAGCCACAAGCTCGGCAATCAAGGTGCCGGCATCAGGACCGATAATATGCACACCGAGTATTTTATCAGTCTTGCTATCGGCAAGGATTTTCACCAACCCATCGGTAGAGCCAATTGCTCTTGCTCTACTATTAGCTAAAAACGGAAATTTACCGACTTTATACTCAATACCATTTTCTTTTAACTGTTCTTCGGTTTCACCGACACTTGCAACTTCAGGTGAAGTATATATCACACTTGGAATTAAATTATAATTTACATGCCCTGCTTGTCCTGCCATAATTTCAACGACGGCTACTGCTTCTTCTTCAGCTTTATGGGCAAGCATCGGACCTTTTATTACATCCCCGACGGCAAAAATATTTGCTACTGACGTTTGAAAATGTTCGTTAACCTCTATTCTCCCTTGTTTATCTGCCGTAATTCCCAGCTTCTCGAGCCCTAAATTCTGCGTACAAGCTTTTCTACCGACGGCAATTAATACCACATCGGCAGTAAGTATTTGAGCAGTACCGCTCTCCTCTACTGAAAGCATCACCTTACCGGCTTTCTTCTCGGCAGATGCTACTTTAGTATTAAGCTTAAATTCTATTCCTTGTTTTTGTAAAATTTTAGTAAATTGGGTAGCTATTTCCTTGTCCAATGCCGGCACAATGCTAGGTGCATATTCGACCACTGTTACTTTAGAACCCAAACGCCGCCATACCGAACCAAGCTCTAAACCGATATACCCCCCTCCGACTACTATTAAGCTCTCAGGTACTTTTTGCAGTTTTAAAGCTCCTGTAGAAGAAACTATATATTCTTCATCTATGGTAATATTCGGGATTTCAATTATATCTGAGCCGGTAGCAATCAAAATATTTTTAGCGTTAATTTGCTCTTTACTTGTACCGTTATTTACTTCAATAGTGTTAGCCGAGATAATTGTTGCACTTCCAGTAATTCTGGTAATTTTATTTTTAACAAATAAGCTTTCTATGCCTTTCGTTAAGTCGGTTACTATTTTATCTTTTTTAGCTAACATTTTTGATAAATCTAGCTTTACTTCAGCCATAATACCGATATCGGCAAAATGTTTTAACGCTTCTTCATATTTTTCCGAGGAATTTAATAAAGCTTTCGACGGGATACACCCGACATTTAAACACGTCCCACCAAGCGTACTGTTTTTTTCGATGCACGCTACTTTCATGCCCAATTGTGCTGCTCTAATGCTACCTGTATAACCGGCAGGACCGCTGCCTATTACTACTAAATCAAATTCTTGCATGTAATTACCGTAATATAAGATTAGTTTAAAAGTAGCAGATACACAAAATATTTCAAGAATTGAATTTGATTTTGTAAGTTTGTAAAAAAAAAACGTCATGGCGAGTAATCGAAAACGTTGTTGTATGGCTCGAATTTTTGCAAAGCGTACGGTGCCATTCTAGTTCCTTGATCACGGCATCCAGTCTTTATTAAGGTTTTTTCTGGATACCGTGGTCAAGCCACGGTATGACACAGCCTTTTCTTTAACGTTCGTACAACACAGGATAAGATCGAGTCATGCAACTAACGCCTCAACAAGGTTGTAATATCATAACAACTTCACCCCAACTTTAACCTTATGCTATTCTTCATAGGCGAAGCAATAAAACTAACTAAAGTAATTTGATCTGCAAAAATATTTATATCCTTACTAGCAAGTAAAAAAAGCATTTGTTTGGTAATACCGTAATGAGAGCGTTGAGTTAGGGCATTTGATTCACCGATATTTTTTATTTCTCTCATTAAATCTAGCGGACTTTCAAATTCTAAGCCGATATTTTCATAATCAATAATCACCTCTAGAAAACCTGCACCCGCCAATAACAAAGGCATATGATCAAAATGTATGAAAGGCGAAATATGAGGAGAATGATTATAAGCGGTACTTATCTCAACTTCAATTAGCCGGTTACGTAAATTCTTTAAGCTACCCCCGCCGACAAAATTACCGATAAAAATACCGTCGGGTTTTAGGAATTTTTTAATATTAAATAAAATTTTTTGTATATCATTTATCCAGTGCAACCCCAAAGAGTAAGTTATTAAATCAAAAGAAGATTCGCTAAATTCTAATTTTTCTTCATCGATTAATAATTTATAATCATGCGTAAAAGAATCTAATAACGAAGGCGACATATCGGTAGCGGTAATTTTAGCATTCGGATAATTTGCTTTTAATAAATTAGTTAAATAACCCGTGCGACAACCGATATCTAAAATATGACAAAAACCTTTCTCAATTATTTTTAGCCGCTCAATTATATCTTCCGCCGAATGTCTAATGAATAGACTTTTATCAATAGCGTCTTTAGCGTTATTACGGTTAATTTTTAATTTATTTCGATCAAATATATTAGTAGCCTTATTGTTAATCGCTTTTAAATAACGGTAGAGAAATATCACTATCGTATTTTTTTTTAGAATGTCGGTGATGCATTTTGTTATCGAGTCCCTTCATCTTATTTAAAAATTCTTCCTGCCTTTTAAAATGAATATTCGGCGAAGTAACTTTATAATTATAATTCTCTTCATAAAACTTTAAAAAATTCAAGATTATTAAATCTGTTTTAGTAGCAGGTTCTTCGGCAAAAAAATAGGTGGAGAAATTAGCCGGATTTTTATATTTTAGATAATATTGTTCGTATTGTTTATGAATTTTCTTTTCTTTTTTTATTTGTTTTTTTGAAAAAGATAATTTTTTTTCACAAGAATTACCTGTTATATCAGTGCATTCATTCCACGGTAATTTTATTACGGCTTGATCATTTAAGCCTTCAAGCACTATAGGCTGCTCATCTTCAATAGGATTAGCGTTAGCACTAACCGTATAGAATAATAAAAAATATATTATTATTCTAATAGTCATAATATCCTCAAGAATTAGAATTTATTTTTACCGGCATGGGTATCATAATACTACTCCGATATTTCTTATTACCACTAAAAAGTGATTTTTTTTGTGCCTTACTATCGTTAGTAAGTTTACTAAAATTTTCGCTCTCTTTTATAGCGGTTATGTCTTCTACTACCCCATCATTGATATAATTACTTAATGAAGCTTTATATAACGCCATGTTACTAGCAATTTTTACTACAGCCTGCTTGTATTTATTACCCAAAGAATGGGTAGCCGAATGATAATGTGCAATAGCCTTATGCCAGCTTCCTAACTGCTCATATTTTGAGTGCAAGAACTCAGCACCGTATTTAACGTTTTTAGCTGGATCAAATGCTTGATCAAGCGAATCAAACGCCTCTAAATGGTGTTTAAGATTGATTTGCATACAACCCACGTCAATATTTTCTTTGCCTTTAATAATTTGTTTTTTTACAAATATTACCGCTTCTTTTTTGGTATTAAAATAATATCCTTTGCCCCCGACATTGACAGTCCATGGCCACACTACGCTAATTTTATGTTCTTTATGTTTCTTCCCTGATTCTTTTAGGGCTATTGAATGTAAAGTATTGGCAGGAATATTGAATTTCCTTTCAAAATAAGGAAAAAGTTTTGAACATTTGTTAGATTCGGCAATTTCTACATCAGCAAGAGCATAAACTGCAGATAACAAATGAAAAGATAAGAATAATGATATAAAAATTTGTACCAACATTAAATCATAATAAACTAGTTTGATACATTGTCAAAAAAAATTAACATTAAAAGCTTTTCTTAAAAGTAAATTGATTATTGACTGATTTGTTAAAAATGTTTATTATCTCTGGTAAATATAATAATATATGTGCATAGGTTAGTTATGAAAGTTGTAAGCTCATTAAAATCTTTGAAGAAAAGAGATAAAGATTGCCAAATCGTTAAAAGAAGAGGAAAAGTTTTTGTAATAAACAAAAAAAACAAGAGATTTAAAGCGAAACAAGGTTAATTAATATTGCTTATATTTTAAGAATAGCGAAATGGCTGGTCACTCAAAGTTTAAAAATATTCAACATCGTAAAGGTGCTCAAGATAAAAAGAGAGCTAAGGTTTTTACCAAGTTAATTCGTGAGATAGTCACCGCCGTTAAAGCAGGTTCTGCCGACCCGCACAACAACCCACGTCTTAGAAGTGCTTTGACTTCAGCCCGCAGTCAAAATTTACCTAAGGAAAGAATAGACAAAGCTATTAATAGTGCAGCTGATTCAGCTAATGCCGAGAATTATACCGAAATACGTTATGAGGGTTTTGCTCCCGGCGGTATTGCGATAATAGTCGAAGCCTTAACCGATAATAAAAACCGCACGGCTGCCGAAGTGCGTTCAGCCTTCACTAAATATGGCGGCAATCTCGGGGAAACAGGTAGCGTGAGTTATTTATTTAATCATCTGGGCGTTATACAATATCCGCTAAATATTGCCTCTATTGAAGAAATATTGGAAATAGCAATCGAAGCCGGTGCAAATGACGTAAATTCCGATGAAGAATTCCACTCTATTTATACCGATATTGAAAATTTTTCTCATATCCTTGAATATTTAACTAATAAATACGGGGTACCTGAAGAATCGTATATCGGATGGGTGCCGTTAAATACCGTAATTATTGACGACACCGAAAGAGCCGAAAAACTATTAAAGTTAATTAAGATTTTAGAAGAAAGCGATGACGTTCAAAGAGTTTTCGGTAACTATGAACTATCAGATAATATTTATGAAATTCTTCAAGGAGGCTAATGGGTAAAGAAGTTAATAGGGTTCAAATAATTATTTTAGCTGCCGGCAACGGCAGCCGAATGAAATCGGATTTGCCTAAAGTAATGCATAAGGTTGGAAATACCCCAATGCTTGAAATGGTACTAAAGAATGCAGCTCAAGTAACTAATGATATTATTCTTGTTTACTCGGAGCAATTAAAAAAATATTTAGCACCTTATAAGAATATATGCCGATTTGTGCTGCAAAAAGAGCCACTCGGTACGGCTCACGCAGTATATTCTGCTTTAAATTTGATTGATGATAATAAAATAACAATAGTATTATACGGTGATCATCCGTTAATTACGCCTAAGGTTATTGAAGAGCTAATTAATCATCTGGAAGTAACTAATTCAGCCATTGCAACCCTAAGCTTTGAAAGAGACGATCCGGCACAGTGTGGACGGATAATTACCGATGATAGAAATAACTTTTTAGAAATAGTTGAATTTAAAAATGCTACTGAGGAAGAAAAAAAAATTACGCATTGTAACTCCGGCGTGATGGCTTTTGCTCCAGAGGTATTAAAAACCTATCTACCGGAATTTGAATTTAAAGTAGGCGGAAAAGAGTTTTATCTTACAGAAATAGTTAGAATATGTGCAGATTATGCCGGGAGTATATCTTATTTATTATCAGAAGATTATAATTTGATTATAGGAGTTAATACTCAAGAAGAATTAGAAGAAGCAAATAATATATTTTTGCATAAAACGATAAAATATTCCTGATGTCATTCCTGCTTGCGGGCGTTATTGCATGGCTCGAGAAAAGTGCTATATGTCATTCTAGCTAAAAGCGGGAATCCAGTTTTATAACGTCATAAAAAGGCTCTAAAATAAGTCTAATATGGCTTTGTTTTTCTGGATGCCGTGATCAAGGAACTAGAATGACACAGCCGGCGTTGTTGCATGGCTCAAATTTTTGATGTCATTCCTGCGAAAGCAGGAATCCAGAGAATATTTAAGCGAATTATATAGTAAATTTTTATATAATTTTGCTTATTTTAAGTGTTTTTTCTGGATTCCGTGGTCGAAGCCACGGAATGACACCGTACGCTTTGCAAAAATTCTATCCGCACAACAATCTTCCTCGTAATAACGATTTTTTCTTTTGGAGAGGTGGCCGAGTGGTTTAAGGCGCTCGCCTGGAAAGCGTGTTCACGGCAACGTGTCAGGGGTTCAAATCCCCTCCTCTCCGCCAGTCTGGACAGTTAGCTACTTCTTGGAGTTTATCGAACGGGAAACTGATCATGCTATAAAAAAACGTACAAATCGAATTAAGATGAGATAAAATAAATCTTAGGAGGATTTGCAATGAGTCAAAAAATATACGATAAAGAATTTAAAATTAATGCAGTAAAACTGTATTTAGCAAATAAAGGTAGTAAAAGCATCAATGATATTGCTAAGGATTTAGGGGTTTCACGCTCTGGTTTGGGATATTGGCTTAAGAATTACAAAGGCAAAGGAGAGGCTAGCTTTGTTGGTAGTGGCAATGTAATGAATCAAGAGGTACGAGATTTAAAGAGGGAATTACATCTTGTAAAACAAGAGCGAGATATCCTAAAAAAAGCAGTGGTCATCTTTTCAGCTCCCGCAAACAAAGGTACGAATTTATGAAGAATCATAGTTCTTGTTTTTGTGTAGATCAGATGGCTAAGATTTTAGGGGTTAGTAGAAGTGGTTATTATGATTTTATTAATCACATGCCAAGTAAAAGAGCTGAATATAATGAGGAATTGATAAGTAAGATTAAAACTATTTTTACAGAAAGTTATAAAACTTATGGAAGTCCAAGGATTCATACAGAGTTAAAAGAACAAGGCTTTGTTTGCTCACGCCCTCGAGTAGCAAGGCTAATGCAAGTAAATAGCATTCAAGCAAAAATGTACAGAAAGTTTAAAAAGACTACAAGGCAGTCTGATAAACCTTATCATAGGGGAGAAGATTTGGTTAAACAAAATTTTTCTGCCTCAAGCCCAAATAGCATTTGGGTAGCTGATATAAGTTATATTTCTGTAAATAATAAATGGGCTTATCTTGCTATAGTACTTGACCTGTTCTCACGGAAAGTAGTAGGTATGGCGTTAGAAGAAACTATGAGAACTGATTTGATAATTAAAGCTCTTAACTCTGCTGCATTACAACGTAAACCCTTAAAAGGGCTTATTCATCATTCTGATCTTGGAAGCCAATTTACTAGTTTTGACTTTTATAATGCAACCAAAAAACACGGAATTGTTTTAAGTCATGGAAAGACTGGTGTGTCCTATGATAATGCTGCTATGGAAAACTTTTTCCACACTCTGAAAACTGAGCTTGTTTATTTTAAAAAATACCAAAGCTTAGAAGAAGCAAAGCTTGATATATTTACTTATATTTTTACTTTTTATAACCAAAAACGGAGGCACTCTACATTAAATTATCAAACTCCAAATGAGTACGAGTTACATTATAAAAAAATTAAAAACGTCTCTCTTTAATTTGTCCGTTTTTTTGTTGCAAGATCAATTTGTTTCTAATCCTGCTCTTTTGTCACGAGAAATTGGCTTTGTACATTCTGATTTGTTACAAGCAGTGCTTGCAGAAGGCGACGGACCAAAACTTAAATATGTTTTAAAGCGTGCTAGAGAATTAGTACGTGATAATCAAAAAGTTTTAATTTGGTCTTCTTTTGTAAAAAATGTCGAATATATTGCACAAAGGTTAGTCGACTTAGGAGCAGTATATATTCACGGTGGCGTAGATGCGGGCGAGGAGGATGATGACGAAACACGTGAAGGAAAAATCAAGTTATTTCATGATGATCCGAATATAAAAATTATGGTAGCAAACCCTGCTGCCGCAAGTGAAGGAGTGAGTCTTCACAAGATTTGTCATTATGCTATATATCTGGATAGAACATTTAATGCTGCACATTATTTACAATCTGAAGACCGAATACATAGGCTAGGTCTTAGCCCAAATGAGCAAACAACTATTGAAATAGTTGAATGTGCAAGAACTATTGACGAAACGGTACGAGAAAGACTAAATTTTAAAGTTGGAAAAATGGCAGAAGCCTTAGAAGACTCAAGCTTAAAAATCGATCCTATACCTATCGATCCTATTTCTACCGATGATCCGGAAGGTTACGTTATGGGTCTCTTACCGGAAGATATTGAAGCATTATTACGAGATTTTAAAAAGAAAAATTTTTGATTATGTCTCTTTCACCTGGACTTGCACATTCTTGTTTTGAATTGTTAGAAATAATTAATCGTCATAAATTATCATTTGACGATATTAGACGTGCATTTGAAAAGATAGGTGTAACACCGACTGATTACTCCTTAACCTACGCTCAAGAGATGGGATGGATATTGCTTGATGAAACGGGCATAGCTATTGCTTCTAACTCAGGAAAAAAATTATTATCACTAGTAGGAACAAAACAAAAGCTTCAACAATCAATATTAGATTTTATTAACGTCAAACATCCTTTTTGGCTACAAAATGCCGCTTTCGGTAGAAAAAAGCTACTTTTATATGTACATTCTGAAATATATCAAGTTTTTCTGGAAGCAGGCTTAGTAGGAAGTATAAATGAAGATATAGTAAAATTTTGGGATATACTTGCTTCAAGGGCACGAGGTCTACAAAATGATTCACTATTATCTATTGGAAGGCAGGGCGAACGTCTTACGCTTAACTATGAAAAAGCACGTACCGGTTATCAACCTAAATGGGTTTCGATAGAATCGAATGAAGATGGATATGATGTGCTGTCCGTTATTAACAATAACGATAAAGCAAAGCTATCAATTGAAGTAAAAACTACCAAAAACGGCATAGATACACTTTTTTACCTCACTCGGAATGAATGGGAACGTGCCGTTGACACAGAATCGCATTGCTTTCATTTATGGGATTTAAGCAATGATATTCCAAAACTTGCAGTACTTACTATGAAAGACATAGAAAATCATATTTCTATTGATAAAGGTAAAGGGGAATGGCAGCATCTTGCTATACCGTTTTCGATATTTGTAGAAAAATTTACAAATATAATCACTTGTTAAGCTTATATGCAACAACACAGGTACAAGCCACGGCATGACAACGTGTTATATTAATTTCCTTCCATCTCTAGCCATTTACTGCAACATAATTTCGCCAAATTCCGCACCCTTAAAATGTACGAAGCACGCTCGGTAACGCTAATTACGCCACGAGCATTTAACAAGTTAAATAAATGGCTTGCTTGCATGCAATAATCATAAGCCGGTAACGGCAAATTCTCTTTAATTAATGCCACGCACTGTTCTTCGCTATCTTGAAAATGCCGCAGTAACATCTCGCTATCGGCTAACTCTAAATTAAACTTAGAAAATTGCTTTTCTGCTTCAAAATCAACTTCACCGTATTTTAAAGCTTTTTCGCCTATTTGTCCGTTCCAGTCGAGATTTTTTACCTCATCAACGCCCTGAATATATAAAGCCAACCGCTCTAACCCATAAGTAATTTCTCCGGCGACGGGGCGGCATTCAATCCCGCCTACTTGCTGCATATAGGTAAATTGCGAGACTTCCATACCGTTACACCACACTTCCCAGCCGAGTCCTGAAGCTCCTAGTGTCGGAGATTCCCAATCATCTTCAACAAATCTGATATCGTGTTTACTTAAATCAATACCGAGCTGCTCTAAGCTGTTTAGATATAACTCTTGAATGTTATCGGGAGAAGGCTTTAAAATCACTTGAAATTGATAATAATGTTGCATCCTGTTAGGGTGCAAAGCGTATCTGCTATCGCCGGGACGCCTTGAAGGCTGCACATATGCCACAAACCACGGCTTAGGACCGAGCGAGCGTAGCACTGTTGCCGGATGGAAAGTACCCGCTCCAACATGTGCATCATAGGGCTGCAAAATCGCACAACCGTAATCCTGCCAATAATTTTGCAAAGTTAGGATAATTTGTTGAAATGATAGTTTTTTCATAAAATATTAATGTTTTATCTTGCTTGTGTATATAGTTCATCGTCATTGCCATAAGGCAGTAAGGCATTGGCGTTGTTGCATGGATCAAATTTTTGATGTCATTCCTGCGAAAGCAGGAATCCAGGCTTTTTTGTCATGCTGAACTTGGTTTACAACTGTCCGAAGTTAAAAAATAAGTAGAGAAAGGAAGCGGTAATTTCTATTTTTGATGTTATATTTTTATACCAAAATGACCAATCAAGGTTTAAGAACTCTTTTCCTTTCTAGAACTTCGGACAGTTGTAAACTTGGTTCAGCATCTCTTGAAAAAGATCCTGAAATAAATTCAGGATAACTTAACAGTATTTTTCTGGATTCCCGCCTTCGCGGGAATGACATAAAGGAATACAAAAATAACATCAGCATATTTAAATATCCACCTTCTCCCATGAGCCGTTTGGATTTTGTTTATAGCAATCAATTAGTTTTTCCGCAACGGTTAGTTTATTGATCGATAAAACTAAGCTTTGCAAATCAATCGGTAAGTCATAAATTATAATTATTCTTTGAAAACGGCTAATATATTCTTTATCCTGTAAAATCTTCTCTATATCTTTTGGTGAAATAATTAATAGAACGCCAGCGTCATTAGGATTTTGCAGCTCATCGGTAATATATATCGGCTGCTTTTCCGGCATTGGGTCAAGCTTGCTGCCGTGCGGGATAAATTGCCTTCTCGAATATGTCCAGAGTGTTTTGTTTAACAATTCCTGCTGTTCGCTATCAGCTACTAAAACAACACTTTTAAGGTTGCCGTGATAGCATTTTTCTACCAATAGAATTATTGCCTTCAGTAACAACTCCTGCGTCGTTTGATAAATACTAAATTGCTGCATAAGAATATTTGTAACTTTATTTATGTTCATAATAATAAAAAAACTAAATATTGAAAGGATAATCAGGAGGGGTTGAACATTTTATCGTCATGCTGAACAAGTTTGGGTCTTATTGCGTGGAACAAATTTTTGATGTCATTCCTGCGAAAGCAGGAATGACATATATCACTTTTTTTGATCCATCCAACAATGCTGAAGTAAGTTCAGCATGACAAAAACTAGATGGTCACGACGCCAAGAGGCGTCTCGCCATGACGATTTTGGGTGCCATGCAACAAGACCACAAGCTTGACGCATCTATAAAAGATATCTCGAAATAAATTTGCGAGGATTCAAGACGCCTTTAGGTTAACCTTTTATAATTTACACTTTATAAATAGTTAGATTCGTCTATAATGGCTTAATATAACTAAATAGGTCGCTAAACCTTCAATGAATAAATCTAAATTTATTTTCTTATCTGCTATTTCAGGTAATGTACTGGAATATTACGATTTTACAGTATATTCAGTTTTTTCATTGGTTATTGGACATGTGTTTTTCCCTCAAGAATCGGAATTTGTTAAAATTCTCTTAAGTCTTGGAGTTTTTGCCGTCGGTTTTTTAACGAGACCCATAGGCGGGATAGTCTTTGGCTATATCGGTGATAGATACGGCAGGCGTATTGCTCTGATAATCTCGATGCTCGGTATGACAGTTCCCACCTTTATTATGGGATTAATTCCCTCCTATGAGAGTATAGGAGTTTACGCACCCGTAACCTTAATTATTATGCGCCTTATCCAAGGTTTATGCATTAGCGGCGAAGGCACCGGTGCAGCTATCTTTATCTTAGAACATCGGCAAAATTTACGCCCCGGATTTACCGCCGGTTTAGTCCACGGCTCTAATATCGCCGGTACTTTAATCGCCACATTTATCGGCATTATTATTGAGCAATATTTTTCTTATATTGACTTTGCTTGGCGGTTTGCTTTCCTACTTGGCGGCTTTATGGGTCTTGCAGGTTTTTATTTACGTTTACGCGTGGCGGAAACACCGATTTTTATTATGCTAGAGAAAAAAAAGAAAGTTCTAAAAGCTCCTTTTTCAAATGTGGTTAAAACCGCCTGGCGATCGATGTTTATCACTATTTGTGTTGCAGCTATCGCTAGTAGCATTATGTATTTAGTGAAAACCTATATAAATGTTTTCTACCATAACGTTATGCATTACGACAATACGCTAGCCTTAACGTATTTAGCCTACTCTTCTTTTGTGGCAATGGTGGCGATGCCGCTTGCCGGCGGCACTGCCGACATTATCGGTAAATTTAGGATGCTAGTTCTTGCCGCTATTGCTATTTTAGTATTAATTTTGCCGACCATGCTGTTTATGTCATCAGAAAAATTATGGCAACAAATTGCCGCTCTGACGATTCTCGGCATGCTAGCCGGAACAATAGCGGGTACGGCTTATATATTCGTTATCTCGCTATTTACTCCTGAACAAAAATTTTCCGGCGTAGCTTTTAGTTATAATTTCGGCGTGGCAATATTCGGTGGGACTTCGCCGATTATTTCCCGCTGGCTTGTCGAAAAAACGGAGTTATTTTATGCCCCTGCTTTTTATATTATGCTTATTGCGAGTATATTTTTGATGATTATGTATTTGATGAGAAAAGTGGTTAGACAGAATATTAGGTAACAACCTCGTCGAAGTCACGGCATGACAGAATTTTTACCTCTTCATTTATGAGTAGTTTATGGTCTCACAAAATAGAAAATTAACTAGTGACTGGTTCACACATTTGCGTAATCAAATATGCACTGAATTTGAAAAAATTGAACAAGAATATGCAAAGGATAAAAATATAGAGCCTGCTAAATTTGTACGATCGCCTTGGGAAAGAATAGGAGGCGGCGGAGGGGTTATGTCCGTCATGAAGGGTGAAGTATTTGAAAAAGTAGGGGTTAATATTTCTACTGTTTTCGGTGAATTCTCAAAAGAATTTCGAGAACAAATCCCGGGAACGGAAAAGAGCGGAGAGTTTTTTGCTACGGGTATCTCTGTTGTTGCTCATCTTAAATCTCCTTTAGTGCCGGCAATGCATTTTAACACTCGTTATATAGAAACGTCTAATCATTGGTTTGGCGGCGGCGGGGATTTAACACCTTTTTATCCTGAAAAATCTGAAACGGCAAAATTTCATCAAGCTTTTAAGGAAGCTTGCAATAGATATAACAGTGACTATTACCCTAAATTTAAAAAACAATGCGATGAATATTTTTATTTAAAGCATCGGAAAGAAGCAAGAGGCATCGGCGGGATATTTTACGATTATTTAAATAGCGGCAATTTCGATAATGATTTTTCTTTTACCCAAGATGTCGGCAAGGCTTTATTGTCGGTATATCCTGAAATTGTCAGGAAAAAAATGTTTTTGCCTTGGTCGCTAGAGCAGAAAGAATACCAGCTTATAAGACGTGGTAGATATGTGGAATTTAATTTATTATATGACCGTGGTACTAAATTCGGCTTAATGACCGACGGAAATGTTGAGGCGATATTAATGTCCCTACCGCCGGAAGTACGCTGGCCTTGATTTTACATAAAAACATAACTTGACTATTTGCTAATTTAGTTTTATTCTGCTTCTTTTTAGAATTAATTTTTACATGTAAGGTTTCAGCTAATGGCCAAAAAAAATAAAAATATTTTAGTGAAGCTGGTGAGTACGGCGGGTACCGGAGTTTTTTGGGTAAAAAAACGTAATCCGAAAACTCAAACTGAAAAGCTTTCTTTTCGTAAATATGATAAAGTAGTTAGAAAACATGTTGTTTTCAAAGAAGAAAAAATAAAATAAATAGTATTTATTAGAGTATATATGGCAGTAAAAATCCGTTTAGCTAGAGGTGGTGCAAAAAAACGTCCTTATTATAGAGTAGTGGTGGCTAACGTAACAGCACCGCGTGACGGTAATTTTTTAGAAAAAGTCGGTACTTATAACCCGATGCTTGCAAAAGAAGATGCGAGTCGTGTAGTTTTAAAGTTAGACCGTATAGAATATTGGTTAGGTACAGGTGCACAGCCTACCGAACGTGTCGCTAGATTTATCGAAGAAGCCGGTATTGCTCTTCCCGCTTCAATTAAGAAAAAAATAGAAATTAAGGCAAAAGCTCAAACGCCGAAACCTAGCAAAAAAGAAGCTAAGAAGGCGTAATTGCTTTCGCAGGTAGGCGTTGTTGCATGGATCATAATTATCGTTATTATGGTTATTATAAGTACGGTGTCATACCGTGGCTTGACCACGGTATCCAGAAAAAACCTTAATAAAAAGACTGGATGCCGTGATCAAGGAACTAGAATGACACCATACGCTTTGCAAAAATTCGAACCACACAACACTCCCCCCTACAACGACGATTTTTAGTCTTTGTCAGCTCCTTCTACAAAATTGTAGATGTTCATGCCGGATTAGCTCAGTGGTAGAGCAACCGCCTTGTAAGCGGTAGGTCATCAGTTCGAATCCGATATCCGGCACCACATTACTATCAGCTTTCCAGGGCTTTACGTCACTCTATTCAAAAGTCCGTTTACTCCTTTTATTCGCCTTTCGGTTTAATTTGTATGTAATATTGGAATATATAGAAATACAGCAAAAAGCATTAAGATTTTTGCTGTATTTTATAGTCGCATTAGAATCCATTCAGCCAATGATTATTATCACTGGTTGAATTTGGTCAGAAAGCTGTTGACATATCAATCATTGATTGCATAATCAGCTTGATTTCCTATACATGGAATTTCATAATCTGAATCTTCAAAATCTGAATTTTCCGATAGGTTTGCATAGATTGGACTTGCTTCTTGGTGTACCGGCATTTCAATCAGCTCTTTCGCATCTTTAAGAGTTTTTACTACTGTAACCCCTGGTCCTGCTTTGGCTTGTAACGCATTTAGCAAATCCTGGGGGGATATCAACCCTTCAGCTTCTCCCGATATTCCTCGAGATTGTGATTCAGCATCAGTCGCTTTGTGTTTTTTGGATTGTATTTTATATATAGAAGCACCTACTACACCTAACAATGTAGTTGCTCCACCTACAATACCGGCTATTTTCCATGTATTAAAACTATTATTATCTTTATTACCGGCATCGTTGTTATTATCTGAAAACAACAAAATTTCTTCCGGAGTTGGATAGCCTGATTCACATCCGCAGACGGTGATACACATTATCCGTCTAATAGTCGTTTTATATTTTGGGATTCCAACGGTAACATAAAAATTACAATTTTAGAAGATAGTAAACTTACTTTCTTGTATAAGGAAGATAATAATATTACAAAATATGTCTGTACCGAATGGAACGAATGGTTCAAGTCGGTTATGCAGAGCGTTGCAAAATATGAAGTATAATGGTACCCAAAAACTAGACAAGAAAATAGAGAAAAGTAGGTATAATATCTCCTAGGAAAAGGAGCAAAAAATGAAAAAAAATGAAAAAACAAGTTAAAAAATATAGTGCAGAAGAAAAAGCAAAAATAGCAATTGAAGCAATATCTGGAGAAATGACTATAGCTCAAATTACCAGCAAATATGGTGTTCACGCTAATCAGATTTATAAATGGAAGAAAGAAGCTTTAGATTTTATGGTTTCTGGATTTAAATCGAAATCTAAACAACAAGATACCGGCCAAGAAGATTTAATTAAATCATTATTTGAGCAAATAGGCCAGTTAACAGTTGAAAGAGACTGGCTTAAAAAAAAATCTAGTATCTTTGGATTTAGAGGTTAGGAAAAAAATGATAAGTTATGCTTCAAATTTAACCATAGCAAGACAATGCAAACTTTTAGATTTAAACCGCTCAAGTTACTACTACCGAGCTAGGAATACCTTAGATGATAAGGAGTATAGAGTACTGAACAGAATTGATGAGATTTTTACAGAGCATCCCTATTATGGTACTAGAAGAATGTCTCATGTCCTAAAATCCGAAGGGTTAAATGTTAGTCGTAAGATGATAAGAAAATATTATAAAATACTTGGTATTGAAGCAGTATACCCAAAGATTAATTTAAGCCGTAGGAATCAGGCTCATAAAGTATACCCATATCTATTAAATAATATAGAGGTGGTTTGCTCCAATCAAGTTTACTGTGCAGATATTACTTACATAAGATTAAAGCAAGGTTTTGTATATTTGGTTGCTATAATGGATTGGTATAGTCGTTATATTTTGAGTTGGCGGGTGTCGATTAGTTTAGAAAATGATTTTTGTATTGAAGCTCTAAATGAAGCAATATCTATACATGGCAAGCCTGACATTTTTAATACGGATCAAGGAGTACAATTTACATCAAAAGATTTTACTCAAATACTTGAGCAACAAGGCATAGCTATTAGTATGGACGGCAAAGGCAGAGCCTTAGATAATGTATTTATTGAACGTTTTTGGCGATCTTTGAAACAAGAGAAGATTTATCGTTTTGATCTTGAAACGGTACGTGAAGCAAAGATAGCTATCAGAGATTATATAGAATTTTATAATAAGCAAAGACCTCATCAATCGCTTGAATATAAGACACCTGAAATGATACATTTTGCAGAAAAACTAGAAAATTATCAAGAGGCTATATGACATAGAAAATGCAAACTTTACTTTGAAAAACCAATACATTAATACAGGAGAATTACACCTCTAAAATTTAAAAAATTTGTCTAGACAAAGGGTACCACCTCACCTGTCCTATAACATTTGATACTATTTTGTTCGTTAAACTTTTGTTGTTAGATATAGCATATATAAAAATATCATTTTAGCCCGGATATTGCATGAAGTGAGATTTAAAGTAAGAAATTGAGTAATTTATAATATTAGCAATGATACTTTTGTAAAAATTTTGCCAAAAAGTGCTTTGAAGCCGTTATTTTCAAATTTTAGATGTAATGCCCCTTACCCCATTTTTTCTAAGCACCGGGAACAGTGCTAATCTAGGTTATTCTAATGCTAATTTCTTCATCACATGATTCCATACCTGTCGGTAAGGATATGATGAAGATAACAAAAACTTAATACGCCTAGTATTACGGATAATTACTACCCCAATTTTTAATAATTTTAAACGTATTGTACCTATTTGTGCTTTTGCTAATGCACTACCTTGTAATAAATTACCTCTGATATATTCTACTAAAGTGTATGCAAGACCCGATAAAATCATTCTGAGCTGATTAGCCCACCATCTATGACAAGAAGTACGATCTGCAAATAATTCTAGTTGTTGCTCTTTTATACGGTTTTCCATATCACCACGACCACAGTAAACTTTGTCGTATAAATCTTCAGGTTTATCTGATAAATTAGTTACTATATACCTTGGATTTTCTCCAAGCATTGTCATTTCTGCCTTACCAATTATTCTACGTTCATGACTCCAACTACCAGCCTTATATGGAAACTCACTAAAAAGACGTTGCTTTTCTTGGGTTATAATAAATGCTGCTTTTGACTTCTCCATTGTAGGTTTCAGTAACTCATTTAGTCTGTTATTTTGGGGCATTCCTACAATATATTTTATATTATGAATATCACACCAATCAAACATCTGATGACGACAAAATCCACTATCACCACGAAAAATAATCTTTACCTCTGGCCAAGCTTGGCGAAAACGTTTTACTAACAATGATAATATTGCCCAAGAATGTTTTGCTTGATCCTGCTTTGACGTCCTAAGATAACTAACTAACAGATGCTTTCCACAAAAAACATACAAAGGTAAAAAGCAATTATGACCGTAATAACCATGATAAAACTTACCTTCCTGTTGCCCATGAATTTCATCATCCGTAGCATCAAAATCAAGTATTAGCTGCTTTGGTACTATTTTATGAGACTTAATAAATTTATCAAGCATTAGTTCATGCACTTTAATTGCAAAGTGTCTATCAGCATTGTTTTCTATACGACATAAGGTAGAACTACTTGCCATATCATCAATTGTTTCCATAGCTGTTTGCATAGCAGGACATTTTCGTAGATAATTGTGGTCATTTAAATCTTCATAACCTAATGCAATACCATAAATTCGTTGCCTCAGCATTGTTGCCATATTATGGGTAATTTTACTACCATCTCGTCTATCAGGAAATATTTTAGCAAGCTCCTCTGTTATACCAAGCCTTTTATCTGCTTCTCTTAATAACAACACACCTCCATCGCTACTAATATCACCTCCAGTGAAATTTATCTCTATTGTCCGATTTTTTACTTTGGAAAACTGGTAACTATATGCTATACAATTTGTCATGACAAAATCCTTTGTATTATTCTAATGAAATACCAGTATTATACAGCTTTACGAGGATTTTGTCTCCTATATCTCATGCAATATCCGGGTTAGGAGAGTTGTTTATTACCTTTATCGACTGCTCTAACTTTGTTTTCTCCAATTTCGTTCCGTAGTCACCAAATAAAAGTGTATAGAGTTGTTTAATACTTATCATAATAAAAGCCTGTTTTTAAAAAGTTAAAAATAAATAATTTAAAAGTGATTAAGTTAAAATGTGTAATTGGCAAGTAGTATTTTAGAGAAAAATGAATAAATAGAAGATAGTTATTAATAAAACAGAAGGTAGTTATTAAGTTATTAACTATATATTAATAATTTAATTTATATAAATGTGCATTATATAGATGATCAGTTAAAATGTCAAGCATTTATTAATCTTTACCGGGGTTTAAAATTTTGAAGTTGCATTTTAGTAGAGAGTGCCGACAAAACGGGTCTATCGTATGATGATGGGTTGAAGATATGGATATTATGCAGTCATTAACATTTTAAAATTCTCGAAAGTAGAAGGATGGTTATTAGCACCGGTGATTTGTCCTTTTTGAATCATGCGAATGTTTTCAACACCCGTAATAGAACCGTTATGAGATAGCATTGTTGTGTGGATCGAATTTTTGCAAAGCGTACGGTGTCATACCGTGGCTTGATCACGGCATCCAGTCTTTTTATTAAGTTTTTTTCTGGATACCGTGGTCAAGCCACGGTATGACACCATACTTATAATAACCATAATACGGTAAATTATGATCCACGCAACAATGCCTGCCCCTATCCGCAATAACGTTGAGATTTACCTAACTACTTGCTTTAATAAGCTCTTTAAATAAATTTAAATCCACGTTATTATCATTTAAATATTCGGGGTGCCACTGCACTCCTATGACGAATTTATGATTTTGTAATTCAATCGCCTCTATTATTCCGTCATTTGCCTTAGCCGATACAACAAGACCGCTCCCGACTCGATCAATTGCTTGATGATGGGTTGAGTTAACCATTACATGCGTTTTGTTATTTGTCATTGTTGCAAGTTTAGTACCCGCCTCAATAGTAATCGAGTGAGAAACTATATTTTTTGGGGTTGGTTGTTCGTGATTAATTATTATATCTTGATTATTATTTTTTATATAATCAGGTATATGCTGAATAAGATTACCGCCAAAGGCAATATTTAATAACTGCATTCCACGACATATCCCAAGAACAGGGATATTTCTTGCTAATGATTTTTTTAAAACCAGAATCTCAAACTCGTCACGTTCATTATTCGCAATAATTGCATCTTCGCTATATTCAGCTTCATAAAATTTAGGATGAATATCTTCGTCACCGCCCGGAATAACTACGCCGTCGATAATTGCCAGTAACTCGTTTATTGTCGTATTATCTTGATAAGGTAAAAGTAGCGGTACGCCACCGGCACGAATTATTGCATCGGCGTAATTTTTACGCAGGGCATACCAAGGAAAAGCAGCATAAATGTATTTTTCGCAGTTTTGAGCTAAATCGGGCGTAATACCGATTATTGGTTTTTTCTGCGTCATATTAACTATTCATAAATGAAGAATTAGTTTTAATGTTATTATTTTCCTACTTTTTCGATGTCATTCCCGTGTGAGCGTGGCGTTGTTGCATGGATCGAATTTTTGCAAAGCGTACAGTGTCATGCCGTGACTTGATCACGGCATCCAGCCTTTTTATTAAGGTTTTTTCTGGATACCGTGGTCAAGCCACGGCATGACACTATACGGTAAATTCGAGCCATGCAACAATGCCTCCTCGCAATGACGTTTAACCATCCACGCAACGATGCCAGCATCTTTGCCACAACAGAGTTTTCTTATATTAATTTATCGCCTTACTACTTTAGTATTAGAAAATGAATCATGTAACATTTTTCCATCCTTATTAAATAGCATCGCAATAATACTTAATATATAAAATACTCCTGTTAGATTTATTACTAAAGCTATAATAAATCTCCAAAATGCTTCTATAAAATTAATACTGCTACTATCATCACGTATTACTTTTATATTTAACAAGCATTTACCTAATGTACCTTGGCTTTTAGATGATTCAAAAAAAGCAAAATAACACGGAATTGAGATAGCCCATATAAGGAGCATAATAAGACTGAACATAGGTTCGTATTTACTCCCTTTTATGATAGGAATTAGTCTCGCAGCAAATAAGGTAATAAATATAATAACGAGTTTATCCACCAATATAGCAAAAAATCTTCTAAATATCATAATCTAATCCTCAATCCTCGGCGGTATTTCAAACGTATGGAATGGTGGCGGTGAGGTAAGTGTCCACTCTAAGGTATCTGCTCCCTCTCCCCAAGGATTAGCGGGACAATCTTTGCCGTATTTTAAAGTGTAAAATACGATAAACACAAAATAAAGTGCCGCTGCCATAGATATCCCTGCACCTATGGATGACACCATATTCCAGCCGGCGAAAGCCTCAGGGTAATCGGGTATTCTTCTCGGCATGCCGGCAAGCCCTAAAAAATGCTGCGGGAAGAATGTTAAATTAACGCCGATAAAGGTAATCCAGAAATGGATTTTTCCGAGTATTTCGGGATATTGCTTACCCGACATTTTACCAAACCAGTAATAAAAGCCGGCAAAAGCCGTGAATAAAGCACCGAGTGACATAGTATAATGAAAATGTGCCACAACATAATAAGTATCGTGTAACACTCTATCAAGTGCCGAATTTGACAGAATTATACCGGTTACGCCGCCGATGGTGAATAATATAATAAATCCTATCGAGAATAACATTGGCGTCGGAAAGGTAAGCGATCCTCCCCACATCGTCGCAATCCAGCTAAATATTTTTATGCCAGTTGGGACGGCGATAATCATCGTGCCGGCAGTAAAATATATTAAAGCATTATAAGACAGCCCGACGGTAAACATATGATGTGCCCATACTATAAAGCCGACAAAGCCGATAATAGCCATAGCGGCAACCATGCCTTGATAGCCGAATATCGGCTTTCTGGAGAAGGTAGAGATAACTTGGCTAACTATACCGAAGCCAGGCAACACTACTATATATACTTCAGGGTGACCGAAAAACCAAAATAAATGCTGAAATAATACCGGATCGCCGCCGCCGTCAGGTTTGAAAAAGTTAGTGCCAAAATTACGATCCGTTAATAACATAGTGATACCGCCGCCAAGTACCGGCATAGCTAAAATTATTAGAAAAGCAGTAACTAAAATAGACCAAACAAATAACGGCATTTTAAATAATCCCATGCCTGGAGCACGCATATTAAATATAGTAACGATTAAGTTAATCGAGCCTAAGATTGAGGATAATCCCGTTAAATGCAAGCTGAAAATAGCCATATCAACAGCAGCACCCGGATGCCCCGTAAGGCTGCTTAACGGAGGGTAAAGCGTCCAGCCCGTGCCTGGACCGCCGTCAACAAATGCCGAAAGCATAAGTAATAAAAAGGCGGGAACTAATAGCCAGAAGCTGATATTGTTAAGGCGTGGAAAAGCCATGTCCGGTGCACCTATTAGTAGCGGCACGAAATAATTACCGAACCCGCCGAATAAAGCCGGCATAATCATAAAGAACACCATAATTACTGCATGTGCAGTAATTAACACGTTATATAATTGGAAGTCATGATTTAGGAAATGACCGCCCGGCATAGCGAGCTCCAGCCTGAATAGCAGCGAGAACAATCCGCCGACAATCCCCGCAAAAATCGCAAATATGATATACATAATGCCGATATCTTTGTGATTAGTCGAGAAAAGCCACCGCCGCCAGCCGTAAGGGATGTGGTGATTGTGATCTAAGTCGTTAGTAGTTAAGTCCATAATTATTATTTTGCTTGTGTTAATTTTTCATTTTGTTTGTTCTTGCATAGCAATATGTCATTCCTGCAAGGCATTAACGTTGTTGCATGGCTCGAATTTTTGATGTCATTCCCGCGAAGGCGGGAATCCAGAAAATATTTAAACGAATTATATAGTAAATTTTTATATAATTTTGCTTATTTTAAGTGTTTTTTCTAGATTCCCGCCTTCGCGGGAATGACATATAGCACTTTTTTCGTGCCATGCAACAATTAAATCCTTACAAAAACTTTATCACATCTTGTGCGATAACTCTTTCTTCGTTTGTCGGGATGACGTAAACTTTGACTTTACTGTCTGTACTGCTGATTAGGTAGTTATTTTCTTGGTTTGCTTTATCGTCTAGCTTAATGCCGAACCATGCCAGTTTGTCGGTAATCATTTCTCGGATTATCGGGGAATTTTGCCCGACGCCGGCGGTAAAAATTAAACAATCAAGACCACCGAGTGAAGCCGTTAATTTTCCTATTTCTAACTGAATCCTATAAACAAAAAGCTCTATTGCAAATTTAGCATCGGCTGTTTTACTTTCTAATAAATCTCTAACGTCCGAGCTTTCCCCCAATACCCCAAGTAATCCTGATTGACGGTATAGTAAATTAGTTATCTCTGCTACCGTCATTTTTTTGCTTTCAAGAAGATAAAGTATTACGCCTGGATCAATTGAACCGGTACGAGTACCCATCATTAACCCCTCAAGTACGCTAAAGCCCATAGAGCTAGCAACGCTAATGCCGTTATCAAGTGCACACATACTACTACCGCTGCCTAAATGCCCGATAATAGTGTGCCGAGGCAAATCTTCTTTGACTATTTCTTTAAAATGATGGCTAACCCATTTATAAGATAGACCATGAAAGCCATAACGGTAAACCCCCTGTTCATAGTATTTTTTCGGTAAGCCGAACGCTTTGGCAAGCGGTGGATTAGTTGAATGAAAAGCCGTATCAAAGCATGCTACATGCGTTACTTCTTGATATTTTTGACGGAATAAATTTAGTACTTGTAAATTATAAGGTTGATGTAAAGGGCTTAAGGGAATTAAATCTTTTAACTCTTCGCTAATTTTTTCCGTAACGATAACGGGATTATTGAAATTTTTACCGCCATGAACAACACGGTGTCCCGTAGCGATTAAGTTTAATCCTTGTTGTTCATTCCACCATTCTACAAAAATATCAATCATCATGCTAATAGCATCATCGTTAATTTTCCGAGAAAGCACTTGCTCGGATTTATCTTTACTATTTAGATGAAATATTATTTCCTCATCATCTTTTTCTAAAAAAATACGATAAATTCTATCAGTAATTTTTTTATCCTGAATAGCAAAAATAGAAATTTTTAAACTGGAGGAACCGGCATTAGCTACTAATAGTACATCGCTCATTTGTCACCCTTATTTTTGGTGTTATGTAATTTTGCTTTCGCATCATGATAAATAAAGGAAGCGAGTACGCAGGAAATAACCCGCATATCCATCGGGTCGGATCTACTGGTTAAAATAATCGGTACACGTGCACCCAGGACAATCCCTGCCATAACGGCTTGACCTAAATATTTTAATTGTTTGGCAAGCATATTACCCGATTCAAGGTCGGGAACCACTAATATATCAGCATTTCCTGAGACTAGGGAGTTTATACCTTTTGCCTCGGCAGCAAATAAAGATATAGCATTATCAAATGCAAGCGGTCCGTCAACTATAGCGTTTGTAATCTGTCCACGATCTGCCATTTTGGATAAGGCAGCAGCATCAAGAGTAGTAGGAATTGAGGAGGTAACCGTCTCAACAGCGGATAATATCGCTACTCTGACTTGTTGATCACTTTTTATTATATGCATTAAATCAATAGCGTTCTGAACTATATCACGTTTGTCTTCTAGAGTAGGGCGGATATTAATAGCCGCATCGGTAATAATAAAAGGCTTAGGAAAGGTAGCAACTGCCATTAAAAAAGCATGGCTTATACGACGTTCGGTACGCAGTCCGTTTTCTTTATGAACTACTGCCGACATAAGCTCATCGGTATGCAGAGAGCCTTTCATAATTGCGGCAACCTCTCTTTTTTTTGCAAGCTCTACAGCTTTTTTTGCTGCGTCATGACTATGTTCAACGTCAATAATTTGGTAACCTTCAAGATTTAATCATTAACTTTGGCTACAGCCTCAATTTTATGCTGCGGACCGATAAAAATAGGCTTTATTACGTCAAATTGTGCAGCTCTAATTGCACCGAGTAGCGACTCTTTATCTGTTGGATGAACTACAGCAGTTTTAACCGGTTTAAAACCATCAACTTTAAGAAGTAGGTTAATGAAATGCTTTGCCGCTTCATCAAAATCGGGGTCATTAATTTCTTTTGGAGAAGTATAAGATTTACCTAATTTTTTAGCTAGAACGGCATCTAAAAATGTTTCGTTTATTAATTGTTTTGCCTTCATAAAAAACTCCTTAAAGTTGTTGGGTTAAATGTTATGCCGTCGTCAAGCCGGTGTTGTTGCGTGGCTCTAAAAAAGTGCTATATGTCATTCTAGCTAAAGGCGGGAATCCAGAAAAAACACTTAAAATAAATAAAATTATATAAAAATTTACTATATAATTCGCTTAAATATTCTCTGGATTCCCGCTTTCGTGGGAATGACATCAAAAATTCGAGCCATGCAACAACGCAGGTACAAGCCACGGCGGACGATTTTTCACATCCACGTTATTTCATATCTCTTAAATGCTCTTCCAATCTTCTAAGCTTTCTACCTTCATTTACGACCGGTTTTACGTATTCTGCCATTTTAGCATTTGCTCTATGCCGGTTAATTTCCTCAATCTGTGAGTTTACTTCATTTGTAATTACTTCTTTTCTATCTTCTATTTTTGTCAGCACTTCTCCACTATACTCAAAATTCTTAACGTCGGCTTTAAAATTGTTTATATCTGCAGTTATTTCATCTGAAGGTGTAGTTTTTTCTCTATGGTATTGCTCAAGTAGTGTCGGTATTTCTTCAGCTTTTATATCATCTCTTTTGTAATGATCTTTAAGAAGTGTATATTTTTCTTCAATATTTTGTTCGGCTTTTTCACGCATCATATTGTAATGATCTTCACGGCGAGTGTACCAATCCTCGTTTATTAACTCGGCATGTTTCGCATATGCATTATCAATCATTTGATGCATTTGAGAATCGGTAGCCTTCTCTCGCATAAATCTATCGCCCATAATTACCGGGTCTTCGCCTTCCGATAACTTATGTCGTATCTCATGCGTAAGTTTCTTTTTAGCTAAGTCTTCGTAATATGATACGTCGTCTTTTCTACCTTGCAGCTCTAGCCTTGCAAGATATTCGGGAGCTAGTACGTCCTCTTGAGTGCTAAGAGTTTCTTTATCTACCTGTAATTTTAGCTCTTTATAGTCACGTTCTCTATCCTTATCTTTTAAAGCTTCATCATAAGTTCTAAGTCTTGGGTCGGTATAATCAAAATCATGCCATGCTGCACCGGTTAGATTGCCCTCATAAGCATCTCGGAGGTCTTTACCTACTACTGCCGTTAATGCTCCTCGTTTTAGTCCTTCGTAACCGGCATATAGTTTTTCTCCTATAGCATAGCTCTTGGCATCTTTTAACTCTCTTTTTGTTTTAACTCGGTTCTGCATTTCTTGCCAGCTTCTAACGACTCCGATATTTTTACCGATTAAACCTACTCCTCTTCCTGACATTTCTTGATGGGTTTTAAAGTAAGCCTCTTGATAATCTTTAGCAAATTTTGCATCAATCGCAAGTTCACGCAGACTTTTTTCTCCTTCTTTAGGCTTCATAAGTTTGTCAAGCTCACTTTTTTGCTCTTTAGTTAAAGAATTATAATTTTTTCCTTCAAATTTAGTTTCAGCAAGCTTATCTCGTAATCCGCTATAATTTTTTGCAGATAATTTATTAAGTTCCTCCGAGTTAGTAACATTAGGGAATAATTTTTTAATAGCCCCTTGATAATCATTTTCTGCATTAACGTTTTTCACATCTTTAAGCTCTATGCCGTATTTTCTTTTAACTTCCGCTAAAACGCTCTTATTAGCCGATTTAGGATCAAGAGCTTCTTTCATCACCCTACCGGTCATATATTCTTCATATTTATCGGCAATAGGCTGAGTAATAAACTTTCTTTGTAAGGTATTTATACTCTTACCTGCTTTGCCGGCAGCATAATTCATCGGTTTATTAATTAGAGTTTGAATAGGACTATAAGCCTGGTTACCGATTTTTTGTATATTTGTTAAATTGCCTGAAGTATTCGATAAGAATTTTGCTAGCGATACTGCAGTATCATTAAACTTACTTAATAGATATACGGATACGAATATTAATAATAACCCGTCAAGTTGAACAAACTTACCGTTAATAAAATTAGAAACTCTTCGAGCATCTTTTATAAGATCTAAAAACGGTAATTCAATATAGCGGTTATCTATACATTCATATGCAGAGCAAAAAGTACCGTCATCTTTTTTATAGTCCGTAGGTACTAATATATTTGCTTTATGAAAATTATTTATTCCCCCTTTCATTGGCGACGGAAACCACCAATAAAATATTGAATCACCTAGACTCACGTCTAAATCTTCCGTAAAGCTACCGAATAGTTCGTTTATAGGACCTAAATTCGGAAAGTCATATTTGCATACTCCGAAACCGAGCGTAGAATATATTTCAGTTCTGATAATCATGGAAATGAAAGCAATTCCGGCAAATAATATAATAGGTTGTATGGCATAAGAAATTAATTGCCTTAACCAATTTTCAAATAACGAACGTGTTATACTAAATAACATAAAGCAAATAAATATCGGAGCCATAGTTATAATCATGCCGACAGCTATTAAAGCAGTAAGGTAGATAATGGTCGCTTTAAATACCAGCATGAAAATAAAGTAAAGAGCTATCAAATATAGAAAAATATATATAAACCCTAAAGGATCGACAAATAATAAAGAAAAAAGTTTAGAAAGAGTTTGTGGAGATATAAGTAGCCCTATAAGGCTTTGAGAGCCAGGACCGGTAGCGGAGGCTTCTTTTATTATTTGAAGTATTTGCGAAACCCCTTCAACAAAAAATACAAATATATAGTCATGGAAAAATGTCCAAGCTTGGGTGGAGCTTAATAATATAGATACAATACTAACTTTTAATATCCTAATTAGTAGCTCAACATGAGTAAGGTTTAGATTACCTATTAAGAAAGAAAAGCCGGTAAACATTATATATAATGTTAAAATAGCCGAAACGCTTAAACGATATCCCGGAGTATCAATTATATTTTGATATGTTTTTCTGACTATCCCTTGATCCGTATCGCTAGTTCCAAATAATTCTTTTTGTATTAAGTTTGTTAAAAATTCTAACGGATCGGGTCTAGTATCGCTAACCCCTGCTTTAATAACTACTCGATATTGTCCGCCGTTATCGTCATAAAATTTATCTAAAATTTTGAAATAAAGATTAGACTGAGCATAGTCGGAAGCTGTTACCCCGTCATATTGGTAATTTATTCCTCCCGACTGGACAAATTGACCGGTTTTATTAATGCTATAAAAATTATAACCGGTATTTGCGGTGTTTACGGGTTCACCGAGATGCCGTGTTATACCTTTTGGACTACGTTGACTATCGGGAGAACTATTAGGGTCGGAATTACGTGCCGCAATCAAAAAATAAAGCCCTACGCCGTTTTTAAGCAAGCACGGGGGATTAATAATAGGGGCGTCTTTTGGGGTAGGGCTAGGACACATATTGCCGTCTATAAACTGGCAGGTTTGTAGTCTTAGACAAAAAGCAGAGAGAGTATTAGTATTACTTTTTTGACCATACCAGGGACACCAAGCGGATAATTCTTGAGAAGTATTTTTATCGCCTGCTAGATAATCCCAGGGTCTAACTACTATAGTAAGCGGATAACCATTTACTTTATAGCCGCTATCACGCCACGGTGCGGATTGATCTCCTTCTTGTCTAGAAGTTAATTCTTCTGCTTTATACCGAGAAGAAATATTAAATTTTATAAAGCCGAAATCATCCGGATCGATACACCTATCACCGCTGCAACCTGACAGAAATAATAAAGATATTAATAAAATAACAAAAATATTTTTTTTCATTTTAAATTAAAGACTAAAGTTACTTTATGCATGTTGTATGGCTCCCAGAATCGTCATGGCGAGCGACTAAAAAGAGCGTTGTTGCATGGATAGGTTAAAGCATGTTCTATGTCATTCCCGCGAAGGCGGGAATCCAGAGAATATTTAAGCGAATTATATAGTAAATTTTTATATAATTTTGCCTATTTTAAGTATTTTTTCTGGATTCCCGCCTTCGCGGGAATGACATATAGCACTTTTTTAGAGCCACGCAACAACGCCCCTGTGCGAGAATGAGATTATAGAGTATCACTCTAAACCTTACTTCCCGCCTTCTTTATCGTCCTTCACGTCATTACGTGAAGAAAAAAGTTTATTGGTATATTCTTTACCTTTATTATCCGGTTTGCTTGCTGTGTAATTTTGGTCAATTACTTTATCTTTAAAAATTTTTGCCGGAGCTAATGCTGCATTTCCTATCGGTTTAGCTACCGAGCTTATATCTTTCATAATAGACTCCGTAGAATTAGAAATCGGCTGTTTATTACCTTCTATTCTAGCAGGCATAACATTTGTTAATTGTTGAACTACAATTGAAACATAATTTACTAATCCATAAGACATTAAACAATATGAGTAAAAGAGTAAAGCGGTAGTAAATAATACTAAGAAAGTATTAGTATCATGTGCTAAAAGGTTATCACTAGTAAGTGTAGGAACTTCCGGTATGAAAAAAGGTATGCCCGGCAAAAACGGTAAAGAAAAAGAATAACTTACCGGAATACCTAAATGGTTTAAATCAAATCCTATTTCTATCGGGATAAGTGTACCCCAGCAAGCTCTAACCACTACTTTTAAAAGTTGTTCGGATAATATTTGATCTACTAGCAAGAAAAAGATTAAGAGTATTGTTGGTTGCATCACATAACTAAGTAATGTCGATAACCAATTATCGAACAAGCTTTTAGTTTTTTCAAATAACATTAATATTATAAAAAACGGTGCTAAGGAAATCATAACGGACATGCCTATAAAAGCTATAATATAACCGATTATAACTTCTAATATGGCTCTGAAATAAAGTATAAGAGCATAAATAGTCATAATTGCTATAAACGCTAGACCGTTTTGAATTTGCAGAAGCTGAATAAAAAGTAATCCCCAAACTCTGCCGTTAGTATATTTATCAAATATAGGGTCAATGAAACCGAAAACATTAGCCTGAGAGCTGCTAGCCCCGACAACATTTCTGAAAAAATAATCAATACCGTTTATAAATGCACTAAATAAATATTTATTAAAAAAATCCCAGCTTTCCGGTTGAAGCAAAAAAGCTACTATAGCTATTTTAAATATTCTCGTTACAACCTCTTGTGCCGTTAATTTTAAAGCTCCCATTACAAACATTAACCCAAAGATAACGACATAAAGCGTTAATGATGCTTTAGCAATATTTTGGACAGCAGAATTTTTGAGTAATTTTCGATAAAAATTTTCCGTGAAAGTTTTAAATTGATCGGTAATAGGTTTTACTGCACCGTTATAAATTATATCCGAAAACCATGTCGTGCCGGTATAATTAGCATAATCTACGATAATCGAGCCTTGCGGTAGATAAGAGTTAGTGTTTGTTACTCTTAGCCACAGATAGCCGTCTTGATACGCATCGGTTGAAAAATCTTGGTCTATCGCTCTGCCTGAAGTTGAATTATCAGGTGTTGTACCGGCAGGTGCTATAAGATATTCTACTTTTATATTGTTTAGGTCGGCATTACTAACGGTGTTATCGCCGCTACCTATTTCTATTTGAAATTGATAGCTACCGAAATGTATGAATTTAGCACCCCATTTAATACTATTAATATATGTTGAAAAACTATTAAAATCACTAAATTGCAGCCAATCGCTCATCTTAGAAGATTGGTCAAACATACCGCTAATCGGTAAATCGGCGGTAAAATCTAAATCACCGCCGATAGTTGATTTATAATAAAGAAACGGAAACATATAACCGCTTATTTCTATAAGCGGGGTTCCTGCCGGTTTTATGATTTGACTATTGATTTTTATTGCCATATCTGTACCGTACCGATAATAGCAAGCAGCAGAATTATCGCTTATAGGATAAGAGCATACCGTTATTTGATCCATAAGGCTTTTAGCTCTACTTGACGTAAAAGCTTGTCCTACCAGTGCCATACTATTATTGCCTATATAGCGAGTATTTACCCCACTTCCTTCACAGAAGCTATTATTTCGAGCCGGATCGAGAATGTTACATATTTTATCTGCAGTACCGTATAATATTCTGTTATCTCCACCGCTTATAGTAGGATTCGTGTAAAGTGCTGAAGCAGCAAGTACATTACTTAGTCCAAGCTCTTGAGTCAAAACGTTGTTTTTAGTTGCAGCACTAAAAAAGCTAGATGGAGAAATAAATTTTAAATTTATCACATCTCCTATTTCAACTCGAATTTTTTTCCTTCCTCCGGCAAAATTAATATAATTAATATAATCCTGCATTTTAGGAAATGCTATAGCACCAAGGTCTTTATCCTCAGGGTTAGAAGTAAATGCCGGAAAATCATTAGCCTCGTATTGTTTAGTTTGGTAATTATAAGTTTTAATGAAAATTTGCGGTTTATCAAATCTAGGATCTATACGATATAATACTAAATATTTTCTAGGTTGTGGTGTTATTCCTGTCGTAACCCAACTAAATTTTATTGATTTACCTTTTTCAACGTTGTTGCCGGTTGATTGCCAAACTCCGGAATTTGCAATATCAAGCGATGTTTTGCCGGTTTTAAAGCTAGTAAATTCCGGAATCTCTAGGCAACCGAATAAATTTTTTAATTCTGAAGGGTTAGTTGACATCCACGTAAACGTATCATCGGCTTTGACCGGTGATACGTTTAGCAGAATCAATAAAACTAATCCTTTTAGAATTTTTATCATATTTTGTAACTTTTGGTAGTATTTATTAGGTCTTTAGAAAATGCTGCCATGCCGTGGTCAAGCCCTATAGTGTACGAACGTTTAAATAAAGAGGTACAAATTCTGTCATTCCGTGGCTACGACCACGGAATCCAGATTATAATATCATAAAAAGACTCTAAAATAAGTCTAATATGGCTTTATTTTTCTGGATGCCGTGATCAAGTCACGGCATGACACAGGCTTTTTTCAACGTTCGTACACTTCTGGGTCAAGCCACGGTATGACACCGGTATTGCGGATTGACATTACTACTTATCCTTCTTTTCTTCACCGCTATTTTCCGGCTTTTTATTTTCGGGCTCGGTTTTACTATTTTTTTGAGCCTTGTCCAAGGTGCTATTGCGAGTTTTTAACCTTTGTTTAACCGCTTGACCAATTTTAGCTCTCGATTCTTTATCCATCCCTACTTGTTTTAATGCTCCGGTTTCAGCTGCATCCGACATTGCTCCGCCTATTTTTGTTGCGGAAGGTCCGGCAGCACTCGTTAGCTTTGCTACCATCTCGCCGGAAAATTCCACATAACCGTACATACCGTATGCAATAATTACTAAAGCGATGATATGTTGCATATTAACGCCCATCATACACGAATTGTAATCCATGCCCCACGGAGCAAACCAATTAATGCAAAAAATCGGTACGTTAAGTAAAGCAACAGGAAGAATTGTACCTATAAACGGAATTTTTATAGCTAGTGAGCATTTCCAGCAAACACTATATCCTAAAACAAAATCTAAATAAATTGTGAATAATTGAGTAAGTACGATAATGCCTGCCATCAGAATTACCGGTTCAAGCATATATCTAAATGTAAATCTTACCCAGTTATCAAATAAATATCTGGTAAAATCAAATAACATAAAAGTAAGAAATAAAGGACCTACACCTATTAATATACAAGTTGCCATAAATGCCATAATGTAAACGGCTACCGCTCGAAGAGCCGTAATAATTACAATTACTATAGCAACAAAAACAATGATAAAGTAAATTATTCCACTAAGTCCTAAAGAAAGTAGTGCTAGTAATTGAGCAATAAATGTTTGACTAAAGAATATTTTACTCATTACCGCATCTAAAAACATAAACGGATTAGAAATTGTATTAGTAGAAGTAAATAAACTATATCCGCTCATATTAGAAATGATTTCATCGGAAAAACCGGTGATCGCATTAAATAGGTAATGATTAAAAAATTCAAAAGTATTGCCGTTCATCAGCCCGCTAACAATACCGATCTTTATTATCCTAATTACTAATTCTTGTTGATTTATTTTAACAAATCCAAGTAAATACATCGCTCCGTAAACCATAACATATAGGATTAGCATTGCTTTAATATAATTGAAAAAATTAGTACAAGAAGAGTTATCACTTCTATTATAGCAAATCATATTCTGAAAAATACTTTCAGCAGCACTTTGGACTTTAGTTTTAAATAATGTGAGCAGGGGCGTCATGACTTTAATAGTAAAGCTTCCTACTTGCTGGGAAGTAGAAAACTTTACTTGATAGCTACCTTCGCTGTTTTGATAATCTTGTTGATCATTTAAAATTCTCATCCATAAATAACCGTCGCCGCTCACGGTAGCTGTTGCCTTACCGTCACTATCGACGTCAATTCCGGAGGGGGAGTAAGATTTGCCGCTAGAATTTGGATTTTTGGCAGAAGCTACCGTTATATATTGTACTTTACCGCGCTCGGTAAAAATATCGGTGAAACTATTCCCGTTTTCTCTATAACATTTGGTTTGTTTAATATTTAAAACATATCCTCCCGTATTTTTGCTAGCATCTTGTGCCGGAGGACTCCAAAGGCGGTATTGTAAGTAACTTTTGTAGACGTTAGTATTAAAAGGTATATTATAGATAACTTTGTAAATATCACCGTATTCGGCCGGTTGCTCTGAAGCAGCTACAAAATTAGCAAATTGGGTAATACCGATATTTTTATCGACAGTGCCGGAAGCATTCATTTGCCATATTAGTCCTGTCGGACCCTTACCGCCGTTACCGTCAGCCGTATACCAAAAATACTTTAATTTTGAAAGCTGCGATTCTTCTAGGGTGCCTTGGCACGTGCCAGATGTCCACCCTCCGTTACATTTCCCTTTTATAAACTCTAAATTTTTTGGGGAGCGATCAGTAACTATATCAGGACACTGTCCGTTTGGTTGTGTTCTAGAATTATTAGCACATTCTAAATTTAAAAAATCAGTAAATAACTTACTTAAATCATCAGACCAGGGAACAGTAAAAGTTCCGTCATCTTTATAGGGATCAGGCATCGAACTAGTAATATTTAACCATGCCCCGCATGAATCACATATATATTCTCCACAGCATATCCCTAATACACAAGGACACCCTAATGCACACCCTCCCAAAAAACTTGTATCACAATAATGATGATAATTACATTTCCAATAATCACTTTGCCATTTACAATCAGAAGTATATTCACCTGAATAAACAGAATATCTGCCGCATATCGGGCTATATGAGGTTTTGCTTTGAGTACAATCTGCCGTAACAACGGTATTTTTAAACGCATCGGGTACGCCGCCGTTATAGTTCGGTGAAATAGAAACTACAATTCGGTCATTATTATATAATTCGGTGATGTTACGCCATTCAGCGTTTTTGGCATCAATTATTAAAGATATCGGCGGGGTGTTAACGTCCGTAACGCGAGGAATAGGTATTTGCTTACCCTTATCATCTAAATTAGATTTACCCGGTCTTGTTTGTTCCGTAAACTGTAAATTATCTTTCGGTATATAAGCAAGGCATAAGCTAAGTTGCCCCTCTATCTGTAATTTAAGTACTTGCTGATCCTGAACCGAAATATTAGTATTTAACCATTCCCCATAACGATTAGGATCGGGAGTAAGCTGCATCGTGCCGTCAGGCAGCATAGTAGAAATATTAGCATAGTTAGCGTTAGCGTTAAGTGTAACCGTATCGGTAATAGCATCCGTTCCGCCTTTACCGCTATCGTTATACCTCATGAAGCAGCCGTTGCCCATGTTAACGGCTCCTATCATAGCAAGTGCTGCAAGAATAAAACACACTAACGTTGCTATTATTGCAACCCCACCTAAAACTTTTAATAAATTACCTTGCATATTACTTTACTTACCTCCTTTGGCTAGAAGATCACTAGCACCGCCGCCGCTTGTGCTTTTCGAATCTCCTGCCTGCGGTCCGCCGCTGCGTTTTCCTCCGCCTCCCGGGGCTTCCATTGCAGGCGGTTTACCTTGTGTCGTTTGTGCCGCATCTTTAACAAAAGCTGCTCCTTGCTTTACTAAATCGACAATTTTAGTCGGGCTTGCCGTTACTGAATCCATATTAGGTCCACTAGTCAAATCCGAGGCAAATTGTCCGATAGATTTGGAAAAATAGTAAAAAATAATTGAAAAAACTAATACACATAGAAGTTCGGCAAGGATGGAAATTACGTCTTTAACAATTGATTTTATAGGGAAAAGTATTAATAAATGTTTTTCCCATCCCTGTCCTGCATAATATTGTAATAATTTATATCCTAAGCTATTTTGGCATTGAGTTTTATCGCTATCCGGTAGCCTCAGTTCAAAAGTACTGAATTTAATATTATTATTTGCGTAATCATGCCTTAAAAATTCACAATTTTTATATATTGCCGAATCGTACATAGTAAGCAACAATGCTATAAAACCGGCTATTATCGCCGGTTGCAGTGCGCAAGATAAACAAATTTTTAGCCATGAATCAAAATAAGCTTTTGTTCTAGTAAATAACATCATCGGAATAAATATAGGGGAGATATATGTCATAACATATATGGTAATTAGGCATACTAAATAATGTGTTATAAAATATAAGACTATCGATAAAAATATTATAGAAAATAATAATCCTGATGCTAATATTATAATATTTCCCGCCATGAAAAATCCAAACATGACCGTAAAAAATTTAAGTGATCCTGTTTTGCTTAAATCATCGGGGCTATTTGAGTCCGGCGTGCCTAAATCCAGTATGGGGCTATTATTACCTTTACCGTTGGTGGTACCGGAGAACCGGCTTAAAATTCCGCCGCTATCGATATTATAAAGTAAATCCATCCCCAGATAATAACCTATTCGACAATCAATAGCATCCCATAGGGCATAAAATTGATATCCGGCAGGGTATTTTGTCGTGTCAAATTCACATAAACCTCGAGAGCCGCCGGCGTTAAATACTATTTGAGCAAATTCCGGTGCAATTCCCGTTAATAACGGTAAACCGTATTTGAGCATGCCATTTTCTTGAGATGGTTTGCCCGATTGCAAAGTTATCGCTCCAAGACCGATAGCAAAATAAGTAACAAATAAAAATTTTATAACGAAAATTGCAATCTTATCGATATTTGCATAATCCTTATTTAATATCATATTAAAGCCGAAAAACATCGTATAAAGAATTAATGCGGCACCGATAGTGCTTTTTAAATATCCTTGAAATATAGGAAATGAGGTAAGATTAGTTATACTAATACTTTGATCTTGAGGGGTGCAGCTAGTTTCTCTAAAAAATACTTTATCAAGCGTTTCTTTTAAACAATCAACGGCAAGACCGGAAAAATTAAGTAACGATTGACTACGATTTTCTTGCATGTAACAGCTTTTTCCGACATTGCTACAATCAGGAATCGGCGAAGGAGGGGGAGGAGTGTAAGAAACATTTTTACAAACTAGCGGTAATGGTCCTTGTGGAGTAGGCATAAACAAGCAAAGTAAATTTTGCTGTCTTTTTGCAGTTAAAACAATGTCTTTCATGAAAACATTACCGCCTAAATTTGGATTATTCGGCGTTATTGCACCAAGAACGACAGAATTATTTTCTGCTATTACAACTCGTGTACTATGCCCTACAGAAAGGTCGGGATTAGCCTTTATGGCGATTAATATACGTTTATCGTTTGGGTCACAATAAGTATTTCCGTCATTTTGCCATCCTTTTCCGTTAATGTTCCGTCTTACTTGACCGTATGCAGTGTCATTTAAATATTGATCCGGTGTAAAAGGCAAAGAAGTACAGGAGTCACCGTAATTACCGGCAGCGTAAATATTTAACGCTCCAAATATCAGATAAATATATATAAAAATTTGTATGGATTTACTAATTTTCATCAGTACCTCTATCCATTTTTTTGCTATTCGGTCCGGCTCGTCCTCCGCCGCTACGTAATAGCTCTTCTCTTTCTTTCTCCAAGGCTGCTTTGCGTTCACGAATTTCAGCGTTGCGTTTTTCTTGTTTTATAAATCCTGTTTCTCCTTGTTTCTTTTCATGGCTTTCTTGTTCATTTAAGTCTTTATTGTCGGCTAAGCCGTATGCCTTTTTCTTAGTAGAAACATTATCTTGTTTATCTTCTTTTATACTTGCTGTTTTACGTTCGATATTGAGCTGTCCTGATAAATCTTCAAATTTTTTGCTATTTGGTCCGGCTCGTCCTCCGCCACTGCGTAATAGCTCTTCTCTTTCTTTCTCCGAGGCTGCTTTGCGTTCACGAATTTCAGCGTTGCGTTTTTCTTGTTTTATAAATCCTGTTTCTCCTTGTTTCTTTTCATGGCTTTCTTGTTCATTTAAGTCTTTATTGTCGGCTAAGCCGTATGCCTTTTTCTTAGTAGAAACATTATCTTGTTTATCTTCTTTTATACTTGCTGTTTTACGTTCGATATTAAGTTGTCCTGATAAATCTTCAAATGTATCGGCTTCGTTAATGTTCTTTATTCGCTTTTCTTGTTTTGAAGAGTCGGGTAGTTTGTCGGTATCATCTTTTATAGGGTCTTTTTTCTCTTCTTTACTACTATCTAAGCTAGTCGGCGAAGGTGCAATATCAGGTGACTTTAAGCTAGAAGGCGTTGCAATAGAAGCTCTCATATTAGTAAGACTGTCACTAGTTGTAGTTTCGGATTTTTCTTGAGTAGGAGAGGGTGCTCCTCCACCGCTAGAAGTAGATACTCTATTACTAGAAGTACTTGCGGGTGTTGATGCAGTTCCTCCACTACTACTAATTGAGCCGCTACTAGCTTTTCCGCCGCCGCTGCTATTTAAGTCCCTACTAGCACCGCCGCTTGTTGCTAGATTGTCTCTTGATTTTCCACCGCTGCTACTCTTGATATCTCCCGGCTTACCGCCGCCCTTTGCTACGTTGTCTAAGGCTTTAGTTGCTTGACCCGCCATTGCTAGACCTGCCATAGCGGCTTTAAAAATTGCTTGCGGTTTTATAGCAACATTGCTAAGGGCAACTCCTTCCGTCATATCAGCAGCAAATTCAGCTAATTGGCTACTAAAATTATACATTAAATACAAAGTAAAACAGGCAGTAATTAGTGCTAAAAGAATATCTTTGATTTTTTCAAAAAGTACTTTCGGTGATATAAAAAACATTCCGGGTCCTAAAATAATACCGGATAAAAATTGAAATTTAGCTAAATATTTATCTGTTTCGGTAGCACCCGGTTTTTCCTTGATTATTTCATCTAAACTATCTTTACCGAAATCAAACATTGTGGAAAGAGGGTTATTTAGCATATAACCCAAACTACTTTTACAGCTATCCGCTTCCTCTTTGGTATATTTATTCCAATCATTATCGATATAAAATATTAATACGTCTCGGCTTGTTTTTCCTCCGCTTTGATATACATTTTCTATACTATTATGTATTAACTTATTGGTATATTTACACTTGCCGTAAAAACCGAAATCGTAAACCGAAAACATAGTAATCATAAAGGTTGTTACAACCATAGGCTGTAGTAAAAAAGATATTAAGAGCTTAACCCACTGGTCAAAATAACCTCGAGTATATTGAAATAAAAGCATCGGTACGAAAAGAGGAGCTAAAATGCCGAGTATTACTATCGATATCATACACATAACGGTAGCGTTGACCATAAATGCAGCAACCGAAATTACTAATAGCGGATAAGAAAGGGCAATTGAGACAAGCGTCATATTCCCTGAAATTATAGCCGGAATTAATAAATAAACATAAGGCGGTGCACTAAAGCTAAAAAAATCGAAATTCTTAAAATCATGGGCTTTATAAGCATTTTCTACATATAAAGTAGATAGCATATCAAGACCTAGATAGTGAGCTACTCGGCAATCTAACGCATCCCATAAAGCTATATAAGCAATTTTACTATCATATTGAATGTCAGAGCCGTTAAATTTACATAAATCAGACGGAGATGCATTCATTACCCAACTCGCAAGACCGCTTATGGCGTTAAGCAAAAAAGGAAAAACAAATTGAATCATTCCGTCTAACCGATCATAGTTAGATGTGTTGCCGGGTGTTATATTGATGCCTATTGAAAAATAAGTTACAAATAACATTTTTAATATAAAATTTATGAATTCCGCTTTTGGCGGTACTTCTCCTGCAAGAATTATTTTAAAACCGAAGAAAATGACATAGAGAGTTAATAGAGCCGTAACTATTTTATGCATATTTACTTGAAACTGAAATAAAGCACTGCTATTCCTTTTCGACGGATCGGTAATTACCTGATTAATATCGTCAAAACTACATACGTCTCTGCTAATTAGTAGCCTTGCCGTCATCTCTTTAATGCATTCTATTAAAGGTGCGGTTATTACGACGGCAGTTTTTGAGTTATTATACGCTCTTTGATAACATCCTCCGTCTGCTGCCGAACTACATTCGACTAATGCTAACGGATCGGTAGGGTCGGTAGACTCAGAAGGAGCTGAAGAATCACCGCTTATATCCATAAAGTTTGAATATATAGATTTCGGGAAAGGTTCCTTGATATATTTACACCCTACCGGTATATACCCTGTCATTCCTATTGTTGATACGCATATACGGTCATTGTCTTGAATAACTTTCCACGGTATAGCAGGAAAGCCTAAATCAAACATTGTGCCGCTAACGCCAGGCTTAGCCGTATATATATTGTGATAATCTGCTTCGTTATTTTTCCATGAATCTTTAATATCTTCCCACGGGTCATCGCCGGTAAGTACGGCTTTAGCTATAGCAATAGCGGAATCTGCGACTGCCTTTGTTCTTACTAAAGCTAATTTAGCGTTGCTACATAAAGCGAAAGTTAATTTGAGATCATCAGGGTCGGCTCTATTGTTTCGTGTACATTGCCCACCCGGAAAATCTTTATCAAATAATTCATGATCATTTATTTTTAGGCGTAAAAACGTATTTATATAGGGTCCAGGAGAAACAAGATTCATGACTGCAAAAGTAAAAAACGGTGCAGGTATACAAGTATGAGAAAATTCAGAGCGTAATAAATTCCCTACTCCTTGAGTTTCACAAGTCAAATTGGTTAGAATACCTGTTATAGTATCTAGTGTATCGTCAGCAGATGCGTTATTTATACCACTGAAATTTAACGTGCAGCTTAATATCAAAATTTTGATTATAGTATGGGGAAAAAATTTCATGACGTAATGCGTGCCTCTACAGTAAGCAGTATTAGTGCAATGAGAAATGTGAGTCGAAAAAATGATGCAATGTCATACCGTGGCTTGACCACGATATCCAGAAAAATCTTAATAAAAAAACTGGATTCCCGCTTTCGCGGGAATGACATCAAAAATTCTAGCCACTCAACAACGCCAATACCTTGCGGGAATGACATCAAAAATAATCCACGTAACACGGTCTTCTGATAATAACGATTTTTCAAATTAATAAAACATCTATGCATAAATAAGTTATAGTAATTTTGCTTCTGTGTAAAATATAGGTAACCATTTTTCAGGATCGTCACCGTGCTTTTCCCTAACTTGATCAAGTAGTAATACAGTCTCGACTCTGCCTGATAAGACATTAATTATATTAGTCATACCGTCTAAACTAACTTTAGCGACTACGGCGTCTACTCCTTGTTTTATTAAAAAATAACGTGTTGTCGGATCGGTAGTTTTAATTAAAGTATATTCACGCTGACTAAGCATAAAAGCCGTGCGATAAATATCGGTTGCTTTAAGGTTAGGCAGAAAAATCTGTGTAGCCGTTTGTTGTATCAACGTGTCGCTAATCCTACTTTTTGCCGCATCTTCAACGCTTTGAGTAGCGAAAATTACAAAAGTATTTAATTTACGTAAAACTTTTAGCCAGTCTTTAATTTTAGGAGCAAATACCGGATTATCAATTAAAGCCCAAGCTTCATCGAGTACAAGCATTGTCCTTTGCCCGTCTAAAGAAATATTAATTCGGTGGAAGATATATAATAATACGGGCGATAAGCTAATCGGGTCTTTTAGTAATTCGGTCATATCAAAACCGAATACTCTAGCTTTTTGCAAGTCAATACTATCTTCTTCATTATCAAATATTTTTGCATGAGAGCCTTTACCGACCCACATAGCAATTCGACTTGCTAAACTATCGGGGGTATCAATTCCTAAAAACGCTACGACGTTACTAAGCCTTCTATCTTTTTTCTCAAGCCGAAAGCTACCGCTTACTAGTTGAGATAACACTTTGTTATCTTGAGCCGTTAAGCTTTCTCCGCTAGAAGTTACTAGAACTCTTAGCCATTCTAAAATAAATGTCCTATTTTCGCTAGTATCGTCTAATTGTAAAGGGTTAAAGTTACATTTTATCCCCGGATCGATCGTAGTATAAACGCCGTTTAGTGCACGAATAAATATCTCGGCTCCTCGATCTTTATCAAAAAAGAACATTCGAGGTTTAAATTTTTGTGCTTCGGCACATAGAAAATTCATTAAGACCGTTTTACCGGCACCTGTAGGTCCGATAATTAAAGTATGTCCGACATCTCTTACATGGAAATTAAAATAAAAAGGCGTACCCGAAGTAGTATCAAGCACCGTTACGTATTCTCCCCAATGGTTATCTTTAATTTTACCTAAAGGGTAATTATGTTGGGAAGCAAAACTAGACATATTTAAAGTATTTATAGTAGATTTGCGGACTATATAATCTATATTTCCCGGCAATTGCCCCCAATAACTAGGTTCCATATTAATTTTTTCCCTAACCGGCTGAATACCGGAATTAGAAAGTTCGACTGAAGCCATTGACAATATGTCTTCCAAAGCTTTAGGGTTATTTGCGGAACATAGAAGTGACAAATGATGTTCACCGAATCCGATATCGCCGCTGGTTGCCATATCAAGTGCTTGCGAGATTTCGGCAACTTGCGACACTGCTTTATCACCGGATTGAATCATTCGATTTTGCTGTAGTTGCATTTTGCCTATTGCTACCGTTCTGTTGGCAAAAACAAAACTTTGAGTCATGACAAACTCAAAAGGCATTTGCAAAAAGCCGTCAAAAATTCCTGCTGACGTGGAAGGACCGTATTCAAGAACGCTTAGTATACCGGCGTATTTTTTGCCGATAGGGCTTCTTGATTCAATAATTCTAGAGCCAAAAAATAATCTATGAGTGGGAATATATTGATCGATAGGGCCTCTCGGTAAAGCGACGGGACCGGGAGAATCACCGCAATTTATAAGAGAAGAAAGAAATTCTAAAATTTCACAATAAGAACCTTTATCGGTTTCACGTGTGCCGAGCAATGTTGCTCCGTAGCTTCTAAAAGTATTAACTATTCTGGTAGACATTTCTTGGAGATTTTCTTTCATCTCTTTCATATCATTTTCCCAGGCGGTTTTATTAGATTTTTGTCGTAGTTTCTTAATAAAATACTCAACAATAGCAGCACCTCCGGTATCGGGTCTGTATAAAACGCTAATATAGAGTTCATTAAAAAATGACCTAGCACCGGCGTGTTTTTTCCGCCATTCTGCACCTAAATAAGTTATAAAATCATTCGGTACTTTTACTGTCGGGTCGTAGGTAAATTCAGTATCGTCAAATATCACGGCCTTACGCCTTCTGATAGTATGAAAATACATTATGATATTACCGGATGACATATTTTTTAATAAAGCATTTCGAATATTTTTTTTAATATCCAGATCTTCATCGTCAGCCGTTTCAAAGGAAAAACCGTTTATTTTTACGACTTGTAACAGTTCATTATTCTTAGTAAGGATAGTATTACTATCCCAGTGGCATTTATAGGGGATAAAATGGGAAGCTGACCTTTCTTGTCGAGCCTTTGATTCTTTGGCAGCTTTGGTTTTAAATAACTTCATTACTTAACCTGAATATTTTTTGACTGTACTATTATCAGTGAGGCGTGAATTATTCAAACTCCTCGGTGTCATTCCCGCTGCCTTCTATGTCATTCCCTCACAGCCGGGACGTTGTTGCATGGCTCTATAAAAGCAGTAATATGTCATTCCCGCGTAGGCGGGAATCCAGAGAATATTTAAGCGAATTATATAGTAAATTTTTATATAATTTTGCTTATTTTAAGTGCTTTTTCTGGATTCCCGCCTACGCGGGAATGACATACGGCACTTTTTTAGAGCCATGCCACGGTACCAAGGGGCACCTCGCCATGACGATTCCGGTAATCCACGAAACAATGCTAATACTCAAGTACTATATGAGTTTGCTCCATAATAAAATTTATTAGGACATTGGCTAGTTCTTGACAGCTTATTTAAATATAATTCTATAAATCTCGGTTCTTTAAAACATATAATATAACCGATTAAATGCAAGGCTCCGGCAACAAATAAAACAGCAATGCCGTTATTCCAAATAAATAACGTCATAGACGTTATCATATTTAAGGCAGCAAATTTTATGCTTACCCCGAATATCATCGCCGGTCTAGTTAACCCTACAAATAAAGGATCAGATGATAAATTGCCAGCCATAAATTACCTTTCTTATTTAAAACTATTATTTATATTTTGTAAACATAGTAAGTAGCACTGAATTTGGAGCGGTATCACTTACAAAATGCACACAGCCGATATTATTTTCAATTGCATTAACTGCAATTTCGATTAATTCCGCTTTTATAAAATTATTATTATCGTTTAACATTGCTTTAAATACATTAACATCCTGTGCTTTTATATCAGGTGCAAGAGATTTTGATGGCTCATACGGCAATATTAAATGATCTGCACCCAAAGCAGCAGAAATTACTGCGGTTGTAAGGTCGGCATTTAATAAATGTGTGTTTTCTTGTTCATCATTGGCGATAGGCGATATAACCGGTATAATATTATTATCTTCAAAATTTAATAAAATTTCAGGATTAATCATTATAGGCTCACTTATAAAACCAATATCTATAACATCCTGATTTGTAGTTCTTCTATGCGATAATTTAGATTTCTTTGCTTGAAGTAAGTTAGTATCCTTACCGGAAATACCGATAGCATAGCATCCCACGCTACAAAGCTTTGACACAATAAGTTTATTAACGTAACCGGATAAGATCATTTCCATAATAATAGGATTATTATGAGCTATTGCGCCGATTCTATCATTAAGATTGTCCTCGGCTAGCGTTTTTAACGGTGAATTTTCTAAATCGATATGATCATGTACTATAGATATTTTAGCACCGCACATCTCAAGTAGTTGAATAGATTCAGCAAAAGCCGTTAATAATTCATTATTATTAATAATTGTTGCTGATAATTTTACTACTATAACCTGATCTTTTATCTCATTACTACGTCTTATTATGTCTTTGATTGTGATAATATCTTTTAAAGAAGGAATATTTTCAGTTTCCTTTTTTTTACGATTTGATGCATTTTGCCAAACTAGCTTTAAGTTCTCTTGCACCTTCTTTACTCCTGCTGCTTACATACATTACATTACATGAGTAGTTTAAAGTTGCAAGAAAATTCTGTATTTCGGTAAAAAGCTTTTCGGGATGAGTTACTTTGTCCGACTTAGTAAAAATAATTTGAAAATCCCTATTATAAGAAAGTAATAATTCTGCAACTTTCTTATCATGCTCCTTTATTCCTCTTCTTGAGTCGATTAGCAAATTCACTAATTTAAGATTGAGGCTATTTTGCAGATAGTGAGCAATTAACATCTCCCATTGATTTTTAATAGAGAGGGGAACATTTGCAAAGCCATAGCCCGGAAGATCGACTATAATAAGCTTTTCTGCTAGATTGAAGAAATTAATTTGTTGGGTACGTCCGGGAGTGTTGGAAACTTTAGCAAGATTTTTGTTATTACATAAAGTATTAATTAAACTTGATTTACCGACATTTGATTTACCGACAAAAGCAATTTCAGGGAGGGAAAAATTAGGTATCTGACTTGGACGCATTGCACCGGCAATAAATTGTGCCTGCTGACGAAAAAGTTTAGTAACTTTATCAGGACTCATAATAATATAGGGGCTTTTTTATAGTTCAATTAGTTTTAAGGGTGGTTGTTGTGATTATTTCCGATGTCATTTCTAGCTACGGCAGGCATTGTTGTGTGAATACCCCAAACGTCATGGCGAGCGACTAAAGGTGTTATTGCCTGGTTCGAATTTTCGATGTCATTCCTGCGAAAGCGGGAATCCAGAGAATATTTAAGCAAATTATATAGTAAATTTTTATATAATTTTGCCTATTTTAAGTGTTTTTTCTGGATTCCCGCTTTCGCGGGAATGACATATAGCACTTTTTTAGAGCCATGCAACAACACATTGACACGCATGTGCCTAGATATTTTCGTCTCTTACCACCAATACTGAAATACCCGAATGGCGAACGATTTTAGAAGCGTTAGGACCAAGCATATAATCCCTTAATTGCGGTCTTACTGCCGAAATAATTATTAAATCCGCTTCTACTTTGTTAGAATATTGAATTATTTCATCATAAACTGCTCCACGCCCGATATAATAATCTGCTTCAATTTCATCCGGTACATATTGTTTTATTAACTCTTTTACCTGTTCACGATGTTTTTCCTTCTGCTCTTTAACCCAATTTTTCGGCAAATAATCTTCGACCATTTTCATACCGAAGTCAGAAATTACATATATAAAATGTAATTTAGCTTGAAAGGTAGTAACAAAAGTTAGAGCTTTGGGTAATATTGCTTTTATAGATTTTTTATCTGCCAAATCTATCGGTATAATAATATTTTTATACATAATATTCTTTTATAATTTTATTGTCTATTTCGAACTGCTTCGTGCTTCGGTAAAACAAAGTTATTAATATCTGCAAAATACTTAATATCTAAATCTTGTAACAAATAATTTGAATGTTTAAAGCTTGCAACATTCCGATGAAATGCTCCGATAAATTTATCTAATAATTCAAAATCCAAATCTTCCCTTGTAACCAAAATTGCCGGCACGATAACCGTAGTTTGATTTTCGGTAATTCCCGGATATAACCCTTCATGGAGTATTCCTTTACGGAAAGCTCTATTGCTTTTTATTAACTCAGTTATTTTAGCATTTTCAATAGAGACAAAATCAACTTCACAGCTATTAGCAATAAGACTTATTAAAGGATTAGGATGCCCAACCATCATCATTATAACGTCAATTTCTCGATTGCAGAATTTTTTAATAGAATCTTCGTAATTAATATCAACATCTATCGGCTCTTTAGTGAAATCATATAATTTACGCACGGCATCATAAGTAATATTACTACTAGAAAACACCGGTCCGTTAGATATTTTTTTTCCTTCAATATCGGCAAAAACTTTTATTTTATCGTCGTCTTTAGCAATAACGGTAAAAAATTCATCATATAAATTTAATACTTGTCGTAAATTTTGCATTTTTTCTTGATTTTGATAATAGCCTATGCCTTCAAAGGCTTCCACTGCGATGTTTGACTGTACTAAAGCTAAATCTACTTTGCCTTCTTTCAATAATTTTAAATTTTCAACGCCGCCATTTGTCGGGACTACTTCACATTTAATATTTTTATTGGCAATTTTAACAGTTTTGCATAAATCAAGACCGATCGCATAATAACCTTTTAAAATAGAACCGGTAGCAACTTTAATGGTTTGTTGGGCAGTTTTTGGTTCAGCTAAAACCTTGTTATAAACAAAAAATATACCAATAACGATCAAAAACACTAACCTTATATTCATAATATTGTATACTCCTGTGAAATGAAGAGTTGAAATACGCAGTTCAACGATAATTTAAGCTAAATATTTTTCCTTATCTAAGGTACCTTCACTATTATCAATAATCAAGGTAATTGTTGCATCTCCCGTAATATTAATTGTCGTACGTAACATATCTAATATTCTATCGATACCGGCAATAATAGCTACCCCTTCTATCGGCAAGTGAACCGATGAAAGTACCATCGGCAACATTATTAAAGAAGCCCCGGGAATACCGGCACCACCGATGGAGCCAAGCGTAGAAGTTAAAATAATAACTAAATAATCGTGGGGAGCCAGTGTTATTCCCATCATTTGTGCAAAAAATATAGTAGTAAGGGATAAGTTTATGGCAAAACCGTCCATATTGATTGATGCCCCGAGAGGCAATACAAACGAAGTGCTAGCTTCGGAAATGCCTAATCGTTCACGGCAAACCTGCATAGTCGTTGCCAATGTCGCTTTACTGCTTGAGGTAGAAAATGCTAAAATTTGATATTCAAAACTTTTCTTATAAAACGGCACCGGTGATACTTGGCAAAATAAATAAATAAGTAAGCCAAAAATCAAATATTGAAATATCATTGCAACCACCACCGCCATAACTAGCTTCGACAAACTAATCATGACTTCTATACCTTGCGTACCGACTATCCAAGCGGTTAAAGCAAAAGCTCCGTACGGCGATAATTGAATAACGAATGAGATCATCTTTAAAATCATTTTTGACATTAAATGAATCAAATCCGTAACCGGTTCTGCAGTAGTTCCCATTTTATTTAAAGTAATGCCGGTAAATATTGCAAAAAATACAATTTGTAAGACATCATCGTTGGCAAAAGCACCTATTGCATTATCCGGCACAATGCGTATGAAAAAATCAAATATATTAAAAGTAGCTGCAGTCGAAACAGTATGAGTAGCACCGAAATCCATATGGATTCCGTGACCGGGTTTTAATATAAGGGCTACCGCAAGACCAAAAACCGTAGCAAAAAAAGTTGTTCCCAAAAAAGCTAGTACTGCTTTCATTCCTACCCTGCCAAGAGCGGAAGAATCTTTCATACTAGTAATACCGGAAACCAAGCTAAAGAAAATTAAAGGTGCAATGATCATTTTAATCAAACGCAGAAAAATATCGCCTATCGGCTTAACATACGAAATATAGCTAGATAAATAAATACCGAATATAACCCCTAAGATCAACCCTAAGGTAACTTTTTTCCATAATTTCATTATTATACTTATTAAGTTTTAAATCTTTATTGTGTTGATGTCATCCCTGTGAAAGCTAAGCATTGTTGCGTGGCTCCCGAAATCGTCATGGCGAGGCGTCTCTAGCATTGTTGCATGGCTCGAAAAAAGTGCTGTATGTCATTCCCGCGAAGGCGGGAATCCAGAGAATATTTAAGCGAATTATACAGTAAATTTTTATATAATTTTAATTATTTTAAGTGTTTTTTCTGGATTCCCGCCTTCGCGGGAATGACATCGGAGCAGGAGTGTTTTACCGTCCACGCAACAACATCGGCTCACAAAGACAACGCTACTTTTTTCTGACCGCCTACACCCCGCTTCCTGCTAAACCGAGCCAATTTAAATATGCTGTTAAACCATCATCAATGTCAATTTTTATTATTTGCGGCACTTCATAATTATGAATTTTTACGATTATCTCTTCAATTTCCTTGTAATTATCTGATTTAGCTTTGATTATAGCCCTATATTCTTTTTCAGAGATTAACTTACCTTCCCATTTAAAATAGCTTTCAATATCTTCAATCTGTATACAAGAAGCTAAGCTCATGTCAAGTAAAGTATTAATTATTTTATCTAGTATTTTTCTACTATTAGTTGTAGTAAGGATTACGCAATATTGCTTCATAAGCTATACCTCAACGAAACAATTAGGCGTTTCAAATAACTTAAGGCTGATAATAAAAAAACTTTGACTGACAAAAAGCTTAGGGAAAATATCGTTTTTTAAATGAAGTGCAATATTTTCGGCCGTGGGGTTATTCTGCATATAATATATCTTTTGACCGGTCCAACTAGCTATTTTTTCTCCTATTTCTTTATCATCTTGATGCAAGATAAGGCTATGATCAAAGTTATCGTCAATCCATTTTTTGGCAAAAAACTTAATTTCGCCGAAATCAACTATCATTCCTAATTTGTTAGTATTTTTAGCGGCAGCGGTTACCTCAAGAATATAACGATGACCGTGCAGAAATTGACATTTATTTTGATGCCCGATAATTCTATGTCCTGCATCAAATTCAATCCGGCGGGTACATTTTATCATTGCTTACATTCTGCCTTTAGAGTTATGCCGCAAATATAAAGAAAGACCTACCATAAAATAATATACGAATTCCTGCAAGTTAATTAAGTGAATATTCAAATTAAATCCCCCTGCCATTTTTGTTATTATTCATAACAGCGGGTTTGGGTTGCTTATTATTTTTAGGCGTTTCCTTACCTTCTTGCAACTTAACTTTTTTGTCTCTTATAAATTCCGGATTATTTAAAACCACTCCTGCAAAATCAATTTTACTTACATCTCCTACAATTTTTATTTTGTCTAAAACAATACGGTTATCCGGATGTTTAGCATTATATTTTTTAATTGCTGGGGTAAGTGTTGTTAGAGTTGCAGCATCAATAGTCGCCCCTGCAAAATTCACTTGTTCGTTAAAACTAGTTCCTTTAAAGGAACACTCTTCTAATACAGCTCCTTTAAAAGAACATTCTTTAAATTTAGTATTATCAAAATTAAATCCTTTAACTTTAAAATTATCAAATTTTAATGCCGATTTTTCAAAAGATAACCCTTCAAGATTTTTATCTCTTAACGAATAAGAAAACATCGCCGAATATTCTTTTTCTGTTAATTGTTTATCTCTTTCATGAAATACTAATGCTAAATTAATTTTTTCATCAGATAATGTTAATTGTGTTTCTAAAAGCTCAACTATAGTTTTATTCATTTCCGACCCGATTACCTTATTCCGTATTTTATTTGGAACAAAGCTTTCTTGAAATTTGTATGCACTTAAATTAATAACACTTTTTGTTATTATTCCGAGTACTTTTTTATCTGCTAATAATTCAAATACAGGTTTCACCATTGTGCCGTATTGACCTTTACTATATGAGCTTGCAATTTTTCCCAAAGCAGGTGCATGTTCTCCTAACACCTGAATAACTTTCTCACCTTGGATTTTTGCTTTCTTCCCCATTTCAGTTTTATTTAAAAACTCTTCAACTACCGGTCCAAGAGTATCTGCATGCTTTACTAATAATTCTGGAATTTCTTTTTCTATAATATTTTCTATTTCGGGATTAGCTTTTTTGAAACTAATTAAAGACTTAACTACTATTTCTACTTTTTCTGACTGATTATCGGGATGTACATTCATCACTTCTTGAATTTGTGAAAATAGTTCGGTTAATTTTTCTTTATTCTCACCTTCTAAAGAATTTTTAGTAAGTTTAGTTACCAAAGGCAAAATTTCTTCCATAAACGGTAATATTGCTTTTGTAGAATTTTTAGCAAATTCCGGCGTTATGTTATACAATCTTATACGATCTTGAACTTGCGGTTTATCTAAAAATTTCAAAATATCATTGGTATTATTTTTAAAATACTCTGTTAAATTATTCTCTAAAATAGGTGCTATATTATTAACAAGTATTTCAGTGTTCTTTAAAATATTTTTTGTCGATTCTTTTTGCTCATCTACTAATTTATTTTTTTCTTCTACCGATAAATTATTATTAGTTAAAAGTTCTTCACTATTACTTTGATATTTTGTGAATTCTTGATAGTTTTCAATAATTTGCGGCGTGCTAGCAAGCATTGCAGCACTTACATCGACAGCTAAATTTACGGTATTGGCAAATAGTTTTTTAGGAACTTCCCGAGCTAAACTATTATCCATAGCATTTTGAGCAATTTTGACAAATTCTCCTTGGTTTTTAGTATCTTTTAAAAATGGTATAAGATCATTGTTAATAGTATTTTGCACATTATCGGTGCTTAATATTTCAAATGCACTGCCAATGATATTTTGCGTTGAATTTTCCGACGATAGCACTAAATTTTTATAAATATCCTGTACTTTTTGATTTGAATCGCCTTCTAAAACACTTGCTACTAAATTTATTGATACGGGTAGTAAATCTCTAATAAAATGAGGGCTGACTCTATCAAACATATTAGGAATTACAACACCTGCCGCCTGTGCTTCCGGAGTATACAGCTCAGTTAGTAGAGGAGTTAGGACGGCATTTAACACCGGAATAATTGCCGCTTGTGCTACGTTATCTTTTAGAAAATCAGAGCTTGCCGGATTATTTAAAATAGATTGATAACTTTTTAAAACCGGTTGTGCTCCTTTTATTAAATTAGCTGCATATTCTGTTTGTTGTTTTTGTAAATTTTTACGCTCTTCTACTAATAATTTATCGCTAAGTAATTTATTACTTACTTCCTGAAATTTTATAAAATTATCATATAATTCTTTAAATCCTTGAACATTTCGTATAGTCGGCGGCAACAAGCTAACCGCATCTATTGCCCCTTTTAAAAATCTTTGTGCTGTGCTTTGAACAGTTTTCTTATTTTCTACTTCTAATTTTTCTTGCTTATTTTTAAGCTCTAACGGCGAAATTTGCTGCCCGTCTTGAACAAAATTACCTTTAATATTTGTAATATCGGTATGAGCAATATTAGTATCATTATCTATAGTAGCTTCATTTATATTAGCCCCTTCTAGATTAACGTCATATAAATTTACACCGTCTAATATTGCTTTCCCTGCTTGTATTTGTGCTAAAATTGCTTTTTGCAAATTTGATCGAGTAATATCGGCTTCCGTAAAATTCACGGCAGTAAAATCTGCACCTTCTGCTTGTACTCGCCTCATTAAAGCTTTAGTAAAATCCGCATTTTGTGCCTCAATTTTTTCAAGGTTACTATAACTTAAATTAACGTCTTGAGCCTTAGCTTCTTTTAAAATAGCTCCTCGGAAATTAGCGAATTTTGCCGTAGCGTCGGTTAATATTGCACCACGTAAATTGGCTTCTTGACCTTGCACTAAATCTAAATTAGCTTTAGCAAAATTTACTCCTTCCGCATTAATCCTTTTTAAAATAGCACTCTGTAAATTCGCACCTTCAAGTGTTACTAGCTTATCTAACTCAGCTTCCGTTAAATTTATGCCTTTAGCTTCTATATTTTTTAAAATAGTATCATGAAACTCTGCTTTGCTTGCCGCCACTTTATTCATTAAAGAATCTGATAAATCGCATTCTATAACTTTGCAACCTGTTAAAATCGCATTGTCAAGTATTGCATGCTGCATTTTTACTTTTTGTAAATCCGCAGAGATCAAGGAAATACCCTCTAAGTTAGCGTAATTAAATGTAGAGTCCACAAGTTTTGACTCGTCCCATTTGCCGTCTTTTATATTTGCATAATCAAAATTTGAATTTTTTACTACTACTTCTTTACCGTCGGAACGAGACATAAAAGCATGGGTAAACTCACTATCATTAACAACGGCATTTTTTATATTAGTATTAAAGAAATTGGCGTTATCAGCGTTAACATTCGTAAAGCTTGCATTTTGAAGTTCAACGCTTTCAAAATTTGCTTTACTTATATTTGTATTCTCAAATTTACAATTAGTTAAAATTGAACCGGCAAAAATTGCCCCGCTCAAATCAGCACCGGTAAAATCTAAACCGGATAAATCAACTCTACCGTGCCACTCATTATTAGTAAGCATATCAATTTTACTTGATAAATCAGCAACTACTCTTACATTTTGATTAAGCGGCATAGTTAATTTACTTTTAGCAAAATCGTTTAAACTAAGCTTTTCATTAGTTTTTCTTGCACTTAGATAACTTATAACATCTTCTCGTGTTAAAGATACGAGCTTTATTTCTTGCTCTCTTTCTTCTTTACTAGAGCCTCTTATATAAGCAGGATCAAATACTGAGTGTTCACTACTAAAAATATTTTGAAAACTTGCATGCATTACCAAATCTTTTGGCGGAAAAATATTTTTATGTAGCATTAATTTAAGTTCTGCATCTAACTTATCGTATTTTTCATTACCGGTATTTCTTCCGACAGCATACCAAGCAGTTTGCTGCACAGTCAGAGTTTTATAAATTTCATTTAATTCTTGTTTTCTTTCTTCTATTGTTTTCTCGTGTTCCTTTCTTTTAAAATGTTCAGCCTTAACATCGGCATATATCCTTCCTAAAGATGAGGTAGTACTATATTTTATACCTTCAAGTTCTTGCCCTTTCCCTAAAGATGAATAATTTTTATAATTTTCGGAAAATTTGCAATTTTCAAGAGTGGCACCTCTAAAATCTATATTTCGTAAAATAGTATCTTCAAAATAAGCGTTATCAAAATCAACGTCACAAAACAAAGTATTCGATAAATCACATCCTTTAAAACTAGTATTTTTTAAGATAACACCGCTAAAATCTCCGCCGGCAAGATCGATAATTTTATCAGTACCTTCCTTGCTAAAATCTCTATTTGATAAATCTGCAACTGCTATTACGTTTTTATCTTTAAAATATTTATCTTTTAAATATTGGTTTAAAGTTAGATTAGCTTGTGGGTTAAGCCTTTGAACGATAATATACTCTTCTATCTCTTTGGATGTGGGACTAATTTTTTCTATTGCTACGTTTAAATCTATTTTTTCTTTAGACATGGTGATACTCCTAATTGCTAATAGAAAGATTTTATTACAAATTTAACAATAATTTTTCCGGATTTTCGATAAGTTCCTTAATTTTTACCAAGAAGGTAACGCCTTCTTTGCCGTCTATTATGCGATGATCATAAGAGAGTGCAATATACATCATCGGACGTACTTCAATTTTGCCGTTTATTACTACGGCTCTTTCTTCTGTTTTGTGCAGTCCTAAAATACCCGATTGCGGCGGGTTAATAATCGGCGTTGATAATAACGAGCCATATACTCCGCCGTTAGAAATCGAAAAAGTTCCGCCGGATAGATCAGCCATAGACAATTTCCCTTCTCGTGCTTTTTTGGCTAAATTTCCTATTTCTTGTTCCACGCCGGCAAAACTTAAACTATCGGCATTTTTAATAACAGGAACTACCAGACCCTGATTTGTTCCGACCGCTACGCCGATATCATAATAATTTTTATAAACAATATCATCGCCGTCTATTTCGGCATTTACCGAAGGAATCGTTTTTAAAGCTTCAATAGTAGCTTTCACGAAAAAAGACATAAAGCCAAGTTTTATGTTATGTTTTTTTTCAAACTCTTCTTTATATTGTGTTCGCAAAGCTATTACTTTCGACATGTCAATTTCATTAAAGGTCGTTAAAATAGCTGCCGTATTTTGTGAATCTTTTAAACGTTGGGCAATAGTTTTACGTAAGCGTGACATACGAACACGTTGCACTCTATCGTCATTTGTTTTTACTGTAGGGCTTGCTTGTGGAGTCGGTACTTGACTTGCAGGAGTATTTAATACTTCCAATACATCGCCTTTAGTTATTCTTCCCTCCCTCCCCGAACCTTTTATATTATTCGAATCAAGTTTATTTTCGGTCACTAATTTTTGTACGGACGGTGCAAGGCTAGTACTCGCCGCTACTATTTTTTCCGGCATTATTTCGGTTAAGGTTTTAGGTGTAGTATTATCTTGTGCGGCAGCTTTAGTAGGTTCAGAATTTGCGGTATCTTTTTGCGGCTGCGGCGATGCAACAGCTCCTGCTGCTCCCTCTAGAATCTCCCCTATATCTTCACCGACCGCTACATTTGCTCCTTCATTTTTTAATATTTTACTAATAGTACCGTTAGCAGAAGCGTTAACTTCTAGCGTGACTTTCTCCGTCTCAAGCTCTAATAACAGCTCATCTATTTTAAAAGCATCACCTTCTTTTTTATACCATTTAGCAATAGTCGCTTCCGTCACCGATTCGCCGAGAGACGGCACTGTAATTTTAACACTCATATTATTTTACTCCTTGTTATTCTGTTTATTCATGCGAGGTTATTATGGCTATTAAAAGTACTGTATGTCATTCCCGCGAAGGCGGGAATCCAGAAAAAACACTTAAAATAAGCAAGACTATATAAAAATTTACTATATAATTCGCTTAAATATTCTCTGGATTCCCGCCTTCGCGGGAATGACATCAAAAATTCAAGCCATGCAACAACACAGGTACAAGCCACGACGGCTTGACAAAAACCTTACTCCTTCACCCTCAACGCATCTCTCACTAGCTTCTCCTGTTGTTCGTTATGTACGTGCAACGACCCGACCGCAGGGGATGCTGAAAGCTCTCGCCCGACATATTTAAATCGTTCGTTAATTCCTGCTTCCTTTAATGCCTCATCCAGATAAGAAACTATATAACTCCATGCTCCCATATTTTTTGGCTCTTCTTGACACCAAATAAATTCTTTAGCTTTGCTATATTTCTTTAACAAGTCTACTATTATATTTTTCTCGAAAGGATATAATTGTTCTAGCCTTATAATTACCGTATTCGCAATATTGTTAGCTGTACGCATTTCAATTAAATCATAATAAACTTTACCGCTACATAAAATTACTTTTGTAATTTTACTTGCGTCTATGTTATTAACTTCATCCAAAACCGGTATAAAACTCGTCTTTTCGTCAAGCTCCGCCAGAGATGAAACGGCTAATTTATGCCTTAATAGTGATTTTGGCGACATAACTATTAACGGTTTACGAGTAGTATTTAATATTTGCCGACGGAGCAAATGAAAAATAGAAGCGGGAGTTGTTGGATAAGTAACGTACATATTATCCTCTGCCGCTAGCTGTAAAAACCGCTCAAGCCTTGCCGAACTATGTTCCGGTCCTTGCCCTTCGAAAGCATGCGGTAGTAAAACAACGAGACCGCTTAAACGTAACCATTTAGTTTCACTACTAGAAATAAATTGATCAAATATAATCTGTGCACCGTTGGCAAAATCACCAAACTGTGCTTCCCAAATAACTAAATTCTGAGGATCTGCTAAAGAATAACCATATTCAAAACCAAGTACCGCATATTCGGATAAAAGACTGTCCGCTACTTCATATTTTGCTTGCTTTTCGGCTAGGTTATTTAGCGGTATATATTTCGTATCGTCTAGCTGACTATATAATACTGAATGACGATGCGAGAAAGTTCCACGTCCTGAATCTTGACCGGTAAATCTTATTTTTGTACCTGAAATAAGCAAGCTTGCAAAAGCAAGCTGCTCGGCAGTTGCCCAATCAATAGGTTTATCCTCGGTTAAATCGGCTTTGCGTGCGTTAAATAGCTTAATAAGTTTCGGATTAATTACAAAATTTTCAGGTACTTCACATAACTTTATACCTATTTCTTGCAACGTTTTTTTATTAACACCGGTAGCAACTATTTCAGCATTAGAACGAGTTAAGCCTTGCCATAAGCCGCCTAAAAAATGCACCTCTTGTTTATAATTTTTAGCTTGCTCATATTCTTGATCTAATTTAGCTTTAAATTGCTCTTTTAATTTAGCAAAATAATTTGTATCAATTACCCCGTCTTTTGCTAGCTTATCGGCATAAACCGCACCCGGCGTGGGTTTATTTTTAATTGCATTATACATACTAGATTGCGTATACATCGGTTCGTCGCCTTCATTATGACCGTATTTACGATAACAAATAATCTCAACTACAATATCCTTGCTAAATTTTTGCTGATACTCAACAGCAATATTCGTTACTTTTAAAACTGCTTCCATATCGTCGCCGTTGACGTGCAAAATAGGTGCAGCAATGATTTTAGCAAATTCAGTGGAATATCTACTTGATCGGGTATCCTTAGCATTGGCCGTAAATCCCAATTGGTTATTAATAACAAAATGTAATATACCGCCGGTATTATAAGCAGCTAAATTTGACATGGATAAACATTCAGCCACGACTCCTTGACCGCAAAAAGCCGCATCGCCGTGAACCAAAATAGCCTTGACTTTTTTACGTTCAGTATCTCCTATAGCATCTTGTTTTGCTCTAACTTTTCCGGCAACTATCGGGTTTACCGCTTCTAAGTGAGAAGGATTATCCGCCATCGACAGGTGAATCTTTTTATCGCCTACAACCCTATCAGAGGAATAACCTAAATGATATTTTACATCTCCTGAAATATTTAAATCGTCAGGAAATACATTACCGCTAATAAATCCGGCAATAACGGCTTTGTAAGGTTTACCGACTATTTTAGTGACGGTATTAAGTCGCCCCCTATGTGCCATACCTATAACAATTTCCTCTAAGCCGTAACTAGCTGATAAATCTATAGCTTTATTCATAGCAACAACCGAAGAGTCGCCGCCTTCGACAGAAAAACGCTTTGCTCCCGGGAATTTTGTATGTAAATATTGCTCAAACCCTTCTACTTCAACTAAATCATTTAATATATTTTTTTTATCTTCTGAAGATAATACAACGTCTCTTTCCAGCTGGTTATACAACCAATTTTTTTCTTCCGTATTTTCTATCTGCTCAAATTCGACGCCGATATGATTGGAATAAGTTTTATCAAGAAAATTAACTAGCTCACTTAAGGTATATGTTTTTTCTAGAAATTTATGCTCTATTACATTATTCAGCTGCTCGCTGGTAAAACCAAAATTCTCTATACCAAGCTTTAAATCCTCTTTAGTTTTAATAGTTTCAAGCTTGAGAGGATCAAGCTCTGCACAATAATGAGCATATTTACGATAATTTTTTATCATCGCTCCGACATTAAACTTATTTGTAACCAATGCAGATTTTTCTGAAATTTGGGATTCTGTAGATTCTGTTTTTAAAATTACTTTAGCTGTAGTTTTATTAATTCCCGCATCTTTATTGTTGTCCTTAATCTGTGCAAAAAATACTTGCCAAGTTTGATCAACAGAACTCGGATTTGCTAAATACTGCCTATATAATTCTTCTATAAAAACAGCATTACCGCCAAATAAAAACCCTGTTTGTTTAAAATATTCATCCATAAATAATGTTTTCCTGATATTAGTCGTACTGTATATATTGTAATGTCATTCCCGCGAAGGCGGGAATCCAGAAAAAACACTTAAAATAAACAAAATTGTATAAAATTTTACTATATAATTCGCTTAAATATTCTCTGGATTCCCGCCTCCGCGGGAATGACACCGGAACACGTCGGTACTACGTACCTCCTCGCAATGACGACCGAGTAATCCCCTTAACCTTATTAAGCATAATTCCGTTTTTTAAATCGTCAATTGATGATTTGTTAAGTGCATGCACTAATAACATATGATTTTTTACGTCAAGTGTTACAGTACCCGGCGTTAGAGTAATCGAATTACCATAAATTACTTGCCCTATTTCTGTTAACTCTTCTGCATCAAGCCATTCAAAAGTCGGCTCTATTTTCATATCTCGACTCCAAACGATTTTAATAACTGCAAACGCAGATTTACATATTTCTACCAGTAACCGGCAAAAATATAATATAGCTTTATAAATTAAATGTATTTTAGTGCGCATTTACTGCTTTTGTTAATTTAATATTGGAAGTAAAAGGAATTAATACCATAATCATCACAAATATTAACCCTATCATATTAAATATATTATTTATTGCAATTACAAACGCATCGGCATTTATTTGATTCGCAAGTAATAAATATGAAGCTTTTTCCGGATCGCTAACTTTTCCGTCTAATAATTGAGCAAAAAACGCTAATTGTTCTGCAGCCTTTGCAGAAGTAGAAGAAATATTTTCTCCTAAATAGCTAGTGAAAGTTTTAGTATAGTTAGTAAGGATAGTGCTAATTACCGCAAGCCCGACGGCTCCGCCAAGGTTACGGGTAAGATTATAAAGACCGCTGGCATTTCCTACTCTTTCTTTCGGCATATTACCAAGAGCAATGTTATTAGTCGGTATGAAACAAAACATTAAAGATAAACCTCTAATAAATTGCGGTAAGACAAATTCGGCAAATCTTGAGTCCGGTGTTAAAAAACTATTTAAATGACAGCCTAGTGCAAATCCGCCAAGCCCGATAATCAGCATTATCCTTAAATCGACACCGGCACCCATCATCTTGCCGGCAAGCGGTGCAGATAAAAATTGTGCCGCTCCCGTTACCATCATGGTAATACCGATTTGCACAGTATCATACCCTGCTATCGTAAATAAAAATAACGGTAATATATATACTGCCCCGTATAAGCCGATACCCATCACAAAAGAATAAAGGCAGCCAAAAGTAAAATCCTTATATAAAAACGTTCGTAGGTCTAAAATCGGATTAACAAATGTTAGTTCCCAAATAATTAACGTAATAAAACTGATTGCTACCATAATACTTAAAAGCAATATTGTAGTGTCTTCTAGCCATCCCTTTTTATTACCTTCCTCTAAAACATATTGCAATGTTCCAAGGGTTATAGCCATGAGTGCTATACCGATAAAGTCAAAATTTTTCAGTAAATTATAATTAGGTTTATCAAAGTCGGCATAAAGGAAAACTACAGTACAAACAAAAATTCCGGGTATGACGTTAAGCAAAAACATAAAATGCCAAGATAAAACTTCCGTAATATAACCTCCGAGCATCGGACCGAGTGTCGGTGCTACGGTTACTACTAACCCAATTACTATCGTTACTGTCGGACGCTGCGAGACGGGGAAAATTATAAAAACAGTGCTAAATACCGTCGGTATCATTGCACCGCCGAAAAATCCTTGCAAAGCTCTAAAAATAATCATTGATTCAATATTAGTCGCAAGAGAGCATAATATGCTCATAATAGTAAAACCGAACGCCGCAATAAAATAGGAAATTCTGGTAGAAAGTAATCTAGCTAGAAAGCCGGTAATAGGTATTATAATTACTTCGGCTATTAAATAAGACGTTTGAACCCAGGACAGCTCATCACTTGAAGCAGCAAGCCCGGCAGCTATTACCGACAAGGAGCTTGCGACGATTTGGATATCGAGTACCGCCATAAACATCCCGACAACCATGCCGAAAAAAGCAAATAACTGCTTTTTTGACAGAGCTGCCGGCTCGGCTGAATCATTTTGTTGCATATTAATTTATATTAACTCAAATAAGGAGATTATCATTTTATTATTTCTAATGCAAATTTAGAAAGTATTTAATTCTAAATATTAACAATTGATGTAAAAATACATACGGCATATTTCATAAAGCTTCGGCTTGTTGCATGGCTCGATTTTACCTCGTCATTGCGAGTGGGCATTGTTGCATGGATCAAGAGAAAGTGTTATATGTCATTCCCGCGAAAGCGGGAATCTAGAAAAAACACTTAAAATAAGCAAAATTATATAAAAATTTACTATATAATTCGCTTAAATATTCTCTGGATTCCCGCTTTTGCGGGAATGACATCAAAAATTTGATCCATGCAACAAGGCTTTCAGTCGCTCGCAATGACGTTTGGGGTATCCACGCAACAACGCCTAATATTCTGATTATTAAAAGCTTCCACACTAAAATATATCTTTATATCTAAACAAAAATTATTGATTATTTATTGTTAATATATTACAATGAATAACTTTTATTAATTATTAGGGAGGAGAAATGCAAGATTTAGCACAAAAAATTATATCTTTTTCTGAACATAAATCAGACCTAGAACAAATAAAAGAATCAATAAAAGAAGGATGGGCGATAGTTAAATTAATACCTAATAAAGGTCGTTTTATCGGGCTTTTGGAAAAAATTTCGCCTATGGAAGATGATAGCGTATATCTCCCGCCAAGAAAAAAAATAATAGTTAGTTAATTAAGTAAGTAAGAAGATTTTTGTAGCGAAATTCAAAATAAAAAATCGAATTTATTGCCTACAGCAATATCTAAATACTCGGCAAAAGGCGGCAAGTCGTCAAGCTCTATTGCCATATTTATTGTTTGGTCAGGCAAAATATTAATATTCGTCTTATTAGTTACGTAAGAATCCAAAATTTTCCGGTTTTTATCGATTATCCTGATCCTAAATATTAGGTTTGATATTTGATAACTCGACGGGTTAGTTACTGCATATGAAATTTTTATTCTATCAGGATTCTTAATATCTTGAATAACAATATGGTCAATTTTTAATTGCTCATACCTAAATAAAAACCTGCAATTATCTTCTAATAATATTATTGAAGAAAAAATAATAAAGCTAATCCATAACAAAGGAAAAAAACTATAGCTAGGAGGTTTACATGGTAATAACGCCGGTAGACCTCTACCCTCTATATAACGTTCATTTTTAAAGGGCGTAGTAATAGCTTCAGGAGCTTCTTCAATTTTAGCAAAATCAGCTAGTTTCGTAGCGTTATAATCTAATTTTTGATGCCACATATGCCGGCATTTAGAACACTTAACTTTTCGACCGTTTATACCTATTTGCTCGTTTAAAACGATAAATTTTGTCTGACAATTTGGACAAGTAATATACATTTAATTATTATATTTTATAAATTGACTTAATAGTAAAAGTGATTTATGATTTTTCTATACGCTTGTCTTTCAAAAATTGTTTTTTCATTTTGTCAGGGATTCACGTACTCACTTATTAAGTATAAGCTGCGTGCGTTCACCCTTCAAAATAAAATCCAATTTTTGAAATACTTCACGTATAGAACTAATATTAAAATTATTATGCTATCATATATTAAAGAAATTGAGGAAGCTTGGCAAATAAAAGATGGATTACTACACGACTCTTCAAAGTTAAAGGACATTAAAGAGATAGTTAATAACATTATAAACGATTTAAATCAAGGTACTCTTAGAGTTTGCGAAAAAAAAGAAAATAATTGGTATGTGAATGAGTGGATAAAAAAAGCGATATTATTATATTTTATCGTTACCGAATCAAAAATTTACACTAGTAATTATAAAAATTGGTACGACAAAATCCCGGCTAAATTCTCGCCGAATACCGATGAAAGTATTTTTAAAAAAGCCGGAGTACGGGTGGCACCCGGAGCTTTTATTAGAACCGGTGCTTATATAGCCAAAAATGTTGTTGTTATGCCTTCTTTTATTAATATCGGTGCTTATATAGATGAAGGAACAATGATTGATAGCTGGGCAACAATCGGCTCTTGTGCACAAATCGGTAAAAATTGTCATATCTCGGGCGGTACAGGAATAGGCGGTGTATTAGAACCGCTGCAAGCAAAGCCGGTAATAATTGAAGATAATTGTTTTATCGGGGCCAGATCGGAGATAGCCGAAGGCGTAATAATAGAAGAAGGTGCAGTAATTAGTATGGGCGTATTTATTGCCGCCTCCACAAAGATAGTATATAGAGATACGGGCGAAATTATTTACGGCAGAGTGCCGCCTTATTCGGTTGTGGTACCTGGGTCGCTTCCGGCAACCGAAGCAGGAAAGCCTTCGCTTTATTGTGCAGTTATAGTAAAGCAGGTTGATAAAATAACTAGGAGCAAAATTGCTATTAACGAACTGCTAAGAGTTTAATTATTGAGTCATGCAACAAGGCTAGTTAAGTTACTTGTCTTATAAATACAAATATGGTAATATTGGAAAATAGGAATTTCATAAATATAAATATTATGATAATAGGAAATAACGTAGAAACAATTAAGCAAGTAGGCACTAACGGTCAGATATCACTAGGGAAAAAATATGCCTGAAAGCGAATACAGATGTTAACCTTAGACAATGGAACTATAATAATTAAACCCGGTAGATTTATTCCTGACAATGAATTATGGCTTTATAATAAAAATAATAATGAAATACTTGAAAAAGCAATAAAATGGGCAGAAACAACTAAAAGACGTGAAAATTTTGATGAAATAGAAAACTCTATAAAAAATGACTAAAATATTATTAGACATGAATTACCCTGCTTTTCAAGAACAATTATTCCGCTTAGAAAAGTTAGAACAATACGCATTACTTACTACTTTAAAAAAAATTAAACAATTAGATTGGAAAGAGTTGTATAAGGATAAAGGAATAAGATGGGAATTAATTACCTCAAAAACAACTTCCAAAGGTAATAATATATATTCATTTAGATTTTCTCAAAAATACCGTGCTACTGCTTATAGAGATGGCGATTATCTTGTATTACTTGCTGATCACGATGGAGCTTACACTTAATTCAAATTAATTTCCTATAAATCACTTCGTTATTAATTCTTTCTAAGCATATCTTTCTTGTTAATTAAAAAATTTATTATATGAAATTACTAAAAATATTTTTATTATCTTTTTTACTACTTGCTTGCGAAAAACAGAAATCCAAAGATAATTTAATTGTCGGTACTTCTGCGGATAATCCTCCTTATGAATTTATTCAAAACGGTGAAATTGTCGGGCTTGATATTGATATTATCAATGCGATAGGCGAACGTTTAAATAAAAAAGTCATCATAAAAAACTTTGATTTTAACGGGTTACTTGCAGCTTTAGTTAGCGAAAATATCGATGTTGTCATAGCTGCACTTTCTGCTACTCCGGAACGTCAAAAATATATTAGTTTTTCCGATAATTATGGGAAAACAAAATTATCGATCTTATATAGATCGGAGGATAATATACAAAATGTTGACGATTTGAATAATAAAATAGTCGGAGCACAACTCGGTAGTAGCTGGGAAAAAACAGCTCAAGAATTAGCACAAAAAATGAATATTAAAATTAACTCTTTATCAAATAATTTAATGTTAGTGGAAGAACTAAAATCAAAGGTTATAGACGCCGTTATCCTTGAAGAATTCCAATCCATAAAATTTAAAGAAAATAACCCTAATCTGGAGAGCTACACTTTGGAAGGTTTTTCTTCGGAATTTGCTGTAGCTATGTCTAAAGATTCAGGGCTTATTAAAGAAATTAACGAAGCAATCGACTCATTGAAAAAAGACGGCACCCTTAATAAAATTATGAAAAAATGGCTAGTACAGTAAAAAACGACGAATTTAAAAATGCAATGAGCCGATTCCCTACCGGTGTTACTGTTATAACTACTTCCTATAACAACAAACTTTTCGGTTTTACGGCTAATTCCTTTACTTCCGTATCCTTGACGCCACCGTTAGTATCCTTCTGTCTTGATGAAAAAGCTTTTAGTGTTGACGGTTTTAGCAATAGCGATAAATTTGCAATTAGTATTTTAGCAGAAAATCAAGCCGATATTTCTAACCCGGATATTGCATGAGATATAGGAGACAAAATCCTCGTAAAGCTGTATAATACTGGTATTTCATTAGAATAATACAAAGGATTTTGTCATGACAAATTGTATAGCATATAGTTACCAGTTTTCCAAAGTAAAAAATCGGACAATAGAGATAAATTTCACTGGAGGTGATATTAGTAGCGATGGAGGTGTGTTGTTATTAAGAGAAGCAGATAAAAGGCTTGGTATAACAGAGGAGCTTGCTAAAATATTTCCTGATAGACGAGATGGTAGTAAAATTACCCATAATATGGCAACAATGCTGAGGCAACGAATTTATGGTATTGCATTAGGTTATGAAGATTTAAATGACCACAATTATCTACGAAAATGTCCTGCTATGCAAACAGCTATGGAAACAATTGATGATATGGCAAGTAGTTCTACCTTATGTCGTATAGAAAACAATGCTGATAGACACTTTGCAATTAAAGTGCATGAACTAATGCTTGATAAATTTATTAAGTCTCATAAAATAGTACCAAAGCAGCTAATACTTGATTTTGATGCTACGGATGATGAAATTCATGGGCAACAGGAAGGTAAGTTTTATCATGGTTATTACGGTCATAATTGCTTTTTACCTTTGTATGTTTTTTGTGGAAAGCATCTGTTAGTTAGTTATCTTAGGACGTCAAAGCAGGATCAAGCAAAACATTCTTGGGCAATATTATCATTGTTAGTAAAACGTTTTCGCCAAGCTTGGCCAGAGGTAAAGATTATTTTTCGTGGTGATAGTGGATTTTGTCGTCATCAGATGTTTGATTGGTGTGATATTCATAATATAAAATATATTGTAGGAATGCCCCAAAATAACAGACTAAATGAGTTACTGAAACCTACAATGGAGAAGTCAAAAGCAGCATTTATTATAACCCAAGAAAAGCAACGTCTTTTTAGTGAGTTTCCATATAAGGCTGGTAGTTGGAGTCATGAACGTAGAATAATTGGTAAGGCAGAAATGACAATGCTTGGAGAAAATCCAAGGTATATAGTAACTAATTTATCAGATAAACCTGAAGATTTATACGACAAAGTTTACTGTGGTCGTGGTGATATGGAAAACCGTATAAAAGAGCAACAACTAGAATTATTTGCAGATCGTACTTCTTGTCATAGATGGTGGGCTAATCAGCTCAGAATGATTTTATCGGGTCTTGCATACACTTTAGTAGAATATATCAGAGGTAATTTATTACAAGGTAGTGCATTAGCAAAAGCACAAATAGGTACAATACGTTTAAAATTATTAAAAATTGGGGTAGTAATTATCCGTAATACTAGGCGTATTAAGTTTTTGTTATCTTCATCATATCCTTACCGACAGGTATGGAATCATGTGATGAAGAAATTAGCATTAGAATAACCTAGATTAGCACTGTTCCCGGTGCTTAGAAAAAATGGGGTAAGGGGCATTACATCTAAAATTTGAAAATAACGGCTTCAAAGCACTTTTTGGCAAAATTTTTACAAAAGTATCATTGCTAATATTATAAATTACTCAATTTCTTACTTTAAATCTCACTTCATGCAATATCCGGGCTAAGCATTTTTCTAAGCATCAACTAAATAAATTTTTAAATATTTCTTACACACAAGGAGAATATACCGGCTGTCCGCTAATAGACGAGGCAATTTGTCATGTTGAATGCCGGAAAGTCACGAGTTATAACGTCGGCGATCATATTATATTTATCGGTGAGGTTATTAATACCGCTATAAAAAATGATTCAAACCCGTTATTATATTTCCTAAAATCATATCAAGAATTAAAATGACTATCAATATTGGACTGTGCGGTGCCACCGGTAAAATGGGGCAAACGATTATAGAAAGAATCGGAAAATTTAACGATTGTAAGATTTCCGAGAAGTTTAACAGCTCAAATAACTTAAATAATCTAGATCATTTTTGTAAAAATTCTGACGTAATTATTGATTTTTCTACTCCGGAACTATTAGAAAAACTAATAGATAGTGCTCTTAAGCACAAAACTAAGCTAGTAATCGGTACTACCGACTTAAAACCTCAACATTTTGATTATATAAAAACGGCTGCACAAACTTTGCCTATTTTATATTCCGCTAATATGAGTTTAGGGGCTAATTTACTAGGAGCTTTAGCTAAGATAGCTGCAAAAACTCTTGATAATAGTTATGATGTTGAAATTTTAGATACTCATCACCGAGCCAAAAAAGATGCACCTTCCGGAACGGCTATTTTACTCGGCGAAATAATTGCCGCAGCAAAGGGTTTAAATTTTGATGAATGTGCGGCATTTAATCGCAGTGATAGCGGGAGCAGAAAAAACAACGAAATCGGCATTTCTTCAATACGTGGCGGGAATATTCACGGCATACACGATATATATTTTTTGAGCGATGACGAAACTATAACTTTGCAACATCAAGCTCTCAATAAAAATTCTTTTGCCGACGGTGCAATTAAAGCCGCTATTTGGCTAGCCGATAAACCGCCGGGCTTATATTCTATGCTAGATGTATTTGAAAATTTAAGTTTAAAAATGACCTCTTGACAGCCGCCGACAATTACATTATATTCCTTTATTTGTAGTTAAGTTTAAGGTATTTTACTTATGTCTCGTAGGTGTGAGCTCACTGGTGTGGGCGTTTTGTATGGTAATAATGTATCTCACTCACAACGCAAAACTAGAAGGCGTTTTGAGCCTAATTTAAGGTCTGTTAAATTTATAAGCGACGTAACGGCACAAGAATATAGATTATCGGTAAATGCAAAGTGCATACGTTCGGTGGAAAAAGCCGGCGGTTTTGATGAGTATATGATAAAAGTATCTAATGATGTTTTATCCGACAACGCAAAAGTTATTAAAAAGAAAATAATTCAAAATAAACTAGCGAAAACATTATGAAAAGCGGCATACATCCGGAATATAAAGAGTTTTTAATTAAGGTTAGTAGCGACACTTTTAAAACAATGTCGGCTCATCCTACCGGCGAAATTTTAATGGATGTTGATTATAGGAAACATCCGGCATGGAACAAAGATATGGGAAATATCGTTAATCAATCTAATAAAAGTGTTAGTGACTTTAATAAAAAATTTTCCGGTCTTTCTTTTGGGATGACAAAAAAATCGGAATAGAGTAAGGCAGGTTATTACAAGTAGGACGTCATACCGTGATCAAGTTGCATGAATACCTCAACGTCATTGCGAAGCCACGAAGATGTTGTTGCGTGGCTTGAATTTTTGATGTCATTCCCGCGAAAGCGGGAATCCAGAGAATATTTAAACGAGTTATATAGTAAATAATTTTTATATAATTTTGCTTATTTTAAGCGTTTTTTCTGGATTCCCGCTTTCGCGGGAATGACACACAGCACTTTTTTCGATCTATGCAACAATGCCAACAGGAATGACATACGGCACTTTTTTTGAGCCATGCAACAACACCGATACTTTGGCGGGAATGACATCGCTTGATATTGTTTTACTCACAGTTGTTACAACTTTTAAATCGAGTTTAAAATAATATTTATTCTAAATTTGCATTAGAGTTTCGGAAGAACTCTATCATTATCGCGGGGTGGAGCAGCCCGGTAGCTCGTCAGGCTCATAACCTGAAGGTCGTTGGTTCAAATCCAGCCCCCGCAACCAAAAATCCTTATCATATACTGAAATCTATCATTGCTAGGAGGCGTTGGCATTGTTGCATGGCTCTAAGAAAGTGCCGTATGTCATTCCTGCGAAAGTAGGAATCCAGAAAAAAATATTTTTAAGTCATCCTGAATTTATTTCAGGATATACTACAAGAGATGCTGAAACAAGTTTACAACTGTCCGAAGTTAAAAAATAAGTAGAGAAAAGTGGCGGCAATTTCTATTTTTGATGTTATATTTTTATACCAAAATGCCCAATCAAGGTTCAAGAACTCTTTTCCTTTCTAGAACTTCGGACAGTTGTAAAACAAGTTCAGCATGACAAAGTAAAGCCTGGATTCCCGCTTTCGCGGGAATGACATCAAAAATTCAAGCCACGCAACAACATCTTCGTGGCTTCGCAATGACGTAGTTCAGTCACTAACTCAGGAATAATATCTACTTCGCCTTAGCCTTATTTCTAGATTCGCTTGCTTTATCATGAGTATAGATAAAATCCTTAATAACCGGTACGATAAACTGCTTAAATTTACTACCGCTAAATACTCCGTAATGACCCGCTCCTTCCTGCATATGATATTGTTTCATTGAGTCCGGAATATTTGCACAAAGATTTATTGCTGCTTTTGTTTGACCGACGGCTGCGATATCATCAAGCTCTCCTTCTATACCTAGCAAAGCACATTTGGTAATATCTTTTAAATGTAATGTGCCGATTTTCCGAAACTAATTTTCCCCGAGCTAAAGAAAATTCATGAAATACTTCTTCGATAGTTTGCAAGTAAAACTCTGCCGCCATATCCATAGGGGCTAAATACTCATCATAAAATTTAATAGTATGATCGACTTTTTTATAATCACCGTTTAGTAAATTTTGTAATAACTCTAGATGAGAATCTATATGGCGAGATAAATTTAGACTAATAAAACCGGCAAGCTGTAAAAAGCCCGGGTAAACTTTCCGACCATGTCCGGGATAGTTAGGCGGAACGTTCATTGTAACTGTTTTACAAAACCACTCTAGGTTTTTGCTTAAAGCAAATTCATCAACTGCCGTAGGATTCTTTCTAGCATCAATCGGACCGCCGATTAAAATCATTGAATTCGGTACATTAGGTTGATTGTCCGATGACATTATACTAATAGCGGCAAGTAACGGCACCGTGGGCTGACAAACTGCCATCGTATGGGTATTAGGTCCAAGGAAGTTGATAAACTCAATTGTATAATCGATAAAATCATCCATATCAAAATGTCCGGCTTCTACAGGTACGTAACTTGCATCTATCCAATCGGTAATATATACATCACAATAAGGTAATAATTCTTGTACCGTAGCTCGGAGCAGTGTAGCATGGTGACCAGCCATCGGTGCAATTATTAGCAATTTCGGCATTGCTTCCTTATAGCCTACTTTGTAAAAATGTTTTAATTCACAAAACGGTTTTTTTAAAATAATTTTTTCATCAATTTCATAAGTTACGTTATCAATAATAGTTTCGGTAATATTAAATTTGGGTTTTTCGTATTTTCGGAGCATCCGTTCGGAAACGGTTAGGTAAGCATGCATAATTCTTGCATAACCGTTATCTTTTAACGATTCATCTTCAAAGGCTTCTTTTAAAATTTTTATACCTAAATGAGTCGGAGCTATTTGAGCCCTAAGCCCTTCTAACATGTAATACATATAATTGGTATTAAGTTCACAATTATCCATTTTTCCCCTATTCTAATAATAATTAATTTTATTTTAACATTAAAAAATTCTTATAGCATTAATTTTAGACTTTACTATTTAAGTTTTTATAATTAAGTGGTAATATAGCCAGTTGACATAAGTATAGCAGCATAAAATTGATATGAATAAAAAGACCATTGCATTAGTCGGTAGACCGAATGTCGGGAAATCAACGCTCTTTAACCGTTTAAGTGTTAGGAAAAAAGCTGTTGTTCACGATCAGCCGGGCGTCACAAGAGATAGGAAATATGCTGATGCTGCAATTGCTTCGTTGGAATTTACTGTAATCGATACGCCGGGGCTTGAGGAAGTAAAGCATGAAATAGGTCAAGAGTTAAATTTGCGGTTAATGGAACAAACGACTAAAGCTATAATTGAGTCGGATATAATTTGTTTTATGGTCGACGGCAAAAGCGGTGTACTGCCTGATGATAAATTACTTGCTCATTTTGTTAGAAAATATAATAAACCGACTATATTGATAATAAATAAATGCGAAGGGCGTTTTGATTTTGCTAAAGAATATTACCAACTCGGTTTTGATAATATGGTAGTTGTTTCCGCCGAACACGGTGTCGGGATGGCGGATTTATACGATGCGATAATTGAAGGAACCGCTAATAATGATTCTCAAGGTCAAGAAATTACTGACCCTATAAAAGCCGATTATATTCAAATAGTGGTAAGCGGTAGACCGAATGCCGGAAAATCTACTTTTATTAACGCACTTATTAACGATGAAAGATTATTAACCGGTCCTGAAGCCGGATTGACTCGTGAATCAATTGAAATTGATTGGCAATATAAGGGCAATAAAATAAAATTAATAGATACTGCCGGTTTGCGTAAAAAATCTACTATCAACGAATCGCTTGAAAAATTATCGGCGTCGGATGCTATTAATAGCATCAAATTTGCTAATACGGTGATTTTAATGATTGATGCCTTAGCTCCATTAAAGCAGCAAGATTTAAATATTGCAAGTTATGTTGCATCGGAAGGCAGAAGCATTGTTATAGTAGTAAATAAATGGGACTTAGTTAAGGAATCTGAAAAAGAGAAATTTAAAGAGGAATTTGACTATCAAGTAGCTACTAATTTACCGCAAATCAAAGGCGTGCCGATAATATATATTTCGGCTATTAACAAAAAAAATATAGAACAAGTATTAGACGCTTGCGTTAATATTTACAATGTCTGGAATAAGAAAATAGCGACTAGCAAATTAAACGAGTGGCTTGGTTTTACCACCGAGAAGCATCCTCTGCCTCTGCAAAAAGGCGGTAGGCGTGTTCGGGTAAAATATATGGTGCAAATAAAAACCCGTCCGCCGACTTTTAAATTATTTTCTAATAATCCGGAAAAAGTTACGGATAGCTATACAAAATATTTAGTAAATAATTTACGTGATGCTTTTGAGCTGCCAGGCATTCCTATTAGATTTATTTATGTTAAAACTAAAAACCCGTATGTAACTTAGTGGGGGTTAATTGGTGTTCTATGTCATTCCCGTTTGAGCCAAGCGTTGCTGCATGGCTCAAATTTTTGATGTCATTCTCGCACAGCATTGTTGCGTGGATCGAATTTTTGCAAAGCGTACGGTGTCATGCCGTGACTTGATCACGGCATCCAGAAAATCTTTAATAAAAGCCTGGATACCGTGGTCAAGCCGGCATTGTTGCATGGATCAAAAAAAGTGCTGTATGTCATTCCCGCGAAAGCGGGAATCCAGAAAAAACACTTAAAATAGGCAAAATTATATAAAAATTTACTATATAATTCGCTTAAATATTCTCTAGATTCCCGCCTTCGCGGGAATGACATCAAAAATTTGATCCAGGCAACAAGGCTGGTCAAGCCACGGTATGACACCAAACGCTTTGCAAAAATTCGAGCCACACAATAAACCCGCCTTAATTGCAGGATATATATCTAATATTAACATAATTGTAACTTTTTAAAAATTGTTTTTATCAGTATACTTCATAACTTATTATATGCCTCTTCTATCCAATGCTTTACTATCCGTAAAATTTTGGCTTCGGGGCTGAGGTTTTTAGCTGCCCATTTCTTTATCCACGGCTCGGCTAGTTGCCACATATTAACGTTCGCATCCAGTTGTTGTCCGATTCCTTCAACCATGACTAAAGTTTTTTGTAATAATAATAGCTGCGGTTGTACCTCCATACCGAAATCCTCGGTTATTTTAAATAAATGTGCTAGTAATTTACCGACTGAAATATTTTTAGTAGCTAGCCCTACGATAGGTTCAGTAACGGCTCTACAGCTCTGTGCAAATAAATCTAAATCGGTATTTGCAGGAATATAACCTGCTTTTAAATGTACTTTAGCTACTAATTTGTAATCACGGTTAAGAAAACCGAATAAACTTTCAGCAACCGCTAAGCGATCTTTCTCGGTTAGTCTTCCCATAATACCGAAATCAAGCAAAATTATTTTACCTTGCTCGTTTACTAAAATATTTCCGGGATGTAAATCAGCATGAAAAAAGCCGTCTCTATAGGCTTGATTAAAAAACATTACAGCAAATTTTTGAGCTATTATTGCCAAGTCTAAGCCGGCTTCTTTAAGCTTATGAGTTTCATATATAGAAATTCCATCTACCCATTCCGTGGTTAGGATATTTTCGGACGTAAACTGCCAGTATATTTTGGGGATGCATATGTCAAGATCATCACGGAAATTATCGGCAAGCTCGGAAGCAGCGGCAGCTTCAAGCCTTAAGTCAAGCTCATATTTCATGGTTTCCCGAAACTTCTCTATGACCGCGAGCGGTTTTAACCTTTTTACTTTAGTAAATTTGGAAGCTAATTTAGCAAGGAAATATAATAACTTAATGTCTCTATTATATTTTCGATGAATATCAGGACGCAAAATTTTTATTGCGACAAATTCGCCGGTTGTTAATTGAGCTTTATGAACTTGTGAGATTGAAGCGGCGGCTATGGGGGTGTCGTAAAAGCTCTCAATGTCATTCCCACAAAAGCGGGAATCCACTTTATAATTTTCTAGATTCCCGCCTTCGCGGGAATGACATCGACTTTGAAAAGCCTTCTGAACTAACTCCCTCGCTATCTTGCTATCAAAGGGAGGCAATTTATCTTGTAGTAACCTTAAATATTCTGCTACTTGCGTACCTATCAAATCGGGTCTTGTAGAAAGTGTTTGCCCGAATTTAATATAGATAGGTCCGAGCTGTTGCAAACAACTAGTTAAACGCTTACCAAAATCCCTTTGCGGTTTTTTTATTAGAGATAGCGGAGAAAATATTAGCGTCAAAATATAGCCGATAATTTTAATACGTAGCGGTACTTTAATATCACCTGCATCAAGTAAAATTTGCTCTTTGCTAATAATTCTTAGAATATGGAATAAGTTAAAAAATATATTCATAATTTGTAAGCACTATGAATGGCAACAACCCCGTTAGTAAGGTTTTTATATCGTACTTCCTCAAAGCCGGCATTTTGGATCATTATTTTAAAATCATCTTGTGCAGGAAATAGCTTAATGCTTTCAACTAGATACTGATAGGCTTCCTGATTATTAGTAATGATTTGCCCGATTTTCGGGATAATATTAAAAGAATAAAATTCATAGAAATTTTTGAAATAACCTTCATCTAGTTTAGAAAATTCAAGGCATAAGAATTTTCCCATCGGCTTTAAAACTCGGTAAGCTTCCTTTAAAGCTTTATCAATATCGGGGATGTTTCGAATCCCAAACGCTATGGTATAATAATCAAAACTATTATCAGGGAACGGCAAATTTTCAGCATCGGCAACAGTGTAATTAAGGTTTTGTAAAAGATTAAGGTCGATTGCTCGTTTTTTTGCATTTTCAAGCATCTCTTCGTTTATATCACAAAGAGTTATGTGAAGCTTCGGGCTACGAGCTTTGGCTTTTTGAGCAATTTTTAAAGCAATATCGCCACTGCCGCTAGCAACGTCCAATATATTTGCGTTTAAATTCGGAATTTGCCTAATAAATTCAGCTTTCCATAAACGATGTACTCCAAAGCTCATTATATCATTCATTAAATCATATTTATTTGCTACGCCAGTGAAAATATTATTTACTAGCTTCTGTTTATCGGCCAAATTAACTTTTTTAAAGCCAAAATTTGTCTGGTTCATAATTTATATTTTTTAAAATTATTTTAGTGTATTATATTACATTATACAGTGTTATTCTCGGAATTCTTTATTATGTCATTCCTGTGCAGCATTGTTGCGTGGATACCCAAACCGTCATGGCTGCATGGCTCGAATTTTTGCAAAGTGTACGATGTCATGCCGTGACTTGATCACGGCATCCAGTCTTTTTATTAAAGTTTTTTCTGGATACCGTGGTCAAGCCACGGTATGACATTGGAATCATTTCTTGATCCATACAACAATGCCTTCCTGCACAGACGGGAATGACATAAAACTGAAATTATATTACAACCAACTCTACACTAATAAATACTTATAAACTATATAAAATGCCAGAACTTCCTGAAGTAGAAACGTTAAAAAACTCTCTTGAGCAGAAACTAATAGGTCTTGCTATAAAGAATATAGAACAGAAAAGAGAGAATTTGCGTTATAAATTATCTGCAAATCTAGCTGCAGAAATTTTACATGCAAATATTTTAGCTGTGCGGAGGCGTGCTAAATATCTTATTATCGATTTAAATAACAGTTATTCTCTAATAGTGCATCTCGGTATGAGCGGACGCTTTACACTGCAGCTATATAATTATAAAATTAAAAAACATGATCATATAATTTTTGATCTTACTAATAACGAGAAATTAGTTTTTAACGATGCAAGGCGTTTTGGAATGATTTATAGTTATGAAACTAAATTTTTGGAAGAAAAGTTTTTTTATAATTTAGCTATTGAGCCTTTGTCTGATTTACTAACTATCGAATATTTAAAGAGTAAACTCGCTAACCGCAAAGTACCGATAAAAAATTTGTTAATGGATAATAAAATTATCGTTGGAATCGGTAATATTTATGCCTCCGAAAGCTTATTTTTAGCTAAAATTAATCCAAATAGGTTAGGTACTGACTTAACTATTGAGGAAATAACTAAGCTAATTACTGCAATTAAAAATGTGTTATCGAAGGCGATTGCAGCAGGCGGTACTACCCTTAAAGATTTTGTCAGCGGTGATAATAGCCCTGGATATTTCAAACAGCAGCTTATGGTTTATAATAGAGATAACGAAAAATGCTTAGATTGTGACGGAATAATTATTAAATTAAAGCAATCAGGTAGAAGTAGTTTTTATTGTTCATTATGCCAAAAGTAATAAAGCTGTTATGGCTTAAAAGTGTTGTTGTAAGAGGATTATTACAAGTATGGTGTCATACCGTGGCTTGACCACGGTATCCAGAAAAAACCTTAATAAAAAGACTGGATGCCGTGATCAAGGAACTAGAATGACACACCGTACGCTTTGCAAAAATTAGAGCCATGCAACAATGCCCAAGGCATTATTACGTGGATCGAAGATTCATCACAAAAGAGGTCTATTGACATTGAACAAACAACCTATTATCTTTATACTAAACTTTCAATATATTTAGGTCATTTATGAATAAAAATTATTTAATACTTTTTTTTGCTGCTGCTATTTTAATAGGTTGCAAAGATAAAGCACCTACTAAACCGAAGCCTACTCTAGCAGTTGAGGCCGATCCGAGTCCTGCTATTATAAGAACGATAGAGGATACGAATAGGAATATAGGCAATAATATTGCAAGAATTCCTACTCCTCCTACTCGTTAGTATCTTTAAATTGCTTATGTAGGCTTTCTTATACTAATCTGAAAGCCCTACAATCAATATATTAGTAATATAATGCTTAGTATAATTTCCTCCGCAAAAACCCTTAATTTTAAGGCTATCTCGTTTCAAGAGTCAACCATACCGCTATTTTTAAGCACGACAAATTACTTGCTTGAGATACTTAAAAATTATTCTCAAGAGCAATTAACGGAAATAATGAATATAAGTTCAAGTCTTGCACAGCTTAATCGGCAAAGATTTCAAAATTTTGAGAAGCAAGAACTTAAACAAGCAATTTTTGCTTATGACGGTGATGTTTATAATAATATTAAAATCGAAGAATTAAATCATAAACAATTAAATTTTTTACAATCTCATTTACTAATTATGTCCGGGTTATACGGTGCTTTAAGACCTTTAGATGACATTAGACCTTATCGGCTAGAAATGGCAGCTAAATTACCTGCTATAATAGCTGATATAAAAAACCTTGCCGATTTTTGGCAAGAAAAAATTACTAACTATATCAATCAAACGCTTAAACGACATAAAAATAAGTATTTGCTTAATTTGGCTTCTATTGAATATTCTTCCGCTATTGCTATTAGCCGTCTTAAATATCCAATGATTAATGTATTTTTTAAAGAGAATAAAAACGGTAAATTACAGACTGTCGGCATAAATGCTAAAAAAGCCCGTGGCAATATGGTTAATTTTATAGCTACACACGCAATCGATAATCCTTGTGAATTAAAAAATTTTTCATATTTAAATTACGAGTTTAGCGTAGCTGATTCTTCAGAAAATAATTTAGTGTTTATTAAATAATATTAACCCTGAACTCTACTTCCTCATCGCTTAGATTAATAGGTGTTGTTGTATGGCTCTAATTTTTGATGTCATTCCCGCGAAGGCGGGAATCCAGGCTTTTTTTGTCATGCTGAACAAGTTTTGCGCATCTCATTAATAGATACTGAAATAAATTCAGGATGACTTAAAAATATTTTTTCTGGATTCCCGCCTTCGCGGGAATGACACACAGCACTTTTTTCGATCTATGCAACAATGCCTACTAGAGTACGTGAGTACAGGCGAATGCCGAAAAATTTACTTGTATCAAGTTTTCTGAATGACGCTGTTTTGTGTATTTTTAATATCACTACAACCGAAAATTAGCTTAATATCTTAAGCAAACAACTTAATTCCTTTGATTATCTAGATTATTCTGTTAAAGTACCATCCGTTAATGGTGTTTAAACTCCATCATTGCAAAACATTTTTAAACCTTAGTGTTATTATGCTATGGGGCCGTTTCATGAGTGCTGCAGCATTAAATGCAACGGGAAATTATTGTTTTCAATGATTGAGTTTATCCCCTAGCACCTGGCACTAATTAGTTTAAGATATGGTTGAAGCTATACAAGAAGGGGCAGGTTGCATTGTCAAGTTAAATAAAATAGTCTTCCCTTAAACCGATTTTTTACGATATATTTTCAGGAACACTATTATAAATAACATACTAAATAAAGCATTGCCTAAAAAAAATTGTGACCAAGGGATATATTTTGCACAAAAACCGCCTAAAGAAGCAAGCATAAGTCTAGCAAACGAGCTAAGAGAAGCAAGTAATGAATATTCCGTGGCGATAAATTCACTATTACAAAGGCTAGCAAGGTAGATAGTAATGACCGTTCCGGCGAGACCGCAACAAAAATTTTGTATAGTAATAGTAGCTATAAATGCCGGAATATTATGACCGATGATCGCAAGTATCATAAACATTAAAGGCGATAATAATTGGATAGTGCCGCTAATTAAGACACTTTTAAATATACCGATTTTTGAAGTTAAAATTCCTCCTAAAAACCCTCCTATAATCATGACTACTAAACCGTATGCTTTAGAAATTGAAGCAATTTCGTGAGCGGTAAAAGATAAATCAAGAAATAAAGGGGAACTCATAGCCATCGGTACCGAATCACCTGCTTTATATAGGAAAATAAATAAAATAGTCAGTAGCCAACGGGGCTGACTTAATTTTAACGATAAAATACTCTTGCGGATAACCTCAAAATATTGCTTTATCGACATTAAATGTAGAGTAGCATGGCGTTTTTCTTTCGGTTTCGACTCTTTAACACATAAGATTACTATAGGTCCGACTAAGGTTACGGCAAATGCTCCTTGATAAGCCGCCTGCCAGCTAAAAATACTAGATAAATATAACGCCCCGGCACTAGCAGTTAATATCCCAAGACGAAACCCTATACCGCTGAAAGTAATTGCTAAAGTTAATTCTTCTTTATTAGCAGGGCGTTCTATGCGATAAGCATCTAGTACGATATCCTGAGTAGCTGCACAAAAAGAAATAATAAAGGCAATAATTGCGGTAATATATAAATTATCACTCGGATTAATAACTAAAAAACCTACTATAGATAATAATAAACATATTTGAGCCGTCAACGCCCAGCCTCGTCTTTGTCCGAATTTAGCACATAGAAACGGTACGGAATATTTATCGATAAAAGGTGCCCACGCTATTTTTAAACAATAAGGAAATGCCGCTAAGGACATCGAGCCTATTACATCGGTAGTATATTTTGCTTCGGATAATTGATACGGAATAGTGAAAAATACTAAGGTAAACGCAAATCCCGAGGTTAAGCCTAATAATAAAATTCCTATTAGATAATGTCGATTCGGGTTAATTAACGTTGTTAACAATTCTTTCATTTTATTTATTTGTAATATAGATTTAGGCTTTGATATAATATAGTATTGTTGTGTGGCTCATATTTTTGCAAAGCGTTCGTTGTCATACCGTGGCTTGACCACGGTATCCAGAAAAAACACTTAAAATAAGTAAGATTATATAAAAATTTACTATATAATTCGCTTAAATATTCTCTGGATTCCCGCTTTCGCGGGAATGACATCAAAAATTCAAGCCATGTAAAACACCCCGCTTTCGCAGGGATGACATATAGCACTTTTTTAGAGCCACACAGCAACAACACCCCGCCTTTAGCTAGAATGAATAGAATACGCTTTAACCTATCCACACAACAATCTAATACTTCGCTTCCAGAGAGTAAGGTGCTACTTTAGAAAATATTTTACCCACTACCGGTATTTTTGTTATAATAGTACTGATTAAGAAAAATGACGGGATAACATTTCCTTTGAGCTTAATTTGCTGTTTCTTAGTATCAATATCACCTTTCATCGTAAAATCGAAAAACGGTCCTTGTGCTTCCGCATCGCACAAGGTTATAATATTGCCGTTATAGCTAAACTTACCGGTCATATTTTCAAATAAAACATTTTTATTATTTACCACAAAACTAATAAAACCGGGTAGCGATACAAAAGATACTATTCGTGTTAAAAAAGGCGTATCCGTTATTATAAAACGTTTGATAGTAAATCTGCCGTCTAATATCGGTATTATTTCGCCTTTCTTAACCTCATATCTTTTGGTGTTGAGAGTAAGCTGTATATTACCGTTTTTCATATTATTATACAAGCCGATCCCTTTAAGCAAGCTACCTGCATTATCACAATCAATTAACCATTGTTCAAAACCATCTTTAGCCGCTAGAGACATTTGAACTTTTTTATCTCCGATAGCGGCGTTTAAGGAGCCGGCAAAACACCTTACTTTATCACAATTTATTTTTAAATCTAAATTATTGAGCGTTACGTTATTTTTTAGCCTTACCGTTCCTATATTAGCTTTTAAAGAGATATTACGAGCCTCCCCTTCTTTTTCTAAAAATTGCAACATATTAGAGTGTGATAAATCAAGATTAGCCCCCGTAAGCTCGGTAGTGAGGCTATTCTTATTCATAGTAATTTTTCCTCTCAAATTTGTTTGAGCGTAGTTAATGACCGGTAAAGTAATGTTATAAGTGTCATTTTTTATTAGAGTATTGCCGATAATTTTTAAATTATCTTCTCCCGAAAGGTTAAACTCAATGTTATTGCCTGAAGAAGTATTATTTAATCTAGATTTTAAAGTTAAATTGGCTTTTTTATGTAATTTTTTATGGATAGATATTTTATCGATATAAAATTCTAAATTATTTAAGTTAGAGCTAACATTGATAAAATTTTCGTTATTTTTTTGTTTACTATATTCAAAATTAAAAATGCTACTGCCGGAAATTAATTTAAATATGCCTATTTTTTGGTTTGTAGCAGTAATATTAGTTTTAATTTTCAGCACACACTCGTTGGTATTTTCTGCCGTATTATGGTCATACGTAAAATTACTAGTATAACCGTTAATCTTACCTTTGCCGCTAAAATTTATTTTATTATCTTTATAAGTACCTTTTGTCTCAGCATTTCGTAACGATACATTACTATTAAAAGCATCAAGCGAAATATTTGTTAATATTGAAGAAATATTATAGCTATTTGGTGTATCGGGATTAATAGAAATTATTAGTTCAATTATGGAGCTTGCCTTCCCTTTAATTTTTTTAAGGTCGATACCTTGAGCTTTAGTATTTTGATATGCCTCTTCAGGTATAAAATCAATTAAATCTACGACTTCACCTTTGGCAGTAGCGTTGAAAATAAATGCCGATTTTGCAAGCCCTTGCCATTTAAAATTCATAATTCCGTTTGAAATAAGGCTTTTGCCGCTATAAGCCTGTTTTATTATAAACTTTACATTAGGTCCGGATATTATAATATTAGTATCAATATTTTTAAGAGCCGGTAAGTCTTTATGATATTTATATTCAAAATTTGATATATGCAAATTGGCGTTTAATGCCTCTTCTTCTAAAATATCACCTTCAACAAAATTTTTATCGAGTTTTAAGCTAACTTCACCGTTATGTATATAACCGGATTTAATATGCTCTTGCAGATATAAAATAACCGGATTATTAGGGATAATTTTCTCAATTGTTTGATAAATCATTAACGGAATATTTGTAGCACTAGCGGTTGCTACAATATTTTTATCGGTTATTATGCCGTTAAACGCTAAAAAAGCTTGCTCATCAAAGGTAAGTTTACAATCAATCCTTTTTTTATTACCTTGCAAAGGATTGGTTTTATATAAGCATGCGGCTTGTCCAAGCGGTAAATTAGCACCCTTTTTATCAGCTAAGATATCGCTTTTTATTTCAGCTAAATTTATCTTAGTAATAGCACTCTTTTTTATTATATTTAAAGTATAATCACCGTTTATTTTAGTATTTATAATTTCTTCATTATTATTTGAGATAACGGCAAACTTATCGATATTAATATTAGCCGATAACGAAGAATGAGATATTAAATCATGCAAATTAAAAACAAGCTGAAAATTAGAAATTTCTCCTTGTGCATTATCTATAAAATTTAATGAAATTTTATTAATGGATAGATGATTTTCCTTAAATTTCAAATCACTTATTACGGCTTTTAGATCTTGCCTATTTAAATAAAACTCGATTATTTTTTTAATCGGCTCATCCATATATCCTTTATTAGCTCTATATATAAGGAAAGTTATAATTATCGAAAATATAACAAGAAATATAAAGAGGTTAAGGAAGGTTTTTTTGATAAAATTCATTCTATAATTATATGTAGTAGAAATTAAATATGTTGGCGATACCCCAAACGTCATTGCGAGTGGGTATTAGCATTGTTGCATGATTCTAAAAAAGTGCCGTATGTCATTCCCGCGGAGGCGGGAATCCAGAAAAAACACTTAAAATAAGCAAAATTATATAAAAATTTACTATATAATTCGCTTAAATATTTTCTGGATTCCCGCTTTCGCGGGAATGACATCAAAAATTTAAGCCATGCAACAATGCCTTCAGCCGCTTGCCATGACGGTTTTTTCGAGCCACGCAACAACGCTCCTCGCAGCAACGGCGTAAAATAAGAATACCAAATTAAAAAAGTCTTGTCTAAATTAACGCTAATCAAGTATAAAGTATACTCTAAAGTTTTATAATACAAAATTAAATAATATATAATAAAAATTTTATGAATATTACGTTTATCGGTTGTGGTTATGTTGGACTCGTATCGGGGACTATAATGAGCCGTCTTGGTCATAATGTCGTGTGTATTGATACTGATCAAGCTAAAATTGCTAAGCTAAATAGCGGTATATCACAGATTCATGAAGCCGACCTTGATAAATATTTACAGCAATCGATAAAATCCGGAAGATTAAAATTTACCCATAATTATGATGCCGAGCTTGCAACTGCCGAGGCGGTTTTTATTACCGTCGGGACTCCGCCGCTACCGTCAGGTGATGCAGATTTAAAATATGTTTTTGAAGCTATCGATAAAGTTTGTCATTGGTTAAGTAAAGATTGTTTGTTAGTGGTTAAATCTACCGTTCCACCGACCACTTGCAATAAAATTATTAGTTATTTAGCAGAGAAAAATTTTACGTTTAACGTTGCGTCAAACCCTGAATTCTTAAGGGAAGGAACAGCCGCTAATGATTTTTTAGCTCCTGACAGAATAATTGTCGGGGTTAATAATAAAAAATCGGAAGAATTACTTAAAGAAATTTATTTGCCTCTAACTAATCAAAATATAAAGCTGCTAGTGACCGATTTAGTTACGGCAGAACTTATTAAATATGCTTCCAATAGTTTTTTAGCCACTAAAGTTAGCTATATTAATGAAATGGCAAATTTATGTGAAAAAACGGGGGCAAATGTTCAAGACTTAGCTTGCGGTATGGGGCTTGACCAAAGGATAGGTGCAAAGTTTTTAAATGTCGGTCCCGGCTTTGGCGGTTCTTGCTTTCCGAAAGACATTTTAGCCTTAAGAGCATTTGCTAAAAATTACCGTGCTGATTGTAAAATCCTTGATGCGGTAATTGATAGTAACCGGCAGCGTCCTTTTGATATGGTAGATAAAATTAGCAATTTAGTAGGTAATGATTTACTCGGTAAAAATATCGCTGTTCTCGGGCTTACTTACAAAGCCGGCACTGATGATATCAGAGATAGCCCGGCAATTGAAATTATCAAAATTTTACTAACTAAAGGTGCGTATGTTAAAGCATTTGATCCTGTGGGCTTAGATAATGCTCAAAAATATTTTGAAAATGAAAATTTATTATATATAAAATCGGCAATTGAGACCTGCGTCGGAACAGATGCAATCGTGATTACTACCGAATGGTCGGAATTTAATGAATTAAATTGGGAAATAATTTATAATTCGGTTAAATCGCCGATAATTATTGATCTTAGAAATATTTTAAATGCAGAGGCAGTAAAAGCGGCAGGTTTTGAATATTATGGGATTGGGTATAGGGTATGAGCGTTGTTGTGTGGTTCTAAAAAAGTACTGTATGTCATTCCCGCGAAGGCGGGAATCCAGACTTTTTTTTGTCATGCTGAACTTGTTTCAGTATCTAGTGTAGTATATCCTGAAATAAATTCAGGATGACTTAAAAATGTTTTTTTCTGGATTCCCGCCTTCGCGGGAATGACATCAAAAATTTGATTCACGCAACAACGTCCCTATGCTGGAATGACATACGGCACTTTTTTCGAGCCATGCAACAACGCCTTTAGTCACTCGCCATGACGTAGTATATAAGAATTCTACTATTAACATTTGATACATAAATAAAATGCAAGCTGAATTTGTCCATTTAAGAGCACAAAGTTCTTATTCTTTTTTAGAAAGTGCGTTAACGATCGAGCGAATAGTTGAGTTAGCCGTACGGCAAAAAATGCCGGCTATTTGCCTTGCCGATCGGGGTAATTTGTTCGGTTCGCTGGAGTTTGCCTTGCAAGCTGCTAAAAAAGGCGTGCAGCCTATACATGGCGTTATTCTTAATATAGAGAATAATATTGGTAAATTAGCTATTGATAATATTAGGGGATCATTTGACTATAAAGTCGATTTTGCCGAGATCCTACTTATTGCCAAAGATGAAATAGGTTATAAAAACTTACTTAAGCTATCTAGTTTAATCTTCACTAAAAATGATCGCAAAATTTGTGATCACATCACTTTTGACGACCTTATTACTTATAATGAAGGCTTAATTGCACTTTGTTGTTATACAGACGGTATTATCGGTAAAAGCTTGCTCGCCAAAGATGAAACGCAGGCTGTCCTAGCCGCTCGTAAATTAAAAGAAATCTTCGGCGACCGGTTTTATTTTGAAATTATGCGGCATAATTTACCGGAAGAGCAATTTATCGAATCGGCTTATATTAAAATAGCATATGATTTAGATATTCCGCTAGTTGCTACTAATAAACTATTATTCAGTGATGCGAGCATGCATTATGCACATGATGTGTTATTGTGTATTTCTGCTGGCGTGACCAAAGAATATCAAGATCGTAAAACGATTAGCGATAATTGTTATTTTAAATCCCCTAAGGAAATGAGAGAGCTTTTTGCCGATTTACCGGAAGCAATAGAAAATACCGTAAATTTAAGTCAGCGTTGTTACGTAGCGGCACATCCCAACCCGCCGATGCTTCCTAATTTCTCTAGCGAAAATATTAGCGAAACGGATTTAATTAAAAAAGATGCTGAAGACGGTTTGCTTGCAAGATTATCAACAAAATTTAAATTAGAAAATATTTCTCCAAGGGAACAAGAAACAATTAAGGAGGAGTATTTTGCTCGTCTTAATTATGAATTAGAGATTATTTGTAAAATGGACTTTGCCGGCTATTTTCTCATAGTGTCGGATTTTATAAAATGGAGTAAGGAGCAGGGGATATTAGTCGGTCCCGGTAGAGGTTCGGGAGCTGGTTCAATAGTAGCTTGGAGTCTGTTAATTACCGATCTTGACCCGATTAAATTCGGTTTATTATTTGAGCGATTTTTAAATCCGGAACGTATTTCAATGCCGGATTTTGATATCGATTTTTGCCAAGAAAGGCGTGAAGAAGTTATAAATTACGTTCGTTCAAAATACGGCAATAATAGGGTCGGTCAAATAATTACTTTCGGAAAAATGCAAGCAAAGGCGGTAATTAAGGACGTATCCCGGGTACTTGGCTTAGCATATAGATATGCCGATTATTTAACGGAGCTAGTACCGTTTAGTGCCGTTCATCTCATAACTTTAGATCAGGCTATTAAAGAAGTACCCGAGCTTTCAAGTGCAGCTAAAGGCAAAGGATTATATAATTTAGAAGGCGAAGAAGAATTAATAAAGCAAGTTTTAGATACTTCGCTAATTTTAGAAGGGTTGCATAGGCACGCTTCTACCCATGCCGCAGGGATCGTAATAGCCGGCAAAGATTTAGTCGAAATAGTCCCGGTTTGTAAGGATACTAATTCCGATATGTTAATAGTGCAATATTCGATGAAATACTCGGAAATTGCCGGTTTAATTAAGTTTGATTTTCTGGGACTACAAACTCTTACCGTCATTACTGACTGTAAAAAGCTCTTAAAAGAACAAGGCATCGAGATTGACTTTAATGACATGACATTTGACGACGAAAAAACTTATCAAATGTTATGCAAAGGTAAAGGGAGCGGGGTTTTCCAGTTTGAAAGTGCAGGAATGAAAGATACGCTTCGGCGTCTAAAGCCTGATTCCGTACAAGATTTGATAGCCCTTGGTGCCTTATATCGTCCTGGTCCTATGGAAAATATCCCGATCTATATCGCATGTAAACACGGCACTCAGCAACCCGACTATTTACATGAGTTACTAAAGCCGATACTTAAAGAAACTTACGGCGTAGTAATATATCAAGAGCAAGTATTAGAAATTGCTAAGAAACTTGCCGGTTACACTCTTGGCAGTGCTGATTTACTCCGTAAAGCTATGGGTAAAAAAATCAAAAAAGAAATGGAGGAGCAGGAGGAAATCTTTGTTAAAGGGGCGGTAGCTAATAACATTTCAGCAAGTCAAGCTAAATCAATTTTTGCTACGCTTGCTAAATTTGCCAGTTACGGTTTTAACAAAGCACATGCTTCGGCTTACGGCGTTATTTCGTACCAAACTGCTTATCTTAAAGCTAACTACCCTGCTGAATTTTTGGTAGCATGTTTGAATCTTGAGTTAAGTAATCATGATAAACTCGGCTTATTTTTGCAAGAAGCAAAAGATAACGATATCAAAATCATTCCACCGAATATTAATATTTCTACCGGTTATTTTAGTATAGCCTCCCATCCTATATGTCATTCCCGCGAAGGCGGGAATCCAGAAGAGCAAAAGAGCATAGTATTTGGACTTGGGGCAATCAAAGGCGTTACCGTGAATTTCGGTAAGTTAGTGGCGGAGGAAAGAGAGAAAGGAGGGCAGTTTACGACCATTATTGATTTTATTGAACGCATGCCGCCTAAATCTATCAATAGTAAATTACTGGAAAATCTTATCAAATCCGGTTGTTTTGATGAGTTACACGATAATCGTCAGCAATTATTTTTAAGTATTGCTAAGCTTTTAGCCTATTCAATTTCTTATCATGAAGAACAAGCTTCTAATCAATTTAGTTTAATTAAGGTAAATAGCTTAAGCCCGCAGCTTTTAATAGCAAGCGACTATGCCGATAAAAATACGCTAGCCTTTTATGAATTTGAGGCATTGGGGTTATTTATAACTCACCATCCGTTATCGGAATATCAAGAAATATTTAATCGATTAAATATTTTAAGTTCGGCAAATTTGCATAATGACTTACCGCACGGTACTAACCGAGTAACACTTGCCGGTGTGATTCAGAAAAAAGATTCACGAATGTCGGCACGAGGAAGGTTTATTACGCTACAGCTTTCCGATCCCGATGATATTTTTGAGTTAACTATTTTTAGCGAGGAGGTGTTACGTGATTATACCCACTTGCTCAACGTTAAAAATCTAGTGATAGTTAATTGCGATATAATAAAAGACGAAGGCGGCATAAAGCTGACGGCTAAAAGCTTCATGTCCATTGAAGAAGCAATTAACGGCAAACAAATCGAGTTACAGCTTTTCCCCGGCAGTTATACGGAATTGGAACAGATAGTAAGTTTATTAACAAAATGCTCCGGACTAGAACAGAGTAACACAAAAATAACTTTATTCGTAAAGACCGAAGCAACTGACGGGTTTGTAGCTAAAATAACCTTGCCGGAATCTTTTTGCTTACAAAGCAAGGACTTTGAGTTTTTAAAGAATTTTCGGTAAAATTAAATTACTCCCCGTACATAAAATTATTGCCATGGATTAGAACATTTAGGACTTCCTGAGCATGACCTTTAACCTTTACGTTACGCCAAATATGCATAATTGTATGGTCATCATCTTTATCGAGTAAGAAAGTTGCCCTGTCGATGCCCATATATTTTTTACCGAACATTGATTTTTGAATCCACACGCCGTACTGCTCGCAGATATCGGAATCTGCATCGGAGGCTAAATCAAACTCTAAACAATATTTTTCTTTAAACTTATCATGTGATTTTAAATTATCTTTTGATATTCCTATAATTACGGCGTTTAATTTTTCAAATTCTGGTTTTAATTTATTAAAATCCTGTGCTTCGATAGTACAGCCGGGGGTATCGTCTTTCGGATAAAAATATAGAACAACAAATTTTCCTTTTAAGTCTGATAATTTGATATTTTTATTGCCACTTACCGGCACTGAAAAATCAAATGCGGCATCACGTATTCTTAACGTCATAAAACCCCTATAATAATTAAAATTGTATACTATAATAAATTTTAACAAAAAGCATGTGTTTTTTTATATAGTTTTTCTATTAATAATTTTTTGTAGTAGTTGCTTTTTTATATAACATAACTTATGTTTTAAGTTATAGTTTATAATATTTATTTTCAACAATGAGGTTATTATGAAAACGATAGGCAAAGCGATTGAAGAATTACAAAATACCCTTAAAGATTCTGCCAAAATTATCGCTGCTGAATTTAATAAGAAATGCCATGATGTAGCCGATAATTTATCTTCTAAAATAGATGAATTGAAAAAACACGCTAAAGATAATAAAGATCGCTCTTTAGAATCGATACAAAAACAATATGACGGCATAAAAGAAAATATGAAGGAATATCACAAAGCAACCGGTAAGAAAGCAGAAGAATATAACAAGGCTTTAGTAAAAAAACTTAGTGAATTAAGTAAAAAAATCGAAGACTATAATAACAAACATAAAAATTAAAACCCATTTAAAAATTATTTTGGAGTCCTAACAATGAAAAATAAAATTTTATTAACGCTTGCAACAACTGCTGCTTTAGTATTTACCTCTAACGCTTTTTCTTCAGCAACAACGCAAAACGAAGAGGAAAATGCAGAAACTACCTCGCAAACTAGAACAGTAACCGAAAATCTTCAGGAATTAAAAGATAATTTGAAGGATTTAGCTAAAACCGGCGTAGATAAATTTAATCAAAGCCTTAGCGATACTTATACCCAATTATCCGATCAAGTAAGTGCGATTCAGGAAAAGATGAAAGATAAAAAAGATGAAGGAGCCAAAAAGCTACAGGAATCTTTAGATCATCTAAACAAAAAAATGACAGAATATAAAAAAGCTAATGACAAAAAACAAGAAGAAATGCGTAAACATATTGTTAATAAGTTAGAAAAGCTAAATGACAATATTAGCGAGTATAACGAAAAGGCAAAAGCAGGTTCGTGATTTAATATAAAGGTTTACCGGAGCATTTCCTGTTTTTTGATGTCATTCCCGCACAGGCATTGTTGCGTGGATTGAATTTTTGATGTCGTTCCCGCGAAGGCGGGAATCCAGAAAAAACACTTAAAATAAGCAAAATTATATAAAAATTTACTATATAATTCGCTTAAATATTCTCTGGATTCCCGCTTTCGCGGGAATGACATATAGCACCTTTTTCGAGCCACGCAACAAGGTCTGTGCCTCCTCGCAATGACGAACTTTTATATATCTGTATAGGTTATATTTTATGACCGTTACCAAAGAAAAAGTCGCTGCTGCACTAAGCTCTAGGTTAGGGCTACCAAATAGTTTATGCGAAGAAATTGTTAATGCTATTTTCTCTAATATTTTAGAAACGGCATTTACCAAAAAGTTAACTTTAAAAAATTTCGGTAGTTTTGAAATTAGCGAAAAAAAACCACGACCAGGTATAAATTTTCATACTAAATTACCGGTTACTATAGAGTCAAAAAGGATATTGCGTTTTATTCCTTCTGCTAACTTAAAAACATTAATTAACGAATCTTCGGAAAAAAATGTCCCCAGAAAAGATGCCGGAAAAAATATTTAGTAAGAAACCAGATAAAAAATATTATTCTGCTAGCGAAGCAATAAAATTTTTAAATATCTCTTCTCCTCAATTAAGATATTTAGAAGATAATACCCTTAATTTGAGCATTTATAAAATAAAAAACAGAAGATACTACACTGATAGGGATATTAAAATCATACGAGATTATATAACTAAGAATAAAAAAATATCGGCAAAACAATCGGTAAAACAAAATACTTCCCCCCTCTCTTATAAAATCGATATACTGATTAAAAATTTTAATATTTTGTCAAATGATATTACGAACTTCCTTGCCAATTTCTCTGTGCCGCCTGTATAAAGGGGGCATTGTTGCGTGGATCGGTTTTACACTTTGTGTCATTCCCGCGAAAGCGGGAATCTACTTAACAATATAACAAAATTAGTAAGTTAGATACCAGCTTTCGCTGGTATGACACCAAAAATTCGATCCATGCAACAACGCCTATAAAGGGTGGGAATACTATATTCACCCACAGAGTTCGGAATAACATCAAGAGGTATCTTTATGAAAGAAAAGCAAGTAAAACCGATAATTATCGGTATAGCGGGTACTGAATTAACTACGCAAGAAATAGAGTTATTTCAAAGTCATCCTCCTTTAGGGGTGATTTTATTCAGGCGTAATATAAAATCGGAAACTGTTACAGATGATTTAGGTGAAAAAATACAAATTCAGGATAGAGAACAACTTACTAATCTTATCGCTAGTATAAAAGAGCTGTTAGGGGAACATTGTATAATTTCCGTCGATCAAGAAGGCGGCAGAGTTAAAAGGCTTATCGCTCCTACTTTCAAATCAGCACCTAGTGCTAAAATATTCGACGATATGGGCGAGCAGGAAGGCATAGACATTGCAGCCGAAAAATGTAAACAAAATTATACAGAAATAGCAAAAGAGCTTAAAGAACTAGGCTTTAATTTAAATTTTGCACCGGTAGCGGATTTAAGACATGCAGGAGCACACGATATTATCGGCGATAGAAGTTTCGGCTCTACTCCCGCTACCGTAATTCGCTTATGTCAAGCTGCACTTGCAGGAATGGCTGAAGCACAAATAGCCGGCTGCATTAAACATATACCGGGGCATGGGCGTGCTACAAAGGATAGCCACGAAGCCTTACCGATCGTAGAAGCTTCTTTAGAAGAGCTAGAGAAAACGGATTTTTATGTTTTTAAGGAGCTGGCTACGTTGCCGATTAGCAAATTTGCTATGACGGCACATATAATATATAAAGCACTTGATCCGGATAACCTTGCTACCTTATCAAAAAAAGTTATTAGTTATATCAGAGAAGAAATCGGCTTTAAAGGACTTATCATTTCCGATGCGATAGAGATGAAAGCGTTATCCGGCGGGATGGCGGACATTACCGAAAAAGCTTTTGCCGCCGGCATTGACATAGTGCTTGAGTGCAGCGGTAATTTCGATAACATGACTGCAGTTCTCAGTGCCGCTCCGGCAATGCGGGGAGTGCCGTTGCCTGGCTCAAATTGTTGATATCATTCCCGCGAAGGCGGGAATCCAGAGAATATTTAAGCGAATTATATAGTAAATTTTTATATAATTTTGCTTATTTTAAGTGTTTTTTCTGGATTCCCGCCTTTAGCTAGAATGACATCGAAAACTCAAGACATGCAACAACGCCCGCCTTTAGCTAGAATGACAGTAAGGTACTTTCAAGAATTATGCAACAAAACCACTTTTTTTAGGCAATGTTCATAATTCCCTAATTTTCCTTCTTAAAATACAAATCTAAGTAAATTTTGACTAAAATATTATCAAATAATTAAACAAATATATTGAAAATATTTAATTTTAATATTAACCCGGATATTGCATGAGATATAGGAGACAAAATCCTCGTAAAGCTGTATAATACTGGTATTTCATTAGAATAATACAAAGGATTTTGTCATGACAAATTGTATAGCATATAGTTACCAGTTTTCCAAAGTAAAAAATCGGACAATAGAGATAAATTTCACTGGAGGTGATATTAGTAGCGATGGAGGTGTGTTGTTATTAAGAGAAGCAGATAAAAGGCTTGGTATAACAGAGGAGCTTGCTAAAATATTTCCTGATAGACGAGATGGTAGTAAAATTACCCATAATATGGCAACAATGCTGAGGCAACGAATTTATGGTATTGCATTAGGTTATGAAGATTTAAATGACCACAATTATCTACGAAAATGTCCTGCTATGCAAACAGCTATGGAAACAATTGATGATATGGCAAGTAGTTCTACCTTATGTCGTATAGAAAACAATGCTGATAGACACTTTGCAATTAAAGTGCATGAACTAATGCTTGATAAATTTATTAAGTCTCATAAAATAGTACCAAAGCAGCTAATACTTGATTTTGATGCTACGGATGATGAAATTCATGGGCAACAGGAAGGTAAGTTTTATCATGGTTATTACGGTCATAATTGCTTTTTACCTTTGTATGTTTTTTGTGGAAAGCATCTGTTAGTTAGTTATCTTAGGACGTCAAAGCAGGATCAAGCAAAACATTCTTGGGCAATATTATCATTGTTAGTAAAACGTTTTCGCCAAGCTTGGCCAGAGGTAAAGATTATTTTTCGTGGTGATAGTGGATTTTGTCGTCATCAGATGTTTGATTGGTGTGATATTCATAATATAAAATATATTGTAGGAATGCCCCAAAATAACAGACTAAATGAGTTACTGAAACCTACAATGGAGAAGTCAAAAGCAGCATTTATTATAACCCAAGAAAAGCAACGTCTTTTTAGTGAGTTTCCATATAAGGCTGGTAGTTGGAGTCATGAACGTAGAATAATTGGTAAGGCAGAAATGACAATGCTTGGAGAAAATCCAAGGTATATAGTAACTAATTTATCAGATAAACCTGAAGATTTATACGACAAAGTTTACTGTGGTCGTGGTGATATGGAAAACCGTATAAAAGAGCAACAACTAGAATTATTTGCAGATCGTACTTCTTGTCATAGATGGTGGGCTAATCAGCTCAGAATGATTTTATCGGGTCTTGCATACACTTTAGTAGAATATATCAGAGGTAATTTATTACAAGGTAGTGCATTAGCAAAAGCACAAATAGGTACAATACGTTTAAAATTATTAAAAATTGGGGTAGTAATTATCCGTAATACTAGGCGTATTAAGTTTTTGTTATCTTCATCATATCCTTACCGACAGGTATGGAATCATGTGATGAAGAAATTAGCATTAGAATAACCTAGATTAGCACTGTTCCCGGTGCTTAGAAAAAATGGGGTAAGGGGCATTACATCTAAAATTTGAAAATAACGGCTTCAAAGCACTTTTTGGCAAAATTTTTACAAAAGTATCATTGCTAATATTATAAATTACTCAATTTCTTACTTTAAATCTCACTTCATGCAATATCCGGGTTAATCTGTTTTTTAATTTTGAGTTAAAGAATTAATTTTATCTATTATACCCGGTGTTTTATGATTGTTATCAAGTTACAAAGCGTGCAATAATTTAAATAGCTAATACTTTAAATTAAAGTTGCTAATAAAATGATTTTTAAAAATAAACACTCACGACAATAACTTATATTTTGGATTAATCTCATATTTAGTTTTAATAGGAGGAGTACTTGATTCACGAAACTATTAACCTACTTCAAAATATGCTGCATAAAGGCGGAGTAGGTGCTGAAATATATGCAAGGCTAAAAGATCCTTATTCTATTTTAAAAAAGATGAAAAGGAAAGAAATTACTATTGACAAATTGAGCGACCTTATTGCTTTCAGGGTTATTGTCGGTTGTAAAGCCGAATGCTATACGTCTCTCGATATAATTAATGATTTTTACCGTTTTAGTTTAAAACATATCAAAGATTATATTGATAAACCTAAAGATAATGGTTACCAATCTATCCATGCGATAGTGGAATTCCTTCATTCTAGACGTAATGCTGAAATCCAAGTGCGTAGTCATGAGATGCATAAAGTGGCTGAGCTCGGTAGAGCTGCACATTTAAATTATAAGCAAGAACAAGATAAGCATTTAGCAGAAGTTTTTAATAAAAATAATAGTAAGGTGCTTCAGGTAGCAAATGAGATGTTTCACAAATTCAGCTGGTCTGAAGAGGAAATTGTTGCCTATGAGGAAGAAATTATGCGAATTTGGCATAACAAAATCGATGAAATATTAAGATGGGAAAGCCGTCCGAAAGAATTAGCGTTTGAAGAACGGTAAATTGCTATGGTGCGTTATGTGGATAGAGTTTTTGGTGTCATTCCCGCGAGGCATTGTTGCGTGGATCGATTTTACCTCGTCATTGCGAGGAGATGCGTAGCATCGACGTGGCAATCCAGTAAAAAATAGCTAAAAATGCTATGAGATTTTTTATTTTCTAGATTGCCACGCTCCTTTCAGTCGCTCGCAATGACGTTTAGGGTATCCACGCAACAATGCCTTCCCGCAAAAGCGGGAATCCAGAGAATATTTAAACGAATTATATAGTAAATTTTTATATAATTTTGCTTATTTTAAGTGTTTTTCCTGGATTCCCGCCTTCGTGGGAATGACACCAAAAATTCGAGCCGGAGAACAATAAAATAATCTTTTCTTGTGGTAAAAATATCGCGGTGGCTAAAACTATATAAAAAAACTTAACGTGGTTCTTGTAATTGCACAGTTTTTATATTATACTGACCGAGGTGTTTAGAGACCTTTGATATAGGCTTTAAGTATTTGCTGTAATCATCAGTAAACAATGATTATTACAGCAATAAATTAAGATATACTACTTAAAGTGTATTTCAATGTTTATACTAAAATTTTTAAACTTAAAATAGGAAAAAAATATGGCTCAAAAACCAAGTTTTTTAAAAAAAATAACGACGGCGTCTACCATAGCTTTTGCCGCTGCTGCAATCGTCGGCACCGGCAGCACAGCATTCGGTGCTGGTACTAAAAATGCTAATGCTACTCCTGCAGCTTTTGCAACAGCTGCTAACTGGGCTGAGGCTGCAGTCGTTGGAGACGGTGATTCCGTTATAGCTACCCAAGTTAACCAAGTAATTACCGCTGATGCCGATAAAACGGTTACTTTTAACACCGCCGCAATAGCTAACGTAACAGTTAATGTAGGCAATAATACTGTAGGTGTCGCTGGTGTTGTTGGAGGAAAAACATTAAAGATTGTGGCAACTAATGGTGCTGCTAACATTGTATTAGGATTAAATGGTGTTGTTGCCGGTGGTTTTGCTGTAGCTAATGAAGTTGGTAGTTATGTTGGTCTATCAACTATTGATTTTGGCAATACAGGTGCTAACGTTTCAATTACTACTGACAACTTTAATTCTAATGTTGATTTTTTAAGTACAGCAGGTAATAACGGTACTTTAACAATTAACGCAACCGGTGTAGTACTTGGTGGTGAATTCTCTAATGGTGCTGCTACTAAAGTAAAGAACCTTATAGTAGAAGACGGGAAGTCGGTAACAATTAACGGTAATAATGGTTTGGTTCTTTCAGACACTGTAGCATTAAAAGGTGCTGCTGCTAATGCTGGTGGTTCTTTAACAATTGGTGCTGGTAAAAATTTAATTGCTACTGATGTTGCTGGTCAAAATGCAGGGACCGGTACATTAGCGTTTGAAGGTGCTTCAACTGTTACTAACGGTATTGGTAATGGTAACGCATTAAATACTATTAATATCGGTGCAGGAACTGTAGAATTTAAAGGTGGTACAAATGCCGTTGTTAAAGCTACTAATATTAAATTAACTGATGCTACTTCCGAAATGAAGCTTTCCACAGTTGCTCAAACTGTTACAGGTAACATAGTCAATATATCTGCGAACAATAATAGTGGTTCGATTATAGTAGACGGTGCAAATCATAGCATTACAGGTACTATCGGTGCTAAGGATAAGAGTTTAGCTGCAATCAATTTTACCGGTAATACTCAATTAACCCTAACAAATCCCGGTGCTGCTAATGCTGCTGCTACAGATTTGTATGTTAAAGCTATTACAACTATAGCTAAAGCTGGCGGTAACGGTAACGGTACTTTAGTATTAGACGGTAATTACAATATTTATAGTACTATCGGGACTGCAAATAATCCTTTGAACGTTGTTTCTATACTTAATACTAAACATACTGATCCTACAATCACGACCTTAAAGACCGGTAATAGTATTGATGCTACTACTCTTCAATTAACTGCTGTTGGTGGAAAAAGCAATACTCTTGCACTAGAAGCAGATACTACAGTTAATGCTGCAATTACTACAGGCGTAACAAATAATGGTGTAATTACCCTTGTTAAAGTTGGTGGAAATGCGGGTATTGTAACAATCAACGGTAATATCGGTAATACCACTAATAATAAGGCAATAAACGCTATTAATCTTGCCGGTAATAATATAGTATTTGGTGGAAATACTATATTTGTAGATGCTGGTAATATTAATTTTGCCGGTGGAGATATACTTACTTTAAATGATTCAGTAAGTCCAGCGTTACAAATTAAAGCAAATATAGCTTTAGCAGTTGCGGGAAATAACGGTGCTATTGACGCAAGCACTTTAACAGACAAGCAAACTTTAACTATTAGCGGTACAATTGGTGCTGCTGATAGATCTCTCAATTCATTATTAGTCGGCCAAAGTAAAGTTATATTAAATGCAGGTGATGCATATATTAATACTTTAGATATGGGAGATAATGCTTCAGTACAATTAGATCACAATACTTATAAAATTTCTAAAATAACCGGTCAAGGTACAATAAATGTTGCTCCTGGAATTAGTGCTAACGCTGCTAGTAATACAACTTTAGTAGAAGGAACAAATTTAGGTAGTGCTGCCGCTCCTTTAAAAGCAATAGCTTTTATATCAGGATTTGACGACACGTTAATAGTTGGCAAAGATATTAGCTTATATGCGGCTAACATTACTGCTAAAACTGCTAATAAAGGTTCTTTTGAATTTAATGGCGGCGGAACAAGTATTGTCAGTGGACAAGTTGGTACTTCAGCTAGTAAACTTAACGCTGTTGCGATCACAAATGGTACTACAGTTCAGTTCAAAAATTCTGTATTTTTTGCCGGTGCTACTACAATTGATGCTACTTCTACCTTGCAGATCGGTGGAGCTTATCAAGCAGATTCTATTGGTGGTGCTGCAGCCGATCAAGGAACAGTAGAGTTTGTTAATACTACTCCTATTATACTGAATCCTACAAATGCAGGAAATGCCATATCAACAATAAAAGTTTCCGGTTCAGATAATGTTACTTTAACAAAAGCATTTGGTGCTAAGAACATAGCTTTTGGAAAAAATAGTCCTAGAGTAGCTTTATCCTTAGCTGCAACAGATAAAATTCAAGGCGTAACAATTACAAGTGCAGCTGGTGGAATTGGGAACGCTCCTGTAGTGGTGACTTCGCTTGCAGGAGGTGACTCTATTGATGCCGGTCAAGCGGTGGGTGATGCAAATAATATTGTAAGCATTGGACTTGGCGGTGATATAGCTTTTACCGTTAATGAAGGAACTAATTTCTTTGGAGGAATTGCTCCAGTAAATAATGGTCAAGGTACTGTAACTCTTAATGCTGCTAATGGCGGTCAAGTGTACGGATTAGGGCTTCCTGGTCAAAAATTAAAGACTGTAATTGTGTCTAAGAATACTACAAACTTTGGTGATACTTACGTATCAGGAAATACTCTTCAAGTTGATGATAATACAATTCATACATCAGGAGGTATAATTGACGCCGGCATTCAACTTGGAAGTGTTACAGGTGTTGGTAGTAAGTTAGTATTCAAAAATGGAACAAATTTATTATCGACAAGTACAGTTAAGGCGTTGGTAGCTAATAATGGTACTGCAACTTTCGAAGGAAGTGCTCAAGTCGGTAATCTTGGTGTATCAGGAACATCTTTGGCACTAGTAGAATTTACTGGTCCAGATGGTTCTAACGCAGGTTTACAAGGAGCTATATACTCACAAAATATCAACTTTAATAATTATGATATAGCAGTTGTTAGTAACTCAACTCTTAGCGGTGCCTCAGCCATTAACGGTAATATTAATTTAAATACTAACGTTTTAACATTTGCTGGCGGTGTATCTACATGGGCTGAAGATACTACCATTACTACCACTTTCACTAATGCTAGTTCAGCTGGTTTCCCTAATGGAACTCTTGGTAATATCGTTATCAAAGACGGTGGATCAGTTACAGCAGCCGGAACAATAAGAACTTTAATTGTTGATAATCAAGGAGATATAAATGTAACCATAAATAATGCTAGTAGTATATACCCATTCATCACTGGTGGAGCTAACCTTACCTCAAATGGTCAGCCACTTAATTTAGTTAATGCTGATACTATTGTTACTTCTAATCAGCAATTTATAAAATGGAACCTAGTTAAGTCTGGTACTGATTATGTCGTACAACCTTCAGATAACAGGAATGCAGTAATCGCTAATGCGTTTACTAAGAATCCGGTTAATATTCCTGGTTTAGATGATAATATTGCAACACTAACAAATATAAAGAATACAGGTAATGCGTCTGCTACCATTACTAACTTTGGTAACTTTGCATCCTCAGCGGATCTAACTCAGGCTATAGTAGCTGTTGTAACCGATGTTGATGCTTTAATTGACAATGTAATAGATAATACAACCGAACATTTTTCATCTATTATCGGAAATAGAGTAGAAGTTGCTAGATATGCACAATTACCTGTCGGAGCTCCTGAAGGCGTACTTGCAAGACCTGAAGGTGGAGTGGTCGGAGCTGCTGATGATGCTGATGATAACGTTAGTTACGGTGCTTGGCTAAAACCTGTCTATACTGATGCGACTCAGAAAGGTATAAAGGGTACTCCTGGTTACAACGCTAAAACTACCGGCGGTATCTTCGGTTTCGATACTATGGCTAATGACAACTTAATGGTTGGTGCTGCTATTGGTATTAATCAAACTAAAATTAAGTATAAAAACTATAAATCAGGTGATAAGAGTACAGTTAACGGTTTCTTAGTTTCTTTATACGGAGCTCAGCAGCTTGTTGATAACTTCTTTGTACAAGGTGGTGCGACATTTAATTTAAGTCAAATCAAAACCAAGAGCCAACGTTATATGGCGGATACTACTAACGGTCAAAAAATTGCAGAAACTGCGACTAGCAATTATGATAATATGACCTTTGGTGGAAATGTAATGCTTGGTTATGATGCTAAGTTAATGGATGGTGTATTATTGACTCCAATGGTCGGAATTAGTTACTTAAAGTCAGGTGATGAAAGCTATAAGGAAACCGGTACAACATTCCTGAACAAGCAAGTAGCTAGCAAATTTAGCGATAAAACCGACATAATTGTCGGTGCTAAAGTTCTTGGTGATGTTATGAACTTAAGCGGCTTCGCTTTCTATCCGGAAGCACATGCTTTTGTTACCCACAAAGTAAGCGGTAAGTATGCTAAAACCCAATCTAAATTAGACGGGCAAGTAGATTTTATGACCGGTTTACCTGATAAAAGTGCTAAAACATCTTATAATTTAGGTTTAAGCGTAGCCGCAAGACCTGGTCCACAAATGGAGTATGGAATTGGTTATGATGCAAATCTAGCTAGTAAGTATGTTGCTCATACAGGTACATTAAAAGTTCGCGTAAACTTCTAATTATCGATTTATAGACTTTTCAAAGTATATCTTTGGTAGTTTAGCGGAAAGGCTCTCTTTGCAAAAAGAGAGCCTTTTTGTTTATGTATATTATCATGAAATATCTATGTGCCATTGTGAAAAGGCATTAGCGTTGTTGAGTGGCTCAAATTTTTGATGTCATTCCCGCGAAAGCGGGAATCCAAAGAATATTTAAGCGAATTATATAGTAAATTTTTATATAATTTTGTCTATTTTAAGTATTTTTTTTGGATTCCCGCTTTCGCGGGAATGACATACTGCTACTTTTATCGACCCATGCAACAACGCTAGAGGCGTCTCGCCATGACGAATTTTTATTAATTTCTGACCCACGCAACAACGCAGGTACAAGCACAGTATGACACCGTATTTGTCTATTTTTACCTTAAATCTCATGTTAAGCGTAATATTTCTTATTTTTATAAATTATTTTAAAAATAGTGTTTGACATAGCAGGGAATAATGGATATAAAAACTTCACACAAGGTTTGCAAAAACTTTGCTAGCTGTTTAAAAAGTTGATAAAGCTGAAAAAACTAAATACACACCGCGATTAATAAAAATTTATATCGTGAGTAGATACTGAATATAGAATTAGTTCTGTATACATCGTGTAATCTCAAGTTTTAATAAAGTAAATAAATAAGAGCATTTGGTGAATGCCTTGGCACTAGAAGGCGATGAAGGACGTAATACGCTGCGATAAGCTTCGGGGAGCTGCGAATAAGCTTTGATCCGAAGATTTCCGAATGGGGCAACCCACCTACTTAGTAGGTATTGTATAGTGAATACATAGCTATATGAAGCAAACCCGGTGAACTGAAATATCTAAGTAGCCGGAGGAAAGGACATCAACCGAGACTCCGTTAGTAGTGACGAGCGAACGCGGACCAGGCCAGCGGCTTCAAAAAAATAACTAAAACAACATGGAAAGGTTGACCATAGAGGGTGATAGTCCCGTATAGGTAAAAAGTTTGAAGTCCTTGAGTAAGGCGGGACACGTGAAATCCTGTTTGAACATAGGGGGACCACCCTCTAAGCCTAAGTACTCTCTAGTGACCGATAGTGAACAAGTACCGTGAGGGAAAGGTGAAAAGTACCCCGACAAGGGGAGTGAAATAGTATCTGAAACCAAATGCTTACAAGCAGTCGGAGCAAGCGTATTTATATGTCTTGTGACGGCGTACCTTTTGTATAATGGGTCAGCGACTTAGTTTATCTAGCAAGCTTAAGCCATTAGGTGTAGGCGTAGCGAAAGCGAGTCTGAATAGGGCGTTTTTAGTTAGATGAATTAGACCCGAAACCGGGTGATCTAGCCATGGCCAGGCTGAAGGTGGAGTAAAATCCGCTGAAGGGCCGAACCCACTACTGTTGAAAAAGTAGGGGATGAGCTGTGGTTAGGGGTGAAAGGCCAATCAAACTCGGATATAGCTGGTTCTCCGCGAAATCTATTTAGGTAGAGCGTCATAGCATTACCATCGAAGGTAGAGCACTGAATGAGCTAGGGGGTCCTACAGACTTACCAAACTCAATCAAACTCCGAATGTCGATGAGTACAGCGTGGCAGACAGACTATGGGTGCTAAGGTCCATAGTCGAGAGGGAAAAAGCCCAGACCGCCATCTAAGGTCCCTAAATCATGACTAAGTGTGAAAGGATGTGAGAAGACCAAAACAACTAGGATGTTGGCTTAGAAGCAGCCATCATTTAAAGAAAGCGTAACAGCTCACTAGTCTAAATAAGTTTTCTTGCGCCAACAATGTAACGGGGCTCAAGTCATGTACCGAAGATGCGGATTCACGCTAAGCGTGAGTGGTAGCGGAGCGTTCCGTAAGCCTGTGAAGGTGAACCGTAAGGTTTGCTGGAGGTATCGGAAGTGAGAATGCTGACATAAGTAGCGATAAAGAATGTGAGAAACATTCTCGCCGAAAGTCCAAGGGTTCCTGCGTAAAGTTAATCTGCGCAGGTTTAGTCGGCCCCTAAGGTGAGGCTGAAAGGCGTAATCGATGGGAATCAGGTTAATATTCCTGAACCTGAGGGATGTGACGAAAATAGAAAGTTGTGCAGACTTATTGGATTGTTTGTGCAGCGAATATTTTCCAGGAAATAACACCCTCGTATAGACCGTACCCCAAACCGACACAGGTGGACAGGTAGAGTATACCAAGGCGCTTGAGAGAACGATGCTGAAGGAACTAGGCAAATTGCATCTGTAACTTCGGGAGAAAGATGACCTATAGATGGGCAACCATTTGTAGGTGACACAAACTAGGGGGTAGCGACTGTTTATTAAAAACACAGGGCTCTGCAAAGTCAATAGACGACGTATAGGGCCTGACGCCTGCCCAGTGCTGGAAGATTAAGAGGAGGGGTGCAAGCTCTGAATTGAAGTCCCAGTGAACGGCGGCCGTAACTATGACGGTCCTAAGGTAGCGAAATTCCTTGTCGGGTAAGTTCCGACCCGCACGAATGGCGTAACGATTTCCCCACTGTCTCCAGTATCGACTCAGCGAAATTGAATTCTCCGTGAAGATGCGGAGTTCCCGCGGTCAGACGGAAAGACCCCGTGAACCTTTACTATAGCTTTGCACTGGTGTTAGGAATCAGATGTGCAGGATAGGTGGGAGACTATGAAGCGAAGGCGCTAGCCTTTGTGGAGTCATCCTTGAGATACCACCCTTTTGGTTCTTGACATCTAACCGCGATCCTTGAATCAGGATCCGAGACAATGCATGGTGGGTAGTTTGACTGGGGCGGTCGCCTCCCAAAGAGTAACGGAGGCGCGCGATGGTTAGCTCAGGTTGGTCGGAAATCAACTTTTAGAGTGCAATGGCATAAGCTAGCCTGACTGCGAGTCTGACAAGACGAGCAGAGACGAAAGTCGGTCATAGTGATCCGGTGGTCCCGCGTGGAAGGGCCATCGCTCAACGAATAAAAGGTACTCCGGGGATAACAGGCTGATGATTTCCAAGCGTCCATAGCGACGAAATCGTTTGGCACCTCGATGTCGGCTCATCACATCCTGGGGCTGGAGAAGGTCCCAAGGGTTCGGCTGTTCGCCGATTAAAGTGGTACGTGAGCTGGGTTTAGAACGTCGTGAGACAGTTCGGTCCCTATCTGCCGTGGGTGTAGGAAGTTTGAGAGGATCTGCCTTTAGTACGAGAGGACCGAGGTGGACGTACCCCTGGTGGACCAGTTGTCATGCCAATGGCATAGCTGGGTAGCTAAGTACGGAAGGGATAACCGCTGAATGCATCTAAGCAGGAAACCCACCTCAAAACTAGACTTCCCTATTAGAGCCGTGGAAGACCACCACGTTGATAGGTCAGGTGTGGAAGTGCGGTAACGCATGTAGCTAACTGATACTAATAGCTCGATTGATTTACTTTGCTGAGATTACACTTGTATACAGTGTTAATTCTGTATGATACGGTAACGATCTCACAAATAAATTTTTTAAGATACTGCTCAAAATTACTATTTTTAGTAAGTTATAGCTAAATTTTTAATGCACTTAACAAGTCATTAGAAAGTAAAAGCAATAATGATGAAATTACTAAAAACTAATTTTAAGTAGTTCTTTATATAGGTAATTTTTCAGCTTTATCAACAACAGTCCCTCAATACAAAATTTAAAAAGTTTGTATTGCTGGCTTGGTGGTTATAGCATGAGTGAAACACACGATCCCATCCCGAACTCGAACGTGAAACCTCATTGCGCTAATGGTACTATGTCATAAGGCATGGGAGAGTAAGTCGCTGCCAAGCTTGCAATACAAATTTTTTTAATTACTTTACTAGTAGCAGTATATTCTAACAAACCCACCAAAACAGTTCAAAAGATAAGACGCAGAACTTTGTTTTTATATAAAAAGTAAATTTCTTTAATTTATTTATTTTTTGAGTTGTATTCAACCAACAACTTCCAATTTATTTTTCCATTATTGCAAAATTTTGAAATAAAACCTTTTACTAAATTATTTATAATTCTTGCATATTCGGTATTAAATTCTTCATTTCTTTCTTTTTTACTATTTTTTTATGCTAAGCAATATATTATATCTTAAAAACTAAAAAAACATTTATTAATTGCACAATAAAATGACAAAGCTAGTTAGAGATTTAATTCCAGAAATTATCTTAAAATCAGGCAGAATGCCGGTTACTCATATTGCTGAATCATATGAGTATAAAGCATTATTAAAAAATAAATTGCTAGAAGAGGTAGAAGAATTTTTACAAGATGAGTATATGGAAGAAGTTGCTGACATATTAGAAGTACTTGAAACAATCTGTAATATTAATGACTATAAACTAAAAGATATATTAAAAATTAAAAAACAAAAAAAGAAAGTTAATGGGGGTTTTGATAATAAGATAGTTTTAGAAAAAATAACTAATTAGCTTTTGTGCCTTAATGACACTATAAAATATATGTTTTGCAATCCTTATATAGTAACCCGCTCAAATGTCTGCAGGCAATTATTGGCATGAGTTGTAGTAATTGACCTATTACAATCCTTACTAATTTCCTCGCTTTATATCAAGATGTAATAACTATTATCGGTTTCTTTTCCTTCTATTAAATCGATGAAATTATCAGAATTATCGACGCCATTTTCGATGTATTTGAATTTTGATAAAGTTATGGCGGCTTTAATAATTTATTGTATAAGTGATTTATATATTTTAGAAAAAAATAATAAATCGGCATATATAAAATATACAATTACCTCTTTATTATTATGTATTATAGTAATCCTAACGCCGGCTTTTATAAGCAGTTATATATTATTTGATCCTAAATTACCTGATATATTACCGATTTGGGCAATTAATAATTTCTTTTTTGTTTGTATGAGAGAAGAAATAATTTTTCGTGGTTTTCTCCAGAGAACATTACAGAATCTTCTAAAGAAACAACAAATATTAGCTATTATTATAACAACTTTAATATTTGGGTTTGCTCATTTTCAAGGTGGTTTAATATATATCGCCTTAAGCAGTATATGCGGTTTCTTCTACGGTTATGCCTATTATAAAATCGGTAAAATATTATGTTCTATGATAGTGCATTTCGGTTTAAATCTATTCCATCTATTATTATTTACTTACCCTGCTGCTATTAAAATTTTATGAAACAAAACAATATAATCAACTTTATTTAAGTATAACAATATAATATAATACAAATATGTTTGATATATTGTTAATCAATTGCGTTAGATAGTTTTATGAATACAAGAAAGCAAGAGCAAAAGAGAGGAGATAGTGAATTTAGCCCGGATATTGCATGAGATATAGGAGACAAAATCCTCGTAAAGCTGTATAATACTGGTATTTCATTAGAATAATACAAAGGATTTTGTCATGACAAATTGTATAGCATATAGTTACCAGTTTTCCAAAGTAAAAAATCGGACAATAGAGATAAATTTCACTGGAGGTGATATTAGTAGCGATGGAGGTGTGTTGTTATTAAGAGAAGCAGATAAAAGGCTTGGTATAACAGAGGAGCTTGCTAAAATATTTCCTGATAGACGAGATGGTAGTAAAATTACCCATAATATGGCAACAATGCTGAGGCAACGAATTTATGGTATTGCATTAGGTTATGAAGATTTAAATGACCACAATTATCTACGAAAATGTCCTGCTATGCAAACAGCTATGGAAACAATTGATGATATGGCAAGTAGTTCTACCTTATGTCGTATAGAAAACAATGCTGATAGACACTTTGCAATTAAAGTGCATGAACTAATGCTTGATAAATTTATTAAGTCTCATAAAATAGTACCAAAGCAGCTAATACTTGATTTTGATGCTACGGATGATGAAATTCATGGGCAACAGGAAGGTAAGTTTTATCATGGTTATTACGGTCATAATTGCTTTTTACCTTTGTATGTTTTTTGTGGAAAGCATCTGTTAGTTAGTTATCTTAGGACGTCAAAGCAGGATCAAGCAAAACATTCTTGGGCAATATTATCATTGTTAGTAAAACGTTTTCGCCAAGCTTGGCCAGAGGTAAAGATTATTTTTCGTGGTGATAGTGGATTTTGTCGTCATCAGATGTTTGATTGGTGTGATATTCATAATATAAAATATATTGTAGGAATGCCCCAAAATAACAGACTAAATGAGTTACTGAAACCTACAATGGAGAAGTCAAAAGCAGCATTTATTATAACCCAAGAAAAGCAACGTCTTTTTAGTGAGTTTCCATATAAGGCTGGTAGTTGGAGTCATGAACGTAGAATAATTGGTAAGGCAGAAATGACAATGCTTGGAGAAAATCCAAGGTATATAGTAACTAATTTATCAGATAAACCTGAAGATTTATACGACAAAGTTTACTGTGGTCGTGGTGATATGGAAAACCGTATAAAAGAGCAACAACTAGAATTATTTGCAGATCGTACTTCTTGTCATAGATGGTGGGCTAATCAGCTCAGAATGATTTTATCGGGTCTTGCATACACTTTAGTAGAATATATCAGAGGTAATTTATTACAAGGTAGTGCATTAGCAAAAGCACAAATAGGTACAATACGTTTAAAATTATTAAAAATTGGGGTAGTAATTATCCGTAATACTAGGCGTATTAAGTTTTTGTTATCTTCATCATATCCTTACCGACAGGTATGGAATCATGTGATGAAGAAATTAGCATTAGAATAACCTAGATTAGCACTGTTCCCGGTGCTTAGAAAAAATGGGGTAAGGGGCATTACATCTAAAATTTGAAAATAACGGCTTCAAAGCACTTTTTGGCAAAATTTTTACAAAAGTATCATTGCTAATATTATAAATTACTCAATTTCTTACTTTAAATCTCACTTCATGCAATATCCGGGTTAAGTGCCAAGTCAATTTCTTTCATCAGATATCGGTGCTTTTCTGCAAGGTAAATAATGCGTTCAGCAAATGCACCCAGAGAGCCTTTACGGTCAATTGCGGCGTTGTAATTCTGTGCTATAAATTGCACCGCTTTTTTGTTCACATATAAGAGAGAATCAAAACTAAAGGTACAATATTCCGTGCTTTTCTGTATCTGAATGGGAATATAAAATAGCGGGTAAGTTTTATTTTTATAGCTGATATCACAGAAATATAAGTAAAATTCCTGCTTTTCCATAAGGCTCTTGTTATTGACCAGTTCAGAAACCTCAAAAAATAAGTCGCCGGAGGCAAAACCCTTAAAAAAGCTTTCTAACTTATTTTGCACGTCCTTAAGTTCAAAAACCCGCTCTAGCGATTGCTCAGTCTCGATCTCTTTTCCTAAGCTAATCTGGTTGATGATCGAAGACACCGCATCTTCCAGTGAGTGTATTAAAATGTCAGTGCATTCTTCCTCAATTTGATATACGGAATCAATCGTAGCCGTGCGGATTTTATCTAACGGCTCTCGAATTTTCTCCACGAAAGAGGCAAGGAAGTTTTCACGAATGACTCGGGCAATGCCGTCAAGTGCAAAGGTTACGGCGGCGGTGGTATCGTTAGGGCTTTTGGATATCCCTAACTCTATTTCATTGTGGAACAGTTTTATAACCGTCTCAACTTCTTCTGACTTAATCGCAGCTATTTGGTCTTGCACTAGCTGCAGGAGAGATTGAGGAATAGCGGTGGTATGTATACCACGCTTAAGCTCGTTGAGAGTGCCGTCTTCAAAGCCGCTTCTAATGACTTTCCACACTAGTGAGGTGTATTTTTTGTATTTGTTAAGGTTTATGCAAACTTGCAGGTTATTACTGTTGCGATGCTGGATATGACGTTTAGGGTTTTTAACTTTATGAAAATCGGTTTCCAAGAAGTCCATGAAGTAACGAGCCACTTCCGTTACAAACGGTATAACCCCTTTTGGTTCAGGTTCTTGTTTTGCTGATACCGATATCGTCATTTGCTCCCATTCCTGTTTGACATTGCTTTTCTGCAAAGCAATCCAATTTTTTTAAGCCTTGACGCTTAAAACTCCTTACATAAAAATAGGGTAAAATTTTCTAAAGATAAAGCTTTTTATTAGAATGGGTTAGTTGCAATTCAACTTTTAATCCCCGGCGTTGTATCTGTGCCGGCAAGGGGCGTTGTTGCATGGATATCCCAAACGTCATTGCGAGCGACTGAAAGCGTTATAAAAGTAGTAGTATGTCATTCCCGCAAAAGCGGGAATCCAGAAAAAACACTTAAAATAAACAAAATTATATAAAAATTTACTATATAATTCGCTTAAATATTCTCTGGATTCCCGCTTTCGCGGGAATGACATACAAGCACTTTTTTTGAGCCACGTAACAACGCCAAAACTTGTTCAGCATGGTAAAAACTAGATTGCCACAGCCACTTCGTGGCTTCGCAATGACGGAGTTTTTATTAATTTTCAAGCCATGCAACAACTATGCTCATTGATTTTCGTCTTTAAACTATCAAAAACATTTTTATGTTCATGTATATTATTTTTTGCTAAGTCATCTAATCCTTCAGTAATAGCCATAAGTATTTTCATAAAATCATTTAAAATTTTAACTTTAATATATATTATGGTTAGTTATTAAACAAATATATTATATGACTTCCCGGAGTAAGTTTGCAAAAATCCAGCCTATCCCTTTTTTATGGTCTGTTATAAAGCCGTATAAATATCTATATCTTGTTATGATGATTGCACCGTTTGCGGGTAGCATTCATCCTATTATATATAACTATGCCGTAAAGCTTTTACTTGATTTATTTACTCAAAATGAGCAAATTACATTTGCACAAAGTTATAAGCCGGTAACGTGGTTTATAATGGCACAAGTTATACTTGATGGAGCTTGGCGTGCTCACAATTTTGCACAACTTAAAGCCATGCCTTATGTTTTTCAAGGTATGATGAATAAAATATGTAGCCACTGTTTTAATTTGCCGTACATCTATTTTCAAAATAATCTTTCCGGCTCCATAGTAGGAAGAATACGTGGCATAGGTGATAATTATCATAAAATGCACCAAGCAATTGAATATAAATTAAGCCAACCTCTACTTATTACGTTGTTTTCCGGTATTGTACTTGCTTTTATTAATATCAAAATATTTACTGTTATTATGGCCTTTACCGCCACTTATTTACTGCTTGCATTGCGGTTTTTTACCAAACTTGCTAAAATGGAACAAGCTAGGCAAGATGCGTGGTATAATTTGTTTGGTATAGTAGCTGATTGTATTAGCAACATCTTTACTATTTTTTCATTTGCCGCAAAAAAGCGAGAATTAAATAAGATAAATGATTGCTACAATAATGTACATAATCCTTTAGCGATTAAATATTATAAATATGATCTAATTATCTCTATAATACTGTCCTTGGTGTATTGGGTATATTTGATAGGGGTATTTGTATATGTAATTTATTTGCGTAATCTAGGCGAAATTGGCATTGGTGATATCGCTTTTATTATGTCACTAACTTTTTTATTTGCTGAAAATTCTTGGCATGCTACTATGGCAGTTAAAGACTTTTTAGAAGATGTAGCCGCTTTTCGTTCGAGCTTTACAATAATGCAAACCCCGCAAGATACCATAGATAAAGAAAATGCGACTGAATTAAAAATTTCTAACCCGGATATTGCATGAGATATAGGAGACAAAATCCTCGTAAAGCTGTATAATACTGGTATTTCATTAGAATAATACAAAGGATTTTGTCATGACAAATTGTATAGCATATAGTTACCAGTTTTCCAAAGTAAAAAATCGGACAATAGAGATAAATTTCACTGGAGGTGATATTAGTAGCGATGGAGGTGTGTTGTTATTAAGAGAAGCAGATAAAAGGCTTGGTATAACAGAGGAGCTTGCTAAAATATTTCCTGATAGACGAGATGGTAGTAAAATTACCCATAATATGGCAACAATGCTGAGGCAACGAATTTATGGTATTGCATTAGGTTATGAAGATTTAAATGACCACAATTATCTACGAAAATGTCCTGCTATGCAAACAGCTATGGAAACAATTGATGATATGGCAAGTAGTTCTACCTTATGTCGTATAGAAAACAATGCTGATAGACACTTTGCAATTAAAGTGCATGAACTAATGCTTGATAAATTTATTAAGTCTCATAAAATAGTACCAAAGCAGCTAATACTTGATTTTGATGCTACGGATGATGAAATTCATGGGCAACAGGAAGGTAAGTTTTATCATGGTTATTACGGTCATAATTGCTTTTTACCTTTGTATGTTTTTTGTGGAAAGCATCTGTTAGTTAGTTATCTTAGGACGTCAAAGCAGGATCAAGCAAAACATTCTTGGGCAATATTATCATTGTTAGTAAAACGTTTTCGCCAAGCTTGGCCAGAGGTAAAGATTATTTTTCGTGGTGATAGTGGATTTTGTCGTCATCAGATGTTTGATTGGTGTGATATTCATAATATAAAATATATTGTAGGAATGCCCCAAAATAACAGACTAAATGAGTTACTGAAACCTACAATGGAGAAGTCAAAAGCAGCATTTATTATAACCCAAGAAAAGCAACGTCTTTTTAGTGAGTTTCCATATAAGGCTGGTAGTTGGAGTCATGAACGTAGAATAATTGGTAAGGCAGAAATGACAATGCTTGGAGAAAATCCAAGGTATATAGTAACTAATTTATCAGATAAACCTGAAGATTTATACGACAAAGTTTACTGTGGTCGTGGTGATATGGAAAACCGTATAAAAGAGCAACAACTAGAATTATTTGCAGATCGTACTTCTTGTCATAGATGGTGGGCTAATCAGCTCAGAATGATTTTATCGGGTCTTGCATACACTTTAGTAGAATATATCAGAGGTAATTTATTACAAGGTAGTGCATTAGCAAAAGCACAAATAGGTACAATACGTTTAAAATTATTAAAAATTGGGGTAGTAATTATCCGTAATACTAGGCGTATTAAGTTTTTGTTATCTTCATCATATCCTTACCGACAGGTATGGAATCATGTGATGAAGAAATTAGCATTAGAATAACCTAGATTAGCACTGTTCCCGGTGCTTAGAAAAAATGGGGTAAGGGGCATTACATCTAAAATTTGAAAATAACGGCTTCAAAGCACTTTTTGGCAAAATTTTTACAAAAGTATCATTGCTAATATTATAAATTACTCAATTTCTTACTTTAAATCTCACTTCATGCAATATCCGGGTTAGAGCCTATGTCTTTATTGAAAATTCATTAAAAGAGTTAGGTTGGAATGTAAAAAATCCAAATCGGTATGCAGACGGCGAGGTTTATAATCAAGGTGAATGTCTTAATAATTTGATCATAAAAGAGCATTTACAAACAGTAAAGCCTGAAAATGTTGTTATTATAAAAACAAACATTTTTTGGGTTATTGAAGCAAAACCGCAACATAAACAATTGGAACAAGCGATAAAAGAGTGTAAAGATTACTGCAAACTATTTAATAAAACAAAGATTTTAGCTCCATTTTTTAGTGCAGTTGTCGGCGATGATGATAATAGCTATATAGTGAAAAACTACTACTTTTATAATGGAGAATGGATTGAAATTGAAGTAAACGGTAAAAAGACAACAGGTTTTTTAGATAAAGCCCTTGCAAGGGAGATCATTGATAAAAATAATCTGTTTATAAAGGATCATGAAATACCTGATGAAGTTTATTATCAAAAAGCAATCAAAATTAATGAGATATTACATAACGGTTCAATAAATAAAAACAATAGAGCAAGAGTTGTTGCAACGATGCTTTTAGCTTTATTAAAAGATAGCTATATTAATTCGTGAAAATAACTGCTTTTCAATGATAAATGAGCTTAATAGTAGAGCAGAAGAGGTTTTATTTGAAAAAGATAAGCGGGAATTTATTGACTGTATTAAGATTTCCGTGCCGCCTACTCCGGATAATCATATTAAATTTAGAAAAGCACTACTTGAAACAATGCAAGAGCTTGATAGTATAAATATCCGTTCTGCAATGAATTCGGGAACGGATATTTTAGGAAGATTTTACGAGCAATTTTTAAAATATGGAAACGGTTCAAAAGAAATAGGCATTGTTCTAACTCCGCGACATATAACAAAATTTGCGGTTGAAGTTTTGAATATTACAAGTAAAGACAAGGTTTTAGACCCTGCTTGCGGGACCGGTGGTTTTTTGGTTTCTGCTTTTGATAAAGTAAAAAACGAAGTAGGGCAAGAAGAGTTAGAAAATTTTAAAATTAACGGTATTTATGGTATAGAACAAGACCCGGAAGTTGTGGCTTTAGCACTTGTAAATATGATTTTTAGAGGTGATGGACGGGCAAATCTCGAGGAAGGTAATTGTTTTACTACAAATAAATTCAAAGACTTAAAAGTCTCAAAAGTGCTAATGAATCCGCCATTTGCACTTAAAAAAGGAGATGAAAAAGAATACAAATTTATTGATTTCGCATTGAACAAAATGGAAAAGGGCGGATATTTATTTGCTATTATTCCAAGTACTATAATGTATAATGGTACCCAAAAACTAGACAAGAAAATAGAGAAAAGTAGGTATAATATCTCCTAGGAAAAGGAGCAAAAAATGAAAAAAAATGAAAAAACAAGTTAAAAAATATAGTGCAGAAGAAAAAGCAAAAATAGCAATTGAAGCAATATCTGGAGAAATGACTATAGCTCAAATTACCAGCAAATATGGTGTTCACGCTAATCAGATTTATAAATGGAAGAAAGAAGCTTTAGATTTTATGGTTTCTGGATTTAAATCGAAATCTAAACAACAAGATACCGGCCAAGAAGATTTAATTAAATCATTATTTGAGCAAATAGGCCAGTTAACAGTTGAAAGAGACTGGCTTAAAAAAAAATCTAGTATCTTTGGATTTAGAGGTTAGGAAAAAAATGATAAGTTATGCTTCAAATTTAACCATAGCAAGACAATGCAAACTTTTAGATTTAAACCGCTCAAGTTACTACTACCGAGCTAGGAATACCTTAGATGATAAGGAGTATAGAGTACTGAACAGAATTGATGAGATTTTTACAGAGCATCCCTATTATGGTACTAGAAGAATGTCTCATGTCCTAAAATCCGAAGGGTTAAATGTTAGTCGTAAGATGATAAGAAAATATTATAAAATACTTGGTATTGAAGCAGTATACCCAAAGATTAATTTAAGCCGTAGGAATCAGGCTCATAAAGTATACCCATATCTATTAAATAATATAGAGGTGGTTTGCTCCAATCAAGTTTACTGTGCAGATATTACTTACATAAGATTAAAGCAAGGTTTTGTATATTTGGTTGCTATAATGGATTGGTATAGTCGTTATATTTTGAGTTGGCGGGTGTCGATTAGTTTAGAAAATGATTTTTGTATTGAAGCTCTAAATGAAGCAATATCTATACATGGCAAGCCTGACATTTTTAATACGGATCAAGGAGTACAATTTACATCAAAAGATTTTACTCAAATACTTGAGCAACAAGGCATAGCTATTAGTATGGACGGCAAAGGCAGAGCCTTAGATAATGTATTTATTGAACGTTTTTGGCGATCTTTGAAACAAGAGAAGATTTATCGTTTTGATCTTGAAACGGTACGTGAAGCAAAGATAGCTATCAGAGATTATATAGAATTTTATAATAAGCAAAGACCTCATCAATCGCTTGAATATAAGACACCTGAAATGATACATTTTGCAGAAAAACTAGAAAATTATCAAGAGGCTATATGACATAGAAAATGCAAACTTTACTTTGAAAAACCAATACATTAATACAGGAGAATTACACCTCTAAAATTTAAAAAATTTGTCTAGACAAAGGGTACCACCTCAATGTTTGACATGGAGAAAGTCAATGTTAGAAAATAACACCTTAAAAGCCGTTATCAAACTTCCAGATGACTTGTTTTATCCTGTTAGCGTTTGTAGCTCTGCGATTATAATACAAAAAGGTATACCGCAAGACAGAAAAAAGCCTATTTTTTGGGGTGTTTTAAATGATGGGTTTACAAAAAAGAAAGGAGTAATGGTTAAAACCGAACATGGAACCATTAATAACATTAAGGATGGAATTCTATCATATATAAACGGTATATCTATTCAAAATAATGAAAACTATTGCATAAACACTATTGAATATGATAACAAACTAGAATGTGCCCCTGAATATTATTTGCTCGAAAAACAATACTCGGAAAATGAGATTTATATATCTATAAGAAATATAATTATTGATATTGTGCAATATTGCTTAAAAAGAGGCAACAGGTCTATTTATGACAATATTTTAGAAAAATTACAAAATAAACCCAAAGCTATAAGATGTAATGATTTAACAGAGATTTTTGATATTTGTTCCGCAAAATCGATGAATATTGAAGATTATGGAAGCGGCACAATTCCGTTTGTTACTAGTACAACATTAAATAATGCGGTTGAAATGTTTATTGAGCCAAGCGAAAATGATAGGTATTTTGAAGTGTTTAATATTTCTATTTCATCCTTTGGTTATGCTAATATTCAAGTTGAAAAATTTGTAGCAAGAAGTCATGGAGCGGTTTTAGTCCTAAGACCTAAAAAACATATAGAATTGTCTTTGCAGGAACTGTTATTTTATACTGCGTGTTTGAATTTACAAAAATGGCGTTTTTCTTATGGAAGATGGGTTACGGAGGATAGATTAAAAAAGATAAAACTACAAGATATTGATACAATATGCTTAGATAAGATAAAGGAAATATTTAATGATATTTTATCCATTATAAAATAATTATTTTTTGTTAACAGTATCTTAACTTATATGCAAATAAAAACCCAACCCCTTTCTTTTTTATGGTCTGCTATAAAGCCATATCCTGCTGCTATTATGTACAGCATATTTCATAAAGCTTGATACAAGCGAATTTTTCAGGTTTCGCCTGTGCTCACGTAGTTTATCTACGCTGTGCAGGTTCGCCTTTAAATTCATCTTGTCTTGAAGCTTGGCGTTGTTGGAATTTAGTATTATTTTTATATAATATATAATAATTAACTAGTAATTGAATTAATTATAGTATATATTCGTGTAAATTGTAAAAAGGTTAAATATTATGGGAGCTTACTTAATTACTGGGGTAGTACAAAATATTATTGTTTATAAAAAGCAGCTGGTAGATTATGACGTAACAATTGATAAAATTATTGCGAAATTAAGAGAAGAAGTAAATATTGATTACTATAGCTATAGGGAAGATTCAAACGGTTATTATTGGCAAATTGATCCTAAAATGCTGGAAGATAATTTTGTAGAATTTTTAGAAACTCAATTTCAAATATATAGGAATAAAACGTCTAGAAGTTTAAAAGATCAAGGAATAGAAGAGGCTATTAGCAAAGTAAAAGAAGCTAAAACCGGCAATGAATTAATAGAATTAGCTGCCAGTATAAGCCTTCAGTACTTCCAATTAGTTAATTATGCAAATAAATATATAAGTGTATTGCATAATAATAATTTTAAGTTAGATATTTTAGTAAATTTGCATCTAATAGCTTTTTTTATTGACGGAAAAATAATTATGGAATGTTACTAAGATATTTTTCTCGAAATATCCATCTTCAAAGAGAAAAATATCCGGTAGCGGATTGTGTGATAGTTCTGATCGCTGAGTGAAGATATAAAAATAACAGGCAGTAAATAAAAATCATTTCCTTGGCGGTAAAATTATTATGTTAGATTTTATAAAAACAGCTAGTGCTGTAAAAATGCTCTATGAATATGTAAAAGAAGAAATAGTAGAATCGGATTTTTTTGCTTTATTACCTAAAGATTATCTCAGATTGCCTGAATCAGATCGGCAAAACACATGGTATATGTTAAATCCAAATAAACTGAACAAAAAGTATAGCACGCAAAAATTTGCTTTTATTGTAGATGAAGAGGAAAAAAATTCAATATTAAGAGCTGTACGATTTGTTAACAACACTTCTGTTGATTTGCCTTCTAATTCGTCTTTTTTGGAAAAGTTACTTTATACCAAAAAATTTGTTCCTTCATGTCTTTATTCAAGCTCCGAGAAAGCAGAAACCGGTGATGCCGTTGTTATAAATATAAACACAGCTCAAAAAAATAAAGAATGTTAACTCTATATTTGTTAAGTTTTCGTAAGTGCTAAATTAGTATAAAGCTCTTAAGGTGTTTTGATGTCACTCTAACTATGGCGAAGCGTTGTTGCCTGGCTCGAAAAAAGTGATGTATGTCATTCCCGCGAAAGCGGGAATCCAGAAAAAACACTTAAAATAAGCAAAATTATATAAAACTTTACTATATAATTCGTTTAAATATTCTCTGGATTCCCGCTTTCGCGGGAATGACATCAAAAATTTGATTCATGCAACAAGGCTAGCCACGAAGTGGCTGTGACCATCCAGTTCTTGTCATGCTGAACAAGTTTTGCGCATCTCTAGCAAAAGATCCTGAAATAAATTCAGGATGACTATTATTTTCTGGATGGCCACGGCGTCAAGGAACGCCTCGCCATGACGATTCCGGGAGCCATGCAATAAGGTCTTTAGTCGCTCGCCATGACGATTTGGGCAAGTTCTAGAGCCACGCAACAACGCCACTTTCTTAAAAAAAAGTTTTATTATTAGCACTATCTTTAAACTAATATTTAAAGATAAAGGTAAAAAACTTGCTTAATAAATAATGTTATCTTAATCTTTTATTAATTTATAGAATTATAAAGGTTATGAATCAGCTGTCTATCTTACTCTTTATATTAACGCGAATAGTGAATTAATGAGAGTATAAAAAAGAATAAGAAAAAGTAGACAGGATAAGGGATCATAGGCTATTTTTTTGGTTTAAAAACTAAAGGAAATAACCTATGAAAACTGATTTTACCTCATTATTTTGTTTTGTCGATGATTTGTTTAAAGAATTTGATAAAAATACTCTAGCAATTAATAGTAGCAAAGCTAAACCTGGTCCGAAAAGTTCTTTAACTAAAAGTGAAGTTTTAACCATATTAATAGGCTATTATCAATCATCATCAGATTGCTTTAAAAATTATTATAAATACACAATTTTACCTATACATTCCAAAGATTTTAAGCTAGTTTGTTATGAGCATTTTAATAAATTGATAGGAGAATATCTGCCTTATCTTACGATTTTACTAAATCATCTATTTGATAAATGCACCGGTACTTCGTTCGTAGATTCAACTTCTATTGCTGTTTGTAAGAATTATCGTATTTATTCACATAAGGTTTTTAATGGCTTAGCTGCTCGAGGAAAAACAACAAAAGGATGGTTTTTTGGACTTAAATTGCATTTGATTATAAACCCGCAAGGCTCTTTAATAAAGGCATCTTTCAGTAGTGGTAATAAAGATGATCGCAAACATTTTTCTTCTAGGATTAAAGATATTTTTGGCAAGGTATTTGGTGATCGTGGTTATATAAGTAAAGAGTTATTTAATGATTTACTTGATAAAAATATTCAGCTTATTACAAGAATTAAGAAAGGTATGAAAAATATCTTAATGCCTCTTAATGATAGAGCACTACTGCTAAAACGAGCTTTAGTTGAAACGGTTATCGGCAAAATAAAATTGCTCAATAAGTTCGAACATTCAAGGCATAGATCAGTCAAAAATGCCTTCTCTCATATGATCGCTTCTCTTATCAATTACCAGTTGCTCCCTACCAAGCCTTCTATCGACACGATACTTAATTCTTCATCTCTTTAATTCGCTATTCGCGTTATATTACTATCGGTATCATTATTTGGTTGTCAATTAGCACCTAATTATAAAAAGCCGACGATAGAATTACCTGATAGCTTTGATAAATCTTATATTGAAAAGAAAGAAGTTGTAACTCAGCAAAAAAGATGGTGGGCTAAATTCAATGACCCTGATCTGGAGGCTTTAATTACCGAATCGCTAAACGCCAATTCCGATATACTTATCGCCATGACGAACGTTTCGCAAGCTCAAGCACAATTAAATCTTAATAATGCCCAAAGATTTCCGCAAATTAATTTGCAAGGTTCGGCTAATAGGACAAAAAACGGTAAGCAAGTCAATTCTAAAAATAACAATAATAATATCAATCACAATATAGTTAATAATTTTAGCTTAGCCGGTGTATTAAACTATGAAATTGATTTATGGGGTGCAGCGGCAAATGCCGATAAAGCCGCACAGGCTTTATTAGTTTCAGCCGAAGAGAATAAGCAGGCAGTACGGGAAAGCGTCGCTACCAACACGGCAATAGCCTATTTTAATTTGCTTGCTTTGCATAAACAAATATATCTAACGAGTCACTTAATTACTATACAAAAGAAAATATACGAATTAAATAACAAGCTTTTCTTAGCAGGAACCAGCAACGAAATAGATTTAAGTCAGGCACAATCGTTACTAACGGTTACCGAATCTGAATTACCGATTTTGCAGCAGCAATTACAGGAGCAAAAACACGCTCTGGCAATTCTATTAGGGAGAACTCCTAAAGGTATAGTTAACGGCAGCTTTAATCATAATCAAACTATTGATAAATTAGTTGCTCCGACGGTTCCGGAAATATTACCGTCAAAGCTGTTAGAGCAACGTCCCGATATACGAGCGGCTGAGCAGAATTTAATTGCTGCGAATAGTAATATCGGTGTAGTGCGAGCGGCTTATTTTCCGAATTTATCATTAACGGGATTATTGGGGGTAGGGAGTAATAAAGCCGCTAACCCGGATATTGCATGAGATATAGGAGACAAAATCCTCGTAAAGCTGTATAATACTGGTATTTCATTAGAATAATACAAAGGATTTTGTCATGACAAATTGTATAGCATATAGTTACCAGTTTTCCAAAGTAAAAAATCGGACAATAGAGATAAATTTCACTGGAGGTGATATTAGTAGCGATGGAGGTGTGTTGTTATTAAGAGAAGCAGATAAAAGGCTTGGTATAACAGAGGAGCTTGCTAAAATATTTCCTGATAGACGAGATGGTAGTAAAATTACCCATAATATGGCAACAATGCTGAGGCAACGAATTTATGGTATTGCATTAGGTTATGAAGATTTAAATGACCACAATTATCTACGAAAATGTCCTGCTATGCAAACAGCTATGGAAACAATTGATGATATGGCAAGTAGTTCTACCTTATGTCGTATAGAAAACAATGCTGATAGACACTTTGCAATTAAAGTGCATGAACTAATGCTTGATAAATTTATTAAGTCTCATAAAATAGTACCAAAGCAGCTAATACTTGATTTTGATGCTACGGATGATGAAATTCATGGGCAACAGGAAGGTAAGTTTTATCATGGTTATTACGGTCATAATTGCTTTTTACCTTTGTATGTTTTTTGTGGAAAGCATCTGTTAGTTAGTTATCTTAGGACGTCAAAGCAGGATCAAGCAAAACATTCTTGGGCAATATTATCATTGTTAGTAAAACGTTTTCGCCAAGCTTGGCCAGAGGTAAAGATTATTTTTCGTGGTGATAGTGGATTTTGTCGTCATCAGATGTTTGATTGGTGTGATATTCATAATATAAAATATATTGTAGGAATGCCCCAAAATAACAGACTAAATGAGTTACTGAAACCTACAATGGAGAAGTCAAAAGCAGCATTTATTATAACCCAAGAAAAGCAACGTCTTTTTAGTGAGTTTCCATATAAGGCTGGTAGTTGGAGTCATGAACGTAGAATAATTGGTAAGGCAGAAATGACAATGCTTGGAGAAAATCCAAGGTATATAGTAACTAATTTATCAGATAAACCTGAAGATTTATACGACAAAGTTTACTGTGGTCGTGGTGATATGGAAAACCGTATAAAAGAGCAACAACTAGAATTATTTGCAGATCGTACTTCTTGTCATAGATGGTGGGCTAATCAGCTCAGAATGATTTTATCGGGTCTTGCATACACTTTAGTAGAATATATCAGAGGTAATTTATTACAAGGTAGTGCATTAGCAAAAGCACAAATAGGTACAATACGTTTAAAATTATTAAAAATTGGGGTAGCCCGGATATTGCATGAGATATAGGAGACAAAATCCTCGTAAAGCTGTATAATACTGGTATTTCATTAGAATAATACAAAGGATTTTGTCATGACAAATTGTATAGCATATAGTTACCAGTTTTCCAAAGTAAAAAATCGGACAATAGAGATAAATTTCACTGGAGGTGATATTAGTAGCGATGGAGGTGTGTTGTTATTAAGAGAAGCAGATAAAAGGCTTGGTATAACAGAGGAGCTTGCTAAAATATTTCCTGATAGACGAGATGGTAGTAAAATTACCCATAATATGGCAACAATGCTGAGGCAACGAATTTATGGTATTGCATTAGGTTATGAAGATTTAAATGACCACAATTATCTACGAAAATGTCCTGCTATGCAAACAGCTATGGAAACAATTGATGATATGGCAAGTAGTTCTACCTTATGTCGTATAGAAAACAATGCTGATAGACACTTTGCAATTAAAGTGCATGAACTAATGCTTGATAAATTTATTAAGTCTCATAAAATAGTACCAAAGCAGCTAATACTTGATTTTGATGCTACGGATGATGAAATTCATGGGCAACAGGAAGGTAAGTTTTATCATGGTTATTACGGTCATAATTGCTTTTTACCTTTGTATGTTTTTTGTGGAAAGCATCTGTTAGTTAGTTATCTTAGGACGTCAAAGCAGGATCAAGCAAAACATTCTTGGGCAATATTATCATTGTTAGTAAAACGTTTTCGCCAAGCTTGGCCAGAGGTAAAGATTATTTTTCGTGGTGATAGTGGATTTTGTCGTCATCAGATGTTTGATTGGTGTGATATTCATAATATAAAATATATTGTAGGAATGCCCCAAAATAACAGACTAAATGAGTTACTGAAACCTACAATGGAGAAGTCAAAAGCAGCATTTATTATAACCCAAGAAAAGCAACGTCTTTTTAGTGAGTTTCCATATAAGGCTGGTAGTTGGAGTCATGAACGTAGAATAATTGGTAAGGCAGAAATGACAATGCTTGGAGAAAATCCAAGGTATATAGTAACTAATTTATCAGATAAACCTGAAGATTTATACGACAAAGTTTACTGTGGTCGTGGTGATATGGAAAACCGTATAAAAGAGCAACAACTAGAATTATTTGCAGATCGTACTTCTTGTCATAGATGGTGGGCTAATCAGCTCAGAATGATTTTATCGGGTCTTGCATACACTTTAGTAGAATATATCAGAGGTAATTTATTACAAGGTAGTGCATTAGCAAAAGCACAAATAGGTACAATACGTTTAAAATTATTAAAAATTGGGGTAGTAATTATCCGTAATACTAGGCGTATTAAGTTTTTGTTATCTTCATCATATCCTTACCGACAGGTATGGAATCATGTGATGAAGAAATTAGCATTAGAATAACCTAGATTAGCACTGTTCCCGGTGCTTAGAAAAAATGGGGTAAGGGGCATTACATCTAAAATTTGAAAATAACGGCTTCAAAGCACTTTTTGGCAAAATTTTTACAAAAGTATCATTGCTAATATTATAAATTACTCAATTTCTTACTTTAAATCTCACTTCATGCAATATCCGGGTTAAGTGTTTTTTCTGGATTCCTGCTTTCGCAGGAATGACATATAGCACTTTTCTCGAGCCACGCAACAACGCCGTACCGACGTGGCAATGACAATACCTATACACCGTTACTAAGAACGACATCGTTTTTTAAAAAATTATTTGGTTATTGCTGTGAACATATCCGAGTTCTTCATCAAGCGCCCGGTATTTACTAGTTTATTCATGCTGACAATTTTATTGTTTGGCGTGTTTATAGCTAGAAGCTAATAAAACGGCTATAAAAAAAGACTTATGACATATAGTATAGATTTTCGTAGAAAGGTATTTAAGATAAAGAACAAAGAAGGTTTAAGTTATGTACAAACAGCCAAGCGTTTTGATGTAGGGAAGACAACATTAGTGCGTTGGGCAAAACGTTTGGAGCCTTCACGTACTCGTAATAAACCTGCAACAAAAATCAACATGGAAGCATTAAAACAAGATGTCAAGGACTATCCTGATGCTTATAATTATGAGAGAGCTGAACGTTTAGTTGTAAGTACACATGGCATTTGGAGAGCTCTTAAACGCTTAAATATTACATATAAAAAAAACACTGAATCACCCAAAAGCCAAAGCAAAAGAGAGGTTATGCTTTCAAAATAAAATTACTCAATATACACATGATGGAAAACCTATAGTATACTTGGATGAAAGTGGTTTTATGCATGACATGCCTCGTACTCATGGATATTCTATGAAGGGAGAAAGATGTTTTGGTACACATGATTGGGGAGCTAAAGGACGTACTAATGCTATAGGAGCCTTGCTAGACAAAGCACTTTTGACAGTTAGTCTTTTCGAACATAATATTGATACACAAACTTTTACTCATTGGGTAAAAGAGGATTTAATGCCTAAATTACCAGATGGTTGTGTAATTGTTTTAGATAATGCTGCTTTTCATAAGAATAAAGATATGCAATATTATATCAAAAATGCTGGGCATATCCTTGAATATTTACCGGCATATAGCCCAGATTTAAATCCAATTGAACATAAATGGGCTCAAGCTAAATCTATTAGGAGAAAATATCAATGTGATATTGATCAACTCTTTAGCCCGGATATTGCATGAGATATAGGAGACAAAATCCTCGTAAAGCTGTATAATACTGGTATTTCATTAGAATAATACAAAGGATTTTGTCTCCTATATCTCATGCAATATCCGGGTTAGCGTGTTACCGGATATTGATTTTCCGACGATTCAGGTTTCGGTAACCTTGCCCGGTGCCGATCCGTCTACTATGGCTTCTTCTGTTGCGTTGCCTTTGGAAAAGCAATTTTCTAATATTGCTAATATTGAGTCAATGAATTCAATTAACACCTCCGGCAATACACAAATCACCTTACAATTTTCCTTAGATAGGAATATAGATGCTGCCGCACAGGACGTGCAGGCGGCTATTTCATCGGCAGCAAAGCAATTACCTACCGATTTGGCCTAACCCTCCTTCTTATCGCAAGGTAAATCCGGCTGATGCTCCCATATTTTACCTATCTTTAACTTCCGATACTATGCCGTTATACCAAGTTGATTATTATGCGGAAACAATCATTGCTCAACGATTCTCAATGTTGTCGGGTGTGGCACAGGTACAAGTATATGGATCGCAGCAATATGCAATAAGGGTGCAGCTTGATCCGAGTAAACTAGCCGTTAATATGATAGGGATCGAGGAAGTAGCGAATGCACTTATGCAAAGTAATGTTAACCAGCCGACCGGAGCTTTATACGGGAAAGATATTTATTCGACGATTTTAGTCCCGGGGCAATTACAAAATGCTCAAGAATATAATGATTTGATATTAATGTATCGTAATGGCAATCCTTTATTTCTTAAAAATATCGGCATGGCAATAGATAGTGTTGCTAACAATAAAATAGCTGCTTGGTATAATAATAAACCCGGCATAATTTTGGCTATCCAGAAACAGCCTAACACTAATACTTTGGAGATTATCGATTCAATCAAAAAAATATTACCTTCATTACGTCGGCAGATTCCTGCCGGAGTTGATATAAATATTTTGTTTGACCGATCAGACTCTATTAAAGAATCGGTACATGATGTACAATTTACGCTACTCTTAGCTCTTTTGCTGGTGATAATAGTTATATTCATTTTCCTACATAATTTTTCTTCGACTATTATACCGGCACTGGCATTGCCTTTGTCGATAATAGGCAGCTTTTCGGTTATGTATATTCTAGATTTTAGCATAGATACCCTATCTCTTATGGCTATGACGTTAGCAGTCGGGTTTGTTGTCGATGATGCTATAGTAGTGCTAGAAAACATAACAAGACATATAGAAAATGGGCAAAGTAGATTACAAGCGACGATAGACGGCACCAAAGAAATTGTTTTTACTGTAATTTCCATGACTTTATCGCTAATAGCGGTTTTTATACCTTTATTATTAATGGGAGGAATTTTAGGCAGGTTATTAAATGAATTTGCCGTAACTATAACCTCGGCTATATTATTTTCAGGAATTATTTCTATTACAATTACTCCCGTATTATGTAATATGTTTTTAAAAGAAGGTAGGAATAACGAGTCATCCGAGAAAACTGAAAGAATAAGTGAAAAAGCCTTTGAATATATCAAAGAGAAATACCAAAAAAGCCTTGTAACGGTTATGGATTACGGCAGGGCTACTATGCTAGTGTTTATTATCATGATTTTAGCAACTATTTATCTTTTTACTATCGTATCCAAAGGCTTCTTACCGGACGAAGATTCAGGACAAGTATTAATTTCTACGGAAACCGCACAAAATATTTCTTTTGATGCGATGGTAAATCTACAAAAACAGGTTGTGGATATAGTGCTGCAAAATCCTTATATTGGAGCACTTGCTTCTTCGGTCGGTGCATCGGGGAGAAATTCTTCGATGAATCAAGGAATGGTGTTTATAAGCCTCAAGCCGAGAGATCAAAGACCCGGTTCCAATAAGGTAATTAATGAGCTTCGGGCAAAGCTCAATGATCTAACGGGCATAAAAGTTTATATACAAAATGTTCCGACGCTAAGCATTGGTGGACAGTCAACAAAAAGCCAGTATCAATATACGATGCAAGGCATCGATCAAGATGAGTTATTTAGTTTTGTGCCGAAGCTCCAAGCAAAACTTAGCAAAATAACGGGTTTTATTGATGTGACCTCGGATTTACAAATTGCACAACCGCAAACTAAACTAGAAGTTGACAGGTATAAAGCGGCACAGCTTGGAGTATCGTTGGAACAGATACAAACAACTTTATATAGTGCTTACGGTGCACAGCAAATTTCTACCCTCTATACTCCGACTGCTCAATATTTTGTGATTATGGAACTCGCACCGGAATATCAGACGGATCCATCCATGCTATCTTTACTTTATATTAAATCATCTAACGATGTCCTCGTGCCTTTATCTTCTGTTGCCAAAATAATTAATACCGTCGGACCGCTTAGTATTTCTCATTTCGGGCAGTTACCTTCCGTTACGGTTTCTTTTAACCTCAAACCGGGTTTTTCTTTAAGTTATGCGGTGCCGCAAGTGGAAGCGGCTATAAAAGAGTTGCAAATGCCTGCTAGCATAACGGGAGGCTTTCAAGGAACGGTTCAGGCTTTTCAGTCTTCTCTGTCTGATATGGGGCTACTTATGCTGCTTGCCGCTATATTAATCTATATAGTTCTTGGCATGTTATATGAGAATTTTTTGCACCCGATCTCCATCCTTGCAGGCTTACCGACTGCAGGTTTCGGTGCTCTTCTCACGTTAGTCTTATTCCATAAAGAACTTGATATTTATGGGTTTATCGGTTTGATTATGTTAATCGGTATCGTCAAGAAAAACGCTATCATCATTATTGATTTTGCCCTAGAAATTCAAAAGACTAGTAATAAAACTTCTAAAGAAATTATTTATGAAGCGTGTTTAGTTAGATTTAGACCGATTATGATGACGACGCTTGCGGCTTTAATGGGAGCGTTACCGATTGCTTTGGGACTAGGAGCTACCGGCGGCGAACGGCAATCTTTGGGTCTTGCGGTGGTTGGCGGATTACTAACCTCGCAATTATTAACTTTATATATTACGCCGGTAATCTTTTTATATTTAGAAGCGGCAAAAAACAAATGTACATTTTATATTTTTAGCAGGTAGTATTTGTTTAATGTATAGGCGTTGTTGCGTGGCTCGAAAAACCCCATCATGGCGAGACGCCTCTTGGCGTCGTGGCTCTAAAAAAGTGCTGTATGTCATTCCCGCGAAGGCGGGAATCCAGAAAAAACACTTAAAATAAGCAAAATTATATAGAAATTTACTATATAATTCGCTTAAATATTCTCTGGATTCCCGCCTTCGCGGGAATGACATCAAAAATTCGATCCATGCAACAAGACTGCTCAAGTCACGGCATGACACTGAACGCTTTGCAAAAATTCTATCCACGCAACAATGCCGCCTCGCCATTAAAGCTATATCTAATAAATGGACAAATAATAAACAATAAAGTAAAATCTGGTGTTATAATATATTTTTACTTATAAAATTTAGCATAAAGTGAACAAAAAATTTAACAATTCAAGATTTAATTTTATAGATTTCTTTACTTTATGTACAGTTATTATATTGATAACACTTGGCTTTTGGCAGCTTAGCCGTTTAAAAGAAAAAAAACTATTTCTAGAGGCTATGGATTATAATCTGACTAGCCCTGCCGTAGATTTAAATGCTTTAGAGGATAATTTAATTTACCGTAAAGTAAAAATTACCGGACATTTTTTAGTCGGTGCAGATATACATTTATACGGGCGTAGATCAATGTCGAAGGAAAAAGACGGTTATTATTTAGTGACGCCTTTTAAGACTACGAACGATAAAATTATTTTAGTAGCTCGCGGCTGGTTTAGTAATCGCCATAAAAACGCTATTTCTAGTGCTGCGAATGAGCAAACGCACGAAATTATCGGTGTCACTATGCCGACTGAAAAAATACGTTCTTTTATTCCCGATAATGACATAAAAAATAATGTCTGGTTTACTTTGGATTTGGTAGGTGCTTCTGACATTTTAGGGCTAAAGTTAGAAAATTTTTATGTAATTTTGGACGGCAAAGACATTAGCGGCTTAGATATTCTTATTCCTTTATCGATGAATCATTTAGCAAATATTAGAAACGATCATTTAGAATATGCTTTAACCTGGTTTGGACTCGCTATTTCTTTAATTGTGATTTATTATTTGCGTAAGACTAAACTCAAATCTTGAAATATACTATTCTTGGGTGGTTTTGGGTGTTGTTGCGTGGCTCGAATTTTCTATGTCATTCCCGCGAAGGCGGGAATCCAGAGAATATTTAAACGAATTATATAGTAAATTTTTATATAATTTTGCTTATTTTAAGTGTTTTTTCTGGATTCCCGCCTTTAGCTAGAATGACATATAGCACTTTTTTAGAGCCATGCAACAACGCTTGTATCAAGCTTTATGCAATATGCTGTATTATACTTACATCAACATTTATATTATTATCTCCGATTATTTTAACAAAGTTTAAGTCTTCCTCTCTCTCGACTTGATCTATCTCAGCAGGAGGAATATTACCGTAATCAATTATAGGTGCAGGTTCTGTTTTAGATATCAAGAGTTTTAGTATTTTAAGTTCTATCTCATTCTGCTTAGAGAAGTTACCCGTTATATCTTTAGCAGCAGAATAAGCGTTTAAAGCATCGGTATATTGTTTTTTTGTAAGTAAATAATCTCCTTTTTGAACATGTAAATCATGGTTTTGCAGATTCTTTTTTATTAATTCTTCAAAACATTTCAAAACGCCGGTAGAGTAGCCGGCAATTTTATAATATTTTATTGCTAAATTTAAATAGTAATCATTGTTTTTATTATACTTTATTGCTAGTTGCTCTAATACATTACCGATTCCTTTGTATGATGAAGTGTATGGTAAAGTTTTACAATCAATAGCCTGATTAAAATTCTTCCATGCGTTGCTAAACTCCCCTTTCTTACTATAAATCGTGCCGAGGTTGAAATGGGCTAAAGCTTTAGTTTCGCTTATTTCTTCAGGGGAATTATATTCTTCTAACCACCATATAGCTTCTTCATAATATTGTTCATCTATAGATTTCATTAGTTCCATATCCTTGATAAAAGGCGTATAGATTTCTTTTATTGTTTGTTTGCAATGCACTATTACGCTGTTGAATAAATAGTCTGATTGTTTCTTCAACTCTAAAGGAGGAGTTTTTAAAATTTCTGTGAAAAATGATAAATATTCGGTTTGTTGTTTAAAGATATAGCTATAATTATGTATTTGCTCTTGCTGCTGCGGTGCTTCTAAAAATTTTTCGATAATATCTAAGAGCTTGATAATCAAATTTTTAGGATTAGCATTACTTTTTTCCATTAGCTCATGAAACTTAAATATCTGCTGTAACCCTTGAAAATATTTAAGTTTTTCGATAGGTAGAAGGGTATAATTTTTATCCGCCGGCGGTAAAAGCTTTTTAATGAAAATGTTATTGTCATAATTATCAAAAAATATATGACAATTGACAGGTTTATAACAATTAAAATTTTTTTTATCGAAAGTATGGGCTATGATATCCATTACGTTTGTAATATTAAGTTCTATTGTAGTGTATAACTTATCTATAATATCTTGATATCCATTAAGATTAAAATTTAAAGGTTTTAGTTTTATGTTAACGGCGTCTAACTTAAAATCTTCAAATTTTATTTTAGGAATAAAAAGCCCAACTTCTTGAGGAATTTTAGGAAAAATTTTGATAAATGAAGATTCAAGCGAAGATAAATTATTTAAAAACTCCTTAGTACTTGTATCACTTTTGTTTATAATACTCCCTATTAATCTATTAATATTCTCTAATTCTCGTTCCCCTTTAGTTATAACTAACGCCACACTATGTTTTAATTTTTCTAGCTCTGATTTTGGAAAAATATTAATAAAATTTGCAATTATGGGATAGAATCCGCCGCTTTCTTCCGTTATTGAAGATTCGGGAGTGACAATTATAAATTGCAGGTCATTATTAGCTTTAAACAATCTCTTTAGAGAAAAAAGGTTAATTAATATTTGAGTTATATTTCTCGGTGAATCCTTATTTATCTCAAAGCCCGGACAGTCCCAAATTACGGTATCGCCAATTTTATATTTATTAGGGATATTGGGAGAGGTAGAAGGTTCGTTATGTATCTCTAAATCAAGATTACTAGAATTTTTTAATTGATAGACTTTTTGATCGGGATTATGAACAATTTCCAGTTTATCGTTAATTAATGACGATATCAAAGCACTTTTGCCGCCGCCTACAGCTCCTAATACTAAAACCCCTTTTCTTGTTATTTCCTCAGTTTTGTTATAAATTTCCGTCAATGAGGTAAATATTTGCTTTATTAATTGTAATTGTTGTAATCGTTCCTTCATATTCTTAATCTTTAAAATTAATTCTTGCCGTATCGCTCTTCCCGTTATTGTCAATAACCATTATAATATATTCTCCGATTTTTGCTTGCCATAATAATGGTTCATCGGCTTTAACTCTACTTATTAACTCATCGTTAACAAACCAAAAAATATCGGAAACGCTAGAATCAACGGTTGCCGCAAGATTTATCTTATCACCATTTTTAATTGAATAAACAGAATTTTTTATAGGAGAGGTAATTTTCGGCTTTTGATAGTGTTGATTTACCAAATTACTACAACAATTATCACAGTAGTTTTTGCCTAAAGGTTTCGGTAACAAATGAATACCGGCTTTTTTATATACCGACAGTAAATCGGTCGGCCAAAAATTTACTATTCTATATTCGGTTTGTCCTTCTATAAAGCTACAAGCCGGCATACCGGTATTGATATTTATTAAAATTTTCCTATATATTCCCGACGGTTTTATCGGTGATTTGCCTTTAATAAACCAGGTGTCGGTTTTAACTGGACACATGCCGTTATAAATATCGCCGGTGTCAGCACAGACTGTAACTTTGGTAATATCAAGCTCCTTTGCTTTATCAAGAATCAAATCTTTATCTTTGGTTTTATTTATTACCGCATTTATAATATTAAAAAACAAAGGAGCGGCAGCTTCTACTCCCGTAAACGACCCTCTAACTTGACCTTTAAAATCTCCGATCCATACGGCAAGCACGTATTTGCCGAATATACCGACCGTTAAAGCATCCCTAAACGAGCTAGAAGTACCGGTTTTCCAATATATCGGCAAGCTTTCTATTTTATTATATATGTGCGGGCGGGCGGTACCTTTTAAAATATCGAGAGTTAAGTAGCTCGCTTCTTTAGACAATAGTGTTTTAGATGTAAATCCTTGTTCTTGCTTTCTTAATTCTTTTAGCGGTTGATATGAACCTAACCCGGATATTGCATGAGATATAGGAGACAAAATCCTCGTAAAGCTGTATAATACTGGTATTTCATTAGAATAATACAAAGGATTTTGTCATGACAAATTGTATAGCATATAGTTACCAGTTTTCCAAAGTAAAAAATCGGACAATAGAGATAAATTTCACTTCATGCAATATCCGGGTTAGAGCTATTTTTCAGGAAGGTAGACGAAATTATGGATCTAGACCCATTAAAAAGGCTTTGTTGAGGCAAGGCATAATTGTTAGTCGTAGGAGAATTACAAGACTAATGAATGAAGCTGGCTTAGTATGTAAAACTAAGTATAAATTTAAAGCAACTACTGATTCTAAGCATAATAAGCAAGTTGCTCCTAATTTATTGGATAGACAGTTTAAAGTTTCTAATGTTAATTGTTATTGGGTTGGTGATATCACCTATATCCCAACTGGAGAAGGATGGTTATATTTAGCAACAGTTATTGATCTATTTTCTAGAAAAGTAATAGGCTGGTCAATGAATAGTAATATGAAAGCTGATTTAGTTAATAATGCTTTGCTAATGGCAATATGGCAACGTAAACCACCTAAAAAGCTTATTTGGCATACTGATAGAGGTAGCCAATATTGTTCTGATAGTCATTTAAAACTTATAAAACAACATGGTATTATACAGAGTATGAGTCGTAAAGGAAATTGCTGGGATAATGCTGTTGCTGAAAGCTTTTTTCATACTATAAAAACAGAATTAATTTATCAACATAAATTTAAAACTAGGGAGGAAGCAAAACATGCTATATTTGAATATATAGAGGTATTTTATAATCGTATAAGAATGCATTCTGCTAACGATTATCTATCACCAGTACAATACGAAAAAATACAAAAATGTGCGTAAAAAACTGTCCGGAAAACTGTTGACAGATCAGTTTGTACATAACTTAAACCTTCTTTGTTCTTTATCTTAAATACCTTTCTACGAAAATCTATACTATATGTCATAAGTCTTTTTTTATAGCCGTTTTATTAGCTTCTAGCTATAGAAAACAATGCTGATAGACACTTTGCAATTAAAGTGCATGAACTAATGCTTGATAAATTTATTAAGTCTCATAAAATAGTACCAAAGCAGCTAATACTTGATTTTGATGCTACGGATGATGAAATTCATGGGCAACAGGAAGGTAAGTTTTATCATGGTTATTACGGTCATAATTGCTTTTTACCTTTGTATGTTTTTTGTGGAAAGCATCTGTTAGTTAGTTATCTTAGGACGTCAAAGCAGGATCAAGCAAAACATTCTTGGGCAATATTATCATTGTTAGTAAAACGTTTTCGCCAAGCTTGGCCAGAGGTAAAGATTATTTTTCGTGGTGATAGTGGATTTTGTCGTCATCAGATGTTTGATTGGTGTGATATTCATAATATAAAATATATTGTAGGAATGCCCCAAAATAACAGACTAAATGAGTTACTGAAACCTACAATGGAGAAGTCAAAAGCAGCATTTATTATAACCCAAGAAAAGCAACGTCTTTTTAGTGAGTTTCCATATAAGGCTGGTAGTTGGAGTCATGAACGTAGAATAATTGGTAAGGCAGAAATGACAATGCTTGGAGAAAATCCAAGGTATATAGTAACTAATTTATCAGATAAACCTGAAGATTTATACGACAAAGTTTACTGTGGTCGTGGTGATATGGAAAACCGTATAAAAGAGCAACAACTAGAATTATTTGCAGATCGTACTTCTTGTCATAGATGGTGGGCTAATCAGCTCAGAATGATTTTATCGGGTCTTGCATACACTTTAGTAGAATATATCAGAGGTAATTTATTACAAGGTAGTGCATTAGCAAAAGCACAAATAGGTACAATACGTTTAAAATTATTAAAAATTGGGGTAGTAATTATCCGTAATACTAGGCGTATTAAGTTTTTGTTATCTTCATCATATCCTTACCGACAGGTATGGAATCATGTGATGAAGAAATTAGCATTAGAATAACCTAGATTAGCACTGTTCCCGGTGCTTAGAAAAAATGGGGTAAGGGGCATTACATCTAAAATTTGAAAATAACGGCTTCAAAGCACTTTTTGGCAAAATTTTTACAAAAGTATCATTGCTAATATTATAAATTACTCAATTTCTTACTTTAAATCTCACTTCATGCAATATCCGGGTTAAGTGTTTTTTCTGGATTCCTGCTTTCGCAGGAATGACATATAGCACTTTTCTCGAGCCACGCAACAACGCCGTACCGACGTGGCAATGACAATACCTATACACCGTTACTAAGAACGACATCGTTTTTTAAAAAATTATTTGGTTATTGCTGTGAACATATCCGAGTTCTTCATCAAGCGCCCGGTATTTACTAGTTTATTCATGCTGACAATTTTATTGTTTGGCGTGTTTATAGCTAGAAGCTAATAAAACGGCTATAAAAAAAGACTTATGACATATAGTATAGATTTTCGTAGAAAGGTATTTAAGATAAAGAACAAAGAAGGTTTAAGTTATGTACAAACAGCCAAGCGTTTTGATGTAGGGAAGACAACATTAGTGCGTTGGGCAAAACGTTTGGAGCCTTCACGTACTCGTAATAAACCTGCAACAAAAATCAACATGGAAGCATTAAAACAAGATGTCAAGGACTATCCTGATGCTTATAATTATGAGAGAGCTGAACGTTTAGTTGTAAGTACACATGGCATTTGGAGAGCTCTTAAACGCTTAAATATTACATATAAAAAAAACACTGAATCACCCAAAAGCCAAAGCAAAAGAGAGGTTATGCTTTCAAAATAAAATTACTCAATATACACATGATGGAAAACCTATAGTATACTTGGATGAAAGTGGTTTTATGCATGACATGCCTCGTACTCATGGATATTCTATGAAGGGAGAAAGATGTTTTGGTACACATGATTGGGGAGCTAAAGGACGTACTAATGCTATAGGAGCCTTGCTAGACAAAGCACTTTTGACAGTTAGTCTTTTCGAACATAATATTGATACACAAACTTTTACTCATTGGGTAAAAGAGGATTTAATGCCTAAATTACCAGATGGTTGTGTAATTGTTTTAGATAATGCTGCTTTTCATAAGAATAAAGATATGCAATATCCGGGTTAGCGTGTTACCGGATATTGATTTTCCGACGATTCAGGTTTCGGTAACCTTGCCCGGTGCCGATCCGTCTACTATGGCTTCTTCTGTTGCGTTGCCTTTGGAAAAGCAATTTTCTAATATTGCTAATATTGAGTCAATGAATTCAATTAACACCTCCGGCAATACACAAATCACCTTACAATTTTCCTTAGATAGGAATATAGATGCTGCCGCACAGGACGTGCAGGCGGCTATTTCATCGGCAGCAAAGCAATTACCTACCGATTTGGCCTAACCCTCCTTCTTATCGCAAGGTAAATCCGGCTGATGCTCCCATATTTTACCTATCTTTAACTTCCGATACTATGCCGTTATACCAAGTTGATTATTATGCGGAAACAATCATTGCTCAACGATTCTCAATGTTGTCGGGTGTGGCACAGGTACAAGTATATGGATCGCAGCAATATGCAATAAGGGTGCAGCTTGATCCGAGTAAACTAGCCGTTAATATGATAGGGATCGAGGAAGTAGCGAATGCACTTATGCAAAGTAATGTTAACCAGCCGACCGGAGCTTTATACGGGAAAGATATTTATTCGACGATTTTAGTCCCGGGGCAATTACAAAATGCTCAAGAATATAATGATTTGATATTAATGTATCGTAATGGCAATCCTTTATTTCTTAAAAATATCGGCATGGCAATAGATAGTGTTGCTAACAATAAAATAGCTGCTTGGTATAATAATAAACCCGGCATAATTTTGGCTATCCAGAAACAGCCTAACACTAATACTTTGGAGATTATCGATTCAATCAAAAAAATATTACCTTCATTACGTCGGCAGATTCCTGCCGGAGTTGATATAAATATTTTGTTTGACCGATCAGACTCTATTAAAGAATCGGTACATGATGTACAATTTACGCTACTCTTAGCTCTTTTGCTGGTGATAATAGTTATATTCATTTTCCTACATAATTTTTCTTCGACTATTATACCGGCACTGGCATTGCCTTTGTCGATAATAGGCAGCTTTTCGGTTATGTATATTCTAGATTTTAGCATAGATACCCTATCTCTTATGGCTATGACGTTAGCAGTCGGGTTTGTTGTCGATGATGCTATAGTAGTGCTAGAAAACATAACAAGACATATAGAAAATGGGCAAAGTAGATTACAAGCGACGATAGACGGCACCAAAGAAATTGTTTTTACTGTAATTTCCATGACTTTATCGCTAATAGCGGTTTTTATACCTTTATTATTAATGGGAGGAATTTTAGGCAGGTTATTAAATGAATTTGCCGTAACTATAACCTCGGCTATATTATTTTCAGGAATTATTTCTATTACAATTACTCCCGTATTATGTAATATGTTTTTAAAAGAAGGTAGGAATAACGAGTCATCCGAGAAAACTGAAAGAATAAGTGAAAAAGCCTTTGAATATATCAAAGAGAAATACCAAAAAAGCCTTGTAACGGTTATGGATTACGGCAGGGCTACTATGCTAGTGTTTATTATCATGATTTTAGCAACTATTTATCTTTTTACTATCGTATCCAAAGGCTTCTTACCGGACGAAGATTCAGGACAAGTATTAATTTCTACGGAAACCGCACAAAATATTTCTTTTGATGCGATGGTAAATCTACAAAAACAGGTTGTGGATATAGTGCTGCAAAATCCTTATATTGGAGCACTTGCTTCTTCGGTCGGTGCATCGGGGAGAAATTCTTCGATGAATCAAGGAATGGTGTTTATAAGCCTCAAGCCGAGAGATCAAAGACCCGGTTCCAATAAGGTAATTAATGAGCTTCGGGCAAAGCTCAATGATCTAACGGGCATAAAAGTTTATATACAAAATGTTCCGACGCTAAGCATTGGTGGACAGTCAACAAAAAGCCAGTATCAATATACGATGCAAGGCATCGATCAAGATGAGTTATTTAGTTTTGTGCCGAAGCTCCAAGCAAAACTTAGCAAAATAACGGGTTTTATTGATGTGACCTCGGATTTACAAATTGCACAACCGCAAACTAAACTAGAAGTTGACAGGTATAAAGCGGCACAGCTTGGAGTATCGTTGGAACAGATACAAACAACTTTATATAGTGCTTACGGTGCACAGCAAATTTCTACCCTCTATACTCCGACTGCTCAATATTTTGTGATTATGGAACTCGCACCGGAATATCAGACGGATCCATCCATGCTATCTTTACTTTATATTAAATCATCTAACGATGTCCTCGTGCCTTTATCTTCTGTTGCCAAAATAATTAATACCGTCGGACCGCTTAGTATTTCTCATTTCGGGCAGTTACCTTCCGTTACGGTTTCTTTTAACCTCAAACCGGGTTTTTCTTTAAGTTATGCGGTGCCGCAAGTGGAAGCGGCTATAAAAGAGTTGCAAATGCCTGCTAGCATAACGGGAGGCTTTCAAGGAACGGTTCAGGCTTTTCAGTCTTCTCTGTCTGATATGGGGCTACTTATGCTGCTTGCCGCTATATTAATCTATATAGTTCTTGGCATGTTATATGAGAATTTTTTGCACCCGATCTCCATCCTTGCAGGCTTACCGACTGCAGGTTTCGGTGCTCTTCTCACGTTAGTCTTATTCCATAAAGAACTTGATATTTATGGGTTTATCGGTTTGATTATGTTAATCGGTATCGTCAAGAAAAACGCTATCATCATTATTGATTTTGCCCTAGAAATTCAAAAGACTAGTAATAAAACTTCTAAAGAAATTATTTATGAAGCGTGTTTAGTTAGATTTAGACCGATTATGATGACGACGCTTGCGGCTTTAATGGGAGCGTTACCGATTGCTTTGGGACTAGGAGCTACCGGCGGCGAACGGCAATCTTTGGGTCTTGCGGTGGTTGGCGGATTACTAACCTCGCAATTATTAACTTTATATATTACGCCGGTAATCTTTTTATATTTAGAAGCGGCAAAAAACAAATGTACATTTTATATTTTTAGCAGGTAGTATTTGTTTAATGTATAGGCGTTGTTGCGTGGCTCGAAAAACCCCATCATGGCGAGACGCCTCTTGGCGTCGTGGCTCTAAAAAAGTGCTGTATGTCATTCCCGCGAAGGCGGGAATCCAGAAAAAACACTTAAAATAAGCAAAATTATATAGAAATTTACTATATAATTCGCTTAAATATTCTCTGGATTCCCGCCTTCGCGGGAATGACATCAAAAATTCGATCCATGCAACAAGACTGCTCAAGTCACGGCATGACACTGAACGCTTTGCAAAAATTCTATCCACGCAACAATGCCGCCTCGCCATTAAAGCTATATCTAATAAATGGACAAATAATAAACAATAAAGTAAAATCTGGTGTTATAATATATTTTTACTTATAAAATTTAGCATAAAGTGAACAAAAAATTTAACAATTCAAGATTTAATTTTATAGATTTCTTTACTTTATGTACAGTTATTATATTGATAACACTTGGCTTTTGGCAGCTTAGCCGTTTAAAAGAAAAAAAACTATTTCTAGAGGCTATGGATTATAATCTGACTAGCCCTGCCGTAGATTTAAATGCTTTAGAGGATAATTTAATTTACCGTAAAGTAAAAATTACCGGACATTTTTTAGTCGGTGCAGATATACATTTATACGGGCGTAGATCAATGTCGAAGGAAAAAGACGGTTATTATTTAGTGACGCCTTTTAAGACTACGAACGATAAAATTATTTTAGTAGCTCGCGGCTGGTTTAGTAATCGCCATAAAAACGCTATTTCTAGTGCTGCGAATGAGCAAACGCACGAAATTATCGGTGTCACTATGCCGACTGAAAAAATACGTTCTTTTATTCCCGATAATGACATAAAAAATAATGTCTGGTTTACTTTGGATTTGGTAGGTGCTTCTGACATTTTAGGGCTAAAGTTAGAAAATTTTTATGTAATTTTGGACGGCAAAGACATTAGCGGCTTAGATATTCTTATTCCTTTATCGATGAATCATTTAGCAAATATTAGAAACGATCATTTAGAATATGCTTTAACCTGGTTTGGACTCGCTATTTCTTTAATTGTGATTTATTATTTGCGTAAGACTAAACTCAAATCTTGAAATATACTATTCTTGGGTGGTTTTGGGTGTTGTTGCGTGGCTCGAATTTTCTATGTCATTCCCGCGAAGGCGGGAATCCAGAGAATATTTAAACGAATTATATAGTAAATTTTTATATAATTTTGCTTATTTTAAGTGTTTTTTCTGGATTCCCGCCTTTAGCTAGAATGACATATAGCACTTTTTTAGAGCCATGCAACAACGCTTGTATCAAGCTTTATGCAATATGCTGTATTATACTTACATCAACATTTATATTATTATCTCCGATTATTTTAACAAAGTTTAAGTCTTCCTCTCTCTCGACTTGATCTATCTCAGCAGGAGGAATATTACCGTAATCAATTATAGGTGCAGGTTCTGTTTTAGATATCAAGAGTTTTAGTATTTTAAGTTCTATCTCATTCTGCTTAGAGAAGTTACCCGTTATATCTTTAGCAGCAGAATAAGCGTTTAAAGCATCGGTATATTGTTTTTTTGTAAGTAAATAATCTCCTTTTTGAACATGTAAATCATGGTTTTGCAGATTCTTTTTTATTAATTCTTCAAAACATTTCAAAACGCCGGTAGAGTAGCCGGCAATTTTATAATATTTTATTGCTAAATTTAAATAGTAATCATTGTTTTTATTATACTTTATTGCTAGTTGCTCTAATACATTACCGATTCCTTTGTATGATGAAGTGTATGGTAAAGTTTTACAATCAATAGCCTGATTAAAATTCTTCCATGCGTTGCTAAACTCCCCTTTCTTACTATAAATCGTGCCGAGGTTGAAATGGGCTAAAGCTTTAGTTTCGCTTATTTCTTCAGGGGAATTATATTCTTCTAACCACCATATAGCTTCTTCATAATATTGTTCATCTATAGATTTCATTAGTTCCATATCCTTGATAAAAGGCGTATAGATTTCTTTTATTGTTTGTTTGCAATGCACTATTACGCTGTTGAATAAATAGTCTGATTGTTTCTTCAACTCTAAAGGAGGAGTTTTTAAAATTTCTGTGAAAAATGATAAATATTCGGTTTGTTGTTTAAAGATATAGCTATAATTATGTATTTGCTCTTGCTGCTGCGGTGCTTCTAAAAATTTTTCGATAATATCTAAGAGCTTGATAATCAAATTTTTAGGATTAGCATTACTTTTTTCCATTAGCTCATGAAACTTAAATATCTGCTGTAACCCTTGAAAATATTTAAGTTTTTCGATAGGTAGAAGGGTATAATTTTTATCCGCCGGCGGTAAAAGCTTTTTAATGAAAATGTTATTGTCATAATTATCAAAAAATATATGACAATTGACAGGTTTATAACAATTAAAATTTTTTTTATCGAAAGTATGGGCTATGATATCCATTACGTTTGTAATATTAAGTTCTATTGTAGTGTATAACTTATCTATAATATCTTGATATCCATTAAGATTAAAATTTAAAGGTTTTAGTTTTATGTTAACGGCGTCTAACTTAAAATCTTCAAATTTTATTTTAGGAATAAAAAGCCCAACTTCTTGAGGAATTTTAGGAAAAATTTTGATAAATGAAGATTCAAGCGAAGATAAATTATTTAAAAACTCCTTAGTACTTGTATCACTTTTGTTTATAATACTCCCTATTAATCTATTAATATTCTCTAATTCTCGTTCCCCTTTAGTTATAACTAACGCCACACTATGTTTTAATTTTTCTAGCTCTGATTTTGGAAAAATATTAATAAAATTTGCAATTATGGGATAGAATCCGCCGCTTTCTTCCGTTATTGAAGATTCGGGAGTGACAATTATAAATTGCAGGTCATTATTAGCTTTAAACAATCTCTTTAGAGAAAAAAGGTTAATTAATATTTGAGTTATATTTCTCGGTGAATCCTTATTTATCTCAAAGCCCGGACAGTCCCAAATTACGGTATCGCCAATTTTATATTTATTAGGGATATTGGGAGAGGTAGAAGGTTCGTTATGTATCTCTAAATCAAGATTACTAGAATTTTTTAATTGATAGACTTTTTGATCGGGATTATGAACAATTTCCAGTTTATCGTTAATTAATGACGATATCAAAGCACTTTTGCCGCCGCCTACAGCTCCTAATACTAAAACCCCTTTTCTTGTTATTTCCTCAGTTTTGTTATAAATTTCCGTCAATGAGGTAAATATTTGCTTTATTAATTGTAATTGTTGTAATCGTTCCTTCATATTCTTAATCTTTAAAATTAATTCTTGCCGTATCGCTCTTCCCGTTATTGTCAATAACCATTATAATATATTCTCCGATTTTTGCTTGCCATAATAATGGTTCATCGGCTTTAACTCTACTTATTAACTCATCGTTAACAAACCAAAAAATATCGGAAACGCTAGAATCAACGGTTGCCGCAAGATTTATCTTATCACCATTTTTAATTGAATAAACAGAATTTTTTATAGGAGAGGTAATTTTCGGCTTTTGATAGTGTTGATTTACCAAATTACTACAACAATTATCACAGTAGTTTTTGCCTAAAGGTTTCGGTAACAAATGAATACCGGCTTTTTTATATACCGACAGTAAATCGGTCGGCCAAAAATTTACTATTCTATATTCGGTTTGTCCTTCTATAAAGCTACAAGCCGGCATACCGGTATTGATATTTATTAAAATTTTCCTATATATTCCCGACGGTTTTATCGGTGATTTGCCTTTAATAAACCAGGTGTCGGTTTTAACTGGACACATGCCGTTATAAATATCGCCGGTGTCAGCACAGACTGTAACTTTGGTAATATCAAGCTCCTTTGCTTTATCAAGAATCAAATCTTTATCTTTGGTTTTATTTATTACCGCATTTATAATATTAAAAAACAAAGGAGCGGCAGCTTCTACTCCCGTAAACGACCCTCTAACTTGACCTTTAAAATCTCCGATCCATACGGCAAGCACGTATTTGCCGAATATACCGACCGTTAAAGCATCCCTAAACGAGCTAGAAGTACCGGTTTTCCAATATATCGGCAAGCTTTCTATTTTATTATATATGTGCGGGCGGGCGGTACCTTTTAAAATATCGAGAGTTAAGTAGCTCGCTTCTTTAGACAATAGTGTTTTAGATGTAAATCCTTGTTCTTGCTTTCTTAATTCTTTTAGCGGTTGATATGAACCTAACCCGGATATTGCATGAGATATAGGAGACAAAATCCTCGTAAAGCTGTATAATACTGGTATTTCATTAGAATAATACAAAGGATTTTGTCATGACAAATTGTATAGCATATAGTTACCAGTTTTCCAAAGTAAAAAATCGGACAATAGAGATAAATTTCACTTCATGCAATATCCGGGTTAGAGCTATTTTTCAGGAAGGTAGACGAAATTATGGATCTAGCCCGGATATTGCATGAAGTGAGATTTAAAGTAAGAAATTGAGTAATTTATAATATTAGCAATGATACTTTTGTAAAAATTTTGCCAAAAAGTGCTTTGAAGCCGTTATTTTCAAATTTTAGATGTAATGCCCCTTACCCCATTTTTTCTAAGCACCGGGAACAGTGCTAATCTAGGTTATTCTAATGCTAATTTCTTCATCACATGATTCCATACCTGTCGGTAAGGATATGATGAAGATAACAAAAACTTAATACGCCTAGTATTACGGATAATTACTACCCCAATTTTTAATAATTTTAAACGTATTGTACCTATTTGTGCTTTTGCTAATGCACTACCTTGTAATAAATTACCTCTGATATATTCTACTAAAGTGTATGCAAGACCCGATAAAATCATTCTGAGCTGATTAGCCCACCATCTATGACAAGAAGTACGATCTGCAAATAATTCTAGTTGTTGCTCTTTTATACGGTTTTCCATATCACCACGACCACAGTAAACTTTGTCGTATAAATCTTCAGGTTTATCTGATAAATTAGTTACTATATACCTTGGATTTTCTCCAAGCATTGTCATTTCTGCCTTACCAATTATTCTACGTTCATGACTCCAACTACCAGCCTTATATGGAAACTCACTAAAAAGACGTTGCTTTTCTTGGGTTATAATAAATGCTGCTTTTGACTTCTCCATTGTAGGTTTCAGTAACTCATTTAGTCTGTTATTTTGGGGCATTCCTACAATATATTTTATATTATGAATATCACACCAATCAAACATCTGATGACGACAAAATCCACTATCACCACGAAAAATAATCTTTACCTCTGGCCAAGCTTGGCGAAAACGTTTTACTAACAATGATAATATTGCCCAAGAATGTTTTGCTTGATCCTGCTTTGACGTCCTAAGATAACTAACTAACAGATGCTTTCCACAAAAAACATACAAAGGTAAAAAGCAATTATGACCGTAATAACCATGATAAAACTTACCTTCCTGTTGCCCATGAATTTCATCATCCGTAGCATCAAAATCAAGTATTAGCTGCTTTGGTACTATTTTATGAGACTTAATAAATTTATCAAGCATTAGTTCATGCACTTTAATTGCAAAGTGTCTATCAGCATTGTTTTCTATACGACATAAGGTAGAACTACTTGCCATATCATCAATTGTTTCCATAGCTGTTTGCATAGCAGGACATTTTCGTAGATAATTGTGGTCATTTAAATCTTCATAACCTAATGCAATACCATAAATTCGTTGCCTCAGCATTGTTGCCATATTATGGGTAATTTTACTACCATCTCGTCTATCAGGAAATATTTTAGCAAGCTCCTCTGTTATACCAAGCCTTTTATCTGCTTCTCTTAATAACAACACACCTCCATCGCTACTAATATCACCTCCAGTGAAATTTATCTCTATTGTCCGATTTTTTACTTTGGAAAACTGGTAACTATATGCTATACAATTTGTCATGACAAAATCCTTTGTATTATTCTAATGAAATACCAGTATTATACAGCTTTACGAGGATTTTGTCTCCTATATCTCATGCAATATCCGGGCTAAACAAGGAACCTTACCTTTAATTAGGGATGACACAACAAATTCTCCTAATTGTTGCTCACAGTTATAATCTGCTGCAAGCTTTAAAATACCTACCATCAATTTATTAGCCTGACGTGGTGTACAATGTTGATCAATTAGCAACCAAATTTTTTTATATATAGGAGTTGGTAGTATGTCATCCCGCAGAATAGAATAGCGAAAAGCTCCGGGTTTACGTACCAAGCTATTAATTAAATGACGATAATTAATGCATCTAGCTGCTTTTTGCTTGTCATCCCCTCTTACTCTAGGTAAATCCAAAACATGATCACTTCCCAAGTAACATGACAAACGATCATCATAAATATGTATTCCTAATTGATACCCTATTAATCTGGAAGGTACACTATACATAACTTTTTTTACTGTAATAGTGCTAGAAGTTGTCACCCTAGCTGTTGTTTGGCTAAAATCTATAGTTCTGTGGGCCGGCAATCCTTTTAAATAAGATCGTTCAATATAAAGTTGTGGTTGATGACGATTATTGTGTCGTTGAACAACAGAGTCTATAAAATTTTGATAGTCATCTATAGATTCAAAATTATAAGAACCACGCAATAAAAGAGCTTGCTCTAAACGTCTCTTAAGATGACCATGTGCAGCCTCAACGCTACCATTCTCATGTCCTTTCCCACGATTGTTTCTTGTAGCATGCATGCCATAATGAGCACATACTTCTTTATAAGAACATGTTATATCATCTGACTCCTCTTGCGATAAATTCTTGAAAGCAGCTGACAAACTGTCAGTCCTATGTTCTTCAGGACATCCTCCTAAACTCCATAATGCATCCTGAAGCGATTGAGAAAGAGCGGTAAAACTTTCTCCGCCCTGAATCACTTTCATAAAAGACCAATTACTATAAGCTAACCGAAAATGATACAATAGATGCTTAATTGTAAAGTGCCAGGAGAAAGGGTACAAATGGACGTTTGCAAAATTGCTAATAATTTATATCAATATACTGCTATAGATGATTGTACCAGGTATAAAGCTTTAGCTTTATATAATAGACGCACTGCTGTAAAACTTTGGATTTTTTAGATCAGGTTATAAAACGTATACCATTCCCTATACAACGCATACAAACTGATAGAGGGCAAGAATTTTTTGCTTATGTAGTTCAAGAATATTTAAGAGAACGAAAAATTAAATTTCGTCCTATCAAACCTTTATCTCCTCATTTAAATGGTAAAGTAGAAAGAACACAAAGAACAGATTTAGATGAATTTTACAGCAGCGTTGATCCTAAGGATTCAGAACTCCAAAACAAACTTATGGTTTGGGAAAAATATTATAATCAGCATAGAGTTCATAGCTCTCTCCACGGCAAAACTCCAAATGAGAAATATGAGAATTTAAAACATATTATTCCTTCCATACAAGAAATTAATGATAACTATAATTCAAAAAAAGAACCATTTGCTGTACAAAATTACAAACATGATCAAATGTTAAATGCTTTACTTAGCAAAAAACAATGACTTACGAGGATGTTTATTGTCACAGTAATAAACTAGAAAGTTACAACTTCATCTGACGACCAGATTGTAATAAGGTATATAAATCACACAAATATATCAAAATATCTATGGCTTTTTTCTGTAAGAAAATAGCTCTGCAATATCAAATTGATCGTGTGCAAAAGAATTAAATTACTCTTATTCTATTTGCAACAGCACCCTATTATGTTTAACGTTTATGTTGTTAACTTATTCACTTCTTCAATAGGTAAGTTAGTAGATTTTGAAATTATATAATTATCTATACCATGTTCTAAAAGTTTTTTTGCTACATTAATTTTAACTTGATCACTTGTCTCTTTTAATTCAGAATACATGGATATTATTTTTTCCCATTCATCATTAAGCAAATTAAATTTTGCTGATCTAATTTTATTTAATTCTTTAGGAATAGTTAAAGAATAACAAAGTTCTTTTTTTTCTGTTATTTGTAAATTACATTTTCCAAAATGGGCAAAAACTATTTGATAAAAATCTGAATTTACATCATTTAATTTTAATAGCAAAGTGCTTATAATTTTAGGTGTTACCTTAACAGCATTAAATATTACTGTAATTTTCACCGCTTTTCTTATAGCTTTCATTTTATCTGTAAAGCTTAAATCATAACATATTTCTGTATCATCGATCTTTATTAGTATAATATCTTGAGTTAGGTATTTGATACCAGTTTGAATAAAAAGTTCAATAATTTGTTTAATTAAAATTACATCTAGATAGATATTTTCCGTATTATCACTATTGAATTGAAATAAGATTTTTTTATTAAACAATAATGGTTTTTGCTCATCCACAATTTTTTGTAAAAAATCACGTAAATTAACTTCATCTAAGTTTATTTTTAAATTATGTTGTAATTGAAATATTACTTTACGTAAATATTCCCCACCTTCATTAATTTTGGATACTACCTTTGAAAGATTTTTGCTTTTTTGTAGGATTTGTTTAGGTTCTTTACATTGCTGTATATCTTGATTCAATGACTGAATTTTTTGATTTAAACTTTGGAATAAACTTATACAATTTTGATCAATATTGTTAAAAAATTCTGTTCTATACTGCAATACTTTTAGGAGAGTTTTTTTTCTTTCTTCATTTTGATGTGTAAGCTGATTTAAAAAAAATGCTATCAATTCTTTTTCTTTTTCTTTTGGGATAATAAAAGCAACTATAATTGTACTAATAAGTAAACATATATATGTAATATAAAAATAACTTATTGTAATCTTAATTTGAAGAGCAGGTAATATAAAATATTCACAAATCTGAATACTACAAAATGTGCCAATAATTAATGTAATAACTGCAACTTTCCATCTTATAAGCATAGCTAATACTACCGTATTTAAAGCAAAGATAATTAGTTGAGATGTAGCAAAGTTATTGATAATAACAAAAAAACTATTACATAAGGTTAAAAGAAAAAATATACTTATGAACCAAAGCATCTGTTTTAGTTTTTTATTTAACCCTGCAGGCCATATAGGGTAGCAAATAAATAAAGCAGACATAATTAACATTATTTGAAATATAGTAGTTAATAGTTTTTCTTCTACAACTAATACGAATATTTTTACTGTGTAAATAGTTGCTATGGTAGAGAAGAAAATAAAAACACCGAAAAAACTATAGGTGATATTATTTTTAGGAGTATTATTTTCTAAAAATTTAGTTAAATTAAACTTAGTAAAAGAATGATAAATACTAATAATTTTTCTTTTTCTTTCATCTTGAATAGCTTTTATGGTATAAGGATCTTTTATCATGCCCCATCCACCTGGTTGTTTTAATAAATAATGGCTACCAAACAGAAATAATAAATTTGCAATTATACCCGGAACTACACTATCTATACCTGTATTCATAAAGAATATACGCCAAATAACAACTGTTATAAAACCGGCTATCATGCCAATTAACACAGCTTTACCACTACTTCGAAATCCAACTACAGTAAAAATAAATGGTACAGTTACAATAGGCATGTAAAAACTTGCTGACATAAGCATTATATCAAGAATATTATTTTGTGAAATAGCAAGAAAAATTCCTAAAACACCAATTATTATTGATGCCAATCTGCATACAAATAGATTATTAGAATTACTATCTTTATTCATTATGTCAGAAGCTACAAGCATAGATGCAGCATTGATATGTGAATCTGCAGTAGACATAATAAGAGCTGCAAGCCCTGATACTATAATACCTTTCAGCCCTGGATAAGAATAGTTATCAATAATATATCCAAGCATTAAATTAGGTTGTAGTGTGGGATTGACTGAATATAGAAATATACTAATTAATGCTATAAAAATTTTCATTAATAACAAAATTAAAGTTGCAATTAAAAATGCTTTGCGTAGTTGAAAAATATTTTTTGCAATAGCAAAACGCTGAAAATATGCAGGATAAAATGATGGTAATGCAAAGTACAACGAAAGAGTAATAAAAATGAAAAATTCTTGAGAACTATTAAATATATCCCGGTAATTAAGTAAAGGAGAATTTTTTAGAATATCAATTATATCCTGAGAGGAATGTCTCCATATAGAGAATCCTAGAATTGGGATAAAGGCACAGAAAGTAAAAAATTGTAATACATCTGTAAAAGTTACAGCTCTTATTCCACCAAAACAAGAATATGATACAACTATTATTCCACTGATAAATATTGTATATGCTATGGGGACATCAAAAAAATGTCCTATTAAGCCACCAAAAACTTTGAGTTGTATACCAATAAAACCTACAGAGACAATTAATCCAGCAATTGCTGTAATAAGTTTTACATATTTCCCATATATATTACCCATTGCTGTAGCTATAGAAGTTGCACCTAAAAATTCACCCATACGTGGAACAAGCATATAGCAAAAAAGAAAAGAGAAGCAATTAGTAATATCAGCAATCAAAAATTTAAAACCATCCGTATAGGTTTTTTGTAGAACATTGGAAAACATCCCACCACCTACCCAAGTAGCTACTATCGTTGCCACAATATCACTTGTCCTAAAATCTTGCCTTCCTACAGCATATTCTTTAACTGTTTTAATTTTTCCTGATGAAAATATACCAACTATAAGATTAGCTAAAAGAAAAGTAATTAGAATTATTATATCTACACTCATTAATTTTACCTTCTAACTAAGTTATTTTGCAATTGATTCCCAATCCTAGCAACTAGTGACGATTCTTAGATAAGGATTATTTAGTTTTAGTTCCAAGTATAATAATTTTTGAATAAAATTATTATACTTTCATAAGATGCTTCTATAAAGGTAAAAGCTATTTATTAAGGTAAAACCAATCTTTACATATACATGGCTAATTCTATCTGTTGAGTATAAATAAATAGTTTTAATATCCATATCGTGTGCTAAACTAATTATTTTCAATATAATAGTTCTCCCTAAGCCTTGTAATCTAAATTGTTTTTGAACTGTTACAAAAGATAGAACTGCATTATTATCGTAAATACTCAACATCGAAGTAGCTACAGGAATATTTTTCCAATATAGTAAAAAAAACTTAGAATTTTTTAGAGCTGACATTGTTTTTATAAATAAAAACAATGTCTTATGCTCCTTGTTAATTGCGTTTGCAAGTACTTTAGCCCACAAATATATGTCTTGGGTCTCCAGGAACATTGAATCATTGTCATTTTTATAACAGTTTATTTTTTTTATATTATATGTTTCAAATTTCATTTCTAAAAGATTACCTTCTGATTGCAGATAATTAGAATTAATATTACATGTATTATATAAAAAAAATGGGTTATCTCCATAAAATGCTATTATCTCTTGTAACATAGATTCAGAATTTATATCCCAACATAGATTACATCTATGTAGTTTATGTGGAGATTTAAGGGCTACTAAACCTTTATCACAGATAGCTTGCCACCCATATAATTTTATTTTATTCCAATCATTTAAATAATATAATTTTATTGTTGTCATATGTTTGAATTATATTATATAAAAAGCTTTAGGGATTCTTAACTTAAGTTAAGAAATCTCAATCATTATAGTTAATATATAATAAGTATGATTTTATGCAAGTTATTAATGATTATTTAGAATTATGTTATTATTCTAAAAAGCTATTAGGTAAAATCTCGTTATTGAATAAAGGAAATATTGCGTTAGATATTTCTAAAATAAAACAAGCTATTTATTATGCTAAAAAATATCATGGTAATCAAAAAAGAAAAACAGGAGAACCTTACTACTCTCATCCTCTTGAAGTTGCATATATAATACTAGATTGGTCTCTAGATTCAGAAGTAATAATAGCTGCATTATTACATGATACTGTAGAAGATACGGAGTTCACTTTAGAAAAAATTACATTTCTCTTTAATCATAATATTTCTCAACTCGTAGCTAAGGTTACAAAGCTCAATGATTCAATTAATATTTATCGATTGACAGAAGAAGAAATCGTATTAAAGCTTACCTGTGGCAAACAATCCAGAAAAGCGATCTTGATTAAGCTAGTAGATAGATTACATAACTTGCACACAATAAAATATATGCCGCCTATAAAGCAAATAAAAAAGGCTAAGGAAACACTTAGAATTTATGTACCTCTTGCAAAATATTTAGGTATAAAAGAGATAGAGCAGGAATTAATAGAGCTTGCTGTTAGTATACTTCAACATCATTAGGGATAAGAGAATGCGTGGCTATTCGTTTTTTAGATGATGGGATTAGTACGGAAGGAAGCACAGGAAAAATGGTGATTACTATTCTAAGCAGCATAGCAGAAGCAGAACGTGCAAGTATACTTGAAAGAATTAGGAGGTCTAACGTGTGTGATTTATATACCTTATTACAATCTGGTCGTCAGATGAAGTTGTAACTTTCTAGTTTATTACTGTGACAATAAACATCCTCGTAAGTCATTGTTTTTTGCTAAGTAAAGCATTTAACATTTGATCATGTTTGTAATTTTGTACAGCAAATGGTTCTTTTTTTGAATTATAGTTATCATTAATTTCTTGTATGGAAGGAATAATATGTTTTAAATTCTCATATTTCTCATTTGGAGTTTTGCCGTGGAGAGAGCTATGAACTCTATGCTGATTATAATATTTTTCCCAAACCATAAGTTTGTTTTGGAGTTCTGAATCCTTAGGATCAACGCTGCTGTAAAATTCATCTAAATCTGTTCTTTGTGTTCTTTCTACTTTACCATTTAAATGAGGAGATAAAGGTTTGATAGGACGAAATTTAATTTTTCGTTCTCTTAAATATTCTTGAACTACATAAGCAAAAAATTCTTGCCCTCTATCAGTTTGTATGCGTTGTATAGGGAATGGTATACGTTTTATAACCTGATCTAAAAAATCCAAAGTTTTACAGCAGTGCGTCTATTATATAAAGCTAAAGCTTTATACCTGGTACAATCATCTATAGCAGTATATTGATATAAATTATTAGCAATTTTGCAAACGTCCATTTGTACCCTTTCTCCTGGCACTTTACAATTAACCCGGATATTGCATGAAGTGAGATTTAAAGTAAGAAATTGAGTAATTTATAATATTAGCAATGATACTTTTGTAAAAATTTTGCCAAAAAGTGCTTTGAAGCCGTTATTTTCAAATTTTAGATGTAATGCCCCTTACCCCATTTTTTCTAAGCACCGGGAACAGTGCTAATCTAGGTTATTCTAATGCTAATTTCTTCATCACATGATTCCATACCTGTCGGTAAGGATATGATGAAGATAACAAAAACTTAATACGCCTAGTATTACGGATAATTACTACCCCAATTTTTAATAATTTTAAACGTATTGTACCTATTTGTGCTTTTGCTAATGCACTACCTTGTAATAAATTACCTCTGATATATTCTACTAAAGTGTATGCAAGACCCGATAAAATCATTCTGAGCTGATTAGCCCACCATCTATGACAAGAAGTACGATCTGCAAATAATTCTAGTTGTTGCTCTTTTATACGGTTTTCCATATCACCACGACCACAGTAAACTTTGTCGTATAAATCTTCAGGTTTATCTGATAAATTAGTTACTATATACCTTGGATTTTCTCCAAGCATTGTCATTTCTGCCTTACCAATTATTCTACGTTCATGACTCCAACTACCAGCCTTATATGGAAACTCACTAAAAAGACGTTGCTTTTCTTGGGTTATAATAAATGCTGCTTTTGACTTCTCCATTGTAGGTTTCAGTAACTCATTTAGTCTGTTATTTTGGGGCATTCCTACAATATATTTTATATTATGAATATCACACCAATCAAACATCTGATGACGACAAAATCCACTATCACCACGAAAAATAATCTTTACCTCTGGCCAAGCTTGGCGAAAACGTTTTACTAACAATGATAATATTGCCCAAGAATGTTTTGCTTGATCCTGCTTTGACGTCCTAAGATAACTAACTAACAGATGCTTTCCACAAAAAACATACAAAGGTAAAAAGCAATTATGACCGTAATAACCATGATAAAACTTACCTTCCTGTTGCCCATGAATTTCATCATCCGTAGCATCAAAATCAAGTATTAGCTGCTTTGGTACTATTTTATGAGACTTAATAAATTTATCAAGCATTAGTTCATGCACTTTAATTGCAAAGTGTCTATCAGCATTGTTTTCTATACGACATAAGGTAGAACTACTTGCCATATCATCAATTGTTTCCATAGCTGTTTGCATAGCAGGACATTTTCGTAGATAATTGTGGTCATTTAAATCTTCATAACCTAATGCAATACCATAAATTCGTTGCCTCAGCATTGTTGCCATATTATGGGTAATTTTACTACCATCTCGTCTATCAGGAAATATTTTAGCAAGCTCCTCTGTTATACCAAGCCTTTTATCTGCTTCTCTTAATAACAACACACCTCCATCGCTACTAATATCACCTCCAGTGAAATTTATCTCTATTGTCCGATTTTTTACTTTGGAAAACTGGTAACTATATGCTATACAATTTGTCATGACAAAATCCTTTGTATTATTCTAATGAAATACCAGTATTATACAGCTTTACGAGGATTTTGTCTCCTATATCTCATGCAATATCCGGGCTAGACCCATTAAAAAGGCTTTGTTGAGGCAAGGCATAATTGTTAGTCGTAGGAGAATTACAAGACTAATGAATGAAGCTGGCTTAGTATGTAAAACTAAGTATAAATTTAAAGCAACTACTGATTCTAAGCATAATAAGCAAGTTGCTCCTAATTTATTGGATAGACAGTTTAAAGTTTCTAATGTTAATTGTTATTGGGTTGGTGATATCACCTATATCCCAACTGGAGAAGGATGGTTATATTTAGCAACAGTTATTGATCTATTTTCTAGAAAAGTAATAGGCTGGTCAATGAATAGTAATATGAAAGCTGATTTAGTTAATAATGCTTTGCTAATGGCAATATGGCAACGTAAACCACCTAAAAAGCTTATTTGGCATACTGATAGAGGTAGCCAATATTGTTCTGATAGTCATTTAAAACTTATAAAACAACATGGTATTATACAGAGTATGAGTCGTAAAGGAAATTGCTGGGATAATGCTGTTGCTGAAAGCTTTTTTCATACTATAAAAACAGAATTAATTTATCAACATAAATTTAAAACTAGGGAGGAAGCAAAACATGCTATATTTGAATATATAGAGGTATTTTATAATCGTATAAGAATGCATTCTGCTAACGATTATCTATCACCAGTACAATACGAAAAAATACAAAAATGTGCGTAAAAAACTGTCCGGAAAACTGTTGACAGATCAGTTTGTACATAACTTAAACCTTCTTTGTTCTTTATCTTAAATACCTTTCTACGAAAATCTATACTATATGTCATAAGTCTTTTTTTATAGCCGTTTTATTAGCTTCTAGCTATAGAAAACAATGCTGATAGACACTTTGCAATTATAAGTGCATGAACTAATGCTTGATAAATTTATTAAGTCTCATAAAATAGTACCAAAGCAGCTAATACTTGATTTTGATGCTACGGATGATGAAATTCATGGGCAACAGGAAGGTAAGTTTTATCATGGTTATTACGGTCATAATTGCTTTTTACCTTTGTATGTTTTTTGTGGAAAGCATCTGTTAGTTAGTTATCTTAGGACGTCAAAGCAGGATCAAGCAAAACATTCTTGGGCAATATTATCATTGTTAGTAAAACGTTTTCGCCAAGCTTGGCCAGAGGTAAAGATTATTTTTCGTGGTGATAGTGGATTTTGTCGTCATCAGATGTTTGATTGGTGTGATATTCATAATATAAAATATATTGTAGGAATGCCCCAAAATAACAGACTAAATGAGTTACTGAAACCTACAATGGAGAAGTCAAAAGCAGCATTTATTATAACCCAAGAAAAGCAACGTCTTTTTAGTGAGTTTCCATATAAGGCTGGTAGTTGGAGTCATGAACGTAGAATAATTGGTAAGGCAGAAATGACAATGCTTGGAGAAAATCCAAGGTATATAGTAACTAATTTATCAGATAAACCTGAAGATTTATACGACAAAGTTTACTGTGGTCGTGGTGATATGGAAAACCGTATAAAAGAGCAACAACTAGAATTATTTGCAGATCGTACTTCTTGTCATAGATGGTGGGCTAATCAGCTCAGAATGATTTTATCGGGTCTTGCATACACTTTAGTAGAATATATCAGAGGTAATTTATTACAAGGTAGTGCATTAGCAAAAGCACAAATAGGTACAATACGTTTAAAATTATTAAAAATTGGGGTAGTAATTATCCGTAATACTAGGCGTATTAAGTTTTTGTTATCTTCATCATATCCTTACCGACAGGTATGGAATCATGTGATGAAGAAATTAGCATTAGAATAACCTAGATTAGCACTGTTCCCGGTGCTTAGAAAAAATGGGGTAAGGGGCATTACATCTAAAATTTGAAAATAACGGCTTCAAAGCACTTTTTGGCAAAATTTTTACAAAAGTATCATTGCTAATATTATAAATTACTCAATTTCTTACTTTAAATCTCACTTCATGCAATATCCGGGCTAAATTAGCGAGCATGGCATAAAGCTTTACTAATTCTTCCATATTAACCTCTACTGCTCCGAGTACCATAGATAAGCCGTATATTTCCGGTTCTCGTAATTTAGCAATTTTTGCTTGTCGTAAAAATTCGTAGAAGTTAGGGTTTTTTAATTTAGAAGCAAGAAATATTACCGGTATATTACGGCTTTTTATTAACGACTCTCCGGCACTTAACCCGCCGGTAAAACTACTGTCAAAATTTTCCGGCTTATAGTTATTGTAATGGATAGGAGAATCTTTTAATAAAGTTAAAGGATGAATTAAAGATTGATCAAAGGCTAAAGCATAAACGAAAGGCTTTAAAGTTGAGCCTGGGGATCGGTAGGATTTAGTGCCGTTTATTTGTCCTTCTATATCGGCATCGAAAAAATCACCGGAGCCGACACTTGCCAGCACTTCCATATTAGTAAAATCCACCAGCATTGCAGCGGCATTTGTTACGCCATATTTCCGGTGTGCATTGATATATAGCCGAATTTGTGTCTCTAAAATAGTTTGTAAATTCTTATCTATAGTGGTGAAAATATCTTTAACACTACTATTTTGTGCTAATGTATCTAAAGTAAAGTGCGGTGCTATAAACGGTAAATTTTTAGTTTGATTAAATTTGATGGGTAAATTAAATAAATTACTATAAATAATATCTTTTGGGTGCTTTTCTAACCATTTAGAAAATAGATATTTGCGGGCTTTAAAAGCTTTACTTGTTTCATCTCCTATAATCGATGGTGCTTTTTTAACCGGATTTTGCGGTATTATGGCTAAACTTAAAATATCCAGTAAATTTAAATTTTTAAGCTCTCGCCCGAAATAAATATAGCTTGCAGCTGCTACACCTTCAATATTACCGCCGTAAGGAATTAAATTTAAATAGGCTTCTAAAATTTCGTTTTTTGAGTAATGTAACTCCAAATGCATTGCTTTAATAATTTGATATAATTTGCCAAGTATAGTGCCGGAATTTATCCCGAACCTTATACGTGCTACCTGCATGGTGATAGTAGAGGCACCGATTTTTCGACCGTTTTTTAAATAGGTAAAGTAAAAAGCTTTAAGTAATGAAATAGGGTTAATTCCGCAATGTGAATAAAAATATTTATCTTCATATAATAATACCGCTTCGATGAATTGAGGCGGTATCTCGTTAATCGGCGTATATATTCTATATTTGTCATCTTTTGAGAGAGAAATACGCATTAATTGCCCGTTCCTATCAAATACTTTTTGCGAAAAGCTAACTTTGTCAAGCAGCGGTGGAGGGGGTACTATGAAATATATTATAATGCCGATTGCTAATAGCGTGATAATTAGCTTTGTTTTAGAGAACAAAATATATACCGCTTATTGTTGTTTTATGTTGATGTTATTCTGTCATTCCTGCGGAGGTACGACCTTGCTGCATGGCTCGAAAAATGATTCCAATGTCATACCGTGGTCAAGCCACGGTATGACACCGTACTTGTAATAACCATTACGATAAATTATGAACCACGCAACAACACCCCGTTTGAACTAGAATAACAAAAATCAAAGCTTAATTATACCAGAATAACATAATAAAAAACGCTGTATTTTAATATTATATGTAATTAAAATATTAATAATGTATTGACTATTTAATTTGCTTTTTGTATAATGCATTTTGAATTAGTTGATAATCAGCTAACTAACTAATTTTTACTAATAAACCTACCTGTGCCTGTCTCAATTAATTTATGTAAATCATAGTTAAATCCTCAACATACAACACAAAATTACAAAATCTACCTATAATATCTACGTATAAATAAATCTCTTGACTTTAATTTTTTATCCTATATAATGACTTCTAATTATATAATAATTTATTAATATTTTAATAAAAACATTAAGAATTATGAAAAATACCTTTTCTAAAAAATCAAATACCTTGAAATATTTTTTGTTAGGCTGTGCTAATGCTGCAATGCTTACTGCATTGTCGGGCGAGGCGTTGGGGAAGGTTGGGCTTGCGGATATAATAGGCAAAAAAACTGAATATACAAAATTACTTCCTAACCCGGATATTGCATGAGATATAGGAGACAAAATCCTCGTAAAGCTGTATAATACTGGTATTTCATTAGAATAATACAAAGGATTTTGTCATGACAAATTGTATAGCATATAGTTACCAGTTTTCCAAAGTAAAAAATCGGACAATAGAGATAAATTTCACTGGAGGTGATATTAGTAGCGATGGAGGTGTGTTGTTATTAAGAGAAGCAGATAAAAGGCTTGGTATAACAGAGGAGCTTGCTAAAATATTTCCTGATAGACGAGATGGTAGTAAAATTACCCATAATATGGCAACAATGCTGAGGCAACGAATTTATGGTATTGCATTAGGTTATGAAGATTTAAATGACCACAATTATCTACGAAAATGTCCTGCTATGCAAACAGCTATGGAAACAATTGATGATATGGCAAGTAGTTCTACCTTATGTCGTATAGAAAACAATGCTGATAGACACTTTGCAATTAAAGTGCATGAACTAATGCTTGATAAATTTATTAAGTCTCATAAAATAGTACCAAAGCAGCTAATACTTGATTTTGATGCTACGGATGATGAAATTCATGGGCAACAGGAAGGTAAGTTTTATCATGGTTATTACGGTCATAATTGCTTTTTACCTTTGTATGTTTTTTGTGGAAAGCATCTGTTAGTTAGTTATCTTAGGACGTCAAAGCAGGATCAAGCAAAACATTCTTGGGCAATATTATCATTGTTAGTAAAACGTTTTCGCCAAGCTTGGCCAGAGGTAAAGATTATTTTTCGTGGTGATAGTGGATTTTGTCGTCATCAGATGTTTGATTGGTGTGATATTCATAATATAAAATATATTGTAGGAATGCCCCAAAATAACAGACTAAATGAGTTACTGAAACCTACAATGGAGAAGTCAAAAGCAGCATTTATTATAACCCAAGAAAAGCAACGTCTTTTTAGTGAGTTTCCATATAAGGCTGGTAGTTGGAGTCATGAACGTAGAATAATTGGTAAGGCAGAAATGACAATGCTTGGAGAAAATCCAAGGTATATAGTAACTAATTTATCAGATAAACCTGAAGATTTATACGACAAAGTTTACTGTGGTCGTGGTGATATGGAAAACCGTATAAAAGAGCAACAACTAGAATTATTTGCAGATCGTACTTCTTGTCATAGATGGTGGGCTAATCAGCTCAGAATGATTTTATCGGGTCTTGCATACACTTTAGTAGAATATATCAGAGGTAATTTATTACAAGGTAGTGCATTAGCAAAAGCACAAATAGGTACAATACGTTTAAAATTATTAAAAATTGGGGTAGTAATTATCCGTAATACTAGGCGTATTAAGTTTTTGTTATCTTCATCATATCCTTACCGACAGGTATGGAATCATGTGATGAAGAAATTAGCATTAGAATAACCTAGATTAGCACTGTTCTCGGTGCTTAGAAAAAATGGGGTAAGGGGCATTACATCTAAAATTTGAAAATAACGGCTTCAAAGCACTTTTTGGCAAAATTTTTACAAAAGTATCATTGCTAATATTATAAATTACTCAATTTCTTACTTTAAATCTCACTTCATGCAATATCCGGGCTAAACAACAGTTAGAAGCAATTGAAAGTCTATATGAAAAAGGTTTAACTATTGCTCAAAGAAAACAATTAGATATTGTTTTAAAAGATTTAAGAAATAATCCTGATATATATAAAGTTAACAAAGATATTGATGTAATAGCTGAGCAGCGTGAAAATAATACTGTTAAGCTTGGTATAATGAATAACGAAAAAATCTTAAATGCACTTTTCAAAACTAAAAATCCAGCTTTATTAGCATTAAAAGAAAGTGCTCAATCTGCTGTACACCAAGAAGTATTACAAAATATAAATAATCCTCTTGAATGCTTAGCCCGGATATTGCATGAGATATAGGAGACAAAATCCTCGTAAAGCTGTATAATACTGGTATTTCATTAGAATAATACAAAGGATTTTGTCATGACAAATTGTATAGCATATAGTTACCAGTTTTCCAAAGTAAAAAATCGGACAATAGAGATAAATTTCACTGGAGGTGATATTAGTAGCGATGGAGGTGTGTTGTTATTAAGAGAAGCAGATAAAAGGCTTGGTATAACAGAGGAGCTTGCTAAAATATTTCCTGATAGACGAGATGGTAGTAAAATTACCCATAATATGGCAACAATGCTGAGGCAACGAATTTATGGTATTGCATTAGGTTATGAAGATTTAAATGACCACAATTATCTACGAAAATGTCCTGCTATGCAAACAGCTATGGAAACAATTGATGATATGGCAAGTAGTTCTACCTTATGTCGTATAGAAAACAATGCTGATAGACACTTTGCAATTAAAGTGCATGAACTAATGCTTGATAAATTTATTAAGTCTCATAAAATAGTACCAAAGCAGCTAATACTTGATTTTGATGCTACGGATGATGAAATTCATGGGCAACAGGAAGGTAAGTTTTATCATGGTTATTACGGTCATAATTGCTTTTTACCTTTGTATGTTTTTTGTGGAAAGCATCTGTTAGTTAGTTATCTTAGGACGTCAAAGCAGGATCAAGCAAAACATTCTTGGGCAATATTATCATTGTTAGTAAAACGTTTTCGCCAAGCTTGGCCAGAGGTAAAGATTATTTTTCGTGGTGATAGTGGATTTTGTCGTCATCAGATGTTTGATTGGTGTGATATTCATAATATAAAATATATTGTAGGAATGCCCCAAAATAACAGACTAAATGAGTTACTGAAACCTACAATGGAGAAGTCAAAAGCAGCATTTATTATAACCCAAGAAAAGCAACGTCTTTTTAGTGAGTTTCCATATAAGGCTGGTAGTTGGAGTCATGAACGTAGAATAATTGGTAAGGCAGAAATGACAATGCTTGGAGAAAATCCAAGGTATATAGTAACTAATTTATCAGATAAACCTGAAGATTTATACGACAAAGTTTACTGTGGTCGTGGTGATATGGAAAACCGTATAAAAGAGCAACAACTAGAATTATTTGCAGATCGTACTTCTTGTCATAGATGGTGGGCTAATCAGCTCAGAATGATTTTATCGGGTCTTGCATACACTTTAGTAGAATATATCAGAGGTAATTTATTACAAGGTAGTGCATTAGCAAAAGCACAAATAGGTACAATACGTTTAAAATTATTAAAAATTGGGGTAGTAATTATCCGTAATACTAGGCGTATTAAGTTTTTGTTATCTTCATCATATCCTTACCGACAGGTATGGAATCATGTGATGAAGAAATTAGCATTAGAATAACCTAGATTAGCACTGTTCCCGGTGCTTAGAAAAAATGGGGTAAGGGGCATTACATCTAAAATTTGAAAATAACGGCTTCAAAGCACTTTTTGGCAAAATTTTTACAAAAGTATCATTGCTAATATTATAAATTACTCAATTTCTTACTTTAAATCTCACTTCATGCAATATCCGGGTTAGCATATATTCACACAGCTAAAAATAACATGTCTGATAATTATAAACAAAAAATAGTTACTGATTTTTTTGCTAGTGGCTTTGATAAAGAAAAAATTGAGCATTTACTTTTTAAAACTAATATTACCGACCCGAATGTTAGAAAAGATAATATTAAACCAGATTTTAGAGAAGCTGGTAATAGTGATTTATTAGCAGTAATAAAAACTCATGCGACTCCTGAGCAAAAAGCACTTTTACTTCAAGAATTTGAAAAATATGCTAAATCTACTATTGTAGAGCAATATTTAAAATCCTCAACTGATTCATTAAAAAGAGTATTACCTCTTGCAAATGCTAAATCGCTTGAAGATTATGCACAAACAATGGTTGATATTAAAACTCAAGGAATGGGATTTGTAGAAGCTAATAATATATTAAAGGCAAAAAATCTAATCACTAATGATTTAAACGAAGAAGAATTTCAAGCATTAGTAAAGGTCTTTAATAGTCGTGTGTACAATGAGCTGATGGGCGTTGTTGGTGAAAAAGTAAAAAGTGATGACGTAAGAAAAGATATAAAAGATAATAAAGAATTAGTCGGGCTAAATGCCCAAGCTCAACCTCAAATACAAGGAAACGGTGCACCGCCTCCGCCTCCTGGTAATGGAGCACCGCCACCGCCTCCTCTTCCCGGAGCAAGAAACGTTGGATTAGTAGTAAATAAATATTCAAATATTGAAGCTTTAAAAGGCGGTGTAAAAGATTATTTATATAATAAAGGTCAAGAATTAATAAAATTTGAAAAGAGAGATAATAGAGACGTACCGCTTCCACCTCCTGCACCGCCTGTTGATGAACCTGATGGGAATGTTGGGGTTGAAACTAAGTTAACTCCCGAAGGTAAGATTTACCAAGCTTATTATGCTCTTAAAAATCCTAAAAAACAACCTAACAATCAAAATAAATTAATATCTGCAGAAGAAGATTTAAAATCAGCAATACGACTTCGTGTTAGTGAAATTTTTGGAGATGATAATCCTGATTTAACTCCTAAACAGATTGTTGAATTATTTACTAATGAATCAGTAGATAAAGCTAAATTAAAAGCTGAATCTAAAGATATTTTTTTAAAGTTTAAAGAAGATGAGCATATAAACTATATATTATCAAATACTTCAAGTAAAAATATAGGTAGTGAACAATTTTTTGATAGTCTTTTTGAAGAAAAAAGAGAGGATGCACTTGAGCGTATGACCTTTTTTAATAAAGTGCATTTAGTACAGGATCCTTTAGATGCAAGAATAAACTTAGAGGTGGAATTTAAAATAGGAGATGATATAGCAGCTCAGAATTTAGTAAGCTATATTGCAGGTGAAAAAAATAAAATTCTTAGAGAAGACGAATTAAAAGATAAAAAACAAATTGTTGAAAGAGTCAATTTCTTAGCTACTCATGCAGCAATTTTTGACGCAAGAGATGCACATGGCGGCTTAGTAGAAACTGCAGTGAATAAAGAAGTAAAGAATATAGTTAACGATTTTGATAAAATTTCAACTGCAGATAAAATAGACTTATTGTTAAATAAGCAAGGTGTAAATAAGAGTATTGCAAAAGCCGGTGAGCATACTCAAAACACTCTAAAAACAAAGTTAAAAGAGTGGCTTAATGATAATATTATTCAGCTGCAACTGCAAAATAACCTTACAGCAGCAATAAATACGAAAATAAATACGAATGATTTAAATACGTTAACTGCTTTAGCTGATTATGAGCTAATAAGAAATTATTTTGAAGAATTAGTTGCTGCAAAAAAACAAATAATTGAAACAGCAAAATTATCAGGAGAGATCGCTGCAAGGATTCAGGAAAAAGACATTACTAATGATATAAGTAAGGCAATAAACGACTTGATGCCTGCGGGTTCTAAAAAATTCTCTAAAAAAGAAATAGCTCAATTAATTGAAAGCGGCACCGGTAAAGTAAAAAATGTACTTAAAGAAAAGAAGAAGCAAAGTATTGCTCGACTAGTAGTACCGATAGCCAATGTAGGAAATGGTGCTCCACCACCGCCGCCGCCGCCGCCTCCTCCTCCTCCTCCTTTAAGAAGAGGTGCTATTGCACTGGTTAATAATGAATTTACTAAAGACTTCCGTACTTTGCCAAACTCTGATGAATTTTTAAAGTCGTTAGATAATTTAGCTCAGCTAGAAAAAGAAAGAGCAGATTTTGCTAAGAATAATAAAGCTGACGACAAGCAAAAAGATAATGTTGCTGTTAAAGCAACCACTAAACTTGGGCAAAAATATCAAGATTTAATAAATACTAAATATGGTAAAAAAGATGATGGTAAAGAAGGTGATAAAAAAGATGACCGTAAAGGAGATTTTACAGTAGCATTAGCTGCAAAAAATCAAGGTTCAGATTTATTCAATGGTTTTATTCTTGAAGAATTAGCAGAAAAATTACAAGAGAGTAATCCAACTCTAAATGATGATACAAAATTAAATATTTTAAAAGAAGTTTTAAGTTCAGAATTTATCGGACCAGTACGTAAAGAAAGTTTTGAGTTACAACAAGAGCGTACTAAAATATTAGTCGAATTAGTGCAAGATGAAGGTTTTATTGCAACATATGAGAAAATTAACCTTGATGGTGCTAAAGCTTTTTATCAGGAAGTTGATCAAGTAACTGATGTAAGAATTCAAAATAATTTAAAGAAAGAAGCAGAAAAGCAAAGATTAAAAGAGGAAAAAGCTGCCAAAATGGAAGCTCAAAGGTTACTAGATGTAGAGCAAGAATTGCATTTAGCAGATATTGGAAATATGTTTGAGACTGCTGAAAAAATAGTCGAAATTAAAGAAAAGGCTAATATTGAAAAGAAAAAAAGAGCAGAAAAAAGAGTACAAATTAAACATAGAGTACAAGCAGGTCTTGAAGAAGAACAGCAGCAAAATTTAGCAAATGACGTAGTTGAGGATGAGGAAGTTGTTGTAGATAGAGAAATGCCGATACTTCCAGATAATGTACTACAAAATGGAGGTTTTGATGAAGGCAATGAAGAGATTGATTTTGACGAAGATGACTATGATGATGAAGATGATGAAATAGAGGAAGAAGATCAACAAGCTGACGAGCCGCAAGCCGTAGCTCTGCAGGAAGCTCTGCCGACTAAAGCTTATGAAGAGTTTAAGTCTGATATTACAGATCAAGCAAAGGAGCAAACTAAACAAGAAGAAAAGACAAAAATAGCTGAAGAAGAAGCTAACCCGCATATTGCATGAGATATAGGAGACAAAATCCTCGTAAAGCTGTATAATACTGGTATTTCATTAGAATAATACAAAGGATTTTGTCATGACAAATTGTATAGCATATAGTTACCAGTTTTCCAAAGTAAAAAATCGGACAATAGAGATAAATTTCACTGGAGGTGATATTAGTAGCGATGGAGGTGTGTTGTTATTAAGAGAAGCAGATAAAAGGCTTGGTATAACAGAGGAGCTTGCTAAAATATTTCCTGATAGACGAGATGGTAGTAAAATTACCCATAATATGGCAACAATGCTGAGGCAACGAATTTATGGTATTGCATTAGGTTATGAAGATTTAAATGACCACAATTATCTACGAAAATGTCCTGCTATGCAAACAGCTATGGAAACAATTGATGATATGGCAAGTAGTTCTACCTTATGTCGTATAGAAAACAATGCTGATAGACACTTTGCAATTAAAGTGCATGAACTAATGCTTGATAAATTTATTAAGTCTCATAAAATAGTACCAAAGCAGCTAATACTTGATTTTGATGCTACGGATGATGAAATTCATGGGCAACAGGAAGGTAAGTTTTATCATGGTTATTACGGTCATAATTGCTTTTTACCTTTGTATGTTTTTTGTGGAAAGCATCTGTTAGTTAGTTATCTTAGGACGTCAAAGCAGGATCAAGCAAAACATTCTTGGGCAATATTATCATTGTTAGTAAAACGTTTTCGCCAAGCTTGGCCAGAGGTAAAGATTATTTTTCGTGGTGATAGTGGATTTTGTCGTCATCAGATGTTTGATTGGTGTGATATTCATAATATAAAATATATTGTAGGAATGCCCCAAAATAACAGACTAAATGAGTTACTGAAACCTACAATGGAGAAGTCAAAAGCAGCATTTATTATAACCCAAGAAAAGCAACGTCTTTTTAGTGAGTTTCCATATAAGGCTGGTAGTTGGAGTCATGAACGTAGAATAATTGGTAAGGCAGAAATGACAATGCTTGGAGAAAATCCAAGGTATATAGTAACTAATTTATCAGATAAACCTGAAGATTTATACGACAAAGTTTACTGTGGTCGTGGTGATATGGAAAACCGTATAAAAGAGCAACAACTAGAATTATTTGCAGATCGTACTTCTTGTCATAGATGGTGGGCTAATCAGCTCAGAATGATTTTATCGGGTCTTGCATACACTTTAGTAGAATATATCAGAGGTAATTTATTACAAGGTAGTGCATTAGCAAAAGCACAAATAGGTACAATACGTTTAAAATTATTAAAAATTGGGGTAGTAATTATCCGTAATACTAGGCGTATTAAGTTTTTGTTATCTTCATCATATCCTTACCGACAGGTATGGAATCATGTGATGAAGAAATTAGCATTAGAATAACCTAGATTAGCACTGTTCCCGGTGCTTAGAAAAAATGGGGTAAGGGGCATTACATCTAAAATTTGAAAATAACGGCTTCAAAGCACTTTTTGGCAAAATTTTTACAAAAGTATCATTGCTAATATTATAAATTACTCAATTTCTTACTTTAAATCTCACTTCATGCAATATCCGGGCTAAGATGATTGCAGCTATCGAAGAGGCTAAAATTGCTGAAGAAGCAAAAAAGTTTGAAGCAGCGGAAAATTTAGCGATGAGTCAAGGCGTTCAACAAGATAAGGAAATGATAAATACAACGCATAGTACGGCACATATTCAAAATATTAATAATATTATCAGTAATGTTATCTCAAATAGAATGATGCATACTACAACGTCGGTTGCTGCGGTTGCTGCCGGTGATGAAGATGAGAGAGTTTTAGACAAAGGCGTCTGGATTGCAGGGCTTTACGGTACTAATAAGCAAGGATCGCAAAAAGGTTTTGCCGGTTATAAAGGTCATGCCTTAGGCTGTACAATCGGTTTTGACATCGGTTTTGATAACTATAAAGATATAGTAGGTATTGCTTATACTAAGCTAGATTCAAAGTTTAAATCTGTCGGTGGAAAATTAAATACTACTATCGATAGCCATATTTTAGCTTTATACGGTCAAAAAGAGTTACCGGAAAACTTTGCAGTGCAAGCAATGTTTGCTTATAACCATAATATTGTAAAGAGTAAAATTAACCGTTTAGGTACTATTACAACCGGTAAATATAAAAATGATAATTATAATTTTGAAACTTTATTAAGCTATAATTATCTGACCAGCGGCAATATCGCCTTTACTCCGAATATAGGTGTAAGATACGGATACTCTAAGGACGGTATGTATAAAGAAGGCGATATCGGTATACAACATTTAACTATTGCTGCTAAGAAGCAAAATTTGTGGACTGATATTTTAGGCGGTAGTGTAGCTTTAGCTCCGCAAAAAATATCTGAAGGGTTAAGTATTACGCCAATGCTTCAAGCATCTGTAGAAAATTACTTTAATAATAAAAGTAAGAAGCTTAATGCTAAAGTAAAATGGAAGAACCGAATAGTAGAAGATACTATAGTTTTACCAAAACAACCGAAAACCGGTTATAATATCGGTGCTAGTGTTCTTGCACAAAAAGGTAATGTTGATGTATTGGTCGAATATAACTGTCACTTACAAAAGAAATATCAAAGCCATCAAGGTTTTGTTAAGTTAAAAATTAATTTCTAAAAACTCTCCAAAACGTTTCAGTGTCATCTAGTTGCTTGACCCAGAAGTGTACGAACGTTCCCGATGTCATTCCCGCGCAGGCGGGAATCTAGACTTTTCTTTGTCATGCTGAACTTGTTTGCCGCACCTTTTTGTAATAGATCCTGAAATAAATTCAGTATGACTATTATTTTTCTGGATTCCCGTTTTCACGGGAATGACATACAACGAATACACTCATAAAAATTAATCCATGATTCTCAGTTTTTTTATAGCTTGTCTTAATAGTTGTATTATAATACTTGCAAAGTTAAATTAGATAAATAGAATCTATAAAAAATATAGGAGAGGAAAAAATATATGCTTAATATAAATTTTACTAAAGAAGAGTCGTTACACAATCAGGGAATAGTAGTTTTTATTAGTGATCAATTAAAGCTTGATAGTAATTTAATAGCACTTGATCAGCAACATCACGGTTTAATTTCTAAAACCATGCAGAATAAACTAAAATTTACCGGCAAATTCGGACAGGTGAAACTCATTACTTCCGTTATTAAAACCGGTGAAATTAAATATTTAATTCTAGTCGGTTTAGGAGCGGAAGAAAAATTAAAAGAATCACAAATTGAAGAATTAGGCGGTAAAATTTTATCGCAAAGCACTTGTGCAAAGATTAGCAGTATCGGGCTGAAATTAACCGGTAGGATCGGCAATTTTGCACCGCATATTTTTACTGCTCTAATAGCTAGCGGTGCTCTTCTTGCATCTTACCGATTTGATAAATATAGAACTACTTTAAAAGAAGAAGAGAAATTTGCCGTTGAGTCTTTGGAAATCGTTACTGATAACCAGCCTGAAGCAGAAAAATTATTTGAAGAGAAAAATTTAATCGCTAAAGCGGTATTTTTTACCAGAGACATTAGCAATGAGCCGGCAAATATCAAAAGCCCACAAGTTTATGCCGATAGAGCAGCAAAATACCTTGAAGAATTAGGAGTAGACGTTGCTATTATCGGCGAGCGAGAAATGAAAAATCTCGGTATGGGGGCGTTGCTCGGTGTCGGTCAAGGTTCACAAAATGAATCTAAATTAGTAGTTATGGAATATTACGGCAGCGATGAAGATACTGCTCCGATTGCTTTTGTCGGGAAGGGAGTTACATTTGATACGGGCGGAATTTCTATTAAGCCTGCCGGAAATATGGACTTGATGAAATATGATATGGCGGGATCGGCTGCCGTAGTCGGTGCTATTGCGGCACTTGCTGCTCGTAAAGCTAAAGTTAACGTAATCGGTGTAATCGGACTCGTTGAAAATATGCCTTCAGGTAATGCACAAAGACCCGGCGATGTTGTGACTACTATGTCCGGTAAGACTGCCGAGGTGCTAAACACCGATGCGGAAGGGCGGTTGGTTCTTGCCGATGCTATTTGGTATGCTCAAGAAAAATTTAAACCTGAATGCGTGATAAATCTTGCCACGCTTACCGGTGCTATCGTAGTAGCTTTGGGGCATACATATGGCGGGTGTTTTTCAAATAACGATGAGTTAGCAGAAAAATTAATTAAGAGCGGTGACAAAGTTAACGAAAAATTATGGCGGATGCCGCTACATAACGATTATGATGAAATGATTAATTCCGATATTGCCGATGTTGCAAATATCAGTAACGTTCCGGGAGCAGCCAGTAGTTCAACGGCAGCACATTTTATCAAACGTTTCGTAAAAGATGAAACGGCTTGGGCACATTTAGATATTGCCGGCGTTGCTGATCGTAAAAAAGCTTCTTCTCTTGGTCCTAAAGGTGCTGTAGGGTACGGCGTAAGGCTGCTTGAGCAATTTGTTAAGGACTATTATGAGCAAAGGTAATCCTCCTTATATATTTGTAGTCGGCAATGAAAAAGGCGGGGCAGGGAAAACTACCTGCTCCATGCATTTAGTAGTCGCTTTGCTTTATCAAGGATATAAGGTTGCAAGTATTGATATCGATTCACGCCAGGCCTCTTTAACAAATTACCTGAAAAATAGGGAGTTATATAATAAGCAAAATCCTGATAAACAAGTGGTAAGTCCTTGGCATTTTCATTTGTCTGAAACTCTTAAAGAAAATAAAGGCGACGAGGAAGAAGAGCAGAAAATATTATTTGAAAAAGCTCTAGTTGAAGCGAGTAGTGCTGATTATATAGTAATCGATACGCCCGGGAGTCATACATTTTTATCAAGGCTTGCTCATTCTTATGCCGATACAATCATTACGCCGATTAACGATAGTTTCCTTGATTTAGACGTAATAGCTAAAATTGATGATAAAGACAACATTATCAGCCCGTCAATTTATAGTCAAATGATTTGGGAGCAGAAAATGCAGCGTGCTGGTCGTGACGGCGGTAGTATTGAATGGGTTATTTTGCGTAATCGTTTAAGCAACCTTGATGCAGTAAATAAACGCCGAGTCGGTAACGTTTTAAATAAGCTTGCTAAAAGAATTAGCTTTAAATTAGCCGACGGTTTTAGCGAACGGGTAATATTTAGGGAATTATTTTTGCAAGGTTTAACTTTACTTGATTTAAAAAATGCTAACTATGATAAAGCGTTTAGTACGTCGCATGTTTTAGGGCGTCAGGAATTACGAAATTTTTTAAGTTTTCTAGGTATAAAGCCCAGTTTTTAATTGCACAATAGTAGGGTTTTATATATATCTAGAATATATTATTGCTCAAGACATGTCATCTCGTGGCTTGATCGGTGTTGTACGAACGTTAAAGAAAAGTGCCGTGTGTCATTCCCGCGAAAGCGGGAATCCAGAGAATATTTAAGCGAATTATATAGTAAATTTTTATATAATTTTACTTATTTTAGGTGTTTTTTCTGGATTCCCGCTTTTAGCTAGAATGACATACTGCTACTTTTGTCGATCCATGCAACAATGCCATGCGGGAATGACATATAACACTTTTTTCGAGCTACGCAACAACGCCCCTGTGCAGGAATGACATAAATTAGCTCATCATCAAATAAAACCAAAACAAAAAATGCATAAATATAGAACTCATAATTGTAATGAATTACAAATTACTCATGTCGGAGAGGAAGTTAAATTATCCGGCTGGATACATCGAAGAAGAGACCACGGTAATCTAGTTTTTATAGATTTACGAGATCATTTCGGCGTAACGCAATTAGTATTTACCGATCAAAATCCGGAGCTAATGGATGAGGCAAGTCGTTTGCGTTATGAGTCGGTAATTACTATTACCGGTAAAGTCGTAGCAAGGTCCGAGGATACTATCAACGATACGCTTACGACCGGACAAATTGAGATATTAGTTAAAGAATTTATTATTGAATCCGCTGCCGAAACTTTACCTTTTGTGATTAATATTGATAAAGAAGCACCGGAAGAAACTAGGCTTAAATATCGGTTTCTTGATTTAAGACGAGAAAAACTACATAATAATATTATTCTTAGATCGCAAATTATTTCGCATATACGTTATTTAATGACGCAAAGAGGATTTACGGAATTTCAAACACCGATTTTAACGGCAAGCTCGCCCGAAGGAGCTAGGGATTTTTTAGTACCGAGTAGGTTACATCCCGGTAAATTCTATGCACTACCTCAAGCACCTCAGCAATTTAAACAGTTATTAATGGTTTCGGGGTTTGACCGTTATTTTCAGATTGCACCGTGTTTTCGTGATGAAGACGCAAGGGCCGATAGATCGCCGGGCGAATTTTATCAGTTAGATATTGAAATGTCATTCGTCACGCAGGAAGACGTGTTTTACACAGTCGAGCCTGTTATGCATGAATTATTTACTAAATTTTCCGATAAGAAAATATCCTCATTGCCTTTTATCCGCATTCCCTACCATGAAGCGATGTTAAAATACGGCTCGGATAAACCTGATTTGCGTAATCCTATTATTATTGCCGACGTAACCGAAATATTTAAAGATTCTAATTTTACTATTTTTAAAGAGAATATTAAAAAAGGTTCGATCGTTCGAGCCATACCGGCACCCAAAGCTGCAAGTTTGCCTCGTAGCTTTTTCGATAAAATGATTGATTTTGCTATATCTGAAGGTGCGGGCGGTCTTGGCTATATTCAATTTAGCGATAGCGGTGAAGCCAAAGGACCGGTAGCAAAATTTTTAACGAAAGAGCAACTAGAAACTCTAAAAGCTACTGCTAATATTGAGAATGGTGATGCGGTATTTTTCTCAAGCGATAAAAAAGATAAAGCAGCAAAATTAGCCGGAAAAGTTAGGATAAAACTTGCAGAGGAGTTAGATTTACTGAAAAAAGATTGTTTTGAATTTTGTTGGATTACCGATTTCCCGTTTTATGAATTAAATGAAGAAACCGGTAAAGTGGATTTTAGTCATAATCCGTTTTCTATGCCGCAAGGTGGTTTAGAAGCCTTAGAAAATGCTAAAACTACCCAAGAATTGTTGGCAATTACCGCCTATCAGTATGATATTGTTTGTAACGGCATAGAACTTTCTAGCGGTGCAATTAGGAATCACAAACCGGATATAATGTATAAAGCTTTTGCTATTGCCGGCTATAGTGAAGAGGAAGTAGATAAAAGATTCGGCGGTATGATTAGAGCGTTTAAATTCGGTGCACCGCCGCACGGCGGAATAGCACCGGGCATCGACCGGATTGTTATGTTACTAGCCGATGCAGCTAATATTAGAGAAATAATCGCCTTTCCGCTTAATCAACAAGCTGAAGATTTGCTAATGAATGCCCCGAATTATGTAGAAGAGAAGTCTTTAAAAGAACTCAATATAGCATTATCGCCTTCTGCGAAGAATAATAAATAGCTTAACGTGTCATCCTTTCGAAAGAGGAGCGTTGTTGCGTGGCTCGAAAAAAGTGCTGTATGTCATTCCCGCGAAGGCGAGAATCCAGAAAAAACACTTAAAATAAGCAAAATTATATAAAAATTTACTATATAATTCGCTTAAATATTCTCTGGATTCTCGCCTTCGCGGGAATGACATCAAAAATTCGAGCCATGTAACAATACTTTCAGTCGCTCGCAATGACGTTTGGGGTATCCACGCAACAATGCCTCACCTTCGCAATAATGACATCAAAAATAGGAAAATTTAATAATATGCCGAGACCTAATTTTTCTGAACCTCATAATAAACTACAAGAAATTATTAGAGTTAATCATGCCGGCGAATACGGTGCAAAAAGAATTTACCAAGGGCAATTAAAATATACAAAATCCTCAACGGATTACGCATTAATAACAGAAATGCTTGAGCAAGAAGAAATACACTTAAATTATTTTATCGATGAATTACTAAAACGACAAATCAGACCGACAATTTTAATATTTTTCTGGCATCAATTCGGTTATTTGCTAGGAGCGGCATCGGCTATATTAGGTCCTAAAACTGCTATGCTGATAACTCAAGCGGTAGAAGAAGTAATAGAAGATCACTATCAAAAACAGATAGATTATTTAAAGGATAAAGATACGGAATTATTAGACAATATAACACAGTTTCAAGCTGACGAAATTGCCCACAAAAACACTGCTATAATAAATGATAGCGAAAAAGCTTTCCTTGCACCGATAATTAGCAAAATAGTTAAGCTAATTTGCCATATTTCCATTAATTTAAGTAAGAAGATTTAATAACAGAAATAAGTGGTGTTGCATGGCTCAATAAAAGCAGTAGTATGTCATTCCCGCGTAGGCGGGAATCCAGGCTTTTCTTTATCATGTTGAATTTATTTAAGCATTTCTTACAAAAGATCCTAAAACGAGTTCAGGATGACTATAATATTTTTCTGGATTCCCGTTTTCACGGGAATGACATCGAAATTGTTTGTATTTTGAGAGGTGAGCACTAGAGTATACAAATTTTTGAAGTTCCATCTGAGTCTATATGAGTGATTTACAAAGACAAGCATCAGACCCTGAATATTCCGTTTGGGTGGCGGCATCTGCCGGCACTGGAAAAACAAAAATCCTAACCGACCGTGTTTTGCGGTTATTAATCAAAGGTGCAGAATTTAAAAATATTCTCTGCCTTACTTTTACTAATGCCGCTGCTTTAGAGATGCAAACAAGGATTAGTAATAAACTCAGAAATTTTGCCCTTGCAGATGTAAGTAAATTAGAGGAGGAGCTTTTTTTAATAACGGGCGAAAAGCCTTTAGCTAGCGAAATAGCTAATGCTCAAACTTTATATCCTAGATTATTAAATACCGATGCCCCGCTAAATATCTATACCATTCATGCCTTTTGTCAAAGAATCCTTAAATCTTTTCCGCTTGAAGCCGGTGTTACGCCTGAGTTCCAAATTCTTGATGATTCTCTACTGCAAGACATTTTTCTGAAAATAAAAAGTGAGATTTATTTAAATCCTACACACCACTCGCTTATTAATTTTTTGCTTAGCAATTTTCATGAAACAACCATACAAGATATTTTTGATGAAATAATAACGCAAAAAATCAAATTTAAAAAACTATTTACGTTAGAGTCACGTGAAGTAAATAACGAATTATCCGCTGCTAAGCAATTATCGCATATGTACGATAATATAAAATCATTACTAGCAAAATATTCATTAAATATTAGCCCAAAAGAGTTATTTTTTACTAAAGACGGTAGCAAACGGAAAAGCATTTTTTCTAAAGAATTACAAAAACAATATCTGAAATTGTTAGTAGAGCTTGAAAATATTAGTACAGAAATTTATAGATTAGACCAATTAAGCAAAGCAGAAGAAATAACTTATTATTCAACTTTACTTATCAACCTCGCACAAATTTTTCTTAAAAAATATGAGCAATATAAGCTAGATAATAATTTTCTCGATTATGATGACCTTATTTATTATACGAAATTATTGTTGTCTAATGATAATATAGAGTGGGTGTTGCATAAGCTAGAAGGCGAAATACATCATATACTTATCGATGAAGCACAAGATACTGCACCCGATCAATGGGCAATTATCAGTGCAATCATTACCGAATTTAATACTTCCGCTAAGTCTAATAGCAGTATTTTTGTAGTTGGAGACGAAAAACAATCAATTTTTAGCTTTCAGGGAGCTAACCTTACTATTTTCAATAATATTAATAATGTTTTAAAAGACAACCTGGCTAAAGCTAATAAAAAATTTAAAAATATTACGCTTGAATGGTCATATAGATCAACTGAGGAAATTTTACAGGTTGTTCACAAAGTTCTCAAACAAATAAAAATCGATAACTCTTCGTTATTTATTTCCGATAATCCGTTAATTTCATCCTTTCGTCGGGTTAACAAATCCCACAACGGCAGTGTTGAATTATGGCCATTAGTCGTTGCCGATAAAAAGGAAGAATTATTTTGGTCACTACCGGAAGAGTATAATAAATCACTATCTTCCGCCGAGCTACTAATTGAAAAAATCACTGATTTTATAAAAGATCAAATAAAAAGCAAAAGAATTTTACCCTCTACCGGTCAAGAAATAACACCAAAGGATTTTATGATTTTGGTTAGAAAAAGAGACGATTTTAGTAACGGGCTGATAAATCACCTTAAACAATCAGGGCTTAAGGTAGAAGGCAGCGACAGGGTAACGCTAAAAGAAAATTTATCGGTAATGGATTTAACTTCAATAGCAAAATTTGTTTTGTTGCCGGATGATGATTTAAATCTAGCAAGCTTACTTAAATCGCCGATAATCGGTATGAGTGAAGGGCAGTTATATGAGCTTGCCTTGAGTCGCAAGGATTGTTCTTTATGGGCAGCTTTATTTGATAATATTTTACTCTACAAAAATATATATGAAAAATTAAGTTACTTGATAGAAATCTATCAAACTTCAAATGCCGGAAATTTTTTTATTTCAGTAATTAATAATTTAAATTTAAGAGAAATTTTAAATACCGCCAACGGAGCGGATAGTGATGATGCTATAAATGAATTGCTTTCTTTAAGTGCTGATTATGCTCATAAAATTGATAATTCTTTACAAGGATTTATAGCTTGGTTTGAAAATAACGACATTAAAATTAAACGAGATATTGAGCATTCAGATAAAATAAGAATAATGACCGTTCACGGTTCTAAAGGGTTGCAATCCCCGATTGTTATATTATGCGATAATACTATAATGCCCATTAACAAAAACAAATTTATCTGGACGGAAGAGGGAGAAGTATTTTTTTCTACGCAAACTAGCAATAGCCCTGATTTTTTTAAGGATTTAAAAGAACAAGAGCAACAAAAAGATATTCAAGAATATATTAGGCTGCTTTACGTTGCTATGACCAGAGCAGAAGATCATTTAATTATCTGCGGTTACAGCAATAAAGCCAAAATACCGGAAAATTGTTGGTATCAACTTGTAGCAAAATCAATTATTGTTGTGTAGCTCGAATTTTTGATGTCATTCCCGCGCAGGCGGGAATCCAGAAAAAACACTTAAAATAAGCAAAATTATATAAAAATTTACTATATAATTCGCTTAAATATTCTCTGGATTCCCGCCTTCGCGGGAATGACATATAGCACTTTTTGCTATTTTTTCTTTAGATTGCCACGGAGATAGCTGTGCATCTCCGTGCAATGGCGAAGTGGGATTGATTTGCTGTTTATGCCATAATTCGGCATAGCGACCTTTTTGTTGTAATAAAGTTTGATGGGTGCCACGTTCTAATATGTAGCCGTTATCTATAACAATAATCTCATCGGCATCGATAATTGTCGATAATCTATGAGCAATGATTAAAGTGGTATGTTGGCTGGAGATTTCCTTAAGGCTAGCTTGAATTAACTTTTCGGTTTTGGTGTCAAGTGAGGAAGTAGCCTCATCAAAAATATATATTGACGGATTTTTAAGGATAGTTCTAGCAATGGCAATGCGTTGTTTCTCTCCGCCGGAAAGTTTAAGCCCACGCTCGCCTACCATTGCATTATATCCTTCAGGCAGCGAGGTAATAAACTCATGAATATGTGCATTGGCGGAAGCCTTTAAAACCTCATCATCGGAAGCTGCACTATTCCCGTAAGCAATATTATAATAAATAGTGTCGTTAAATAAAACGGTATCTTGCGGTACGATGCCAATAGCTTTGCGTAACGACTCTTGCGTTACCTCTCTTATATCTTGTCCGTCAATAGTAATTTTCCCGCCCGTTACATCGTAAAATCTAAAAAGCAACCTTGAGATTGTTGACTTACCTGCTCCGCTGCTACCTACAATAGCTAAAGTCTTACCGCTTTCGATAGTAAAATTTATATTATGCAAAATAGGTCGCTCAGGGTTATAAACAAAGCTGACATTTTCAAAAGCTACTACTCCTTTCGGTATCTGTAATATCGTACTAGTAGGAGAATCCTGTATTTCAGCCGGCACATCTAATAACTCAAACATATCTTCCATACTAATTATAGCATTCTTAATTTCTCGATAGGCAAAACCAAGCATCGACAACGGAATAGATAATTGAAAAAGATAAGAATTAACCATAATTAAATCGCCGACCGTCATTTTATCCTGCTCAATGGCGATAGCGGAAAGTATCATAAGGCTAACTAGACCAAGCGATATAATGACATCTTGACCGACATTTAAAATAGACAGGCTAGTAGTAGTTTTTACAGCGGATTTTTCATATGTTACTAACGCTTCATCAAATTTTTTAGCTTCATATTCTTCATTACCAAAATATTTAACCGTTTCAAAATTTAATAAGCTGTCAATAGCTCTATTATTAGCGACGTTATCGCTTTGGTTCATTTGCCTTGCAAAGGAAATACGCCACTGACTAATTGCGAAAGTATAAATAGTATAAACTAGCATAGTAGCTAAAATAGTTGCCGCAAACCAAACTCCGTAACTATACCACAGCATTGTGCAAACTAATATCACTTCTACACTTGTCGGAATGATGTTAAATAACGAATAGCGTAGTACCGACTCAATCCCTTTAGTCCCTCTCTCTATCGATCTACTAAGCCCACCGGTTTTACGATCCAGATGAAAGCTCATACTAAGGCTATGCATATGCTTAAACACATTCAGAGCAATTAAACGTGTGGCTTGGTGTCCTACTTTCGCAAAAATAAAGTTACGTAACTCACTGAATATTTGTGCAAATATTTTAGTAGCACCGTAAGCAATAACCATGCCGATAATTACCGAAAGAACTATCTTATTATTTAATCCGTCTATTACATATTTATAGACAATCGGCACTAATACATTAATTATTTTGGCTATTAATAGACAAATAAGTGAGACGACAACACGCAACCGAATTTTAAAGTCATTCGGCCATAGATAAGGTAGAAGAGAAGAAAAGGCATTCTTTTTTAAAGATTTTTCAGTCATTATTTAGTTTGTTGTTGTTATTATTGTGTGAAAGCAATGTTGAGTGGATCGAGATTTTGCAAAGCGTTCGGTGTCATGCCGTGACTTGATCACGGCATCCAGTTTTATAACGTCATAAAAAGGCTCTAAAATAAGTCTAATATGGCTTTATTTTTCTGGATGCCGTGATCAAGTCACGGCATGACACAGCCTTTTCTTTAACGTTTGTACACTAGAGGGCTTGACCACGGTATCCAGTCTTTTTATTAAGGTTTTTTCTGGATTCCTGCTTTCGCAGGAATGACATATAGCACTTTTTTAGAGCCATGCAGCAATGCCATCTACCTTGCAACAAAAACTTAACTCCCAAGTGCCACCGGCGGAATTTTTTTCGGCTGACCTTCTAATAACTTATCTAGCCTTCCCTCTTTTTCAAGAGCAAACAAATCATCACATCCGCCGATATGCATATTATCAATAAATATTTGCGGTACTGTTTTTTTGCCGCCGGCTTTTTTTATCAATTTTTCCTTCTGTTCTTCAGTAAAATCCTCAACAGCTATCTCCTGATAAGCAACATTTTTACTATCAAGTAAAGCTTTTGATTTAATACAATAAGGACAATGAGCAAGTGTATAGATAATAATAGTGTGTAATATAGTTTTATTCATATTAATATGTTTTTTTATTTAGTTTTAGGCTATTTTATTATCTAGCACCGTAATTTTTAAAGCAAGTAAATAGATGAATAATTTTTCCATTGTCTCGGAATTTAAGCCCGCCGGTGATCAGCCGAAAGCGATAGATGCAATTGTCAAAGGACTAGCAGCTAAGGAACGCTCTCAGATGCTACTCGGTATTACCGGCTCCGGCAAAACTTTTACTATGGCAAATATTATAGCCAGAACCGGTAGACCGACGCTTATTATGGCACATAATAAAACCCTTGCCGCACAAATTTATTCAGAAATGAAATCGATTTTTCCACAAAACGCCGTCGAATATTTTGTTTCATATTACGATTATTATCAACCTGAAGCCTATATAGCACGGACGGATACTTTCATTGAAAAAGATTCATCTATTAATGAACAGATAGATTTACTCCGTCACTCCGCCACTAGGTCATTGCTTGAGCGTCGTGACGTAATAGTTGTTGCTTCTATTTCTTGTATTTACGGTCTCGGCTCGCCTGACCTTTATTATCAAATGACGATTAATTTACAGCCCGGCGAAATCTATCCACGTGATAAATTACTAAATGATCTGGTGAATTTACAATATGAGCGTAATGATATTGGTTTTGAGCGAGGAGCTTTTAGAGTAAAAGGTGATAATATTGACGTTTTCCCTTCACATTATAGCGAGAAAGCTTGGCGTTTGTCATTTTTCGGTAATGAGCTTGAACATATCCACGAATTTGATCCGCTGACCGGTGAGAAGTTGGCGAAGCTTGATAAAGCTATAATTTACGGTAATTCCCACTTTGTAATGCCGAAAGAAGCAGTACAAAAAGCTATCGTGCAAATTGAAGATGAATTACAGCAACGCTTAGCGTTTTTGAAATCGCAAGATAGGTTATTAGAATTCCAAAGACTTAACCAACGCACACAATATGATTTAGAAATGTTAACTGAAACCGGTAGCTGCAAAGGTGTTGAAAATTATTCTCGTCTCTTTACCGGCAGAAAACCGGGCGAGCCGCCGCCGACTTTATTTGAGTATCTTCCTAAAGATGCCTTATTATTCGTTGATGAAAGTCATGTATCAGTACCACAAATTAGGGCGATGTATAACGGCGATAGAGCTCGAAAAGAAGTATTAGTCGAACATGGCTTTCGCCTCCCTTCTGCTCTTGATAACCGCCCTTTAAAGTTTGAAGAATGGGAAGCTTTTAGACCGCAAACTATTTTTGTATCGGCGACGCCGTCATCTTTTGAACTTGAACAATCGGGCAACAATTTAATAGAGCAGATAATTAGACCTACGGGACTGCTCGATCCTGAATGCATAGTAAAACCTGCTACCAATCAAGTAGAAGATTTAGTTGGCGAGATTCAAGCAACGCTGCAAAAAGGGTTTCGTGTTTTAGTAACTACTCTTACTAAAAAAATGGCAGAAGATTTAACCGCTTATTTGCAAGAATTAAATTATAAAACATCTTATTTGCATTCTAATGTTCATACACTTGAGCGTATTGAAATCTTAAGAGATTTGCGGCAAGGTACAATAGATATATTAGTCGGGATAAATTTACTGCGTGAGGGTCTTGACATTCCTGAATGCGGGTTAGTGGCAATTTTGGACGCCGATAAAGAAGGATTTTTACGCTCGGAAGTATCGCTAATCCAAACTATCGGTAGGGCTGCCAGAAATAGCGAAGGCAGAGTAATACTTTATGCCGATAAAATGACTAAATCAATCGATAAAGCTCTTAGTGAAACTTTGCGTAGAAGGGATATTCAGGAAGAGTATAACAAGAAAAATAATATAATACCGAAAACTATTAACCGCACTATCCATGCTTTAATGGAACTTGAAAAAGTAGATAGTAAACTTCAAGATAAAAAACAAACTCATTTGTTATTTGATAATCCTGCCAAGCTAAAAGCTCATATTGAAAAGCTGAAAAAAGAAATGTACCTAGCTGCTAGCAACCTAGAATTTGAACGAGCGGCAAATTTGCGAGATCAACTAAAAACGCTGGAAGAGGCAGCCCTTGAATTGAGTTAACTCATATAGCGTCATTGCGACATTGTTGAGCGGCTCGAAAAACCCCGGGCGAAGCCACGAAGAGCTTTGCTGCATGGCTCGAATTTTTGATGTCATTCCCGCGAAGGCGGGAATCCAGGCTTTTTTTGTCATGCTGAACTTGTTTCAGCATCCCTTGAAAAATATCCTGAAATAAATTCAGGATGACTTAAAAATATTTTTTTCTGGATTCCCGCCTTTAGCTAGAATGACAGCTCAAGTACTTTACCTATCCACACAACAACGCCGGAGGCATTGTTGCGGGAACGGTATCACAACGGGCATTCTGTAAATTAACCTGGTATACAAATTTGTTGGTACAAGTCAAAACCGGCTGGTCTTAATTTAAAATCAACTTCGGCTTGCTGCAAGACTGCTAAAGTTTTTATACAATCTTGCAAACTAACTTGATTAGCGGTTTGTTTAAAGTCGTTAATATATTGATAAAAAATCGGCGGCGAGAGCGATTTTATCGCTAAATCAAGCTGTTCGCCGTTTGCTACTTTTGATAATACTATATATAAATTTAAATAATATCTAATTAATGCTCGAATCATCAGCACTTCGTTAATATTTTGTTTTTTTAATATAGTAAATTCATGCAAAAAATTATCGTAATCTTTTTTAGCAAAATAAATAGCTAAATCCGTACCGTTTGCCGTAATCTCGTCGCTAATTACAGCTTTTACGTCTTGTAAAGTAATTTCTTGTTTATCAAAAGCAAAATTTATTAATTTATCAATTTCATTACAAATTAACCCATGATCCCCTTTTAAGTGAGTTTTTAAGTAAACAAGTGCTTCTCCCCTGATAGTTTTCGCTGCTTTATTAAATTCATTTAATATTAGTTTTTCAATTTTCTGCTCGTTGTCATGGTAACAGGCAATAGCAGCCAATTGCTCTTCCGTTTCAAAAAATTTTTTAATAGTTGAACTAGCGGCAATTTCATCGCCGATAAATACCGGCAAATGAAAATAGTCGCCCGTAAGAACCGTTTTTAAACTTTTATCAATAGAGTTCGTTACCGATCTTATTTTGATTAATTCTTTTTGACCAAAAAAATTCCGTGAGTTAAGTAACGTCTCTAAAGAAGAAACATTAAGATTTGTATACTCCATAGAGGTTTGTAACATAGCGAATTTTTTGATTAACAACTTACAAATTTTATCTATATAACCTTTATCGGGACCGTAAAGTAATATAGCTTTAATTTTACCGGTTAAGATTAATTCAAATAATTGACTCGTCTGAGAAATATATAATTTCATGAAGCCCTTATATTCTTAGCAAAATATAAAATTAATCTACTACGAATTTCTTCGGCTGCTTGATGTGCTAGTTCTATTTGCGTTTCTTCTCTTTCGACATCAGCAGCATAAGGCATAAAAATTGCATTATATGAAGTAGTTTGATAAAATTTTTCAGAGATTAAAATTTTATTGGTTTTAATATCAATTAATTGATACTTAACTAATTGATTTATAGATTCTCGTAAAACATTAGAATTTTTTTCTATAGTTGCCGGCATACTTATATTGGAAAATTGGGCTCTTAATAAATATTGTGCTTTTGCCCTTTGCGGTAAAATACTAACGAGTCGGTGATAAAATTCTGCTCCGTCAACAGACTTTATCGGCTCAACATCAATAGCATTTAATTCATTATGCAAAAATTGATTATTATAATATTTTTCGTTATATACAGGTTTTAAAGTGCAAGAACTCAAAAAAAATATTAAGCCGAAAAATATTGAGCCAGAAAATATTGAGTTGGGAATGATCCGTAAATAATGCATAAGTTTCAAATTATTTATTATATATATTAATACTAGTTTCTTACGTCTACAACAATTTTCTCTATCAATATCTAAAGTTATACCTTAATGCTCTTTGCTATATAACAATATTATAAGAAATATTAATAATAATCGTTATAGATAATTAATATTTCTTGACATATAGAGATATAGCTTTATTTTGAGCACCTTAAATTAATAAAAATTTTAAATCGATAGGGAGGTGTATTAATATGTTATTTGATTCTTTACTTAATTCTCAAAGCATTAGTCGCAACAAAATTTTTAGTATTATTAACAATGCTCCTAGGATTATTAGCAAATTGAAAGAGAAAGCTTCAAGTTTATTCTTTGACAATAAAAATGAAGCACCTTGTAATAAAATAGTTGATACTGATCCTACTATGACATTACCGGATAACACGGTAACGGGAATAGCGGTTGCCGATAATAAAAAGCATTGTGGAATAATTAATTATAATAAGCCGGCTAACTTTATTTTTTCTTCTTTTGCCGGTAACACATATAAAAAGATTAAAGAAACATTTAGCCCGGATATTGCATGAGATATAGGAGACAAAATCCTCGTAAAGCTGTATAATACTGGTATTTCATTAGAATAATACAAAGGATTTTGTCATGACAAATTGTATAGCATATAGTTACCAGTTTTCCAAAGTAAAAAATCGGACAATAGAGATAAATTTCACTGGAGGTGATATTAGTAGCGATGGAGGTGTGTTGTTATTAAGAGAAGCAGATAAAAGGCTTGGTATAACAGAGGAGCTTGCTAAAATATTTCCTGATAGACGAGATGGTAGTAAAATTACCCATAATATGGCAACAATGCTGAGGCAACGAATTTATGGTATTGCATTAGGTTATGAAGATTTAAATGACCACAATTATCTACGAAAATGTCCTGCTATGCAAACAGCTATGGAAACAATTGATGATATGGCAAGTAGTTCTACCTTATGTCGTATAGAAAACAATGCTGATAGACACTTTGCAATTAAAGTGCATGAACTAATGCTTGATAAATTTATTAAGTCTCATAAAATAGTACCAAAGCAGCTAATACTTGATTTTGATGCTACGGATGATGAAATTCATGGGCAACAGGAAGGTAAGTTTTATCATGGTTATTACGGTCATAATTGCTTTTTACCTTTGTATGTTTTTTGTGGAAAGCATCTGTTAGTTAGTTATCTTAGGACGTCAAAGCAGGATCAAGCAAAACATTCTTGGGCAATATTATCATTGTTAGTAAAACGTTTTCGCCAAGCTTGGCCAGAGGTAAAGATTATTTTTCGTGGTGATAGTGGATTTTGTCGTCATCAGATGTTTGATTGGTGTGATATTCATAATATAAAATATATTGTAGGAATGCCCCAAAATAACAGACTAAATGAGTTACTGAAACCTACAATGGAGAAGTCAAAAGCAGCATTTATTATAACCCAAGAAAAGCAACGTCTTTTTAGTGAGTTTCCATATAAGGCTGGTAGTTGGAGTCATGAACGTAGAATAATTGGTAAGGCAGAAATGACAATGCTTGGAGAAAATCCAAGGTATATAGTAACTAATTTATCAGATAAACCTGAAGATTTATACGACAAAGTTTACTGTGGTCGTGGTGATATGGAAAACCGTATAAAAGAGCAACAACTAGAATTATTTGCAGATCGTACTTCTTGTCATAGATGGTGGGCTAATCAGCTCAGAATGATTTTATCGGGTCTTGCATACACTTTAGTAGAATATATCAGAGGTAATTTATTACAAGGTAGTGCATTAGCAAAAGCACAAATAGGTACAATACGTTTAAAATTATTAAAAATTGGGGTAGTAATTATCCGTAATACTAGGCGTATTAAGTTTTTGTTATCTTCATCATATCCTTACCGACAGGTATGGAATCATGTGATGAAGAAATTAGCATTAGAATAACCTAGATTAGCACTGTTCCCGGTGCTTAGAAAAAATGGGGTAAGGGGCATTACATCTAAAATTTGAAAATAACGGCTTCAAAGCACTTTTTGGCAAAATTTTTACAAAAGTATCATTGCTAATATTATAAATTACTCAATTTCTTACTTTAAATCTCACTTCATGCAATATCCGGGTTAGCATATATTCACACAGCTAAAAATAACATGTCTGATAATTATAAACAAAAAATAGTTACTGATTTTTTTGCTAGTGGCTTTGATAAAGAAAAAATTGAGCATTTACTTTTTAAAACTAATATTACCGACCCGAATGTTAGAAAAGATAATATTAAACCAGATTTTAGAGAAGCTGGTAATAGTGATTTATTAGCAGTAATAAAAACTCATGCGACTCCTGAGCAAAAAGCACTTTTACTTCAAGAATTTGAAAAATATGCTAAATCTACTATTGTAGAGCAATATTTAAAATCCTCAACTGATTCATTAAAAAGAGTATTACCTCTTGCAAATGCTAAATCGCTTGAAGATTATGCACAAACAATGGTTGATATTAAAACTCAAGGAATGGGATTTGTAGAAGCTAATAATATATTAAAGGCAAAAAATCTAATCACTAATGATTTAAACGAAGAAGAATTTCAAGCATTAGTAAAGGTCTTTAATAGTCGTGTGTACAATGAGCTGATGGGCGTTGTTGGTGAAAAAGTAAAAAGTGATGACGTAAGAAAAGATATAAAAGATAATAAAGAATTAGTCGGGCTAAATGCCCAAGCTCAACCTCAAATACAAGGAAACGGTGCACCGCCTCCGCCTCCTGGTAATGGAGCACCGCCACCGCCTCCTCTTCCCGGAGCAAGAAACGTTGGATTAGTAGTAAATAAATATTCAAATATTGAAGCTTTAAAAGGCGGTGTAAAAGATTATTTATATAATAAAGGTCAAGAATTAATAAAATTTGAAAAGAGAGATAATAGAGACGTACCGCTTCCACCTCCTGCACCGCCTGTTGATGAACCTGATGGGAATGTTGGGGTTGAAACTAAGTTAACTCCCGAAGGTAAGATTTACCAAGCTTATTATGCTCTTAAAAATCCTAAAAAACAACCTAACAATCAAAATAAATTAATATCTGCAGAAGAAGATTTAAAATCAGCAATACGACTTCGTGTTAGTGAAATTTTTGGAGATGATAATCCTGATTTAACTCCTAAACAGATTGTTGAATTATTTACTAATGAATCAGTAGATAAAGCTAAATTAAAAGCTGAATCTAAAGATATTTTTTTAAAGTTTAAAGAAGATGAGCATATAAACTATATATTATCAAATACTTCAAGTAAAAATATAGGTAGTGAACAATTTTTTGATAGTCTTTTTGAAGAAAAAAGAGAGGATGCACTTGAGCGTATGACCTTTTTTAATAAAGTGCATTTAGTACAGGATCCTTTAGATGCAAGAATAAACTTAGAGGTGGAATTTAAAATAGGAGATGATATAGCAGCTCAGAATTTAGTAAGCTATATTGCAGGTGAAAAAAATAAAATTCTTAGAGAAGACGAATTAAAAGATAAAAAACAAATTGTTGAAAGAGTCAATTTCTTAGCTACTCATGCAGCAATTTTTGACGCAAGAGATGCACATGGCGGCTTAGTAGAAACTGCAGTGAATAAAGAAGTAAAGAATATAGTTAACGATTTTGATAAAATTTCAACTGCAGATAAAATAGACTTATTGTTAAATAAGCAAGGTGTAAATAAGAGTATTGCAAAAGCCGGTGAGCATACTCAAAACACTCTAAAAACAAAGTTAAAAGAGTGGCTTAATGATAATATTATTCAGCTGCAACTGCAAAATAACCTTACAGCAGCAATAAATACGAAAATAAATACGAATGATTTAAATACGTTAACTGCTTTAGCTGATTATGAGCTAATAAGAAATTATTTTGAAGAATTAGTTGCTGCAAAAAAACAAATAATTGAAACAGCAAAATTATCAGGAGAGATCGCTGCAAGGATTCAGGAAAAAGACATTACTAATGATATAAGTAAGGCAATAAACGACTTGATGCCTGCGGGTTCTAAAAAATTCTCTAAAAAAGAAATAGCTCAATTAATTGAAAGCGGCACCGGTAAAGTAAAAAATGTACTTAAAGAAAAGAAGAAGCAAAGTATTGCTCGACTAGTAGTACCGATAGCCAATGTAGGAAATGGTGCTCCACCACCGCCGCCGCCGCCGCCTCCTCCTCCTCCTCCTTTAAGAAGAGGTGCTATTGCACTGGTTAATAATGAATTTACTAAAGACTTCCGTACTTTGCCAAACTCTGATGAATTTTTAAAGTCGTTAGATAATTTAGCTCAGCTAGAAAAAGAAAGAGCAGATTTTGCTAAGAATAATAAAGCTGACGACAAGCAAAAAGATAATGTTGCTGTTAAAGCAACCACTAAACTTGGGCAAAAATATCAAGATTTAATAAATACTAAATATGGTAAAAAAGATGATGGTAAAGAAGGTGATAAAAAAGATGACCGTAAAGGAGATTTTACAGTAGCATTAGCTGCAAAAAATCAAGGTTCAGATTTATTCAATGGTTTTATTCTTGAAGAATTAGCAGAAAAATTACAAGAGAGTAATCCAACTCTAAATGATGATACAAAATTAAATATTTTAAAAGAAGTTTTAAGTTCAGAATTTATCGGACCAGTACGTAAAGAAAGTTTTGAGTTACAACAAGAGCGTACTAAAATATTAGTCGAATTAGTGCAAGATGAAGGTTTTATTGCAACATATGAGAAAATTAACCTTGATGGTGCTAAAGCTTTTTATCAGGAAGTTGATCAAGTAACTGATGTAAGAATTCAAAATAATTTAAAGAAAGAAGCAGAAAAGCAAAGATTAAAAGAGGAAAAAGCTGCCAAAATGGAAGCTCAAAGGTTACTAGATGTAGAGCAAGAATTGCATTTAGCAGATATTGGAAATATGTTTGAGACTGCTGAAAAAATAGTCGAAATTAAAGAAAAGGCTAATATTGAAAAGAAAAAAAGAGCAGAAAAAAGAGTACAAATTAAACATAGAGTACAAGCAGGTCTTGAAGAAGAACAGCAGCAAAATTTAGCAAATGACGTAGTTGAGGATGAGGAAGTTGTTGTAGATAGAGAAATGCCGATACTTCCAGATAATGTACTACAAAATGGAGGTTTTGATGAAGGCAATGAAGAGATTGATTTTGACGAAGATGACTATGATGATGAAGATGATGAAATAGAGGAAGAAGATCAACAAGCTGACGAGCCGCAAGCCGTAGCTCTGCAGGAAGCTCTGCCGACTAAAGCTTATGAAGAGTTTAAGTCTGATATTACAGATCAAGCAAAGGAGCAAACTAAACAAGAAGAAAAGACAAAAATAGCTGAAGAAGAAGCTAACCCGCATATTGCATGAGATATAGGAGACAAAATCCTCGTAAAGCTGTATAATACTGGTATTTCATTAGAATAATACAAAGGATTTTGTCATGACAAATTGTATAGCATATAGTTACCAGTTTTCCAAAGTAAAAAATCGGACAATAGAGATAAATTTCACTGGAGGTGATATTAGTAGCGATGGAGGTGTGTTGTTATTAAGAGAAGCAGATAAAAGGCTTGGTATAACAGAGGAGCTTGCTAAAATATTTCCTGATAGACGAGATGGTAGTAAAATTACCCATAATATGGCAACAATGCTGAGGCAACGAATTTATGGTATTGCATTAGGTTATGAAGATTTAAATGACCACAATTATCTACGAAAATGTCCTGCTATGCAAACAGCTATGGAAACAATTGATGATATGGCAAGTAGTTCTACCTTATGTCGTATAGAAAACAATGCTGATAGACACTTTGCAATTAAAGTGCATGAACTAATGCTTGATAAATTTATTAAGTCTCATAAAATAGTACCAAAGCAGCTAATACTTGATTTTGATGCTACGGATGATGAAATTCATGGGCAACAGGAAGGTAAGTTTTATCATGGTTATTACGGTCATAATTGCTTTTTACCTTTGTATGTTTTTTGTGGAAAGCATCTGTTAGTTAGTTATCTTAGGACGTCAAAGCAGGATCAAGCAAAACATTCTTGGGCAATATTATCATTGTTAGTAAAACGTTTTCGCCAAGCTTGGCCAGAGGTAAAGATTATTTTTCGTGGTGATAGTGGATTTTGTCGTCATCAGATGTTTGATTGGTGTGATATTCATAATATAAAATATATTGTAGGAATGCCCCAAAATAACAGACTAAATGAGTTACTGAAACCTACAATGGAGAAGTCAAAAGCAGCATTTATTATAACCCAAGAAAAGCAACGTCTTTTTAGTGAGTTTCCATATAAGGCTGGTAGTTGGAGTCATGAACGTAGAATAATTGGTAAGGCAGAAATGACAATGCTTGGAGAAAATCCAAGGTATATAGTAACTAATTTATCAGATAAACCTGAAGATTTATACGACAAAGTTTACTGTGGTCGTGGTGATATGGAAAACCGTATAAAAGAGCAACAACTAGAATTATTTGCAGATCGTACTTCTTGTCATAGATGGTGGGCTAATCAGCTCAGAATGATTTTATCGGGTCTTGCATACACTTTAGTAGAATATATCAGAGGTAATTTATTACAAGGTAGTGCATTAGCAAAAGCACAAATAGGTACAATACGTTTAAAATTATTAAAAATTGGGGTAGTAATTATCCGTAATACTAGGCGTATTAAGTTTTTGTTATCTTCATCATATCCTTACCGACAGGTATGGAATCATGTGATGAAGAAATTAGCATTAGAATAACCTAGATTAGCACTGTTCCCGGTGCTTAGAAAAAATGGGGTAAGGGGCATTACATCTAAAATTTGAAAATAACGGCTTCAAAGCACTTTTTGGCAAAATTTTTACAAAAGTATCATTGCTAATATTATAAATTACTCAATTTCTTACTTTAAATCTCACTTCATGCAATATCCGGGCTAAGATGATTGCAGCTATCGAAGAGGCTAAAATTGCTGAAGAAGCAAAAAAGTTTGAAGCAGCGGAAAATTTAGCGATGAGTCAAGGCGTTCAACAAGATAAGGAAATGATAAATACAACGCATAGTACGGCACATATTCAAAATATTAATAATATTATCAGTAATGTTATCTCAAATAGAATGATGCATACTACAACGTCGGTTGCTGCGGTTGCTGCCGGTGATGAAGATGAGAGAGTTTTAGACAAAGGCGTCTGGATTGCAGGGCTTTACGGTACTAATAAGCAAGGATCGCAAAAAGGTTTTGCCGGTTATAAAGGTCATGCCTTAGGCTGTACAATCGGTTTTGACATCGGTTTTGACATCGGTTTTGATAACTATAAAGATATAGTAGGTATTGCTTATACTAAGCTAGATTCAAAGTTTAAATCTGTCGGTGGAAAATTAAATACTACTATCGATAGCCATATTTTAGCTTTATACGGTCAAAAAGAGTTACCGGAAAACTTTGCAGTGCAAGCAATGTTTGCTTATAACCATAATATTGTAAAGAGTAAAATTAACCGTTTAGGTACTATTACAACCGGTAAATATAAAAATGATAATTATAATTTTGAAACTTTATTAAGCTATAATTATCTGACCAGCGGCAATATCGCCTTTACTCCGAATATAGGTGTAAGATACGGATACTCTAAGGACGGTATGTATAAAGAAGGCGATATCGGTATACAACATTTAACTATTGCTGCTAAGAAGCAAAATTTGTGGACTGATATTTTAGGCGGTAGTGTAGCTTTAGCTCCGCAAAAAATATCTGAAGGGTTAAGTATTACGCCAATGCTTCAAGCATCTGTAGAAAATTACTTTAATAATAAAAGTAAGAAGCTTAATGCTAAAGTAAAATGGAAGAACCGAATAGTAGAAGATACTATAGTTTTACCAAAACAACCGAAAACCGGTTATAATATCGGTGCTAGTGTTCTTGCACAAAAAGGTAATGTTGATGTATTGGTCGAATATAACTGTCACTTACAAAAGAAATATCAAAGCCATCAAGGTTTTGTTAAGTTAAAAATTAATTTCTAAAAACTCTCCAAAACGTTTCAGTGTCATCTAGTTGCTTGACCCAGAAGTGTACGAACGTTCCCGATGTCATTCCCGCGCAGGCGGGAATCTAGACTTTTCTTTGTCATGCTGAACTTGTTTGCCGCACCTTTTTGTAATAGATCCTGAAATAAATTCAGTATGACTATTATTTTTCTGGATTCCCGTTTTCACGGGAATGACATACAACGAATACACTCATAAAAATTAATCCATGATTCTCAGTTTTTTTATAGCTTGTCTTAATAGTTGTATTATAATACTTGCAAAGTTAAATTAGATAAATAGAATCTATAAAAAATATAGGAGAGGAAAAAATATATGCTTAATATAAATTTTACTAAAGAAGAGTCGTTACACAATCAGGGAATAGTAGTTTTTATTAGTGATCAATTAAAGCTTGATAGTAATTTAATAGCACTTGATCAGCAACATCACGGTTTAATTTCTAAAACCATGCAGAATAAACTAAAATTTACCGGCAAATTCGGACAGGTGAAACTCATTACTTCCGTTATTAAAACCGGTGAAATTAAATATTTAATTCTAGTCGGTTTAGGAGCGGAAGAAAAATTAAAAGAATCACAAATTGAAGAATTAGGCGGTAAAATTTTATCGCAAAGCACTTGTGCAAAGATTAGCAGTATCGGGCTGAAATTAACCGGTAGGATCGGCAATTTTGCACCGCATATTTTTACTGCTCTAATAGCTAGCGGTGCTCTTCTTGCATCTTACCGATTTGATAAATATAGAACTACTTTAAAAGAAGAAGAGAAATTTGCCGTTGAGTCTTTGGAAATCGTTACTGATAACCAGCCTGAAGCAGAAAAATTATTTGAAGAGAAAAATTTAATCGCTAAAGCGGTATTTTTTACCAGAGACATTAGCAATGAGCCGGCAAATATCAAAAGCCCACAAGTTTATGCCGATAGAGCAGCAAAATACCTTGAAGAATTAGGAGTAGACGTTGCTATTATCGGCGAGCGAGAAATGAAAAATCTCGGTATGGGGGCGTTGCTCGGTGTCGGTCAAGGTTCACAAAACGAATCTAAATTAGTAGTTATGGAATATTACGGCAGCGATGAAGATACTGCTCCGATTGCTTTTGTCGGGAAGGGAGTTACATTTGATACGGGCGGAATTTCTATTAAGCCTGCCGGAAATATGGACTTGATGAAATATGATATGGCGGGATCGGCTGCCGTAGTCGGTGCTATTGCGGCACTTGCTGCTCGTAAAGCTAAAGTTAACGTAATCGGTGTAATCGGACTCGTTGAAAATATGCCTTCAGGTAATGCACAAAGACCCGGCGATGTTGTGACTACTATGTCCGGTAAGACTGCCGAGGTGCTAAACACCGATGCGGAAGGGCGGTTGGTTCTTGCCGATGCTATTTGGTATGCTCAAGAAAAATTTAAACCTGAATGCGTGATAAATCTTGCCACGCTTACCGGTGCTATCGTAGTAGCTTTGGGGCATACATATGGCGGGTGTTTTTCAAATAACGATGAGTTAGCAGAAAAATTAATTAAGAGCGGTGACAAAGTTAACGAAAAATTATGGCGGATGCCGCTACATAACGATTATGATGAAATGATTAATTCCGATATTGCCGATGTTGCAAATATCAGTAACGTTCCGGGAGCAGCCAGTAGTTCAACGGCAGCACATTTTATCAAACGTTTCGTAAAAGATGAAACGGCTTGGGCACATTTAGATATTGCCGGCGTTGCTGATCGTAAAAAAGCTTCTTCTCTTGGTCCTAAAGGTGCTGTAGGGTACGGCGTAAGGCTGCTTGAGCAATTTGTTAAGGACTATTATGAGCAAAGGTAATCCTCCTTATATATTTGTAGTCGGCAATGAAAAAGGCGGGGCAGGGAAAACTACCTGCTCCATGCATTTAGTAGTCGCTTTGCTTTATCAAGGATATAAGGTTGCAAGTATTGATATCGATTCACGCCAGGCCTCTTTAACAAATTACCTGAAAAATAGGGAGTTATATAATAAGCAAAATCCTGATAAACAAGTGGTAAGTCCTTGGCATTTTCATTTGTCTGAAACTCTTAAAGAAAATAAAGGCGACGAGGAAGAAGAGCAGAAAATATTATTTGAAAAAGCTCTAGTTGAAGCGAGTAGTGCTGATTATATAGTAATCGATACGCCCGGGAGTCATACATTTTTATCAAGGCTTGCTCATTCTTATGCCGATACAATCATTACGCCGATTAACGATAGTTTCCTTGATTTAGACGTAATAGCTAAAATTGATGATAAAGACAACATTATCAGCCCGTCAATTTATAGTCAAATGATTTGGGAGCAGAAAATGCAGCGTGCTGGTCGTGACGGCGGTAGTATTGAATGGGTTATTTTGCGTAATCGTTTAAGCAACCTTGATGCAGTAAATAAACGCCGAGTCGGTAACGTTTTAAATAAGCTTGCTAAAAGAATTAGCTTTAAATTAGCCGACGGTTTTAGCGAACGGGTAATATTTAGGGAATTATTTTTGCAAGGTTTAACTTTACTTGATTTAAAAAATGCTAACTATGATAAAGCGTTTAGTACGTCGCATGTTTTAGGGCGTCAGGAATTACGAAATTTTTTAAGTTTTCTAGGTATAAAGCCCAGTTTTTAATTGCACAATAGTAGGGTTTTATATATATCTAGAATATATTATTGCTCAAGACATGTCATCTCGTGGCTTGATCGGTGTTGTACGAACGTTAAAGAAAAGTGCCGTGTGTCATTCCCGCGAAAGCGGGAATCCAGAGAATATTTAAGCGAATTATATAGTAAATTTTTATATAATTTTACTTATTTTAGGTGTTTTTTCTGGATTCCCGCTTTTAGCTAGAATGACATACTGCTACTTTTGTCGATCCATGCAACAATGCCATGCGGGAATGACATATAACACTTTTTTCGAGCTACGCAACAACGCCCCTGTGCAGGAATGACATAAATTAGCTCATCATCAAATAAAACCAAAACAAAAAATGCATAAATATAGAACTCATAATTGTAATGAATTACAAATTACTCATGTCGGAGAGGAAGTTAAATTATCCGGCTGGATACATCGAAGAAGAGACCACGGTAATCTAGTTTTTATAGATTTACGAGATCATTTCGGCGTAACGCAATTAGTATTTACCGATCAAAATCCGGAGCTAATGGATGAGGCAAGTCGTTTGCGTTATGAGTCGGTAATTACTATTACCGGTAAAGTCGTAGCAAGGTCCGAGGATACTATCAACGATACGCTTACGACCGGACAAATTGAGATATTAGTTAAAGAATTTATTATTGAATCCGCTGCCGAAACTTTACCTTTTGTGATTAATATTGATAAAGAAGCACCGGAAGAAACTAGGCTTAAATATCGGTTTCTTGATTTAAGACGAGAAAAACTACATAATAATATTATTCTTAGATCGCAAATTATTTCGCATATACGTTATTTAATGACGCAAAGAGGATTTACGGAATTTCAAACACCGATTTTAACGGCAAGCTCGCCCGAAGGAGCTAGGGATTTTTTAGTACCGAGTAGGTTACATCCCGGTAAATTCTATGCACTACCTCAAGCACCTCAGCAATTTAAACAGTTATTAATGGTTTCGGGGTTTGACCGTTATTTTCAGATTGCACCGTGTTTTCGTGATGAAGACGCAAGGGCCGATAGATCGCCGGGCGAATTTTATCAGTTAGATATTGAAATGTCATTCGTCACGCAGGAAGACGTGTTTTACACAGTCGAGCCTGTTATGCATGAATTATTTACTAAATTTTCCGATAAGAAAATATCCTCATTGCCTTTTATCCGCATTCCCTACCATGAAGCGATGTTAAAATACGGCTCGGATAAACCTGATTTGCGTAATCCTATTATTATTGCCGACGTAACCGAAATATTTAAAGATTCTAATTTTACTATTTTTAAAGAGAATATTAAAAAAGGTTCGATCGTTCGAGCCATACCGGCACCCAAAGCTGCAAGTTTGCCTCGTAGCTTTTTCGATAAAATGATTGATTTTGCTATATCTGAAGGTGCGGGCGGTCTTGGCTATATTCAATTTAGCGATAGCGGTGAAGCCAAAGGACCGGTAGCAAAATTTTTAACGAAAGAGCAACTAGAAACTCTAAAAGCTACTGCTAATATTGAGAATGGTGATGCGGTATTTTTCTCAAGCGATAAAAAAGATAAAGCAGCAAAATTAGCCGGAAAAGTTAGGATAAAACTTGCAGAGGAGTTAGATTTACTGAAAAAAGATTGTTTTGAATTTTGTTGGATTACCGATTTCCCGTTTTATGAATTAAATGAAGAAACCGGTAAAGTGGATTTTAGTCATAATCCGTTTTCTATGCCGCAAGGTGGTTTAGAAGCCTTAGAAAATGCTAAAACTACCCAAGAATTGTTGGCAATTACCGCCTATCAGTATGATATTGTTTGTAACGGCATAGAACTTTCTAGCGGTGCAATTAGGAATCACAAACCGGATATAATGTATAAAGCTTTTGCTATTGCCGGCTATAGTGAAGAGGAAGTAGATAAAAGATTCGGCGGTATGATTAGAGCGTTTAAATTCGGTGCACCGCCGCACGGCGGAATAGCACCGGGCATCGACCGGATTGTTATGTTACTAGCCGATGCAGCTAATATTAGAGAAATAATCGCCTTTCCGCTTAATCAACAAGCTGAAGATTTGCTAATGAATGCCCCGAATTATGTAGAAGAGAAGTCTTTAAAAGAACTCAATATAGCATTATCGCCTTCTGCGAAGAATAATAAATAGCTTAACGTGTCATCCTTTCGAAAGAGGAGCGTTGTTGCGTGGCTCGAAAAAAGTGCTGTATGTCATTCCCGCGAAGGCGAGAATCCAGAAAAAACACTTAAAATAAGCAAAATTATATAAAAATTTACTATATAATTCGCTTAAATATTCTCTGGATTCTCGCCTTCGCGGGAATGACATCAAAAATTCGAGCCATGTAACAATACTTTCAGTCGCTCGCAATGACGTTTGGGGTATCCACGCAACAATGCCTCACCTTCGCAATAATGACATCAAAAATAGGAAAATTTAATAATATGCCGAGACCTAATTTTTCTGAACCTCATAATAAACTACAAGAAATTATTAGAGTTAATCATGCCGGCGAATACGGTGCAAAAAGAATTTACCAAGGGCAATTAAAATATACAAAATCCTCAACGGATTACGCATTAATAACAGAAATGCTTGAGCAAGAAGAAATACACTTAAATTATTTTATCGATGAATTACTAAAACGACAAATCAGACCGACAATTTTAATATTTTTCTGGCATCAATTCGGTTATTTGCTAGGAGCGGCATCGGCTATATTAGGTCCTAAAACTGCTATGCTGATAACTCAAGCGGTAGAAGAAGTAATAGAAGATCACTATCAAAAACAGATAGATTATTTAAAGGATAAAGATACGGAATTATTAGACAATATAACACAGTTTCAAGCTGACGAAATTGCCCACAAAAACACTGCTATAATAAATGATAGCGAAAAAGCTTTCCTTGCACCGATAATTAGCAAAATAGTTAAGCTAATTTGCCATATTTCCATTAATTTAAGTAAGAAGATTTAATAACAGAAATAAGTGGTGTTGCATGGCTCAATAAAAGCAGTAGTATGTCATTCCCGCGTAGGCGGGAATCCAGGCTTTTCTTTATCATGTTGAATTTATTTAAGCATTTCTTACAAAAGATCCTAAAACGAGTTCAGGATGACTATAATATTTTTCTGGATTCCCGTTTTCACGGGAATGACATCGAAATTGTTTGTATTTTGAGAGGTGAGCACTAGAGTATACAAATTTTTGAAGTTCCATCTGAGTCTATATGAGTGATTTACAAAGACAAGCATCAGACCCTGAATATTCCGTTTGGGTGGCGGCATCTGCCGGCACTGGAAAAACAAAAATCCTAACCGACCGTGTTTTGCGGTTATTAATCAAAGGTGCAGAATTTAAAAATATTCTCTGCCTTACTTTTACTAATGCCGCTGCTTTAGAGATGCAAACAAGGATTAGTAATAAACTCAGAAATTTTGCCCTTGCAGATGTAAGTAAATTAGAGGAGGAGCTTTTTTTAATAACGGGCGAAAAGCCTTTAGCTAGCGAAATAGCTAATGCTCAAACTTTATATCCTAGATTATTAAATACCGATGCCCCGCTAAATATCTATACCATTCATGCCTTTTGTCAAAGAATCCTTAAATCTTTTCCGCTTGAAGCCGGTGTTACGCCTGAGTTCCAAATTCTTGATGATTCTCTACTGCAAGACATTTTTCTGAAAATAAAAAGTGAGATTTATTTAAATCCTACACACCACTCGCTTATTAATTTTTTGCTTAGCAATTTTCATGAAACAACCATACAAGATATTTTTGATGAAATAATAACGCAAAAAATCAAATTTAAAAAACTATTTACGTTAGAGTCACGTGAAGTAAATAACGAATTATCCGCTGCTAAGCAATTATCGCATATGTACGATAATATAAAATCATTACTAGCAAAATATTCATTAAATATTAGCCCAAAAGAGTTATTTTTTACTAAAGACGGTAGCAAACGGAAAAGCATTTTTTCTAAAGAATTACAAAAACAATATCTGAAATTGTTAGTAGAGCTTGAAAATATTAGTACAGAAATTTATAGATTAGACCAATTAAGCAAAGCAGAAGAAATAACTTATTATTCAACTTTACTTATCAACCTCGCACAAATTTTTCTTAAAAAATATGAGCAATATAAGCTAGATAATAATTTTCTCGATTATGATGACCTTATTTATTATACGAAATTATTGTTGTCTAATGATAATATAGAGTGGGTGTTGCATAAGCTAGAAGGCGAAATACATCATATACTTATCGATGAAGCACAAGATACTGCACCCGATCAATGGGCAATTATCAGTGCAATCATTACCGAATTTAATACTTCCGCTAAGTCTAATAGCAGTATTTTTGTAGTTGGAGACGAAAAACAATCAATTTTTAGCTTTCAGGGAGCTAACCTTACTATTTTCAATAATATTAATAATGTTTTAAAAGACAACCTGGCTAAAGCTAATAAAAAATTTAAAAATATTACGCTTGAATGGTCATATAGATCAACTGAGGAAATTTTACAGGTTGTTCACAAAGTTCTCAAACAAATAAAAATCGATAACTCTTCGTTATTTATTTCCGATAATCCGTTAATTTCATCCTTTCGTCGGGTTAACAAATCCCACAACGGCAGTGTTGAATTATGGCCATTAGTCGTTGCCGATAAAAAGGAAGAATTATTTTGGTCACTACCGGAAGAGTATAATAAATCACTATCTTCCGCCGAGCTACTAATTGAAAAAATCACTGATTTTATAAAAGATCAAATAAAAAGCAAAAGAATTTTACCCTCTACCGGTCAAGAAATAACACCAAAGGATTTTATGATTTTGGTTAGAAAAAGAGACGATTTTAGTAACGGGCTGATAAATCACCTTAAACAATCAGGGCTTAAGGTAGAAGGCAGCGACAGGGTAACGCTAAAAGAAAATTTATCGGTAATGGATTTAACTTCAATAGCAAAATTTGTTTTGTTGCCGGATGATGATTTAAATCTAGCAAGCTTACTTAAATCGCCGATAATCGGTATGAGTGAAGGGCAGTTATATGAGCTTGCCTTGAGTCGCAAGGATTGTTCTTTATGGGCAGCTTTATTTGATAATATTTTACTCTACAAAAATATATATGAAAAATTAAGTTACTTGATAGAAATCTATCAAACTTCAAATGCCGGAAATTTTTTTATTTCAGTAATTAATAATTTAAATTTAAGAGAAATTTTAAATACCGCCAACGGAGCGGATAGTGATGATGCTATAAATGAATTGCTTTCTTTAAGTGCTGATTATGCTCATAAAATTGATAATTCTTTACAAGGATTTATAGCTTGGTTTGAAAATAACGACATTAAAATTAAACGAGATATTGAGCATTCAGATAAAATAAGAATAATGACCGTTCACGGTTCTAAAGGGTTGCAATCCCCGATTGTTATATTATGCGATAATACTATAATGCCCATTAACAAAAACAAATTTATCTGGACGGAAGAGGGAGAAGTATTTTTTTCTACGCAAACTAGCAATAGCCCTGATTTTTTTAAGGATTTAAAAGAACAAGAGCAACAAAAAGATATTCAAGAATATATTAGGCTGCTTTACGTTGCTATGACCAGAGCAGAAGATCATTTAATTATCTGCGGTTACAGCAATAAAGCCAAAATACCGGAAAATTGTTGGTATCAACTTGTAGCAAAATCAATTATTGTTGTGTAGCTCGAATTTTTGATGTCATTCCCGCGCAGGCGGGAATCCAGAAAAAACACTTAAAATAAGCAAAATTATATAAAAATTTACTATATAATTCGCTTAAATATTCTCTGGATTCCCGCCTTCGCGGGAATGACATATAGCACTTTTTGCTATTTTTTCTTTAGATTGCCACGGAGATAGCTGTGCATCTCCGTGCAATGGCGAAGTGGGATTGATTTGCTGTTTATGCCATAATTCGGCATAGCGACCTTTTTGTTGTAATAAAGTTTGATGGGTGCCACGTTCTAATATGTAGCCGTTATCTATAACAATAATCTCATCGGCATCGATAATTGTCGATAATCTATGAGCAATGATTAAAGTGGTATGTTGGCTGGAGATTTCCTTAAGGCTAGCTTGAATTAACTTTTCGGTTTTGGTGTCAAGTGAGGAAGTAGCCTCATCAAAAATATATATTGACGGATTTTTAAGGATAGTTCTAGCAATGGCAATGCGTTGTTTCTCTCCGCCGGAAAGTTTAAGCCCACGCTCGCCTACCATTGCATTATATCCTTCAGGCAGCGAGGTAATAAACTCATGAATATGTGCATTGGCGGAAGCCTTTAAAACCTCATCATCGGAAGCTGCACTATTCCCGTAAGCAATATTATAATAAATAGTGTCGTTAAATAAAACGGTATCTTGCGGTACGATGCCAATAGCTTTGCGTAACGACTCTTGCGTTACCTCTCTTATATCTTGTCCGTCAATAGTAATTTTCCCGCCCGTTACATCGTAAAATCTAAAAAGCAACCTTGAGATTGTTGACTTACCTGCTCCGCTGCTACCTACAATAGCTAAAGTCTTACCGCTTTCGATAGTAAAATTTATATTATGCAAAATAGGTCGCTCAGGGTTATAAACAAAGCTGACATTTTCAAAAGCTACTACTCCTTTCGGTATCTGTAATATCGTACTAGTAGGAGAATCCTGTATTTCAGCCGGCACATCTAATAACTCAAACATATCTTCCATACTAATTATAGCATTCTTAATTTCTCGATAGGCAAAACCAAGCATCGACAACGGAATAGATAATTGAAAAAGATAAGAATTAACCATAATTAAATCGCCGACCGTCATTTTATCCTGCTCAATGGCGATAGCGGAAAGTATCATAAGGCTAACTAGACCAAGCGATATAATGACATCTTGACCGACATTTAAAATAGACAGGCTAGTAGTAGTTTTTACAGCGGATTTTTCATATGTTACTAACGCTTCATCAAATTTTTTAGCTTCATATTCTTCATTACCAAAATATTTAACCGTTTCAAAATTTAATAAGCTGTCAATAGCTCTATTATTAGCGACGTTATCGCTTTGGTTCATTTGCCTTGCAAAGGAAATACGCCACTGACTAATTGCGAAAGTATAAATAGTATAAACTAGCATAGTAGCTAAAATAGTTGCCGCAAACCAAACTCCGTAACTATACCACAGCATTGTGCAAACTAATATCACTTCTACACTTGTCGGAATGATGTTAAATAACGAATAGCGTAGTACCGACTCAATCCCTTTAGTCCCTCTCTCTATCGATCTACTAAGCCCACCGGTTTTACGATCCAGATGAAAGCTCATACTAAGGCTATGCATATGCTTAAACACATTCAGAGCAATTAAACGTGTGGCTTGGTGTCCTACTTTCGCAAAAATAAAGTTACGTAACTCACTGAATATTTGTGCAAATATTTTAGTAGCACCGTAAGCAATAACCATGCCGATAATTACCGAAAGAACTATCTTATTATTTAATCCGTCTATTACATATTTATAGACAATCGGCACTAATACATTAATTATTTTGGCTATTAATAGACAAATAAGTGAGACGACAACACGCAACCGAATTTTAAAGTCATTCGGCCATAGATAAGGTAGAAGAGAAGAAAAGGCATTCTTTTTTAAAGATTTTTCAGTCATTATTTAGTTTGTTGTTGTTATTATTGTGTGAAAGCAATGTTGAGTGGATCGAGATTTTGCAAAGCGTTCGGTGTCATGCCGTGACTTGATCACGGCATCCAGTTTTATAACGTCATAAAAAGGCTCTAAAATAAGTCTAATATGGCTTTATTTTTCTGGATGCCGTGATCAAGTCACGGCATGACACAGCCTTTTCTTTAACGTTTGTACACTAGAGGGCTTGACCACGGTATCCAGTCTTTTTATTAAGGTTTTTTCTGGATTCCTGCTTTCGCAGGAATGACATATAGCACTTTTTTAGAGCCATGCAGCAATGCCATCTACCTTGCAACAAAAACTTAACTCCCAAGTGCCACCGGCGGAATTTTTTTCGGCTGACCTTCTAATAACTTATCTAGCCTTCCCTCTTTTTCAAGAGCAAACAAATCATCACATCCGCCGATATGCATATTATCAATAAATATTTGCGGTACTGTTTTTTTGCCGCCGGCTTTTTTTATCAATTTTTCCTTCTGTTCTTCAGTAAAATCCTCAACAGCTATCTCCTGATAAGCAACATTTTTACTATCAAGTAAAGCTTTTGATTTAATACAATAAGGACAATGAGCAAGTGTATAGATAATAATAGTGTGTAATATAGTTTTATTCATATTAATATGTTTTTTTATTTAGTTTTAGGCTATTTTATTATCTAGCACCGTAATTTTTAAAGCAAGTAAATAGATGAATAATTTTTCCATTGTCTCGGAATTTAAGCCCGCCGGTGATCAGCCGAAAGCGATAGATGCAATTGTCAAAGGACTAGCAGCTAAGGAACGCTCTCAGATGCTACTCGGTATTACCGGCTCCGGCAAAACTTTTACTATGGCAAATATTATAGCCAGAACCGGTAGACCGACGCTTATTATGGCACATAATAAAACCCTTGCCGCACAAATTTATTCAGAAATGAAATCGATTTTTCCACAAAACGCCGTCGAATATTTTGTTTCATATTACGATTATTATCAACCTGAAGCCTATATAGCACGGACGGATACTTTCATTGAAAAAGATTCATCTATTAATGAACAGATAGATTTACTCCGTCACTCCGCCACTAGGTCATTGCTTGAGCGTCGTGACGTAATAGTTGTTGCTTCTATTTCTTGTATTTACGGTCTCGGCTCGCCTGACCTTTATTATCAAATGACGATTAATTTACAGCCCGGCGAAATCTATCCACGTGATAAATTACTAAATGATCTGGTGAATTTACAATATGAGCGTAATGATATTGGTTTTGAGCGAGGAGCTTTTAGAGTAAAAGGTGATAATATTGACGTTTTCCCTTCACATTATAGCGAGAAAGCTTGGCGTTTGTCATTTTTCGGTAATGAGCTTGAACATATCCACGAATTTGATCCGCTGACCGGTGAGAAGTTGGCGAAGCTTGATAAAGCTATAATTTACGGTAATTCCCACTTTGTAATGCCGAAAGAAGCAGTACAAAAAGCTATCGTGCAAATTGAAGATGAATTACAGCAACGCTTAGCGTTTTTGAAATCGCAAGATAGGTTATTAGAATTCCAAAGACTTAACCAACGCACACAATATGATTTAGAAATGTTAACTGAAACCGGTAGCTGCAAAGGTGTTGAAAATTATTCTCGTCTCTTTACCGGCAGAAAACCGGGCGAGCCGCCGCCGACTTTATTTGAGTATCTTCCTAAAGATGCCTTATTATTCGTTGATGAAAGTCATGTATCAGTACCACAAATTAGGGCGATGTATAACGGCGATAGAGCTCGAAAAGAAGTATTAGTCGAACATGGCTTTCGCCTCCCTTCTGCTCTTGATAACCGCCCTTTAAAGTTTGAAGAATGGGAAGCTTTTAGACCGCAAACTATTTTTGTATCGGCGACGCCGTCATCTTTTGAACTTGAACAATCGGGCAACAATTTAATAGAGCAGATAATTAGACCTACGGGACTGCTCGATCCTGAATGCATAGTAAAACCTGCTACCAATCAAGTAGAAGATTTAGTTGGCGAGATTCAAGCAACGCTGCAAAAAGGGTTTCGTGTTTTAGTAACTACTCTTACTAAAAAAATGGCAGAAGATTTAACCGCTTATTTGCAAGAATTAAATTATAAAACATCTTATTTGCATTCTAATGTTCATACACTTGAGCGTATTGAAATCTTAAGAGATTTGCGGCAAGGTACAATAGATATATTAGTCGGGATAAATTTACTGCGTGAGGGTCTTGACATTCCTGAATGCGGGTTAGTGGCAATTTTGGACGCCGATAAAGAAGGATTTTTACGCTCGGAAGTATCGCTAATCCAAACTATCGGTAGGGCTGCCAGAAATAGCGAAGGCAGAGTAATACTTTATGCCGATAAAATGACTAAATCAATCGATAAAGCTCTTAGTGAAACTTTGCGTAGAAGGGATATTCAGGAAGAGTATAACAAGAAAAATAATATAATACCGAAAACTATTAACCGCACTATCCATGCTTTAATGGAACTTGAAAAAGTAGATAGTAAACTTCAAGATAAAAAACAAACTCATTTGTTATTTGATAATCCTGCCAAGCTAAAAGCTCATATTGAAAAGCTGAAAAAAGAAATGTACCTAGCTGCTAGCAACCTAGAATTTGAACGAGCGGCAAATTTGCGAGATCAACTAAAAACGCTGGAAGAGGCAGCCCTTGAATTGAGTTAACTCATATAGCGTCATTGCGACATTGTTGAGCGGCTCGAAAAACCCCGGGCGAAGCCACGAAGAGCTTTGCTGCATGGCTCGAATTTTTGATGTCATTCCCGCGAAGGCGGGAATCCAGGCTTTTTTTGTCATGCTGAACTTGTTTCAGCATCCCTTGAAAAATATCCTGAAATAAATTCAGGATGACTTAAAAATATTTTTTTCTGGATTCCCGCCTTTAGCTAGAATGACAGCTCAAGTACTTTACCTATCCACACAACAACGCCGGAGGCATTGTTGCGGGAACGGTATCACAACGGGCATTCTGTAAATTAACCTGGTATACAAATTTGTTGGTACAAGTCAAAACCGGCTGGTCTTAATTTAAAATCAACTTCGGCTTGCTGCAAGACTGCTAAAGTTTTTATACAATCTTGCAAACTAACTTGATTAGCGGTTTGTTTAAAGTCGTTAATATATTGATAAAAAATCGGCGGCGAGAGCGATTTTATCGCTAAATCAAGCTGTTCGCCGTTTGCTACTTTTGATAATACTATATATAAATTTAAATAATATCTAATTAATGCTCGAATCATCAGCACTTCGTTAATATTTTGTTTTTTTAATATAGTAAATTCATGCAAAAAATTATCGTAATCTTTTTTAGCAAAATAAATAGCTAAATCCGTACCGTTTGCCGTAATCTCGTCGCTAATTACAGCTTTTACGTCTTGTAAAGTAATTTCTTGTTTATCAAAAGCAAAATTTATTAATTTATCAATTTCATTACAAATTAACCCATGATCCCCTTTTAAGTGAGTTTTTAAGTAAACAAGTGCTTCTCCCCTGATAGTTTTCGCTGCTTTATTAAATTCATTTAATATTAGTTTTTCAATTTTCTGCTCGTTGTCATGGTAACAGGCAATAGCAGCCAATTGCTCTTCCGTTTCAAAAAATTTTTTAATAGTTGAACTAGCGGCAATTTCATCGCCGATAAATACCGGCAAATGAAAATAGTCGCCCGTAAGAACCGTTTTTAAACTTTTATCAATAGAGTTCGTTACCGATCTTATTTTGATTAATTCTTTTTGACCAAAAAAATTCCGTGAGTTAAGTAACGTCTCTAAAGAAGAAACATTAAGATTTGTATACTCCATAGAGGTTTGTAACATAGCGAATTTTTTGATTAACAACTTACAAATTTTATCTATATAACCTTTATCGGGACCGTAAAGTAATATAGCTTTAATTTTACCGGTTAAGATTAATTCAAATAATTGACTCGTCTGAGAAATATATAATTTCATGAAGCCCTTATATTCTTAGCAAAATATAAAATTAATCTACTACGAATTTCTTCGGCTGCTTGATGTGCTAGTTCTATTTGCGTTTCTTCTCTTTCGACATCAGCAGCATAAGGCATAAAAATTGCATTATATGAAGTAGTTTGATAAAATTTTTCAGAGATTAAAATTTTATTGGTTTTAATATCAATTAATTGATACTTAACTAATTGATTTATAGATTCTCGTAAAACATTAGAATTTTTTTCTATAGTTGCCGGCATACTTATATTGGAAAATTGGGCTCTTAATAAATATTGTGCTTTTGCCCTTTGCGGTAAAATACTAACGAGTCGGTGATAAAATTCTGCTCCGTCAACAGACTTTATCGGCTCAACATCAATAGCATTTAATTCATTATGCAAAAATTGATTATTATAATATTTTTCGTTATATACAGGTTTTAAAGTGCAAGAACTCAAAAAAAATATTAAGCCGAAAAATATTGAGCCAGAAAATATTGAGTTGGGAATGATCCGTAAATAATGCATAAGTTTCAAATTATTTATTATATATATTAATACTAGTTTCTTACGTCTACAACAATTTTCTCTATCAATATCTAAAGTTATACCTTAATGCTCTTTGCTATATAACAATATTATAAGAAATATTAATAATAATCGTTATAGATAATTAATATTTCTTGACATATAGAGATATAGCTTTATTTTGAGCACCTTAAATTAATAAAAATTTTAAATCGATAGGGAGGTGTATTAATATGTTATTTGATTCTTTACTTAATTCTCAAAGCATTAGTCGCAACAAAATTTTTAGTATTATTAACAATGCTCCTAGGATTATTAGCAAATTGAAAGAGAAAGCTTCAAGTTTATTCTTTGACAATAAAAATGAAGCACCTTGTAATAAAATAGTTGATACTGATCCTACTATGACATTACCGGATAACACGGTAACGGGAATAGCGGTTGCCGATAATAAAAAGCATTGTGGAATAATTAATTATAATAAGCCGGCTAACTTTATTTTTTCTTCTTTTGCCGGTAACACATATAAAAAGATTAAAGAAACATTTAGCCCGCATATTGCATGAGATATAGGAGACAAAATCCTCGTAAAGCTGTATAATACTGGTATTTCATTAGAATAATACAAAGGATTTTGTCATGACAAATTGTATAGCATATAGTTACCAGTTTTCCAAAGTAAAAAATCGGACAATAGAGATAAATTTCACTGGAGGTGATATTAGTAGCGATGGAGGTGTGTTGTTATTAAGAGAAGCAGATAAAAGGCTTGGTATAACAGAGGAGCTTGCTAAAATATTTCCTGATAGACGAGATGGTAGTAAAATTACCCATAATATGGCAACAATGCTGAGGCAACGAATTTATGGTATTGCATTAGGTTATGAAGATTTAAATGACCACAATTATCTACGAAAATGTCCTGCTATGCAAACAGCTATGGAAACAATTGATGATATGGCAAGTAGTTCTACCTTATGTCGTATAGAAAACAATGCTGATAGACACTTTGCAATTAAAGTGCATGAACTAATGCTTGATAAATTTATTAAGTCTCATAAAATAGTACCAAAGCAGCTAATACTTGATTTTGATGCTACGGATGATGAAATTCATGGGCAACAGGAAGGTAAGTTTTATCATGGTTATTACGGTCATAATTGCTTTTTACCTTTGTATGTTTTTTGTGGAAAGCATCTGTTAGTTAGTTATCTTAGGACGTCAAAGCAGGATCAAGCAAAACATTCTTGGGCAATATTATCATTGTTAGTAAAACGTTTTCGCCAAGCTTGGCCAGAGGTAAAGATTATTTTTCGTGGTGATAGTGGATTTTGTCGTCATCAGATGTTTGATTGGTGTGATATTCATAATATAAAATATATTGTAGGAATGCCCCAAAATAACAGACTAAATGAGTTACTGAAACCTACAATGGAGAAGTCAAAAGCAGCATTTATTATAACCCAAGAAAAGCAACGTCTTTTTAGTGAGTTTCCATATAAGGCTGGTAGTTGGAGTCATGAACGTAGAATAATTGGTAAGGCAGAAATGACAATGCTTGGAGAAAATCCAAGGTATATAGTAACTAATTTATCAGATAAACCTGAAGATTTATACGACAAAGTTTACTGTGGTCGTGGTGATATGGAAAACCGTATAAAAGAGCAACAACTAGAATTATTTGCAGATCGTACTTCTTGTCATAGATGGTGGGCTAATCAGCTCAGAATGATTTTATCGGGTCTTGCATACACTTTAGTAGAATATATCAGAGGTAATTTATTACAAGGTAGTGCATTAGCAAAAGCACAAATAGGTACAATACGTTTAAAATTATTAAAAATTGGGGTAGTAATTATCCGTAATACTAGGCGTATTAAGTTTTTGTTATCTTCATCATATCCTTACCGACAGGTATGGAATCATGTGATGAAGAAATTAGCATTAGAATAACCTAGATTAGCACTGTTCCCGGTGCTTAGAAAAAATGGGGTAAGGGGCATTACATCTAAAATTTGAAAATAACGGCTTCAAAGCACTTTTTGGCAAAATTTTTACAAAAGTATCATTGCTAATATTATAAATTACTCAATTTCTTACTTTAAATCTCACTTCATGCAATATCCGGGTTAGTTGGGTAAGTGAAAAAATACTTCCTGATTCTAAAGCAAAAAAAGAAGCGAAGTTATCTGAGGAAGAAGATATTTTTAAAGGGTTTTTCCCGGAAGTGAAAATTGATAATGATGGAGATGTCTTAGCCGTTAATAATGAACGGGGTTTTTTTGAAGCACGCAGTATTCCTACCGTAAAAGAAGATAAAGGCGTTAATTTAGGGACTATAGATAATGTCCTTAAAGAAGCAGAGATATTTATGTATAAGGGGGGATATTATTTGGTACATAACAATGATGAAGTTCTAAAGCCTTTTGTACAAAACTATCTTAACAAGTGTAAAAAGATTAATATAGTAGACGGTAAGATTACATTAGTGCAGCCGGATTTAGATAGTGTAAGGGATGCAGATGAGAAAATTGATATAATGCAAGCAAAATTAAATGATGCAAATGCTAAAAAGATTGCAATATATTTAGAAAGCGGCAGTAATAAATGGTATGCCTTAAGCAATTACGGTTCGAATAATAAAAATGTCAAGAAAGAAGAATTAACTAGTATCCTTAAGAAAGGTGAGGTAATTGCTCACAATAATGAATTTTATATATTACCAAAAAGTGTAAAAATGCCTTATGGATACAAGAAAATTGATATGGTAAACGGTAAGATTAATATAGTACAAACAGATTTAGAGAATATTGAAAAGGTAGCAATATATTTTGAGAAGGGGAGTGAAAAATGTTATGTCTTAAGTAATGGCGGCTCAAACGGCAAAAATATAAAAAAAGAAGAATTAAATATTATTCTTGAAGAATTTGAAATAATTGCTGTTAATAATGCATTCTATATATTTCCGAAAAATGCAAAATTGCCTGAGTCGTGTAAAAAAATCAGTATGGAAGGCGGTAAAATTAAAATAGTATCGGCAGGTTTAGATAATGCAGCTGTTAAAGTCGTTACCTCTATTGAGATAAAGCAACAAGATGAAGAGGAAGAAGAAGAGGAATATGAATATGAAGAAGATGAGGAAGAAGATGAGGGTTATAATTCTGACGGAGAAGAAAACGAGTATCTAATAAATGAAGTTATTGCCCAACCGATAAAATATGATAATATTCGTGAAAATGAGGATAGCGATTATTTCTCTTATGAAGTTCAGATACAAGGCGACGTGCCTGTGCCGGTTACCGAGCTTTAATAATTCCTTTTTTTTATATCCTAGCAGCTTAGGATATTCCAAGCTGTTGAGGACGTTGTTGCATGGATCAATTTTACCTCGTCATTGCGAGGAGGCATTGTTGCGTGGATCATAATTTACCGTATTATGGTTATTACAAGTATGGTGTCGTACCGTGGCTTGACCACGGTATCCAGAAAAAACCTTAATAAAAAGACTGGATGCCGTGATCAAGGAACTAGAATGACACCGAACGCTTTACAAAAATTCGATCCATGCAACAACGCCGTTGTTGAGTTGTAATAATTTCTTAAATTTATTCCTCTACGTCATTATTAATGCCCAGAAGTTCTAAAGCTTTATTATAAAGACATAAAACATAACTGTTATTTACTGTAGAATTTTGTGCATAATGGCTAAATATTTTTGCTATTTTTCTGGTATTAGTGATGTTATCCGTCAATATTTCGCCGCCAAATCCACGAGTTTCTCCGTAATAGACAAGTGTCTTACCAAATTTATCCGGTATATCAATTAATGTTGGTTTAGTTTTAAGTAGTATTTTAAATATTTCTATATTTGCTATACCTAAAACTGCCGAATGTAATACTGTCAAATTTTGACCAATTACTGCATCAATTGATTTCGGTTTTAGTTTTAAAATTTCTTCAACAAGTCCCTTTTCTCTGTGTTCTGCTGCTGTGTGTAGAATGTAAGGATGGTTTTCGAAAAAAGTTTCTATTGAATCTTTATCTTTATCCTTAATTAAAGTACGAAACTCTTCCAATATAAGAATATTATCTTTATATTTTATATTTTCCGGTTTATTTTCCGGTTCTTTAAATTCCGATAGCTCATCATCTTCTGAGCTTGGAGAATTTAACAATTGATTATTTTCCGGGTTTGCGGTCGATTGGTTTAAAGGTAGGATCGGTACGTGAGGTTTATTGCGCATTAATTCTCCTTAAATTTTAATTAATATAGGTATCTTAAAATTTAAGGGATTCTAAACTAAAGTAAAATATTATTATGATTAATTAGGTTGAATTTTTTATTTTAAAGTTGTTAATTTGACGCAGTTATTGCTCGCTAGCCCGGATATTGCATGAAGTGAGATTTAAAGTAAGAAATTGAGTAATTTATAATATTAGCAATGATACTTTTGTAAAAATTTTGCCAAAAAGTGCTTTGAAGCCGTTATTTTCAAATTTTAGATGTAATGCCCCTTACCCCATTTTTTCTAAGCACCGGGAACAGTGCTAATCTAGGTTATTCTAATGCTAATTTCTTCATCACATGATTCCATACCTGTCGGTAAGGATATGATGAAGATAACAAAAACTTAATACGCCTAGTATTACGGATAATTACTACCCCAATTTTTAATAATTTTAAACGTATTGTACCTATTTGTGCTTTTGCTAATGCACTACCTTGTAATAAATTACCTCTGATATATTCTACTAAAGTGTATGCAAGACCCGATAAAATCATTCTGAGCTGATTAGCCCACCATCTATGACAAGAAGTACGATCTGCAAATAATTCTAGTTGTTGCTCTTTTATACGGTTTTCCATATCACCACGACCACAGTAAACTTTGTCGTATAAATCTTCAGGTTTATCTGATAAATTAGTTACTATATACCTTGGATTTTCTCCAAGCATTGTCATTTCTGCCTTACCAATTATTCTACGTTCATGACTCCAACTACCAGCCTTATATGGAAACTCACTAAAAAGACGTTGCTTTTCTTGGGTTATAATAAATGCTGCTTTTGACTTCTCCATTGTAGGTTTCAGTAACTCATTTAGTCTGTTATTTTGGGGCATTCCTACAATATATTTTATATTATGAATATCACACCAATCAAACATCTGATGACGACAAAATCCACTATCACCACGAAAAATAATCTTTACCTCTGGCCAAGCTTGGCGAAAACGTTTTACTAACAATGATAATATTGCCCAAGAATGTTTTGCTTGATCCTGCTTTGACGTCCTAAGATAACTAACTAACAGATGCTTTCCACAAAAAACATACAAAGGTAAAAAGCAATTATGACCGTAATAACCATGATAAAACTTACCTTCCTGTTGCCCATGAATTTCATCATCCGTAGCATCAAAATCAAGTATTAGCTGCTTTGGTACTATTTTATGAGACTTAATAAATTTATCAAGCATTAGTTCATGCACTTTAATTGCAAAGTGTCTATCAGCATTGTTTTCTATACGACATAAGGTAGAACTACTTGCCATATCATCAATTGTTTCCATAGCTGTTTGCATAGCAGGACATTTTCGTAGATAATTGTGGTCATTTAAATCTTCATAACCTAATGCAATACCATAAATTCGTTGCCTCAGCATTGTTGCCATATTATGGGTAATTTTACTACCATCTCGTCTATCAGGAAATATTTTAGCAAGCTCCTCTGTTATACCAAGCCTTTTATCTGCTTCTCTTAATAACAACACACCTCCATCGCTACTAATATCACCTCCAGTGAAATTTATCTCTATTGTCCGATTTTTTACTTTGGAAAACTGGTAACTATATGCTATACAATTTGTCATGACAAAATCCTTTGTATTATTCTAATGAAATACCAGTATTATACAGCTTTACGAGGATTTTGTCTCCTATATCTCATGCAATATCCGGGCTAGGCAATGGCACTTGCATATATAGGATTTTTGGTGTCATACCAGCGAAAGCTGGTATCTAACTTACTAATTTTGTTATATTGTTAAGTAGATTCCCTCTTTCGAGGGAATGACACAAAGTGTAAAACCGATCCATGCAACAACACAGCTACAAGCCACGGTATGACATTGAAACCATTTTTCAGCCATGCAACAACGCTTGAGCGAGTTTGGAAAGAACTCTAATATTGAAAATAAACTTGAGATTGACCTTACCTGCAATGTATATATAATTAAAAGATTAGCTATAATTATATGACGCTACTTTTTAACTGCTTCTCTTATTATGCGAACCTAATTAATTCTTCTTACATTAATTATATTTATTTATATGTTTATTCAAACTGAAAATACTCCCAACCCAAATGCAATAAAATTTTTCCCCGGGTTACAGGTTAGTCCCGATCAACCGATATTTTTTAGTGATTTACTTGAGGTAAAAGGTAAAAGTAAATTAGCCGAATTATTATTTAGTATCGCTAATGTGAAATCGGTATTTTTCGGCAGTGATTTTATTACTATTACTAAACAGGATGAAGGCAATTGGCAGGTTTTAAAACCTGAAATTTTAATGACTATTATGGATCATTTTGTTGCCGGTTTTCCGGTATTTGAGGAATCAAATTTACCTGCGGATCATGCTGATAAATATAACAATGAAAATCTTTCCGAAATTGAAAAGCAAATTATAGAAATTATTGAAACTAGAGTTCGTCCTTCAGTTGCTATGGACGGCGGTGATATAGTCTATAAAGGATTTGAAAACGGTATAGTGAAATTAGAACTTCACGGATCATGTGCCGGTTGTCCGAGTTCTAGCATCACTTTAAAGAACGGCATCGAGTCAATGCTAAAGCACTTTATCCCGGAAGTCGAAGCGGTCGAGGCCGTGGAGGAGGGTTAAAGGTATCTAAATAAATTTGATGTTAATTTTTTTCGCACAAAAATATCTTACAAAGAAAAGCTACAAGAAAGCGATTTAATGTAATTCTCCATAAACTCCCAATCTGGTTCACCTTGAGAAGTTGCCGGTAGTTTGGTAGCTAATTTTTTGCAACCATTTAATCCAATTTTTCTTCCATAATTCCATTTATATTTTTCCTGATTCATAACTGTTGCTATAAATAAAGCTATATATTTATTAAATAACTTTTTACATTTTGGTATCAAGATTGTTACATCAGATGTTGGGACAAAAGGTATACTTTGATAATAAGTAGACATACCTATTTTGCTAACAGTTAAACAATTTTCATATATAGGTTCTAAGTCAGTAAACTCAATTACTCCATTATTATTTTCGCTTGCAGAGACTAGAGGGGTGTTTCCTTCTTCATATGATGATTCAAGGTGATGACGTTTGCCTGCTTTCATATCAAAAATATCTTCATAGTTAAAAATTTTCCATTTTTGAGTGTCTAATTCAATCTTTTTTTGATGGAAAGGTTTTTTTGATGGCATTTTTATTTTTTCAAGTACGCAATTAACATAAGAAGGTATACAATCTGGATGTGGCACAAGAATATGATCGATCGTTTTATTTGCTTCTCTACCATGAGAAGTATAGCGAAACCTATTTTTTGCAATTATGTAGCAATAGAAAAGTTTAACTTCTATTGTCATATTTTCATCTATTGAAGTGAGAACTTTAACATTTTGTGCAGTATAAAAAGGTTCTTGCTGTAAAAATGCACTTAAAAGATATTCTCCGCCAAGAGAAATTGTAATACATCCACTATTAAATGGGAGTATGTTATTAAACTTTAAAACTTTACATATTATCCCACAGTTTTTAGAGGTTCTGCTGACAAAATTGATACCATTTGTATCTTTAGCTTTTCCTAATTTATTTAGGTCAAATTGATTACCGTATTTAATAGAAAAAATTTCATTTAAAGGAACTAATTTATTCATTTTTAGAATTTAAAAATTGGAATGCTATATACTCTTTAATTGTTTTAATAAAATCATTTTCGTTTAAACTAGAATAATCTGTTTCCATATAAGCTTCTGCACACCACTCATCCTCGGCTGAAACGTGTTGTGTAACACTAAGGGCTGGTTGTGATTCTTTATTAATATATAAATTTAATATTTGCTCTTTTTTCTCTTGCCAAAAGCCTTTATCAATTCTTCCTTTATGTTTTCTTAATACATAACCGTCATCTTTTAAATACCCAAAAAATGTCTTTTTATTATTTGAATGTGGGCTATGTGCTTTGAAAATTAATATAGATGTTATTACTCCAACCGGATAAAATAAATCATTCGGCATTGAAAATACAGCTTCTAAAGTATGTTTTTCAAGTAACCTTTTTTTAACTTCTAAAACTTCTTTTTTATTCGAAACAACTGTAGACATTTGGCAAATTGCAACACAAATTCCATCCTTTACTAAGCATTCTAAAGTATTTTCTATAAATTCTAATTGTTCGTTCGCATTTCCGTCTTGATAAGGCGGGTTTAAAAAACCTTTATTAGATTCATATTTTTTAATTATTTCTTTGTTTTTTTGATCAAAGCAATTGCCATATAAAATATGGCTTTTTCCATCCCCTCTCATCATCATATTTGAACAAGCATGCGAAAACATATCTGGCCTTTTCTCAATTCCAATTAATTGATTTGATTTAATATTTTTTTGTTTGTCTATATCATTTCCTGCTTTTTTGACCATATAGTTCATTGCAGAAACTAAAAAACCTGCTGTCCCGCAACATGGATCAAAAACAATATCATCAACACTTAGTTCAGCTATATCACAAAAAAAATCTGTAATGTGAGAAGGGGTTAATACTAGACCGGTTTTCTTATCACTTCCGGCGTATCTTATAAATTGAGTATAAAATTTACCTAGTACGTCAAATCCACTTTCATTTATATGAGGTAAAATATCTTGATTAATCGATAAAATAAAATCTCTTAGTAATGTATTAACTTCATCTTTTTTAATTTTTTTATTATAAATTAAATCAGAATTAAAATCGCTATTGTTACTAAATTTTGAGTATTCTGATATTATAATTTCCCTTCTTTCCGGCTCTAAACCATTTTTCTTTAAAACACTCTCGCAGGCTAAAAGTAAAGCAGAGATTAATTCTTTGTTTGAAGTATAATATTTATAACTATTTAAAAAAGGGACGTGTTGTAACGCTACTAAGATGGCACTGATTAAAGTACATCTTTCAACTTCGGGAATGGAGTAATTATGTAAAAATCCATTATATTTTATCGCTTTAGTAATTAACTCTTCTTCTTTAAACGGTTTGGATTGTTCTTTAATGATATTTTCAACTTCTACCGATTTTAAAAGTATCCTATCTTGAATATTTTTGTAAGTGTAGTGCCGTTTTAACCACAAGAAAGTTGAAATTTTTTTGTCTCGTTCGTTTTCTCCACTAACGGCAAACGCTATAATATTAAACTCTTTACTTAAATAGGAAGCATATAACAAAACTCCATCAACGGCGTAATCTTTGTATTTTGTTCTATCTTTACTTTCGTGATAAACTGTAGTTGCTTTGCATTCTATAATAATTAAATTATCAGGATTGTTTTTAAAAGAGATAATAAATTCAGGTTTACCAACACCATCTCCACTTTTTGAAGCGTTTTGTAAGAGTTTATTTATTTGGGGATTTTGTGATTTTTGTTCTTCTACTAAAATATTTTGGTCATCGTAATAACCTTTTTCTCGCAAAAGATTTCTAACAATATTTTCAGTAATACGTTCATTTAGCATAAATACTCTGCTTCGCCAATAAATTACCCATATGGCTTAATGTCCTTGTTATCCATAGTAAGCTTTTCATCATTGGGTAACTTAGTAATTTTTCTTCTAAAATTATGAACATATTCTTAAATCAATCCCTCTTCTTCCTTAAAAAAGCAGGGATATCGTGGATATCCGATTCTGCTTTAGTGTCTTGGTCGGTTGAGGTAACTACAATATTCTTAGAGCGTTCCTGTGTTTGAGAATTTGGCGTTTTTAAAGAGTTCCACATTCTGCCGAATAGCGAAGGTTTTGGACTGTCTTCTACCGGTTTATTTGCCGTATTTACCGGCAAGATTTGGGTGCTTTCACTTAAATCTTGATTTAAAGAATCGATTATTTCTGCTTCTTCAGTATTATACCGGTTAAAATCAGGTATTTCTTCTATCTCTGTTGACGGTGGAATATTTTCGGTATTTTTACCTTCTCGAGATGTTAAAGCAGCTTCATCAGCTAAAGCTTTATGAGCTATTATTTTATCGGCATCAATGCCGGTTGCCACAACCGATACTCTGACGAGACCGTTTAATTCAGGGTTAAAGGTTGAGCCGAAAATAATATTTGCTTCTAAATTATCAACCTCTTCTCTAATTCTATTAGCGGCGTTATCAACTTCAAATAAAGTCATATCGGAGCCGCTAATGTTAATTAATACCGCTTTAGCACCTCGCATTGAACTGTGGTCAAGTAAAGGGTTAGAGATCGCCGCTTCTGCCGCCTTAATGGCTCTGTCCTCACCGTTTGCTTCGCCTGTACCCATCATTGCTTTACCCATTTCGCTCATTATGGCTCTAATGTCGGCAAAATCAAGGTTAATAATTCCGGGCATAATCATTAAATCCGTTATACCTCTGACGCCTGCATGAAGTACGTCATCTGCCATTTTGAAGGCGTCGGAAAATGTCGTTTGCTCATTTGCTATGCGAAATAAATTTTGATTCGGTATAACAATTAAAGTATCGACGAATTGCTGTAATTCTATCAGCCCTTTATCAGCTGTTTTCATACGATGACCGCCTTCAAAATGAAAGGGTTTGGTCACTACCCCGACAGTAAGGATACCTAATTCCTTAGCAATTTGGGCAATAATAGGTGAAGCACCTGTACCTGTACCGCCGCCCATACCGGCAGTGATAAATACCATGTTGCTACCTTCTAGATAGCTACGAATTTCATCTCCTGATTCTTGGGCAGCAAGTGCACCGACTTCCGGTGATGCTCCTGCTCCAAGACCTCTAGTAGTTGTGACTCCTAGCTGGATTTTATTATTACATAAAGAATGTTCAAGCGATTGAGCATCGGTATTAGCTACCACAAAGTTAGCACCTTGTAGTTTATCGTTGATCATATTATTTACTGCATTGCTGCCGGCACCGCCGACGCCGAAAACCGTAATAACCGGCTTAAGTACTATATTTTCCGGTGCTTTAATGCTTAGAGCCATGATAATTTTTACCTAAATAAAGTATTTTTGCTTAAGTATAATAAAAATTAAGTGATATTGCCATAGTCTTTTATAAAAAATGCGGATTATTTTCTTTTAATAAAGGTACACCGTTATTATGACATGCTTTGATTAATGCTTTATCGTTAGTAGCTATAGGAAGTCCCTCATGCATGGCAGTTAGCAAATAAGTTGCATCATATGCAGTAAGATTATTGCTTCTTGCCGCTTGGATAATTTCATGTATGGAAAAATTAAAATTTGATATGTTAAGAGGTAGAGAATTATATAAATCTATAAATTTAACGGTATCGGCTATATATAATCTATTACGTTTTTCTGATACTAATAGTGTATTAGTTATTTCAAGTTTCCAAAGAGAAGGTACTGTAGCTCCGTGCTTCATACAATAATTTAACACGAATTTTGAATAGTCATTATTTTCATCTTCAAAACACCATGTTATAGCTACAGAACAATCTAATATAAAAGAAGGATTATTCATCTTCTACCTTCATCTCTAAGCTCTTTAATAGTATAAGGTGCTAATGTCTTGCCTTTACTAAATTCAGCAAATTTTTCCACAATATTCTCTATTTTAGGTCTTTCTGTTATAGGTATCAGCTTTGCAACCGGCGTATTATGTTTACAGATGGTAATTTGTTCGCCGTCTTGTACACGTTGTATAAGATTTGAGAAATGAGTTTTTGCTTCAAATAAATTAATTTGATTAGGTAGATGTTGTTTCATATAGATAATATAATAAATTAAACTAGTCTTATGCTAGTCTATCTTTATTTCTTAATATTGTCAACCATATTTTCCGCTACTACTATTTTATCAAACTCCTCTGCCGATAAGAGTCCTAATTGCAGTGCTGCCTGTTTTAATGTGATTCCTTGTCTATAAGCTTCTTTAGCAATTTTTGCTGCATTATCATAACCGATATGAGGATTAAGAGCGGTCACCAGCATAAGGGATTGTTCACGTAAATTATTAATCCGTTCTATATTAGGTTCAAGTCCTTTTATACAATGCGAGACAAAGCTATTAATGCTATCTGAGAGTAACTCGATAGATTGGAGAATATTATAGATTATAACCGGTTTGAAAACATTAAGTTCAAGATGACCGTTTGAGCCGGCAATCGTCACGGTTACGTGATTACCCATTACTTGCGTACAGACCATTGTTAAAGCTTCGACTTGCGTTGGGTTAACTTTGCCGGGCATGATAGAGGAACCCGGTTCGTTTTCCGGTAGATGTAACTCACCGAAGCCGCATCTTGGACCAGAGCCGAGCAGTCTTATATCATTGGCTATTTTCATTAAGCTCACTGCAATAGTATTAAGTGTGCCGGAAAATTCCACTAATGCATCATGTGTGGCTAGTGCTTCAAATTTGTTGGGGGCGGTTTTAAAAGGATATTTAGTATGCTGTGCTACTTTTTCGGCAAATTTTATGTCAAATCCTGCCGGTGAATTTATACCGGTACCGACTGCCGTTCCACCTTGTGCAAGCAAATAAACTTTTTTAAGCGCATCTTCTATTCGCTCTAATGCATAAGCAATTTGAGTAATATAGCCGGAAAATTCTTGTTTTAAGGTTATAGGAGTAGCATCTTGTAGGTGGGTACGTCCTATTTTAATTATATGTTGCCAATTTTGTGATTTACCTTGCAAGCTAGTTAATAAATTTGTAAGTGCCGGTATTAGCTGCTCTTTCGTTGCAAGTACGGTTGCTATATGCATAGCGGTTGGGAAAGAGTCATTTGACGATTGCCCTTTATTGACGTGGTCGTTAGGATGTACAGGGGATTTACCGCCTTTCTTGCCGGTTAATTCTTCGTTAGCAATAGAGGCTATTACCTCATTCATATTCATATTAGTTTGCGTACCCGATCCCGTTTGCCATATTACTAGCGGAAAATTGTCGCTAAATTCACCGTTTAAAATTCTATCTACAGCTCTATCTATTGTACTTGCTATTTTAGGTTCAAGGCTACCTAATTCTTGATTGACCATTGCAGCACATTTTTTTAAAATCGCTAAAGAGCGAATTAAAATCAAAGGCATTTTCTGCTCGCCTATCTTAAAATTTTCTAAAGATCTTTGAGTTTGTGCCCCCCAATAAAATTGATCGTCTATTTTAACTTCACCGAATGAATCTGTTTCCGTCCTATAATTTTTCATATGTAATGTATAATTTAATTTTCTCGTGAAAATGATCGCTTATTGCTTCTAATCCTAGTTGTTTACATAATTTTGCAAAACTATAATATAATTTATCCTTTAAGGAAGAAGTTGCTAAGTTATTAGAAATAAAAGCTAAAGTGTTATCTAGCATAATATCATGGTTAAAATTATAAAATTTCTGCCATTGGTGTATGTCTCGGTCGGTAGATAAATCATTGCTCGGATAGGCTATATTTTCAATTATTGCCTTACCTCGATAGATATCAAACGTTATTTCGTTAATTAAATTTTTGTTTTTTAAATTATTAATTACATCATCAAGAAATTTACCGAGTATTTCTTTAGTAATTTCTTTTTCTTTTAACTCTTTTATAAACTTATCTAACTGCTTTTCAAAAATTTCAATAATTTTTTTATTTCGTTCTACGTTTTTCGGCATGACGCACTCATTATTTAGTTTATTATAAAAAGTTATGAGTTTGTATAAAGCTGTATTTTGCACTCAATTATAATATGATACTTAAATAAGCTATTTAAGTATCATATTATAGTAGACTACTCTTTTCCTGTTAAGTAAATAAAAAATGAACAAAACATAATATTTTATTTACTTAGGATGTTTTGTATATAACAAATGAAAAATTATAGAAGCGGCATTTGATACGTTAAGGCTTTCTACCTTATTGGAAATAGGTATTTTTACTAAATAGTCGCATGTTTCTCTAACTAGCCTTCTCATTCCTTTATCTTCCGAGCCGAGTACGACGACGATTTTATCCGAAAATAAATTATCGTTAAAAGAATTTACTCCTCCCGAGTCAAGCCCGATAATCCAAAAGCCTTGTTTTTTAAGATATTCCATAGAGATACGTAAATTAGTAACTTTTATAACTTGTACTAGCTCCAAACTACCTGAAGCCGCTTTAGCCATCATCGCATTTTCATCCGGAGCATTATCTGCCGGTAATATTACGGTATTAATTCCAAAGGCGGCGGCACTACGAATAATTGCACCGATATTTTGAGGGTCGGTTACTTGGTCAAGAATTGCAATTCTACAATTCGGATTATTGACGTCGATATCTTCGATATTATTAGAAAAAATAGTCTTAACTTTAGCTGCTATTCCTTGATGAATATGGCTTGGTTCTAAAAGTTTAGATAAAAAATCGTTAGTAATAATTTTATAAGGGTAAAGGCTTATTAATTCCTTGTTAGCATTAAAAATATCAGAGGTACAAAAGACGCTTTCAATTTGACGTTTTGGATTTCTAAGAGCTGAATATACAGGGTGTTTGCCGTAAAGATAATAAAAATTTTTAGAGTTAGGCTCTTTATTTCTCATGTTATTAAAAACCTAGAGTAATTTGTTCTTGACACAAACTACTATTTATTATAGAAACTTACAACTAAATAAACGTGCTAGCTGCTGTTTGTTTATTTGATGATTCGGCAAAAGATTTTATTAAATCCTATACTAATTTCTATTGTACTTTACAGTGAATTAGTCTATTTAATACAGTAGTCTTTGTAGGAGGGGTGGCCGAGTGGTCAATGGCAGCAGACTGTAAATCTGCCCGCGTAAGCGTACGAAGGTTCAAATCCTTCTCCCTCCACCACACTAAATGGTTCGGAGAAGCGTGCGGGTGTAGTTCAATGGTAGAACTCCAGCCTTCCAAGCTGGTTGCGTGGGTTCGATTCCCATCACCCGCTCCAGATATTTAGTAATAAAGTTTGTGAAGATTTAGCAAGATAAATAAATATGCACTTTAAAAATCAGTTTGTATTAAACCTAAAAAATTGTAGAGAGTAAATAATATGGCAAAAGCAAAGTTTGAAAGAAACAAACCACATGTTAATATAGGTACTATCGGTCACGTAGATCACGGTAAAACTTCTTTAACGGCGGCAATAACAATAGTGCTTTCCAAAGAAGGCGGAGCAAAGGCGACAGCTTATGATCAAATCGATGCGGCTCCTGAAGAGAAGGAGAGAGGTATAACAATCTCTACTGCACATGTGGAATATGAAACTAAGGCTAGGCATTATGCTCACGTTGATTGTCCAGGACATGCCGACTATGTAAAAAATATGATAACGGGTGCCGCTCAAATGGATGGAGCGATACTTGTTGTTTCTGCTGCTGACGGTCCAATGCCTCAAACCAGAGAACATATATTGTTAGCTAAGCAAGTAGGCGTTCCGGCTATGGTCGTCTTTTTAAATAAAGTAGATATGGTCGATGATCCTGAATTACTAGAATTAGTTGAAATGGAAGTAAGAGAGTTATTATCAAAATACGGTTTTCCCGGAGATGATATACCTTTTATTAAAGGTTCTGCACTTCAAGCGTTAGAAGGTAAGCCTGAAGGGGAAAAAGCTATTCATGAATTAATGGATGCCGTAGATAGCTATATTCCTCAGCCGAAAAGAGAAACTGAAAAGCCGTTCTTAATGCCGATAGAAGATGTATTTTCTATCTCCGGAAGAGGTACTGTTGTAACCGGTAGGATTGAAGCCGGTATAGTAAAAGTCGGTGATTCTATAGAAATCGTCGGTATGAAAGAAACCCAAACAACTACTTGTACCGGTGTTGAAATGTTTAGAAAACTTCTTGATAGCGGAGAAGCAGGGGATAATGTCGGTATATTACTACGCGGTACAAAAAGAGAGGAAGTTCAAAGAGGGCAAGTACTGGCGAAGCCCGGTAGTATAACTCCGCATGATGAATTTGAAGCCGAAGTATATGTGCTTACCAAAGATGAAGGTGGGCGTCATACCCCGTTTGCTAATAATTATCGTCCACAATTTTATTTTAGAACAACGGACGTAACCGGTGAAATAACCTTGAAAGACGGTAAAGCAATGGTTATGCCTGGTGATAATGCAAATCTAATCGTAAAGTTGATTGTTCCGATAGCTATGCAGGAAGGTCTGCGTTTTGCTATTCGTGAAGGCGGTAGAACGGTTGGAGCAGGCGTTGTATCAAAAATTATAAAATAACTTGTTTTATAAATGCCTATTATCTTGTATAATGGGCATTTATTATTTTGAGATATAGCAAACATATTTTAATAATATTGTTTTGAATAATCTTGCTGTTTGTAAATAAGGTTTACTAAATGAAAAATAGTCAAAAAATCAAAATTCGTTTAAAGTCATTTGATCATCGTATTCTTGATCAAGCTACGAAAGAAATAGTCGGTGCTGTTAAAAGAACCGGTGCTGATGTTAGCGGACCTATTCCTCTACCTAGAATGATTGAAAGATTTACCGTAAATAGATCTCCTCACGTACATATAAAGTCAAGGGAACAATTCGAGATTAGAACCCAAAAAAGATTGCTTATTATAAGCTATCCAACGCCGCAAACCGTTGATGCTTTAAAGAAAGTTGATTTGCCTGCCGGTATTGATGTTGAGATTAAATTAGAGAGTGGGGAGTAATGAGAACTGGTATAATCGCCCAAAAAATCGGTATGACTTCAGTATTTAATGAAAAGGGAGAGCGGGTTACTCTTACCTTAGTAAAGGTTGATAACTGTCAAGTTGTTGGGCATAAAACTGAAGAAAAACATGGCTATAATGCTATAGTTATCGGCGTAAAAGATAAAAAAATATCGAGAGTAACTAAGCCTCTAAAGCAAATATTTGCGAATGCTAAAGTACCGCCTAAAGTTAAATTAAAAGAATTTAGAGTTTCTAAAGACAATTTTATTGATATAGCTGCTAATTTAGAAGTGGATCATTTTACCGCCGGTCAATTTATTGACGTGTCTGGAACTACTATAGGTAAAGGATTTGCCGGTAGTATGAAAAGACATAATTTTAGAGGGCTTGAGGCTTCTCACGGTGTGTCGATATCTCATCGTTCTCATGGTTCTACCGGTGGAAGACAAGACCCGGGTAAAGTTTTTAAGGGGAAGAAAATGGCCGGACATATGGGATGTCAAAAAATTACTATTCAGAATCTAAAAATATTCGGAGTTGATAAAGAGCGTAGCGTTATCATGATTAGCGGCAGTATTCCTGGTTCTAAAGGTTCTTATCTTTGCATTAAAGATGCAATAAAAAAGGCATCAATAACGATATAAATTTAAGAGAATAGTTAAAAATTACTGTGTAATTGATAAGCACAGTGAAGTAATTTAAATGTCGTTCAATAAGGCGTATGGCGTTGTTGTGTGGCTCAAAAAATGGTTTCAATGTCATACCGTGGCTTGATCGGCGTTGTTGCATGGATCGAATTTTTGATGTCATTCCCGCGAAGGCGGGAATCCAGAAAATATTTAAGCGAATTATATAGTAAATTTTCATATATATTTTGCTTATTTTAAGTGTTTTTTCTGGATTCCCGCCTTCGCGGGAATGACATACGGCACTTTTTTAGAGCCATACAACAGCCATTATTTACTCGTAATTACGGTTAGAAGATATATAGGTTAAACAAATATGAAGACTAAAATATTAAATCTTGCAAATGAAGAAGTAGGCGAGATTAATTTAGATAAAGATATATTTGCTTTGGAATTTATCAGAGAAGATATTATAAAGCTTGTTGTTGATTGGCAACGTGTTAAGGCGATGTCCGGCACTCACCAAACTAAAACGGTATCAGGGGTATCCGGTACTACAAAAAAACCGTTTAAGCAAAAAGGTACGGGTAACGCAAGGCAAGGCTCACTCAGGTCTGCTCAAATGCGTGGCGGTGGCGTAGCTCACGGTCCGGTATCAAGAAGCCATGCAACAAAATTGCCTAAAAAAGTTAGAAAGCTTGGGTTGATGCACGCTTTATCAGGAAAATTAGCTGAAGGAAAATTATTAGTAATAAATTCTTTAAAGCTAGATGAGCCGAAAACTTCTATCCTTGCAAATATATTAAGTAAATTTCAAGGAAAAAGCTTTTTTGTAATTGACGGAAATGAGGTTGACGTTAATTTTTCCTTAGCGGCAAAAAATATTCATAATACAATAGTAGTTCCGCAAATAGGTGCAAATGTTTACGATATAATACGTCATGAATATGTGTTGATATCACAAGAGGCGGTTGATGTTTTAGAAAAGAGGTTAAAATGAATTCTTATAAACATTACGATTTAATTAGAAGACCGGTTATAACAGAAAAAACTACCGCTCTTTCTGAACAAAATAAATTTACTTTTTATGTAGATCAAATCGCTAAAAAAGCCTCTGTTAAAAAAGCTATTGAAGAAATATTTAAAGTGAAAGTTAAAAAAGTCAATATTTTAAATGTGAAGGGTAAAAAGAAAAGATTTAAAGGGTTTAACGGATGTCAATCTGATAAGAAGAAAGCTATTGTGACATTAGAAAAAGATCATACTATTGATTTTACTGGAGGAATTAAATAAAATGGCTTTAAAGAAATTTAACCCGGTCACTCCCTCGCTTAGAGAGTTAATACAAGTTGATAAAGCTAGCCTTTGGAAAGGTGATCCTTTTAAGCCTTTAACTAAGGGAATAACTAAGACGGGCGGAAGAAATAATCAAGGTAGAATTACCTCGTGGCACAGGGGTGGCGGGCATAAAAAACTATATCGTCTTATTGATTTTAAAAGAAATAAATTAGATGTGTTTGCTACTGTTGAAAGAATAGAGTATGATCCGAACCGCACCGCTTTTATTGCGTTAATTAAGTTTGAGGACGGTGAATATTCTTATATTCTAGCTCCGCAAAAATTATCTATAGGCGAAAAAATAATATCTAGCAAAGATGCCGATATTAAAATCGGCAATTGCATGCCGTTAAGGTTTATTCCGGTTGGAACTACTTTACATAATGTTGAAATGAAAGTAGGTAAGGGCGGTCAGATTGCAAGATCAGCCGGCACTTCAGTAGATTTGGTAGGTAAGGATTCAGGATATGCACAAATTAAGCTTAGATCAGGTGAATTTAGATTAATACCTTTAGATTGTAAAGCTACTATAGGTGTTGTTTCTAACTCTGATCAAAAAAATATTAATTTAGGAAAAGCCGGTAGAAATAGGTGGTTAGGACGCAGACCTCACGTTAGAGGGGTAGCTATGAATCCGGTCGATCATCCACATGGCGGCGGTGAAGGTAAAACTTCCGGCGGGCGTCATCCCGTTACTCCTTGGGGATTCCCGACTAAAGGTAAAAAGACTCGTAAAAATAAATCTACTTCAAAGTTTATTATTAAAAAAAGAAAGTAATTAAAATTAGGTATTAGTTATGGCACGTTCAGTTTGGAAAGGGCCTTTTGTCGACGGTTATTTGATAAAAAAAGTACATAAGTTAATGGAATCCGGTAAGTCGGAAATGATTAAAACTTGGTCCAGAAGGTCAACTATTTTACCTTTTTTTGTCGGTTTTACATTTTCGGTTCATAACGGAAATAAGTTTATACCGGTTTCCGTAAGTGAAGAAATGGTTGGCAGAAAATTAGGAGAATTTGCACCGACTCGAACATTCTACGGTCATGGAGCAGATAAAAAAGTTAAAAGAAAATAAATTATATGGCACAAGTAAGTAAAAATTTTGCTACGGCAAAAGCTAAGTCTATTAGGGTTAGTCCAAGAAAGTTAAATTTAGTTGCGGCTTCTATTAGAAATATGAGAGTTGCACAAGCATTAGTGCAGTTAACTTTTTCACCAAAACGAATTGCACATGATGTAAAAAATTGTTTACATTCCGCAATTGCTAACGCTGAAAATAATTTAGGTTTAGATATAGATAGATTAGTTATTACAAACGCCACGGTCGGTAAAGCTTTAGTGATGAAAAGAGTTATGCCGAGAGCTAAAGGGAGAGCGGCTCGAATTAATAAGTTTTTTAGTAATCTCTATATTACCGTTACAGAAAAAGAGGAGAATTAAAATGGGACAAAAAATTTGCCCACATGGTTTTAGAGTTGGACCGACATTAATTAAAGGATGGGATTCAGTATTATATGCTGAAAAACATTATAAAACTCTTTTTATACAAGATATAAGGATTCGGGAATTAATAAATAAAAATTGTAATCAAGCTCAAATTAGTAGGATACTTATCGAAAGACCTTCTAATAAAAGTATTATAATTAATATCTATGCAAAAAAACCAAATATTATTATCGGTAAAAGCGGTAGTGATATTGATAAATTAAAAAAGACTGTAGAAAAAATGGCTTCTTTGAAAGAAGTTTATATTAATATTCATGAGGTAAGGAAATCTAATATCGATGCTCCTATAGTAGCACAAAATATTGCTTCGCAACTTGAAAAAAGAGTTTCTTTTAGGAAAGCAATGAAAACCGCTATTCAAGCTTCTTTTAAACAAGGTGGTCTTGGTATAAGGGTTAGTTGTTCGGGACGTCTTGGCGGAGCTGAAATTGCTAGAACGGAATGGTATAGAGAAGGGAGAGTCCCTTTGCATACCTTAAGAGCCGATATTGATTATTCAACGGCTGAAGCTATAACTACTTATGGAGTTATAGGCGTAAAGGTTTGGATTTATAAAGGTGAGTATACCGAAAATAAAAAATATAACTAATTTTAAAGTACAAAAATGTTAGCTCCGAAAAAACAAAAATTTAGAAAAGCTCATAAAGGACGAGTCACTTCAAAAGCAAAATCAGGTACTATGCTTGCTTTTGGTTCTTTTGGGTTAAAATCTATAGACGGTTGGCGAGTGACTGCGAGGCAAATAGAAGCAGCAAGGAAAGCCGCAACCAGATGTATGAAAAGACAAGGTAGATTATGGATAAAAATCTTTCCTGATTTGCCTGTTTCTAAGAAACCTGCAGAGGTAAGAATGGGTAAAGGTAAAGGAACGCCGGAATTCTTTGCGGTAAGAGTCTCGCCCGGAAGAATTATGTTTGAAATTGAAGGAGTGGAAGAAAATATAGCCCTTAGAGCTTTAGAGCTTGCTAGTGCTAAACTACCGGTAAGAACAAAGATAGTGAGACGTTATGACTGATTTAAAATCCTTAAAAAAAGAGCTGGCTCCTAAAACTATAGAAGAGCTTAATAAAAATCTTATTGCTTTAAAAAAAGAATTGTTTAATTTGAGATTTCAGCAGACTTTAGGAGAATTAAAAAATACAAGTAGATTTTCTTTTGTTAAAAAGTCAATTGCACGTATTAAGACCGAATTAACCAAAAGATCTGAGAGCGAGGAATATTAAAATGCCAAAAAGAGTCTTACAAGGTGTTGTAGTAAGTGCAAAGGCGGATAAAACTGTTACCGTAAAAGTAGAACGTAAATTTAAACACCCTATTTATAAGAAATTCGTAAAAGTATCTAAAAAATATGCTGCTCACGATCCTGAAAATAAATTTCAAGACGGAGATAAAGTTAATATAATAGAAAGTCGCCCTATCTCAAAAACAAAAACATGGATAGTATTGAATGATGAAGCATAGTAAAAGCGGTTGAGTTTGCGTATAAGATGCTTTGTAATAGCCTAAAGTAATTAGGTAAACGACAAGCAATGAGGTAGGTAAGTTAAAATCACTTTACTATAAAGGCTTTTAGGGCATTGCCAAATAAAGATAGATACCTTGGAAAATCTACGTCATTGCGAGGAAATTACGAAGTGATTGACGAAGCAATCTAGCTAAAAATTAGCAATTTTTTGTTATTTTTTATGGATTGCCACGCTCCTTACAGTCGCTCGCAATGACGATATCTATCTTTATTTTACAATGCCGCTTTTAGTCTTTGACTTTATCGGATAGATTGTTTATTTTGTGTTTTGTAAAAAGTATATAAGTGGAAGTAATTTATGATTCAGATGCAAAGCATCTTAGATGTTGCGGATAATTCCGGTGCTAAGAAAGTTATGTGTATTAAAGTTCTAGGAGGTTCGCATCATATGATAGCTAAGCTCGGTGATGTTATTGTAGTTTCAATTAAGGAAGCTATGCCCGGCGGTAAAGTTAAAAAAGGTGATGTATATAAAGGATTAATAGTTAGAACAAGAACAGGTGTTAGAAGAATCGACGGCAATACAATAAAATTTGATAAAAATGCAATAGTACTTCTAAATAAGCAGGGTGAACCTATCGGTACTAGAGTTTTTGGACCGGTAACTAGAGAGCTTAGAGCTAAAAAATTTGTTAGGATAATGTCACTTGCAGAGGAAGTATTATAAATGATTAAGTTGAAAGTTAAAAAAGGTGATGAAGTTGTTGTTATCACCGGCAAATACAAAGGGAAAAAGGGGAAGATATTAAAAGTTTTTCCTGAAGATAATAAAATTATTGTTTCCGGGGTAAATTTGGTGAAAAAACATACCAAACCAAGCCAAGTAAGTGAAGGAGGAATAATAACTAAAGAATTGCCTATACACATCTCAAATGTTGCTCATATCGATCCTAAAACCGGTGAATCTACAAAAGTAGGTTTTAAAATTTTAGAGGACGGTTCTAAAGTTAGAGTAGCAAAAAAATCAGGTGAGATTATCGGCAAGGAAGGTAAATAATGTTATTAAGATTTAAAGAGTTATATACTCAAGAAATTATAAAAAATTTGCAAAAAGAATTTTCTTATAAAAATAAACACGAAATACCGGAAATTAAAAAAATCGTTATAAATATGGGAGTAGGTGCCGCAGTAGCCGACTCTAAAGTAATGAATAACGTTGTTAACGACTTAACTTTAATTTCCGGACAGAAGCCTGTTGTAACTTTAGCCAGAAAATCTATAGCAACCTTTAAGCTTCGTGAAGGAATGAAGATAGGTTGTAAAGTAACTTTACGCAAAGACAGAATGTATGATTTTCTTGAAAGGTTGGTAATTGTAGCGCTGCCGCGTGTTAAAGAGTTTCGAGGTTTTTCTTATAAAAGTTTTGACGGTAAAGGAAATTTTACTTTCGGATTAAAAGAACAAATAGTCTTTCCCGAAATTAATTACGATAAAATTGATGTAATAAGGGGTATGGATATTACAATTGTTACCACGGCTAAAAACGATAAAGAAGGTAAATTGTTACTTTCGGGCTTTAATTTACCTTTTTATAATTAATTTTTAGGATATGTAGATGGCAAAATTAAGTTCTATAAAAAAAAATGAAAGAAGAAAAAAATTCTCACAAAGCTTATATAGTAAGCGTACTAAATTAAAAAATAAGATTTACGATAAAAATATTTCGTTAGAAGAACGTTTTTCATTAGTGATGACTCTTGCTCAATTGCCAAGAAATTCAGCTGCTATTAGAGTAAGAAATAGATGTGAATTAACAGGAAGACCAAGAGGCGTGAGCAAAAAATTCGGTATTTCACGGAATATGTTAAGAGTTTTAGCGGGCAAGGGTTTAGTACCCGGAGTAATTAAGGCAAGTTGGTAAGAATTAAGAGATATATAATATGTCAATGACTGATAACGTAGCGGATATGCTAACTAGAATTAGAAATGCTTATAAAAGTAAATTAATGAGCGTTGCTTTTCCTGGTTCTAAAATGAAATGTGCAATTTTAGATGTATTGCAAAAAGAAGGTTATATAAAAGAATATAAGGTTACCCAAGAAAATAATATTAGCCATGTTGAAGTAGATTTGAAATATTCTAGTAAAGGTGAAGCCTCTATACGTGAAGTTCATAAGGTTTCAACACCCGGAAGAAGAGTATATTCAGCAATCAAAGATTTGAAAGGATATTATAATAATATGGGAATTTATATTCTTTCTACTTCTCATGGAGTAATGTCGGATAGAGAAGCTCATATTCAAAATGTTGGCGGTGAAGTAATTTGTAAAGTGTTTTAAGGTAAAAAAATGTCACGTGTCGGAAAGTTACCAATTATTATACCGGAAGGGGTGAAAATTGGCTTAAACGGTTTAGAAGTAAATATATCCGGACCTAAAGGTAAATTATCAAAAGCTTTTAAAGGCAGTATAGAAATTTTGTTAGAAGATAATAAAATTTTAGTAAAACCGTTAGCTCAAAATAAAAATGCTCGCTCTATGTGGGGTACCGCAAGAAGTATAATATCTAGCATGGTTAAAGGGGTAAAGGAAGGCTTTAAATTAGAGCTGGAAATTAACGGCGTCGGTTATAGAGCTATGGTAAAAGGAGAATATTTAAATTTAATGCTTGCCAAAAGCCATAACACAAAAATTGAAATACCTAAAGATATTAAAGTTGATGTTCCTAAGCAAAATGTGATTATTTTGGAAGGGACGGATAAAGAAAAATTAGGTCAGTTTGCATCAATTATTATAAAACAAAGACCGCCTGAACCTTATAAAGGTAAAGGAATTAAATTTAAAGGTCAGTATATACCACGGAAAGAAGGCAAGAAAAATTAAAATTTAAGAGTTAAATATGCATAGTGCGAAACTTAAGTTTGAAAGAAGACAAAATAGAGTAAGATATAAGATAGCCAAACTATCTAATAGACATAGATTATCTATTTTTAAATCCGGAAGACATATATATGCTCAGTTAATTGATGATTCAAAATCAATAACGGTTGCTTCGGCTTCAACTTTAGACGAAAAAATTAAAAAATTAAAAAAGTCTAATTGTAATGTAGACAATGCTACTAAAATTGGTGAATTAATAGCTGAAAAAGCTATTTTGAAAGGAATAGAGGAGGTCGTATTTGATAGAGGGGGGTATAAATACCACGGTGTTATCAAAGCTCTCGCTGATGCGGCACGGAAAAAATTAAGATTTTAGGTTAAGGTTATTATAAATGTCTAAAGTTAAAAAAAATGAAGAAGCTTTAAGCGAAACTGTAGTTGACATAAATAGAGTTACTAAAGTAGTTAAAGGCGGACGAAGATTTTCTTTTGCTGCATGCGTAGTTGCAGGAGATCGAGCAGGTAAAGTAGGTTATGGTCACGGTAAAGCAAAAGAAGTGACTGAAGCTAGAGGGAAAGCGACTCAAGAAGCTAGGAAAAAATTGACTAAGATTCCTCTTTATCAAAATAGAACAATTCACCACGATGTTGTTGGGAAAAGTGGTGCCGCTAAAGTAATTTTAAGAAGAGCTAAAGCAGGTACCGGAGTTATTGCCGGCGGTGCTATGAGAGCAATTTTTGATTCTTTAGGAGTACATGATATTGTTGCTAAGTCGTTAGGTTCTAGTAATGTATACGCAATGATTGCTGCAACATTTGATGCATTAAGTAAACTTTCTTCGCCAAAAACTATCGGATTACGAAGAGACAAAAAAATAAATGAAGTATCGGTAAAAGCTACCGATCTTCAAGTTAGTGAATAATATCGTATTATAAATAACAATATTAAATAATATTTTAGGTTTTTTAAAAGCTTGAGGTGTATTAAGGAATTATGAGTAATAAAAAAGAAGAAAAATTAGCTGATATACAATTAAAAGTTACTCAAGTTAAAAGTAGCATAGGTCGTAAATATGATCAGAAACAAACGTTAATCGGACTCGGTCTAAATAAAATCGGTAGAGTTGTTATTCTTGATGCTACTAATTCAATTAAAGGTATGCTTAAAAAAGTTGAGCATTTATTAAAAATAGAAAATATCAATTAGAGTTTCAAAATGAAATTAAACGAATTATATAATAATTTTGGTTCTAAAAAAAATAGAAAAAGAGTCGGACGAGGCATCGGCAGCGGAAAAGGTAAAACTTGCGGCAGAGGTGTGAAAGGACAAAAAGCTAGGTCAGGTGTGGCAATAAAAGGTTTTGAAGGCGGTCAAACTCCTATAATAAAAAGATTGCCGAAAAGAGGATTTAATTCTTTGTCTCCTAAAAAATATAATATTGTAAATGTTTATGATATCGAAGCTTTATTATTGGCCGGGTGTTTAAATGAGGCTGAAATAATTACTAAAGAAAAATTGGTAGAGGTCGGGTTAATTAAAAATAGTAATTTATTAGTTAAATTATTATCGGTTAGCACTGAAGGCTTCGCTGCCCCTTTATCATTTAAGTTAGATGCTTATTCTTCTAAAACCAAAGAATTGATTGAAAAAGCCGGCGGGCAAATATTATAACTTATGAATGCACATTCTTCAAAAAAGACCGGCAATGATCTTACTAATCGCATTATTTTTACTGTTTTAGTTCTTATAATATGTCGGTTTGGATCATTTATACCTATAGCGGGTATTGATTCGGTTGCTTTAAATAGTGTTGCTGAGCAGAATCAATCCGGTATACTTGGCATGTTTAATATGTTGTCAGGCGGTTCTTTAGGCAGGATGTCTATTTTTGCTTTAGCGGTTATGCCTTATATAACTGCGTCAATTATTATTCAATTGATGTCGGTAGCTTATAAACCTTTGGAAAATTTAAAAAAAGAAGGTGAAGCCGGAAAAAGAAAAGTTAATCAGTTATCAAGATATTTAACAGTTTTGCTAGCTTCTTTTCAAGCTTACGGGGTGGCCATAAGTTTGGAATCTATAGTAACAAATACCGGACCGGTAGTGATTATACCGGGTCTTTTCTTCAAGGTTACCACAGTAATTACCTTAGCTGTCGGAACAATGTTTTTAATGTGGCTGGGTGAACAAATTACGCTTCGTGGGATAGGAAACGGCACTTCTTTAATTATATTTATAGGTATAATTTCAGGCGTGCCTAGTGCTATTATTAGTATGTTTGAATTATCTCGTAAAGGGGCTTTATCTCCATTAGTGGGGATAACTGTCTGTATAGGAGTAGTCATTTTAATAGCTATAATAATTTTTTTCGAGAAGGCTCAAAGAAAATTATTAGTGCAATATCCTAAACGGCAAGTAGGAAATAAGATTTACGGCGGAGAAGCAACCCATATGCCGCTTAAACTTAATACGGCAGGTGTAATCCCGCCGATATTTGCTAGTTCAATTTTATTATTTCCTGCGACACTTGCAAATTTCTCTACTAATAATTCGGAAATTATGGGGACATTGACATATTATTTGGGTCACGGGAAGCCTATTTATATTTTGTTGTATGTCGCTTTAATAATGTTTTTTAGCTTTTTTTATACGGCAATAGTATTTAACTCTGAAGAAACAGCCAATAATTTAAGAAAATACGGTGCTTATCTTCCGGGTAAAAGACCCGGAAAAAACACGGCAGAATATTTTGATTATATACTTACTAGGCTTACGGTTATAGGGGGGATATATTTAAGTTTAATATGTGTGATTCCTGAATTATTAATGAATAAATACGTTGTATCACTTTCTTTGGGAGGGACAAGTTTTTTAATTGTAGTTAATGTAGTACTTGATACATTCGCCCAAATTCAAACTTACTTATTTAGTAGTAGATACGAAGGACTAATGAAAAAGGTAAAATTAAAAAATTAAAAATGAGTTAGAAGTGATAATAGTTCTTATAGGTCCGCCTGGAGCCGGAAAAGGAACCCAAGGGAAAAAATTAGCCGAAAAAAGTCATCTACCTCATGTGTCTGTCGGCGATATATTTAGAACAATTATTATGTCCTCAAGTGAGGAGAGTAGGTTAATTAATAATTATATAAAGCAAGGAAAACTTATTCCTAATGAAATAGTAAATGGAATAGTTGAGAAATTTTTATCGTCGGATAAATATAAAAACGGTTATATATTAGATGGATATCCTCGCAATCTAGAACAAGCCGAATTTTTTAAAACTATTAGCAATCAAAAAATAAAAATTATTTACTTTGATATTTCTGATGAAATATTAATTAAAAGAATTTTAGGCAGATATAATTGTGCAAATTGCGGCAAGATATATAATAATTATTTTTTAAAGCCTAAGGTTGAAAATATTTGTGATGCTTGTGGCTCAAATGCGTTTGTTTGTAGGAAAGATGATAGTGAAGAAATTATAAAAAAAAGAATAGAAGAGTATAAAATTGAAACTTCTCCCTTGATAAATTATTATAAAGATAACGGTGAATTTTATACAATAAATGCAAGTAAAAAAGAAGAAGAAATAGAAAGTGATTTATATAAAATACTAAAAATAAATTGACTTTATAAAAGTTTTTTATATTATTTTTTTAGTTGTTAGTGAAATTTTGGAGATTATTTGTGGCAAGGATTGCGAGCGTTAACATTCCCGATAATAAGCGTTTAGTAATAAGTTTAACATATATTTACGGTCTTGGAAATAGTATTGCAAAGGAAATTTGTAATAAAACAAAGATACCGGAAAGTAAAAAAGTTAAAGATCTTAATGATCAGGAACTTATTAGTTTACGTAATGTTATTGAAAAAGAATATAAAGTTGAAGGTGATTTAAGGCGAGAAGTTAACCTTAACATTAAAAAGAAAAAAGATATAAGGTGTTTTCAAGGGCTTAGGCATATACGCAAATTGCCGGTTCGGGGGCAAAATACTCATTCTAATGCTCGTACGAGAAAAGGAAAAGCCGTGGCAATTGCCGGTAAGAAAAAAGCCGTAAAATAATAGAGTAGAATATAAAGATGAGTCAAACTAAAGTTAAGAAAAAAAAGAAGACTATTACCCTTGGTGTTGTGCATATACAAGCAACATTTAATAATACTATTGTTACATTTACCGATGTTCAAGGTAATGCAATATCTTCATCATCCGCAGGAAGAAACGGATTTAAAGGTGCTAGAAAAGCGACCCCTTACGCTGCTCAGATAACTGCAGATAAAGCTTCTGAAGAAGCAAAAGAATATGGGCTTAAAACTGTTTCTATTAGAATTCAAGGACCGGGTGCTCAACGTGAATCGGCGATGCGTGCAGTATTTGGGCAAAATTTTGTAATTACATCAATTCTAGATGTTTCAGCCATTGCACATAATGGAGTAAGGCCGCCAAAAAGAAGAAGAGTATAAGGAAGACATAGATATAGGTATAGAATGTTATCGCTAAGTAAAAATTGGAACTCTTTAATAAAGCCGCATAAGGTAGCTTATCAAAGCTCTCCTGAAACTAACAATATCGCAAAAATTATAGTCGAACCATTAGAAAGAAGCTTTGGTTTAACATTAGGTAATGCTATGAGAAGGGTTTTACTTTCTTCTCTACAAGGAGCAGCCGTAACGTCTATAAAAATTCCCGGGATAGTGCATGAATTTTCTTCTATTCCCGGGATAAAAGAAGACTTAGTTGAGATAGTTTTAAATATTAAATCTATAGCAATAAAAATGCATGTTGCAGATAAAAAAATTGTTAAGTTAAAAGCTTCAGGACCTTGTGTAGTGACTGCCGGCATGATCGAAACCGGTCATGATGTAGAGATATTAAATCCGGAACATGTAATTTGCAACTTGGCTAAAGGTAAGCAGCTCGAGATGGAGTTAACTTGTAGAATAGGAAAAGGATATGTGCCTAATACAAGTAACAGTGAAAATAACTTACCTATCGGAGAAATTGCTATAGATGCTTTATTTAGTCCGGTAAAAAGAGTTACCTATAGAGTTGAAAATACTAGGGTCGGTCAAGTTACCGATTATGATAAATTAATTATGATGGTGGAAACTAACGGAGATATTTCTCCGGAAATGGCTATCGGTTTAGCCGCTCGTATTTTACAAGAACAATTGCAACCATTTATTTCTTTTGAAGAACAAGAGGAAGTTAAACAAGATAAAACAGAATCCTTGCCGTTCTCTCCTTATTTACTTAAAAAAGTTGATGAATTGGAGTTATCTGTTCGATCTGCGAATTGTTTAAGGAATGAAAATATAGTTTATCTTGGTGATCTTGTTAAAAAAACTGAAGCTGAAATGTTAAGAACTCCAAATTTCGGCAGAAAATCTTTAAATGAAATTAAAGAGATATTAGCAAAATTCAGTTTAAAATTCGGTATGGATTTACCTGACTGGCCACCGGAAAATATACAAGAATTATCTAAGCGTTACGAAGATTTCTATTAATTTAAGGATATATAAAAAAGATGCGGCATAAAATTAAAGGTAGAAAGCTTAATAGAACTAGTAGTCATCGGCAAGCAATGTTTGCTAATATGGCTGTAGCACTTGTTATGCATGAGCAAATACAAACGACGCTGCCAAAAGCTAAGGAATTACGACCTTATGTGGAAGCTTTAGTAACTAAAGCTAGAAATACTAATTTGGCAACCAGAAGAAGTGTATTAGCTAAGATAAAAGATAAGGTTGCGGTAGAAAAGTTAATTAATGTCTTAGGAAAAAGATATAGTAATAGACCGGGCGGCTATACTAGAATAATAAAAGCCGGTTTTCGTTACGGTGATTTAGCCCCTCTAGCGTATATTGAATTTGTTGATAGGGATGTGAATGCCAAAGGAAGCACAAATCATAATATTGATACTCAAAAAGATATTAAAAATAAGTAATAAATCTGTATAAGGGAAAATAATGGCTAATCATTCTTCAGCAAAAAAAGCTGCAAGGCAAACCATAAAGAAAACGTTGGTTAATAAAAAAAGATCAAGTGCAATAAAGACTTATATTAAAAAAGTTTTGCACGAAATTAATAATGGATCAAAAGATAATGCTAATCTTGCTTTGATTACAGCCCAATCTAAAATAATGAAAGGGGTGAAGAAAAACATTATTAAATTAAATACCGCCTCACGAAAAATTAGTCAATTATCTCAAAAAATTAAACAAATGGTTAAAGAAGAAGCATAGTTTCGGATTCGCTTTTTTTTAAGTGTTCCCGGAGCTTAATTTGTTGAAAATTTAATTCTCAAAATTTAGCTTGATTATTTTCCAAAATTAGTGCATATTTTGCTCGTAGAATGTGGGCGATTAGCTCAGTTGGTAGAGTATCTCGTTTACACCGAGAGTGTCGGCAGTTCGAGCCTGTCATCGCCCACCATTAATATAAAAAATTTTAGTGTTTAGGTTTAACTATATGAAAAGTTATTTAAAAAAAACTTTATTTGTTTTTGCGGGGCTTCTATTTATAGGTGGAGGTTTCTTTTTCGGTCAGCCGGGAAAGGTTGATGCAGCTTCTAAAGAAGAAAAGAAAAAATTTGGTAACTGGTCTTTGAATTGTAGTGTTGACGATAAGAAAAAGCAAATTTGTTTTTTATCACAGCAGATTAATAATACTATTAAAGGTAAAGAGCAAGAAGTTTTAGCTCTGTATCAAGTCGGTAATTTTGGTCAAGAAAAAGAAGTAAAAATAGTTGAAACATTACCGGCAAATATTCTAATTGCTCCCGGTACTTCAATTATTAGCGGGACACAATTAATAGCACCCGGTAAATACGTTAATTGTACCTTAGGTAACTGTCAGGCTGTGGCTTCAATTTCTCAAAGTGATTTGAAAACTATTTTGTCAAGTGATAATAACTTCGTGGGAGTAATGACGGCGGAAGGTAAGCAAGTAAATTTTCCACTTTCTAAAGAGGGTTTAGAAGAAGGATTGAAAGCTTTAAAAATAAAAATTAATTAAGTTTAGAGTTCTAAATTTAATTTTAAAATAGCAAAAATAAAAAGTGAGGAAATTATTTTTCTCACTTTTTTTATAGTGAGCGTTCACGGTTTATTATAGCAAAATTATTTTTATATTATGATTAACTATCCACGTGTTGGCATCGGTGTTTTAATATTTAATGCTAAAAATGAGATATTACTCGGCAAGCGTATAAGTTCTCATGGTGAATCTACCTATGCACTGGCAGGCGGGCATTTAGAATTTTGCGAAATGTTTGAGCAGTGTGCTATTCGTGAGGTTTTAGAAGAAACAAATCTTATAATTGAAAACCCTGAATTTATAGGTGTTACTAATGATATTTTTGAAAAAGAGCAGAAATATTACATCTCAATTTTTCTTAAAGCTCATTGTTTAAATGAGCTCGAATTACAGAATTTAGAACCACATAAGGTTGAAAGCTGGCAGTGGTTTACCTTGGGTAATTTACCAGATAATCTTTTCCCGCCATTGAAAAAGCTATTTAATGATAGAGGTTATGGAAAGAAGTTATAAATTAACTCACCTTATCTAATTTTAAATATCCGTAGGCATATTTATGTAAAACACTAGAAATAAGGTGACCGCTCGCTTTTTATGAGCATCGTCAAGTAATGTATAGCAAAGCTTATTAATGTCATTCTAGCTAAAGGCGGGAATCCAGAGAATATATATAGTAAATTTTTATATAATTTTGCTTATTTTAAGTGTTTTTTCTAGATTCCTGCTTTCGCAGGAATGACATATAGCACTTTTTTGATCCATGCAACAATGCCGCAACTGAAAGGAGTGCGGCAATCCAGGAAAATAATAGTTATCCTGAATTTATTTCAGGATTCTACTACAAGAGATGTGCAAAACTTGTTCAGCATGACAAAAGATTGCCGTGCCGGTGCTACGTACCTCCTCGCAATGACGAGGTAAGATCGAGCCATGCAAAAACGCTGATGAATAAGAAAAAGAGAAGGTTAATGAGGGATATTATTTGTTACCAAATGAAGATACTAACTTATTAATTAATGATTCCACATTAATGGCCGGTTGAGTATATTTTATTTGATCATTGGCGGCAAGGTTTTCGTCTTCGCTACCGGGAGTGATAGAAATATATTTCCCGCCTAGTAACCCGCTAGTAACCACTGATGCTCTTGAATCTTTAGGCAATTTTACATCATCATTTATACTTAAATATACTAGGGCAAAAAAACTATTCGGGTCTAAGGTAATTGCTTTTACTACACCTATTTTTATACCGGCGACCATTACGTCGCTTCCCGTAGCTATCCCCTCGACGCTTTGAAAGCTAGCGGTTACTTGATATCCGTTAGAGTTATTTGAAGAGCTGCCGGTTTTATAGGCAAAAGTTAAAAATAATACCGCAATAATTAGTACCGTAAAACCGACCATAGTTTCTATAATATTTTGCTTCATTGTTTTAATTCGTTATTTTGTATTTAAAATATTTATTATGGCTTCCATCTATTATAGTTAGAATTTACTATTTTATCCTCAGAGGCAGTATTAAGTAGGTGATTTTTTTGCCATGGAAAATTATTAATATGCGGCACTTCATTAATCATATGATGTAACCAAGCGTGCCACATAGGAGGAATTTTTGCAGGTTCACTTTCTCCTTTATAAACGATAAATCTTTTATTACGCCCTAGATAATCAAGCTTTTTGCTTTCATAATATTTATTAAAAAATGCATCTTCTCCAACTTTTTTATAAAAAAAAGCAATAAAAAAACTATTCATCCTTGAATTATTCATTTTGGGCATTTGAGCATCTTTATAGCTAGTTCTTTTCCTTTTACGGCTAACTTATCGGCGACAATATTACCTTGATTATCGGCATGACCTTTTACCCATTTCCAGATAATAGTATGCTTCCCGAGTTCGGCGTACAGATTTTGCCATAAATCGGCATTTTTAACTAGTTCATTGTTGCTTTTGTACCAGTTATTTTTTATCCATTTATAAATCCATTCGGTAATTCCTTGCTGGAGATATTTACTATCAGTATGGATTTCAACAAAACATGATTTTTTCAACGACTTTAATGCTTCAATTGCGGCTTTCATTTCCATGCGATTATTAGTTGTATGTAACTCATAACCGGTTATTTCTTTATTAAGACCGTTAAATTGTAGTAAAGCTCCCCATCCTCCGGGTCCGGGGTTGCCTGAGCAAGCACCGTCGGTGTAGATAATTACGTATGGTTTATCTTCTGTCAATATTTTACTAAAGAGTTAGTTACTTTGGCTTAGAGGGTTTAGATTTTGAAGAATTTCGAAATTTATCTAAAATTATTACATTCGGGGATAAATTAGTTTCGTCATCATCTTTATTTTTTTCTTCTAAAAGTTGTTTTTTAATTTTTAATATTTCGTTTTGAGAATTATTATATGAATTTAGCTGCCGGTTAAATGTTAAACTATAATTATTATTAGAATCAACAAAGCTAATAAGCGAATTAAACGGTATATAAATTGCCTCTTTTATCCCGTCAAAACTAACCGTTAAAGAAAATCCTTCATCTTTTACTATCAAATTTTCAAATTGATGTTGCAAAACTATCGTTATTTCTTTCGGATAGACTTCTCTTATTTTAAGCGGCAGTACTACTAACGGGTTATCGGTTCTATATGAGATATATATTAGTTGATCCCAATACAAATTTTCGCTTTGAATCCTTGTAAGAATTTTTTTTACGAATTCTAACATAGATTCATTAAGAAATTTTTGATATTGAATATTCATATTACAAATTAAGAATTTAAATAATATACATTATTAGCAAAACCAAAAGTCGGCATTGCAAGGAAGCATTAGCGTTGTTGTTTGGCTCAAATTTTTGCGAAGCGTTCGGTGTTGTCATTCTAGTTCCTTGATCACGGCATCCAGTCTTTTTATTAAGGTTTTTTCTGGATACCGTGGTCAAGCCACGGTATGACACCATACCAGTATATGGGGCTTTTTCTGTTGCCCGGTAAAACCCCCAACCGCGCAAGTTTAAGCTACAGCTAAAGCTGGGCTACCTGCGAAACGTTTATTATCATTTGCGTTTCTTTTGTTTGATCCATAGACTAAAAGTCCGGCGGAATCATCCCGAGTAAAAGCAATTTTTTTATTAAGTACGTCGATCCTATTTCGCCCCCCTAAATACTCGATGAACTTCAAAAATTGGCTGTGTCGTCTTATAAGTTCGCAGGTAGCCACGTATTAAGTATACGCTGTGCTCCTCGACTTATAGACTCCTTGCTCTTTTTGAAGTTGATCTTCGTATTACTGCTATATATTATTTCTGGTGGAAGCGCCGGGTACCGCCCCCGGGTCCGCAACTTCTATTCTAAACTACGTTTATTACTATAGCTATTACTAGCCTTACTATTATGCCTTAATTTAAATAAAATGTAAAGTTTACTTTTAAGAATCCTAGATTTATGTTTGAAATACTTTTATACTTAAACACGTCATTAGAATTAACAATATTTTATGCTAACAAAAATCGGAATTATAGCCGGCAAGGGTGCTCTTCCCTATTTAACAGCCAATAATTATACCAAACAGGGCGGTAAATGCTATATAGCTGCTATTAAAGGTGAAGCTGATACGGATTTGATTAAAGATTTTGAATATAAGGTTTTTAAAATCGGCATGGTCGGCGAGGTTATTCACTACTTTAAAAAACATAACGTGCAAAATTTAATTTTTATTGGCGGAGTTAATAGACCGAATTTTAGCAATCTAGCTGTGGATAGAATAGGCGGCTTATTACTTTTTAGAATAATTGGACAAAAAATTTTGGGAGACGATAAAGTATTAAGAATAATCGCAAATTTTTTTGAAGGTTATGGTTTTAAGGTAATTTCAAATAATGACATATATAAAAATCAAAAGTATTATGTCTACAATACTACCAATACCCTCCCTTCTGATTCAGATGAACGAGATATTGAGCTTGGAATAAAATTATTAAACCATTTAAGCAAGTTTGATGTCGGTCAGTCAGTTATAGTCGAAGATTCGTATGTGCTAGGTATTGAAGCCGCCGAAGGAACGGATAATTTAATAGCTAGATGTATAAACTTACGTAGAAAACGGCAAGGCGGAGTGTTGGTAAAAATACCGAAATTAGGTCAAGATATTAGGTTAGATATACCGACGATCGGACCTGATACTATATTAAATCTTGCTAAATATAATTATAACGGTATAGCAATCAAAGCAAATGACGTAATTATAGTCGAGCAAGAACTAACCGTAAAACTTGCCAATGAACATAAAATTTTTATGGTAAAATGTTAGCGATAGGCATCACGGGTAGTTACGCATCGGGAAAAACAGTTGTTTTAGATTACTTAGCAAGTAAGGGGTATAAAACTTTTTCCGCCGATGAATGTGTAAAAAATTTGTATAAAAACATAGAAATACAAAGCCAAATTTTAAAATTATTGCCTAGTTTAAAAATATTTGATCGAATAGAAATTAGTACATTAATTTATAATGACGATAAAGCTCGCCAAAAATTACAGGATTTTGTTTATCCGCTTTTAATAAAAGAATTAATCTTTTTTAAACAACAAAATAAAATTGCTGATAAAATTACTGAATTTATATTTGCAGAAATTCCTCTACTTTTTGAAGCCAATTTTAAAATATATTTTGATTTCGTAGTAACAATATTTTGCTCGGAAGAAACAAGAATAAAGCGTGCAATCGGTCGCCCGTCATTTGACCCGGAAATTTATAAAAAAATAGAAAAAATCCAATTATCTCAGGAAGATAAAATAGCAAGAGCAGATTTTGCTATAAATAGTGACTGTGATATGTTAAAGTTAGAAAAACAAATAATGCAATTAATAAAGAAATTAGAGTGTCACAAGTAAGAGAAGTAATTTTAGATACCGAAACTACAGGGTTAGAGCCACGAGACGGTCATCGGATCGTAGAAATCGGTGCTATCGAAATGATCAATAAAGTATTAACCGGCAAGCATTTTCATTTTTATATCAATCCTGAACGTAACATGCCGACGGAATCATATAGGATACACGGCATATCAGGTGAATTCCTTAAAGACAAACCTATTTTTCAAGATATTGCCGATGATTTTTTAGAATTTATAGCAGATAGCAAACTTGTTATTCACAATGCACCTTTTGATATTAAATTTATTAATCACGAATTATCTTTTCTCAAAAAATCCACGGTTAAGCCTCTAGAGCTTTCAAGTGCTATCGATACCCTAATTATGGCAAGAAATATGTTCCCGGGAAAAGGTGCTAGTCTTGATGCCTTATGTAAGAGATTTAAAGTTGATAATTCTTCTCGTCAATTACACGGTGCTTTGAAAGATGCGGCTTTACTTGCCGAAGTATATGTCGAATTAACAGGAGGCAGGCAAGCCGCCTTCAATCTCACTAAAGAGATATCTACAACAGATAGGTTAGTGGTGAGCCCACTGAGCCATTCGGCAAGCCGTACTAAAATAGTTGCACCCACTAAGGAAGAATTAAAAAAACATAAAGATTTTTTAGCTACAATCCTTTCTGCCGCTGCTGCTTCATAGTAATTTGCTCTTCAAGATAAAATTATAATTCCTTAGGTTCTGTGGGCGTTGTTGTGTGGATCATAATTTACCGTATTATGGTTATTACAAGTATGGTGTCATGCCGTGACTTGATCACGGCATCCAGAAAAATAAAGTCATATTAGACTTGTTTTAGAACCTTTTTATGACGTTATAAAACTGGATTCCGTGGTCGTAGCCACGGAATGACAGAATTTTTACCTCTTTATTTAAACGTTCATACAACGCCAGGTACAAGCCGCGGTATGATATTGAAATCATTTAATTAGCTCCCGGATTTCCTTCCTCTTTATTTTCTCCAAAATTTTCTCCAAATTTCAGCTCAAGCAAATTAATTGAACCGATATTTATTCCTTTATCAGAAAATTCTATATCAAATTTTGCTTTTTCAATTTTATTATACGGTATATTTGCTTCAGCTACCGTATCAGGATTTATAACGGGAGGCTCTGAAGCTAAAGATTCTGAAGAGGTCGTAGTAACGGCTTTGGCTATAATTGCTTTAATAATTTTTTTGGAAAAAATAATATTATTTGGTACTAACTTATCAATAATAGTGTGATAATTTTCAAGTTCTAAGTATAGTTTGCCCTCCGGGAGTCTACCGATAAAAAACTGCATCCCTCCTTTTAAATCAATTTTTGAATCATTATCGCAAGTAAAAATAAGGCGTTCTATAGTAAAATTACTTAAAGTAGTTGCTTCATTATTATCCTGAACAAATTTTAAAGAGGTAGCTAAATCTAGACTAGCATTTTTAAAATTAAGATGATTTTCCGGCGAATCATAATCTACGTTAAGTAATAAAAAGATATTCTCACCTTCTAAATTATTTGTTTTTCTTAATAAAAAACCTAAATTTTTAATATTAAAAATTTCTTGGTCTTGACCTTGATCTTGCTTAAATACTGATAATAGCTTATTACTTAATTGAATAGATTTAGTAATAGATTTTAAATCATCATCTTTAGCCATTTTATATAAAGGCTTATTTAGTTTGACTATACCTTTTATATCTTCATCGCCACGCACTAAATAATCTAATGATTTATCGCCGTAATTCTCAATTTTCTTTATATAAGGACCTAAATCAATAGTCGCTTTTTTAACGCTAAAATCGACGGTTAAAGTAATATTATTACCGGAGAATTCCTTAGAATTCACATGATCGATAAGCTTTACTTTCGGCTGCATTATAAGTATTTTCCAATTAAAGGGATAGCCGGAAATTTTAATATTCTCATAAGATATTTTAATATTATCCGACTCGGAATTTTTAATTAAATTTACCACATTATCCTTTATGGTATAGGCAATCGCAAACCATGTTACGGTAAAAATTAAAAAGGTAAAAAGAAGAGCTTTACGTATCACGGCTTAAATCCATTATAATTTGATATTACGGGTAGCAGAAGGAAGACGAACTTTTATACCGTCAAGTTCCTCGGTTATAATAATCTGACACCCTAATCTAGAAGTATCCGTAAGACCAAACGCTAAGTCAAGCATATCTTCTTCTGCTTCGGAAGGTTTTTTTAATTTGTGGTAAAATTCTTCATCAAGGATAACGTGGCAAGTAGCACATGCTAAGGAACCTTCACAAGCACCTTCAAGGTCAATACCGTTTTGATGAGCAATTTCCAGGATTGAAAGCCCGAGCGGTGCTTCTATTATTTTTTCTGCTCCGCTGTTATCTATAATAAAAATTACTTTTGGCATTATTTATGATTCCTTTTTTATATTTAGTTGTTGTCATGCTGAACAAGCGTTATTGCATGGCTCGAAAAAAGTGCTGTATGTCATTCTAGCTAAAAGCGGGAATCCAAAAAAAACACTTAAAATAAGCAAAATTATATAGAAATTTACTATATAATTCGCTTAAATATTCTCTGGATTCCCGCTTTTAGCTAGAATGACATCAAAAATTTGATCCATGCAACAAGGCTGATCAAGTCACGGCATGACACAGCCTTTTCCTTAACGTTCGTACAGTACTAATGACATACTGCCTTAATATTCCAACCTTTTAACGAAAGCTGAGCCTTTGTGCAATAAAATCTTTGGCTATAAATTCAAAATTTTTAGTTAATTTTATAATTAACTCACGATTTCTTAATGTTATTGCTTCCTTTAAACCCTTTATTGCTCGGTATATTTCTTGCCTTTCATTTTCCGAACGCAAATTAGGTAACTCTTTCATAGCATTTTCTACACTAAAAATCAAAGATTCCGTATTAATTATCGTTTCTTGTAATAACCTGGTAGTATAATCGTTTGCAGCATTTTTATAGGCATTTTCTAACGATTTAGTAATTTCTTCTTCATTTAAACCATGAGTCGGTTTTACCTCTATAGCGTGCGACTTGCCGCTAGTTTTTTCAAGTGCCGAAACCGATAATATCCCGTCGGCATCGATAGCAAAAGTTACCTCTACACGAATACCGCCTGCCTTCATGAGCGGCAAATTAGTTAACTCAAATCTAGCAAGCGAGCGGCAATCTGCTACCGTTTCTCTCTCTCCTTGTAAAATATGAAATTGAATGCCGGTTTGATTATCGGCATAGCTAGTGAATTCTTTAGTTACCGAGATAGGTAACGGGCTATTTCGTAGGATAATTTTTTCAACTAAGCCGCCATATAACTCCATGCCGAGCGATAAAGGTACAACGTCAATTAATAAAGAATTGATATTTGGCGAAGTTAAATTTTCTGCCTGCAAAGCTGCACCGAATACTACGGCTTTATCGGGATCAATATCAGAAAAAATCCTAGTTGCAAATGATTCTTTTAATCTATTAGTAATTAACGGAATGCGAGTCGTGCCGCCTACTAAAATAATCCCGTCAATATTGGGATTTTCCGCTTCTAGTAAAGTATCTTTTACTATAGTAATTGTTTTGTTTATTAACGGAAAAATTAATTGCTCAAAAGTTTGCTTATTTAATGATAGATACCCCTCTTTAAAATCATTTTGATAAGACAGTATTTCCTTAGCCTCTTTTGCTGCCTTCAAGATTTGCACCGAATATGGTACATTAAATTTATTACAAAAATATTCAGCAATTAAATTATCGATATCGTCACCGCCGAGCATATTATCACCGCCGGTAGCAATAACCTGAAAAATGCCTTCCTGCATATTAAGAATCGATACGTCAAAAGTTCCTCCTCCCAAATCATATATAAGATAGCAGCCACTTTGTTTTTTATTTAGTCCGTAAGCATAAGCGGCAGCGGTCGGCTCGGCGATTAATCTAAGAACTTCTAAACCGGCTATTTTAGCAGCCCACATAATTTCGCCTCTTGCCGCATCGTTAAAATGTGCAGGGACGGTTATTACGACTTTGGTAATTTCAGTCATTAATTCTTTTTCTGCTTGCTGCTTTAAATATATAAAGATTTTGGCGGCAAGTTCCGTAATACTTATTAACTCCCCGGCAAAATCTAGTTTAAGCTCCTTGCTATTCACCTCAATATAATCTTTAATCAGTGAAAAAAGTACGGCATTATTTAATATTTCTGCAAATGATTTTCCGAATAATCTTTTAATTGAGCGAATTCCCTTATTACTGCCTATAATAAAATTTTCATCTTTAAACTCTATAGTGGACGGGATTAGCTCCTGATTATTTGCGGTTTTGATAATTTTGGTTATTCCACCGTTTGAAACGGCAATTAACGAATTAGTCGTACCGAAATCAATACCGACGGCGATTTGTTGACCATTCTCGTGAATCGGCAAGCCCGGTTCTTGAATCTCTATTATTTGCATAGTTTCATTTTATCTTGAAGATTAGTAAGTAAAGTTTTAAAATATTTAAGCTTGATAGTTATATCACTCGCTTCCTTTAAATTTTGTTTGTGAAAAGCTTTAATTAAATGCTCAATTTCGCTAGTTTGCATTAATTTATATTTATCATACATTTTTTCTAAATCGGTAAATTTTTCCGTATTTTCTATAATTTCTAGCTCATCCCAAAACATACTTAACTCCGAGCTATTTAGCTTTTTGCGTGCTTCTTCGTCATTTAAGTCTATATTGTTTAAGCTAAGTAGATATTCCGCACGCTTCAACTCATCTTTAAGCACCCCGTAAGCCTTATTTAGTTCCGTAGAAACAACTAGATTTTGTTGTTTTTCTTGTGCTTCTCTTGCTCTATCGGGATGATATTTTGCTTGCATAGCAAAATATTGCTTTTCTAATATTTTTAAATCAATATCATAAGTTTTTTCGATGCCTAGCAATTCAAAGTAATTTTGCATTTTTTCACTTTATTTTTGTATATTATACATTAAAAACTAAAAAGAAACAATTATGGAAAAAGACATACTGCAGTTCGAGAAAAAATATAACCCGCTTGTCATAGCCGGAGTAGACGAAGCGGGCAGAGGTCCCCTTGCAGGACCGGTAGTAGCTAGTGCGGTAATAATCGATCAAACAAATATTATCGCCGGTATTAAAGATTCCAAAAAACTTAGTTTTAACAAAAGAGAATTTTTATACAAACAAATTACCGAGAATTATATTTGGGCGGTTGCTATAATATCCCACCTAGAGATAGATGAAATTAATATTCTTGAAGCTACCAAAAAAGCTTGCATAGCGGCAGTCGAAAAACTTGATACTAGCCCCGATATAGTATTAGTTGACGGTAACATGAAATTTTTTGATGAACGATTTATTAGTATTATTGACGGTGATAATTTATCCCTATCAATTTCCGCCGCCTCCATTATCGCCAAAGTAACCAGAGACCGTTTAATGCTTGAATACAGCACCGAGTTTCCGGAATATAATTGGCATAAAAATTTTGGCTACGGCACTAAAGAGCATATAAACGCTATAAATTTATACGGTCAGTCGCCGTATCATCGCAGAAGTTTTAAAGTGAAAATATCTACTAACCCCGGTTTAGGATAAGATTTTTAAAAAATCTTATCCTAATAAAATTATCGGATTATATAAATCATCTGGACAAATACAGATTAATCAATTATAAGAATTTAAGCCATACCTATATATACGTGAAGTATTTCGGGAATTAGATTTTATTTTGATGGGTGAACACGCACAGCATACTTAGAGTGGTGTTGTTGCGTGGATCGAGAAAAGTGCTAGATGTCATTCCCGCGAAAGCGGGAATCCAGAAAGAATATTTTTAAGTTATCCTGAATTTATTTCAGGATCTACTAAAAAGATGCTGAAACAAGTTCAGCATGACAAAAAAAGTCTGGATTCCCGCTTTCGCGGGAATGACATCAAAAATTTGATCCATGCAACAACGCTATTTAGAGTAGGTGAACACAGGCAAATCCAGAAAATTCGCTTGTATCAAGCGATCGAGATGACACTGTATAATGGCCGAATAGCTCAGTTGGTAGAGCAAAGGACTGAAAATCCTTGTGTCGCTGGTTCAATTCCGGCTTCGGCCACCACTTCTATATTAAATGCTTGCTTAGGTTTTTTATGGTATATAGTAACTTTTATAAAAATCTAGGTCCTCATAAATTATCGGCAATTATTGAATTTTTACATGATACTATAGAAGTTCCTATAGGTAATTATGAAGACATAATCATTGACGATATAAAAACCATCGAAGAAGCTTCCCCCTGTGATATTACTTTTTTAAGTAACCGTAAATATGCAAGTTTGCTAAAAGATACTAAAGCCGCTGCTGCAATAATTCCTAAAGATTTTGTTGAAGACGTCAATGCTCAAACTATTTTATTAAGAGCTCAAAATTCATATTTTGCTTACGGCAAGTTAATTGATTTTTTTTATAGCCCGGTAAAATCTTATCAGCCGAAAATAATGAAATCAGCATATGTGGCAGATTCGGCAGTTATCGGTAAAAATTGTTATATAGGTCATAATGTTGTTATTGAAGATAATGTTGTTATAGGCGATAATAGCGTTATAGAATCCGGAACTTTTATAGGTGCCGGCGTAATAATCGGTAAGAACGCTTTAATATACTCAAATGTTTCGATAACTTATAGCATTATCAAGGATGATGCGGTAATTTTATCGGGTGTTCGAATCGGTCAAGACGGCTTCGGCTTTGCTACTGAAAAAGGTACACATTATAAAATATTTCATACCGGTATAGTTAGAATCGGTAATAATGTTGAGATAGGGGCAAATACCACTATCGACAGAGGTTCAATAAGCGATACGATAATAGAAGATTTATGCCGTATAGATAATTTGGTGCAGATCGGGCATAGCGTAAAAATAGGCAAAGGATCAATTATTGTAGCACAAGTAGGAATAGCCGGCAGTAGCGTAATCGGTCAATATTGTGTTCTCGGCGGTCAAGTCGGTGTAGCCGGTCACTTAACGATAGGCGATAAGGTGCAAATAGCGGGGCAGGGCGGCGTAATTCAAAATATAGAATCAGGACGCATTGTCGGCGGAACTCCAACGGTATCACTTAGAGATTGGCATAAACAATCAATAATTATGAAACAATTAGTAAAAGAGAGAAGTAAATAAATGACTATTGAGATTGTCGAAATTATGTCGATGCTGCCGCATCGCTATCCTTTCTTGTTGATTGATAAGGTATTAGAGTTTGAACTTGGTAAGTCGATTAGCGGCATAAAAAACGTTACTTTTAATGAACCGCAATTTATGGGGCATTTTCCGGAAAAACCTGTTATGCCCGGGGTTTTAATAGTTGAAGCAATGGCACAGTTGGCAGCTATTTTGGTAGCAAAATCTTTAGACTCGACTGAAGATAAAGAAGTTTTTTTAATGTCTATTGAAGATTCGAAATTTCGGAAAATTGTTCAGCCGGGCGATACTATGCATATTTATGCTCAAATCGACCAGCAAAGAGGACCGGTGTGGAAATTTTATAGTAAAGTTATGGTTGATGGTGTGCTAGCTGCCGAAAGTAAATTTACTGCGACGGTTAGAATTCGTGTTTAAAATAGGAAGTAAAAATAGGAAGTAATAGTGGCAACATCTAATATACATCATACTGCAATAATAGATCAAAACGCTTCTATCGGTAAGAATGTAAAAATCGGTCCTTACTGTATTGTTGGTCCGCAAGTAGTGCTTGGCGATAATGTAGAATTAAAATCTCATATAGTGATTGAAGGGATAACTAAAATCGGTGCAAATACGGTGATTTATCCCTTTGCCTCTCTAGGTCAACCCCCGCAAATTTTAAAATATGCTCAAGAAAAATCCGAAACAATTATAGGTGCTAACAATACCATTCGTGAATATGTAACTATCCAAGCGGGCAGTAAGGACGGGGGAATGGTAACGATTATAGGTGATAATTGCTTGTTTATGGTCGGTGTTCATATCGGTCATGATTGCCGAGTCGGTAATAATGTGATATTTGCCAATTACGTAAGTTTAGGCGGACATGTCAAAGTCGGTGATTACGCAATAATCGGCGGGCTTTCTGCAGTTCTGCAATATGTACGAATCGGTACGCATTCAATGATCGGCGGGATATCGGCAGTAGTTGAAGATTTAATACCTTTCGGGCTTGCTAGTAGTGAAAGAGCAAAGCTTGAAGGTATGAATTTGGTAGGAATGAATAGGCGAGGTTTTGACAAAACAGAAACTTTAAATGCTATAAAAGCACTTGAAGAAATTTTTTCCGGCAAAGGAATATTTACCGATAGGGTTAAAAAAACCTCAGAAAAATATAAAGATAACTCCATTGTGCAGCAAATTATTGAGTTTATTAATCAAGATACCGCCAGAGCCTTTTGTTTTCCTAGGGAGAATAATAAATAAAATCCAAAATAATACTGGACAAAGTGTCGCTTTTGTACGACAATATTATTATATGTAAATTTTATTAATACTATAATGCAAAAAATTAAAGAAATACAATTTTTTGTAACAAAAAACGGTAAGTGTTATATTAAGACCTGGCTACAAAAACTGGATATTCAATTACGAGAGAGAATTATTACCAGATTGGTTAGATTAGAATATGGGGTATATGGTGATTACAAACATATAAAAGCAAACTTATATGAGCTGCGTTTTTTCTTTGGAAAAGGATATAGAATATATTTTATTGAAAAAGATAATAAAATTATTTTCTTATTAAACGGAGGAGATAAAGATACTCAAACAAAAGATATTAAAAAAGCTCAAGAAATAATGGAAGAAATTTATTAGGGATGAGATTCTATATGGAAAAATTTACAAATTATTTAAGAGAACAATTACAGAATGAAGAAGAAGTAGTGGCATATGTAAATGCTGCATTGGAGCAATATTTTTTAGATCATAACAAAGAATTATTTTTTGCTACTTTAAAAGAAGCTATTATTGCAAGAGGAGGAGTAACAAAAATAGCTAAAGAGGTGAGTATTAATAGACAGCATATATATAAAATGCTATCTCCTAAAGGAAATCCCAGTTTTGATAATGTTGGTTCTTTATTAAATATTTTGGGTCTTCAGCTGAAAGTTGAGAGCCACCCTAATCATTAGACTTCTTTAACAATCAATTATGAAAGCAAAGAGAAATATTGGAGCAGAAATTTTACAATCTATTCAAGATATAAAAATAGGAAAGGGAAATATAAAAAAAATAGAAACAAGATATGATATAATAGATATTAGAAAGCATTTATGAAAACTATTTTACCCGATCGCTCCCTGAAAATCCAAGTGAGGCTTAATTATAAGTTTAATGTCATTCCTGCGAAGGCAGGAATCCAGAAAAATTAAAGTGTAATGTACTGGGTATATATATTATGTTCTGATCGAAATGGTACTTTATATATTGGTATAACTAATAATATAATTCGCCGTGCTTATGAACATAAACAAAAAATAATTAAAGGATTTAGCACAAAATACAACGTTACAAAGCTTGTGTATATTGAAGAATTTACTGACATTAAAGAAGCAATTGCAAGAGAAAAAGTAATAAAAAAATGGAAAAGAGCTTGGAAATTAAAACTAATAGAACAATATAATCCTGATTGGAAAGATTTGTTAGAATAATTTTCTGGATTCCTGCCTTCGCAGGAATGACATTTAAGAGCAGCAAATTATAATAGCGAATTATGGGAAGTATTTCCTAAAGCAACAGAAGAACAAAAAGAGTGTTTTAAATTACTTCGAGATGCTTATGTAAAAGCTAGGTACGATAAAAATTATAAAATTAGTAAGGAACAACTGCTTTATCTTATTGAGAGAATAGAAAAATTAAAAGAAATCACCGAAAGAATCTGCATAGCAAGAATTAATCAGTGAATAAATTATTGAATTATATGGTTTATTAATTAATATTATATTAAAAAATGCAGGAGGTGCAAATGTATTTAACTAAAAAAGATAATTTAGGTCTATATATTTGTTAAAGAGCGTGTTATCATTTATCCTTGCAAATTTAATATTTAATGTTAAATTTACAAGAGTATAATGGTACCCAAAAACTAGACAAGAAAATAGAGAAAAGTAGGTATAATATCTCCTAGGAAAAGGAGCAAAAAATGAAAAAAAATGAAAAAACAAGTTAAAAAATATAGTGCAGAAGAAAAAGCAAAAATAGCAATTGAAGCAATATCTGGAGAAATGACTATAGCTCAAATTACCAGCAAATATGGTGTTCACGCTAATCAGATTTATAAATGGAAGAAAGAAGCTTTAGATTTTATGGTTTCTGGATTTAAATCGAAATCTAAACAACAAGATACCGGCCAAGAAGATTTAATTAAATCATTATTTGAGCAAATAGGCCAGTTAACAGTTGAAAGAGACTGGCTTAAAAAAAAATCTAGTATCTTTGGATTTAGAGGTTAGGAAAAAAATGATAAGTTATGCTTCAAATTTAACCATAGCAAGACAATGCAAACTTTTAGATTTAAACCGCTCAAGTTACTACTACCGAGCTAGGAATACCTTAGATGATAAGGAGTATAGAGTACTGAACAGAATTGATGAGATTTTTACAGAGCATCCCTATTATGGTACTAGAAGAATGTCTCATGTCCTAAAATCCGAAGGGTTAAATGTTAGTCGTAAGATGATAAGAAAATATTATAAAATACTTGGTATTGAAGCAGTATACCCAAAGATTAATTTAAGCCGTAGGAATCAGGCTCATAAAGTATACCCATATCTATTAAATAATATAGAGGTGGTTTGCTCCAATCAAGTTTACTGTGCAGATATTACTTACATAAGATTAAAGCAAGGTTTTGTATATTTGGTTGCTATAATGGATTGGTATAGTCGTTATATTTTGAGTTGGCGGGTGTCGATTAGTTTAGAAAATGATTTTTGTATTGAAGCTCTAAATGAAGCAATATCTATACATGGCAAGCCTGACATTTTTAATACGGATCAAGGAGTACAATTTACATCAAAAGATTTTACTCAAATACTTGAGCAACAAGGCATAGCTATTAGTATGGACGGCAAAGGCAGAGCCTTAGATAATGTATTTATTGAACGTTTTTGGTGATCTTTGAAACAAGAGAAGATTTATCGTTTTGATCTTGAAACGGTACGTGAAGCAAAGATAGCTATCAGAGATTATATAGAATTTTATAATAAGCAAAGACCTCATCAATCGCTTGAATATAAGACACCTGAAATGATACATTTTGCAGAAAAACTAGAAAATTATCAAGAGGCTATATGACATAGAAAATGCAAACTTTACTTTGAAAAACCAATACATTAATACAGGAGAATTACACCTCTAAAATTTAAAAAATTTGTCTAGACAAAGGGTACCACCTCACTCTTTTATTAAATTCTTCCATTTTATTTTATAGCTCCTTTCTAATGTCTTATCTTCGCTATTTCTCCTCATACTCTTACTCCGTTGACTTTAGTTATTACATTATAACTTTTTGTCAACGAATTACGTAACCTTTACAGGGGGCGACGTAGTGAATCCTGAAGCTATTAACTGGGGTTGTTTAGTTAAATTATCACCCCGTGGTTTGATCGGTGTTGTTGTATGGATCTAAAAAAGTGCCGTATGTCATTCCCGCGAAAGCGGGAATCCAGACTTTTTTTTTGTCATGCTGAACTTGTTTCAGCATCCCTTGAAAAATATCCTGAAATAAATTCAGGATGACTTAAAAATATTTTTTCTGGATTCCCGCCTTCGCGGGAATGACATAGAAAATTTGAACCACGCGACAGTGCCTAGTTTGAACTAGAAATAACATCATCAAAGAAGGAGTTGAATTCGATATGTTCCACAAAAATAATTTTCAGATTATTAAAATATTTCCACAAAAAATATGGAGTTTAGAACAAGTAAAAAATTATATGCGAATTGAGGGCAGTTATGACGATGATTTAATATTAGGGCTAATTGACGCCGCAATTACGGCGGCAGAAAATTTTACCAAATTAAATTTTATCTCAAAATATGTAAAATTTATTTGTAATATTCAAGGTAAAAATAATTTTGCTCTAAAATATCAGCCTGTAAAAGAAATATTGAAGGTAACAATACAAGAAAAAGAGCAAGAAGCCGGTAGCTATTTTTTTGACGAAAATATTTTAAGGTTAAAAAATACATTAGCGAGCGAGGAGCTAACTGTAGAGTATATTAGCGGCTTTGACGATAAAAATATCCCTCATGCGGTAAAACATGGGATTATGCTACATATTGCCGAAATGTATGACCGTCAGGGGCAAAGCTCGGTCGGTTTATCGCAGGAAGTAAAAAACTTATACCTGCCGTATAGAAACATTCAAATCTAATTTAAGGTAATAAAATGACAAAATCAATAATAAGGAATTTTCAGCATCAAATTAAGTTCTTAGAGAATTTTGCCGCAAGTAGCATAGATAAAGATCGCTGGGAAGAGAAGTTAACCGTCTATGCCGAAATAAAGCCTTTATGCGATAATAAATTTATTGCCTTAGAAAATATAAATTTCGGGCATGTAATAACGGAAGGGTTTTTTCTTTTTAAAATTAGGTTTATAAAAAATATCACTACTAAAATGCGTATTTTATTTAAGGAACGACAATTTGAAATTAAACGCATTATTAATGTTAATGAAAAAAGTAAATTTTTAAATATTCTAGCGTTAGAAATATATGTATCATGATGTTATCGGTGATTTTCAATTAAGCTTATATAAGTTGCTTGCAAATGATAATGAAATAAGGCAAAGCGTTGATCAAATATATCTTTCTGTTAAGCAGGATGCAAAATATCCATTTTTGTTAATCAATATGTTAAATGTTGATAATATAGCAAATTTGCAGCAAAATATTTCTAGGATAGAATTTGAAATATGTATTTTTGCCGGTGATAAAAGTCATAACATTTTGCTAGAGCTTGCTGATAAGATTATAAATAAAATAGCGGTATATTCATTTGAATTACAAAATTATATATTAGCCGGTATAAAAGCCGGTAATATGAAATTCCAAAACGGTAAAGATTTAATTAGTACAAAACTAACGATAAATTACCAAGCTTTGTTAAAACAAAAAATAATTAGGTAGATTATGACACATTTAATTGAAGGGATCGATATTAGCGGTTTACTTCGAGCAAGAAAAAAATTTGAAGAGTTTCGCTTGCATTTAGACACGGAGCAAAATAAAGCCGGGAGCATTCAGGCATTTGAGTTTTGTTATGAATTGAGCTGGAAAATAATGAAGCGTTTTTGTGAAAAGGCAGGCAAAACTCCTTACACTTTAAAAGAAATATTTCGTGAGGCTGCCGTTAGCGGTTTAATTTCAGATCCTCGTATATGGTTTAAATTTATTGAAATTCGAGAACTTGCTTTTCATACTTATAATGAGGAAAATGTTGAAAAAGTGATTAGTATTTTTGATGATTTTTCAAATGCCTTAAATGAGCTTTTAAGAAATTTGGAGAAGTATAATGATCCATCTTGATAAACAAGATTCATTGATATTACGCTCTATATTACAAAAATATCCGTATAAGTTTTATGCTTATGGGTCACGAACTAAGGATAACTATAAAAAATTCTCTGACCTTGATCTTTGTATTATGGAAAATATTAGTGATGAGCAATTATTTGCTTTGCAAAATGCTTTGGAAGAATCTGATATATCGATAAAAATTGATGTAAAAAGATGGTTTATAGATATGAATGCAGGGTTTCGTTCGTTGATTGAAAAGGATATAACTCCTTTGTCACCTAAGAATTAATAAGGTAGATTTATGAATTTTCATAATATCCGCATGCCGGAATTTATTGAAGCTTTTGCCGTAGGGAAGGCTGAATTTTCAACTTCTCATGCTTTAACTATGTCGGGGAGAGAAGTGAGGCATTTAGACCGCATAAATGCTTGTCAAAAATATTTAATTAAAGATTGTCGGTTAAGTGCTGACGAATTCAATCACTTTAATAGTTTTTTTAAAGCCAGGCGAGGTAGTAATTTTGCTTTTCGCTTTAGAGATTACGCAGATTATAAAGTAAGCGGTGAATTTGTTGCGAAAGGCGATGGAAGTCAAAAGCAATTTTGTTTAAGCAAGTTATATGACGATCCTATTTTCCCTTATAGCCGCACTATTACTAAACCCGTGGAAGATAGTATTGTGTTATATATTAATAATGTGAAAACCGATTATAGTGTAGATTATAATCAAGGAATAATTACTTTGCCGCAAGCTCTAGAGCATGAGCAAATTTTAACTGCCGATTTTATATTTGACGTAGCCGTAAGGTTTGGAAGCGATAGTTTTGAATATGCTTATTGTAGTGACGGGTCTATTGGATTGTCGACTATAGAGTTAGTCGAGGTAGCAGTATGAGTATATTATCATCCGAAAATATTGAAGAAATTACTGCAAAATTACAAAATTTTACTTATTGTTTTCAAATTAAATTACCGGAAGGAAAAGAGATATACCTAACAAGTAGCGATAAGCTGGTTAAAAACGGTGATATAAGTTTTTTACCGAATTCAGGTTTATTGGTAAAGCAAGCGGAGTTTAACGATTCTGCGCAAAATTACGTTGATATAGAAGGAATTTTTGAAAGCGGCGGGATAGAATATTCTATGGATTTGACCGGTGCAGCGGTAAAAATAATATTATATACCAACAATATTTTTGAGCATTTTATAACATATTATTGTAGTATCTACACCAAATATGATTTAAATTTTAAAATGCATTTAAAGCCTGAAGCGGTAAAATATAACCAAACCATAATTAATAGCTTTAGCAAAAATTGTCGTGCAAATTTCGGCGATGCTAAATGCAGCGTAGATAAAAGTTTATATAGTGCCGTCTATAACGTAAAAGAATTTTTTAAGAAAAGCTTTACTATAGCAAATTTAGACAAGGAAAGCGGGTATTATAGCGGCGGGGAAGCTAGGCTCGGAGATAATTTATTTAATAGTAAAATCCTTGATCATTTAGGCGATTTAATTATAGTTGAGAGTATTATACCGGAAAATGTTAAAGCTACCAAGAATATACGGCTCACTAGCGGCTGCGATAAAAAATTTATAACTTGTTGCAATAAATTTAATAATGCTATAAATTTCAGAGGTGAACCTTTAATTCCGAATTATAATTTTATAAATGTTAATTTAAATGAATAAAAATTTTATAAGGCTTGTTTTGCGGGAGATTATAAATACGTTCAGCATTACTAAAAATTCTATAAGAAAAAGAAAAGAAATACATATAGTTGATTATTTTAAAATAATTACAGATGATCTAAATTGCTCGTTTCAAAAAATAAGAAGTGACAAAAAATAGAAATGAATATGAAAGAGACCAAAAATTTTTTTACAAAAAATAATAGATTAAATAAAGGCTATTCTAAGCCTCTAAATTCACGCGAGCAAGATAATAATTTTTACCGTAAAAAATTCGAGCATATTTTACCGCCGATTGATGTAATGTCCGAATATGAAAATATTCACCCCGGTACTTTAGAGAAGTTAATAAGTATGGCACAGAAAGAACAAACTCATCGGCATGCTCTAGAGTTGAAAAATTTAGAGGTTCAGGAAAAGGCGACCAAAGTTAGTAAGGTCTGTGCGTTGGTATTTGGAATATTTTTGCTAAGCTCAATAATATTTCTTATATTGCTAGAAAAATTTATAATTGCCGGAATAATGATTTTATTTATTATCGGTTTTGGAATGTTCTTTTTACGCAAGACTACCAAGAAAAATGAGTATATAAGAAGTAAAAACTACACAAATTCATAGTTTTTATAGATAAACGAAATAATATAATGCTATTTAACTTGTAATTATACCTAAAATAAGTTATATGCGATATACTAATAGAATTGGAAACTGTCACGCCGTGGCTTGATCAGTGTTGCTGTGTGGATCGAATTTTTGATGTCATTCTAGCTAAAAGCGGGAATCCAGAAAAAATATTTTTAAGTCACCCTGAATTTATTTCAGGATCTACTACACAAGATGCTGAAACAAGTTCAGCATGACAAAAAAAGTCTGGATTCCCGCTTTCGCGGGAATGACATCAAAAATTTGAGCCATGCAACAACGCTGGCTTGACCACGGTATGACACCGTACTTGTAATAACCTAATAATTTTAAATAATACGGAGATAGGCTTATTTCTAAAGTTAAAAATAATTTTCCTAAAGCGAATAAAGATATTAAAGCTAGCAAAGTTCGCTTAGTAGGCGAAAACGGTGAAATGTACGGTATTGTAAGTATCAAAGAGGCCATGGAGGCGGCTGAAAAAGCCGGGCTTGACTTAGTTGAGATTTCGCCCAATGCAGAACCGCCCGTGTGTAAGATTTTGGATTTCGGTAGATTTAAGTATGAAAGTAAAAAGCGTTTACATGAAGCACGTAAAAAGCAAAAAATTATCGTACTTAAGGAAATGAAATTTAAGCCTAATATTAGTCAGGGCGACTTTGACGTTAAGGTGCGTAAAATAAAAGGGTTCTTGAAAGACGGCGATAAAGTAAAAATTTCTTTATGGTTTAAAGGTCGTGAAATTATTCATAATGAACTCGGTAAAAAATTATTTGAACGTATCGAAGTAGAATTAGAAGGATTAGCAAGGATTGATCAACCCGCTAAAATGGAAGGTAAGCAAATTACTATGATCGTAAGCCCTGATGTTAAAATAGCGGCGAAGTAAAGTTTGGTCGATGTCATTCTAGTTCAAACGGGGCGTTGTTGCGTGGTTCTAAAAAAGTGCTCGATGTCATTCCCGCGAAAGCGGGAATCCAGAAAAAACACTTAAAATAAGCAAAATTATATAAAAATTTACTATATAATTCGCTTAAATATTATCTAGATTCCCGCCTTTAGCTAGAATGACATCAAAAATTCGAGCCATGCAACAACGCTCGCCTTTAGCTAGAATGACATAAATAACTCAGGCTATACAACATAATACCCATATCACAAATCTTAAAAATTAAATTATGCCAATTAAAATTTTAATGCCGGCCTTATCCCCTACTATGCTTGAGGGCAACATTGCCAGGTGGTTAAAAAAAGAAGGGGACAAAATTAATCCCGGTGAAGTAATTGCCGAAATCGAAACCGATAAAGCAACTATGGAAGTAGAAGCGGTTGACGAAGGTATTCTTGCTAAAATATTGATAGCTGAAGGGACGGAGAACGTACCGGTAAACTCCCTTATTGCCGTTTTAATTGAGGAAGGTGAAGATATTTCTGTAGTTGCCGATTTTGTTAAAAATAACTCCACTGTGAAATTAGTAGAGAAATCACCGCCGCCGTTATCTAATAATGTAGCAGTGCCGCCAATAGAAGTTGCAGAAAACGGTAATAATAGTAAGGTATACTCAAACGACTCTTCAAATCAGAAGAGTATATTTGCTTCGCCGCTTGCAAGAAGACTAGCAGCTATCGACAATATCAACCTTAAAAATGTTAAAGGTAGCGGTCCGCACGGTAGGATTATTAAGAGAGATGTATTAGAGGCTTCTAATATCTCGGTTAAAGCTAATGATAAGGCTATAAGGAGAAATAGTGAAGAATATTATCTAGTCCCGAATAATAATATCCGCAAAATTATAGCTAAACGTTTGCTTGAATCAAAGCAAACAATACCGCATTTTTATTTATCTATTGAGTGTAATGTTGATAAGTTACTGGATATAAGAGAGGATATTAATAAATCATTTGGCGATGATAAATCACAAAAAATTTCCGTAAATGATTTTATTATTTTAGCGGTAGGAAAAGCTTTAAAAGAAGTGCCTAGAGCTAATGCGAGTTGGCAAGACGAAGCAATTAAATATTATAACAATATTGATATTTCGGTGGCAGTAGCAATTGAAGGTGGTTTAATTACGCCGGTAATTAGAAATGCCGATCAAAAAAATATTATTGATTTATCTCGTGAAATGAAAGAATTAATAAAAAAAGCTAGAGAAAATAAACTTACCCCTGCCGAATTTCAGGGCGGAGGGTTTAGTATTTCAAATCTCGGTATGTACGGGATCAAAAATTTTAGTGCTATTATTAATCCGCCGCAAAGTTGTATTATAGGAGTAGGGGCTAGCTCAAAACGTCCGATAATAGTAAATAATCAAGTGACAATAGCAACTATTATGGATGTTACGCTTTCTTCCGATCATCGAGTTGTGGATGGAGCGGTCGGTGCTGAGTTCCTAGCTGCATTTAAGAAGTTTGTGGAGAGTCCTGCGTTGATGTTGATAAGTTGTGGATAGGTAAACACGTTCGATGTCATTTCCGCATCCTTTTATGTCATTCCCGCGTAGGCGGGAATCCAGACTTTTCTTTTGTCATGTTGAACAAGTTTGCAGAGCCTCTTATAGTAGATCCTGAAATAAATTCAGGATGACTGTAATTTTTCTGGATTCCTGCTTTCGCAGGAATGACATATTGCTGCTTTTAATGACATCCTAATTTGATAATAACAAAAATATATGAGTTTTTCAGATAATTTAACAAAGATTTTGAATAAATACGAAGAATTATCTAAAAAGTTATCTACAGGTATAGTTGGAGATGAATTTGTTAAAGCTTCTAAAGAATATGCTGAACTTGAAAATATAGTTGAGAAGATTAAAGAATATAATAAAGCTATATCGGAATTAAAACAAGCACGGGAATTTAAGTTAGAAGTAGGCTTAGATAATGAAACTTATGAAATGGTGAATGAGGAAGTTAATCGCTTAGAGGATACTGTTCCTAAATTAGAACGGGCAGTAAAAATAGCCCTTTTGCCGAAAGATGAAGCCGATAGTAAAAGTGCTATTATTGAAGTGCGAGCTGGTAGTGGAGGCGAAGAGGCTGCACTTTTTGCGGCAGTATTATTTAATATGTATCAAAGATATGCAGAATTAAAAAAATGGCGTTTTGAAATATTGTCAATTTCCGATACCGGCATCGGCGGTTATAAGGAGGCTACCGCTTCAATAAAGGGCAAAGACGTATTTTCTAAATTAAAATTTGAGTCCGGCGTTCATCGAGTTCAAAGGGTACCGGAAACCGAGTCAAACGGTCGAATCCATACCTCCGCCGCAACGGTTGCCGTGCTTCCTGAAGTAGAAGAAGTTGACATAAAACTTGAAGAGAAAGATCTAAGGATTGACACTTATCGTGCTTCCGGTGCCGGAGGGCAGCATGTTAATACAACAGATTCGGCAGTTCGAATTACCCATATTCCTACCGGTATCGTGGTCGCATTACAAGATGAGAAATCCCAGCATAAAAATAAAGCTAAAGCGTTAAAAATCTTAAGAGCTAGAATTTACGAAGAAGAACGCCGTAAAAAAGACCAATCACGTGCAGATACCCGCAAAGGTCAAATCGGTTCAGGCGATAGGTCGGAGCGTATCCGTACTTATAACTTTCCGCAAGGGAGGGTATCCGATCATAGAATAAATTTAACTCTTTATAAAATAGAAGAAATAGTAAAAAACGGTCAATTAGATGAATTCATTGAAGCCTTAGTAGCGGATGACGAGGCAAAAAAACTTTCAGAAGTGTAAATTTTACTATTATCATGAGCAACAATTAGCCTTGTTGCGTGGAGCAAATTTTTGATGTCATTCCTGCGAAAGCAGGAATCCAGAGAATATTTAAGCGAATTATATAGTAAATTTTTATATAATTTTACTTATTTTAAGTGTTTTTTCTGGATTCCCGCCTTCGCGGGAATGACATATAGCACTTTTTTTCGAGCCATGCAACAACGCTGCAACAGTTAAGCGAGTATATATATTAACTTTTAAAATATTAATTATGAAAACAGCATTTATTTTTCCCGGGCAAGGGGCACAGTTAGTCGGGATGGGCAAAGATTTTTACGACAACTTTAAAATAGCTAGAGAAACCTTTGATATTGTCGATGAAGTATTAAATCGTAAACTCACCGATGTTATTTTTAACGGACCGTTAGAAGAACTTACACTAACTATTAATGCACAACCGGCATTAATGGCAGTATCTGCGGCAATAGTAAATGTTATTAAAGAGCAAACGAAAAAAAATATTGATGAGTTATGTAGTTACGTTGCCGGTCATTCTTTAGGAGAATACACGGCATTATGTGCAGCAGGTAGCATTAGCCTAGAGGATACAACGAAATTGCTAAACGTACGGAGTCGATCGATGCAAGAAGCATGCGTTGAAGGAGAGGGGGCTATGGCAGCTTGCATAAATATTAATTTAAAGGAGCTTGAGCAAATAGTCGAAGAGGTAAGTGAATTCGGCGTATGTCAAATAGCTAACGATAATATAGTCGGGCAAATAGTCATTAGCGGTAAAGTCCTAGCGGTCGAGAAAGTTATCTCTATAGTTAAAGATTTGGGATATAAAGCTATAAAATTAAAAGTTAGTGCACCCTTTCACTGTAGTTTAATGAAGCCTGCGGAGCAGAAAATGCAAGTTGCGTTAAATCAAACGGTTATTAGTAAACCGCTTATTCCGGTGATACAAAATTTTACCGCTCAGCCGGTAACGGATATTAATCAAATTAAACAAAATCTAATTTTGCAAATATGCGGTCGAGTAAGATGGCGAGAAACTCTCGAACAATTAAATAAATTACAAGTTACAAATATAGTTGAAATAGGCTCAGCTAGCGTTCTAACCGGTATGCTACGAAAAACCGATTATCAGTTTACATTAACTAATATAAGTAATTTAGAAGACATAAAGCTGTTTCTAAAAACTTATGAAATTGCAAATTAAATTCTTTGCTAATTTGTCTGATTTTTTAACTAAAGATTGTCATTAAAATGTTCAGCATCACACTAACGGAATTGTGGTTAATAATAGGGGTAATTTGTTTCATTATAGAATTTGGTGCTGCTCCTAATATTGGGTTTTTATTTTTTGGTTTCGGTGCATTATCAAATGCTATTATAACATATAATTATCCTATTTTATTAAAAGAGCAGTTAACAATTTTCGGCTTACTGTCTTTGTTATGGTTTATTATGTTATGGCGACCTATTAAAAAATATATTTATAAAAATAGTAACCTAAAACAAAGTAATTATTCTGATATGATTAATAAAGAAGTAGAGGTTTATAGCCCTACAATCTCTTCTAGCAAAATAGGACAAGTAAAATGGTCAGGGGTTATTATGAATGCATTATTAGAACAGAATGAGCCGGAAGAAGCTAAAGCCGGCGATAGGATTTTTATTGTAGAAGTACAAGGTAATATATTAATTTGCTCAAGGACCAGTAATTTAAAATGATTCAGTGTATTTCTGCGTAGATAAAGCCTATCATTGCGTGTGGAGTAATGGCGTTGTTGCGTGGATCAAATTTTTGATGTCATTCCCGCGAAGGCGGGAATCCAGAGAATATTTAAGCGAATTATATAGTAAATTTTTATATAATTTGCCTATTTTAAGTGTTTTTTCTGGATTCCCGCTTTTAGCTAGAATGACATACTGCCGCTTTTTGTTGAGCCATGCAACAACGCCATTACCTCCACGCAACAATGACGATTTTTATGCTAATTTTATTAATTGATTGGATTCTATAAACAAATTTATGAAAGAAACTTTTAATGTTAGTAAGCTTAATAACGGCTTAACTATCCTTACTTACAATATGCCTTATGTAAATTCGGTAGCGATAAATTTAATTGCCAAAGTCGGCAGTCGCTTTGAAACTTCTGAGGAAGAAGGTATGTCTCATTTTCTTGAACATATGGCGTTTAAAGGTACAAAAACGAGAAACGCTAAACAAATTGCCGAAGAATTTGATGAGATAGGGGGGCATTTCAACGCCTATACCGGTCATGAGCAAACAATATATTACTCAAAAATACTACCGGAAAACTGCCGTAAAGCTCTAGAGATATTGGCGGATATAATCCAAAATTCTACTTTTGCCGAAGAAGAAATCGCTAAAGAATATCAAGTAATTTTACAAGAAATTGCCCATAGCCAAGATAATCCCGATGACCTAATATATGAGAAATTTTATAATAGCGTTTATAAGGGGCAGCCTTTAGGCAAGCCCATTTTAGGAACGAGTAAAACCCTTGCTATTTTTAATAAAAAACATTTTTCTAACTTTATCGATAAACATTATACCGCACAAAATCTTTACTTATCGGTAGCAGGTAATATTACCCATGATGAAATAATAAAGATAGTGGAGCAATTATTTCCTTCTTTAAAACAGGGAACGAGTAATAATTTTGAGCCGGCAAGGTATGTCGGCGGTTACTGTCCCGTCATCAAAGATTTAGAACAGACCACTTTAATATTAGGCTTTGAAGGGGTAGGATATCTTAATATGCAACAACTTTACCAAGCCCAACTACTTGCTTTAATATTTGGCGGCGGTATGTCGTCAAGATTATTTCAGCAAATTAGGGAAAAATTAGGTTTAGCCTATGGAGTAGGCAGTTATAATAGTTCTTATTGCGATAGCGGTGTATTTACTATTTATGCTTCCACTGCTCATGATAAATTAGAATTATTAAGTACGGAATTGATAAATGAAGTAAAGAAAATTATGGAATCGGTACAGGAATCTGAAATTATTAGGGCTAAAACGCAATTAAGAAGTAATATTTACATGGCTCAAGAAAAGCCTGCTTACAAATCTGAGGAAATCGGCAAAAATTATGCTATTTTTAATAAATATATATCTATAGATGAAATTATGGAGCTTATTATGAATATAACAGCTGCAGATATTCTAAAAATAGCCGGCAAAATATTCTCGACAGTCCCGACGCTTGGAATCATCGGACCGGAAGTTAAAAATGTTGATTATTACACAAATATCGCCGATGTCATTCCTGCGAAGACGTAGCGTTGTTGCGGGACTCCCGGAATCGTCATGGCGAGGTGCCTCTGGTCTTGTTGCATGAATCAAATTTTTGATGTCATTCCCGCGAAGGCGGGAATCCAGAGAATATTTAAGCGAATTATATAGTAAATTTCTATATAATTTTGCTTATTTTAAGTGTTTTTTCTGGATTCCCGCCTTTAGCTAGAATGACATATAGCACTTTTTTAGAGCCACGCAACAACACTCTTGCACAGGAATAACATCGATCTCAATTTTTAGGTTATACTTGAGTATAATATATGAACGATACCAACGAAATAGAGCAATTAATCTATCTTTTTTCTAAGCTGCCCGGTCTTGGCGGGCGTTCTGCTCGGCGCATTGTTTTATATCTGTTACAAGATAAAGACGTAAGATTGAAAGGACTAATTACTAATTTAATAAATGTTGAAAATAAAATAGTAAAATGTGAGATTTGCGGCAATATGGATACGGCAAGTATTTGCCATATTTGTTCATCGCCGGTGCGAGATAAAGCCGTTATTGCTATCGTGGAAACGGTGGCGGAATTATGGGCTATGGAACGTAGCGGTATTTTTAAAGGCGGGTATCATGTGCTGGGTCATAATTTATCTGCCGCAGCTAGGCAAAACCCTTCGATATTAAGGTTGCCAGAATTACTTACTAGATGCCGAGAAGAAAATATAGAGGAAGTTATTATTGCGACCAACTCTACTCTAGAGGGGCAAACTACCGCTTATTTTATCACCGAATATTTAAAATCTCATCCCGCTAAGATTTCACGCCTAGCCAGCGGTATTCCTATCGGCGGGGAATTAGACTATTTGGATGAGGGAACATTATCGGCAGCTATCACGCTGCGACAACCATTTGAGTGATATGAATATTTTACTTACCAGAAGTATTGAAGGAAATAAGGAAATTATCGAAGAAATAGCAAAATATAATACCGATAATTTAAGCTTTCATTATATTCATTGTCCTTTAATTGAATATAAAAATTTAAACCTTACTCCGGAAATATTAGGTAACTACCACAATATAATTATAACTAGCAAATACGCTGCGACAATTCTTGCTAAGTGGCAGAAAGATTATACTATTAATAGAAAACATAGTATTTGGGTAGTAGGGGAAGCTTCCAAGGCAATTTTAGAGCGTGACGGCTTTATAGTAAAATACGCCGCAAAAAACGTCGATGATTTGATTAAGCATTTTCCAAGCCGATTATATAATCAAGCGATATATTTATCTTCCAACGAAATCACTTGCGATTTACCGCCCCCAATAAAGAGGCAAATTATCTATAACGTCAAATATTTAGAGCAACTACCGCTAATAGAATTGTTTAAGAACAATATAGATTATATTTTGCTTTACTCGCAAAATAGTGCCAAAATATTTAAAAAATTATTACTGCAAAATCATTTATCGGAAGTGTTGCAAAATTCATTAGTCATAGCTATTAGCTTGAAAGTAGCAAATATAATTAGACCTTTTTTTAAAAATGTGGTTTATTGTAATAATGAAAATTCACATACGATAATAAACTTATTAATGCATGATGCAAAAATCCGAAATTAATCTTAAAAATAAAAATATTTTTTCTATAGCGGTAATATTAATATTTATGCTACTTGCTTTTATGCTTTATTATGATAGAGCTGAAATTTTTAAGTTATTTAGCAGTGAAATTACTTCTTATAAAGATGATGCTCCACCTATAAACGATATTGACAACGTGACCACTAGCAATAATGAGCAACCGAACGAACCTTCTTCGGCTAAGTCCTTAATAAATTATGTAAATTCATTTATTCCTCCTATTCCTGCCCCTATTCCTGCAGTTCCTACCGCTACTATTAATTTTGAGATAAATGATTATCGTCATTACTTATTAAACGTGAATCTATTAATATTTAATTTCTTACAAGATCAAAATTATACTAAGCAATTGCAAGCAATAGAAATAATCTCATTACCACCGGAGATAAAAAACATTTTAGCCGATTTAAATAGCTATAATAACAATTATTTGCTCAATAAAATTGCAAATAGTGAAAAAATTTTTCCGACTAATTACCTATGGTTAGAAAAATTTATAAAAATAGAGAAAAAATCTTCCGCTGAAAAAGAGAAAGAACAATTACATATTGCTATTTTGGCAAAGTTAGAATTTTTTATTAACTTTTTTTATTCGGATAATTTTAAGGAAAAATTCATAAAATAATTATCCGGAATCGCCATTGCGAGCGGGCATAGATATTGTTGTGCGGCTCAAGAAATCAGTGTGTCATCCCGTGCATCGGTGTTGTTGCATGGCTCGAATTTTTGATGTCATTCCCGCGAAGGCGGGAATCTAGACTTTTTTTTGTCATGCTGAACAAGTTTTGCACATCTCATTAGTAGATCCTGAAATAAATTCAGGATGACTATGATTTTCTGGATTCCCGCCTACGCGGGAATGACATACAGCATACAACAACGCCTTTAATAGATGCTAAAACAAATTCAGCATGACTTTTTGAGTATTTATATGTTCAGACTCCTTATAATATGTATTGTATTTCTACTGCTTTATCTTGGATTTTCCATTATTGAAACGCTTGACTCGCAAGTTGTTTTGACCTTATACGATTATCATGTAGAAACTACGTTTTTTTCACTTCTGACTTTCGGGGTTTTGTCATTACTCATAAGTTTTATTGTTATTAAAATTTTAATATTAATTATCGATTTACCGTCAAAAATACAAGATATTTTTACTACACGAAAAATTAATAATAATCAATATTCCCTTGTTAGATCGATATCGGAATATATTATCGACAATAAAAGTAAAGCCGGTTCTATCGCAAGAAAAATTTCTTTACCTATAAAAAAAGAAAATAGAGAGCTTTATACTTTAATCTTAGCTAAAACTGAGGAAGAAATAAGTAAAAAAATTGCATATTTTGAAGAATTAGAAACATCTAAACAATTTACGTTTTTTGCCGCTAAAAATCTTGCTATATTATTTTATCGTAAAAGTTTTTACCAAGAAGCAGAAGGCTACGCTAGTAAAGCTTATAATTTAAATGAATTTGATAGCGATGTCATAGCAATTCTTATTAATTGCTATGGAAAACTTGCCTTATGGGAGAAATTTACTTTTGTAGTAGCCAAGCTTGCAAAGCTTAATAAGTCCAAATTTGCGATGATGAATTCGGAAATCGCCGAATATTATTTATCGGCAGCAAAAATGACGGTAGAGAATAATAATACTGAAATTGCAATTGATTATTTAGAGTTAGCCTTAAGCTTGAATTGCGTAACTCCGGCAATATTAGAGCTTTATTTAACTTTAAATTCTAATATCAATAACAATAAAAAAATCAAAATACTAAAAAATGCTTTTAACGCTCATCCTTCTTTAGAAATAGTCAAGATATTTAAGAAATTTACAGAATTGCTTAATTATCAAATCTATGAGGAACTAACTTCAGAGCTAAATATTAAAGATCATTTAATATTATTTTTAGCTATAGCAGCTTATTTAGATTTACCGGATAAAATAGCCTCTTTAAAAGCCGCTCCAAAGCTTTTATCTTTTTCTGAAGCGTAATTAATTTCTTTCCTTCAGAAGCTCAGCTATTAACTGATATGATTCAAAAGCTTTGTTTGGGTCTTGAGTAAGTAGTTCAAAACCAAGTTTCTCGTTATTATCGGCTTGCCACAATCGGCAATTATCCGGACTAATCTCATCGGTTAACATTATTATAGTTTCTTCGCCGTTAAATACTCTACCGAATTCAAGCGTACATTCAACAAGCCTAATACCGATGCCGGTAAATAAGCCGCTTAAAAAATCAAATATGCGGGTAGCTTGCTTTTTTACGGCAGAAATTTCAGCTTTGGTTAACCAACCGAAATTTAATATTTGATATTCATTAACGATAGGATATTTTAAATCACGGCTCCTAACTTTAAAATCAATAATCGGTTTATCAAATACATACCCTTCTTCCATACTAAATTCCTTAACAAATCTACCGCAAGCAACGGAAGAAATTGATAATTGCATCGGAAAAACTTCCACATATTGGATTAATTGCTCTCGCATATTTAGTTTTTCTATAAAATGATTTTCAATTCCGAGCATATCGAGCTTACCCATAATAAAAGAAGAAATATTATTATTAAGCACTCCTTTACCGGAAGTATCAATAATTTCTCCGTTTTCTAAAATAGTCTTATCGGTGAAAGCCATGATAATAAGAAAATCTTCTTCGGAAGTGTATAGGGATTTACGAGAACCTTGATAAAGTATTTTTTTCATTTTATTAAAAATTTTTATATATATTGTTACGCTCAGTTAAAAGCACCATCGACGTTATTCCTGCACAAGCGGAGCGTTGTTGCAGGGCTCGAATTTTTGATGTCATTCCCGCGAAGGCGGGAATCCAGACTTTTTTTGTCATGCTGAACTCGTTTCAGCATCTTTTTAGTAGATACTGAAATAAATTCAGGATGACTTAAAAATATTTTTTTCTGGATTCCCGCTTTCGCGGGAATGACATACAGCACTTTTTTCGATCCATGCAACATGCCGATCAAGTCCCGCTTGCAATGACGATTTGGGCAAGTTCTAGAGCCATGCAACGATGCCTGCAGGCGGGGCAATAACATTTAGGATGCTTTAAAAACTATTCGATCAAGCCTAACGCCTCTTGAGCCCTTTATTAAAATAAGTTCGTCTGTACCTAATAAATTCGGTAAATCTTTTATTAAAGTATCAACATTTTCAAAATATGCTTTAGTTAGTCCTTTCGGTAATAAGTCGTAAATACATTTAGTATGTGATCCGACGAGAAAGACCTTAGGGCAATCCGCATCTAAAATATATGGTATTAAATCTTTATGCAGCCGCTCGGAGTCTTTGCCGAGTTCTAGCATTTCCCCTATTATAGCTATCTTATTAGCATTTTTAAACAGTTTTAAATATCTTAAGGAAGCTTTCATAGATTCGGGGCTAGCATTATAATAATCACAAATTACTCGATAATTATTTACACCGATTTTTGCAGTAATTATTTCCCCACGACCTTTAGTTAACGGAATATTGCCAAGCTGCTGCGAGGCATTTTCTAAATTTTTACCAAGCAGATAAGATACTAAAAGAATGGCGGTAAAATTTTCTGCATAATGCTTAGGGATAAAAGGTATAGTTACCTCTATTTTATTATTACTTATTAAATATACTAAATGAACTTTATTATCATCATGCTCGTATGATATTAGTTTTGCATTTGTATTATTAGAATTACCGAAACTATATATGTTACTAATAGAGAGTTGCTTAAGATTTGCTAAAATATTATGATAATATTGAGTATCCGTATTAATAATTGCCGTTCCATTTTTTACTAAACCTGCAAAAATTTCGCATTTAGCATTAGTAATTTCCTCTAAAGAATCAAAAAACTCTAAATGTGCTTCCGAGATATTAGTAATAATTGCGATATCGGGTTTTATTATTTTACTAAGTTCTTTTATCTCTCCTTTGCGATTCATGCCCAGTTCAAAGATAGCATATTTTATACTATTCGGCATTGATGCAAGATTTATAAGTAATCCTAAATAATTGTTAAAGTTACCTCTACTAGAAAAAACGCTATCAGTACTTAATATAATTTTTAAAGCTTCCTTAGTAGAAGTTTTGCCGACACTGCCGGTAATACCGATAAATGTCGCCTTAGAGTTTTGCCTTTTATATTTAGCCATTCTTTCTAAAGCATCAAACGTATCGTTTACCATGATAGTTTTATGGCTTGGTACTCCTGGGATATTTTTGTTAACAATTACTGCAGTTGCACCTTGCTCAATTGCATGCATTACGTAATCATGTCCGTCTCTATTACCTTTTAGAGCAATGAATAAATCGCCTTGTTGTACGTCATTAGAATTAAATTGTACTTCATTAGCATAAATAGAGGAGGGTACTATTATGCCGAGTGCTTTACTTAGAGTTTCAGAGTTCCATATCATATATTTAGTTCTATTATGTGTTTATTGCATGGTTCTTATGTCATTCCTGCGAAAGCATTGTTGCGTGGATCATAATTTACCGTATTATGGTTATTACAAGTATGGTGTCATACCGTGGCTTGACCACGGTATCCAGAAAAAATGAGGTGGTACCCTTTGTCTAGACAAATTTTTTAAATTTTAGAGGTGTAATTCTCCTGTATTAATGTATTGGTTTTTCAAAGTAAAGTTTGCATTTTCTATGTCATATAGCCTCTTGATAATTTTCTAGTTTTTCTGCAAAATGTATCATTTCAGGTGTCTTATATTCAAGCGATTGATGAGGTCTTTGCTTATTATAAAATTCTATATAATCTCTGATAGCTATCTTTGCTTCACGTACCGTTTCAAGATCAAAACGATAAATCTTCTCTTTGTTTCAAAGATCGCCAAAAACGTTCAATAAATACATTATCTAAGGCTCTGCCTTTGCCGTCCATACTAATAGCTATGCCTTGTTGCTCAAGTATTTGAGTAAAATCTTTTGATGTAAATTGTACTCCTTGATCCGTATTAAAAATGTCAGGCTTGCCATGTATAGATATTGCTTCATTTAGAGCTTCAATACAAAAATCATTTTCTAAACTAATCGACACCCGCCAACTCAAAATATAACGACTATACCAATCCATTATAGCAACCAAATATACAAAACCTTGCTTTACTTATGTAAGTAATATCTGCACAGTAAACTTGATTGGAGCAAACCACCTCTATATTATTTAATAGATATGGGTATACTTTATGAGCCTGATTCCTACGGCTTAAATTAATCTTTGGGTATACTGCTTCAATACCAAGTATTTTATAATATTTTCTTATCATCTTACGACTAACATTTAACCCTTCGGATTTTAGGACATGAGACATTCTTCTAGTACCATAATAGGGATGCTCTGTAAAAATCTCATCAATTCTGTTCAGTACTCTATACTCCTTATCATCTAAGGTATTCCTAGCTCGGTAGTAGTAACTTGAGCGGTTTAAATCTAAAAGTTTGCATTGTCTTGCTATGGTTAAATTTGAAGCATAACTTATCATTTTTTTCCTAACCTCTAAATCCAAAGATACTAGATTTTTTTTTAAGCCAGTCTCTTTCAACTGTTAACTGGCCTATTTGCTCAAATAATGATTTAATTAAATCTTCTTGGCCGGTATCTTGTTGTTTAGATTTCGATTTAAATCCAGAAACCATAAAATCTAAAGCTTCTTTCTTCCATTTATAAATCTGATTAGCGTGAACACCATATTTGCTGGTAATTTGAGCTATAGTCATTTCTCCAGATATTGCTTCAATTGCTATTTTTGCTTTTTCTTCTGCACTATATTTTTTAACTTGTTTTTTCATTTTTTTTCATTTTTTGCTCCTTTTCCTAGGAGATATTATACCTACTTTTCTCTATTTTCTTGTCTAGTTTTTGGGTACCATTATAGAGTATGACATCGAGAAGCATATTTCTTTGCAATTTCAATATCGTCAAAGGGTAATTTTTTATCACCTATAATTTGATAATTTTCATGCCCTTTGCCGGCTATTAATAAAATATCATCTTGTTTTAAATTATTTATTCCATATTTAATTGCTTCTTCTCTGCTTTCTAGCTCAATATATTTATCCGATATTTTAATTACTCCGTCTATAATTTCTTTTCTAATATCACTTGGGTTTTCGTCTCTAGGGTTATCGTCGGTAATAATTATATTATCGGCAATTCTTGCTGCTATTTTGCCCATTAAACTTCTCTTCGCCTTATCTCTATTACCGCCACAGCCGAAAATTACAATTAGTTTGCTGCCTTTTAATTTAATATTTTTTAGCTCGGTTAAAGTTTGTTCTAATGCATCGGGAGTGTGAGCATAATCAACAAAAATATTTTTATGACGTATTCGCTCCATTCTACCTTTTACCGGTCTAACTTTGGGGAGGAGGTTTATGACTTCATCAAAAGCAAAGCCGGTATTATGCACGGCTAGAGCAGCAATTAATAAATTACTCGCCTGAAAACTGCCTATTATCTCGGTATTAAATTCATAATCCTTATTATTAAAAGTAAAATTAATATTTTGTCCACGAATAGAGCTAACAGTTTTAGTTATTTTCAAGTCTCCTTCTTGACCAATGGTTGTAAATTTAACGTTATGGCGGTTTAAATAGTCTTCTATTTCTGCTATGTCAGAATTTAGTATAGTTATACCGCTCGGCATTAAATTATCGGTAAATAATTTTAATTTAGCAAGCAAATAAGCCTCTTTTGTCTGATGATAATCTAAATGATCTTGACTAAAGCTAGTAAAGCAAGCGACATTAACTTTTATGCCGTATAGTCTTTCCTGGTCTAAGCCGTGGCTGGAAGCTTCAAAAGCCAAATATTCTATATCATTGTCAGTTAGATTATGGATAATTTTTCTAAAATTTATAGGGTCAAGAGTTGTCAAAGGAGGTATATTTTCTAAAATTTCAGGTAATTTAATAATAGAGTTCTTTCCAAACTCTACTTCTAGGGGTAATTTATACGTCGATCCGGTACTCGAATCCTCACGTACGTTTGAGTACGCTGCGGTTCTGCGTTCCGTGTCTCCTTTAAATTCCTCCCTATAAGCGAGTTTGGAAAGAACTCTATTACCAAAATACTCTACGCCGAGTGTCCCGATAGTAGCGGCATTTTTGCCGAGTAAGGAATATAATTGTGCTATGTAAGATACTACCGAACTTTTGCCGTTAGTACCGGTTACGGCTATTAAATATTTTGGTTCTTTCGGGTAAAGGATTTTTGCTGCCAAACTTAACGCTATACGTATATCTTCTACATATATTATTTTTGTAGGATTTAGCTCTACACTTTCTTTATTATCGGTAATAATAATTCCTGCCTTATGATTTAAAGCATCGAGAATAAATTTATTTCCGTCGTAATTTTCTCCCTTAATAGCAAAAAAAACCTCATTTTCTTTGATACTACGAGAATCAGTAGACAGACCGGTAATATTATGCTGCTGGAATAATGTTTGTAATTTCTGTAATAATAAGGAGTAGGGCATATAAATATTGTTTTTTTATTACTGTCATATTGTAGTGGCATTGTTGCGTGGATCTAAAAAAGTGCCGTATGTCATTCCCGCGAAAGCGGGAATCCAGAAAAAACACTTAAAATAAGCAAAATTATATAAAAATTTACTATATAATTCGCTTAAATATTCTCTAGATTCCCGCTTTCGCGGGAATGACATCAAAAATTCAATCCATGCAACAACGCTGACAAGCCACGGAATGACAGAATTTTTACCTCTTTATTTAAACGTTCGTACAACACAGGGTCAAGCCACGGTATGACAAAGACTAGATTGCCACGTCGGTACTACGTACCTCCTCGCAATGACGGGGTTTTTTGTAATGATTCCGATTCACGCAACAACGCCTTTAGTCACTCGCAATAACAAGTTAACTTATCCAGTAACTGATTCGTTTCCGTAATAATATTTTCATCGGTTAATTTCTTGGTAAATATTAATTTGTTATCAGGTTTTACTTTAGCTTGTTGTGAATATTGGCTTACGAATTTTATAATCTTCTCTGCCATATCGGCATTTTTATAAAATCTTATTACAAAACCGCCTTGACCTGAATCTAAATTTTCGATATTTAGCTTAAAGCATACTAATTTTATTTTTACTATATCGAGTAAATTATTAAATTCAGTAGGGATTGGACCGAACCTGTCAACCATTTCATCTTTAAATTTTTCTACTTCTGCGTTATCGCTTAAGCTACCTATCCTTCTATACAACCCAAGTTTAAGTATGCCGTCCGATATATAGCTGTCCGGAATAAATACCGGTAATCCTAAATTTATCGTCGGCACAAAATTTTGTTCTAAATTCTGCGGTTCATTTTTCAAAATAGCTATTTGCTCTTCTAGCATTTCTTGATAAAGCTCCGTGCCGACTTCCTTAATTTGCCCTGATTGCTCTTCACCGATTAAATTACCGAATCCTCGCAAATCCATATCATGGCTAGCGATCGTAAAGCCCGAACCCAGCACACAACTATTTTGTATTATATCCAAACGCCTTAGACTATGTTTGGTTATTTTTTTATAATTAGCTAATGTAAGATATGCGTACCCTCTAACTTTACTTCGTCCGATTCTTCCCCTTAATTGATATAGTTGACTAAGCCCTAGCATATCTGCTTTATGAATAATCATAGTATTTGCGTCGGCTATATCAATACCCGATTCAATTATTGTCGTCGAAATCAGTATATCAAATTTACCGGCATAAAATTCACTCATAATCTCATCGATTTTATTCGGTGCCATTTTGCCGTGAGCTATTTTATATCTTAGCTCCGGCACAATTTGCGTTAACTGTTTTTCAACTTCCGGAATATCATTAATTCGTGGCACTACGTAAAAACTTCTTCCGCCTCGGAAATGCTCACGCAGCAAAGCGTCTCTAACAATAACGGGATCAAAAGGCATAATGGTAGTGCGAACTTCCAACCTGTTCATCGGCGGCGTTGCTATAATGCTCAGCTCTTTTAGCCCGTTCATCGACATTTGCAAAGTTCGTGGAATCGGTGTTGCCGACATTGCTAAAACATGTACGGAGGATTTTAGTTCTTTGAGAAATTCTTTTTGACTAACGCCAAAATGTTGCTCTTCATCGATTATTAATAATTTGAGGTTATGATATCTTATATTTTTATGTAATAATGAGTGGGTGCCGATTATTATGTTTATTTCGCCGTTTTCAATTTGTTGCCTAACAATTTTAGCTTCCTTTGTGTTAACAACGCTAGATAACTGTTTGATATTTAGTCCCAAATCTTTAAATCTTTCCAGAAATCTTAAATAATGCTGACTGCATAAAATAGTTGTCGGTACTATTATAGCAATTTGCGGCAAATGTTCATTTAAGGATTTCGCTACCATAAAAGCGGCACGCATTGCCACTTCCGTTTTACCGAAACCGACATCGCCGCATATTAGCCTATCCATTAATATTCCGGAGTTTAAATCTGCTTTAACGTCGTTAACGGCATTTAGTTGATCTTCAGTTTCGGTAAAAGGGAATTTATTACAAAATTTGTTATACTCATCAAGGTCAAATTCTATAGCAGCCGCAAGGTTAAGCTTTCTTTTTGCGGCTATTTGCAGTAATTGCAAAGCAATTTCTTTGATACGGTTTTTTAACTTAGCTTTATTTCGTTGCCACGAAGAACTACCAAGCTTATCAAGCTCGGCATTGCTGTTGCCGTATTTTTTTATTACTTCAATATTTTCAACCGGTATATATAACTTATCGTTACCGGCATATAAGATTTTTAGAAAATCATGGGCTTTGCCTCTAACCTCTAAGGTCTCGACTTTTAAAAATTGTCCTATTCCGTGATCTTTATGAACAACAAACTCTTCTTCGTTTAAATTATCCAATTCCAGTAAAATATTTTTAAGCTTACGATTTGCATCTGACGGGGAATTACTAACTAATTTTTTTTCTAATACATCACTAGCGGCAATAAATAAATATTGCTCTGTATAAAAACTGTGATTAAGCGGAATGCGAGCAAGATTTACGACGCCGATTTTTGCTTCCTTCAGTTCGCTAACTTCATTATATTGATATTCGTAATTTTCTATTATGGTTTTTAACCTTTCTAAACCGCTGACGGAAGAGCAACATATTATCGGCATTTTAGAGTGATTAGCGGTTATTATTTCAAATAATTTATCAAAAACCGTTTTTTTCTCGGCAAAGCTAGTAGAAGCGATATTTTCAAGTAAACTAATTTGATCGGAATTTTCGGAAATAATTAAAATATTTTCTTCTTGTTCAAGTAATTTTGTTATTTCGAGAGATGAAAAATATAATTGCGAAGGTTCAAGAGCAGGGTAGAAGTTATTAAATTTAAGCTTATTTGATTCAATTCTTGCTTGATAGAAATCATTATAACTATGTTCAAATTCTAAAATAGCTTGTTTAGATAAATTATCAAAAATAATTATAGGTCTGTCTAAATAATCGATTAAATTATAACAGGAATCATAGAATAACGGTAGTAATTGCTCATAACCCGGGAATTTTCGCCCCTCCATTATTGCTTTGTATAAAGGCGTATTAGTATGGTTCACGCCGAAATTTTGTAAGTAATTATTTTTAAAATTACTTATCGTATCTTGATTTAATATTATTTCACTAGCGGGGCTAATAATTAATTCCGTGTGTGCCGTATGTGATTTAGTAGAAATTTGACTATCAATATCAAATTCCTTAATCGATTCAATATGATCCCAACTAAAGTTGATTCTGTAAGCTTTCGGACCGGATAAAATTACATCAACAATTTCACCTCTCACCGCAAACTCACCGCTATCGATAGCACTAGCATTCCTAGTAAAGCTATTACGTACTAAAAAATCGGCAAGCGAGGCGGCAGTAAGTTTCATCTTAAGATAAAGTTTTAAAGATGATTTGACAAAAAAATCAGGAGGGGGTAATTTATTCAGCAAATTAGTAGCTTGGGTAATAACTATATTCTTATTATTGTTCGTTACTAGCTTAGTTAAAATATTGGCTCTTGCCGATAAAATATTTTGATTAGGTGATATATGATCGTAAGGGACAGTATCGACAGAAGGAAAATATAGTATATTTTCTTGTGGAGAAAAAAATAAAGCCTGTTTATAGAGCTTTATTGCTTCTTCTTCATTACTCGCCAGTAAAATAATATTTTTGTGTGAATTGCTTATAGAATACCGGTTAGCAAAAAAACTTTTCGCTACCGATGGAAATTTTTGCGTCAACATTATTGATTTTTAACTTTTTGAAAATTCACGTAATTTATTCATTATTTCAGTATTTAGATAAGAAGGAATAGGGGATTTACCGGTAATCCAATTATAAAGCTCATTATCATTTTGATCAAGTATTAAAGCAAAGTCGTTAAGGCTTTTTTCGTCTAATTTAAATAAAAATTGTTCGGCAAATTTGCTAAATATATAATCTGTTTCTCTGCAACCACGATTTTTACTTCGGTAAAAGAGTTTTTTTTGAAAATCTTTTTTATTTAATTTATTCATAAACTAATCTTGCAAAAATTTTTTATAATAATATTATTAAAACTATCAAATACCAAGATAATTTTAAAAGCTTAAAGTTGTCAGGTATAAATTTAAACAGGTCGTCATTGTGAGGAGGTATTGGCGTTGTTGCATAGCTAGAATGACATACAGTACTTTTTAGAGCCATGCAACAAAGTCCTATTTTTACGGGAATGACATTGAGATTAGGAAGAGCAAATATATATAATTATGAACGTTAAAAATGTAAATTCTCTAGATGCTTATAGCTTACTTATGGTGGATGAAGATGCCGTTCTTATAGACGTTAGAACTCCCCAGGAGTGGGAAAAAACAGGTGTTCCGTATTTAGATGATAAAAATAAAATAGTTTTTTTAAGCTGGCAATTGCTCCCTAATATGTCGTTAAATAAAAATTTTGCACCGCAATTTATATCGTGTATTAAAAATAAAATGAGTAATATATTTTTTCTATGTCGCTCCGGAGATAGGTCACTTTCGGCAGCAACTTTCATAGCCCAAATGCACTATGAAAATTGTTATAATATTATTGACGGCTTTGAAGGAAATAACCGTAATATCGGATGGAAACAAAATAATTTACCGTGGCAATTTTAAGTGAATACTAATCAAAATCAGATAATTTTAGGAAAACAAACAGATATTTTTATAGATGTTTGGGGACACGTGGCCCAAGATCTTTATAAATATTACGGAGAAGCTTTATATAATAGTTGGTTTAGCAAAATCAATTTTATAGAATTTTCTGTAAATAACGTCATACTTTGTGCACCGACAAATTTTATCCGTGATTGGGTAAAATCAAAATATTCTATCGTTATATTACAATTATTTCAGCATTATAACGAGGGGATTAAATCAATAGAAATAATTACCAGAGAATTACCGTTATCCGAACAAACTATTTTGGAGTTACCTGCCAAGTCTTTAGCAGATTTGGAGACAACCGACCTAAATTCAGAAAATATTTTTTCAACGCTAGATATTCGTTTTACATTTGATAATTTTGTTGTCGGAGCACCGAACGAACTAGCATATGCAGCAGCAAGGGCGGTTGCCGAGTCCGGTAATGTGGTATCCGAATCGAATCCGCTTTTTTTATACGGCGGGGTGGGTCTTGGAAAAACGCATTTAATGCATGCAATTAGTTGGTATATAAAACAAAATAATCCGAACCGTAAAGTAATATACATGTCGGCGGAAAAATTTATGTATCAATTTGTTAAGGCACTTCGTAATAAAGAGGTTATGGCTTTCAAAGAAAGATTCCGCTCGGTTGATGTATTAATGATCGATGATATTCAATTTATCTGCGGTAAAGATAGCACGCAAGAGGAATTTTTTCATACCTTTAATACTTTGATTGATAATAATCGCCAAATGGTTATCTCTTGCGATAGGTCGCCGTCTGATCTGGATAATATTGAAGATAGAATTAAATCACGTTTAGGGTGGGGGCTCGTTGCCGATGTTCACAGTACTACTTATGAGCTACGCCTCGGTATTTTAGAGTCCAAGCTTGAACAAATGAATATTCATATCCCAAAAAATGTTATAGAGTTTTTAGCTGCTAAAATAATCTCAAATGTCAGAGAGTTAGAGGGGGCTTTAAATAAAGTTATTGCTCATTCTAATCTTGTCGGTAGGGAGGTAACTTTAGAAAATACCCAAAATATTTTACGAGATTTACTGCGTTCTAACGAAAGGATAATTACCATTGAAGATATTCAAAAAAAGGTAGCAAGCCGTTATAATATTAAATTTTCCGATATGTCTTCGGTAACACGGCAACGTGCAGTAGCTAGACCTCGGCAAATTGCTATGTATCTTAGTAAGGTGCTGACACCTAAAAGCCTTGCCGATATCGGTAAGAAATTCGGTAAAAAAGATCACACAACCGTTATGCATGCCATCAAGAAAGTAGAAGAATTATCGAAAACCGACATAGAACTTCGTGAAGAAATTAATTTGTTAATGAAAATATTACAGAATTAGAAATTAAACCACGAAACCGAATAATTCTTTTACTTCAGTAACCGTTTTTGTTGCCCTAGCACTCGCTTTCTCCGCTCCGTTATGTAATACTCTTAGCAGATAATCTTGATTATTCATTAAATCTAAATATTTGCTATGAATCGGCTGTAATTGAGAGGTAATAATTTCTGCTAAATCTTCCTTAAACTTAGCGAAGCCTTTATTTTGATAATTTTGGGTTATTGTCTCAATATTAGCTTCAGATAGGTTAGCATAAATATCAATTAAATTGCTAATTTCCGGTCGATTTTCCTTATCATAACTAATTTCGGTTAAATGATCAGTTTTAGCTTTTTTTATTTTTTGCTGAATAAGGTCGGCATTATCCTTTAAATTAATCCGTGAAGAATCAGAAGAATCGGACTTACTCATTTTTTTACGCCCGTCTTTCAAGCTCATTATTCTTGCTGCCGTTCCACCAATTAACGGTTCCGGCACTTTCAAAACTTCTTTATTAAATTTCCTGTTAATTACGCCGGCGATATCTCTAGTAAGCTCTAAATGCTGTTTTTGATCTTCACCGACTGGGACGCAATCGGCTTGATATAATAATATATCCGCTGCCATAAGCACGGGGTATGACAATAACCCAAGGCAAGCTTTTTCCGGGGTCTTGCCGGCTTTATCTTTAAATTGTGTCATACGTTTAAGCCAGCCAAGAGGCGTAACACAATTTAATATCCAAGCAAGTTCGCTATGTTCTTTGACCATACTCTGGGCAAAAATAGTAACTTTATCGGGAGAAAGTCCGGCAGCTAGATAAATAGCTAAAGTTTGCATTATAGAGTTTTTAAGCTCTTCAGGCGTACGCTCTATAGTAATAGCATGCAAATCAGCTAAAAAGAAAAAGCAATTATATTCTTCCTGCATTTTAACCCAATTTTTAATAGCACCTAAGTAATTGCCGAGATGTAAAGAACCTGTGGCTTGAACGCCGGAAAGGATAGTTTTTTTCATTTAGTACCTTATTTATTTTATTCATTATAAATTTATGCTATATATCTTAATACTTGCTCTAAATATGAGTCGAGGTTGTGGTGCGGATACTCTCAACGTCATTGCGAGCGATTGGAAACTTCGTTGCATGGCTCGAACTTTCGATGTCATTCCCGCGTAGGCGGGAATCCAGAGAATATTTAAGCGAATTATATAGTAAAATTTTATATAATTTTGTTTATTTTAAGTGTTTTTTCTGGATTCCCGCCTACGCGGGAATGACATACTGCTACTTTTATCGAGCCACGCAACAATGCCTGTCAAGCCACGGGATGACATGCTTTAACCTATTATACCGGCAGTATATTTTATTAACAATTTTAATTAATTAATTATTTATGTTTTGGCGTTTAAGGATTTTACTATTTTATGGCTTACTTGCCATATTTACTTTTATTTTTTTTCTTATATGTTACATACCCGTAACGTTTTTCAATGTCAACTACCAAATAAGATATAAAATCGGCGTTATTTTTTCCTATGCTTTTATTTGGTTGGCAAGATTTTGTTGTGGGCTTAAATATCAAGTTTCCGGTCTTGAGAAGCTGCCTAAAATACCTTCGATAGTTGTCTCTAATCATCAATCATTTTGGGATCAGATATTTATGCAACTAATTATTCCGGAGCATTCATGGGTATTAAAACGTGAATTATTTAATATGCCTTTGCTTGGATGGGGGCTTAGAATGGTTAAGCCTATTGCGGTAGATCGTAACGTTAATATTTCCGTTACTCAAATTTTAAGAGAAGGGCAAGAAAAAATAAAGCAAGGATTATGGTTAATTATTTTTCCCGAATCAACTAGAGTATTACCGGAAAAAACAGTAAAATTCAAACCGAGTGCCGTAAAATTAGCTTCGCTTGCAAAAGTACCGATCGTTATGATGGCACATAATGCCGGGCTTTTCTGGCCTAAAGGCTTTTGGTTTAAAAAACCCGGGACGATTCAAGTGAAAATTATTGATGTTATAAACACAGAAGAAGTAGAACAATCCGATGTACGAGAGCTTAATGAAAAAATAGAAAAGATAATTAACAAGGAAAAGCAAAAGTTGCTAAATTAATATTATTTTGATAGATTTAATTTTAATTGTAGTTATCATACTTAAGTTACATGGATAAAAATATTTTTGAGAGGTATTTATGAAAAACGGAACACAATTAAAGCTAGTTGCGGTTATTGATAGTTTGCATATGATGCTTTACGATGCTCAAGGAATAAAAATTACCGGTAAGCCTGAAGAAATATCGTTAATGCCCGAAGAACATCACCATCATAGAGAAAAAAGCCAAAGTCATTATCAAAATAAATCAAATCCGGGTTCTTTGTTTGAACCGCACACTTCCCTTAAAGACATAGAGCATAAAGAAGCAGCAAGAAGCGTTGCTAAGCATTTAGATAAAATAATGCAGATACCGCATAAATATAAAGAATTAATTATTGTTGCCGAGCCGCAAATGCTAGGATGCGTAAGACAAGAGTTAAATAATAATTTAAAGAAAATGATAACAAAAGAGGTGGCTAAGGACTTAGTTCATCATAAAGCGGAGGCAATTGAGCATGCGGTATTTTCTTGAATGAAGCATAGACACTAGAATTGTCATGGCGAGGAGATTGAAGCGTTGTTGCGTGGCTTGGATTTTTGATGTCATTCCCGCTTTTTGATGTCATTCCCGCTTTTTGATGTCATTCCCGCGAAGGCGGGAATCCAGAAAAAAATATTTTTAAGTCATCCTGAATTTATTTCAGTATCTATTAATGAAATGCTGAAACAAGTTCAGCATGACAAAAAAAGCCTGGATTCCCGCCTTCGCGGGAATGACATACAACAACACAGGTACAAGCCACGGGGTGACAACCTTACCTATAATATTCATCTTAACAAAAGGGTTACTTTATGCAAAATGATATACAAAAAATATGCGTATCGGTTCAGGAGTTATGGGGGCGGGAATCGCCGCTTTAATTGCTAACGCTTCTCATAAAGTCGTGTTATTGGATATTGCAGCGAATGACCCAGACGATAAAAATAAAATTGTTAAAAGTGCGATAGAAAATTTGCATAAACAAAAACCTCCTGCCTTGTCTTTTCCTGATAAAGCAAATCTTATTACTATCGGTAATTTAGAAGATGATCTAAATTTAATTAAAGATTGTGACTTAGTTATTGAAGTTATTATTGAGAAGCTAGAAATAAAACATCAATTATATGATAAAATTACTCCTTATTTAAAGAAAGATGCAATTATCGCCTCCAATACTTCTACATTGCCGTTAAAACGCTTAAAGGAAAATTTGAGTAGCGAGTTTAAGACTCGATTTGTAATTACGCATTTTTTCAATCCGCCGAGATATATGGAGCTACTTGAATTAATTACGGATAATGAAGTAGAACCGGAAGTAATCACCTTAGTTTCCGAATTTTTAACCGGAATCCTCGGTAAGACTATAGTAAAATGCAATGATACACCAGGCTTTATCGCTAACAGAGTCGGGTGTTTTTTACTTGAGCTAGTAGTTCGCAAAGCTATAAAAGAGAATTTAGACCCTGTAATTATCGATAAAATATTTACTACTCAATTTGGTTTGCCGAGTACCGGAATTTTTGGCTTATATGATTTAATAGGTCATGATGTAATGAAATTAATATCCGGTTCGTTGCTTGCTAGCTTGCCGGAAAATGATTATTACCACAAAATTTATTTAAATGCTCCCACCCTTGATAAGATGATTGAAAATAAATTAATCGGTCGTAAGGGAGGAGGGGGGTTTTATCGCTTCTCTTCAGTAAACGGGAAAAAAATAAAAGAGGTTATAAATTTAGCCGATTTATCTTATAAATCGGTACAGAAAATAGAAAATGAGTTTAAGGATGTTAATGAGCTTTTAACAAGCAATTCTATTTACGGCAAGTTTTTTGTTGAAGTTTTAACAGAATTTTATATTTATTTGACAGGTTTAATACCTGAAGTCACTAGCAATATTTATGATATTGATTTAGCTATGAAGCTTGGTTATAGCTGGAAATTTGGACCTTTTGAGCTACTGACATTTCATATAAAAGACAGCTGGCAATGGTTAATTCGTCAAGCTAATTTTATGAAATTGTCGTTGCCTGATTATCTAGCAAATGCCGAATATAAAAATATTGATAAAGAAAAATTTAGGTCAAGAAAAGATATAACAAAGCTAAGTAAACTAATAGCGGAAAATGATTCAGCTACGTTATTACTCTATCAACGCCAATTAGTGTTTGTTATTAATACTAAAATGAACTGCCTAAATAAAGAGGTCTTTGATTTACTACAAAAATCCGTCGAGATAGCCGAGAATAAAGAGCAAAATCTTTATATTTGGTCACAAGGCAATAATTTTTCCGCCGGTGCCGATTTAAAATTAATTCTTTCTTATATAGAAAATCAGGATTTTCAAGGCTTAGAAGAGTTTTTAAAGCTAGGGCAGCAAACTATGCAGAAGCTAAAATACTCATCTTCTCATGTTATTAGCTGTGCACTGGGGGTAGCACTCGGAGGTGGGTGTGAGTTGTTGCTGCATTCGAGTTTTATAGTAGCTAACCAGGAATTAAACGCCGGACTTGTTGAAGTTTCGGTAGGTTTAATACCGGGATGGGGCGGTGTTACCGAGATGTTTTTAAGAAGCGAAGGCGATAAAGATAAATTAGTTAAGAATATCAAAAATATTTTAACTTCAAATAAATCAAGTTCAGCCGATTATTTCGCCGCTGATTATAATATTGCTCATTTACAAATAAATATGAATAAGAATTATATTTTAGATGAAGCGTTGCAATTAAAATTACCTAAAAAAATCATACCTCCTGCCGGTAAAATAACTCTACCGAAAATCACTTTAGCCAATGAGCTAGATACCTCTAAATATAATGACGTACAAAATAAAATATTATCAAAGCTACAGGATTTTATAAATAACCACTCAGAGATAAGTGAAGAAGAAATATTATCGTTTGAGCGAGAAATGTTTTTAGAGTTAGCTGAAGAACCTAAAATTATAGATAAGTTGAGATTGGTGTAAAAGCTACTGTCATGTAGTTGCTTGACCGGTATTGTTGCATGGATAATTAAAGCACTCTCTATGTCATTCCTGCTTGAACTGGAATGACATACCCCCTTAGTGAAGTAATTAATTACTGATATATTATACCAAATTTAATTTGGTATGTTTATGATTACTTTACTTGCAACAATAATAGGTTTTATTAGCTCTATATTGCCTGAAATTTTAAAAATATTAAAAGACCTTAATGATAAAAAACACGAACTACATATTTTAGATCGGCAGATTGAAAATAATAAACTTAACCACTCTAAAACTTTTACGGAACTAACTATCTCTAAAGAAATGGCAGAACAATACTCGCTTTACTCAACTTACAAATCAGGAATAAGTTGGGTTGATGCCTTAAATAGTTCGGTACGCCCCGTTTTAGCTTACAGCTTTTTTGCTATGTATGCGGGGGTTAAATATATCCAATATAAAGCTGTAAAAAGCACGGCTATTTTGGTAGAGTATCTGGATGTTTTATGGAGCATAGAAGATCAAACAATCTTCGCAGGGATTATTAGTTTTTACTTCGGTCAACGCACTTTTAGTAAGTTTTGGAAGTAAAAAATATGCTGAACGATGTCATTCCCGTGAAAACGGGAATCCAGAAAAATAATAGTCATCCTGAATTTATTTCAGGATCTACTACAAAAAGATGCTGAACCAAGTTCAGCATGACAAAGAAAAGTCTGGATTCCCGTTTTCACGGGAATGACATCGAGCACCTAACACCTCTTTAACTAAAGGGATAGTTACTTTACGTTTGGATGTTAGAGCGAAATGATTAATTTGCTCTAATATTTCTATAATTTCTTTATGTTGTCTTGGCAGGTTTACTAATAAAAAATCTACGATGCTTTCGGGGATTGTTATAGAAGAAGTAGCAAAATGTTTGAAGATTAATATCCTCATTAATTCATCGTCCGGCGGCTCTATTTCAATAGTTAATACGGATTTTATTCTTGAAGATAAATCGGGCAATATAAAATTTTTGCTTATATTAGACTGCGTCAGCAATAAATATTTTTGCCGCTCATTAATTAGGTTAAATAAATACAATAAAATTACCTCTTGCCATTTTTCAATATCTTCAATAATGAAACTATTATATTTAGCTAAAATTTCTTCATCAAAAAAAATATCTTTAATGATAAAGCTGTTAGCTAGGTTTTGCCATATTTTTGCAAGGTAGGTTTTGCCTGAAGCAGGCTCTCCTTTAATTAACATAGTGGATTTATAAGGATTTACTCCCCAATTTGTTTGCCAGTTTTTTAACGTATTATGAGCGAGCTTATTAGAACTAGAAACAATAAACTCATCGGGATGATATTGTGTATTGTTAGGTAAAGGAAATATAAGTTGCTGCATGGCTCCGATGTCATTCCTGCGGAAGCAGGAATCCAGAAAAAATAACCTTAATACTGGTACAAAAATTACATATTTGATAAAATAAACATATAAAAAACAAGTTTTTTATATGTTTTACTGGATTCCCGCCTTTGCGGGAATGACATAATAAGTATCCCTAATCTTTATCGTTCTTGACTATAAAATTTGCTAGCTTTGTAAAAGTCAATTACGTTAAAAAGTAGAATTTTGGTAATGCCGGCGATCGGTATAGCAAAAAATATGCCGACAAAGCCGAATAAACTACCGCACGCCAAAATTGAAAATATTATCCAAACCGGATGAAGACCTATTTTATTACCGATAATTTTAGGCGTTAAAATATACGATTCGCCGATATTACCGATAAGATAAATCATTATTATATATAACAATTTTATTTTCATACCGAAAGTTAAATAGCCGACAATTAGTGCCAGAGAAAAAGATATTAAAGTGCCGATAAACGGGATGATAACAAGAAAACCGCTTAAGATACCAAGTAAAATGGCTAAATCTACCCCGACAATAGATAATGAAATGCTATAAAAAACCGATAATAATAAGCAGATATTTAGCTGTCCCCTTATATAAGCCGATAGTAAACTATTAATGGAAAATAATATTTCCGTTATTTTCTTTTTGCTGTGTAACGGTAATAATGATTCCATATTTGCTATAATTTTTGGCCAGTCCCGTAAGAAATAAAATAATATTATAGGTATTAATAACAATAATACAAATATATTGATTGTAACTATCGTATAGTGCCAGAAATTATTAGCAAGGCTGGTTAATATAGTGAATATATTATTTATAAAATTACTTAGCGAATCTTTAATTTTATCGGCAATATTCGGCTCTATTGAATAAATTTTTGCCGAAAGATGCGGCATTATTTCTGCTTGAAAATAATTTTTATATTTAGGTACGTTATTTATAAAAATAGAAATTTGTTGATAAATTATCGGTAATAATATAACAAGTGCTACAAAAAATACTCCTAAAAAAATCAGGAATATTATAGATGCCGCTAGGTTTCTCGGTAGTTTGAGCCGTAATACAATAAAATCAATGGTCGGCTGTAATAAGTAAGCAATTATAAAAGCAATAAAGAAAGGTTTTATAGCACCTGAAATTAATGTTGAGGCAGTTATAAAAACCCCTAAAAGGAGAAACCAAAATATAGCTATTCTATTCAAAATATTTCCCTTTTTTTGATTAGGTTATTCCGATGCCGTACCGCAGTTAATTTGATGCCATTCCCGTTAAACGGAGTGTCGTTGCATAGATTAAATTTTTGATGTCATTCCCGCGAAAGCGGGAATCCAGAGAATATTTAAGCGAATTATATAGTAAAATTTTATATAATTTTGCTTATTTTAAGTGTTTTGTCTGGATTCCCGCTTTCGCGGGAATGACATACGGCACTTTTTTAGAACCATACAATAACGCCGGCTTGACCACGGTATCCAGTCTTTTTATTAAGGTTTTTCTGGATGCCGTGGTCAAGCCACGGCATGACACCGAACGCTTTGCAAAAATTCGAGCCACGCAACAACACAAATACAAGCCACGGTATGACAACCTATTTATACTAATCATAGTACAATAATTATGATCCACTTAATAATGCAACTACTTAGCCACCTGAACAGTTGCAGGGCGTAATAGCCGATCTTTAATTTTATAACCTACTTGCATTACGGCAACTATACTCCCGGATTCATACTCGTCACTATCGATTTGTGAGATTGCGTTATGTATATTATAGTCAAATGCCTCGCCTATTGTCGGCTCTATCAATTCTATATTATGTTTTTTAAATATTTTTGCAAGCTCTAGTGCAGTCATTTCCACTCCTGAAATAACACCGGTGACAATATTAGCTGCTTCTCCTTCAAGATTTTGTGGCTTATACTCTAACGCTCTTGATAAATTATCGCTAACGGTTAGAATATCTTTGGTAAAAGAAACTATAGAATAGTCACGTGCATCATCACGGGATTTTTCTAAACGCTTCCTAGTATTTTCAGCCTCCGCTACACTTCTAAGTAATTTATCCTGTAATATTTCAATCTGATTCTTTAGCTTAATTACTTCTTCTGATTCTGGTTGCGGTGTTTCTTCCTGCTGTACTTCTTCTATAGCATTATTTACTTCTTCATCATTTTTTTCTTTATTATTATTATCCATTTTATTATCTATATTTATTAAAGATTAATGCTAATTATATAATGAAAAGCTTGAAGTTTTCAAGTAGCTTCTTTATTACTAATCATAACAATTATAGAATAAATTACAATTATGAGACCATCAGGCAGAAAAAACAATCAAATACGTCAAATATCAATAGAATTATCTCCTCTTGTTAATGCAGAAGGCTCTTGTCTGATTAAAATCGGCAATACCCATATTATGTGTAGTGCTACTTATGAAACAAGCATACCGCCTTTTTTGCGTGGTCAAGGTCAAGGGTGGATTACTGCTGAATACGGCATGCTGCCCGGCTCTACTAACCAGCGTATTAAAAGAGAAGCAGCTTTAGGCAAACAAGGCGGTAGAACGCAGGAAATCCAGCGATTAATAGGTAGATCAGTGCGTTCGATAATTAACCTTAAAGCCTTAGGGGAGCGTCAAATTATTATTGATTGCGACGTAATAAACGCCGACGGCGGTACTAGAACGGCGGCTATTACGGGAAGTTATATAGCTCTTCATTTAGCGATTAAGTCATTAATGAAAAGAAAAGTGCTAAAAGTGAATCCGTTAACTACTCAAATTGCTGCTATTTCTTGCGGTATATATAAAGGTGAGCCGATAGTTGATTTAGATTATTTAGAAGATAGCAATGCCGAAGTGGATGCGAATTTTGTTTTTGCCGGTAACGGCAATTTAATTGAAGTACAAAGTACAGCTGAACAAAAACCGTTTTCCGAAGAACAGTTTTTAGCGATGCTAAGCTTAGCAAGATCGGCAAGCACTGAATTGTTTGAGTTGCAAAACCGAGTATTGCTGGGGGAGTAAATATTACTCTGTCATCTTGCAACTTGATTGGCATTGTTGCGTGGCTCGAAAAAAATGCCGTATGTCATTCCTGCGAAAGCAGGAATCCAGAAAAAATACTTAAAATAGGCAAAATTATATAAAAATTTACTATATAATTTGCTTAAATATTCTCTGGATTCCCGCCTTCGCGGGAATGACATCAAAAATTTGATCCATGCAACAATGCTGGTCAAGCCACGGTATGACATTGAAGCCATTTTTCGAGCCACGCAGCAACATTAGCATTTTTCTTATTCCGTCGGTTCTACTGCCGTTTCTCCTAAAAATACAATTTTTGATAATTCATATGTTTCTCCTAAAGATATAACTTTTAATGTCTCATATTTATTATTACAAAGTATTATATCTTTACCTTCTGTAAAGACTATGTATGAGTTCAAGCTTTCCCCTATAGTACCTTCTATAGTTAAGGAGTTTGCGGATGTAAGCGTAATTGTGCCGGCCTTGCCTGTAGGCACGTTATTGTGCATCACTACGCCAGTATTAGCTCCATTCATTAAAGCTATACCAGCATTAGCATTTTTAGACATAAGTATCTCCTTTAAATGACTAAAATTTTCTTAATATAAAAATACTTATTAAGTACCCTCAAGTACAAATACAATAAAATATTTTATGTTTCAATTTAAATTTTATTAAAAAATCCATTTAGTCCTTTATTCAACTTTAAATTGTATTATAATGCTATATTTTTAAATTCATATGGCTTATAATGCTAAATCTACCTAAGTATTTTATTCCAATTTTGGTCTTTATTATTTTAAGCACTAATAAAGTTAATGCTTCGGCTTGGCTGTTAGAGGAGGGCAGGTATCGGTATAGTATAAATGTCAGTAATGTTGATAAAGCTTCAAAAAAAGAGAAAAAACAACGAGAGGTTTTTGCACGAGAGATAAAGGAAGAGATTGAGCAATTAGAGATGTATGCAGGGCAATTAAAAGCTAATTCGCCTGATTATAAAAAAATATTAAAACGCATAAAAAAATTACGGCAAGCAGCTCGACAATTACCGCCATATCAAGAGGAATGGTTTACTAGCGGAGCTATTGAATACGGCATTACAGACAATCAAAATTTCGGTGTTCATTTTTTATTTAAAAAAGAGAAATTTAACGGCAAAAAAACCTTTAATGAGGAAGCTAGCTTATTTTATAAGCTTAAATTATTCCAAGAAAATGATTTTGTTTTATCGCTGCAGCCTAAAATATTCGTTAGTAAAAATAAAGGTCGTGCAGAAGAATTTTTTGCTGAAATCTCATTATTAGCCGGTATGTCGGAAAAAATTTATTCTGCTAGTGTGTTTAATCAAAATACCGTAAGCATAGGTCATTACCTTAATTATTTCGGCTATAAAAAAAGATATTATAATGTTTCTACTACTGAAGGAGTTAAATTTAAAAATGGTTTTATGTTGGTAAGTTTTACCAAATACCATAATCGTCAGGATTACGGTTATATTTATGAAAAAACTGTCTATGAACAACTTTCAGTTGCAAAAATAATAAAATTTGATAATGTAGGGAAAAATTTTTTAACAACCCAACTTGGTTATTTTTGGGATCAGAGTCTATCAAATAAAAAATATAAAATATCGGGTATAACATTTTCAATATGGTTAGATGTATAGATGAAGAGATTATTTTACAAATCATTAAAGATAAAGGATTATTAGATGAGCTTCAAATTACTAACTTAAAATTGATTCAAGCAAAGACAAAAGAGACTTTTATTAAAATTATCATTCAGCAGGAGTTATTGATAATGAATTAATGATAGATATCTTATGTGAAAGTTTGTCATTCCGTGGCTTGACCACGGAATCCAGTCTTTTTATCCAGGCTTTTCTGGACTCTGTGGTTAAACCACGGGGTGATGCTTCCAACTCTTTACTTATAAAAAATATGAACGGCAAAATTCATGATTATTTTCGTTTTAAAGAATATATAATGAAGGGATATTTTATTTATGAAGATCATCAAAATAACAAAGTAATTGCAATAAACGACCTTAGAATGTTGTTTTTATTAGCAAACACTAAGAACTCTATACGCTTAATTAAAAAATCGGATTTTTATAAAGCTCTTGAAAATAACTTTGCTTATCTAAATATCATTAAGTCCAAATATTTCTTGGAATTTACTAGTGAGGCGGTCATCGCTAAAAATATTAACTATGGTCATAAAGTAATAATTTTCTTTGCTGTTTTTTTAATAATACTTATATATTTTCCTGTGCTATTTCATATCACCAATAATGCCGGTTATTTTTTACAAAATTTTTTGAAAATATTATTATTTTCTCGTGCTCTCTTGCCTTATAAGATTACTTTATTTAATCAAAAATCCAAGGAGTTTCCGATCTATACTATTCTGATACCTTTATATAAAGAAACCGGCAAATTAAAATCGATAATCAAAAATATCTCTCTTCTAAATTATCCTAAAAATAAATTAGACGTTAAAATTATTATCGAAGCCGATGATTATTTAATGATCAAAGAAATCGGCATATATGATTTACCTTCATATATTCACGTCTTGCAAGTGCCGGTTTCTTTACCGAGAACCAAACCGAAAGCCTTAAATTATGCTATAGAATATTCGCAAGGGGAATATTTAGTCGTATATGATGCGGAAGATATGCCCGATCCCGATCAGTTAATTACGGCATTAAAAGCCTTTGAAGCTTTGCCGTCTGAATATGCTTGCTTGCAAGCTAAACTTAACTTTTACAATAAAGACGAGAATTTACTGACCAAAATGTTTAACATCGAATATAGCTTATGGTTTGAATATATTTTAAAGGGGTTGAGTTTACTAAATTTACCGGTGACGCTCGGCGGTACTAGTAACCATTTCAAAACAAATATACTATATGAAATGGGCGGCTGGGACGCCTATAATGTTACGGAAGACGCCGAACTTGGGATAAGGCTTTATTCAAAAGGCTATAAAGTATATATGATTGATTCGTATACTTTAGAGGAATCGCCCATTAGTATCGGAAATTGGTTAAATCAAAGGTCACGTTGGATTAAAGGCTTTCTGCAAACTTCTTTTGTTTTTAAAGCATGCAAAGATAAATATAAAAAATTTAATTTATGGCAAATAATAACTATTTATATTTTTATCGGCTTATCTCCTTACTGTTTTTGGTGCTTACCTTTTGTAATATTTACCATTATCATAAACAAAAATCCTATAATTAATTATTTATGGCTGATTAACGGATTTTTTGCCTACTCATATTTATATATTAGTGCTTGTTATATATTAAAAACTTATCGCAACAAGGCAAAATTACATTTCCTTGATATTATTGCCTTAATTCTCTGGCCTAGTTATTTTATATTACATACGCTAGCGTCCTATAAAGCAATCTGGGAAATTATTTTTCAGCCGTTTAAATGGAATAAAACTAAACATGCCGTTAGTAGGCAAAATTTTGATTAAATAATTTAAAATTTTTTAGTGCTTACCTCTTGAACTAGTAAAAATAACCTATTATATAGAAGATACATTTAAAATATTTATAATTTGGAGGTTAGAAATGTCTTTTAAACCGTTATATGACAGAATTGCCATAAAACCGATTCAACAAGAAGAAAAAACTGCCGGTGGAATTATTATTCCGGATACTGCAAAAGAAAAACCGATGCAAGGAGAAGTAGTTGCGGTAGGTAAAGGTAGCAGAGGAGAAAAGGGTGAGCTTCATCCTTTAGAGCTTAAAGTGGGTGATAAAGTTCTGTACGGTAAATGGGCCGGTACTGAAGTTAAAATAGACGGGAAGGATTTGATCATCATGAAAGAAAGCGACGTTATGGGTGTTATCAATTAATGAGCTAGGAAATCCTTGTCATCCCGTGATTTGATCAGCGTTGTTGTATGGCTCGATTAACACTGCATCATTGCGAGGAGGCATTGTTGCGTGGATCGAATTTTTGATGTCATTCCCGCGAAAGCGGGAATCCAGAAAAAACACTTAAAATAAGCAAAATTATATAAATAATTTGCTATATAATCTGCTTAAATATTTTCTGGATTCCTGCTTTCGCAGGAATGACACAGAAAATCTGAACCATACAACAACGCAGGTACAAGCCACGGCATGACACCATACTTGTAATAACTAATAATAATTTATTTTAAGGAGAATTTAATATGGAAGCAAAAATAATTAAGCACGGTTCAAAAGCACGTGAACAATTGTTAGAAGGTATTGATATCTTAGCCGATGCGGTAAAAGTAACCTTAGGTCCGAAAGGCAGAAACGTACTTATTGAGCAATCATTCGGAGCACCGAAAATTACTAAAGACGGCGTTACGGTGGCAAAATCAATCGAAATAAAAGATAAAATTAGAAATGCCGGAGCTCGTTTAGTTAGGTCTGTTGCTACTAAAACGGCAGAAACAGCCGGTGACGGTACTACTACCGCAACCGTGTTAGCACGTGCTTTAGCTCGTGAAGGCAATAAACTCGTTGCAGCGGGCTATAATCCGATGGATTTAAAACGCGGTATGGATTTAGCAGTTAATGCTGTAGTAGAAGAAATTAAAAAATCTAGTAAAAAAATCAGTAGTCAGGAAGAAATTGCTCAAGTAGGTACTATTTCATCAAACGGCGATAAAGAAATCGGCGAAAAAATTGCTAAAGCAATGGAAGAAGTCGGCAAAGAAGGAGTAATTACCGTTGAAGAAGCTAAAAACTTTAGCTTTGACGTGGAAGTAGTTAAAGGCATGATGTTTGATAGAGGTTATTTATCACCGTATTTTGTAACTAATTCCGAGAAGATGATTGCCGAACTTGAAAATCCTTACATTTTGTTATTTGAAAAAAAATTATCAAATTTACAAGCAATGTTACCGATACTTGAGGCTGTACATCAGTCAACTCGCCCTTTACTTATTATTGCCGAAGATATCGAAGGTGAGGCTCTTGCAACTCTAGTTGTTAATAAATTACGTGGCGGTTTGAAAGTTGCAGCAGTAAAAGCTCCGGGTTTTGGTGATAGAAGAAAAGCTATGATGGAAGATATCGCCGTTTTAACCAAAGGTGAACTAATAACCGACGATCTTGGCATGAAACTTGAGAATGTAAATATTAAAAGCTTAGGTCAAGCTAAGAAAGTTACTATTTCCAAAGAAAGTACCGTTATCGTCGACGGGGCAGGTAGTAAAGAGGCTATAGAAACAAAAGCTTCGCAAATTCGTAAACAAATTAGCGAATCTACTTCCGATTACGATAAAGAAAAACTACAAGAGCGTTTAGCTAAGCTTTCCGGCGGTGTTGCCGTCTTAAAAGTCGGGGGTGCTACCGAAGTGGAAGTAAAAGAGCGTAAAGACCGTGTTGAGGATGCACTTCATGCGACTAGAGCAGCGGTAGAAGAAGGCGTTGTTGCCGGTGGCGGCGTTACTCTGCTACATGCAGTCGGAGTTTTAGAGTCATTAAAAGGAGCTAACCATGACCAGCAAGCCGGTATAGAGTTAGTAGCGAAAGCTTTGCAAGATCCGGTAAGACAAATTGCGGAAAATGCCGGTGAGAATGGCGGCGTCGTAGTCGGTAAACTTCTAGAAAGCAAGGACAAAAATTTTGGCTTTAATGCTCAAGATATGACTTATGTTGACATGATTAAAGCAGGAATTATTGATCCGGCGAAAGTAGTTCGTACAGCACTGCAAGATGCGGCTTCCGTTGCTTCATTAATTATTACCACCGAAACGTTAATTGTTGATGAGCCTTCCGAGAAAGAAGATTCAGCACCGCGTGGCGGTGGAATGGGCGGCATGGGTGGTATGGACGGTATGGGTTTTTAACCTAAATTGAGGCTACTCCGAAATGCGTTTTTAGCAAGTTCCTTCGAGTCCTCCTTGCATGGATCGTTAAACGTCATCGCAAGGAGGTACGTGGTCTGGAGCAGCAATTCAGGCTATCTCGGGAATGGGCATTGTTGCATGGCTCTAAAAAAGCACCGTATGTCATTCCCGCAAAGGTGGGCTGTGTTGTATGGATCAAATCTTTGATGTCATTCCCGCGAAGGCGGGAATCCAGAGAATATTTAAGCGAATTAATATAGTAAATTTTTATATAATTTTACTTATTTTAAGTGTTTTTTCTAGATTCCCGTTTTCACGGGAATGACATAGAGCATGCTGTAATCTATACACGCAACAATACATTCTCATATGTCACAGATCACTTACCCTTAGCTGCTACCCAATTGTCAAAATCTTCTTTGCTAACTACTTTGATGGCAATCGGCATAAAGCCGTGATTAATGCCGCAAAGTTCGGAGCATTGACCGTAATATACACCTTTTTTAGCAATTCTTGTCCATGTTTCGTTAATTCTTCCGGGGACGGCATCTATTTTAAAACCGAGTGACGGCACGGCAAAACTATGTATTACGTCGCCGGAGGTAACCAGGAATCTTACGGTGGCATTTTCCGGTATCACTATTGGGTTATCAACGTCCAACAGTCTTTTCTGGTCGGCTTTTAAATTCTCGTCGGTAATCATATAGCTATCAAATTCTACATTATTGTGATCGGGATATATATAATGCCAATACCATTGATAGCCGACGACTTTAATAGTTATATCGGCATTGGGAATTTTTTCGGCGATACGTAAAATTCTAAAAGACGGCACGGCAATAATAACCAAAATTATTATCGGGATTATAGTCCAGATTATTTCAATCAAAATATTATGAGAGAATTTAGCCGGCACCGGATTAGCTTTAGCGTTAAATTTAATACATACGTAAGCGAGCAAAGCGACGACAAAAAACACGATACCGCCGGATATGAAAAGTAAAAAATTATGAAACCAATTTAATTCTTCCATAATGGGACTTGCCGGAGGCTGAAATAACATTTGCCAAGGTTGCGGCTCCGAGCCTAAACAATTAGTGCTAATTATCAATAAACTAAGGAGGATAATAATATTTTTCATAATTTGTAGCTGAATATGTCTTTAAGGTTTATGTTTAATGTAGTCAATATAAAACGATATTGAGTTTTATTAAAGCAAAAAACAGATTAATTTTTATAAAAAATTATACAAATTTTTGTTGTAATTTGTTTTTCTATGCTTCATATTAAGCTTACTAGTAAAAAATTGATCCAATATACTGAGCAATTTTAATGAGAGACACAATACTATCTTATAATTTTAATTCCGTACTAATAAATCCTGATATTAGTTTTCGATTAAAAAAAATCCTTAACTATTTTTCATTATTATTATTTATTATTTTAGTTGTTTTTATTTCATCTAATGTTAATAAATATGTTAACGATACCTTATCGATAACATTAGTACAACCGGAGTCTGAAGATTTTCAAGAAAATATTTTTGCAGAGACTGTAACGGTTAAGAAAGGCGATACCTTAAAAACTATTCTCTTAGGTCAAAATATTCCCAAAATAGACATAGAAAAAATTGTCAAGTTAGTAAAAGACGGCAAGCTAGAAGCTTCGCTTAAAATAGGTCAACAAATTACTTTTGAATATGAAACAAAAATTATTGAAAATGAAGATGAGGAACTAGCTACCGAGTTACGTTTTTTTAATAAATTAATTATTGCGGTCGATAAATTAAAAACTATCGAGGTTATTAAAAGCGATGATAATTTTCTTGTACAAGATGTAATTATTCCTTTAAATAAAGAGCTTGCTAAATCCGAGATAGTTATTAATTCAAATTTTATGGCAGCTCTTAAAGCCCTAGGTTTATCAAATAATAGTATAATAGAGCTGATAAATGCTTATGCTTATCAAATCGATTTTCAGCGTCAGATAAAAAACGGCGATACCGCAACGGTAATAACGGAAAAATACGTAACGGAAGACGGGAAGTTTTCTCATCACGGTAAAATTTTATATGTCTCGTTAAATTTGTCGAGCAAAGAATATAATATTTATCGTTATTCACCTGATAACACGCAGAATAATCATAGTTTTTTTTCTGAGGACGGTAAAAGCGTCAAAAGAAGTTTACTTAAGACTCCACTAAAACTTGTTAAAATTTCTTCTCATTACGGGAATAGAAAACATCCGACACTTGGCTATACAAAAATGCATAAAGGAGTTGATTTTGCCGCTCCGACCGGTACTCCTATATATTCTGCCGGTAACGGTGTAATAACGGAAATAGGTTGGAAATCCGGTTATGGGAAATTTATACAGATAAAACATAGCGGCACATTATCCACGGCTTATGCTCATGCTTCTAGCTTTACTAAGAATCTTAAAATAGGTAGCATAGTAAAACAAGGACAAGTAATTGCCTTAGTCGGTAGTACGGGCAGAGCTACGGGACCGCATTTACATTATGAAGTTAAAATTAACGGCAAAAATGTTAATCCGATGTCGGTTAAAACTACGCCGGGTATAGAGCTAAACGGCAAAAAACTAGCAAGCTTTAATCAGTTTAAAAAAGAAATCAAAACGTTGAGCGTTAAGCTTGATAAGGGATTAAAGACTGACAGCAGGACGGAAGTATCTTTGTGAGTTGTCATACCGTGGCAGTACGAATGTTGTAATAATGTCATTCCTGCGAAAGCAGGAATCCAGAAAAATTAAACTAAATACTAACGATAATTTATAATTATATAGAAAAAAGCCTTACAAGTTAAGGCTTTTTAGCCTGGATTCCTGCTTTCGCAGGAATGACATCGAAAAGGTTTGCTAAAAACTCGTTCCTTAAACTACTATGTCTGCACTATGCCCACACCTACCTACAATAAAATATAAATATGCCGTTATTTCAGAAATTAAAAAAATTATATCTAACTTTTGCTCGCAGTAGTCGTATAATAATAACTTTAGTAAGTATTGACCAATTAACAAAATGGTGGTTCATTGATAATTTAAGGTGGAGACCCGGGTTAACGTTAAAGCTCACTTCTTTTTTAGATATGGTTTATAGCTGGAATTATGGAATTAGTTTTGGGTTACTACGAAATTATTACCAATATAGTAACAGTTTTTTTATAGTAACTAATTCGGTTATCGTCTGTTATTTATATTATATGATGATCTGCTCTACTACCATAGCCGCTTTTGCCGGCTATAGTTTTGTAATTGGCGGTGCTATCGGGAATTTAATTGATAGATTCGTTCGTGGTGCAGTATTTGATTTTATCCATTTTCATTATTACGATTATAGCTTTCCTATCTTCAATTTGGCGGATAGTTTTATTTCGCTCGGGGTGTTTGTCTTAATAAGAGATTTTTATAATAGTAAAAAAATTGTTGAAGAAAAAGCTAAGGCTGACTATGATAAAGCACAAATTGAAGCTATGGCGGAAAAAATCCGTCAAGCGGACTATAAAGATACTAATTTATAATATTAATTTAAGGGTAATTAAGTGCGTATAATTTTTTTATTATTTACAATTTTGATAATTACGTCTGCATGTAATAAAAAGTTTAAAGAAACTGTTGGAATATCAACGTCGGGACCGAATGAGTATCAAGTTCAGCGTAGCAAAATGCTAGAAGTCCCGCCGCATTACGATTTACCGCTTCCGGCTGTTCAGCAAATATCCGGTAATACAAGTATGAAAGCATCGGGAGAATTTAATGACGGTGAGAAAGCTTTGATGCAAGAAATAGAGTGATTGTTTGGGCGGTTATTTTCAGATTTTATGTCATTCCCGCGAAGGCGGGAATCCAGGCTAAAAAGCCTTAGCTTGTAAGGCTTTTTTCTGTATAATTGTAAGTTATCTTTACATTTCTAGTTTAATTTTTCTGGATTCCCGCTTTCGCGGGAATGACATCGGAGAGGTTTGCTAAAAACTCGTTTCTTAAACTGACGCATATGCGTCATTGCAACAACGCCCCGTTTGAACTAGCATGACATAAATAGTAATACAACATAATCATAATGGTTACCTCATCGCAAAAGCAAAATATCGGTATTTTCGGTCTCGGTAAAACCGGTCTATCAGTTTATGAAGTATTGAAAGAAGAAGCACAAATAATCGTTTATGACGATTCTAAAGATAATAGGGATATATTTGCCGGTTTATATGGAGAAGAATATCTAACTAATTTAGCAAGCTCTAAATGGCAAAGCTGCGATAAAATCATACTAAGCCCGGGTATTCCGCTCGATCATGAAATAGTCCGATTAGCAAGCCGTTATAACATACCTATTATTTCAGATATAGATTTATTATTTGAAAATTCTAAAAATTCCAATTTCATTGCCGTTACCGGTACGAACGGTAAAAGTACTAGCACTGCCTTAATCAGTCATATTTTAAATTTAAACGGTTTTGATTACCCGGCTGTCGGCAATATAGGGCTTCCTGCTTTAAAAGCCGGAACGGCTAGAGCAGGTTACGTACTTGAATTATCTTCTTTTCAATTAGATTTAATAAAAATTTTTAAAGCCAATATAGCAATACTTCTTAATATTACGCCTGATCATTTAGATAGGCATAAAAATATGGATTCGTATATTGCTGCCAAATGTAAGATTTTTGACCGCATGGCTAAAGGTGATTATGCAATAATTAATATCGATAATGATTATTGTCGAGAAATATTTTTAAGTTTGAAACAAGAGAAAAATATAAATGTAATTGCTTTTTCAGTTTCTGAAATTCTTAATAAGGGGATATCAATTGTCAAAGACAAAATTTATGATAAATTCTTTGCCGATGTGAGTTTTACTTTGCCGTTTAATAAGAATCTTCAAGGACTGCATAATTACGAAAATATCGCAGCAAGCTATGCTGCGGCAAGAGCTATGAGCCTCGAGCCTTCGCAAATACTCGCATCCATAAAACAATTCCAAGGTTTACCGCATCGGATGCAGTATATCGGTAGTGTGGGGCGGGTCGGTTTTTATAATGATAGTAAAGCAACCAATGCCGAAGCCGCCTCTAAATCGATTAAAGCACTTGATAATATTTACTGGTTAGCGGGCGGAATAGCTAAAGAAGGGGGGATTGAAGAAATAAAACCTTTATTTGATAAAATTAAAAAAGCCTATCTATTTGGACAAGCTAAGGAAATCTTTGCAAGAACGCTTAAAGGTAAAGTAGATTTTGAAATATGCGAGAATTTAGAACAAGCTTTTAATAATGCTTATGAAGATGCTAGTAAAGATAAGGAAGGGGTTAAAAATATATTACTTGCTCCTAGCTGTAGCTCTTACGATCAGTTTAAAGATTTCGAACAGCGTGGGGAGTTGTTTATTAAATTGTGTCAAGAGAAGATAGGTTAAAGTGTCGCAAAATAACCAAATATCTAATAATTTTATTAAATCATGGTGGCGTAGTACCGATCAGCAAATCATCATTTCGTTAATGATTTTATTTGCTTTTAGTCTAATGTTAGTTACTACATCAGGTTCGGCAGTGGCGAACAGAATCGGCTTAGAAGAAAATTATTTTTCTTCACGACAAATATTTTATTTAAGTGCAGCTTCAGGACTTATAATATTATTTTCGTGTTTTAATAAAAAATGGCTTAAACGATTTGCCATATTGGGTTTTATTTTTAGTATAATATTACTAATTTTAGTTAAATTTTTTGGCTATGAAGTAAAAGGGGCTACTCGCTGGATTAGTATTGGAGGCTTATCGATTCAACCGTCGGAATTTATAAAACCGTTCTTTGCGGTGGTTATAGGCTGGATATTATCGTTAAAATTTGAAAAAGATTTTCCTAGCTTTTTTGTCGGTATTATACTCTATTTTATCGTGGCGTTATTATTAATTATTCAGCCAGATTTTGGCATGTTAGTCATGATTACGGCAGTTTTCGGTATTCAGCTTTTTATCGCCGGTATGCCGATATTCTGGATTATACTAACTAGCTTTATAGGGTTGATAGGGGTAAGTGTTGCCTATTTTTGGCTGCCGCACGTGACGCAAAGAATCAATTCTTTTTTAGACCCCGATAGTAGTGAAAATTATCAGGTTAGTAAATCTCTTAGAGCCTTTGAGCATGGCGGTTTATACGGTCGTGGACCGGGAGAAGGTGCAGTAAAACAGGTGTTACCGGATTCACATACGGATTTTATTTTTGCGGTTGCAGGAGAAGAATTTGGGGCAATTATTTGTTTAATCGTCATCGGGATATTTGCTTTTATAGTGCTTAGAAGCTTTGTTAAAGTGATGAATGAAAAAAATAAATTCATCCAATTTGCTGCAAGCGGGATAATTGCCCAGCTAGGTCTACAATCAATTATTAATATCGGCGTAACACTGCATTTATTGCCGACAAAAGGCATGACGCTGCCGTTTATCAGCTATGGCGGGTCTTCAACACTTGCTATAGCGATTGCAACCGGTATGCTGCTTGGTTTTACCAAATATAAAACTCCTCTGACCTCGTATAAGATTCGTAATATTGAAATATGAAAAAAATAATTTTAGTAGCAGGCGGCACAGGCGGACATTTTTTTGCCGCCACAGCTATTGGCGAAGAATTAATAAGCAGAGGCTACGAAGTGCATCTTATTACTGATTTTAGATGTCAGAAATACATAACTCCCGATTTAAAATTGACGTTTCACGTAATAGATTTAAAAAGATACTCAAAATCCTCCTTGCAAAAAATTAAATTTTTCGTAGCTTTATTGGGAAGCGTGCTTAAATCCGTTAAACTATTACATAGCCTTAAACCAAGCGTGGTAGTTGGATTTGGGGGATACCCTGTTGTTTCCTCGTTATTTGCGGCAATGTGGCTAAGAATACCGATTATAATCCATGAGCAAAATTCTTACTTCGGAAAAGTTAATAAGTTTTTTGCAAAATTCGCTGCAAAAATTGCTTTAGCTTATGAGAAAACAAAGAATTTACCTGATATCCTAAAAAATAAAATAGTAATTACCGGCGGAGTAGTTAGAGCGAGTATTAGAGATATACTGCTCGTAAAGGAAGAGTTAGCAGTGTCATCCCGTGGCTTGACCACGGGATCCAGAGAATATTTGATACAAAAACTGGATTCCGTGGTCAAGCCACGGAATGACAAGTTATTCAATAGTAACACTTTTAGAATATTTATTTTCGGAGGAAGTCAAGGAGCTAAATTATTTTCCGAATTATTACCTGCAAGTATAAAGCTTTTAATGCAAAAACATTCGGAATTAAAATTGCATGTAATTCAGCAAGCTACTCGTGAGGATCAAGAAAAAATTAAAAAAATATATTCAAAATTAAATATCTCTTATGAGCTAGCAGAGTTTTTTGACGATATTGCTCACCGATACCAAAATACGGATTTAGTAATTTCACGAGCCGGAGCGTCTACGATAGAAGAGTTAACCTATATAGGCTTACCTGCTATTTTTATCCCGTTACCGACAGCTACTGAAAATCATCAATTTCATAATGCTAAATTACTAGAAGATGCAGGAGCGGGGTGGTGTATGGAGCAGTCAGATATTTCTGAGGAAAAATTAGCCGACAAAATATTATTGTTAATAAAAAACCGCAACATGCTTGAGCAGGCTACAAAAAATTTACTAAAAAGAAAAAAAGCAGGGCATAAATTTTTGAGTGATTTGATAGAAGAGGCGGTAAATTAGTATGTGATGCCATTCTTGTGCAGGCGGGGTATTGTTGCATGGATCGAATTTTTAATGTCATTCCCGCGAAGGCGGGAATCCAGAGAATATTTAAGCGAATTATATAGTAAATTTTTGTATAATTTTGCCTATTTTAAGTGTTTTTTCTGGATTCCCGCCTTCGCGGGAATGACATATAGCACTTTTTTAGAACCATGCAGCAACAGAGGTACAAGTCACAGCATGACACTGTACACTTTGCAAAAATTTGATCCATGCAGTAACGCCAACGCCAGGCGGGGATGAAAAATTACTATAAATCAAATACATAGCTTATGACATTTTTACATTCCAATATAGATGTTATCATTTTTACCGGTTTTTTAGTCGTTAATATAATAATAGGCTTCCTTAATATTAAAGGAATAAAAAATATTCGGGAATATGCTATAGGAAAAAGAAATTTTTCCACCGGTACTATAGTTGCAACGCTTATTGCTACTTGGATCGGTACTAGTAGTTTTTTAGTAGATAGTTCAAGAGTCTATACGGAAGGATTATTTTACCTAATACCGAGTATAGTCGGCAGCGTTGTTAGCTGGCTGTTGATTAGTTACTTTTTAGCTCCTCGCCTGGAAAGATTTTTAGGGGCATTGTCGATAGCGGAAATAATGGGTAATATCTACGGCAATAAGGTTCGAGCCGTTACGTCCGTAGCCAGTATATTAACGGCTATCGGCAAAGTTGCTATGCAATTTCACGTAGCTAGTTTGATATTAGAATTATTTTTTAATATTTCAAATTTTTATGTAGATTTACTCATGGCTGCCGTAATAATAAGTTATTCGGCTTTTGGCGGCATAAGATCAGTGACTTTTACCGATGCCGTACAGTTTTTTACTTATAGTGCCGTTATACCGGTGATAGGGGTAATTGCTTGGAATATTTTTAGCGATCCGAATATTACGGTTAACTCGGCGGTGCAAAGCCATATAATTAACTTCCACGAGTTATTTAGTTATAAAAATCCTAAATTTTGGATGTCGTTAAGTATTTTTGTATATTTTTCTATTCCGTCCCTCGGTCCGTCAATTTTTCAGCGGATTTTAATGGCAAAAGATATGAAGCAAATATCGAGCTCTTTCTTTATTGCGGTTATGATATGTTTTTGCTTATCGGCACTGTTTATTTGGATTGCTATGTTATTATTGTCCCAAGCACCCAATATTGAACCGAATATATTATTTTTGCAAATTATTAAAAGCTATACGGGCTTTAAGGGGTTAATAGTCGGCGGAGTTATGGCGATGATAATATCAAGTACTAATTCCTATATTAATGTTGCTACCGTGACTTTTTCAAACGATTTAGCTAAAAAATTTCCGCTAGCTTTTTCTTATATAGCGGCAATTATTATCGGTATATTAGGTTTTATTTTATCGCTTTATACGAAAAATTTAGTAAATTTATTTTTGATAGTAACCGGCTTTTATTCACCGTTAATTACTATGCCGTTAATTTTGTTAATATTCGGTTTCCGCTCTACTGCTAAATCCTTTTTTATCGGCATGGTTGCAGCAATAATAACTATTTTATTATGGTATTTATTTTCTTTAAGAGAATTTACCGGCATATATGCAATATTACCGGCAACGCTTGCAAATGTAATATTTTTTGTCGGTAGTCATTATATTTTGAAGCAGCCTGGAGGATTTAATTCTTTCGAGTTGCCTTTAGCATTAAAAATATTAAGGTTGGAGCGAAAACGTCAATTAATAAAATTATATAGTTTAATAAGAACATTTAATATTGTTAAATTTTGGCGAAATACGCTGCCTAAACAAGAAATTACTTATAGCTATGTCGGTATATTTATTGTTGCGTCTATTTTTTCCTCTTTATATACTACTCCGGCCGGTAAAATAAAAAATCATTTAGAGATATATAATTTTATTTATCACTGCGTGCTTGCCGTTTCAACGATTCTTATAACTTATCCGTTATGGCCGGTAAGATTTAAAAAAGAAAATATTATAGCATTTTTCTGGTTTATCGGCATATTTGTTATCTTAATATTTTTTGCCGGTTTACTTGTTATCACTAGTAATTTCCATAAATTAGAAGTGATGATTTTTATGATTAATTTAATAATAGTCGCTACCCTATTTAAATGGCATATTACTTTAATTATGACTATAAGCGGTGTCTTTGCCGGAGTTGAATTTTATAAATATTTTATGAAAGAAAAGTTGTTAATTGATGAGTATAACCTGCAAGCAGAGATAATATATTTGCTGACGTTATTTAGTAGTCTGTTAATAATTTTTTTAAAACCGAAACAGGAGCAGCATCAATTAATTGAGTCACAAAATACTCATTTAGAAAAACAGGTAAGTTATAGAGAAGAAGAATTAGAAAAATTATTAGATTTAAAACATGAATTTTTACGTAATATAAACCATGAAATCCATACACCTTTAACCGGCATTATTAGTTTAGGGGAAACTTTATGGGAAAAATATGACAAATTCGACGATGAACAGCGACGCAAGGCGGTAGAAATAATTGCTAAAAGTTCCACTAGGCTAAATAGCTTAATGAATAACATCTTAGATTTTTCTAAATTATCGACGCTTAGCTATCGTTTGCATAAGAAAAATTTAAATTTAAGCGAGCTTTTATATGAGAGAATTAAAGTTTGTCGTAAATTATATTTAAATAACAAAGAGCTAAGTTTTGCTTTTGAGATTGATGATAATATTATATTTAAGGGTGACCTTCATTATATCAAGCATACATTTGATAATTTAATTATTAATGCAATTACTTATAGTAATGAGGGCATTATAAAAATTACCTTAGAAAAAACAGAATTTGGTATTTTATTTAGCATAAAGGATAGCGGAATAGGAGTCCCTAAAGAAGAGTTAAAAAGTATATTCGGGGTGTTCGTCGTCAGCTCAAAGACTCGCAGTGCAGCAGGAGGAAGAGGGGTAGGGCTGGCGTTATGTAAGAAAGTAATAGAATTACATGGCGGTAAAATCTGGGCAGAAAATGATAGCAAAGGTAAAACTCGTTTTATTTTTACTTTACCGTTTTAGCTGTTAGGTGTCATTTCCGCATAGCCCGGATATTGCATGAGATATAGGAGACAAAATCCTCGTAAAGCTGTATAATACTGGTATTTCATTAGAATAATACAAAGGATTTTGTCATGACAAATTGTATAGCATATAGTTACCAGTTTTCCAAAGTAAAAAATCGGACAATAGAGATAAATTTCACTGGAGGTGATATTAGTAGCGATGGAGGTGTGTTGTTATTAAGAGAAGCAGATAAAAGGCTTGGTATAACAGAGGAGCTTGCTAAAATATTTCCTGATAGACGAGATGGTAGTAAAATTACCCATAATATGGCAACAATGCTGAGGCAACGAATTTATGGTATTGCATTAGGTTATGAAGATTTAAATGACCACAATTATCTACGAAAATGTCCTGCTATGCAAACAGCTATGGAAACAATTGATGATATGGCAAGTAGTTCTACCTTATGTCGTATAGAAAACAATGCTGATAGACACTTTGCAATTAAAGTGCATGAACTAATGCTTGATAAATTTATTAAGTCTCATAAAATAGTACCAAAGCAGCTAATACTTGATTTTGATGCTACGGATGATGAAATTCATGGGCAACAGGAAGGTAAGTTTTATCATGGTTATTACGGTCATAATTGCTTTTTACCTTTGTATGTTTTTTGTGGAAAGCATCTGTTAGTTAGTTATCTTAGGACGTCAAAGCAGGATCAAGCAAAACATTCTTGGGCAATATTATCATTGTTAGTAAAACGTTTTCGCCAAGCTTGGCCAGAGGTAAAGATTATTTTTCGTGGTGATAGTGGATTTTGTCGTCATCAGATGTTTGATTGGTGTGATATTCATAATATAAAATATATTGTAGGAATGCCCCAAAATAACAGACTAAATGAGTTACTGAAACCTACAATGGAGAAGTCAAAAGCAGCATTTATTATAACCCAAGAAAAGCAACGTCTTTTTAGTGAGTTTCCATATAAGGCTGGTAGTTGGAGTCATGAACGTAGAATAATTGGTAAGGCAGAAATGACAATGCTTGGAGAAAATCCAAGGTATATAGTAACTAATTTATCAGATAAACCTGAAGATTTATACGACAAAGTTTACTGTGGTCGTGGTGATATGGAAAACCGTATAAAAGAGCAACAACTAGAATTATTTGCAGATCGTACTTCTTGTCATAGATGGTGGGCTAATCAGCTCAGAATGATTTTATCGGGTCTTGCATACACTTTAGTAGAATATATCAGAGGTAATTTATTACAAGGTAGTGCATTAGCAAAAGCACAAATAGGTACAATACGTTTAAAATTATTAAAAATTGGGGTAGTAATTATCCGTAATACTAGGCGTATTAAGTTTTTGTTATCTTCATCATATCCTTACCGACAGGTATGGAATCATGTGATGAAGAAATTAGCATTAGAATAACCTAGATTAGCACTGTTCCCGGTGCTTAGAAAAAATGGGGTAAGGGGCATTACATCTAAAATTTGAAAATAACGGCTTCAAAGCACTTTTTGGCAAAATTTTTACAAAAGTATCATTGCTAATATTATAAATTACTCAATTTCTTACTTTAAATCTCACTTCATGCAATATCCGGGTTAGAGCTATTTTTCAGGAAGGTAGACGAAATTATGGATCTAGACCCATTAAAAAGGCTTTGTTGAGGCAAGGCATAATTGTTAGTCGTAGGAGAATTACAAGACTAATGAATGAAGCTGGCTTAGTATGTAAAACTAAGTATAAATTTAAAGCAACTACTGATTCTAAGCATAATAAGCAAGTTGCTCCTAATTTATTGGATAGACAGTTTAAAGTTTCTAATGTTAATTGTTATTGGGTTGGTGATATCACCTATATCCCAACTGGAGAAGGATGGTTATATTTAGCAACAGTTATTGATCTATTTTCTAGAAAAGTAATAGGCTGGTCAATGAATAGTAATATGAAAGCTGATTTAGTTAATAATGCTTTGCTAATGGCAATATGGCAACGTAAACCACCTAAAAAGCTTATTTGGCATACTGATAGAGGTAGCCAATATTGTTCTGATAGTCATTTAAAACTTATAAAACAACATGGTATTATACAGAGTATGAGTCGTAAAGGAAATTGCTGGGATAATGCTGTTGCTGAAAGCTTTTTTCATACTATAAAAACAGAATTAATTTATCAACATAAATTTAAAACTAGGGAGGAAGCAAAACATGCTATATTTGAATATATAGAGGTATTTTATAATCGTATAAGAATGCATTCTGCTAACGATTATCTATCACCAGTACAATACGAAAAAATACAAAAATGTGCGTAAAAAACTGTCCGGAAAACTGTTGACAGATCAGTTTGTACATAACTTAAACCTTCTTTGTTCTTTATCTTAAATACCTTTCTACGAAAATCTATACTATATGTCATAAGTCTTTTTTTATAGCCGTTTTATTAGCTTCTAGCTATAGAAAACAATGCTGATAGACACTTTGCAATTAAAGTGCATGAACTAATGCTTGATAAATTTATTAAGTCTCATAAAATAGTACCAAAGCAGCTAATACTTGATTTTGATGCTACGGATGATGAAATTCATGGGCAACAGGAAGGTAAGTTTTATCATGGTTATTACGGTCATAATTGCTTTTTACCTTTGTATGTTTTTTGTGGAAAGCATCTGTTAGTTAGTTATCTTAGGACGTCAAAGCAGGATCAAGCAAAACATTCTTGGGCAATATTATCATTGTTAGTAAAACGTTTTCGCCAAGCTTGGCCAGAGGTAAAGATTATTTTTCGTGGTGATAGTGGATTTTGTCGTCATCAGATGTTTGATTGGTGTGATATTCATAATATAAAATATATTGTAGGAATGCCCCAAAATAACAGACTAAATGAGTTACTGAAACCTACAATGGAGAAGTCAAAAGCAGCATTTATTATAACCCAAGAAAAGCAACGTCTTTTTAGTGAGTTTCCATATAAGGCTGGTAGTTGGAGTCATGAACGTAGAATAATTGGTAAGGCAGAAATGACAATGCTTGGAGAAAATCCAAGGTATATAGTAACTAATTTATCAGATAAACCTGAAGATTTATACGACAAAGTTTACTGTGGTCGTGGTGATATGGAAAACCGTATAAAAGAGCAACAACTAGAATTATTTGCAGATCGTACTTCTTGTCATAGATGGTGGGCTAATCAGCTCAGAATGATTTTATCGGGTCTTGCATACACTTTAGTAGAATATATCAGAGGTAATTTATTACAAGGTAGTGCATTAGCAAAAGCACAAATAGGTACAATACGTTTAAAATTATTAAAAATTGGGGTAGTAATTATCCGTAATACTAGGCGTATTAAGTTTTTGTTATCTTCATCATATCCTTACCGACAGGTATGGAATCATGTGATGAAGAAATTAGCATTAGAATAACCTAGATTAGCACTGTTCCCGGTGCTTAGAAAAAATGGGGTAAGGGGCATTACATCTAAAATTTGAAAATAACGGCTTCAAAGCACTTTTTGGCAAAATTTTTACAAAAGTATCATTGCTAATATTATAAATTACTCAATTTCTTACTTTAAATCTCACTTCATGCAATATCCGGGCTAAATTAGCGAGCATGGCATAAAGCTTTACTAATTCTTCCATATTAACCTCTACTGCTCCGAGTACCATAGATAAGCCGTATATTTCCGGTTCTCGTAATTTAGCAATTTTTGCTTGTCGTAAAAATTCGTAGAAGTTAGGGTTTTTTAATTTAGAAGCAAGAAATATTACCGGTATATTACGGCTTTTTATTAACGACTCTCCGGCACTTAACCCGCCGGTAAAACTACTGTCAAAATTTTCCGGCTTATAGTTATTGTAATGGATAGGAGAATCTTTTAATAAAGTTAAAGGATGAATTAAAGATTGATCAAAGGCTAAAGCATAAACGAAAGGCTTTAAAGTTGAGCCTGGGGATCGGTAGGATTTAGTGCCGTTTATTTGTCCTTCTATATCGGCATCGAAAAAATCACCGGAGCCGACACTTGCCAGCACTTCCATATTAGTAAAATCCACCAGCATTGCAGCGGCATTTGTTACGCCATATTTCCGGTGTGCATTGATATATAGCCGAATTTGTGTCTCTAAAATAGTTTGTAAATTCTTATCTATAGTGGTGAAAATATCTTTAACACTACTATTTTGTGCTAATGTATCTAAAGTAAAGTGCGGTGCTATAAACGGTAAATTTTTAGTTTGATTAAATTTGATGGGTAAATTAAATAAATTACTATAAATAATATCTTTTGGGTGCTTTTCTAACCATTTAGAAAATAGATATTTGCGGGCTTTAAAAGCTTTACTTGTTTCATCTCCTATAATCGATGGTGCTTTTTTAACCGGATTTTGCGGTATTATGGCTAAACTTAAAATATCCAGTAAATTTAAATTTTTAAGCTCTCGCCCGAAATAAATATAGCTTGCAGCTGCTACACCTTCAATATTACCGCCGTAAGGAATTAAATTTAAATAGGCTTCTAAAATTTCGTTTTTTGAGTAATGTAACTCCAAATGCATTGCTTTAATAATTTGATATAATTTGCCAAGTATAGTGCCGGAATTTATCCCGAACCTTATACGTGCTACCTGCATGGTGATAGTAGAGGCACCGATTTTTCGACCGTTTTTTAAATAGGTAAAGTAAAAAGCTTTAAGTAATGAAATAGGGTTAATTCCGCAATGTGAATAAAAATATTTATCTTCATATAATAATACCGCTTCGATGAATTGAGGCGGTATCTCGTTAATCGGCGTATATATTCTATATTTGTCATCTTTTGAGAGAGAAATACGCATTAATTGCCCGTTCCTATCAAATACTTTTTGCGAAAAGCTAACTTTGTCAAGCAGCGGTGGAGGGGGTACTATGAAATATATTATAATGCCGATTGCTAATAGCGTGATAATTAGCTTTGTTTTAGAGAACAAAATATATACCGCTTATTGTTGTTTTATGTTGATGTTATTCTGTCATTCCTGCGGAGGTACGACCTTGCTGCATGGCTCGAAAAATGATTCCAATGTCATACCGTGGTCAAGCCACGGTATGACACCGTACTTGTAATAACCATTACGATAAATTATGAACCACGCAACAACACCCCGTTTGAACTAGAATAACAAAAATCAAAGCTTAATTATACCAGAATAACATAATAAAAAACGCTGTATTTTAATATTATATGTAATTAAAATATTAATAATGTATTGACTATTTAATTTGCTTTTTGTATAATGCATTTTGAATTAGTTGATAATCAGCTAACTAACTAATTTTTACTAATAAACCTACCTGTGCCTGTCTCAATTAATTTATGTAAATCATAGTTAAATCCTCAACATACAACACAAAATTACAAAATCTACCTATAATATCTACGTATAAATAAATCTCTTGACTTTAATTTTTTATCCTATATAATGACTTCTAATTATATAATAATTTATTAATATTTTAATAAAAACATTAAGAATTATGAAAAATACCTTTTCTAAAAAATCAAATACCTTGAAATATTTTTTGTTAGGCTGTGCTAATGCTGCAATGCTTACTGCATTGTCGGGCGAGGCGTTGGGGAAGGTTGGGCTTGCGGATATAATAGGCAAAAAAACTGAATATACAAAATTACTTCCTAACCCGGATATTGCATGAGATATAGGAGACAAAATCCTCGTAAAGCTGTATAATACTGGTATTTCATTAGAATAATACAAAGGATTTTGTCATGACAAATTGTATAGCATATAGTTACCAGTTTTCCAAAGTAAAAAATCGGACAATAGAGATAAATTTCACTGGAGGTGATATTAGTAGCGATGGAGGTGTGTTGTTATTAAGAGAAGCAGATAAAAGGCTTGGTATAACAGAGGAGCTTGCTAAAATATTTCCTGATAGACGAGATGGTAGTAAAATTACCCATAATATGGCAACAATGCTGAGGCAACGAATTTATGGTATTGCATTAGGTTATGAAGATTTAAATGACCACAATTATCTACGAAAATGTCCTGCTATGCAAACAGCTATGGAAACAATTGATGATATGGCAAGTAGTTCTACCTTATGTCGTATAGAAAACAATGCTGATAGACACTTTGCAATTAAAGTGCATGAACTAATGCTTGATAAATTTATTAAGTCTCATAAAATAGTACCAAAGCAGCTAATACTTGATTTTGATGCTACGGATGATGAAATTCATGGGCAACAGGAAGGTAAGTTTTATCATGGTTATTACGGTCATAATTGCTTTTTACCTTTGTATGTTTTTTGTGGAAAGCATCTGTTAGTTAGTTATCTTAGGACGTCAAAGCAGGATCAAGCAAAACATTCTTGGGCAATATTATCATTGTTAGTAAAACGTTTTCGCCAAGCTTGGCCAGAGGTAAAGATTATTTTTCGTGGTGATAGTGGATTTTGTCGTCATCAGATGTTTGATTGGTGTGATATTCATAATATAAAATATATTGTAGGAATGCCCCAAAATAACAGACTAAATGAGTTACTGAAACCTACAATGGAGAAGTCAAAAGCAGCATTTATTATAACCCAAGAAAAGCAACGTCTTTTTAGTGAGTTTCCATATAAGGCTGGTAGTTGGAGTCATGAACGTAGAATAATTGGTAAGGCAGAAATGACAATGCTTGGAGAAAATCCAAGGTATATAGTAACTAATTTATCAGATAAACCTGAAGATTTATACGACAAAGTTTACTGTGGTCGTGGTGATATGGAAAACCGTATAAAAGAGCAACAACTAGAATTATTTGCAGATCGTACTTCTTGTCATAGATGGTGGGCTAATCAGCTCAGAATGATTTTATCGGGTCTTGCATACACTTTAGTAGAATATATCAGAGGTAATTTATTACAAGGTAGTGCATTAGCAAAAGCACAAATAGGTACAATACGTTTAAAATTATTAAAAATTGGGGTAGTAATTATCCGTAATACTAGGCGTATTAAGTTTTTGTTATCTTCATCATATCCTTACCGACAGGTATGGAATCATGTGATGAAGAAATTAGCATTAGAATAACCTAGATTAGCACTGTTCTCGGTGCTTAGAAAAAATGGGGTAAGGGGCATTACATCTAAAATTTGAAAATAACGGCTTCAAAGCACTTTTTGGCAAAATTTTTACAAAAGTATCATTGCTAATATTATAAATTACTCAATTTCTTACTTTAAATCTCACTTCATGCAATATCCGGGCTAAACAACAGTTAGAAGCAATTGAAAGTCTATATGAAAAAGGTTTAACTATTGCTCAAAGAAAACAATTAGATATTGTTTTAAAAGATTTAAGAAATAATCCTGATATATATAAAGTTAACAAAGATATTGATGTAATAGCTGAGCAGCGTGAAAATAATACTGTTAAGCTTGGTATAATGAATAACGAAAAAATCTTAAATGCACTTTTCAAAACTAAAAATCCAGCTTTATTAGCATTAAAAGAAAGTGCTCAATCTGCTGTACACCAAGAAGTATTACAAAATATAAATAATCCTCTTGAATGCTTAGCATATATTCACACAGCTAAAAATAACATGTCTGATAATTATAAACAAAAAATAGTTACTGATTTTTTTGCTAGTGGCTTTGATAAAGAAAAAATTGAGCATTTACTTTTTAAAACTAATATTACCGACCCGAATGTTAGAAAAGATAATATTAAACCAGATTTTAGAGAAGCTGGTAATAGTGATTTATTAGCAGTAATAAAAACTCATGCGACTCCTGAGCAAAAAGCACTTTTACTTCAAGAATTTGAAAAATATGCTAAATCTACTATTGTAGAGCAATATTTAAAATCCTCAACTGATTCATTAAAAAGAGTATTACCTCTTGCAAATGCTAAATCGCTTGAAGATTATGCACAAACAATGGTTGATATTAAAACTCAAGGAATGGGATTTGTAGAAGCTAATAATATATTAAAGGCAAAAAATCTAATCACTAATGATTTAAACGAAGAAGAATTTCAAGCATTAGTAAAGGTCTTTAATAGTCGTGTGTACAATGAGCTGATGGGCGTTGTTGGTGAAAAAGTAAAAAGTGATGACGTAAGAAAAGATATAAAAGATAATAAAGAATTAGTCGGGCTAAATGCCCAAGCTCAACCTCAAATACAAGGAAACGGTGCACCGCCTCCGCCTCCTGGTAATGGAGCACCGCCACCGCCTCCTCTTCCCGGAGCAAGAAACGTTGGATTAGTAGTAAATAAATATTCAAATATTGAAGCTTTAAAAGGCGGTGTAAAAGATTATTTATATAATAAAGGTCAAGAATTAATAAAATTTGAAAAGAGAGATAATAGAGACGTACCGCTTCCACCTCCTGCACCGCCTGTTGATGAACCTGATGGGAATGTTGGGGTTGAAACTAAGTTAACTCCCGAAGGTAAGATTTACCAAGCTTATTATGCTCTTAAAAATCCTAAAAAACAACCTAACAATCAAAATAAATTAATATCTGCAGAAGAAGATTTAAAATCAGCAATACGACTTCGTGTTAGTGAAATTTTTGGAGATGATAATCCTGATTTAACTCCTAAACAGATTGTTGAATTATTTACTAATGAATCAGTAGATAAAGCTAAATTAAAAGCTGAATCTAAAGATATTTTTTTAAAGTTTAAAGAAGATGAGCATATAAACTATATATTATCAAATACTTCAAGTAAAAATATAGGTAGTGAACAATTTTTTGATAGTCTTTTTGAAGAAAAAAGAGAGGATGCACTTGAGCGTATGACCTTTTTTAATAAAGTGCATTTAGTACAGGATCCTTTAGATGCAAGAATAAACTTAGAGGTGGAATTTAAAATAGGAGATGATATAGCAGCTCAGAATTTAGTAAGCTATATTGCAGGTGAAAAAAATAAAATTCTTAGAGAAGACGAATTAAAAGATAAAAAACAAATTGTTGAAAGAGTCAATTTCTTAGCTACTCATGCAGCAATTTTTGACGCAAGAGATGCACATGGCGGCTTAGTAGAAACTGCAGTGAATAAAGAAGTAAAGAATATAGTTAACGATTTTGATAAAATTTCAACTGCAGATAAAATAGACTTATTGTTAAATAAGCAAGGTGTAAATAAGAGTATTGCAAAAGCCGGTGAGCATACTCAAAACACTCTAAAAACAAAGTTAAAAGAGTGGCTTAATGATAATATTATTCAGCTGCAACTGCAAAATAACCTTACAGCAGCAATAAATACGAAAATAAATACGAATGATTTAAATACGTTAACTGCTTTAGCTGATTATGAGCTAATAAGAAATTATTTTGAAGAATTAGTTGCTGCAAAAAAACAAATAATTGAAACAGCAAAATTATCAGGAGAGATCGCTGCAAGGATTCAGGAAAAAGACATTACTAATGATATAAGTAAGGCAATAAACGACTTGATGCCTGCGGGTTCTAAAAAATTCTCTAAAAAAGAAATAGCTCAATTAATTGAAAGCGGCACCGGTAAAGTAAAAAATGTACTTAAAGAAAAGAAGAAGCAAAGTATTGCTCGACTAGTAGTACCGATAGCCAATGTAGGAAATGGTGCTCCACCACCGCCGCCGCCGCCGCCGCCTCCTCCTCCTCCTTTAAGAAGAGGTGCTATTGCACTGGTTAATAATGAATTTACTAAAGACTTCCGTACTTTGCCAAACTCTGATGAATTTTTAAAGTCGTTAGATAATTTAGCTCAGCTAGAAAAAGAAAGAGCAGATTTTGCTAAGAATAATAAAGCTGACGACAAGCAAAAAGATAATGTTGCTGTTAAAGCAACCACTAAACTTGGGCAAAAATATCAAGATTTAATAAATACTAAATATGGTAAAAAAGATGATGGTAAAGAAGGTGATAAAAAAGATGACCGTAAAGGAGATTTTACAGTAGCATTAGCTGCAAAAAATCAAGGTTCAGATTTATTCAATGGTTTTATTCTTGAAGAATTAGCAGAAAAATTACAAGAGAGTAATCCAACTCTAAATGATGATACAAAATTAAATATTTTAAAAGAAGTTTTAAGTTCAGAATTTATCGGACCAGTACGTAAAGAAAGTTTTGAGTTACAACAAGAGCGTACTAAAATATTAGTCGAATTAGTGCAAGATGAAGGTTTTATTGCAACATATGAGAAAATTAACCTTGATGGTGCTAAAGCTTTTTATCAGGAAGTTGATCAAGTAACTGATGTAAGAATTCAAAATAATTTAAAGAAAGAAGCAGAAAAGCAAAGATTAAAAGAGGAAAAAGCTGCCAAAATGGAAGCTCAAAGGTTACTAGATGTAGAGCAAGAATTGCATTTAGCAGATATTGGAAATATGTTTGAGACTGCTGAAAAAATAGTCGAAATTAAAGAAAAGGCTAATATTGAAAAGAAAAAAAGAGCAGAAAAAAGAGTACAAATTAAACATAGAGTACAAGCAGGTCTTGAAGAAGAACAGCAGCAAAATTTAGCAAATGACGTAGTTGAGGATGAGGAAGTTGTTGTAGATAGAGAAATGCCGATACTTCCAGATAATGTACTACAAAATGGAGGTTTTGATGAAGGCAATGAAGAGATTGATTTTGACGAAGATGACTATGATGATGAAGATGATGAAATAGAGGAAGAAGATCAACAAGCTGACGAGCCGCAAGCCGTAGCTCTGCAGGAAGCTCTGCCGACTAAAGCTTATGAAGAGTTTAAGTCTGATATTACAGATCAAGCAAAGGAGCAAACTAAACAAGAAGAAAAGACAAAAATAGCTGAAGAAGAAGCTAACCCGCATATTGCATGAGATATAGGAGACAAAATCCTCGTAAAGCTGTATAATACTGGTATTTCATTAGAATAATACAAAGGATTTTGTCATGACAAATTGTATAGCATATAGTTACCAGTTTTCCAAAGTAAAAAATCGGACAATAGAGATAAATTTCACTGGAGGTGATATTAGTAGCGATGGAGGTGTGTTGTTATTAAGAGAAGCAGATAAAAGGCTTGGTATAACAGAGGAGCTTGCTAAAATATTTCCTGATAGACGAGATGGTAGTAAAATTACCCATAATATGGCAACAATGCTGAGGCAACGAATTTATGGTATTGCATTAGGTTATGAAGATTTAAATGACCACAATTATCTACGAAAATGTCCTGCTATGCAAACAGCTATGGAAACAATTGATGATATGGCAAGTAGTTCTACCTTATGTCGTATAGAAAACAATGCTGATAGACACTTTGCAATTATAAGTGCATGAACTAATGCTTGATAAATTTATTAAGTCTCATAAAATAGTACCAAAGCAGCTAATACTTGATTTTGATGCTACGGATGATGAAATTCATGGGCAACAGGAAGGTAAGTTTTATCATGGTTATTACGGTCATAATTGCTTTTTACCTTTGTATGTTTTTTGTGGAAAGCATCTGTTAGTTAGTTATCTTAGGACGTCAAAGCAGGATCAAGCAAAACATTCTTGGGCAATATTATCATTGTTAGTAAAACGTTTTCGCCAAGCTTGGCCAGAGGTAAAGATTATTTTTCGTGGTGATAGTGGATTTTGTCGTCATCAGATGTTTGATTGGTGTGATATTCATAATATAAAATATATTGTAGGAATGCCCCAAAATAACAGACTAAATGAGTTACTGAAACCTACAATGGAGAAGTCAAAAGCAGCATTTATTATAACCCAAGAAAAGCAACGTCTTTTTAGTGAGTTTCCATATAAGGCTGGTAGTTGGAGTCATGAACGTAGAATAATTGGTAAGGCAGAAATGACAATGCTTGGAGAAAATCCAAGGTATATAGTAACTAATTTATCAGATAAACCTGAAGATTTATACGACAAAGTTTACTGTGGTCGTGGTGATATGGAAAACCGTATAAAAGAGCAACAACTAGAATTATTTGCAGATCGTACTTCTTGTCATAGATGGTGGGCTAATCAGCTCAGAATGATTTTATCGGGTCTTGCATACACTTTAGTAGAATATATCAGAGGTAATTTATTACAAGGTAGTGCATTAGCAAAAGCACAAATAGGTACAATACGTTTAAAATTATTAAAAATTGGGGTAGTAATTATCCGTAATACTAGGCGTATTAAGTTTTTGTTATCTTCATCATATCCTTACCGACAGGTATGGAATCATGTGATGAAGAAATTAGCATTAGAATAACCTAGATTAGCACTGTTCCCGGTGCTTAGAAAAAATGGGGTAAGGGGCATTACATCTAAAATTTGAAAATAACGGCTTCAAAGCACTTTTTGGCAAAATTTTTACAAAAGTATCATTGCTAATATTATAAATTACTCAATTTCTTACTTTAAATCTCACTTCATGCAATATCCGGGATAGGTGTCTGTGTTGTACGAACGTTTAAATAAAGAGGTAAAAATTCTGTCATTCCGTGGCTACGACCACGGAATCCAGTCTTTTTATTAAGGTTTTTTCTGGATACCGTGGTCAAGCCACGGTATGACACCATACTTGTAATAACCATAATACGGTAAATTATGAGCCATGCAACAAGCCCTGCCGTTGCTGGGATGACATCAAGGATACGGAAAGGGCATTAAAGAGTACTGAAACATAATTATCTTAATTTTATAGCCTATTCGGTAGTTAATGAAACAGCTTATTAAAATAGGGACAAGGAAGAGTCCTTTAGCCTTAATTCAAACTAATCTAGTGGTTGAGCAAATAAAACTTAACTTTCCCGCTATTGATTGCGAAATAGTCCCTATTGTAACTAGCGGGGATTTAATTCAAGATAAAGCTCTGTATGACATTGGCGGTAAGGCTTTATTTTTAAAGGAAATAGAGCAAGCATTGTTAGATAAGAAAATAGATTTAGCCGTTCATTCTTTAAAAGACGTACCCGGAAGAATACCGCAAGGATTAGTAATTGCTGCCGTGTTAGAGCGAGAAGACCCAAGAGATGCTTTTATTTGCACGCAGTACAAATCAATCGAAGAGTTGCCGCAACATGCAACAGTAGGTACGTCATCTCCCCGAAGAAAGGCATTTTTACAAAAAATAAGACCGGATTTGCAAATAGTAACTTTTCGTGGAAATATAGATTCAAGAATCAAAAAATTAATGAATAAAGAAGTTGATGCAACGATTTTAGCCTATGCCGGGCTTGCAAGGTTTGAATGCTTTAACCCCGAATATTGTAATTTAATTGATATCAGGCAAATGCTCCCCGCTATAGGGCAAGGGGTTATTGCAGTAGAAACCCGAGAAGAAAATCACAAGATGCTTGAGATATGCACTAAAATTAATCATTTACCGACCTTGGAATTAATAAAGTCTGAGCGAGCTTTTTTAGAATATTTAGATGCACATTGCCGCACGCCCGTAGCTGCTTATTCTAGTTACACAGAAGAAAAAGAGATTAAAACCGATTATATGCTAGGTAATTTAGATGGTAGTAAAATGGTTTTCCATACTGAATTTGCTACTATAAAAAATTCTAGACAATCAGGAATAAAAGCAGCAAAAATAATGCTCTCTAATCTCTCAACATCCTTCTAAGAACGTTATCTTTCCTAATAAAATGGTGATAAAGAGCAGCTAAGATATGAAGAATAATCAGAGCGGAGAATATAAAGGCACAGAATGTGTGAATTTTATTAAAGATTTTTGCCGCTTGTAGATTTTGCATGAATGGTTTAATAGTAAATAATCCATAAAAATCAATATCGTAATTTGCTAGGATCGTCATAAGAAAGCCGCTAATAGGCATGACTAGCATCAAGACATATAATAAATTGATATTGAAGTTAGCGGCTTTTTTTTGCCAATTCGGTAAATCATGAGGTAAAAGAACAGAATCATTATAGAATTTCCATAACAACCTTACTATTACTAACGATAATACTAATATACCGGTTGCTTTATGAAGGGCGTAAATCTCCCATTTTTGAGGTTGATCGGCAAGGTTAGACATAACAAAGCCGACAATAAGCATCATAATAATTATCACGCTCATTATCCAATGAAGGAGTTTGGTAATTAAGCCGTACGAATTTTCGGTATTTGTAAGTAACATAATGACCTCAAAATTTTAGCTGTTATTCTTATATAATGTTGCCGTCGTTCGGATGTCGTGCCGTGACTTGTACCTGTGTTGTTGCGTGGCTCTAAAAAAGTGCCGTATGTCATTCCCGCGAAGGCGGGAATCCAGAAAATAAGTAAATTTCTATATAATTTTACTTATTTTAAGTATTTTTTCTGGATTCCCGCCTTCGCGGGAATGACATATAACAAAGCCTTACGAAAATGACACCGAGGAATAAAATTTACTTACTTAATAGCCTAGTCAATAATTTTTTCTGCCGTGTCTCGCCGGTAAAGTTTTCTTTGTCGTTTAATATTAGGTTAGAGCCTTTTAAATCTGTGCCTATATGTTCTGCTCTGCCTTTTAATATTTTAGCTAAAAATTGCTCGGCTAAAGCATAATATGATAATCTATTTGCCGGTCTTGCAAAGCCGTGTCCTTCGTCTTTATAAAGTGCATAAATCACCGGAATTTTTTTAGCCTGCATAGCTTTTACTATTTGGTCGGATTCCGCTTGTACTACACGTGGGTCGTGAGCTCCTTGAGCAATAAAAAGCGGTTTTTTAATATTGTCGATAAAGTTTATCGGTGACCTTTGCCTTAAAAATTCTTTTTCTTCTTCGGTATCCCATGGACCGATTCTTGTTTTATAAATACTAAGAAGAGGGATTACGTAAGGTGCTTTAGTTTCTACGTGAGTTAATAAATTAGACATGCCGACCACATCGACACCGCAAGTAAATATGTCCGGGGTCATAGTCATACCCACTAACGTTGCGTAACCTCCGTAGCTTCCGCCCATAATAGCGACTTTATCGGGATCGGCTATATTATTTTTAATCGCCCAATTCACGCCGTCAATGAGATCGTAGTGCATTTTTCGCCCGTATTCTAAATTGCCGGCATTAAGGAAATTTTTACCGAAACCGGTAGAACCCCTGAAATTAATACTTAAAACCGCATAACCTCGATTTGCTAGCCATTGATGTTCCGGATTATACCCCCAGCTATCACGTGCCCACGGTCCGCCATGTACGTTAATTATTAGCGGCAATTTTCTACCTGGTATATTATCTTTATCAAGCTTAACGTCATTCGGGAAAGTGATATAGCTAACTAAATCTAAGCCGTCTCGTGACTTAATAATTACCGGTGTCATCTTAGCTAAGTTATATTGCTCTAATGCGGTGCGATTAGTAAATAAAAATTCGGCTTTTTTCTTTTCACGATCGTATTTATAATATTTTACCGGTGCATTATCACTTGAATACGCTACTAACCACATCTTATCGTCAAGTGTTCGGCTATTGATAATTAAGTCTCCACGATCAATATTTTGTAAATACTCAATATCTTCTTTAATTGAATTATCTAAAACTTTATAAGAAACTCTTTCATAATTAACTGCTACACCTTGCGGTATTCCTGTAGTTGGATGTACGGCAAATATCCCCATATCTGCTTTATCGTCTTCAGCGATCAACTCCGTCTTACCGGTAGTTAAGTTTAAAGCTTTGAGAGCAGAGGTATTACGGTCACGCCCGTCAAGTATATAAAGAATATCACCGCTAGCATCAAAACCAAGAAAGGAAGTATTAAAGGAATCTTCCATAGATATTTTGGTAAATAATTGCCATTCGCCGTTTTTCAGTTCGTAATATTCGGTGTTGCTGTTTTCATCTAATAGCTCGCCGAATCTTATTTGTAAGTCATTGTCAACCGTGAAGCCGGTAAATTTTTCGTTTTTAAATATTAGTTCTTTTTCTAAACTATTAAGGTTTAATTTATAAATATCGAAATATTTAGGATTGCGATCATTTAAAGAAATTAATATCTCATTAGGGAGCTTATGGCTAATTCCTAAAATAAAGGCTAATACTTTACTTTCAGGCGTAATAAGCTTTGTTTCTTTGGTCTCGATATTATAGCTATAAATACGAAAATTTTCGTCTCCTTTATGATCTTGAGAGTATAAAATATTTTTATTATTATAAGCTATGGAGTATGATCTAATACCCCGTTCCTTATCATTTGTTATTACTTCTGCTTTACTTAAGTCATCTGAAGGTGCTAGCCAAATATTTAATACGCCGTCTTTTGGTGCGATATATAAAATATATTTACCGTCATGGGTAAAAGAAACCTTCATTTTATCAGGATTACCGAATAAAACTTGTCGTGGGATTAGTGTATTGTCGTTAATTGTTTTAGCTTGGGTTTGAGACATAGAAATAGTTAATAATGTTAATATGAAGATAATAATACGGGAAAAATACATAAAGACTAAGTTATTTATTGTGTTATAGTAAATAAGGGGAAAAAATTGTTACCCCATGGCTTGTACCTATGTTGTTGTGTGGATGCCCCAAACGTCATTGCGAGCGACTGAAAGCGTTGTTGAGTGGCTCAAATTTTTGATGTCATTCCCGCTGCCCCCGATGTCATTCCCGCGAAGGCGGGAATCCAGAGAATATTTAAGCGAATTATATAGTAAATTTCTATATATATTTTGCTTATTTTAAGTATTTTTTCTGGATTCCCGCTTTCGCGGGAATGACATAGACCGCTTTTTCCTATCCACGCGGAGAAAGCTACACTAATGTATCACCGCACTATTCCATGGCTATTATTTTTCTTACTGGTGCCTGGCGTATCGTGAGGGCTAAACGAGGAGGAAGGAGTTTGTATCGAACTTTTGTAAGATGGGTTTAATTTTTCTCGTATTCCTTGAGCTATTTCTTTACTTTCCTTTTTATTTATTACATTACCGGAAATTTTTTTAGCGTTATTATTTTTTAATTCTGCTGCTAATTTTTCTTGGTTTAGCTCTCTTTTTTGCTCTTCTACATACCCCTTGTGATCTGTTCCATTAAGTTTTGCATATACTTTTTCTAAGATTGAGGGCTTGTTAAGATATTGATTATTATCTGTCCTATTTTTAAATTTTTCGGATACCGGTTTTTCTATTTTTTCTCTTAAATATTCTTGAACACGATAATTTAAGTCTCCCAGTTTTGCCTTCATATTTTCAAAAAATGTACTATTTCGAAAAACAGTTTTTATTCCTTCTGTTTCCGGTACTTGTGTTGTTTTTCCTGCTTTCGGTATACTTGGTTGTTCCTTGTCATTAATACCAGCCATAATAACCTATTTTAAAAGTTTTAAGAGTGATCAGAAGCTTTCTATAAGTTAATTGAACTATAAGTAATCAGTTTTTGCAACTTAACAAACCTTAATCAAGTTATTATTAGTACTACGCCATTGTGTAAAAAGCACGATGTCACCCGCATGGTTTGAAAAATCTCCAAAATAGCCATTGCGAGGAGGTATTGTTGCATGGCTCAATGTCATTCCCACGGAGGCGGGAATCCATTATTCGTCATTGCGAGAAGGCACAAGCCTTGTTGCATAAATCGATAAAAGTAACAGTATGTCATTCCCGCGAAAGCGGGAATCCAGAGAATATTTAAGCAAATTATATAGTAAATTTTTATATAATTTTACTTATTTTAAGTGTTTTTTCTGGATTCCTGCTTTCGCAGGAATGACATGCACTTTTTTAGAGTCACGCAGCAACACCAATGCCATGCGGGAACGGCAATAAGGTATTTTCAAGAATTGTGCAACAAGACCGGTTTTTTTAGGCAATGTTCTCTTTTTATCACACCCTTTCAACGTTACTTAAAAACCAATCTACCTCGTTAGCGTTAGTGCTACGGGTAAATGTCCATTCTTCTTTAAGGTTTTCAAGCTTATCAACAACATTTTTGCCTTGAAATAATAGCTTAATAAAAACATTATTGCCAAACATATAAATCTCGGAAAATTGGGCATTTAAACTAGTTGAATCTATAAAATCCCCGTAACTTGGTGCTATTTCTTCAAATTTTTCTAAAAATCTTTTATCTACTAATTGTGATAACTCATCTTTTTGCTTATTAGTTACTGCTTCAATAATCATTTGAAACGCTGCTTTGGCGTTATTTATAAAACTAATCGGTCTAAATGATCTAAGGCGTTTTTGTAGCATTTCCATACCGTCAACGACCGGCGTTAGATTTTGCTCGACTATCAAACCGTCTAAAGCTTTTAAATCTTCGGCAGTCGGTTCAGTTTTTTTAGCAGAATCATTTGAGTTTTTTGAAGTATAAGTAACGTCTTTAACAGGCGGCTCGCCGAAATATGATTTGTCTTTGGTCGGATCGTCGTCGGAAGTAGAGCCAAGTGTAGTAATTAGCTTATTAACGATAAAAAAAGCGATACCTGCAAAAATTAATAACTCGATTATTTGAGCGGACATTGATGTTTTACTCTCAAAATATTTAAAAATGATAATAATATTCTATTACAAAAGAGAAGTTTTTAAAAGTTATTTATGTTAAAGAGTCTATAGTTTTTAGAAATCAATTCGAGGAAATATTGCTTGTGGAGGTTAAAATTATTATAAAAAAGCTGTTTTGAATATATAAATAAATTATTTTAAGACTTCTTTATATAATTCTAAATTTTTTCGGAGCATCAAATCAAGAGAAAAATCATTAATTACAGTATGCCTTGCTGCTTCTTCAATTTTTTTAGCTTCATCGGTATTAAGGATCGATAAACAATAATCAATTTTTTGAGCTAAATCATTGGCATCATTCGGTTTGACATGAAAACCTGTTATATTATCGCTTATTGTTTCAACCGCTCCGCCGATATTAGTAGCAATAACAAGTTTTTCCATAGCCTGACCTTCAATAATAGTGCGACCAAAAGCTTCGGGTTCAATTGAGGCAGATATAATTATATCCGAAATGCCGTATAAATGTATTATATCGGCATCATTACCGAAAATTTGAATTTTATTTTGTAATTTTAAATTAGCAATAAGTTCTTTTACTCGATTTGTGAAACTAGGGTGTCTAGACAAATCTCCAACCATTAAACAATAAAAATCTCGATGTTTTAATTTACTTAACGCTTCCACTAAAACAAGGTGACCTTTCCAGCTTGTCATACGAGCGGGCAATAATATTATAGGAAGGTTGCTAGGTGCACCGTATTTTTCTCGGCATTTTGTGAGCTTTTCTTTGGTAAGATTCGTCGGATCAAAATAATCACAATTTACTCCACGATTAATTACCTCAATTTTATCTTCATCAACTTTATAATTTTCTAATAAATGTTTTTTTACGAAATTAGAAACGGCGATAATTTTTTCGCCTTTAAGCATGATGCTATTATAATATTTTTTAAGCGAATTGGAAATATTATAAATGCCGTGAAAAGTGGTTACGAACTTAGTATGAGTTGCTTTTGCCGCCAAGTAAGAACTCCAAGCCGGTGCTCGTGACCTAGTATGTATTAAATCCACCTTATATTTTTTAACTACTTTTGCTATTATTTTTGCATTACGCCAAATCATAAAAGGATTTTTAGTAGCACTATTCACGCAAATATGCAATATATCGTGGTCGTCTAATTCTTTAACTAAGGTACCGCCGGCAGAAATAACGATCGGGGTATGACCGAGTAGCTTAAGATGTTTTGCGACTTCTATCGTACCTCTTTCTACTCCGCCTGAAACCAGAGCAGGAACTACTTGCAAAATAGTATATTTATTGTATCGTTTAGTTGAGTCTGAGGAAGACATTAAACTAATATATTGTAATGAATAAGTTATATTATACACCACAAGAGGGGTTTGTTGTCTATAACAATTATAAAATTACCGACAAAAATGTTCCGTCTGTAATTTTTTTACACGGATTAATGTCCAATATGAGCGGAGAAAAAGCTCTTTATTTAATGGATTATTGTAAAAAAAATAATTATAATTTTATCGCCTTCGATAATTTCGGTCACGGCAATGCCTCGGGAAATTTTGTAAGCCAGACAATCGGCTCATGGCTTTCGGGGCTTGAGTTAGTGTTAGATAAATTGATAGACGATGAAGCCATTTTAATCGGCTCGAGTATGGGCGGATGGTTAGGCATACTTGCCGCTTTGAATTTTCCAAGCAAAATAAAAGCTAAGATAAAGGCTTTGATTTGTTTAGCGCCGGCGGCTGACTTTACCGAAGATATTTGGCAAAATTTATCGAAAGAAGATAAAACTAAAATGCAACAAGAAGGTTTTCTTGAAATAAGCGGACGGAATTGCCGAGATAAATATCCGATAAGCTATAATTTAATATTAGAAGCAAAAAATCATTTATTATTAATGCGTGATAATATTGATATAAATATTCCTATTCATTTAATTCACGGAATGCTTGATGAGGATGTGCCTTATAATATTTCTATTAAATTATTGGAAAAAATAGTAAGTAAAAAAATGGTAATGAAACTTATAAAAGACGGAAATCATAAACTTTCGAGAGAAGAAGACTTAAAAATAATCGTCAATTCCCTTGAGGAAGTAATTACAGCAACTAAACTTAAAAATATTTTATGAATCAATCTAATTTTACAAAAATAACTAAAGTTCACGATTTTAAAGAAATTATGGAAGAAGTTGAACAGGCAAACCATGATAGTTTAGTACTTTTCGATGTTGATGACGTAGTAGTTATGGATACCGATGAGTATAGGCAAACTCATGATTATAGAAGAGAATTATTTAGCAAGATTGAAAAACGACTATCAAAAGAGCAATGTGAATTATTAATTAGCGTCATTTTAAAAGAGCGAAAAGCACGCTTTGTTAATCCCGATATTCTTAAGATATTTGAGAAATTAAAGCAAAATAAAATTCCGACTATGGGTTTGACTAAACTTGCTACCGGTAAATTCGGCGTTATTGAAGATATGGTAGAGTGGCGTATTAAAGAGTTAAATGAGTTAGAGGTGAATTTTGCAGAATTAACACCGCTGAATGACGAAATATTAATAAAAGAATTTGATGCAGGTTATGGCATTCCAACCCTAAAAGCCGGAATAATATTTACGGCTGAATATGATAAAGGAAGCGTACTTGAATATATTTTACGTGAAAAAAATTATTACCCTAAATCAATAATATTTATCGATGATATTTTAGAAAATCTAGAATCATTACAAAAAACATGTAATGAGCTACAAATTAATTATCACGGGTTTGAATTTATGGGGTCAGCTATCGTACCTGAAGCCGATTTAGATGAGCAGCTTGAGAAAATTAGATTTGAGATTTTGGAAAAAGAATATCGCTGGTTAACTGATAAGGAGTTAAAGCTACATGTACAATAAATTTACTATTTTCTTAATCGTAATGGTGATTTCTCTATCTGTTGCAGCTGCTAAGCCGGTAAAATCAAATGCGGTAGGAGTAACGGCTGCCAAAGTTCAAATGGCTGAACTTTTTGACGTATTTAATGTTGTCGGGCAATGTAAAAACGATAATAGCCGTGATTATTATGCGAATGTTGCCGGTAAGCTGGAAGTAGTATCGTCAAGCCAAGGGAATAATGTAAATCAAGGAGAAGTGTTATTCATAATCGATAAGAATATAGCGGAAACAACCAAAATGAATGCCGAAGCTTTATTAAGTACTAAACAAGATAATTATACTAGAAATAAAATATTATTTGCTAAAAAATTTATTAGTGCTGAAGAATTAGAAAGGTCTAAAAGTGATTTTGAGGATGCCAGATTTAATTATTCTAAAGCGGTAAAAACCTATAATGATATGTTAATTACGGCACCTTTTGACGGTAAAATAGGTGTGATTAAACCAAAACCGGGAGAGGATATAAAACAAGGCGATTATCTTTTTAGTATCGTTGAAGGAGAGGGAACACAAAGTATTTTTATTGAGTTGCCTGAATCGTTATACGGAAAAGTATCAAATGATACCGAAGCGATAATAACGGTCAATAAAACAGACGGTAAAGACAAGCAAGCTACTCCTCTTAGTGAAGAGATTAAAGGAAAAATTTCCTCAGTTTCCGGGTATTTATCCGATAACGGTACTATGGATGCTAAAATAATGTTACCGGCTAACAATAAAATGATGCATAATAGTTATGTAAATGTTACGCTTATTCTCAACCCGCATAAAAATTTAGCCGTGCCGGAGCAATGTATACAAAGAAATAATCAAGGTAATTTTATTTACAAGATAGATAATAATATAGTAAAACAACTATATGTAGAAATCGGCTCACGAACTAACGGCTTAATTGAAATCACTTCAAAAGATATCCATGAAGGGGATTTAATAGTAGCGGAAGGTACAACCAAAGTCGATGACAGGACGGAAGTCAAGTTGCAGGAAAGTGAGGGGTAGAGAAGGTGTTGTTGCGTGGATCAAAAAAAGTTCTGTATGTCATTAAAAGCACTGTATGTCATTCTAGCTAAAGGCAGGAATCCAGAAAATATTTAAGCGAATTATATAGTAAATTTTTATATAATTTTGTTTATTTTAAGTGTTTTTTCTAGATTCCTGCTTTCGCAGGAATGACATACTGCTACTTTTAACCATCTATGCAACAACACAGGTACAAGTCACGGCATGACACTGAAACGCTTTGCAAAAATTAAATTTATATTAACTTAAAAAGGATCATCAAATGGAATATTTATTATTAGTTTTTAGTATTATAGCTATTTTAGTTATAGTGCAAATGGTAAAAGTCGTGCCTCAACAACAGGCATGGGTTGTGGAAAAATTAGGGAAATTCGATAAAGTCTTGCAACCCGGTTTAAATCTTTTAATACCTGTAATTCAAAGAGTAGCTTATAAACATACTTTAAAGGAAGAAGCAATAGACGTGACGGCACAAACGGCTATTTCCAATGATAATGTAACATTATCTATTGACGGGGTTTTGTATGTAAAAATTATTGATCCGATGGCAGCTTCTTACGGTGTTAATAATCCTTATTATGCAATCACCCAGCTTGCTCAAACTACTATGCGGTCGGAAATCGGTAAATTACCGTTAGATAGGACTTTTGAAGAAAGAGAAACCTTAAATGTTGCAATCGTTGCTGCCATTAATCAAGCAGCTATAAATTGGGGAATACAATGTATGCGTTATGAGATTAAGGATATTCAACCGCCTCAAACGATCCTTAAAGCTATGGAATTACAAGTTGCGGCAGAGCGTCAAAAACGTGCACAAATTTTAGAATCGGAAGGAAATCGACAAGCAAAAATTAACCATGCCGAAGGAGAAAAAGCACAAATTGTTTTAAATTCCGAAGCTTCCTATACCGATCAAGTCAATAGGGCAAAAGGTGAAGCGGAAGCGATCGGTTTAGTTGCTACCGCTACGGCAAAAAGTATTGAAATCGTTGCGTCTGCAGTGCAGAAAACCGGTGGCAGTGAAGCCGTATCGCTAAAGATAGCAGAGCAGTATATTAACGCTTTTAGTAATTTAGCTAAGGACAGCAATACAGTAATTTTACCGGCTAACCTTTCGGAGCCGAGCAGCTTTATAACCGGAGCATTAAGTATTTTTAATCAATTAAAAATACCCACCGAACAGAAAGCGGGTAAGTAAGATTTCTTTACGTTAACGTAAAAATTTACTGTTGTAATAATTAATTATCTTATATATCATGTAAACGTATTTTATAACATTTATAAGGGACATATAACAATGCAAGTATTTATCGGTAAAGCTGCTCCGGATTTTATAGCAAAAGCTATTATGCCGGATAATAATATAGAAAATGAATTTACTTTTAGTCATTACGCAAAAGGTCATAAAGTAGTGGTATTCTTTTATCCGCTTGATTTTACTTTTGTTTGTCCGTCGGAAATTATTGCGTTCCACAATAGACTCGGTGATTTTACGGAACGACATACTAAAATAGTAGCGGTAAGCGTTGACTCTCATTTTGCTCATCTAGCTTGGAAAAATACCCCCTATAACAAAGGCGGAGTCGGACAGATTCAAATCCCCATGGTTTCCGATCTTAAGAAAAATATTTCTTCAATGTATAATGTCTTAAATGAAGACGGTATTTCGCTACGTGGAACTTTTTTAATTGACGAAGATTTTATAGTACGTCATATGCTAGTTAACGACTTACCTCTCGGTCGTGATATTGATGAAGTATTAAGGGTTATTGACGCTTTAACTCACTTCAAACAACACGGTGAAGTTTGTCCTGCCGGGTGGCGTAAAGGAGGGGAGGCAATCACTCCGTCACATCAAGGAATTGCACATTATTTAGGCTCTCATGCGGAGAAGTTGTAACTATATCGCTATCTTTCAGGAATGGCGTTGTTGCGTGGATCAAATTTTTGCAAGGTGTACGGTGTCATTTTAGTTCCTTGATCACGGCATCCAGTCTTTTTATTAAGCTTTTTTCTGGATACCGTGGTCAAGCCACGGTATGACATCTGAACGCTTTGCTTGTAATATACCAATTTAAATTATCAATAAAGTTAAGGTGTCGTTTAAATAATGCTTAAAGAGTTATTTTTTGGGGAAAGGTCTCAGGCATCTTATACACTAGAAACGATTAATATTTTACGATTAATTAGAAGTGAAAATGTCGGTTCTAGAACTTTCTTTAGTTTGATAAAATTATTCGGTGATGCAAGTACCGCAATTGAAAATATTAAAGATTTTTCTGTTCGTGGCGGACGCTCAAAACCTATTAAAGTTTTTTCTCAAAGTGACGCAGAAAAAGAATTAGAACTTTTAGAGAAGAATAACGCTAAAATCATTACTTATAAATCTCCCGAATATTCAAAATTACTACTTGAAATTTATGACCCTCCGCCGATACTAAGCTATAAAGGCAATATTGAATTACTTGGATATAAAAAATGTGTGGCTATTGTCGGTGCTCGTAACGCCTCGGCAAATGGTCGCATCTTTGCTCATAAAATTGCCGAAGGGTTAGTTAATAACGATTATATAACCGTCTCAGGACTGGCTCGCGGTATCGATAGTGCCGTTCATCAAGCGAACACTTCAAGAACTATCGGTGTTATTGCCGGTGGAATCGATCATATTTATCCCGTAGAGAATAAAAAATTATTTGAAGCATTAGAGGCAGAAGGGCTAATAATAGCCGAATTACCTATCAAGTCCATTCCTTTGGGACAGCATTTTCCGCAACGTAACAGGTTAATCTCCGGTATATCTCTTGGCACTGTCGTAATTGAAGCTAGTTTAAAGTCCGGCTCATTAATAACCGCAAGGCTTGCTCTTGAGCAAAATAAAGAAGTATTTGCCGTGCCTGGATTTCCGTTAGACCCTAGATGTCAGGGTACTAATAAACTAATCAAAGAAGGAGCACATTTGGTGGAGTCGGTAGATGACATAGTAGCTAATTTACCACGATATGAAAATATTATAAGTAAAAAAGATAGTACGATGAAAGATTTTGTTGATGTAAATAGCGATTTCAAAAGACTAGATGCAAAATATATAAAGCAAATAACGGAAACCGATCGTACTACGATTATCGAATTATTATCGTCAGTGCCGCTCGATTTTGATTACTTACAAGAAGCAACAAATTTACCGCTGCCTATTATATATACGGTAATATTGGAGTTGGAGCTAGCCGGTAGAATTACTCGCCATTCTGGTAATAAGATCTCATTAATGTATAAATAATGTATACTACTCATCTTTCAAAAATTGTTTCTTCATTTTATCGGGGACTCACGTGCTCACGTACTAAATGTACGCTCCGCTCGCTCGCCCCTCAAAATAAAGTCCAATTTTCGAAATATAAGCAGTATATTTGAGCTAAGTTAGAAATTGGTAGATATGAAATTAGTAATAGTAGAGTCGCCCGCGAAGGCAAAAACGATCAATAAATATCTCGGTGATGATTTTAAAGTTATTGCCTCATTCGGTCATATTAGAGATTTGCCTTCTAAAAAAGGTTCGGTATTGCCTGATGAAAATTTTTCAATGAAATATGACATATCGGATAAGGCGGACAAGTATGTTGATGCAATAACGAAGGATGCTAAAAAAGCCGAAGCAGTTTATTTAGCAACCGATCCGGATCGTGAAGGAGAAGCAATTTCTTGGCATGTGGCGGAGGTGATTAAAGAAAAAAATGGCGTTAAATCCGATGATTTTTTTAAGAGAGTGGCTTTTAATGAAATTACTAAAAAAGCAATTATACATGCAGTTGAAAACCCTAGGAAACTTGATATTAACTTAGTTAATTCTCAGCAAGCAAGAAGGGCATTAGATTATTTAGTCGGCTTTACTTTATCACCCCTTTTATGGCAAAAACTCCCGGGCTGTAAATCAGCCGGTAGGGTGCAGTCGGTGGCACTTCGTCTTGTTTGTGAGCGAGAAGATGAAATAGAGCGTTTTAAGACGGAAGAATATTGGGATATTAGTCTTAAAATGCAAAATAGTAATAAGGAATCTTTTTTAGCTAAGCTAACTCATGTAGAAGGTAAGAAGTTAGAAAAATTTTCGATTACTAACGAGAAAGATGCTAAAGATTTAGTAGAGGCGGTTAAATCAAAAAAATTTCATATTGAAAAAATAGAGAAAAAACAGCAAAAACGCCAGCCGCAAACGCCCTTTATTACCTCTTCATTACAACAGGAAGCTGCAAGAAAATTAGGTTTTAGTGCTAAAAAAACTATGCAAATAGCACAAAAACTTTATGAAGGTGTGGATATAGGCAAAGAAACGGTCGGGCTTATTACCTATATGAGGACGGACGGCGTTACTTTGGCGAATGAGGCGGTTACGGAAATACGTAAGTTAATCCATAAAAATTTTGGTGATAAATATCTGCCAAACGCCCCAAGAGTTTATAAATCGAAAGTAAAGAATGCCCAGGAAGCTCATGAAGCAATAAGACCGACGACAATTACTTACACCCCGGAAAATTTAAAAGAAAAATTAGATAAAGATTATTACCGGTTATATGAATTAATTTGGAAAAGGACAATAGCCTGCCAAATGGAAAATGTTATTATGAATTTGGTAGTAGCGGGGCTTGAGTCTGAAAATAAAGAATTTTCAGCAAAAGCGACCGGATCAACCATAGCATTTGACGGTTTTTATAAAGTATATCGTGAGAGTGTAGACGATGAAGCGGAAGAAGAAAATAAAATGCTACCGCCTTTAAAAGAAGGAGAGAAATTATTAACCGAAGAGATAAAACCCAATCAGCATTTTACAGAGCCACCGCCAAGATATTCCGAAGCTAGCTTAGTCAAAAAACTTGAGGAATTGGGGATCGGTAGACCGTCAACTTATGCATCTATTTTATCGGTATTACAAGAGCGGAAATATGTAAGCTTGGGGAAAAAACGTTTTATACCGGAAGAGCTTGGGCGTTTGGTTACGGTATTTTTAGTCGGCTTCTTTAAAAAATATGTCGAATATGATTTTACCGCTAGTTTAGAAAACGAATTAGATGAAATAGCTGCCGGTAAACTTGAATGGAAAACGTCGCTGAGTAATTTTTGGGGCGGTTTTAATAATAATGTCGAATCGGTTAGTGAGCAAAAGATAGCCGACGTAATCGGCTATGTGCAAAAAGCTTTAGATTATCATCTATTCGGTGAAAATAAAGACGCAAAGAAATGTCCGTCATGTGCTACGGGTGAGTTAAGTTTAAAATTAGGTAAATTCGGGGCATTTTTAGCATGTAGTAATTATCCCGACTGTACTTTTAAAAAGCCGATTACTACCGGTAACGGTAATAGTGACACTGACGGCGATAATTATGCGGTTAATGAGAATAAAATTTTAGGTACTGACTCGGAAGGAGTCGAGATTTATCTGAAAAAAGGTCCGTACGGTCTGTATATCCAGCGTGGAGAAAAGGATGCCGCTAATGAAAAACAAAAACCCAAGCGTGTTCCCGTGCCTCCTGCGTTGCAGAAGGATATCACTTTTGAGACGGCTTTGAAGCTGTTAAGTTTACCTCTTAAATTAGGTATTCATTCAGAAACAGGAGAAGAAATTTTAGTAGGATTCGGCAGATTTGGTCCTTACTTAAAATATATGGGTAAATTTGTTTCAATTCCTAAAAAATATGATTTTTTAACTATCACGCAAGAGCAGGCAATAGAGTTAATTAAGGAAAATAGTAATAAGTTACAGAAGAAGGAAGGTACTATGTCATTCCCGCGAAAGCGGGAATCTAGAAAAAACACTTAAAATAGGCAAAATTATATAAAAATTTACTATATAATTCGTTTAAATATTCTCTGGATTCCCGCCTTCGCGGGAATGACATACAGCACTTTTTTAGAACCACGCAACAACGCAGGTACATCCTACGGCATGACATAATAACCATAATAAAATTAAATATGAAAAAAGTTATCACACGTTTTGCTCCGTCACCGACCGGTATGTTACATGTCGGTAATAGTAGAGCAGCCCTTATTAATTGGCTTTATGCCAGAAAAAATAATGGGCAATTTATTTTAAGGTTTGACGATACCGACCTTGAGCGTAGCCGTCAGGAATATAAAGATGCTATTGTAAAAGATTTAAAATTTTTAAATATCGATTGGGATCAAACATTTAATCAGTTAAGTCGGTTAGATAGATATGACGAAATAAAGAAAATACTGTTAGAAAAAAAACGATTATATCCTTGTTTTGAAACGCCTGAAGAATTAGAATTAAAGCGTAAATTTCAGTTATCAAAAGGCATGCCGCCGATTTATGACCGTGCCGCTTTAAATTTAACTAAAGAACAAACCCTGAAATATCAAGCACAAGGCCGGAAACCGCATTATAGATTTTTAATAAATCATACCCCGATAAGCTGGCATGATATGGTGAAAGGTGAAGTTAAATATGAAGGCAAGTCTTTAAGCGATCCGATAGTTATCAGGGCGGACTCGAGCATGACTTATATGTTATGTTCAGTTATCGACGATATTGATTATGATATTAGTCATATTATCAGGGGAGAAGACCATGTAAGCAATACCGCTATTCAAATTCAGATGTTTGAAGCTTTAGGCACAATTCCGCCGATATTCGGGCATTTAAGTTTAATTATTAATCGGGATGAGAAAATTTCTAAAAGAGTAGGGGGATTTGAAATTGCCTCTCTTCGAGACAAAGAAGGTTTTGAGTCAATGGCTATCGCTAGTTTTTTTAGCCTGCTCGGTTCATCGACGCAAATTTTGCCGTTTAAAACTATGAAAGAGTTAATAGAGCAATTTGCTATAAATAATTTTTCCAAAAGCCCGACTATTTACCAACCGGAAGATTTAGAGCGATTAAATCACAAATTACTTATACATTTAAGTTTTAATGAGATAAAAGACCGCCTTGTAGAAATCGGGGCGAGTCATATTGACGAAAATTTTTGGTTATCGGTGCGACCTAATTTACAAAAACTTTTTGATGTAAAAGAATGGTGGGATATTTGTCATGAATCGCCAAAAATACAAAATTTAGATAAGCAATATTTAAAACAAGCGGTAGAATTATTGCCTGCCGGAGAACTAACTAGTAATAGCTGGAGTGTTTGGACAAAAAAAATTGCTGAAATAACAGGCAGAAGGGGTAAAGAGTTATTTTTGCCGCTACGCCTCGCTCTAACCGGTAAAGAATCAGGTCCCGAAATGGCGAATATCTTACCGCTAATTGAACGTGCAAAGATTGTCCGACGCTTAAGCTAGTCTACTAATTAGAAGTTGTTTATCCGTGTTTGGTCAACCTATCCGATGTTGTCGTTCTAGCTAAAGGCGGGTGTTGTTGTGTGGCTCTAAAAAAGTGCCGTATGTCATTCCCGCGAAGGCGGGAATCCAGAGAATATTTAAGCGAATTATAGAGTAAAATTTTATATAATTTTGCTTATTTTAGGTGTTTTTTCTGGATTCCCGCCTTCGCGGGAATGACATCAAAAATTCAATCCAGGCAACAACGTCCGATCCACACGAAAATGACATTGAGAGTGTTTGCCAAGTCAACATTAAAAGAATAAAAATATGACGACTAAAAAATCGGTTAACGGTAAAATATGGCAGCAAAAATTTATTAATGAAAGTGATATTTCAGAGCTAAGCCGTAATCTAGTAGTAAGTGATTTTTTAGCTAGGTTATTATCTTGCCGAGTGAGTAATTTAGATCAGGCGGAAAATTTTTTATCACCGAAAATTAAAAATCTACTCCCCGATCCTTTCCATTTGCTTGACATGCGAAAAGCAGTCGATAGAGTTATTGCGGCGATTTTAAATAAGCAAAAAATATGTATATTTGCCGATTACGACGTTGACGGGGCAACTTCTGCGGCACTGCTTAAAAATGTATTTAGGGATTTAAGCCATAATTGTGATATTTACGTGCCTGACCGTATAGCGGAAGGCTACGGTCCGACGCCAAGCGCTATGCAAAAAATCAAAGATAACGGTGCAAAGCTGCTTATTACGGTTGATTGCGGAGCTATGGCATATGAAGCTTTAGAATATGCTAAAGAGGTGGGGCTTGACGTGATAGTAATCGATCATCATATCAGTGCAGACATACTACCGGAGGCTGTTGCTATAGTAAACCCTAATCGTATAGATGAGAAAAGCGAATATAAATATTTAGCCGCTGTCGGAGTATCTTTTTTATTTGCTACCGCCTTATTATCGGAATTAAAAAAACAAAGTTATTTTGTCGATATTCCAATGCCGAATTTAATGCAATATTTAGATTTGGTAGCACTTGGAACAGTTTGTGATGTGATGAAATTGATACAGCTAAATCGGGCATTTGTTGCTACCGGTTTAAAAATAATGACAAAAAGGCAAAATATCGGTATCAAAACCTTATATGATATTGCAGGGCTTAACGAAGTGCCGCGTTGTTATCATTTAGGATTTATTTTAGGTCCACGAATTAACGCCGGCGGTAGAGTCGGGAGATCGAGCTTAGGAGCTACTTTATTATCGACGGAATGCACAATAGAAGCAGAGAATTTAGCAACAGAGCTTGAAAAGCATAATAACGAGAGGAAAGTAATCGAGCTAATGATGATAGAGGAAGCAACTAATATTGCTTTGACTCAAGAAAATAATAGTTTATTATTTATCGCAAAAGAAGGTTGGCACCCTGGAGTTATCGGTATTGTTGCCGGAAGGCTAAAAGATAAATTCAATAAACCCGTAGCAATTATAGCTTTAAATGACGGGATTGGTAAAGCCTCATGCAGGTCTATTGCCAATATTGATTTCGGTGCTAAAATTATTAACGCTAAAAGTAAAGATTTGCTAGTAGCGGGCGGCGGGCATGCTATGGCTGCAGGCTTTTCCGTAAAAGCCGAAAAATTGCAGGAATTACAAGAATTCTTGAATGAAGCTATTAAATTTGATATAAGCAAATTAGGAGATTATACGCAAGCAGAATATGATGCTGAATTAACTACCTCGAGCGTTAATATGTCGTTAATGGAAGAGCTTAATAAGTTAGAGCCTTTCGGTCAAGGTAACCCGGAACCTATATTTAAATTTGATAATCTTTTTATTATCAAGGCAGATATCGTCGGCAGTAAACATATTCGGTGTTTACTTGCACCTACTCTTAAGGCTTACGGTAATAAAGCATTACAGGCAATTACTTTTAATGCAGTCGCAACGCCCCTTGAGGAAGCAATATTTAATGCTCAAGGGAAAAAGCATATTTCCGTGATAGGTTCGTTAAAAACTAATAACTGGCAGGATAATTATACTGTTCAGTTACATATAAAAGACATAATATTAACTTGATACTCGTTCAAAAGTAGTAAATTATCGTATTATGGTTATTACAAGTACGGTGTCATACCGTGGCTTGGACTAGTGTTGTTGCATGGATCTAAAAAGTGCTATATGTCATTCCCGCGAAAGCGGGAATCCAGAAAAAACACTTAAAATAAGTAAAATTATATAAAAATTTACTATATAATTCGCTTAAATATTCTCTGGATTCCCGCTTTTGCGGGAATGACATCAAAAATTCGATCTACACAACAATACCTTTGCAGGAATGACATACAACGATGCTAGGCTGTGAAGTGTCTTGCTCTTTTTCAAGAAGCTATATCTCAATTCTTTACTTAACAGGAAATATATAATGACCGATTTAAAAAAAACAAAAACTAAAATTACAAATTCAGCTACTTCAAAAGACTTAGCAGAAGTTCAAGAACATTATCAAGATTACCCTTATCCATATAGAAATCCTGAAGAGGAAAGAACCAGGCTGCTTTCTATTGTCGGTGAAGGTTTAGGAGAATTAAATCATTTCTTATATAAAGGAAAAGAGAATTTTAACAATGGCTTTCGCTGTTTAATAGCCGGTGGCGGTACGGGCGACTCTACTATTTTTCTTGCCGAACAGCTTAAGGATAAAAAAAATGCGGAAATAATATATTTGGATTTTAGTAAACCAAGCATGGAAGTAGCACAAAAACGTGCTGAAGTGCGGGGACTTACAAATATTAAATGGATTAATGACTCAATACTGAATATTCCGAATTTGAAACTTGGGAAATTTGATTATATAAATTGTACCGGTGTATTACATCACTTGCAAAACCCGCCTGAAGGTCTAAAAAATTTAAAAGACTCATTAACTCCTAAAGGCGGTATGGGATTAATGGTTTATGCTAAATATGGTCGTACCGGCGTTTATCATATTCAAGAAGTCATGAAAATGGTAAATAACCAGGTACAAAGTCGAGTAGAGGAGGTTATGAACGGGAAAATTATACTTGATAATTTACCTGCTACTAACTGGCATAAAAGAGGATGGGAGTTATTTTCGGATTATCAAAATTTCGGTGATGTAGGGGTATATGATATGTTCTTGCATAAACAGGACCGTGCTTATTCCGTGCCTGAATTATATGAATTTGTTCAAAATGCGGATTTAAATTTTGTCGATTACCTTGATCCGGTGGAGAAATTACTACTTAGACCCGAAAATTATATTAAAGACTTCTCGTTATTACAAAAAATTAAGAAGATGGATAAAATAACCCAGCAGGCAATTAGCGAGATAATTACCGGAAATATTATAAAGCATTCTTTTTACGTATCTAATCAAAAAGATAGTGTAGCCACTATTGATGACCTTGATAACGTGCCTTATTTCTATAATATTGCCAATTTTGCTAAGCAAGTTTTTGATTATCTAGAAGCTAATCCGGTGCTGGTAAATAACAGTGTTAATTTTACGGTAAATAACGGCGTATTAAAAAACGTCAATATATCAGTTTCCGTATTTGCTTATACTAAATATATTTTTAAATATATAGCAGAAGAGAAGAGTTTAAGGGAAATATTTGATGCTATACGTGAAGAATTAAAGCAAGAAATAACTAATGAAGCATTATTAAATGAGGTTAGAAATATTTTTACCCCATTATTTGAAGCAAATATTTTATTATTAAAATCAAAGAAACTGTAGTAAATTGCAGTATTGTTGAATGATTAACAAGCATATAGAGTCCCTGCGAAAGTTATTTATAGAACTCGGTATAAACGGCTACGTTATTCCCTCTAATGATAAATATATGAGTGAATACGTGCCGGAATATGCTAAAAGGCTTGAGTATATAACGGGTTTTACGGGTTCAAACGGGCTAGCGGTAATATGCGAAGATACGGCTTTATTTTTTACCGACGGTAGGTATTTAGAGCAAAGTGCTAGAGAGCTTGATCTAAGTATTTTTCAAATTTTCGATCTCAAAGACATATATTTATTTCCTTGGGAAAGTTATATAAAAGAAAATGCTATAATAGGTTACGATCCTGAACTTTTTACTTATCCGCTAAAATCTAGGCTTTTCGGGTCTTTAAAGTCACCTTTACATAAAATTTCCGGTAATTTAGTCGATCAGATTTGGGAAAATCAGCCGCAAGAGCCAGTTTCTAAAGTTTATTTACACGATATTGCCTTTGCCGGTATTTCTCATAAGGCAAAAATAGAGAAATGCCGGAAAGTTTTAACAGAAAATTCGGCAGATACAATTATTATTACTGATGCAAGCTCTATATGTTGGTTGTTGAATCTTCGAGCGAGTGACGTTGCTTATTCTCCTTTAATGTTTTCTCTAGTAATACTGACTCATTCGCAACTATATTTATTTATAAATCCTGCAAGAGTCGGCAAGGAAATTATTGCTGTCCGTCCCGAAATAACAATTTTACCGGAAAATGAGTTTGAAAATATCTTATTAAAAGATAGCCAAAAAATCCTAGTTGACGATAGTTTTTTATCGATTCATATAGTGGATTTGATAGTTGGTAAAGAGGTTAAGAAAACCCTGGATCCTTGTCAGCTACTTAAAGCTTGTAAAAATGCGATAGAAATCCGACATGCAGTTAACTTTCATATTAGCGATGCGGTGGCGTTATGCGAGTTTTTTGCCGAGCTTGAAGGCATAAATAACTTACATGAGCTTACGGAGTATGATTTAGCAGAAAAATTGACCAACTATAGAAGTAGCCAAGGCGGCTATATAAGTGATAGTTTTCCGACTATTTGCGGCTTTAAAGAAAATAGTGCTGTTATTCATTATCGTGCCGATCAAAAACACGCAAAGAAAATAGCAGGGGACGGCATTTTACTAATTGATTCCGGCGGGCAGTATCAAGGTTGTACGACCGATATAACTCGGACTATTGCAATAGGTGTACCGACAAGTGAACAAAAGAAACGTTATACACAAGTTTTGAAAGGGCATATTGCTCTAGCAAATGCAAAATTTCCCAAAGATAAAATTACAGGTAGCAATCTTGACATATTAGCACGGCAATATTTGTGGCAGGATCATTTGGATTATCCACACGGCACCGGTCACGGAGTCGGCAGCTTCTTAAGCGTTCACGAAGGACCACAAAGTATAAACTTACGTAATCAAATTATTTTGCAGCCCGGGATGATTTTGTCTAATGAACCGGGCTATTATATACCGGGTGAATTCGGTATCAGAATAGAAAATTTGATGTATGTTAAAGAAAATAATAATTGGTTAGAGTTTGAAACTTTAACCTTAGTACCTTACGCTAAAGAATTAGTGGAGTTCTCTATATTAAATATCGACGAAATAAATTATATAAAACAATATTACCAAAAAATTAAATCTAAAATTTATTCTTTATTGTCTACAAAGACTAAGATATGGTTAGATAAACAAATAAAATTTTTCTTAGAATAATAATTATTATATTTGACTGTCACCGTATTTATTGCTATAAATCATTCAAAAAACCCCGTCATTGCGAAGACATGTCTTGTTGCACGGATCATAATATGGTTATTATAAGTATGGTGTCATACCGTGGCTTGTTGACCACGGTATCCAGAAAAAACCTTAATAAAAAAGACTGGATGCCGGTGATCAAGGAACTAGAATGACAAAAACTGGATGGCCACGACGCCAAAAGGCGTCTCGCCATGACGGGTTAGGTATCCATGCCACAATGCTAGCCATGAAGCGGCTGTAGCAATTCCGGAATTACATTCGGAATTTAATGAGAATGCCAAAAAGCTTATATAAATGGCAAGTTTAGCATTCTAATATGTTTAACCGGATTGCCGCATTGAGACTAATGTCTCTTCTTGCAATAACGGTAATTAAATGGGGCGTAGCCAAGCGGTAAGGCAACGGTTTTTGATATCGTCATTCGGAGGTTCGATCCCTCCCGCCCCAGCCATTCGCCTCTTGAAGGACAAATTTACGAAGCTATTGAACGGCGGACGTAGATTATAATCAAGTTTCTCGCTGCTCAATGTTAAGTTCGCAAATACTAAATTTACTAAACCCCTTTTTTCTTCAATATTCGAACAGCTAAAGGTCTGAAGAGCGTTGAAGGCAAGACCTACTAAGGAAATTAGCATGTTTATAAACTCATCATCTGCTTTATGGTGTGCTTCGATTTCCCTAATGATCTCTTCTTTTTTTGTATTAATTGTAAGTGTTTCTCTTCATGTGTTGTTTTGTCTAATTCACCATCAAGGTATAAATCCATTAGCCTATCTACACGTGTTTTTACTTTTGTGTCTTCCGCATATAACACACTTAATCGTTGCTTATGAAAATCCTTGTACTACTAATCTTGTGTCTATAACCTTATAAACTAAACGATATCCTACTGTCCGAAGTTTAATTTTATAACAATCTGGCATTTATGCGAGAGACGAAAAATTAACAGGCTTAGTAAAACGCCGCCAGCTAGAGCGAGCGGTGTTTTTGGGTGAGGTGGATTTATCTTTGTTGAGCGAGAAAGTATAACAAGAGAAGTAGACATGCAGAAAGTTAAATTAATTTAATGTTCTATTTCAAATTATTTGAGAATTATTATAAATAATAAGGTTAAAAAAATATGCCCTGTTGCAATTTATTACTTTAAATTTTCAATAGAAAATGTTATAAGGATTAATCTAATAAATTTGGGTTAATTTTTGTGGAAGATATTAATTGCTGGGAAGAAAAGTTTGAGATGTGCGGTTATGCCGCAAAGCTATTGGATAAAATTACCTATTTAAACAGGTTGGTAAAACACCCGATAGATATTAGAGAAGTTAAAAAGGGCATTTACTACGCACGGAAGTATCACGGCACACAAATGCGGCAATCAGGCGATCCATATTACTCCCATCCGATAGAAGTTGCATATATGGTGGCGGAGTATACGGCTTATATGGAGCAAAATTTTTTTACTGCTGATATAATCATTACTAGTTTGCTTCACGATACTATTGAGGATACGGAGCTTAACGAAGAAATGATTACAAAAATTTTTGGAAGAGAGATAGCTATTCAAGTAGAAGGTTTAACTCGAATCAAACCACACGGGAAAATAACCTCGGCAGAAATGTTAAAATTATTATATCATAATTTAGAGAAAAAGTTATTAGTTATTAAATTATTTGATAGATTTCATAATATCCAAACTTTAAAGGTCAAGTCTCCTGAAAAAGCTAAAAAAATAATAGATGAAACTTTAGAGGACTTTTTAATTCTCGCAGAATATTTAAAACTACCTCACATAGCACAAGAAACAGCTAAATTTTGCAAAATCTATTATTAATAGCTGTTAGCTTTCTTTCCTAACGTTTCAAAATGGTTTATAGCAAACGCAGTGCCTAAAGCTATAGGAACCATGATAATTAGTAATCCAAAGTTATTAAAATACTTTACTAAATAAATAATTCCAAAAGAGGTAATTAAGTAAGTAATAGCCCTTGATATAGCAATTGTAAAGCAAGTATAAGTAAATCTTTTAAAAATTGGTATATACTGATAGAAAATTGATTTTGCTGGTGTAGTATCTAGAACAAAAAACATAGCAAAACATTGAAAATAAAATATTCCTGAAGGAGTACTAATATTATTTAATAAATAAGGACATGCTAAAATAAATATAGAATAGATTATTAACCTAATTTTTAATATAAGTAATGGATAAATATAGTATCCTAAGTATATTAGGGGTAAAATTCCTAGCATTTCTACTAATCCAACAAAAAAATTATTATGTATTATTTGATCTGAAGTATAACCAAAAGAATTTTGAAGTATATTACCACAATGAATGAACGCAATATAAAAACATACCGGCCACCCGCAATTTATTAAAAGTAAAGCAAGTAGAGTTTTTTTATTAACCTTTTCTTTTACTATATAATTATTATTAATTAACTTTGGGGCTTTTCCAAATTGCTCTAAAATACTTTGTACTCTACGTTTTGCGTCTGCAAATTCTGGCGTTTCCCTAAGTCTAGTACGTGCCACTCCCCCTACTAAGGCAATTACTGCACCAATCCCAAAAGCATACCGCCAATAACCCTTCAACAGTACTAAAAGATGCTACCCCTAGAGCTGCCACGCCCCCTAATGCAGCTAAGAGAGCTAATACTGATACGACTACAAATTGTAATGGTGGTTTTATTGTTTCAGTAAAATAAATTTCTGCTCCTGTTATTTCTCCCATAGAAGACATTCCTTGGACTATACGACAGATTACCATTACACATGAAGCTGTTACACCTACTTGCTTATAAGTCGGTAATATTGCCATTATCACACAAGAACAAGCCATCATAATAGTAGTTATAACTACTGTTGATTTACTCCGATATTATCACCTATCCAACCAAATATAAGAGCACCGAGGGGACGAACTACAAATGTTATACAAAAGATAGAAGCAGAGAGTAGTGAGGCAGTACGAGGATCATACTCAGGAAAAAATAATTGGTTAAGAAGTACCGCCATATGTACATAAAGCATAAAGTCAAAATATTCGAGAAACGTGCCTATAGATAATAATCCAACGGCTTCTTTTTCTTCTTTTGTTAAGCCTCTTTGCTCAGCTTGATATCCTAACAATTTCCTAACCCGGATATTGCATGAGATATAGGAGACAAAATCCTCGTAAAGCTGTATAATACTGGTATTTCATTAGAATAATACAAAGGATTTTGTCATGACAAATTGTATAGCATATAGTTACCAGTTTTCCAAAGTAAAAAATCGGACAATAGAGATAAATTTCACTGGAGGTGATATTAGTAGCGATGGAGGTGTGTTGTTATTAAGAGAAGCAGATAAAAGGCTTGGTATAACAGAGGAGCTTGCTAAAATATTTCCTGATAGACGAGATGGTAGTAAAATTACCCATAATATGGCAACAATGCTGAGGCAACGAATTTATGGTATTGCATTAGGTTATGAAGATTTAAATGACCACAATTATCTACGAAAATGTCCTGCTATGCAAACAGCTATGGAAACAATTGATGATATGGCAAGTAGTTCTACCTTATGTCGTATAGAAAACAATGCTGATAGACACTTTGCAATTAAAGTGCATGAACTAATGCTTGATAAATTTATTAAGTCTCATAAAATAGTACCAAAGCAGCTAATACTTGATTTTGATGCTACGGATGATGAAATTCATGGGCAACAGGAAGGTAAGTTTTATCATGGTTATTACGGTCATAATTGCTTTTTACCTTTGTATGTTTTTTGTGGAAAGCATCTGTTAGTTAGTTATCTTAGGACGTCAAAGCAGGATCAAGCAAAACATTCTTGGGCAATATTATCATTGTTAGTAAAACGTTTTCGCCAAGCTTGGCCAGAGGTAAAGATTATTTTTCGTGGTGATAGTGGATTTTGTCGTCATCAGATGTTTGATTGGTGTGATATTCATAATATAAAATATATTGTAGGAATGCCCCAAAATAACAGACTAAATGAGTTACTGAAACCTACAATGGAGAAGTCAAAAGCAGCATTTATTATAACCCAAGAAAAGCAACGTCTTTTTAGTGAGTTTCCATATAAGGCTGGTAGTTGGAGTCATGAACGTAGAATAATTAGTAAGGCAGAAATGACAATGCTTGGAGAAAATCCAAGGTATATAGTAACTAATTTATCAGATAAACCTGAAGATTTATACGACAAAGTTTACTGTGGTCGTGGTGATATGGAAAACCGTATAAAAGAGCAACAACTAGAATTATTTGCAGATCGTACTTCTTGTCATAGATGGTGGGCTAATCAGCTCAGAATGATTTTATCGGGTCTTGCATACACTTTAGTAGAATATATCAGAGGTAATTTATTACAAGGTAGTGCATTAGCAAAAGCACAAATAGGTACAATACGTTTAAAATTATTAAAAATTGGGGTAGTAATTATCCGTAATACTAGGCGTATTAAGTTTTTGTTATCTTCATCATATCCTTACCGACAGGTATGGAATCATGTGATGAAGAAATTAGCATTAGAATAACCTAGATTAGCACTGTTCCCGGTGCTTAGAAAAAATGGGGTAAGGGGCATTACATCTAAAATTTGAAAATAACGGCTTCAAAGCACTTTTTGGCAAAATTTTTACAAAAGTATCATTGCTAATATTATAAATTACTCAATTTCTTACTTTAAATCTCACTTCATGCAATATCCGGGCTAACAATTTTAATTGAACTGTAAAGAAATTATATTTTTTCTATTAAAAGTCAATATTTTTTTGCTTAAGGGATAAATGTGCGTTAACAATAAATTTCAACCGGCATTCAAAGCCGAATATCCGGAGCTTTACGGAGTTTAATAAATACAGCAATTAATAGTGAGGAGGGCGAGCTTATTATATTAGGCGGATTAATGAGTTTAGGGGACGCTTGAATAAAGCAGCAATTTTTTAAATGTGTTTATACTATAATTAAAGAGAAGGGGCAATTGCCCCGTCCATAGACTAGGTTTTGTTACAATTACGTATAACCTGCTTTCATGCGAAAAGTGTTGCATATTTCGGTTCTGTTTATATTGGTTAGCAAACTATGCACCAAGGTTCAGACATTCAACATTTTCGGACAAATTTACTAAATTCCCCGCTCAAATCTTTAAATTCCTTCTTATAAGCGAGTTTAGAAAGAACTAAAATAGATTAATTTTAATTTTGTTCACAGAGCCTAAATACTAATTAAATAATTATTAAAAACTATTTGACAGAATATAGAAACTAATATAACTTCTTTATTTTTTAATAAACCTTAATTATATAACTTAATATTGTATTCAAATGAAAAAGCTTTTTTGTCAATGTACAATTTTTATTATTTTGACTTCTTTACTTACCGGTTGTGCACGTGACCTTTCGAGTAACGTATATACTAGCGATTCAACATTAAACCTGACATTGGAAGGAGAAGTTATTTCCATACGTCCTGTTATAATAAAAGAATCGGATAGATTATCCGATAATAGCGGTGGAATGCTTGCCGGCGGAGTAATGGGAGGCGTATTAGGTAGCGGAGTAGGACAAGGAACCGGTAATGCCGCAGCTATTGTAGGCGGGGCTATTGCAGGGGCAGCTCTTGGCTCTGGATTACAAGGAAAATTAGGCGAGAAAAAAGGATATGAATATTTAGTTAAAGTTGATACCTCTAAAATAAAAAGTGATTATTACGAAGGTAATTCGGCAATGAGAAATGTTATTTCTACTGCCGTTACAAGCGGCTTAATTACAGTTGTCCAAGCTACGGATTCTAATATTAAGACAGGTCAAAAAGTATATATAATTTTTTCCGAAAAACGTACACGTGTAATTCCTGCTTAATAATGAATTAATTAATAGAATATTCTAATGTATTTCAAAAATTTTGTATCTTTATTCTTCGTAATTTTAGTAACTTCCGGCTGTGCAAAAGTAACTTCAATACGTCATGTTGCAGGATATAACAATAACATGGTTCAACCTAAAGAAATATTAATTTTACCCCCGCAGGTTGAAGTGTATACTTTAGATATATCTAGCCGTAAAGAACGTATGTATGATTACGAAGATCATTTAGAAGAACTTATTAGGAGAGAAATACCGTTAGCTATTCAAGAGAACGGTTTTAGAGTTAAATTATTACATAAAAGAGATATTAGAGATCAAAAACTGGATAATGTCGTTTCTCGTTTTCGTGACTCTTATAATTCGGCTCATAAAACACTTTATACCCCTCTATTATGGGAAGAAAGCAAAGCATTTGCAATTACGCAAAATGTCGGAGAAGCAGCGATAACTTTAGGGCAACAAACTAATAGTGATATATTGTTATTAGTTGATTATGCACAGATAATCAAGACTAATGGAGCCCGTGCACGTGATTTTGCCATGAGTATTATTTTCAATAATTCTAACGTCACGGACAATGCAGATAATTCAGTTCTGGCTATCGGAATTGTCGATACAAAAACCGGTAATATATTATGGACAAATATGAGTTCTACTTCTCAGGATCTTTATAGTTGTGCTATAAGTAATTTCTCTTCTCGTGATAAGGTAGAGATTGCCAATTTACATACACTTATAAAGGCTATTTTGCTGCCGTTACGGAAATAAAGAACTAAAGCTTTTCACTCTCTTACAATCTTGGCGTTGTTGCCTGGCTCAAAAAACCCCGTCATGGCGAGGCACCTCTTAGCACCATGACCATCCAGTTTTTGTCATGCTGAAACCCGTTTTGCATTGTTGCGTGAATACCTGTAACGTCATTGTGAGCCGCTGCAAGCGGCGTGGCAATCTAGAAAATAATAATTTTCATAGCATTTTTTGCTGTTTTTTTTCCTAGATTGTCACGTCGGCACTACGTCCCTCCTCGCAATGACGGGGTTTTTCGAGCCAGGTAACAATGCCCAGTATAGGACAGGATGCCGATAAATACCGTCATACTTGAACCCTCCACCTCGATATTTCCTTATTCTAAGGCGTTTTAATAACAGTTTTGCCAAAATTTTAAAAAATAAATAAAAATTCCTATTGACTTTCAATAGATACAGCTTAGCATAATTATAATTAAAAAATCGTAAAAATGTTAGGTTATGAAACAGAACAGCGAAGCTTAACAAAAGAACAAAAGCGGGCAGTTAGTTTGTTATCTGTGGGCACTTTCCTAGAGTATTTTGACCTAATGCTTTATGTGCATATGTCGGTACTTCTAAATGAGTTGTTTTTCCCTGAAACCGATCCTTATACTGCTTCTCTTATTTCGGCTGCGGTTTTTTGCTCTACTTTTGTTTTTAGACCGATAGGTGCACTTATTTTTGGCTATATAGGGGACAAGCATGGTAGAAAAGCTACGGTTGTTATAACAACGATGATGATGGCAATGTCTTGCCGTCGCAATGGCATTGATGCCGACTTATGCAGAAAAGGGGATTATAGCTACTATTGCGGTGATAATTTGCCGTATCGTGCAAGGACTTTCTTCTATGGGAGAAGTAATAGGTACAGAAATTTACTTAACTGAAAGTGCCAAACCACCTATACAATATCCCGTAGTAGCACTAGCAACTGTTTTTGCTACTGTTGGAACATTTGCGGCTTTAGGGATTGCTACTATTGTTACCTCATTCGGCTTTAATTGGCGAATTGCTTTTTGGATCGGTGCTATAATTGCCGTTATCGGAACGGTAGCACGAAGAGCTCTACGTGAAACACCGGAATTTGTCGATGCAAAGCTTAGGTTACGAAAAATTTTTGAAAAAGCCAATAGAGACCCCAAAATATTAGAAAATAACCCTATCTGGAAAGAAAAAATAAATAAAAAAACAGCAATAGCATTATTTGTAATGTATTGTGGTTGGTCAATATCCTTTTATTTAGCTTATATACATTGTGGAGAAATTCTTAAAACTTCCTTTAATTATACCCCTGAACAAGTTATTCAACAAAATTTTAATTTATCTATAGTCGAGTTAATTAGTATTTTAACCTTTGCAGGCTTAAGTTATTGGATATACCCATTAAAACTTTTAAAGATATTATTAGGAATGTTTACTATTGCTGCTTTAGCTTGCCCATATTTACTAGATCATGCTACAACTCCCTTTCATATATTTATAATTCAAGCATTTATTATGGCCTTCGCACTGAATGTTATGCCGGCCGTACCAAATTGTGTGAGACATTTTCCGATTTTTAAGCGTTTTACTTATGTTACCTTTGCTTATGCTTTATCGATGGCTTGTATGTATGTAATTAGCTCTTTTGGTATTATTCATTTGACAAAGTTTTTCGGTAATTGGGGATTGTTGGTTATTATGATTCCAACAAGTATTGGGTTTGGATTTGGTATACTTCATTTTGAAAAATTGGAGAAAGAAGCGGGGCTTTATCCTCTAAATCACCGAACAACTATTCTCAGGCTGTTGTTTAAGAGTAAAATATTGATAACAAATTTGTCTTAACTTGTCTGCAATATCTCTCAGCTCAAGATATTCTGCTAAAATTACAAAGTGATCAAAAGTTTCATCTATAATTTTTTTAGCTTTCTCCGGAGATTTTGCTCCTAATGTTTGTAAATTATGTACCCGATCAAAGATTTTTATAAGTGCCGTATCATGTTGTTTTTGCTGAATTAATAAATTTAAACTATCCTCAACACTGAGTTTTCCGGAAGGTTTAATTCTAGTTAAACCTTCCACATGAGTTGCAACGTTTCTATCGAAAATAGCAGCAATATTTTCTTCCGTAAGCAGCGTGTCTTCTATAGTATCATGTAATAAAGCAGCATTTAACATATTAGGGATGAAAAGTTTAGGGGCTTCATAAGCAGTAAATTCCGCCACCATATAAGCAACTTCTACCGGATGGGAGTAATAAGGCTCACCTGATTGCCGCATTTGAGAACTGTGATATTTTCGTGCATAATAAATACCCTTTTTAATATCCCTAAGGTCTATCGGATATTGTACTAACTTGTTTAAAGAAGTAATTTGATCTAATAGCCTTGCGGCATAATTACAAACTTCAAACTTTTCTTCCCAATAATTAAGGTCTTCCATAATACCTGGTATTTAATTTTATATTTTATACGATTTTTGATTAAAGAAGCAAATATAAATATTAAAGATGAGTAGGCTTTATGATAAAATAAAGGCTTATGCTGTATTTATATTCATTGTGTGAAGGTAATGGCCTTGCTGCGTGGCTCGAAAATTAATAAAAACTCCGTCATGGCGAAGACACGAAGACATTGTTGCATGGATCGAGAAAAGTAGCAGTATGTCATTCCCGCGAAGGCGGGAATCCAGAAAAAACACTTAAAATAAGTAAAATTATATAAAAATTTACTATATAATTCGCTTAAATATTCTCTGGATTCCCGCCTTCGCGGGAATGACATCAAAAATTTGATCCATGCAACAATGCCACCTCGCAATGACGGTTTCTTAGAGCCATTCAACAATGCCTGCTATCGCTCCTAATGACAAGATTTTTTGTGTTTTCAATCCCCACAACAATAACATCGACACAATTTTTTATTTTAAACGCTCTTTATCTTCATTTGATTCTTGCAACTTTTGTAGTTCTATGGCATTAATTAACGATATAGAAAGATTACTTAGGTTATATTATGTTAAAAAAGTGTATTATTTTATTTTTAGGATTGTTTCTTCTTTCAGGCTGTATTGATGGATTTAGAGACTATTTTAAAAAATCTGCAAATAATAAATTAGTTGATAGTAAAGGATTTAAAGGCGGTAAACGTAGACCTTTATATAATGGTAAATATATTAATTTGGCTAAAAAGAATATTGTCGAAGATAATCTTGATGAAGATAACGATGATGACTATAATGATAATCCTTTAAGTAGTGAAGCGATTAATCCATCAAAAAGAAATCGTGATATGTATCTTAAAATGATCAAGAGAGATATGACCCGTCAAAAGGCTCAAAAAAATATCGATGCTGACTATATAGATGATTCCTCCCTAGCTCAAGCAAATAAAAAAGTTAGAAAAAATAATAGCGATAAAGAAGAAAAACTGCAGCAGGAGCTAGCTCAGATTAAGGCTATGCTTAAGGAAACCAGGCAAGATTTATCAAAATATTCCTGTTCGGGTGCCGTGCAAGAGCGAAACTATACGCCGCCGGTTACAAATTATGCACCTTCGACTTATTCTCCCGTAAATGATAATAGTAAGACATATAACCGGAAATCTAAGGTAAAACAGAAATTTATCAGAGAAGACGAAGACGAAGACGATACGAGCAAAAAAGACAATGAATGTGCTATATAATTTCTATGGTTCACGGTAATGATTAATAATAGTTTACTTACACTTAGTTCCGTAACTCAAACAGTTATGACTAATAACAATGTAAGAAAAAAAATACTTGATAATATTAATCTTACTTTAAAATCTAATGAAATAGTTGCTATTCTTGGAAAATCGGGAGCCGGTAAGTCAACATTGCTTAGAATAATTGCCGGCTTAAGCAGCCCCGCTACCGGTAGGCTAATTTACCGTAACCAAGAAAAAGCTAATGATTGTTTTGAAATAGGTATGATATTTCAAACATTTGCTCTTTTTCCTTGGCTTACGGTTCTTGAAAATGTTGAACTCGGTTTAAAAGCTTTAGAAATTTCTGAACGGGAACGTCGAACTAGAGCATTAGCCGCTATAGATTTAATAGGACTTGACGGTTTTGAATCGGCATATCCAAGAGAGTTATCAGGAGGGATGAAACAAAGAGTAGGCTTTGCTAGAGCCTTAGTTTTAAGACCGGAAATTTTGCTTATGGATGAGCCTTTTTCTGCTCTTGACGTGTTAACGGCAAATAATTTAAAGAATGACTTTCTTGATTTATGGAGCAACGGTAAAACTCACATGAAATCGGTAGTTATTATTACTCATTCTATTGAGGAAGCTATAATTATGGCGGATAAAGTATTAATTTTTTCATCCAACCCCGGGCGTATTGTGTCCGAATTATCTATTACGTTGCCACGTCCAAGAGACAACCAAACGGCTGAATTTCGTGCTATAGCCGATAAAATCTACGGCTTGATGGTATCCGCTTCTGATAAACCCACTGTCAGCGAGAAGAAACTAGATATTTCTAATATTACTCAAAAAATTCATTTAACTCAAGTAAATCAATTAATCGGTAGTGTGGAAGCTTTATTTGTTCCTCCTTATAAGGGTGTTGCCAACCTTGCTGAATTATCCAAGATTTTTCATATTAATAATACCGAGGAGATACTGCGGATAGTCGGGGCATTAGACATGTTAAAGTTTGCAACCGTGACAAACGATAATATCAAGTTAAATAAAGCCGGCAAAGAGTTTGCAGCTGCAGATTCCGAAGCCCGTAAAAAAATGCTGGCACGGCACTTGCTGGATAACGTAGCGATTGCGTCTTATATATGTGAAGTTCTACATCAACGTTTTGATCATAAAGCACCTTTATCTCGTTTTCAAATGCAACTTGAGGATAAATTATCTAAAGAAGATGCCGCTATGACTTTAAAATCTATAATCACTTTCGGAAGGTACGCAGAAATTTTTTCATATGACGATAACAAAAAAGTCTTCAGTTTAGATAACCCGACCGGATAATAAATTAAATCTAAAATGATTTGGGCGTTGTTGTATGGCTCGATTTTACCTCGTCATTGCGAGGAGATTCGAAGAATCGACGTGGCAATCTAAAGAAAAAATAGCAAAAAATGTTATGAAATTTATTATTTTCTGGATTGCCGTACTCCTTTTAGTTGCTCGCAATGACGTTTGGGGTATCTATGCAACAATGCCAATGATTTGGAAAAATAACCTATCCAATACATAACTAAATATAAACCAATAAGTGCCTTTTTATTTTATAGAGCAACTTAAATACTTGACTATATTTTTATTTTCATTATTTTTAATTAAGATAACGTGGTGTTTAGCTTCCATCATCTATAAAAAACAATTTTATTACATCGAATTAACCGGTATATTTACGTATTAAGAAAATTTATCTTAGATCAGTAAAATCGTTACGTTAAAATAGTGGGAGCCGGTTTATAATTTTAGTAAACCTGTTGGTTGATTTATCTTAATAACCATATAAACAAGGAGAGGAAAAAATGAGTAATGAAGAAGAAAAAAAATTATTAACTCCTATGTACGAAGACGAGGAAACAGAAGAAGAAAAAAGGCAAAAAGCTGAGGATTCAAAAAAGCAGCTCAAAGCAATATTATTTACTTTTGTTCCTTTGTTAGTCGGCTTTTTAGTATTTACTTATTATTTCCTTAATTCTATAGAAGAAAAGGCAAGAGAACAAAGAAGGCTTGAAGCTCGAGAAGCAAAGAAAATAGAAAGACAAAATAGAGCTCAGCAGATCCAACAGACCCCACAGCTTCAACAGAATCAGCAGACACAACAGTAAAGAACTGTTGTTATAGGACAGTATCGGCCCTGTAATAACATTTTTTTGTTATTCTTGCGTGGATACCCCAAACGTGGCATTGTTGTATGGATAAAAAAAAGTGCTATATGTCATTCCTGCGAAAGCAGGAATCCAGAAAAAACACTTAAAATAAGTAAAATTTTACTATATAATTCGCTTAAATATTTTCTGAATTCCCGCTTTCGCGGGAATGACGTACAGCACTTTTTCTCGATCCACGCAACAACACCCCAAACAAGCTATAATTCCATCACTTTTTCCCTCATAATCTACCCTAAATATATATTGTGACAAAAATGTTATAAAAAACTATTGATTTCTTTTATATTCAGCACTAACGTATATACTTGCATTAATATTTTAAGGTAAACCAATGTCGCTAATAGATGTTCTTGTAGTAGATGATGAAGAAGATATAAGGAATATAGTTGCTGCAATTTTAAAAGATGAAGGATTTAATCCTAAAGTGGCAGCTAATAGTACACAGGCTTTGAGAATACTTGCCGAAAAGCCCGTATCGGCAGTTATTTTAGATATTTGGCTTCAGGGGAGTGAAATTGACGGACTCGGAATTTTAGAGATAATAAAAAAACGTTATCCGTTAATGCCGGTAATAATAATTAGCGGACACGGTACAATTGAAACTGCGGTAAATGCTATAAAAATGGGTGCCTATGATTATATAGAAAAGCCGTTTAGTAATGATAAGCTAGTTATTTTACTTAAAAGAGCATGCGAAGTAACAAAGTTAAAGCGTGAAAATATTGACCTTAAATCAAAAGTTATAGATAAAACCGAACTGATAGGCGAATCTTCCGTTAGTGTAAAACATAAAATAGAAATTGAAAAAGCAGCTTTTGCTACTAGCCGTGTTATGATTCACGGTAAAGTCGGTAGCGGTAAGGAACTTGCTGCAAGATTAATTCATAAAAAGTCTAAGCGAGTAAATAATCCTTTCATTATTTTTAGTCCGATGTGTATGAGTACCGAGAAGATTCATCAAGAATTATTCGGGGAAGTAGATAAAGTAGAAAACGGTAATAAACGTCCTACCTTACTGGAATTTGCTAATAACGGTACGTTATATATTGATGAAGTCAGTAATATTCCTATACCTATCCAAATAAAATTTCTTAAATTTTTAAAAGACCAATCAATAAAAAAACCTTGCGGGAAAAATATCAAACTTGATATAAAAATAATAACCGGTACTTCTAAAAATATGCAAGAAGAAGTAAATAACGGTAAATTTTTAGAAGATCTTTATTATTGTTTTAACGTTGCTTCTTTAAAAGTACCTTCATTATATGAACGGAAAGAAGATATACCTCTGTTAGTGAAGTATTTTGTAAAGCAGCTTTCTAAATTTTCAGGGTTAAAAGAGCGTAATTTTGCCGATGAAACTATCGCTGCTCTTCAATCTTATGAGTGGCCGGGTAATATTAGACAGTTACGTAACGTAGTTGAATGGACTTTAATTATGAATCCGTTAACGTCCGGCAATAATGAAGTAATCAAGCCTTATATGATACCCTCCGAGATTTTAACGAATAGTGCTAACCTTACTAAATTAGAAGATAGCTTTGATATGTTATCTATGCCGCTTAGAGAAGCTAGAGAAGTTTTTGAACGGCAATATTTATCGGCTCAAATGAGTCGTTTTAATAACAATATTTCTAAAACTTCATCCTTTGTAGGGATGGAACGCTCTGCACTACATCGTAAATTAAAATTATTAAGTTTACATGTTCCTCTAAATAGACTAAATGATGAAGAATATGAGGAAGGAAATGCTTAAAAACTTAAATATGAGCAATATATTATGTGCAGTAATTATCTTATTTTTAGTCGGTTGTTCAGAACCGACTCGTGATGCAAATGGTTTGCTGACTGATAAGCAAAGTCTAGTAATTAAAAATTATATAGCTGCCCAAAATGCTAAAAAACTTAAAGTTAATATTAAAGATAAATTCGGTTCAAATTTAAGGGGATTGAAATTAATTGGCGTAAAACTAACTAACGAAGATTTATCGGGAATAGATTTAAGTTTCTGTGAAATATTACGTGTTGATTTTTCCGGTACAAATTTACAACAAGCAATTTTAACAAACGGGATAGTACAAGAAAGCGATTTCTCAAATTCGGTAATACAAAATGTGTCTGCTTATAACTCTGATTTTCAAGGTTCTATTTTTGAAGGAACAACATTAATAGATACAAATTTTATCCAAGCAAATTTTACCGATACTGCATTTAATAAAACCCACATTAAAAATGTAAATTTTGAAAATACAAAATTTGCTTCCTCGCTTTGGAATAATGATAATATAGAAAATGTTAACTTTCAAAAAGCTAGCCTTAGAGATAGTAGTTTTAAAAATACGACAATATTAAACTCTATTTTTTACGGTGCCGATTTACAGGGAATATCGGCAAGTAATAGCAATCTAAGTAATAATTATTTTGAATCGGTCGACTTAAGTAAAGCTAAGTTAAATTCGCTAGTTATTAAAGATTCAAATTTTACTCAAAGCATTTTTAATGAGGCAAGTTTTAATGATATTCAAGCTAATAACTCCATATTTTCATTTTCTTCATTTCAATCTACTATTTTTAAAAATGTTAATATTGTCGGGTGTGATTTTCAAGATGCAGTTTTTACTAGTTCTATTTTCGAACAATTAAGGATTGAAAACGGCTTGCTAAATAATACAAATTTTAATGATAACAAATTAAATAATTTATCAATCAAAAATAGTAACGTTAATTTTGCCAAATTTAATAAAATACAAATGACAAATATTACCTCGGAAAATTCTACTTATATTAATACATTTTTTAATAATAATGAGGTCAAGCAGTTAGCGTTTATTAGCAGTGACTTAACCAATAGTGGAATAATAAACTCGAATATTTCAAATAGTCAATTTACTAAAGTCAATTTTGCTAAAGCTTTAATTCAAAATGTTAACTTTTTGGAGGTCAAGTTTGCTTTAAGCAACTTATCGCAAATAGCTTTAATTAATTCCACTCTAACAAATACGGTATTCGATACTTCCCCTATTACAAATTCGCAAATAAATAATACGGCTTATGTAAATTCTAGCTTTGTGAATGCTCTATTCACTAAAAATATTATTTTAAATAGTAATGATTTTAATAAATTCCAGACAGGAATAATAATAAGCTCAGTTAAGGACTTGCAAAAAATCAACGACTTAACGAATATGAATTTTCAAAGCCTTGATTTTAGTAATGTAACATTTGATAAAACAGATTTTTCCGGCTCAATCTTTAAAAATGCAAATTTATCAAATGCCGTAATCAAAGATTCTATTTTAGAAAATACTGATTTTACTAGGGCAACACTTAATAAAACAAATTTTTCCGGTTCAATATTAACTAATAGTGTATTAGAGTCAGCAAAGATTTATCAAACGAATTTTAGTAATACTGATTTAACAAATGCCGATTTTAGTAAGGCTTTTATTGAAAATATTTTATTGGATAATGCAAAAACCGCCAAGGTTACAGGTCTTAATCTTATCCCGTCAAATGCTAAATAATTCTTACTGAGTAAGGGCATTGTTGCATGGATCATAATTTACCTATGGTTATTACAAGTATGGTGTCATGCCGTGGCTTGACCCACTGCTGTACGAACGTTTAAATAAAGAGGGGAAAATTCTGTCATTCCGTGGCTACGACCACGGAATCCAGTCTATAATGTCATAAAAAGACTCTAAAATAAGCCTAATACTGCTTTATTTTTCTGGATGCTGTGATCAAGGAACTAGAATGACACAGCCTTTTCTTTAACATTCGTACAACACAGGGCTTGACCACGGTATGACACTGTACGCTTTGCAACATTTCGAGCCATGCAACAATGCCGATCAAGTCGCTCGCAATGACGTTTTTGGTACCCATGTAACAAATACCTTGCAGAAGACACGGTTTTAAGCAATATTTGCTTTATTTTGAAAGTTAAATTTCCATGGTTTAAGGTCGCCGACTTTAAAATATATCTCTTTATTTTCTAATTTGGACGATACAGGAATTATATTAGGATTACGTTCTAGTAAAATAAAATGTTCATTATTTTCATGAGCATATACGAATTGTTGAGTTGAAAAATTACCTCTAATCATTTCTTGAATTTGATAGATATCCGTGTCTAACTTTTGCCATTTTTGAAATTTAATAATTTCAGAACCCCACATTGCTAAATTCCAATCATTATTTACTAACTCCTCAAAGTTTTTGCAGCTAACAACAAGTTTAGATATTGTATCAGTTTCTGAAACGTTAATATTCGCCGCATTTTCAAACTTAACCACCGATCCTATATAAGTGCGTTTAGTTAAATTAGCTATTCTAATATAGCTAGAAGCTAATAAAACGGCTATAAAAAAAGACTTATGACATATAGTATAGATTTTCGTAGAAAGGTATTTAAGATAAAGAACAAAGAAGGTTTAAGTTATGTACAAACAGCCAAGCGTTTTGATGTAGGGAAGACAACATTAGTGCGTTGGGCAAAACGTTTGGAGCCTTCACGTACTCGTAATAAACCTGCAACAAAAATCAACATGGAAGCATTAAAACAAGATGTCAAGGACTATCCTGATGCTTATAATTATGAGAGAGCTGAACGTTTAGTTGTAAGTACACATGGCATTTGGAGAGCTCTTAAACGCTTAAATATTACATATAAAAAAAACACTGAATCACCCAAAAGCCAAAGCAAAAGAGAGGTTATGCTTTCAAAATAAAATTACTCAATATACACATGATGGAAAACCTATAGTATACTTGGATGAAAGTGGTTTTATGCATGACATGCCTCGTACTCATGGATATTCTATGAAGGGAGAAAGATGTTTTGGTACACATGATTGGGGAGCTAAAGGACGTACTAATGCTATAGGAGCCTTGCTAGACAAAGCACTTTTGACAGTTAGTCTTTTCGAACATAATATTGATACACAAACTTTTACTCATTGGGTAAAAGAGGATTTAATGCCTAAATTACCAGATGGTTGTGTAATTGTTTTAGATAATGCTGCTTTTCATAAGAATAAAGATATGCAATATTATATCAAAAATGCTGGGCATATCCTTGAATATTTACCGGCATATAGCCCAGATTTAAATCCAATTGAACATAAATGGGCTCAAGCTAAATCTATTAGGAGAAAATATCAATGTGATATTGATCAACTCTTTAGAGATTATTGTCCATAGCCGTTTTATTAGCTTCTAGCTATATAATCCTCACCGGACTCGGAAATATATAAAAATTGATTAATATTGCTCTGTAAATAAACAGCTAAATAAGGTTGGTTATTGGTACTGACAATATTAAAAGGCAGGTCAAGAATAATACATTTAATTTCTTCTAAACTAGTTAACTCTATCATATTAGCAAAGCTAGCTGCCGGTAAATAATAAGAATCTGCCTCATCGATAATACCGGTAACAAGAGAAGTAAGGTTTGATAATTCAATACTAACTATTCTCGTTTGATAGCGATAATTAAAATAATGTAACGCGAATAGTGAATTAATGAGAGTATAAAAAAGAATAAGAAAAAGTAGACAGGATAAGGGATCATAGGCTATTTTTTTGGTTTAAAAACTAAAGGAAATAACCTATGAAAACTGATTTTACCTCATTATTTTGTTTTGTCGATGATTTGTTTAAAGAATTTGATAAAAATACTCTAGCAATTAATAGTAGCAAAGCTAAACCTGGTCCGAAAAGTTCTTTAACTAAAAGTGAAGTTTTAACCATATTAATAGGCTATTATCAATCATCATCAGATTGCTTTAAAAATTATTATAAATACACAATTTTACCTATACATTCCAAAGATTTTAAGCTAGTTTGTTATGAGCATTTTAATAAATTGATAGGAGAATATCTGCCTTATCTTACGATTTTACTAAATCATCTATTTGATAAATGCACCGGTACTTCGTTCGTAGATTCAACTTCTATTGCTGTTTGTAAGAATTATCGTATTTATTCACATAAGGTTTTTAATGGCTTAGCTGCTCGAGGAAAAACAACAAAAGGATGGTTTTTTGGACTTAAATTGCATTTGATTATAAACCCGCAAGGCTCTTTAATAAAGGCATCTTTCAGTAGTGGTAATAAAGATGATCGCAAACATTTTTCTTCTAGGATTAAAGATATTTTTGGCAAGGTATTTGGTGATCGTGGTTATATAAGTAAAGAGTTATTTAATGATTTACTTGATAAAAATATTCAGCTTATTACAAGAATTAAGAAAGGTATGAAAAATATCTTAATGCCTCTTAATGATAGAGCACTACTGCTAAAACGAGCTTTAGTTGAAACGGTTATCGGCAAAATAAAATTGCTCAATAAGTTCGAACATTCAAGGCATAGATCAGTCAAAAATGCCTTCTCTCATATGATCGCTTCTCTTATCAATTACCAGTTGCTCCCTACCAAGCCTTCTATCGACACGATACTTAATTCTTCATCTCTTTAATTCGCTATTCGCGTTAATCTAACATAATCTTCTCACTTTTATCTTTTAATGTATCTTATCTAAAATAATTGCTAACGATATACTAAATTATTAACAGTTTATCAAGTATTGTTTTAAGCTAACAACCTTATAAGTGCACATAGGAGCGTTGTTGCATGGATCGAATTTTTGCAAAGCGTACAGTGGTGTCATGCCGTGGCTTGACCACGGCATCCAGAAAAAACCTTAATAAAAAGACTGGATGCCGTGGTCAAGCCACGGCATGACACGAATTTTTAATTATTATACGCTTTCTTTATCTTCTTTACTTAATTTAGTAACGGCAACAAGAGCTTTTTTTAATACCTCCATTGCGTCTTCTATTTCCCCCAAAGCTTCTAATGCTTCGGATTTACGATATAATGTAACTATATCGTAAGGATTAAGCTTTAATTTTTCATCGCAATATTTTACTACTTCATTCATTCTGCTTAAATCATTTGACTCTATTATTGCATCATAATAACTTGTATCAACTTTATTTTTATCGGTCATTTTTAACTCTGTTTATGACATTATTGAGTAACCTATTAAATTAATTAGAAAGAAGTAATAAATATTGAACTTAACTCTAAAAAACAGTAGTTTTTTGTTATTGTAGTTGAAATTTAATAGACTATTTTGCAATCAATAATGGAGTTTAAACATCATTAACGGTTTGCATATTAACAAAATAATAAAAATAATCAAGAAAATTAAGTTATTTTCTAAAATAATAACATAATTACTAGTTGTAGTTTGTGTCAAAAAGATTGTATAACTAAAATTCTTCGTGGCTTCGCCATGACGATTCGGGGCACCACGCAACAACGCCATATCTATACGGGAATGACAACGAAAGCATTTAACCTTGCTAAACTATTTGCTTTCCCTAAAATCTCAGCCATTTCAAATATTCCCGGGGAGGCAGTCATACCGGTCATTAAAGCCCTAACCGGCTGCATCAGCTCATTAAGTTTTAAGTTCTGAGATTTTGCTATTTCTTTAAATTTATTTTGTAATATATCTTTGTTAAAATTATCAATCTTTTCTAGCTCGGTTATTACCTGATTAATCAAATCACGATTGCATCCCTTTATTATTGCTTTTGCTTCTTCCGAATAATTAATAGGTGTATTAACTAAATAAATTTTAGCGAGATTTGCAAGGTCGATTAAAGTTTCGCTTCTAACCGTTAAGCTTGGCAAAGCTTGCTTAATATAATTTATTTCTCGTTCATTAATTATATAATCTTTCTGTAAAATTTCGGTAACCATTGAAATTAAACTATCATCATCAAGCTTCCGTAAATAATGTGCGTTGATATTATTCATCTTAACAAAATCAAGCTTAGAAGGTGACTTACCAAGCCCGTCAAGGTCAAACCATTCTATAGCTTGTTTTAGGTTAATAATTTCATCATCTCCATGTCCCCAACCGAGTCTTAATAGATAGTTACATAAAGCATTCGGTAAATAGCCCATTTCTTTATAAGCTTCAACACCGAGTGCACCGTGCCTTTTAGATAATTTAGCACCGTCTGCACCATGGATTAGAGGTATATGAGTCATAGAAGGTATTTGCCAATTAAAAGCGTCGTAAATGGCAATTTGTCTAGCAGCATTGGTTAAATGGTCGTCGCCCCTAATAATATGAGTTATGCCCATATCATGATCATCCACCACCACCGCTAGCATATAGGTAGTGCTGCCATCGGCACGGAGCAACACCATATCGTCAATATGGGAGTTTTCAATTACTACTTCCCCTTGTAAGGTGTCATGGATTATAGTATTACCTTCTCTACTAGCTTTAAGCCGTATCACCGGTTTTTTGTCAGTTGGGTAAGTAGCAGGATCGCTATCGCGCCAAGGACTATTAAAAATAAAATGCTGTTTATTCTCTATAGCTAGTTTCCTCTGCTGCTCTATTTCTTCTTGCGAAGTAAAACAATAATAGGCTTTCCCTTCTTTTAATAATTTTAAAGCGGCTTCCTTGTATAGTTCATTGCGTTTTGATTGAAATATAACCTCACCGTCCCAATTTAAGCCAAGCCACTTAAGCCCTGAAAATATAGCTGCCACCGCTTCCGTTGTTGATCTTTCTCTGTCGGTATCCTCAATACGCAGAAAAAATTTACCGCCGTGATGCCGAGCAAATAAATAGTTAAATAACGCTGTTCTTGCCGAACCGATATGTAAGAAACCGGTAGGGGACGGAGCAAATCTAGTAATTATATTTTTGTTCATGGATATTTAATTTGTTTATTTTTATAATTCGATGTTATTCTTGCAAGCCATAGGCGTTGTTGCATGGCTCGAATTTTTGCAAAGCGTACGATGTCATTCTAGTTCCTTGATCACGGCATCCAGTCTTTTTATTAAGGTTTTTTCTGGATACCGTGGGAGGGGCCTCGGTATGACACCATACTTGTAATAACCATAATACGGTAAATTATGATCCATGCAACAACGCCCAAGCCACAGGGTGATGCTTTTGACCTTTACCGCTTAAGTTAAGACCGCACAGAACCTAAATATGCAAAATAATTCACGTCTATATCATCACTTAATTGCCATTTATTGTCGGCAATATCAAATACTAAACCTTTTAGCTCTTTTATCTCCATATCTAGAGGCTTTAACATTTCGTAAATCTCCGACGGTTTTAGGAATTTACTATAATCATGCGTGTTTTTTGGCACCCAGCTTAATATATATTCTGCAGCTATTATAGCCAATAAATAAGCTTTTTTAGTGCGGTTAATCGTTGAAATTATTGCCATGCCGCCCGGCTTTACTAACTTTGTTAGATTGAGCATAAAAGCCGGCACATTATCAATATGCTCTACAACTTCCAAGCAAATTATTACATCATATAATTTACTATTCGGTAATTCTTCTATTGTTGATTGCAGGTAATTTATCGTTAAATTATTCTTTTTAGCGTAATCGTTAGCCGTATTAATATTACCCTCCAATGCATCAATAGCGGTAACGTTAAAACCTAACTTACTCAGCGGTGCACTAATCAACCCACCGCCGCAACCGATATCAAGGATGTTTAACCCCGAAAAAGGTAAGGCGGATTTTTCAATATTATAATGTGAAGTTATTTTATCTATTATATAATACAAACGAATAGGATTTATTCGATGCAAAATACCGAATTCTCCCTTTTCATTCCACCATTCATGCGAAATTTTAGCAAATTTTTCTAATTCCTTTTTATCAATCGAAGACATAATAGATATTTTTTGTTAACATTCACGGATTAAAGGTTTATTAGTGCCTCATTATCTGCTATTTTTTACCTTTTGTCATATATTAATTTAAAATGCTTTCAATAATACTAGCGTTAATTTTAATTAGCCTAATCTTCGCACCACTTGGCTGTATTGCTTTATGGAAGAAATACGTTTATTTCGGTGACGGTCTTGCTCATGCTAGTTTTCTTGCGGCAAGTATCAGTATTATTGCTAACTTTCCGTTAATATATTCCGGCATGGCAGTTGCTGTTTTTTTTGCAATTTTTGTTTTTATCTTAAAAAATTATTCCGGAAGAAGTGCCGTTATAAGCCTAATATCAAGTTTTATGTTATCTTTGGCATTAATTATAAATTATCTCAGTTCTAGCCAGAATAACATTATTAACTTATTATTTGGAGATATTTTGCTAGTATCACTTAGTGATTTAACATTATTATCTATAATGTTAGTACTAATTATATGTTTTATAGGGTATTTTTATAATCAGATTATCTTGATTATTATTAATAGGGATATTGCGGTAATAAGAGGGATACAGGTTAAAACAATTGAATTACTATTTTTGCTTCTTCTTTCTCTATCGGTATTTTCTACTATAAAAATAGTCGGTGCACTAATGGTAACGGCAATTTTATTAATTCCGGCTATGACTGCAAGATTTATTGCCCGCACTCCTTTGCAGATGATTATCTACTCAATAATAGTCTCGGTATTTATAAATTTTTGCGGGGTAATAGCGTCTTTTTACTTCGACATTCCTCTTACACCGATAGTTATTATAATAGGCACGTTTATTTACGGTATATTTTATATCGGGAATGTATATAAGCAGGGGTGAATTGAAACGGCGGGGGTTGTGGTATAGTTATTACAAATACTAGGGTGTCATACCGTGGCTTGACCAGGTTTGTTGCATGGATCGAATTTTTGATGTCATTCCCGCGAAAGCGGGAATCCAGAGAATATTTAAGCGAATTATATAGTAAATTTTTATATAATTTTGCTTATTTTAAGTATTTTTTCTGGATTCCCGCTTTCGCGGGAATGACATACGGCACTTTTCTAGAGCCACGCAACAATACCTCGTTTCCACGGGAATGACATCGAAACACAACAAACTTTTCTTGCAATAGCGGAATTCTTTACATATTATCAAACATTTGCTTACGAGCAACTTTTCTTATTCTTCTAGCAGCTTCTTGACCTTTGCGAACACGCTTTGCTGAGCGAGTTTCATAATAACGCTGTTCTTTCATTTTACGAAAAATAAGCTCTCTTTGTGACTTTTTTTTCAAAGCTTTTAGAGTATTATCACAATTGCCGGCGTGAACATTTACTAATATCACTAAAATTACTCTCCTTAAATAATTATATATATCATTGAACAATATTCGTATTATCTATATACTAGGCTTATGTGTCAAGCCTAAATATAGGTATCCTAATATGAATATCCCTGAAGAATACTATACCAAGAAGATAAACTTTATGCAATCTTTATTAACGTTATTGCCGTTTAATGAATGGAATAATAATTTGCTTGCGGAAGCTGAAGAACAAAGCGGGTTTGCCAGCGGATATAACACTCTACTTTTCCCTAACGGTTTACAAGAAGTAATAGATTTTTTTGAAAGCCGGCAAGATGATAAAATGTTAATGCAGTTAGCAGAAATTGAAGCTCCAAAAAAAATAAGAGATAAATTATCTTTAGCTTTAAAAATTAGAATTAAAAATTGCCCGCCGATTATTCATAGTAAAAACGCTGCTTATTTTGCCATGCCTAGTAATATATTATTTGCCACAAATTTAGCTATGCGTAGTTGTGATATTATTTGGCGTTATGCGGGAGATAAGTCCCTTGACTATAATTACTATACTAAAAGAGGGTTGCTATTTACTGTTTATCTACCTGCAATTCTATATTATATCCAAGATGAATCAGAGAATTATATTGAGACGGATAAGTTTATTGATGAGTCTCTAACAAATGTAATAAATGGTTTTACACATTTTAAGAATTTGTGTAAATTAGCCGAACCTTCAAACATACCGATTATTAGGTTGTTTGTATAATGTTAATTAACATATTGAGGTCGTCATTGTGGAAGCCGGAATAGCTTGTTGCGTGGATATCCCAAACGTCATTGCGAGCGACTGTAAGGAGCGTGGCAATCTAGAAAATAATAAATTTCATAGCATTTTTTGCTATTTTTTCTTTAGATTGCCACGCCGTTTGCAGCGGCGTCGTCGTTGCATGGATCAAAAAAAGTGCTATATGTCATTCCTGCGAAAGCAGGAATCCAGAAAAAACACTTAAAATAAGCAAAATTATATAAAAATTTACTATATAATTCGCTTAAATATTTTCTGGATTCCCGCCTTTAGCTAGAATGACATCGAAAGTTCGAGCCATGCAACAACATATGCAGCGGCTCGCAATGACGTTACAGGTATCCACGCAACAACGCCACCTCGCCATGACAATGAAAATATAAAAAACTAAATATCTTAAACAATGACAAAAAAATATTACCCTGAAGTAGGTTCAAATGCTGATTTTGCAGCCATAGAAAAAGAAATATTAGCCTATTGGCAAGAAAATAATATATTTCAAAAATCTATCGATAATAGAAGCAGCGAATCCGAATTTATCTTTTACGACGGTCCGCCTTTTGCTAACGGTTTGCCGCATTACGGGCATTTACTTACCGGCTTTATTAAAGATGTGTATGCTCGCTACCAAACTACGAAAGGTAAAAAAGTTGAGCGACGTTTTGGCTGGGATTGTCACGGCTTACCGGCAGAAATGCAATCCGAGAAGGAGCTTGGTATTTCGGGAAGGCTAGCCATTAATAACTACGGTATTGAAAAATTTAATGAACATTGCCGTAAGTCGGTTATGAAATATGCCGAGGATTGGGAAGAATACGTAACTCGTCAAGCAAGATGGGTAGATTTTAAGAATTCTTATAAAACGATGGATAAGAATTTTATGGAATCTGTTTTATGGGCATTTAAGGAACTCTATAATAAAGGGTTATTATATGAATCGATGCGAGTCATGCCTTATTCTTGGGCTTGCGAAACACCATTATCTAACTTTGAAACCAGGCTTGATAATTCATATCGTGAAAGAGCCGATAAAGCCGTAACGGTTAGTTTTATACTATGTCATCCCGGGGCAAAGATCCCGGGATCCAGTAAGAACCCTGAAACAACTAATATTATAAGTTGTTTTCTGGATACCGTGGACAAGCCACGGTATGACACCGGGGGCTTCGCGGGAATAACACAGGAGGGTAATTATGAAGAATATAGATTACTTGCTTGGACGACTACGCCCTGGACATTGCCGTCAAACTTAGCACTAGCGGTAGGTAGCGATATCGAATATGCGTTAGTTCCTAAAGATAATATTTGTTATATTTTAGCTAAGTCTTCGGTCGGTAAATATATAAAAGAATTAGGACTTAGCGGTGAAGAAAATTTTGAGATAATTAAAGGCAGTGAATTAGCCGACCTTTCATATAAGCCGTTATTTAATTATTTTGCCAATCATCCGAACAGCTTTAAAATATTTGCCGGCGACTTTGTCGTTGAGGGTGACGGCACCGGTATAGTACATATGGCACCGGGATTTGGTGAAGATGATCAAATTCTTTGCGAATCCAAAGGAATTGAACTAGTTTGTCCGGTTGATAATAGCGGGAAATTTACCAAAGAAATTCCCGATTTTGAAGGTCTACAAGTATTTGATGCTAACGATAAAATAATTATTAAACTTAAAAACCAAGGAAACTGGTTTAAAACCGAACAATATATTCATAACTATCCCCATTGTTGGCGGACGGACACACCGCTTATATATAAGGCTGTGCCGTCATGGTATGTTAAAGTTACTGAATTTAAAAACAGAATGGTAGAGTTAAATCAGCAAATTAACTGGATACCTACGCATGTAAAAGATAATTTATTTGGCAAATGGCTTGAAAATGCTCGTGATTGGTCGATAAGCCGTAATAGATTTTGGGGAACGCCGCTGCCGGTATGGAAATCCGACGACCTGAAATATCCACGTATAGATGTTTACGGTTCTATAGAGGAGCTAGAGAAAGATTTTGGCGTTAAAATTACCGATTTACATCGTCCATTTATTGATGAGCTAACAAGACCCAATCCGTCCGATCCGACAGGCAAATCCACGATGAGAAGAATAGAAGACGTATTTGATTGCTGGTTTGAGAGCGGCTCGATGCCCTATGGGCAAGCTCATTATCCGTTTGAGAACAAAGAGTGGTTTGAGGATCACTTCCCCGCCGATTTTATCGTTGAGTATTCCGCTCAAACTCGTGGCTGGTTCTATACTTTAATGGTATTGTCTACTGCACTTTTCGATCGCCCGCCATTTTTAAATTGTATATGCCACGGCGTAATTCTTGATGCTACCGGTCAAAAATTATCGAAACGCCTTAATAATTATGCCGATCCGTTAGAGCTATTTGACAAATACGGCTCGGACGCTTTAAGGGTTACAATGCTATCGTCAAATGTCGTTAAGGGACAGGAATTATTAATTGATAAAGACGGCAAAATGGTATTTGATACTTTGCGTTTATTTATCAAGCCTATTTGGAATGCTTACCATTTCTTTACTATGTACGCCAATGCCGATCAAATCAGAGGAGAACTTAATTTTACTTCCGCTAATGTGTTAGATATTTATATACTGTCAAAGCTTAAAATAGCCGTGCAAAAAATCGCAGAAAGTTTAGATAACTTTGATACGCAAACTGCTTATTATGCGGTGACGGATTTTTTTGAAGTTTTGAATAACTGGTATATTCGTCGTAGTAGAGCTAGATTTTGGAAAAGCGAAAAAGATGAAGATAAGCAAAATACTTATAATACACTATATTCTTGTCTTATAACTATGTCAAAAGCCATGTCCGCTTTACTACCGCTAATCTCGGAAGCTATTTATTTGGGATTGACTGGATCGGTAAAAACCGAAGTATGTCATTCCCGCGAAGGCGGGAATCCAGAAAAAAAACAGAGTTATCCTGAACTTGTTTCAGGATTTAATAAAAAGATGCTGAATCAAGTTCAGCATGACGGTCTGGATTCCCGCCTTCGCGGGAATGACACTGAAAAATGTATAAGCGTACATTTAACCGACTTTCCTATTCTTGCGGAATTTGAAATAAACCACGAATTAGTAAGCACGATGGATAAGGTGTTAGATATTTGTAGTAATAGCCTATTTGTTAGAAGTCTTGAAAATATTAGAGTACGCCAGCCATTGGCATCTTTGAGTGTTATAAGCAAAGATAATGAGCCTTTAAAAATTTTTGAAGACTTAATTAAAGACGAAATTAATGTTAAATCGGTAATTTATCGTGATGATTTAGAAAGTTACGCAACTAAAAAATTATCAATTAATTTTCCGGTACTCGGTAAACGCTTGCCGCATAAGATGAAAGATATTATAGTGGCATCTAAAAAAAATGCGTGGGAACTAACAAAAGAAGGTTTATTAATTAGCGGTGAAATATTAAATTCTGATGAGTTTAGTATAATTTTAGAGTCGCATCAAACTATAAAAGGTGCAAAAGCCTTTGCCGACAATAGCGGTTTACTGGTACTTGATTTAGAGTTAACGCCGGCATTAATCCAAGAAGGTACGGCAAGGGATTTGGTGCGTTCCATTCAGCAAGCTCGAAAAGATGCCGATTTTTCAATAAGCGACCGGATTATGATCGAAATTACCGGTGATTTAGATTTATCAGAAATATTAAAGCAATACGGAGATTTTATCCAAGAGCAAACTTTAGGTGAATTTAGCCATGATTTTACCGCCGATTATGTAAGCGATGTGGAACTTGAAGGACAGAAACTTAAAGTAAAGATTAAGAAAATAATATTGTGAAAATCTAAAATAAAAGCATCTATGAAAACCACTTTACCTAAACGTTCGCTTGAAGTTTAAGACAGGCTTGATTAAGTATGGTGTCATACCGTGGCTTTGATGGCATTGTTGCATGGTTCTAGAAAAGTGCTGTATGTCATTCCCGCGAAGGCGGGAATCCAGACTTTTTTTGTCATGCTGAACTCGTTTCAGCATCTTTTTTAGTAGATACTGAAATAAATTCAGGATGACTATAATTTTCTGGATTCCCGCCTTCGCGGGAATGACATATTGCTACTTTTACTGAGTCATGCAACAAGGGCGTCTCGCCATGACGATTCCGGGAGCCATGCAACAACGTCAATGCTACGCCGGAATGATATCGTAGAGGTTGGGATGTACCGAAATAAAAAATAATACTATGAAAATAATTGCACAAATCCCGCCTTGGATGCTTCTTTGTTTATTTGTTTTATCCCCTACAACGGAAACAATGTATACCGCAGGGCTGCCTAGTCTTTCGGCATTTTTTAATATTAGCGGCAATACGGCACAAATTACCTCTACCTTATATTTTTTAGGTTTCGCTTTCGGTATATTATCTTTAGCCCGGATATTGCATGAGATATAGGAGACAAAATCCTCGTAAAGCTGTATAATACTGGTATTTCATTAGAATAATACAAAGGATTTTGTCATGACAAATTGTATAGCATATAGTTACCAGTTTTCCAAAGTAAAAAATCGGACAATAGAGATAAATTTCACTGGAGGTGATATTAGTAGCGATGGAGGTGTGTTGTTATTAAGAGAAGCAGATAAAAGGCTTGGTATAACAGAGGAGCTTGCTAAAATATTTCCTGATAGACGAGATGGTAGTAAAATTACCCATAATATGGCAACAATGCTGAGGCAACGAATTTATGGTATTGCATTAGGTTATGAAGATTTAAATGACCACAATTATCTACGAAAATGTCCTGCTATGCAAACAGCTATGGAAACAATTGATGATATGGCAAGTAGTTCTACCTTATGTCGTATAGAAAACAATGCTGATAGACACTTTGCAATTAAAGTGCATGAACTAATGCTTGATAAATTTATTAAGTCTCATAAAATAGTACCAAAGCAGCTAATACTTGATTTTGATGCTACGGATGATGAAATTCATGGGCAACAGGAAGGTAAGTTTTATCATGGTTATTACGGTCATAATTGCTTTTTACCTTTGTATGTTTTTTGTGGAAAGCATCTGTTAGTTAGTTATCTTAGGACGTCAAAGCAGGATCAAGCAAAACATTCTTGGGCAATATTATCATTGTTAGTAAAACGTTTTCGCCAAGCTTGGCCAGAGGTAAAGATTATTTTTCGTGGTGATAGTGGATTTTGTCGTCATCAGATGTTTGATTGGTGTGATATTCATAATATAAAATATATTGTAGGAATGCCCCAAAATAACAGACTAAATGAGTTACTGAAACCTACAATGGAGAAGTCAAAAGCAGCATTTATTATAACCCAAGAAAAGCAACGTCTTTTTAGTGAGTTTCCATATAAGGCTGGTAGTTGGAGTCATGAACGTAGAATAATTGGTAAGGCAGAAATGACAATGCTTGGAGAAAATCCAAGGTATATAGTAACTAATTTATCAGATAAACCTGAAGATTTATACGACAAAGTTTACTGTGGTCGTGGTGATATGGAAAACCGTATAAAAGAGCAACAACTAGAATTATTTGCAGATCGTACTTCTTGTCATAGATGGTGGGCTAATCAGCTCAGAATGATTTTATCGGGTCTTGCATACACTTTAGTAGAATATATCAGAGGTAATTTATTACAAGGTAGTGCATTAGCAAAAGCACAAATAGGTACAATACGTTTAAAATTATTAAAAATTGGGGTAGTAATTATCCGTAATACTAGGCGTATTAAGTTTTTGTTATCTTCATCATATCCTTACCGACAGGTATGGAATCATGTGATGAAGAAATTAGCATTAGAATAACCTAGATTAGCACTGTTCCCGGTGCTTAGAAAAAATGGGGTAAGGGGCATTACATCTAAAATTTGAAAATAACGGCTTCAAAGCACTTTTTGGCAAAATTTTTACAAAAGTATCATTGCTAATATTATAAATTACTCAATTTCTTACTTTAAATCTCACTTCATGCAATATCCGGGTTAGGTAGATTATCGGACATTTACGGCAGAAGACCTATCGTTCTCTCAGGGTTATTTATTTATATCATATTCTCTATTGTCGGTATCTTAGCAGTTAATATAGAGATGCTAATGGTTGCACGTTTTGCTCAAGCTTTCGGTGCAAGTGTTGGTTCCGTAATAGGGCAGGCAATGGCAAGGGATTCATATCAAGGAAGTAGATTATCTTATGTTTATGCTAGTCTATCGGCATGGTTGGCATTTATTCCGTCACTCGGTTCATCGGTCGGCGGCTATATTGTTGAATATTCGGACTGGCGTTATGTTTTCGTCTTTTCAAGTCTTTTAGTTACTTTATTATTTATTTTATATTGTAAAATTTTACCCGAAACAAATCCCTATATGGATATCTCTCACGTTAGTAAATATTTTGAAGTTTTTAAAATAGTAATAAAGGATAAAATTATCTGGCTTTATGCTTTTATTATCGGTGCATTTAACGGCATGACTTACGGTTTTTTTATCGAAGCACCGTTTATTTTTATTGAAAATATGAGGTTATCGCCGTCTTTTTACGGTAAATTAGCACTCTTATTATGTTTAGCTAATATTTTTGGTGGCTTACTTGGCAGGTATTTAATAAAAAAACGCCGTGTGGATGATAAAAAAATAATGGTTTTGGGTCTCGGATTTAGCTTATTTGGCTGCATTATGCTAGTAATAGCAGCTTTTTTATTAACTAATAATCAGATCAACAATAATTTTGCTATAGCGGTAATATTCATTCCGATAATGTTGCATATGACCGGTCATAATCTTCTTATTCCGATGACGCTGCGTTATGCTTTAGAAGATTATGCCAAAGTTACCGGCACTGCCGGCTCAATTTTCGGCTCATTATATTATATGCTAATAGCATTAATAACTTTTATCGTCTCAAAATTACATAGTGAAACAATAAATAATTTTGCTTTATTGTTCTTATGTCTAAGTATTGGTTGCACCTTATCATTTTATTTGATTAGGGTTTTATCGTATTCTAGAAGGGCATCATCCGCTTAACGTAATTTTAATGAAGATAGACCGATAAGAGCAAATATGACGGCAATAATCCAAAATCTTATTACTACTTTTGACTCAGCCCAACCATTCTTCTCAAAATGATGATGCAAAGGTGCCATTTTAAAAATTCGCTTGCCGTTAGTAGTCTTAAAATAATATACTTGCAAAATCACCGAGATTGTTTCAATAACGAATAACCCGCCAATGATGCCAAGCACTAATTCATGCTTGGTAATGACACTTATAACGCCAAGAACGCCGCCAAGGCTTAAACTGCCGGTATCTCCCATAAAAACTTCCGCCGGCTGTGCATTAAACCATAAAAATCCAAGGCTCGCTCCCGCAATGGAAGCACAAAAAATAGTTAGTTCTCCGCTATTTGGAATATACATTATCTGCAAATAATTTGCATAAATATGGTTACCGGCTAAATAGCTTATTAAAGCAAAAGAGCCGGCGGTAAGTGCTATCGGAACAGTAGCAAGCCCGTCAAGACCATCGGTTAAGTTAACTGCATTGGAGGCACCGACTATGACAAACATCGCAAACGGGATATAAAAATATCCGAGATTAAGAAGTAAATTTTTAAAAAATGGGATGGCAAGCTGATTATCTCCGGGGTTACCGGTATATTGCAATGAAATACATATAATTAAACTGATAAGTATTTGCAGTAAAAATTTGTTTTTGCTCTTGATTCCCTTATGATTATTTTTGGTTATTTTTGCATAATCGTCTATAAAGCCGACAATACCGAAGCTAATAAAGCCAAATATCGATAGCCAAATATATTTATTAGTAAGATCGGCAAGTAATAGAGTAGAGAAGCAGACGGATAAAATAATCATTATCCCGCCCATAGTAGGAGTGCCGGCTTTCATCTGATGAGATTCAGGACCGTCGCTACGAATCGGTTGACCGTGTTTTTGCAAGGTATGTAAAAATCTAATAAGTCTTGGACCTATTAGGAAGCAGAAAATTAAGCTAATCAGAATAGCCAAGCTACTTCGGAAAGTAATATAATGAAATAAATTGGCAATGTGCGAATTATGCACATACGGTAGTAAAAGATTATATAACATGGTTATCCTTTAAAAACTTCAATATTAAAATCAAGCTATTTTAGTGCTTTTTAACTGCAAATTAAATGTCTTTTTGGGATAAATTAAAATATAAGTAAAGCCCATACAAGCTATGCTTATTCCAATAATTGAACCGTGATAATGAGCAGGCGTTACTATATTTATTCCTGCGATTCCAAAAGCAGTAAGTCCGCCGAATAAAAATAATATACTAGAGCAGATTATAGTTGCTTTGGTGCAAGTTTTGAAGTCATTCCTGCACAGGCGGGAATCTATAATTATTTTACTAGATTTTAGTCGTTGCCGGAATGACATTAATATCTCATATAACATTACCACCAAACTAATAACAGGTGCAAACCCGCCAAAATATTTCATATGACTCATATAATATTCTTTAAATTCACCGTCGATAATATCATAAAAAAAATGTCCGGCGACGATAAATAAGCTAAAAATAAAATTTAAACATAATAAAAAAAGATAAAATCTTTGGAATTGTAGCTTTTTACCTAACCAAACTTCAAATAATATAATCCATATGGTCATTAGAATTTGCGTATATATAAATTGTAATAAATGCCCGCCGCTCCAAAAAAGTAGTTCGTAATAAAATTCTATCTCAATCGGGATGACATCAATAATGCACTGCAGTTGGAGGTAAGAACAAGTAAAGCACACCCAGGTTAAAATAAACATTATTGCCGTGGATAAAATAGCGAAGTTCATTAAACTCTGCCAATTTTGCCAATCAGAAAGATATAGGGTATTGACGGCAAATAACAATGTGGCAACGCCAAATAAAGTGAGCCCTAGGACGAATATAATATTCTCTAACATCGGTATATAATTATTCATTACCGGATTTTGTCCCGCTATCGGGGAGATAGCTATAAGTATGGTGCCTAAGAAAGCGAGTTTGGGGTAGATGTTTAGGTATAGTACAACAATGTCATTCCCGCGAAAGCGGGAATCCAGAAAAAATATACTAGATTCCCGCTTTTGCGGGAATGACATACCATAACTCCAAATACTAGCCGTAATTGATAACAACCAAACTAGTACCGATAAGTTAATGTGAATAATTAAAGCTGATTTAAAAATTTCAGGATTTGGAAAGAAGTGAGATAGCTGAGAAGTCCGAAGAACTACTAAAATCACCGAATATACTCCGGCAAATCCTAAAGACATTATACCGAGTTTAAGCCAGTTACGAGTTAACGTATTATTTCGTAATTGCTCAATATACTGCTCGTCTTTCAAAAATTGTTTTTTCATTTTATCGGGGATTCGTGTACTCACCTAGGCGTTGTTGCATGGCTCAATCTTACCTCGTCATTGTGGGAGGTGCGGGAATTGTTGCGTGGCTCTATGGTCATTACAAGTATGGTGTCATACCGTGGCTTGACCCTTTCAATTACCCATAAGTCATTTTCATTGCAATATTAAATCCTAACCTAAGGTCAACCAACCTAGACAACCCTCTCCACATTACTATATTCCCAGGAGGTGGGTCTAATGCTCTGTTCATATACCCGCCAAGCCTGGCTATCTTGGTTAAGTAATAAGAAAGAGTTTTGTTTTGTATGTTATCACTAGCTTTATTATTGGGCAAGGCATTAATTAGGGTAATTTCTTCATCTGTTAGAGCTAATTCTGGTGGTGCATTAGGTGTACACCTATTCATCATAGTCATCCAAAAAATTCTCCAACTTACTATACAGAATATAGCAATAATATTATTCAGGCGTGCCTCTGTCCTGAGTTTTAATGATTCAACTCTGCAACCGGACTTGAGTATTTTATGAAAAGTTTCTATTTTCCATCTTAAGGCATACCAATCGAGTTTTTCAATGGCTTCATCTATTGTTGTAACAGGTAAATCTGTAACAAGCTTCCATATTATTTTTTCTCTACTAGTTGGCGTTTCTTTTTCTATTGCATGGATGATTGTGAGTAGTAATGCTGGATATTTCTTCTGCTTAATACCAACAGGAGGAAGTATTTTTATATTCTGATATCTGATTTCTAAGGCCACTTCTATCATACTACCATCCGAGCTCTTGATCGCAATATTGTGCAATCCATTGATTTTTACCGTATTCATTTTATTAGTAATAGTACGAGAGCCATCTTCAATTAACCGATCCTGACAAATTCTGACAAGAAAATGCGTATCAAATTCTTTCGCTATTACAAATAATTCATAAATGTCACTTTCCCTATCCCCAATATGAACACATCTCTGTGGTGCCTTCAGTAGAACAGTCGATTGTGTCAAATTTTCTAGCCAGCGATAACTTTCTTTTTCTTCAATAGGTAATCTGGTATAGTTAATACGTTTTTTTAATTCATTAGTTCCTTTAAATTGCTTGCGTGTCCAAAACTTGATGGCACAAAGACCTAGTGGTAAACCTGATGTGGCTATAGTATTCCGGACAGTTAGTATGAGACAATATTAACAGAAAGGAAATACAGTATGACAAAAACAAAAATGTATTCTAGTGAATTTAAAGAATCAGCAGTTAAATTGGCAACTGAATCGAAGCGACCTGTTATTCAGACTGCAAAAGAATTAGGTATCAGTAAGAATACTTTATATAGTTGGATAGATAAATATTCTAAACAATTTGAAGAATCAATAACAAGAACAGATGAACATCTGTATGATGAATTAAAAAGATTAAAGAAAGAGCTGGTGATAGTAACACAGGAGCGTGATATACTAAAAAAGGCTGCAGCGTACTTTGCAAAAGAGTCCCTGTAAGGTATGCATGGATAAAGAAGCATCAAGATGATTTCTCAATTGCAATTATGTGCAAATGTATGAAGGTATCACGTAGCGGTTATTATGAGTGGTTAAATAACCCTGGATGCAATAGGGATAAAGAAAATAGAGAATTAACCTGTAAGGTTAGAGCTATTTTTCAGGAAGGTAGACGAAATTATGGATCTAGACCCATTAAAAAGGCTTTGTTGAGGCAAGGCATAATTGTTAGTCGTAGGAGAATTACAAGACTAATGAATGAAGCTGGCTTAGTATGTAAAACTAAGTATAAATTTAAAGCAACTACTGATTCTAAGCATAATAAGCAAGTTGCTCCTAATTTATTGGATAGACAGTTTAAAGTTTCTAATGTTAATTGTTATTGGGTTGGTGATATCACCTATATCCCAACTGGAGAAGGATGGTTATATTTAGCAACAGTTATTGATCTATTTTCTAGAAAAGTAATAGGCTGGTCAATGAATAGTAATATGAAAGCTGATTTAGTTAATAATGCTTTGCTAATGGCAATATGGCAACGTAAACCACCTAAAAAGCTTATTTGGCATACTGATAGAGGTAGCCAATATTGTTCTGATAGTCATTTAAAACTTATAAAACAACATGGTATTATACAGAGTATGAGTCGTAAAGGAAATTGCTGGGATAATGCTGTTGCTGAAAGCTTTTTTCATACTATAAAAACAGAATTAATTTATCAACATAAATTTAAAACTAGGGAGGAAGCAAAACATGCTATATTTGAATATATAGAGGTATTTTATAATCGTATAAGAATGCATTCTGCTAACGATTATCTATCACCAGTACAATACGAAAAAATACAAAAATGTGCGTAAAAAACTGTCCGGAAAACTGTTGACAGATCATTACTACTCACAATCATCCATGCAATAGAAAAAGAAACGCCAACTAGTAGAGAAAAAATAATATGGAAGCTTGTTACAGATTTACCTGTTACAACAATAGATGAAGCCATTGAAAAACTCGATTGGTATGCCTTAAGATGGAAAATAGAAACTTTTCATAAAATACTCAAGTCCGGTTGCAGAGTTGAATCATTAAAACTCAGGACAGAGGCACGCCTGAATAATATTATTGCTATATTCTGTATAGTAAGTTGGAGAATTTTTTGGATGACTATGATGAATAGGTGTACACCTAATGCACCACCAGAATTAGCTCTAACAGATGAAGAAATTACCCTAATTAATGCCTTGCCCAATAATAAAGCTAGTGATAACATACAAAACAAAACTCTTTCTTATTACTTAACCAAGATAGCCAGGCTTGGCGGGTATATGAACAGAGCATTAGACCCACCTCCTGGGAATATAGTAATGTGGAGAGGGTTGTCTAGGTTGGTTGACCTTAGGTTAGGATTTAATATTGCAATGAAAATGACTTATGGGTAATTGAAAGCTTTACCAGACGCTTACTTTCTATCATCATAATAATCATAATTTCCAAATATTCTTCTCTGTGTTATACAAACAAAGAGCTCCCACTACTACTAAGATTTATATTTTTTATGTGGTAACTTTGCGGTATTCAGTTGAATATAACTCCAAAAGAGTTATCATTGTAGTGGGTGCAGGCTTTTAAAAAAATAAAACAGCATATAACGATTTGCAAGGTAAGTTTGAAAATAACGGAGCGAGATCAGGAATCTCAAGCAGACGATAGGGTAGAGGTATACCAACTTTATATATGGATTAACAGGTATTAGCCCAATGATTTGGATAAGGTTGCTCGTGAGAAGTGATACGAGCATATATGATCTACATCATTATATCCAAATACTCATGGGTTTGTAAGTGGCTGATCAAATCTGCCTTGGTTTTATCTGCTCTCCTATTAGGTATGTAATTAAGGAAACTTAAATGATATAGTGGTTTTATTATGACATCAATCCACTATATCACACTACGAATATTATTTAAACTTATCCCATTAGTAGAAGCAATTATCTTACTTATTAAAAACGGAGTTTATTATGAAATTTAAACATTTTTTATACGGCCTAGGTGTTGCTACCATTGGTTATCTTGGAATACAGAAGGTTACTCATTTATTAAACCTAGATCCAAACCACAATAAAGACTACCAAACTTATCCTATAGATTTTGTACACATAAGAGAAGAAGTAGAACAAGTAGTAAGTTCAGAAGAAAATAACATAGTTAAAATTGATCAATTAAAACGCATAGAGAAAGAACAATATAAACCTTTGATCCATCAACTAGCTCATAAGGAGACACTAGAAGAATTAAAGGATTTAGTAATAGTTCTGAAAGATCTTGGCTATTTAGCCACCAAGCTAGGAGAGTTAAGCAGGGAGCTGAAATATTACACCGAGGCTGCAGTATTTTATCAATATGTCATTACTATACTAAAAGAAAAGCTAAACGAGCAGTTAATAAGTACAGAGGATAAAAGTGAATTTATAAAACAAGAAAAACTAGATCCACCTCAACAATTAACTGACATACAACAGCTGATATTCTCAGCAATTGGCGGAGATCAAGAGAAAATGTCGGTTGTTCAAGAAGAAGCGATGAGTAATAAAGCACTGTTATTAGCATTGCGAAACAAAACTGATCAAGAGATGCAAACAGTAGAAGGCTATTACCAAAAAGCGAAGACTGACAATCAAGAGGATAAACAAAAATATCAGGAGTTATATGTTAAAACTGCAAGAGAGTTGTTTGAAAAGACAGCTGATAAAATGAAAGACTTCTTAGCCAAATTATACAAAAAAGCTGAATCAGAGCTAGGCAAAGCACCTTGTGAATATGCAGTAGTAGGACTTGGTTCAATGGCACTAAAACAAATGACGCCATATTCAGATTTGGAGTTTGCTATCCTTACCGAAAATGAGGATTATAAACAAAGTGATGATCCAAAGATAAAAGAATATTTTAAAAACTTAAGCCACTTAGTAAACTTTAAGATGATTAATCTAGGGGAGAGCATAATTCCCACCAGTCAATATGGTTTAGATATGAGTCATCTAGTACACGTGGCAGTTAACTTTGATCTAGGAGGCAAAACACCACTGGGAAGGATAGGAGATGACAAAAAATATGAATTAATACAAACAATAGATGGGATGCTGAGTTATGTACATAATAAAGAAAGTTGGGCAAGTCATATAGATAAGAACCTACCATATATATTAGAAAATGTTTGTTATGTGTATGGAGATAAGGGGCTTGTAAAAACTTATAAAGGCAAAGTTACAGAGTTTTTGCATAGTGTAAACAAAGAAGACCCACAAAGCAGATTAAACTGTGAGATAAGAGCCATTAAACTACTAGAAGAGGAAGCCGTGGAACTTGACTATCTTCAGCAAGTATCTGATCTAAAACCTAAAGAAACTTCGTTTAAAGGTGATCTAGATAAGTTAAAACCTAACCTATCTAGTTATGAAGGCAGATTATTTGACGTTAAGCAGGAGATTTACCGATTACCTGATCGTATGGTATATAATCTTGGTCTGTATTATGGTATTGAAGGAGATAGTAGTTGGGATACAGTAGAAAAATTAGAGGCTAAAGGGATAATCAATTCACAGGCAGCACTTAATCTAAAAAATGCTATAACTTTTGCCACTACCCTAAGATTAAATACCTATTCTCACCATGAAGCACAAAAGGAAGATATGTCGATATTTGTTAGACCAGCTGAAACTGAATCTGAACGTACAGAACAAGCTAAACAGATATTCCATTTAGCTGAAGCAGATTTAAGAGAACAAGGTGGGTTGTTTCAATATTTTTATACTGCATTACCTTTACATGAGAGATTAAAAGATTTCTGCGACCAATATCAAATATTAGATAAAACAAGCAAGCAAATTTTTTTCAAGGACACTAAGTTTTATAAAGATGATTATGCTAGTAAAGGTTTCATCCATTATAGATTAGCACAATATAAGGAGGCTCAAAACAATTTAGGGAAAGCGTTAGATGATCCACATAATAAAGATAATTGGCAAATAAAAATAACTTTGGGAAATATATATGATACTTTTGGTAATAGCTATCAGGCTATAAAACAATTCCAAGAGAGTTTGGATATTTTAAAATGCATATATGGAGAAGAGCCTAATACAAATGTTGCTACTGCTTTACTTGATCTAGGGAGGGCTTATGATACTCAAGGACAATATGATCAAGCAATAAAGTGCTATGAAGAGAGCCTGAAAATGAATAAACTCATCTACCAAAATGAACCTAATCTAAATGTTGCTGGTGCTTTAAATAATTTAGGTGCAGCTTATGATGCTAAAGGACAATATGATCAGGCGATTAACTACTATAAGGAAAGCCTAAAAATGAGAAAACTGATCTACCAAGATCAACCTCATCCAGATGTTGCTGATTCTTTACTTGGTTTAGGCGGAGGGTATAAAGCTAAAGGACAATATGACCAGGCGATTAACTACTATGAGGAGAACCTACAAATGAATAAACTCATCCATAAAGATCAACCTCATCCAGATGTTGCTGCTTCTTTAAATAATCTAGGGGGAGTGTATAAAGCTAAAGGACAATATGATCAGGCGATTAACTACTATAAGGAGAGCCTAAAAATGAGGAAACTGATCTATCAAGATCAATCTCACCCGACTGTTGCTGCTTCTTTAAATAGTCTAGGGGTAGCTTATGATGCTAAAGGACAATATGATCAGGCAATGAAGTACTATGAGGATAGCCTAAAAATGAGGAGACTGATCTACCAAGATCAACCTCATCCAGATGTTGCTGCTTCTTTGAATAATCTAGGGGAAGTGTATTATAGAGCTCAAGGAAATTATGATCAGGCGATTAATTACTATAAGGATAGCCTAAAGATGAACAAACTTATCCATAAAGATCAACTTCATCCGGATATTGCTGTTTCTTTAAATAATCTAGCCCGGATATTGCATGAAGTGAGATTTAAAGTAAGAAATTGAGTAATTTATAATATTAGCAATGATACTTTTGTAAAAATTTTGCCAAAAAGTGCTTTGAAGCCGTTATTTTCAAATTTTAGATGTAATGCCCCTTACCCCATTTTTTCTAAGCACCGGGAACAGTGCTAATCTAGGTTATTCTAATGCTAATTTCTTCATCACATGATTCCATACCTGTCGGTAAGGATATGATGAAGATAACAAAAACTTAATACGCCTAGTATTACGGATAATTACTACCCCAATTTTTAATAATTTTAAACGTATTGTACCTATTTGTGCTTTTGCTAATGCACTACCTTGTAATAAATTACCTCTGATATATTCTACTAAAGTGTATGCAAGACCCGATAAAATCATTCTGAGCTGATTAGCCCACCATCTATGACAAGAAGTACGATCTGCAAATAATTCTAGTTGTTGCTCTTTTATACGGTTTTCCATATCACCACGACCACAGTAAACTTTGTCGTATAAATCTTCAGGTTTATCTGATAAATTAGTTACTATATACCTTGGATTTTCTCCAAGCATTGTCATTTCTGCCTTACCAATTATTCTACGTTCATGACTCCAACTACCAGCCTTATATGGAAACTCACTAAAAAGACGTTGCTTTTCTTGGGTTATAATAAATGCTGCTTTTGACTTCTCCATTGTAGGTTTCAGTAACTCATTTAGTCTGTTATTTTGGGGCATTCCTACAATATATTTTATATTATGAATATCACACCAATCAAACATCTGATGACGACAAAATCCACTATCACCACGAAAAATAATCTTTACCTCTGGCCAAGCTTGGCGAAAACGTTTTACTAACAATGATAATATTGCCCAAGAATGTTTTGCTTGATCCTGCTTTGACGTCCTAAGATAACTAACTAACAGATGCTTTCCACAAAAAACATACAAAGGTAAAAAGCAATTATGACCGTAATAACCATGATAAAACTTACCTTCCTGTTGCCCATGAATTTCATCATCCGTAGCATCAAAATCAAGTATTAGCTGCTTTGGTACTATTTTATGAGACTTAATAAATTTATCAAGCATTAGTTCATGCACTTTAATTGCAAAGTGTCTATCAGCATTGTTTTCTATACGACATAAGGTAGAACTACTTGCCATATCATCAATTGTTTCCATAGCTGTTTGCATAGCAGGACATTTTCGTAGATAATTGTGGTCATTTAAATCTTCATAACCTAATGCAATACCATAAATTCGTTGCCTCAGCATTGTTGCCATATTATGGGTAATTTTACTACCATCTCGTCTATCAGGAAATATTTTAGCAAGCTCCTCTGTTATACCAAGCCTTTTATCTGCTTCTCTTAATAACAACACACCTCCATCGCTACTAATATCACCTCCAGTGAAATTTATCTCTATTGTCCGATTTTTTACTTTGGAAAACTGGTAACTATATGCTATACAATTTGTCATGACAAAATCCTTTGTATTATTCTAATGAAATACCAGTATTATACAGCTTTACGAGGATTTTGTCTCCTATATCTCATGCAATATCCGGGCTAGGGGAAGCTTATGATGCTAAAGGACAATATGATCAGGCAATGAAGTACTATGAGGATAGCCTAAAAATGAATAAACTCATCCATAAAGATCGACCTCATCCAGATGTTGCTATATCTCTAAATAATCTAGGAACAGTTTATGATAATAAAGGACAATATGATCAGGCAATGAAGTACTATAAGGATAGCCTAAAAATGAATAAACTCATCCATAAAGATCGACCTCATCCAGATGTTGCTATATCTCTAAATAATCTAGGAACAGTTTATGATAATAAAGGACAATATAATCAAGCAATGAAGTGCTATAAGGAGAGCCTAGAGATGAAAAAACTCATCTATAAAGATCATCATCCGGCAGTTGCTGCTTCTTTAAATAATCTAGGGGGAGTGTATAGAGCTAAAGGACAATATGATCAGGCAATGAAGTACTATGAGGAAAGTCTAGAGATGAGAAAACTCATCCATAAAGATCGACCTCATCCAGATGTTGCTTCTTCTTTAAATAATCTAGGGGGAATGTATTTAGCTAAAGAACAATATGATCAGGCGATTAACTACTATGAGAAAAGCCTAAAGATGAGGAAATTGATCTACCAAGACCAACCTCATCCGGATATTGCTAAGTCTTTAAATAATTTAGGGTTAGCTTATGTTGCTAAAGGAGAATATAAGATAGCCCTAGACTATAGTAATCAAGCTTTGAAAATAATATCTGTTTTTCCAAACCATTCTTATCAAAATACAATACAAAATTTTATGGCGGAAGTAGCGGAGTTAATTAATTCATCTACAACTAACCAAGTAAATGCCTCCGACACTAGCACTAATGATAATATTGATGTAGATGTGAGTTTGCTAGGGGATGATTCATCTGCAAAGGATTCACCAAGCTATTGTCAGCTACTTTAGCAATTATCGCAACTAATAAACAAGTTATATTGTAAATTATGAGAATAGATTGTACTAATAAAAATTATTATAGACAACATTATATTAGTTTAGTAATCTTAATATAAGGTAAAATTATATTAATATAAATTAACTCCAAGGAGGTACATATGTCTAAACAGCATCCTACTGATTTTATTCATGGTTTACTTAGCTCGCATGTTTACACAAATAGTAAAGAAGGTGATATTGTACAATTTGCCCCTAATACAAATAAGACCAGTGATAAATATTATAGTGCTAATTACAATACACTATTAACAGATTGGCATGTACATAAAACCTATGGTGATACAAACCAGCTAATTACTTATGGTGTTTTATATGTTAATGATGTGCTTAAGCAAGCTGTATTAGCCTACCGTGGTGTAGATGTAATGCCTCTCTTAAGGGTAAGCATGGGTCTCTTAAAGCTGCCTGTAAAATGCTTAATAAAGAAATCGGTAGTCAACAGCAGGGTGTTCACATTTCAACTAAAGATGCTGTAGATATCGTTCATACCAAAGGATATAATCTTTCGTTGACCGGTCATGCACTTGGTGGGTGGCTTGCTGAACTTGGTTTATATTTTTGTCATCAGGATTTTGGTTGTGATATCACAGATAACATTAAGTCGGTAACATTTGATAGCCCTGGTACGGCAGGACAAATAAAAAGTTATCAATCTAGTATTAAGAACCCAGATACCACTGATATTGCAGCTTCTTTAAATACAGTAACATATCTATCAGCACCTAATTTAATTAATATATGTCATGGGCATGTAGGTAAGGTATATAGGTTATTTCCAGAAATACCACCAGTTAAATCAGCTGAAAGTGTTAGGAAGTTCTTGTCTAACTTTCCTAAGTTTATCGCTGAGAAACAAATTTATATTGATGCATTATTAGCAACTAGAGGAGACAACTTAGATTTAATGCTAGCAACATTTGATTCTACAACTGGTAAGCCTAACCCTAGCAAATATAGAGAAGTGTTAGATTGGCCGAGTATACAATATAGCTCTAATCCTACTGATTACGGTTCAAAGGCTGTTAAAGTGGCTGTAAAAGCAGGCCTACAAGCAGCTGGTGTGCCAAGCTTTGTTGCATCTCCTATAGCTTTGGTAGCTCAAGGAGTATCTAAACTGATACCAACCACTACTTATGGTTCATTAACTAATGCAATAGTGAGTTTTTTAACAAATGATAAAAAATTAGACCAGCTATTTGAGGCTTATAAAAGACTTGACATTACTAAACCTGATTTAGGGTATCCAACACCAGAGCAACAAATAGATGGAGAAGGATTTTATCTGAAATATAAAGGGCATTACCGACTTGATCCTGATGAAGTCAACCCCAATAAAGCTAGTGTGCCTCTACAAGATGGTACTCTAGAATGGTATTTGATGAAGCTGTGTAAGTGTAGTGAAGCAGATATTAGGGGTAAGTTACAATCTATTACAAAAGAGTTATTAGCTCTCAGAGAGCAATATGATATCGAACCACCAAACAATAAAGGAATGAGGGTAATTATGTCTAAATCTAGCAGTGTAGAAGAATTAAAAGATCAAATAAGCAGTTTAATTAAAAGTAACGATGATATTAGAAATGTGTTAGGAGGGGTGGTATCAGAAACCCCAATAGAAAACATAATTTTAGAAATGCAAGAAGAGGCTGCAGAGTGGGTTAAAACTTGTTCTGCCAATAATGTAATGAAAGCAGAAGGAGAGAGTAATCATAGGTTTATTAATAAAATAGAAAAACTAGTAACTCAACTTGCACAAGAAAAAATACAAACATATTTTTTGAGCAAAGACGTATCACCACAACACTTATTAAATAGCATATATGGTATGAATGCCTTAGCAAATTATTATCTTTATAATGAGCATAATGGAGAAAAAGCCCGTGAAATATTACTTAGCTCTAAAAAGCTAGCAGAGCAGTATGTATTAAATAGGAGTGTAATCAAATTTGATTTTGATAGTTTAAGTGAACAAGAAACATATACAAACCTTAAAATAATTACGGATTTACCGGAAATGTATACGAGTACCATCTATTTATTAGCTAGGACCTATATGTATCAAGGGGAGAAAACTGAAGCCATACCATATTTTGAATTATTAAAATATTTAGGAAATGAATTAAAACTATTTGAAGGGTATTTAAGTGATAGGGGTAAGCTTACAATAGAAAGAGAAAAAATAGACTGGAATATAAAGAATAAAGCCTGCGATCATGCCAAGGCAACAAGAGAATTAACGAAAATTGCTGAATCATTTCAGAAATTAAAAAATGATCATACAGAATATAAAGAGGGATATAAGCCCGGTATAGGAGAAAATAGTAAGGTTATTCCAGCTAAAGATGTTTATAATCAAGTAGAATGTAGCGAACAATTAGCTAAATGCTACATGCAACTAATTATGCTTACAGATAATGAAGAACAACACGAAAAATATGTAGCTGAACTATCCAATCAGTTTATTGGAAGCGACGAACTGCCGGGTATGCTAAAACAGTTAGGGGATGTTTTACCAAAAAAAGCAGCTTCTATATATAACAGTTTAGGCAATATATTATTAAAACTATGCGATCAAAATATAGATTTTCATGATTTTAAGGTTGCAATTAGTGAAAAATTATTATTACCAAAAGTAGATGAATTAACAGCAAGGGATGATCTAACATTGATATATAAGATATTTACCTTGGCAAAAGAAGAAAGTAGACAGAGTGAATTTACTAAAGCAGATGCCCATGATGGTTTAAGAATGGTATGCGAGAGACAACTTAAACAAGAATATCTAGAAGAAGCACAAAGAGAAGAGTTATTAATATCTATATCAGAACACATAATAGCTAGAGATAAAATAAATAAAGAGCTAAAAAGAGAGACCAAGGATGAAAGTAGTGCTGAATCCGATATTAAACTGTCAGATTCTACAGATCTAGAAGTTGCTAGTACTTCCACCACTGTGAGTACAGCAGGAGGACAAGAGTCTAGCATTCTTCCAATAGATCCGAGTTTAATTGGTGCAGATTCTAGCCCACATGATTCTGTATAGCAGTTGCTAAATGGCTAAAATTTTACTATGGAGAAAAAATAGATTCTTTACTTTAATTCATTATCTGAACTTAATTATTGGTTGAGGCATATATGAAGCAAGTCTTAACTCTTACAAATAATCGGGATATTAAGGCATTTCAACAAGAAAAGTACTATAAAGCAATTGCCATTTGGCATGAAGCTCTTAAGATAGCTGATGCTGATCAAACAATTATTAATGATGATTATTCTTTGATTCTTTTTAACAAAGCCCGTGCTTATGAAAAGGTAGGATGTTTGTATTTAGCTCAAAAGGGTTATCATGAAGTTTTAAAAAAAGATTTTCATCATGTTAAAGCTAAAGAGTCTTTAAAAAGTGACGAGAAGTTGTTAGAGAGTTTTAAATTAGAGACATTAAGGAATAACGTAAAGCAATTTATAATGTTAGAAGGTCAAAGTAATAATGAAACAAAAATTACCATTTTAAAAGAGATAGAACAAATCGAATATGGAGCTTTAGTAAGGCAATTCGCTTACAAAAAAACTGCAGAGGAGGTGAAGAACCTAGTAATAGTCCTAAAAGATATTGGTTATTTAACCACCAAGCTAGGAGAGTTAAGCGGGGAGCTGAAATATTACACCGAAGCTGCAGTATTTTATCAATATATCATTACTATACTAGATGAGAAATTAAACGAGAAGTTAATAAATATTAAGGATAAAAATGAATTTATAAAACAAGAGTCACTATATCCACATCAACAATTAACCAATATACAACAGTTGATATTCTTAACAATTGGTGGAAACCAAAAGAAAATACCTGTTGTTCATGAGGAAGCAAAAACTAATAAAGAGCTATTATTAAAATTGCGGGACAAAACTGATGAAGAGATACAAAAGATAGAAGATTGTCGTCAGCAATCAAAGACTGATAATCAAAAAGAAAAATATGTAAATACTGCAAGACAGTGCTTTAAAGACATAGCTGATGAAATGAAAAAGTTTTTGGCTAAGTTATATAGTGATAGTGAAAATGCAATCGGTACACCACCTTGTAAATATGCAGTAATGGGACTTGGTTCGATGGCACTGCAGCAAATGACGCCATATTCAGACTTAGAATTTGCTATCCTTACGGAAAATGAGGATTACAAACACAGTTCAGATCCAAAGATAAGAGAATATTTTAAGAACTTAAGCTACTTAGTAAACTTTAAGGTAATCAATCTAGGGGAGAGCATCATTCCTACCAGTAAATATGGTTTAGATATGAGTCATTTGGTGCATAGAGCAGTTAACCTAGATCTAGGAGGCAAAACTCCATTAGGTAGGGTAGATAATGACAAACCATATGAGTTAATACGAACAGCAGATGATATGCTGTGGTATGTATATAATAAGGGAGATAAAGCCAGTCACATAGATAAGAATCTTCCGTATATACTAGAAAATGTGTGCTACGTATATGGTGCAAAGGATATTGTGGGAAGCTACCAAAGTAAGGTTACAAAGTTTTTGTATAGTATAAGTGAAGAAAATGACCAACAAAACAGATTAAATTGCGAGATAAGAGCCCTAAAGATATTAAAAGAGGGATATGTAGAACTTGACTATCTTCAGCAAGCAATGAGTCTAGAACCTTAAAAAACTTCGTTTAAAGGCGATCTATATAAATTACAACCTGACTTATCTAACCCAGCTAAGATGTTAAAGTTATTTGACGTTAAGCAGGAGATATACCGGTTACCTGATCGTCTAGTGTACAACCTTGGTCTGTATTATGGTATTGAAGAAGATAGTAGCTGGGATACAGTTGATAAATTAGAGGAGAAAGGGATAATCAATTCACAGGCAGCACTTAATCTAAAAAATGCTATAACTTTTGCCACTACTCTCAGATTAAAGACCTATTCTCACTATAAAGCACAAAAGGAGGATATGTCGATATTTGTTAGACCAGTCGAAACTGAATCTGAACTCAAAGAACAAGCTAAACAGATATTCCATCTAGCTGAAATGGATTTAAGAGAACAAGGCGGATTGTTTCAATATTACTATACTGCACTACCGTTACATAAAAGATTAAAAGATTTTTGTAGTCAAAATGAAGGATTAGACGAAACAAGCAAGCAAATATTTTTTCAGAAAGATAAATTTTATAAAGATGATGTAGCTAATAAAGGTCTTATTCACTATAGATTACTACAATATAAGGATGCTCGAGATAACTTAGAAAAAGCACTAAATATTAGCTTAAAAGAAGTAGTAGATATTAACTCAGAAGGAATAGTAAATATTAACTTAGAAAAAGCACTAAATAATCTATACAATCAAGATAATTTTCATATAAGATTTGCTTTAGGAGCTATATATAATGATTTTGATGATGGAGATAAAGCTATAAAACTATTTCAGTATTGTTTAAAATATTTCGAACTTTTCTACAAGAAAGAGCCTCATCCTAATATTGCCGCTTGTTTAAATAACCTAGGTATAGCTTATCAAGCTATAAAACAATATGAACAGGCGTTTGACTATCATCTGAAGAGCCTAGATATGCAAAAATGTATTCACAAAGATGTAGCTCATCCAGATGTGGTTGGTGCTTTATACAGCCTAGGGGAAGTGTGTAGGGTTAAAGGGCAGTATGATCAGGCGATTGGCTATTATGAGCAAAGCCTAAAGATTGTTGGAAGTGATTTGCAAGAACCTTATCCAAATGTTGCTGGGGTTTTAAATGGCCTAGGTATAGCTTATCAAGCTATAAAACAATATGAACAGGCGTTTGATTATTATAAGCAAAGCCTAAAGATGTGGGAACTGTGCTACCAAGGAGAACCTAATGTAAATGGTGCTGGTGTTTTAAATAACTTAGGTATGGCTTATAGAGATATAAGCAAGTATGACCAAGCGATTAAGTGTTTTCAAGAGAGCCTAACAATTGTGAAACTCACCTACCAAGAAGAAGTTCATCCAAGTATTGTTGGTACTTTAGAGAACTTAGCGGGGGCATATATGCTTAAAGCGATCCAGCTAAATAGCTCAGGGGAAGAGTGTAGGATTAGAGAACAGTATGATCAGGCGATTGATTATTATAAGCAAAGCCTAAAGATGTGGGAACTGTGCTACCAAAGAGAACCTAATGTAAATAGTGCTGATGTTTGCAATAACTTAGGTATGGCTTATAAAGCTAAATGCCAGTATGATCAGGCAATTAAATGCTATCAGGAGAGTCTAAGAGTGATGAAACTGATATGCCAAGAAGAACCTAACGCAATTGTTGCCATGTCTTTAAATAACCTAGGGCAAGTATATATGTGTCAAGCACAATATGATTGGGCGATTGACTATTATAAGGAAAGCCTAACAATGATGGAACTTATCTACGAAAAAGATCACCTTTATATTGTTTTTGTTTTAAGTAATCTAGGAATTGCTTATAGTGCTAAAGGAGAATATAAGCAAGCCCTAGAGTATAATATTAGCCAAGCTTTGGAAAAAATATCTGCTTTCTTAGACGATCCTTATCAAAAGGCAATACAAAATTCTATGAAACAAATAGCTATGTCATTTGCTGAAAAATATTTTTTAAATCCACAAGAGATTGTCAGTAAAATTCTTTCTTTTTCTTCAAAAAAATTAGATTTTACAGATTATAAACTACATTATGATATTGCATTATCACAAGATGATAATAATAAAAGTGAGCAGCAAGTAGCAGAAATAATAGAAGAATATAAATTAGCACTGATATTTCTGCCTAAGGAGGAATTAGCAACTAAATTACTAATAGGCAATAAATTAGTTGAGCTTACAAGAGAATATCCTCAAAGCATTGAATTATGGCTAGCTGTAGCAGAATGGGATACAGATAAGGTACAGGAATTAATTACTGCTATGGTTGTTGATAGTGTCCTATTCACAAACACCACACCATTAATACAGGCTGTAGTTAAAGGAGATGTTGATATAGTATCGATGTTAATTCAAGCAGGAGCTGATATTAATAAACCCAATAATGATCAAGAGCAAATTACCCCTTTATATTACTCTTTAGGATTTAATAGACAACCAATCAATATGAAGATAGTTGAATTGTTACTTAAAAACGGAGCTGATGTCAATAAACCAATGTATGACAGAGATACGCCGATGCATATGGCACATTATAGCGGTCACAAAGAGGCTATGAAATTACTACACCAATATAAAGCTAATATTAATGTCCAGAATAATCAAGGCAAGACACCATTACACTGTTTATTAGAGAGCCAAAATGTTACTGCAGCAACTAAACTAGAACTAATACAAGAATTTCGCCAACTATACGATATTAGTACTAGTGATAATATGGATGATATAGAAGTGACTTTGCTTGCTGATACTGATTTATCTGCAACAAATCAGTATTTACCAAGTCCTTGAATAAGGTTGTCATGAGTGTGTGAGCGTTGTAAGTTAAAAATATGATATAACAAATTTTGAAGTCAGTATAAAAGAAGTTTATACTGACTTTAAGAGGGTTGGATTTACCGCTTATTAATGTGATTAGCGGTAAGACAGGGGCGTGAGGTACCGTAAGCGTCTGGTAAAGCTTTCAATTACCCATAAGTTATAAAATAATATACAATAGGAAAAAATTTATGAGTAAATAATGCCAAGAAATAAATTTTCAACACAAGCAGAATTAAGTAAGGTAGTAAGAAACCATGGTCAGAAGAAGTGGTTAGATAGCGATAGTGCAGGTAATGGTTTTAAGGATAAGCGTTTACAGCAACGTTTTAGAAAACTACTTGAACAGATATGGAACAGTTTAGGTCAAACTATACCTCTTGCCTGTCAAGACTGGGCAAATACTAAAGCTGCATATAGATTTCTGTCAAATGATAAGGTAAGCACACAAGAGATATTAGAAGGACATTTCCGGATTACAAAAGAACGTGTATCAGCTCATAAAGAAGGAAAGATACTTGTACTTCAGGACACTACAGAGTTTTCATATAATAGAATAAAAGCTGAAGATATAGGCTGGACTCAAAACATCCATACAGGTAAGGATATAATGGGTAGACCTATCTTGCATAAAAAATGTGGTATTTTAATGCATTCAAGTTTAGCAATAACTGACAATGGTTTACCACTAGGTCTTTGTGCCATCAAGTTTTGGACACGCAAGCAATTTAAAGGAACTAATGAATTAAAAAAACGTATTAACTATACCAGATTACCTATTGAAGAAAAAGAAAGTTATCGCTGGCTAGAAAATTTGACACAATCGACTGTTCTACTGAAGGCACCACAGAGATGTGTTCATATTGGGGATAGGGAAAGTGACATTTATGAATTATTTGTAATAGCGAAAGAATTTGATACGCATTTTCTTGTCAGAATTTGTCAGGATCGGTTAATTGAAGATGGCTCTCGTACTATTACTAATAAAATGAATACGGTAAAAATCAATGGATTGCACAATATTGCGATCAAGAGCTCGGATGGTAGTATGATAGAAGTGGCCTTAGAAATCAGATATCAGAATATAAAAATACTTCCTCCTGTTGGTATTAAGCAGAAGAAATATCCAGCATTACTACTCACAATCATCCATGCAATAGAAAAAGAAACGCCAACTAGTAGAGAAAAAATAATATGGAAGCTTGTTACAGATTTACCTGTTACAACAATAGATGAAGCCATTGAAAAACTCGATTGGTATGCCTTAAGATGGAAAATAGAAACTTTTCATAAAATACTCAAGTCCGGTTGCAGAGTTGAATCATTAAAACTCAGGACAGAGGCACGCCTGAATAATATTATTGCTATATTCTGTATAGTAAGTTGGAGAATTTTTTGGATGACTATGATGAATAGGTGTACACCTAATGCACCACCAGAATTAGCTCTAACAGATGAAGAAATTACCCTAATTAATGCCTTGCCCAATAATAAAGCTAGTGATAACATACAAAACAAAACTCTTTCTTATTACTTAACCAAGATAGCCAGGCTTGGCGGGTATATGAACAGAGCATTAGACCCACCTCCTGGGAATATAGTAATGTGGAGAGGGTTGTCTAGGTTGGTTGACCTTAGGTTAGGATTTAATATTGCAATGAAAATGACTTATGGGTAATTGAAAGCTGGTAAAGGCGGTCTATAAAAGCAAAAGGGTTGTAGTATTATTCTATAGTATTAATAACATTAGGAATAATAGTGTGATGAATATTAGAAGGAAGAATATTACAGCGGAACAGAGGGCACAAATAATTAGTGAATCATGTGTTCCAGGGTGCATTATATCAAAAGTTGCACGGTCTTATGGGATTTCGGAGAAGACATTATATGGGTGGCGTAGTAGGGGGAAGTTTAGCAGAAGAAAAGCAGAAACATCTAATAATACAGGTAATAAATTTGTAGAATTATTAGTACAAGAAAGAGAGTATACACTATTAAAAAAAGCAGAATTAACCTTTAGTAATTTTTCTTTATTAATTGAGGGCAATATTAGTAGCACAAAGCTCTTGGAGATAGTCAAAATATTGGACGGATCATGTTAGATATAGCTTCAGATAGCAGAATATATCTCTGTACTGGTTATACCGACATGCGTAAGGGTATTAATGGTTTATCGTTACTGGCACAATCAATATTGTCAGATCAGTTTGACAAGAGTGTCTTATTTGTCTTTAGGGGTAAACAGGCTGACAGAATAAAAATTATAATGGTACCCAAAAACTAGACAAGAAAATAGAGAAAAGTAGGTATAATATCTCCTAGGAAAAGGAGCAAAAAATGAAAAAACAAGTTAAAAAATATAGTGCAGAAGAAAAAGCAAAAATAGCAATTGAAGCAATATCTGGAGAAATGACTATAGCTCAAATTACCAGCAAATATGGTGTTCACGCTAATCAGATTTATAAATGGAAGAAAGAAGCTTTAGATTTTATGGTTTCTGGATTTAAATCGAAATCTAAACAACAAGATACCGGCCAAGAAGATTTAATTAAATCATTATTTGAGCAAATAGGCCAGTTAACAGTTGAAAGAGACTGGCTTAAAAAAAAATCTAGTATCTTTGGATTTAGAGGTTAGGAAAAAAATGATAAGTTATGCTTCAAATTTAACCATAGCAAGACAATGCAAACTTTTAGATTTAAACCGCTCAAGTTACTACTACCGAGCTAGGAATACCTTAGATGATAAGGAGTATAGAGTACTGAACAGAATTGATGAGATTTTTACAGAGCATCCCTATTATGGTACTAGAAGAATGTCTCATGTCCTAAAATCCGAAGGGTTAAATGTTAGTCGTAAGATGATAAGAAAATATTATAAAATACTTGGTATTGAAGCAGTATACCCAAAGATTAATTTAAGCCGTAGGAATCAGGCTCATAAAGTATACCCATATCTATTAAATAATATAGAGGTGGTTTGCTCCAATCAAGTTTACTGTGCAGATATTACTTACATAAGATTAAAGCAAGGTTTTGTATATTTGGTTGCTATAATGGATTGGTATAGTCGTTATATTTTGAGTTGGCGGGTGTCGATTAGTTTAGAAAATGATTTTTGTATTGAAGCTCTAAATGAAGCAATATCTATACATGGCAAGCCTGACATTTTTAATACGGATCAAGGAGTACAATTTACATCAAAAGATTTTACTCAAATACTTGAGCAACAAGGCATAGCTATTAGTATGGACGGCAAAGGCAGAGCCTTAGATAATGTATTTATTGAACGTTTTTGGCGATCTTTGAAACAAGAGAAGATTTATCGTTTTGATCTTGAAACAGTACGTGAAGCAAAGATAGCTATCAGAGATTATATAGAATTTTATAATCAGCAAAGACCTCATCAATCGCTTGAATATAAGACACCTGAAATGATACATTTTGCAGAAAAACTAGAAAATTATCAAGAGGCTATATGACATAGAAAATGCAAACTTTACTTTGAAAAACCAATACATTAATACAGGAGAATTACACCTCTAAAATTTAAAAAATTTGTCTAGACAAAGGGTACCACCTCAAAAAGGCTGCAGCGTACTTTGCAAAAGAGTCCCTGTAAGGTATGCATGGATAAAGAAGCATCAAGATGATTTCTCAATTGCAATTATGTGCAAATGTATGAAGGTATCACGTAGCGGTTATTATGAGTGGTTAAATAACCCTGGATGCAATAGGGATAAAGAAAATAGAGAATTAACCTGTAAGGTTAGAGCTATTTTTCAGGAAGGTAGACGAAATTATGGATCTAGACCCATTAAAAAGGCTTTGTTGAGGCAAGGCATAATTGTTAGTCGTAGGAGAATTACAAGACTAATGAATGAAGCTGGCTTAGTATGTAAAACTAAGTATAAATTTAAAGCAACTACTGATTCTAAGCATAATAAGCAAGTTGCTCCTAATTTATTGGATAGACAGTTTAAAGTTTCTAATGTTAATTGTTATTGGGTTGGTGATATCACCTATATCCCAACTGGAGAAGGATGGTTATATTTAGCAACAGTTATTGATCTATTTTCTAGAAAAGTAATAGGCTGGTCAATGAATAGTAATATGAAAGCTGATTTAGTTAATAATGCTTTGCTAATGGCAATATGGCAACGTAAACCACCTAAAAAGCTTATTTGGCATACTGATAGAGGTAGCCAATATTGTTCTGATAGTCATTTAAAACTTATAAAACAACATGGTATTATACAGAGTATGAGTCGTAAAGGAAATTGCTGGGATAATGCTGTTGCTGAAAGCTTTTTTCATACTATAAAAACAGAATTAATTTATCAACATAAATTTAAAACTAGGGAGGAAGCAAAACATGCTATATTTGAATATATAGAGGTATTTTATAATCGTATAAGAATGCATTCTGCTAACGATTATCTATCACCAGTACAATACGAAAAAATACAAAAATGTGCGTAAAAAACTGTCCGGAAAACTGTTGACAGATCATACAACTTAATCATATCTTTTTGGGATTCTATCAATCTATACTCTATATCAACTCTTGATGATGGTCTAATTTGTCTAGAAAAAAAAACAGATATATTGGATAGAATTCTCATAAATTAATGATTTTAATACAATATTTTTCTCAAAATATATAAATTCTGGAGTCTTATAATCCAAAGCTTGATGCATTCTTTGTCTGTTATAAGGATAAACAGCTGCAAGTCCCATTATCCGGTAGTAACGCCTTACACCGCTGCGTCCTACTGCAAACCCTTGGGTTTGTAAATACTTCGCCATACGCCGCATAAGTGGGTAGACGTAAAAGTTACCCCTTACGCCCCTCGTGAGAACCTCATCATACCCTATTAAGGCAATGGGCTCAGGATATCATCATTCACATGGTCTTTTACTTATGTTAAGGCGTGGTAGATTTTTACCCTTAGTAATGGGTTGCGTTCTATAAATAACTTAAATTTCTCCCAACTAAATGATTTTCTCTGACTACGACGATTTAGCCATTTGAACATTATTGCTACTGCTTTCCATACAAAATTCTCTACTGTTTTAATGTTAAAAGTTATTCCGTAATATTGGATGTGTCCTCTCAACTTGCTGCAAAAGCTTTTCCATATGGTTGGCAGCCTATACGTTTATACACAACCTAAAATCTTTTTTATAGCCAATACAGTGGTATCAATATCCTTATAACTTATATCCCTATGAGTTATAACTCTAATCTTACTCAATACGATAGGCATCCTTATCCTGTATTCTTTTATTAATATATCTACTAGTTGTTTTTCAGATACAGAGGTATTGACTAATGTAAAATATGCTATATTTGTTTTATACAAATTTGAATCTATATCAATTTGTTCTATTTTACTCAAACATTCCACTAGATAATTTGTTTTTTTATGATCTTCCTCTAAGGAATTTATATTATTCTTTAAGCCATACAAGCAGCCAGCCGCAATAATACCCGCTTGATGCATTCCACCGCCAATTTGAAATTTATAGTACCAAGCCTGTTCTATAAATTCCTTACTACCAACTAGTACAGCACCCATAGGGGCTCCCAGTCCTTTACTAAAATCAACAAATACAGAGTCAAAATAATCCGCATATTCTTTTGAAGAAATCTTAGTATAAGTGCAGGCATTAAATAATCTAGCTCCATCTAAATGGGTTAATACATTATTTGCTCTACATAATTTAGAAATATCCTTAATATATTCTAAAGGCCATACAGCACCACCACCAAAGTTTGTTGTTTGTTCAATTGATACTAATCTAGCTTTTGGTATGTTCCTTAAGTTAGGACGGGTAACAAACTCTCTAATTTGGTCTGCTGTAAATATACCTCTGTTTCCTTTTATTGGTAATGGAGTAGCATGTGCTTGGCCAGCAATAAGACCTGATTGTACTAATAATGGGTGTGATGTTTCATCAAGTATTAAATAATCTCCAGGATTTTTTATATGAGTTTTATATGCAATTACATTACACATTGTACCTGAAACTAAAAATATCCCCGCGGGCTTTCCTAATATTTTACAGGTTTCTTCTATTAACTCATTTACAGTTGGATCTTCACCTGCAACTTCATTACCAACTTCAGCTCTTGTCATAGCTTTTCTCATCTCAATAGAAGGATTAGTATTTGAATCACTGAAAAAGTCGATTTCCATTTTCATATTACTTTTTATAAACTAAAACTACCTTTTGTATAATTCCAATAGCATTTGCAATGTCTAATCTAGTTATACCTAGATGAATTACTGCTCTAATATGATGCTGGAGCCAAGGAAATAACAGCAAGCCATAAGTTTGACACTCATTCAGAAAAATATCGTTAGTAATGTTTAATTCTTTTATACTAAAACTTACTATGTTAGTTTCAGGATATGGATAGATTAATTTTATATGTTGGATTTCTTTGATGCCATCACAAAATAATTTAGCAAGCTTATTGTCATCTTTGAGCCTGGATATATTATTCTGAAGCACATATTTTGCTGCATTAGCATAATAGCCAATTTGGTGATATCCACTACCTAGCCAAACTTGTAATTTTCTAGCTTTTTCAATTATTTCATTTTTTCCTATTAACATTGATCCAAATGGAGCCCCTAACCCGGATATTGCATGAAGTGAGATTTAAAGTAAGAAATTGAGTAATTTATAATATTAGCAATGATACTTTTGTAAAAATTTTGCCAAAAAGTGCTTTGAAGCCGTTATTTTCAAATTTTAGATGTAATGCCCCTTACCCCATTTTTTCTAAGCACCGGGAACAGTGCTAATCTAGGTTATTCTAATGCTAATTTCTTCATCACATGATTCCATACCTGTCGGTAAGGATATGATGAAGATAACAAAAACTTAATACGCCTAGTATTACGGATAATTACTACCCCAATTTTTAATAATTTTAAACGTATTGTACCTATTTGTGCTTTTGCTAATGCACTACCTTGTAATAAATTACCTCTGATATATTCTACTAAAGTGTATGCAAGACCCGATAAAATCATTCTGAGCTGATTAGCCCACCATCTATGACAAGAAGTACGATCTGCAAATAATTCTAGTTGTTGCTCTTTTATACGGTTTTCCATATCACCACGACCACAGTAAACTTTGTCGTATAAATCTTCAGGTTTATCTGATAAATTAGTTACTATATACCTTGGATTTTCTCCAAGCATTGTCATTTCTGCCTTACCAATTATTCTACGTTCATGACTCCAACTACCAGCCTTATATGGAAACTCACTAAAAAGACGTTGCTTTTCTTGGGTTATAATAAATGCTGCTTTTGACTTCTCCATTGTAGGTTTCAGTAACTCATTTAGTCTGTTATTTTGGGGCATTCCTACAATATATTTTATATTATGAATATCACACCAATCAAACATCTGATGACGACAAAATCCACTATCACCACGAAAAATAATCTTTACCTCTGGCCAAGCTTGGCGAAAACGTTTTACTAACAATGATAATATTGCCCAAGAATGTTTTGCTTGATCCTGCTTTGACGTCCTAAGATAACTAACTAACAGATGCTTTCCACAAAAAACATACAAAGGTAAAAAGCAATTATGACCGTAATAACCATGATAAAACTTACCTTCCTGTTGCCCATGAATTTCATCATCCGTAGCATCAAAATCAAGTATTAGCTGCTTTGGTACTATTTTATGAGACTTAATAAATTTATCAAGCATTAGTTCATGCACTTTAATTGCAAAGTGTCTATCAGCATTGTTTTCTATACGACATAAGGTAGAACTACTTGCCATATCATCAATTGTTTCCATAGCTGTTTGCATAGCAGGACATTTTCGTAGATAATTGTGGTCATTTAAATCTTCATAACCTAATGCAATACCATAAATTCGTTGCCTCAGCATTGTTGCCATATTATGGGTAATTTTACTACCATCTCGTCTATCAGGAAATATTTTAGCAAGCTCCTCTGTTATACCAAGCCTTTTATCTGCTTCTCTTAATAACAACACACCTCCATCGCTACTAATATCACCTCCAGTGAAATTTATCTCTATTGTCCGATTTTTTACTTTGGAAAACTGGTAACTATATGCTATACAATTTGTCATGACAAAATCCTTTGTATTATTCTAATGAAATACCAGTATTATACAGCTTTACGAGGATTTTGTCTCCTATATCTCATGCAATATCCGGGCTAACCCTTTGGAAAAACAAAAACTTAATGTATCTGTATATTTTGCATAATCTGCCAGATCAATATTTGTTTCAACATGGCTATTAAATAACCTAGCCCCATCTAGATGAAGATTTATATTATTAGACTTTAAATACTTATATAACTCTACTTGTTTTTCAAATGGATAAATCTTACCATTAAAACCATTTATGCTATTTTCTATGGTAACTAGCTTAACTTGAGCAAAAATTTTATACCTTGGCTTGGAATTAATAGCGTACTTTATGTCTTTGTTTTCTAAGATTCCACTAGTATTATTTATACAGTTGAATACAATATTACTTACTTTTGCATTACCGGCACTATCAAAAAAATTTATATGATAATTATAATGAGTAATTATCTCGTCCCCAGAGCTTGTTTGACTGGCAATAGCTAACCTATTTGCAAGCATACCACTTGTAACAAATAATGCATCCTCTACTTTAAATAAGTGTTTGCAATATTCTGTTAAATCATTACAACTTTGATCTTCACCATAAGCAGAATCACCTGCAACAGCTGTGTTCATTGCTTCTATAACTTCCGGGGTTTGTAAAGTTACAGTATCACTCCTTAAATCTATAATTTTTACTTTTTTCATAATTAATATAGTCAATAACGTAATATATCATCTGTTTGAGTATTCCATATATCTTGATAAAGTCCCTTCTGTATAACTAATTCAGAATGACTTCCATCTTGAACTATTGTACCATTATCAAATACTAAAATACGATTCATATGAAGAAGAGTAGAAAGACGATGGGCTATTACAATTGTAGTCTTATGTTCCATTAACTTAAATAAACTTTCTTGGATTTCTTTTTCTGTTACTGAGTCTAACTGATTTGTTGCCTCATCAAGAAGTAATATTGGAGTATTTTTAAGAAAAACTCTCGCAATTATTATTCTTTGCCTCTCACCCCCTGATAATTTCAAACCTTTCTCGCCTACTATAGTATAATAGCCTTTAGGCAAACCATTGATAAACTTATGAATACCTGAAAATTTAGCAGCTTGAACTACCGCTTGCTCAGTTGTCTCGTTATTACCACCATAACGAATATTTTCTAAAATAGTATCATGAAATAACATTAAATCTTGAGGTACTACAGCTATTTTCTGCCTTAATGAGTTTTGAGTAACATCAGTTATAAATTGATTATCAATTTGTATCGTTCCTTCTTTAACTTCAAATAATCTTAAGATTAAATTTATAAAAGTGGATTTACCACTACCGGAGTGGCCTACTAAACCTATTTTTTCTTTAGGATTAATAGTAACTGAAAAATCTTTAAATAAAGGCTTTTTATTAGGATAACAAAACAAAACTTGCTTGAATTTTATTTCTCCCTTGTTGACTTCAAGTGTTGTTGCATTTTCTTTATTTGTGATTTCTAATTTAGTATTGATAGAAGACAAAGCATCTGAAACTTTACCAAAATGAGTAGAAAATTGAGTCATATATCCAGTAAGTTGATTCAAGAATTCTACTATTGCTATATTAATACCAAGTACAAGAGCTATATCTCCGAGTTCTACCTCTCCTGATTGATAGCCATAAATTAAAAAGTATAAGCTTATAGCTTGTAATAATTCAAATGAATAGCCATATATGAACCAAATCCAGAAATATGCCCTTTGCATTTTTTTTTCTGTATCTATTTTTTCCTTGTAAATCCGCAGAAATTTAAGCCTCTTATAAGTTTGCTTAGTAAATAGACGTATTATTGTTATGTTTGATAAGCTATCAGTTAGATTGGCAGTAGCTTTAGTACCGCTACTTGAATAGCAGTTAGCTAAATTACTTAGTTTTCAAAAACATAAAATTGAAACTAGTATAAAAATAATTACCCAAATTAAAGTAGCTATCGCAAACTTTATATTTGCTAACGATAAAATATAAATAGCAAAAATTAATGCTAAACTATAGGCAAAAAAACGATCTATAATTAGCTTAATTAATTCTATTGTACTATCAATTAAATTATTTACTTTATGCGTTAAATCACCTGAGAAATTATTTAGGAAGTAAGAATGACTTTGGTTTAATAACATATAAAAAGCTCTGTCAGCTATTTTTCCTTTAAGTAATGGAACCATTTTGATATCTACAAAATAGCCATAAAGCCTAAAAATAGTAGTAATAAACAATCCCATAAAAATATAAATGCTTATAGGTAAAAAAAGATGTTCAATAATACTACCCCCTTGATATTTTACAGCTATATCCAAAATATCCTTTATTACATATTTTCTCAAAGATAAATCAATAGCCCACATTAAAGATACCAAAAACATTATTACTATATTTAGCTTGAATTGAGGTAATATCTTTAATATAAATAAAAGAACATTTTTTAAATCATGAAAGGTACTTTTACTCATTGTAACTCTAGATTTTTTAATACTTGAACCTTTTTATTGAGAAAGTTGAGAAAAGAAAACCATAGGTTTTTATATATTTTACCAGAAATATCTCCAGCATTATGTAGCACAGTAGCTTGATCAAGAATCAGTAATTTAGATAGGTCTTTACTAGCTGCAGCAATGTCAATTTCAGAAATATCATGATTATTTTCTAGATAAGATAACCAAGTTTTTATAAGTTCTTCTTTGTTTTTTTCTTTTACATCATGGTAGTTATTAAAATATAATAAGGCCTTTTTAAGTATATCTTCTGTTAATAAACCACAATTATACATACCAAAAATTAATGGCTTAGGTTTTGGAATAACAGGAAATTCTTTATTCTTTATAACCCATCTTGTAACATAAGCAAACCTATCTTTAGCATCTAAATTCTCTCCACTACCATGCCATAATCTTGAATTAAAAACTATTGCATCACCTGCTGAAATAGGTAATGTTATAGTTTGCTGATTAGTTAATTTAGCTGAATATTTATCGATAAAATATGGTGACCAAAAATCAACAGCTGGTTTTATCTTCCAATTATGACTATTTTTTATAATTTGTAGAGCGCCTGAAGTCTCATCAACATCATTTAACGCAAGCCATACGGAAAAGTGATAAGGGCTATCAGGACTGTAAGAAATATCTTGATGAAAAGGTACAGCATCAACTAAATCAGCAGTTTTACATATAATATTTGATTTTTTGTTTAGTATTTGACATTGTAATAATTTTTCAAGATTATCTTTAATTGTATCATTTAATAAATCTGAGATAGTTTTAGTAATTTGTGATGGAGTACCCCATCTACCAGTACAATTTAGATAATCTGGAACAGATACATTAAGCTCCTCTGCTGATCGATCTATTTTATTCTTAATATCATGCAAATACCAGACAATTAAGTCTAAAGAAACAAGGTTTTTTATAATAAAAAAACCATCATCTTGTAATTTTTCCATATTATGGACACCTTATATCAATAACTGATAAATAATTAGTTAAAGGCAAAACATCAAATATTTTTAGACCACCTACTTGTGCTAATATTACTTCCCAATCATCTAATTTTCTTAATCTTCCACCTGTTTCAACCATTATATTGATATCTACAGCACCTCCCATTGGAGAACTATCAGTTAAAATAGTTTCAATTAGCAAAATACGCTCTATTTTCTTATCTTTTACAAGTTTGAAATAAGATATTACTTTCTCGTCATCTTGATTTTGCAAGAAACGACAGAATATACTTAAATCATAATTTGCTAATTTATCTTGGGTACTCAAGCTAACATTATAGGCTTTTATTAACTCCTCAGGAATTTCTTGATCATTATAATAATTTAAATTTGTAGTGTTCATGTCTTTATTTCTTAAGGCTTCAGTTAAAGCTAAAGAGTGTACCCCAAATAGTAATATATTTTTACTATCTTCTATACTTATTTTGTTATTAAACTCCTTAGTATCAAGTTTAGTATAACCTATCAAGGCTTGATAAAATTCAGTTTTTGTCTTTAATGAAGTTTCTTGTTCCTTAAAAGATGAAAATGAATATATAGCTTTTTGTTTTAATAAATCTGTTATTTTTAACCAATTTTTTTCAGTAACAACTCTTGCCCACATTTTTGCTGCTTGAGGCAAAAATGAGCTATCTTTTAGGAATTCTCCCTTTACTGAGAGTTGCCATAGGTCTTTATTGTGATTATATACTATTAATTCTATTTCCCACAAAGCTCTGAGTAATCTCTGTAAATTTGACTCAATAATACCTAATTTCTTAGATAATAATTCCGTAGTTGCTGGTAAGATATTTAATAAATCAAGCTCAATAGCAACATTTGTTAAATAGGTTTTCCAAAAACCGGCAAGTTCTGCAGAAATTTTATGTATCTGAGATTCTGTCCCTGGAGTAAAAGTAGTAAGCCTTATATTGCCTATAGTATCAATTTGTCCTAAAGTATTGTTATACGTCTCTATTCTAGCAAGTCCATTATAAAACGGCTCAACAGTTTTATATCTTTGTAAATAAACTCCATTTCCTTCTATATCTATATGGAACCAACCATTATTATCTTCGGCTATGGCAAATCCTTTATGAAAAATACCTAGCTGTTTATACCACTTATTATGTATTAATTTCCCTTGAGGATTAATATGAGTAGCTTTGTCATCTTTATAAATTACCGCAATATCATCTTTGAAATCCCCAACATAATCATATTCTTCCCGGTAAAGTTTATTACCATGTAAATCAATATGGTAAAATTTATTAGATATTCTTACTACACAAATATTTTCTTGATAATTTCCAATCCACTGGTATGATTGCTTGTATATTCTACTACCGTAAGAGTCTATATGATAGCACCTATTATCATCTTTTACCGCTGCTCTTCCACAATAAAACCCATGGGTTTTATTAAACCTTTTTGTATAAATCGCTTCTCCTTTTAAATTGATATGATAGGCTCCTGTTTTATCATGAACAGGAGCAAGACCTGGTTCATGAAATTTCTCTACATGCAGAAACCTTGCTGCATATAATGGTTTCTCATGGAGCGTATGAAATTGCCTACAAGGTGAAATCTTAATAAACTTCAGTTGATTATTTTCTCTTAACTGACCAGTGGTTTTCTCATATTGCATGTCTTGCATAACTCATGATTAAAATAGTTTTTTTGTAAGTTTTTATACTGGTTACTCTGCCATATATCTTCTAATTTTACTTCATTTATATTACCAAAATTTCCTAACTTTTGTCGTAAATCATCAGGAGCACAACAAGGACTAAATTTTCCTTCAGGATTAATCCATGCTTCTTTACCCAAAAACGGACATGGACCACCTGGAGCTAAATCTTCTACTCCTTCTTTAGCAAGAATAGTAAAATTTTCTAATATTATTTTCTTGCCATTTGGCAATAACATGTTATCTCTTAATTCATATAATTTTTTTACTTCAGTATTCCATCTCTTTACTGATGATTCATCCCTTCTCATTGATAAATCTTTAATTTCTTCAAAATGTGCCCATAGATGATGCCCTTTAACTCTATCAATACCTAACCCTATAGCCATTTTAACTATACCATACAACTCAAATAGATTACTTTCTAAAAATGTTAATTGCAGGGTAACACTACAACGTTTTTTTGTTTTAGAAAAATACTCATCCCGCACATCAAGAAAGGTTTTTAAATTTTCTGTTACAACTTCCCATTTTGAGCCAATCATAATTTTCTCATGTACTTCTTTACTCGCTCCATTCCAGGAAATTTTAATATCAGATAAAATTGGTACTAATAACTCCGCCCATTTTTTAGCTCCCTTAGCAGGAAAAGAACCATTAGTTGTTAGATTCAGTTTTAATCCGTATTCATGACATATGTTTATTATTTCATCAAAATTTTTATACATTAAAGGTTCTCCCATAGTAGATGGGATAATTTCTCTTAAAGGTGTGCCAGCTGTTTCTTGTATTACCTTTCTAATAGTGGCAATTGGCATTATTTTAGGTCTAATTCCTTTGGCTTTTTTGTTTTCCTTGACTTTACTATAAGGAGAAAAACATTCACACATGACACAAGCGTAATTACAATAATCTGGATTAGTATCAAAAGTAATTCTCCAAGGTCCAGGCTTTGTAGATATTGACTTGTTCTTGCTTGTAATGATATTAAAATAAATTTTTTCAAGTTGCTTAGTATGTTCATTTATAGAGGGTACGTTACCATCATCAGAGTAAAGGTAACCTTTCTGGGTGAGTTTAGTATATAGTTTTTTATCTGTAACTAAGTTTTCCATCTTCGCTGATAAACTTTCTACGTCTCTATGCTTAAATAACAATCCATTTATTCTATCTTGTACATATTCTGCCATTCCACCATAATCAGCAGTAACTACAGGTATTCTTAATTGCTCGGCTTCATGAATAACTAGCGGGGAATTTTCTCCCCAGATCGATGGGACAACAATGGCATCAAGCTTGTTAAATACCTCTGTAACTATATTTTCATTCCTGTAATGTCCCACCCATTCTATCTTATCTTTGACTTTTTGTGAAAATTGATCAGCGATTGCTTTAAGTCCAGCAGTTTCTTGGCTTAACACCCCCCAAATTCTAAGTTTAGCCTTTGCTAATAAACTAGAAAAAGCTTTAAGTAATAAATCTATACCTTTCTCTGGAGTATGAGTACCAATATAACCAAAAACAAAGTCTTCTTCTGGAATTCTATTTCGATCCTTTAGACGATTTAAATCAAAACCATAGTCAAGATAAGAAATTTTCGTATGTGGAATGTTAAATTCTTTAACAAACTTATTCATCAAAAATTTTGATGGAGCAACAAAGCAATCAACGTAATCAACTATTTTGTTAGTTTGCTTCATTCTAGTAGATACCCATTGCTTCCAATAGGTTATCTCTGAATTTAAAAATACTTCATCCCCTGTAAAATATCCTTTATAACACTCTATTGCGCATTTTTTGTCCTCTTGTCCATCACAAAGTTGCAGTAATTCTCTAGAATTACGTTGAATGAACCTTCCTCTTGGACACATTAACCAAAAGTCATGTAAAGTATATACTGTAGGTATATCTCTTTTTGCGGCAATTTCAGGTAAACTTGTAGATAAATGGTTCAAGTGACCAAAATGGATAAGATCAGGTTTGAAATCATCTATTATTTTTTCAAATCTTATATTTACTTCTTCATTAATAAATTTATAACGATATTTAGTTATAGGTATATTAATCAAATGTAATAAAATTCTAGGATCTCCATAATCTAAAACTGTACTGTAGTGAAAACTAGGTAAAAAACTATTTTCAAGCCGAGCAAAAACTTGCACCTCGTGATTGTCAGATAATTTTCGCGCAAGGATTTGACTATATACTTCAGAACCAGCACTATAATAAGGCGGGTAGCCATGAATAACTTTCAATATTTTCATATATTACCATATCTAAATTTTTAGGACATTTTTTCTTACCATTCTTAAGATTTGCTATGAATTTACTTAACCCATCTTCTAAAGAATGTTTTGGTGACCAACCAAGTAATTTTTTAGCTCTACCAAAATCACCATAAAAACGGCTTACATCAAAATTTCTTGAAGGATGAAAATCAACTTTTGAATTACTATTAGTCAGTTCTAATGTTATGTTTACTAATTCTTCCAAGCTACAAGGTCTGCAAGTGGTAAAATGAATTGGGGGTAGGGAAGACTTGATATTTTGCAAATGACTAACAGTTAAAGATATACCATCTACTACATCTTCTAGGTAAGTAAAATCAAAAACACATTCCTTACCTTCTATTCTTACAGATTCTCCTTTTAATGCGTTAATACAAAATGCTGGAACTACTCTATTATAATGATCTGATAAACCACCATACACATTTGAAAACCTTAAAATTGCTATATTAAAACCAAAATTTTCTAAATTTGCTACAAGTTCTTCTATTAATACTTTGCCCCTAGCATAATTATTCATTGGACTTAAAGGAGCGGATTCTGTTACTGGTAAATTTCTTTGTTCTCCGTATACTTCTCTACTACTTCCATAAATAAACCAAGGTTTATGGGGAAGTAACTTACATAGTTCTAAAAATTTTGTTGTATCTTCAACATTAACCTTCTTACATAAATCTGGATATTGTTCTCCATGAATAACTCTTGAAATTGCTGCAAGATGAACAATTCCAATGCACTCATTAAGCAACGGTATAATTTGTTCTGAGTAAAAATTTAGTGGATTATCCTTTAACCTTATATCACAGCAAATTACTTCATAACCATGTTGTTCTAATTTCTCTACTAAAGCTAATCCAATTAAACCAGCTGCTCCTGTAACCAATATTTTATTCATTATAGCTCAAGTTTTTAAATATTTAGATTAGATTATAATAAGAAAATCAAATTAACAAGTATATTAGCCATAAATTTTATACAAATTGTCAAAATTATCAGTCTCATATTGAATTTTGACTATAATTGTCGGTAATCAAAAGAATTTAGTTAACCCGAGCATCTGGGTTCTGTCGCATCTATTGCGAAGTTTTGAGATATAGAGTATAAGGAGCGAAAAATTATAAACATGCCCTTCCATATATCGCCAGAACTTTTAAGCCATTTTAAGGGGTTTTCTACAGGAAAGGACAATTTTTCTCGCAAGAGGTATTTAGCCCTTTACTTATAAGGCTTTCAGAGGACAAATTGATTTTAAAATCATGAGCTAGTATTACTCTAAAAGCCTGTTAAATCAAGGAATTCGGCTTTGCATAATTTTCATATTTTAAGGCTTGTTTGTAATAGCCCGATAATATACAGATCTGCTAATCCCAACCATATTACAGATTTCGGTTACTGAAAAATCCTTTGATTTTGCTAATGATTTTAATTTTTTAAGCTTTTCGTGAGTAAGAGCTTTAGGTCTTCCACCTTTTCTACCTTTGAGATAAGCCGCTTCAAGCCCCGCTTTAACTCGTTCGGTAATAAGTGCTCTTTCCATTTCAGCAAACGCTGCACATATTATAAACAGTGCCATTCCCATTGGAGTTGTGGTATCAATATTATTTTCTAATGAAATAAATTCAATTCCCTTTACTTTAAAATCATTTATAAGCTCCATTAGTTTTGTGGTTCTTCGTCCTAAGCGGTCAAGCCGAACAACACGCACGGTATCGCCTTTCCGGAGTTTACTGATAAGACGGTTTAACTCTAATCTATCATCTTTTGCTCCGGAAACTTTTTCTTTAAAAATTTCATCACAACCGGCAGCAGTTAGTTTTTGAATTTGAATATCTAAATTTTGTTCATTTTTAGAAACCCTAGCATAACCAAATTTCATTTTTTACTTTTTATTTTAAATAAAATGTTCCAAAAACCTAAATGATAAGGTATTTTCATCTAATGTCAATTGGCATTAGTTTTGGAATAGATATTTACTAAGAATACATTACAGAAGTGTAATATAATTTTGGGATATCAAAAACAGCAGTTTCTGGAATAACAAATTATGACAAGATTGAGAATCTTATCTGATGATGATTACGATAAATTATATAAAATACCTAAACTCACTGATGAAGAACGTCAATTTATTTTTGAGTTAGATGAGATTGATAAAAATTACTTAAATACAATAAATAATACTTCAGTAAAAATTAATTACATTTTGGGACTGTTGCGAGATGAAAAATTTTTGATCAAATTATAAAATATATACCCCGAAATCCTGATACTTTTGTTCTCAAATTAGAAAATTTGAAACAAAACATTTATCTTGCAACAGTCCCATAAAATGCGTTATTACTGCAAGAGCAATCAGCATGGGAATTCACTTAATCCTAAAAGGGTAGCATCATGATATTGTTCTACTGGAAAATGAAAGTTTTTGTTTTCGATGACAGTTACAGGTCTTGGGTGTAGAGGAGGGTAATCATAAACTGGACCACAATCGTCATATATTGGCATCCCAGAGTCTTTGTCCTCTATATCAACACTTATTTGCAGTTGAGTCTTAACTTGTCTTTTAATATGTGGTGTTTCTTTTGTGATCATGCTATAAAAAAACGTACAAATCGAATTAAGATGAGATAAAATAAATCTTAGGAGGATTTGCAATGAGTCAAAAAATATACGATAAAGAATTTAAAATTAATGCAGTAAAACTGTATTTAGCAAATAAAGGTAGTAAAAGCATCAATGATATTGCTAAGGATTTAGGGGTTTCACGCTCTGGTTTGGGATATTGGCTTAAGAATTACAAAGGCAAAGGAGAGGCTAGCTTTGTTGGTAGTGGCAATGTAATGAATCAAGAGGTACGAGATTTAAAGAGGGAATTACATCTTGTAAAACAAGAGCGAGATATCCTAAAAAAAGCAGTGGTCATCTTTTCAGCTCCCGCAAACAAAGGTACGAATTTATGAAGAATCATAGTTCTTGTTTTTGTGTAGATCAGATGGCTAAGATTTTAGGGGTTAGTAGAAGTGGTTATTATGATTTTATTAATCACATGCCAAGTAAAAGAGCTGAATATAATGAGGAATTGATAAGTAAGATTAAAACTATTTTTACAGAAAGTTATAAAACTTATGGAAGTCCAAGGATTCATACAGAGTTAAAAGAACAAGGCTTTGTTTGCTCACGCCCTCGAGTAGCAAGGCTAATGCAAGTAAATAGCATTCAAGCAAAAATGTACAGAAAGTTTAAAAAGACTACAAGGCAGTCTGATAAACCTTATCATAGGGGAGAAGATTTGGTTAAACAAAATTTTTCTGCCTCAAGCCCAAATAGCATTTGGGTAGCTGATATAAGTTATATTTCTGTAAATAATAAATGGGCTTATCTTGCTATAGTACTTGACCTGTTCTCACGGAAAGTAGTAGGTATGGCGTTAGAAGAAACTATGAGAACTGATTTGATAATTAAAGCTCTTAACTCTGCTGCATTACAACGTAAACCCTTAAAAGGGCTTATTCATCATTCTGATCTTGGAAGCCAATTTACTAGTTTTGACTTTTATAATGCAACCAAAAAACACGGAATTGTTTTAAGTCATGGAAAGACTGGTGTGTCCTATGATAATGCTGCTATGGAAAGCTTTTTCCACACTCTGAAAACTGAGCTTGTTTATTTTAAAAAATACCAAAGCTTAGAAGAAGCAAAGCTTGATATATTTACTTATATTTTTACTTTTTATAACCAAAAACGGAGGCACTCTACATTAAATTATCAAACTCCAAATGAGTACGAGTTACATTATAAAAAAATTAAAAACGTCTCTCTTTAATTTGTCCGTTTTTTTGTTGCAAGATCAATTTTAGATGAAGCAACTTCAAGTCTTGATAGTCATACAGAACAAGAAATACAAAAATCTATTAATACAATGCTTGATATTGAGAATGTCACTATAATTGCTATAGCCCATAGATTATCTACCATTAAACATATGGATAGGATTATTGTTATGGATAAAGGGGATATTGTTGAAAGCGGTACTTTTGCAGAACTTATTCGTAAGGAAAAAGGTAAATTTAAGGAACTTTGGGAGCATCAAGTTAACGGGTTTGTTTAACATTAGCTTGCAATAAACTTAAACCTTGGAACTTGCTTTTCATCCACCGGAGTCAATTCATGTTAGTGTTATTGCGTGGATCGAATCTTTGGTGTCATACCAGCGAAAGCTGGTATCTAACTTACTAATTTTGTTATATCGTTAAGTAGATTCCCTCTTTCGAGGGAATGACATCAAACATTTGAGCCAGGCAACAACGCTCTGCCTTTGTGGGAATGACATCAAAGGTGCTTTGTGGCTATCCACGCAACAATGCCGACCGACGGTATAGTGCATACTCAAAAAAAACTACTCTACAATAATACTGCCGATTATTCCTCTATAGTAAATATTTGGATTATACATAGGTTCGCTATAGACGGCAGGGGTTGCGAAGATTCCTTTATTGATAGCTTTTATTTTATATTGATATTTTATTTCGTAATTTGGAATAGTGCCGAATAGAATTACTCTATCTTCACTACGTTCGATATTGATAGGTTGCCATATAAGTGTTTTGTTGTCATCTCGTAATATATTTATAGTATTATTTACTGGTAATAATTCAAAGCCCGCCGGCAATAAGTCTAACACTACGATATTATTCAGCGTATCTTTGCTGCCTGACCGAAGCGTAAGCGAAACAATAATATTTTCACCTAATTTTACTTTATTAACTTCTTTATTATTTTCATCTAAATATTTCTTCGTTATCTCGATTCCTTTACTTATTTCCTGATTATCTTTTAACGATTTATCAAAACCTGAAGTTAAGAGCTGATAAAAGAATCCCTTCGTCGACGAAATTAATTCTAAACTTTGAGTATCGCTTGCCGCAAAGTCGGCAGTCATTATTTTATTGCCTTGCATTGAAAGCTCTTGCTGCTCTTTATCATGACTATAAGCTTTAACCTTAATACTATTTTCTTCTACATTATTTATATTATCGGCATAAGCCACGCTTGCCATAATTGCGTAACTTGCTGCTAAACTATTATAATTATCATTCGACAAGTTAGCAATTTCCTGAACAATTAATTTGTCGATAGTTTTTAATCTTTCCGGAAAATGCCGGGATATTATATATAGATACTGACTATATTTTATTAGAGCATTATAATATTGATAATCTGAAATTGTTGAGGAGTTAATAGCTTTATTTAAAGTAAAACTATCTAGTAAATTATTAGCTTCCTCATTCATTTGTAGCATTTTATAGCTAGCGGCTAAATACACCGAAGTTAAATCGTCCCGCCAAATATCTTTCTGAGAAGTTTCTAAGTAATTTAAAACATTAGCTATATAATTAGTAGTAATCTCGTTATTTTTGGTAAGTATATAAATAGCATAAGCCTTTTCTCGTGCAGAATTTAAAGAATTAATTGATCTATTTGCCGTATTTTTAAGGTAATTTATGCCGGACGTAAAAGTATCGCTCGGTACGGGTAAGTATTTTGCCGAGCTTTCCGTTAAAAAATGCATAGCATAAATGGAAATGAAGTCATCTGAAACGTTGTCGGAGTTACTCCACATATTAAACCCGCCATCGTAATTTTGTCTTTCGCTTAAGGTTTGAAATGCTTTAGATAATGACTTATCGATTTTTTGCCGTTCAAGCTCAAGAGTTTTTACTAATTCTTGTTCATTATATAATACGACATTAGCAAAATTTCGGCTTACTAATTGCTCGGTACAAGCAAACGGGTAATTATCAAGATAACTTTTAAAGCCCCGAATAATAGCTAGCGGTGATTTGGCAACCGATAGCTGAAGTTTAGCAAATTCCGAATATAAATCTCTTGAGGTTTTTAGAGTAATTTTATCTAACTGTGCATATCCCGTATCGATAGTAGTAACATTCGGCAGAGGAGGACGCACGCTAGCGGTGGAAGTCATTACCGATTTTGTATTATTCAAAGAGGCGGTTACTTTAAAATTTGCCGAACCGAGTTTAGAAGTAGCTTGTAATTTAACGTTAATACTCCCTTCTTTACCTTCGCTTATTTTTATCTCTCTAGGATAATCTAGTATTTTCAGCCCTTCGCTTGTTTCAATATTTACTGAAACTTTAGCATCTCCTGAATTTTTTACATTATTGGCGATTGTTACGGGGACTAAAAACTCGTCAGTCGGTGCAACGAATAAAGGTAGGTTCGGGCTAATCACGAAATCCGATTGAACATAAAGCTTAGTATCGGTGCTACCCACGGAATCAAGATTTGCAGCAACAGCCATAACTCTTAAAGTGCCGTTAAAATAATCGGGAATATCAAACGTAATTTGTTTTTTATCAAGCGTCGAGTCAATAATACCTGACCAAAAAGCAACAGGAGGCTGATCTGATCTTTTAAACGGGTTTAAGTTTTTGTTTAAACTCATATAATTACCGCCGCCAGGGGCTGCCATAAAGGTTCGCATCATAATTGAATTTTCCGGTAATATTAAATCCATAATATGCGAAGTTGTGACCTCTAACGCTTTATCTTTAATAAAATAATTAAGTGGATCAGGCGTTTTATAATTGCTAAAAGATAATATACCTTCATCAACGGCAAATATTATGATTTTACCGGGTTTAGAGGTACGATAATTTACGGTTAGCTTCTCACCTGATTTTACCCTGTCAGGTACGGTTAATTCAATTTTTTGTTCATGCTTATAAATATCAGCGGTAAAGGGTAGGCTCGCATAGCTAAAAGGAGAAACAAAAATTTCTTCAGAATCTAGTTCTCGCATAAACTGAACATTAATAAATCCTTTGCCGGTAAAATCTTCAGGGATTTTGATTTCTTGAATACTGCTAGTTCTGTCTGCTTTAAACCAGGTGAAATTATGCACTTTATCGGTTTCAATAGTGATTAAACCATAGCCCGTATAAGGAGCGATAACATTTATAAGAATTTTCTCACCGGATTTATAGTCGCTTTTATTTAGTTTTAAAGTAAGGTTAGCCTTCTCGGTTAAATTTGCCGCAATATTTCCTTCGCCGAGTATTGAAAATTCCGCCTGAGAAAAAATAATATTATTTTTATCCGTTAAATAAATAACATAGTCTCCTATTTCTTTAGTAGGGAGATTATAAACATAGCCGGATTTTTTTGTTATATTAATCTCGGTTGAGGATAAAGGAGCTTCTACCGGTGTTGATTGATATGAATAACTACCGTCACCGTTTGCAACTAAGCTATTTACATAGTTAATTTTCTTCAAGATAAGCTGCAATTTCGTAGTATCTATTTTGTTACCATAGCTATCTATTGCGATAAACTCGACTTTAGAGTTTGATTGTTGTTTTAGATGTTTTAAATCATTGGCAGTTTTAAAGCCGATAATATAAGGTAACGGGGAAACGATAATTGATTTATTAGCGTTAACGCTTCTGCCGGAATCAGGTTCAAACCCTTCGGCTGAAAAAGTTAGATTGTAAGTAGCTCCATTATATTTTGCCAGATTTAAATCAAATATTCCGACGCCCTTATCATCGGTGGTAACGTCACCAAGTCGGTCATTAAAACTTTCTTTATTATCTTTGCCGCTATAAAATATGTAATCCCTAAAAGCAGCTACTGAAAATTTGGCAGGGTTAACTTGAATATAAGCAGTAATTTTTCTATTTGCTGCCGGCGTGCCGTAAAGATTACTTAAATTAACCGTAGCTTTTAGCTTTTCCGGTGCAATCCATAATTTATCCTTAACATCAGCAAAATCTATATTTATTTTCATTCTATCAGGCAGAAAATCTTCTACCCTTACGGATAAATTATTAAGGTAACTAGTAGTTTCTTTATCTTTCGTTAGGTATAAATTTATATTATATGAACCGGTAAAAGAATCCTCGCTAGTTTGAAATAAATACTCGGTAAAGCCTTCTTCATTTAAAAATACTTTCTTCTTATCTATTATTTTTCCGTGTGGATTAGTAACTTGTAGCTCTAGCGGTAAGCCGGCAAATTTACTTTGCCAGTTACTTTGTTTGACGAGTATCCCGATATTGCCTTGCTCACCGGGCTTATAAATTCCACGATCGGAAAATAAATAAGCTTTCAGTCCTTCAGGTGAGCTTTGTGCTCCCGATACATCAAACCGTGAATAATTAACTTCTCTATCAACTCGACCATACGGCATAAAAGAAAAGTCATCGCCGCCTGTTAGCACATAAGCAATAGGTTTCTTTTCTTTAGTAAAATCCCGAATACTGGGCAAAGTCGTATGACCGTTAGAGTCTGTTACACCGCTCGCTAAAACCTCGCCGTTAAGACCGATAATATCCGCCTTAACTCCTTGTGCCGGCTTACCGGTGCTGATAGAGGAAACAAATATATGCTGCAAACCGTCTTTATCTGTTTTAACTATAAATCCAAGGTCGGTTACTAAAATTAACCTTTTATCCTCGGCAATATTATTGCCGTTCTCATCTTTATAAGAAACTTTTGTTAGGAATAAACCTTTGCTATAAGAATCTGAAGAGTCAGGTTTTAAATATTTACCGAAATCTAACGTAGAATAACTAGGTAAGTTGGTATTTTTAGAGTCTATAGCTATATCTTCTTCAAATATTTCAGAAATATTATATTCGTTGAAAGAATATTCATTGATAAAAGTTGGATTTTGGAAACTGTTATATCTACTTGTTTGACTGATTAAATGGTTAATGTCATCTTGGTTAATTTTATCGATTTCTACGTGTAATTTATCTATACCGATCGAGTAAACTGATAATTTCTTTTCTCCCGAAAGCGATAATATTGAGCCGTTAGACATTAATTTAACTTCTTTAAGCTCGCTCGGTACTTGTATTATTTGACTGTAATCATTTCCTAAAACTAAATTTCCTTGAGCTTCCATACCTTGTTTTATTGTGAGCAACAAATATCTAGAGGGAATGGTATTAATTTTAAAACTATGTAGTGTGCCGATTTCTGAAGCAGAAGGCAAAAGTTCAAAATTTACTTTTTCGGCTTTCTTCAATATATCATCGGTGATTTCTTTAGGGCTTTGCCAAGCATAATCCTTTTTCCCTAAGCCTCCATGCAAAGAAGCCGGTTTATCTTTCGGTAATAATAATAATTCTAGGTGGTTTTTAACCTCTTCGCCTGATATAGGGGCATTGGTCGTAACTATTATTATTTGCTGTGGGATATATTTATTATCTTTAACTATCGTAGCCGCTGTCTTGGTAACTTTTAGATATGATGAAAGGCTCGGCACTAATACTTGCTGTTTGTATGAATATTTTTGAGGATCGATATTTTTATGCTCAAAATCCTCTCCGCCATATAACGGTTTAATTCCGTCTTCAATAGTCAAGGCAACAATATATTCGCTATTCTCTAAAGTTTTTATATTAGTAATTATAGTAGCTTCAGTATTGTTATCATTAAATTTTATCAAGAAAGGTAGTTTTTCTTTACTACCGGATTTAACAAAGCTAAGCCTTTCTTCTAAAGTTTTAGGGTCAATAGGATAGTTAAATTCTATCTTTGTTTGAATAAGCTTTTTGTCATTATCTTGCAGATAATTCATTTCTTTGATGAGCGGTAATAAAGGCAGAGTTTTGAAAGTGATATTATTCTGATCTAGATTTATAAATTGTGGGAAAATAGCTTTTTCATTAATAGTGATTTTATAAGTTTGATTAGCTAAAAAATGCTCTTTCGGTGTGAAAATTATATTATAATCCCGGTTAAATCGCCATTCGCCGGCAATTTTGGGTTCGATAGTTACATATTCATTTATTTTTTGTCCTGCAAGCCCTAAATCCCTATTGGGGGTGGCACACCAGTCTTTAATTCGTGTATCGCACAGATTAATGTTTAAAGAATTTTGACCGGCTAATTTGTCTAAATTATATTGCGGTATTTTTAGATATAAGGGGATTTTTTCATCAAAACTTACTTGTGTAAGATTATTTTTACCCTCTGCTAGCGTCGTCAAATTAACTAACAGGAAAAAGATAATAAGCAGAAATTTATAATAAGGATAAAATATATTTCTCATGCTGTCACTTATATTTAACGTTATAAAATTTTTATGCTAGCATATCAGTTAATCAATTAACAGAAATTTATTTTATACTACTCTATAATATTTATGAGCAGGATATATACATAAATAAGATTGTGTTATACAAAATAAATATTTTTATATATATAATATTTACACATTAACTTTATAAATCACCGTAAACTAAAAAATACATATGACTTTTATTAAAGAATTTGCAAATAGGGGATATTTGCACCAATGCACCGATCTTGTGCGGTTAACCGAATTAACGGCAAAAACAAAAATAGCTGCTTATATCGGCTTTGATTGTACGGCTACGTCGCTACATATCGGTAGTTTGATGCAGATAATGATTTTGCGGCTGCTGCAGCAACACGGACACAAGCCGATCGTGATAATCGGCGGCGGAACAAGTAAAATCGGTGATCCCACTTGGAAAGATGAAGCTCGTAAAATCTTAAGTAAAGAAGATATTGCCAAGAATGCCGAAGGTATTAAAAAATCTTTGTCGAAATTTATTAAATTCGGTAGCGGTGAAAGCGACGCTATTATGTTTGATAATGCCGAGTGGTTAGACTCTCTTAATTATTTAGATTTCTTAAGAGATTTCGGTGCGTTTTTCTCCGTTAATCGTATGCTTACTATGGATTCGGTAAAGTTGCGTTTAGATCGTGAGCAGCATTTAAGTTTTCTAGAATTTAACTATATGCTACTACAAGCCTATGATTTTTACCATTTAAGTAAAAATTACGATTGTGTGTTACAGTTAGGCGGTAGCGACCAATGGGGTAATATAGTAATGGGTGCGGAGCTTATCAGAAAGCTAACCGGCAAGGAAGTTTTCGGGATGACGACGCCGCTACTTACGACTTCTTCAGGGGATAAAATGGGTAAGTCGGTCGGTGGAGCGATATGGCTTAACGAAGACCTTTTAAGTCCTTACGAATATTACCAATATTGGCGTAATTGTGAGGATGCGGATGTTATAAGATTTGCTCGATTATATAGTGAGTTATCGGAAAATGCTTTAGCAGAGTTTGAAAATTTAGCAGTTTCGGACATTAACGGTGCAAAAAAACAATTAGCTTATAATTTGACTAAATTATGCCATGGAGAAGAAGCGGCAAAATCGGCATTAGAGACGTCAGTTAAACTATTTGAACAGGGAGAAATTGACGAGAATTTACCGACGATCATAATTGAACAGGAAATTTTGCAATTAGGCATTCCGGCATTTGAATTATTTTATAAAGCAGGGCTTAGCACTTCAAAGTCCGAAAGCCGTAAATTAATTAGAGGTAAGGGGGGCAAAGTTAACAATCAAACTATACTTGATGAAAATATGTTAATTAATAATAGTTTTTTATTGGACGGTCAGATAATTAAGCTTTCCGTCGGTAAGAAGAAGCATATACTGGTTAGAGCTGAATAAATTTAACACCTGTTATTCCCGCTAGGTGTCGTTGCGTGGGCGGTACAAAACACCTTCGATGTCATTCCCGCGAAAGCGGGAATCCAGAAAAAATACTCAAAATAAGCAAAATTATATAAAAATTTACTATATAATCCGCTTAAATATTCTCTGGATTCCCGCTTTCGCGGGAATGACATCAAAAATTCGATTCACGCAACAATGCCGCCTCGCCATGACGTTTGGGGTATCCATGCAACAACGCCGGTATTATTCTTTAAACTGATAGCTATAGAGTATATTATGAGTAAAATTAGGCTTGATGAATATTTGTTAAAGTTGGGTCTCGTTGAAAACATTACTTTAGCACAAAGCCTTATCATACAAGGGAAAGTACATAACGAATCTAGACAATTAACTAAACCCGGCATGCAAGTCAATGTTAATGCTACAAATATTAAGGTAAAGCAACCGGAACATAATTACGTATCACGGGGAGCTTTAAAACTGATTGCTGCTTTAGACCATTTTAAAGTTAATCCGCAAAATTCGGTTTGCCTAGATATCGGCAGCAGTACCGGCGGCTTTACCGAAATATTACTTGAGAGAAAAGCAAAATTAATTTTTGCTGTAGATGTCGGTTACGGAGAATTACATCATAGGTTACGAGATAATCCAAGTATAATAGTGTTAGAGCGAACTAATGCACGTTATTTAACCAATAGACATATCACCGCTCCGCCTGATTTAATCGTTTGTGATGCTAGTTTTATTAGTTTAACAACAATATTGCCGGCTTCTTTAAGCCTGGCTAAACAAGATTGCAAGCTTATTGCTTTAATAAAACCGCAATTTGAAGTAGAAAAACATGAAGTAGAAAAGGGCGGAATTATTAAAAATCCTCTTTTGCACCAAAAAGTATGCGATAAAATCAAAATTTGGCTTGAAGAAGAGCATAATTTTAAAATATTCGGTATAATAGAAAGCCCAATACTCGGAGCAAAAGGTAATAAAGAATTTTTAATCTACGGAAGACGAAAGATTTTATAATTTTGAATTAAATATTGCTAATATATTCTAACTGGTGTATCTTGTTTATAATATGATATATGGGTAGGAAATTAGGTGGGTTATCCCACCTTTTTTGTTGGTAAAGCGATTCGTTGTCATACCGTGGTCAAGCCGGTGCATTATTGCATGGCTCGAAAAAAGCACCGTATGTCATTCCCGCGAAAGCGGGAATCCAGACCTTTTTTTGTCATGCTGAACTTGTTTCAGCATCTCTTGCAAAAGGTCCTGAAATAAATTCAGGATGACTTAAAAATATTTTTTTTCTGGATTCCCGCCTTTAGCTAGAATGACATCAAAAATTCGAGCCATGCGTACAAGTCACGGCATGATATCATCCATAAACTACAAGTAATAAAATTTAAAAATGCCATCCATTGAACAACAAATAACGAGCTTGATAGAAGAAACCTTAACAATTATGGGTTTTGAGTTGGTGGTTGTACGTTTGCGAGGATTAAACTATAAAATACTTGAAATATTAATTGATAGGTTAGACGGCGAAAAAGTAACTATAGAAGATTGCCGACGAGTTAGCCAAAATATTTCCGCTATTCTTGATGTAGAAGATATTATTGATGATGCATATAATTTAGAAGTGTCATCAAGCGGTGCGGAACGCCCATTAGTAAAATTTGCAGATTATAATAGATTTAGCGGTAAAGAAGTTAATATAAAACTTAAAGCATTATTAAACGGAAAAACTCGTTATCAAGGTAAGATAATTAAAGCCGAAGATGATAAAGTTTACGTAAATCTTAAGGGAGAAGAGTTAGTAATTGATTTTAACTTAATTAAAAACGCTTCTTTAGTTCTAACGGATGAAATGTTTCAAGAATTATTAGGTAAAAAATAAAATACGGTAAAAAATTTATGTCTAACATAGGTAATGTGGAAATTTTACAAATTATAGATTCTGTAGCTCGTGAAAAGGGTATATCAAAAGAAAATTTAATTTCGGCAGTTGAGCAGGCAGTCCAGGTTGCGGGACGAAAAAAATACGGTAACGAATATAATATTAAAGCACAAATTAATAAAAAGACCGGCGAAATAAATCTTTTAAGAGTTCTTGAAATAGTAGAAGAGGTAGAAGATTATTTAACTCAAATTTTTCTGAAGGATGCTCTTGAAAAAACAGCGGATGCTAAAATCGGTGATGAGATATATGAATACTTACCGTCGATCGATCATGCAAGGGTGGCGGCACAAGCTGCAAAGCAAGTAATAGCTCAACGTATGGTAGAAGCAGAAAGAGAAAAACAATATTATGATTTCAAAGATCGGAAAGGTGAAATTATAAACGGTATAATTAAAAGAATAGAATACGGTGATGTATTTGTTGATTTGGGACGTACCGAAGCAATCATTAAAAGAGAGCAATTAATTAGAGGAGAAAGCTTTAAAATTAATGATCGTGTTAAAGCTTATGTACAAGATGTAAGATTAGAAGCTAAAGGACCGCAAATTTTCTTATCTAGAACCGATAATCAAATGTTAATTAAACTATTTGAATTAGAGGTACCGGAAATTTATGATAATATTATCGAAATAAAAGCAGTAGCTCGTGATCCTGGTTCAAAAGCTAAAATAGCGGTGTTTGCTTCGGATACAAGCATTGACCCCGTAGGGTCATGCGTCGGCATTAGAGGCAATAGAGTTCGGGCAGTGACAAATGAGCTAAACGGTGAGAAGATAGATATAGTATTATGGACTAATAACGTTGCTCAATTCGTAATTAATGCTTTGGCACCGGCAGAAATTACCAAAATTTTAATTGATGAAGATAAGAGAAAAGTAGAAGTTGTAGTATCTCGGGAAAATCAAAGTATGGCTATCGGCAGGCGAGGGCAAAATGTGCGTTTAGCCTCAAAGCTAACAGGCTGGAATATCGATATAATGACGGAAGAACAAGAATCAAAAAGAAGAAATGATGAATTTTTAACTTCAACCGAATTATTTATGGAAGCCTTAGACGTTGAAGAAGTTATAGCACAGCTTTTATCGGTTACAGGCTTTACTTCAGTGGAACAAATAGCAAATAGTGAAGTTGATTCGTTAACGGCAATTGAAGGTTTTGAAGAAGAACTTGCTATAGAAATTAAAAAAAGAGCGAATGATTATGTTGATATTAAAAACGAAAAAATTGTTAAAAAGCTTGAAGATCTTGGAGTTGAACAAGAATTAATAGATATTTTAGAACTGCAACCTGATGCTATATTAAAATTTGCCGAATACGGTATAAAAACAATAGAAGATTTAGGAGAAGTAAGCTTAAACGAATTTAAAACTTTAGCTCCTGATTCTAATATAACGGATGAAAACATTAAATTGTTAATTAAAACTGCCCGCCAACACGGCGAGTTTAAGGATAGTCAAGAAAAGGATAATATAGTTAATTGAATATGTCATTCTAGCTAAAGGCGGGAATCCAGAGAATATTTAAACGAATTATATAGTAAATTTTTATATAATTTTGCCTATTTTAAGTGTTTTTTCTGGATTCCTGCTTTCGCAGGAATGACATATAGCACTTTTTTAGAGCCATACAACAACGCTTTCAGTCGCTCGCAATGACGTTTGGGGGATTCATGCAACAACGCTCCTATTGCACGTGAATGACATCAAAAATTTGAATTAACTACAATAATTTAATAATTGCTAATTATAGGCGGTAAAGTTATACTACTCGTATTTCGAGAAACTTTATACTAAATATAATATTGCTACGTAAAGGTTTAATATTTATGACGGATAACCAGGAAATCAAACCCAAAAAGTTGACGCTTGGCAATTCAAAACTATCGCTTAATAAATCTATTGAGTCTCTCAGTGGGTCTCAAAGCTTTGTTAATTCTAAATCTAGAACATTAGTTGAAATTAGAAAAAGTACAGTAACCGGCGGTACACTTTCTTTAGGTAAAGAAAAAAATAATTCAAATCAAAATCTAGAATCGACTAATGAAGAGTTTAATAGGCGTTTATCTATTCTTAAAAAAGCTGCAGAGCAGGCAAGGTCTAACGAAAATGCACCAATAAGCACTTTAAGCAGACTTGCAAGCATGAATCAAGTTACTGCTCCGAAAGAAGAAGTCGCAGAAGAGTTATTGCCTAGTGATAGTGAAGCTGAAACATCGAACGATGTTGTTACGGATTTACCGAAACCGGAAAAAAAACTAGAGACTTTTGTAAAATCTCCTTTAATCGGTGTTCGTAGTCGTTTTGGCATTGAATCCGAAAGCGATATGGGAAAGGAAAAGTTAACGGAAGGAAAAATAGTTGCACCAAAAATCAAAATTGAAGAACCAAAGAAGCTAAAAAAGACCGACATCTTTAATATGCTCGGTGAAGACGGCGGTGATTCGGGGGCTAAAACTAGAAGTCTTGCATCAATAAAAAGAGCTAGAGATAAAGAGAAACGAAAATCACAGCAGCAGCAACCGGAAAAAATATATCGAGAAGTTACAATCCCTGAAGTTATAAGTATTAGCGATTTAGCAAGCGGTATGTCGGAGCGGGCTGCCGACGTTATAAAAGAACTAATGAAATTAGGGATTTTGGCAAATACCGCTCAAATGATCGATGCAGATACGGCGGAATTAGTCGCTACAAATTTAGGTCATACGGTAAAAAGAGTTCAAGAATCGGATATTGAAAATATTTTAATTAATAAAAATGAAAAAGGTGAAGATTTAAAGCCGCGTGCTCCTATTGTGACTGTTATGGGTCACGTAGATCACGGTAAAACTTCATTACTCGATGCTTTAAAATCTACTGATATTGCAGCAGGAGAAACCGGCGGCATTACTCAGCATATCGGTGCTTATAGAGTTACTTTGGAGGGCGGTAGAGCCATTACTTTTATTGATACACCCGGGCATGAAGCTTTTTCGGAAATGCGTGGTCGAGGTGCACAAGTAACCGATATAGTAATTATAGTAGTTGCTGCCGACGACGGAATTAAAACGCAGACAATAGAAGCAATTAATCATGCTAAGGCTGCCGGTGTGCCTATAATTGTTGCCATTAATAAAATCGATAAACCTGATATTGATATTGAGAAGGTTAAAAATGAACTTTATGTTCATGACGTTATTAGTGATGAGTCGGGTGGCGATGTCATGGTTATACCGGTTTCTGCTTTGAAAAAAATAAATTTAGATAAGTTAGAAGAAGCGATTTTACTAGTTGCCGAAATGCAAGACCTTAAAGCAAGTCCGGTCGGTGCTGCAGCCGGAGTCGTGATCGAATCAAGAGTTGAGAAAGGTAAAGGAGTAGTTGCAACTATATTAGTGCAACAAGGTACTTTAAAAAACGGTGATATAATAATTGCCGGTACTTCTTACGGTAAAGTTAAACGAATGAGCAATGACAAAGGATTAGATATCCGTGAAGCATTACCATCCGTACCGGTTGAAGTTTACGGTTTAAATGAAGTTCCGCATGCCGGCGATAAATTTAACGTAGTACAAAATGAAAAACAAGCAAAAGATATCGTAGAATACCGCACACGTATAGTAAAAGAACGTAAAATCTCTATTGCTCCAAGGTCAAGCTTGGAGGAGTTATTCCTGAAAGCCGCAGGCACGGGTAAAATAAAAGAATTGCCGGTAATTATTAAAGGGGATGTCCACGGCTCAGTTGAAGCTATTAGCGGTAGCTTATTAAAATTACCGAATGATGAGGTGAAGCTTCGAGTTCTTCATAGCGGGGTAGGACCGATAACCGAGTCCGATATAACTTTAGCACAAGCTTCCAAGGCTATTGTGCTTGGCTTTAACGTTAGAGCCGGTAATAATGCTACGGCAATGGCGGAAGAAGAAAAGGTGGAAATTAGGTATTATAGTATAATATACGATTTATTAGATGACATAAAAGCGATAATGAGCGGTATGCTTGACCCTATTATCCGTGAGCAATATATCGGTTCAGTAGAAATTAGACAAGTATTTAACGTTTCAAAAGTCGGAAAAATAGCCGGCTCTTATGTAACGAAAGGGGTTATAAAGAAAGGTGCCGGCGTACGCTTATTGCGTGATAATGTAGTAATTCACGAAGGCAAGCTTAAAACTCTCAAACGTTTTAAAGAAGAAGTTAAAGAAGTTAGAGAAAATTTTGAATGCGGTATAGCTTTTGAACATTATGAAGATATAAAAGAGGGCGACGTAGTTGAAGTTTTTGAGCTTATTGAAGAGAAAAAACAGTTATAGGCGGCACGGGCATTGTTGCATGGCTCGAGAAATCAGTGTGTCATCCCCCCACGGGTCGGCGTTATTGCATGGATAGGTTAAAGCATGTTCTATGTCATTCTAGCTAAAGGCGGGAATCTAGAAAAAACACTTAAAATAAGCAAAATTATATAAAAATTTACTATATAATTCGTTTAAATATTCTCTGGATTCCCGCCTTCGCGGGAATGACATCAAAAACTGGATGACCACGGCGTCAAGGGACGCCTCGCCATGACAGTTTGGGTATCCATACAACAATGCCAATGCCTCCTCACAATGATGATTTCGGAAGCCAGGCAACAACGCCACAAGTTTACTGTATCTATAAAAGATATCCTGAAACAAATTCAGGATGACCTTTTAAATAATTTTTCTGGATTCCCGCCTATGTGGGAATAACATCAAGGATGTTCAACAAACAAAATTTTCTAGATTCTTTAAATGATCAGCAACGAAAAGCGGCTCTTCACACCGAAGGACCGCTGCTTTTGCTTGCCGGAGCAGGGACGGGCAAAACAAAAGTATTAACTTCCCGGATAGCTAATATCATTTATGAGAATTTAGCCGAACCGCAGAATATCTTAGCCGTTACTTTTACTAACAAAGCTGCTAAAGAAATGGCTGAACGAGTTAATAGCTTAATTAGCTGTTACGGTCTTAATATCGGTACTTTTCACTCAATGGCAGCAAAAATACTTCGTGAGCAAGCCGAACATTTAAATTTATCTTTAACTAGTAGATTTACGATTATCAACCATGATGATCAAATGAAATTAGTTAAAGATATCGTTAAGCAAAAGGATATTGACGTAAAAAAATATGCTCCTAAGTTGTTACATATTATAATTTCACGCTGGAAAGATCAAGGATTGCTACCTTCTAAATTATCAAATTCGGATGTCACTCTTCCTATTCAACGTGTAGCTAAGCTTGTCTATGAAGAATATCAACAAAATTTACTTATCTCTAATGTGGTAGATTTTGGCGATTTATTACTTTACAACAACGAACTTTTTATTAAAAATCCCGATATATTAAGGCATTACCAAAATAAATATCAATATATTTTAATTGACGAGTATCAAGATACTAATATAGTGCAATATTTATGGGCAAGGATGCTGGCTAGCTTTTCTAAAAATATTTGCTGTGTCGGTGATGATGATCAGTCTATTTATGGCTGGCGAGGTGCTGAAGTCGGGAATATATTACGTTTTGAAAAAGATTTTTCAAATGCAACAATCATCAAATTAGAACAAAATTATCGTTCAACTCTGCCGATACTTGCCGCTGCTTCTAACGTCATTAACAATAATAAAAATCGTCATAGTAAAACACTATGGACTGACACAGATAGCGGAGAGAAAATTAAAATTGTTTCATGTTGGAGCGATAAAGAAGAAGCAAGGTTTATTGCCTCCGAAATAGATAGGTTAGTGCGGGAAGGAAAATATAACGCTAGCGGTATTGCAATATTAGTCAGGGCAGGTTTTCAAACTAGAAGTTTTGAAGAGGCTTTTATCAATAGTGCCATGCCCTATAAAATTATCGGCGGTCTTAGATTTTACGAACGAATGGAAATACGAGATTTACTAAGCTATATAAGAATTGCTTTAAATCATAATGATAATTTAGCTTTAGAGCGTATTATAAACGTTCCTCGGCGGTCAATCGGTGCTGCTACGGTTGCTCGTATCAAAAGCTATGCCGCAGAGGTCAATATTTCTATTTTCGTGGCTATTAAAGAAATGTTACAAAAAGGAGAGTTTAAAGCCAAATTATATGATAGCTTAAACGACTTCATTAACAAAATAGAGAGCTGGCAGGCAAGGTATAGCTTAGAAAGTCCGTTAGACGTTACGAAAGCCATATTAGATGAATCCGGTTACCTTGAAATGCTACAGGAGGAAAAAACTGATGAAGCTTTAGGGCGTATTGAAAATATCAATGAAATGCTAAGAGCGATAGCGGACTTTAACGATATTCACGATTTTGTTGAGCATTCTAGTTTAGTTATGGAAAATGAAGCGTTAGAAACAAATTTTGGCGGTTCTGTGACTATAATGACACTACATTCTGCTAAAGGCTTAGAATTTGACGTAGTGTTTTTACCGGGTTGGGAGGAGGGGGTGTTTCCTCATCAAAGAACTCTTAACGAAGACGGTGAAAAGGGTATTGAAGAAGAGCGGCGTATCGCTTATGTCGGTATTACCAGAGCAAAAAAAGAGTTATATATTACCTTTGCCGAAAGCCGTAAGATATTCTTTGAAATAGTTAGGTCGTCACCCTCTAGATTCCTTGCTGAAATCCCCGAAGAAATAACTATTAGAACCTCCTCTACGAAAAAATATTATCCTTATCACAATAAATTTTCTTTTTAAAACTTTACTTTAATTTGATTTCTTTAACTAATTATTGTTTAATTTTAATCGGTAAATAAATAATTGAGGAAATACGGTAATGGAAGGAAAACCAGGTACGCCGTCTGTTACTCCTAAGAACCTATCCAAATCCCAAGTAGAGAAAAAAGGTCATGGTCGTTAAAGTGTTGTTGCATGGATCGAAAAAGTGCTATATGTCATTCCCGCGAAAGCGGGAATCCAGAGAATATTTAAGCGAATTATATAGTAAATTTTTATATAATTTTGCTTATTTTAAGTGTTTTTTCTGGATTCCCGCTTTCGCGGGAATGACATCAAAAATTTGATTCATACAACAATGCCGATCATTAATAAGAACGGATAATAAATTTTAATTTAATTAACAAATAATTAATCGAGGAAGAATATGCCGCAATTAGATGAAGAATTACAAAAAAAATATGAAGGAGTAATAAAAGGTATAAGGAAAGACGCATTGGACAATATAGGGTTTTATGCACAAAGTTTGTATACTGCCGCTACTAATAATAACGGTATAGTAGATATGGATAATCCGGCTCTTAAAGATGCTATAGATCGTAGTCTTGGGAAAGTAGAAGAAAAGAAGGAAGAAGGTACTGAAGAACAAAAATTAAAAGAACAAATAGGAAAGGATGGGTATAGTGTAGAAGGAGTATTATATAGTGCTAAAAAAGCAATAATAGAACTGCAAGAAGCAGGAGTGCCGGAAGAAAATTTTGTAGAAATTACAGAGGAACTAAAGAAGTATAAAGAAGATGTAGGAAATAAAATGTCTTCTAAAGAGGGAGTAACCTCTTTAATTAATGATTACATAAAGGATAAGGGGATTGTAAACAGTATTGGAATAGTAGACGAAAATAGTAATTTTATTCCTGATAAAGGAGACATAGTAAAAAAGGTTGGAACAAATTTAAAATTACCTGAAGAGGTTTTAAATGCTGGCTTAAAAAGAATTGATCTCATAAGCCCATTGCATAAAGGAATAAATAAACATATGGCTCAGTGTTTTGCAATAGAGGGACAACAAGAAAATCCAGTGTGGTGTGTCCTCGATAGAGCGAAATTAACCCCAGAAAATATTGAGAAATTTACTAAATTAGTCAATCATGATATGAAGGCTTTTTCAGTCATTCAAGAAAATTTAACTTCTGAAATAAATGTTGAAAAAAATAAAGAAATTACTTCAGTATTATTACCAACAATAACCAAATTAAACCCTGAAGAAATGCAAGAAAAAGGTAAGGAAATTGTTAAAAATTTTGCTCCATTACTTGAAAGTAAAAACGAGAAGCTTGCCAAATCAACGGAATCGGCGTTAGCTAAATTAGATAGCGGGTATTTATCCGAGTATAGTGCGGTGATAGCAGCAGAGTTAAAAACGGTAAATGAAAAGGGAACTTCATTGTGGGAGAAGTTTAAATCGGTCTTTACGCATACAGATTACTTAGCAGAAAGGTTGAAAAAAGTTACCGATAATTATGTTTTAAAAAATAACGAATACGTTGAAAAAGAAATTAATAATAAAATCTTTTTAAATGCTATGCCGGAAAAACAACTTGCAACAGGGCTATCAGAATTTATTGAACAAAATAAAGATAAATTACAGGGTTTAGAAGACATTACATCAAAAATAAAAACTTCTTCTAAAAAAATTAATTCAAAAGAACTTGCAGAACTTCGTAAAGTTAACCCTGTCGGATTTGATAAAGCATTATTTGGTCAAGCACCGCATTATACAGTACCGGAAAATAGAGAAGAAATACAGGCAGCAATGGTAGTACCGCCGCCGCCGTTAATTTCTCCGGAAGAAGAATTAGCAAAAGAACTTGCATCTGTTCCACCGCCTCCTCTTGAGCAATCAGCAAAGGTAGCACAGCAAACACAACAAGCTAAGCAAGCACCGTCTTATGATAAAATTCCACCGCCGCCGCCATCGCCTGAAGTAACAAGAGAAGTAGCACAGACACAAAAACCGGTTACCCCTACTAAGACTCCTTCGTGGCAACAAACAGTAAGCAACCGAGGAGAAAGCCAGAAAAAAGACGGAGGGATAGCACCGTAATATATAATCAATGCATAAAAATATCGATGTCGTTCCAGCCGAGCAGGTCTAAGTTAATTCTAGTCGGTAGGAAGCTAAAAATATTTTTAGCTATTTCAAGCCTATCCTCGGCGATGAGCATTTTTTGTAAAATATCTCTTAATTGATGTAAATAAAGCACATCTTTAGCGGCGTATTCTTTTTGCTCATTAGATAATTGCTCGGCTCCCCAATAGGAAGATTGTTGTTGTTTTGAGAGCTGCATAGAAAGTAATTCACGGCATAAATCTTTGAGTCCGTGGCTTTCAGTATAAGTTCTAACTAATTTTGACGATATTTTAGTACAAAAAATATTTTCTAAATCAATTTGTAAATATTTTTTTATTGCTGCCAAATCAAATCTAGCAAAATGGAATATTTTACATCTATCTTTATCTAATAATAATTTTTTTAAATTAGGAGCGGCATAATTTTTATCAATGAAATTTATCAGATAAGCATCACCGTTGCCGTTGCTTAGCTGTAATAGGCATAATTTATCCCGATGGAGATTTAAGCCCATTGTTTCGGTATCAATTGCTAAATCCCCTTCAAGGTTAAAATCATCCGGAAGGTCGTGTTGATAAATCGTAATAGCCATAGTTATATTACCTTTATTGGTGTTATGTTTAAGAAATAATGCTTGAATATGTCATTCCCTATAGTACTTTATGTCATTCCCGCGAAGGCGGGAATCCAGAGAATATTTAAGCGAATTATATAGTAAATTTTTATATAATTTTGCTTATTTTAAGTGTTTTTTCTGGATTCCCGCCTTTAGCTAGAATGACATCAAAGAAGTATTTATAATCAAATCATTTAACCGTGTATACCTTTTCGTTAGGAGAAGCTACCCCTAAAACTTTTCGTGCTTGCTCATCTAACATATCCTTATCCAGCGATTCCGGTCTTAATAATTTTACGTTATGTTCAAGCTCGACTCTTTCCGCTCTTAAAGTTCGGAGTTCGCCATATGCTTTTTCAAGCTGCTGATTCACTCTTAAATAAGCAATAATACCTTTATTGCCATAAATTGAATGAAAAACAAAATAGCCGAGCAATAAGGCTAAAGATATATTAAATATCAATTTTTTAGAGTTATTATTTAATATAAAATTAAAAATAGTCATAAAGATACAAAAATAATAAGATTGGAGCAGTTAAAATTATGCTATCAAATCGGTCTAACACACCGCCGTGACCGGGTATTATAGTGCCGCTATCTTTGATATTAAATTTTCGTTTAAAATATGAAACAAATAAATCACTTAATTGTGCCGTTAATGCTAAGCTACAACTTATTATAAATAAATAATAAGCTCGTGAAAAATAACTATGTAAAAAATAATAATTTACAAAAACAGTAATAAACCCTGCCGAGATTACGCCGACAATTAAGCCGCTCCAGGTTTTCTTTGGGCTAATTTTAGGTGCTAGCCTTAGCCCCCCGACAATTTTACCGCCGATCATTGCAAAAGTATCGACCGACCAAATAATAACAAAGTAAAGCAATATTAACCATTGATTATTATCCCTTGCATGTAATAGAATCAGCGAGCCGATAGGCAGCGGAATAACAACCAAACCCGTTAACAAGTGCAAAAGTGAGGAACTTGTCATATCATACCACTCGCACAGCATACCTATTGCCACTAAAATCATTAAAACATAAAATAACGGTTTTAGCCACAATATAGCAACAATAAATAACGGTCCTAAAACCATAGCTGATAAAATTCGTAATAACATAATAATATTTGTTTAGTATTTTAAGAATTAAAAATGTCACCCCGTGGCTTGTACCTGTGTTGTTGCATGGCTCTAAAAAAGTGCTATATGTCATTCTAGCTAAAGGCGGGAATCCAGAGAATATTTAAGCGAATTATTATAGTAAATTTTTATATAATTTTGCTTATTTTAAGTATTTTTTCTGGATTCCCGCCTTTAGCTAGAATGACATCAAAAATTTGAGTTATGCAACAAAATTTCTGAGCGATATTTTAGCGTTTACCAAAAGTCCTCTTCCTTTTTGAATAATCATTTAATGTCTCTATTATATCATCTTTATTAAAATCAGGCCAATATTTAGGAGAAAAATATAATTCGGCATAAGCAGCTTGCCACAGTAAAAAATTACTAATCCGAAAAACTCCGCCCGGGCGTAATAATAAATCTACGTCCGGCATTTCTGGATCGTAAAGAGCATTTTTAAAATCATTTTCGGTAATTTCTTTTTTACCGCTAATAATAAGTTTTTGACAAGCATCGATTATTTCGTCACGGCTACCATAGCTAAAAGCTATACATACCGTTATTTTATTATTAAATTTTGTTAATTCTATTGCATCTTTTATTTGTTTTTGCAAGAGAGGGCTTAAACGCTCAAGTCGCCCTATTACTTTTATTCTAACACCTTCTTTATGAAGAGTATTTACTTCCTTTGTTAAATACACACCTAATAACTTTATTAAAAAAGCAATTTCCGACTCTGATCGCTGCCAATTTTCCGAAGAAAAAGTATATAATGTTACGTAAGGTATTTTGAGCTTAATAAGCTCCGGTAGCAGCTCACGGATTTTATTAGCTCCGACTCGGTGACCTTCCGCTTTCGGTAAATTATGTTTTTCTGCCCAGCGTGCGTTGCCGTCCATGATAATTGCTAAGTGTTTTATGTTTATAACCATTGTAATTTATATTTTTAAGTTTTTATGTCATTCCCGTGAAAACGGGAATCCAGGCTTTTTTTTGTTATGCTGAACTTGTTTCAGCATCTAATTCAAGAGATCTTGAAATAAATTCAGGATGACTATAATTTTTCTGGATTCCCGTTTTCACGGGAATGACATAGAACACGCTTAACCTATCCACATAACAACGCTGAACTAAAATGATATCTAGAGTGCTTTGCACAAAGGCAATTCTATTCTAACCGACAATCCGCCTAAATCCTGACTATCCTCCAAGTAAATAAATCCTTTATGATCATTTATTATTTCGCGAGTTATAGCAAGCCCAAGCCCGACACTGCCTGAATCGTCAAGATGCCTTGCCTTATCGGAGCGATAAAAAGGCTTAAAAACAAACGGTTTTTCTTCATCACTTATGCCGATGCCGTTATCTTCGATTTTTATCGTTACTAAAGAAGAATGAGACTGCATTGATATTTTTATTTTAGTTGAGTATTTTATAGCGTTACCGATTAAATTTGCCAAGGCTCTTTCAAAAGAATTTGGTTTAATTTGTATTTGTACATTATTTATATTATCTAAATTTATTAATTCTATATCTATATGCGACCATTTATTTAAAAAAGATGCAATCCACGAATAAATAAAAACTACTTCAAATTCTTCGGTATTTTCACCTTTGGCAAAATCAAGATAAGAATTGATCATTTGCTGCATGGTTAATATATCTAGCTTTAATCCTTCTGTTTCTTCAGAAATTTCCATTAACTCTAATTGTAATTTCATCCGAGTCAAAGGAGTACGTAAATCGTGCGAAATCATGGCCAGCATATTAGTTCTTTTGGTAATTTGCTTTTCAATACGATTTTTCATTTTTAAAAAAGCAAGCCCGGCTTTTTTTATTTCTAAAGCACCGGAGGGCTTAAAGTTTTTGGCCTTTTGGACTCCACGACCGAATTCATCAGCTGCATCAGCTAAAGCTAAAATTGATTTTATTTGATTTTTGGAAAAAATTATAGATACGGTAAGTAAGACGATAGTTAAAAATATTAACCATAAAACAAAAATATATACTGTCGGGTTAAGTAATAGCTTTGCCGGAAAAGTAATGTGTAATACGCCTGAAGCTAGTTGAAAAGATGCTTCTATTTTATGGTCGTTATTTAATTTAACAATATTTTTTTCGGTGATTTTGGCGTTTAAAATATTTTTAAAAATTTCTAACGATTCGTTTAATTTCGGTTGCTTTGCAGGCAACTTGGCATTTGGCTGAAATTGATATAACAAATTAAGATAATTTTCCTCTAACTGTGTTTTTTTTCGACCGCTATCTTTATATTCTTTAATTAAAGATTCTATTTCGTTAATAATAATCGTACTGGTATAATATGAAACATTGTACCAATGGCGATCATAAAATAAAAATATTGCTAAAAGTTGACCTATTAAAATTGGAATAATTATAATAAGCATGAAACGTGCAAATAACGTTTTAGGTAAAGCATATTTCAGGAAGCTTGATTCAAGCGAATTTTTAGATATAAAGTGCATAACCCTCATTCCGCACGGTTTTTAAATATCTAGGTTCTTTGGGGTTATCTTCAATTTTACTTCTAATCCTAGTAATTTGTACGTCAATAGAACGCAAGCTAAGTCCGCCCATTATTTTGGATAATTCATCACGTGATATTGCTTTTCCCGTACGTTCTATTAGTATTTCAAGTAATTTTTGTTCGGTTGAGCTTAAGGGGATTAGCTGATCGTCTTTAATAAATTCTTTGGTATCAAAGTTATAATAATTATTACCGAATTTTTTTATATTTTTTTCTTTTTTATACGTGTTATAATTATTAATTAAATTATTTATTCGCAGTAATAGCTCTCTTGGCTCAAAGGGTTTTGTTAGATAGTCCGAAGCTCCGGCTTCTAAGCCCTTAACTCGATCGTCAGGTTCGGATAAAGCCGTTAACATAACAATCGGTATAGTATTGCCGGCATCCCTGATAGTTTCAGCAAAATCAAGCCCAGTTATCTCAGGCAGCATGACATCAAGAATGATTAAATCATAATTAGAATGCACAAGTAAATTTTTAGCTTCAATAACAGATTCTGCTGTCGATACTAAAAAATCATTTTTATGTAAAAATTTCTTCAAAAGTGCTAATATTCTGTTATCATCATCGACAATTAAAATATGAGCTTTATATTCTTTCATAATTAAAACGTTATAGGGTTTAATTTTTTTAAGTTTAATCTAATTAAGGTTTATTGACAATGACAATTCTACAAGAACAGCCTGTTTATCTAGAACAATCTGCCGGTTATATATGGATTAACGGTAAGTTAATTTCTTGCCTTGATGCCAAAATTAATGTTTTAACGCATAGTTTACATTATTCAGGAGCGGTATTTGAAGGAGAAAGAGCTTATAACGGCAAAGTTTTTAAGTTAAAAGAACATACGATAAGGCTGATAAAATCAGCAGAAGCTTTAAAATTACAAGTTCCTTACAGCGTTGATGAGATTATAGAAGCACATAAATTAGTTATTGAAAAGAATAATATTAAAGATGCTTATGTAAGACCGCTTATTTGGTGTGGTAGTGAGTCGATGAATATTAGTCATGAAAGTTTAAGTGTTAATGTGATGGTTGTTGCTATTCCTTCGGAGCCGAGATTCCCAGCAGAAGGAATAAATGTGCATATTAGCCGCTGGCGTAAAGCATCACCGGATAGCTTACCGCCGCAATGCAAAGGGGCAGGACATTATAGTACGATGATAGTAAGTATAAGAGAAGCTACAGCCCTTGGCTATGACGATGCAATTTTACTGGACTTTCGTGGATATATTGCCGAATTTACCAGTAGTAATATTTTTTTTGTTAAAGATAATACATTATACACCCCTATAGCCGATGCTTTTTTAAATGGTATAACCCGCCAAACTATTATTGAAATTGCTAAAAAATTAGGGATAGAAGCTAAAGAAGAATATATAAAATTAGAAGATATAGAAAATTTTACTGAATGTTTTGCCACAGGTACGGCTGTTGAAATACAAAAAATTCGTTCTATAGATTTGGGAAATAAAAAAATAACTTTTAAGGATCACAAAATTACCGACTCTTTAAAAAAAGAATACGATAAATTAGTACGGCAGTAATTAGAGCTTGTCATTGCGAGGAGGCATTGTTGTGTAGCTCCCGAAATCGTCATGGCGAGGAGCCTCTTGGGGCATTGTTGCGTGGATCGGAATCATTACAAAAAACCCCGTCATTGCGAGGAGGGACGTAGTGTCGACGTGGCAATCTAGGAAAAAAACAGCAAAAAATGCTATGAAAATTATTATTTTCTAGATTGCCACGCCGCTTGCAGCGGCTCGCGATGACGTTACAGGTATCCACGCAACAATGCCGTCTCTTAGTGCCGTGACCATCCAGAAAATCATAGTCATCCTGAATTTATTTCATGTTTATATTAGGAGCATTCTATAAAATTATTATACTAATGAAAAAAAAGCTTAAGTTAATATTAGTTATATTTGCGGCATCTCTATTGTTATATACAGCGATATGGTTTGCTATTCTTATCTCTCTATCAAATTCGATCAATCAACAATATTCTAACCGCTATATTGACGCAAAAATATTTAATAATAATGAGCCGTATTTTATTAAATTTTCTAAAGTTAGACCGTACGGTTTTCCTTTTAAATTTGCTATTGCTATAATTAATTGGTCGGAAGAAAGTAGTACCAGAAAAGTTGAATTTAATTCTCCTATTCATATGGGGTATGATTTACTAGCACAACATTTATTCCTATCTTTTGGCGGGGAGGCAATAGGGCGACATAAACCGGTAGAAAGAGGCTTCGGTGTAAAATTTAATAATAAAGAAAGTATTTTGTCGGCTAAAATCCCGTTAAGTTTTCAATTATTTAAAATAATCTGGTTTAAAATCTCGGGACAAAAAAGAGATTTATTTGAAATTATTAATTTAATAGAAATTTTTAAATTTCGCTCTGATAAAGTAGAGATATTTGATTTAATAGATAACCAAAAGCTTTATGATGAAGATTATACGTTATTTTCTTTAGCGTTTGATAAAAGTAAATATTATTTAGATAAAGGCGATTTTTTGGAGAACATACCGCAAAAGTTAGATATTATTTATTCAACTAAAATATCTGAAAGTAACCTTGAGGATAGAACAATCCCCGCCGGATTATTATTATATAGATTTGCGTGGCCTCATAGCTTTACGTTTGAAAGTAAATTTTATATTAAGACTAAAGCGTTGAATTTTAATGCCAAAAATATTAACGATTGGGCTAAAGACTTTGAGATAGGGATAGATTACGCTAAAATCATCAGTGATATTTGTGAAGGATCGACGCAATTATTATATAAAGGGGCGGTAGATGATTTAGGTAATAATAATATCGTCCTTAAGATTGACTCGCAAATTAAATTAAAGCAAGATTTTATAGAAAAATTATTAAACGCTATAAAAACTTATAATGATAAGCAAGCCTATTTATTAAAGCTTTCCAAACTCGATAGTGCCAACGAAGAACTTGTATATATTATTAATAATAAGGATAAGTTTGATTTTACTCCTCTTGAGAATCGAGTGTATGAATTTGCCTTAGACGTTAATTTAGTTACGGAATTAAATAAAGTAACCAGAGCACAAATAAATAATTTAAGCTTATTTTCCGGCAGCTCCGGTTTTAATTTTACAAATGAGAGTACGGTAAATATACTTAAAAAATCTGTAAGTAAAGGGGTAATAATATTTAATAATTACTTTAAAATAATAGATATTTTAGGTGCATATTTTTATAATTTAGGAAAATTTAAAGCTTTTTCCGATGAGAGTAGAGAGTTATATAAAGACGCTTTAAAATCATTTTTAAGAACTATTTCGGATCATCCGGATTCTAACTCAACCGATATAAGCTTTGAGTATGAATTAGATTTATCTAACCTAAATAATACCAAAATAGGGATGATTGACGATATAAACAAAATTATACCGTTATATTATTTATCGCTATATAAAAGTGCGGTGGAAAAAGTTGAAGTGGGAGATAATATAAAAGAAAAAATGCAGGAATTAATCCCTGATTTTGCTCAACATCAAAAGATATTAGAGCAATTTAGCTTGCCGCAATTTCAAGAAATTACTCAAAGCCTTTGGGAAGAAATTATAAAATAAGGTTTGAAAATTGGATATTATAGAAAAAATACATCACGATTTAAAGGATGAAGTCATTAAGTTAAATAACCTTATTATTAACTGCTTAAAAAGCGATGAGGAACTAATTGAAAGAGTCGGAAAATATTTATTAGAAGCAGGAGGAAAAAGGATTCGTCCTATCCTTACTATTTTAACTAGTAAAATATTTGATTATCAAGGTGAGAATCATATAAAACTTGCCGGTGCCGTGGAGTTTATCCATACTGCAACGTTGCTACACGATGATGTAGTTGATGATAGCACGATGAGAAGATTTAAACCTACGGCAAATGTTATTTGGGGAAGCAAAACGAGTATTTTAGTCGGTGATTTTCTTTTTAGTCAGTCATTTAAGTTAATGGTAGCTTCGGGTTCTATTTCAGCTATGGAAATTTTGGCAAAAGCTTCGGCGATTATTTCCGAAGGAGAGGTAGCACAGCTGGTAAAACTTAATGAGTGCCGAATTATCACGAGAGAAGAATATCATGAAATAGTACACTCAAAAACTGCCGAGTTATTTGGAGCTTCCTGCTCGGTAGGTGCTATTATTGCAGGACAATCTAGTTCTGTCTCTACTATAATGCAAAATCTTGGCAAGTTGTTAGGTAACATATTCCAAATCATCGATGATTTACTTGATTATCTAGGAAATAGCCAGCAAGTAGGGAAAAATATCGGTGATGATTTTTTAGAAGGAAAAGTTACGCTACCGCTGATTTTTTTATATGAAAAATTAGATAATGAAGGAAGGTTAAAACTTGAAAATATGATTAAAGCGGATAAACGCACCAATGATGAATTTCAAGAAATACAGAATTTAATAATAGAAAATGAGATAAAACAGCAAATTATAAATTATTTAAGTCTGTTAGAAGACGAAGCAAATAAATTATTAACACAAATCACACAGCAAAATATTTATAAAGATTATCTTTCTTCCCTTATTAAATTTATTTCAAGTAGATCGTATTAGTAGACTTTAAATTTAAAATATGATATAAGACAAAGATAATATGGTATCATAGGGAGACGGCTTAAGTATAAGAATATCCCAATTAGGAAAACCCTAAGGAGATTATGTGAGAACTATTATTGATATAGCTGATTCGCAAATTAAAATTCTAGATCAACTATCCCAGAAAAAAAAAGTAGCGAGAGCTGACATTATAAGGCAAGCTTTAGCTGATTATATTGCTAACTATAATCAGAGTAAAAAAGGCTTTGACGCTGCTTTGGGACTTTGGAAGGATAAAAATCTAGATAGTTTAGAGTATCAGGCTAAATTACGTAATGAGTGGAACAAAAAAAGCTAGGATTAAAAAATGTCACCTTTCCATAATCTATTTAAAAATTCTTTGATAGGTAATATATTAATTTCCTGGGCTTCTAAATATATTTTTCTTGGAGCTTCTTCTAAGCAGATAATATAGCCTTTATCAAGCTTATGCTCTTCCATAAAAGCTTTCATTCCTCGAAGTTCGCTTTTATGTAAATTTGAAGATATTTTTACTTCAATTGCTAACGGTTTGCTTTTTATAGTACTAATTATAAAATCAATTTCTAAACCTGTTTTAGTACGCCAGTAATTTATACGATGATCTAAATCATTTAAACTTATATATGCTTTTAATTCCGTAAATACATAATGTTCTAGTGCTTTACCTGCCGCTGCACCTTTTAGATCATCAAAATTATTTTCCGTGATATTACTTGCTACTCCTACATCAAAAAAATAAAATTTAGGAGTTGATGATATAATTTCTCGATTAACTTTTTTTGTGTATGGATAAATCAAATATCCAACCAACGTATCAATAAGTATTTGATAATATTCTTTAACTGTTTTGGCATCAATATAGCAATCACGAGCAATATTAGAATAATTTAATAACTCTCCATGAGAGAAAGCCGTGCTATCCATAAATCTACTAAATGCAGTAATATTGCGTACTAGTCCTTCGGCACGTATTTCATTAGTTAGATAATCTTCCACATATGCTTTAAGTAATTTATGTGGGTTATTGTTGATAAAATGTAAGGGAATTAAACCATGATTAAATATTCTTAAAAGATTAAATTCTTCTTTTATTTCCGGATATACTAAAGGATAAAAATGATACTTTATAGCTCTACCGCCAAGTAAGTTTGTACCGGATGATCGTAACTTCCTACTACTTGAACCGCATAAAATAAAATAACTATCTGTATTTTCTATAAGCCAATGAATTTCATCAAGTAATGCCGGTACTTTTTGTATTTCATCGACTATTATAGGGAAGGTAAGTTTTGTGTATCTAATGCTAAGATTTCTTCCCGAAATATGGATGGTTGTTTTAGATATTTAAATTGCAAATCAGTTTTTAATAAATCATATATATTGCTTCAGGGTAGAGATTTTTTAAATAAGTTGATTTTCCTACTTTCCTTGCTCCCCATAGAAAGCTGTTTGTTTCTTTTCCAAATGTAATTTTAAATATCTATTATACATAATATGCTAACTTATTAGGAGTTAATTCCTAATTAGTATAAACTTATTAGGAGTTAAGTCCAGAATTTTCTTATTAAGATAATTGTTAGAGTCTTGTTAAATCAAGCGGTTCTTTAATAACATAACGCCATAATTTATCTATTCCTTTAGTAATGCCGATACGAGAGGTGATAGAAAAAGAAGTTTCAAGACCTATATCGCTTACAAAAAATCATTATTATTAATAATATCACATTTATTATGAGCAATATTAATTCCTAAATATCGACATAATTTACCGGGGACCGTTTAAATGCTGATTTTCGGGTGTGATAATATGTGCACCTCTTATCAAGGTTGCGGCAGGGAAGCCTTCTTGTTCCGTTACAAAGTTTAAACAATAATACATGCCGTAAATTAGATATACATAACTAAATCCAGGCAAACCAAACATTATATCGGTTCTTTTTGTGCGTCCTCTTGCAGCATGACAAGCAGGATCATCTTGACCTATATAGCTTTCCGTTTCGGTAATAATAGCTTTTTTTCCTTGAAAATATAATAATTTCCCCAGTAATTCTTGACTTACTATATTAGTATCTCGAGCGAAAAAATCACGGGTTAGGGGATTAGATTATTATTCATTTGATATCGTCATTGCGTAGTGGTACAGGATCATAACCGCCTTGACAGAAAGGATGGCATTTAATTATTCTCTTAAGAACTAACCATAACCCTGTGAAACTTCCGTATATTATTATTGCATCCTTGGCATATTCCGAGCAGGAAGGATGAAAACGACAATTATTGCCGAGTAGCGGAGATATAAAATATCGATAGAATTTAAGTAGTAATAATAATATTCTAGCCATTTTGGAGTTTGCTTATTATCTCTTCTATTTTTTCTGCGGTTAGATCCTCAAAATAATCATCGTTAATTTGCACGACAGGGGCATTTACGCAAGCACCTAAACATTCTATTTCTACTAAACTAAATTTTTTATCCGGTGTTACTTCACCGCATTTAATTTTTAGTGTTTGCTCACAAGCTTTAACTATTTGATCGCTACCACGAAGCCAGCAGGGCGTAGTAGTACATATTTGAATATGATGTTTGCCGACAGGCTTTAAATTAAACATAGTATAGAAGCTTGCTACCTCATAAGCTCGCATATAAGGCATATCAAGTAAGTTTGCTACATATTCCATAGCAGCGGTAGGAAGCCAGCCGCCCACTTGACGTTGAGCAAGATCAAGCAGCGGTAAAACAGCACTTCTTTTGCCTTCCGCCGGATATTTTTTTATAATATCCTCTGCCAGCTTCGAGTTTTTCTTATCGAATGTAAAATTTGTAATTTTTGTAGTCATATACTCCTAATAAATACATTTGATGTCATACCGTGGCTTGACCACGGTATCCAGAAAAAACATAATAAAAAGACTGGATGCCGTGGTCAAGCCACGGCATGACACCGAATGCTTTGCAAAAATTCGATCCATGCAACGACGCCCGAAAGTAGGAATGTCATAAAAAGGTGCAGGAATGACACAGTAAGAGTATCATCGATCAATTTCTCCAAACACAATATCAAGCGTGGCGATAATAGCCACTATATCTGCCATCAAATGACCTTTTGCCATAAAATCAAGCCCTTGCAGATGTGCAAACCCGGGAGCTTTAATTCGGCATCGATAGGGTCTATTACTGCCGTCGGAATATAAATATACGCCGAATTCGCCTTTCGGGGCTTCCACCGCTTTATAAGTTTCTCCTTCCGGCACGTTGTAACCTTCAGTATAAAGCTTAAAGTGATGAATCATTGCTTCCATAGATTCTTTCATTTTAGCACGAGTCGGCGGTGTAATTTTATGATCATTAGTTTTAATCTCTCCTTGCGGTATTTTTTCAATGCATTGCTTAATTATTCTTAACGATTGATATATTTCTTCAACACGCACTAAATATCGATCATAACAATCGCCCGATTTGCCAATAGGTACGTCAAAATCCATTTCATTATAAACGTCATAAGGGTTTGATTTACGTAAATCCCAAGCAATTCCTGAACCTCTAAGCATTGGTCCGGAAAACCCCCAATCCATCGCTTCTTTCTGCGAAACAACACCGATATCGACTAATCGCTGTTTCCATAACCTATTATTATTTAACAATGTTTCGACATCTTGCAAGCGGGTAGGGAACTGCTCTATGAAAATAGCGATATCCTCTAATAACCTATCCGGCAAATCCTGTGCAACGCCGCCCGGTCTAAAATAATTGGCATGCATGCGAGAACCTGAAACACGCTCGTAAAATTCCATGATTTTCTCTCGCTCTTCAAATAGCCATAATAAAGGAGTAGTAGCACCGACGTCTAACGCTTGGCTACCGATATTTAAAGTATGGTTAAGAATGCGAGTAAGCTCGGAAAACATGACTCTAATAAACTGTGCACGCCTCGGTACATCACAGCCTAGCAGCGACTCAACGGCTAAAGCAAAAGCGTGTTCTTGACACATCGGGGATACGTAATCCAGCCGATCAAAAATAAGGTATGGCTTGCAGATATGTTTTATGCTCGATTAACTTTTCAGTACCGCGATGCAGCAAACCGATATGCAGATCGGCTAGATTTACTACTTCGCCGTCCATCTCAAGAATTAGCCTGAGCACCCCGTGAGTAGCCGGATGCTGCGGACCAAGATTTAGAGTTATAGTTTTGGTGTTATCGGGCATAATATCGGGCATAATGTTTGGTTGTTGTGGTTATATGACACTGATGTCATTCCTGCGAAAGCAGGAATCCAGGAAAAATATCCTTAATAAATTTCATACTTGACAAAATAAAGCTATAAAAAAACAAGTTTTTTATAGCTTTTACTGGATTCCTGCTTTCGCAGGAAAGACATAAAGAATACAGGTATGACACCCTACTTCGCCTTCTCATCACCTGGTAACACGTAACTCGGACCTTGCCAAGGAGAAGAAAAATTAAACTCTCTATATTCTACATCAAGTTTGACAGGTTCATATACTACTTTTTGTAAAGTTTCGTCATATTTAACCTGCGTATAACCGGTTAGCGGAAAGTCTTTGCGTAAAGGATGACCCTTCAAAGCCGTAATCGGTTAAGATACGCCGAATATCATGGCTATCCGTGAAATTTTATCCCGAACATACAAATGCCTCCCTCTCATACCAACAAGCAGCATTAAATATTTTAGTTATAGAAGGCAGAGCTTCATTTTCAGCAACGATAATTTTTAGCAATAAACGCTTATTTAACTTTAAACTTAGTAGATTATAAACTATTTCAAATCTTCTATCACGCTCCGGAAAATCTGCACCGAATAGATCGGTTAAGATAGTAAAACGTAAATCTTCCGACTCCTTTAAAAAAGTAATAAAAGATATAAATTATCCTGTTCTATTTTATAACTACTAAAACCCGTTATCTCTATAGGAGTTGATTTGATATATGTGCAGATATAAATTTATTGATAATTTTTACCGGATCACTCATATTTCCTGCCGTCATATTTAAAGCCCGTGCTACGCTTAATTTTCTTTTGTAGCTGCAATAATCCGTAAATTAAAGCTTCAGCAGTAGGAGGGCAACCGGGGACGTATATATCAACCGGTACAATCCGATCACAGCCTCGTACTACCGCATAAGAAAAATGATAATACCGCCGCCGTTAGCACAGCTCCCCATAGATAAAACCATTTAGGTTCAGGCATTTGATCATATACTTTGCGGAGTGCCGGTGCCATTTTATTAGTTAGCGTGCCTGCAAACTATCATTAAATCGGCTTGGCCTTGGGCTTGGTCTAATAACATCCCGAAACGATCCATATCGTAGCGGCTCGCTGCTGCCTGCATCATCTCAACCGCACAGCAAGCAAGCCCGAAAGTCATCGGCCATAAAGAATTTGCTCTTGCCCAGCCGACTACATCATCAACCGTAGTTAACAAAAAACCCCGATTAGAAAGCTTCTCGTTAATTAGTTCGTTTTCTTCATGAAAGCTATTTTTCATAATATTCCTGTAAAATAAAGGAAGGTTAGACGAAGATCAACTTCAAAAAGAGTAATCGGTCTACAAAGCGAGGATCGGAGCGTATACTTAATACGTGAGAACCGAAGCTTTTGTAAGACGACGTAGCCAATTTTTGAAGTTCATCGAGTATAACTATTCCCACTCTAATGCACCTTTCTTCCACTCATATATAAAACCGATAATAAGTACAAAGAGGAAAAACATCATTGAAAAGAAACCCATTTACCGATTTTTCCGAGAGTAATAGCCCACGGTATTAAAAACGTCACTTCGAGATCAAAAATAATAAATAAAATGGCAACTAAATAAAAACGTATATCAAATTTAGCTCGTGCGTCGCTAAAAGGCTCAAAGCCGCATTCATAAGGCTCTAATTTATCTTTATTATACTTCTTAGTAGCTAATAAATTCGGTAAAATCATTATTAAGCTAGATATTAATACCGCAATACCGAAAAAAAACACTAATAGTATAATATTCCTGTAAAAATTTTGATTCTTGCCACATAGGATTTGTTTTATGTTGTTCCTAAAAGGTATAAATAGGAGCGATTAAAGCCGGTTTTATGTCATTCCCGCCTTTGCGAGAAGGCTTGCGTGGCTCTAAAAAAGTGCCTTATGTCATTCCGCGAAAGCGGGAATCCAGAGAATATTTAAGCGAATTATATAGTAAATTTTTATATAAATTTTGCTTATTTTAAGTGTTTTTTCTGGATTCCCGCTTTTAGCTAGAATGACATCAAAAATTCGCTCCACACAACAACGCTGTCGTAGCCACGGTATGACAACAAGTCACTTCATTTTTATTAGATTACATTAACCAAGCTTAATTATCAATTATTATATCGGATTTAACTAATAACTTCATTAAAACCAATGCCCAAATACCAACAGCCACCCACCATACTTGCCAAATACTATAAGAAACCATACCGATAAAATAATAAATTTATAAAGCAGGCATAAGAAATAGAGCGATAATTAATAGACCTATTGCATAACTTGCTTCTAAAGGTAATTTGTACGTCAAGCCGGTGCTCGAATCCTCACGTACTCCTTTGTACGCTTCGGTTCTGTGCTCCGTGTTTCCTTCAAATTCCTCTTATTAGCTACGTTATGCAATAGGTCTATTGTTAAGTTACTGATTTGCTTGAGATATTATAAATTAAAGCTAAAAATAATATTAGTCCGATTAAACCGGTCTCAAGAATAATTTGTAGTATGTTATTATGAGGGTGCAAGGGGTAGGGGATACCATTCTACCCATTATGTTTAATTATTTCACCGTTCTTTACTTCTATATGTTTTGAAGAGGCAAAAACCATAACCGAAAATTGTTTTTCTACAATTTTACCGGCAACAAAATGCCAAATAAATAGCCGATGTTTTGCTGAATCTTGAATAGATGAGGTATATTTTTCCGATATATATTGCGGGTTTATATTGCCGGTAATTATCGGAATTGATAATGAACCGGCTATTAAGCCTATAATTATCAATTGGAAAATATCTTTTGTTTTATTATTTTACTAGCTATAAACGTTAACCCGCCGACTGCAAAACCTAAAAAACCTTGCTAAGCTAGTCGGATATAAATAATAAATACAGCACTAATACGTAAAATAATAAAGAAATAATAGGCTTTTTATAAGAAATTAAGATTGTTATTATTATCCATGCGGTAATTGATAGTAAAGCACAACCTCGATCTAACATATAAAGGTTAAAAAACTGCGTGGAAGAAGGTTGAAAAATAGCACGAAAAGCTTTAGTTAGTAGACCGTTAGTCAGATATTCAATAAAAAATAAAATTATTGCTACCATAACTCCGCTTATAAGGTAGCATTTAATATTCCGGTTATTTTGAAAAATATAGACGTATCCATGTAATTACTAGCCGTAAAGCCTAGCAGTAAAACCGAAAAACTTGTAAAAAAGTAAGGAAACTACTTATAGGATTAATTGCGTAGATGCATGATATCAAGCACCAGCTAGCAAATAATAATTCTATTTTATAGGTAGAAAATAAAAAGCGTAATGTGATCTTATCTTTTATAGAAAATAAGAAAGTTATTAAAAAAATCGGTATAGTGATTGCCAGTGATAACCCGCCTATTATACTGATAGCAGGAATTAAAAATATTAGACCGGAAATTAAATAATAGTGCATATCAAGTGCTTATAGACAGTTTTTGGCAAAAATTTCATAAATCGGATGTTCGAAAGTAGAGAGTGAAATGCTGCTACTGACCATCCATCCTTGAAAAAGTAACTTCGGATCTTCATCAATTTTATATTCGGTAATTGTTAATAATAAATAATTATCCTCTTTATACGGATCAAGGTTTTTAACGCATTTATGGAGCTTGATTTTTATATTACCGAAATATTGTTCTTCACCGACTTTAAAAATTAATTCACGAGAAGTAGCGGTAATTTTGTTTAAGGCAATAACTTTACCCTGCTGATAATTTTTTAATTCAGCACTATTATTAAGTTCAATATTCTCAAAACTAGGTAAATTATCCTCGATAACAGGAGTAAAATCGCTGCTTTCGGTATCTTCGGTAGTATAAAAAGATTCTATATCGATGTTTGTGTTTTCTGCTTGCGAGAGGCTAGTAAAGCTTAGCAGGATAACAGTAACTAAAATAATTTTAGGTAATATCATAAGCCACAATTTATTTTTTAAGAATTATATAGCATTGCCGATTAATCACAACAAAGTTTTATGCTAATCTGCTTGCAAATATAAATAAAACATAAATATCAATGGCTTATTCGAAAGAGTTACTAAATGCTGTATTACGCCAAGATTTTCATAGCTTCATAATTAAAGTTTTTAATACCATTAATCCAGGCATAGAATACCGATTAAATTGGCATACCGAACTAATTAGCGATTATTTGCTGGCGGTGCAAAACGGTGATATTAATCGTTTGATAATTAACGTGCCGCCAAGGTCTTTAAAATCTGTATGCGTAAGTGTTGCGTGGTCGGCTTGGATATTAGGGCACGATCCGACTAAAAGGATTATGACCGCCAGCTATTCGCAAATATTAAGTATTAAACATTCTTTAGATTGTCGGTTTGTTTTATCTACCGATTGGTATAGGCAGCTTTTTCCCGATACTATTTTAAGTAAAGAGCATAATCAAAAAAGTAAATTTTTAACGACGGCAAACGGTTTTAGATTTGCTACTTCCGTCGGCGGTTCGGCTACGGGTGAGGGCGGTGATATCTTAATTATCGATGACCCTCATAATCCTAGCCAAATAAATTCCTATAAAATGCGTAAAAAAGTAATTGAGTGGTTTGAACAGGTTTTTGTAACTAGGTTAAATATATAGAAATACCGGTGCAATAATACTAGTTATGCAAAGATTACACGAAGAAGACTTAACAAGCTATCTTTTAGCAGCTTCAAATTCATGGCATCATTTGAAAATTCCGGCTATTGCCGATAAAGATTATTTTTTTAAATTACTAGTTAATGGTCAAATAAAAGAATATCAATACCTTAGCGGCGATTTATTAGATAATTTTAAAGATTCTAGTAACCTTTTAAGTAAGCTAGAGCAGGAAATAGGCAGTTCTAATTACTCGGCTCAATATTTACAGCAACCTTTGCCTAAAGGCTCTTCACTACTAAATATCGAAGATATTAGTTTTTACGAAAATTTGCCGGAAAAATTTGATTATTTCATTCAAAGCTGGGATACGGCAATTAAAATTTCAGAAAATTCCGATTATAGCGTTTGCACTATCTGGGGGATTCTGGATAAAAAATATTATCTTGTTACAATGACCAGAAAAAAACTTACCTATCCCGAACTTAAAAAATTAGTAGAGAGATTAGCAGAGCAATATAGCCCAAGATTTATATTAATTGAAGATAAAGCTAGCGGTCAACAAATACTTCAAGACTTACGGAACTTTAACGATAATATACGTATAATCGGTATAAAACCAAGGCTTGATAAAATTACCAGATTTGCATCAATAGTGCCGTTATTTCAATCTTCTAAGGTTTTACTACCTAAACAATCAACGTTTAATAATATAATTTTAAAAGAATTATTATATTTCCCGCATGTAAAAAATGACGATATAGTAGATTCCGTTAGTCAGTTCTTAAATTTTGTCAAAGAATTATCATTAAAGCCGCCCGCAAGGATTAGAGAGCTTTAAAAGGAGCTTTGTGACATTATCCCTGAAGAAGCAGTATAACCGTCAGACCTATTACGCCTGTGTCTTATCTCTACTCCCTTAAAGTCATTTCTTTATATTGACCTCTTATTTATTATATCATATTTTAGCATGGATCGAGAAAAGCACTGTATGTCATTCCCGCGCAGGCGGGAATCCAGAAAAATACTTTTAAGTCATTCTGAATTTATTTCAGGATCAAATATTATAGATGCTGAAACAAGTTCAGCATGACAAAAAAAGCTGGATTCCCGCCTGCGCGGGAATGACATCAAAAATTCGATCTATGCGAAAATGACATTAGTGTTTAAGTTAATAAATTATGATATACTCTAGAATAACCCCTTTATTACTCGGTATGCTTAGCGGGCTTGTTTTTGCACCGACCTTTTTTTTGCCGCTACTCTTTACTTTATCGTATCTATGCTATCAGGTTAAGAGCTGCAAAAATTGGCAGCAAGCGGCAATAGTTAGTTTTATATTCGGCTTCGGGCATTTTTCAGTCGGTATGTATTGGATTAGCCTCGGGGTTAGTGTTTATATTGAAGAATTTTGGTGGGCTATTCCGTTTGCGTTAATAGGGTTACCGCTTATCTTAGCTTGTTTTATTTCGGCTAGCTGTATATGTAGTTTTTTTGCGAGAGATAATGAATATTATCAATTTATATTTTGTTTATATTGGATATTATTCGAGTGGGCTAGGTCATGGATATTTACCGGTCTTCCTTGGAATCTTATAGGCTATGCTTTTTCATTTTCGGATATATTAATTCAAGTCGTTAGTATAATAGGGATATACGGGCTTAGCTTTATCGTGATTTATATTTCTACTAGTTTTTATCCTCTTTTTGCTAAACAGTATAAGCAGTTTAAAATATTGTTAATCAATTCGATTATTATAGTAACTATTATTGCTATTTACGGAAAAGTTAGATTAGATAACAATCCTACCCATTTTTCGGATATCAAAGTACGATTAGTACAACCGAGTATTGCACAAACTGCTAAGTGGGATGCAAGCGAGTTCTGGAAGAATTTAATGCTACATATTAAATTATCCGAAGATTCTTCTGCCGACTTAATTATCTGGTCGGAAGCAGCGTTAGTAGTTCCATTTAATCAACCGGAAGTAAAGTCGGAATTGTTGAAAATGTTAAGACCGTCTAAAGCAATTTTAATTACCGGCGGAGTAGATAGTAACGAGGAGCCGGGCGATAACTTTGAGCTTTATACTAGTATGTATGCAGTCGCAAAAAACGGTAGTAAATTATTTGAATATCATAAATCTCACTTAGTCCCGTTCGGGGAATATATGCCTTTAAAAAATATATTGCCCTTTAAAAAACTAACACATGGGTTTGTTGATTATACTGAAGGAAAAAGCGAGCTTGTTTACCTTGAAAAGCTTAATCTTAAAATCAAACCGCTTATTTGTTATGAATCGATTTTTCCGGATTTCGTCCGTACTTCAAATAAAATTGCCGATTTGATAATTAATATTACTAACGATGCTTGGTACGGTGAATCGAGCGGTCCTTATCAGCATTTTCAAATTAGTCGCAGTAGAGCAGTGGAAAACGGTTTGCCTATGATTAGGGTAGCAAATAACGGTATTTCCTCTATAATTGACCCCTTAGGGCGTATAATAAAGAAATTAGACTTAAATAAAATCGGCTATATAGACGGATTAATTCCTCAGAAAGTCAATTCCCCTACTATATATTCACAATTTGGCAATAAATGCATTTTAATAGTTATTATTGCTATATTGCTAACTCATTATCTAATAAACAGAATAATACGTAGACAAAAATAAAAAATTAATAAATTTTTCAATAAGTTACTTGATTAAGAAAAAACTATCATTATTCTATATCTAGAATTGAATAAATATTTCAATAATTAAATTAATTGTAAAGATGAACGAATCAAGAGAACACGTTGAGAAGCTTGCTAGCAAGCGCCTAAAACAACGCCGCATTGCTTTGGGGTTAAGTCAAAAAGATTTAGGTAAAGTTACTGAGATAAGTACTCAGCAAATACAAAAATACGAAGAAGGATTAAGTAAAATACCGGTAAGTAGGCTATATGTTTTTGCAAAAATTTTAAATACTCCGTTAAAATACTTTATAGATAGTTCAGAAAAAACTGAAAAAGAAATAGAAATAGAATATTTATTTAAAGAACCAAAAAACAAAGCAAAAGCGGTTGCCGAAGAAGATGAAAAATATAAAGGACGTGATGACTCTTAAAGTTGTTTAGCAATATTTTTTAATAAAACGATAATTTTTTATTGACTTAAAATTATATAATTTCTAATGTTTTTTTAAGGGATCGGCGTTATTGCATGGATACCCTAAACGTCATTGCGAGCGACTGAAAGGAGCGTGGCAATCCAGTTAAACATATTTTTATACTAAACTTGTTTAGTACTCTAATTAAATCCCTCATATATTCGGGATAGCCTGGATTGCCACAGCCACTTCGTGGCTTCGCAATGACGTTTGGGATGGCCACGACGCAAAGAGGCGTCTCGCCATGACGGTTTGGGGAGTAATGCCTACAATGGCACGCAATGATGATGCTGATATCCACGCTTACCCCTAGAGGTAATGCTCACTTGCGTTTAAGCGGCATATTTTTTTAATAATATTAAGCAAGCAATGAATATAAGCCCTGATTACTTAATTGAAAGAAGACAGAAGAAATCACAATTGTTAATTTGGAAATTAATTGCAATTTTATTGATCATAATTTTAGTCGCTATTGTCAGTAAAAATTTTATATCGAAAGATAGCTTGCCTATTAATCAGGAATATATAGCTTCAATACTAATAGACGGTATAATTCTTGAAGATGCAAAGCGTGATAAAAAACTCAAAAAAATAATTAACGATACGCAAATTAAAGCGTTGATAGTTAACGTTAATTCACCGGGTGGAACGGTAGTAGGGTCAGAGAAAATTTATAATATCTTACGTAAAATATCCGAGAAAAAACCGGTGGTGATAATCATGGGAACGATGGCAGCAAGCGGCGGCTATTTAATATCTCTCGGCGGTGATTATATAGTGAGTCATAACGGCACGATTACGGGCTCAATCGGGGTGATATTACAAACTGCCGAAGTCACGGATTTGGCTGAAAAATTAGGAGTTAAGTTTACTAGCTTTAAATCGGGTGAACTAAAAGCCGCTCCAAATCCTACGGAAAAAGTTACGGAAGCCGTGCGTATTGCTATAATGGAAAATATTTATGATACCTATGATTATTTTATTGAGCTTGTCGCATTACGTCGAAAAATTCCGCTTGTAGAGGTGAAAAAAATAGCAGACGGTAGAATATATTCAGGGCGTCAAGCTTTAAAGCTCAACTTAGTAGATAGCGTCGGTTCCGAAGATACGGCATTAAAATGGTTATATGATGTTAGAAAGGTTAGTTCGGAGTTGGCGGTAAAAGAGTTTAAACTAAAACCGAAACCTAAATTATTTGAAATGATTTTTGAGGATTTTGATAATATCGTCCCAAGTTTCTTTAAAAATAATTTTCACGGGGCAAAAGCAATTTTTAATGCAGGCAATTTTCAATAATGGCTACTAAATCTTCCCCTAAATCTCATTCTAAGGCTTACCTTGTTGATAAAATACATAATGAATTAAATTATCTTTCTAAAGAAGATATTGCAGATTCGGTAAATCTAGTTTTAGATTATTTGCAGCAATCGCTTAAAGAGGAAAAGCGAATTGAAATAAGAGGTTTCGGCAGTTTTTCTATCCGGCAACGTAAATTCCCACAAAGTGATAAGCTTTATAAAACTATTTATTATAGAATGCCTAAAAATTTATTTAAGAATGATTAGCTTCTGTGAACAAAATTTAAATTATATAAATGTGGTGTACCCTAGTGTATGATTTGCTAACCACAGCCACTAAAAGGCAGTATATAAATGATGCTTTCATTATGCAACAAAATTTACAAGTAGCATAAAAATTTAAAGGTTAGGGAAAATTTTACGATAGGATATTTAAAGATTCAACAATTGAGGAAAAAATAGAATTTTTAAATTTTGTATTTGCGAACCTATCCTTAAAAGGCGGGAATCCTGATTATACCCCTTGGCTTCCCTGTTCAATAAACTGCAAGAATTGACTAGCTGTCCTGACTAGCCGAGAGCGTGGTACGAACCTTTAACCAGTTTAGAGTGGCTTTGGTTCAGGCAGTACTTAAACCTATATATAATATCCCCTTAATAATTTATTCGTTTAATAAACTTCCTCAACCACCATAATTGCCAAACTTATCTTCAAGGCCACCGGTGCAATCATCCCGATAATCTAACGCTAAACGCTTTATCTGAAAATTATTTTGTTGTAACATATACGTTATCAAATCCGCCTTACAAATTAATCTAAAGCTCTAACTCCTCCATGATAACCGTCTAATTCAAAAGAGTTTGGGTGTATATTTTTACAAGCATCAGAGCCTATTAAGTTGATCATATCAGTATGATTGTCTATACGATCTAAGGCATTAATAATATCTGTAAAATACTTATAAGATTCTGACGAATCATTTCCTCCAATTACTCGTACTTTTATTAAATCTCGCTCTGTTACTTTATTTTCAGTAAATTCAACAATTAATTTCTCTAATTGCTTTATATCAATATTCCTAGCTAAAGCTATTTTTCCTAATTTAGGAGAAAAAAAACTACAGGCAATTTCTTTATTTAAATTTTTAGTATAAATTATTAAATCATCATTTATATCAAATATTTTGTATTCTTGGGATTTAATCTCTATTTTCATAATTTACCTACTTAGTTTATTGTTTTTAAGATGAAGAGATTTCATTGTATATGAAACATGAGCAGGCGGAGCTATATTTGCTTTATTAACTATTTTTACATTAGCATTTGCTTGTATTATACCTACCTTAGCATTTACTAAGTTTAGGGTTTGTTCTTTTTTTACTTCATCTTTATTAATAATAATATTTTTTGTTTTATTTAGGTTAATAGGAACGTTTGTTTGTTGTACTTGAGGCTTGGTAATATTATTTTTTATAAAATTGCTAACTTTATTTGAAATATTAGTAAGCAAATCCTTTATTTTTTGCACTGCAGACTTTTTGGTAGTCTCAACTTTTAAAGATTCGTTAACTTTAAGCTGAGTATCAACTAATAAATTAGATTTATTTGATAATAAATTTTCTGTTTGAATAGCTAGTTTATTTATTATTTTTGCTTTTCTTTTGTCACTAATATTTAAATTTTGAGTTTTTTTATTGATATTTTCAGTAATTACGTCTTTCACCAGCGAAGTATCAGTTTGGTGAATTTCCTTTGCTGCTTTAATCAATGGCTTAGATACTTGATTTGCTTGCCACATTTCAACAGCATTAGATGCTTCAGTCTGTCCAGATAAATATTTTTGTGATCTTGCAACAAAAAAACGGACAAATTAAAGAGAGACGTTTTTAATTTTTTTATAATGTAACTCGTACTCATTTGGAGTTTGATAATTTAATGTAGAGTGCCTCCGTTTTTGGTTATAAAAAGTAAAAATATAAGTAAATATATCAAGCTTTGCTTCTTCTAAGCTTTGGTATTTTTTAAAATAAACAAGCTCAGTTTTCAGAGTGTGGAAAAAGCTTTCCATAGCAGCATTATCATAGGACACACCAGTCTTTCCATGACTTAAAACAATTCCGTGTTTTTTGGTTGCATTATAAAAGTCAAAACTAGTAAATTGGCTTCCAAGATCAGAATGATGAATAAGCCCTTTTAAGGGTTTACGTTGTAATGCAGCAGAGTTAAGAGCTTTAATTATCAAATCAGTTCTCATAGTTTCTTCTAACGCCATACCTACTACTTTCCGTGAGAACAGGTCAAGTACTATAGCAAGATAAGCCCATTTATTATTTACAGAAATATAACTTATATCAGCTACCCAAATGCTATTTGGGCTTGAGGCAGAAAAATTTTGTTTAACCAAATCTTCTCCCCTATGATAAGGTTTATCAGACTGCCTTGTAGTCTTTTTAAACTTTCTGTACATTTTTGCTTGAATGCTATTTACTTGCATTAGCCTTGCTACTCGAGGGCGTGAGCAAACAAAGCCTTGTTCTTTTAACTCTGTATGAATCCTTGGACTTCCATAAGTTTTATAACTTTCTGTAAAAATAGTTTTAATCTTACTTATCAATTCCTCATTATATTCAGCTCTTTTACTTGGCATGTGATTAATAAAATCATAATAACCACTTCTACTAACCCCTAAAATCTTAGCCATCTGATCTACACAAAAACAAGAACTATGATTCTTCATAAATTCGTACCTTTGTTTGCGGGAGCTGAAAAGATGACCACTGCTTTTTTTAGGATATCTCGCTCTTGTTTTACAAGATGTAATTCCCTCTTTAAATCTCGTACCTCTTGATTCATTACATTGCCACTACCAACAAAGCTAGCCTCTCCTTTGCCTTTGTAATTCTTAAGCCAATATCCCAAACCAGAGCGTGAAACCCCTAAATCCTTAGCCCGGATATTGCATGAGATATAGGAGACAAAATCCTCGTAAAGCTGTATAATACTGGTATTTCATTAGAATAATACAAAGGATTTTGTCATGACAAATTGTATAGCATATAGTTACCAGTTTTCCAAAGTAAAAAATCGGACAATAGAGATAAATTTCACTGGAGGTGATATTAGTAGCGATGGAGGTGTGTTGTTATTAAGAGAAGCAGATAAAAGGCTTGGTATAACAGAGGAGCTTGCTAAAATATTTCCTGATAGACGAGATGGTAGTAAAATTACCCATAATATGGCAACAATGCTGAGGCAACGAATTTATGGTATTGCATTAGGTTATGAAGATTTAAATGACCACAATTATCTACGAAAATGTCCTGCTATGCAAACAGCTATGGAAACAATTGATGATATGGCAAGTAGTTCTACCTTATGTCGTATAGAAAACAATGCTGATAGACACTTTGCAATTAAAGTGCATGAACTAATGCTTGATAAATTTATTAAGTCTCATAAAATTATAATGGTACCCAAAAACTAGACAAGAAAATAGAGAAAAGTAGGTATAATATCTCCTAGGAAAAGGAGCAAAAAATGAAAAAACAAGTTAAAAAATATAGTGCAGAAGAAAAAGCAAAAATAGCAATTGAAGCAATATCTGGAGAAATGACTATAGCTCAAATTACCAGCAAATATGGTGTTCACGCTAATCAGATTTATAAATGGAAGAAAGAAGCTTTAGATTTTATGGTTTCTGGATTTAAATCGAAATCTAAACAACAAGATACCGGCCAAGAAGATTTAATTAAATCATTATTTGAGCAAATAGGCCAGTTAACAGTTGAAAGAGACTGGCTTAAAAAAAAATCTAGTATCTTTGGATTTAGAGGTTAGGAAAAAAATGATAAGTTATGCTTCAAATTTAACCATAGCAAGACAATGCAAACTTTTAGATTTAAACCGCTCAAGTTACTACTACCGAGCTAGGAATACCTTAGATGATAAGGAGTATAGAGTACTGAACAGAATTGATGAGATTTTTACAGAGCATCCCTATTATGGTACTAGAAGAATGTCTCATGTCCTAAAATCCGAAGGGTTAAATGTTAGTCGTAAGATGATAAGAAAATATTATAAAATACTTGGTATTGAAGCAGTATACCCAAAGATTAATTTAAGCCGTAGGAATCAGGCTCATAAAGTATACCCATATCTATTAAATAATATAGAGGTGGTTTGCTCCAATCAAGTTTACTGTGCAGATATTACTTACATAAGATTAAAGCAAGGTTTTGTATATTTGGTTGCTATAATGGATTGGTATAGTCGTTATATTTTGAGTTGGCGGGTGTCGATTAGTTTAGAAAATGATTTTTGTATTGAAGCTCTAAATGAAGCAATATCTATACATGGCAAGCCTGACATTTTTAATACGGATCAAGGAGTACAATTTACATCAAAAGATTTTACTCAAATACTTGAGCAACAAGGCATAGCTATTAGTATGGACGGCAAAGGCAGAGCCTTAGATAATGTATTTATTGAACGTTTTTGGCGATCTTTGAAACAAGAGAAGATTTATCGTTTTGATCTTGAAACAGTACGTGAAGCAAAGATAGCTATCAGAGATTATATAGAATTTTATAATCAGCAAAGACCTCATCAATCGCTTGAATATAAGACACCTGAAATGATACATTTTGCAGAAAAACTAGAAAATTATCAAGAGGCTATATGACATAGAAAATGCAAACTTTACTTTGAAAAACCAATACATTAATACAGGAGAATTACACCTCTAAAATTTAAAAAATTTGTCTAGACAAAGGGTACCACCTCAATGCTTGGAGAAAATCCAAGGTATATAGTAACTAATTTATCAGATAAACCTGAAGATTTATACGACAAAGTTTACTGTGGTCGTGGTGATATGGAAAACCGTATAAAAGAGCAACAACTAGAATTATTTGCAGATCGTACTTCTTGTCATAGATGGTGGGCTAATCAGCTCAGAATGATTTTATCGGGTCTTGCATACACTTTAGTAGAATATATCAGAGGTAATTTATTACAAGGTAGTGCATTAGCAAAAGCACAAATAGGTACAATACGTTTAAAATTATTAAAAATTGGGGTAGTAATTATCCGTAATACTAGGCGTATTAAGTTTTTGTTATCTTCATCATATCCTTACCGACAGGTATGGAATCATGTGATGAAGAAATTAGCATTAGAATAACCTAGATTAGTACTGTTCCCGGTGCTTAGAAAAAATGGGGTAAGGGGCATTACATCTAAAATTTGAAAATAACGGCTTCAAAGCACTTTTTGGCAAAATTTTTACAAAAGTATCATTGCTAATATTATAAATTACTCAATTTCTTACTTTAAATCTCACTTCATGCAATATCCGGGTTAGCAATATCATTGATGCTTTTACTACCTTTATTTGCTAAATACAGTTTTACTGCATTAATTTTAAATTCTTTATCGTATATTTTTTGACTCATTGCAAATCCTCCTAAGATTTATTTTATCTCATCTTAATTCGATTTGTACGTTTTTTTATAGCATGATCAGTTTTTTTTGTTAACGGATCATGTAAAATCACCGCAACACATTGTTGAATGTTATCAGTACCAATTTTTTCTTTATTTGTAAAGCCCACCTCATGCTGCTCTACACGAACAGCATCATAATCAACTCTACCTTGCTGCAAAGAATAAGCATGTGCATATTGCTCTATAGAATTTTCTCTACGATTTTGTGCCTTATAAGCAGCCCCAAGCCCTAACCTTGCCATTAGTTCGCTGCTTGGATCGTTTTCAGCTTGGCTCTTCATCAAGTTTAATTCTTGAGCTTCAATAAATTTTCCTAATGTTCCTTGTTTTTGATGTGCCGTAACTAATTCTTTATATAAATTTTCTGCATCGTAATATCCCTTAGCTTCAAAAGTATTATTTATACTACCTTGAAATTTTTGAATAGCATTACCGAAATCTCCCATAGATTCATAATTACGTGCCATTGTAGCATTAATATGAGATAAAAAAACGTTATCAGTTTTTACAGCTATTTGCTCAGCTTGTTTTAACTGAACAACTGCTGCAGGATGATTTCCTGCTTTAAATAACCCTATTCCTGCATTGTAGGAATTAACAGCGTGATTCTGCGTATTTACTTCTTCCGGGCTTAGCGGCTTTGGAGCAAGATTACTAATATATTCAGGAAAACTAGAAGGTATATTTCCTAGTTTTTGAAAAATTTTATCTTCGACTTGTTTCCCATTAATAAGCATAATTAATTTTTTTGTAATTGGTTATTAATATTATTAAAAACCAAGCTTCTAATAATATCAAGTTATTTATTTAAATATAGGAAATATATTTAGCACAAAAGTTTAATATTATATAATAAATTAATAAAATTAGGGAGCCATGTGGGGTGGGCATTGTTGCGTGGATCGAATTTTTGATGTCATTCCTTGTAAAGGTTACTTAAGCAAAACTCAAATTTACAATCCCTTACAGAATCCTTTTTATTATGGAGTAATGAGGGTATTAAAAACCGGTAAGCAATACCCACATAAATACCCGCCAATTATCAGCAAAGAGTTATTTGATAGCTGCCAAAAAGTCCGTCTCGGGAAGAACCAACCTTATAAATATAGAGGAAACGAATATATTTAGGGGATTAATAAAATGTGCAAATACAGGGCGTGTTGTAACTCCCGACATCAAAAAGAAAACTTACGCTAGTGGAAAAACCGGGGAATGGGCATATTTAAGAATATGGAATTTGCAGAATCAGCAAAATCAGCAAAAAGCCGTATATATAAGAGAAGAAAGAATATTAAAAGAAGTAGAGAAAGTTTTTAAATCGATGCAGTTAAAACCCAAGCTATTAGAAGAAATACAATTATATATAAAGGACTCGGCAAATGCCGAAAAAGATTATCACAAGCAACGGTTAAGTGTGTTATATGCGGAAGATACAAAAATAAAAACACGTGTAGATAGGCTAATGGATTTATACCTTGATGGTGAATTAGATAAAACAACACATGAAGAGAAGCACTTACAATTAATACAAAAAAAAGAAGAGATCATTAGAGAAATCGAAGCACACCATAAAGCAGATAATAGCTTTGCAAAAACGTTGATTTCCTTGATTGAATTAGCTTCCAACGCCTTTGACACGTTTACAGGTTCGACTGTCGATGGCAAACGGAACTTAGTAAATTTGGTGTTTGCTAACCTGGAATTAAACAGCGAGAAACTTGATTACTCTCTACGTCCGCCATTTGATACATTCGTAAATTTATCCGAAAATTCCGACTGGTGCATTCGATTGGATTTGAACCAACGACCTTTGCCTTCGGAGGGCAATGCTCTATCCAGCTGAGCTACGAATGCTTATATTATTGATGTCATTATAACGGGTTTTTTGGCGTTGTTGCCTGGCTCGAATTTTTGATGTCATTCCCGCGAAAGCGGGAATCCAGAAAAAAGCGAAATATTTTGAGCTTTTAATTTTAAAAATCCAAGGCATTCACACCTTTTTATTACTAGATTCCTGCTTTCGCAGGAATGACATACTGCTACTTTTATCGAGCCATGCAACAATGCCCTCCTCGCAATGGCGGGAACGACATATGGCATTGAGGTGGTACCCTTTGTCTAGACAAATTTTTTAAATTTTAGAGGTGTAATTCTCCTGTATTAATGTATTGGTTTTTCAAAGTAAAGTTTGCATTTTCTATGTCATATAGCCTCTTGATAATTTTCTAGTTTTTCTGCAAAATGTATCATTTCAGGTGTCTTATATTCAAGCGATTGATGAGGTCTTTGCTGATTATAAAATTCTATATAATCTCTGATAGCTATCTTTGCTTCACGTACTGTTTCAAGATCAAAACGATAAATCTTCTCTTGTTTCAAAGATCGCCAAAAACGTTCAATAAATACATTATCTAAGGCTCTGCCTTTGCCGTCCATACTAATAGCTATGCCTTGTTGCTCAAGTATTTGAGTAAAATCTTTTGATGTAAATTGTACTCCTTGATCCGTATTAAAAATGTCAGGCTTGCCATGTATAGATATTGCTTCATTTAGAGCTTCAATACAAAAATCATTTTCTAAACTAATCGACACCCGCCAACTCAAAATATAACGACTATACCAATCCATTATAGCAACCAAATATACAAAACCTTGCTTTAATCTTATGTAAGTAATATCTGCACAGTAAACTTGATTGGAGCAAACCACCTCTATATTATTTAATAGATATGGGTATACTTTATGAGCCTGATTCCTACGGCTTAAATTAATCTTTGGGTATACTGCTTCAATACCAAGTATTTTATAATATTTTCTTATCATCTTACGACTAACATTTAACCCTTCGGATTTTAGGACATGAGACATTCTTCTAGTACCATAATAGGGATGCTCTGTAAAAATCTCATCAATTCTGTTCAGTACTCTATACTCCTTATCATCTAAGGTATTCCTAGCTCGGTAGTAGTAACTTGAGCGGTTTAAATCTAAAAGTTTGCATTGTCTTGCTATGGTTAAATTTGAAGCATAACTTATCATTTTTTTCCTAACCTCTAAATCCAAAGATACTAGATTTTTTTTTAAGCCAGTCTCTTTCAACTGTTAACTGGCCTATTTGCTCAAATAATGATTTAATTAAATCTTCTTGGCCGGTATCTTGTTGTTTAGATTTCGATTTAAATCCAGAAACCATAAAATCTAAAGCTTCTTTCTTCCATTTATAAATCTGATTAGCGTGAACACCATATTTGCTGGTAATTTGAGCTATAGTCATTTCTCCAGATATTGCTTCAATTGCTATTTTTGCTTTTTCTTCTGCACTATATTTTTTAACTTGTTTTTTCATTTTTTGCTCCTTTTCCTAGGAGATATTATACCTACTTTTCTCTATTTTCTTGTCTAGTTTTTGGGTACCATTATACATTTTTCGAGCCACACAACAACATCTCATGCAGGCAGGAATGACATCTAGCCCGGATATTGCATGAAGTGAGATTTAAAGTAAGAAATTGAGTAATTTATAATATTAGCAATGATACTTTTGTAAAAATTTTGCCAAAAAGTGCTTTGAAGCCGTTATTTTCAAATTTTAGATGTAATGCCCCTTACCCCATTTTTTCTAAGCACCGGGAACAGTGCTAATCTAGGTTATTCTAATGCTAATTTCTTCATCACATGATTCCATACCTGTCGGTAAGGATATGATGAAGATAACAAAAACTTAATACGCCTAGTATTACGGATAATTACTACCCCAATTTTTAATAATTTTAAACGTATTGTACCTATTTGTGCTTTTGCTAATGCACTACCTTGTAATAAATTACCTCTGATATATTCTACTAAAGTGTATGCAAGACCCGATAAAATCATTCTGAGCTGATTAGCCCACCATCTATGACAAGAAGTACGATCTGCAAATAATTCTAGTTGTTGCTCTTTTATACGGTTTTCCATATCACCACGACCACAGTAAACTTTGTCGTATAAATCTTCAGGTTTATCTGATAAATTAGTTACTATATACCTTGGATTTTCTCCAAGCATTGTCATTTCTGCCTTACCAATTATTCTACGTTCATGACTCCAACTACCAGCCTTATATGGAAACTCACTAAAAAGACGTTGCTTTTCTTGGGTTATAATAAATGCTGCTTTTGACTTCTCCATTGTAGGTTTCAGTAACTCATTTAGTCTGTTATTTTGGGGCATTCCTACAATATATTTTATATTATGAATATCACACCAATCAAACATCTGATGACGACAAAATCCACTATCACCACGAAAAATAATCTTTACCTCTGGCCAAGCTTGGCGAAAACGTTTTACTAACAATGATAATATTGCCCAAGAATGTTTTGCTTGATCCTGCTTTGACGTCCTAAGATAACTAACTAACAGATGCTTTCCACAAAAAACATACAAAGGTAAAAAGCAATTATGACCGTAATAACCATGATAAAACTTACCTTCCTGTTGCCCATGAATTTCATCATCCGTAGCATCAAAATCAAGTATTAGCTGCTTTGGTACTATTTTATGAGACTTAATAAATTTATCAAGCATTAGTTCATGCACTTTAATTGCAAAGTGTCTATCAGCATTGTTTTCTATACGACATAAGGTAGAACTACTTGCCATATCATCAATTGTTTCCATAGCTGTTTGCATAGCAGGACATTTTCGTAGATAATTGTGGTCATTTAAATCTTCATAACCTAATGCAATACCATAAATTCGTTGCCTCAGCATTGTTGCCATATTATGGGTAATTTTACTACCATCTCGTCTATCAGGAAATATTTTAGCAAGCTCCTCTGTTATACCAAGCCTTTTATCTGCTTCTCTTAATAACAACACACCTCCATCGCTACTAATATCACCTCCAGTGAAATTTATCTCTATTGTCCGATTTTTTACTTTGGAAAACTGGTAACTATATGCTATACAATTTGTCATGACAAAATCCTTTGTATTATTCTAATGAAATACCAGTATTATACAGCTTTACGAGGATTTTGTCTCCTATATCTCATGCAATATCCGGGTTAAAGTCCTTTATTCTATAAGGCTTCAAGAGATTTTTATTTTTTTATACACCTTGGTAAAAACCTGCTATTTTTAAAGTAGTTAATATTGACAACCAAAAGAATAAAATATAGCTTTATAGACCAAAAGTTTGCTGATAATAGCTTAGCTTTTGCACTCCTTCCTACTTTTACGGAAGATTTAGTTGTTTAACGAGTTTATTTTTTATCCTTTTTTCCATAAGGTCATACGCAACTTATACTTCTAATATATTAAGCATCCCTTTTAAATCTATGTTACCATTACTCTTTTTAAAATTATAGCGACTCGTGTTCCTTATCCTTCTTGTCCTTAACGAAATTTAAAATTTCCGGCACAAAGCTACCCAGGAAGCCTATTAAACTGCTGATAATCGTTAACATATTATTCCTTATATCGTTTTTAAGAAGAGTGATAACTAGGGACAATATGCAAGACAATAAAGACGATAGTAAGCATTACGGCAATAGCATAACAGGTATTATTGCCGCATCGATAAAGGGCTTGTTTGGTAGGTTCAAAGGCGTCACTCCTGTTTTAGGAATAAACAAATGACATGATTGACAACGTTAAAACTATGGATAGATTGTTAGAAGAAGCACAAGAAGCCTCAATTGATTCATGCAGTGCAATAATGCCACTTGATATGGCGGATAAGCTGCAAGAACCACAAACAAATATAGATGACAATATAATTGAAGCTACGAAAGAAATAGCCAACATAGTCCAAGACCTCCACAAGCTACAAGAGCTAAAGCAGATGTTGTTTGCAAAAGAGGAAGACCTGCAAGATATCGTTAAGGATTATATGGGGTTACGTACCACCTTAACCATTAACGACAAACCCGTCATCTCATGGAAAAACTGCACACGTTGCAGCCTCGACCTTCCGGTTTTCAAAGCCGAATATCCCGAACTTTACGGGCTGTTTCTTAAAGAAACCACCAGCTGAGTATTTAAATTAAACTAACCCGTACTGAAACCTAATCTTTAATTTTTTAACCTTTCCTTATTTTTTTTATTTGACTTGTTACCGAGATACTTGTAATTATTTTAGCAAATATAAAGGTTAACTTATAATTAATAAATTTTAATAAAATTAAGCAAAGAGGCAGTTATGTTTACGCAAGCTAAGTTAACAACAACGAAAACGTCAAATGAGCTATTAATAGAGTTTTTAGAAAAAAGAGGACTAAAACAAAAAGCCGAGAGTTTAAGAAACGATGCCACTTCGCTTGACCTTGGACATAACCAAATAGAGGCTGAAGGGGCAAAAGTACTCGCTGACGCTCTTAAAACTAATTCTTCTATTGCTTCGCTTGATATTGGTTGGAACCAAATAGGGGATGAAGGGATTAGAGTATTTGCTGATGCTCTTAAAATTAATAATTCTATTACTTTGCTTGATATTGGATATAGCAAAATAGGGGACGAAGGGGCTAGACTACTCGCTGATGCTCTTAACCCGGATATTGCATGAAGTGAGATTTAAAGTAAGAAATTGAGTAATTTATAATATTAGCAATGATACTTTTGTAAAAATTTTGCCAAAAAGTGCTTTGAAGCCGTTATTTTCAAATTTTAGATGTAATGCCCCTTACCCCATTTTTTCTAAGCACCGGGAACAGTGCTAATCTAGGTTATTCTAATGCTAATTTCTTCATCACATGATTCCATACCTGTCGGTAAGGATATGATGAAGATAACAAAAACTTAATACGCCTAGTATTACGGATAATTACTACCCCAATTTTTAATAATTTTAAACGTATTGTACCTATTTGTGCTTTTGCTAATGCACTACCTTGTAATAAATTACCTCTGATATATTCTACTAAAGTGTATGCAAGACCCGATAAAATCATTCTGAGCTGATTAGCCCACCATCTATGACAAGAAGTACGATCTACAAATAATTCTAGTTGTTGCTCTTTTATACGGTTTTCCATATCACCACGACCACAGTAAACTTTGTCGTATAAATCTTCAGGTTTATCTGATAAATTAGTTACTATATACCTTGGATTTTCTCCAAGCATTGTCATTTCTGCCTTACCAATTATTCTACGTTCATGACTCCAACTACCAGCCTTATATGGAAACTCACTAAAAAGACGTTGCTTTTCTTGGGTTATAATAAATGCTGCTTTTGACTTCTCCATTGTAGGTTTCAGTAACTCATTTAGTCTGTTATTTTGGGGCATTCCTACAATATATTTTATATTATGAATATCACACCAATCAAACATCTGATGACGACAAAATCCACTATCACCACGAAAAATAATCTTTACCTCTGGCCAAGCTTGGCGAAAACGTTTTACTAACAATGATAATATTGCCCAAGAATGTTTTGCTTGATCCTGCTTTGACGTCCTAAGATAACTAACTAACAGATGCTTTCCACAAAAAACATACAAAGGTAAAAAGCAATTATGACCGTAATAACCATGATAAAACTTACCTTCCTGTTGCCCATGAATTTCATCATCCGTAGCATCAAAATCAAGTATTAGCCCGGATATTGCATGAAGTGAGATTTAAAGTAAGAAATTGAGTAATTTATAATATTAGCAATGATACTTTTGTAAAAATTTTGCCAAAAAGTGCTTTGAAGCCGTTATTTTCAAATTTTAGATGTAATGCCCCTTACCCCATTTTTTCTAAGCACCGGGAACAGTGCTAATCTAGGTTATTCTAATGCTAATTTCTTCATCACATGATTCCATACCTGTCGGTAAGGATATGATGAAGATAACAAAAACTTAATACGCCTAGTATTACGGATAATTACTACCCCAATTTTTAATAATTTTAAACGTATTGTACCTATTTGTGCTTTTGCTAATGCACTACCTTGTAATAAATTACCTCTGATATATTCTACTAAAGTGTATGCAAGACCCGATAAAATCATTCTGAGCTGATTAGCCCACCATCTATGACAAGAAGTACGATCTGCAAATAATTCTAGTTGTTGCTCTTTTATACGGTTTTCCATATCACCACGACCACAGTAAACTTTGTCGTATAAATCTTCAGGTTTATCTGATAAATTAGTTACTATATACCTTGGATTTTCTCCAAGCATTGTCATTTCTGCCTTACCAATTATTCTACGTTCATGACTCCAACTACCAGCCTTATATGGAAACTCACTAAAAAGACGTTGCTTTTCTTGGGTTATAATAAATGCTGCTTTTGACTTCTCCATTGTAGGTTTCAGTAACTCATTTAGTCTGTTATTTTGGGGCATTCCTACAATATATTTTATATTATGAATATCACACCAATCAAACATCTGATGACGACAAAATCCACTATCACCACGAAAAATAATCTTTACCTCTGGCCAAGCTTGGCGAAAACGTTTTACTAACAATGATAATATTGCCCAAGAATGTTTTGCTTGATCCTGCTTTGACGTCCTAAGATAACTAACTAACAGATGCTTTCCACAAAAAACATACAAAGGTAAAAAGCAATTATGACCGTAATAACCATGATAAAACTTACCTTCCTGTTGCCCATGAATTTCATCATCCGTAGCATCAAAATCAAGTATTAGCTGCTTTGGTACTATTTTATGAGACTTAATAAATTTATCAAGCATTAGTTCATGCACTTTAATTGCAAAGTGTCTATCAGCATTGTTTTCTATACGACATAAGGTAGAACTACTTGCCATATCATCAATTGTTTCCATAGCTGTTTGCATAGCAGGACATTTTCGTAGATAATTGTGGTCATTTAAATCTTCATAACCTAATGCAATACCATAAATTCGTTGCCTCAGCATTGTTGCCATATTATGGGTAATTTTACTACCATCTCGTCTATCAGGAAATATTTTAGCAAGCTCCTCTGTTATACCAAGCCTTTTATCTGCTTCTCTTAATAACAACACACCTCCATCGCTACTAATATCACCTCCAGTGAAATTTATCTCTATTGTCCGATTTTTTACTTTGGAAAACTGGTAACTATATGCTATACAATTTGTCATGACAAAATCCTTTGTATTATTCTAATGAAATACCAGTATTATACAGCTTTACGAGGATTTTGTCTCCTATATCTCATGCAATATCCGGGCTAGAGGGGTTTAACTATCCTCAAAAATAATAAAATTACCCGTTATTATAAATTATTTGTTCAATAAGGTATAGAGAAATTTTATTACAAAACCCCTTGTACAAACGTATTTTCATTTAAATTAAGCTGCTGCTTCATTGCTTTTACGGTATTCTTTAATAAAAAGGCAATAGTCATAGGACCGATTCCACCCGGAACGGGAGTGATATATTTTACTTTATTTACGACGTGTTCAAAATCAACATCGCCGACAATTTTATTATTAGGTAACCTAGTAATCCCTACATCAATTACTAAGGTGCTTGAATTAAAATATTCCGCCGTTAGTTGCAAAGGTGAGCCTATAGCAGATATTATTATGTCGGCTTTAGAAGTTATAGAACTTAGATTTTGCGTTTTAGAGTGGCAAATAGTAACTGTACAATTTTCTTTTAACAATAAAGCAGCGAGTGGCTTACCGACAATATTTGAGCGTCCTATAATCACCGCATTTTTGCCGGTTAAATTTTTTTCATAGTGTTTTATTACCTCAAGGCAACCAAGAGCGGTGCAAGGTATGAATCCCTTATTTAATCCGCTATGTAAATAACCGACATTTAAAGGATGGAATCCGTCAACGTCTTTGCTCGGTGCAACCGCCGATAAAATACTTTCTTTGTCTATATTAGTCGGCAGCGGTAATTGCACGATAATCCCCGAAATTTTAGGGTCATCGTTTAATTGATTAATTTGTTTTATTAGCTCACTTGTTGTTATTGTTTCCGGCAATTTTAACTGTAGAGTATCCCCCCCTATTTTAGTTGCACTTTTTACTTTATTTTGTACATATATATTACTTGCGGCGTTATCACCTACCATTATAATAGCGAGCTTTGGGGAAATACCTATATTGTTTTTAATTGCCTCAATTTCTAATTTTAATTCGGCTAATATTTTATTAGCTAAAAGCTTTCCGTCAATTATATTATTCACTGTTTTTTTACTCCTTGGTGGAGAATTTAGTAGTAGAATACTCAAAATGCAAAGCTTTTCCGTCAAATACACGGCTATAAGCATGATGAAGGCTGCTTGCCGCTTCAGCAAAACCGGTAAGGATTAATTTAAGCTTACCGGTATAATGAGCAATATCGCCGATTGCGTAAATATTTGGAATATTAGTTTGGAAATATGGCGGTTCTACTTCAATATGATGCAAATTAATATTTAAACCCCAATTACTTATCGGTCCGAGTTCCTGTTTAAGTCCAAAAAACGGCAATAAAATATTAGCGGTTAATAAACGAGTATTACTATGCAAATCTTTTACGCCGACCTTTTCAAGTATTCCGTCCTTTCCCTGAAGAGAATGAAGTTGATAGCCGATAACTAGCTCAATTTTACCGCTATCTGCTAGATTTTTTAATTGTCTTAAACTTTCATTTGCTGCTCTAAATTTATCACGCCTATGCACTAGATATATTTTTTTAGCGATCTCGGAAAGCGAAATAGCCCAGTCAACGGCTGAATCACCACCACCGGCTATTACTATTTCTTTATCCTTAAAGCTATTGCGGTTATTTACAAAATAAAACACCGATTTATCCTCAAATTTTTCAATATCCGCTAAAGGCGGTTTATTCGCTCCGAAGGAACCGGCACCGGCGGCAATAATAATAACCTTACCTTTGATAGTGATATTTTTTGAAGTTTTAACCTCAAAAATTCCGTCTTGCTCTTTTAACTCTATAGCTTGCTGGTTAAGGTGATATATCGGATTAAAAGGTGCAGCTTGTAACTCTAATTGTTTTATTAGCTCCTCCCCCATAATTTTAGGGTGAGCAGGTATATCATATATAGGTTTTTCGGGATAAAGGGTAATACATTGCCCCCCTATTATTTCTTGCGAGTCGATAACGTGGCATTTCATACCGAGCATGCCGGCTTGAAAAATAGTAAATAGCCCAACCGGTCCTGCACCGATTATTATAACATCTGTATTGTGCATGATAATTTATAAATAGAATTTGTTAGTCTGTTGGGATTTTATTGTAGAATTAACAAATAATCAACCTTCTTAAAAAAATAACTAAGCTTTAGTTATAAATTATATTGAAGTTTGCAATATTATAACCGATTATGTTAATGTATAAGGTGTCATACTGTGGCTACGACGGCGTTGTCGAATTTTTGATGTCATTCCCGCATAGGCGGGAATCCAGAGAATATTTAAGCGAATTATATAGTAAATTTTTATATAATTTTGCTTATTTTAAGTGTTTTTTCTGGATTCCTGCTTTCGCAGGAATGACATACTGCTACTTTTATCGAGCCATGCAACAACGCTATAAAATACATAAGGGTTGCTATGCTTAATATTTGTTTAATTATCCTTTTCCTATTTATTGGCTTAATGACTTATCTTTTCATTAAGGCGATAGATGTGTTTACTCAGCTGTTAGTATTAAATAGCTTTACCGGCATTACGACATTATTAATTTGTGTTTGTGGATCATATTTAAGAAATAGCTCTTATTTAGATATCGCACTTATTTATTTTTTCTTAAGTTTTATAGCAAGTAACGCTTATTTAAAATATTTTTTACATCAATCTAATCAAACTTAAACATGGTTATAGATATAGCACACGTTGTAATATTGGGAAGTGGCTTAAGCGGTATGCTTACAGCACTATCGATGGCAAAAGTCGGTATTAAAACTACTATTGTCGAGAGTAAGTCTATTACGGCAAATAATTTCTATAGCGATATAAGGACTACCGCAATAACTCCATATTCTCAAAATTTTTTAAATAGCCTTGAAATATGGTCAGAGCTGGAAAATTTAGCGGCTGAAATGCAGGACGTTTACGTAGTGGATAATAAAGCACCGGAAATATTGCATTTGAGAAATAAGCTACGATGTCATTCCCGCGAAGGCGGGAACGACATCAACGAGCTAGCAGCTCCTCTTGGATATGTAGTAAAAAATAGTGAGTTTAAAAAACTCCTCGTAACAAAAATAAAAGAGAATTCTTTAATTAATCTAATCGATGAATGCGAATATAAAAAAGTGGATAGTAAAGCTGATCACTCTGTTATAACTTTAGATAATAATAAGCAAATTACTTGTAATTTACTAATAGTGTGTGACGGATATCACTCAAAAGTTCGATCATATTATTTTAGTGATGAAATAGAAGAATCTTATCAAACGGCACTTACCTTTAATATTAAGCATGAAATAAATCATGATAATTGTGCTATGGAGCATTTTCTGCCCTTAGGTCCTTTTGCTCTTCTGCCGTTAAAAGATCAAAATAGCTCTTCGGTAATATGGTCTACTAGTGCTAAACAGGCGTCGTTGCTACAAAATTTACCTGCCGAAGAATTTGAATATTTAGTACAAAGAAATTGCGGTAAGTCTTTAGGGAAAATTACTATTGATAGCAAGATTTCTGCTTTTCCGTTAAAAGCACGTTTAGCTAAGAGGTATTTTTATAATCGCATAGTGCTGATTGCCGATAGTGCACATATTATTCACCCGCTTGCCGGTCAAGGTCTTAACCAAGGTATAAAAGATATAGAAGCCTTAACAAAACTAATAGATGTTATGGGCATAAAAGAGGAAACCTTACAACAATATCAAAAATTAAGGCAAGAAGATAATTTTATTATGTATAAAATTACTGATGAGTTAAATAATATTTTTTCAAATTATTCAAAAAATTTATGGTATTTACGGCGTTTAGGTTTCAAGGCTATCGATAACTTAAAACCGATTAAAAATTTGATAACGCAATATGCGATGGGTGAGAGGTAAGGCACTGTCATACCGAGGCCTCTTCCACGGTATCCAGAAAAAACCTTAATAAAAGACTGGATGCCGTGGTCAAGCCACGGCATGACACCCGAACGCTTTGCAAAAATTCGAGCCATGCAACAACGCCCCTTTGTGGGAATGACATAAAGGGCTGTAGGAATAATACCTCAAGAGTAGTACTGACATAATTTTAAGAGTGTATTTATGAGTAAGGAAAATCAAAACAATACTCCATATGAATCGTCAATTAAGCCACCGGCTGAAGGCGTTGAAGCAGCACGAGAAAACAATGCAAAGCTGCTACAATCGTCAATTGGTACTCCTATCAAACCTTTAGAAAATCCTCAAGAAGTAAAAGAGCCTGAAATTCCTAAGCAAAGCAAAACTAGGAGAACACTTGAAGATACTAAAAGTCTCTATGCAGCTAGAGCGGCAAGAGTCGGTGCTGCTGCTGTTATAGTTGGGGCAGCAGGTGTAAAAGCGTTAGGACAAGGTGCAAAAGCAGCAGGGAAAATTGTAAGTGGTGATATTATTACAGGTACCCAAGATGCTGTAGAGGCAGGCATTACTTTAGCTTCCGACCTTGCAAAAGCAGTTGATCCTGTTGATAAACTTCTACAAAAAGGCAAGATTAAAGAAAAAGGTCCTGAAAGTCCCGGTATATATGATAAAGTACTCAATAAAGTTAAAACTCTTCCTGGGGGTGTGCCGGTTGCAAATGCAATAGATAAAACATATAACACTTTGAGTAGTAAGGCAGTAAAGCGAGGGGCAAAAATTACCGGTGCCGTAGTTTCGTTAGCAGTTAATCCAACACCTATAGGCCTTGGTATTGCAGCACTTTCTTTGACTTCCGTTGCGTATGGTGTTGTCAAGGAAACTCTGGAGGTTAGGGAAGATAAACATTTAGATAATGAAAAAAAGTCATTAGAAGCTATTAAACATAATAAACAAGAACAGATTAAATTAGCAATTAATGCTAGAAAAGATATAGGAAAAGATAGTCCTGAGCTTCAAAATTTTTTAGATTTTAAATTACCGCAAATTTACGTAAACCCACCGGCTGAAACAAATTTTAAAGGTAGTAAAGCAAAAGAGATATTCAAAGCCGTTCGAGATAGTACTCTAGGAGGGGGATCGTTGTTACTTGAAGGTATAGCTAGAGGGGGTTTAGTCGGAGGAATAATGGCAGCCGCTGCAACATTTGTCAATACTACCGGAGAAGCAGAAGCAAATTTAGTACATATGGTGCGAAAACACGATACGATAAATAAGATAAATAATTTAAAATTATCAGCCGAAAATTATACAAATACCAAAGAGCTTCGAGAACAAGAGCGTCAAGAAAAAATAAATACCAAAACACTAGAAGAATTTTTAGAAAAAACTCCGGGTATTGATAAATTGAATAAAATTCAGCTTGAAGCGGCATTTGCAACAAAACAAAAAGAAGTAGAAGCAAGACCGGAATTTGCACCTCCGGCGGAGCGAACTAACTTTGAAAAAGTTAAATCGGCAGTAAAAGCCGGAGCGGGTTATTTTGTTGAATCACAATTCGGTGATTTAAAAGAGTTATACGGTAAAGATAAAGAAAAAGGTGAAAATCCACCTCAACAAACCCCAAAACCAGAAGTAGCAAATTCTAAATCACCGACACTTTCTAGAGAGCAAACAAAAAGCAAAGCTGCAGAATATGCACATAATATGCAAGAAGAATTTTCTAAAAGTGGAATATCTAATAAGGGCAACCCAGGTCCCTCAAATAGTCCACGTAATAAAGAACAACATAAATCTGCACGAGGAATTAATTGACAATACTTAAACCGGTTAGCAAGTTTTATAATTACATAATAAATTATATTTTACCGCCACGATGTTTGTCATGCTCGGAAATACTAAATAGTAAAGGGGAATTTTGTGCTAACTGCTGGGGTAAGCTTGATTTTATTGCTAAACCTTATTGCCAGTTATGCGGTCGCAAACTTGCAATAGCGATTTTAGATAATTTTTGCTGTACTCGTTGTTATAACAGCAAACCGAATTATGATTCAGCTCGTAGCCTACTTAAATTTAATGAATATAGTAAAAAAATAATCCATCAATTTAAATATCAAGATAAAACCGTATTTGCTAAGACTTTTGCCAAGCTGTTATATAATAGGTACGGCAAAGAAATTGAGGATATCGATTTAATCGTTCCCGTGCCGATGAATAGGTTTAAGAGGTTACTACGAATGTATAACCCCGCTCATATTTTAGCACAGGAAATTGCCAAAATAACCGATAAGAATATAAAAGCAGATATATTAATCAAAGCAAAATGGACGAAATCACAAACATTTTTGTCAAAAAAACAAAGGATGAATAACATCAAAAAGAGTATTAAATTTAATAAAAAATACAAAATTACTAAACAAAAAATTTTATTAGTCGATGATGTAATAACTACCGGTACTACTATTAATGAATGCACTAAAATTTTACGCCGAGCGGGTGCTAGTTCAATATATGTTATGGCAATTGCGATGACTTGAAAATGTAAGTTGTTGCTACGATACGGTATTGTTGTATAGGGCAAAATCATTGAAAAAAACTTGCCATTGCGAGTGAGTACAGGTCTTATTGCATGGCTCGAAAAAAGTATAATGGTACCCAAAAACTAGACAAGAAAATAGAGAAAAGTAGGTATAATATCTCCTAGGAAAAGGAGCAAAAAATGAAAAAACAAGTTAAAAAATATAGTGCAGAAGAAAAAGCAAAAATAGCAATTGAAGCAATATCTGGAGAAATGACTATAGCTCAAATTACCAGCAAATATGGTGTTCACGCTAATCAGATTTATAAATGGAAGAAAGAAGCTTTAGATTTTATGGTTTCTGGATTTAAATCGAAATCTAAACAACAAGATACCGGCCAAGAAGATTTAATTAAATCATTATTTGAGCAAATAGGCCAGTTAACAGTTGAAAGAGACTGGCTTAAAAAAAAATCTAGTATCTTTGGATTTAGAGGTTAGGAAAAAAATGATAAGTTATGCTTCAAATTTAACCATAGCAAGACAATGCAAACTTTTAGATTTAAACCGCTCAAGTTACTACTACCGAGCTAGGAATACCTTAGATGATAAGGAGTATAGAGTACTGAACAGAATTGATGAGATTTTTACAGAGCATCCCTATTATGGTACTAGAAGAATGTCTCATGTCCTAAAATCCGAAGGGTTAAATGTTAGTCGTAAGATGATAAGAAAATATTATAAAATACTTGGTATTGAAGCAGTATACCCAAAGATTAATTTAAGCCGTAGGAATCAGGCTCATAAAGTATACCCATATCTATTAAATAATATAGAGGTGGTTTGCTCCAATCAAGTTTACTGTGCAGATATTACTTACATAAGATTAAAGCAAGGTTTTGTATATTTGGTTGCTATAATGGATTGGTATAGTCGTTATATTTTGAGTTGGCGGGTGTCGATTAGTTTAGAAAATGATTTTTGTATTGAAGCTCTAAATGAAGCAATATCTATACATGGCAAGCCTGACATTTTTAATACGGATCAAGGAGTACAATTTACATCAAAAGATTTTACTCAAATACTTGAGCAACAAGGCATAGCTATTAGTATGGACGGCAAAGGCAGAGCCTTAGATAATGTATTTATTGAACGTTTTTGGCGATCTTTGAAACAAGAGAAGATTTATCGTTTTGATCTTGAAACAGTACGTGAAGCAAAGATAGCTATCAGAGATTATATAGAATTTTATAATCAGCAAAGACCTCATCAATCGCTTGAATATAAGACACCTGAAATGATACATTTTGCAGAAAAACTAGAAAATTATCAAGAGGCTATATGACATAGAAAATGCAAACTTTACTTTGAAAAACCAATACATTAATACAGGAGAATTACACCTCTAAAATTTAAAAAATTTGTCTAGACAAAGGGTACCACCTCAATATGGCAAGTAGTTCTACCTTATGTCGTATAGAAAACAATGCTGATAGACACTTTGCAATTAAAGTGCATGAACTAATGCTTGATAAATTTATTAAGTCTCATAAAATAGTACCAAAGCAGCTAATACTTGATTTTGATGCTACGGATGATGAAATTCATGGGCAACAGGAAGGTAAGTTTTATCATGGTTATTACGGTCATAATTGCTTTTTACCTTTGTATGTTTTTTGTGGAAAGCATCTGTTAGTTAGTTATCTTAGGACGTCAAAGCAGGATCAAGCAAAACATTCTTGGGCAATATTATCATTGTTAGTAAAACGTTTTCGCCAAGCTTGGCCAGAGGTAAAGATTATTTTTCGTGGTGATAGTGGATTTTGTCGTCATCAGATGTTTGATTGGTGTGATATTCATAATATAAAATATATTGTAGGAATGCCCCAAAATAACAGACTAAATGAGTTACTGAAACCTACAATGGAGAAGTCAAAAGCAGCATTTATTATAACCCAAGAAAAGCAACGTCTTTTTAGTGAGTTTCCATATAAGGCTGGTAGTTGGAGTCATGAACGTAGAATAATTGGTAAGGCAGAAATGACAATGCTTGGAGAAAATCCAAGGTATATAGTAACTAATTTATCAGATAAACCTGAAGATTTATACGACAAAGTTTACTGTGGTCGTGGTGATATGGAAAACCGTATAAAAGAGCAACAACTAGAATTATTTGCAGATCGTACTTCTTGTCATAGATGGTGGGCTAATCAGCTCAGAATGATTTTATCGGGTCTTGCATACACTTTAGTAGAATATATCAGAGGTAATTTATTACAAGGTAGTGCATTAGCAAAAGCACAAATAGGTACAATACGTTTAAAATTATTAAAAATTGGGGTAGTAATTATCCGTAATACTAGGCGTATTAAGTTTTTGTTATCTTCATCATATCCTTACCGACAGGTATGGAATCATGTGATGAAGAAATTAGCATTAGAATAACCTAGATTAGCACTGTTCCCGGTGCTTAGAAAAAATGGGGTAAGGGGCATTACATCTAAAATTTGAAAATAACGGCTTCAAAGCACTTTTTGGCAAAATTTTTACAAAAGTATCATTGCTAATATTATAAATTACTCAATTTCTTACTTTAAATCTCACTTCATGCAATATCCGGGCTAGATTCTCGTGGATCATCTTCTGAAACTAGCTGAGAAGTAGAAAATTCTATATATGAACGATAATGAAATATATGGTAGTAATATTTACTAACTTTATCTTTTTTTTGAACTGTGAGCTTAAACGTAAAGCTATATGAACCTTTATAATGATCATATTCATCATCACTTGGTCCTGTAAGATAAGTTAATGCTGCGTAGAGTTTAGGTAATATTAATGGATTCTCAGTTATTCTACGTCCAAAATGAAAATAAGCTGAATTTTCGATAGGTATAAATTTAAAGGGTTTAAAATAGTTCGTATCAGTTATTCGTTCAATTTCAATAACGGATTCTGACCCTGCATAAAAAGTTTCTTTGAAGTTAATCATATATTTAATTTATTGACTTTTTTTATTTTTTGCATCTTGTGATTTTATATTATATACATTAATACTACTTTTGTATATACTTAAATTTCTTTTTTTTACTCTTAACATATTTTATTATACTTTTTTTAAAGATTGAGTATAATTGCCTTTAAACTCATACCTCAAAAGATATAATATAAGTTATGGATAATACGGCACAAATATTAAGACTGGCTGAAGAAAAAATTTTGTTGGTGCGAAATAGCCAAGAATTGCAACAATTTAAAGTAGAATTTTTAGGCAAGCAAGGTATAGTAACGGCAGAACTTAAAAAACTAGCTGCTTTAAATGAGAGCGAACGGAAAGATTTTGGTATAAAAATCAACAGCTTAAAAGAAGAAATACAGAATATTATAAAAACAAAACAAGATGTTTTAGAGGAAGAAGAGTTAAATCAAAAACTTACGAGTGATAAAATTGACTTAAGCATTCCGGCTAGAAAATATAAACAAGGCTCAATCCATCCGATCACGCAAGTGACGGAAGAATTGATGCAAGTATTTTCAAAATTCGGTTTTTCTATTGAAGACGGTCCGACAATTGAAACAGACTTTTATAACTTTACTGCACTTAATTTTGAAGATGACCATCCGGCACGACAAATGCACGATACTTTTTATTTAAAGGGACAAGAAGAAGATGGAAAGCATTTATTACTACGTACTCACACCTCAACAGTGGAAATTAGAACAATGAAAAAAAGACCACTGCCTTTTAGGATTATAGCACCGGGCAGAACCTATAGATCGGATTCGGATATAACTCATACCCCAATGTTCCACCAGATTGAAGGACTCATCATTGATAAAAATATCCATATGGGGCATTTGAAATACGTTATTACCGAGTTTATAAAAAGTTTTTTTGAGAATGCCGATATCGAGTTACGTTTTAGACCGAGTTTTTTCCCTTTTACCGAACCGTCCGTCGAGGTGGATATTCGCATGCAAAAAAACGATAAATGGCTTGAGGTGCTTGGCTGCGGGATGGTTCATCCGAACGTATTAAAAAATGTCGGTATAGATAGCAATATTTATCGAGGTTTTGCTTTTGGTCTCGGGGTAGAGCGTTTTGCCATGTTAAAATATAACATTAAAGATTTAAGGCAATTTTTTGAGGGTGATTTGCGTTGGCTAAAACATTATAATTTTTCTAGTTTTGATATCCCTAATTTAGCAGCGGGGTTAACGAAATGAAATTTACTTTATCGTGGCTTAAACAATTTTTAGATACTGATTATACTGTCCTAGAAATAGCTAACGCACTAACTGATATCGGTTTAGAAGTTGAAGAAATAATTGACAGAAGTGAGGAATTAAAAAGCTTTGAAGTAGCACATATTATATCTACTAGACCCCACCCGTCAGCCGATAAGTTAAAGCTTTGTAATGTACAAACTAAAAATGGTTTAGTGCAAATAGTTTGCGGAGCAAGTAATGCTAGAGAAGATATTAAAGTAGTGCTTGCTCCTATCGGTACTGAAATACCGAATGGAAAATTTAAAATTAAAGAATCGGTAATTAGAGGGGAAAAAAGCTTTGGGATGCTCTGTTCCGAAGAAGAGCTATTACTCTCACCAGAGTCGGAAGGCATTATTGAGTTGCCGTTTTCTGCTAGCGTCGGAGAGAACTTTATTAAATATTACGGCTTAGACGATCCGGTTTTCGATATTAACGTTACTCCCAATCGTGGTGACGCTTTAGGCGTTTATGGAATAGCAAGAGATCTAGCAGCAAAAGGAGTCGGAACGTTAAAAGAGTTAGATATCCCGCAGTTAACTAGTAAATATACGGCTACAACCGGTTTAGAAATAAAAGATAAAATTGCATGCCCCTTATTTACCTTTCGAGAAATAAAAAATTTAAAAAATAAACAAAGCCCCGAATGGTTAAAAAAATTACTGCAAAATATTAAGGTAAAGTCTATTTCGGCGATAGTCGACGTTACAAACTATATTTCCTATAGCTTTGGCCAACCGATGCATGCTTATGATTTAAGTAAATTATCCGGTAATATTAGTGTTGAACGTGTTCAGTGTCATACCCGCATAGGCGGGTATCCAGAAAAAAGTATCAAAAGTCTGGATTCCCGCTTTCGCGGGAATGACATAAGGGAGCACGGGGATGACATAAGAGAGTGCGAAAATGAAGTACTTAAATTCCAAGCTCTAAACGGACGTGAATATGAATTACAAACAGGAGATTTGGTAGTAAAGGACGATAAAGAAATACGAGGGCTTGCCGGCGTTATCGGAGGGGAATCTAGTGCTTGTACTGAGGATACCGTAAATATTTTATTAGAAGCGGCTTGCTTTGATGCTAAACTAGTTGCGGCTAGCGGTCGGCGATTACAAATTGATACCGATTCACGTTATCGCTTTGAGCGTAATATTGACAGAGAATTTACTAACAAGGCTTTAGATATTGCTGCTGCTTTAATTCTATCAATATGCAAAAAAAATGAATTATCGGGTGGTGAAGTATCAGAATTAGTAACGGCAGGTGAAGCCGAAATGAAGCAGCGCTTCTTAAATTTCCCCGTTAATTACTTAGAGAAAATTACCGGAATTCGGTTAAATATCAACGAGATATGTAGTATATTGAATAAATTAGGCTTTAATACCGGCATTAACGGCGAGGTTATTGATATAGCTATTCCGTCCTGGCGTCATGATATAAATATTTTCGAAGATATCGTCGAAGAAATTATCCGTATTTACGGTTATGATAAGTTAGAAAGTATCAAACTGCCGGAAATGGAGCAGGATAAAGTTATATCTAAAGAACAAAAAAGAATTTCTTCTTTTAAAAGAATATTAGCCGTACAAGGTTACGATGAAGTAGTAACAAACTCGTTTATGGGGAGTAAAGAAGCTAATTTATTTTCGGAAACAAAAGAAGAATTATTTTTATTAAACCCTATTAACCGGGACAGCGATTATATGCGTAGTAGCATATTGCCGAACTTACTAAAGATAGTGGAAAAAAATCTAACTAGATCAATAAAAAATATAGCTATATTTGAAATCGGACCTATTTTTACGGGAGTTAAGCCGGAAGATGAGTTAACTTTTTTATCAGCTGTTAAATGCGGCTCTTATGCTTTAAAAAATGTTCATTCAGAAGGACGAGCTTATGATGTCTTTGATATTAAAGCCGATTTAGAAATGATATTTGATTATGCCGGTCTTGCAATCGATAAATGCAAGTTAAATCAAGTCACGTTACCTTATTTTCATCCAACAAGGTCGGTAAGTATCAGTTTAGGTAAGAATGTAATAGGTTATTTCGGACAAATTCATCCCAAAATATTAAAACATTTTAATATTTGCGAAGAAATATTTGCTTTTGAATTAAATATTATGAATATCCCTTTTGCTAAAGCAAAATTCGGTAAAAGAGATGAATTTATTATATCAGACTTTCAAGCAAATTTTCGGGATTATGCTTTTGTTGTGGACGAAAATCAACTGGTTGGGGAAATAATATCATATATAAACAGCTTTAATAAAAAACTTATTAAGTCAGTCACGTTATTTGATATTTATGTAGGGGATAAACTGCCTGTGGATAAAAAATCTGTAGCTATTAAAGTTGAGCTGCAAGCAGATGACCGCACTTTAACCGAACAAGATTTAAATTTATTTAGTAAAGACTTGATAGCTAATATTGAACAAAAATTTCAAGGAAAATTAAGAGAGTGAAGTTTTAGCGTTATTGGTGTATAGATAGGTTAAAGCATGTTCTATGTCATTCCCGTGAAAACGGGAATCCAGAAAAAACACTTAAAATAAGCAAAATTATATAAAAATTTACTATATAATCCGCTTAAATATTCTCTGGATTCCCGCTTTTGCGGGAATGACATCAAAAATTCGATCCATGCAACAATGCCTCGCAGGAATGACACAAAGTGCAAAACCGATCCACGCAACAATGCTTCCTCGCAATGACGCTGTAAGGTAACATAAAGGGAACAAATTAAAAGGAATAAAATGGAAACAATTAGTAAAAACGAGAATAACAACAAGTTAAAGATAATAATTAACACTAAATCCTTAGTTCATGCTTTAGCATTTGCCAGTTCCGTCGTCGAAAAACGTAACGTAATATCCGAGCTTGCAAATATTAAATTATCGGCAAAAGATAATATGTTAGAACTTAGTTCTACCAATATGGATTTATATTTGAGCCAAAAAATAGGGGTTCAGGTAATAAATGAAGGGGAGTTAACGGTAGCAACAAAAACTTTAAATGATATAGTTAAAAAACTTCCTGATGCTGAGCTTACTTTAACCGATTTAGGTAAATCGGGATTGCAAATATTAGGTAAAAATTGTCATTTTAATTTGTTCACTCTACCGGTTGAATCATTTCCGGTAATGGATAATATTCAGGTGGAAGCAAGTTTAAAAATCTCTAGCATAGATTTTGCTAAAATAATTGAATCGACAAAATTTTCAATTTCTACCGATGAAACCCGTTATAATTTAAACGGGATTTATCTGCATGTGAAAGACGGCGAGTTTTGTGCTGCTAGTACCGATGGTCATAGGCTTTCGGTTTCATCTGTAGCATTAAAAGAAAAAATAGAAGATTTTGGCATTATTATTCCACAAAAAAGTGCCGAAGAAATCTTAAAAATAGTAAAAGATGCCAAGAATATTCAGTCGGATATCGAGATTTTCTTAAGTATGAACAAAATTAAATTTATATGTAATGAAGACACTATTATGCTATCCAAGCTAATAGACGGTATTTTTCCTGATTACGGGGCTTTTATTCCGGCGAGTAGCAACACTAAACTAGTGATTAACCGCAAAATATTTGCTGATTCTATAGATAGGATTGCTACAATAACGGTTGATAAATTTAAGGCGGTGAAATTAACTTTATCTGCTGAAAGTCTTGAAATTAGTGCTACCGGTGAAGCAAGAGGAGACGCAAAAGAGATTATTGAGTCTTCTAAAGAAACGGAGGCTTTTTATGAATATGACGGCACAGAGTCTTTAACAATAGGGTTTAACCCACAATATTTAGAAGATGTATTAAAAGCGAAAGCCGATATAGTGGAGTTATATTTTATTGATGTTTCTTCGCCGGTACTTATTAAATTCCCTGAAAACCCACAAGATATTTTTGTCGTTATGCCGGTAAAAGTTTGATTTATGCTGCACTCCGGTGTATAGCATATTTCATAAAGCTTCGGCGTTGTTGCGTGGCTCCCCAAACGTCATTGCGAGCGACTGAAGGGTTTGTTGCATGGATCGAGTTTTTGATGTCATTCCCGCGAAAGCGGGAATCCAGAGAATATTTAAGCGAATTATATAGTAAATTTTTATATAATTTTGCTTATTTTAAGTGTTTTTTCTGGATTCCCGCTTTCGCGGGAATGACATATAGCACTTTTCTTAATCCATGCAACAAGGCTGCGACTGAAAGAAGCACGGCAATCTAGAAAATAATAAATTAATAGGGCTTATTAACTTAGTGAACCCTAGACTAAATAAGCATAGTAAACACACATGAGAATGCCGCATTTTCCGCTCCCAACCTGGAAAAATAACGAGGAATACGACCTTGAAAATATTGCTATTCTGCTGAAAGCTTTAGGTGATCCTCATCTAAAGCTCCCGCCTGTTATTCATATAGCCGGCACTAACGGTAAAGGCTCAAGTGCAGCTATGCTTAAAAGTATTTTTACCGCCGCCGGCTATAAAGTACATGTTTATATATCCCCGTATTTATTAGAATTTAACGAAAGAATAGTAATAGCCGGTGAGAAAATTTCTGATTCGGAACTTTGGGAAGTTTGTGAGCAAACTAGAATAGCAAGCATAAAAGCAAATGTTGAACCGACTTTTTTTGACGGTACTACGGCAGCGGCTTTTTTAGCATTCGCAAATAATAAAGCCGACATATTAATTTTAGAGACGGGGCTTGGCGGTCGCCTAGATTCCACTAATATAGTGCCAAATCCTTTAATTACGTTAATTACGCCGATTTCATACGATCATATGGATCGACTAGGTGAAACATTACCTTTAATTGCTAACGAGAAAGCCGGTATTATTAAACCATTTGTACCTTGCGTTATTAGTAGCCAAGTGGAAGAGGTTTATGAAGTACTACTTACCAAGGCTGCAGAACTAAACTCGCCGGCTTTTTGTTATGAATATGATTTTGGGATGAAAAAAACAACTGAAGGTTTTACTTACCTATCTAAAAATTTTACTTATGAATTTCCGGCTCCGTCTCTTCTAGGTGATCATCAATTAATAAATGCCGCTGCGGTTATTGCCGTAATAAGCTTAATTAACAAACAATTTAATATTAATAATAAAGCTATAGAAAAAGGACTCAAAAATACTATTTGGCCTGCAAGAATTCAAAAAATCGACCCACAAAAATATTCTAAGCTAGCTAAAAATAATGTGCAGGTCTGGGTGGATGGGGCACATAATAATAGCGGTGCACAAGTGCTAGCTGCTTGGGCGTATGATAACCTTGAACCTCCGATATACCTAATACTCGGAATTACGAAAAATAGGAATATTGAAGAATTTTGTTCGTATTTTAGGGGTTTGACAATTAAGGGGTACGGTGTTAAAATGTTATCTGAACCCTTAAGCTCTAGTGCAGAAATAATTAGCCAAAGAGGAAAGAAGAGCGGTATTGATTTCGCCGCAGCCGACTCAATTGAGGAAGCAATTAAAGAAATAAGTGAATTAAACACTAATAACAAAGCAAATATTATAATAACCGGCTCACTTTTCTTAGCTGCGGACTTTTTTAAGTTGATTTAATTTTACGTAGCATTTTCTTAAAATACAGAATATAATAATACTAGACAATAAACTAGTTTACTTACATGCAAAATTCAATCACTGCCTTTGATGCTAAAACTCATTTTTCTAAGATACTTGATCGAGCTAGTAAAGGTGAAGAAATCTTAATTACAAGAAGAGGCGTTGCTGCTGCAAAGATTGTACCGGTTAATGCTACACACGATATTGAGGTTGCAAAGCTAGCTGCCATAAGGCTTAGAAAACTGGCTAAAGAGATTAATTTACAACCTTTCGATTGGGAAGAATGGAAGAAATATAGAAATATAGAGATATAGGTAAATTATACTACAGAGAATGTACTGATAGTTTTGTAAGAGAAGAATATTTGCAAGACCGAAAACCGTTTGAATTAAGTAAGGATTGTTGAGTGGATAGATTAAAGCATGTTGTATGTCATTCCCGCGCAGGCGGGAATCCAGAAAAATTATAGTCATCCTGAATTTATTTCAGGATCTACTACAAAAGATGCGGCAAACTTGTTCAGCATGACAAAAAAAAGCCTGGATTCCCGTTTTCACGGGAATGACATACTGCTGCTTTTACCGAATCATGTAACTAAGCCCTGCTTTTGCGAGGATGACATAATTAACTAAATAGGAGAAAAATATATGGTTTACTGTACTAAATCTAATCAAACTTCTTATCCTTTCGTTTTACCTGATTTACCTTATGATAAAGATAGCTTTAAACCGCATTTTACGGCCGAGACTTTTGACTATCATCACGGTAAGCATCATCAAACCTATGTTACCAATTTAAATAACTTATTAAAAGACAATACAGAATTACAAAAAATGGATTTAGAAGAGTTAATAGCTCATTCTTCTAGTAATTCAAATTATGCAATTTTTAATAATGCAGCACAAATATGGAATCATAGTTTTTTTTGGCACTCAATCAAACCGAAAGGCGGCGGTAATCCTACCGGCAAAATATTAGAATTAATCAATAAAGATTTCGGTAGTTTTGAAAATTTTTGTGAGCAATTTAAAGCGGCAGCGATAGGGCAGTTCGGTAGCGGCTGGGCGTGGCTTGTGCAGCATGATAACAAATTACAAATTATAAAAACCGCTAATGCCGAAACTCCTATAGTTAACGGCATAAAACCAATAATTGCTTGTGATGTTTGGGAACATGCTTATTATATTGACTATAGAAATAAACGTCCTGATTATGTTGATATTTTTATTAAACATATGATTAATTGGGAGTTTGCTGAAAGTAATTTAATAAAATAGTAAATAAGTCATGTCTAAAATTAAAGAAATACAAGAAGCTCAAGAAATTCCTATTGAATATATGGCTTTTAGCGGCGGCGGAGCTAAAGGTACAATATATTCAGGTGCTTATGCAGCTGCAAAAGAATCAGGAATATTTGACGGGGTGAAAGCCGTTGCCGGTTCTTCTGCCGGTGCTATAACGGCAGCACTTGCAGCATTAGGTACTTCTCCTAAAAAATTTGAGGAAATTTCTAAAAATACCAATTTACAATCATTACTTGGGAAAAAAGGACTTTCTGCCGGCATAGTGCAATTAAATAAAGACGGTAAACCTTTATATGATTTGTTAGAGAGTACTATTAAAGAAAATATAGGAAATTTTTTGCAAAGATCGGATATCGTCAATGTAGCAGATGATAAAGCACTTGATGAGCTACGAGAAAGATACCAAAATCAAGGAAAAATATATTTTAAGGATATAGCATTATTGCGACAATATGACCCTGTGCAATATAAAGATTTAGTCGTTACCGCAGTGCAAAAAGATACCGGCGAGTTAACTATTTTTAATAGTTTTGATACTCCGAATGTTGAAATTGCTTTAGCGTGCCGTGCTTCTGCCTCGATTCCATTAGTTTTTGAACCGGTAGAAATTGACGGTAAGTTATATGTTGACGGCGGTTATAGGGATAATATCCCGACAAAATATTTCTCCGGAAATGAGCCGGAATTTGATGTAAAAGACGTAAGCGATGATATGGAGGAAATTACCTTAGCAAAAAAACAAGGAAGAACGCTTGCTATGGCTTTCGGTAGCGATATGGATGCTAGTGCAAATATTGCTATATATAGCACTAAAAAATTTAATAGTCCCGGAGAAATAGTAAAGTTTTTAGTAGATATATTGTTTAAAACTATAGCAAGGGTCGGCGGAAAATTTAAATATACTGAAACAGAAATAGCAACTAGCGAAGAGTTACGTGAAAATGCTTTAAATACCGTTGTATTAAATACTCAAGGAGTAAGTACTCTTGACTTTAACGATGCACAAAAATATGCCGATTATTTACATATCAAAGGATATTGTCAAACTAGAGAGTATTTAGATAATCATCAATTAGGCAAGGAAGCCGATAAAACATTTGAGCATCAAAAATTTTTATTAAATGTCTATGAAATTTATAATAATAAAAATTTAAATAAAACTTTCGGCACAAAATTATTAGAGATGATAATTCCCTCAAATGAACAAAAACCTTCGAAATGGCAAGACGGTATTATTGAAAATCAAGAAGATAAAGCAAAAATACTGTTATCTTTTTGTAAGCCTTCGGCATTACCGGAACAAGACTTACAAACAAAGCTTAAGGGATATGTAATAGTTGCGGCACAAGCACGCGGCAGAGAATTAAAAGCCGATACAAATTCTTTGAAAGCTTTGATTCACGGGCTAAATGACCCTACTACTTCAAATAAAATAAAAGAAGATTTTATTAAATTACTTGCTGTCGATAAAAATAAAGACGCTAGGTTTGATAAAAATAAATCCTATAATGAAAATATCGCTAAATTTAAATTTACTAATAAAGATTTTGAATTATTTCTTGATAAAAATAAAGGTGAAGCTTTAAAATTTCAAAATAAAACTGATAGAGGGATAGGGTAGGTTTGTAGGTTATTATTGTTGCGTGGATAGGTTAAGCGTGTTCTATGTCATTCCTGCGTAGGCGTTGTTGCATGGTTCTAAAAAAGTGACGTATGGGGTATCCATGCAACAATGCCTCCTCACAATGACGAGATAAAATCGAGCCAGGCCAACAATACCTTGTTTGAACTAGAATGACACAATAACCTTTCAAATGAATCTCTAAATCATATGCAAAGACTAGCTAAAGCAATTAGTAATGCCGGAATATGTTCTAGGCGTGATGCAGAAGGATTAATCATTGCGGGTAAGGTAAAAGTTGACGGTTCTGTAGCCCTATCTCCTGCAATAAATGTTAACGACGATAATCAAATTGAGGTGTCAGGGAAGTTAATAAACCGGCAGCAACCAACGCGGTTATGGATTTATTACAAACCGGTAGGTTTAATTACCACTCATAAAGACCCATTTGCTCGAAAAACAGTATTTGAAGAATTAGTTAATTTGCCTCGTGTAATTTCAGTAGGTAGATTAGATTTAAATAGTGAAGGATTGTTATTGCTCACTAATAACGGTGATTTAGCAAGGCAATTTGAATTACCTACGAATAAAATAAAGCGTGTATATAAGGTAAGAGCTTACGGAAACCCTAAATCTTTATTAAATAGTAATTACCGCAATATAAAAATTAACGGCATATATTATAACCCGGAATCAATAAAGCTAATTCAGGAAGGCACAACTAATTCATGGTTTGAGGTAGTTTTAACTGAAGGAAAAAATCGTGAAATCAGAAAAATATTTGAATATTTCAGTTTAAAAGTTAATCGTTTAATCCGGACTGGCTACGGTGAATATGTGTTAGGTGACTTGAAAGCCGGAGAATATACAGAAGTCAAGGCAAAATAAGTGTTAAAAATTATAGCTGGTAAGTATAAAAATCGGTTAATACCTACGTTAGAAAAAGCGAAATACAGACCTTCTACCGGCAAATTTCGTGAAGCATTATTTAGTATTTTAAGCTCAGGGGAATTTATTGACTATAAATTATTTGCAAATAACATCAATGTTTTAGATTTATTTTCCGGTAGCGGTAGCCTCGCTTTTGAAGCTTTATCAAGAGGCGTCGGCACTATTACCTTGATTGATGCAAATCTTGAATGTTTGAGAGTGGCGAAAGAATTTGCTAAAACGTTAGGAGAGGTTGATAAAGCTTATTTTGTTAATATAAACGCTTTAATTCTACCCAAAGCTAATAAAGTGTTTGACCTTGTTTTTATTGACCCCCCATATTACAATAATATAGTTCCTAAAGTAATGAAGGAACTCATAAAAAATAACTGGTTAAAAAATGGCTCTATCATTGTTATTGAAATGTCTAAAACCGATAATTACATATTAGATAAAGATGTAGAAATACTTAAAGATAAGGTATATGGTAAGAGTAGACTGCTTGCTTTAAAATACTCCTGTGAAATGAAGAATGGGTAGACGAAGATCAACTTCAAAAAGAGCAAGGAGTCTACAAAGCGAGGATCGGAGCGTATACTTAATACGTGAGAACCGGAGCTTTTGTAAGACGACGTAGCCAATTTTTGAAGTTCATCGAGTATACAATGAGTAAAGAAAAAAAACACTATACCTGCTCAAATTGCGGTAATATTAGCCTTAAATGGTCAGGGCAGTGTTTTGACTGCGGAGTGTGGGGAACAATTATTGAAGAAATAATAAATATCAATAAAATCCCTATTAAAACAGGCAATAAACAAAATATAGAAAAACTTTCAAATGCTGCAACCGAGCAATTACGTATCCCGACACCTATCCAAGAACTAAACAGAGTTCTCGGCGGCGGGCTAGTTCTTGGTTCGGCTGTTTTACTCGGCGGTGATCCGGGAATTGGTAAATCCACCTTATTACTTCAGTTAGTTGCCAGCTCATTTCCTATAAATATCAACTGCTTATATATAACAGGTGAGGAATCGCTTGATCAAATAAAACTCCGAGCTTTAAGGTTAGAACTTGAAAATAAAGACACAAATATTTTAGCCGCTACTAATTTAGAAGATATTATTTCCACCATTGAGTCAAATAAAGAAAATATTGATTTAGTAGTTATCGACTCAATCCAAACCATAGCGACAAAAGAATTATCCTCCCCGCCGGGTACTGTTTCCCAGATTCGTGCTTGTGCTTATGAGCTGGTGAATTATGCTAAGCAAAATAATATTATCCTTTTGCTTAGTTGTCACGTAACAAAAGACGGGCAGCTAGCAGGACCTAAAATATTAGAGCATTTAGTAGATACGGTATTATATTTTGAAGGAGATCATAATAACCATTTTCGTATTTTACGCTCCTATAAAAATCGTTTTGGCGGAGTAGGGGAGATTGGTGTTTTTGAGATGAGTAGTACGGGTTTGATAGAAGTATCTAACCCGTCGGAATTATTTTTAATGAAGCGTGATAAAAACGTAACCGGCATCGCAATTTTTGCGGGTCTTGAAGGGGCAAGACCGCTACTTATGGAAGTTCAAGCGTTAATTGTGCCGTCAAATATGGTTACCCCTAGACGCTCTGCGGTCGGGTGGGATTTAAATCGGTTATCGATGATACTCGCCGTGCTTAGTAGCAGGATAGGGCTTAATTTGTCCGCTCATGAAGTGTATTTAAGTGTGGCGGGAGGTCTTAAAATTACCGAACCGGCTTCGGATTTAGCAGTAGCAGCCGCATTAATTTCAGCCGCAACAAATATAGCCGTACCTGAGCAGAGCGTATTTTTTGGGGAAATAGGTTTGTCCGGAGAAATAAGAAAAACATCGCAAGCCAATGCTAGAATAAAAGAAGCCGTCAAATTAGGATTTAATAGAATTATTTGCTCCAAGCTAGAAAATTTGCAATATGATTTTATTTCTTCCGTTACTCATTTAAGAGAGTTAAAAGAGATAATTAAGGAATAAAGTATGGTGTCATACCGTGGCCCCTCCCACGGTATCCAGAAAAACCTTAATAAAAAGGCTAGATGCCGTGGTCAAGCCACGGCATGACACCGTACGCTTTGCAAAAATACTACTCATGCAACAACGCTGTACGAGAATGTGACGTAGAGGTTATTATGAATACACCACAGCCGGTAGTTTATGAAATAGAAAATCTAGAGGATGCTAGAAATTTTTTATTGTCTTGTAATGCTCCGGTTATATTAACAAATAAGCCGGGCAGTACGCAATATTACGGGATGTTAGTTATTGATTATATGTTTAAGCAATTAACTAAAGAATTTCCGGAGAAAATTATAAAAATCATTGTAAATGTAGAAGATAACCATCCGGCATTATTTACGGCAATTAAGCTTAACTATAAAGATATAACATATACCGGTAATTCAGCTGAAGCAATAAAAATATATGAATTTCAAAGACATAGGAATAATAATTGCTAAAAAACCTTTGAAAGAAAATTCTTTTATTCTTACGGTTTTTACTGAAAATCATGGGTTATATTCAGGATTCACTAAGGAATCGACCAAAAAAACTAAAGCGATATATCAAGAAGGAAATATTATAGATTTTTTTTGGCAGGCAAGGTTACATGAGCATATAGGGCTAGCAAGGGGCGAGCTTATTAAAGCTTATAGCGGTTTATTATTAAGTAATAAAGCTAAGCTTTATGCGTTCAATTCCATTATCTCGTTAATTAAGCTTGCTTTTCAGGAACGAGAAAGTCATCCTAATTTTTTTACTTTTCTGGTAAAGTATTTGGGAGAATTAACAGAAAATTTTTGTTTCCGGAATTATATTAACTTTGAGCTTGCAATGCTAGCCGAAGCGGGTTATGAGCTAGTGCTTGATAAGTGTGCAGTTACCAAGGTAACAAGCAATTTAAGTTATGTTTCTCCCAAATCAGGGCGAGCGTTATCTGAAGAAATAGGCTCACCTTATAAGGATAAGCTATTGATTTTACCGGAATTTTTAACTTTAGACGCAAGGAATATTACTAAAGAAATTACTTTAACGGAAAAAAAACAAGCTTTAACTTTAACTACTTATTTTTTTAATAGATATTTTTTTTATAATAATCAGCAACCTTACGCAAGGCAGGCTTTTATTGATTATGTACTAGGCTCTATATGAAAATCTTAGCATTTGATACAGCCAATAATAGTGCATCTGTGGCACTTTCGGAAAATGAAAATATTTTAGCCTATCAAGAAGAGCTTTCGCCTTCTAAGCAAGCAGAAGCTATATTACCGATGATAGAGAAGGTGCTTGAAATCGAAAAATGCAAATATGAGGATATTGATTATTTAGCCGTAACTAACGGACCAGGGAGTTTTACCGGTATCAGAATAGGCTTAGCTGTTGCTAAAGCTATTTTATTTGCTACAAAAATCAAAGGGTTAGCGGTAAGTAATTTTGAATTTGCCTATTTTAGAGCAATAGAGCAGGTTAAAGACTATGATAAGATATATATATTTTTAAATGCTTATAGGGGGCAATTATATAGCCAAATTTTTAACAAAATGGGCGAGGCAAGTAAGCCTATGCTAATAGATTATGATTTTGCTATTAATCTGTTAGCCCAAGAAAAAGGTAATATAGTCTGCACCGGTAGCGGCGTAGAGTTTATTTATCCACAAATCAAGCATTTACCGAATTTAATAATACTACCACGCTTTGCTAGAGTTAAGGCATCTATTATTTGTAAATATGTAGCTGCCAAGCTCAATGCAGGGCAAGATATAAATGATTCAATAGAACCTCTTTATATTCGCCCCCCTGATGCAAAAATTAAACTTTAAGTAATTTTTTCTAGACAGTGATAGTATCATATGATACTATCATTTTATTATGAATAATAAACCTCCTTTTCAAATAACTAATAATATCCTAGAATTATTACAAAATATTTCTCACGAATTAGGTGTTTTATTAGGTGCTAAGCTTTACTGCCCTCCTGTAAAGCTTAGAAAAAATAATCGTATTAAAACTATACACTCTTCTCTTGCAATTGAAGGGAATACCTTAAGCATAAAACAAATAACCGATTTGATAAACGGCAAGAGAGTGTTAGCTCCTGAAAAAGATATTATTGAAGTTAATAATGCTATCAAATTATATAATAATTTAAATATATTAAATCCATTATCAATAGAATCATTGTTAGAAGCTCATAAATTACTGATGCAAGGTTTAATAACTGATAATGGGCGTTGGCGAAACAGCGGTGCAGCTATATTTAAAGGTAAGGAAATAGCTCATCTTGCTCCTCCTGCAAAACGTGCTGCTTTATTAATGAAGGATTTATTCTATTTCATAAACCACAATAGCGATATTCCTGAAGTAATTAAAGCCTGTGTATTTCATTATGAATTAGAATTCATTCATCCTTTTTCAGACGGTAACGGTAGAATGGGAAGATTATGGCAGCAATTATTGTTAATTAAAACTAATGCCATCTTTGAATATATTTCTGTTGAGAGCTTAGTAAGAAATAACCAAAGCGAATATTATAATACTCTAAATAAATGTGATAAGCTTGGGGAACCTACATTATTTATTGAATTTATGATGACTCAAATATTAGAAGCATTAAAGCTATATACTAATGATGCCACACCTAACGCTAATACCGCTTCATCACGAATTGAGATTGCTAAAATTAATTTATCAAATAAATGGTTTTCTAGAAAAGATTATATTCTTATACATAAAGACATGTCTACTGCAACAGCTAGTAGAGATTTATCTTTTGGAATAGAACAAGGAATTTTAATTTGTAAAGGTATAAAAAATCAGACTTATTACAAATTTAAAGAAAAAGAACTCTAATGTTTAATATTATGCACTTTATACTTTTGTTGCCGTTGGTGATTTTAAGTAGTTGTACCTCTGTTAATGACTCTTCTACCAGTACTCAAATAACAAAACCTGCAGCACAAAGAAATATAGAAAATTTTGAACGGCTTAACAAAGAATATTTCCAGAATCTTTTAACCGGTGATTATTTATATCGTTTCCCAGCAGATAAATATAAAAAACCAAACTAATAATAGAGATTATTTAAGTTGTTGTATGGCTCGAATGGTGTTGTTGCCTGGCTCGAATATTCTCTGGATTCCCGTGAAAACGGGAATCCAGAGAATATTTAAGCGAATTATATAGTAAATTTTTATATAATTTTGCTTATTTTAAGTGTTTTTTCTGGATTCCTGCTTTCGCAGGAATGACATATAGCACTTTTCTCGATCCATGCAACAACACCAGTCAAGTCACGGTATGTAATAATCGTAATACGATAAGACACACTCAAATCACCCATATTTAATTTTTGCTTGTGCAGCGGCTATTCGTGCGATGGGGATACGGTAAGGGGAGCAGGAAATATAATCTAATTTCATTCGATGAAAAAAATCTATGGATGTTGGGTTGCCTGCATGCTCACCGCAAGCCCCGAGTTTTAAATTAGCGTTACTAGCTTTTCCACGTTTTATAGCAATCTCTATTAGCTCCCCGACGCCTTCTTCGTCTAAGGTAGTAAAAGGATCAAAATCAAAAATCTTCTCTTCTAAATAATAAGGAAAAAATGAAGCTACGTCATCTCTAGAAATACCGTAAGTAGTTTGAGTTAAATCGTTAGTACCAAAACTAAAATAATCGACTTCTTTGGCTATTTCTCTGCTATTTAAAGCAGCTCTCGGTAGTTCAATCATTGTACCGATTGTGAAAGAAAATTTGTATTTATAGCGATTTTCTAGGTCATTCACTACTTCGTAGATATAAGATTTTAATTTTTTTATCTCATTAACATTGCTGATTAAGGGAATCATTAATTCTAAAATGCAATCTATATTTTCTGTGCGGTGTAATTCATATATCGCCGTAAAAATTGCTTCTATTTGCATTTGATAAATCTCCGGCGATGAGATACCTAAACGGCATCCACGATGCCCAAGCATAGGGTTTGTTTCATGCATCGCATGCAAACGTTGACGAATTAAAGATAGAGGTAAATTTAAATTATCCGCTAAATTTTGTTTATCAAATTCGGTTGTCGGTAAAAATTCGTGTAAAGGCGGATCGAGTAACCTAATATTTATCGGCTTACCTTGCATGATACGAAATAATGCTTTAAAATCCTCAATCTGCAAAGGTAATAGCTCATCTATTGCCCGTTTCCTTCTTTCTATGTCAGGGGCAATGATCATTTCCCTAACTAATGGAATCTTATTTTTATCAAAAAACATATGTTCGGTGCGGCATAACCCTATTCCTTTAGCACCGAATTTTAGAGATACTGCCGCATCCGTGACGGTTTCAGCATTAGCTCGAACTTTTAAATGACTTATTTCATCAGCCCAAGTTAAAATTAATTCCGATTCTTCGGTAAAAACCGGCTGAATTAACGGCACTGCCCCTAAAAAAACTTTGCCGGTTCCACCGTCTATTGTTATCGTTTCACCTTGTTTAATAGTTATATCGCCTGCTTTTAATAATTGATTTTTCTCGTCTATTATTAAATTATTCGTACCGCAAACACAGGGCTTTCCCATACCTCTTGCAACCACTGCTGCGTGTGAGGTCATGCCGCCTCTAACGGTTAAAATTCCGCTTGAGACATGCATGCCGTTGATATCTTCGGGGCTAGTATCATGACGAACTAAAATTACTTTATGGTGATGAGACATTTTTTCGGCGTCATAAGGAGAAAAAACTACAATACCCGTTGCAGCTCCGGGAGAAGCCGGCAAGCCCTCGGTTATAGCAGTAAGACTTTGACTATAATCAATTCTTGTATGCAGCAGCTGGTTTAGTGATTCAGGATCGATATGCATTATAGCTCGATCTTTAGAAATTAATTTTTCTTGAACCATCTGTACGGCAATTTTAATGCTGGCAAGTGCCGTTCTTTTGGCACTACGAGTTTGTAAAATATACAATTTATTATTTTCTATAGTAAATTCTATATCTTGCATATCAAGATAATGTAATTCTAGTTTTTTACAAATTTCTTCTAATTCGGCAAATATTTTCGGCATTACTATCTGCATCGAAGGAGTTGAATCTGTACCCTCTGAAACGATAGGGAAGGGGGTACGTGTGCCGGATACTATATCTTCGCCTTGGGCATTTATTAAAAATTCTCCGAAGATTCCTTTTTCACCGGTAGAAGGGGAGCGAGTAAACGCTACGCCCGTTGCCGAATTATTACCTAAATTACCGAAAACCATAGATTGAATATTAATAGCAGTACCGAATGACTCAGCTATATTATGAATTCTTCTATATATTACCGCTCTATTGCTCATCCATGATTGTAAGACCGCTTTAATTGCCGATTCTAATTGTTGGTAAGGGTCGCTAACTAATTGATTTTTATGCTTTATAATTATCTTTTTAAAATCTTCAATTATCTTTTCTAAAATTTCTATCGTAACGTCGTTATCTCTATAAATATTAGCTTGAATCTTATGTGCTTCGTATATTTGATCAAATAAATCAGCTTGTATAGATAACACGGTCGAGCCATACATTTCCAAAAACCGTTTATAACTATCAAGAGCAAAACGTTTATCATTGCTAGAAATAGCAAGTGCAGTGCAAACTTCATCATTCATACCAAGATTGAGAACGGTATCCATCATACCGGGCATGGAAATTGTCGAGCCTGAGCGTACCGATAATAATAAAGGATTTTTACTATCGCCGAAAATTTTACCGGTAGTTACCTCAAGCTTTTTAATAGCCTTTTTTAAATCACTGCTGAAATTTTTAGGAAAACTATGATTATGGTTATAAAAATAATTATAAAGTTCGGTAGTAATAGTAAAGCCGTCGGGGATAGGCAGGTTTAAATTAGACATCTCGGCAAGCCCTGCACCTTTATTACCGAGTATATTTTTCATGCTAGCGTTGCCGTCGCTACCGCTAGCCCCGAAATAGTAAATTAATTTATTCATATAGTAAAAATAATTATAACTGTTTTATAATATAGTATGAGCGAAATAGCCGCAATAATAAATTTTTTATTATTGACTAAAATGGGAAAATTTAGCATAATTAACATGGTCGTGCAGTTGCGTGTTTAAATTCTTCTGAATTTCACGAGGAAAGTCCGGACTCTATAGAGATATGGTGCTGGGTAACGCCCAGCTAGGTAGAACACCTAAGGGATAGTGCCACAGAAAATAAACCGCCGATTTTTTCGGTAAGGGTGAAAAGGTGCGGTAAGAGCGCACCGGTAGATTGGTAACAAACTACGCATGGAAAACCCCGCCAGGAGCAAGATCAAATAGGCGTTACAGAACTTCACGTTCCCGGGCATCTCTAACCGGTTGTAACGCGGGTGGATTGCTTGAGGTAAATGGTAACATTTATCCCAGATAAATAACTGCAATGGATGAAATAGCTTAACCGCTCTATAGTCCATACAGAATCCGGCTTATAGACCATATAAAAGAAGTATAGCCATCCCGAACTTATTTCGGCGTTGTTGCATAGGTCGAATCGATGTCATTCCCGTGAAAACGGGAATCCAGACTTTTTGTGTCATGCTGAACTTGTTTCAGCATCCCTTGAAAAAGATCCTGAAATAAATTCAGGATGACTTAAAAGTATTTTTTCTAGATTCCTGCTTTCGCAGGAATGACATACAACACTTTTTTTGAGCCATGCAACAATGCCACTTGTTTCAGGATCTATATGACTTAAGACTGAATAGTCATAAAATAATGAAAAAATTATATCACTATCCTATCTGTCCTTTATCAAGACAAGCAAGAGTATTTTTAAAAGAACTGGATATTCAGTTTACAACGATTAAAGAAGATTATTGGCAATTTAACAAAGAATTTTTAAAAATAAATCCTGCAAGCACTTTACCGGTTTTAGAAGACTCTTATGGATTATTTATAATCGGAATTTATCCTTTTATTGAATATCTCCATGAAAAATATCCAAATTTTAATTTTTTAGATGAAGACGTAAATATACGTTGCGAAACACGTCGATTATTTTCTTGGTTTAACGATAAATTCTATCGTGAAGTAACAAAAATTATTATCGATGAAAAAGTAATAAGGTCGATTTCAAATATGGGTAGCCCAAGAACGGAATTTTTGCGTGCTGCTAAAAATAATTTAAATCGTCATTTAGAATATATGACAAATCTATTTGAGCAAAGAAGCTTTATCGCTTCGGATTCTCTTAGTGCCGCCGATATTGCCGGTGCTTGTCATTTATCGGTTCTTGATTATTTTGGCGAAATTTATTGGGAAAAATGGCCTCATATTAAATACTGGTATTCGTTAATAAAGTCACGCCCGTCTTTCAGGTTGCTATTACAAGATAGAATCCCCGGCTTCTCCCCCCCTCTTTGCTATGCAGATTTAGATTTTTGACTTGAGTATACATTTCTAACAAATAACATTCACAATCTTTTTCGGTACGTAAATAATTTTCTTTGGTTCTTTGCCTTCTAAAAATTTTTGGATTTTCGGTAAAGAGGTAACAGTTTTTTTTATTTCTTCCTCATCGGCAAAAATAGTAAATTCATAGGTATCACGAAGTTTGCCGTTAACTTGAATTGCTAGAACATAAGCCTCCGGCGTAAGCAAAGACTCATCAAAATCCGGAAATGCTGTTTTATATAGATAATTTTGATTTCCTAGTTTCTGCCAAATTTCTTCTGTAACATGAGGGATAAACGGATTTAATAACTGAATTAAAATAGTAAAACCTTTTTCAAAGGTTCTTGTATCTGCAAATTCCCCTTTTTTTAGTTCTTCATCTAAGCCGTTAAATAATTCACGCATTCTAGCAATAGCTTTATTTAAGCGAAAATGTTTTATATCCTCGCCGACATGTTTTATTGTAGAGTGAATTAACCTATTGAGTTCCTTGTTATAGGTGATATTAGGGACAATTTTTATTACTGACGCTAATATTCCCGTACTTTCAAGTTTTACAATAAAGCGTGCACAGCCTTCAATGCCGCTTACCAACCATTCTAAATCCTTTTCCGGCGGGCTGTCGGATAACACAAATAGCCTGATTGCATCGGCTCCGTAATTAGCTAGCATCGTCTCAAGGTCAATAAGATTCTTTTTAGATTTGCTCATTTTCTCGATGCGACCCTGCTTTACTTGCTCCTTGGTATCTTTATGAACAAAATTATCGCCTTGTTTTATAACTTCATCGGGGTATAACCAATTATTATTAGCATCTTGATAAGTCGCATGTAAGACCATCCCTTGAGTAAATAAGCCGGTAAAGGGTTCTCGAATGCTTAAATAATTTTGCTCATTCATTACTTTGGTAAAAAACCTTGCATATAGTAAATGCATAACGGCATGCTCGATACCGCCGATATATTGATCTACCGGTAGCCAGTAATCGCAAGCGGCTTTATCGGTCATCTCTTTAGCGTTAGGTCCGCAATATCTGGTAAAATACCAAGAAGATTCAAAAAACGTATCAAACGTATCGGTCTCACGAATAGCCGGTTGCCTACAATTCGGACAATTAACATGTTTCCAACTAGGATGGTTATCAAGTGGATTACCGTGCCCGTCAAACGTTACGTCATCTGGTAATTTCACAGGTAAGTCATTGTAAGGTACAGGAACTACACCACAAGTCCCGCAGTGAATCATTGGAATAGGGCAGCCCCAAAATCTTTGCCGAGATACCCCCCAATCCTTTAAGCGATAATTAGTAACAGACTTACCTATGGAAAGTTTTTCAAACTCTTCGATAACTTTTTGTTTAGCATCCGAAGCAGTTAAGCCGTTTAGAAAATCGGAGTTGATTAGAATATCATCATTATTTATTACTTGTTTGATCGGAAGTCCCATATTCGTTGCTAATTCATAATCACGTTCATCATGAGCAGGGCAGCCGAAAATTGCACCCGTGCCGTAATCCATTAGAACGAAATTGGTAATAATAACCGGTATAATGATATTAGCATCAAAGGGGTGAATCGCATAAAGACCGGTAAATATTCCTTCTTTCTCGGCTTTATCAAGCTCGAGACTACTAACGACATTTGAACATTTAGTAATAAAATCAGTTATTTCCGGTGTTTTTTCTACTAACTGTTCAATTATCGGATGGTTAAAAGCAATTCCGACAAAAGCTGAGCCATAAATAGTTTCCGGTCTAGTTGAAAATACTTCAATGCGAAACTCTACTGCGTTTGGTAATTTGTACGTCGAGCCGGTACTCGAATCCTCACGTACACTAGAGTACGCTGCGGTTCTGCGTTCCGTGTCTCCTTCAAATTCCCGAAACGCAGCGAGTTTCGCAAGAGGTATTTTATCTTTGTAACCCTTAATCTGAAAATGAAAATTAGCACCGATTGATTTACCTATCCATTTTTCTTGCATAAAACGAACGGAATCAGGCCAACCTGTCAGATTTTGTAGCTCGTTTAATAACTCTTCTGCATAATCGGTGGTTTTTAAAAACCACTGCTTAAGGTAACGTTTTTCGACTAATGCACCGGAACGCCAGCCACGTCCGTCTACTACCTGCTCGTTGGCTAGAACTGTATTATCGATAGGATCCCAATTAACAAGCGATTCTTTTCTGTAAGCTAAACCCTTTTCATATAATTCTAAAAAGAATTTTTGTTCATGTTTATAATAATCGGGATCACAACTAGTTATCTCTCTAGACCAATCATAGGAAAAACCCATAAACTTCAACTGCTTACGCATAGTTGCGATATTTTCGTAAGTCCATTCTTTCGGATGCGAGTTATTTTTGATAGCGGCGTTTTCGGCAGGCAGCCCAAAAGCGTCCCAGCCCATCGGATGAAGTACGTTAAAACCCTTGGTCGTCATGAATCTTGCTATTACGTCGCCGATAGAGTAATTGCGTACATGCCCGACATGAATTTTCCCCGAAGGGTAGGGTAGCATCTCCAGCACGTAATATTTGGGTTTATCGCTATTATTCGAAACTTCAAAAGCTTTTTCATCATGCCAAATTTTTTGCCATTTCTCTTCAATATCTTTCATAATTTTATTATTTTCTATCGGCATTAATGTAAAGAGTACGGGCTTTTCTTAAAATTTTATCTTCAAGAATAAGAGCAAGGTCGGATTTACTATCACTTTGTTGCCAATTATTATTTTTAAGTATTTCTTCAAATATTTTTACCTCTAACGCATCAGGGTGGATTACATCATCTTTAATAAAAATATTTATTTTAAAACGAAAATTTTGTTTACCGCGAGGACTATACCATTCGGTAATTATAACCCCGCCATTTGAATCAACTGAGGCTAAAGGTGCAAAGCTTAAAGTTTCTATTGAAGCTTGCCAAAGATATTTGTTAACCAAACATCCGCTTGCTTTGGTTGACTCGTTTTTAACTTTACCCGGTCTAAAAATTAATCCTTCACCGCCTGCCGCCGACCCTATTTCTTCCCATTTTTTGTCTCTCTCGCTTTGCGGATAGTCGTCATCTGCTAAAATATTACTACTTGCACTTATATTATAAGTAATAAGAATCATTGAAAAAAATAATTTTAAATTCTTGTTCATGGTCACCATTAATAAATTTAAATTCTTTGAACAAAAATATAGAGAAGCTTTTTATATTAGTCAAAATAAAAACAACGTTATTGAGAGGATGTCTTGTTGCATGGCTTGATCTTACTTCGTCATTTGTAACTCCTTATGACTATTTTGAACCTTTCCTAATATTTTACCCATTATTTTGTTGTGTGACTGAAATTAATATAGTAATCTTAAATTGAAAAGTTAGTTCTTAAGTAGTGAAGTATGAAATTTAATTAACAAAGGGTCAGATTATGCAACGTATACCCTATAATTATTTTATTAATCTTTCAATCTTAATTTTTACAGTTTTCAGTTTTTCCCCTTCTAAAGCTGTTATCTCCAAAGAAATCAGAAAACAAGAACCCCCAGGATACCAAGTTCAATTTGATTATCAAAATTACTCAAAAGAAAGGGAAATAGCTAAGCAATATTTTGATAAAGTTTATAATGATAGCTCAGTATTTGCAAATATTAATGTAAAATATGTAGGTATTGATTTGTTTGATATTAACGATGATGGCAAAAAAGAAATTTTTGCCTACATAAATTATGGTGATAAATGCCCATTAGCTGGATGTCCGTTTGTAATTTTAAAACAAACTAAAAACCATAAATATATTAAAATTCCGTGGGATGAGCACTCAGTTCTCGATATGCACTGCAATGCAAAAATCAAAATCTTAGCTGCTAGGAACTTAAATTATAATAACTTGTTATTTTATAATAGAGATGGTAGCCCAGCAGCAATTTGGGAATGGAAAGGATCTTATTATAATATAAAGCAAAATTTTTAATGTCATTCCCGCAAAGGCGGGAATCTAGACTTTTTTTTTGCCATGCTGAACTTGTTTCAGCATCTCTTGCAATAGATCCTGAAATAAATTCAGGATGACTATTTTTTCTGGATTCCCGCTTTCGCGGGAATGACATCGAATGTACTAATCTATAGCACAATAATGAGTTATATCAGAAATAAATCTACTAAACTCTTTTTTGTTAGAATATTCAAGAGTTGTTTTTTCTTTTATTTGATTTTTAAACCAAGTAATTTGTCTTTTAGCATATTGCCTGGTTTTATTTTGAGCTAAAATTAAGGCTTTATCTAAAGTTGTATCGCCGTTTAAATAAGCTAAAATTTCGCTTACACCGACAGCTTTTATTGCCGAGCCGGTGAAGTCTTGAAAATTTTCTTTAATTGCAGCTATTTCGGTAATTGCTCCTTCCTTAAATATTTTTTCTAATCGTTCATTGCATGTTTTGTATAAAAATGTTCGTTCAGGAGAAAGAAATATTACCTTAAAATTAAATTCTGATAAAACTGATTCCTTGGGAAGAGTTTGAAAGAAAAAAATAGATTTATCTGTTTGCAAAAACACTTCATAAGCTCTGCTTAAACGCTGGCTATCATTTGGCTTTATTTTAGCAGCCGCCAAAGGGTCAAGATTTTTCAGTTGTTGCCAAAGCTCCGCTGCACCTATTTTAGTTAGTATATCTCTAACATGCTGCCTTAAATCTTGTGATATGTTAGGAATCTGATTATAGCCGAATAACAAAGAGTTAACGTATAAACCTGTGCCGCCGACTAATATTATTAATTTATTTCTTTTACTTATATCTCGTATTTTTTCTGCTGCTAACTGCAAATATTTTACCACCGAAAATTCCTCGGTGATAGGCAAAAAGTTATATAAATGATAAGGTATTTCGGCTTTATAAACTTCCGACGGTGAGGCGGTAATAATCGGGATTTCTTTATATACCTGCATGGAGTCGATATTTACTATTTCGCCGTTATAAGTTTTAGCCAAACGGTGGGCTAAATAAGATTTACCGCTAGCCGTCGGACCGCATATAATAATTACTTCTTTTTTCACTTTAATTTAAGTTTTTTAATGGGTAACTAAAATTGATGTCATTCTCGCATGGTATTATTACATGGACGGTTAAACATCATTGCCGCATCGGGAAGGCGTTGTTGTATGGATAGAATTTTTGATGTCATTCCCGCGAAAGCGGGAATGACATACTGCTACTTCTCTCGAGCCATTTTCTTAATAATCTACAGTAAGTCCGTATCTGCTTAACAAATTCTCTAATATATTCTTTAAGTCCTCTAATCCTTTAGCAGTCGTGGACTCGGCTCGTGCGATAATTGCAGGTTCGGTATTGGAGCTTCGCAGCAACCACCAACCTGTTTCAGTATTGACACGCAGCCCGTCAATATCATTAAATTCTATTCCTTTTTTTAATAGTTGTTCTTTTATCTCACTAATTATTTTAAATTTCATTGTACTTACAACAAAAATTTTCATTTCCGGCGTATTATATGATTTCGGTAGGCTTTGTATAAGTTCGTCTAATGATTTATCTGAACGAGATAATAAATCAAGAAAACGTAAAGCTGCGTAAATTGCATCATCATAACCGTAATATTTATCGGCAAAAAATATATGACCGCTCATTTCTCCGGCAAGTAAAGCATTTGTTTCCTGCATTTTACTTTTTATAAAAGGATGACCGGTACGCCATATTAAAGGCTGCCCGCCGTATGACTTAATTTGATCAATTACCGACTGGCTTGCTTTTACGTCAAGTATAATTGTTGCGTTAGGATGCTTCTTTAAAATATCTTCGGCAAATAAACAAACAATTTGATCACCGAATAATATTTGTCCCTCGCTACTAACAATGCCTAATCGATCACCGTCACCGTCAAAAGCTATACCGATATCACAATTTTCTCGAGTCACAACTTCTATTAATTCCTTAAGGTTGGAGGGTCTTGTCGGGTCGGGGTGATGGCTTGGAAAATTTCCGTCAATTTTACTATTTATAACTATATTATTATTCGGTAACCTTGTCTTTAAAGCTTCCGTAATATTCCCTGCTGCTCCATTTCCCGGATCCCAGGCTACTTTTAGTTTAGAGTTAATAGATATATTATTTAAAATTCGCTCGAGATAGCCGGCGGTAACATCAATTTCATTTATATTGTTAAATGGGGAATTTGTTATTGATATATTTGAGCGATCAAGATCAAGGATTTTTGTAAGTAAGTCTTGTAGCTGAGAACCGAAAAACGGTTTGCCCATTGCTAGCATCTTAAAACCGTTATCATCTTTTGGGTTATGAGAACCGGTAACCATGATGCTAGCTGCCGGCATTAGTTGTTTATCGGCAAAATATAGCATCGGCGTCGGTACGATGCCTATTGTAATTACGGCTGCACCTCCGTCTACTAATCCTTTAATTAATGCATCACAAAGGGCAGGGGAGCTAAGCCTGCCGTCACGACCGATACAAATTTTATTATTGTTATTGCTTATAGTAGTTTCGGCAAAACAAAATCCAATTTTATAAGCGGTTGTTTCAGTTATATCTGTAAAGCTATTGCCTCTTATATCATAAGCTCTAAAAATTTCTTTATTGATTGACATTAACTTTTTAACTAACCTAATGTTATACTTTTTGATGTCATTCCCGCGAAGGCGGGAATCCAGAGAATATTTAAGCGAATTATATAGTAAATTTTTATATAATTTTGCTTATTGTAAGTGTTTTTTCTGGATTCCCGCCTTCGCGGGAATGACATATAGCACTTTTCTCGAGCCACGCAACAAAATGCCGTCAAGCCGCAGGCATGACAAGTGCCCTATGCTTCATAAATCCTAGTTGCAATTTCCTCAAGCTCCTTTGCTACCGCAGGTAAATTCGTACAGTTTGCCATTGATATATAAACATCCAAAGTTTCTTTGGCAATTCTTTTTTGCTTTTCAATTGATTTTATATTAGTAATAGTCCTCATATTATGTAAACGATCTATAACTTTAATAGTGCAGGTTTTACGCTCTAGGTCAGGGAAGTTATTGATTTTATAAAGGATTTCTTCTTTAGATAATTGGTGTTCGGTAGTTAATTTAGTTACAATATCGACTATTTCCGCTACTCTTTTATTGAAAAGTAATTCAATTTGTTTAAGAGAAGAAGAGGTATCTTCGACCACGTCATGTAAAATAGCCGCGATAATAGTATCCGTATCAAAGAGATAATCCGAAACCATTGAAGCAACTTCCATAGGATGCGAATAATAAGGCTCGCCGGAATGTCTTTTTTGCTCACCGTGAGACTTTTTTGCAAAGTAAATTGCTTTTTCGATTTCATTAAGGTTTATTTTATTTTTTGCAATTTCATTTTTTTTAGCAAGTTTATAAAATAGTTCCTTAGCATAATAATTATCTGATTCACGCCCCTCATTCATAATTATCTCCAATAACTATAACTATTTGATTATTAAGTAAAGTATCAGCTAAAAGTATTTCCTAGATATACTTTTTTTACTTCCTCGCTTGTAGCTACTTCTTTTGAATTACCTTCTAACAATACTTTGCCGTCAAAAATAACATAAGCTCGATCTACAATATCTAAGGTATCACGTACATTATGATCGGTAATTAAAATACCGATATTAAACTCACGCAAATAAGTAATTAGGTTTTTTATATCTGAAACGGCAAGGGGGTCAATCCCTGCAAGCGGCTCATCTAACATAATAAATTTAGGTTCGATAGCCAAAGTTCTAGCAATTTCAAGCCTACGCCGCTCCCCGCCCGATAACCCTACGGCAGGTAAATCTTTTAAATGTAAAATAGAAAATTTCTTTAATAAATCATTTGTTTTTTGTTCAATTATTTCCTTATCGTTTTCGGATATTTCTAATATTGCCTTAATATTATCCTTGACCGATAACCCACGAAAAATTGAAGGTTCTTGAAGGAGATAACCAAGACCTAACCTCGCTCTTAAATATATCGGTAAATTAGTAATATTTTTATTATTTAATAATAACTTCCCCTTGTCCGGTTTCATTAACCCGATAATAATACTAAAACAAGTAGTTTTTCCTGCTCCGTTGGGACCGAATAATCCAACTACTTCACCTTTATTTAGCTCAAGAGAAATATCGCGCAGTATCATCCTTTTTTTATAGGACTTTGATATATTTTTAATTTCTAATTTATCCATTAATCTTTTTTCATTGCAGTGTTTAAATCAATATAATAAATTAGTTTATCGGTTTTTAAAATACTACCGTCATGCTGTAATATTACGTTACCGAGTAAAATAAGTTGTTTATTGTCTAAAAAATATTCTGCCGAATCGGCAATTAACAATTCATCATGCATTTCTCTCTTTACCGTTAATTTTGTCGGAATAATAATACGATCAACGGTTTTTTTATTTCCTTCTATTTTATAAATAACTTCTAATATCTCTGTTCTTAATACTGCATCCTCAAAATATATGATTACTTTCCCTATATATTCTATTTTCTGCCTTATTCTATCGATAATCAAACTATCGGATTGTATATATAGATTAGAGGGAAGAATTTTAACTTCTTGCTCTTTTGCAAATATTTCCGTTTCGAATAAAAACAGTAAAATAAATAATATCTTATATTTAAATCTAAACCGGAACATAAACATAATCCCAATTAAAAATTTAATAGATTGATAGTTGTAAAAACATTCCCTTTAAAAATTATAAGGTTATTATCATTTTGAGTACTAAAACTATTTGATATTACACTAGAATTTTTATAAGTTAATGTGACGGAAGAGTTACTTATTATATCTTTTTGAATTAAATCAATTTGTGCGTCATTAGTATTAAATGCTATATCTTCTAAAAAAACTCTTACATCATTTTGTAAGTTTAAAACATTTGATTCCTTATTTAAAAAACCGTTTTTTGCATTAATAGTAAGTAGGTGCTTGTCCTTTAATTCATACAATACATTTATTTTATCTAATTTATATTTATCATCTGAATCTTTTATAGCTTGCTCGGCTTTAATCGTATATGAATTTAAATTTTTATTCAGCCCTTCAAAAACAGAATCTTTTAATATAATTTTATATTCTAGATTATGATTGGTAGTATGGTCGACCTTGGCAGAAGAGGATAGGGGAGTATTTAGCTTGTGATCGTGTTTTTCAATTATATTAGAAGTATTTTTTATTAATACATATCCGATATATAAAATTCCTATTATGCATAAAAAAGAGAAAATTTTTAATGAAGCAGTTTTTATTTTATAAGATAACATATTGATTTTATATGTGGATTGCTATGAGGTCGTTGTGTCATTTTATGGTTAGTTGCAAGCACGGTGTCATACTGTTCCACGGCATGACACCCGAACGCATAGTTTAACTAACTCCGCTTCTTAGTAAATCATGAATATGAACAATACCTTTAACTATATTATTCAAAACTACCGGTATGGTAGTGATTTTTTCATTTTTTATCAAATCCAATGCCTCTTTGGCAAAGATTAACGGCGAAATATAAGTAGGGTTTTTAGTCATTATATCGATCGCAAATTTTGCATTTATCTTATCGTTAATATGACGACGCAAATCGCCGTCCGTTATAATTCCCAGTAAACGTAAATCTTTATCAACTACTAAAGCACACCCCAAGCATTTTTCATTCATTATGATTATAGTATCGGTAAAAGGCGTGTCTTCATATACTAAAGGTATTTGATCACCGCTACGCATCAAATCACCGATTTTTGTCAGATTTGCTCCAATCTTGCCGCCTGGATGATATAGCCGAAAATCATCTTTAGTAAAGCCACGCTCTTCATGTACTGCCGTTATTAAAGCATCACCGAGTGATAGCATTATTAAGGAAGAAATAGTAGGGGCACCGATTAACGAAGCTTCCGCATATTTCGGAACTATCAATAAAAAATCACTTTTTTGTGCTAAAGTAGAAGTAGCGTTCATTGTCATGGCCACAATTTTTATAGACAAGTTTCGGCAATATTCAATTATATTAATTAATTCTTTAGTCTCACCGGAATTAGATAGCATAATAACTAAATCATCAGAGGTTACCATACCTAGGTCGCCGTGGCTTGCTTCTGCCGGATGAAGATAAAAAGCCGGCATACCGGTCGAGGCAAAGCTAGCTGCTATTTTCCTGGCAATATAACCGCTTTTACCCATACCGGTTAAAATTACTCTACCTTTAAAATGTAAAAGATAATTTATAATTTTATCAAAATCATTCGGTATATTATCAGATAATTTTTGTAAAGCGGTAGCTTCTGCGAAAATAACTCTTTTAGCAATAGCCGAATAATTATTATTAATCTTTTTGGTCATAACAACATTATATTACAAAAATTAAGCTTTGACTAGATTAGATTTAAAAACAGGTTTTTTATTAAAGATAAAATATGGAAAGAATAATAATATTACAAAAATTAAGCTTTGAATGGAAAATGGAAAGAATAATAATAATAACAAGTATAGATCAACACGGTAGAATGCTTATACCTTCCTCAGTTAGAGAAAAATTTAATATACATTGATTAAAAAATAGCGGTATTATTAAATTAATTTGGCTATATAGCACGTTTACTTTCCATAATATAGATTATAGAACTTTTATTTGTAGCCGGTTTATCTGATATTTATGCCCTGCTCTAACTTTTTTTAACAAGCATTATGCTAACTTATAGTTATTAGTAAAATTATACTTAAAGAAGCAAATCAACATCTATATCTAATTCTTTAGATATTTTTTTATATAAATCTATATTACCTTTTTATTCTCTATTTGCGATAAGTATGCTTCACTTATATTTAACTTTCTAGCAAGCTGTGTTAAATTATATCCACGCTGTTTCAGCACGTGGCAGCTGCGATTAAATCTGGAAATGCTGGAAAAAAGAGCAGTTACGGAGCATTATCTTTAACCATTCTATTATGACATGGACACACTTGGTGAATACGATCTTTCCAAAGAAAAGCGTAATAAGTAATATATGGCACGATGCCCTTGACTTCTTAGTTGAGGCAACAATATATTCAACGTATTAGTTTTACCGGAACCGGTAGTACCAATTAGTATTATATGCTGACCTTCACTGTTTTTTACCAAAGGTAACCCTGCAATTTTGATCAAGGATGCTGCTTTTGCTTTGTAAAGCATTTTAGCTAGCACTTTTGGTTCTACCAATTTACCGTTTTGTTTTTTAATATAATAAAACTTAATATTTATTGATGAATTATGATAAAAAAATTGTCCTATTAACAATTTGATTTGTACATACCTTTCAATGAAAAAATAATATAATCCTATATATGTTATTTTATGACATGAACGAAATATAATCCAAATTACGGTTAATATTAAGCCGACAATAAATGAATTAATACACCCTTGCAAAAACATCCGTACTTGATGTGCAAAAACTTGAGAACCTCTAGTAAAACTATCTTGTTTTTGAGATTTCATATTTATTGTATATCGCTTTCTAATAAATTTCTATTCTCATAAATTCTTTTTGCTTGTAATACTATTTCTTGAATTTTTTTCTGAAAAATTTCTATAGGTGGTAATTCTGTCCAATACTGTGCAACATGTATACCGCTTGCTGACATTTCTAAAAGTTCTACTTGAGCATCTGATTTTTCAGAACACAAAATAATACCTATTGGAGGGTTTTCATCTTGAAAACATTCATTCCTCTTTAGCCAATTTAAATATAACTCCATTTGACCTTTATATTCTGCTTTAAATTTTCCTGTTTTTAATTCAATTGCTACTAATCTTTTTAGTTTTCTGTTGAAAAATAATAAATCTAAGTGAAAATGTTCATTATCTATAGTCATACGCTTTTGCCTTGATATAAAGGAAAAGCCGGTACCTAATTCTAAAATAAATTGCTCAATCCGTTGTAAAATTGCATTTTCTAAGTCACTTTCATAATGCTCATCCGGAAGTTCTAAGAAATCAAGTAAATAAGGGTCTTTAAGAATTAAATCTGGTTCTAACCTAGAATCTATTTTTAAGAGTGATATTGCTTGTCCACTTGACTTATGCGACAGCTTAGTTCTTTCATATAGCATTTTATCGATATTACTACGTAATTGCCTTACACTCCAGTTTTCTTGTATAGACATGTAAGCATAAAAATCTCTTTTATTACATTCATCTACAGGCAATAATTCTATTATATGACTCCAGTTTAATTGTCGCGACAGTGTCGCGACAATTTGTTCTTCAGAAAAAGCTTCATAAAATTGAAGCATTCTAAATAAACTTGCTCTAGTAAAACCTTTGCCATACTTAATGCGTAAATGCTGAGCTAAAGTTTGAATAATCTGTTTGCCATATTCTGCCCTTGTGTTTTTAAGAGTTTCTTCCTAAATTTTTTTACCAATGTGCCAATATAACATTGTCATTTCAGAGTTAGCTTTATTTGCTATTCGTATTTTAGTATTCTCAATAAGAACACTGATATCTTTTACTAACTCATTAGTAGTAGTTATTATTTCATTCATAATGGATTTTTTTTATTTAAGGTAAAAGAGAATTGTCGCGACAGTGTCGAGACGATTATTATTTTCTTTAATTATTGCTATTCTTGCACTGATCAATTTTGTTTTGAATTTCTTGGTATATTTCAAGAGGATTTTCAATACTAAAAAACTTTATTCCTGCTTTTTTTGCAGTAGCATTACTTAACATAGAAATAGTACCAAGGTTACAAACACGTTGTAAAAGATCACATTTTAAATTTATTTCTTTTATATCTTCATACCTAATATCTATCACGGTATAATTAAAGAAGCGATTAACGTATGAAACTTTATGCTCCTCAATTAAAAAATCTACACCATCAAAGAAAATTTTAAGTCCGTACATCGAAAACGCCGTTAATATACAAAAACTTACTAACTGTAGAGGAATTGACCATGTTATATATCCAACTTGCATAATGATAGAGTAAGGGATCAAAGCTGGAATTGCTAAAATACAATAACATTTCAAGTGATATTTCAAATTAAATTTTGGCTTAATTAATTTCATAAATTTTATTTATTTTTATCTTTTATATAAACATCTTTTCCATCACTTGCAGGTGTATTTTCAAACTCTCTTTTAATCTTATCTTTATCTTTAGTAATTGTACCACGTAAATTTTGCAAGCTAGTTCCTTCAGGATAACCAGTATTATACATTTTTTGTCCTATATCTACATCATTTTCTGTATTTTCAGCTAAAGATTGAGTGTTCCTTGTTGTACTACTGCTGATTGGTGTCTCTGCAAACTTTTTAGCATTGCTATTGTACTTAGAATTTAACTCCGCTTTAGTTGGACTATTGCTATACGCATTGCTAACATTAGAATGAATATCCGATAAACTTTGGACTTGTGATTCTACATTATTTATATGTGCATTCCCTATTTTATTAACTGGATCAATTATCTCTCTTGCGATGTTACCTGCTTCCATTCCGTGAGCCTGAATCCATCTTACGGCTTGCTCTTTACTATTAATTTCCGGATGAGTATCTATAATTCTTTGTAACACCTGATCATTCATATTACGATCTATGCTCCTGCTTTTAATGAATCTTGAGCTTTTAAAGCCTTTTGCTGACCGGTAATCGGTGATAGCGGTATAAAATTTCCGCTACCTAAAATTTTTTCAGGTACGACTATTACCTTGCTTATTGCAAGACTTTCTGCTATATTCATATATGTACGGTTATCAGCATTCCAAAACAGCTAGAGTCATAAGGGATTTAGCTGCAGTATATCTTGCTAGAGGTAAACTCGAGAAGGCTGAAAAACTATTTTATGAATCGATGGCTATAGCTAAAAAAATGCAGCACCCTGATGAATTTAAATGTCTAGAATTCCTTGGTGAAATTTATATACAAAAATCTAAAAATTCAACTAAGCAAAGTCAGAAGGTCGCATACAAAACAAAAGCATGTAAAAATTTTATAGACGCTTTAGAATTAGTAAAAAAATATCTAGGGCAGGATTCTTCTTATTATACTAGAATAAATGCTAAATTAACTGAAACTCAAGGTGCGTAGATTACTTTTTTTATAATTTAAAAAGCAAGTTGATCAACTTGATATTGCAGTGCTACCTCTTTACCACAAAAAGCCATAGAGACTTTGATAACTTTTTGAACATGACTATGTTCTTTTATTTTCGTATCATATTGTAGGTTGTTAATTTGAGCAAGTCCTGATTTTGCGACTAGTTCTAACTCTTCCTCTTTTTTTGCTATTTTATATTCTATAATAATTGCATTATTGTTTCGATCCATTTTAGGAATTAATACTATATCCGCCCTGCCCTTACCTGTTTCTTTCTCACTATCTATTATGTGACTAACTGCTAGCATATTCATTAAGCCTAACATAAACCCACTATAAAATAACTCAGCTTTTGCCTCACCGGTTTGATAAAAGCTAGTACTATTTCGTAATAATCTTTGTAGTTCTTCTTTAAATTCTTCTACTTGACCACTAGCTAACAAGCTAATAAAAGAATAATATCTAGAACTATCAATTTTTAACTTGTTAGTTACCCATTGTAGTACCCTTGTTTTATATATATGCCTTACTTCTTTATTAGGAACAGATAATTCATATATATTTTCTTCTAATTCTTTAGCAACCGGATTTAAATAACCACTAAATAATAATAGGCTAAATAGTCCTATCGGTTTTTCTATATCAGTAAAACTTATTTGTTTAGTAATCGGTGATACTAGTATAGCATTTCCTCAGTGCTAATTTTGCGAGGCTTATTATAATCAGCCCGTTGAATAGAACGTGGTTTACTGTAGTTTTTTATTGCTCTTCTTACTGTGGAAAATGAAACATTAAAAGTTTGTGCAGCTTCTTTAATGAGTCGATTTCTATCAGGAGGTTTCGCAGACAAGTTTGCAAGTTGATGATATAAACCCACTATTACTTCAGTAGGAAGTGGCTTTTTTATCATTTTATGCCACCTGTTTTAAAGGAATTGGTTGAATCTTTGTAAGTCCTCGCTTTTTGAGCCAATAATGCAAATTAGCTTCTGTGCTACCATAACGCATAGCAATAAACTTCTGTGTTGTTCCGTTAACCAGTAAAGCCTCAATCTCAGGACGGTAAATATCTAATTTGCTTTTACCTACTCCACATGGACGACCTAAACGTAGCCCGGCATCTTTGCGTACTCGTAAAGCTTCACTAGTACGTTTAGAAATCAAATCCCGCTCTATTTCTGAAGCCATGGAAAATGCCATCGCAACAATTTTACTTTGAATAGTATTATCTAATTGCCAGTTACCTTTAACAGAATAAATAGCAATACCTTTTTGAGTAGCAATTGATAAAATTTCCATACATTCCAGCATACTACGACCTAACCGCGATAGTTCACTAACAATGATTTTATCACCACTCTGCAGCTCATTCAAAATAGAAGCTATTTTACGTTTACGCCAACTAATTTTACCAGAGATAATTTCTTCCACAAAATGGACTTTACCTAAATTTCTCTCATTAGCTAAATGTAAGATAGCGGCTTTATTTTTTTTGAGATCTTGATCAATTGTTGACACTCGTAAATATGCTATTGTTTTGGTCATGACATTATTTATTTAAGCTAAAAATCCATATTAAAAGAAAAGTCAATTTTTGCTTAAATTTTATAATAATTCTTATTAAAATAGCAATGATTTTATCTTAATTTCTATTATAAAAATAACGACCGTTTTCATTTAATAATTTACTCTTAAGAAAGACGTATAAACCAAAATTTACAAACCTGATAATGTCAAATAATGTGAGCCGGCGGAAAATATAGAAGCGGTTAATTTGAGCCAAAGAATTTTCAGAGTCAATTAAATCGAGCCGAGTTGAATTTTGAAAGTCATTTAATTTGAGCCGGTTGTTGCCGATAAAAGCAAGCCAAGCTCATTTCGAAAGCAAGCCGCTACACTTTACTTACTAAAACTGTATCTATTAATTCTTTAATCTCATTTACTTGTTTAGAAAAATTTTCTAAATTTGCTGCTAATTTTTTTTCATAATTGAAAATTTTTGTTTCTATTGAATTCATAAAAATATTTTCCCTATTTTTAGTTGGTGCCCTAACCCGGATATTGCATGAGATATAGGAGACAAAATCCTCGTAAAGCTGTATAATACTGGTATTTCATTAGAATAATACAAAGGATTTTGTCATGACAAATTGTATAGCATATAGTTACCAGTTTTCCAAAGTAAAAAATCGGACAATAGAGATAAATTTCACTGGAGGTGATATTAGTAGCGATGGAGGTGTGTTGTTATTAAGAGAAGCAGATAAAAGGCTTGGTATAACAGAGGAGCTTGCTAAAATATTTCCTGATAGACGAGATGGTAGTAAAATTACCCATAATATGGCAACAATGCTGAGGCAACGAATTTATGGTATTGCATTAGGTTATGAAGATTTAAATGACCACAATTATCTACGAAAATGTCCTGCTATGCAAACAGCTATGGAAACAATTGATGATATGGCAAGTAGTTCTACCTTATGTCGTATAGAAAACAATGCTGATAGACACTTTGCAATTAAAGTGCATGAACTAATGCTTGATAAATTTATTAAGTCTCATAAAATAGTACCAAAGCAGCTAATACTTGATTTTGATGCTACGGATGATGAAATTCATGGGCAACAGGAAGGTAAGTTTTATCATGGTTATTACGGTCATAATTGCTTTTTACCTTTGTATGTTTTTTGTGGAAAGCATCTGTTAGTTAGTTATCTTAGGACGTCAAAGCAGGATCAAGCAAAACATTCTTGGGCAATATTATCATTGTTAGTAAAACGTTTTCGCCAAGCTTGGCCAGAGGTAAAGATTATTTTTCGTGGTGATAGTGGATTTTGTCGTCATCAGATGTTTGATTGGTGTGATATTCATAATATAAAATATATTGTAGGAATGCCCCAAAATAACAGACTAAATGAGTTACTGAAACCTACAATGGAGAAGTCAAAAGCAGCATTTATTATAACCCAAGAAAAGCAACGTCTTTTTAGTGAGTTTCCATATAAGGCTGGTAGTTGGAGTCATGAACGTAGAATAATTGGTAAGGCAGAAATGACAATGCTTGGAGAAAATCCAAGGTATATAGTAACTAATTTATCAGATAAACCTGAAGATTTATACGACAAAGTTTACTGTGGTCGTGGTGATATGGAAAACCGTATAAAAGAGCAACAACTAGAATTATTTGCAGATCGTACTTCTTGTCATAGATGGTGGGCTAATCAGCTCAGAATGATTTTATCGGGTCTTGCATACACTTTAGTAGAATATATCAGAGGTAATTTATTACAAGGTAGTGCATTAGCAAAAGCACAAATAGGTACAATACGTTTAAAATTATTAAAAATTGGGGTAGTAATTATCCGTAATACTAGGCGTATTAAGTTTTTGTTATCTTCATCATATCCTTACCGACAGGTATGGAATCATGTGATGAAGAAATTAGCATTAGAATAACCTAGATTAGCACTGTTCCCGGTGCTTAGAAAAAATGGGGTAAGGGGCATTACATCTAAAATTTGAAAATAACGGCTTCAAAGCACTTTTTGGCAAAATTTTTACAAAAGTATCATTGCTAATATTATAAATTACTCAATTTCTTACTTTAAATCTCACTTCATGCAATATCCGGGCTAATACTTGATTTTGATGCTACGGATGATGAAATTCATGGGCAACAGGAAGGTAAGTTTTATCATGGTTATTACGGTCATAATTGCTTTTTACCTTTGTATGTTTTTTGTGGAAAGCATCTGTTAGTTAGTTATCTTAGGACGTCAAAGCAGGATCAAGCAAAACATTCTTGGGCAATATTATCATTGTTAGTAAAACGTTTTCGCCAAGCTTGGCCAGAGGTAAAGATTATTTTTCGTGGTGATAGTGGATTTTGTCGTCATCAGATGTTTGATTGGTGTGATATTCATAATATAAAATATATTGTAGGAATGCCCCAAAATAACAGACTAAATGAGTTACTGAAACCTACAATGGAGAAGTCAAAAGCAGCATTTATTATAACCCAAGAAAAGCAACGTCTTTTTAGTGAGTTTCCATATAAGGCTGGTAGTTGGAGTCATGAACGTAGAATAATTGGTAAGGCAGAAATGACAATGCTTGGAGAAAATCCAAGGTATATAGTAACTAATTTATCAGATAAACCTGAAGATTTATACGACAAAGTTTACTGTGGTCGTGGTGATATGGAAAACCGTATAAAAGAGCAACAACTAGAATTATTTGTAGATCGTACTTCTTGTCATAGATGGTGGGCTAATCAGCTCAGAATGATTTTATCGGGTCTTGCATACACTTTAGTAGAATATATCAGAGGTAATTTATTACAAGGTAGTGCATTAGCAAAAGCACAAATAGGTACAATACGTTTAAAATTATTAAAAATTGGGGTAGTAATTATCCGTAATACTAGGCGTATTAAGTTTTTGTTATCTTCATCATATCCTTACCGACAGGTATGGAATCATGTGATGAAGAAATTAGCATTAGAATAACCTAGATTAGCACTGTTCCCGGTGCTTAGAAAAAATGGGGTAAGGGGCATTACATCTAAAATTTGAAAATAACGGCTTCAAAGCACTTTTTGGCAAAATTTTTACAAAAGTATCATTGCTAATATTATAAATTACTCAATTTCTTACTTTAAATCTCACTTCATGCAATATCCGGGTTAAGAGCATCAGCGAGTAGTCTAGCCCCTTCGTCCCCTATTTTGCTATATCCAATATCAAGCAAAGTAATAGAATTATTAATTTTAAGAGCATCAGCAAATACTCTAATCCCTTCATCCCCTATTTGGTTCCAACCAATATCAAGCGAAGCAATAGAAGAATTAGTTTTAAGAGCGTCAGCGAGTACTTTTGCCCCTTCAGCCTCTATTTGGTTATGTCCAAGGTCAAGCGAAGTGGCATCGTTTCTTAAACTCTCGGCTTTTTGTTTTAGTCCTCTTTTTTCTAAAAACTCTATTAATAGCTCATTTGACGTTTTCGTTGTTGTTAACTTAGCTTGCGTAAACATAACTGCCTCTTTGCTTAATTTTATTAAAATTTATTAATTATAAGTTAACCTTTATATTTGCTAAAATAATTACAAGTATCTCGGTAACAAGTCAAATAAAAAAAATAAGGAAAGGTTAAAAAATTAAAGATTAGGTTTCAGTACGGGTTAGTTTAATTTAAATACTCAGCTGGTGGTTTCTTTAAGAAACAGCCCGTAAAGTTCGGGATATTCGGCTTTGAAAACCGGAAGGTCGAGGCTGCAACGTGTGCAGTTTTTCCATGAGATGACGGGTTTGTCGTTAATGGTTAAGGTGGTACGTAACCCCATATAATCCTTAACGATATCTTGCAGGTCTTCCTCTTTTGCAAACAACATCTGCTTTAGCTCTTGTAGCTTGTGGAGGTCTTGGACTATGTTGGCTATTTCTTTCGTAGCTTCAATTATATTGTCATCTATATTTGTTTGTGGTTCTTGCAGCTTATCCGCCATATCAAGTGGCATTATTGCACTGCATGAATCAATTGAGGCTTCTTGTGCTTCTTCTAACAATCTATCCATAGTTTTAACGTTGTCAATCATGTCATTTGTTTATTCCTAAAACAGGAGTGACGCCTTTGAACCTACCAAACAAGCCCTTTATCGATGCGGCAATAATACCTGTTATGCTATTGCCGTAATGCTTACTATCGTCTTTATTGTCTTGCATATTGTCCCTAGTTATCACTCTTCTTAAAAACGATATAAGGAATAATATGTTAACGATTATCAGCAGTTTAATAGGCTTCCTGGGTAGCTTTGTGCCGGAAATTTTAAATTTCGTTAAGGACAAGAAGGATAAGGAACACGAGTCGCTATAATTTTAAAAAGAGTAATGGTAACATAGATTTAAAAGGGATGCTTAATATATTAGAAGTATAAGTTGCGTATGACCTTATGGAAAAAAGGATAAAAAATAAACTCGTTAAACAACTAAATCTTCCGTAAAAGTAGGAAGGAGTGCAAAAGCTAAGCTATTATCAGCAAACTTTTGGTCTATAAAGCTATATTTTATTCTTTTGGTTGTCAATATTAACTACTTTAAAAATAGCAGGTTTTTACCAAGGTGTATAAAAAAATAAAAATCTCTTGAAGCCTTATAGAATAAAGGACTTTAACCCGGATATTGCATGAGATATAGGAGACAAAATCCTCGTAAAGCTGTATAATACTGGTATTTCATTAGAATAATACAAAGGATTTTGTCATGACAAATTGTATAGCATATAGTTACCAGTTTTCCAAAGTAAAAAATCGGACAATAGAGATAAATTTCACTGGAGGTGATATTAGTAGCGATGGAGGTGTGTTGTTATTAAGAGAAGCAGATAAAAGGCTTGGTATAACAGAGGAGCTTGCTAAAATATTTCCTGATAGACGAGATGGTAGTAAAATTACCCATAATATGGCAACAATGCTGAGGCAACGAATTTATGGTATTGCATTAGGTTATGAAGATTTAAATGACCACAATTATCTACGAAAATGTCCTGCTATGCAAACAGCTATGGAAACAATTGATGATATGGCAAGTAGTTCTACCTTATGTCGTATAGAAAACAATGCTGATAGACACTTTGCAATTAAAGTGCATGAACTAATGCTTGATAAATTTATTAAGTCTCATAAAATAGTACCAAAGCAGCTAATACTTGATTTTGATGCTACGGATGATGAAATTCATGGGCAACAGGAAGGTAAGTTTTATCATGGTTATTACGGTCATAATTGCTTTTTACCTTTGTATGTTTTTTGTGGAAAGCATCTGTTAGTTAGTTATCTTAGGACGTCAAAGCAGGATCAAGCAAAACATTCTTGGGCAATATTATCATTGTTAGTAAAACGTTTTCGCCAAGCTTGGCCAGAGGTAAAGATTATTTTTCGTGGTGATAGTGGATTTTGTCGTCATCAGATGTTTGATTGGTGTGATATTCATAATATAAAATATATTGTAGGAATGCCCCAAAATAACAGACTAAATGAGTTACTGAAACCTACAATGGAGAAGTCAAAAGCAGCATTTATTATAACCCAAGAAAAGCAACGTCTTTTTAGTGAGTTTCCATATAAGGCTGGTAGTTGGAGTCATGAACGTAGAATAATTGGTAAGGCAGAAATGACAATGCTTGGAGAAAATCCAAGGTATATAGTAACTAATTTATCAGATAAACCTGAAGATTTATACGACAAAGTTTACTGTGGTCGTGGTGATATGGAAAACCGTATAAAAGAGCAACAACTAGAATTATTTGCAGATCGTACTTCTTGTCATAGATGGTGGGCTAATCAGCTCAGAATGATTTTATCGGGTCTTGCATACACTTTAGTAGAATATATCAGAGGTAATTTATTACAAGGTAGTGCATTAGCAAAAGCACAAATAGGTACAATACGTTTAAAATTATTAAAAATTGGGGTAGTAATTATCCGTAATACTAGGCGTATTAAGTTTTTGTTATCTTCATCATATCCTTACCGACAGGTATGGAATCATGTGATGAAGAAATTAGCATTAGAATAACCTAGATTAGCACTGTTCCCGGTGCTTAGAAAAAATGGGGTAAGGGGCATTACATCTAAAATTTGAAAATAACGGCTTCAAAGCACTTTTTGGCAAAATTTTTACAAAAGTATCATTGCTAATATTATAAATTACTCAATTTCTTACTTTAAATCTCACTTCATGCAATATCCGGGTTAACAAAATAAAACAGCAAAAATGGGTCTTCTTCCACTAGACCACTTATATATAGGTTGTTAATACTTCCTAATTTTAAAGCTTTAAATACCTTGACTATAATAATATGTATATTATTATAGTTATAACCATATTAATGTGTACGTTATAATAGTTACAATAAATATATGAAAAGAATTTATGAATCAGTAATAAAAAATCATTTACAAGAAAATAAGCAGATGGTCTTTATAGAAGGAGCACGTCAAGTTGGCAAGACTACGTTGGCTAAAAAAATAAAGAATAAGAATTATTATTTAAACTGGGATGAAGAAAAAGCTCGGATGATAGTTTTTAAAGGAACACAGGAGGTAGCAGATTTCATAAATTTACATATTCCAAGTCGAGATAACCCAATTATTATCTTTGATGAATTACATAAATTCTCAAAGTGGCAAACTTTTCTAAAAGGATTTTACGATGTTTATGGGACTCAAACTCACATTATAGTTACTGGTAGCTCAAAGCTTGGAGTATATAAAAAAGGTGGTGATAGTATGATGGGTAGATATTTCCCATATCGCATGCACCCTTTATCAGTTGCAGAAATAATAGAAAATTTTAATGATTTAGCTAAAGATATAAATTTGCCGAAGGAAATATCTGAGGAGCAGCTTGAATCCTTATTTAAATTTGGTGGCTTTCCTGATCCTTACCTTAAGGGATCCTCAACATTTTGGCATAGATGGAAAAAAACTAAAAATACTCAACTCTTTAAAGAAGATATTAGAGAGTTAACACAAATCCAAGAATTATCTCAAATGGAAGTCTTAGGAAGTTTCTTGACATCTTCTATAGGAGGACTAACATCGTATAGCTCTCTTGCAAATAAAATTAAAGTATCAACCCCAACCATTACTAGATGGCTTGAATCCTTTGAGTCATTTTTTTATAGCTATCGTATTTATCCATGGTCAAACAACATACCACGAAGCTTAATAAAAGAGCCAAAAATATATTTATGGGATTGGTCTCTTGTAGAGGATATAGGAGCAAAATATGAAAATTTTATTGCAAGTCACTTATTAAAATTTTGTCATTTTTGGAGTGATTTAGGGTTTGGAGAATATGAATTATATTTTGTTCGAGATAAACAAAAAAAAGAAGTAGATTTTTTAGTAGCAAAAGATAAAAAACCATGGATGCTAGTTGAAGCTAAAACTTCTCTAAATCAAGGATTAAATCCAAATTTGGGATATTTTCAAGAACATTTAAAGTGTCCTTTTGCTTTTCAAGTAATACTTGATATGGAATATAAAGAAATTGACTGTTTCAGTTATAATTATCCTGTAATTGTGCCGGCAAAGACTTTCTTATCACAATTAGTTTAAATAAAAAGCTATTCTTTGAAGTTAATCCCAGCTTTTCCTTTAGCACAGCATTTTCTAATCTTAACCCGGATATTGCATGAGATATAGGAGACAAAATCCTCGTAAAGCTGTATAATACTGGTATTTCATTAGAATAATACAAAGGATTTTGTCATGACAAATTGTATAGCATATAGTTACCAGTTTTCCAAAGTAAAAAATCGGACAATAGAGATAAATTTCACTGGAGGTGATATTAGTAGCGATGGAGGTGTGTTGTTATTAAGAGAAGCAGATAAAAGGCTTGGTATAACAGAGGAGCTTGCTAAAATATTTCCTGATAGACGAGATGGTAGTAAAATTACCCATAATATGGCAACAATGCTGAGGCAACGAATTTATGGTATTGCATTAGGTTATGAAGATTTAAATGACCACAATTATCTACGAAAATGTCCTGCTATGCAAACAGCTATGGAAACAATTGATGATATGGCAAGTAGTTCTACCTTATGTCGTATAGAAAACAATGCTGATAGACACTTTGCAATTAAAGTGCATGAACTAATGCTTGATAAATTTATTAAGTCTCATAAAATAGTACCAAAGCAGCTAATACTTGATTTTGATGCTACGGATGATGAAATTCATGGGCAACAGGAAGGTAAGTTTTATCATGGTTATTACGGTCATAATTGCTTTTTACCTTTGTATGTTTTTTGTGGAAAGCATCTGTTAGTTAGTTATCTTAGGACGTCAAAGCAGGATCAAGCAAAACATTCTTGGGCAATATTATCATTGTTAGTAAAACGTTTTCGCCAAGCTTGGCCAGAGGTAAAGATTATTTTTCGTGGTGATAGTGGATTTTGTCGTCATCAGATGTTTGATTGGTGTGATATTCATAATATAAAATATATTGTAGGAATGCCCCAAAATAACAGACTAAATGAGTTACTGAAACCTACAATGGAGAAGTCAAAAGCAGCATTTATTATAACCCAAGAAAAGCAACGTCTTTTTAGTGAGTTTCCATATAAGGCTGGTAGTTGGAGTCATGAACGTAGAATAATTGGTAAGGCAGAAATGACAATGCTTGGAGAAAATCCAAGGTATATAGTAACTAATTTATCAGATAAACCTGAAGATTTATACGACAAAGTTTACTGTGGTCGTGGTGATATGGAAAACCGTATAAAAGAGCAACAACTAGAATTATTTGCAGATCGTACTTCTTGTCATAGATGGTGGGCTAATCAGCTCAGAATGATTTTATCGGGTCTTGCATACACTTTAGTAGAATATATCAGAGGTAATTTATTACAAGGTAGTGCATTAGCAAAAGCACAAATAGGTACAATACGTTTAAAATTATTAAAAATTGGGGTAGTAATTATCCGTAATACTAGGCGTATTAAGTTTTTGTTATCTTCATCATATCCTTACCGACAGGTATGGAATCATGTGATGAAGAAATTAGCATTAGAATAACCTAGATTAGCACTGTTCCCGGTGCTTAGAAAAAATGGGGTAAGGGGCATTACATCTAAAATTTGAAAATAACGGCTTCAAAGCACTTTTTGGCAAAATTTTTACAAAAGTATCATTGCTAATATTATAAATTACTCAATTTCTTACTTTAAATCTCACTTCATGCAATATCCGGGTTAAAGCCTCATTCTCAGACTTTAAAACCATCATCTCTTCTCCTAATCTTTCTATTATTTCTTCTAACTTACTCATTAAGTTATAAATTATTTTATATGTTTCTTCTTTAAAGCCAGGCATCGTATAATATTATTAACGGCTCCCTGCAGTTTTGTGTCACGAATTTTCATGAAATTACCTGATACTTCCATACACAAACGCTGTTGTATAGTCATAGCATGTAGCGGGTTATCTACTTCCAATTCCTTGTAAAAATAATCAACATTTTCCTCTAGGACTTTGGCAATAAGAACTAGCCTACCGACAGAAAGCCTATTTATTCCTTTTTCATATTTGTGTAGTTGTTGAGGCGTCACGTCTATTAATTCTGCAAGTTTGATACAGGATAACCCTTTTTTCTGCCTTAAGGAGCTGATTTTTTTGCCAATCAATTTATTTTATATAGTCATTTGCTCTTGCCATTTATAGTGTCGTATTATAGTTATTATAAATAGATCATGGGTTTAGTCCTAGCAGCAATATAAATACTCTTAACAAATTTTTAGAAACTGTCTATAATTAAATGACTTATTATAAGTCATATTGATTCGCAAACCATATAGGATCATGAACCAACAAGGCATTCTTATCTACCTTTAGTTAGGAATATCACTAATTTAGCTTATGTTGTTCTAGCATTTTTGTTTTTGTAATTTATCTTTAATATCCATAAATTTTTCTAAAGCTTTTTCAGCTTCTGAATTATACCCTAAGTTTTTCAAAGCTTCCGATTTCCAATAATAAGCTTCAACTGAACCTATATAAGAAGTAAATAAAAACTGACCTTCTAAATCAACTATGCTTGTTTGGGTACAAGTAATTGCTGCAAGTTTTAATTTTACCGCTTCCTGCCATTTATTTACAAAATTACTAGACACTTTAGCAATGCCATTACTCTCTACCCAACCTATAACATCCGATACCATTATTAGTGACCAATTTTTATCTTTTATAGTACCTATAATGTAAAGAGGAGTTCCAGCCCAAACAGATGACATTTGTAGGTTATCAAATGGATATCCTTGCCCAGCTATTTTATTGCTGTAAAAATTCACATCATTTGTTGGAAGGTCTCGTACATACAAATTACTAACAGCAATAGCTCTATTATCAGGACTATAGTTTAAATTACCAAATGGAGTTATATTGATGTTGTCGGTAATTTTATCAGCCCAAGCTGGAGTATAAGGTCGGAAGTTCTCTCCATAGCTGATTTCCTTACCTGTCTTACCTCTATTATTAAATTTGATACTCTCATCTTTTATAATAGTTACTATACCTCCTGATGAAGTTTTATGTAAAACCTTGTTTACATAATTTTTGTTCCAAGGAGATAGCTCACCATAAACATGCTCATAAAACAATTTAAAATGTTTTTGTTGTATATCGGTATTTAATAATGGGGTATTATAATGAGGATCATCAGGATTAATCCATTGAGTAATATTTTGACTATAATTATCCAGCGGAAATAATGAAAGAACTCCTTGATTAGCTTCCTGTTGAGGTATATTTTTATTCTTTGTAGAATCGCAACTTGTTAGAAGCCATGTAACGGATATTAATAAACTGATATATTTTTGCATATTTAAAGTAGTAATTAAACTATTAATTGTTACCAACAATAACTATAATTTTTATTAATACCACTGAAAACTAAACAAATCACGATTTGCAATTATTCTTTATATGAAGCGTAAAATATGACTAGCTCTTAAAGTAAGGATTATTGATGAATTTTTAAAAGTCATCTACTTTTTCTCTCATAAAATTTGTTCTTTCTCTCTATTTGCAATGGGATTAAATTTTTAGTCATTTAGTAATTATAATTACTCGGTTTAAGTAGCCAAAAAGTTACAGAAGTTACAGTTTATTAAATAGTATTACTTTCTATTTACTTTATATTTGAAACTGCCCGCCTTGTAGTTTAACCTAATAAATAATACTTAATTTACTTTCACAATAAATACTCATCTAGTTTACCTCCTAGTTAAGTACAATATTGCAAAGGTTGTAATGAATTTCTGTGGTGGTTTCAGCTTAATTATAGCTACACAGCAGATTTATGGTTATACACCTTGCTATTACTTAAAAAGGAGCGGTCTCATGAAAGGTCTATCATTAGAAATTCTCACATTTATTGTCATCAAAAAGCCTTTGAATAGTTTTGCAACAGATAATTTAATCATTTTAATGAATTAGTAAAAACTATTAATGTTGTGTTGCAAAAATAAAACATAACTTGAAAAAATGTTAAAAATTTAGTAATATATTAATAATTCTAAAGCAAAAACATTGATTTAGAAGAATACACAAACCATTAATTTTCTTTTCAATAATAGAAGGCTTTGTTTCCATGATTACGCAATCAAATATTTACTTAAAGATAAAGTGGACTATTCTTCTTAAAACTATTATTGAAAAATATATATAAAATAATCTATAAATAACCAATAGGAGGAAATATGAATCAAAAGATAACTAAGCTTATTACGCAATCTATTAATACACTAAAAACCACATTATCAGTTGATGAATTGGCTAAAATTAAGGCAACGCTAACCAGTATATATTATAGTAAAATTTCCACATCAGGGGGTTGGCACAAAATTAAAACTGAAGAGCAAATTAGTGCTGACAAACTAAAGTTAATTGAATATCCATTTTATTATATTGGTTCTTTAAGTTCTAATCCTCCGAGAGGGCCCATAAAAATATTACGCGATGCTTACAGTGAAGATATCACCTCTCCTGATGAAAGGCCTTTTGTGGGGTATCAATGGGAAGTAATGGGTTATGTACATGATCAGGTAGATGAAGCATTTTAAATTTAAGTCGCAGAGCTGTAAAGACGCAAAACTCTAATTATTAGTACAAAACAGCAAGCGTAGGTATATCTATAGTACCGAACAGTTTTTAAAAAAACCTCGTCATTACGAAGAGGTTATGTAATAACCGACGTGGCAATCTTATGAGATAAAACTCCAGCGATTGCCGCCACCACTTCATGGTCCTGCAATGACGCATAGCTAAAACTGTCCGGTACATAAGGTATATCAGGAGACAAAAAGCTAAAATAAAAAAAGGCAGTAAATATTAATGTTAACCACACCTTACTGAGCTAACATAAACCAAGTATAAATGTGAGATAATAGAATGAAGGATAAAAAAAATATAAAAGATTTTGAAAATGCGATGGCAGGGCAAAATATTGACATATTAGAAAAGCTTCAAAAAGCACAAGAGGAAAAACTTAAGAACGCACAAGAGAAAGGACTTGAAGAAGGGCAAAAGCAAAAACTTGAAGAACACAAAAAGCGATTAAAAAACCGAACCATTATGAATGAGAAGTTCTTGGAAAAACTGGTTGAATACCAACGCATAACCAAAGAAACTGCTCAGGAAATAGAACAGATAATTAAAAACGATAGTTTTTTACACAAAGCTTATACTACGGATCGTTTATTTATTAGTACAGCTACTAGAATTGGTGTCGAAACTATTTTAAGCTCCTATGAACAAGAGAGCAGAGACGACATAAAAAAGAACAATAAACTCACAAAAGAGAAAAAGGAGGAGGAAATAAGTGATCTAGCCCGGATATTGCATGAAGTGAGATTTAAAGTAAGAAATTGAGTAATTTATAATATTAGCAATGATACTTTTGTAAAAATTTTGCCAAAAAGTGCTTTGAAGCCGTTATTTTCAAATTTTAGATGTAATGCCCCTTACCCCATTTTTTCTAAGCACCGGGAACAGTGCTAATCTAGGTTATTCTAATGCTAATTTCTTCATCACATGATTCCATACCTGTCGGTAAGGATATGATGAAGATAACAAAAACTTAATACGCCTAGTATTACGGATAATTACTACCCCAATTTTTAATAATTTTAAACGTATTGTACCTATTTGTGCTTTTGCTAATGCACTACCTTGTAATAAATTACCTCTGATATATTCTACTAAAGTGTATGCAAGACCCGATAAAATCATTCTGAGCTGATTAGCCCACCATCTATGACAAGAAGTACGATCTGCAAATAATTCTAGTTGTTGCTCTTTTATACGGTTTTCCATATCACCACGACCACAGTAAACTTTGTCGTATAAATCTTCAGGTTTATCTGATAAATTAGTTACTATATACCTTGGATTTTCTCCAAGCATTGTCATTTCTGCCTTACCAATTATTCTACGTTCATGACTCCAACTACCAGCCTTATATGGAAACTCACTAAAAAGACGTTGCTTTTCTTGGGTTATAATAAATGCTGCTTTTGACTTCTCCATTGTAGGTTTCAGTAACTCATTTAGTCTGTTATTTTGGGGCATTCCTACAATATATTTTATATTATGAATATCACACCAATCAAACATCTGATGACGACAAAATCCACTATCACCACGAAAAATAATCTTTACCTCTGGCCAAGCTTGGCGAAAACGTTTTACTAACAATGATAATATTGCCCAAGAATGTTTTGCTTGATCCTGCTTTGACGTCCTAAGATAACTAACTAACAGATGCTTTCCACAAAAAACATACAAAGGTAAAAAGCAATTATGACCGTAATAACCATGATAAAACTTACCTTCCTGTTGCCCATGAATTTCATCATCCGTAGCATCAAAATCAAGTATTAGCTGCTTTGGTACTATTTTATGAGACTTAATAAATTTATCAAGCATTAGTTCATGCACTTTAATTGCAAAGTGTCTATCAGCATTGTTTTCTATACGACATAAGGTAGAACTACTTGCCATATCATCAATTGTTTCCATAGCTGTTTGCATAGCAGGACATTTTCGTAGATAATTGTGGTCATTTAAATCTTCATAACCTAATGCAATACCATAAATTCGTTGCCTCAGCATTGTTGCCATATTATGGGTAATTTTACTACCATCTCGTCTATCAGGAAATATTTTAGCCCGGATATTGCATGAAGTGAGATTTAAAGTAAGAAATTGAGTAATTTATAATATTAGCAATGATACTTTTGTAAAAATTTTGCCAAAAAGTGCTTTGAAGCCGTTATTTTCAAATTTTAGATGTAATGCCCCTTACCCCATTTTTTCTAAGCACCGGGAACAGTGCTAATCTAGGTTATTCTAATGCTAATTTCTTCATCACATGATTCCATACCTGTCGGTAAGGATATGATGAAGATAACAAAAACTTAATACGCCTAGTATTACGGATAATTACTACCCCAATTTTTAATAATTTTAAACGTATTGTACCTATTTGTGCTTTTGCTAATGCACTACCTTGTAATAAATTACCTCTGATATATTCTACTAAAGTGTATGCAAGACCCGATAAAATCATTCTGAGCTGATTAGCCCACCATCTATGACAAGAAGTACGATCTGCAAATAATTCTAGTTGTTGCTCTTTTATACGGTTTTCCATATCACCACGACCACAGTAAACTTTGTCGTATAAATCTTCAGGTTTATCTGATAAATTAGTTACTATATACCTTGGATTTTCTCCAAGCATTGTCATTTCTGCCTTACCAATTATTCTACGTTCATGACTCCAACTACCAGCCTTATATGGAAACTCACTAAAAAGACGTTGCTTTTCTTGGGTTATAATAAATGCTGCTTTTGACTTCTCCATTGTAGGTTTCAGTAACTCATTTAGTCTGTTATTTTGGGGCATTCCTACAATATATTTTATATTATGAATATCACACCAATCAAACATCTGATGACGACAAAATCCACTATCACCACGAAAAATAATCTTTACCTCTGGCCAAGCTTGGCGAAAACGTTTTACTAACAATGATAATATTGCCCAAGAATGTTTTGCTTGATCCTGCTTTGACGTCCTAAGATAACTAACTAACAGATGCTTTCCACAAAAAACATACAAAGGTAAAAAGCAATTATGACCGTAATAACCATGATAAAACTTACCTTCCTGTTGCCCATGAATTTCATCATCCGTAGCATCAAAATCAAGTATTAGCTGCTTTGGTACTATTTTATGAGACTTAATAAATTTATCAAGCATTAGTTCATGCACTTTAATTGCAAAGTGTCTATCAGCATTGTTTTCTATACGACATAAGGTAGAACTACTTGCCATATCATCAATTGTTTCCATAGCTGTTTGCATAGCAGGACATTTTCGTAGATAATTGTGGTCATTTAAATCTTCATAACCTAATGCAATACCATAAATTCGTTGCCTCAGCATTGTTGCCATATTATGGGTAATTTTACTACCATCTCGTCTATCAGGAAATATTTTAGCAAGCTCCTCTGTTATACCAAGCCTTTTATCTGCTTCTCTTAATAACAACACACCTCCATCGCTACTAATATCACCTCCAGTGAAATTTATCTCTATTGTCCGATTTTTTACTTTGGAAAACTGGTAACTATATGCTATACAATTTGTCATGACAAAATCCTTTGTATTATTCTAATGAAATACCAGTATTATACAGCTTTACGAGGATTTTGTCTCCTATATCTCATGCAATATCCGGGCTAGACACACGATGTGGTAAGATGAAAAAATATTATGACCCAGAGCAGGAAATGGAGTCACGTTTAATAAACACTTTTAAAGCAATGCAGGAGTACAAACCATCAAATGATTTAGCACAACTACATAACGAGGATGCACTAAATGCGATAAAGCACCATGAAGGAGATGAGGATGTAGAGAAGAAAAAGTTCGGTATTTCAATCGAAATATTTCCAAGCATAAGCTTCACGCCCAGAACCGGGGATACATTAGGTAGGTTCGATTGTTATAACTCGACGGATAATATCCTAAAGGTTTGTCCAAACGATCTTCCATATGATAAGGGTATACCTACCAGAAGCCCCCCTAAGTCTCTTTTTGCTCATGAACTAGCTCATGCTATCGATGATATTGCAAATAAGGACAACCCTTCTGTGAAGGGGGTGGAGTTGACCATAAGAAAATACTTTCCTAAAATAGATGCTACAAACGCCGATAAGGTAAGAACTGCCCTTGAAAATGCTGCAATGCTTTATGATAAGGAGTTTAATGATAGTTATGGCGTGAGAGGAATAATTGATAAATCTTATAACCTTAATTTCGAGCTAGGGGGTGCAACAGACGGTGCAGCACACGAATTTGTATCATTTTTTGCTCAAAGTGTTTCTGAATGCTTGAATGACCTTAAAGAAGGAAAAGATTTTAGTGCTGCTTACGGAGAACATATTCAAGGACAAATAGATAAAATCTATCCCCCTGAAGATAAATTATTTGCACTTGATGTAATGTCTAATTGCTCACAAGCATATGTATCAAGATTTACTAACCCCGAAGTGCAAAAATTATTTCAAGATGTAAATAAAGTGATCGAAGAAAAAAGAAACGAATTAACAGCAACTGAAAAGCAATTAGAAGGATCAACTGTAACTCCATCCACGCCAAAAGCCTCCAAGAAAGAGAAAGAGCCAAATCCCACTCTTGCTGAGGATGAAGCAAAAGCAGAAAAAGTAACTCAAGAGTTAATTGAAAAAATTCAAAAAGGTGAGGTTAAGGCAGTAGCTATTGATTTAACGAAGAATTTTACAACGTGGGATGAACGTGTATCTGACGCAGCCGCAACAAAAAACAAAGCCCTAGACAAAAATAATAAGATTCTAGTCATAGACAAAAATAATGAGAAACGAATACGTCAGGTTGAGCAAAAGGGGCTTCACGTAACTATATTCAATCCATATCTAAATCAACACCTCACCCGCACTGAAAAAGAAAACATTATACATTTTATGCCTCAAGGAGAGCTAAACGAAAAGGGAAAATACAATTTAAATGATCGTCTTGCTGCGGTAAATGATAATCAAGGACTGCTCGACAAACTTGATAGAGAAGCAGCGATTACAGCAAATATAGATATCAAAGCAATTGATGCAAAAAAATCTGTGGAAGCTGAAAAAACCGGCACTGTCGAAATTAGAGCGGAGCATAATCATTCAACAGAACATGGTAGCAATAATCAGGCTTTGATTGCAGAAATCCAGTCAGGAACGATTGACAAAAATACAGTAATAGCCATTGAGCGTAAGCAATATGGTGAGAATCAGGGGATGAAAGATATAATTAAGATAGCAAGCATATTAGAGCATAACGAAAAAAATCCTGGTAATCCTTTAAAGCTCCCTGAAAAACTAGAAAATACCCTGATATTTCAAGATGCACTTTTATATAAAACAGCTAAAGAAAAAGGAATTAAAGTAATTAGCTTAGAAGGTAGGAATTTAGAACATACAAAAGAGTCTGCTTTATATAATGAAAATCGTGAACAATATATGACTGACGTAATTAATGAGGTTCGTGGTAAAGGATATAATGTAATTGCAAATGTCGGCTCTAGCCACGTCGCTAATTTAGAAAAAGCCTTAGAAAGCCGGCAGAAACACGAGGCGGGATTTAGCAATATACCTAGAAAAATAGGGCAAGGGTCTTCAGCAAACAATCAGAGAGAAAGTACCGGCTTCAGCCACATATCCGAAGGAATATTACAAAAAGCTTCAGCTATTGCAAAAAAAATTCCGGCAGGAAGGGTGAGCACAAAATCAGTGGGTGAGAGCAATATTTCACAACGACAATCCTCAACAAATACACAGCTAAAAAAATCAGGTCAAGGTAGAGGGTGAAAACTTTATAATATGAACTTACAATGTTTGGTTTTTTAGCTATATAGCGTGTTTATTTTCTATAAGATAAATTATAGAACTTTTATTTGTAGCCGGTTTATCTGATATTTATGCCCTGCTCTAACTTTTTTTAACAAGCATTATGCTAACTTATAGCTATTAGTGTTTTCTACAATTTCTAGCCTACTACTATCTTTTAGTAAACCAAAATTTAGAAGTAATATCAGGGTTTATGAAAGCTTCAAACACTTCATCAATCGGCTTTATAATCCAGATTTATATCTGCAAGATCCATTTAGAAGTTTCTAGGATATCTTTATTGCTTTCCTCTAAAGCCATATCTTCATTACCATTGTAGTGATAAAATTTGGCTTTTATTAAATGCAACATGCCTATTTCCTGCATATCTATAATACCGCTATCAAACATTTTTTGCATTTTGTTAATTTCATTTTGAGCTTTTTGCATTTGTCCTAACGAAATATATACATTAGCTAAATTATAATCGATGTTTATAATATCCTCCTATTAGTGGTAGCACCTTATATATACTAAGATTATATTTTTGTTGATTACTAAAAATTATTTTTAAATTTTCACTTATGGTTTTACCGTTACGAAAAATATGCCCTGTGTGCATAGTGGCAGGTAAAGCCTCGGTTACTTTGTCGACAATAACTTCAAAATTGGACTTATTATTCTGATATCCATTTATCTCCATTATTTTTTGAGCTATAATATCATGCATCTCAAAAACTGGATTATTTTTATCAGCATCTATATTAGCTATTAAAGCAAATTTAGAAAGCTCATAAATATCCTCCTCCAGTGTATTTTCATCTTTAGTAATAATTCTAAGTAAGTCTTTTGAAAACCCTTGAGTATTTAATAATGATTTTTATTCTTTGACGAATTCCGGTTTAACCGATATACCACAGAATATAATTTAGTAAGTTTGCCGTTAAATATCAATGAAGAAGATATAGATGCTCGTTTCGAAAATGGTATATTGCATATAAAAATACCAAAAAAAGAACAAAGCACTTCCAGAAAAATTGAAGTAAAATAACTAAGTACGCTTCTTAACGGCTCTCTTATCAAAACTAAGTAAGAGAGCTATTCTACTTTTTAGAGAATTAACGGCGTTGTTGCATGGATCGAGAAATCAGTGTGTCATCCCGCAACTTGATCCATGCAATAACAGCAGTACAAGCCACGGCATGACACCCGAACGCTTTGCAAAAATTCTATCCACGCACCGGCACCCGCTCACAATGACGAAGTAAAGATTAACTACTTTCTTTCAACTCTTTATTATACAGCGTGTAATATTCTCCCTTATTTGCTAACAATTGTTCATGAGTTCCTTGTTCACAAATACTACCGGCTTTCATAACTATTATATCGTCAAGGTCAGTAATACTCGCTAAGCGATGAGTAATAATTAAAGTGGTTTTTCCTTGGCGTAGTTCTTTTAGTGACTTTATAATTTTCTGCTCGGAATTTTGGTCTAAAGAACTCGTGGCCTCATCCCAGATTAAAATAGGAGAGTCTTTTAAAAATGCCCTTGCTATCGATAAACGTTGACGTTGCCCACCTGACAGAGTCGTTCCTTGGGTACCTATTACAGTATCATAGCCATCAGGTAAACGCATAATAAACTCATCGGCATCAGCGTATTTTGCTGCGGTAATTATTTGCTCTCTTGTTGCATTTATATTCCCATAAGCAATATTTTCGGCAACACTTGTATCGAATAAATGAGTGTCCTGAGTTACTAATGAAATCTGCTTTCGCAGTGAAACAATTTTAACGTCTTTGATATTGTAACCGTTAATTAAAATTTCTCCTGCACTTGGATCGTAAAACCTGACTAGTAAGTTGCCGAGCGAGGTTTTACCGCTTCCCGAACGCCCGACAAAAGCAATAATTTTATTAGGCGGTAATTTTAAATCAACTAATTTTATAGCTGTTTTACTCTGAAAATTTAATCCAACTTGTTTAAAAACTATCTTAGGATTAGTAAAATCGACATGTAAAGCATTTGCGTGATCTTTTATAATCGGCTTAGTATCTAAAATATTAAAAACCCTTTTCGCAGCAGCTATGCCTTCTTGTAAATTAACATTTAACGAGACTAAACTTTTAAAAGGTCTATAAGCCGTAGCAAAAGCTGTTAAAAAAGCAAATAACGCACCCGGGGTAGTTTTGCCCTCCATTACTAAACTGCCCCCATACCATATAATACCGCCGATAGCAATCCCGCTTAACGTCTCCATAATAGGTGAAACTAAAGCATCTAATTTTGAAGTCTTTTTATAGAAGCTTAAAATATTATTGACGATTAATAATGCTCTATTGCTTTCTATTTTCTCACCGACAAAAGACTTTACGATCTTAATCGATTGAAATGTCTCATCAAGGCGTGAAGTATAATGCCCTAGCTCTTCTTGTGACTGCGTCGATATTTTTCGTATTCTTCTACCTAATTTTTGCACCGGATAAATAGCAAGGGGGAAAACAAAAAAAGTTACGCAAGATATTACCGGCTCTAACTTAAACATTACTATTATTAAAAATAATACGGTAAAAAAATATTTAGCACAGCCGACAAGTAGATTTGAAACTGCCCCACGCATCATAGTAATATCATTTGTAAAGCGTGATATTATCCTTGCCGAGGATTGCGACTGGATAAAAGAAATATCGGCACACAATAAATGTTCATACATCTTCATTTGCAAATCGGTTAAAATACATTGTCCAATATATTTAACTAAATAATTCTGATAATATTCTGAAACACCTTTTATAAAAAACATTGAGGTAATCATAAAAGGCATTAATAAAAGCATCTTCTTATCGTGCGTTAGAAATATTTGATCGATGATCGGCTGAACAGATTTAACAATATTTGCCGAACAAATAGCCGAGATAATCATAAAAAATATTGCCAGAAATATTTTTTTAGAATAGGGCTTAATAAAATTTTTAAGCAGTCTCTTTATGACTTCGGTAGCGTTATAATCGTGATTTGATATTTTTACTGACGACAAAATTTTATCCTTCGTTAAAAATGTTATATTGACTGTTATTGCGGTTTGGGTTCGGAGTCGGCAATCCTAAATGTTCAAAAGCATTAAGCGTTATTACTCTTCCTCTAGGGGTACGCTGTAAAAAACCTATTTGAATTAAATACGGCTCTATTGTCTCTTCAAGTGCGTCACGTTGTTCGGATAAAGCTGCAGCAATCGTCTCAATTCCAACCGGTCTATCGCCGTAATTATCGGCAATAAATTTTAGATATCGCTCATCGTTACTATCAAGCCCGATGCTATCGACTTCTAAACGATTTAACGCCAAATTTGCAACAATTTTATCAATTTCTAATTTACCGTCAACGGCGGCAAAATCTCTTATTCGTTTAACAAGCCTTAAAGCAATTCTCGGTGTTCCTCTACTTCTTTTGGCTATTTCTTCAGAACCGCAATCGGTTAAGCTAATCGCAAGTAGCTTGCTTGCTCTATTTAATACTTTTTTTAATTCCTCGACGTTATAAAAATTTAAACGCAGTGGAATACCGAAGCGATCCCTTAACGGACTGCTTAATAACCCAAGCCTAGTAGTAGCACCGATTAAAGTAAATGGCGGTAAATTTATTTTTACCGATCTTGCCGCCGGTCCTTCACCGATAATAATATCTAAAACAAAATCCTCCATGGCCGGATATAAAACTTCTTCAACAGCAATATTAAGGCGATGAATTTCATCAATAAATAATACGTCGTTCTTTTCTAGATTGGTTAGAATTGCCGCCAAGTCGGCAGCTTTTAATATTGCCGGTCCGGAGGTGGATTTAAAATTTCCGCCAAGTTCATTAGAAATAATTTTTGCTAAGGTAGTTTTGCCAAGACCCGGAGGACCGTAAAATAATGTATGATCTAAATGCTCAAACCTTGATTTAGCCGCTTGAATAAAAATCGATAAATTTTCTTTAATTTGTTGTTGCCCGACAAATTCCTGTAAATAAGAAGGTCTTAGGGAGAATTCTTGATCATTTGGATTTTCTTCAACCGATAAAATATTGTCAGAAACCTTTTCAGACATTAGAGCCACGATTTTTTAAAGCAAGTTTAATTAATTCATTAATAGAGATTTCAGGATTTTTTGCAATAAGTTCTTGCACGACATTTTGAGCTTCAAATCTATTAAAGCCGAGATTGCTTAAAGCCTTTATTACTTCAGAGCTAGCAACCGGACTAATACCGCCTAAATTTAAATCGCTTTTAATTGCGGCAGTAGAGCCGGTTCCTATTAAAACTTTATCCTTCAACTCCATAATTATCCTTTCAGCAAGTTTTGCTCCTACCCCTGAAACGGCTTTAAAACTGTTCTTATCCGCTTGATTTACGGCTAGTTGAATCTCTAGCGGCGTCAAGCTAGACAAAATAGACAAAGCCATTCTAGTACCGATACCGCTAACCGATTGCAATAAATTAAAAAAGGCTTTTTCTTCTAAAGATAAAAACCCGTAAAGGTGAATATGATCCTCTCTAACATGAGTTTCGATAAATAATCGACAAAATTCCCCTTCCGGCAATTTACGCAAAGTTTTACCGGAAGCATATACCAAATACCCTACCCCGTTCACGTCGACTATAACATAATCATCAAAACAAGAATCTATTTTACCGCTTAACTTACCAATCATTTTATTTGTTTATCTTTTTTGGCTTTAATTTTTTATTTCTATAATATATATATGCAAGCATCGGCAACCCCGTAATAATAAATGCTAAAATATAATGAATAAATAAAGGTCGCTCCATAGCGTGGCACTGCCCGTCATCAGGTACACCTTCAGCAAAAATAATATAGGTTACTATAACGGTAATTGCTAGATATAGGAAAGTATAAACCAAATATTTTATTAATCTAAAAAAACAATTCATAAATATTTCCTATTACTGTTATAATTATATTGTTAACTCGCAATCGGCGTTGTTGTTTTGATGTCATTCCCGCGAAAGCGGGAATCCAGAGAATATTTAAGCGAATTATATAATAAATTTTTATATAATTTTGCTTATTTTAAGTGTTTTTTCTGGATTCCCGCCTTCGCGGGAATGACATACTTCTACTTTTATCCATCCACACAACAACGTCGATCAAGGAACTAGAGTGACACCATTCGATAATTATACTCTGAATTATAACCATATGCAACATTCAGCTTTTTTAATTGCCTTTTTTATAACGATCATTCGTTATTATGATTACGCTTTATTCGGTCTTTCGGCTAGCATCTTAGCCAAGAATTTTTTACCGCCTGCTACTCACGATATGCAAATACTCGGCTTCTTTGCAATACTCGGAGGTTCGGTTATAGCAAGACCGATAGGCTCCTTAATATTCGGCTTTATAGGAGATAAATACGGTCGTACTAAATCGGTTAAAATCTCAGTAATTGTTGCTACTCTTTCAACAAGCCTAATCGCTATCACTCCTAGCTTCGCACAAATCGGCAATTTTGCCGTTATCATGTTGATATTCTGCCGAATGGTTTTTTTAATGAGTCTTGCCGGTGAAGTTGACGCCGTAAAAATTTATGTAGCTGAAAAAGCCGGCAGCAACCTCAAAAATCTAACTAACGGGCTAGTTGTTAGTTGTAGCCAAGTCGGTGCATTATTTGCCGCTATAGCCTATTATTACGCTAGTAATTTTGATTCGTTCGGATATTTATGGCGATTAAATTTTCTTATCGGCGGAATTTTTGGCATACTTGCTATTTTAATGAGAAAGTTTTTTAAGGAGAGCGAAGAATTTTTATATTACCGAAAAAAACATCCTACCAAAGAGGATAAAAATTTGTGGCAAATTTTACAAGATACCAGACTAAAATTTATTATAGCTATGCTTGTCAACGGCTCTATCGGCGGCGTTTATCATTTCTTAGTAATTTTTTTAGGGGTCTTTTTATCAAAAGTAGCCTGTATCATTGAGCCTAATCAAGCTCAAACTATGAATATAATCTTAATTATTACCTATGCAATTGCTGCAATATTTTCCGGTTTGCTCGCCGGCAAAATAAACCCTTTAAAACAAATTATAGTTTCTTTGACTTTGAGCCTTGGAACTGCATTAATTATGCAAATTTTATTACATAATCAAATATTTATAATTTACTGTCCCATACTTCTTATAGGACTAGCGGCATTCTATGCCGTACCTCTACAAATTATTATCCAATCATTATTTATTACGACAAGCAAAGTGCGAATGTATAGCTTATCCCACTCTTTGGGGGGTATAATTTTATCTTCTGCCACGCCGTTTTTCAGTATGTTATTATGGCAAAATTTTAAGTCATTGCCTATTACATTAAGCTTTTTTATAGGCTTATTAATAATATTAATCGCCTCGGTAATAGTATTACGCAGGATTTTGGTTAAGAAGTAATATGTTCGATACTGACCACGACACCAAAAGGCGTCTCGCCGTGACGGATTAGGTATCCATGCAACAAGGCTGCTAAAGGATTTTAATCTACGCTGGGCAAAATTGCGAGGTATTTTTCTTTAGAAAGCTCATTATAAAGAACAGGATCAATATTGCCGCCTGATATCAGCACCAATATCTTTTTGCTCTTCGATTGAGTTTTTAACCAATCAACTACCCCTACCATATTTATAGCGCTTGACGGTTCGCATATAACTTTTAGTAAATGAGTAAGCCAAGCAGTCCAGTAATATATCCCATATTCATCGGCTAAAAATAATTTATCGAGTTTTTTTAAATAATGAAAAGTACGCAGCGAAATACTTAAAGTCCTAAGACCATCCGCAATAGTTTTCGGAGATTCGACAAATTTATATATTGAGTCATTTTTAAGAGATAAAAAAGCATCATTTGCTTCCATAGGTTCACAGCCCATAAGCAAGCTTGAAGGAGAAGCTAGTTCTTTTGCCAGATATGAACCGGCAATTAACCCTCCTCCTCCGCAAGAGGCAAAAATAGCGTCGGGACAAAACCCTAATTGCCGTAATGCTTCGTAACACATAGTGCCGGCTCCGGCAATGGTTGAATCACTATCTGAAGGATGCAAATAGTAAAAACCATTTTCTGCGTCTTTTTTTGCCCTATCTTCTGCCTCTTGTCTTGTTTCCGTAAATATCACTTCCCCGCCGTAATGCTTTGCCGCTTGCTGTTTAACTTTTGAAGTATTTTGCGGCAAATAAATCCTAGCGTGTACGTTAAGCAATTGTGCTACCCAAGCAAGACCGATGCCGTGATTACCCGTACTATATGCTACAATTTTATCGGGTAATTTTCCTTGTTCTTTTAACTCTAATAAATGATTTAAAACCCCTCTAACTTTAAAAGCTCCGGTTTTTTGAAGTGATTCAACTTTAAAGAAAATATCATGCCCTAGCATCTCATTTAAAGTTTCTGATTGAATTATAGGCGTTAAATGCAGATATTGTTTTACTCTATTCTGTGCTATTGCTATTGTTTCAGGAGGCTGAAGTAATAAATTCATATATATTAGATCGGTAACTTGAAATAAGGTTAATGCTATATTATATATATACCTAATAATTGGCTTAAGCCATATAAAATTTCTTTAAGGTTTTAAATAATGAGAAAAAAAAACCTGCCGTTAATGGCATTACGGGATATAGTAATATTTCCGGGGATTATTGCCCCTGTTTTCGTAGGGAGACAAAAATCCCTGCAAGCGTTATCTAATACCACGATTTCCGCAGAAGATAATAGTAAGCATATGTTATTATCTCTACAGAAAAAAACGAGCCAAGACTTACCGAATAAACGAGAACTTCATACTATCGGGGTTCTTGCCAAAATTATTCAAGTGGTAAAATTACCGAATAGCACGGCAAAAATTCTTATCGAATCAATCACTAGAGTAAAATTATCTAATATTTCAGATGAAAATGGGTTTGAAGCTGATTACGAAATTATACCCGATGAAGAAATCTTTGATGTCGCTAATATGCGAGAATTGGTAAATAATGCCATTCAATTATTTACTCAATATGCCGTTACCAATAAAAAAATTAATGCCGAAATTATTGATGCTATAACTAAAGAAATAAATGATAACACTAACTTTATTAATATAATTAATATTTTAGCTTCACATTTAATTACTTCACTTGATGCCAAGCAGAGTTTATTAGAAGAAACAAGTCCATTTAAGCGTATTACCACCATTATTGGAATACTTAATTCTAATTTAGTACATTCAGAAACTGAGCAGGCATTGCAGCAACGAGTAAAAAAACAAATTGAGAAAACTCAGCGTGATTATTATTTGCATGAGCAAATGAAAGCTATCCAGAAAGAATTAGATGAAGATAAGTCGGAGCTTGCACAAATTGAAAAGAAAATTAAGACTTTAAAACTTTCCAAAGAAGCAAAGGAAAAAGCCGAAACCGAATTAAAAAAATTGAAGATGATGAATCAAATGTCGGCTGAATCTTCGGTAGTGCGTAATTACTTAGATATTTTGCTGAGCTTACCTTGGGGTAAGTATAATCAAAATAAAATCAACATTAATCAGGCGGCAAAAGTTTTAGAACGTGATCATTTCGGACTTGAAAAAGTTAAGGAGAGGATTATCGAGTATCTAGCAGTACTCGAGCGCTCTCAAAAAATTAAAGGACCTATATTGTGCTTGATCGGTCCGCCGGGAGTCGGCAAAACTTCCTTAGTAAAATCTATTGCTGAAGGGATGGGTAGAAAATACACTAAGCTTGCTTTAGGTGGCGTTAGAGACGAAGCTGAGATTAGGGGACACCGGAAAACATATCTCGGATCAATGCCGGGTAAACCGATTAATTTAATAAAGAAAGTTAAAACCGGTAATCCGGTAATGTTATTAGACGAAATTGATAAAATGGGGTCTGATTTTAGAGGCGATCCGGCATCTGCTTTGCTTGAGCTATTAGATCCCGAACAAAACAGCCACTTTGTCGATCATTATTTAGAAGTAGAATATGATCTTTCAAACGTCATGTTTATTGCCACGGCTAATTCTTATAATTTACCTAGAGCTTTAAGAGATAGGATGGAAATTATCGATATTTCCGGTTATGTGGAAGAAGAAAAAATACAAATTGCTAAAAATTATTTGATACCTAAGCAATTTAAAATGCATAAGATTAAGAAAGATGAAATTAAAATTACCGATGAGGTTATTTTAGACTTAATTAGATATTATACTAAAGAGTCGGGCGTAAGATCTTTAGAAAGAGAAATAGGTGCATTGACCAGAAAAGCCCTTAAACAGATTTTATCCGATAAAACTATCAAGCATATAGTTATAAATAAAGAAAATCTTGAGGGGTATTTAGGAGTCAGAAAATATAATTTCGGGCTTGCCGAAAAGGAAAATCAAATCGGTAGCACTACCGGTCTCGCTTATACCGAGGTAGGAGGAGAACTTTTAACGATTGAGGCGTTAGCATTCCCGGGAAAAGGTGAAGTTAAAACTACCGGTAAGCTCGGGGACGTAATGAAAGAATCAGCTTCAGCCGCTTATAGTTGCTTCCGTAGTAGAGCTAGCAGTTTTGGCTTAAAATATGATGATTATAAAGACCTTGACATCCATATCCACGTCCCGGCAGGTGCTATACCTAAAGACGGACCGTCAGCCGGCTGTGCATTATTTACTACTATTGTTTCTTTAATGACCAAAATACCTGTTCATCGCACCGTTGCCATGACCGGAGAAATTACCCTAAGGGGAAATGTTTTACCGATCGGCGGGCTTAAAGAAAAACTACTTGCCGCTAGCCGTGGGGGCATAACCACCGTATTAATTCCGGAAGAAAATATCAAAGATTTAAAAGATATTCCGCCGAATATAAAAAATAGCCTTAAGATTTTGCCGGTTGCCAATATCGATCAAGTATTAAAATTAGCCTTAGTAAATAATATAAATATAACTTCAGTGCTTCGTAAGGCAATGCCCGCATGGCTGCCGTAATCGTCATGGCGAGGAAGGTGCAGGCGTTATTGTATGGTTCTAAAAAAGTGCTATATGTCATTCTAGCTAAAAGCGGGAATCCAGGGAATATTCAAGCGAATTATATAGTAAATTTCTATATAATTTTGCTTATTTTAAGTGTTTTTTCTGGATTCCCGCTTTCGCGGGAATGACATCGAAAATTCGAGCCATGCAATAATGCCAATGCCCCCTTGCAATGGCGGACTTACGTTTTTGCTCCTTAAGTTGACACCCATGCTACCGTTGCCGGAATGATATTATGAGCAGTATACTAAGTTTTAATAACTACCGTACCGGCAATTTTATCATGCAAAGCTTGCCTTTGCGAAGAAAAAAGAACAAGCCAAATGCCGATTGGAAAAGTCATATATCCTAAAAATCTTCTTATTAACTGCCATATTGTCGGCTTTGCAAGAGTTGCTGCATCAACTATTTTCATATGCATAATCATTTTACTAAGCGTTGCACCCTTATAATACCAAAAACCGACAAAATAAGAACCGAGTATTGTTAAGTTAGTGATGAGCATTGAAATATTATATGAGAGATATTTATTAAAATTACCGGCTTTAAGATAATCCGCAAATTCCGGTCTTACGGTTGCGATAAACATTTGGGCATAATTATATAGCTCGACATTATGTTTAATAAAATAATCTTTATAGAAAAAAACCATTAAACTCGAAGAACAATAATGTAAAATAGGAAATGTTACGATTGATAATAAAGCTAAATCTAAAGCTGAAGAAAATATCCGTGGAATTAATTTAGGATAAATAATTTGTTTTTTCATTATTAAGCATTTTTATTTTATGGTAGAGATATTACTAAATATATGTACAAACTTCTAGTATTATTAGTTAATATAAATATTTATGAACAAGCTTTATAGTTTTGGATAGCCGAAATGTTATTGCGAAACCGCAAAGAGCCTTGTTGCATGGATCGAAAAAAGATTAGTACGGATATCCGGTAGTAATACATAATGCTTTATACTTTTTTATATGAAATATAAACTTCTTGATAAGAAAAAAAGTCAGCTTGATGCCTTGCGTCCATTAAGTCCGGAATTAACTAAAAATTTGGATGAATGGTTTAAGGTAGAATTAACTTATACAAGTAATGCTATTGAAGGCAATACTTTATCACGCAAAGAGACTGCAATAGTTATTGAGAAAGGTTTGACTATCGGCGGCAAAACGTTAGTAGAACACCTTGAGGCAACAAACCATGCAAAGGCTTTAGATATTATTCATAAACTCCGTCTGAAAAAACCTTATCAAATTACAGAGAGTGATATCTTAGCAATTCATAATATAATCCTGCATGGTATTGATGACTATAATGCCGGTCATTATAGAAATATACCGGTGCGTATCTCAGGCTCTACGGTTGTAATGCCTAACCATATGAAAGTACCAAATTTAATGACGGATTTTATAGCTTGGCTAAAATCAGCGGCAGATATTCATCCAGTAGAACTTGCAGGAGAAGCTCATTATAGATTAGTAACAATCCACCCATTTTCTGATGGGAACGGTCGTACTGCTCGCCTCTTAATGAATCTAATTTTGATTATGGCAGGCTACCCGCCGGCAATTATAAGACCACAAGACCGATTATCTTATATTACATCCCTAGAAACGGCACAACTTGGTGGGTCAAAAAATCTGTATCAAAAAATTATTATTAATGCCGTTAATCGCTCACTTGACATTTACTTAAGGGCGATGCCGGTAAAGAACCGTCAGACATTGCTCAAAAATCTAATTAAAAAAGCATTCCTTAAAAAGCACTGAGGATTTTAAAAAAAAGATTGTCATGAGCTAAAGACAAAACCACTTCTAAGCCGATTAGGATTATAATAATCCATTCAAGTTTAGTAGAATGTTTATAGTTAAGATCATTGGAAAGAATATCTAATAATTCATGAATCATATTTAAACGATGATTCATAATATTTTGCCGTACTTGAATATCTTGAAATTCGGCAGTCATTAGGTATAAGGGTTCGTAACTAGGACGACGCCAAAAAAATTCGGGAGTATCGAGTATATCACTATGTAAGCTAATGGAGTATCGTTCGTTAAATAAAATACCTATTTGCTGTAATATTTCTTTTTTTGACAGTGATACGCTACCTGTTCGTGCTAATTCTTGCTGAATCGGTGTTGTTTGAACAATTAAGTTACTTACCGATTTTTCTAAAACACTTAATTTTACTGATTGAGCAAGTGCATGGGAAATAGAGAGCTTGACAAAAGTTGATTTATCGGCAAGGATAATTTTATTCTGCTCTTCATCGATAAATGTTTTTTCTACTTCTTCATTATATTCACAATAGATAAAGTCGGCAACCGGTTCGTTTATTTTACCTATGGCGATTGATTCAATATCGCTTAAAATTATTTTTTCTTGACTCTCATCAGCCCCCCAAATAGTAAGGCAGCCAAATGGAAAAAAGAAGATATCTATATAACCTGAATCTTTACTTCTTTGTTTCTGAACGTATAAAACATCGTCAAAATGTTGCGGCTCAAGACCAATTTTGTTTAAATTTGCAACTAAATCGTCCATCTTATATTCAGAGGCTGTGCAGTAAGATGAACATCTCATGATATTATTAAATATTATTGATAGATAATTATTATACAGTTGAAGTATAATAGTTATAAAGCTATAAAGTCAATCTTTTTATGTCATTCCTGGCTACGGCGGGCATTGTTGCGTGGCTCTAAAAAAGTGCCGTATGTCATTCCTGCGTAGGCAGGAATCCAGAAAAAACAGTTAAAATAGGCAAAATTATATAAAAATTTACTATATAATTCGCTTAAATATTCTCTGGATTCCCGCCTTCGCGGGAATGACATCAAAAATTTGATCCATGCAACAACAAAGGCAAAACCTAATCGATTCCTAAAAATTTATGCGTCTGCAAAGATAACCTATAACCTGATTCTAAAGCAAGCTTAACGGCTAATTTATTATTATCGTCGTTAAGTTTTGAATCGTTTTGATCCATCGGTTGAATAAAAACCGGTATGTTATAACGAGTTTGACCGACTTCTGCTAGATGATTATATTCCATAATATTTTTAGCAACTATAAATTTTATTGCACTAATATAGGGTAATAAATCTTCTCTTATTTTAGAATAGCCGTTTTTTCCGGCTTTTGGCGAACAAACTACCGATATTTCTTTCGGCAAAGGGCGGTATAACGTACCGTTAGTCTCAATTTGCACTTGTAAACCGTTATCCAATAATCTCTGACATAATAACTCTATAGGTTGACGAAGCGGCTCACCGCCCGTTATTACTACTAGATTAACAGTTTTCTCTTTGTTAGAATTCAAAATTAGACTTTCAACATTATCTAAAATATCATCTATATTTACTAAATTAAAATCTTCAAAGTCCGTATCACAAAAATTGCAGGCAAGATTACATCCTCCGAGCCTTATAAAGACAGCCGGAACGCTGACAAAAATCCCTTCCCCTTGAATAGTTTTAAAAATTGCCTTAACTTCTAATTTTGTCCCGTCGCCGTGTAAAATTCCTCTTTTAGGATTTTCTCCAAACATAATTTACTTAATTATTTACTTAAAATAAACGATCTATGAGCTTTATTATAGCACGAAACTTAAAAAATATCTTGCAATAATTGATGAATATTATTATTGTGTAACTTCATCGGTAACGTGGCTTTGGTATGCCTATTTTATTTACCGGACAATCTTAAAATACCAATTTATAAGGATCATTATGCCTAAATTAAAAACAAAATCCGCCGTAAAAAAGCGCTTTCACCTAACTGCCAGCGGCAAGGTTATTGCAACTCAAGCACGTAAAAACCATTTTAGACGTCGTCGTACTAAAGCTCAACTTCGTAACCTTCGAGGTACTACAATTCTTTGTGCTCAAGATGGATATAACATAAAAAAATATTTTCTTCCATACGGCATAAATTAATTAACCAGAAGATAAAAAATTAGGAGTTAAAAGTAATGACACGCGCAAAATCAGGAAAAATTTCAAAAAATCGTCATAAAAAAATCCTCAAACTGGCAAAAGGTTATAGAGGTCGAGCTAATAGTTGTTTTAGAGTAGCCGTTGAAAAAGTAGAAAAAGCACTGCAATATGCTTATAGAGATCGTAGAAATCGTAAGCGTGATTTTAGAGGCTTATGGATTCAAAGAATAAATGCAGCGGTTCGTGAGCATGGTTTGGTATATTCTCAGTTTGTCGGAGGTCTTAAAAAGGCCGAGATTGATATTGACCGTAAAGTACTTGCAGAACTAGCTGTAAATAACAGTGAAGGTTTTGCTCATATCGTTGAGCAAGTAAAAGCTCATATATAATTATAATACCGTCGTGGCGAGGCGGTACGAGCGTTGTTGCATGTCTTGAATTTTTGATATCATTCCCGCGAGGCATTGTTGCGTGTATCGAATTTTTGCAAAGCGTTCGGGTGTCATGCCGTGGCTTGACCACGGAATCCAGTCTTTTTATTAAGGCTTTTTCTGGATACCGTGGTCAAGCCCTGTGTTGTACGAACGTTCAGTATGTCATTCCCGCGGAGGCGGGAATCCAGAAAAAATAACGTTAATATTGATATAAAAATTATATATTTAATAAAATAAACCTACAAAACACAAGTTTTTTTAGGTTTCCTGGATTCCCGCCTCCGCGGGAATGACATAAATTCCTGTTATAATCAGGCTAACAGCAACGTTCGTACAACATAGGATCAAGCCACGGTATGACATTGGAATCATTTTGCAATCCACGCAACAATGCCGCCTCGCAATGACGGTAGACAACTCTTCAACTTATATTTATACCCAACACTATTTACTTTGCTGTCTTTTTGTTTCTGTCGTTCTTTCATAGCTGAAGGAAGCATAGAACTGTTTTCTATGTAACTTGTTAGCTCCTCTGTAATAATAAATACTTTTGATTTTTTATCTTCCGGTATATCAAGAGTTTTTAGTAACTTTTTAAGTTTACTTATTGATTTTAATCCCTCATTTGCCGGTGTATATTTATTACCGGTAGCATTTATTAACTCTTTTGCAATATTTTCTGCTTCTAATTGCATTGCTTTTGATATATTAAATTCATCTCCTTCTGTATTTTTATATTTATTAGTTACTTCTTTCCCTATCTCTTTCAAATTTTTTGTAGAAATTTTATACCGTTTTATCCCGACAAAATTAGCTAATTTTGTAAAAAGGGTCTTTTTATTATTTAATTCTTTAGAAATTTTATTTATTAACTCAGCTTTATTTTTTTCCAAGTTATTAGAAGAAATATTTTCTAATAGAGGATATAGATTATTAATAATTTTCTTACGCTGCTTATCATCTATTGATATTTCATTTTTTGCTTCTAATTTTTTTATTGATTTGTCAATTATAGAATCTTCCTTAATATTCATTTGTTCATTAGTTTGCCGCACAGCTTTCTTTGAAACTTTAGACTCGATTAACTGCTTAATATACTTTCCTTTAGGCTCTGCTATTTCTCCCTCTATTTGAGCAGCCCTTAACGGGTCTAGTTTCTTATATGCTTCATCTTCTCTTACTATAGGAGCATATAAGATAAAATTAATACTTTGTGCTATTCTACTATCTAATGAATCTTTTGAATCTCTTTTATTATAAAAATTTTTTTGTAGCGTAGCATAATGATCCAAAACAGCAGGCGGTATATCTTCCGGCTTCAACGGTTCTAAGTTACCTTTGGCATCAAATTTAGCTTTCATGCCGAAACGTGTTGTTTCCAACGCTAATAATTCCTGAAAAATTTTAGTATCAGGGGTACGGCATACAAAATTTGGATCATTATTAGGCACAAGAGTATCAGCATTTACCATTACTGCATGATTTAACTTATGCAGAGCATCATCACTTAAATTTGCAGTTAAAACTTTAATAAAAACTTTTCTTTCTTTTGCTTTTGCACCAAAAGTATTTTTAAGCTTTATTAAATCATTTTCCGTTACTTCTCCTGCAATTATTCTATTTATTATTTCTTTTTCTATCATAACTTTTACTCACCTTTTATTTGCATAGTTTTAAGCTTTAGTATTTTAAGATAACTTAATCCTTACATAAATTAAAGAAAATAGCTAGGCTCTGTGAGCAAAATTTAAATTATGCAGCAAAAAAGAGCTAAAATAGCTTAATTTAAAGGCGAGCTTGTACAGCGTAGATAAACTACGTGAGTACAGGCGAGTCCTAAAAAATTCGCTTATATCAAACTTTATGAATTATGCTGTATTTTACACAAAAGCAAATGTTTAAGCTCCTTCGCCCCCGAAGTAAGTAGGATGATTTTCTCCTAACATTGCTATCCCACTATCATCCAGATTTTGTTCTACACTACCGGTTACCGAATCAGGCAACACTTTAGAAACTTTCTCCTTCTTATATTGCTCGATATGCTTTTCTACTGTCTTTCTTCCTATAAAACATTGCTTTAACCCTTCAATTAACCAATCAGGCAACCCTTCAAAAACTTCTTCAGAAATTTTTGCTTTTTCAATATGGTTAATAATTTCCGTTTCTATATCCTCTAATTTTTTGGTAGTAGTTTTATAATATTTTGGCAAAAATATATTAATTTTTTTCGAAAAATTAGTTCGATTATTTGCTAATTCCTGTGAGATTATGCTTATTAATTTTTCTTTTTTTTCTATTAACTGAATATTATCAACATTTCCTAAACAAGAAGACAATTTAATAAAAATTTTCTCTTTCTGTTTATTATCTAAAAGGAATTTCTCTTCTAATTTTTCTATTGAGTCCACAATTATTGATTCAGGAGTTATTTTAAGCTCATTTCCAATTTCTTTAATAATTTTATCAGTTATAAATTTAATTTCTGTCTTATCTTTATTTATTGGATTAATTTGCAGAGCGGTTTCTCTTAAAACTTTCTCTATATACTGTGAAATTCCTGATTTACTTAACTCTTGAATATAACTACCGTCGATTTTCTGAATTTCTACCTCTAAAATAGCTTGAGCTAGATTTGATAGCTTTGTATAATCAGTACTTTCTCTTACTATAGGACCATACACCATAAAATTAATACTTTGTGCTATTCTAGTATCTAAATCTAAGGACGATTTTACTTCTATTTTATTGTACAAGTGTTCTTTTAGTGTAGCATAATGATCCAAAATAGCAGGCGGTATATCTTCCGGTTTCAACGGTTCTAAGTTACCGTTTACATCAAATTTTGCTTTCATCCCTTGGCGTTTTGCCTCTAATACAAATAATTCTTGAAAAATTTTAGTGGCAGGGATACGACATAAAAAACTTGGATCACAATCAGAAAAGACAACGGCATTTTCCATTACGGCATGATTTAATTTGTGCAAACTATTATTATCTAGAACTTCATTTAAAGCCTTAACAAAAGCTTTTCTTTCTTTTCCTTGTGACGTTTTACCTAAAGTATCTTTAAGCTCTATTAAATCCTCTTTAGTTACCTCTCCTGCAACTATGTTACTAATTATATTCCGTGTTAGTATCACCATTTCCTCATTTTTTATTAAAATAGAATTTTGCACTATATAAGGTTAAAAAAAATTAACAACTTTTTTATAGTACTTCTTAAAAAATAATTTAATTTGATGAGGAAATTTGTAGAGGATGGCACATAAGGGCCTTTTTTAGATGATTGGTTTGGATGTGAGTATATATTTGCGTGGTGCTAATATCGGCATGACCGAGCAATTCTTGAATAACCCGGAGATCCGCTCCACCTTCAAGTAAGTGACTAGCAAAACTATGACGTAAAACATGGGGAGAAATATTCTCGGGGTTAAGCCCTGCTTTTATTGCTGCTTGTTTTAGAAGAATAGCAAAGTTTTGCCTAGTCATATAACCGCTACTAGACGCCGAAGGGAATAAATAAACTATATTTTTAGGATATTTTTCTATTAATTGACCGAGCTTGCAAGCCGTTAGTTGCTAAATATTCAATCCAATCCCTAACATTCTCGATACCGGTATTTAATTCTAATATTTTTTGCCGGGACAAAAAGGCTTGAAAATCCAGTAAATCACGCTTATAGCTAAATAAGGAATTTTTTGATATTCCCCGCTCGGCTAACATCATTTCGAGAAACTGCTCGATAAATTCCATAATATACTGCTTAATTGACCTGAAGAATTGTGGTTTATGTCAAGCCCGCATCCCTGGTGTCATACCGTGGCTTGTATCTGTGTTGTACGAACGTTTAAATCAAAGAGGTAAAATTCTGTCATTCCATGGCTTGTCAGCGTTGTTGCATGGATCAAGAAAAGTGCTATATGTCATTCCTGCGAAAGCAGGAATCCAGAAAAAACACTTAAAATAAGTAAAATTATATAAAAATTTACTATATAATTTGCTTAAATATTCTCTGGATTCCCGCTTTCGCGGGAATGACATCAAAAATTCGAGCCATGCAACAACGTCCTTCGTGGCTTCGCAATGACAATTTTTGCAACGTTCGTACAGCAATGTACCTATTCATATGGAGGCCAGGGCCGGAATCGAACCGGCGTATAGAAGATTTGCAGTCAACCGCATTACCACTTTGCTACCTAGCCTAAAGTCCTTGGGATTTTAGACAGTTTTGAGTAAAAAAGCAACAATTTTGTGGTTATATGTTATTCTCTTGCGGCATTATTTACCGCTCCTTCAAGGCGTTGTTGTGTGGCTCTAAAAAAGTGTCGTATGTCATTCCTGCGAAGGCAGGAATCCAGAAAATTATTCTAACAAATCTTTCCAATCAGGATTATATTGTTCTATTAGTTTTAATTTCCAAGCTCTTTTCCATTTTTTTATTACTTTTTCTCTTGCAATTGCTTCTTTAATGTCAGTAAATTCTTCAATATACACAAGCTTTGTAACGTTGTATTTTGTGCTAAATCCTTTAATTATTTTTTGTTTATGTTCATAAGCACGGCGAATTATATTATTAGTTATACCAATATATAAAGTACCATTTCGATCAGAACATAATATATATACCCAGTACATTACACTTTAATTTTTCTGGATTCCTGCCTGCGCGGGAATGACATACAGCACTTTTTTAGAGCCATGCGGGCAACACCTACTCATTCGCTCCGTGGCAATATTTATATTTTTTACCCGAACCGCAAGGGCATAATTCATTACGTGATACCCTACCCCAACTAGCCGGATCGGATGCAATTCTTTCTTGCGGATCGATGCGGGAGATGACGGGTTTTAATTCCGTTTCTACGCTACTACCGGCGTTATATTTGCTAAATGCCGGATCTTCCCTGCTCTCTCGCATATTTTTTTGTAGCTTTTTATGCTCAAGCGATAAATCCTCTTTCTGAATATGGCTAATATCGATATGAAAGTGATAGACGGTTTGAACAAATAACTCTTTTAAATTATTTAACATCTGTTCAAACAGATTAAACGCCTCTCTTTTATACTCGCTAAGCGGGTCTTTTTGGGCATAAGCACGAAGAGATATACCTTGTCTCAAATGATCTAAGCTATGTAAATGATCTTTCCAAACTTGATCAAGAGTAGTTAATAAAATATATTTTACCGCATTATGCATTAAATCGGCAGTATATGTTTCTTCTTTTGATTTATATAATTCATTTGCCGTTTGCGTAACTATTTTTATAACGTCTTCCTCGGTTACGTCGTTTTTGCTTACCAGATTCCGGTCAAATTTTATAGCAAAAATACGATGTAATTCTAAGCTCAAATTTTCTAAATCCCAATCTTCACGATAAGAACCTACCGGCATAAATATTAAAATTATTTTTTTGATTAATTCTTCGGTGGTTATCTGTAAAAAACCGTAACTATCTTTAGATTTAATAATTTCGTTTCGTTGTTCATATATTATTTTACGTTGATCATTCATTACGTCATCAAAACGCAATAAATTTTTACGTATTTCATAGTTATGTCCTTCGACTTTTTGCTGGGCTTTTTTCAAGGAGCGGCTAATCATCGGGTGATGGATCGCTTCGCCGTCTTTAAGCCCCAAAGTCCTTAAAATTCCTGAAATACGATCAGAGGCAAAAATCCGCATTAAATCATCTTCTAAGGAAAGGAAAAATTTAGTAGTACCCGGGTCGCCTTGTCTGCCTGACCTACCTCTTAATTGGTTATCGATTCGGCGGCTTTCATGCCTTTCCGTGCCGATTACAAACAACCCGCCGACATTGATAACTCGTTGTTTTTCATCGGCTATTTGCTGCTTTATTTCGGCTATCTTTATTTCGTAATTTTCAGGTGATGAATTTTCTTTAGTTAGCTGCTCTATTAACATTTCCGGATTACCGCCTAGCATAATATCAGTACCCCGCCCTGCCATATTTGTAGCAATAGTTATTGCCTTAAACCGACCGGCTTGGGCAATAATAAAAGCTTCTTGTTCATGAAATTTAGCATTTAATACTTTATGGATAATCTGATGTTTATTTAACAAATTAGAAATCTCTTCGGATTTCTCTATACTTACTGTGCCGACTAATACCGGCTGCCCTCGTTCATAACAATCTTTAATAAGTTTTAAAATAGCGTCATATTTATCTTGTTTAGTGCCGTAAATTTCATCGTCAAGGTCAATTCTACTAATTTTGTTATTAGTCGGCACGGCAACCACGTCAAGGTTATAAATATCTTTTAACTCTGAAGCTTCAGTCATCGCCGTACCGGTCATACCGGATAATTTAGGGTAATTACGGAAATAATTTTGAAAAGTAATTGAAGCTAAAGTTTGATTTTCATTTTGAATTTTCACTCCCTCTTTGGCTTCTAAAGCTTGATGCAGACCTTCAGAATAGCGACGTCCATCCATAACACGTCCGGTAAATTCGTCAATAATCATTACTTTGCCGTCACGTACTAAATAATCCACATCGATCGTAAACATGTTATGAGCTTTTAATGCTTGGTTAACATAATGAACTAGGCTTAAATTCTCAAAATCATATAAGCCGGACGACGACTTTATAATATTTTCTTGAATTAACAACTCTTCCGTATGGGTAATACCGTTTTCCGTTAAATTAATTGTTTTTAATTTTTCATCTTTTTCATAATCGGCTTGCTCCAGCTTACGTATTATTTTATCAATTTTACTATATAACTCTGAATTATCGTCAACAGGACCTGAAATAACTAACGGAGTTCTGGCCTCATCTATTAAAATTGAATCAACTTCGTCAATAACCGCAAATTCAAAGGGACGAAGTACTTTTTCTTGCATACTATACTTCATGTTGTCCCTTAAATAATCAAAACCCAGTTCATTATTGGTAGCATAAGTAACATCGGCATTATAGGCTTCACGTCTTAAATTATCGCTAATGCCGCTAACAACGCAACCAACCGATATCCCTAGAAAATTATAAATTTTCCCCATCCATTCGGAGTCACGCTTTGCTAAATAATCATTAACCGTTACGACATGTACACCTCTTCCACGTAGTGCATTTAAATATACCGGCAGCGTAGAAGTCAAAGTTTTACCTTCACCCGTACGCATCTCCGTAATCATACCACGATGCAATATCAAGCCACCGATAAGCTGAACGTCAAAATGCCTCGTTCCATGAACTCTTTTTGCTGTTTCTCTCACTACTGCAAACGCTTCATAGGCAATTTCATCCAGCGTAGCACCGTCTTTTAGCTTCTGTTTAAACTCTGCCGTTTTATTTTTAAGTTCATCATCCGAAAGCTTTTGAATTATCGGCTCGAATGAATTAATTTTATCGACCTCTGAAAATAGTTTTTTAACGGTCCGATCATTTGCCGTCCCGAAAAATTTTTTAAATAAAGAAAACATTAAAATCCTGAATTAGTTAATATAAATAAGTATGGTGTCATGCCATGGCAGCGTTGTTGTGTGGATCGAATTTTTGCAAAGCGTTCGGTGTCATGCCGTGACTTGATCACGGCATCCAGTCTTTTTATTAAGGCTTTTTCTGGATTCTGTGGTCGTAGCCACGGAATGACAGAATTTTCACCTCTTTATTTAAACGTTCGTACAGCAGTGGGCTTGACCACGGCATCTAGGCTTTTACTAAGTTTTTTTCTGGATACCGTGGTCAAGCCGCGGTATGACACTGTACGCTTTGCAAAAATTCGAGCCACACAACAACGCCTTACATTTTACCAAAATAAGACATTGTTATAAAATTATCAAACAATATTATAAATAGCTGTTGACGAAGGAATATAGTTTTTATAGAATTTAAACCTATATTTAAACAATTATGAGCCATATCTAATGAAAAAATTATCTGTTATATTCTTATCTGTCAGTATGTTATCTAGCATAGCGTTTGCCGATGATAAAGTAATTGCTACTTATAAAGGCGGAGAAGTGAAAGAATCACAAATTATGAAGGAGCTTGCCCCACAACTTAGTATGCAACCCGAATTAAAGGATAAAACATTTGCAGATTTTGCTCCTGAACAACAAGAGCAATTAATAAAGATTTTTGTTAATAATATTTTGTTAAAGCAAGAAGCAGAAAAATCAGGTATTGAATCTTCTAAAGAATTTCAAGAAAAACTCAATAATGCTAAAAATCAACTAGCACAGCAGGAATTATTATCAAATTACGTAAAATCACATATTACCGATAAAATGATTGACGAAGAATATAATAAATATGCAGAGTCTCTTAAAGGTAAGGAAGAAATAAAGGTTGCTCATATTTTAGTTAAGACTAAAAAAGAAGCTGATGAAGTGAAAACTAAATTAAGCAAAGGACAGAATTTTGCTAAATTAGCACAAACTTACTCTACAGACACTTCTACAAAAGCAAACGGCGGAGATATCGGCTATATTATTTTAAATCAACAAGGTCAATTAGTACCGGAATTTGAGAAAAAAGCATTTGCTCTAAAAGTAAATGAAGTTTCGGCACCTATAAAAACTGATTTCGGCTGGCATGTTATTACCGTGCTTGAAAAAAGACCGGTACGTGTGCCGGCTATAGAAGAAGCTAAAACAATGATAAACAACAAGCTAGCGGGTGATGTATTAAAGCAATATATAGCTGATTTAGAAAGCAAAGCCGATGTAAAAATAATACTGCCTAAAAAAGCAGAAGCAACAGACGCCGATAGTAAAAAATAAATAATATTTAGTGCTATTCCTTTCGATATTGTTCCGGCAATGGCACATGGGTGTGCCATTGTAAGGAGGGAAAGGGTTTGTTGCATGGCTCTAAAAAAGTGCCGTATGTCATTCCTGCGTAAGCGACGTTGTTGCATGGATACCTAAATCGTCATGGCGAGCGACTTGATCGGCATTGTTGCGTGGCTTGAATTTTTGATGTCATTCCCGCGAAAGCGGGAATCCAGAGAATATTTAAGCGAATTATATAGTAAATTTTTATATAATTGTGCTTATTTTAAGTGTTTTTTCTGGATTCCTGCTTTCGCAGGAATGACATACAGCACTTTTTTCGATCCATACAACAATGCCTATGTCTCCTCGCCATGACAATTCCGGAGCCATGCAACAACGTCGTTAATCTAAAAACTTAACTACATATATTTATCTAAAACATCGGACATAATTTTCCGAGCGATAGGAGCTGCTGCTCTGCTGCCGCCGCCTCCGTGGTCGACAAAAATAGTAACCGAATATTTTGGGTTGTGATACGGAGCAAATCCTATAAATAAACCGTGGTTACGTCGCTCCCAAGCGATAGATTCACGGTTTAAATCATCTTTTGCACTCGTTTTTGCTTGTACTTGCGAAGTACCGGTTTTACCGGCTAATTGACGATTTTCGCCTAAGATTCTATTATAGTAAGCAGTACCGCCGGTTATATTCACTGTATTATATAACCCTTCTTGTATTATTTTAATATTTTGGGGATCAATACCAATTTGTTGAAATTTGGGCTGAAGCTCGGAATCATTCTTAACTATCTGCGGAGTATATAATTTACCGCTAGCTATAGCCGTGATAAATCTTGCTAGTTGGATAGGCGTAACGGTGGTAAAGCCCTGCCCTATTGCTAAATTAAAAGTATCACCGATTGTCCACGGAGCTTTTAATTTTTGTTTTTTCCATTCTTTGGAAGGAACAAATCCTGAACTTTCCGAGGTTAAATCAATACCGGTTTTTGAACCGAAGCCGAATTTTCTAGCAGTTTCTAATATCTTATCGCCCCCTATTATCCTTGATAATTCATACATATAAATATTACAAGAATGTTTTATAGCCCCAAGCATATCTAAAGCACCGTGACCGTGATGATTCCAACATCTAAAACTATTAGTACCTAGCACCGACGCACCGTTACAGAAAAAAGTTTTATCAGCTTTTATGCCTGATTCTAAAGCAGCTAATACGGTAATTATTTTAAATACTGAACCTGGGGGATAACAATTTTGTACCGTTTTGTTGATTAACGGCTTATAAGAATCGTTAGTTAAGCTACTCCAATAATCATCTGATAATTTACTAAAATTATTTGATTCAAATACGGGAGAAGCAGCAAGAATTAATATATTGCCGTTTGTAGTATCCATAACTATTGCTGAACAACCTTGTTGATTTAGGTACGGTTGTATCTGTTTTTGCAGATTAACATCAATATTTAAATGGATGTCTGCCCCTGATTTACTAGCTACGTTAGTAATCTCTCTTACTTGCTTGCCAAAAGCATTAACCTCAACTTTTTTATAACCGAATTCTCCACGTAATTTATGCTCATAATATTTTTCAATTCCGGACTTACCGATATTAAAGTCACTTACATTATAAATATTTTGCTCGTTTTTTTCTTGTTCATTCATGCGACCCGTATAACCGATTAAGTGACAGGTAACTTCCGAAAACGGATAAAATCTTGAATAGCCTATATCAATAAATATTGAAGCCAGCTTTTGTTTTTGCTCTTCAATTAAAGATACTTGTTGCCAATCAAGTTGGTCAAGTATCATTAAAGGTGCATGCCTACTGGATTTTTTGATTTTTTGCTTAATATAATTTTGTTTTTCTAACGACAAATTCAAAATTTGGCTTATCAAAGCTAATTCATCTAGATATTTAACACTGCTATTTCTATCTATTAATAACTGAAAACATGCTTGATTTGTTGCGAGTATATTACCTTCCAAATCATAAATTCGTCCTCTTGCGGGAGGAATAACCACAAAATTAATACGATTTTTATCGGATAAAGTTTTGTATTCTTCACTTTTAACGAGCTGCAAATAAAACATACGCACCCCTAAAAACGACAAAAGCCCTAGCTTGCCTATGCCAATTAAAAAGGCTCGACGTGATACTAATTGATCATGTAATATTTTTTTGTTTAGCATTTTTTTTGAAATAGTCTAACGGATAGTCAAGTAAAAGACGAATTAAATTATAGGAAAATATAGTCGTTAAATATTGAAATAATATTGTAATATAACCGTCCGAGTGAAAATTCTTTATAAATATCAATAAATATCTAAGGTTTATTATAAAAAAGCAATAGGTACAAAAAATAATAAAATTTGTGAGATAATTTTTAGTAAGAAAAAACCGTGCAGCTAATTTAAAAAATAAATGAGCGGTTAGAAATACTAAAGAATTTGTCCCCAAAGGCATTGAATATAGCGGATCAAGCAGTATGCCGGCTAAAAATATCATCCATAAGCTTAAATTATAAAAAGAAGTAAAATAATAAATAAGGATTATTTCACAAGCAGGAAAAATAGCACTTTCCATATTAATTTTAAAATTCATTACCGGAAATAATAATATAAAAAAACATATTAAAATAAATAATAGCTTTAATACTATTTGTGCTACTTCTTTAAATATTTCTGGAACTGCCTTCGAGGATATTTTGGACATCACAATAACTCCAATTCCAAAGCTATTGAAGAGATAAGCGGCAATGATAAATTATATTTTTGTATAAAATCTAAAACCAATTTTACTGCTTCTCTTCCTTCTACTAACCCTTTATATTCTTGTAAAAATTTCTTTTTATCCTCTTGGGTTCCAAGCTCATAACCGAATCTTGCATTACGTGATATTTTAGAATAACAGGTAAGAATCAAATCCCCAACCACTCCGGGTTTAAGTAAAATATCTGAATCGCTTTGCATACCGCCAAGAGCTTTCGATAAAATACTTATTTCCTTTAACGCCTCCGTAATAAGTAAAGCTCTAGCGTTTTCTCCCTGCCCGCTTGCTTCATACAAACCGCTTTTAATGGCAATGATGTTTTTTACGGCTCCGGCTACTTGCAATGTCACTATATCGTCGCTAGTGGTTACGATAAAAGACTCAGATCCTAAGCTAGCGGCAAGTTTATTAGCTAAATTCTCATCAGAGCTTGCAATAGTTACGCCGGTTAATAACCCGTTTGCTATTTCTTTAGCTAAATTCGGTCCGGCAATAAAAGCTATGGGGTTATCAGGCAATATAGATTTCACTCTAGCCGATAATAGCTCGGTAGGGTTATTTGCAAAGCCTTTTGTGGCAATTAGTAAAACAGTATTAGAAGAAATACCGGAAGTTTTTAATAGCTTTATTGCACTATCAAAAGCCATAGAGGGGGTAGCAATAATAATTACTTCAAAATCCTTGACAGTAGTTAATTTCGTAGTGGCGATTATATTATTCGGCAATATAATTTCGCCTAAATATTTACTGTTAGTTTTTTTAACATTAATCTCATTAGCTATATCATTATCACGCAAAAATAAGGTAGCATTATTACAGCATCTAGCAACCCCGCAAGCAAGTGCGCTGCCAAAACTCCCGCCTCCGTAAACGGCAATATTTTTAAATTTATCCATGTTTTTAGTATTATGATCTATATGTAGGCCTTCTGCTAGAAGCGTGTCATTCCCTCGTGGCATTGTTGCATGGCTCGAAAAAAGTGCTGTATGTCATTCCCGCGAAAGCGGGAATCCAGAAAAAACACTTAAAACAGGCAAAATTATATAAAAATTTACTATATAATTCGTTTAAATATTCTCTAGATTCCCGCCTTCGCGGGAATGACATAGAATATGCTTTATTTATCACACAACATATAATTCTCTTCTATTGCTGTTAACCTAGCTTTAACAATTTGTCCTACTTCCACGGGACTCGCAAGCTTTACCGGAATAAAATTTTCTGTATGAGCTAGTTGATTATTTTCTATCAATAAATTTACTTCTTGCCCGATATGCCTTTTATAAAATTCATGCAATTGTTTTTGCCCTTCTTGACGTAAAATTTCAGCTCTTTCTTTTCTAACTGACTTTAGCACTTGCGGCATCTTAGCGGCAGGCGTTCCCTCCCGCTCTGAATAAGGGAACACATGTAAATATTGCAAACCTGCTTCTTCGATTAATTTCCTACTATTCTCAAACATCTCCGGTGTTTCGGTAGGGAATCCGGCTATAATATCAGCACCGAAAGATACTTCGGGTCTAATAGCCCGTAACTTACGGCAAAAATCAATTATGCTTTGGCGATTATGGCGGCGTTTCATTCGCTTTAATATCATATCATCACCGGCTTGCAAACTAATATGAAAATGCGGCATTATTTTTGGCGAATATGCTATAAGATTAAAAAGTTCGTCATCAATTTCCGCCACATCGATTGAAGATAAGCGTAGCCTTGTAAGCTGCGGCACTAATCCAAGCACTCGCTTAATCATTTGAGCAAATGTCGGTGAGCCTGGAAGGTCAGGACCGTAAGCGGTGACGTCTACACCGGTAAAAACAATTTCCTTAAAACCATTTTGTACTAAATGCTTAACCTGATTTGCTATAATACCGATAGGGGTAGATCTACTATTGCCTCTACCGTAAGGTATTATACAAAAAGTACAACGATGATCACAACCGTTTTGCACCTGAATAAACGCCCTTGACTTACCGTCAAAGCTGCTTATTAAATGGTTTGCGGTTTCTTTAACTGCCATTATATCGTTAACCGCTATTTTTGCGTCTGAAAGCCTATAATACTCGGCAAATAGCTTTTCTTCATTGCCGATAACTTTATCGACTTCCGGCATATCGGCAAATATTTTAGGTTTATTTTGAGCCGAGCAACCGGTGACGATAATTTTTAAATCAGGATTGTTTTTTTTGGCTTTGCGGATAGCTTGCCTTGCTTGCTTTTCAGCTTCACTAGTTACGGCACAAGTATTAAAGACCGTTATATTTTCAAGACCGGATAATGCTAGGTTTTTCCTAATTATTTCACTTTCATAGATATTTAACCGACAGCCAAACGTCACTACTTCTTGTGCTTTACTCATAATAAAATTCTCCGCTAGCAACTAAACTAGCCGATCCTCGCATTATTATATGCCCCTTCTGCTCGGACATAATAAGGCTACCTAGTTTAAACACTACTTCACTTGGAGAGTGCGTAAAGCCTAGTTTTAAACTTGCCGCAAAACTTGCACAAGCACCACTACCGCAAGCGAGCGTTAGCCCTGCCCCTCTTTCCCAAACCGATAAGTAAATTTTATTATCCTTAACTTCAGCAAAATTAACATTGACGCCGTCCTTAAATAATTCTTTATCCTGTAATTTTTCTCCGATTATATTTTGATCTTGAGGCTCAACTTTACTAAAAATAACCAGATGCGGATTACCGATATCAACACAAATAGTTTCTTTTAAATCGATCATATAGCGCTCAGCAACTGCCCAAATCTTTTCACGCTCAGGCATCCAGGATTCAGCAAAGCTAACTACTCCGACATTAACGCTAATTTGATCGTTATTATCAACACTACATAATAGTTTTTTATCGACTATTTTTATAGTTATATTCTTTTCGCCCAATTTAAGATACAATAACTTAGCAAGACATCTTGAAGCATTACCGCATAATTTAGCACTAGAGCCGTCTGTATTATATACAAACATCTCATAATAATTGGACTTTTTACTGTAAATAATAAACTGATCACAGCCAATCCCTAGATGGCGATCGGCTATATCTTTAGCGAGCTGTGCTAAATTACATTGCTCCGGCAAATCATTTGCATCAATGATAACAAAATCATTCCCTAGCCCATGCATTTTTACGAACTTAATTTTCTTTATCATCTTATGGATTCTAATATTCTGGATTTACGAAATCTATTATATCAAACTTCTTTGAGTTTTGGAAATAAATAACTATACTGTTTATTGTAGTGTCAAAAACATAAAAAGCTATTTCCGCCTTCACGGGAAGACGTTGTTGCGTAGATAAGTTAAAGCATGTTCGATGTCATTCCCGTGAAAACGGGAATCTAGAAAAGTATATTTAGTCATCCTGAATTTATTTCAGGATCTAAATTATAAAGAAATGCTGAAACAAGTTCAGCATGACAAAGAAAAGTCTGGATTCCCGTTTTCACGGGAATGACATCGCAAAACAAAAGAGTATACATGAAAATTCTGAACGTTATGCTAAGCCGTGACCTTGGCGGTATTCAGCAGGCTTTTTTAGATTATAGTAGTGCCTTGCAGCTGCAAAAAGTTGAAGTTATAAATGTTACTAGCTTTAGAGCAAAAATAAATTCTGTGTTATCTTCAAAAAGTTTTAAATTACCGAACCTAGCACCTATAGATTTTTTCTCGGTACTTATTTTAAAATATATAATCCATCAAACTAAACCTGATATAATTATCGCCCACGGCAATAGGGCAATAAATTTTAGTAAATTTGCTAAATCTAAACACCCAAAACTAATCGGGATTGCTCATAACTATAGCTTAAAAGGCTTAAAAAAATGTGATTATGTGATTGCTTTAACTAAGCATATGAAAGAGCATTTGTTAACAAATAATTTTGTTAAATCTAAAATATTTACTCTCCCTAATATGATAAATATTAAAAAGGATTTTATTCCGCATAAATTATATAGAAATCCTATAACAATCGGCATGATTGCTAGATTAGTACCTAAAAAAGGAGCGGATATTTTTATAGAAGCGATGCATATTTTAAGAGAAAAAGGATATGAATTTAAAGCAATTATCGGCGGGAACGGCGAAGAAAGCGACAAATTATTAGCTTTAACGCACAAATTAGGTCTTACAGATTATATATTATTTACGGGTTGGGTGAAAGACAAGGATAACTTTTTTGCAGAGCTGGATATTTTTTGCCTTCCGTCACTGCATGAGCTGTTCGGTATTATATTACTTGAAGCTATGGAAGCGAGCTTGCCGATAGTCAGCTCTAACACCGAAGGTCCTAACGAAATTTTAACCCATATGCAAGAAGGATTACTTTACGAAAATGCCTCAAGTGAAGATTTGGCCGAAAAAATTATCTATCTTATTGATCACCCAAATAAAGCACAAAAATTTTCTAAAGCCGCCTATTTAAGGCTAAAGCAAAATTACGATATTAACGTCGTTTCTAAAAAATTAATGGAGTTTTGCGAATCTATTTAATGCCGTACCTTGCTTCCGATACCAAAAGAAATATACCGGCAAACCGCTAAAAGTAAACATACTAGCGATAATTAAAGTTTTTAAAGGCGTCTCGTAAACAATCCAACCACAAAAAATAATCGATAAAATACCGATTAGCGGATAATAATAAGCCACTTTTTCTTTGGCAGTAAAAAGTATTTTTAAAAATGCTATACCGCAAATCAAATAAACGAATAAAAAAGCAACTACCGACATCTCCATTATTTGAGTAATTTGCTCAAAGAAACTCTCATTAGCCGTAAAAATCAATAAAGGTACGATACCTGCACAACTTATGATAAGCCCCCATACGGGAGCATCATTAATATTTTTCTTAGCAAATAAACGGGGCATTAGCCCGTCCTGTGCAAGCCCTAAGGCGATTTGCCCGCTTGTTAATACCCAAGCATTTAACGTACCGATACAAATAACCGACGCTATCAAAGAGATTAATAAATGCCATCCTCCGCCGAAAAGTAACCGAGTCGCATCAACATACGGTGCTTTAGAATGCATTAATTGCGTACCGGAAATTAAACCCATTATCCCGATGCTATTGATAAGATATAGAGCCGCTACGCAAATAGTACCGAACACTATTGCTCTTGGAATCGTTTTTGAAGGATTAACTACCGACCCGGCTGAAGTGGTAGCACATTCTATACCGATAAAGCACCAGAAAGTTAGTAACGCTACTCGTCCCATAAGCTCCGGCAGTCTTAAGTTAGCCACTTTTTCATCGGTAACAAAATTATTAAGGTCAAACCGATATAACGCACATATTGCCACTATCAATAAAGGAATAAATTTTAAAACAGTGAGAAAAAACTCGGCACGTGCCGCTATTTCCGGACCTTTTAAATTTAAAGCGGCAACAGCAATTAATAATGATATTTCGAGAATCAAATAAACCATATTAGTTTGATCACCGATTAAAGGGGTTAAATAACCTATTGCCGAGATAATCACGGCACCGGTACTAACAAAGGAAATAATCCAATAAGTCCAGCCGGTAAAAAAAGCGGCAAAATTACCAAATGCTTCTTGAACATAGACGTGCGGACCACCGGTTTTCGGGAATTTGGCACATAAAGCGGCAAATAGCAGTGCTATACTAACGGCACCGCAACAAGATAATATCCAGCCCCAAATACTATATATACCGAAAGGGGCTAAACTTGCCGGTAATATAAAAATTCCCGTGCCGATTTGGCTACCGGTTACCAAAGCGAAAACCGACCAAAAACCTAGTTTTTTTAACATAAATTTTGTTGTGTTTTTATTATTTGTGGAGAGTTGGTTATGTATGGCATCTGCTCACAAGGCATTGTTGCGTGGCTCGAATTTTTGATGTCATTCCAGCGAAAGCGGGAATCCAGAAAATAATAGTCATCCTGAATTTATTTCAGGTATCTATTAATGAGATGCTGAAACAAGTTCAGCATGACAAAAAAAGCCTGGATTCCCGCCTTCGCGGGAATGACATATTGCGGCTTTTATTAATCCATGCGACAATATCCTCTAAATCACAAAAATATAGAGAAATAGAATATTATGCAATGTTTTTTTGTAGCCAATAAGCACTACAGGCAAAAAAATCGGGGTTAGCAAAATTCTTTTTACCGTAACTAATTTCCTTGCCGGCAAGATCGAAAATATTACCGCCGCTAGCTTTGATTAAAGCATGACCGGCAGCAATATCCCATTCCATAGTTTGCCCACCGAGTTTAGGATAGAGATCAGCCGCTCCTTCTGCGATTAAGCATAACTTAAATAGAGCTTGCTATATTTTCTATCTTATTTATTAAATATTTATCCAAAAAATCCGTTGTTGCTTTATTTTGATGATGGAAACTAATCACCGCATTAAAACCGTTTTTCTCAGATTCTTGGTTAGCCGCCCCAAGCAAGGGAATTTCTACTGAATTTTGTTCAATTTTTAAGTTACCGTTCGCATCGGTATAATATAATTTAGCATTTGCAGGCTGATATATTAAGCCGATAGTCGGGATGCCGTTTTTTATAAGACCCATATTTATAGTATAAGTATCTTTACCGCTTATATAACTTTTTGTTCCGTCAATCGGATCAATTAGCCAAAACGTATCGCTATTTAATATCGGCAGCGGTTGTTCCTCACAAATTATTGTTACGCCAGGGGTTAAAATTTGTAAATCTCGATAAATAAGCTCGCTAATTTCTTTATCGGCATTGGATACAGGAGAACCGTCAAGCTTATTCTCGACTACTAATCCAACTTTTTTGGTATCTAAAGCAATTTCTCCGGTTTTAATAATTAAATCTTTTAGGGCATTAATTAGATTACTCATAGCTAATATTTATTCATTCTTTTGTTGGCTTTTTAAAAAATTTTCTGCTTCCGCATCTTCTAACCATTTACCGGTTTTCAGAAGCGTATCTTGTTGTAATTTGGCTGTAGGTTCATCAGGATAGCCTATTATCATTTGCCATCCCAAATATTCTATACCGTAATATTCTACATCGACCATTCTCAAAAAAGAATCTATTTTTTTTAGTTCCGTCTTATTATTTTCAAAAATTACAATTTTAAGAGGAGCGGAAGGTATAATTTTTAAAAACTTAATAAGAGTTTGGACTTTGCTTGCAGTACCGGTAAATAATATACCTTCATAAAAAACAGGAGCATCTGCATCATGATCGTCAAACCTAAACATTTCTTTATCATTAACCTTATCCGTAAAATTAATATTAAATGCTCGAAGCTGACTATATTTCCACCCTTCAAAATTATTAATTAACTTACACGGCGGAGTTACTTCAGTAAAACCAAAAACCATTGCACCTTGCGATTTCATCTTATTTATGAAATCAGACCAATTTGGTTCTACTAACATCATCTGCCTTTGCACCATTAACGAAGCTATTATCCCGTTAATTGCATAGTTAGACTTTGCCAAGTTAGATAAATTATCGACAAAAGCTATATAAGGATTATTATTATAGCGAAACATTTTTGATTGCGGCGTGATAATCGTATTATCTATATTAACTAATACCAGAGTAGTAGAGTCAATTTGCGGTAATAATTTTTTAATTGTTATTGAATCAATGGAATAAGTAGGAATCATTTGACCGTAACTTATAAAAGGCATAACCAAAAAAAATAATAATAAATATAATTTATTACCTGATTTATTGAGCTTTATCATAAGGATTTTTATTATCAGATTTATTAGTTTTAGCCGGAGAGTTATTCCTTTGTATCTTATTTATTTTATTTACCAACTCATTAAAAAATTTAGTATAATATGCTAAATTCTTTTCATTATCATTTTCCTGATTAGCAGCAACATAATGATAGCCGGTATAGGAGAGGTTAGAGTTATAACTGCTAAGCTGTGCCTGTATAGAGCCTAATAGCTCTTCATCACTACTGATTGTTATAAGAATTTTCGGCATAAATTTTACTTCAATTAAAAAATTAAGTATTAACTCAGCCTGCGGAGTGTTATTGCTGCTTAATATACCTTTATAAAATACCGGATAAGTATTATCAAAACTTCGTAAATTATTAAAGATTATATAGTTACTTTGTGAGAAGCTTCGAGAAAAATCAATATCAAAATTCTTCTTTAAATAATCGGCTAACCATATTTCAAGCGTAGGTATGTTATTAAAATTACCGGTGAAATTTTTACTAACCGCTATTATAGGTATATTGTTATTATTAATTATTTTTATAAAGTTCGGTAAAGCAGTATCAGCCAACTCTTGTTTATAACCAACAAGAAGCAGTTGATCTGTGTAAACTTGTTTTGATTGTGGTTTAACCTTTTTAAAAATCGGTAATAATTTAGAATAACCCTCTTGACCAAGTGCAGATGCTGAAGGCAATAAGGACTTAAATATTAGCTTATCAAGTCCTATAATTACTAGCATATCCTGCGGTAAATAGTCTTTACTATAAATTTCTTCAAAATCTTGATTTATTTTATCTAAGCTATCAACTTCAATAATTTCTGCCGTTGCAATGCCGGTGCTGAACAATATTAAAGCAATAAAATATTTCTTAATAAATAATTTTAATTTCAAAAATAACATAATAATTTCTTTTTTCTTGCCCTTATATGTCATTCCGGCGAGGCGTTGTTGCATGGCTCGAAAAGCCCCGTCATGGCGAGACGCCTCTGGTCTTGTTGCACGGATCAAATTTTTGATGTCATTCCCGCGAAAGCGGGAATCCAGAAAAAACACTTAAAATAAGCAAAATTATATAAAAATTTACTATATAACTCGCTTAAATATTCTCTGAATTCCCGCCTTCGCGGGAATGACATACAGCACTTTTTTCGAGCCAGGCAACAACGCCAAGAGGCACCTCGCCATGACGATTCCGGGAGTCACACAACAACGCCATTGCTAATCACAATTTCTCAAATTAACAAAGTATATACTGCTCGCATTTCAAGAATTGAATTTTATTTTGAAGGGTGAATGCACGCAGCGTACACTTAGTACGTGAGTACATGAATCCCTGATAAAATAAAATTCAATTCTTGAAATGCGAGCAGTATATTTAGTGGTAGCATATTGTCGTGCTAATATCAAATCATATTTATTAAAACACATAAAATTATGCTTGGGAAGATTTTTAGCTCACTCGGTGGTGCACTAGGTAACGCTTTTGGCGGCGGCATATTATCAACTATAGGTAGATTTGCCGGTAAGACTTTCGGCGATTATTTAGACCAATTAAACCATAAGCCCGAAGAATATCATCGATTTAAAAATATCAAAGAAAGTTTTCATTTATCGGCAGCAAATTACGGCGAGCCGATAGCTCTAGTTTTTGGTCTTGCTAGAGTTAACGGCAAAATAATTTGGGCAAATCAAATTAAAGAAGTAGAAAATACTACTTCCTCTAACCCGGATATTGCATGAAGTGAGATTTAAAGTAAGAAATTGAGTAATTTATAATATTAGCAATGATACTTTTGTAAAAATTTTGCCAAAAAGTGCTTTGAAGCCGTTATTTTCAAATTTTAGATGTAATGCCCCTTACCCCATTTTTTCTAAGCACCGGGAACAGTGCTAATCTAGGTTATTCTAATGCTAATTTCTTCATCACATGATTCCATACCTGTCGGTAAGGATATGATGAAGATAACAAAAACTTAATACGCCTAGTATTACGGATAATTACTACCCCAATTTTTAATAATTTTAAACGTATTGTACCTATTTGTGCTTTTGCTAATGCACTACCTTGTAATAAATTACCTCTGATATATTCTACTAAAGTGTATGCAAGACCCGATAAAATCATTCTGAGCTGATTAGCCCACCATCTATGACAAGAAGTACGATCTGCAAATAATTCTAGTTGTTGCTCTTTTATACGGTTTTCCATATCACCACGACCACAGTAAACTTTGTCGTATAAATCTTCAGGTTTATCTGATAAATTAGTTACTATATACCTTGGATTTTCTCCAAGCATTGTCATTTCTGCCTTACCAATTATTCTACGTTCATGACTCCAACTACCAGCCTTATATGGAAACTCACTAAAAAGACGTTGCTTTTCTTGGGTTATAATAAATGCTGCTTTTGACTTCTCCATTGTAGGTTTCAGTAACTCATTTAGTCTGTTATTTTGGGGCATTCCTACAATATATTTTATATTATGAATATCACACCAATCAAACATCTGATGACGACAAAATCCACTATCACCACGAAAAATAATCTTTACCTCTGGCCAAGCTTGGCGAAAACGTTTTACTAACAATGATAATATTGCCCAAGAATGTTTTGCTTGATCCTGCTTTGACGTCCTAAGATAACTAACTAACAGATGCTTTCCACAAAAAACATACAAAGGTAAAAAGCAATTATGACCGTAATAACCATGATAAAACTTACCTTCCTGTTGCCCATGAATTTCATCATCCGTAGCATCAAAATCAAGTATTAGCTGCTTTGGTACTATTTTATGAGACTTAATAAATTTATCAAGCATTAGTTCATGCACTTTAATTGCAAAGTGTCTATCAGCATTGTTTTCTATACGACATAAGGTAGAACTACTTGCCATATCATCAATTGTTTCCATAGCTGTTTGCATAGCAGGACATTTTCGTAGATAATTGTGGTCATTTAAATCTTCATAACCTAATGCAATACCATAAATTCGTTGCCTCAGCATTGTTGCCATATTATGGGTAATTTTACTACCATCTCGTCTATCAGGAAATATTTTAGCAAGCTCCTCTGTTATACCAAGCCTTTTATCTGCTTCTCTTAATAACAACACACCTCCATCGCTACTAATATCACCTCCAGTGAAATTTATCTCTATTGTCCGATTTTTTACTTTGGAAAACTGGTAACTATATGCTATACAATTTGTCATGACAAAATCCTTTGTATTATTCTAATGAAATACCAGTATTATACAGCTTTACGAGGATTTTGTCTCCTATATCTCATGCAATATCCGGGCTAAGGAATATTTTCCTTATTTTCATCAAGTTAAATCTATCCATACTTTAACGGAATATAAATATTATTTATCTTTTGCTCTTAGTATTTGTGAAGGGGAAATTACCGAAATTACTAGAGTTTGGGCAAATGATGAATTAATAAATTTGGGTAAATATAATTTTCGATTATATTTAGGTTCGGAAACTCAAACACCCGATCCTCTAATTGAAAGCTGCTTAGGTCTAGGTAAAACACCTGCCTTTCGTTCTCTTAGTTATCTAGTATTTGAAGATTTACCTTTAGAAGATTTTAACGATTCTATTCCAAATTTTTCATTTGAGGTAACAAGAAAAGCTAATATACCTATAGAAGCTAATCATGTAATTACCGAGAATTTAATAAACGCTATTAATATGATTCCTGGCTCTGGCGAGTATGTCTATGATACGATAATACAGTATAAAACAATAGAAAGCTCTTACGGCAGCGTTATCAGCCGCACAGCGATTAACTCACATAATCAGCTTAACATTGCCGATAGCGTATTTAGCCTTAATCAATTACAAACTACTTGTCCAAATATAAAATGGGTAGCACCAGTAATTTCTTGGTTTGCCGATAATCTCAACACTGAACTATGCACTATAAAACCGGCTATAGAATTTAACGATTCTCATACTAAATACTCGGCAGAATGGCAAGTAAGCCATTATACCCGTGCGACCGCTAAAATCATTTCTAAAGATAGCAACAATAATCCTAATTACGGCGGTAGCGTTAACGACGCTAGTTTACTACGTTATCTGCAGGAGCTTAAAAAGCGGAATCTAAAAATTATGTTTTATCCGATGTTTTTTATGGATGTACCTGGCAAGCCGTGGCGTGGTTATGTTACCGGTTCTCCTGATTCTATCCATCAATTTTTTAATAAAGCCGATGGCTATAATAATTTTATCCTTCATTACGCAAAGCTTGTTAAAGATTATGTTGATGCTTTTGTTATCGGCTCGGAGCTTATCGGTATTACGAGTATTAAAGATTCTCTAGATAATTTCCCCGGGGTTAACGAACTTATCAAACTCGCTAACCCGGATATTGCATGAGATATAGGAGACAAAATCCTCGTAAAGCTGTATAATACTGGTATTTCATTAGAATAATACAAAGGATTTTGTCATGACAAATTGTATAGCATATAGTTACCAGTTTTCCAAAGTAAAAAATCGGACAATAGAGATAAATTTCACTGGAGGTGATATTAGTAGCGATGGAGGTGTGTTGTTATTAAGAGAAGCAGATAAAAGGCTTGGTATAACAGAGGAGCTTGCTAAAATATTTCCTGATAGACGAGATGGTAGTAAAATTACCCATAATATGGCAACAATGCTGAGGCAACGAATTTATGGTATTGCATTAGGTTATGAAGATTTAAATGACCACAATTATCTACGAAAATGTCCTGCTATGCAAACAGCTATGGAAACAATTGATGATATGGCAAGTAGTTCTACCTTATGTCGTATAGAAAACAATGCTGATAGACACTTTGCAATTAAAGTGCATGAACTAATGCTTGATAAATTTATTAAGTCTCATAAAATAGTACCAAAGCAGCTAATACTTGATTTTGATGCTACGGATGATGAAATTCATGGGCAACAGGAAGGTAAGTTTTATCATGGTTATTACGGTCATAATTGCTTTTTACCTTTGTATGTTTTTTGTGGAAAGCATCTGTTAGTTAGTTATCTTAGGACGTCAAAGCAGGATCAAGCAAAACATTCTTGGGCAATATTATCATTGTTAGTAAAACGTTTTCGCCAAGCTTGGCCAGAGGTAAAGATTATTTTTCGTGGTGATAGTGGATTTTGTCGTCATCAGATGTTTGATTGGTGTGATATTCATAATATAAAATATATTGTAGGAATGCCCCAAAATAACAGACTAAATGAGTTACTGAAACCTACAATGGAGAAGTCAAAAGTAGCATTTATTATAACCCAAGAAAAGCAACGTCTTTTTAGTGAGTTTCCATATAAGGCTGGTAGTTGGAGTCATGAACGTAGAATAATTGGTAAGGCAGAAATGACAATGCTTGGAGAAAATCCAAGGTATATAGTAACTAATTTATCAGATAAACCTGAAGATTTATACGACAAAGTTTACTGTGGTCGTGGTGATATGGAAAACCGTATAAAAGAGCAACAACTAGAATTATTTGCAGATCGTACTTCTTGTCATAGATGGTGGGCTAATCAGCTCAGAATGATTTTATCGGGTCTTGCATACACTTTAGTAGAATATATCAGAGGTAATTTATTACAAGGTAGTGCATTAGCAAAAGCACAAATAGGTACAATACGTTTAAAATTATTAAAAATTGGGGTAGTAATTATCCGTAATACTAGGCGTATTAAGTTTTTGTTATCTTCATCATATCCTTACCGACAGGTATGGAATCATGTGATGAAGAAATTAGCATTAGAATAACCTAGATTAGCACTGTTCCCGGTGCTTAGAAAAAATGGGGTAAGGGGCATTACATCTAAAATTTGAAAATAACGGCTTCAAAGCACTTTTTGGCAAAATTTTTACAAAAGTATCATTGCTAATATTATAAATTACTCAATTTCTTACTTTAAATCTCACTTCATGCAATATCCGGGCTAAATTAGTTAAAGAAATAGTCGGCACACGCATATTAGTAACTTATGCCGCCGATTGGTCGGAATATCATCATACAAGCGGCGGCTGGTATAATCTCGATCCGTTATTTGCTTCTCCTGATATCGATTTTGTCGGTATAGATGCTTATTTTCCTTTAACTCGAACTTTAAACTCAAAAATAACGCATGATGAAATTGTTAAAGGTTGCCACTCAGGAGAAGGATATGACTATTATCTAGATTCTGAAGGGCAAAAACAACCTCTATCCGCTGCTTACGCTTGGAAAAATTTAAGATATTGGTGGGAAAATCATCATTATAACCCTAACGGCGAGGTTACAAATTGGCAGCCGAAAATGAAAAAGATATGGTTTACCGAATTTGGCTTTCCGTCTATCGATAAAGCACCGAATCAACCGAATATATTTTTTGATCCGTTATGTCAAGACGGCGGAGTGCCTAAATATTCCTCCGGTGCAACAGATTTTACAGTACAACGTACGGCTATTAAAGCTTTTTTAAAATATTGGCAGGCAGAGGAATATATTGAAGAAATGTTTTTATGGAGCTGGGACGCTAGACCTTATCCCGCTTGGCCACACGGTAATATTTGGCGTGATAATCATTTATGGGAAAAGGGAGATTGGGTTAACGGTAAATTTGGTGCTTGTAGCTTGGCGGCAATAATTTTGGAGTTGTCTAATAAATGCGGTATTGCGTTGCACAAAATCGATGTTTCTACTATTGATGAGACAGTAGAGGGATTAGTGCTAACTAAAGTTTTATCAACGATAGATATTATCAATTCTTTAAGAATATTTTATTTTTTCGATATCTTGGCGAGTGGTCGTGATCAAATCAAATTCATTAAACGTGGTTACGGAAATGCACATAATTTAGACCAAAAAGCATTAATAAAATTATCGGATAATAGTTATTTAAAACAAACCGAGATACCGAAGGAAAATATTATCAGTAAAATTGCGATTAATTTTATTGACCGCTTTAATAATTATCAAAATTGTTATTGTTATGTAAATAACGAAAATTCTTCCAATAACCCGCCGTTAGCCATAAAAACACCTATTATTTTATCTCCTATAGAGGCAGAGAGATTGGGGCAATTAATCTTAAAAAATGCTACTTTAGAGAGTAAAATAATAAAATTCGTAATATTATCCATATTTCATGGTTATGAGCCGGGCGATTTTGTGATATTACATTAACGCGAATAGCGAATTAAAGAGATGAAGAATTAAGTATCGTGTCGATAGAAGGCTTGGTAGGGAGCAACTGGTAATTGATAAGAGAAGCGATCATATGAGAGAAGGCATTTTTGACTGATCTATGCCTTGAATGTTCGAACTTATTGAGCAATTTTATTTTGCCGATAACCGTTTCAACTAAAGCTCGTTTTAGCAGTAGTGCTCTATCATTAAGAGGCATTAAGATATTTTTCATACCTTTCTTAATTCTTGTAATAAGCTGAATATTTTTATCAAGTAAATCATTAAATAACTCTTTACTTATATAACCACGATCACCAAATACCTTGCCAAAAATATCTTTAATCCTAGAAGAAAAATGTTTGCGATCATCTTTATTACCACTACTGAAAGATGCCTTTATTAAAGAGCCTTGCGGGTTTATAATCAAATGCAATTTAAGTCCAAAAAACCATCCTTTTGTTGTTTTTCCTCGAGCAGCTAAGCCATTAAAAACCTTATGTGAATAAATACGATAATTCTTACAAACAGCAATAGAAGTTGAATCTACGAACGAAGTACCGGTGCATTTATCAAATAGATGATTTAGTAAAATCGTAAGATAAGGCAGATATTCTCCTATCAATTTATTAAAATGCTCATAACAAACTAGCTTAAAATCTTTGGAATGTATAGGTAAAATTGTGTATTTATAATAATTTTTAAAGCAATCTGATGATGATTGATAATAGCCTATTAATATGGTTAAAACTTCACTTTTAGTTAAAGAACTTTTCGGACCAGGTTTAGCTTTGCTACTATTAATTGCTAGAGTATTTTTATCAAATTCTTTAAACAAATCATCGACAAAACAAAATAATGAGGTAAAATCAGTTTTCATAGGTTATTTCCTTTAGTTTTTAAACCAAAAAAATAGCCTATGATCCCTTATCCTGTCTACTTTTTCTTATTCTTTTTTATACTCTCATTAATTCACTATTCGCGTTAGATTATGATATTAAATTAGTAGGACCTAAAATTGAAGAAATACGCCCTGAAATGCAAGAAGTACTAAACCTATTCTCGATTGATAATCAACAACAACATATAATTAATTATGTAAAAAATAGACTAATTGAGTGCATACCGAAAGATGATATTATTAGTGCTATAGCAATAACTAATTGTGCTGTAGGAGCCACGGGGATTTCAGCTAAAAATTTTGATTTACATTTTATAGAAAAACTAGCAATACAAAATGACCATAATGATTTCGCTTTAAGCTTTATAGGATGCTGTAACGCATTGCATTATTTTGACTAATACGTAGCTAACTTTTAATACTAGTAAAAAAATGAAAGAAAAATATTTATATATAGATAGCTCGGACGAAGAAAGAGAAAAGAACGTAGTAAAAAATGTTACGAAAATAAATTATAATAACTATTTATTCACTAACATATTAAATATAAAAAGCGTACATAATGCAGATGAGTTTAAAATAAAATTAGGATTAATATTACATAATTTAGCCGATAGATTGTTTAGAAGCCTGGCTATTAATAATATTTATCAAAAAATTAAAGGGCAAAAGCTAAGTTTAAATGAAAATACCCATAAAAAAATATTAGCCGATATAAAAATGGCTTTTAATAAAAAGCTAACTCAATTATTTACTGACGATAATAAAGAAAATAAACCTTCGGATAAAGATTATATCCAGCTATTTAATTTTTTATTTAATCAAAAAATTAATCTTCCGGAAATATTTACTTTAACCCGGATATTGCATGAAGTGAGATTTAAAGTAAGAAATTGAGTAATTTATAATATTAGCAATGATACTTTTGTAAAAATTTTGCCAAAAAGTGCTTTGAAGCCGTTATTTTCAAATTTTAGATGTAATGCCCCTTACCCCATTTTTTCTAAGCACCGGGAACAGTGCTAATCTAGGTTATTCTAATGCTAATTTCTTCATCACATGATTCCATACCTGTCGGTAAGGATATGATGAAGATAACAAAAACTTAATACGCCTAGTATTACGGATAATTACTACCCCAATTTTTAATAATTTTAAACGTATTGTACCTATTTGTGCTTTTGCTAATGCACTACCTTGTAATAAATTACCTCTGATATATTCTACTAAAGTGTATGCAAGACCCGATAAAATCATTCTGAGCTGATTAGCCCACCATCTATGACAAGAAGTACGATCTGCAAATAATTCTAGTTGTTGCTCTTTTATACGGTTTTCCATATCACCACGACCACAGTAAACTTTGTCGTATAAATCTTCAGGTTTATCTGATAAATTAGTTACTATATACCTTGGATTTTCTCCAAGCATTGTCATTTCTGCCTTACCAATTATTCTACGTTCATGACTCCAACTACCAGCCTTATATGGAAACTCACTAAAAAGACGTTGCTTTTCTTGGGTTATAATAAATGCTGCTTTTGACTTCTCCATTGTAGGTTTCAGTAACTCATTTAGTCTGTTATTTTGGGGCATTCCTACAATATATTTTATATTATGAATATCACACCAATCAAACATCTGATGACGACAAAATCCACTATCACCACGAAAAATAATCTTTACCTCTGGCCAAGCTTGGCGAAAACGTTTTACTAACAATGATAATATTGCCCAAGAATGTTTTGCTTGATCCTGCTTTGACGTCCTAAGATAACTAACTAACAGATGCTTTCCACAAAAAACATACAAAGGTAAAAAGCAATTATGACCGTAATAACCATGATAAAACTTACCTTCCTGTTGCCCATGAATTTCATCATCCGTAGCATCAAAATCAAGTATTAGCTGCTTTGGTACTATTTTATGAGACTTAATAAATTTATCAAGCATTAGTTCATGCACTTTAATTGCAAAGTGTCTATCAGCATTGTTTTCTATACGACATAAGGTAGAACTACTTGCCATATCATCAATTGTTTCCATAGCTGTTTGCATAGCAGGACATTTTCGTAGATAATTGTGGTCATTTAAATCTTCATAACCTAATGCAATACCATAAATTCGTTGCCTCAGCATTGTTGCCATATTATGGGTAATTTTACTACCATCTCGTCTATCAGGAAATATTTTAGCAAGCTCCTCTGTTATACCAAGCCTTTTATCTGCTTCTCTTAATAACAACACACCTCCATCGCTACTAATATCACCTCCAGTGAAATTTATCTCTATTGTCCGATTTTTTACTTTGGAAAACTGGTAACTATATGCTATACAATTTGTCATGACAAAATCCTTTGTATTATTCTAATGAAATACCAGTATTATACAGCTTTACGAGGATTTTGTCTCCTATATCTCATGCAATATCCGGGTTAAAGAAAAACATTAAAATAACTGATGCAAAGAAAATATTACTTAAGGAGTTACAAATTGCTAAAATTAATTTAAAACCGTTATATAAAAACCCCTTGAATATTGAATTAGAAGCTAGCAATTTCGGAGAAATCTTAGCTTGTTCTCAAATAGTAAACCGAAATAATAAAAATAAAATAAAATATTTAACTTCAGTCGAAACTAATAATCATACCTCCTCCACTGTTTATAATTTACCGAACACAGAGCTAGATGCTTTTACTGATAGTCATGTAGGCCTATCAGCAACATAGGTGAGAAAAAGGCCTATAAGGAATTATACGCACAATGTTCTGTAGAGGTGTATGTATCAGCTATTCGGTCTTTTATGATCTTTGTTTTTTGATATATTAACAGGATTTAATGATTAGTTATTGTCTTCAATTGTCCAAAATTACTCTAATAGTTCGTATAATGAGTACGTATAATGTATTTTATACGTACTCTTATAAGAAAACAATTTGTATTATACGAACTAAACCTATATACTAACGCCATACCCTATTATTCGTATAATACAAACTAGCTATGTTAGATAAATTATTAAATGATTTTAAAGAAAAAATGGTGATTGAAGATATTAGTAACAACACCATAAAAAATTATGTTTCAGATATAAAAAATTTTTACAAATGGTATCGAGAAATAGATTTTTCAGAAAATATAGAAAAAGTAACCTATTATCACTTAAATGCCTATAAGGATTATTTAATTCATAATCAACGAAAGAAAGCCTCTTCCATTAACAGAAATATTCAAAGTTTAAGAAATTTCTTTCTATTCATGACTAGTCAGAAATATCTCAAGAAAAATCCATCTGAAAAAATAAAATTCTTGAGACAAATTAAAAGAACACAGCCTCAGGCCCTAACCAAAAAAGACATTCATAAACTATTATCAGTAACTTCACACTCCTCGCATGGAACACAAAAGCGCAATTATACTATTATACAACTTTTACTACAAACAGGGATTAGAGTTGGTGAGATAGTTAACCTAGAAATAAGAGATTTAACACTATACGATAGATCAGGAGAGGTAAGGGTTGTTAATGCCAAAGGAGGTAAAGAAAGAACAATACCTTTAAATAATTATGCAAGAAAAGCCTTACGTAATTATCTTGAAGAAAAAAAATTAGATGAAAGAAGAGCAGTATTTTTAAGCAAACAAAACAAGAAAATGACTGTCAGAGCCGTGCAAAAGGTTATTAGTAGTTTAGCTGATAAAATCGGCATAGAAAATATGAGTCCACATGTATGGACCTCCCTAATAATGCAAGAAAAAAATAATATTTAATAGCAAAGAAGCAAATGCAGACATGTATCCGGCTTATAATTGATAAATTATTTCAAATTTATCATATAGCCCTGATGGAATTCGCTACCTACAAACTTTTACTTATCACTTTTGCGGCTTCATTAGAGCCTGTGTGTCAATCAGTTTTTTCATAGGCTAAGGTTTGTCTTATTTACCGTCAATATTATTTCTCACGCATATTCTAGGTTGGTATCTCTATATCATTCGTTTTATTTTATTATCTATTTATTATTAACACTTAATTAAATATTTAATACTATTAAGTTATTCATCTTTTGTTAGCTACAAACTTTACTTTCATTATAATCGTTGCCGTTACGTAATACTGCAAATACTACTCGTGCCAATTTATTCGCTATTGCGACGGTAGTTTTATTATGCCCGCATCGTTCCGATAAATTAAACATCCATTCAGTAAATTTACTAAAGTCTTTTTTATTTTTTTGTGCTTCGGTTGTAAATCTTAGTTTAGCATTTAGTACCGCTCTTGCTCCTTGAATTAATAAAGTACGCAAATAAATATCACCTCTTTTACTAATCCCAAGTAGCTTATCTTTACCGCCACTAGAATATTGTTTCGGTACTAAACCGAGCCATGCCGATAATTGCCTGCCGTTCTCAAAATATTTTGCATTACCTATTGCTGCTATTAATGCCGTAGCGGTAATTAAACCTATACCGGGTATAGCTGTTAATTGTTTATAATGTTCTAATCCACCGACTAGTATTTTTAATCGTTTTTCTAACTCTGTTATTTTTTTATCATTCTCTACAAATTCTTCTTTCAACTCACTAAACGTTTGATAACTAAGTCGGCTTAAAGTTCCGCTATCTAAAATTTCCGTTAATTCGGCAGTAATTTTATTTATCCCTTGCGGAATAATTAAACCGAATTCATGCAATAATCCCCTAATTTCATTAGCAAGTGCCGTACGATTTCTTATTAGTCTTGCTCTTATTCTATGAATTGACAAAATATCTTGTTGCTCTATACTCTTGATCGGAACAAATCTCATATTTGGTCTTGCTACCGCTTCGCATATTGCTTCGCTATCTGCTTGATCGTTTTTATTAGTTTTTACATACGGTTTTACATACGGTTTTACATACGGTTTTACATACGGTTTTACATACGGTTTTACATACGGTTTTACATACGGTTTTACATACGGTTTTACAAATTGTGGAGCTATCAATTTAACCTCATGTCCTAATTTTGTTATTTCTCTTCCCCAATAATTAGCTCCTCCGCAAGCTTCCATTCCTACTAAACATTTTGGTAAGTTAGCCATAAAACTCAATACTTGATCTCTCATCAATTTTTTCTTCAGTACCGTCTTCCCGTTTTTATCTACCCCATGAATTTGAAAAATTCTTTTTGCAATGTCTATGCCAATTGTGGTAACTTCCATTTGGACCTCCTTATTGTTGTCTAGGATTAATTTCCTATTCTAGAACTATAACTACTGTTATTGATTCTGTATATAGGGAGGTCCATTCCATTACTTTTAGACATACTTTTGCTATTAATTACTTAAGGTCAAATCCTGAGTGTTTAGTAGAGTTGAGTGCACTGCTTGGACATGAATCACTTGATACTACTTCTATTTATACAGTAGCTTCAAAAGAAAGATTAGCTAATATGGTAGAAAATGCAGGACAATATATCAATGAATGATGAAAGATTATTGCTAGAATGGCTTTTATCTGGAGAAGATATAGAATTTGTTTTTGAAAAATCAAGAGGTACCACGAATAGGCTTAAATATGCAGTACAAATTTGTCATTTAAGGCATAAGGGACGTTTCGTTGAAGATTGGTCGGAAATATCAATCATTGTTTTAAACCACCTGTCCAAACAGCTTGAATTGGAACTAGTGCATAATCAACTAGCATTCAATCATAAAAGTATTGAGGTTAGAATAAGAGGCGAAGTAAAACAGTATTTGGGTTTTAAAGATTTTGCTTTTAAAAATGATAGCTTGGTATCCAATTTTTTAGAACAGAACCCTTTACTGATTAGCAACAAGAATGAAATAGCTAAAGAAGTTGAGAAGTTTCTTATCAAAGGAAAAATACATTTACCAGGTAAAAATCAGTTAATGAGGCATGTGTATAGTAAATACGGTAAGACACAGGTAGATATTTTAGAAACATTTGCAATAAGCATTAATGAGGTGCAGCATCAATCTCTGAAAAGAATATATGAAGAAAATATTCTTTTGCCAGAGATAAAGAAGCCTATTGGTGAAGTAAATATTAAAAACATTACCCTGAAAATTGAGGTAATAGAAGAATTGCTAAAATTGAATCTGGAATCGTTGCCATGGAAATTAATCCACCCAAGCTATTCTGAGAAACTGACGCAAATAATTCATAAATATGATATTACAGCTATAAGAAGGATTAAGCCAAGTACAAAGCGAGATGTCATGATGATTTGCTATTTACATGAAAGTACCAAATCCATTATGGATACTATGGTTGGTAGCTATGACAAACTAATAGGAGAAATAGAAAGAAGAGTTAACAGGGATTACGAAATTGAGCTCAAACAACTTAGAAATAGAGCCAGGGATAGCAGCCAGAAGGCAATATCAACCTTAAAACTGTTAAGAGATCACAAGAATCGCTCGACTGTAACCTTAGAACAATTTTGTAAGGAACTCAAAGATACAAATAATAACCTGGATGATATTATCAGTAATTGTGAAAAGGTAGAGGATTTTGAGGTTTATGGAAAATCAGAATTAGCTCAAAGGAGATATGGGTATTTGACAAAGTTTTTACAAAGATTTTTGGATTTAAAATTTAAATCAGCTAGAGGAAGTGAAGATTTGATGGCAGGCTTAAAAGCCTATAGCTAGAAGCTAATAAAACGGCTATAAAAAAAGACTTATGACATATAGTATAGATTTTCGTAGAAAGGTATTTAAGATAAAGAACAAAGAAGGTTTAAGTTATGTACAAACAGCCAAGCGTTTTGATGTAGGGAAGACAACATTAGTGCGTTGGGCAAAACGTTTGGAGCCTTCACGTACTCGTAATAAACCTGCAACAAAAATCAACATGGAAGCATTAAAACAAGATGTCAAGGACTATCCTGATGCTTATAATTATGAGAGAGCTGAACGTTTAGTTGTAAGTACACATGGCATTTGGAGAGCTCTTAAACGCTTAAATATTACATATAAAAAAAACACTGAATCACCCAAAAGCCAAAGCAAAAGAGAGGTTATGCTTTCAAAATAAAATTACTCAATATACACATGATGGAAAACCTATAGTATACTTGGATGAAAGTGGTTTTATGCATGACATGCCTCGTACTCATGGATATTCTATGAAGGGAGAAAGATGTTTTGGTACACATGATTGGGGAGCTAAAGGACGTACTAATGCTATAGGAGCCTTGCTAGACAAAGCACTTTTGACAGTTAGTCTTTTCGAACATAATATTGATACACAAACTTTTACTCATTGGGTAAAAGAGGATTTAATGCCTAAATTACCAGATGGTTGTGTAATTGTTTTAGATAATGCTGCTTTTCATAAGAATAAAGATATGCAATATTATATCAAAAATGCTGGGCATATCCTTGAATATTTACCGGCATATAGCCCAGATTTAAATCCAATTGAACATAAATGGGCTCAAGCTAAATCTATTAGGAGAAAATATCAATGTGATATTGATCAACTCTTTAGAGATTATTGTCCATAGCCGTTTTATTAGCTTCTAGCTATATGGAAATTATCATAAGGAACAAAAATTTAAGAAAGACATTCCTACAGGTTTTATAGAAAATCCATGGAAGAAGGGTCTATACAAAAAATCAGGTCAGCTGAACAGAAAGGCATGGGAGATAGGGTTATGTTTTGCAGTAAGAAAAGGATTAAGAACAGGCAACTTATACTTACCACAAAGCAGATATTACAGGGATTTCTGGGATCCTCTTTATAATACCCAGCAATGGAAACAGGAAAAAGCGATACATTATAAGGAACTGAACGTACCCGATCAGGGAAGCGATATCATAGCAAGACTAAAACAAGAGTTTGCAGAACAACTTTACATGGCTACAAAATCATTTGGCCATGGTAATTTTGCTGAAATAAAAAACAATAGATTGGTTATACATAGAGATGATCCATTGCCAGAATCTAGTAAAGTTAAAGAGCTCAAAGGCATATTAGATTCTTATATTGAACCAATCAGAATAGAAGATTTACTATACCACGTTCAAAAACAAACAAGCTACGGCAGAGCTTTCAAGCCAATAGAGGGGAACAAAACAAGAGACGTGATATTACCGGGCATTTTAAATGCAGCAATAACCGGTCATGCAACAAATTTGGGGTTATATGGAATTAGTAGAAACTGTAGGAGCATTAGTGGTGATAAGCTGAGTTACATCTCAAACTACTACATTAATGCGGCCAATCTTAAAAATGCCAGTGATATTCTGATTGCAGCACAACAAAATTACTGGTTAACTAAAATAATTGGGCTGGGAGAGCGTAGCTCATCGGATGGGATGAGATTCCGTACAAGTCATAAAGGTTTATATTCATCCATGCATCCAAGATACTTTGGTGCTCTTGATAGGGGAATAACAGTATATACCCACATGTCTGATCAATGCAGTGTTTTTAATACAGAAATCTTATCATGTGCAGTTAGGGAAGCAGTTTATGTATTAGATGGATTACTGGATAACCAGAATATATCTCGGCCATTTGAACATTCTACAGATACGGCTGGGTTTACAGAGGTATTATTTGCATTATGTTATTTATTGGGTATATCTTTCCAACCACATTTTAAAGATCTGAAAGATCAGCAATTATATTGTTTTAATAGAAAGGCTACAAGCTATCCTGAACTATTTAGTAAAGAAAAAACAGATGAGATTTTGCTATGTGAACAATGGGATGACATAATCAGATTGGTATGTTCGCTAAAAAAGGAGTTAATTAAGCCCCATATAATTATAAAGAAACTACACGCACAAGAAACCTTTACAAAATTAGCAAAAGCATTGGTACATCTCGGCAGAATAGTTAAAAGTACATATATACTTAGATACTTGCACGATGAAAAGCTACGATATGCCGTAAGACAACAATTAAACCGTGGCGAATCCAGACATACACTTGCAAGATATGTGTTTTTTGCAGATCAGGGATCATTTAAAACAAGTGATTATGAAGAAATGATGAATAAAGCAAGTTGCCTTAGCTTTGTATCAAATGCAATGGTACTATGGAATACGGAACAAATGCAAAAAGTATATGAAACATTAAATCAAAAGGGTTTTAAAGTAGATGAAGAAGATATGACAAGGGTTTTATCTCTCTCAACAAAAAACATATTAGTGCATGGACAATATTCTTTCTAAATGAAGGGCTTCTATAAGCTTCCACAGGTAACATGCAAAGCATGTTACCTCAGAAAAAGGTAAATGTCAAGATAATATTAATGAGGTTATTGTTCGTATAATACGCTATAGGTCTTTTTCGCAGCTATGTTGCTGATAGGCCTGTAATACATTATAAAACCGGTAATGTACAAACAGAGATATTTGGTTTAGGGACTTATAGTGAAATTTTACAAGAAATATCTAAAAATGAAAAATATAAAGAAGCTATAATAAAACGTATTTTTGAAATTGTAAAAAATAAAGAAAGTAATAGTGAAATAGAAATAAACCAAGGCTTAAATAATTTTGCCGAACAATTAGCTCATTTATTATTTATTGTAGAGATGCAAAGAAATAATGCTACGTTATTTACTGCACCGATATTTCTTGAACTTATTGCAAAAGACGCAAAATATTTAGAATATGAGAAATTTTTTCCTATGTCGGCAAAAACTGCCGTTTCCCAAGCACGAGGAGTAATCAAAGACTATAGCAAGGAATTACCTAACACTCATATATGGATTACGATACAACTAATGTAAAAAATGGTTATATACTACTTAAAAGAGAAGGAGGTATTTTTGTTGAATGGCTTAATATAGTGATGGGTAATAGTGTATTAAATTATATAACTCAAATATTTGATGCAGTAACTTTAGTAGAAATTATTAGTAACAAAAAAATAAATCGTATAAGTATTCAAGAATTACAAAATTTTTTAGACGATATAAAAAAAATAGATAATTGTCCTCATAATTTATTAACTGCATTGGCAGAAAGCTTAAATAATTTAATACCTAATTTTGGAAAAAGATCAGAGCAATATTTAAATCTTGCTAAAGAAAATCTTCTCAAAAAAAATATATTTACAGAAGATATTAAAGACTTAATAGAAGTAACCTATTATATATTTCAAGAAACGTTAACTAAGCTTGAGAGCTTTTTACTACAAGCACAAATAAAATTAGCTGCCGATATTGAGAAAATTTTACCGGAAATTCTTACTGTGTTATGTGAGAAAATAAAAGAATGGTATAATATTAAAGTGCCGGAATATATTACCGCCAACCTGCCTCCTAAAGATATAACAGATAGTAAAGTTCTCAGAGATATTACAGTTAATGTTAATATTGACTCTAGCTCTAATTCTATAAAAATTTTATTATCTAATCCTTGTAAAAGAAAAGAAGTAGATGGAAATATAAAAAATGATAATAATAAAGTTCTAAAACTATTAGCTGAAAAAGAAATAGATAATTTTCTTAATATAATATATGAGGAATTGCCGGTAATAGGTGAAGATTCATCTTATAGTCTTTAATTTTTTACTTCAATTTTTCTAAAATCAGTGTGGATAGAATTTTTGCAAAGCATTCAGGTGTCATGCCGGCGTTGTTACGTGGCTCATAATTTACCGTATTATGGTTATTACAAGTATGGTGTCATACCGAGGCTTGAGCCTGTGTTGTAGAACGTTAAAGAAAAGGCTGTGTCATTCTAGCCCGGATATTGCATGAGATATAGGAGACAAAATCCTCGTAAAGCTGTATAATACTGGTATTTCATTAGAATAATACAAAGGATTTTGTCATGACAAATTGTATAGCATATAGTTACCAGTTTTCCAAAGTAAAAAATCGGACAATAGAGATAAATTTCACTGGAGGTGATATTAGTAGCGATGGAGGTGTGTTGTTATTAAGAGAAGCAGATAACCCGGATATTGCATGAAGTGAGATTTAAAGTAAGAAATTGAGTAATTTATAATATTAGCAATGATACTTTTGTAAAAATTTTGCCAAAAAGTGCTTTGAAGCCGTTATTTTCAAATTTTAGATGTAATGCCCCTTACCCCATTTTTTCTAAGCACCGGGAACAGTGCTAATCTAGGTTATTCTAATGCTAATTTCTTCATCACATGATTCCATACCTGTCGGTAAGGATATGATGAAGATAACAAAAACTTAATACGCCTAGTATTACGGATAATTACTACCCCAATTTTTAATAATTTTAAACGTATTGTACCTATTTGTGCTTTTGCTAATGCACTACCTTGTAATAAATTACCTCTGATATATTCTACTAAAGTGTATGCAAGACCCGATAAAATCATTCTGAGCTGATTAGCCCACCATCTATGACAAGAAGTACGATCTGCAAATAATTCTAGTTGTTGCTCTTTTATACGGTTTTCCATATCACCACGACCACAGTAAACTTTGTCGTATAAATCTTCAGGTTTATCTGATAAATTAGTTACTATATACCTTGGATTTTCTCCAAGCATTGTCATTTCTGCCTTACCAATTATTCTACGTTCATGACTCCAACTACCAGCCTTATATGGAAACTCACTAAAAAGACGTTGCTTTTCTTGGGTTATAATAAATGCTGCTTTTGACTTCTCCATTGTAGGTTTCAGTAACTCATTTAGTCTGTTATTTTGGGGCATTCCTACAATATATTTTATATTATGAATATCACACCAATCAAACATCTGATGACGACAAAATCCACTATCACCACGAAAAATAATCTTTACCTCTGGCCAAGCTTGGCGAAAACGTTTTACTAACAATGATAATATTGCCCAAGAATGTTTTGCTTGATCCTGCTTTGACGTCCTAAGATAACTAACTAACAGATGCTTTCCACAAAAAACATACAAAGGTAAAAAGCAATTATGACCGTAATAACCATGATAAAACTTACCTTCCTGTTGCCCATGAATTTCATCATCCGTAGCATCAAAATCAAGTATTAGCTGCTTTGGTACTATTTTATGAGACTTAATAAATTTATCAAGCATTAGTTCATGCACTTTAATTGCAAAGTGTCTATCAGCATTGTTTTCTATACGACATAAGGTAGAACTACTTGCCATATCATCAATTGTTTCCATAGCTGTTTGCATAGCAGGACATTTTCGTAGATAATTGTGGTCATTTAAATCTTCATAACCTAATGCAATACCATAAATTCGTTGCCTCAGCATTGTTGCCATATTATGGGTAATTTTACTACCATCTCGTCTATCAGGAAATATTTTAGCAAGCTCCTCTGTTATACCAAGCCTTTTATCTGCTTCTCTTAATAACAACACACCTCCATCGCTACTAATATCACCTCCAGTGAAATTTATCTCTATTGTCCGATTTTTTACTTTGGAAAACTGGTAACTATATGCTATACAATTTGTCATGACAAAATCCTTTGTATTATTCTAATGAAATACCAGTATTATACAGCTTTACGAGGATTTTGTCTCCTATATCTCATGCAATATCCGGGATAAAAGGCTTGGTATAACAGAGGAGCTTGCTAAAATATTTCCTGATAGACGAGATGGTAGTAAAATTACCCATAATATGGCAACAATGCTGAGGCAACGAATTTATGGTATTGCATTAGGTTATGAAGATTTAAATGACCACAATTATCTACGAAAATGTCCTGCTATGCAAACAGCTATGGAAACAATTGATGATATGGCAAGTAGTTCTACCTTATGTCGTATAGAAAACAATGCTGATAGACACTTTGCAATTAAAGTGCATGAACTAATGCTTGATAAATTTATTAAGTCTCATAAAATAGTACCAAAGCAGCTAATACTTGATTTTGATGCTACGGATGATGAAATTCATGGGCAACAGGAAGGTAAGTTTTATCATGGTTATTACGGTCATAATTGCTTTTTACCTTTGTATGTTTTTTGTGGAAAGCATCTGTTAGTTAGTTATCTTAGGACGTCAAAGCAGGATCAAGCAAAACATTCTTGGGCAATATTATCATTGTTAGTAAAACGTTTTCGCCAAGCTTGGCCAGAGGTAAAGATTATTTTTCGTGGTGATAGTGGATTTTGTCGTCATCAGATGTTTGATTGGTGTGATATTCATAATATAAAATATATTGTAGGAATGCCCCAAAATAACAGACTAAATGAGTTACTGAAACCTACAATGGAGAAGTCAAAAGCAGCATTTATTATAACCCAAGAAAAGCAACGTCTTTTTAGTGAGTTTCCATATAAGGCTGGTAGTTGGAGTCATGAACGTAGAATAATTGGTAAGGCAGAAATGACAATGCTTGGAGAAAATCCAAGGTATATAGTAACTAATTTATCAGATAAACCTGAAGATTTATACGACAAAGTTTACTGTGGTCGTGGTGATATGGAAAACCGTATAAAAGAGCAACAACTAGAATTATTTGCAGATCGTACTTCTTGTCATAGATGGTGGGCTAATCAGCTCAGAATGATTTTATCGGGTCTTGCATACACTTTAGTAGAATATATCAGAGGTAATTTATTACAAGGTAGTGCATTAGCAAAAGCACAAATAGGTACAATACGTTTAAAATTATTAAAAATTGGGGTAGTAATTATCCGTAATACTAGGCGTATTAAGTTTTTGTTATCTTCATCATATCCTTACCGACAGGTATGGAATCATGTGATGAAGAAATTAGCATTAGAATAACCTAGATTAGCACTGTTCCCGGTGCTTAGAAAAAATGGGGTAAGGGGCATTACATCTAAAATTTGAAAATAACGGCTTCAAAGCACTTTTTGGCAAAATTTTTACAAAAGTATCATTGCTAATATTATAAATTACTCAATTTCTTACTTTAAATCTCACTTCATGCAATATCCGGGCTAGTTCTCACGGCATCCAGAAAAATAAAGCCATATTAGACTTATTTTAGAGCCTTTTTATGACGTTATAAAACTGGATGCCGTGGTCAAGCCACGGCATGACACCGCCGTACGCTTTGCAAAAATTCTATCCACGCAACAATGCTTCCTCGCAATAACGATTCTTCCTTTTCACCCCTCTTCCTCAAGCTGTTCTACCGGCTCTAAGCCGTATAGTGATACCATACGCTCAAATACACGTCCGGCAGTAGGGGCAGCTGTCCAGCTTGCCGTTGCAAAGCCAAAGCTTTCTTTTGTCCCTTTCGGTTCATCAAACCTGATAAAAATAACATATTGCGGGTTAGATACGGGCAGCATACCTAAAAATGAGGAAGCTCTGCTATTTTTTAGATATTTCTTTTTGCCGCCGCTGCCTTGTGAAAGCTTTTCTGCCGTACCGGTCTTACCGCCGACAAGATAGCCTTTTACTTCTGCTCTTTTGCCGTTGCCGTCTTTTACTACCGATCTAAATAATTTCCTCATTTGGTTAGAAGTGTTTTCACTAAAAACTCTAGTTCCTACCGGATTATTTTCTTTTCTCTTTAACAATGTAAGATCATGTAACATACCGCCATTTACCACCGGTAACATTGCTTTGACAAAATGCAAAGGGCTAATTGAAATACTATAGCCGTAAGACATAGTAACGCTTGTTAGCTCATTCCATCTTTTTTCAGACGGAAAGAGAGGAGTGCCTCGCTCCGGCAACTCTATCTGCAACTGATCTAACAAGCCTAATTTCTTTAAATATTCTTTAAAATCTTTTTTACCGATTTCCAGCATAATTTGACTTGTGCCGATATTTGAGGAATGCAGAAAAATTTCAGGCACGCTATGCCACCCTTGTCTTGGCGTATAATCCTTAAGTTGGAATCCTCCGACCTTCATATAGCTAATATCATAAGCATCATTCATAGTTATCGAATTAGTATCAAAACCAACCGCCATCGTTAATGATTTAAAGACCGAACCCATTTCATAAATGCCAAGGCTTGCTATGTTAAACAACTCTTCCGGCTTGGCTAAATTAGGGTAATGAGGGTCAAAATCAGGTTTATTTACTAACGCTAAAATCTCTCCGTTATTCGGATTAGCAATAATCCCTACCGCTCCCACGGCATTAAACTGTTTGAAGGTTTTATCGATTTCTTCGCTTAAGATATTTTGCAGTCTTATATCGATAGATAATTTAAGAGGTTCTTTTTGATTTCCTGCCTCGCTTAAATTCGGGTCGGAATTGGTAAGAAATTTATCGTAAGCAAGCTCTAAGCCGCTAAGACCGGTAAGGTCTCGACCTACATACCCGACAATATGAGATAATAAATTAGAAAAAGTATAAATTCGCTTTTGCTCTTCCTCAAATTCAAAACCCGGTAATCCTAAATTAGCAATTTTTTCTTGTTCTTTCGGTAATAAATCTCTTTTTATCCAGACAAAACTTTTATTTGATTTAAGCTCGGCAAGTAATTTTGCTTTATTAATTTCCGGTAATATTTCTGCCAATCTGTCTATTGAAGTTTTAGGATCGATAATTATTTGAGGATTAGCAAATAATGAAGATAAAGGTACATTAACCGCTAATAAATTACCGTTACGATCAACTATTTCTTTTCTAAATTGATTATGTTTTTTTGAGTACCCGGCGTTTTTATCATAGCCGTTTGTGGCAACTATTATTAAACGATAGGATAAACCACAAAAGAGAAAAGCAAAACTGCACATAACTACTATTAATCTTGCCTTGATGTTTTTGTTACAAACATTCCAATCGGTAAGATTTTTGATAGCAGGTTTTAGCTTTTCTAAAGTTTGTTTCATATTGCAGCGATGTCATTCCCGCGAAGGCGGGAATCCAGAAATTTTTTAAATAAATAGTATTTATGATATAATCCTACTCGTTTTAAGCTTTTTCTGGATTCCCGCCTTCGCGGGAATGACATCGAAAATTTGTTCCAAACCATATTCCACGAAAATACCCCAAAAGACCTAAACTTCACGGTTTCACCCTACTTGAAATAGTTTGGACATATTTATTATTAACGCTTCTTTTATAACGCCATTTATTACCGCTTGTAGAAATATTTTGATTAAATTTTACATATTGCACATCATTTGGAACTAAAGGATCTTTTATCATCTGAGAAGATTTAATAGTGTCTAATTGTAAATAAGCACTAGCCAATTTTTTAAGCCTTGACGGTGAAATAAGATAAGCTTTTTCTGCTTTCAAAAGGTGGATATTATTGGTTTCGTCGTTAATCTGTTTTACTACGCTACTCAATTGATAATCAAGTGTTGAAACCTTATCCTTAATACTGAATAGACTACAAACAGCAATAATTATTATCAATAACGCTAAATAATGAAATTTTTTAATACTCATAAATTTTGTATTTTTTCAGCAGCTCTTAGCTTTGCCGACCTAGAACGTGGGTTTATAGAAATTTCCTTATCCGAAGGATGCAACGCTTTATTAGTAATAATTTTAAGCCATTTACTCGAATCAATAATTTCGTTCGATTTTTTTGCATATTTAGATTTAGCTACTATTTTTTCGGAATTTTCTCGAAAAAAACTTTTAACAATTCTGTCTTCCAACGAATGAAAAGATACGATTATTAACCGCCCGTTTTTCTCTAATATATTACGCACATTTGCTAAAAACTCTTCAAGCTCTCCAAGTTCATTATTTACATAAATACGAATAGCTTGAAAAGTTTTAGTCGCCGAGTCAATTTTACCCTTTCTAAACCCGATACTATTACGAACTATTGCAGCTAGCTTTGCAGTGCTATTAATTCTTTCGGTTTTTCTATGTTCAACAATTCTTTTTGCAATCCTTCGTGAAAAAGTCTCATCACCGTATTTATAAATTATATCGGCTATTTCTTTCTCTTCAGCACTATTAATAAAATCCCCGGCACTAAACCCTTCGTTGCTCATTCTCATATCTAAAGGTCCATCATGTGAAAATGAAAATCCCCTAGCTGCTATATCTAATTGCATAGAAGAAACACCTAAATCTAATATCACGCCGTTAAACTTTTTTTCCCCTAATTTAGCAAAACTGTTCGAAAAATTTGTTTCAATAAAATCAAACCTACCCGGATAATTTTTGGTAATTTCCGCAGCTCGCAATTTAACGCTCGGATCACGATCTAAAGCCGTAACATAGCAATTGCAGGAGTTTAAAATTGCTTCACTATACCCCCCTGCTCCAAAAGTACAGTCTAAATAAGACTCGCCGGCTTTTGGCTTCAGGTTGTTCAGCATCTCCTGTAACATTACCGGCTTATGAGTATACTGCTCGTCTTTCAAAAATTGGTTTGTCATTCATTAACCTAAAGGGTGTCATGCCGTGGCTTGACCACGGCATCCAGTCTTTTTATCAGTAATTTTCTGGATTCTCGTTTTCACGGGAATGACAGACGTTTTTTAAGTTCCAATATTCTTCAAAGTCAATCGACTATTTTGGGCAATTTCTCTAGCATGTGCTAAATACTCTGCAAAATTTTGCGGTTGCCAAATTTCAAAAATTACTCCTTTACCGACAAAACAAGCTTGATCCTCAATGCCCGCATGCTCTATTAACGATTTTGATAAAATTACTCTTCCTTCGCCGTCAAACGGTAATTGCACTGCCTCACCGAGTATTATAGTCTCAAATGCATCTCTTTCCTCGGAATAAGGGTCTAATGTCCCTATTATCTGACTTAGCTGATTGATACGGGAAATACCGCACACTTCAATACATTTATTTCTAAATGACGGATAAGCAATAACTCCATTAAACGATTCATTATTTAATGTCGCACGATAATGTGCCGGCACCGATACCCTACCCTTTTTATCAATATTGTTGATATATTTCGATAAAAATATATTCATATTAGTTAACTTGGTAATGTTTGGGTTATTTTGGGATTTAATGGAAAATTATAGGATATTCTACTAATATTTCATAGTCAAGAGGTTTTAATGGTATAAGATTTAAAATATTGACAGGTGTTTTAAAAAGAACTAGACTAAGTTAGTTTAATTTAAAGGCTTAAAATGCAAGTTGTTAATACTCATAGTGCTAAAACTCGTTTGTCGGAGCTTATCAAGTCAGCAGCAAACGGCGAAGAAATAATTATATGCAAAGCCGGTAAACCTATGGTCAAACTTGTACAATATAATTCTAAGCGACAAGAGCGTAAACCTGGATATTGGGAAGGTAGAGTTGTTATAAAAGAGGATTTTGATAAATTACCTGAAAGTTTTATTAATTTGATGAAAAAAGATATTTAATGCGATATTTATTAGATACTCACGTTTTATTATGGTGGTTAAACGGTGATGTAACTTTATCAAAGAAGGTGCGAGAAATTATTGCTAACCCCGATAACATTATTTTTATTAGCAGTGTTAGCACATGGGAATTTGCTATAAAAAAGTCTTTAGGGAAACTTATCGCTCCAGATGATTTAGAAAAAGCCATTGAAGCTAATGAATTTCAAAAATTACCGATTACTATTAAACACACTATATTTATTGAGAATTTACCTGCATATCATGATGATCCATTTGGTAGGTTACTAATAGCTCAAGCAATAATCGAAGGGTTAACCTTATTAACTCGTGATGCTCAAATACCTAAATATCAAGTGCATACAATTAAAGCTTAGTATACGATTAAACTCCCAAGATATCATTTTATTTGCCTTGAAAATTCATGTTATTTAATATATTAATTTAGCTTTAATAATAAAGGCGAGGTTTTTGTGTTGGAGAAAGTCAAAAACGAACAACTACAAAAATCCGTAGAAGAATTGTTTCAAGCATTTTACCTCGGAAATGTTGATAAAATTAAATCTCTTATTGAGTCGGCTTTAGCTCAAGGTGTTGACCCACATTCTAAGGATGATACAGACGATTCTTTGCTTCACTATATTTTTATGTGGGAGCTTAAAGACAAGGCTAAGCTTTCATTAGATAATGGAGCTGATCCTAATATTAAAAATAACCATGATAGAACTCCTTTACATATAGTAGCTAACAATTATGAAGAAAATCTTATTTTAGTAGCAATGCTTCTTAAAAAAGGTGCTTTAATAGAGTTAACAGATTGTTGGGGATTTACTCCTCTTCTATTAGCGGCTCGTAGCGGACATAAAGAAATAATTAAATTATTACTACAATATGGTGCTGATCTTAACGTAATAGTTCCACCCTCTTTTTTTGATAAGCCAGATAAAAGCTTGATAGGACTAGTACCTGATGACAAGCTCGAACTAAAAGCGTTGTTGCAGTTAGCAAAAGCATGCAATAATAATGATTTTAGCATAATAGATAATTCTGTTACTGCTGAGAATATAAAAGAATTTTTTGACTAGAAAATATCAATAAAGCCTAAAGATATTAATTGCAACTCTAAGCTTTTTTCCAAACATTTAAGTGAATTATATAATTTCAAAGAATTTCTAAAAATTAATGCTGAGTTTAAAGATAGTCAGGGACTAGAAAAGTTAAATGATACTCTAAATCTCTATACAAACGCTAAATATTTAGAGAAAGATGAAAGCCTAGCTTTAACTTTAAAAACTTTATTAGAGTTTAATATTGCAAAAAATCCTGAGCTATATAAGGATAATCCTAAAGTTAATGAGCTACCTATAGGTATAATAGAAGAACTTGAAGAATATGGAGTTGATTTAAGCGGTGAAGTAAATAAAGCAGAAGAAAGCATAATAGAAGAATAAGCAAATGTTGTATGGATAGTGTTTTTGATGTCATTCCCGCGAAAGCGGGAATCTAGAAAAAACACTTAAAATAAGTAAAATTATATAAAAATTTACTACATAATTCGCTTAAATATTCTCTAGATTCCCGCTTTCGCGGGAATGACACCAAAAATTCGAGCCATGCAACAATGCCTGCAGCTGCTCGCAATGACGTCTGAGGTATCCACGCAACAACGCCACCACGGTATGACAACATACTTTGAAAGCATTTTTTACTCGTTAAAGTAATAAAAACATCCTGAATATACTACTCGCATATCAAAGATTAATAGCTTATAGTTTAAATTTAATTATACAAACTTAAGCTATGTCTAAAATACCAATCGACAATATTATAGTTTTTATATATCTAATATCGATTTTACTTATCGGTATATATTATCGTGCTAGGCATAGTAGTTTTAAAAATTATGCTAATGTCGGAGGAAGTGCTAAAAATAGTAGATTGCTCTTAATAGCCACAATATTTGCTAGCTCCGTCGGCGGTGCGACTACCTTCGGCATTACGGAAAAAGCATTTTCCGGTTATGCATATTACGGTTATGCTTTAATGCTTACTTTGCCTATAGATATATTAATTGCTATTTATGTGGTACCACGTATTGCTACGCATTACGGAGCCGAGAGCGTCGGGGATATAATGAGTAAATATTACGGAGGAGTCGGACGCTTTATCGGCGGGATTAGTTCAATTATCGTATCTATTGGATTTGTGGCAGCACAAATTAGCGTTAGCGGCTATATCTTTCAGTATATTTTAAAGATAAACTATATTGAAGGCGTAATTTTAAGCTATAGCATCGTGCTAATTTATACTACCGTCGGCGGGTTACAATCAATTATTTTTACTAATTTATTACAATTTTTTGCGATGATACTCGCTATACCGATTATAACTATCGTCGGCTTAAATAAAATCGGCACAATGACTTTTTTTAGCCAATTATCTACTACACAAACAAATTTTGATTGCTCTAATTTACTTCCTTTAACAATTGCCGCTGCGTTAAGTTTTTGCGTAATGAATCTCTATCCTCACTTTATTCAACGAGCTTTGATTAATAAAAATCCTGCTCAAACAACTAAAGCAATATATGTAAAATCTGCTATCTATATTACTTTTCTAATATGCGTTACTTTAAACGGCTTAATTGCTTATAATCTTTACCCAACTCAACCTTCTAATTTGGTACTGCCCTACTTGATTAACCGGATAATACCTCCTTTTGTGCAAGGCATAGTAATAACAGGCTTGCTTGCAGCCGTTATGTCTACAGCAGATTCTGATTTAAACGTGACATCTATAGCTTTGGTAAAAGATATATTAAATCCTATTTTTAAAGTCAAAAACCAACAAAAATTATTATTGATTGCTAGGATTACTAATCTCATAATCGGCAGTTTTGCTATAGTTATAGCCTTAAAATTTAATAATGTTATTGATTTGGTAGTATTTATTACCGGTTTTTGGGGACCGATAATATTAGTACCGCTGGTAATGGCTTTGTTTGGTATTGTCGTATCGGCAAAAATGATGGTTTTATCATCTATTAGCGGTGCAGCTGCATTTTTATTATGGGAACATTTTTCGCTGCAGTATTTTTATTTTAAAGGCGTCTTTGTCGGTACGATGACAAGCCTCTTGGTATTCGGTTGGGGAATTATTAGGAAGAGGCAGCGGTAATATAGTTGCATGGCTCTAAAAAAGTGCTATATGTCATTCCCGCGAAAGCGGGAATCCAGAAAAAAATATTTTTAAGTCATCCTGAATTTATTTCAGGATATACTAAAAAGATGCTGAAACGAGTTCAGCATGACAAAAAAAGTCTGGATTCCTGCTTTCGCAGGAATGACATCAAAAATTCGATCCATGGCAACAATGCTCCGCCTTTAGCTAGAAAATGACGTCTTCGGACATAATTCTCTAATCTATGGCAGAAATAATATCTCAATAACTACAATTGAAATTTTTTATTAGAATACTTATTAATGGGCTGCCAAAATAACCGGTTTATTAGCACGACAAACAGCGACATCATTCCGATCCCTAAAATTATTTTGTTAAAATCCGCCGCTACCGTCATTTCTGCTATATAGCTGCCAAGACCTTTAGCTACTATTTTTTGATCACCGAAATTAATAACTTCAGCAACAATACTTGCATTCCACGCTCCGCCGCAAGCGGTAATGCTACCCACAATAAAATAAGGAGTAATTGCCGGTAACATTACTTCTTTCCACCATGCTAAGCCTTTGACGTTTAAAATTTTTGTTGCGTCTTTAAGCTCACTAGGCAAAGACGACACCCCGACTATAACATTAAATAATATATACCACTGCGTACCCATAATCATTAAAGGGCTAACCCGGATATTGCATGAAGTGAGATTTAAAGTAAGAAATTGAGTAATTTATAATATTAGCAATGATACTTTTGTAAAAATTTTGCCAAAAAGTGCTTTGAAGCCGTTATTTTCAAATTTTAGATGTAATGCCCCTTACCCCATTTTTTCTAAGCACCGGGAACAGTGCTAATCTAGGTTATTCTAATGCTAATTTCTTCATCACATGATTCCATACCTGTCGGTAAGGATATGATGAAGATAACAAAAACTTAATACGCCTAGTATTACGGATAATTACTACCCCAATTTTTAATAATTTTAAACGTATTGTACCTATTTGTGCTTTTGCTAATGCACTACCTTGTAATAAATTACCTCTGATATATTCTACTAAAGTGTATGCAAGACCCGATAAAATCATTCTGAGCTGATTAGCCCACCATCTATGACAAGAAGTACGATCTGCAAATAATTCTAGTTGTTGCTCTTTTATACGGTTTTCCATATCACCACGACCACAGTAAACTTTGTCGTATAAATCTTCAGGTTTATCTGATAAATTAGTTACTATATACCTTGGATTTTCTCCAAGCATTGTCATTTCTGCCTTACCAATTATTCTACGTTCATGACTCCAACTACCAGCCTTATATGGAAACTCACTAAAAAGACGTTGCTTTTCTTGGGTTATAATAAATGCTGCTTTTGACTTCTCCATTGTAGGTTTCAGTAACTCATTTAGTCTGTTATTTTGGGGCATTCCTACAATATATTTTATATTATGAATATCACACCAATCAAACATCTGATGACGACAAAATCCACTATCACCACGAAAAATAATCTTTACCTCTGGCCAAGCTTGGCGAAAACGTTTTACTAACAATGATAATATTGCCCAAGAATGTTTTGCTTGATCCTGCTTTGACGTCCTAAGATAACTAACTAACAGATGCTTTCCACAAAAAACATACAAAGGTAAAAAGCAATTATGACCGTAATAACCATGATAAAACTTACCTTCCTGTTGCCCATGAATTTCATCATCCGTAGCATCAAAATCAAGTATTAGCTGCTTTGGTACTATTTTATGAGACTTAATAAATTTATCAAGCATTAGTTCATGCACTTTAATTGCAAAGTGTCTATCAGCATTGTTTTCTATACGACATAAGGTAGAACTACTTGCCATATCATCAATTGTTTCCATAGCTGTTTGCATAGCAGGACATTTTCGTAGATAATTGTGGTCATTTAAATCTTCATAACCTAATGCAATACCATAAATTCGTTGCCTCAGCATTGTTGCCATATTATGGGTAATTTTACTACCATCTCGTCTATCAGGAAATATTTTAGCAAGCTCCTCTGTTATACCAAGCCTTTTATCTGCTTCTCTTAATAACAACACACCTCCATCGCTACTAATATCACCTCCAGTGAAATTTATCTCTATTGTCCGATTTTTTACTTTGGAAAACTGGTAACTATATGCTATACAATTTGTCATGACAAAATCCTTTGTATTATTCTAATGAAATACCAGTATTATACAGCTTTACGAGGATTTTGTCTCCTATATCTCATGCAATATCCGGGCTAGTATTTTTAAAATGTCAGGATGGCGTAAATTTTGGCAAATAGAAGTTCCTTTTGCTATTCCTTCTTTGGTGTGGAATATGGTGGTGTCAATGTCTAGTAGTTGGTTTTTTGTAGTAGCTTCCGAGGTAGTTACGGTAGGTAATAACAAATTTACCTTGCCCGGTATCGGGTCATATATATATTTAGCGATCGAGCAGCAAAATATGGCAGCAATTTTATATGCGGTGCTAGCAATGTCGTTGATAATTATACTGTATGATCAGCTATTATTACGCCCTTTAATAGTATGGTCGGAGAGATTCCGCTACGAAACATCCGCAGGGGTTAAAGCAGGTCATTCATGGGTATTAACTATATTTCAAAGAAGCGTAATTATTAAAAAATTTTTTTCGCCTTTAATATATGTTGCAAAATTTCTTCTTTATTCTCCTTTATTTAACGGTGTAAATAGCCTTACAGTAAACCCTCCCGAAATTACGGAAAATAATCATAATAAATTATGGTTAAATTATCTATGGTATTTCATATTAATTGTTAGCGGCGTGATTGCTCTTTTTTATATCGGTTCTTTTTTACGTAATATAGGTTGGCATGAAATTGTTAAAGTATTTATTTTAGCCTCGATTACTCTATTGCGGATCATAATACTCATAACTCTTGCCTCGCTATTTTGGGTGCCTATCGGTATATATATCGGTTTACGTCCTCGGTTAACGGCAATTACTCAGCCTTTTACTCAGTTTTTTGCAGCTTTCCCGGTAAATTTATTATTTCCGATAGTTTTTATTATCATCACTAAATATGATTTAAATCCTAATATTTGGCTTAGCCCGGATATTGCATGAGATATAGGAGACAAAATCCTCGTAAAGCTGTATAATACTGGTATTTCATTAGAATAATACAAAGGATTTTGTCATGACAAATTGTATAGCATATAGTTACCAGTTTTCCAAAGTAAAAAATCGGACAATAGAGATAAATTTCACTGGAGGTGATATTAGTAGCGATGGAGGTGTGTTGTTATTAAGAGAAGCAGATAAAAGGCTTGGTATAACAGAGGAGCTTGCTAAAATATTTCCTGATAGACGAGATGGTAGTAAAATTACCCATAATATGGCAACAATGCTGAGGCAACGAATTTATGGTATTGCATTAGGTTATGAAGATTTAAATGACCACAATTATCTACGAAAATGTCCTGCTATGCAAACAGCTATGGAAACAATTGATGATATGGCAAGTAGTTCTACCTTATGTCGTATAGAAAACAATGCTGATAGACACTTTGCAATTAAAGTGCATGAACTAATGCTTGATAAATTTATTAAGTCTCATAAAATAGTACCAAAGCAGCTAATACTTGATTTTGATGCTACGGATGATGAAATTCATGGGCAACAGGAAGGTAAGTTTTATCATGGTTATTACGGTCATAATTGCTTTTTACCTTTGTATGTTTTTTGTGGAAAGCATCTGTTAGTTAGTTATCTTAGGACGTCAAAGCAGGATCAAGCAAAACATTCTTGGGCAATATTATCATTGTTAGTAAAACGTTTTCGCCAAGCTTGGCCAGAGGTAAAGATTATTTTTCGTGGTGATAGTGGATTTTGTCGTCATCAGATGTTTGATTGGTGTGATATTCATAATATAAAATATATTGTAGGAATGCCCCAAAATAACAGACTAAATGAGTTACTGAAACCTACAATGGAGAAGTCAAAAGCAGCATTTATTATAACCCAAGAAAAGCAACGTCTTTTTAGTGAGTTTCCATATAAGGCTGGTAGTTGGAGTCATGAACGTAGAATAATTGGTAAGGCAGAAATGACAATGCTTGGAGAAAATCCAAGGTATATAGTAACTAATTTATCAGATAAACCTGAAGATTTATACGACAAAGTTTACTGTGGTCGTGGTGATATGGAAAACCGTATAAAAGAGCAACAACTAGAATTATTTGCAGATCGTACTTCTTGTCATAGATGGTGGGCTAATCAGCTCAGAATGATTTTATCGGGTCTTGCATACACTTTAGTAGAATATATCAGAGGTAATTTATTACAAGGTAGTGCATTAGCAAAAGCACAAATAGGTACAATACGTTTAAAATTATTAAAAATTGGGGTAGTAATTATCCGTAATACTAGGCGTATTAAGTTTTTGTTATCTTCATCATATCCTTACCGACAGGTATGGAATCATGTGATGAAGAAATTAGCATTAGAATAACCTAGATTAGCACTGTTCCCGGTGCTTAGAAAAAATGGGGTAAGGGGCATTACATCTAAAATTTGAAAATAACGGCTTCAAAGCACTTTTTGGCAAAATTTTTACAAAAGTATCATTGCTAATATTATAAATTACTCAATTTCTTACTTTAAATCTCACTTCATGCAATATCCGGGCTAGCTGCATCATTTAAATCTGCCGGCACTGTTTTAAATGATTGATAGCAACTAAAAATCATATTCCAGACTTGCGAGGTAAAAATAGCAAATATAGCTGCACATTCCACCCCCATAATACTAGAAGGGAAAAGAGCTAAGAAAGCCGTAACGGTAAATGAAATATAGCCGAGAATCGGTACCGATTGCAAAATATCTAATAGCGGAATTAAAATTTGCTCTAGCTTAGGGTTTTTAGCGGCAAGCGTTGCATATATCAAGGTGAAAATTAAAGAGATGACCATTGCAATCATCATCCGCAAGATGGTTCTAAAAGAGTAGCCTATTAAATTACTATATTCAAGGGAAACCGGATCAAGCGTTAGAGTATTTAGCGGCTGGGTCATTCCCTTCAAGCCCCAGGATATAAATATAAAAGCGGCAACAACTAAACTAAACGCCAAAAAATTAAAAAATAACGATACGCCATTCTTTTTTTTTGTACAAAAAATATTTCGCAGGATGCCTTACCATTATTAAATAGTCTCCGCAATTTTCGCTTGTTTTAATAAACGTTCTACTTCAGCGGCATTATCAAACCCGTGATCATAATGAAAACGAATATCCGGAGAAAATTTCAGGTTAATTTTCTGAGTTATAAAATTTCGTATAGCATTTTTGGAATTATTTAACGCATCCATTAGCTCCGCTTCTTTTAAATTAGTATTAAAAGGCAAAAAATAACAATTTGCGAGTTTCAAATCACCCGTTACTAAAACTTTTGTAATCGTTACCGGACAATCAAGAAGCCGCCCGTCAAGCATTCGTCCACGCCTTAATATTTCAATTAAAGCTTCATTTATTAAAGCCGCTACTTTATGTTGTCTATGTGAATTCGTTTTATCTAGTTTTTTCATAAGGTAAGGTATTTTATTTAGTAGTTAACGACATTGCCACTCCGTGGCTTGTAGCACTAGTGTACGAACGTTGAAAAAAGGCTGTGTCATTCTAGTTCCTTGATCACGGCATCCAGTCTTTTTATTAAGGTTTTTTCTGGATACCGTGGGAGGGGTCACGGTATGACGCCGTACGCTTTGCAAAAATTCGTTCCATGCAACAACACAGGTACAAGCTGCAGTATAGCAGCTTTTTACATTAATGAAGTATACAATATCATTATATAATAACATGCTTTCACTATACAACCAATGCTTAAAAGCTTTAAAAAATTTATTCTAAAAAAACCGGCAAATAAAGAAATAAAACTTCCCCAAAAAGGAAAAATTATTAAAGAAAGCAAAATTACATCATATTTTAAACAAAATTTAGCAATATCTTTATGCCTGAGAAGTTTTTGCTCGTCCTTAGAAAAATAAAAAATATTTAGTAATATTCTGCCAAAAATATAATTTACCGTTGTAGCAACCATAGAAGCACAAACAGCTACTAGCAGCATTATTAAGGGGTTATAAACACCAAACATTTTCATCGAGTGGAATATTAGTTCACGCTGAAATCCTATAGCAAGATTGGCAACAAGACTATCAACAAATAATAAGCTATATATTTCAAATGGCGTCATGTTAATATTTAAAATGAATTTTTGGTGTCATCCCTCTGCAGGGGCGTTGTTGCATGACTCGAGAGAATCACGTTTTACTTAAAGCAACATCTTAGTCTGGTAATTTTTTAAAAAATTATCAATAATTATTTTATCTTTTTCATCTATTTCCCCGGAAGTCGGAGTTAAATTAGACAGCTTATTTAATTGAGCAAGCAAATTTACTAATTTATTCAGGGTTTCGGCAATATTTTTCGTAGCTACTATATTATTCTCGTTTCTTTGCAACATCAGCAAAGTAAGTTCGTCTTCCAGTAAAATAATAAGCCTAGCAATAAAATTATATAGGCTGTCTATGGTATCTATTATATCTTTGGTCATAAATTATCGCCGCCGGCAATAGGTTTAAGCCCGACAAAAGCCCTCTTCTCATTTAACGTCATGAAATTAGCACCAGCTATTTTAGCCCATAAATTTTCCCTTTTTTCGGTAAGAGCCGAAATACTATCTCGATCAAAATCAATAATGATATCTTCTTGATATAAATATGAAAACCAATTGCTTAAAGCGTCGGCAAGCTTATCAAGCAAAGGTATTAACGTTTCTTCCCACAAAGCAAGCCGTGCCTCTTGCATATTGCTATAAGTATTATCGCCGTTAATACCGAGTAATTGAGGCGGTACACCGAAAGCTAAGGCTATCTCTCTTGCCGCTGAATTTTTTGACTCAATAAAATCCATATCTTTAGGGTTAACGCTCATCTCTTGCCAGCCGAGACCGCCTTCTAATAATAACGGTTTGCCGGTGTTATTACTACCGGTAAATTTATCCACTAGCTGAGCTTGCAACCTTTCAAATTGTTCATCACTAAGATAGCCGTTTCCGTCTTTTACTATTAATGCACCGCTAGGACGTGCTCCATTTCGCAACAAAGAATTATTCCAATAAGTGGCTTGCTGATGTAAATCAATCGGTAAAGAAGCGGCGTCCAAGGCTGATAATCCATAATGCCCGTTAGTCGGATGGTAGTTTTTTAAATGCAAAACCCTACTTATTTTATTAATAGGATTAATATGGTAAATTTTTTCGCCGCTGCTACTTTTATATCGATAAGCAACCGCTTGATTTTGCTCCAATACTATTTCCGTAGCAGTTGGATGAAGTAAATAAATCTCTAGCGGTTTTATATCTGATGTAGATAAAATATAGCTATTCCCGAATAACAACTTGCTTGCTATCAGTTCACTAAAAAAATCAGCACCGGCCTTTTCCGGATTAGGTTTTTTTAATAAATGATATAGCGGATGCTTTGCAATTACTTCATTATTTTTCATTAATTTCCAAGGCACGTGACCTGCCGATTGAGCTATTAAATTAACGCATCTATATACTATGACGTTTTTTCGATAAGCATCTATACCGACTTTGATTTCTCGCAAATCACCATAGGCTACATTATTAAACTCAATAAAAGATTGTGATTTACGGTTTTGGTCTCTAAAAATATTCTTCAAATATTTCCTGATCATAACAGCCTCAAATATTTATTACATATAAAAATTATATAACAATTTATTTGATCCACTAAGAGAGCTGTAAATTTTAGAAATTAAATCAACATTGCCGCCATCGTAGCCGGCATTGTTGCACGGATACCCCAAACGTCATTGCGAGGAGGCGTTGTTGCGTGGAGCGGAATCATTACAAAAAACCCCGTCATTGCGAGGAGGGACGTAGTGCCGATGTGGCAATCTAGGAAAAAAAACAGCAAAAAATGCTATGAAAATTATTATTTTCTAGATTGCCACGCCGCTTGCAGCGGCTCGCAATGACGTTGCAGGTATCCACGCAACAACGTCGATCTACTATAAGAGATGTGCAAAAATGTATTTCTTCAATTATATTAACACACTCTAAAAATCCTAGAATATTTACTTGACATGTATCCACAAAGTAATTACAATATACTAAGACATTTATATTGGTATTGAAAAATGCATGCAGAAATTATTAAAATTGGTAATTCTAAGGGATTAAGAATCCCTCAAGCTTTTCTTAAACAATGCAAAATAAGAAATACTGTAAATTTAACAGTAAAAAATCATTCTCTTATAATAACTCATTATGAAGAGATAAGAGACGGTTGGGAAGAAAGCTTTAGCCTTATGGCTAAAAAGAAAGATGATTACCTTTTAGATGAAAATTATATAGACCCTTCTTTAGATACAGAGGAATGGGAATGGTAAATGTTAGTCGATTCGATATATTACTTATTTCCCTTGATCCCTCTCAAGGAGCAGAAATAAAAAAGACCAGACCATGCTTAGTTATTTCTCCTAATGAAATGAATAAATATATTAATACTCTTATTGTTGCACCTATGACAAGTAAAATTAAAAACTATCCAACTCGGATACCGGTTACCTTTGACGGTAAGAAAGGGAGTATTGTTCTTGATCAAATTCGTACTATAGATAAATCTAGAATTATAAAAAAACTCGGAGTGCTAGATGACAAAACTACAACTTTAGTTTTTAAGACTTTAGAAAAAATATTTACTTGAATTATAAATATAGACTTAAAAACAAATTTTACTTATTTTTTCATAAGCTAATTCCAATTCATCAGTAGTGATTGAATAAGGAGGTAATATATAAATAGTATTACCTAGAGGTCTAATTAATAACCCGGCTTCTAAAAATTTTAGTTTAAGGAGTTGATTATAATTGCTATCACTGTTTTTTAAGGCAAATGCACTAATAGTGCCAAGTATTCTTGAATGTTCAATATTTGGGCAATTTGCTTTTAAGTATGAAATCCCTTTTTTATGGGATTGATTGATAGACCGCACCGCATTTTTGGTGTTTTCTTGCTGAAGCAATTTTAGCGATGCTAAAGCTGCAGCACATGCTAAAGGGTTAGCCGTATATGAATGCCCATGGGCAAAAGCATATTTCCATTCGTTACCCAGAAAAGCATTATAGATATTATCTGTTGTAACCGTAAGTGCAAGGGGTAAAAATCCTCCTGTTATTCCTTTTGAGAGACACAAAAAGTCTGGTGTTAAGCCGATCTGTTCGAGTGCAAAGTAACTTCCTGTGCGTCCAAATCCTGTCATTACTTCATCGAAAATTACCAAAATACCTTTTTTTCTAACTTGCTCTATAACAGCTCTAATAAATTCAGGTCTACACATACGCATACCGCTTGCACCTTGTACTAAAGGTTCAAGAATAAGTGCTGCAATTTTATGGCTATATTCATTTAAATATCCATTCAAGACAGATAAAGCATGATCCTCTTTTGAGCTTATATTTAAATCTTCCTCCCAAGTTTCAGGATATGGAATAGTTAGTACCTTAAAAAAGAGGTCAGAGAAGGTATTATGAAATCCTGAATGTGCTCCTACAGACATTGCACCAAATGTGTCTCCATGATATCCACCTTCAAAGCTTAAGAATAATGTCCGATCGAGTTGATTTTGATTATGCCAATATTGATAAGCCATTTTTAAGGCGACTTCTACAGAAGTTGAGCCGTTATCAGAAAAGAAAAATCTATTTAATTCTTTAGGTAATAACTCCCTTAAACTTTCGCATAACTCAACAGCTGGTGCATGAGTAAAGCCTGCAAAAATAACATGCTCAAGTTTTAAAGCTTGGTCATAAATACTACGAGCAATATCGGGATGTGCATGACCATGTAGATTAACCCACCAGCTGGAGATAAGATCAAGATACGGCTTATTATTTTCATCATAGATATAAGAGCCTTTAGCCTTTTTAACAGCAATATTTGGTGAGGCTGTTTTTTCTTGAGTAAAAGGGTGCCAAATGATTTTTTTATCACGAGCGGAAAGAGAGGTCATTATTATACTCTAAATATTTGTTTTAAATTCTGCGTTAACGGTATTTTACTTAAAATTTCCTTATTAATTTCAGGTAAATAAGGAAATTGAATTAAAATTTTTGTTGCCCCGTAATACTCTATCGCATCACAATTATATTGATTTAGCTTACCGCTGACAATACACCCTAATATTTCTATATCTTTACTTCTCAAAGCCTCTAAACTTAATAAAGTATGGTTAATAGTACCAAGTTCAGAACTTGCAACAAGAATAACAGGTATAGAAAAAAGTTTTATTAGGTCAATCATTAGGTAATTACGGTTAATAGGAACTAACAGCCCGCCCGCACCTTCAACAATTAAATCTTTAGTTTTGGGTAGTTTAATTTTGCTTATATCAATTTCCTCATTTTCAAACATTGCCGCCAAATGAGGTGATAACGGTTCTTGATAAATATATACTTCTTTATGTATTTTATTACCTGTAAGGTGGGATATAGTCCAGCTATCGGTATGCCCGTAACCCCCGGTTTGAATCGGTTTAAAATACTCGTACCCGGTATGTAAACATAGCCAACTAGATATAAGCGTTTTACCGATATTTGTATTTGTACCTGTAATAAAAACTTGCATTATATTCTCTTTTTTTCCTTGAAGAATCGCATGCGATTCTTCAAGGAAGTTTTAAATAATGAGTAATAAAGGCAAAAGGCGGCTTCCGCCTTTATTACAAAATAATTTTATATTTCTTATTTTCGCTACTCTTCATTTATCCGGAGTGTATTCTCTTCATTATTCCAAAAAATACTTTATAAGTTATACTAAATTCCTGATCATGATTTTTGATTAGGTTCTTTATTTTATGTAGAGGCATTGTTGTAGAGCTTGCACCGGCACCTAAGTTTTGTAAATATTTTATAAAGAAATAAGCATTTTTGAATGTTAGCTGAAAATCTTTGATATCAAAATGGTAATTATTTGGTTCTAATGTTAATAAAAAACTGATTAAATTTTTTTTAAGTGGATATTGTTTAAGCATTATAGATAACTCATAATCTTTGAGAATATCTTGCCACTCTTTAAAAGTTCCATCAAGTAAGCAAGAAAAAGCCAATGTTTTTGACTGTGCATAGAATTTTTGCAAAGTCGCTTCTAGATTATTCACCCATTGCAGTGCAAAATTGCTAATAATAAGATCGTGATCCTGAAAATATCCATATTCCATATCACTTATATAAAAATTAAACTTTTCAGCCTGGCAAAATTTATTCTGCACTATTTTTATCATATTTGGTGCAATATCATTAAGTGTATATGAAGATTTGGGATAATGTGATAATAAGCCTGCCGTCACATAACCTGTACCTACTCCTAAATCTAGAATCGTTTCCGGATAAAATTTATAGTCGAACTCACGCAATTTTGTAACTAAAATATGTGCACTTTCTTTTTGAACATTTGCTACATTATCATAAGAATTACTTGCTGCATCAAATCTTGTCTGAATTTTTCTTTTCATAATGTTTTAAGTACCTTAAGAAGCTGCACTATATCTTGTTCTTTATGGCTAATGTTAAGAGCAATACGAATACGTGATGATCCGGGAGGAACGGTTGGAGGTCTAATGCAAGAAGCAATAACTCTATTTTGTAATAGATTTTCTTTTGCCTTAATCGCTAACTCTTCTGTACCTAAAATAATTGGAATAATATGTGAAGATGATAGACCGATATCAAGACCTAAATTTGTAAGACCTGCTCGCAAAGTAGCCCCTAAAGAAAATAAATAGTTACGTTCTTCTTCAAAATCTTTTATCATATCCCAAGCTTTACTTGCAGCACCAATTACCATAGGGGAACTCGCAGTAGAATAAATAAAACCCGGAGCTTTATTTATTAAATAATCTTTTAATATTTGGCTGCAAGCTATATAGCCTCCGCTACCTCCTAAAGCTTTGCTAAAAGTACCCATGATAAGATGAGGAATATGTTTCATATTAACTGTTGTTGATAAACCATATCCATAATGACCAATAATACCGGTAGCATGAGCTTCATCCAAATATAAAAAAGCACGATGCTTTTCGGCTAAAGATATTATTTCATGGATAGGCAAGATATCACCGTCCATGCCAAAAATAGTTTCTGTGACGATAAATTTTGGCTTTTGGTCATTTTCGTATTTATTTAGAAGAGATGATAAATGTTCTATGTCATTATGATGGTATCTAATAAGTTCGGCACCACTTAAAAAAACTGCTTGATAAAGACTGGAATGATTTAATTTGTCAAAAAATACCAGTGCTTTTGTGCCTAGAATTTTAGAATCAAGTAAACTAGATAAAACACTAAAATTTGTTTGAAATCCGGAATTAAAGATAAGGGCTGCCTCAGTCTCTTTATCTTGTGCAATTTTATTTTCCAGAGATTCAAATAATTTATTATTACCCGAAAGCAACCTAGAGCCGGTAGCTCCGACCCCATAACTGTCTAGAGCAAGCTTCGCTGCCTTAATAACGCAAGGATGATGACTTAAAGCAAGGTAATCATTTGTAGAGAAATTTACGTAAGTTTTTTGGTCTAGATATTCTAGCTCTGGTAATTTACGATATTTCCCTGTATTATGCAGCGTAGATAAATATTGTTTATATAATTCGTACATTTAGATTTACTTAATTTGGTTAGACTTAACGCTATGCAAAAAAAATGGACTTTACACCGGGCAAAAGAAATTTTCAATTTACCTTTAACAGAGCTTCTTTATAAAGCTCAAAAAATACACCTAGATCATTTTATCCCTGCTACAGTACAAATCAGTACCCTTTTAAATATAAAAACAGGAAGTTGTCCAGAAAATTGTTCTTATTGTCCTCAATCTGCACATTATAACACGGGTTTAAAAAAAGAGCCACTTATGAAAATGGAAGAGGTGGTTGCTGCAGCTAAAAGAGCAAAAGATGCAGGGAGTAGCAGGTTTTGTATGGGAGCTGCATGGCGTGGACCACGAGATGAAGATTTAAAAATTGTTTGCGAAATGATAACGGAAATTAAAAAATTAGGCTTAGAAACGTGTGTAACTCTTGGGTTGCTAAAAGATTCTCAGGCACTCATGCTCAAGGAATCAGGGCTTGATTTTTATAATCATAATATAGATACCTCACCTGAATTTTATGAGCAAATCATCACAACTCGTACTTTTGAAGATCGCTTAAATACATTAGAATTGGTCAGAAAATCCGGTATTAAGGTTTGTTGCGGCGGTATCTTAGGTCTCGGAGAAACAAATGATGATCGTATAAAAATGCTGACTCTTCTTGCCAATTTAGAAGAACCGCCGGAATCTGTTCCCATTAACAAGCTGATAAAAATTCCAGGCACACCTCTTGAAAATCAAGCAGATATTGACCCTTTTGATTTTGTTCGAACAATTGCACTTGCCAGAATTTTAATGCCCAAATCTTATGTCAGGCTTTCAGCCGGACGTGAACAAATGTCGGATGAATTACAAGCGTTATGCTTCATGGGCGGGGTAAATTCCATATTTTACGGTGAAAAATTACTCACTGCGGGTAATCCTATTCCAGAGCGAGATAACCAATTATTTGAACGCCTTGGCTTAAAAAAATTACAATAATATTAACACAAACTTAAATAGCCCCAATTATAAATTGTTTTCTTAATGACCTTGCAAAAAAATAACGACATTCTACGGTGAGCCAAATTTATTAACCGTGCTAGCGGATATTTTATTTAAATATTTATCAAATAATTTGCACCTTGAGCTATAATTTCTAATTACAAAAATGCCTCCAATCCCTATATCATAAAGACTTTTGAGCCTTTTTACAACTCCAAATAATCTTTAATACTAACATAATTATTTTTTAATTATTTCAAATTACTCTATTTATAATAATTTATTTGTGTTATAAATCGTTAAATTATGATTAAAATAAAATATAACAAGGAGGTAGAATTAAGAATAATTATGGATACAAACCAAAAAGATTCAGTATTAAGTTGTTTCGACGTAGCTAATTATTTTCTGGTTTTAGTAGATAGAGAAGCCGGAGACACTATAACTCAATTAAAGTTACAAAAACTAGTTTATTTTGCTCAAGGGATAAGTCTTGCTTTATTTAACAAGCCACTTTTTAACGAAGAAATTGAAGCTTGGGAATTCGGACCGGTAGCACCAAAATTACGTATACCGTTTGGCAATCTAAAGAATGGTCCAATTGCAGCCCCCGGTGAGATGGATTTTGATATTTATAATCAGCAACAAAAAGGATTCATTTATAAAATATATTCTATATATGGTGAACATACAGCACATTATTTAAGTAATTTAACTCATACGCATTCTATTTGGCAAGAAGCTATAAAAAGAGAAGATACAACAATTACTAAACAAGAAATGCAGAATTTTTTTCAGAAATTTTTTACTGATACTGAAGATGCTAAACATAATTTTTCATTTCTTACTCCAAAAGATATGGAAGAAATAGAAAACGCAGAAGATCGGTGGTGGATGAGTTATGATAGTGGGGTACCTGCTGAAAATATCACAGAACAACTCTTAAAAGCAAAACAGAAACAAGAAGGCAAAAAAATTGAAAGTTATTTGGTCTGATGAAGCTTTAAAGCAGTTAGAGTTTTGGAAACGTAATAACCCCCAAATAATTAAACGAATCCAGCTTTTGATAGATAATATTATTCTAACTCCTTGCATTGGAAAAGGAAAGCCGGAGCCTTTAAAATATGACTTAAGCGGCTTTTGGTCTCGAAGAATAGATCAGGAGCATAGATTGGTATATTCTTTTAATAAAAAAACTCAAATTATAGAAATAGAAAGCTGCAAAGGACATTATTAACCTTTTGCAAAGAAACAGAAACTGAAAATTTTTGTTATTGAATGATTAATTCCCTCCGCAAAAATGTTTTTCAAACTCCCCCAAAACCACTTCTCAACCGCCGGTATAGGATAAGGAAGGAATAGAGATACAAGGCTTTTTTTTTCTAAAAAATCTATTAACTCTTTCATATTTTACTCCTTGATTAAATTTTTATTAAAAAACTAGCTAAATATGATAGGGTGATAATAAAAAAGTTTAAGGAGGCAAGAGATATTTAAATTGAAATGATTTACGGCTTATAAGAAGGGCAATAACCAGAGAATATTATTGTAAGGTTTTAGCACTACTATTCGTTTCTTTGAGAAGCAGCCCGTAAATTTCAGGATATTCAGCTTTGAATGCCGGTTGAAATTTATTATTAACACATATTTATCCCTTAAGTAAAAAAATATTGACTTTCAACGAAAAAAATATAACCTCTTTGTGTTTAATTAAAATGTTAAGAAGATGTTAGGCTATGAAATAGAGCAGAGAAGTTTAACAAGAGAACAAAAAAAAGCTATTGGACTATTATCTGTAGGTACTTTTCTTGAATACTTTGACTTAATGCTTTATGTACATATGGCAGTACTTCTTAACGAGTTATTTTTCCCAAAAACTGATCCTTATACTGCTTCTCTTCTTACCGCCTTGGCTTTTTGTTCTACGTTCGTTTTTCGACCTATCGGAGCTTTAATATTTGGTTGGATTGGTGATAATATAGGACGGAAAACCACTGTTATTATAACAACTTTTCTAATGGCTACTTGTTGTATAATAATGGCAAATCTTCCAACTTATGAACAAAAGGGTCTTGTGGCTACAGTAATTATAACATTATGCCGTGCTATTCAAGGTATTTCCTCTATGGGAGAAGTAATAGGGGCAGAGCTATACTTAACAGAAACTATAGCACCTCCTGCAAGGTATCCTGCTGTTGCAGTAGTATCAGTATTTGCAGCGTTAGGAGGAACTATTGCGTTAGGCGTCTCTTCTTTAGTAACTTCCTTTGGATTTAATTGGCGTGTAGCTTTCTGGATAGGTGCAGGAGTAGCTTTCGTAGGTACGGCAGCTCGAAGTAGCCTTAGGGAAACGCCTGAATTTGTGGATGCTAAACGTCAACTGAAAAAAACGTTAGAGGCGGCTAATGAAGACCTTTCAATATTACGAAGTAATCCTATAGTAAATGAGAAAATTATAAATAAAAACTTTTTAGCATATTTTTTAATAGAATGTTGTTGGCCTGTAGTTTTTTATTTTATATACGTTTATTGTGCAGAGATACTTAAAAACTCTTTTGGTTACAATTCAGAACAAGTTATTCATCACAATTTTATTATTTCTATAGTAAATTTATTTGGTTTTTTAATATTAACATATTTAAGTTATAAAATTTATCCTTTAAAAATTTTAAAAGTGAAATTATTTGCGTTTATTCTTTTTGTCGTAGCTGTCCCTTATATACTAAATAATCTTACAAATCCTACACAGTTACTTTTACTTCAAAGCATCGTTATTTTATTTGTATCAGATAGTATTCCTGCAGCACCAATTTTTTACAAACACTTTCCCATTTTTAAACGTTTTACTTCTGCTACTCTTATATATGCTTTATCAAGAGCTGTAATGTATGTTTTTGTATCCTTTGGACTTGTGTACTTAACTAAATATTTTGATTATTGGGGGTTAGTTCTTGTTTTTGCTTTAATAGTGACAGGATTTGCATTTGGGCTATCTCATTTTGAAAAACTGGAAAAAGAGACAGGGAATTATCCTCTGTAAATAACTGATATCGTTCTTGAGCCGAAAAATATTTAGTAATGGACAAATACTGATAGCATAAGTTTATTAATTTTTGCGTTAATGCCGGTATTTCTAAATGCATAGCAACTATCACGAACTCTCTTAAACTTTCTTTTATTATTTTTTTTGCCTTTTCCGGTGATTTAGCCCCTAATGTTTGTATATTATGAATTCTATCGAAAAGTTTAATAAGCCCTGTATCATATCTTTTTTGTTGAATTAATAAATTTAAACTTTCCTCGGCACTAATCTTTCCATAGGGTTTGACACGAGTTAAGCCTTCTACATGACTTGCTATATTTTTATCGAAAATTTTTGTAATATCATCTTCCGTAAGCGGCGTGTCCTCTATCGTATCGTGTAATAGAGCAGCATTTAGCATACTAGGGACGAAAAGCTTAGCCCGGATATTGCATGAAGTGAGATTTAAAGTAAGAAATTGAGTAATTTATAATATTAGCAATGATACTTTTGTAAAAATTTTGCCAAAAAGTGCTTTGAAGCCGTTATTTTCAAATTTTAGATGTAATGCCCCTTACCCCATTTTTTCTAAGCACCGGGAACAGTGCTAATCTAGGTTATTCTAATGCTAATTTCTTCATCACATGATTCCATACCTGTCGGTAAGGATATGATGAAGATAACAAAAACTTAATACGCCTAGTATTACGGATAATTACTACCCCAATTTTTAATAATTTTAAACGTATTGTACCTATTTGTGCTTTTGCTAATGCACTACCTTGTAATAAATTACCTCTGATATATTCTACTAAAGTGTATGCAAGACCCGATAAAATCATTCTGAGCTGATTAGCCCACCATCTATGACAAGAAGTACGATCTGCAAATAATTCTAGTTGTTGCTCTTTTATACGGTTTTCCATATCACCACGACCACAGTAAACTTTGTCGTATAAATCTTCAGGTTTATCTGATAAATTAGTTACTATATACCTTGGATTTTCTCCAAGCATTGTCATTTCTGCCTTACCAATTATTCTACGTTCATGACTCCAACTACCAGCCTTATATGGAAACTCACTAAAAAGACGTTGCTTTTCTTGGGTTATAATAAATGCTGCTTTTGACTTCTCCATTGTAGGTTTCAGTAACTCATTTAGTCTGTTATTTTGGGGCATTCCTACAATATATTTTATATTATGAATATCACACCAATCAAACATCTGATGACGACAAAATCCACTATCACCACGAAAAATAATCTTTACCTCTGGCCAAGCTTGGCGAAAACGTTTTACTAACAATGATAATATTGCCCAAGAATGTTTTGCTTGATCCTGCTTTGACGTCCTAAGATAACTAACTAACAGATGCTTTCCACAAAAAACATACAAAGGTAAAAAGCAATTATGACCGTAATAACCATGATAAAACTTACCTTCCTGTTGCCCATGAATTTCATCATCCGTAGCATCAAAATCAAGTATTAGCTGCTTTGGTACTATTTTATGAGACTTAATAAATTTATCAAGCATTAGTTCATGCACTTTAATTGCAAAGTGTCTATCAGCATTGTTTTCTATACGACATAAGGTAGAACTACTTGCCATATCATCAATTGTTTCCATAGCTGTTTGCATAGCAGGACATTTTCGTAGATAATTGTGGTCATTTAAATCTTCATAACCTAATGCAATACCATAAATTCGTTGCCTCAGCATTGTTGCCATATTATGGGTAATTTTACTACCATCTCGTCTATCAGGAAATATTTTAGCAAGCTCCTCTGTTATACCAAGCCTTTTATCTGCTTCTCTTAATAACAACACACCTCCATCGCTACTAATATCACCTCCAGTGAAATTTATCTCTATTGTCCGATTTTTTACTTTGGAAAACTGGTAACTATATGCTATACAATTTGTCATGACAAAATCCTTTGTATTATTCTAATGAAATACCAGTATTATACAGCTTTACGAGGATTTTGTCTCCTATATCTCATGCAATATCCGGGTTAGGTGCTTCGGTTGCCGTAAACTCAGCTAACAAATAAGCCACTTCTATTGGGTGGGAGTAATAAGGATCTCCTGATTGTCGCATTTGTGCACCGTGATATTTCCGTGCATAGTAAATACCCTTCTTAACTTCTCGAATGTCTATAGGATATTGTACTAACTTGTTTAAAGAAATAACCTTATCTAATAGCCTTGCAGCATAACCGCACATCTCAAACTTTTCTTCCCAGCAATTAATATCTTCCACAAAAATTAACCCAAATTTATTAGATTAATCCTTATAACATTTTCTATTGAAAATTTAAAGTAATTAATTGTAATAGGAAATATTTTTTAACCTTGTAATTTACTAATGATCTTTAAATAATATGAAATAAAAAACTTAAAATACATTAACATAATTTAAATTCTACGAAGCTGCATATTATATGCTTTATTTTTGCAACGAAATAATTTGTAGTCCAATTTAAAATATTATTTTAGCTTTTCCGCAGAATCTCTGAGTAATATATAACTAATTAAATAATATTTTTGCTATAAAATATTTTCAACTTATGATAAAGATAGATTTATTAATTGGCTAAAATGTAATTAGGCTGTAAAATGAAAGAAACTAATCTTACACAAGGTGAAGCTGACTTTTTTCTAAAGATGAAAAAAATTAAAGTAACTAAATGAATTTTGGAGTTTACCTGATTGCGGAGGTAAAATATCAGTTCCTTTAACCTCTCTTGATAAAAAAGAACATTTTTTGCTTGATATTAGTCGAGCAAGAATAAATCTTAAAAGGCAAAAATATCAAGCCCGCGTTAGAGAAGCTATAATATTGGCACGACTAGATTTAAGCGGCAGACATAGAAATCCTAACGGTGAAGAAGCAGGCACTCCCCACTTACACTTGTATAGAGAAGGGTATGGCGATAAATGGGCATTTCCTGTTCCGGATAATATTTTTCAAGATATTAACGATGCTTGACAAACACTACATGACTTTATGAAATATTGCGAAATAATTGAAACACCAAATTTTATAAAAGGGTTATTTACGTGAGTGGAACCGTTGAATCTCTTATAGAAGACTATTATAAATGGTTGAAAGACAAAACTGCTTGGCAGCAATTAAAAGATTGGGTAGAGATTACTACTCCTTACCTCGATCGCCATAATGATTATATCCAAATTTATCTAAGGCAGGAAGGAGGTCATTACATCCTTACCGATGACAGTTATACCATTGAAGACTTAGAACAATCAGGCTGTTTGATCTGTCAACAGTTTTCCGGACAGTTTTTTACGCACATTTTTGTATTTTTTCGTATTGTACTGGTGATAGATAATCGTTAGCAGAATGCATTCTTATACGATTATAAAATACCTCTATATATTCAAATATAGCATGTTTTGCTTCCTCCCTAGTTTTAAATTTATGTTGATAAATTAATTCTGTTTTTATAGTATGAAAAAAGCTTTCAGCAACAGCATTATCCCAGCAATTTCCTTTACGACTCATACTCTGTATAATACCATGTTGTTTTATAAGTTTTAAATGACTATCAGAACAATATTGGCTACCTCTATCAGTATGCCAAATAAGCTTTTTAGGTGGTTTACGTTGCCATATTGCCATTAGCAAAGCATTATTAACTAAATCAGCTTTCATATTACTATTCATTGACCAGCCTATTACTTTTCTAGAAAATAGATCAATAACTGTTGCTAAATATAACCATCCTTCTCCAGTTGGGATATAGGTGATATCACCAACCCAATAACAATTAACATTAGAAACTTTAAACTGTCTATCCAATAAATTAGGAGCAACTTGCTTATTATGCTTAGAATCAGTAGTTGCTTTAAATTTATACTTAGTTTTACATACTAAGCCAGCTTCATTCATTAGTCTTGTAATTCTCCTACGACTAACAATTATGCCTTGCCTCAACAAAGCCTTTTTAATGGGTCTAGATCCATAATTTCGTCTACCTTCCTGAAAAATAGCTCTAACCTTACAGGTTAATTCTCTATTTTCTTTATCTCTATTGCATCCAGGGTTATTTAACCACTCATAATAACCGCTACGTGATACCTTCATACATTTGCACATAATTGCAATTGAGAAATCATCTTGATGCTTCTTTATCCATGCATACCTTACAGGGACTCTTTTGCAAAGTACGCTGCAGCCTTTTTTAGTATATCACGCTCCTGTGTTACTATCACCAGCTCTTTCTTTAATCTTTTTAATTCATCATACAGATGTTCATCTGTTCTTGTTATTGATTCTTCAAATTGTTTAGAATATTTATCTATCCAACTATATAAAGTATTCTTACTGATACCTAATTCTTTTGCAGTCTGAATAACAGGTCGCTTCGATTCAGTTGCCAATTTAACTGCTGATTCTTTAAATTCACTAGAATACATTTTTGTTTTTGTCATACTGTATTTCCTTTCTGTTAATATTGTCTCATACTAACTGTCCGGAATACTATAGCCACATCACTACCTACTATACTTGAATTATGGCAATCGATTTTACAAAAAGCAGAGCATGAGGGATGGGATTATACTAAGTTTTTATCTATCCTTTTTGAATACGAAGTAGAAGCTCGTCAGAGGAAAAAGATTCAAACTTATTTAAGAAAAGCTCATCTACCGGTAGGTAAATCTTTAGCTACTTTTGATTTTAGTCAGGTTCAAACTTTAAATAAAGCAAAAGTAGATGACCTAGCTTGTAATATTAGTTGGGTTAACCCGGATATTGCATGAAGTGAGATTTAAAGTAAGAAATTGAGTAATTTATAATATTAGCAATGATACTTTTGTAAAAATTTTGCCAAAAAGTGCTTTGAAGCCGTTATTTTCAAATTTTAGATGTAATGCCCCTTACCCCATTTTTTCTAAGCACCGGGAACAGTGCTAATCTAGGTTATTCTAATGCTAATTTCTTCATCACATGATTCCATACCTGTCGGTAAGGATATGATGAAGATAACAAAAACTTAATACGCCTAGTATTACGGATAATTACTACCCCAATTTTTAATAATTTTAAACGTATTGTACCTATTTGTGCTTTTGCTAATGCACTACCTTGTAATAAATTACCTCTGATATATTCTACTAAAGTGTATGCAAGACCCGATAAAATCATTCTGAGCTGATTAGCCCACCATCTATGACAAGAAGTACGATCTGCAAATAATTCTAGTTGTTGCTCTTTTATACGGTTTTCCATATCACCACGACCACAGTAAACTTTGTCGTATAAATCTTCAGGTTTATCTGATAAATTAGTTACTATATACCTTGGATTTTCTCCAAGCATTGTCATTTCTGCCTTACCAATTATTCTACGTTCATGACTCCAACTACCAGCCTTATATGGAAACTCACTAAAAAGACGTTGCTTTTCTTGGGTTATAATAAATGCTGCTTTTGACTTCTCCATTGTAGGTTTCAGTAACTCATTTAGTCTGTTATTTTGGGGCATTCCTACAATATATTTTATATTATGAATATCACACCAATCAAACATCTGATGACGACAAAATCCACTATCACCACGAAAAATAATCTTTACCTCTGGCCAAGCTTGGCGAAAACGTTTTACTAACAATGATAATATTGCCCAAGAATGTTTTGCTTGATCCTGCTTTGACGTCCTAAGATAACTAACTAACAGATGCTTTCCACAAAAAACATACAAAGGTAAAAAGCAATTATGACCGTAATAACCATGATAAAACTTACCTTCCTGTTGCCCATGAATTTCATCATCCGTAGCATCAAAATCAAGTATTAGCTGCTTTGGTACTATTTTATGAGACTTAATAAATTTATCAAGCATTAGTTCATGCACTTTAATTGCAAAGTGTCTATCAGCATTGTTTTCTATACGACATAAGGTAGAACTACTTGCCATATCATCAATTGTTTCCATAGCTGTTTGCATAGCAGGACATTTTCGTAGATAATTGTGGTCATTTAAATCTTCATAACCTAATGCAATACCATAAATTCGTTGCCTCAGCATTGTTGCCATATTATGGGTAATTTTACTACCATCTCGTCTATCAGGAAATATTTTAGCAAGCTCCTCTGTTATACCAAGCCTTTTATCTGCTTCTCTTAATAACAACACACCTCCATCGCTACTAATATCACCTCCAGTGAAATTTATCTCTATTGTCCGATTTTTTACTTTGGAAAACTGGTAACTATATGCTATACAATTTGTCATGACAAAATCCTTTGTATTATTCTAATGAAATACCAGTATTATACAGCTTTACGAGGATTTTGTCTCCTATATCTCATGCAATATCCGGGTTAAGCGAGCCGAAAATTTATTAGTTTTTGGTCCATCCGGGGTAGGAAAAAGTCATTTAGTTGCTGCACTAGGGTATGCATTGGTAGAAAAAAATATCAGAGTACTCTTTACTTCCCCCACTAAGCTTGTTCAAAATCTGCAAGCCTCTCGTCGAGATTGTCGCCTTCCGGCAGAACTTGCTAAACTTGATAAATATGATGTTATTATCCTTGATGATATAGGATATGTACGTAAGGATGAAGCTGAAACGCATGTTTTGTTCGAACTGATTGCTCAGCGATATGAATCAGGGAGTCTTATTGTTACATCTAATCAGCCTTTTAGTGAATGGGATAGTATTTTTGCTACAAACTCTATGACTGTAGCAGCTATCGATAGGCTAATTCATCATTCTACGATTCTAGAAATTAATTCTGAAAGTTATAGGAAAAAACATGCTCTTAAACAAACTTAATACTTACAGAAAAACAATTATAAAATCAAGTATGACACAAATTTAACGTTGTTATATCTAGAATTTAAACTTAAGTAAATATTCCAATATTATAAAGCATTAACAAAAAGGAGGCTTATTTATGCAAACTTATCCACCCTCTTACCGGCAAAGTTAGCTGTCATCCCCAGGCAATAAATTTTGTCGTTGCATATCGCCACTTATATAATTTTTAACTAGTTGAAACCCTTTTTGTTCACCGTTACCTTTGCCTATTATTTGATGAACAGCTTTATAATCCGACCAATCTTTGTACCTAAAGCCTATTGCTTTGCCTCTTCTTGACCTGAAAAAGGCTATTAGCTGCTGCCATTGTTCTTCTGTTTTTATACCGCTACTTATGTCGTATCTAGCCCGTGCCTCTTGCCAGTTAATATTACGCTGCTCGTGTCCGCTAAAAGTTGTGACGATGTCGGTTGAAAACATCGCTCCGCCCTTAGAGCCATAAGATATTTCCGGCGGAAATTGTATTTCGGCAAAGGGGTTAATCATATTTAGAGAACAAAGAATGCTTATATTCCAGAAATTGAATTTTATTTTGAAGGGTGAACGCACGCAGCTTATTATAATAAGTGCCAAAATATAATAACTTTAATGGGTGAATCCCTGATAAAATGAAAGAGCAATTTTTGAAAGATGAGTATTCTTATAGGTTTCTTTTACTTCTGGATATCTGCCTTGCCATGTCGGCGGTAATTTGATTACGGCTTTGATTGAATGAAGCAATATCGGGCGTTTGAATATTCATATTAACAACTATATTACCCCCACTTGCTCCGGTTGTTTCTAAATTACTAAAAGGGACTATACTACCGATTGAATGCGGAATAAATAACTCCGGCTCGCCACCATCACCGACAATATGGGCTTTGCCGGGGCGTGCTGTACCGCCTTTAGCAAAGAAACCACCAAATGTAGAACCAAGCCCTGATAAAAAACCGCTGCCATTACCGCTTTTATTGCTACTACCAAATAATCTGCCTAACATTCCACCCTTGCTGCTTGTGCCTATTATATCCTCCTTCAGAGTCATTTTTAGAATATCGCTTTGTAACTCCTTAAAAAAATCACTGCAAGTTTCCTTTAAACTTTTAATATGACCGCCTGCACCAAAAGCAGCATCGGCGAAATTATCAATTAAATTATTAGCTCCGTCTTTAGATTTTTCGGTGATTAAATCAAATACATCTTTGCTATGTTCGCCGAATCTATCAAGCTGCTCTTCGCTTTGTTTTAAAGCTCTGTTATAAGTCTCTTGATCGATTAAACCTTGTTTTAGTAATTTATTTAGCTTCTCAATTTGAGCATTATGTTTTTCTAAAGGAGTTCTGGTTTGCTCGAATATTTGCCTAGCGTCACCTAACATTTCATTACTTTTACTCATAACTGCCATTTCTTCCTTTTTAGGAAGATTTAATTTTAAAGTCTCTATTACCCTTGGGGATTCAAGTGCTTTATTGTGTTTCTCTGCTGCTTCACTGCTTTTATTAAACCATTTTGTTAAAGTCACAAGCCCTGCAACTGTGCCGGTGATTGCTATAGCTGTTAAAGCCAATGGATTTGCCGTTAAGGCTACTGTAAAAGTCCTTACTGCCGCAGCAGTTGTAATAAACCATGCAGCTAATTTCAGCCCTAAAATCGTTGTAATAGCAGTTATGATAAAGGTAATTGCCGGACGACCTTCACGCATAGCTTCAAAAAAACTTGTTACAAGCGGCAATATCGGCACTAAACAGGAGGTTATCAGGCTTATCAGCACTGTCTGTAATTTATTTAATTCACTATTAAATTGTGCCATGGCGGTGCAGTCTTCTTCAGATAAAGAAACGCCTAGTTTTTGTGCTTCTTCCCGCATTCGCTGAATTCCTACCGCTCCTTGCTCAAGAACCCCCGTTAAAGTGCTACTTTCAGAGCCAAATAATTTCGCAGCAACAGTAGCTTTATCTGTGCTATCTGTTAACCTTTCAAACTGGCTAGCTATTTTCTCTAATTGCTGATCAGGGCTTAGACTAGCAAGCTCCTTAGCTGACAAACCGAGGGCTTGCAAAGCCTGTTTTGCTTCACCGCTACCTTTTGCCGCTTCATTAATTCTTGCAGCCATAACAGTTAAGCCTGACGTCAGGCTATCAAACTCCACACCACAATTGCTAGCCACATATTTTAGTTCCGATAAGCTACGAGTCGACATATCAAGTTTTGCTGACAATTTGCCGATCTGCTCCCCGCTATCGATTATTTTCTTTAAAGCATGAGTACTAAAAGCCGCAGCAATCGCCGTGCCGATTCTACCGAAACCGAAACTAAGCTTGCTGGTTAATTCTTGCAGCTTCTTAAAGTTTTGCCGAATCCTGCCAAAAGCTTCCCTAGTTTTATCGATACCCCGGAACGTTACCCTGACTTCCTTGTTTGTCACTTCCTTAATTTATTCTGTTTTTCTTTTTTAATCTTAAAATAAGCGAGCCAATGATGCCATTCGTCGATTGTCATTTGTTCAATTTCGGAAACTGTTTTATGTAAATGCTCGGCAAGCACAAACATATTCAGCAATATTGGCTCATCTATTAGTTTTTTTCCGACATCTCTAAATCGCTTTCACTCATAATATTATTAGCAATTCTGATTAAAACGTCAGGGTCACAACTACGCATTAATTCAGGCTTATCAGCTCTACTAAATAAGCAATTGCCTTCTTTATCTTTAGCTTTCATAATTAAAGCCTCAACCATCAACCCTAAATCATCTTCTTTAGCCATTTTATACAGGCGATTTTTTTGAGCCAAAGTTAAAGGGGAACAGTAAATATATAGCGGATTATCCCCGTCGCCCCATTCGGGTACTTCAATTATTTTGATTTCTGAGGTGGTACCCTTTGTCTAGACAAATTTTTTAAATTTTAGAGGTGTAATTCTCCTGTATTAATGTATTGGTTTTTCAAAGTAAAGTTTGCATTTTCTATGTCATATAGCCTCTTGATAATTTTCTAGTTTTTCTGCAAAATGTATCATTTCAGGTGTCTTATATTCAAGCGATTGATGAGGTCTTTGCTGATTATAAAATTCTATATAATCTCTGATAGCTATCTTTGCTTCACGTACTGTTTCAAGATCAAAACGATAAATCTTCTCTTGTTTCAAAGATCGCCAAAAACGTTCAATAAATACATTATCTAAGGCTCTGCCTTTGCCGTCCATACTAATAGCTATGCCTTGTTGCTCAAGTATTTGAGTAAAATCTTTTGATGTAAATTGTACTCCTTGATCCGTATTAAAAATGTCAGGCTTGCCATGTATAGATATTGCTTCATTTAGAGCTTCAATACAAAAATCATTTTCTAAACTAATCGACACCCGCCAACTCAAAATATAACGACTATACCAATCCATTATAGCAACCAAATATACAAAACCTTGCTTTAATCTTATGTAAGTAATATCTGCACAGTAAACTTGATTGGAGCAAACCACCTCTATATTATTTAATAGATATGGGTATACTTTATGAGCCTGATTCCTACGGCTTAAATTAATCTTTGGGTATACTGCTTCAATACCAAGTATTTTATAATATTTTCTTATCATCTTACGACTAACATTTAACCCTTCGGATTTTAGGACATGAGACATTCTTCTAGTACCATAATAGGGATGCTCTGTAAAAATCTCATCAATTCTGTTCAGTACTCTATACTCCTTATCATCTAAGGTATTCCTAGCTCGGTAGTAGTAACTTGAGCGGTTTAAATCTAAAAGTTTGCATTGTCTTGCTATGGTTAAATTTGAAGCATAACTTATCATTTTTTTCCTAACCTCTAAATCCAAAGATACTAGATTTTTTTTTAAGCCAGTCTCTTTCAACTGTTAACTGGCCTATTTGCTCAAATAATGATTTAATTAAATCTTCTTGGCCGGTATCTTGTTGTTTAGATTTCGATTTAAATCCAGAAACCATAAAATCTAAAGCTTCTTTCTTCCATTTATAAATCTGATTAGCGTGAACACCATATTTGCTGGTAATTTGAGCTATAGTCATTTCTCCAGATATTGCTTCAATTGCTATTTTTGCTTTTTCTTCTGCACTATATTTTTTAACTTGTTTTTTCATTTTTTGCTCCTTTTCCTAGGAGATATTATACCTACTTTTCTCTATTTTCTTGTCTAGTTTTTGGGTACCATTATATTCCTTAGCGTCAAAATGTGCTTTCACTCGATCTATAATTTTGTCATTCATTGTTATATCCTTTTTATTCTGGTAGATTTCTTTTATAGGTCGCTTATAGAGAGGAATTTAAAGGAAACACTTCACTGCGAACCGCAGCGTAGTAAACCTACGTGAGGATGAGGGGTTAGGATTGACGTATAAATTACCTCTAGAAGTAGAGCTATAAAAGAAATCTATTGTTTTAATTCGCCGTTACCTTGAAAAGTAAAAGAGCTTTCAACTAATCCGTCAAATGATGCTTGCCTTGAAATGCCGGTAACAATTGCACTGCCGTTAAAATATTTGCCGTTATTATCACCTTCAGGATAAAGTCGCAATTCTACAGTATTGCCGATAGCCATTTTACCTTGACCCTCTAAATCTTCCGTATCCCAAAATGCATCAATCGAACCTGACCAGCTTTTAATAGTTGCTTGATTCTTACGCCACTCTGTACCTATAATACTTGCGTCAACAGTGTCGCAAACTTCTTCCAGCGACCATGATTTTACTTCCATAATTTGTTTTTCGCCTATTTTGACGATTCCTTCCGATCCTGCATGGGTTGACATTTTCTTTTTCCTCCTTTTTTAGTTAATTTTTATATAATAATTTCCGGCTTGTCTTCCTTGGTTCTGTAACTCACCGAAAATACTAGAGTTGCCACCGCTACCGGTTGATCGCCGTCGCTATTAAGGTTGATGTCGGTTGATTGTAGTCGGCAATCCTTGCAGAGTTTTTTAAGGATAATGCTATTTGCAACTAACCGCTCAATTTCAGCCGCTATATTATCAACTGTTATATTAGCTTCTTTTGTTGCTTTGGCGTAGCACTCGACGATTATTTTAGCTATTCGATCTTGTGAGCGTGGCGGCGTTATCGTTGAAGTAGTCACTTCTTCATTGATTGAAAAAACGATAATACCCGGTAGTGAGGTATATCCCATATTGTAAAGTCTACTATCATAAACCCGATTGCCGACTAGCCCGGATATTGCATGAAGTGAGATTTAAAGTAAGAAATTGAGTAATTTATAATATTAGCAATGATACTTTTGTAAAAATTTTGCCAAAAAGTGCTTTGAAGCCGTTATTTTCAAATTTTAGATGTAATGCCCCTTACCCCATTTTTTCTAAGCACCGGGAACAGTGCTAATCTAGGTTATTCTAATGCTAATTTCTTCATCACATGATTCCATACCTGTCGGTAAGGATATGATGAAGATAACAAAAACTTAATACGCCTAGTATTACGGATAATTACTACCCCAATTTTTAATAATTTTAAACGTATTGTACCTATTTGTGCTTTTGCTAATGCACTACCTTGTAATAAATTACCTCTGATATATTCTACTAAAGTGTATGCAAGACCCGATAAAATCATTCTGAGCTGATTAGCCCACCATCTATGACAAGAAGTACGATCTGCAAATAATTCTAGTTGTTGCTCTTTTATACGGTTTTCCATATCACCACGACCACAGTAAACTTTGTCGTATAAATCTTCAGGTTTATCTGATAAATTAGTTACTATATACCTTGGATTTTCTCCAAGCATTGTCATTTCTGCCTTACCAATTATTCTACGTTCATGACTCCAACTACCAGCCTTATATGGAAACTCACTAAAAAGACGTTGCTTTTCTTGGGTTATAATAAATGCTGCTTTTGACTTCTCCATTGTAGGTTTCAGTAACTCATTTAGTCTGTTATTTTGGGGCATTCCTACAATATATTTTATATTATGAATATCACACCAATCAAACATCTGATGACGACAAAATCCACTATCACCACGAAAAATAATCTTTACCTCTGGCCAAGCTTGGCGAAAACGTTTTACTAACAATGATAATATTGCCCAAGAATGTTTTGCTTGATCCTGCTTTGACGTCCTAAGATAACTAACTAACAGATGCTTTCCACAAAAAACATACAAAGGTAAAAAGCAATTATGACCGTAATAACCATGATAAAACTTACCTTCCTGTTGCCCATGAATTTCATCATCCGTAGCATCAAAATCAAGTATTAGCTGCTTTGGTACTATTTTATGAGACTTAATAAATTTATCAAGCATTAGTTCATGCACTTTAATTGCAAAGTGTCTATCAGCATTGTTTTCTATACGACATAAGGTAGAACTACTTGCCATATCATCAATTGTTTCCATAGCTGTTTGCATAGCAGGACATTTTCGTAGATAATTGTGGTCATTTAAATCTTCATAACCTAATGCAATACCATAAATTCGTTGCCTCAGCATTGTTGCCATATTATGGGTAATTTTACTACCATCTCGTCTATCAGGAAATATTTTAGCAAGCTCCTCTGTTATACCAAGCCTTTTATCTGCTTCTCTTAATAACAACACACCTCCATCGCTACTAATATCACCTCCAGTGAAATTTATCTCTATTGTCCGATTTTTTACTTTGGAAAACTGGTAACTATATGCTATACAATTTGTCATGACAAAATCCTTTGTATTATTCTAATGAAATACCAGTATTATACAGCTTTACGAGGATTTTGTCTCCTATATCTCATGCAATATCCGGGCTAGAGTTTTACCTTGTAGCAGTTCAACAAAAGCCTCTCTTATTGTGGTTCTGGCGTGCATTGTTTAGCTTTGCCTTTCGAGTAGCAAACTAGCCCAGCCGCTGCCGTCAGGTTTAATTTCAACAATGCGGTAATTACGATTCTGGACTGTAAGTAAATCCCCATACTCAACTTCTATAATATCATCCTCGGCACATTCAAATATAGGCTTACTGCCTGCTACTCCGGCTGTGCCGCTATCAATATCAAAATAGTCTTCGCTCATAATGCCCTTAATTACATAAGACTCACCGAATGCCGGTGTTAAAATAGCATTAACTGCGAATCCTTGCTCAATATCTAAAAACTCGCTAAAATCTTCTTGAAATGACATAAAATTTGATGTAAATGTTATAACGCTTGAAGTTAAACTGATAATGTTATAAAATGATAGTAAGCTTTAAATGCAAACACACTGAGAAATTACACAATAGAGAGTTAGTTAAACGATTTGAAGCCTTTGCAGAAACTGCACGTAAAAAATTATATATGTTACACACTACTGTTGAGCTAGAAGATTTACGTATACCGCCTTCAAATCGTTTAGAAGCTCTCAAAGGTGATCGTAAACATCAATATAGTATTCGTATTAATATACAATGGCGTATATGTTTTACTTGGCATGACGGAAATGCCCATGATGTTGAAATTGTTGATTATCATTAAATTAATAAGGTTTAGATTTATGACAAAAAAATTACCTCCTATATCACCCGGTCAAATTCTTTTAGAGGAATTTATGCAGCCTTTGGATATTAGCCAAAGTAGGCTTGCTCGTGATATTGATGTACCTGTTACCCGTATAAATAATATAATCAAACATCATCGCTCTATTACAGCTGATACAGCTTTGCGCTTAGGGAAATATTTTAATGTAAATCCTCGGTGGTGGATGAATATGCAAAATCAATATGACTTAGAGCTAGCACAGGATCATGGTTGGCAGGCAACATCTCAAAGAATACGTACTTTATCGTATGCTAGTTAAAAGTTCTACTTCCTAGCCACAGCAAACGACTCAACATGCCTAATAGCAATGTCGATATCTTGCATTAAACGAATACGGATGCCGCCGCTAGTACCTAAAGCGTACGGGTCAACTAATACGTCTAACACGCCCCATTGCCCAATGATTAAATCGGCAAAATTACCGAATAATAAAGTATCTGCCGGCATTTGGTTAGTCGTGCCGACTCTATAGCCGTTAAGATACCCGAAGCCTGATGCTGCTCCTTTGCTTTCCCAGATAAATTGGGCTGTATTTTCTGCTTTTTCGGTTTGTTTTAAGTGACCACGCAGTGCGGCATTGCACAAATAACCGCCGGCAGTATTAACCAGCTTTTGCAAGTCTCTTTTTTCTAGTATTACGTCCAGCGGAATAAAAAAGCTTGCAGGTTCTCGACCCACTCGTTTTGCTATTTCAGTTGAAGCCTCCTGCTCCAGTTCTGCACCCCTCCAATTGCCGGCAACTGCTGCCTTTATGGCTTTGATTATCGAAAAGTTACGTGCTTCTTTCTCACTCATACCTATTATAGTTTGGTCGGGGGAAGAGGTGTTAATAAGCGGCACAGAACTAATATTTTCTAAAATCTTTTGCCTGAAAGCATCTAAACTTTTACCTTCTCTAATAAATTCCATAGCGGCATTTTTCATATTATGCTTATCGCCAAGGGTTAAGATTTCATTAATTCTAGTAGTTTCATTTTGCCTTATATCTTTAGTGATTTGTTCGGGGTTAACATTACTTATTGTTCTTACTTCATTGATAAAATTATTTGCTGTATTTTCATTAATTACTTGGTCATGATTATTTTCCATGCTACTTCTTACTCCATATTTATAATTAATTGTTTTCTTTGGTTCTTTGTTATCCTGATTATCCTGTTTTTCTGCGGGTTTCTCTTTACTTCTACCGATGCCAACAGTTGGGTCAGCCGGAATTGAAACAACTGATATTTCTAGCGGCTCCCAGGCTTTTATTCTAAATACTGCCGGTTTACTGCCTTTGGCTTCTTTTTCTAAAACTATATCGGTTTGTAAATAACGATAACCGACTGAAATATTGCTTCTAATGCCATCTAATACATCTTGATAAATGCTTTCAGCTAAGGCACTTTTACTAAATCGTACTTTTGCCCGAGCTTTGCCGTCGCCGGTTAGTTCGGCTGCCTCAATTACGCCGATTTGCTTAGTAGTATCATGATCAAGTAGTAGTGGAGCACTACCTGAATTAAGCCATGAGAGCTGTACGCTACCTGCCTTATGGTCAAGTATCTCTAAGCCATAAAAACGCTCTGCCGGTTCTTCGCTGGAAAAAGTAATCCAAAATCGGCGATTCCTTGTTTCTTCAATATTTAAAACCGGCATATTAGCATAACGCCTCTCAATTATCCCTCGCACGTTTAAATTATTCATCTGTTTTATCATTTGTAATTTCTTGATTTGTAATGTCTTGTCCGGCATTATTTTCTTGCTCCTTGTTTAAATTTAATCCGTATTTTTTCGCTAACTCCTCTTCAAAAACTATTTGTTTAAATAATTCTTCAATGTCTATGCCTTGGTCAGCTACTATTTGGCTGCGGCTTCTGGTTTTCTGATCTATTGCAATCTGGTTAGCGTGGTTATCTTTGAGTGGATCGACCCAAGCCCAGCCACGAGGTCGCCAAATAGGCTGGTTGAATTTATCGAATTCATTTATCGGAATAGGAATTTTGTTTTTGGTGATTGCCATTAATAACCAGTTTTCAAAGATTGGATTACAAAAATGCTCTATCATCCAGTTTTGTAACATCCGCCAGCTATCCCGATCCTCTAAATTACCATGCCTGATTGATGAAAAATTGACATTTTCAAGGTCATTGACAAGGGTGGCGTAAGAAATATCAAGACCGCTGGCGATTACAGCCCGAACCTGCAGCCTGATACCGCTATTACCGATTACATTGGTAGAAGTGCGTTTTAAAAATCTACGTGCATAATCGTTATTAATACATAGCTCTCGTGACCTATTGCGTAACAACTTTAAGCTCTTATAAAGCTCGGCATCGGCAGACAAACCGCTTGTAATCCAGTCGGACGTTAACCTATTAATAGTGGCAGCGTTATATTGACGCTGTGGCTGATCTTTGCGTTTTAAGAGACCTAAAATATTTGGAAATTTCATGAGTTCAAGTGTCATTCCCGCGGAGGCGGGAATCTAGAATAGCTTAAAAAATACGGATTTTAATAATTAAAGTAAGTATGGATACCCGCCTTCGCGGGTATGACATCACAGTGGATTACCGAATCTGATTTTGATTAAATTATGACCGCTAAGCCCTTTACTAAGCTGTTCTTCTTGCAAATTTCTTGCATATTCGGCTTTATAAACATCACGCCATTTTAATAATTCTGTCGGGCTTAATCGTGATAGGCTTCTGCTGCTAATCGAATATGAGAGTTGATCACGGCTAGCTTTACCAAGAATTGTAGCCTCTAATGCATCGAGTACCTGCTTAACGTGACTACGACCGTCGTAAGAATCAAGCAAAGCTAGATTAGGTTTAATGACAAACTCGCCGTTTTCTAGCACATATTGCATTTCTTCTTTGATAATTCTCGACTGCCACCAATAAATAGCCGGTTTATATTTGCTGGTTTCTTCGGAACTTAAACGGATAACATAATAATTATTTTCAGCTTGAGCCTTAACCTCAAATCTATACGCAAAATTACGAAAACAATAGACTAATTGCCAGCCGTCTTTAGGTGAATAATTAACTATTTCCTTCTGCCACTGCACAGTTTCACCGACTGTAAAGCTTGTAGGTTCAATATTTGGGGTATTCATTTTATTTATTTACCAGTTCTTGACAAAGCCGCTGGGAGGTCTTTTTGTAGGAATATATGAAGTTAGCAGCTGTTCTTTTTCTTCTTTAACTTCAGGCTTAATATCTTGCATTTTCTTTGCTAAAGCTTCTAAATTAGGATTTAATATATGCAGTGCCGCCAAAGCATAAACTCGGCAGTCTAAGGCTTCATTACGTCTGCCGCTAGGCTTTTCCCACTTACGAACGGGGAAGCCTTTATTATAGCGTGTTACGCATTTTTCGGCTTGTTAGCTGCTTAAAATATTGCTCATCATAAATAGCTGGAAAATGACAATAACCGCTACCGGGTTCTGTAATTTTAAGCCTGCTATAAATCATTTCTTTTGCCGTATCCGTGCCGATGGAAAATAATTTAACACGCATCTTATTAGTAATCGAAGGATGGCTAATTAGTGCTTTGCCGGTAACAGAAGAACCCTTAACGGCAAATATTCTACGTAACTGTCTTTTTTTGCAGTAGCTGTAAACGCTTTGGGTATGATGCCCGCCTGAATCTACGCAAGTACAAGCTATACGTAATTTAACGCCTATATTATTTTCTATTTGTTTTTCTAAGATATTGTCTAAATCATCCCATACTTGATTTTGTGCAGGGTCGCCGTAAATTACTCGATAATCAAGTGACCAGCTTTCTTCAGATATTCCCCAGCCGACTATTTCCATTTCTAGCCGATCATTTTGCACATCTACGCCGGCAGTAATTATAACGATTTCTTTTGGAATTAAAACGCCCCAATTTTCCTTACGAGCAAGTAAATTAGTCTCATCAATGCTGTCGCCGCTTTCTTCCCAAGTCTCACCAAGTGTTGTATTTACCCAGGTTTTAAGAGTTTCAGGCATTAGCTTTGCTTTCAGAAACTCACAGGCTATTTTTGACCAGGAAACCCAAGGGGAGTACAGTTCGCTTAAATGAAATCCGGCAATATTGCCTTTTATACCTTCAATATGCCACTCACCGTTTTTGAGCATTTGTTGTTTGTCTGTATCATAAAGAATACAGCCGTTAGCTTCACAGACATAATAAGCTTCTTCAGGCTTACCTTCATCCCACTTAACTTGTGACCATTTTAAAATTTGATATTCACCGCAATATTTGCAAGGCACGTAATAACGCCGTTGATCACTCTGTAAATATGCCTGTTCAATTCGGCTTAAATCTTTAATTGTAGGTGTGGAGGTTAGGACTATTTTACGATTCCAGAAGGTGGTAGCTCTTTTTTTAGCTAGATTAACGGGATCACCTTCAGCTCCAGCACTTGCCGGATATCGATCAACTTCGTCACAAAGTACTATTCTTACAGGTCTGCTGGCAAGCGATGAAGGCGAATTACTGCCTGCCATAGTAATATGACCGCCGGGGAATTTCTTAGTATGCAACTTACTAAATCGTACTTACCTCTAATGGGTGCAGGTAATATATTTTCTTTAACTAGCTGCTGAACCCGACGAGTAGTTAAAGTTAACACTTTTGCTATATCAAGTGCTTTGTAGTTAGTAGTACTCATAATCTGAATAAAAATTTACTCATCCTTTGAAATAAGTTTTTTTGGTTTTTTATTTCCTGCGAGTAAATAATTTTCTTTACTAATTATTGATTTTCCACTTTTCTTCTCTAGCTCACGTCTAGCATTTCCTGCAATAGTACCACCAGCTTTTGCGGCTGAATAATTTTCCTTAAACCCTTTAGCATCGGTATTACGGCTAATTTCAGTGGTAGATGCCTCTCCAAGCATTGAGAAAATAAGTTCTAAATCGTTCATGTGATCCCGTAAATTTTCTCGCTTTAGCCCTTTATATTCCTTATATTCAGAGGGCTTCATGCCAAAAGCTGCTTTCGTAATTTCAGCAGTTAAGATAGCAAATTCCTTATCTTCTAAAACGCCTCTATTGTTCCATTCGTCTGTTAACTCTTCGCGAATAGCAATGCTACGCATTCTCTTTTCAATCCAATCTTCGCTATATCCTTTCTCTTTATAAGTATTACGTGTACGAATACTTGCAAGTTCCGGATCTTCGATTTCTTGAATTCGTTCATAACCAACTTTTGCTAGCCATCGCTTAAATGGTTCAGCCTTAGTAGATGGAATAGATTGAATAATACGAAATACGGATTCTGTATTAGCACAATCTGTTTCACGCATCCTTCCGTCTGGAGCTTCCATTTTCAAGTGTACGATTTTTTCGTACAGTTGGGTAAAGCCTTCTTTTTCTATCAGTTGCTTTTTTAAATCTGACCAATAGCGGCGAGGATTAACGCTATCTGTTAGTACTCCCACTACATCAATAACTGAGAACCACCATTCTTCATTATGTAAAATTTTTCTGATAGATTTATCTTTAAAAACTACTAATTTTTGAATTTTATCAATATTATTCATACCAAATGTTTATTTAATTATTTCCTAAAAAGATATAATCTAACTAAATAGATTTTACAACTCTATTAAGAACCTAATTACATTGATACTGATCTTGCAACAAAAAAACGGACAAATTAAAGAGAGACGTTTTTAATTTTTTTATAATGTAACTCGTACTCATTTGGAGTTTGATAATTTAATGTAGAGTGCCTCCGTTTTTGGTTATAAAAAGTAAAAATATAAGTAAATATATCAAGCTTTGCTTCTTCTAAGCTTTGGTATTTTTTAAAATAAACAAGCTCAGTTTTCAGAGTGTGGAAAAAGCTTTCCATAGCAGCATTATCATAGGACACACCAGTCTTTCCATGACTTAAAACAATTCCGTGTTTTTTGGTTGCATTATAAAAGTCAAAACTAGTAAATTGGCTTCCAAGATCAGAATGATGAATAAGCCCTTTTAAGGGTTTACGTTGTAATGCAGCAGAGTTAAGAGCTTTAATTATCAAATCAGTTCTCATAGTTTCTTCTAACGCCATACCTACTACTTTCCGTGAGAACAGGTCAAGTACTATAGCAAGATAAGCCCATTTATTATTTACAGAAATATAACTTATATCAGCTACCCAAATGCTATTTGGGCTTGAGGCAGAAAAATTTTGTTTAACCAAATCTTCTCCCCTATGATAAGGTTTATCAGACTGCCTTGTAGTCTTTTTAAACTTTCTGTACATTTTTGCTTGAATGCTATTTACTTGCATTAGCCTTGCTACTCGAGGGCGTGAGCAAACAAAGCCTTGTTCTTTTAACTCTGTATGAATCCTTGGACTTCCATAAGTTTTATAACTTTCTGTAAAAATAGTTTTAATCTTACTTATCAATTCCTCATTATATTCAGCTCTTTTACTTGGCATGTGATTAATAAAATCTTAATAACCACTTCTACTAACCCCTAAAATCTTAGCCATCTGATCTACACAAAAACAAGAACTATGATTCTTCATAAATTCGTACCTTTGTTTGCGGGAGCTGAAAAGATGACCACTGCTTTTTTTAGGATATCTCGCTCTTGTTTTACAAGATGTAATTCCCTCTTTAAATCTCGTACCTCTTGATTCATTACATTGCCACTACCAACAAAGCTAGCCTCTCCTTTGCCTTTGTAATTCTTAAGCCAATATCCCAAACCAGAGCGTGAAACCCCTAAATCCTTAGCAATATCATTGATGCTTTTACTACCTTTATTTGCTAAATACAGTTTTACTGCATTAATTTTAAATTCTTTATCGTATATTTTTTGACTCATTGCAAATCCTCCTAAGATTTATTTTATCTCATCTTAATTCGATTTGTACGTTTTTTTATAGCATGATCAAGTAGTATTGATGATAGAAAAAATGATATTTATGATACAAGTATAGAACAAATGCTTATTCAAAGTACAGATAATAATGAAGTAGAAAAAGTAAAGCTTCTTGAGCAGTTATCTGATAAAGTAAAAGATAAGAGGGAACAAATTGAAGATGAATTTAATAAAACTCCTAAATCAACGATTATAAGAACTGGCCAGCAAATAGCAGATAATATTGGCATTAGCGATAAGGCGATAAAGAAAAGAAATATTAAACTACCAGGCTATAAAAATGACAATAATTAAAAAGAAATCTATACAAAATATCAAAAAATTAGCATTCATATTTATCTTACCATTAATATTTTTTAGCAGTGCTTTTGCAGAAAATACCACTAGTATTGTTAATGAAAAACCACAACCAATAGATCTACAAAGCAAGATTCAAGATCCCAATATTTTAGCAGAAGAGTATTTTAATATTGGAAGCTCTCTTTATAAATTAGGTAAATATGAAGAAGCAATTAAAAATTATAATTTAGTTATTAAATATAAATCTGATTGTGCTAAATGCTATAACAATAAAGGCATGACTTTAAATACATTAAAACAATACCAAGAAGCAATAGACAATTATGACTTAACTATTAAATATGATTCTAGTTTTGCAGAAGCATATAATAACAAAGCAAATGTATTATGCACAATAGGAAAGCATCGTGAGGCAATAATATCATACAACCTCGCTATAAAAAATAAGCAAGACTTTGCAGCAGCTTATAATAATAAAGGTAGTGCATTAAATGACTTAGGAGAATACCAAAATGCAATAGAAAATTTTGGTACTGCTCTTAAATATAATCCTAGATATCCGGAAGCTTATTATAATAAGGGAATATCTTTAATGTCTTTATGGCAACATCAGGAAGCGATAGAAAACTATGATTTAGCTATTAAGTATAAATCAGATTATGCAGATGCTTATAACAACAAAGGTGCAGCTTTAATAAACTTAGGAAAATATCAAGAAGCAATTGAAACCTGTAGTATAGCCATTAAATATCAACCCAATTGTGTAGAAGCATACTACAATAAAGCTATCTCTTTAAACATATTAAAAAAATATCAGGAAGCAATAACAAACTGTGATTTAGCAATTAAATATGATCCTACAGATTAGAAAAGAGCGAGGTAGAGCAATTATTGTTGATTTAACAGGTAGCTTTACGGATCGATTTTTTGATCCAAAATGTGATAAGTTACTCAATCCTTTGCAAGATGGTACAGAACATTGGTTACCATGGAATGATTGTCATGAAATTTGGGATTTTAATGATATAGCAAGTAGTTTTAGCAATTATAATCCAAAATTAGATGATTTTTTTGCTAAAAGTGCTGAGTTAGTGTTAGCTGAAGGATTAAGATTATATCATGATAGCAAAGATATCAAAAAGCTAATAAATACTATTCTTTATGCAAATAATAAAGAATTTGCAAGAAGTTTTAAGAATAGTGCAGTGTCCGGTATCATTAGTAGTAGTGCCCCTGAGACATCTTCAGGTATTCAAGCAACTGTTAGTAAGAATATTGAAGCTCTACAACATTTAAAGCCTAAAGGTGAGTTTAGTATTAGAAAGTGGTTTACTGCGGACAAAGGTTGGTTATTTATAACTAGTACTCCTAATCAAAGAGTAATGCTTCGACCACTTATTGCTGCATGGATTAGCATAGCTATAAAAGCATTAATGAACAGGAATATCAATAATGTTCATAATAATATGTGGTTTGTGATTGATGAGCTGCCAGCTTTACAAAAGATATCTTCTTTAGGGGTAGCTTTAGCTGAGAGTAGGAAATATGGTGGCTGCGTTGTTGCAGGTATGCAAAATATTCATCAATTAGAGGAAATATATGGTCATGCAGGAGCAGCTTCAATGCTTGATCTATTTGGCAGCAAGTTTATTTTTCGAGTAAGTGATCAACAAACAGCACATAAATCAGCTTTAATGCTTGGTGAGCAAGAAATTATTGAAACTCAAGAAAGTCTCTCATACGGAGCTAACTCTATGCGGGATGGAGTTAATATGAATCATTTAGAGAAAAGAAAATTATTAGTAATGCCTTCTGAAATTATGAATCTAGAAGATCTTACCTGTTATGTAAAACTTGTGGGTAATTTCCCGATTACTAAATTACAAATGAACTTACAACTTGATTTCAATGCAAAAATATAGAAACCATTTTAATAGCATTTTTAAAAGATTTCAATTGTTTGATAGAGGGATTACCTTATAAAGAAAAATCCTATTATAATGCCCCTTTAAATCGCTAATTTAGTATTACGAGTTTTAGAGGTAAGCTGTGTATAAAAAACTTTTTTGTTATTTCAGAATTTTTTATAAATGATTTTTCAAACAGCAGAGTAAATTTTACAAGAAATATGTTTACTCTAAAGAACTAATAAAAGCTTCATCAAGACCGGTTACACTAGAAATTAAAGCAATATAGCAACCTTGAGCTAACATTTTCTTTGCTACCTCTACTGCTTTATTATATTCCCCTTCAGCTTTTCCTTCAGCTTTTCCAATTTGGATACCTTTAGCTTCACCAATTTGGATACCCTCAGCTTTTCCTCTAGATTCACCAATTTGGATACCTTGAGCTTTACCAACTTGTAAGCCTTCAAGAATACCTAATTCTTTTCCTTCTTGTTGCCAATGCTCTGCTAAACTTCTCATAAGCCTTGTTCCTATTTCTGGATTCAACTTTGTTGATAATAAATTCTCTAGTTTTATTTTATCAGCTTGCTCTATCTTTGTCAAAGTATAATATAATATCATTTCTAGATAATCATAGCCTATCGTTATTTTGGTTAATTCCGGTAATATATCTGATATTTCTTGCCATCTTTTTAATAATTCCCTCTCATGTATATGCTTGAGAAAAAATTCTAATATCCCTGACCATATCCTTTGTTTAAACTCTTCATCAGGAATTTCATGGACATTCACTAATTGGTAATCATTAATCCATAATTCTCTTGCTAATTTGTTATTAGCAAATAAATCCCACAAATTCCTTGCAACATTATATTTCTCCTGACCATTGTAAAATATCATCGGGTATATTAATGGTAAAGTCTTAGCTTTAGGATTTTGTATTAAATATCGCTCACAAATATTAATCATATATTTAAAAAGCCTAAAAGCCATAAAATGATCTGCTTTTGATTGATGTTCTACAAGCAAAAATAAGTATCCGTCTTGTTTATCAAATTTGCATGAGAATAAAACATCAGAGATAGAATCTTTTAAAGAGCTTTCTACAAAAGTGGTATTTTCCATTGCTAAACTAGGAAAATCTATTAAACTTTTAATATTTGGGGGCAAATGTGCATTAAAGAACTCATGGGCGACTAGAGGATTCTCCAGTGCCTTACGAAATATCTTATCATGCTTAGCTTTCTTCGTGCCTTTATCTGGATCACCCAGCAGGTTTCCTTGTTCACTCATATATTTATATTTTTTAACTTGATAAAATATTATTACACTACACTCTAAACTCTTATTCCTTGATTTAGCTTGATCTCAGATACTTGCTTTACTGCACTTCTTATTTCTTTAGCTATTTCTGAGCTTGGACTTATATATTGCATTACTTGTTTATCTCTTCCTATGGCATTTAAGTAATCTTCAGGGACGAGATGGCTTTTGCCTTGAAAATCATGTACTACTATATCAGAAAATTTTTTATCACCAAGATTATAATTAGGATCAAATTTATTCTGCATAATTTGTAAATCTTTCTGTATCTTCTGCTCTATTGCTGCTATGCAAATCTTGTTACTATAAGCAGTACAAGAATCTATACCTTTTTCTCTGTAGATTTGTAAAGCAGTATCGATATTTTCTGCTGTGCCAAACTTGGCTAGAGCTGTTATTTGCTGTTGTTGCAAATTATTTAGTCCGTTATTATCGTTATTTGCAAATTTTGAAAATAGTAATTCTATAGACTTAATTTGTGATTTGCTATTATCATTTGCTTTTAAGGATGATTTAAGTTCTGTTGCCTTACTAGCTGCTGTTAATTTTATTATTTCAGGCTCTATAAGCTTGTCTATAGATTCTGCTCCTTGGGATTTTAACATATCATTAAAATCGCCTTTTTCTGGTGGTCGTATTATTGCTACCGTCGCTCCTTGCCTAATTAATTCTTCCTGAGCCTTAATTACAGTATTAACTGATACTGCATCTTTGCCATCATTATCAGCAGCAATTATTATTCTCTCACCTTTGATAGGCTCATAGTTCCTGATGTTACTTACACCTAAACTACAAAGCATTTTGCCCTTAATACCAGCTTCTGCAATGCTTAAAGTTGTCTCGAGCCCCTCTGCTATAATCGTTACATTACTTGCTGAATTGTTGCCATCTTTACTGTTTGGTATGTTCTGCTGTTCATTATTTTTACTAATCTCAACAAAAGAACCTCTGATTCTGCCAAAAGAACGTTTATTAACCTCAATATCAGCTTTATTATTTGTTTCTTTGTTTAAATAAATTGATTGTCCACCGGTAATATTACCATCTTTATTTCTAGCAAAAGCAATTAATGCAGGATAATATTGTTTGCTATTACTGTCCCACATCATATTGGTTCTAAGATCATTATTGATATCCTGTTAATATTTTTTTAATTCCACGATGTTCTAATAAATATTTTTTTGCTATATTATTTGGCGTCATATAGATTATAGAATCTGATTTTTCATATAATTCTTCAGCTCTCTTTATCTTAGATATTTCAGCATATTTCGCTTGTTGATCTTGATTCTTAACTTTTTGGTCAAATTGCTCTTTTATCTTATCTTCTAATAACTTGCTATTGTTTGATATACCAACCATATCTTGTAAATATTTCTTAGCTTCTACAAAATCACAATTTTTTTCTCTTTGTACTAAGGTAAATAAATCTCCTCCCTCTCCTTTACTAAAATCATACCATCTGCCAGCTTTACTGCCGCCTATCCTCATCACTATTTTGCCATCTTTCTCCCAGCGTAACACTTGACTATTTGATAAATGCTTATTTGGACTACCTAGCAAATTTCTACCTATTTCTTCCGCTTTAAATGATAATCTTTGCTTCAATTCCAATGCTTCTTGTTTATTAATAGCATTATAATCTATTTTATTCTTTGCCATAATATCCTCTTGTAATTTAACACTTATTGTTGTATCTTGTTTATTACAATTCTTGAGGTTATAAGAAGAGCTTTTTCGCTCTTCTTGGGCTTTATGGCTTGTGGCAAGATTTGTGCTAGTGCTTCTTAGGATTTCTGCTACTTTAGCAGGTGGCTCTAACTTCACTCTTAAGTGGTAATAGTTATCATTACTGTGTAATCTATCCTTAATATCTTCTACTACCCCTTTAAACCAATTACCTACTTTATCTATAATATTAGGACTCTTGCTTTCCTGAACTGCTAGCAACTCTTCTAAAGTTTTAAAATTAATGCTAGATAGCCTATTATCTATTTTGCTAAGTTGCGATATTAAACTGGCCATATTCCTGGTAGCCTTCCTATTATAGTAAAGTTTTACCTCTTCTATATGTCTAGTCATGGCTACATAAGAATTTCTGCTATTTCCTGCTAGATTATGTAATACATAGACATCTTTAATTGATGCTCCTTGTGCTTTATACACTGTAGAAGCATAGCCATGTTTAAAGCTTACATCTTGAGGATTAAATTCTATTTCTTTTCCGCTATCTGTTTTAGCTATCAATCTATCGTTACTTACTGAAGTTATCGTTGCAAATTCACCATTTTCTATTTGTAAATCTTTATTAGTACTTTTAAACAAAATACGATCTCCTGCCATATAATCTTCGTGCTTTTCAGATGATAGATAGTGTCTATATTCTTTACCGGTAAGCAAGCCTTTAGCTTTTAATAACTCCCTGATCCCTTGATTAATACTATCTACTTCAACATTACGCATGGTAATTATTAAACGCTCATTTAGAGCAAATTTGCTGTTACTCCAATCATTAATTAATCTTGCCATTGATTCTTCTAGCGTATGATCAATCTTTAAACATTTATGCTGTTCTAGTAACCGCAGACCACCGGCAATATCTGATTTTGCAAAGCATGAAGCCATTTCTCTTGCCCATACTTTATTTTGTCTTCTAATGCTACTTAACTCATATGAGCCAAATTTACTAGCCAATACTGCAAACATTCCTCCTCGCTCAACGGAAGTGAGTTGTCTCTCATCTCCAGCCAGTATCAAATTACAATTATTACTCCTTGCTACTTTTAATAATTCTAAATAATCACTATTACCTACCATTCCTGCTTCATCTACTACTAGCGTAGTATTTCTTGGTAGATTAGCTTTACATTTTCCAGCACGAAATTGGATTAAAGCATGGCTTAAATCTGGCGTGATGGAAGAATATCAATTCACCAAAACAACAGTTGGAACTCCTCAAGGGGGAGTAATAACCCGGATATTGCATGAAGTGAGATTTAAAGTAAGAAATTGAGTAATTTATAATATTAGCAATGATACTTTTGTAAAAATTTTGCCAAAAAGTGCTTTGAAGCCGTTATTTTCAAATTTTAGATGTAATGCCCCTTACCCCATTTTTTCTAAGCACCGGGAACAGTGCTAATCTAGGTTATTCTAATGCTAATTTCTTCATCACATGATTCCATACCTGTCGGTAAGGATATGATGAAGATAACAAAAACTTAATACGCCTAGTATTACGGATAATTACTACCCCAATTTTTAATAATTTTAAACGTATTGTACCTATTTGTGCTTTTGCTAATGCACTACCTTGTAATAAATTACCTCTGATATATTCTACTAAAGTGTATGCAAGACCCGATAAAATCATTCTGAGCTGATTAGCCCACCATCTATGACAAGAAGTACGATCTGCAAATAATTCTAGTTGTTGCTCTTTTATACGGTTTTCCATATCACCACGACCACAGTAAACTTTGTCGTATAAATCTTCAGGTTTATCTGATAAATTAGTTACTATATACCTTGGATTTTCTCCAAGCATTGTCATTTCTGCCTTACCAATTATTCTACGTTCATGACTCCAACTACCAGCCTTATATGGAAACTCACTAAAAAGACGTTGCTTTTCTTGGGTTATAATAAATGCTGCTTTTGACTTCTCCATTGTAGGTTTCAGTAACTCATTTAGTCTGTTATTTTGGGGCATTCCTACAATATATTTTATATTATGAATATCACACCAATCAAACATCTGATGACGACAAAATCCACTATCACCACGAAAAATAATCTTTACCTCTGGCCAAGCTTGGCGAAAACGTTTTACTAACAATGATAATATTGCCCAAGAATGTTTTGCTTGATCCTGCTTTGACGTCCTAAGATAACTAACTAACAGATGCTTTCCACAAAAAACATACAAAGGTAAAAAGCAATTATGACCGTAATAACCATGATAAAACTTACCTTCCTGTTGCCCATGAATTTCATCATCCGTAGCATCAAAATCAAGTATTAGCTGCTTTGGTACTATTTTATGAGACTTAATAAATTTATCAAGCATTAGTTCATGCACTTTAATTGCAAAGTGTCTATCAGCATTGTTTTCTATACGACATAAGGTAGAACTACTTGCCATATCATCAATTGTTTCCATAGCTGTTTGCATAGCAGGACATTTTCGTAGATAATTGTGGTCATTTAAATCTTCATAACCTAATGCAATACCATAAATTCGTTGCCTCAGCATTGTTGCCATATTATGGGTAATTTTACTACCATCTCGTCTATCAGGAAATATTTTAGCAAGCTCCTCTGTTATACCAAGCCTTTTATCTGCTTCTCTTAATAACAACACACCTCCATCGCTACTAATATCACCTCCAGTGAAATTTATCTCTATTGTCCGATTTTTTACTTTGGAAAACTGGTAACTATATGCTATACAATTTGTCATGACAAAATCCTTTGTATTATTCTAATGAAATACCAGTATTATACAGCTTTACGAGGATTTTGTCTCCTATATCTCATGCAATATCCGGGATAAGTCCCTTACTTTTAAATACAGCTCTTCATGGAATGGAAGACATACTTAACATAACTTATGATAAATATGATCATCTCCATCCAAAATCTGAATATGCTTTAGTAAAATATGCTGATGATTTTATAGTTTGTGCAAAATCTGAAAGCTCTTGTATTAAAGCAAAGAAGATAATTAACGATTGGTTAAATATTAGAGGATTAGCATTATCAGAAGAAAAGACTAAGATACTTCATATTAAAGAAGGGTTTGATTTTCTGGGATTTAATATCCGGCAATATAATACCAAGAGTAGAAGAAGAGGTATAACACTACTAGTTAAACCATCCAAAGATACTATAAAATCATTCAAAAAGCGAATGATGATAGAATGGAAAAGAAGCTTCTCATGGGAAATTGATAGGATAATTGAAAACCTTAATCCTAGAATAATGGGATGGTGCAGTTATTTTAACAAAGTTATAGCCAAAAGAACTTTTATCCAACTAGATCGTTGGATGTGGATGCGACAAGCAAGATTTGCTTGTAGAAGACATCCTAATAAATACTGGTGGTGGCTTAAAGAGAAGTATTGGTATGCAACGACAAAATTTATTGCCTGGGGATGACAGCTAACTTTGCCGGTAAGAGGGTGGATAAGTTTGCATAAATAAGCCTCCTTTTTGTTAATGCTTTATAATATTGGAATATTTACTTAAGTTTAAATTCTAGATATAACAACGTTAAATTTGTGTCATACTTGATTTTATAATTGTTTTTCTGTAAGTATTAAGTTTGTTTAAGAGCATGTTTTTTCCTATAACTTTCAGAATTAATTTCTAGAATCGTAGAATGATGAATTAGCCTATCGATAGCTGCTACAGTCATAGAGTTTGTAGCAAAAATACTATCCCATTCACTAAAAGGCTGATTAGATGTAACAATAAGACTCCCTGATTCATATCGCTGAGCAATCAGTTCGAACAAAACATGCGTTTCAGCTTCATCCTTACGTACATATCCTATATCATCAAGGATAATAACATCATATTTATCAAGTTTAGCAAGTTCTGCCGGAAGGCGACAATCTCGACGAGAGGCTTGCAGATTTTGAACAAGCTTAGCCCGGATATTGCATGAAGTGAGATTTAAAGTAAGAAATTGAGTAATTTATAATATTAGCAATGATACTTTTGTAAAAATTTTGCCAAAAAGTGCTTTGAAGCCGTTATTTTCAAATTTTAGATGTAATGCCCCTTACCCCATTTTTTCTAAGCACCGGGAACAGTGCTAATCTAGGTTATTCTAATGCTAATTTCTTCATCACATGATTCCATACCTGTCGGTAAGGATATGATGAAGATAACAAAAACTTAATACGCCTAGTATTACGGATAATTACTACCCCAATTTTTAATAATTTTAAACGTATTGTACCTATTTGTGCTTTTGCTAATGCACTACCTTGTAATAAATTACCTCTGATATATTCTACTAAAGTGTATGCAAGACCCGATAAAATCATTCTGAGCTGATTAGCCCACCATCTATGACAAGAAGTACGATCTGCAAATAATTCTAGTTGTTGCTCTTTTATACGGTTTTCCATATCACCACGACCACAGTAAACTTTGTCGTATAAATCTTCAGGTTTATCTGATAAATTAGTTACTATATACCTTGGATTTTCTCCAAGCATTGTCATTTCTGCCTTACCAATTATTCTACGTTCATGACTCCAACTACCAGCCTTATATGGAAACTCACTAAAAAGACGTTGCTTTTCTTGGGTTATAATAAATGCTGCTTTTGACTTCTCCATTGTAGGTTTCAGTAACTCATTTAGCCCGGATATTGCATGAAGTGAGATTTAAAGTAAGAAATTGAGTAATTTATAATATTAGCAATGATACTTTTGTAAAAATTTTGCCAAAAAGTGCTTTGAAGCCGTTATTTTCAAATTTTAGATGTAATGCCCCTTACCCCATTTTTTCTAAGCACCGGGAACAGTGCTAATCTAGGTTATTCTAATGCTAATTTCTTCATCACATGATTCCATACCTGTCGGTAAGGATATGATGAAGATAACAAAAACTTAATACGCCTAGTATTACGGATAATTACTACCCCAATTTTTAATAATTTTAAACGTATTGTACCTATTTGTGCTTTTGCTAATGCACTACCTTGTAATAAATTACCTCTGATATATTCTACTAAAGTGTATGCAAGACCCGATAAAATCATTCTGAGCTGATTAGCCCACCATCTATGACAAGAAGTACGATCTGCAAATAATTCTAGTTGTTGCTCTTTTATACGGTTTTCCATATCACCACGACCACAGTAAACTTTGTCGTATAAATCTTCAGGTTTATCTGATAAATTAGTTACTATATACCTTGGATTTTCTCCAAGCATTGTCATTTCTGCCTTACCAATTATTCTACGTTCATGACTCCAACTACCAGCCTTATATGGAAACTCACTAAAAAGACGTTGCTTTTCTTGGGTTATAATAAATGCTGCTTTTGACTTCTCCATTGTAGGTTTCAGTAACTCATTTAGTCTGTTATTTTGGGGCATTCCTACAATATATTTTATATTATGAATATCACACCAATCAAACATCTGATGACGACAAAATCCACTATCACCACGAAAAATAATCTTTACCTCTGGCCAAGCTTGGCGAAAACGTTTTACTAACAATGATAATATTGCCCAAGAATGTTTTGCTTGATCCTGCTTTGACGTCCTAAGATAACTAACTAACAGATGCTTTCCACAAAAAACATACAAAGGTAAAAAGCAATTATGACCGTAATAACCATGATAAAACTTACCTTCCTGTTGCCCATGAATTTCATCATCCGTAGCATCAAAATCAAGTATTAGCTGCTTTGGTACTATTTTATGAGACTTAATAAATTTATCAAGCATTAGTTCATGCACTTTAATTGCAAAGTGTCTATCAGCATTGTTTTCTATACGACATAAGGTAGAACTACTTGCCATATCATCAATTGTTTCCATAGCTGTTTGCATAGCAGGACATTTTCGTAGATAATTGTGGTCATTTAAATCTTCATAACCTAATGCAATACCATAAATTCGTTGCCTCAGCATTGTTGCCATATTATGGGTAATTTTACTACCATCTCGTCTATCAGGAAATATTTTAGCAAGCTCCTCTGTTATACCAAGCCTTTTATCTGCTTCTCTTAATAACAACACACCTCCATCGCTACTAATATCACCTCCAGTGAAATTTATCTCTATTGTCCGATTTTTTACTTTGGAAAACTGGTAACTATATGCTATACAATTTGTCATGACAAAATCCTTTGTATTATTCTAATGAAATACCAGTATTATACAGCTTTACGAGGATTTTGTCTCCTATATCTCATGCAATATCCGGGTTAGTGGGGGAAGTAAAGAGTACTCTGATATTTTTTTCTACCAATGCATACCCTAGTGCAGCAACTAAATGACTTTTTCCTACCCCGGATGGACCAAAAACTAATAAATTTTCGGCTCGCTTAACCCAACTAATATTACAAGCTAGGTCATCTACTTTTGCTTTATTTAAAGTTTGAACCTGACTAAAATCAAAAGTAGCTAAAGATTTACCTACCGGTAGATGAGCTTTTCTTAAATAAGTTTGAATCTTTTTCCTCTGACGAGCTTCTACTTCGTATTCAAAAAGGATAGATAAAAACTTAGTATAATCCCATCCCTCATGCTCTGCTTTTTGTAAAATTGATTGCCATAATTCAAGTATAGTAGGTAGACGTAACTCTTTTAAAAGTATAGGTAGTGCTGTAGCATTATGCATGGCTAACCTCTCTTACTAAAAATGAAGGCAAAAGATGATTATATGTTTGTAGTGGAATGTTGCTTAATTTCTACAGGAGGAGGTACTAACTTCATACAAGGTTGATATCGGTTTTGTAACGTTCCTAAACAAGGAACCTTACCTTTAATTAGGGATGACACAACAAATTCTCCTAATTGTTGCTCACAGTTATAATCTGCTGCAAGCTTTAAAATACCTACCATCAATTTATTAGCCTGACGTGGTGTACAATGTTGATCAATTAGCAACCAAATTTTTTTATATATAGGAGTTGGTAGTATGTCATCCCGCAGAATAGAATAGCGAAAAGCTCCGGGTTTACGTACCAAGCTATTAATTAAATGACGATAATTAATGCATCTAGCTGCTTTTTGCTTGTCATCCCCTCTTACTCTAGGTAAATCCAAAACATGATCACTTCCCAAGTAACATGACAAACGATCATCATAAATATGTATTCCTAATTGATACCCTATTAATCTGGAAGGTACACTATACATAACTTTTTTTACTGTAATAGTGCTAGAAGTTGTCACCCTAGCTGTTGTTTGGCTAAAATCTATAGTTCTGTGGGCCGGCAATCCTTTTAAATAAGATCGTTCAATATAAAGTTGTGGTTGATGACGATTATTGTGTCGTTGAACAACAGAGTCTATAAAATTTTGATAGTCATCTATAGATTCAAAATTATAAGAACCACGCAATAAAAGAGCTTGCTCTAAACGTCTCTTAAGATGACCATGTGCAGCCTCAACGCTACCATTCTCATGTCCTTTCCCACGATTGTTTCTTGTAGCATGCATGCCATAATGAGCACATACTTCTTTATAAGAACATGTTATATCATCTGACTCCTCTTGCGATAAATTCTTGAAAGCAGCTGACAAACTGTCAGTCCTATGTTCTTCAGGACATCCTCCTAAACTCCATAATGCATCCTGAAGCGATTGAGAAAGAGCGGTAAAACTTTCTCCGCCCTGAATCACTTTCATAAAAGACCAATTACTATAAGCTAACCGAAAATGATACAATAGATGCTTAACCCGGATATTGCATGAGATATAGGAGACAAAATCCTCGTAAAGCTGTATAATACTGGTATTTCATTAGAATAATACAAAGGATTTTGTCATGACAAATTGTATAGCATATAGTTACCAGTTTTCCAAAGTAAAAAATCGGACAATAGAGATAAATTTCACTGGAGGTGATATTAGTAGCGATGGAGGTGTGTTGTTATTAAGAGAAGCAGATAAAAGGCTTGGTATAACAGAGGAGCTTGCTAAAATATTTCCTGATAGACGAGATGGTAGTAAAATTACCCATAATATGGCAACAATGCTGAGGCAACGAATTTATGGTATTGCATTAGGTTATGAAGATTTAAATGACCACAATTATCTACGAAAATGTCCTGCTATGCAAACAGCTATGGAAACAATTGATGATATGGCAAGTAGTTCTACCTTATGTCGTATAGAAAACAATGCTGATAGACACTTTGCAATTAAAGTGCATGAACTAATGCTTGATAAATTTATTAAGTCTCATAAAATAGTACCAAAGCAGCTAATACTTGATTTTGATGCTACGGATGATGAAATTCATGGGCAACAGGAAGGTAAGTTTTATCATGGTTATTACGGTCATAATTGCTTTTTACCTTTGTATGTTTTTTGTGGAAAGCATCTGTTAGTTAGTTATCTTAGGACGTCAAAGCAGGATCAAGCAAAACATTCTTGGGCAATATTATCATTGTTAGTAAAACGTTTTCGCCAAGCTTGGCCAGAGGTAAAGATTATTTTTCGTGGTGATAGTGGATTTTGTCGTCATCAGATGTTTGATTGGTGTGATATTCATAATATAAAATATATTGTAGGAATGCCCCAAAATAACAGACTAAATGAGTTACTGAAACCTACAATGGAGAAGTCAAAAGCAGCATTTATTATAACCCAAGAAAAGCAACGTCTTTTTAGTGAGTTTCCATATAAGGCTGGTAGTTGGAGTCATGAACGTAGAATAATTGGTAAGGCAGAAATGACAATGCTTGGAGAAAATCCAAGGTATATAGTAACTAATTTATCAGATAAACCTGAAGATTTATACGACAAAGTTTACTGTGGTCGTGGTGATATGGAAAACCGTATAAAAGAGCAACAACTAGAATTATTTGCAGATCGTACTTCTTGTCATAGATGGTGGGCTAATCAGCTCAGAATGATTTTATCGGGTCTTGCATACACTTTAGTAGAATATATCAGAGGTAATTTATTACAAGGTAGTGCATTAGCAAAAGCACAAATAGGTACAATACGTTTAAAATTATTAAAAATTGGGGTAGTAATTATCCGTAATACTAGGCGTATTAAGTTTTTGTTATCTTCATCATATTCTTACCGACAGGTATGGAATCATGTGATGAAGAAATTAGCATTAGAATAACCTAGATTAGCACTGTTCCCGGTGCTTAGAAAAAATGGGGTAAGGGGCATTACATCTAAAATTTGAAAATAACGGCTTCAAAGCACTTTTTGGCAAAATTTTTACAAAAGTATCATTGCTAATATTATAAATTACTCAATTTCTTACTTTAAATCTCACTTCATGCAATATCCGGGTTAATTGTAAAGTGCCAGGAGAAAGGGTACAAATGGACGTTTGCAAAATTGCTAATAATTTATATCAATATACTGCTATAGATGATTGTACCAGGTATAAAGCTTTAGCTTTATATAATAGACGCACTGCTGTAAAACTTTGGATTTTTTAGATCAGGTTATAAAACGTATACCATTCCCTATACAACGCATACAAACTGATAGAGGGCAAGAATTTTTTGCTTATGTAGTTCAAGAATATTTAAGAGAACGAAAAATTAAATTTCGTCCTATCAAACCTTTATCTCCTCATTTAAATGGTAAAGTAGAAAGAACACAAAGAACAGATTTAGATGAATTTTACAGCAGCGTTGATCCTAAGGATTCAGAACTCCAAAACAAACTTATGGTTTGGGAAAAATATTATAATCAGCATAGAGTTCATAGCTCTCTCCACGGCAAAACTCCAAATGAGAAATATGAGAATTTAAAACATATTATTCCTTCCATACAAGAAATTAATGATAACTATAATTCAAAAAAAGAACCATTTGCTGTACAAAATTACAAACATGATCAAATGTTAAATGCTTTACTTAGCAAAAAACAATGACTTACGAGGATGTTTATTGTCACAGTAATAAACTAGAAAGTTACAACTTCATCTGACGACCAGATTGTAATAAGGTATATAAATCACACACGTTAGACCTCCTAATTCTTTCAAGTATACTTGCACGTTCTGCTTCTGCTATGCTGCTTAGAATAGTAATCACCATTTTTCCTGTGCTTCCTTCCGTACTAATCCCATCATCTAAAAAACGAATAGCCACGCATTCTCTTATCCCTAATGATGTTGAAGTATACTAACAGCAAGCTCTATTAATTCCTGCTCTATCTCTTTTATACCTAAATATTTTGCAAGAGGTACATAAATTCTAAGTGTTTCCTTAGCCTTTTTTATTTGCTTTATAGGCGGCATATATTTTATTGTGTGCAAGTTATGTAATCTATCTACTAGCTTAATCAAGATCGCTTTTCTGGATTGTTTGCCACAGGTAAGCTTTAATACGATTTCTTCTTCTGTCAATCGATAAATATTAATTGAATCATTGAGCTTTGTAACCTTAGCTACGAGTTGAGAAATATTATGATTAAAGAGAAATGTAATTTTTTCTAAAGTGAACTCCGTATCTTCTACAGTATCATGTAATAATGCAGCTATTATTACTTCTGAATCTAGAGACCAATCTAGTATTATATATGCAACTTCAAGAGGATGAGAGTAGTAAGGTTCTCCTGTTTTTCTTTTTTGATTACCATGATATTTTTTAGCATAATAAATAGCTTGTTTTATTTTAGAAATATCTAACGCAATATTTCCTTTATTCAATAACGAGATTTTACCTAATAGCTTTTTAGAATAATAACATAATTCTAAATAATCATTAATAACTTGCATAAAATCATACTTATTATATATTAACTATAATGATTGAGATTTCTTAACTTAAGTTAAGAATCCCTAAAGCTTTTTATATAATATAATTCAAACATATGACAACAATAAAATTATATTATTTAAATGATTGGAATAAAATAAAATTATATGGGTGGCAAGCTATCTGTGATAAAGGTTTAGTAGCCCTTAAATCTCCACATAAACTACATAGATGTAATCTATGTTGGGATATAAATTCTGAATCTATGTTACAAGAGATAATAGCATTTTATGGAGATAACCCATTTTTTTTATATAATACATGTAATATTAATTCTAATTATCTGCAATCAGAAGGTAATCTTTTAGAAATGAAATTTGAAACATATAATATAAAAAAAATAAACTGTTATAAAAATGACAATGATTCAATGTTCCTGGAGACCCAAGACATATATTTGTGGGCTAAAGTACTTGCAAACGCAATTAACAAGGAGCATAAGACATTGTTTTTATTTATAAAAACAATGTCAGCTCTAAAAAATTCTAAGTTTTTTTTACTATATTGGAAAAATATTCCTGTAGCTACTTCGATGTTGAGTATTTACGATAATAATGCAGTTCTATCTTTTGTAACAGTTCAAAAACAATTTAGATTACAAGGCTTAGGGAGAACTATTATATTGAAAATAATTAGTTTAGCACACGATATGGATATTAAAACTATTTATTTATACTCAACAGATAGAATTAGCCATGTATATGTAAAGATTGGTTTTACCTTAATAAATAGCTTTTACCTTTATAGAAGCATCTTATGAAAGTATAATAATTTTATTCAAAAATTATTATACTTGGAACTAAAACTAAATAATCCTTATCTAAGAATCGTCACTAGTTGCTAGGATTGGGAATCAATTGCAAAATAACTTAGTTAGAAGGTAAAATTAATGAGTGTAGATATAATAATTCTAATTACTTTTCTTTTAGCTAATCTTATAGTTGGTATATTTTCATCAGGAAAAATTAAAACAGTTAAAGAATATGCTGTAGGAAGGCAAGATTTTAGGACAAGTGATATTGTGGCAACGATAGTAGCTACTTGGGTAGGTGGTGGGATGTTTTCCAATGTTCTACAAAAAACCTATACGGATGGTTTTAAATTTTTGATTGCTGATATTACTAATTGCTTCTCTTTTCTTTTTTGCTATATGCTTGTTCCACGTATGGGTGAATTTTTAGGTGCAACTTCTATAGCTACAGCAATGGGTAATATATATGGGAAATATGTAAAACTTATTACAGCAATTGCTGGATTAATTGTCTCTGTAGGTTTTATTGGTATACAACTCAAAGTTTTTGGTGGCTTAATAGGACATTTTTTTGATGTCCCCATAGCATATACAATATTTATCAGTGGAATAATAGTTGTATCATATTCTTGTTTTGGTGGAATAAGAGCTGTAACTTTTACAGATGTATTACAATTTTTTACTTTCTGTGCCTTTATCCCAATTCTAGGATTCTCTATATGGAGACATTCCTCTCAGGATATAATTGATATTCTAAAAAATTCTCCTTTACTTAATTACCGGGATATATTTAATAGTTCTCAAGAATTTTTCATTTTTATTACTCTTTCGTTGTACTTTGCATTACCATCATTTTATCCTGCATATTTTCAGCGTTTTGCTATTGCAAAAAATATTTTTCAACTACGCAAAGCATTTTTAATTGCAACTTTAATTTTGTTATTAATGAAAATTTTTATAGCATTAATTAGTATATTTCTATATTCAGTCAATCCCACACTACAACCTAATTTAATGCTTGGATATATTATTGATAACTATTCTTATCCAGGGCTGAAAGGTATTATAGTATCAGGGCTTGCAGCTCTTATTATGTCTACTGCAGATTCACATATCAATGCTGCATCTATGCTTGTAGCTTCTGACATAATGAATAAAGATAGTAATTCTAATAATCTATTTGTATGCAGATTGGCATCAATAATAATTGGTGTTTTAGGAATTTTTCTTGCTATTTCACAAAATAATATTCTTGATATAATGCTTATGTCAGCAAGTTTTTACATGCCTATTGTAACTGTACCATTTATTTTTACTGTAGTTGGATTTCGAAGTAGTGGTAAAGCTGTGTTAATTGGCATGATAGCCGGTTTTATAACAGTTGTTATTTGGCGTATATTCTTTATGAATACAGGTATAGATAGTGTAGTTCCGGGTATAATTGCAAATTTATTATTTCTGTTTGGTAGCCATTATTTATTAAAACAACCAGGTGGATGGGGCATGATAAAAGATCCTTATACCATAAAAGCTATTCAAGATGAAAGAAAAAGAAAAATTATTAGTATTTATCATTCTTTTACTAAGTTTAATTTAACTAAATTTTTAGAAAATAATACTCCTAAAAATAATATCACCTATAGTTTTTTCGGTGTTTTTATTTTCTTCTCTACCATAGCAACTATTTACACAGTAAAAATATTCGTATTAGTTGTAGAAGAAAAACTATTAACTACTATATTTCAAATAATGTTAATTATGTCTGCTTTATTTATTTGCTACCCTATATGGCCTGCAGGGTTAAATAAAAAACTAAAACAGATGCTTTGGTTCATAAGTATATTTTTTCTTTTAACCTTATGTAATAGTTTTTTTGTTATTATCAATAACTTTGCTACATCTCAACTAATTATCTTTGCTTTAAATACGGTAGTATTAGCTATGCTTATAAGATGGAAAGTTGCAGTTATTACATTAATTATTGGCACATTTTGTAGTATTCAGATTTGTGAATATTTTATATTACCTGCTCTTCAAATTAAGATTACAATAAGTTATTTTTATATTACATATATATGTTTACTTATTAGTACAATTATAGTTGCTTTTATTATCCCAAAAGAAAAAGAAAAAGAATTGATAGCATTTTTTTTAAATCAGCTTACACATCAAAATGAAGAAAGAAAAAAAACTCTCCTAAAAGTATTGCAGTATAGAACAGAATTTTTTAACAATATTGATCAAAATTGTATAAGTTTATTCCAAAGTTTAAATCAAAAAATTCAGTCATTGAATCAAGATATACAGCAATGTAAAGAACCTAAACAAATCCTACAAAAAAGCAAAAATCTTTCAAAGGTAGTATCCAAAATTAATGAAGGTGGGGAATATTTACGTAAAGTAATATTTCAATTACAACATAATTTAAAAATAAACTTAGATGAAGTTAATTTACGTGATTTTTTACAAAAAATTGTGGATGAGCAAAAACCATTATTGTTTAATAAAAAAATCTTATTTCAATTCAATAGTGATAATACGGAAAATATCTATCTAGATGTAATTTTAATTAAACAAATTATTGAACTTTTTATTCAAACTGGTATCAAATACCTAACTCAAGATATTATACTAATAAAGATCGATGATACAGAAATATGTTATGATTTAAGCTTTACAGATAAAATGAAAGCTATAAGAAAAGCGGTGAAAATTACAGTAATATTTAATGCTGTTAAGGTAACACCTAAAATTATAAGCACTTTGCTATTAAAATTAAATGATGTAAATTCAGATTTTTATCAAATAGTTTTTGCCCATTTTGGAAAATGTAATTTACAAATAACAGAAAAAAAAGAACTTTGTTATTCTTTAACTATTCCTAAAGAATTAAATAAAATTAGATCAGCAAAATTTAATTTGCTTAATGATGAATGGGAAAAAATAATATCCATGTATTCTGAATTAAAAGAGACAAGTGATCAAGTTAAAATTAATGTAGCAAAAAAACTTTTAGAACATGGTATAGATAATTATATAATTTCAAAATCTACTAACTTACCTATTGAAGAAGTGAATAAGTTAACAACATAAACGTTAAACATAATAGGGTGCTGTTGCAAATAGAATAAGAGTAATTTAATTCTTTTGCACACGATCAATTTGATATTGCAGAGCTATTTTCTTACAGAAAAAAGCCATAGATATTTTGATATATTTGTGTGATTTATATACCTTATTACAATCTGGTCGTCAGATGAAGTTGTAACTTTCTAGTTTATTACTGTGACAATAAACATCCTCGTAAGTCATTGTTTTTTGCTAAGTAAAGCATTTAACATTTGATCATGTTTGTAATTTTGTACAGCAAATGGTTCTTTTTTTGAATTATAGTTATCATTAATTTCTTGTATGGAAGGAATAATATGTTTTAAATTCTCATATTTCTCATTTGGAGTTTTGCCGTGGAGAGAGCTATGAACTCTATGCTGATTATAATATTTTTCCCAAACCATAAGTTTGTTTTGGAGTTCTGAATCCTTAGGATCAACGCTGCTGTAAAATTCATCTAAATCTGTTCTTTGTGTTCTTTCTACTTTACCATTTAAATGAGGAGATAAAGGTTTGATAGGACGAAATTTAATTTTTCGTTCTCTTAAATATTCTTGAACTACATAAGCAAAAAATTCTTGCCCTCTATCAGTTTGTATGCGTTGTATAGGGAATGGTATACGTTTTATAACCTGATCTAAAAAATCCAAAGTTTTACAGCAGTGCGTCTATTATATAAAGCTAAAGCTTTATACCTGGTACAATCATCTATAGCAGTATATTGATATAAATTATTAGCAATTTTGCAAACGTCCATTTGTACCCTTTCTCCTGGCACTTTACAATTAAGCATCTATTGTATCATTTTCGGTTAGCTTATAGTAATTGGTCTTTTATGAAAGTGATTCAGGGCGGAGAAAGTTTTACCGCTCTTTCTCAATCGCTTCAGGATGCATTATGGAGTTTAGGAGGATGTCCTGAAGAACATAGGACTGACAGTTTGTCAGCTGCTTTCAAGAATTTATCGCAAGAGGAGTCAGATGATATAACATGTTCTTATAAAGAAGTATGTGCTCATTATGGCATGCATGCTACAAGAAACAATCGTGGGAAAGGACATGAGAATGGTAGCGTTGAGGCTGCACATGGTCATCTTAAGAGACGTTTAGAGCAAGCTCTTTTATTGCGTGGTTCTTATAATTTTGAATCTATAGATGACTATCAAAATTTTATAGACTCTGTTGTTCAACGACACAATAATCGTCATCAACCACAACTTTATATTGAACGATCTTATTTAAAAGGATTGCCGGCCCACAGAACTATAGATTTTAGCCAAACAACAGCTAGGGTGACAACTTCTAGCACTATTACAGTAAAAAAAGTTATGTATAGTGTACCTTCCAGATTAATAGGGTATCAATTAGGAATACATATTTATGATGATCGTTTGTCATGTTACTTGGGAAGTGATCATGTTTTGGATTTACCTAGAGTAAGAGGGGATGACAAGCAAAAAGCAGCTAGATGCATTAATTATCGTCATTTAATTAATAGCTTGGTACGTAAACCCGGAGCTTTTCGCTATTCTATTCTGCGGGATGACATACTACCAACTCCTATATATAAAAAAATTTGGTTGCTAATTGATCAACATTGTACACCACGTCAGGCTAATAAATTGATGGTAGGTATTTTAAAGCTTGCAGCAGATTATAACTGTGAGCAACAATTAGGAGAATTTGTTGTGTCATCCCTAATTAAAGGTAAGGTTCCTTGTTTAGCCCGGATATTGCATGAGATATAGGAGACAAAATCCTCGTAAAGCTGTATAATACTGGTATTTCATTAGAATAATACAAAGGATTTTGTCATGACAAATTGTATAGCATATAGTTACCAGTTTTCCAAAGTAAAAAATCGGACAATAGAGATAAATTTCACTGGAGGTGATATTAGTAGCGATGGAGGTGTGTTGTTATTAAGAGAAGCAGATAAAAGGCTTGGTATAACAGAGGAGCTTGCTAAAATATTTCCTGATAGACGAGATGGTAGTAAAATTACCCATAATATGGCAACAATGCTGAGGCAACGAATTTATGGTATTGCATTAGGTTATGAAGATTTAAATGACCACAATTATCTACGAAAATGTCCTGCTATGCAAACAGCTATGGAAACAATTGATGATATGGCAAGTAGTTCTACCTTATGTCGTATAGAAAACAATGCTGATAGACACTTTGCAATTAAAGTGCATGAACTAATGCTTGATAAATTTATTAAGTCTCATAAAATAGTACCAAAGCAGCTAATACTTGATTTTGATGCTACGGATGATGAAATTCATGGGCAACAGGAAGGTAAGTTTTATCATGGTTATTACGGTCATAATTGCTTTTTACCTTTGTATGTTTTTTGTGGAAAGCATCTGTTAGTTAGTTATCTTAGGACGTCAAAGCAGGATCAAGCAAAACATTCTTGGGCAATATTATCATTGTTAGTAAAACGTTTTCGCCAAGCTTGGCCAGAGGTAAAGATTATTTTTCGTGGTGATAGTGGATTTTGTCGTCATCAGATGTTTGATTGGTGTGATATTCATAATATAAAATATATTGTAGGAATGCCCCAAAATAACAGACTAAATGAGTTACTGAAACCTACAATGGAGAAGTCAAAAGCAGCATTTATTATAACCCAAGAAAAGCAACGTCTTTTTAGTGAGTTTCCATATAAGGCTGGTAGTTGGAGTCATGAACGTAGAATAATTGGTAAGGCAGAAATGACAATGCTTGGAGAAAATCCAAGGTATATAGTAACTAATTTATCAGATAAACCTGAAGATTTATACGACAAAGTTTACTGTGGTCGTGGTGATATGGAAAACCGTATAAAAGAGCAACAACTAGAATTATTTGCAGATCGTACTTCTTGTCATAGATGGTGGGCTAATCAGCTCAGAATGATTTTATCGGGTCTTGCATACACTTTAGTAGAATATATCAGAGGTAATTTATTACAAGGTAGTGCATTAGCAAAAGCACAAATAGGTACAATACGTTTAAAATTATTAAAAATTGGGGTAGTAATTATCCGTAATACTAGGCGTATTAAGTTTTTGTTATCTTCATCATATCCTTACCGACAGGTATGGAATCATGTGATGAAGAAATTAGCATTAGAATAACCTAGATTAGCACTGTTCCCGGTGCTTAGAAAAAATGGGGTAAGGGGCATTACATCTAAAATTTGAAAATAACGGCTTCAAAGCACTTTTTGGCAAAATTTTTACAAAAGTATCATTGCTAATATTATAAATTACTCAATTTCTTACTTTAAATCTCACTTCATGCAATATCCGGGTTAGGAACGTTACAAAACCGATATCAACCTTGTATGAAGTTAGTACCTCCTCCTGTAGAAATTAAGCAACATTCACTACAAACATATAATCATCTTTTGCCTTCATTTTTAGTAAGAGAGGTTAGCCATGCATAATGCTACAGCACTACCTATACTTTTAAAAGAGTTACGTCTACCTACTATACTTGAATTATGGCAATCGATTTTACAAAAAGCAGAGCATGAGGGATGGGATTATACTAAGTTTTTATCTATCCTTTTTGAATACGAAGTAGAAGCTCGTCAGAGGAAAAAGATTCAAACTTATTTAAGAAAAGCTCATCTACCGGTAGGTAAATCTTTAGCTACTTTTGATTTTAGTCAGGTTCAAACTTTAAATAAAGCAAAAGTAGATGACCTAGCTTGTAATATTAGTTGGGTTAAGCGAGCCGAAAATTTATTAGTTTTTGGTCCATCCGGGGTAGGAAAAAGTCATTTAGTTGCTGCACTAGGGTATGCATTGGTAGAAAAAAATATCAGAGTACTCTTTACTTCCCCCACTAAGCTTGTTCAAAATCTGCAAGCCTCTCGTCGAGATTGTCGCCTTCCGGCAGAACTTGCTAAACTTGATAAATATGATGTTATTATCCTTGATGATATAGGATATGTACGTAAGGATGAAGCTGAAACGCATGTTTTGTTCGAACTGATTGCTCAGCGATATGAATCAGGGAGTCTTATTGTTACATCTAATCAGCCTTTTAGTGAATGGGATAGTATTTTTGCTACAAACTCTATGACTGTAGCAGCTATCGATAGGCTAATTCATCATTCTACGATTCTAGAAATTAATTCTGAAAGTTATAGGAAAAAACATGCTCTTAAACAAACTTAATACTTACAGAAAAACAATTATAAAATCAAGTATGACACAAATTTAACGTTGTTATATCTAGAATTTAAACTTAAGTAAATATTCCAATATTATAAAGCATTAACAAAAAGGAGGCTTATTTATGCAAACTTATCCACCCTCTTACCGGCAAAGTTAGCTGTCATCCCCAGGCAATAAATTTTGTCGTTGCATACAAAAATATTGTCACGGATTTTTTTAATTATGTGCCAAGCAGATTCCGGTATATTTTTAAAACCGTCATACTTAAGCAACGCAAAAACAGGATTATTAATTAACTGATTATCGCAAATAATATAACCTTGTTTAGCGAGATACTTAGCAATGGTATATTTCCCCGTGCCTGGTTTTCCTATTAGATAAATGATAGTGGTCATATTGTTTTCAGCATCCATTTTCAAAAAATCTTATAATTTGCAGTTAAAAAGAACTAAAATAGAGTAATTTAAATTTTGTTCGCAGAGCCTAATGTCTAAAAATTCCATTCTTATTATTTCTTACCCTATCTTCTATCATATTTCATACTTATTCGAAAAGAATTTTAGCTAAGTGAAGATAAATATCCATAGTTTCACGCTCATCTTTATTAAAAATATAAGGAGCTTTTACGTAAATAAGATTTTTTAAATTAGGTTGATTTATTTTATCCTTAGATAAATACACATATAGCTGATGAGAAGAATTAGGTTTATCCGTATTTGTTTCCGCATTCAATACTTGAAAAGCTGTTATCTCTTTTTTAGTGCTCGCTAAAAAGGAAGATATTGAATCCTCTAATTCTTGTTTGAATAAAAAACTTAATTCCTTATCTTCTGCCAATTCTTCTTGTGATATTATTCTAATATCATCTAGTTTAAAGTAAAATTTAATATTTTCTAAAAATGACAAAATATAATTTTGTGATGGAGGAAATTCAAAATTTTTAGTAAGTTGGTTATGAAGAAATTTTTTATCTAAATAAAACTGGATTACTTTTAAGTCTTTTTCCTTTAAAATTTTTTCATATCGCCATAATTTTATAGCACCCATTACAATTATAAAGATAAAAACGCTAAGTAGCAGAGGGCATAAAATATTCATTTGGTTGAGCATTATTTTAATTAGTTTAATAAATTAAGTACCTATAGTAGTAAAATTTATTTTAATTTCAACTAATTTATTTATTTTAGTTTCAACCTATTTGTTTTTGTATTTTTAAAAGCAAATTGCTTATTAAGCTGGCTATGATTTAATAATACCTACTTTTCTTGAAAATTGACTAAAGTTATTGAAAGTAAAAGAATTCAACTAAATTGAGTTTTAAAATCTATTTTTAAAGTTAAAACTCTTACTTGATTTAAATCTGAAGATGAATTATAATTAACTTTATGGTTAACTATATTTATAGGTTATAATGAAGGTAGCAAAAATTTCACAATGTTCCGTTGAAAAGATTTGTGAATTACCTCTATATGAAACAAAAGTCCAAGCAGGTTTTCCTTCGCCGGTGGATGGGTATATGAGTAATAGCCTTGATTTAAATAGTCATTTAATTAAACATCCGAAAGCAACTTTTTTTGTTCAGGTGACCGGTGATTCTATGCTAGATGCCGGTATTAAAGAAAATGATTTGTTAATAGTCGATAAATCAATAAAGCCGACTAATAATAAAATAGTCATTGCCGTTATTAATAATGAATTTACAGTTAAACGCTTGAAGATAATAAATAATGAAGCATATTTAGTGCCGGAGAATAAGGATTTTTTACCTACTAAAATAGAAGAAGGTACTTATATTTGGGGCGTAGTAACAAGTGTAATTCAGCAATTTTAACGAGGTATCTAAAAAAGGATATTAAACGCTATATATCAAAATATTATTAAGCTATAGCTTTTTCGAAACTTCTATAAAATAATGAATTGCGTGGAATATAGGCGCGGATAGGGTGGGATTCGAACCCACGGTACGGTTGCCCGTACGCCAGTTTTCAAGACTAGTGCCTTAAACCGCTCGGCCACCTATCCAAGGAAATTCATAGCAAATAACTTCCACTAATTCAAGTAAAATCGAAAAAACTTTCTCAAAAAGAATCTTTTTGCGTAATTTATGCCGTTCTTAAAGCTTCCTATGTGGTTTGCGTAAAAACGAGGTCTTGTTGCACGTCTTGAAAAAAGTGCTATATGTCATTCCTGCGAAAGCAGGAATCCAGAAAAAACACTTAAAATAAGTAAAATTATATAAAAATTTACTATATAATTCGCTTAAATATTTTCTGGATTCCCGCCTTCGCGGGAATGACATGGAAAATTTGAGCCACGCAACAACGCCTCCAATTGCTTACAATGACGGATCATTTCTTACACCATGCAGCAATGCCATAAATTTACCGCACTTTGTGTTTAAAATATCATCACTTTATTAATATTCAAGTGATATAGACCGGTATGATAGTTTATATCATTGAAAAGCTTTTTTAAAATCCTCAAACTATTTAAGATTAAGTTAACTAAATAACTTAAATTTACTAAAATATCAAAGTCAGTTTACGTTACAAAAATTGCTGCTTTTTAATTAACAATTATTTATTTATGAATTTATGAAGAAATATCTTAAGAGGTGTTTTAAGCGTGTTAACTTTATGATATTAAATATATTGATTGTTTCAGGGAATATTACGGCAGCTACTACTAATACCACTTTTCAGGTTACTGCTACTATCCTTGACGCTTGCAGCATTTCAGCAAATGCTCTTAACTTTGGTAGCTATGTATATACGGCTAATTCAGATCAAATAACAACTATTAACGTAACGTGTACAGCCGGCACAACATATAAGATTGCTTTAGATGCCGGCTTATCCGGAGGTACAACCTCAAGCCGCAAAATGAGAGGAACGCCGACAACAAATACCCTAAACTATTTTCTTTACTCTGATTTTGGTAGGACTGCTAACTGGGGAAATATAATAGGCACTGATACGGTAGCAGGTACAGGAGATGGTACTACTCAAGGGATAATAGTATATGGTAGGATTCCTTCAGGTCAGAATACTGCAGTTGTTGATTCTACTTATACAGATACAATAACCGTAACGGTAACATTTCCATAATTTTAGAATAGAGATTACATAATATGAAAAAACAATTTTACGCCCTATTAACTGTGATATTAATCTGCCTTAATTCCTCTGTTGCTCAAGCGGTTTTTACTATCGCTCCGGTAAAACTGACGATAAATAAAGATAATAGGGTAGCTAATATTAACTTAAGAAATGATAACGATGGACCAAAGAGTTTTCAATTAGTACTTTATAAAGTAGAATATATCAAAGGTAAAGAAGTCTTAAAGGAAACAAAGGATTTGATGGCAACACCCGTAATGTTTAGAATCGGTGCCGGAAGAACTCAATTGATACGTATTGCTTTAACTAATAAAATGAGTTACAGCAGAGAACCGGACGCTTACCGCATTGCAGTAAAGGAGCTAGCACATAGGCAGCTAGACGTACAATCTCAAGTTCAGTTTGTAGTAGAGTTTAGAGTACCGGTAACTATAAATTAGGATGTCATTCCTGCCTGTATGGGAAGGTTGTTGTGTGGTTCTAAAAAAGTGCTATATGTCATTCCCGCGAAGGCGGGAATCCAGAAAAAACACTTACAATAAGCAAAATTATATAAAAATTTACTATATAATCCGCTTAAATATTCTCTGGATTCCCGCCTTCGCGGGAATGACATAAAAAATTCGAGCCATGCGGGCTGTCGGTCAAGCCACGGCACGACAAGCGTTGACGCCCATCATCATTACCGGAATGGCAAAGAGATTGTGGGAATGATAATAAATCAACAATTTCTTAAGATGGTTTTTCGTATTAAGATATTATTAATTGCAAGCATTATCTTACTAATAACTACTAGCTTTGCTGATGATAATATAGAAAATAGTACAGAAAATGGAGCATTAATAGTAACGTTAAAGGTTAATTACATTGACTCTGAGAATTTTTCTATAGTAGTAAAGAATAACGCAAACCATATGTTAGTCCCTTTAGATGATCTGAAGGCCTTTAATATTAAAGATGAATATTTAGAAAGTGCTAGCATAGATTTACACGATATACGTTATGTTAATTTAAATTTACTTCAAGGAGTAAATTATCATTTAGATGAAGAAACTTTAGCTTTAGAAATCAAATTTCCTCCTAGTCAAATGAAACTTCAACAATTTAATGCTATAGAGATGCCAGAGAAAGAAATTTCCGGTAAGCAGATAAGCGGAGCATTTCTAAATTATGACTTAATATTAACGGATACCTCCCACTCCAAATCTTTAGCCGGCTTCCAAGAGTTAAATTATTTCTGTGAATATGGAACATTGAGTAATAGTTTTGTTATGCGAAGTGCACCTGTTAATTCCAGTTTTAAACCACAAAAGAATTTTAAACGAGACTATAATATTTTTACTAGGCTTGAAACAAATTGGACGTTTGATAACGTCGAGAATGTTGCTAGGTGGAGGATCGGCGATAGCCTAACAAAAGCGGCGGATTGGTCTAATAGTAGCAGGTTCATCGGTTTGCAATATGCTACTAACTTTTCGGTAAGACGAGTCAGTCATATAATTTGTGTAAGTTGAAAAAAAGCAGATAAAGAATTACTGTAAAAAATAACAACTTAACCAAAGGAAATTATGGCTAAAAAATTAGAACAAGAGACAGCAAAAACAAATATAAATAATGAACTAGTAGAAGAGCTATTATCGCAAGCTAATCCTTCTGAGCTATTTGGTAAAGATGGACTGTTTCAGCAACTAAAGAAGCGTCTAGTAGAAAGAATATTGGAAAGTGAACTAAATCATGAATTAGGATATTCTAGGCATAGTAAAGTAGCGAAGATAGATAGCAATCGTAGGAATGGTACAACAGAAAAAACAATAATAGACGAGAGCGGTCAAAAAATAGTAATTGATGTACCACGTGATAGAGATAGTGAGTTTGAACCGCAACTAATCCCTAAAGGAGTTAGAAGGTTTTCCGGATTTGATGATACGGTTATTTCTCTCTACGCTCGAGGTATGACCATGAGTGAGATACAAGCACATTTAGAAGAAATCTACCACACTGAAGTTTCTAAGGAGCTCATCTCTACTATTACCGATGGAGTAATGGAAGATGTAATAAGATGGCAAGCTCGAGCATTAGATAGGATATATCCGATTGTTTATTTAGACTGTATAATGGTAAAAGCAAGAGATAATAATATGGTTATAAATAAAGCTGTTTACCTTGCTATTGCAGTTAATACAGAAGGTAAGAAAGAGTTGCTTGGTATTTGGATTAGCAAAAATGAAGGTGCAAAATTTTGGATGCAAGTTGTAACCGAGCTAAAAAATCGAGGTATAGAACAAATTTATGTAGCATGTATTGATGGGCTTAAAGGCTTTAGAGATGCCATAAACAGTATATTTCCAAATACTATAGTACAGCTTTGTATCGTGCATATGGTTCGTAATTCTGTAAAATATGTTTCTTATAAAGATCTTAAAGAAGTAACGTCTGACTTAAAACAAATCTATACAGCAAATAATGAGAGCATGGCAAATTTAGCATTAGAAGAGTTTGCTAAAAAATGGGATAGCAAATATCCGGTTATTTCTGATATATGGAAACGTAATTGGACTGGAATAGTGCCTTTTTTTGCCTTTCCGGAAGAAATTAGAAGGGTCATCTATACTACTAATACGATTGAATCGGTAAATCGTCAAATCCGTAAAATTATCAAAAATAAGGGAGTTTTTCCAGATGATAAATCTATTACAAAAATCGTCTTTCTGGCCCTAAAAAATGCTGCAAAAAAATGGACCATGCCCATTAGAGAATGGTCCCTTGCTTTAAATCAATTTGAGATACTTTGCGGAGATTTTAAATATGAATTATTAGAAAATGAATTTTAGATACTTACACAAAATTTATGATTGACTCATAAAACACTATTATACGCTCATGATTTACATTAAAAATCTTTTTAGTGTAAAGATTATTTCTGCATATCTAATAGTAATTGTTTTCTAGTACTTGCATCTGGATTATCAGGATCCAATTCTAACCCGGATATTGCATGAGATATAGGAGACAAAATCCTCGTAAAGCTGTATAATACTGGTATTTCATTAGAATAATACAAAGGATTTTGTCATGACAAATTGTATAGCATATAGTTACCAGTTTTCCAAAGTAAAAAATCGGACAATAGAGATAAATTTCACTGGAGGTGATATTAGTAGCGATGGAGGTGTGTTGTTATTAAGAGAAGCAGATAAAAGGCTTGGTATAACAGAGGAGCTTGCTAAAATATTTCCTGATAGACGAGATGGTAGTAAAATTACCCATAATATGGCAACAATGCTGAGGCAACGAATTTATGGTATTGCATTAGGTTATGAAGATTTAAATGACCACAATTATCTACGAAAATGTCCTGCTATGCAAACAGCTATGGAAACAATTGATGATATGGCAAGTAGTTCTACCTTATGTCGTATAGAAAACAATGCTGATAGACACTTTGCAATTAAAGTGCATGAACTAATGCTTGATAAATTTATTAAGTCTCATAAAATAGTACCAAAGCAGCTAATACTTGATTTTGATGCTACGGATGATGAAATTCATGGGCAACAGGAAGGTAAGTTTTATCATGGTTATTACGGTCATAATTGCTTTTTACCTTTGTATGTTTTTTGTGGAAAGCATCTGTTAGTTAGTTATCTTAGGACGTCAAAGCAGGATCAAGCAAAACATTCTTGGGCAATATTATCATTGTTAGTAAAACGTTTTCGCCAAGCTTGGCCAGAGGTAAAGATTATTTTTCGTGGTGATAGTGGATTTTGTCGTCATCAGATGTTTGATTGGTGTGATATTCATAATATAAAATATATTGTAGGAATGCCCCAAAATAACAGACTAAATGAGTTACTGAAACCTACAATGGAGAAGTCAAAAGCAGCATTTATTATAACCCAAGAAAAGCAACGTCTTTTTAGTGAGTTTCCATATAAGGCTGGTAGTTGGAGTCATGAACGTAGAATAATTGGTAAGGCAGAAATGACAATGCTTGGAGAAAATCCAAGGTATATAGTAACTAATTTATCAGATAAACCTGAAGATTTATACGACAAAGTTTACTGTGGTCGTGGTGATATGGAAAACCGTATAAAAGAGCAACAACTAGAATTATTTGCAGATCGTACTTCTTGTCATAGATGGTGGGCTAATCAGCTCAGAATGATTTTATCGGGTCTTGCATACACTTTAGTAGAATATATCAGAGGTAATTTATTACAAGGTAGTGCATTAGCAAAAGCACAAATAGGTACAATACGTTTAAAATTATTAAAAATTGGGGTAGTAATTATCCGTAATACTAGGCGTATTAAGTTTTTGTTATCTTCATCATATCCTTACCGACAGGTATGGAATCATGTGATGAAGAAATTAGCATTAGAATAACCTAGATTAGCACTGTTCCCGGTGCTTAGAAAAAATGGGGTAAGGGGCATTACATCTAAAATTTGAAAATAACGGCTTCAAAGCACTTTTTGGCAAAATTTTTACAAAAGTATCATTGCTAATATTATAAATTACTCAATTTCTTACTTTAAATCTCACTTCATGCAATATCCGGGCTAACGCTTTATTAAATGATTCGAGGGCTAAGTTATATTTTTTCCAATTAAATAATGTAACACCCTTATCAATATGAGGTGTAGGATTATTAGGGTCTAATTCTATTGCTTTATTAAATGATTTCAGTGCAAGTTCATATTTACCAAGCTTTCCTAATAATGATCCTTGCATAATATAATTAGTAGTATCTATAGGATCAAGTTGTATGGCTTTATTATAAGACTCAAGTGCTAACTCGTATTTATCTAAACTATATAATGTACGTCCTTTATCACTATAAGCTATAGGATTATTAGGGTCTAACTCTATTGCTTTATTATGTGATTTCAGTGCAAGCTCGTATTTACCAAGCTTTCCTAATAGTGATCCTTGGTTGATATAATAAGTAGCATCTGTAGGATTAAGTTGTACGGCTTTATTATAAGATTCAAGTGCAAGCTCATATTTACCTAAGTTTTCTAACACTACCCCCTTATTAGAATAGGCTCCAGAGTATGTAGGGTTTAATTCAATTACTTTATCATATGAATTAACTGCAAGTTCATATTCTCCAAGACCAATTAAAACAGCTCCTTTATTAAGATAAATTTTAAAATCATTAGGATCAACTTCAATTGCTTTATTATACACTTCAAGAGTATGCAACGACAAAATTTATTGCCTGGGGATGACAGCTAACTTTGCCGGTAAGAGGGTGGATAAGTTTGCATAAATAAGCCTCCTTTTTGTTAATGCTTTATAATATTGGAATATTTACTTAAGTTTAAATTCTAGATATAACAACGTTAAATTTGTGTCATACTTGATTTTATAATTGTTTTTCTGTAAGTATTAAGTTTGTTTAAGAGCATGTTTTTTCCTATAACTTTCAGAATTAATTTCTAGAATCGTAGAATGATGAATTAGCCTATCGATAGCTGCTACAGTCATAGAGTTTGTAGCAAAAATACTATCCCATTCACTAAAAGGCTGATTAGATGTAACAATAAGACTCCCTGATTCATATCGCTGAGCAATCAGTTCGAACAAAACATGCGTTTCAGCTTCATCCTTACGTACATATCCTATATCATCAAGGATAATAACATCATATTTATCAAGTTTAGCAAGTTCTGCCGGAAGGCGACAATCTCGACGAGAGGCTTGCAGATTTTGAACAAGCTTAGTGGGGGAAGTAAAGAGTACTCTGATATTTTTTTCTACCAATGCATACCCTAGTGCAGCAACTAAATGACTTTTTCCTACCCCGGATGGACCAAAAACTAATAAATTTTCGGCTCGCTTAACCCAACTAATATTACAAGCTAGGTCATCTACTTTTGCTTTATTTAAAGTTTGAACCTGACTAAAATCAAAAGTAGCTAAAGATTTACCTACCGGTAGATGAGCTTTTCTTAAATAAGTTTGAATCTTTTTCCTCTGACGAGCTTCTACTTCATATTCAAAAAGGATAGATAAAAACTTAGTATAATCCCATCCCTCATGCTCTGCTTTTTGTAAAATCGATTGCCATAATTCAAGTATAGTAGGTAGACGTAACTCTTTTAAAAGTATAGGTAGTGCTGTAGCATTATGCATGGCTAACCTCTCTTACTAAAAATGAAGGCAAAAGATGATTATATGTTTGTAGTGAATGTTGCTTAATTTCTACAGGAGGAGGTACTAACTTCATACAAGGTTGATATCGGTTTTGTAACGTTCCTAAACAAGGAACCTTACCTTTAATTAGGGATGACACAACAAATTCTCCTAATTGTTGCTCACAGTTATAATCTGCTGCAAGCTTTAAAATACCTACCATCAATTTATTAGCCTGACGTGGTGTACAATGTTGATCAATTAGCAACCAAATTTTTTTATATATAGGAGTTGGTAGTATGTCATCCCGCAGAATAGAATAGCGAAAAGCTCCGGGTTTACGTACCAAGCTATTAATTAAATGACGATAATTAATGCATCTAGCTGCTTTTTGCTTGTCATCCCCTCTTACTCTAGGTGATCTGTCAACAGTTTTCCGGACAGTTTTTTACGCACATTTTTGTATTTTTTCGTATTGTACTGGTGATAGATAATCGTTAGCAGAATGCATTCTTATACGATTATAAAATACCTCTATATATTCAAATATAGCATGTTTTGCTTCCTCCCTAGTTTTAAATTTATGTTGATAAATTAATTCTGTTTTTATAGTATGAAAAAAGCTTTCAGCAACAGCATTATCCCAGCAATTTCCTTTACGACTCATACTCTGTATAATACCATGTTGTTTTATAAGTTTTAAATGACTATCAGAACAATATTGGCTACCTCTATCAGTATGCCAAATAAGCTTTTTAGGTGGTTTACGTTGCCATATTGCCATTAGCAAAGCATTATTAACTAAATCAGCTTTCATATTACTATTCATTGACCAGCCTATTACTTTTCTAGAAAATAGATCAATAACTGTTGCTAAATATAACCATCCTTCTCCAGTTGGGATATAGGTGATATCACCAACCCAATAACAATTAACATTAGAAACTTTAAACTGTCTATCCAATAAATTAGGAGCAACTTGCTTATTATGCTTAGAATCAGTAGTTGCTTTAAATTTATACTTAGTTTTACATACTAAGCCAGCTTCATTCATTAGTCTTGTAATTCTCCTACGACTAACAATTATGCCTTGCCTCAACAAAGCCTTTTTAATGGGTCTAGATCCATAATTTCGTCTACCTTCCTGAAAAATAGCTCTAACCTTACAGGTTAATTCTCTATTTTCTTTATCCCTATTGCATCCAGGGTTATTTAACCACTCATAATAACCGCTACGTGATACCTTCATACATTTGCACATAATTGCAATTGAGAAATCATCTTGATGCTTCTTTATCCATGCATACCTTACAGGGACTCTTTTGCAAAGTACGCTGCAGCCTTTTTTAGTATATCACGCTCCTGTGTTACTATCACCAGCTCTTTCTTTAATCTTTTTAATTCATCATACAGATGTTCATCTGTTCTTGTTATTGATTCTTCAAATTGTTTAGAATATTTATCTATCCAACTATATAAAGTATTCTTACTGATACCTAATTCTTTTGCAGTCTGAATAACAGGTCGCTTCGATTCAGTTGCCAATTTAACTGCTGATTCTTTAAATTCACTAGAATACATTTTTGTTTTTGTCATACTGTATTTCCTTTCTGTTAATATTGTCTCATACTAACTGTCCGGAATACTATAGCCACATCATATGCCCATTATCTTCGTCCGCTAGAAAGTATTTGGTAGTCATAAGTTTATATGATTTTTTAGAAAGAATTTTTCCTTGATTCAGAGCTTTATACCATTTAATAAGATCAAAAGTGTTAGAGACGATCCCCACATCCGCATAAGGACGAGCAACAAAATCAGCATTAGCTAAAGAAAATATAGGTTTATTGTTAGTAGGTTCAATAAAATACCTAATGGGATAATTCGCACTAACATCATTTCTTTGAATTCCGATAGCTTCATAAAACGAAGCAAGTTTTGTAGATTTCATATGCAGAGGATTAAAAAATTCATCTCGAAAGAAATCAGCTAGATTTTGACCGCTTACTTTTTCAATAATCATGCCGAGTACAATAAAATTAGTATGACTATAATTATATTTTTTACCTATCTGTACTTCTAAAGGCTTTGTAGTAACATATTGTATTATTTTTTTATTAGCCTCTTTCTGAGACATATCAAAATCTAGCTTAACAAACCCAAAATACTCGGCAAGACCGCTAGTATGAGTTAGTAAATTATGAATTGATATTTTATACGCCCAATCAGGTATAACGCCTTGCCAAATATCGGCATCAAGATATTGATAAATTTTATCGTTAACATTTAATAATCCTTTATCTTGCAGCCTTAAAATCCCTGCAGCCGTGATCGGTTTTATGCCTGAAGAAACAGGCATTACTTCATTAGTCTTTAATTGATCACCGCTTAAAGAAAAAATTCCCTTAGCTCCTGTTATTAAAATCTTTTCATCATTCTCAAACCTAAAGACTGCATTCAGAAACCTGTTGGCTAAGTAATCTTTTTCAGCAACTATAATCCTTTCCTGCATATCTGCAAAACTATCTACATTATCAATTAACAGAAAAATAAATAACAAAAAATATTTACGTGTCACAATCACTCCTTATAAAAAATGTACTTTCTTCTACTTCGGATTAATAATATATACATGTAAAGTAAAATCTTCTAAAAAATATGAAGTTAAAGGTTTTATTTGATATTAAAAAAATAATTCGGCAATTTTACCTCTAAAGTAATTTCTTCACCGAATATTTTTTCATGTAAAACTATCTTGCTTGCATGAAGTAGCATATGTTTAGAATATGAAGAAGATTGTGCAGAACCATATTTAGTATCGCCGACTATCGGACAATTTAACAATTTCGCATGAAATCTTAACTGATGCATTCTGCCGGTAATCGGTGTAAATTCTATTAACGATAAGTTGTTATTAAGAGGTTTTAATAATTTATAATAAGTAATTGCGAGTTTGCCGTTTTCATTATCGACATCAACAATTTCATACGCTCCGTCTCTTTTCTTTCCTATTAACCCACGAATCTCTCCCGAGTCTTCAAGAGGTCTACCGAAAACCACGGCAATATAAGTTTTTGCAATTAGCTTTTCTTTAAAAGCATTTACGAGCTTTACACTGCTTTCATAATTTTTAGCAACTAATAATAAACCGCTTGTTTCCTTATCTAACCTATGCACTAATTTATAGTTTAAATACTTCAATGCGTCATCGATAGAAAGGTTGATTTTAGTCCCCCCTTGCGTTGCAAGCCCGGCAGGCTTATTAATCGCTATAAAATGCTCATTTTCATAGATTAAATAATCTTTAGTAATTTTGCTTGCCAATTTAATTACTGAATCGGAAAATATTACTTCCAAGGTTTCTTCTTGCGGTAAATTTAATTTGTCGTTTATAAAAATTTCATCATCTTCCTTTACTCTTAAATTTGCCTCTACTTTATGACCGTTAACCATTATTTGCTTTTGCCTTAAAGCTCGCTCAATAATTCCTTGCGTAAGTCTAGGGTATAAACGCCTTAGATATTTGTCTAGCCTACAGGGAATAGTTGTATCTACTTTAATAATCATTTTAAATAAAACTCTTCAAGTTCCTTACTAACTCAGCATTGCCTGCGTGGATCAATAAGCACGCTCTTTATGTCATTCCTGCGAAAGCAGGAATCCAGAAAAAACACTTAAAATAAGTAAAATTATATAAAAATTTACTATATAATTTGCTTAAATATTCTCTGGATTCCCGCTTTCGCGGGAATGACATCGAAAATTAGAGTCATGCAACAATGCTAATGCCTCGCAGGAATGACATTTCAAGCTAAGTATTTTTAATTAAAAAATAACACCATATTATAGTAGACAATAGAATTACGGCAAAAATTTGATGCATAAGAGCAATTATAAGTGGAACAGCGTATAAAATAGTCAAAATGCCGGTTAGCATTTGTATTAGCAAAGCAATAATTAAACAGTAAGCTACTTTATTTAATTTTGGATGCCGAATTTTTAATAAACTCACTATAAGGAACGATACAATAATAAATACGCTATAAGCCCCTAACCTATGTATAAATTGGACAAAAACCGGATCGTACCAATTATTTATATTAGCAAAATTATTTTTTATCTCCAGAGGAACAAAACTATCACCCATCAACGGAAAGCTATTATATACAAGCCCGCCGTGCAAACCGGCAACTAAGCCGCCCAAGAAAATTTGTCCATAAACTATAGCAATAGCAGCTAAACAAAAGAATAACGGTATTTTTAAATTTATTTGCGGAGAAATTAAGAGAATATCAAAGCTATTTTTTATTAATTGATAAAAAAGTAAATGATAAATAATAACGGCAATAATTAAATGAAATGCTAACCTAAAATGGCTAACGCTTGGATTATTAATTAATCCGCTTTTAACCATATACCATCCCATAAAACCTTGTATACAAAACAATATTAATACAGAGATATAGGGTACAATTGCGTATCTTTTAATTTCTCTTTTCAAATAAAAATATATTAAAGGTAGGAGATATATTAAACCTGCAACTCTTCCGGCTAAACGATGAATAAATTCCAGCCAGTAAATAAATTTAAATTCCGACAAAGTCATACCGTAACGAATATGATATTCAGGAAATGTTTGATATTTAGCAAATTCTATTTGCCACTGCCAAGCATTTAGAGGGGGGACAATACCGGTTATAGGTTGCCATTCAACAATTGATAACCCCGATCCCGTAAGCCTGGTTACCCCGCCGATAAGAACCATGAATATTACCATAATACAACATAGGAATAACCATTTTGTAACTAACGCTTTGGACATAATTATTGACTAAGTTATACGGAAGATGTAATTCCCACCTGAAATAGGCATTGTTGCATGGCTCGAATTTTCGATGTCATTCCCGCGAAAGCGGGAATCCAGAGAATATTTAAGCGAATTATATAGTAAATTTCTATATAATTTTACTTATTTTAAGTGTTTTTTCTGGATTCCTGCTTTCGCAGGAATGACATACAGCACTTTTTTCGATCCATGCAACAACGCTCGCCGCAGCTAGGAATAATATCAACAATATCTTTAAGTTATCGGCGGTTGCTCACTATTTTCTTTAGAAGTATCTTTATTTAAATTACCGGCAGACGAACGCTTATAATTTCTTCTATTGCGATATTTACGTTTCGGCATCACTTTTGCCTCAACTCCCTCTATTGCTTTATTATCATCAGGTGCCGTATAACTTTCATCTCCCTTGGGATTATTTACCGGTGGTACGTCTTCAACATCATTGGTAACAGGTTCTTGTAGAGTTTTTACCGCTTCCGCATCTTTATTTTTTAATTCTTCAGAAGCTACCGATTCATTATTATTAGTTTTCCATTTCTGTTTACCTTTGCGTAGTGCCTCTTTCCTTTGCCCGACTCCTTCATGATTGTTAGCTTCATGATAATCAGCACTATCATTTTGGATCATCGGTTTACTTATTGCTTCGTTGACATTATTTTTTTTAAGCAATTTTATTTTTTCAATAGAATAATTATCCGAGGTAGCATTAGGATCGGAATAAAAATTAAGTTTTATATTATATTTTTCTTCAATAAATTTAATTTCTCGGCGTTTGCTATTAAGCAGATAAATTATTGAAGAAATATTTGCAAAAATATTTACTATATCAACGTTTTCCTCACAAATTTCGTCTTCTACCGTCCGTAAAATTAACATGGCATTGGATTCATCGGCACGTACTATCCCCTTACCGTTACAATGAGAACAAATTGCCGAATTAGCTTCCAAGAAAGAGGAACGCAATCTTTGTCTAGAAAATTCAAGCAAACCGAATTGACTAATATGACTGGTTTGTATACGAGCACGATCACGACTTAAAAACTCTTTAAAAGATCGCTCTATGATTTTACGGTTTCTAAGCTCACTCATATCGATAAAATCTACGACTAGCAAGCCCGATAAATCTCTAAGCTTAACTTGCCTTGCTACTTCTTTTGCTGCTTCTAAATTAGTCTTTAATGCCGTTTCTTCTATATTTTTTTCAGAAGTTGATTTACCGGAATTTACGTCGATAGAGATAAGTGCTTCGGTTGGATTAATTACGATATATCCACCGGAAGGTAAAGTAACAACCGGTTGATAAAGTTTGGACAATTGCTCTTCAACTTGAAATTTAGTAAAAATCGGTATTTTATTTTTATGCTCTTTAAGCTTTACAAGTTCCGAAGGTAAAATATCTTGCATAAATCGTGTGGCAGCCACATAAGCATCTTTCCCTTGGATTATGACCTCTTTGACGCTGTGATCACACATATCCCTGATAGTTTTACGAATTATACTATCTTCTGCATGTATAAAACAGGGAGCCGGAAATTTAGTAGTAGTTTTGCGAATTTTATTCCACAATTTCACTAAATAATTATAATCTTTCTTTAAGTCAAGAGTAGTACACCCCTTACCTGCAGTGCGAACAATGACGCTAGAGATATTTTTAGCATTCTCGTTATTTATTATTTTACTAATAATATTCTTAAGTCTCTTCCTCTCGTCAGCATTAGATATTTTTCGTGATACACCGTTTTGAGCGGATTTATTAGGCATTAGAACACAATATTTTCCGGCAAGCGATATGTAAGTGGTAAAAGAGGCACATTTATTACCTCTTTCTTCTTTGGTGACTTGGACTAATAATATTTGGTTTTTTCTTATTACTTCCTGAATTTTATACTGTTTATGAGGCGTGTTTTCTTCTTTAATATTAGTAATAATTTCGACATCGTCAGCCGCCTCTAAATTAAATTCCGACTGGAATTTATTGTCGACTAATTCTTCTATAACTTTTAAATCAATTTCTTCACTATCCATTAAAGGGTCGTAAGAAGCCGTTAAAGGGATTTCATCGCCTTCCTCTAAAACAATATCGTGCGATATTATTTCCGGAAATTCATTAACGGGGAAATTTTTCTCCGTCTGAGGTAAATTATAATAATTAGGGTGGATTTCACTAAAAGGTAAAAATCCGCTTTTATCCATACCGTACTCTATAAAAGCGGCTTGCAAAGACGGCTCTACTCGTGTTATTTTTGCTAAATAAATATTACCTTTATTTTGTTGTTTTATTGACGTTTCATATTCAATATCTTCTATATTGTCGCTATGTCCTAATAATGCCACTCTCGTTTCATTAGGAAAATTAGCGTCAATTATAATTTTTTTACTCATTAATTTTGCTCACTATGACTTAAACACAAAATAGTAACAATCTATAAGTTTATTATTGCCCTATTTCGGTTTGAATTTTTATATAATAAAGAACAGCTACCTGCTATATCCTCATATTATTATTTATTAAAATTTTTATATTTATTTATATTTACAGTAAAATTAAATATGTAGTTACATTACATGTATTTTTAAAATCTTTATATGATTTTAATAAAGTTATATACAAATCAAATGTAATACTTTAACATAATATGCATGTAAGTATATGAATTTATTAAACAATCATAAAATATAGATAACAGTAAAATATAGATTTAGGGGAAATAAATTATATTAAATTTAATTATGAGCTATATAATCTGAAGGCAAGGATAACCATATTCTTGACCATAATTTATATACCATGTATTTGTGTTTAGCAAACAATTATTTATGCCTTTAAAAGTCGATTATAAAACAATTTTTTTCTCTCTGCTGGGAATATTTTTTTTCTCTTGTATTAATAGTACTTACTTTTATATACTTAAACCTTTTTTACTAATTAAAGGTTTAAACGGGGAACAATTAGAACACCTCGCTCAAACTAGACTTCTCGGTTTTATAATAGCCGCCTTTTCTTTGACCCAATTAATTAATAAATTAAGCAATAAGAAAATCATAATTACTAGCTCATTTATAGTTATAATTAATATAATAAATCTTATTATATTTAATAATTATACTATAATTGAAATTAGTCTTGTCGTAATGAACGGTGCGGCATTTGCCTACTTTACCGCTGTAATAATGCATATTATTGAATCAGCGAATGATAAAAAATATCTTTTTTTATCCCTTATCATTTTTTTTTGGGCAGGTGGACATATTGCCGTATCTTTTCTAAAACCCTTATTAAAGCCTAATCCTTATACGATGGTAATTTGTGCCTTACTTTACTGCATCAATATTTTAACGGAATTATTACATACTAATAAAACTCCTCACAATTTAGAATCAAATTCCAAATTTTCCTTATTAATAAAAAATATAGAATTACAATTATTGACGGGTTTTATAGTAGCTTACGTTGCTTTTGACACATTATGGTATTATGAAGCTTTTGCTCTTAAACAAGAATTAGCATTAATAAGCTCAAACATTATATTTGCTTACATATTCAAAGCTATATTTTTTTCTATAATACCAATGTCTTATATACTAAATAAAGCTAACAAATATTTTGCTAACCTACTGTTAATATTAATACTTTTAGGATGTTTTATTTTATTACCTCTATATGGGATGAACCAAAGCTGGAATATATTACTTATAATCCTAGTCGGTATTTGCCTATGCTCGATTTTTATCTGCAATTTATTAATATTATTAGATAAGTTTAAAGCATATGATCTCCGAACCGCAATATTTTCATATTTTTCCATGTATGCGGTAGGAGTATATGCCGGTGCTTTATCTTCCAGCACGCCATATGGATTAGTTGAAGGTAATGACTTTTTATTTTCTATTTTTGCCGTGGTAGGAACTTTTGTAGTTTATTATTTTTGCTACTTTATTAAACATAGATTATATAAACATTAATAACTAAAATACCTAACCCGGATATTGCATGAGATATAGGAGACAAAATCCTCGTAAAGCTGTATAATACTGGTATTTCATTAGAATAATACAAAGGATTTTGTCATGACAAATTGTATAGCATATAGTTACCAGTTTTCCAAAGTAAAAAATCGGACAATAGAGATAAATTTCACTGGAGGTGATATTAGTAGCGATGGAGGTGTGTTGTTATTAAGAGAAGCAGATAAAAGGCTTGGTATAACAGAGGAGCTTGCTAAAATATTTCCTGATAGACGAGATGGTAGTAAAATTACCCATAATATGGCAACAATGCTGAGGCAACGAATTTATGGTATTGCATTAGGTTATGAAGATTTAAATGACCACAATTATCTACGAAAATGTCCTGCTATGCAAACAGCTATGGAAACAATTGATGATATGGCAAGTAGTTCTACCTTATGTCGTATAGAAAACAATGCTGATAGACACTTTGCAATTAAAGTGCATGAACTAATGCTTGATAAATTTATTAAGTCTCATAAAATAGTACCAAAGCAGCTAATACTTGATTTTGATGCTACGGATGATGAAATTCATGGGCAACAGGAAGGTAAGTTTTATCATGGTTATTACGGTCATAATTGCTTTTTACCTTTGTATGTTTTTTGTGGAAAGCATCTGTTAGTTAGTTATCTTAGGACGTCAAAGCAGGATCAAGCAAAACATTCTTGGGCAATATTATCATTGTTAGTAAAACGTTTTCGCCAAGCTTGGCCAGAGGTAAAGATTATTTTTCGTGGTGATAGTGGATTTTGTCGTCATCAGATGTTTGATTGGTGTGATATTCATAATATAAAATATATTGTAGGAATGCCCCAAAATAACAGACTAAATGAGTTACTGAAACCTACAATGGAGAAGTCAAAAGCAGCATTTATTATAACCCAAGAAAAGCAACGTCTTTTTAGTGAGTTTCCATATAAGGCTGGTAGTTGGAGTCATGAACGTAGAATAATTGGTAAGGCAGAAATGACAATGCTTGGAGAAAATCCAAGGTATATAGTAACTAATTTATCAGATAAACCTGAAGATTTATACGACAAAGTTTACTGTGGTCGTGGTGATATGGAAAACCGTATAAAAGAGCAACAACTAGAATTATTTGCAGATCGTACTTCTTGTCATAGATGGTGGGCTAATCAGCTCAGAATGATTTTATCGGGTCTTGCATACACTTTAGTAGAATATATCAGAGGTAATTTATTACAAGGTAGTGCATTAGCAAAAGCACAAATAGGTACAATACGTTTAAAATTATTAAAAATTGGGGTAGTAATTATCCGTAATACTAGGCGTATTAAGTTTTTGTTATCTTCATCATATCCTTACCGACAGGTATGGAATCATGTGATGAAGAAATTAGCATTAGAATAACCTAGATTAGCACTGTTCCCGGTGCTTAGAAAAAATGGGGTAAGGGGCATTACATCTAAAATTTGAAAATAACGGCTTCAAAGCACTTTTTGGCAAAATTTTTACAAAAGTATCATTGCTAATATTATAAATTACTCAATTTCTTACTTTAAATCTCACTTCATGCAATATCCGGGCTAAGCGTAGATGGTTAAAATCACCAAAAACTGTCACCTAGCGGCTTGCTAAGCGTTGTTGTATGGATCAAATTTTTGATGTCATTCTAGCTAAAAGCGGGAATCCAGAGAATATTTAAGCGAATTATATAGTAAATTTCTATATAATTTTGCTTATTTTAAGTGTTTTTCTGGATTCCCGCTTTTAGCTAGAATGACATATAGCACTTTTTTCGAGCCACGCAACAATACCTCCACCTTCGCAGGAATGGCATTAGGACGCTAGTATAGCAAAAAGCATTAAGGTATAGACCTTAATGGTTGAAGCTATATGTAATATTTTGTAACATAATATAGCTTGTACATATCAGCGTTAAATATTAATATTTTATTATATTTTTTAGATGATATAAATTAATGCAAGTATCACTACGGAAACCGGTTAGTTGTTATGGAATAGGAGTTCATTCGGGTAAAACTGCACAATTAACTTTAAAGCCTGCTAAAGAAGATACGGGTATTGTATTCGTTAGAACCGATATCTCGGTAGAGGAAACCAATTACATCCAAAGTAGTTATTTAAACGTTTCCGACACTTTGCTATCGACAAGTATAAAAAATCCTCACGGCGTATATGTTTCAACGATTGAACATTTAATGGCGGCACTTTGGGGCTGCGGAATCGATAACGCTATAATAGAAATTGACGGTCCGGAAGTACCGATAATGGACGGTAGCAGTAAACCGTTTGTTTTTATGATTGAGTGTGCAGGTAAAAAATTACAAAAAGCTTCTAAGAAATATTTGAAAATTTTAAAAGAAATAAAAGTAAGTCATAAAGATTGTGAGTTATTTTGCACTCCCTCCCCTAATATGACTATAGATTTAACTATAGACTTTACTAGTAAAGTTATCGGCAGACAAAATTTATTTTTTTCCGGAAAAGAGTTTTTTGAGAAAAATATTGCCGACGCTCGAACTTTCGGTTTTATACAAGATGTTGATTATTTAAAAAGTAAAGGTCTTGCACAAGGAGCTTCTCTTGATAATGCTATAGGTATCGACCGAGATACTATTTTAAATCCTGCCGGTCTGCGGCATGAAGATGAATTTGTTCGTCATAAACTCCTAGATTTATGCGGTGATTTATATACTAGCGGTGCTAATTTTATCGGAGCAATTAACGGTTATAAAACCAGCCATACATTAAATAATGAATTTTTACGACAAATATTTAGCGATCCCGGTGCTTATAAATTTGTTAGCAGCTCTGATTTAAATCCTTAATTTATTCTTCAAATATTCCATAATTTAAGTTTTCGATCCATACCCACGAGACATTATTGCATGGCTCTAAAAAAGTGTTATATGTCATTCCCGCGAAGGCGGGAATCCAGAAAAAACACTTAAAATAAGCAAAATTATATAAAAATTTACTATATAATTCGTTTAAATATTCTCTAGATTCCCGCCTTCGCGGGAATGACATCAAAAATTTATCCATGCAACAACGCTGGCTTGACCACGGTATGACACTAAACGCTTTGCAAAAATAGGTTCTGTGGATATTTATCAAATCACCTATTTAATAATTCTAACATAGTTTTACCGATATCGGCGGGCGATCTGGTAATAGTCACGCCGGCACTTTGCAGAGCTTCCAGCTTATCCTCGGCTGAACCTTTACCGCCGGATATAATAGCACCGGCATGCCCCATTCTTTTACCCGGCGGTGCGGTAATACCGGCGATGAAACTTACTATCGGTTTTTTTATTTTTGAATGTTTAATAAATTCAGCAGCTTTTTCTTCATCATCTCCGCCAATTTCACCGATTATAATAATTGATTTTGTTTCTTCATCTCTTAAAAACATTTCAATACAATCAACGAAATTAGTACCGTTAACCGGATCGCCGCCAATCCCTACACAAGTTGATTGGCCTAACCCCACCTCGGTAGTTTGTGCGACCGCTTCGTAAGTTAAAGTGCCGGACTTTGAAATAACGCCGACTGAACCTTTTTTATGGATATGACCCGGCATAATGCCAATTTTACACTCGTCCGGCGTAATCACGCCCGGGCAATTAGGACCGATTAATCTGGTTTTAGAACCGATAAGCACCCGCTTAACCTTTACCATATCAAGCACCGGTATCCCTTCGGTAATACATACGACGATTTCAATGCCCGCATCTATCGCCTCTAATATAGAATCGGCAGCATGAAGCGGCGGTACATAGATAACGCTGGCATTAGCTCCTGTTTTTACTTTTGCTTCGTGAACGGTATTATATACGGGCAGGTCAAGGTGAGTGTTTCCACCTTTGCCGGGAGTTACCCCGCCGACCATTTTTGTCCCGTAGATTATTGCTTGCTCGGAATGAAAGGTTCCTTGTGAACCGGTAAATCCTTGACAGATTACTTTAGTATTTTTATTGATTAATATTGCCATTTTTGCCTTATTTATTATTATTTTTTAGCTTTTCATGTCATTTTTCAGCTAGCACGGATACCAAAATCGTCATGGCGAGCGGGTATAGCTAGAAGCTAATAAAACGGCTATGGACAATAATCTCTAAAGAGTTGATCAATATCACATTGATATTTTCTCCTAATAGATTTAGCTTGAGCCCATTTATGTTCAATTGGATTTAAATCTGGGCTATATGCCGGTAAATATTCAAGGATATGCCCAGCATTTTTGATATAATATTGCATATCTTTATTCTTATGAAAAGCAGCATTATCTAAAACAATTACACAACCATCTGGTAATTTAGGCATTAAATCCTCTTTTACCCAATGAGTAAAAGTTTGTGTATCAATATTATGTTCGAAAAGACTAACTGTCAAAAGTGCTTTGTCTAGCAAGGCTCCTATAGCATTAGTACGTCCTTTAGCTCCCCAATCATGTGTACCAAAACATCTTTCTCCCTTCATAGAATATCCATGAGTACGAGGCATGTCATGCATAAAACCACTTTCATCCAAGTATACTATAGGTTTTCCATCATGTGTATATTGAGTAATTTTATTTTGAAAGCATAACCTCTCTTTTGCTTTGGCTTTTGGGTGATTCAGTGTTTTTTTTATATGTAATATTTAAGCGTTTAAGAGCTCTCCAAATGCCATGTGTACTTACAACTAAACGTTCAGCTCTCTCATAATTATAAGCATCAGGATAGTCCTTGACATCTTGTTTTAATGCTTCCATGTTGATTTTTGTTGCAGGTTTATTACGAGTACGTGAAGGCTCCAAACGTTTTGCCCAACGCACTAATGTTGTCTTCCCTACATCAAAACGCTTGGCTGTTTGTACATAACTTAAACCTTCTTTGTTCTTTATCTTAAATACCTTTCTACGAAAATCTATACTATATGTCATAAGTCTTTTTTTATAGCCGTTTTATTAGCTTCTAGCTATATTGTTGCATGGATACCCTAAACGTTCTCGGTGTCATTCCCTCGAAAGAGGGAATCTACTTAATAATATGACAAAAGTTAGATACCAGCTTTCGCTGGTATGACACCAAAAATTCGATCCATGCAACAACGCTTTCAGTCGCTCGCAATGACGGAGGAGATCAGCATTACTTAATTGCTTCAACAATTTTATTTGCCGCATCTGCTAAGTCATGTGCGGGGATTATTTCTAAACCGGAATTAGATAAAATATCTTCTCCTTTTTCAACGTTAGTGCCGGCAAGACGAACTACTAGCGGAACTTTTATACCAATCTCTTTAGCAGCGGCAATAATGCCTTCGGCTATAATATCACAGCGCATAATACCGCCAAAAATATTCACTAAAATACCTTGTACGGCTTTATCCGATAAAATAATTTTAAAAGCCTCTTTAACTCGTTCACGATCAGCTCCACCCCCAACATCAAGAAAATTTGCCGGTGCTGCACCGTAAAGCTTAATAATATCCATAGTAGCCATAGCAAGACCTGCTCCGTTTACCATACAGCCGATATTCCCGTGCATCTTCACGTAGCTAAGCCCGGCATTTGAAGCTCTAGTTTCTAAGGGATCTTCTTCATCGTTATCACGCATAAATAGAATATTTGGATGCTTAAATAAAGCATTATCGTCAAAAGTAATTTTTGCATCTAAAGCAAGCAATTCCCCGTCTGTCGTGACTATTAAAGGATTAATCTCAATTTGTGCCGCATCGTTATCTATAAAAGCATTATAAACTGCTTCAATGATTTTCTTCATTTGCTTTACTTGATCATCTTTAAACCCTAATTCATAAGCAATGCCTCGTGTATGAAATGCTTGCAAACCTGTTGCCGGATCGACAAAAAACTTAATTATTTTTTCAGGGGTTTTATCAGCTACCTCTTCAATATCAACACCACCTTCAGAAGAAGCTATAAACGCAATGCGGCTACTCGATCTATCAAACACGACGCTAAAATAATATTCTTTAAAAATATTCTTTCCTGATTCGATATAGAGGCGGTTAACTTTTTGTCCTTCCGGACCCGTTTGGTGAGTTACTAAATTAATGCCGAACATATCATGTGCCACTTTTTTAGCTTCTTCTTTACTTTTTACAACTTTAACTCCGCCGGCTTTTCCTCTTCCGCCCGCATGTATTTGAGCTTTAACAACATATACTTCAGCGTTTAAGCTATCAATAGCCGCATTAATATCTTGCGTTTTTGTGATTACTACACCGGTAGAGGTAGGCACGCCGTATTTCCTTAAAATTTCTTTTGCCTGATATTCATGAATATTCATATTTTACAATTTCTCTGAAGGATTAACTAGCTAATAGTATAATAATTTATCTTTAATCTGTAAAGATTTTATAGAGGATACTTCTCGATGTAATATTTATCCTTATCACGTAAATCGAAGGTCTTATAATTTTGATTAAATAACTTATTTGCTTTATTTAAAGCATCGATATATTTTAAGGCTTCTTCAGTTCCTGTTTCAGACATTTTAACTGTAATATTCCCCTCAAGGTTCAAGTCCCATCTACGATCCCCGCAGCGTACGGCAGATAAGGATTTAGTCATTAGAGCCGGATATTTTTTTAACTCCTCCACCAATTTACTAGCATAGATATTAGCACCGTTGCCGACCACATGTAATAAATGCGGAAAAGGTTCGATGTTTTTAGTAATCTCATAACCTTCTTCATCAATTAGAAAAAGCTGTCTATTAATTTGCCAAATGGCGATAGGCTCACGTTCAAATAATTTGATATAGACGGTATTTGGTAACCGCCTGCCGACATAGACGTCTTTAATCCATTTATTATTTTTTAAATTATTTCTAATTTCATTTAAGTTAAGGGCAAAAATAGGAGTACCCTTATCGGCATTTAAAACTTTTAATATATTAGATTCTAGAACATTTTGTTGCCCTTCTATTACGACATTTTCAAGCCTAAACCCCATATTTGCCGTCGATTCATAAATATTTTGCACTATTTTATGTTTGGTAGAAGCAAAATATTTTGTAAAAAAAAACAAACCTACAAAAATAATTAGTGAAATTTTAATAATAAATATCATTCTAGTATAGATTAGTCCAATCTTTCTACGCAGTGAGATATTAGTTTTTTTTACCTTATTTTTTTTGTTAGAGTTTTGTTTTTTTCTCATGAGTCAAAGCTTGCCGTCTTTAAAATTTCTTCAATTAAAGTAATAAAATTTATGCCGCTATAAGCTGCTATCTCCGGTACTATCGATAAAGGCGTCATACCGGGATGGGTATTTATCTCAAGAGCAATTAATTTATTTGTTTGATCTTCTAAAATAAACTCTACTCTTGCTGCTCCCTTGCAATGCATGGTTTTATAGATTTTTTCAGATTTTGCAAGCAATTCCGAATATATTTCGGAAGGTATCGGTGCAGGGCATAAATGCTGAGCAAATCCTTCCGTATATTTAGTTTCATAATCATAAAAACGATTTTTTAAAAGCTTAATCTCCAAAGCTCCTAAAGCTTTGCCGTTTAAAACCGCTACTTGTAGCTCCCGCCCTTTTATATATTTTTCTATCATTATTTCATCGCCATAAGGAAAATCATAATCGGTAAAATCAAAATCATCTTCCGCAAAAATGATCTCAACCCCGATACTTGAACCTTGTGTGAGGGGCTTTATTACATACGGGCGTGGTATAGGGTCACTTTTAATATTATCACTTTTATTTACTATAATACTCTCCGCCATAGTAATATTATTTGCCGTGAACCAAGCACGGGAATGTATTTTATTAAATGCTAAAGCAGAGGTAAGTATGCCGCTATGCGTATATGGAATACGCATAATATTTAATAGCCCCGGTAAGCAACCGTCTTCACCGTATGTGCCGTGCAGACAGTTAAAAACAATATCGGGTTTTATCTCGAGAAGCTTTATAGCAATATCTGCACCCATATCTATAAAAGTAACCTGATACCCCGCATCTGTTAATGCTTTGTTAACCCCTTCAGCCGATACTAACGATACTTCCCTTTCGGCAGACATCCCCCCGCCGATAACGGCGATATGTTTTTTGCCGCTACTAGTTAGTATCGTAATTTTAGAATCCTCTACCCAACATGTTTGATATTTATGCATATACTGCCCGTTAATGTTATTATTTTTCTACTTTTATGTCATTCCCGCGAAGGCGGGAATCCAGACTTTTTTTGTCATGCTGAACTTATTTCAGGATATACTAAAAAGTGTTTTTCTGGATTCCCGCCTTCGCGGGAATGACATAAACAAAAACTTTTCAGGCTAATTAACTATACCTGCCTATCCGTTTAATTTCCCACTCTAACTTAACACCGCTATCTTCAAATACTTTTTGTTGTACAAAATTGCCTAAATCTTCGAGCTCTTTAGCAGTTGCGTTACCGTGATTTATCATAAAATTACAATGAAGCTCTGAAATAGAGGCGTCGCCTATTCTATATCCTCTAAGACCCGCCTTGTCAATAAGTTGCCAAGCTTTCATAAAATGTTGAGTTGTCATACCGGGGCTTGACCCTGGTATGACATTATTAATTTGTTTGCCCGTAGGATTAGCAAACGTACTGCCGCCGGTGCGTTCTTTTATCGGCTGGGTTTGAGACCTAGCATCATTTATTTCATTCATCCGCTGCGTTATATCTTCTTCGCTACCCGCTTTAGTCTTAAAAATAGCTTTAGTTATAATCAAATTTGAAGGTAAATTGTTACTGCGATATTTAAAACCTACTCCTTCATTAGAAAAAATTAAAGTTTTTCCGGAAAAATCAACTGTTTCTATTTCTACTATAATATCTTTAAATTCGGAATTATAAGAACCGGCATTCATTGCAACGCCGCCGCCGATAGTCCCGGGGATCCCCACTAAAAACTCAAAGCCGCTAATAGAATTAGCCTGACAGAATTTGGCGAGATTATAATTAAGGCAGCCGCTACCGACCGCAAGGCGGTTATCTTTAGTAAGCTCAATATTAGTAAAATTTTGTCCAAGCTTTATTACGCAGCCTTCTATCCCGCCGTCTCTAATAATTATGTTGGAACCTGCCCCTAAAATCGTTACCGGTAATTCTTGGTTATTTTGTTGCAAAAAGCTTACCAAATCATCAGTGTCGGCAGGCTTAAAAAATATCTCGGCATTGCCGCCTACTTTAAACCAAGTCAGATGCTTTAAATTATAATCTCTTCTATACTCACCTCGAATTTTGGGTAGTTTCATAAAAAACCCCGAGAGATGCCATTCTCACAATAAGGTGGCATTGTTGCATGGTTCGAAAATATAAGAAAATTTCTGATGTCATTCCCGCGAAAGCGGGAATCCAGAAAATAATATTTAATTATTAATACAGTATTTATAGTAATTTTATAATAAAAAAGCTGGATTCCCGCTTTCGCGGGAATGACATCGGATATGAAATCTATAATATCAAGCATATTATCAATCCGTACCTTTCAATTTTAGATCATTAGCCCAGGTTGAAATATTGCCGGCACCCATCATTATTATCATATCGCCCGGGCGTGCATGATCTTTAATAATTTGGGCTATATTTTGCGGATAAGGTATAAAGCTTGCTTGAGCGTGATGGTTATTTTTCGTTATTTGCTCAACTAAATTCTTAGACGTTATACCCTCTATCGGCGATTCGCCGGCTTCATATATATCGGTAATATAAAGTATATCGGCATCGTTAAAACAAATCATAAAATCATCAAATAAATATTGTACCCTGGAATATCTATGCGGCTGAAAAATAGCAATAACTTTGCCGTTTTGCTTATCGGCAATATTCTTAGCGGTAGCAAGCGTAGCCTTCACTTCTTCCGGATGATGAGCGTAATCATCGATTATAGAAGCATTATTATATTCGGCTACTTTTGTAAATCTTCGCTTTACCCCTTTAAAGTTACTAAAACCGTTTTTAATAACCTTGATACCAAAATCTAGCTCTACTCCGACTGCAACGGCAGCTAAACTATTTAAAATATTATGTCTTCCGGGCGTTGGGATAGTAATTCGCTCAATAATCGTAACACCGCTTACATTCGGTAATTTAATTCTGATATCAAAAGTCGAAGAGGCAATATCAGTACTGATATTAAAAGCCTTAACATGTGCGTCATCCGAATTTATGCCGTAAGTAACAATTTTACGTTCAGTAACGGTGCTAATTAATTCTCTTACTATTTTATGATCAATACAAGCAACGGCAAAGCCGTAAAAAGGTAAATTAGTAATGAAGCTTCTAAAAGCGTTAATTAGCGTAGCAAAATCTTGATAATAATCTAAATGTTCGGGGTCGATATTGGTTATTATCGCAATAGTTGATGGTATGTTAATAAAAGTAGCATCTGATTCATCGGCTTCCGCAATTAAATAATCTCCCGATCCAAGATAAGCATTTGTTGATCTATTATTAATAATACCGCCGTTAATTACTGTAGGAGATAAGCCTGCCGCTTCAAATAAACACGCTATAAGGGAAGTAGTGGTAGTTTTGCCGTGCGAGCCGGAAACCGCTACTGAGCATTTTAACCTCATTAATTCGGCAAGCATTTCAGCACGCCTAATAATCGGAATTTTTCTTTGCAAAGCCTCTTGTATTTCCGGATTATTTTTATTAATTGCCGAGGATATCACTACATACGAAACATTAGTAATATTTTGTGCATGATGTCCCAAGAATATTTTAATGCCGTTTGACTCTAACCTTTTGGTATTATAATTCTCCGATAAATCAGAGCCTTGTACTTTGTAACCGAGATTATGCAGTATCTCGGCGATGCCGCTCATGCCAACGCCGCCGATACCTATAAAATGGATAGTCTCAAGGATTTGTTTAGTTCTTTTTAATTCAAGTAAAAGCATTTAATTATTTAATATAAAATTTTAGGAATAAGTCTCTTCCCATATAAGTTTTTGATACATACGTCAAGCCTCGATGCCATTCCCACGTGGATAAGGGGGTGTTGCGTGGCTCGATTTTTTGATGTCATTCTAGCTAAAGGCGGGAATCCAGGCTTTTTTTTGTCATGCTGAACTCGTTTCAGCATCTTTTTAGTATATCCTGAAATAAATTCAGGATGACTTAAAAATATTTTTTTCTGGATTCCCGCCTTCGCGGGAATGACATACGGCACTTTTTTAGATCCACCCAACAACGCCTTCCGCAGCTAAGAACGACGTCGAGAATGCCGCTTTTTAATCTTTTCTTAATTCTGCTAATTCTTTTTGTAATTTTATTACTAAAATTTGCAGCTTCTCAAATTCTTCTCTAGTGACATAATTATCTTTTAATATTTTATCTTCAATTAAGTTATGGCTTTTCTCTACTATATTATTAGTAACTTTTTGTGCTATGCTGCCGGCACCTATCATTACTTTTAGAATATTATTTGTTTTCATAATGTCTCTATTGATAAAGCGTGTAAACCGTTTGCTAGCTCGTCTGCAAGAAGGTTGTTAATTATACGGTGTTTTGCTATTAAACTTTTACCTATAAATAAATTTGTAGAAATTTGTACTTTAAAATGGCTTTCAATGCCAGCGTTATGCCCGGCATGTTTGTGGCTTTCATCTATTATTTCACAGAAATGTGGTTTTAGTGCCTTTAATTTTTCTTTTATCCGATCTATTCGAGTCATATTTCGCTATTATTCATTATATAAATTTCATATTATCATATTATATTACTAAAATAAACATGATAAAATTAATGACCGAACTAGAAATTTTCCAGTCAGAAATTGATAATTTAAAAGAAGGTACATGTTTATCTTGTAAATTAGCCAATTATTATGAAATTAAAGCTATAAGAAAAGATCGTTACCCGATAATTGAGGAACTTAATCAAATTATTGATCGAGTAAGCACGGAGCTTAATACTCCACTTAGCTATAAAAAAATTAAAAAAGATAGGATATTATTTATCTTAAAAACGCAAGATTCTCATTTAATTAAAAATTTTGCTAGAAAACTATATTTACTTTCTCAGCTTTACACTGACTCAGGACATCCCGCTATTTACATGAACTGCTATATTGCAAGCATTCAATTCCCTCAAATAAACAATAATGCCGAGGAAATTAAAAACATTTTAAATATGCTTCTTTCGTCGCAAAACGGCGAATATTATTACCGAGAATATAACCTTATTGATTATGATTTAGAAAATATTAAAAAATCTAATATTCAGCTTAATTTACTCCGGCAAGCCTTAGCTAAAAAAACCATGATATTTGCTTATCAGCCGATTATCGATCGCACGACTATGAAAATCCATTATTATGAATGTTTACTTCGAATACCGGATGAAAACAATAATTATATTTCCGTCGGTCCGATAATTCCTATGGCAGAAAATAAAGGATTAATTTTTGTGATTGACCAAATTGTCCTTGAAATGACTATTCAAGAATTAGTTAAAAACCCTGATTTAATTCTTACCGTTAATATTTCAAATGTTGGTACGACAGATGAAGCTTTATGGGAGCTTGCCGAAAATTTACTACAAACTTATGACGTACATGGTCGCTTAATTATTGAAATCACTGAAACTTCTTTTAATGAAAATTATGAAAAAATAACGTTATTTATTAATAAATTACGTAAATTCGGTTGTAAATTTGCTTTAGACGATTTCGGCTCCGGTTTTACTTCCTTTAAGCAACTACAAAATTTACCGATTGATATTATAAAAATTGACGGTAAATATGTACGTAACATTATAAGTGACGCACACAGCCAGTATTTTGTTGAAAAGTTAATTAAGATTTCAGAAGATTTAGGAATAAAAACAGTAGCGGAATTTGTTGAAAACGGTGAAATAGCACAATTTTTGATTAATTTAAAAATTAGCGGCATGCAAGGAAATTTTTTCTCGGAAGCAACATTTGATAGGGTTAAGGATATTAAGAGGTGATGACGTTTTGACCTATCCACGGTGTTCTTTATTCTCTTGTAATTTTTCTCTGAGTTTTGCAAGCCTTAAGAAACGTGCAAAGGCAAAAATCATTGAATCAATAAAACCGTCAAAGCCGAATATAAAATATCGCCTAATAAAAAAAGCTTTAAAAAAACATAATAGCATTTCCGTAACAATTCGAGCGTGCGACGGCACTTTACCGGTGTTAAATAAATCTTTTGCTTGCTCTCCCGAATAAAAATTTGCTTTAGCAACCAACTGCTCAATTGAAGTACCGGAATGATGATAAGCTACGCCGTTTAAAAGGTATATTTTATTCTCAATACCCTCATTAAATACTACCGAATCATGAGTAGTGCTATCATGAGTATTGCCGAAACTAGCAAATTTTTTATTATATAACCTGATGCATTTATTATAAGGTGCAAATCGACTGGGTTTTGAATTATTACGATGTATTATTAAGAGCTTTATTTGATAAGCTAAATAACGATCTTGGTTTTTGGCAGCAAAAATATACTCTATTTCATCTTGCAGCTCTTTCGATAATTCTTCATCGGCATCAATGTTAAGTATCCAGTCATTAGAACATAATCCTTCTCCGAAAGTTTTTTGTGCAACATAACCGGACCAAGGGTTAACGATTACTCTAGCACCTAATTTTTTAGCAATTTCTACTGTCTCGTCAGTACTTTCACTATCAACTACAATTACTTCCTCGGCAATATTTTTTACGCTATTTATAGCTCTGGCTATCCTTGCAGCTTCATTTTTTGTAATGATAAAAGCAGAAATTTTTGTCATTTTTACTAAGATAAAATAAATAATTGTCTTGATTATCTGTTATACCGTGGTCAAGCCGGCATTGTTGCGTGGCTCGAATTTTTGATGTCATTCCCGCGAAGGCGGGAATCCAGGGAATATTTAAGCGAATTATATAGTAAATTTCTATATAATTTTGCTTGTTTTAAGTGTTTTTTCTGGATTCCCGCCTTTAGCTAGAATGACACAAAGTGTAAAACCGATCCATGCAACAACGCCATTACAACCACCGAAGTAACCAAAACGCCGCTTTAACTATAAAAGTTAAAAGCAACGTTGCCGTTATACCGCCGAGCCACAAGATAATAAACCATTGCCACCCTTTTAGGGAAGACATTACTTTTAAAAGCTTAAGGTGTATTTTCTTAATATATTGGGTGATGAGTCGATTTTCCACGAAATATATAATAACAATAAATTGTATAACCAAGTATCACCGGTAAAAATATTCCGATACCGATTAATAACAGAGATTGCGATTCAGGAGCAGCTGCCGCTTGTGCTAAAGTTACTTGGTAAGGCACTATAAACGGCCATATACTTATACCAAGACCCAAATAACCGCATAAAAATAAGAGGATTACGCATATAAAGGACTGTACGTCATTTTCTCCACGAATAGTTTTAATTAATCTAAAGAATATTAAAGCCGTTAAAATAGGAATAATTGCCAGATATAAAATATTAGGCATGCTAAACCAACGATCATGTATTTGCTTATTTAAAAAAGGCACCCATAAACTTACAAGTCCCATAAATAGCACAACGTAGCACGAAATATAAAGAGCGGATTTACGAGCCCATTGTTGAGTATTATCCGCCGTTTTCATTATTAACCAGCTAGAGCCGAGAAGAGCATAGCCACATATAAGGGCAAATCCCGTCATTATAGAAAAAGGACTTAACCAGTCAAAAGCGTTGCCGGCAAATACTCGCCCTTTAACTTCTATTCCCTGCACAAAATTACCAAGCATTACCCCCTGACAAAAAGCGGCAAGCAACGAACCGAAATGAAAAGAATAATCCCAAATATAACGATGATTTGCACGAGCTTTAAATCTAAATTCAAAAGCCACGCCACGGAATATTAAACCCAGTAACATTAATGTAATGGGAATATATAAAGCCGGCATTAGAATTGAATAAGCAAGAGGAAAAGCGGCAAACAACCCTCCTCCTCCGAGTATTAACCATGTTTCGTTACCGTCCCAAAAAGGTGCTATAGAATTCATCATTTTATGGCGACATTCATCGGTCGGTGCAAAAGGAAATAATATACCTACCCCTAAATCAAATCCGTCTAATAAAACATAAAGACAAATCGCCGTAGCAATTAAACCGCCCCAAATAAGCGGTAAATCTATATAAGAAGCAAAGTTAAGCATCAGTTTTTCCTAAATTTTAATTGCGGTATAGTTCCGTGTAGATAGCTAAACATCATGGCAAGAAGGTATTTATGCCATTGCGAGCGGCTTGATCGGCGTTGTTGCATGGCTCTAAAAAAGTGCCGTATGTCATTCCCGCCTTCGCGGGAATGACATCAAAAATTCGAGCCATGCAACAACGCCAGCCACTTCGTGACCTCGCCATGACGATTCCGGGAGCCATCCTACTTAATATTAAACTTATCCTGCATAAGTTTATTTTCTACTGCTCCTACTAAAGAATCGGCAAAATTTTCGGAAAGGTTTTTACTTAGTATACCCAATTTTCTTTTAAGCCACGGCTGTTTAGCACTAACATATTGAAATTTGATATTTTCACCGAATTTTTCTTTCATAACACTATACATATCATTGATGCCGTCAATTAAACCGTAATCAGCGGCAACTTGTCCTACCCAAAATTCACCGTTAAATAAAATATCATCTCCTTGGGTTAATTTACCGATACGTCTTTCTTTCACATAATCGACAAAATGCTCATAAACTTGCTTTTGTAAATTTTTAATTATTTTAAGATCATCTTTTTGTATCGGCTGAAAAGGGTCTAAAATTGCTTTATTTGTCCCTTCGGTATAAATACGCCGCTCTATTCCAAGTTTACCGATAGCTTCATGAAAACCAAAGCCGCTTGCTATAACCCCGATACTGCCTATAATCGAACTACGTGAGGCATATATTTGATCGCCGATGCAAGCAAGCCAGTATCCTCCCGAGGCAGCAACGTCCTCTATAAAACTATAAATTTTTATTTCATTTTCTTCAGCAAGCTCACGAATACGTTTGGCAATAAGCTCTGCCTGTACCGGTGCACCGCCGGGTGAATTAATCACTAAACAAACCGCTTTAAGTTTTTTTATTTTAAAAGTTTTTTCTATTAATTCATTTAACGATTCTAAAGTAAGCCCTGACTGCATAGTACTGATTTTGCCTATCACCCCGCTAAGCCGCAGAACAGCGATAACATCTTTGGAATTGGTGAAAATTGACGGAAAAAAAGAAAATAATTGTTCTAATTTACTCATTTGACGTTTACTTATTATCGGTTCAAATTCTGCTTTAGCAATGACGCTTTTATTTCTTTCATTCATTATTTTGCTCTTTTTTATCTTCTGAAGTAAATTCTTCATCCGAAGTTGATTTTTCTGACTCACCTTGATTTGTAGATTTTTTGACCGTGCCTTTTTGCACTGGTTTTAAAGGCTTACCGGGCTGATTAAGAGACCCTTCATTATAACTATTTTTTGGATCAGGATAATTTCCCGGAATATTGGATAAAATAATCCCTCTAATTTTTTCGTCATGCCAATTTGTATTACCGGTAAAGCTAGCTATTTTTTTTCCCTCCGGACTTATTAATATACTAGTCGGTATCCCTACAATTGAAAATGCTTTAAATAATTGATTTTTATAATCGTGATAAATCGGTAAATATCTTATTTGATAGCTTTTAAAATGTTCTTGGATAACTTTTACCCCTTGATAATCCTCCGATACGGGTATTATCTCAAAAGGTAACTTTCTAAAATCTTTTTGTAAAATATCAAGATCGGGCATTTCTTTAATACATGCCGCACACCAAGTTGCCCAAAATACTAATAATATAGTTTTTCCTTCAAACTGATCAAGAGAATATTGATTTTTTTCTTCATCAAAAAATATTACGTTATCCGGAACGTTCGAGCCGCTTAAAAATTTTACGGTAGGTTTACCGAACTGGGAAGAGGCGAAGCTAGTTGTAGTTAATAATAAGCTTACTATAATAATAAAAAAGTATTTACTATAATTTTTCAAAATCATATAAATAAAAGTATTTTTTATAGTTTTACGAGATTTTAATGAAAACATTTTTACTTTTTTTATTATTAATATCTACAATATTAAGTAGCTGCGGTATCAAAAAACCGTTAGAGGTTCCTCAACAAACAGAAGTAGCTTGATGTCATTCTCATTAGGCATTGGCATTGTTGCATGGATTAGTTTTACACTTTGTGTCATTCCCGCGAAAGCGGGAATCCAGAGAATATTTAAACGAATTATATAGTAAATTTCTATATAATTTTGCTTATTTTAAGTGTTTTTTCTGGATTCCCGCCTTCGCGGGAATGACATACTGCTACTTTTATTGATCCATGCAACAACGCCCACAGGCAGGAATGACATACGACACCTTTTTAGAACCACACAACAATGCTCTGCGAGGTGGATACATATTTACACTAATATCTCTTTAAAGTAGTGCCTGACAACACCAAATCAAAGCAATATGCTTTTATTTCTTGTTCTACAGTAAATAAAGCCGGATTCATTTCACCGCACTCACCTTCACAAATATTTTTATCGGATAATTCTAATCGTGTTTGCAAAGTCTTAAGGCTAGGATGTTCCACTCTAATATTTGCATTCTTAAAACGAGAAGATAACATACTAATAAAATAATATTCCCCTTTGTTATTAGTAGTAGCAGTACCGGAGCCGGTAAAACTTGAATTACTATTAGCGTAGAATCTTTTTTTATCGACCCGTGTCCGTAGCGGCTCATACGGATATCTTCCGTCTTGCCCGACTTGCCATAAATATATTTTTGCATCTGACACCGGTACACAATTCTGGTCCAGCACTCTACCCTTTATTAAAATTTTTTCGCCGCTATATTTAGATAATTGACCTGTTTTACGAAGTAAGTTATTGGTGGGTTCAAAAACTTTCGGTTCATAATCATTTAATATATTTCTAGTAATATTACAACGATTAAGGTTATTACTATAAAATTGAGGCGTAGCAGCAAATACGTTAACTGCCAAAAAACAAAGTAAACAAAATAAAAAATTTTTCACATTTTACCACTTATAATTATTTTTATTAAACTTGTCCCCTTGGTCAAGTCAGCGTTGTTGCGTGGCTCGAATTTTTGATGTCATTCCCGCGAAGGCGGGAATCCAGAGAATATTTAAACGAATTATATAGTAAATTTCTATATAATTTTGCTTATTTTAAGTGTTTTTTCTGGATTCCCGCCTTCGCGGGAATGACATACGGCACTTTTTTAGAGCCATGCAACAACACAGCTACAAGCCTCGATACGACAACTCTTTAAATTAACCAAGTTATATAATATATTAGTAGATCAATTAATTACGTTAATCAAATTAATTTTAAGTATAATTTTTATTTGTTTGTTGATCAATTGATTATTGATTGTTAATATACATAAAACATTAATCCTCAAACCTGCTATGCAAAAATTTTTAACTCTAATAATTGTAATGTTAATACTTTACAACATTGTAAAGATAAAAGCATCACCTTCTTTAGAGAATAATCAAAAAGAACAAGCAACCGTCAGTAACCTTACTTCTGAAAACCGGTCGCCCGATCATGCTGAGCCGAATAATCTGTTAACCGGTAATTTAATTGAAAAAACCATTTCAAAAGTAATAATAAATGCCCTTAAAACCGAAGAAGGAAGAGTATTTTTTGAAAATCTTATCCAGCCGTTAAATAAACCTCTCGATACTGAAAATTATACAATAGAAGTGCATAAAGATTTAATCACACCGTTATTTAAAATTAATACTATCGGTAACGGTAATATCGGTCCTGCTTCTTGCGGTCATGTCGTAACGGTATATTATCAATTATCTGATATTGATAATAATTTACTTACCGAAGACACCAAGACTTTTACTTTAGGTTCAAGAGCTATATTACCGGGGATGGATAGCATAATTGTCGGAATGATGGTCGGTCAAGCAAGAGAGGCGATTATTCCGGCAAAATATGCCTATTATAATCAAGAATACCAAAGTAAAAATATTGACCCAAACAGTCCGTATAGGCTGAATGTCGTATTAAAATCTATATTACCGCAAAACTTTATACAAAGTAATGAAGTAAAAGTATTTGATGATGAAATAGCTTACCGTGTACCTTTGTTATGTGGAGAAAAGGTAGCCTTTGATGCAAAAATCACTCGTTTATCAGACGGTAAAATATTATATGATTCAAAGCTATCGCAGAAAAAAATTGATATGAAAATAGGCGATATTGCTTATCCCTTAATTTTTTCATATGCTCTGCACGGCAAAGTGCCGATAGGAACTAGAACGGTAATTGCTAAAGGCAAAACTTTTAAAGCCACGGGATCGAATTTAAATAAAATTATTTCTAATGACTCCTTACCCTTGGAGGAATATTTAATGCTTGAGTTAAATAATTTCAGCTCTTTTTAGTAGTTTTGTTTTCGATGTCATTCTCGCTAAAGGCTGGGTGTTGTTGCATGGCTCATAATTTACCGTATTATGGTTATTACAAGTATGGTGTCATACCGTGGCTTGACCTGGTTTGTTGCACGGATCGAATTTTTGATGTCATTCCCGCGAAGGCGGGAATCTAGAAAAAACACTTAAAATAAGTAAAATTATATAAAAATTTACTATATAATTCGCTTAAATATTCTCTGGATTCCCGCCTTCGCGGGAATGACACATAGCACTTTTTTTGAGCCATACAACAACACCGATCAAGTCGCTCGCAATAACGGATTTTTATTAATTCTCGAGCCATGCGACAACGCCTGCTTGACACCGGGCTTGTAATAACCTAAGTAGAACATAAAATAATAAAAATATGCCTTCAAAAAAAAATATTAAAAAACAAAAGAATTATATTTTGTTAACTATTCTTGTCATTATGGTTATATTAGTGTATTTTGTCTCTTTAATAAAAATTGCCGGCTAAACTTTTATAGATGCTTACATGAGAAATATTATTTTATTATTAAGTTCAATAGGTTTTTTACTAGCAATAATTACAATTATCGCTATAAATAAGCAACCTAGTAAAGATACTAAAGAAGAGATATTAGAAGTAAATATTATTATAAAAGATCATAAATTTATTCCCAGTATGATTGAAGTACCTAAAAATACGAAATTACTGTTAGTTATTCATAACCAGGATGATGTAGTAGAAGAATTTGAAAGTAATGATCTCCATCGGGAAAAAATAGTAATGCCTAACTCCTCTATAAATATTATACTTGCACCTTTAGCACCCGGGAGGTACGATTTTTTTGGTGATTTTCACCAGGAAACTGCTCAAGGTTGTCTTATCGTTAATTAGATGTAAGGTATAAAATGTTTAAAATTGCTTTAATTGTATTCCGTGAATGTTTAGAGATATCTTTATTACTTGGGATAATACTTGCCGTAATAAAGCAAATAGAGAAATCACGTTTATATATTATTGCCGGCATCCTGCTTGGAGTAGTATCTGCCTCAATTTTTGCATTTTTCACTCGAAAAATATCTTTATCCTTTGGAGGGATGGGTGACGAGCTGTTTGACTCTTGCGTTATGATATTAACCACTATCTTAATTAGCTGGACGATAATTTGGATGCAAGGTTACGGTGTTAAAGTAAAGCTACATCTTAATGATTTATCCGCAAAAATTAGCGAAGGGAGCGGCAGTTATATAATGCTGGTTTTACTTGTGGCCAGCACTATTTTACGCGAGGGAGCGGAAATTATTATTTTAGTATATAGTATCTCTTCAATTGAAACACTTACTAGCAGTGTTTATTTACAAGGGGTTATCATAGGCACGACAACCGGATTTTTACTTGGTTTAATAATATATTTCGGGTTAATAAAAATTACCAATCAAAAATATATTTTTAAAATTTCTACTATCTTATTAATGCTGATCGCCGGAGGCTTTGCGGCAAGTGCCGCCGGTATCTTAACTTCCTCAGGTCTAATTACGTTTTTATCCGATCAGCTTTGGGATAGCTCTTGGTTAATCTCTGATAAGAGTATAACAGGCAAGGTATTACATATTGTTACCGGTTACATTGCAAGACCAAACGGTTTACAGGTTGTGGCTTATTTTTTCACTATAGGTTTAATTAATATTTTAATACAAATAAAATTAAAATATACGAAGTTTTCATACTAGTTGACTTTAGAATAAATTTATTCTAAACACATTTAAAAAATATTATATGTTCAAATTCTTATCAGAAATCGGTCCTGTAATAGCATTTTTTGCCGGATTTTTTTATGGCGGCGGTATACAAAGTGCTACTTTGTATATGCTTATCACCGCTATTATTTGTATCACTCTTTGTTATTTTATCGACGGGAAAGTATCAAAATTATCTCTAATTTCTGCAAGTGTTTTACTTGTTTCCGGTAGTGTCACGCTAATTAGCGGCAATTCGATGTATATAAAAATAAAACCGACTATCTTATATATTATTTTCGGTATTATTTTTCTTATGAGCGGTATAAGAAAAAATCCCTTTATTAAATATGCTTTAGAAAATATAATTGAGCTTAAAGAAGAAAGTTGGATTACTTTAAGCTACAGAGCTGCCGGGTTTTTCTTTGTCATGGCCATAATTAATGAAATAGTTTGGCGTAACTTTACGGAAGTAACATGGGTAAAATTCAAAGTATTTGGGGTAATCCCGATTACTCTTATATTTATTTTATTACAAGTACCTTACTTGCTAAGAAACAAATTACCTGATAAAAAATTATAATTATGCAAAAAATTTTAATCATCATGTTTTTATCTCTTACGCTAAGCGGTTGTTTACCGGCAATCTTTACCGCTGCAACTACTACCGGTATTGCCGCTTCAAAAGATCAGCCGATGTCGGAAACAATCAATGACGCAAAAATCTCGGCGGCAATTAAAACGGCACTCATTAAAAATAACTTTAAGGAGCTCGGTGCAAAAATTAAGGTAGAAGTGTCACAAGCACGAGTATTATTCACAGGAAATATAGAAAAAGAAGAAGATGCCTTGAAAGCAATCGAAATTGCTTGGAATCAAAAAGGAGTTAAAGAAGTTATTAATGAACTTAAAGTTAATAAAAAAAGCAATCACTTTGATTTAGTGCAATATACCAGAGACAGCCTTATAACAACGCAGATTAAAACAAAAACTTTAGTTAGAAAAGATATAAAATTTGCAAATTATACAGTTCTTACCGTAAATAATATCGTATATTTGTTCGGTGTGGCTAGGTCAGAAGAAGAATTAGCAAAAATATCTGCTATTTCATCAAAAATAAAAGGGGTTGAGAAAGTAGTCTGTTATGTTAAAATCATGGATAATTTTTCCGATACTAATGAAAATAATGATATAGATGATGGTAACTTATAATAAATTAAAATTATTAATTTTTTTGATCCTATGTTTTGGGCTTATAAGCTGTAATACTTCAAAGCAACATCTATATAAAAAGCTCTCAAAAGATGATCCTCACAATTTGAGTTATCAAGGACACTATAAAGTCGGAAAAAGCTATAAAATAAATGGTAAGACTTATAAACCTCAAAGTCCTAATAAAATATATACCCAGCTAGGCATAGCTTCCTGGTACGGCACTAAAGGCGGATTTCACGGTAAGAAAACTGCTAATGGAGATAAATATAACAAAAACCTATTAACGGCAGCCCACAAAACCCTACCCTTGCCTTGCCTTATAAAAGTAACCAATCAAGCTAATAATAAATCTGTGATACTTATGGTCAATGACCGAGGTCCTTTTAAAAAGAATCGCATCGTAGATGTTTCCGAAAAAGCCGCTGAAATTTTAAATTTTAAAAAGCAAGGAATAGCAAAAGTTAAGGTAGAATATTTAGCTCATGAAACAGATAAATTTTTGAAAAATATAAAATTAAAGCCTCAAGAAAATTTTATTGTAAAACGCACCTCAACTACCTTAGCTAGTAGCCAATGTAGCGTTAACTGCCACATTAAGCTAGTCAACTTAAAACACAAATTAGCTTTAACTCCTTAGATTCTGTGGGCATTGTTGCGTGGCTCTAAAAAAGTGCTATATGTCATTCTAGCTAAAAGCAGGAAGCTACTATCTTAAGAGTCAAGAATAAAAAAGTTAAATTTTATAAAATTAGTTACTGCTTCATCTATATTATTAATTTTGTAATGTTTTTTATTTATAGATATATCTAGTGTTGCTTTTGATACGTCTCTTCCAATAAATACCTTGTTTTCTTCTGTCATTTCTGCTACCTTGGGACATTGTTGCCTGGCTCAAAAAAAGTGCTATATGTCATTCCTGCGAAAGCAGGAATCCAGAAAAAAATATTTTTAAGTCATTAAGTCATCTTGAATTTATTTCAGGATCTACTATAAGAAATGCTGAAACAAGGTCAGCATGACAAAAAAGCCTAGATTCCCGCTTTTAGCTAGAATGACATCAAAAATTCGAGCCACACAACAACGCCTGCCTTTAGCTAGAATAACATCGAGAGCGTTTTACGATCCATGTGCAAATATATAAAAAAACAACTAACGAGTTTGAAATGGACAATTATGATTTAGTGGTAATAGGCGGTGGTCCAGGGGGATATGTTGCGGCAATCAGGGCGGCACAATTAAAGAAAAAAGTTGCTTTAATCGAGAAAGAGCATTTAGGAGGGGTATGCCTTAACTGGGGATGTATACCGACCAAGTCGCTACTTAAATCGGCAGAAATTTTTGAGCATATAAAACATGCTGCGGATTATGGTGTTGAAGTAGGTAGTCCGACGATTAATATAAAAAAAATAGTTGAGCGTTCAAGAGAAATATCCGCTAAGTTAGCAGGCGGTGTTAAATTATTGCTTAAAAAAAATAAAGTTACCGTAATAGACGGGATAGCATCACTAAGTGCTGATAAAGTAATAAATATAGATTCATCGCTCGGTAAATCGGCGATAAAGGCAGAAAATATTATTATAGCGACAGGAGCACGTCCAAGAATTTTAAAAGGATTTGAGCCTGACGGCAAACAAATTTGGACTTCTAAGGAGGCAATGGTGCCGCACGAGTTGCCTAAATCGATGATTATAGTGGGTTCAGGTGCAATCGGGATAGAATTTGCTTCGTTTTATAATAGCTTAGGCGTGGATGTTACGGTGATTGAAGCACACAGCCGAATATTACCCGTTGAGGATGCTGAAATTTCTTTAATTGCTAGAAAAAGCTTTGAAAAAAGAGGGATAAAATTTTATACTGATGCAAAACTTTTAAAGCAAACTAAATTAAAAGATAAAATAGAGGTAGAACTTGAAATAGCAGGGAAATTATACAAATTACCGGCTGAAATTTTACTTATGGCGGTCGGGATTATTGCTAATACTGAAAATTTGGGACTGGAAAAAACCAAAGTCAAAATAGAAAATGGGCATATCGTAACGAATGAATTTATGCAGACCGATGAGGCAGGAATTTATGCTATAGGCGACGTTGCCGGTAGCCCTTGGCTCGCACATAAGGCGAGCCATGAAGGTATTATTGCGGCAGAATTTATAGCCGGGCTTAAACCTCATATTATTAATAAGCAGAATATCCCCGGCTGTACTTACTCCTCTCCGCAAGTTGCTAGTGTCGGACTCACGGAAGAAGCGGCTAAGAAAGCGGGCTATCAGCTAAAAGTCGGGAGATTTCCTTTTTCGGCAAACGGTAAAGCCCTAGTTAGCGGCGATAGTGAAGGGATGATAAAAACCGTCTTTGATGCTAAAACCGGTGAGTTGCTCGGAGCTCATTTAATAGGAACAGAAGTTACCGAATTAATCCACGGTTATGTAATTACCAAAAACTTAGAAGGCACAGAGCTAGATATAATTAATAGTATTTTTCCGCATCCGACATTATCGGAAATGACGGCAGAATCAGTATTACAAGCTTTCGAGAGAGCTATACATATTTAAAAAGTACCATGACTAGAGAAAAATTAATTAAAAATTATGCCGCTGCGTTGTTTAATAATGGTAGAGATAATAACACCGAGGGAGAAATTTTTGAACAAATCAAGGTCATAAATCAAGCTATCGATGATAATACTAATATCAAAAAAGTTATGTCTTCGCCTATAATTCATAAGCTGCATAAAATTAACGCTATCAAATTACTAGCAAAAACGTTAAAAATTAATAATATGGTGCAAAATTTTTTATTGTTATTAATAGAAAATTCCCGTATGTCTATTTTAGAAGAGATAGTAAAAATCTATCATCAATTATTAGATGAAAGTAAGAATATAAAAGCGGTACAGGTTATTTCAGCTAAAATATTAAAGTCACAAGAACAAGGTTGGCTAAAGAATTATATAGAGGAAGAGTTGAAACAAAAAGCCGAGATAGTTTTTACTTTAGACCCTACAATTATCGGTGGGGTGGTAATTAAATATGATAGTATATTACAGGATTATTCTATAAAAGGAAGTTTAGAGATGATAGCAAAAACCTTAAAAACTGCGAGATAAAACCAATGAAGTTAAAAGCCGTTGAAGTTGTCGAAATATTGCAAAGAGAAATTGCCAATATTGATCAACTTACTGAATTACAGGAAGTTGGGCAGGTGATAACTATCGGTGACGGCGTAGCTAAAATATACGGTCTCGATAACGTAAAAGTCGGTGAAGTAGTAGAATTTGAGTCAGGCATTAAGGGGTTTGTTCTTAACTTAGAAACCGACTGTGTGGGCGTCGTGATTATGGGGGATGATAATCAAGTAGAGCAAGGCGATAAAGTAAAAAGAACTAAAGAAATTTTAGAAGTGCCGGTTGGAAAAGCTTTGCTTGGTCGAGTCGTTGATGCACTGGGCAAACCGATTGACGGAAAAGGTGATATTGCGGCAGAGCAGTATCGACATATTGAAATGAAAGCACCGGGGATAATAGCCAGAACTAGCGTTAGCGAACCGGTACAGACAGGCATTAAAGCTATTGATTCGCTGATTCCTATCGGTAGAGGTCAAAGGGAGTTAATTATCGGTGACAGGCAAACCGGTAAAACCGCAATAGCTATCGACACTATTATCAATCAAAAACAAGCTCATAGCCTCACCAACGAAAAAGATAAAATTTATTGCATTTATGTTGCCATCGGACAAAAAAGGTCAAATGTTGCACAGATAGTAAAAAAATTAGAAGATGCCGGTGCGATGGATTACACGATTATCGTCTCGGCAACGGCATCGGAAGCGGCTGCACTACAATTTATTTCGCCTTATTCTGCTTGTAGTATGGGGGAGTATTTTCGTGATAACGGTATGCATGCTTTGATTATTTATGATGATTTAAGTAAACATGCGGTAGCTTATCGGCAGATTTCATTATTACTTAGACGACCTCCGGGACGTGAAGCTTACCCGGGTGATGTCTTTTATTTGCATTCAAGGTTATTGGAGCGAGCCGCTAAAATGTCTGATGCGGAAGGCGGCGGGTCGTTAACCGCTTTGCCGATAATTGAAACGCAAGCAGGTGACGTATCGGCATATATCCCGACTAATGTTATCTCAATTACCGACGGGCAGATATTTTTAGAGAGCGAGCTTTTTTATAAAGGCGTGAGACCTGCAGTAAATGTCGGTATATCGGTCAGTAGAGTCGGCTCCGCTGCACAAATAAAAGCTATGAAACAAGTAGCAGGTTCGGTGAAACTTGAGCTTGCACAATTTAGAGAACTTGAATCCTTTTCACAATTCGGTTCTGATTTAGATCCCGCAACTAGGAAGCTTATCGACCACGGCAAAAAGCTTGTCGAAATATTAAAGCAAAGTCAATATCAACCTTTTCCGATAGAAGAGCAAGTAATTAGTATTTACATCGGCACTAAGAAATATTTAGATAATGTTCCGGTAGAAAGAGTTAAAGAATTTGAACATAAATTGTTAGAAGAAATGAAGGCTAGTAAAAAAGACATTCTCGACTCTATTAAAAATGAAAAACGTATAACGGACGAAAATGAAAAAAAGTTAAAGGTGTTTTTAGAGGTATTTGTGAAAGGGTTTTTAGTTTTAGAATTATCATGACGTGGTGGCATAAAGCCCTCTCTATGTCATTCCCGCGAAAGCGGGTTTAGTTTTAGAATTATCATGACGTGGTGGCATAAAGCCCTCTCTATGTCATTCCCGCGAAAGCGGGAATCCAGACTTTTTTTGTCATGCTGAACAAGTTTGCCGCAGCTAATTCAAGGGATACTGAAATAAATTCAGGATGACTTATTTTTTTCTGGATTCCTGCTTTCGCAGGAATAACATCATCAGATATAAATAATAATTATGTCAAATTTAAAACAATTAAGATCAAGAGTAAAAAGTATTAAATCTACTCAAAAAATAACTAAAGCGATGCAATTAGTTTCGGCGGCTAAACTTGCAAAAGTAAAGAGTCAAATCGTTAATTCCGGTTATTATGTAGAAGCGATACAAAAAATGATGGCAACTATATTGTCCGGTAATAATATATACGACTTATCAGTAGAAGATCAAAAATTTTTCTTGAACGAACAGCAAAATAAATCGCATTTATTTATAGTATTGACCTCTGAACGTGGATTATGCGGGACGTTTAATTCATCGATAATTAAACAAGTAAAAACTGATATTATAGATTTGGAAAATAACGGCACACAGATAAAGCTTATTATTATCGGTAAGAAAGGTTACGAGGCACTTAAAAAGGAATATTCGAATTATATCGATAGTTATTTTGAACTGTCAAAAACATATGACGAGAATTTACTTTTTCAAATAAAGCAAAAAATCCTGGAGGCAGTTGAAAATTCAGAAATTAGCCACTGCTCGGTATATTTTAATAAATTCAAAAATGCGATGATGCAAGTAATCACCAAGCAACAAATTTTACCGGTTGAGCAATATACCAAGGTTCAGGAAGAAAAAGCCGTAAATTATATTTATGAATATGAAGGTGAAAATCTCATTGCTAATATGATTAATTTATATATTAATTCTCAAATAAATTATGCATTGTTGCAAAATATGGCAAGTGAAGAAGGTGCAAGAATGACCGCTATGGAAAATGCAACAAATAATGCTAATGAGATTATTGATAAATTAACTTTGAAATTAAATAGATCACGACAAGCTATTATCACTAATGAGTTGATAGAGATTATTGCCGGTGCGGAGGCTGTATAGCTTGTTTATGTTATTCTCATGCAGTATTGTTGCGTGGATCGAATTTTTGCAAAGCGTACGGGTGTCATGCCGTGGCTTGACTGCATAACTGTTGAAAGTGAGAAAGAGTATCTTAAAATATTCTTTATATGAGGTAAAAATTACTACTAATAATATCGCAATATTACGATTATTTCCTTCTTTAGTAGTAAAAAATTGTAATAACTTAATTACTACTTTCTCACTTTCAACAGTTATGGGCTTGACTGGCTTTGTTGCATGGATCGAAAAAAGTGCCGTATGTCATTCTAGCTAAAAGCGGGAATCCAGAAAAAACACTTAAAATAGGCAAAATTATATAAAAATTTACTATATTTACTATATAATTCGCTTAAATATTCTCTGGATTCCCGCTTTTAGCTAGAATGACATAGAAAGCAGATAGGAATAACATCGATAACACTAACGTTTAAGGGCAAAAAAATGACAAAAAATATCGGTAAAATCACTCAAGTTATTTCAGCAGTAGTTGACGTGAAATTTACAAATATCAGTAAATTACCGCCAATTTTAAATGCCCTTGAGTGCTATAACGATGATCAAAAATTAGTGCTAGAAGTAGCACAGCATATCGGGGACGATACGGTACGCTGTATTGCAATGGACTCAACGGAGGGGCTTGTGCGAGGGGTAGAAGTAACCGATACGGGTACACCTATTCGTATACCGGTGGGCATTGAAACTTTAGGCAGAATTATCAACGTTACCGGTCAACCGATTGATAATAGGGGAGAAATCAAAACTGAAAATTATTCTTCTATCTATAAAGAAGCTCCGGCTTTCACCGACCAATCAACTGATAGAAATATTTTAGTAACAGGAATCAAGGTAGTAGATTTACTAGCACCTTATACAAAAGGCGGTAAAATTGGTTTATTCGGTGGTGCAGGAGTGGGAAAAACTGTGCTGATAATGGAGCTTATTAATAATATAGCTAAGGCACACGGTGGATATACGGTATTCGCCGGAGTGGGTGAACGAACCAGGGAAGGAAACGACCTTTATAATGAAATGATCGATGCCGGCGTTATTAATCTTGAAGAGCCACGAAAATCGAAAGTGGCACTAGTTTACGGTCAAATGAACGAGCCACCGGGTGCCAGGGCAAGGGTTGCGTTAAGTGGTTTGACTATTGCCGAAAGTTTTAGAGATATGAATGAGGGGCAAGATGTGTTGTTTTTTGTCGATAATATCTTTCGTTTTACTCAAGCGGGGTCGGAGGTATCAGCACTTCTAGGTAGGATACCGTCGGCGGTCGGTTATCAACCGACTCTGGCAACGGATATGGGCGAGCTACAAGAGCGTATTACTTCTACTAAAACCGGTTCTATAACTTCGGTGCAGGCTATATATGTACCGGCGGACGATTTAACCGATCCGGCTCCCGCTACCTCTTTTACGCATTTAGACGCTACAACGGTATTAAGCCGTCAGATCGCCGAGCTAGGTATTTACCCCGCTGTCGATCCGCTTGATAGCAATTCTCAAATACTCGATCCGGTGATTGTCGGGAAAGAGCATTATGAAGTTACGCGGAAAGTACAACAGATTTTACAAACTTATAAATCGTTGCAGGATATTATTGCGATTTTGGGCATGGATGAGCTATCGGAAGAAGATAAATTAATCGTTGCTAGAGCCAGGAAAATACAAAAATTTTTATCTCAACCGTTCCATGTAGCGGAAGTATTTACCGGTGCTGAGGGGAAATTTGTAAATTTGGCAGATACTATTTCAGGGTTTAAAGCTTTAGTAGAAGGTAAATACGATGACTTGCCGGAAGCCGCATTTTATATGGTTGGGACGATTGAAGAAGCTATAGAAAAGGCTAAAACTATTAAAGGGGAAGTTAAAAATTAATTCTTAATTTACCGTATTATGGTTATTACAAGTATGGTGTCATACTGTGGCTTGTACCTGTGTTGTTGCGTGGATAGAATTTTTGATGTCATTCCCGCGCAGGCGGGAATCCAGAAAATATTTAAGCGCATTATATAGTAAATTTTTATATAATTTTGCTTATTTTAAGCGTTCTTTCTGGATTCCCGCCTGCGCGGGAATGACATACGGCACTTTTTTAGAGCCATGCAGCGGCGTCGATCAAGTCACGTGGCATCCCCACGACTTTTTAACTTACGAGCGGTATACTAACTTTATACTAACATTTTTACATTAATTCTAATGATTACATTATTTGACGTTACGATTTTTGCAATTATTACTATTTTCTCATTCATTGGGTTATATCAAGGAATAATAGGTTTTATCTTTAGAGTGGTAGGTTTTACGGTCTCTATAGCCCTTACCTATTTTTTGTATCCATATGCGTTAGAAATAATCCATAAATATACCGACAATGAAATTATAGGAATAATTTTTGCCGGTGTTGCATCATATATTATTTCTTTAATTTTATGTATTTTTATAACCTATAAATTCCTTGCCGTAATTTCTTTTATGAGAGGGGGGCTTGTTGATAAATCCTTAGGGCTACTATTAGGGCTCGCTATCGGTATTATTATCTCGACTATTTTATTTCTTATTACGGCAATGTTTACTTCTACTAGCTATTTAAAAAGCGAAACTTTTGAAGGATTTATACAAAGTAACGATAATAATAAATATTCCGGTATATTAAAAAGATCTTTAACTACCGGTTATTTAGATGAAATAAGTAAAAATATTATAATAATAGTGCCGCCAAGTAGTTTAAAATCAATTGAGATATTAAATAATAAAGCTTCGGATAGTTCCAAAAATACCGTACATAAAACATTTAAAAGTAAGAACTCCGGAACTAATCACGAGTTTTCAGATGATCTACAAGATGAGCTTGACGGAATTTCATCGCATATAGATGATGAATAAGTTTCGCAAAAAGTAAATTCATGAAATTATATAGTTTTGCCGAGCATCTTTCAGAGTTAAAAACTCGATTATTTAGAATAATCGCTATTTTTATTGTTACTTTTATTATTTGTTATTATTTTAGCGATAATATATATAGTTTTTTATTACGACCTTTAGCAAAATTAAGTCACGATAATTTAAGGAATATCATTTATACCGGTCTTACCGAAGCATTTTTTACTTATATAAAACTTTCGGCTTTTTCTGCCTTGCTAATTATCATTCCGGTTATAGCAATTGAATGCTATTTATTTGTTAAACCCGGCTTGTATTCGCATGAAAAAAAAATTATCGCCTTTCTTCTTTTTATGTCTCCAGTTTTGTTTTGGGGCGGAAGTATTTTTGTATTTTATTTTGTAATGCCGAAAGCATGGATTTTTTTCCTTAGTTTTGAAAAACGTGATATAATAGTACCGATAATACTAAAAGCAAAAATTAGTGAATATCTAAATTTAGTAATTCAATTAATTATTGCATTTGGCGTAGCTTTTCAATTACCGATTGTTATTATAATATTGAATATATTAAAAATAATAAAGGTAAGCACGCTGCAGAATAAAAGGAGACTTGCTGTGGTAATTAACTTTATTATTGCCGGAATATTAACACCGCCGGACGTGTTAAGTCAATTAGCTCTTGCAATACCGCTGCTTTTATTATATGAAATTTCAATTATAGTATGCTGCTTTATAGAAAAAACCGAAAAAATAACCAAGGAAATTAAATGTTAAGTATTAAATGGATTAGAGAAAATAAAAATATCTTTGACGACCTCTTAAGAAAAAGGTTCATTGAGCCGATGTCGGATAAAATTGCTAAATTAGACGAAGATAAGCGAAAAATAACAAATTTAATTCAAGAATTTCAACATGCACGTAAAACAAAATCCAAAATTCTTGGAGGTATGGACCCTAAGAATGAAGAGTTTAAAAGCATAAAACGTGACGTTGAACATATAAATGAAAAGCTAGAAGAGCTTAATCTTGATTTAAATAATAATACCGAATTAAACGATATATTAAATATGCTGCCGAATATACCGGAGGAAGAGGTTCCTTACGGTATTGACGAAAGCATGAATAAATTAATACGAACCCACGGCGAAACAAAAACTTATCCATATAGCAAACAACATTTTGAATTAGGTGAAAAACTAAAGCTAATGGATTTTGAGCAAGCAGCTAAAATGTCCGGCAGTAGATTTGTAATATTAAAAGGGGATTTAGCAAAATTAGAGCGTGCTTTAATTAATTTCATGATTGATACTCATACTAGCGAGTTCGATTTTGTTGAAATTTCACCGCCGGCGTTAGTTCGTGACATAGCAATGTATAATGCCGGTCAATTACCTAAATTCGCCGATGATTCTTTTGAAACTACTAACGATTATAGACTTATACCGACTGCAGAAGTGCCGCTAGTGAATATGGTGGCCGATAGCATTATCGCACGTGAAAAATTACCGATCCGTTATGTTGCTCATACGCCGTGCTTTAGGTCGGAAGCAGGCAGCAGCGGCAGGGACACTAGAGGGATGATTAGGCTACATCAATTTAGTAAAGTTGAATTAGTAACAATTACCACACCTGAAGAATCAAAACGTGAACATGAGCATATAACTAATGCCGCCGAAACAATTTTAAAAAAGCTTGATCTATCTTATCGAGTTATGCTACTTTGTACCGGTGATATGGGATTTTCAGCACAAAAAACTTATGATTTAGAAGTATGGTTGCCAGGTCAAAAACAATATCGAGAGATTTCCAGCTGCTCCAATTGCGGAGATTTCCAAGCTCGAAGAATGAAAGCACGATATAAAGAATTCGGTAGCTCGGAAACTACTTTTGTTCATACTTTAAATGCTTCCGGTTTAGCGGTAGGACGCACGATTATAGCCATTTTAGAAAACTATCAAAATGCAGACGGTTCTATAACGGTGCCGGACGTTTTAGTGTCTTACATGAATGGATTACAAAAAATTTCTATAGATGAAGAATAAATTGTTTTGTTAACGCTAAATATTAAGGTAAGATTTTAAAGTTGGAAAAGGATATAATATTGCAGGAGTAGTTAAAGCGTTCTTGATATTATTTCTGCTACCGACTATGTCATTCTAGGCGGGATGCCCTTGGTGTTTTGCATGGCTCGAATTTTTGCAAAGCGTATGGTGGTCATACCGTGGCTTGACCACGGTATGACCACCATACTTGTAATAACCATAATACGGTAAAATCGAGTCACGCAACAACGCCAATGCCATGCGGGAATGACATCGAAAATCTGAGCCATACGAGCAACACCTTACTAGCAGTATAATTTATAGGTATCATTTGTGTTTAGTGATCTAAGAAAAGTTGATAAGGATATATATAATAATATTGCGGAAGATTTTATACCTATCGCATGTCATTATAACGAAAATACTTTGCTTACTAAAGATGGAAAATTACTACAAATTATCCAAATAAACGGTCTTAATTCAGAAAAAATTAGCGATAAATTATTTAATTTACGTGAGTTAGTCCGCTCTTCCATAAAAAAAAATATAACTAATCATGATTTTGCATTTTGGGTACATACGGTACGTGAAAAACAAAATTTAGACGATCCTACTTTATATAAAAAATTACTATCCGCTAACATCCATGAGTTGTGGCAAAAGAAAAATTACTGGCATGATAAATTTGTTAATACCTTATACATATCAATAGTCTACGATTCAACGAAAATTAAAATTAATAATCTTAATTCGTTAATAAACTCCTTATCCTCTAAATTAATAGTCGATTTTGAAACTACATATTTAGATAATGCTTTTCAAAAATTAAATAATATTGTCGATAATATCCTTTCAGACTTACAAGAATTCGGTGCAGAAAAATTAGGAATAATATTTGAAGGAGATAAATCTTTTTCTGCTCCTATGTATTTATTTAATCGGATAGCTAATCTTAGCGATGATTATTGCTTAGTACCGATAACTGATTTATCTAGTGCTTTGGGGAAAAGTAAGTATGCGGTCGGCAATGATAAAATTACGGTTATTGATAATGAAGCAAATCAACAATTTATTTCCATCCTTTCAATAAAAGAATATCAGGAAACCCCTTCTACCGCTCTGGACAAGTTTCTTCAACTACCTATCGAGCTAATAATAACGGAAATATTTTATTTTATCAATAAAAAGCAAATAATCTCAGCTCTAAAAGATCAAGATTATATTTTAAAAATTAGCGGCGACGTGGAGCTTAGTAGATATAAAGGAATTAATAAAATAATAGAACTACCTGATTCATCAAATCAGTTTTGTAATCAACAAATTTCTATCGCCGTTATAGAAAATGATCTAACAAAGCTTTACAAATCTACTGCTAAAGCATCTACTGAACTCTCTAAGCTTGGCATTGTTCACGTAAAAGAAGATATCAACCTTGAACAAACATTTTGGGCACAATTACCGGGTAATTTTGCATTTATACGAAGAATGACGCCGATAATTTTAGAAAATATTGCAGCTATGGCAGCACTTCATAATTCACCGCTCGGTAGTCAATATAGCCCTTGGGGTAAAGCCTTGACTTTACTTAGAACAGAGAAAGGCACTCCCTATTTTATGAATTTTCATGATAAAACCGGCAAGGGACATACTTGTATTTTCGGAACCGGGAAAACCGGAAAAACCGTATTATTAAATTTTTTAATATCCGAAGCTACAAAATACAATCCGACAATAACTTATATTTCCAATAACAATGATTCTAAAATTTTTATCGAAGCACTTGAAGGTAAGTGGGTTGAGCCGGAAAAAGAATTTTTTAATCCTTTTTTATTAGATAATACGGAAAAATCACAAGCTTTCATTCAAGAATTTTTAAAAATAATATGTAATCATTATGTTACTCCGCTTACTGAAGCGGAAATATCTTTTTTGCAAAAACTAAAAGATAAAATTCTTTTAATAGAAAAAGAAAATCGGAATTTTTCTACAATTTTAAAATCAGAAGATTTTAGCATAGAAGGCGGAGAGCAAATACGCATCAGACTACAGGATTTTCTAGAAGGAGGATTATATAGCGGAGTATTTGACGGTTCAGTGCTTAATATATCAGAGGGAAGTATAACGGGGTTAAATTTATGTAAATTTTCAGAAGAATATTTTACAAAACAATTTTATCCTACGGAAAGGAAATTTTTAGAACAATTTACTATAAATTTAACTAAGCATCAAAGTGTTTGTGCCGGCTTAATATACGCCCTTACTTATCATTTAACTTTAGTCGGGACAGCTCCAAAAATATTTGCAGCCGACAATCTGGATAAGTTTTATAAACCTGAAATTTATTATGATACTATAAATTTGATTTTTGATAACCTAGCTCAAAATAACGGTATTATGGTAAGTAATTTTGATTTTATTTATCTTAAATCATCACCTGACCGTATCTTGCAAAAATGGTTAGATTTAATTAATACTAAAATTATTTTATCGTCCGACGTAAAAATTGAAGATTTGGATAAGATTTTAGGCTTGAATAAGTCGGAAATATATAAATTATCACAATTTGTTCTTTCTTCAAGAATGTTTTTAATCAATAAAGACGGGGAGTCTATTGCCTCTGAGCTTAGTATAGCTGCATTGATAGGAATAGTCCGAATTTTATCGAGCAAAACTAAGGAATTGGATATTTATCGGGAGATATTAGAAAAATATCAAGGTCCTCCTGATAATTGGCTTAATTATTTATATAATGCATTAAATACGATGTACTAGGTTCTACGTCATTCCCGCAGGGCGGAGTGTTGTTGTGTGGATACCCCAAACGTCATTGCGAGCGACTGAAAGGAGCGTGGCAATCCAGTTTTTGTCATACCGTGGCTTGACCACGGTATCCAGAAAAATAAAGCCATATTAGACTTATTTTAGAGCCTTTTTATGATGTTATAAAACTGGATACCGTGGTCAAGCCACGGTATGACACCATACTTGTAATAACCATAATACGGTAAATTATGAGCCACGCAACAATGCTGATGCCACGCAGGAAGCACATCAAGGCAGGAATGAAATTGTGATATATTATCCATTAAACCTGTATTATTTAGAGTTTCAAAAGTGTTAAAAAAATATTACTTAGCCTTATTGCTTTTAATTTTTTCTTGTAATGCAGTGGCATCTGTATGGGGTGATATTGGCGATTGTTTGTCCGATCCTTGCAATTGCGGTCAAGGTGATAGAACTGAAATTTGGAACGCCGGTACTATAAATGCAGTAACAAAAACCTTTAAACCGGGTAGTTTATGCCCTCCTTGGAATAAAAGCGACGGACGTGATGAAGATACTTGTTTATTACAATATGATCATCCGGACACATTCATTGGTTTTTATTTAAAAAGATGTGCAGAAGCAACAGCTAGCAGTAGTTATTTTTCGCCAAAAATTCGTATACGAATTCAAAGTTGTAATGCGGCTGCCTGTTGGAGTCAATCCTCTACCTTAAATTGGGACGGTGAATGTGTATTATGGCCTACCGGTTACGGTCTACCGTTAACTCGAATTTGTGCACGTGTTGCAATACCCGAAACGCCGCCGCCGCCCGGATTAAAAGCTCAAGGCAACCCCGCTGATCCCGGTTATACCGCAGGAAAACATCTAAATGAAGTCGGTTATATAGAAAATGATGACACAATTACCGGCGTAGACGGAGTAGCAATTACACTTCAATCTCCTAAACTTTGTGCTTATAGCGATCCGGGACTAGTCAACCTTGTTTCGGATTCAGGAGGTAATACCGATGCAATGGACTGGAATCCGAATAGTCAGCCTTTGCATAAAACTACGGACCTTAGCCCTATTGCAAAAGTATTAAAATTTTTAGTCGATACTGCCGGCAGTGAAAATCTACCAAATTTACTTGGCAGTTTATTAGATATGATGGGAGCAGAAAATTCTGAAATTTTAAAAGTTTTTAAAACAGTATTTAAAGCAATAGGAGAAATTTTAAATTTTTTTCCAAGTTTGATAATCGAGGCTATAGAAGAATTCGGATCATTAAATAGTGCTGTAGATAATTATTCATTCGGCTGCGTACAATTACCTTTCGGACCTTATCCTCCACCATTTTGTTCATCATTGAATGAACTTACCGTTAGCCCGCTTCTTCATAATATTTGTAGCCAAAAAAATTCCGACGGTACATTTAATCAGTCTTCGACTATATCACCTTGCGTGGTCTCAAATGTAGCAAATAATGTTATTAATAATGCCGTGCGAGTTAGCTTTAATAATCTTGTTCCACTGTGCAGAGGGGCAAGTCCTGATCTTACGACGTGCATTGAGTTAAAAAATATAGAGCCGTTTTCTTCAGCCCAGGGTGCTCACCTAGCTACTAGCTATACGGATTTAATAAAAGTTTGTAGTTCTGCAACAGCGGGTGCTCCATGTATTAATACCGCCATCCCTTTATCCTGTAGCGTAACGGCAAACGGTTGCAACCAAGGCTTTAGAATTGTATATTCTCAAGAAATAAGTACTAGCTCCACCCCAAGTGATTATTATATAAGTGATTTACCTGATTGCGGTGCAGCTACTACCTGCCAAAAAATATGGGGAGTTAATATTGGCGAATTTATTGATATAAGCGTAAAATTTCCTATGGTTCAAAATCAAACTGACTTAACACCATTGCAACAAACTTTTTCATTAAAAGATAATAACAACAAGGCAAGAAATTTTTATGCCTCGATTGTTAACAAGACGACCGCTCAACAATCTCCTGCAGATATTTGCGTATTTGAATCTGCTAGTTTAATAGGTTGTCAAGCAAGGGTAGATAAGGGTTATAGTCTTGTTACGTACAAATGCGGGGAACATGCAGGGCTTAATTGTCCTAATAATACTTATTATACACCTCAATTCATTGCTTCAATGCAAGTAAGAGACGATAGCAACAATATTTTAGCAGAAACCAATACTATTGTTACACCTCTGTCCTTTACAGGTAGCCCTAATTCTACGGCAATAGAAACTATCGCAACGCTCGCTGGGTATGATTTTAGTTCTTCCGTGGCATATATTCCTGCAATACCGCCGAAAAGTCCAGCCGATAAATATATTGCTATGCCTTTTTCAGGTCCTAATTCTCTGAATCAATCAACTATTTATGGAACATATAAAAATAATGAAACACCCTATGACGCTAGCGGACGAGTTAACCCTAATGCCGTATACTTAAAATATCTGGAATATATAAACGGTAAATATATTCAAGGAGGAACACATGCTTGCTTAATGCCGAAAGATTTTCAACATTGCGTTCCTATGATACCGCCATCAAAGCCAAATATTCCAACACCGCCACAAAATACTCAAATTAATTGTACGCTTGCTAAGTTAACAGAATCCGATACGGTTGATTGTAAAACCTTTCAAGGTAAATCTATTTTATATCCAAATCTTGGAATATGTCAGGGTGATATAAGTAGCTGTACCCAAAAAGAAGTTGTAGCTGGTAATAAAGGCAAGGGTATTACGATTTATAGTTGTGGAATTACTAATTGTTATACTAATAATGACAAGGCTAATACTCCCGTATGCGTTCTAAGTAAGGATTATCAAAATAGGATTGATCCGGCTCCTGATAAAGGTCCTATATTAACCGATTCACAATATTACGCTGTTAAATACGATAAAAATAACAATTATATTGTTCCCGATAGCAACCAAACGTATACGTTAGCAGTTGCCGACGTCCGGGATAAAACCTCTCAAGAATTAAATCTTTGCGTGCCGATTTTAGGAATCTGCTCAGCAATTACTACTCCTTCAAATGATAGCGGTAATGCTACTTGGCCTGAAACCGATATAGGAGATTTAGCTAAAGGAACATGTAAACCTGATTGGATAACCATTGATCCAAATAAACCGTTAGAACGTTATTGCTTATCAAATTTTGATAGCAAAACCGTGGCTTTTGAAAAGCTAGCTACTGATGTTGGGTGCAGAGAATCTAAAGGTATTACTATTGAAGACCCGGACAGTAATTTTCCTGAAAATGTTGACTCTTCAAATCAATATGATAATTCTAGTAAAATCGGCAGCTTTACTTTAAATAAAGAACCGCAGAATAACGGTGCTTTTCCTGAGGATGTAATAATAACTCAAGGCTTGTATCACGCAATTTATAAGTTTGAAATTGATTCCATTATAGATGATATAGAATATTTTCAGATAAAAAAAGTAGCCTATGATGATTGTGTTTTAATAAAAATTAATGATCAGAAAGTTTTAAGTGAACCTACTGATGTTAACGATTTTAATCTTAATACATGTAACGGCGGAAAAGATCAAGGAAACGTTAGATTTACTACAAATGTACCGATTGATGTAAAAAGCAAATTAAAACAAGGCACAAATACGATTTCTTTTCAACTAGGCGTCATAGGGAAAGGAGGATTATATTATCATATGGAATATAAAATGCGCAGATAATATTACTTATCTTTAAGGCAGGTTAATAGTGATTCGTATTTGATAAGATCAGTTTTAATAATATTTATTTTCGTAGTATTTGTTTCATTATTTATATTATTTTTAAGATTAGCTATTTCTTCCGATATCTCAACTTGACTAAGCTTTGTAACATTGACAGCAAATTCAGTTACTATATTAACCTCTATACCGGTTACTTCCGCCATACCTTTATAAATAAAATAAATAGTATCTTGCTCGCTAAGGTTATTTATAAAAATCTTTACTAACCCCGGTTTTAAACTAGCTATTAAAGGAGCGTGATTAGGTAGTACGCCAAATATACCTTCCTCCCCCGGCATTGTCACCATTTTGGTCTTGGCTTCAAAGACAATATTTATAGGCGTAATTATTTTAAGGGTAATTGTTTCATTCATTTTGATATAATTTATTTTTGTTATGCAGGGCTTCTATGTCATTTCCACACGCTAATGGTGTTGTTGTATGGCTCTAAAAATGGTTTCAATGTCATACCGTGGCTTGACCACGGTATCCAGAAAAAACCTTAATAAAAAGACTGGATGCCGTGATCAAGGAACTAGAATGACACAGCCTTTTCTTTAACGTTCCTACAACACAGGTACAAGCCAAGGTATGGCACCGTCCGTGTTTGCGTAGTATACAACACACTATAAATATAAACGATAATATTATTAACTTCTATTGAATAATTTAGTCTATTGCATATATATTATAATCAAATGAGCTAAATTAAAATAAAGAAATTAAATTATTATGAGTGAGAAGGTTTTTTATAATTTATCGGGTAAGACCTTAGTTGCTACGCCTTATGTCATTAAAGAAGGGATGTTCCATAAATCTTTAATTTATATGCTATCTCATACAAAGGAAGGAGCGATAGGGCTAATATTTAATCGTTTAGTAAATTATATAGAATTTAAATCATTTTTTAAAATAAAAAGTGATGCAATAGACGATAATGTCATGATACCGATATATCTCGGTGGACCGGTCGAACATGAAAGGGGGTTTTTCCTTCATTCAAATGATTATGATAAAAATTTGCTGTTGCAGTTTCAAAACGATTTAGCGGTAAGTTCTAATTCGGAAATTTCAGAGGATATAGCTTTCGGTAAAGGACCTAAAGATAGCTTATTTATCGTAGGTTATACAGCATGGAAAGCCGGGCAGCTTGAACAAGAGCTAGAAAATAATTTATGGCTGATAATGGATTGTGATAAAGATTTTATTTTTGCGGATCATCCTGAAAATAAATGGTCTGATGCATTAAAGCATTTAGGAATAGATGAAGTACATTTTGCTGCACAAATAGGCAATGCTTGATGAGGTTGATATCACTCTTATGCTCCTTATGTCATTCCCGCGTAGGCGGGAATCCAGAGAATATTTAAGCGAATTATATAGTAAATTTTTATATAATTTTGCTTATTTTAAGTGTTTTTTCTGGATTCCCGCCTACGCGGGAATGACATCAAAAATTCGAGCCATGCAACGACGCCAAGAGGCACCTCGCCATGACGATTCTGGGAATCACACAACAACGCCCGCCGTAGCTAGGAATGACATAAAAACGGGAATGATATCTAAACCTTAATAGAGGATAAATTTTGACTTGGATTGTTTTTTGCACTGTAATTTTGACCTTATTGATTTTTGATCTCGGGTTTATACATCGCAAAAATAATGTGATGAGCTTCAAGCAAAGTTTACTTTTTAGTCTTTTTTATTTTACGATAGCATGCCTATTCGGCGTGTATATTTTTTACGCTATGGGAGGAGATAGCACTAAAGAATATTTCACCTGTTTTTTAATTGAAAAAGCAATGTCGCTTGATAATGTTTTTATTATCTCGATGATTTTTCAATTTTTTTCTATCCCTTCTAACTATTAACATCGGGTGTTATTTTTAGGTATAATCGGCGTAATAGTCTTTCGGGCTATTCTGATTTACGGCGGCATTATTATCATAGCTAAATTTTCTTGGATATTATATATTTTTGCCGTAATACTGATTATTACCGGCGTAAAAACTTTCTATATATCGCACAAAACTTTTGATATCCAAAACTCCTACATTTATGGAGTGCTAACAAAGCGTTTAAATATTACGCCTAAACTTGCAGGTGGTAAATTTTTTATTACTCTAGATAAAAAATTATACGTTACTCCTCTTTTCGTATCGTTACTACTTATAGAAATTATAGATTTAGTATTTGCTATCGATAGTATTCCGGCAATATTTGCTATTACAAATAACCCTTATATAATTTATACTTCAAATATTTTTGCTATTTTAGGGCTTAGAGCGTTGTTTTTTTGCTTAGCAAATATTGTAGAAAGATTTAGATATATAAAATACTCTTTAGCTTTAATATTAATATTTATCGGCATCAAAATATTTATTCATCCTTTTATGGAAATTCAGCCCTTTATTTCTCTTATTGTTACAATTACCTTATTAATTTTAGGAGTTATCGTATCTATTGCTAAAAAAATTAAAAAATCGGCGTAGAATTTTAGTTGACCGTACCTAAAGCCGATATATAATAGGCTTTTTTTTAAGTCTGTTTTTATGATTAAATTATCTAAAATATTTACTGTAATTTGTATTTATTATTTTGTTGTTATTACTTCGGTTGCATACGCACAAGAAGAAGAGGTTAATCAAAGATCTTTATATATAGGAGCGGAGGGCGGAATAGTGGAGCCGGTCGTTAGTAAATTTCGTCACAAAAGCTCTAATACCGCTATTACTTTAAAAAGATCGGGTATGTATAGCGGTAAAATAGGCTATATTTTTTATCCGCAAATGGCTATTGAATTTTCGGCAACCTATCAGCCGAAATATCGCCTTCATTACGTATTACCGCAGCAAGATTTAAGTAACGGTTTATCTATTCCGAAAACACCGGGTAAAACTAGAGTAGTATCTAATATATATATGGTAAATCTTATCTATGATTTTCAGGAAGTAAAAAGCCTTACTCCTTTTGTAATATTCGGTGCAGGCATAGCACAGGTGAAAGTTAAACCGACTTCTTCCAGATGGGATTTAATGAATACGGAATATTTTAAAGTAAGAAGAACTCACACTAATTGCTTTGCTTGGCAAGCCGGTCTTGGTGTTTCAAAATATGTAACTCCAAATTTTAGCATTGATTTAGCCGCAAAATTGCAAGTAGTTCAAAACGTAAAAATTAATTACGATACCCTAAATATTCAAACTCAGCAATTCGCACCGGCAAATCCTATCAAAAAAACTATAGGTGTCGGAGAATTTGGTATAGGATTTACTTATAAGTTGCCAATTTAGAAATTTTTGATGTAATATACTTAAGTGACGCTGTCATACCTGTATAGGAATTTTGATGTCATTCCCGCGAGGCATTGTTGCGTGGATACCCAAATCGTCATGGCGAGGCATCTCTTGGCATTGTTACATGGAACGAGTTTTCTATGTCATTCCCGCGAAGGCGGGAATCCAGAAAAAACACTTAAAATAAACAAAATTATATAAAAATTTACTATATAGATTTGCTTAAATACTTTCTGGATTCCCGCCTTCGCGGGAATGACATAGAAAATTCGTTCCATGTAACAATACATCACAATATGACAAGTAACTTTAATTTATCAATTTACAAGGAAGAACTATGAACGTAAAACTTGCAACTCCAGCCAATACTTATGACGAAGTGCCGTATGAAAGCTATCCGTATGCACTAACTAATCCTTATCATTTAACTACTCTTGCTACATTATTCGGTATGACTCCGCCGCCGCTAGAAACCGCCAAAGTTTTAGAACTCGGTTGTGCAGCCGGCGGTAATTTAATACCGCATGCCGTTAATTATCCTAAAGCTCATTTTGTCGGTGTTGATTTATCTAAAGTACAAATTGATGAAGCAAACAAGCACAAAGCAGGGCTTGGGCTTAAGAATATAGAATTTCATCATTGTTCTATAACCGATATTGACAAGTCTTTCGGTAAATTTGATTATATTATTTGCCACGGCGTAATTTCTTGGGTACCGAAATTTGTTAGAGATAAAATTTTTGAAGTCTGCAATAAAAATTTAAGTGAAAACGGTATAGCCTATATTAGCTATAATACTCTGCCCGGCTGGAATATGGTACGCACCATTAGAGATATGATGCTTTATCATTCAAGTTCATTTCCAAATGTACAAGATAAAGTCGCTCAATCTAGGTTGTTACTTGAATTTGTTAAAGATAGTTTAGAAAATTCTAAAACTCCTTATGCTGAAGTATTAAAAAACGAAGCGGGATTACTTGCTAAACAAAGCGATCATTATTTACGTCATGACCATTTAGAAGAAGATAACGCCCAGTTTTACTTTCATGAATTTATGGATGAAGCTAAAAAACATGATTTACAATATTTAAGTGATTGTAACATATCAACTATGTATCTCGGTAATATGCCGCCAAAAGTTGCTGAAAAGCTCCAAGCGGTGAATGATATAGTAAGAACCGAGCAATATATGGATTTTATTACTAATCGCCGTTTTAGAACTACCTTATTATGTCATAATAACGTTAAATTAAATAGAAATATCAATAATGACGATATTACTAAATTCAATCTAGTCTTTAATATAGTGCCGGAAAAACCTCTTGCCGAGGTCGATCTTAATAATTCCGCCGAATCTTTAAAATTCTTTTTAAACGGTAATAAAGAATCTAACTTATCGACTTCCTCACCTTATATGAAAGCTATTCTTTATAGCTTTAGCGAAAATATTAATAACCCGCTAAGTTTTGAAAAAATCACGTCTGAAGCTAATAAAAAATTGCATAATACTAAATTAAATGAAATAAAAGCCGAGCTTTTAAATAATGCCATGAAGTTAGTATTACAAGGTTATATTAATATTACCATGCAAAAACAGAGAAGTGCGCCGAACCTTGATAAGCCTAAAACATCAAAATTTGTGTCATATCAAGTTAGTAATAGTCCGGCTATGTGGGTGACAAATTTGAAACATGAGCCGATAGGTGTTAATTTCTTTGAAAAATTTGCTTTAAAATATATGGACGGCAAACATGACAAAAAGGCAATTATCGATGCCGTAATGACTCATGTAGCTAGCGGTGAGATAGTTTTAAATAAAGACAATAAAAAGATAGAAGATAAAGAAGAAATTAGAAAAGAGTTGGAAGTTTTATTTGCTCCAACGATAGAAAAATTTGCCGCTAATGCTCTATTGGTCTAATGCTACCGGCGTTATTGCATGGCTCTAGAAATGCCCAAACTCGTCATTGCGAGCGGGCATTGTTGCGTGGATCATAGTTATCGTATTATGGTATTACAAGTACGGTGTCATACCGTGGCTTGACCCTTTGTTGTACGAACGTTAAAGAAAAGGCTGTGTCATGCCGTGACTTGATCACGGCATCCAGTCTTTTTGTTAAGGTTTTTTCTGGATACCGTGGTCAAGCCACGGTATGACATTGGAGTCGTTTTTCGAGCCATGCAACAACGCCTTCGTGGCTTCGCAATGACGTTTGGGATATCCATGCAACAATGCCTCCTCGCAATGACGATTTTGGTATTCACGCCACGATTACTTATTATAAATGAAGTCCGGGTAAATTTATTATATCCGTCAGCCGCAAGCCCTTATCGCAGGCATTTGCCAATTCCGGCATAATCGGTATTTTATGGATTAAAGGTATATTATATTTATCCGAGAAATATTTACCGCTATTACCGTCAAATATATTTAAAATTTTCCCGGAAGATGGATCGCTTAAATAACTCATATTTTCAATAATGCCCAGAATAGATAGGCTCAGCTTTTGATATAAATCGATAGAACGAATTACATCTATTTGCGACATTTTTTGCGGAGTGGTGACAATTATAACACCGTTTAAATGATAATTTTCTAAAATACTCAAATGAATATCGCCGGTACCCGGGGGCATATCAATAATTAAATAATCGAGATTATCCCATTTAGTTACCGATAATAATTGATAGATAGTTTTGCTAGCCATCGGTCCACGCCAAATAATTGCGGAATAATCTTTAACAAAAAAGCCGATAGAGATAATTTGAATATTACGTGATATTAAAGGAATTATTCGCTGATTGATTGTTTGCGGCACCTCATTAATACCGAATATCTGCGGGATTGACGGTCCGTAAATATCCGCATCGACTATACCGACTCGATGCCCTTCCTTGTTTAATTGCTCGGCAATTAAGGCAGCAACGGTAGATTTACCGACGCCGCCCTTGCCCGAAGCAACTAATATTACTTTTTTTACATTCTCTATAAAATGTTTAGCTTTTTGCGGAGAATTTTTTATATTTTGAGGTTTTTTATCTAGGCTTTTGCTACTGGTAAAAATAATTGTTATTTTGCCGATACCGGCAATTTCACTAAGTTTATCTATCGCCTTAACTTTTATTTCCTGTGCTTCTTCTTGATTTTGTTCAGAGATATCAATTGAAAAACCTATATTTTGACCTTTAATAATTATATTTGATATAATATCGGTTAAGTTAGTGCCGTCTTTAAATATAATATTTTGGAGTTTATTAAAAATTTGTTGTTTAAGTAAGTCAGTCATATTTTTTAATCTTATATTTAGTTCATAGCTTATTGACCTTAATTAGTATAGTATATATAATAATAAAATTCGCATTCTTAATATATTTCAAATATACAAAAAAAATGTTTAACAAAAAATATATTCAAATTTTCAAAAAATCTCCTTGGAAAGATTTTGAAGATAATAATGATAATAACATATTCACAAGACCACGGAAAAATCAATTTGATTTTAATAAATTTAACTTTAACTTTAATTTTAGTAGTAAAGCTATAATTTTAGCGATATTTGCACTTTTAGCTCTGTGGCTTGCCTCCGGTATTTATGAAGTAAAGGAAGGAGAGGAAGCTGCCGTAATAAGATTCGGACGCTTTGTACGCAAAGGGTTTCCCGGTCTTAATTATCGGTTGCCTACACCAATTGAAACGGTAATAATAGAAAAAGTTAATCAATCTCGTAGGATTGAAATCGGTTATCGAACAAGCAATTTAGGTAAAAACAGCAATGATAATACTAAAAATGTTGCCGGCGAAAGTATTATGCTAACGGGCGATGAAAATATTGTTGCTTTAAATTGTGATGTAATGTGGCATATCAGCGATCTAGAAAAATTTAGCTTTAATATATTAAGACCTGAGGAATCAGTCAAAGCTACCGTTGAAAGTGCTGTTAGGGAAGTGATCGGCAATACTCCTATTTCTTGGGTATTATCCGATCAAAAACAGGAAATTACTTATAAAATTGAGACTTTAGCACAAAAAATCTTAGATAGCTATAATGCGGGCGTTACTATTGAAATGGTACAATTGTTAAAAGCTGAACCGCCGGCCGAGGTAATAGACGCTTATAGAGACGTACAAACATCCAAAGCCGATAAAGAAAGAGAAATAAACCAAGCTCAAGCTTATAATAATAAAATTTTGCCGGAAGCACGTGGGCTTGCCGCAAAAATTTTCCAAGAAGCAGAAGCTTATAAAGCAGAAATAATTTCAAAAGCCGAAGGGGATAGCCAAAGATTTAACGCTATTTATAAGCAATATGCGATGAACAAGCAATTAACTAGAGACCGCTTATACCTAGAAACGGCAGAAGAAGTTTTAACAGGAGCAAATAAAACGATTATCAATAATAACCTTTTACCCCACATGGCTATTAAACCTTCCGGGAATTAAGGCGTTTGTGTATAGACGATGTTAGTTTAAGGATAGGCGAAAAAAGCCGGTAACCGTCATGGCGAGCTTTCAATTACCCATAAGTTATAAAATAATATACAATAGGAAAAAATTTATGAGTAAATAATGCCAAGAAATAAATTTTCAACACAAGCAGAATTAAGTAAGGTAGTAAGAAACCATGGTCAGAAGAAGTGGTTAGATAGCGATAGTGCAGGTAATGGTTTTAAGGATAAGCGTTTACAGCAACGTTTTAGAAAACTACTTGAACAGATATGGAACAGTTTAGGTCAAACTATACCTCTTGCCTGTCAAGACTGGGCAAATACTAAAGCTGCATATAGATTTCTGTCAAATGATAAGGTAAGCACACAAGAGATATTAGAAGGACATTTCCGGATTACAAAAGAACGTGTATCAGCTCATAAAGAAGGAAAGATACTTGTACTTCAGGACACTACAGAGTTTTCATATAATAGAATAAAAGCTGAAGATATAGGCTGGACTCAAAACATCCATACAGGTAAGGATATAATGGGTAGACCTATCTTGCATAAAAAATGTGGTATTTTAATGCATTCAAGTTTAGCAATAACTGACAATGGTTTACCACTAGGTCTTTGTGCCATCAAGTTTTGGACACGCAAGCAATTTAAAGGAACTAATGAATTAAAAAAACGTATTAACTATACCAGATTACCTATTGAAGAAAAAGAAAGTTATCGCTGGCTAGAAAATTTGACACAATCGACTGTTCTACTGAAGGCACCACAGAGATGTGTTCATATTGGGGATAGGGAAAGTGACATTTATGAATTATTTGTAATAGCGAAAGAATTTGATACGCATTTTCTTGTCAGAATTTGTCAGGATCGGTTAATTGAAGATGGCTCTCGTACTATTACTAATAAAATGAATACGGTAAAAATCAATGGATTGCACAATATTGCGATCAAGAGCTCGGATGGTAGTATGATAGAAGTGGCCTTAGAAATCAGATATCAGAATATAAAAATACTTCCTCCTGTTGGTATTAAGCAGAAGAAATATCCAGCATTACTACTCACAATCATCCATGCAATAGAAAAAGAAACGCCAACTAGTAGAGAAAAAATAATATGGAAGCTTGTTACAGATTTACCTGTTACAACAATAGATGAAGCCATTGAAAAACTCGATTGGTATGCCTTAAGATGGAAAATAGAAACTTTTCATAAAATACTCAAGTCCGGTTGCAGAGTTGAATCATTAAAACTCAGGACAGAGGCACGCCTGAATAATATTATTGCTATATTCTGTATAGTAAGTTGGAGAATTTTTTGGATGACTATGATGAATAGGTGTACACCTAATGCACCACCAGAATTAGCTCTAACAGATGAAGAAATTACCCTAATTAATGCCTTGCCCAATAATAAAGCTAGTGATAACATACAAAACAAAACTCTTTCTTATTACTTAACCAAGATAGCCAGGCTTGGCGGGTATATGAACAGAGCATTAGACCCACCTCCTGGGAATATAGTAATGTGGAGAGGGTTGTCTAGGTTGGTTGACCTTAGGTTAGGATTTAATATTGCAATGAAAATGACTTATGGGTAATTGAAAGCATGGCGAGGCGGCGTTGTTGCGTGGATCGAATTTTTTGCAAAGCGTTCGGTGTCATGCCGTGGCTTGTACCTGTGTTGTTGCATGGCTCAAAAAAAGTGCTGTATGTCATTCCCGCGAAGGCGGGAATCCAGAGAATATTTAAGCGAATTATATAGTAAAATTTTATATAATTTTGTTTATTTTAAGTGTTTTTTCTAGATTCCCGCCTTTAGCTAGAATGACATAGGTGATGTTGATGGATTACCGTGTCGGCAAAAATGCCTCCTCGCAATGACGTTTAACGATCCATGCGGGCAATGCTCATAATGACGGACAAGTATACGGAATTCAAAAAACAATAAAGAATACTAAAGGGATACTAGATGAAAAAAATTTATTACTTAATTTTTGCGATTATTTGCGGACTAATATTAATTTCTAGCTCGTTATTTTCTGTTGATCAACGTCAATTAGCCGTGGTATTCCAATTCGGTGAAGCAGTAAGAACTATAGAAGCTCCTGGCTTACATATTAAAATTCCGTTTATTCAGAATGTAGAGTTTTTTGATAAGCGTATTTTGGATGTCGAAGTAGAATCAAAGGAACTAACGGCAGCTGATGGAAAAAGGGTTATTGTCGACGCTTATGCCAAATTCCGTATTAATAATCCGGTAATGTTTTATAAAACAGTACATAATTATCAAGGCGTTAAAATAAGGCTTACTAGAAATTTAGAGTCCTCAATGCGTAAAGTGATCGGTAAAGTATCCCTAAGTAACCTTCTTACCACGGAACGCACTAACGTAATGTTTAATATTTTAAATCAAGTGAACGAGGAAGCAAAAAATTTCGGCATTGATGTAATTGACGTCAGAATATTAAGAGCGGATTTACCGAAAGAAAATAGTGCTGCTATTTATCGCCGTATGCAAACTGCTCGTGAAAAAGAGGCCACACAAATTAGAGCCGAAGGACAAGAGGAAGGTGTGCGTATTCGTTCAAGGGCTGATAAAGAAAGTAAGATATTATTAGCCACGGCTTACAGAGATTCACAAATCATTAAGGGTGAAGGGGACGAGAAAGCTGCGAAAATATATAATGCCGCTTACTCTATCGATCCGGAATTTTACAAATTTTACAAATCACTTATAGTATATAAAAATTCTTTAAAGAAGGAAGATACTGTATTTGTAGTTTCGCCTGACTCGGAACTGTTAAAATATTTGAACTTATCGAAATAAATATTGTGAATATGTTATACTATTCATCTTTCAAGAATTGGAGACCGTTACCCCGTGACTTGATCAGCGTTGTTGCCCGGCTCGAATTTTTGATGTCATTCCCGCGTAGGCGGGAATCCAGAAAATATCTTAAAAAAAGACTAGATACCGTGGTCAAGCCACGGTATGACAACTTTTCATTTATGAGTAATATACTAAATCTTAAATACATTATCTTTTGTTTAAGTTTGATTCTAAACAGTCACGTATTAGCGGAAAAAAATTCCAAAACGATAGAAAATGATTTTACTGAAATAAGTTCCGTGCCGTTAAAAATTAACGAATCAGCACGTTATAGCTTTGCCGATATAGTTGAACCGTTGATACCTGCCGTAGTAAATATATCGACTATTGAATATATAAATAATAAATCCGAATCTAATGATAAAGAGCCTTTGCGTGAAAAAAATCCGTTAGATTGGATTAATGAATTTTTAGAACGCTTAAATATTCCTCTTAATTTAGAAGAAGTTGATTCAGCTCCTAAATCTGTTCCTTTGGGTTCCGGTTTTATTATTGACCCTAGCGGTCTGATCGTTACTAACTATCATGTAATTGCCAACGTAAATAAAATTAGCGTTAAGCTAGCCGATAATACCGAGCTATCGGCTAAAATAATAGGTAGTGACACCAAAACCGATTTAGCCCTGTTGAAAGTAGAATTTCCTGACCCGTTACCTTTTGTTGAGTTTGGAGATTCGAATAAAGCCAGGGTAGGCGATTGGATTATTGCGATAGGCAATCCTTTCGGCAATCTCGGCGGTACCGTAACTGCCGGTATTATATCGTCAAAAGGTCGAGATATCGACATAGATACCAATAATATAGTAGATAACTTTATTCAAACCGATGCAGCAATTAATAACGGCAATTCAGGCGGTCCGATGTTTAACCTTGAGCAAGAAGTAATAGGGGTAAATACCGCTATTTTCTCACCACTCGGTACTAATATCGGGATAGGTTTTGCTATTCCTTCCAACACTGCAAAGCCTATTATAGAAAGGTTAAAAAAAGACGGTAAAGTTAGCCGTGGGCGTCTTGGGATAGTAATTCAAGATTTAACGGATGAAATCGCCGCAGGGCTTGAATTAAAAGATACTAACGGGGTAATAGTTGCAAAAGTACAAGAAGGCGGATCAGGAGATAAAGCAGGAATAAAACCCGGTGACGTAATAATAGAATTTGCCGGTCAAGCGGTTAAAAATACTAGAAAGTTACGAGTAATAGTTGCCGAAACGCCAATTGACCAAGAAGTGAAAATTAAGGTAATACGTGGCGGCAAAAACCTAGAATTAGCAACTAAGGTTACTGTTGATAACGAAGAAATAATAAAAGAAACAACAGAAGATAATGATAAAAAAGTTATTGAAGGTGAAGAAGGAAACAATCTATCTATTGTAAAAAATAATATTACTTTTAGCAATTTAACTGATAAATTAAGAGAAAAGTTTGCTATTTCTAAAGATAAATCAGGCGTTATTATTACTAATATCTTGGAAGAACAAGAAGAAAATACCCAAGGAGGAAACGCTTTTAAAGTCGGTGATTTAATATTAGCCGTTAATCAAGAAGATATCGTCGATGTTAATGGATTAGAAAAATTATACGAAGCTGCCAAAAATGCTACAAAGTCAAATATTTTACTTTTAATTGAAAGAGGTAGTACTAGTATGTTTATACCTTTGTTGATAAATAGCGACTAGAAAAACGTTATTGCGAGGTGGCATTGGCTTTGTTGCCTGGCTCGAATTTTTGATGTCATTCCCGCGAAGGCGGGAATCCAGAAAATATTTAAGCGAATTATATAGTAAATTTTTATATAATTTTGCTTATTTTAAGTGTTTTTTCTGGATTCCCGCCTTCGCGGGAATGACATACTGCTGCTTTTATCGAGCCACATAGCAACGTTTTCAGTCGCTCGCCATGACGATTCTGGGAGCCACGGCAACAACGCCGGCAGTGCTGAGCAATGACGGTTCAAGCATATTATGCAACAACGCCTTACAACAATGACCTTAAACCCTAATATAAATTTAACGTTAATTAATTATGATAGCAATTTTAAGTTTTTATAGTTTTGTTAATATAGAAGAGCCGGAGTTTTTAATAGCTAAGCTTTTACTTATCGGTAAAAGGAAATATGTAAAAGGCACTATTCTTGTATCGCACGAAGGTTTTAACGGTTCAATTTCCGGTTCTCATGAAAACGTTCAAATTATCCTTGAAGAAATTACAAAATTGACCAAGGCTAAAGACGTTAATATTAAAATAAATTATAGCGATATTCATCCTTTTCAAAAGTTAAAAGTAAAGCTCAAGAAAGAAATTGTGGCTATGGCAGCCGGCAGGCTAAATATAGACGAATTAAAAGGCGAATATATTGAACCTAAAAACTGGGATGATTTCATTACCAAGGAAAATGTTATAGTAATTGATACACGCAACAACTATGAAGTAGAAGTTGGAAAGTTTAAATCTGCTATTAACCCGCATACGGAAACATTTAAGCAATTTCCGGCATGGGTAGAACAAAATAAAGATATTCTCGCCGGGAAAAAAATTGCTATGTATTGCACCGGCGGCATTAGATGTGAAAAATCCACCAGTTTACTAAAAAATTTAGGCTTTACCGATGTATATCATTTAAAAGGCGGAATATTACAATATTTAGAAGATACTCAAAATAAAAATAATTTATGGCAAGGAGAGTGTTTTGTTTTCGATGATAGAAGAGCGGTAGCAAGCGACTTAACCCCTGCAGAAGGGCATTGGTTACAAAGAGAGACATCGTTGCATGACTCAAAAAATTAATCCGTGCGAAGCCACGAAGTGGCTGGCGTTGTTGCATGGCTCAAATTTTTGATGTCATTCTAGCTAAAAGCGGGAATCCAGAAAAAACACTTAAAATAAGCAAAATTATATAAAAATTTACTATATAATTCGTTTAAATATTCTCTGGATTCCCGCTTTCGCGGGAATGACATACAGCACTTTTTTCAAGCCATGCAACCAACGCCAATGCCTCTTCGCAATAACGCTTCCGGTAGCCACACAACAAGGTCACAAAGAGTATAATATGACAAAAACAAAGCAAGAAGTTTATGATAATAGACCTACCTCCCCTCATTTAACAATATATAAACCGCAAATAAGTTCCGTTTTATCAATTATGCATCGCATGACAGGAATAGGCTTATTTTTTGCTCTTTCAATATTAGCGTGGGGAGTAATTTTATGGAGATTTAGTGAATTCGATAATAGTTATTTGCAGCTTGCTAATAGCTGTATTATTAAAATTTGTTTAATATTAGTTACTTTTTCATGGTTTTATCATTTGTGTAACGGTATTCGTCATTTATTTTGGGATAGCGGTTACGGCTTTTCTATAAAAGCGATTAACATTACCGGCTGGTGCGTGGTTATAGCTTCAGTAGTAATGACAATATTATTGTGGATATAAAATGTCATATAATTTAAAAACAGATATTGCAAAAGCTAAAGGTCTCGGCTCTGCAAAAACCGGTTCACATCATTGGTTAATGCAGAGAATAACCGGCATTATTTTAGTTATATGTTCGATTTGGTCGGTAGTTTTTATAAAATACCATAGCGGTAAAGATTTAACTACTTTTATCGATAATCTAAAAAAACCATATAATATAGTAGCTATAACTATTTTTATACTAATGTCTTTCTATCATGCTATGCTCGGTATGCGGGTAGTAATCGAGGATTATATAAGCTGTGTTAAACTGCGTAATATACTAATTATAGGGATACAATTATTTACTATTGTAACTGTTGTAGCTCTTATAGTTGCATGGTTATATTAGGCACTGTTAATAAATATTTCCATAATCAGTTTTTAAAACGAAATAACTTGCAGATACTGCTCTTCATAACTATTTTATATTTGTACTTCTATCCTTTTAAAATGTTTAAATAAAAATTTATGCTCAATAATATTAGAAAAACTGCCGATAGCTTTGTAATGCGTATTTTATTTGCCATGATTGCTTTTGCCTTTGTCGGATGGGGGATTAAAGATGTATTACCTAGAGCGATCGGCGGCGACTTCGTTACTTTTACTCATGCCAAAAATATAAGCCGAGAAGATTTTTTGAAAGCAAAATCAATGGAAATTAATGCTATTCAAAAACAAATGGGCACGAATTTAAGCGAAGAAGAGATAAATCAGTTAAATATCGATAAGCAAGTTATGAAAGGACTTATATATAATAATATTTTAGATTATTTAGTTGATTATTATGATTTTGATTTAAGCGATAATACCGTTACGGAATTAGTTAGGGAATCGCCTGTTTTTAAAAATGAACAAGATGTTTTTGATATAAGAATTTTTAAAACTTATTTCAGAAATTCCTATCTTAATGAAGAGGAATATTTATTAAATTTCAAAGAAAAAACTTTAAAAAATGTTCTTGTCAGTAGTTTTTTAGAAAGTTTTTATGTCCCTAAAGTAATGACTCAAAACATCATTAATTATATGGCAGAAAAAAGAAACGTTGAATTGTTACAAATAAATTTGAAAAACAAACCGAAAGATTTAAAAATTCCTCCGCCGAGTGATGAACAATTAGAGGATTTTTATAAAAATAACAAAAATTTATTTGAGATACCGGAAAAACGTAGCTTTTCTTATATTAAGATATCTAATCAAAATTTACAGAAAAAAATTAATATTACTAAAGAAGAATTATTAGATTTTTATAATGAGAATAAAGAAGAGTTCGGTGACAAGAATTTTGATGCGGTACAAAAGCAATTATATGATTTATTACTAAGTCAAAAAATTGACATGCTTAATATGGAGCTTGCGAAAAATCTAGAAGATGACGTAGCCGCCGGCTCAACCTTAGTCGAGATTGCCGAAAAATATGAATTACCGTTGCAGAATGTTAATTACGTAAGTTATGAAGAACTCATTGAAAATAAAATAATTGCCGAGAATGTCGATAGTATTTTTGAACTTGCAGAAGGCGAATTATCATATCCTATAGAGTCTGAAGATAAAAGTTATCTTATATTAGTAGAGTTAAAAGCGATTCAACCGGCAAAAATTCCGGAGTTTTCTATTATCAAAAATCAAGTAGCAGTTAGCTGGAATAAACAATATTTAGCCGATATTAATTTACAAACTATAAAAGATTTAGCAAAGGAATATAAATCGGGGCAAGAAGATATAAAAAACCTTAACTTAGTAGGAATCGAGGTAAGCCGACAAAGCTATATAAGATCGGAAATTGAAAATGATACAACCTTATCTCCGGAGATATTATTATCGATTTTCAGAACTAAAACCGGTAGTAATACGCCGGTTTTTCAAATAGGTAATAAAGTTTATTTTGCACATATCAAATCAATAAGCTTGGATAAGTTAGCTGCCGAAACTATCCAAAAAAATTCAGAAGAAAATATAGCAAATACTATTAAGAATTCTATTGTTGATGAGCTTATAAATTATGCAATAAAGCAAAATGATATGAAAATAAAAGGCGGCTTAAAAACTGTTGGTTAAGGCGATATAGTAGTTAACTCCAAATTACTCTAATTTCCCTTCTCTAATCTTTTTAAAAAAACTTTTCATCAATATTTTTGACTCTAGGGCAAGTATATCACCGTATATCTCCGGTCTATGAAAACAAGCTTTACTATTAAAAAAGCGTAAGTTACTCTCAATAGCTCCTTGTTTAGGATCGTTTGTGCCGTAAAATAAACGACTTAATCTGCTATGTGCTATTGCACTAGCACACATTGCACACGGCTCTAAAGTAACATATATATCATGACCTATTAAATTTTTACTGCCTAAAATCCGACATGCTTTATTAATAGCGATAATTTCGGCATGAAAAAGTGCATTATTTTTTTCTTCGGTAATATTATGAGCTACCGCAATAATTTTTTGATTTACCCGATCAACTATAACTGCACCAACCGGAATTTCGTTTTTGCCGAAAGCAAGCCTAGCTTGCTTTAGTGCTTCTTGCATAAAGAAATTATTTAATCTCATCACGATAATTAACTTGCTCTTCTAAGCCGTAAGGGTCTTGGTGAATTATTATCTCGGCACCGGGAAATTCTTTTAATATTTCAAGAAGGATTTCATCGCTAATTTCATGAGCATTATATAACGATATATTACCGTCTAGTTCTAAATGACACTGGATAAAAGGTTTGTGGGCTGCATATCTGGTTTTCATATCATGCATTCCTTTTACTTTTTTATGCTTATTAACTATCTCGATGATTTTCCGCCTATCTTCCTCCGGTAATTCTTGATCAATCAAATTTTTAAAAGCTTTTTTAAATAAAGAATAAGAAGCATAAAATATATATAGTGATATAACAATGCCAAATAACGGATCAATAAACCAAAAATGGCTACTTAAATTTATAGATATTATTACTAAAATATTTGTCAGCAAATCGGTGAAATAATGTAATTTATCGACTTTAATAATTTCCGAATGAGTTTTTTTTATTACATATGTTTGATAAAGCACTAATATCACAGTAAGAAATATACATAAATACATTATGTTAGTGCCGTACACAATATTCTCAGGGGAATTGCCGTCCGTTAAAGATTTAAATGAGGAAAAGCAGGTAAAAAGAGCCGAAGCAAAAAAGAACATTGATTGTGAAAAAATTGTTAAATCCTGCACTTTTTCGTGACCGAATCGATGGTGGTAATCAGGAGGTTGAAAAGCGAAACGTATTGCAATTAAATTAACGAAGGAGGATGAAATATCAAGCATTGAATCAATCAAAGAGGCAAGTATTGATTGCGAATTTGTTATAAACCAGCCGTAAGTTTTAATAATTAAGATAATCGCAGCTATCGTAAATGATAAATAAGACGCCGATTTTATTAAATTATTCTGCTTGATAGTATTCATAAAATATTTTTTGGTTGTTTTGCGATATAAAGTTAAATAATTTGGTTGTATGCAGTCTAACAGAGAAAATATAAAATTCAATCGTTAGAATAAATATTAGAGCTTTACAAAAATCTTTTTATAAGGTAATTTTTAACTTACTTTTTACAATAGGTAATTTATATGAAATTAATATCTAAATTTATTGTTATGATCTTAGCATGTGGGGTGTTACAAGCATGTTCCGGTCCGGGCGGCATGAATAAACAAGGTAGCGGTACGTTAATCGGCGGAGCAACCGGTGCTTTACTAGGAGCTCAATTTGGTAAAGGTACAGGAGCATTATTTGCCACCGGTGCAGGTGCGTTAATCGGTGCATTAGTAGGCGGTCAAATCGGAGCCGGTATGGATGAGCAAGATAGAAAACTTGCCGAACTCAGTTCTCAAAGAGCTTTAGAAGCTGCCCCTACGGGCAATACCGTAGAGTGGCGTAATCCTGATAACGGTCACCGTGGTGCCATCACACCTACCAGTACTTTTAAAAATGATCGTGGTCAATATTGCCGTGAATATACTCACACAGTCGTAATAGGCGGACAGCAACAAAAAGCTTATGGAAAAGCGTGCCGTAAACCTGATGGACAATGGGAAGTGGTGAATTAAATACTCGCGGTAACAAGAGGTGTCATGGTCAAGTCGACTTTGTTGTATGACTCAAGAATTAATAAAAATTCGTCATGGCGAGGCGGCGTTGTTGCGTGGATCAAATTTTTGGTGTCATTCCCGCGAAAGCGGGAATCCAGAAAAAACACTTAAAATAAGCAAAATTATATAGAAATTTACTATATAATCCGTTTAAATATTCTCTGGATTCCCGCTTTCGCGGGAATGACATCGTTCTCGATTTATTGGGGAATGACATTTCGGATATAACACTTACAAAACCAAAAGGAGTAAGTTATGACTTTTGAATTAATAAGTACGGCATTTAATCATAAAGAGCGTATCCCTGATAAATATACTTGTAAAGGCGAAAATATTTCCCCTGCTTTAGAATGGAAGAACGCTCCTGTAGGTACGAAGTCTTTTGCTTTAATTATGGATGACCCTGATGCCCCCGTAGAGCTAGCACCTCCTCACGGAATATGGGATCATTGGATAATTTATAATATTCCGGCATCTACATTAAAATTGTCGGAAGGAAAAATAGATGCTGCTATTAAAACGCTTAATAATAGTTGGGGCGAGAAAAAATACGGCGGTTCTTGCCCTCCTCCAGGCAAAGCTCATCGCTATTTTTTCAAATTATATGCTTTAAAAGATTTTCTTGAACTTAAAGAAAATGCTAGCAAGCAGGATTTACTATCGGCAATAGAAGAGCATATTTTAGGAAAAACTGAACTAATCGGCATGTACTCTATCGATAAATGAGTGTCAAGCCACGGTAGGCATTGTTGCGTGGATTGAATTTTTGATGTCATTCCCGCGAAAGCGGGAATCCAGAAAAAACACTTAAAATAAGCAAAATTATATAAAAATTTACTATATAATTCGCTTAAATATTCTCTGGATTCCTGCTTTCGCAGGAATGACATATAGCACTTTTCTTGATCCAGGCAATAATACCGATCAAGGAACTAGAATGACACCGAACGCTTGGCAAAACTTTGATCCATGCAACAACGCCGCCTCGCAGTAACGATTTTTTGACAGTTCACAGAAAAATATCCATATAAAACAGTAACATTTACCTTGGAAAATCCCTTAATAGAATTTCGTAACGTATCTAAAAAATTTGGCAATAAGTTACCGATCAATAATATTAGTTTTACTATAAAAAGAAATAATATTACTACCTTAATAGGTCCAAACGGTGCCGGTAAAACTACTATAGTCCGACTAATGCTGGGCTTAGAAAAGCCAAGTAGCGGCGAAATAATAATTAATTCTAAATTAAAGATTGGTTACGTGCCGCAAAAATTTAATCTTGGTGCTTCTTTACCGATCACGGTTAGAAAATTTTTAGATTTATTAGCTCCCAATAATAAAAATAATGAACTAAAAGAGGTTCTTACTTTTATTAATTTAGAGAAATTAAAAGATCATGATATCTCAGAGCTTTCTATGGGGCAATTCCAAAAATTGGTTTTAGCGAGTGCTATACTTAGTAATCCGGATTTAATTATCTTAGACGAGCCTATTCAATCCCTTGACGTTGCAAGCCAACAAGAATTTTATCAGATCATTAACCATATTAAAAAAAATCTTGATATTACGGTTTTCATGATTTCGCACGATTTATTTACCGTGATGAAAAATTCCGATCAAGTAATATGTTTAAACGGGCATATATGTTGTAGCGGAGTGCCGAATGAATTAACGCCTAATTCAGATTTTTCTAATATACTTTCTTCGTTAGGATTTTATACTCATCACCACGACCATAAACATTAACCTAGCTACTCATGAAAAATATTTTTCTACAATCTTTAACCTTGGAAAATTATCGTAATTTTCGGCATTTTGAGGTTAAAACAGATAACAAAGCTATAATATTAATCGGCGAGAATGGCAGCGGCAAAACTAGTATTTTAGAGGCGATTTCGTTGTTTTATCCAGGAAGAGGCTTACGCTCTGCAAAACTTGCCGATATTTGTAAAAGCTCAGAAGATTATTGTTCCATTCATTCATTATTGCAAAGCAAGCTTGGGCTAGCAGAAATTATTACAAAATTTAATCGTAATTCTAATAAACGTATTACCGAATTTAACGGTGCCAAAATACTAAATAACGAACTAAGTAAATTTACTAGTATAGTATGGTTGACACCGCAGATGGAAGGTATTTTTGCGGCAGGAGCTAGCGACAGAAGAAAATTTTTTGATAAAATTGTTTATAATTTCGATTCTAATCATGCGAGTTTAGTTAGCAAATATGAATATTATATGCAGGAACGCAATAAAATTATTGTAGAAGATTATATAGATGAGAATTGGCTTAAAGTAATTGAGGAAAAGATGGCGGAGATATCCGCTCAAATCGCTTCTAACCGACTCAAAACTTTAAAATATATGCAACAAGCAATCGATGAGCTTGATAACGAGTTTCCTAAAGCCGACTTAGCTATTGACGGGGTAGTAGAGCAAAAAATATTAGCAGATGGAGAAGAAGTAACGGAATTTATCATTGATGAGCTCTATAAAACACGTGCTAAAGATAAATTAATCGGACGCACTAGTTTTGGGGTACATAAAAGCGATATTTTAGTAAAGCATAAGAAAAAGAATATTTTAGCAAAATTTTGCTCTACCGGTGAGCAAAAAGCAATATTAATTACCGTAATGCTTGCAGAAGTTAATTATTTTATTAAATCTAATCAAGCGCCCCCTATTTTATTATTAGATGAGGTTTTTGTTCATCTTGATAATAAGAGGCGTGAATATTTGACAGAGTTTTTTATAACCGCCGGTTTACAATTATGGATTACCGCCACCGACCTTCAGGGTATAGAAAGCTTAGCAAGGCATGCACAGCTAGTAGAGTTATAATACCATTGTCGTTCAGTTCAAAGGAGGCATTGTTGCGTGGCTCGAATTTTTGGTGTCATACCAGCGAAAGCTGGTATCTAACTTACTAATTTTGTTATATTGTTAAGTAGATTCCCTCTTTCGAGGGAATGACACAAAGTGTAAAACCGAGCCACGTAACAACGCCCACTCGCAATGACGTTTGATGTATCTACGGAAATTATTTAGCGTTCATTACATTACTAGCATTATTTAATTTGTAAATGTATATATTCCTTGCTTAATTCTACTAAATTTTTTAAAATCACCTTTTTTATTTAGGAAAAATCATGACCGCACAAAATAATAAAATATCTTACGACGAAATTCCATATTCACCGTTTTCTTTTGGCTATACCACACCTGACCATTTAAGAACTATCGGGTTGTTATTCGGATTAAATCCGCCAAAAGTAGAAAAAGCAAGAATATTGGACATAGGTTGCGGCGTCGGCAGCAATATGTTTAATTTTGCTGAAATTTATCCTAATTCTTATTCACTCGGTATTGATTTATCAAAAAAACAGATAGAGCAAGGCATTAAAGTAGCTAATGACTTAAAACTCAAAAATATAGATTTAAAGCATTTATCTATAATGGATTTAGATGACTCTTTTGGTAAATTTGACTATATAATTTGTCATGGCGTATTTTCTTGGGTACCGGATGCGGTAAAAGAAAAAATCCTTGAGGTTTCTAATAAATTGTTAAATCCAAACGGCATCGCATTTGTTAGTTACAATACTCTGCCTGGCTGGAATATGCAGAGAACTATTAGGGAAATGATGATATTTCATTCGGAAATTTTTCAAAATAGTAATGATAAATTGCAACAAGCAAAATTACTATTAAGCTTTATTAACGAATCGTTAGGTGATTCTTCTTCTTATGCTAAATTCTTACAGGATGAAGCAAAAATTTTAGCTTTATATGACGATGCATATCTGTTGCATGAATATTTAGGTGAAGAAAATACCGGCTTTTATTTTTATCAATTTATGGAGATGGCGAGCAAATACAAGCTTGCTTACCTTGGCGATACTTCTCCGGCTTCGATGTTTGTCGGTAATTTACCACCAAAAGCGGCGGAAAAATTGCAAACTATTAATGATATAGTGCGTACAGAGCAATATATGGATTTTATTACTAACCGCAAATTTCGTGCTACCTTGTTATGTCATAATAACGCTCCTATAAGTAGAAATATTGAATTTAACAAATTAAAAAATTTCTACACCACTTTTAATATTATACCGGTAACTAATCAGCAAGATATCGACCTAACTAATGAGCAAGAAAATATTAGCTTCTATTACGAAAGTTCGTCAGAGCCTTTTATTTCCACTACTTCATCGGTTATGAAAGCTATTTTATACGTATATAGCGAAAATATTGCGAGTCCAGTAAGTTTAGAGCAAATTGCCGAATTAGCATTAAAGAAACTCGGAAAATTCCAATTACAAGATTTTTTAACAGCGTTGGAAGCAAATTTTGTTAAGTTTATATTTCAAGGTTTCGTAAAAATATATGCCGAAAAGCCGAATGCTATAGCAAATATTACTGCAAAACCAAAAGTTAGTGAATTTATGAGATATCAGGCAAAACATGCATATTTTAATGCCGCTAATAAGCTGATAAGTGTTACAAATCGACTTAACGATATGATTGGTGTACAAATCAAGAAAAATGTATTTTGGAGCTGCTAGATGGAACTAACGAGATTAAAGATATTGAGCAAGAAATTCTGAAAAAATTTATTTCTAAAGAATTAACCGCTCTTGATGAAAAGGCACAGCCGGTAACAGATGAGGCATTACTTAAAGAATTTGTTAAGCATGTTGTTACGCTAACGTTAGAAAAATTTAGAATTAATTATTTTCTGATTGGGTAAAGATTATAGAAGAGCCGTAGGCTTTGCTGGGCGTTGTTGCCTGGCTTGAATTTTTGATGTCATTCCTGCGAAAGCAGGAATCCAGAAAAAAACACTTAAAATAGGCAAAATTATATAAAAATTTAATATATAATTTGCTTAAATATTCTCTAGATTCCCGCCTTCGCGGGAATGACACCAAAAATTCGATCTACGCAACAACGCCGGCTTCGATCACGGTATGACACCATACTTGTAATAACCATAATACGGTAAAATCGAGCCATGCAACAACAACGTTAATGTCATGTTAAAAAATCATAACGCTATACTTAACTCATTATTTTGCCCTGTTATTTTAACATTCATACCGCCGCTTACCTCACCGCTAAGAATCATTTTAGCCAGATTATTTTGTAACTCTCGCTGGATAAGGCGTTTTAACGGGCGAGCACCAAATATCGGATCGTAACCTTTTTCGGCTAAATAATTCAAAGCCGACTCGTCAAATTCTAAAGTTATATTTTGCTGCAATAAAATTTTCTTTAAATTATCCAGCTGGATTTTAACTATATCGTGAATATTATCACGATTTAACCGATGAAATAATATAATTTCATCAAGTCTATTTAAAAATTCCGGTTTAAATACGGCTCTTACATATTCCATAACTTGGTCTTTTACTTTATATGTATCTTCGCCCTCCTGCTGATTAACTAATATCTCGGCACCGAGATTGGAAGTTAGAACAATAATAGTATTTTTAAAATCAACGGTGATGCCTTGGCTATCGGTTAACCTGCCTTCATCTAATATTTGTAGCATGATATTAAAAATATCGGGATGAGCTTTTTCAACTTCATCAAATAATATTACTTGATAAGGACGCCGACGTACCGCTTCGGTTAATACGCCGCCTTGATCATAGCCGATATATCCAGGAGGTGCACCGATCAACCTTGAAATAGCATGCTTCTCCATATATTCGGACATATCGATACGCAAAATTGCATTGCGATCATCAAAGAGAAAATAGGCAAGTGCCTTAGTCAACTCGGTTTTACCGACACCGGTTGGACCAAGAAATAAAAACGAACCTAAGGGGCGGTTAATATCCTGAATACCGGCACGTGATCTACGCACCGCATCACTAACGCCTTTTATTGCCTCATCCTGCCCAATTACCGACTCCCTTAATTTTTGCTCCATAACAAGTAACCGCTCACGCTCACTAGATAACATCGTGTCGACAGGAATACCGGTAATTTTGGAAATAATATTTGCTATATCGCTCTCTAATACCACTTCTTTTAAAACATTTTTTCCGCCGTTTAACTCAACCTCTTTAATCTTTTTTGTTAGCTCAGGGATGATACCATATTTTAATTCGCTTGCTTTAGTTAAATTTGCACTTCTCTCGGCACGTTCTAACTCCCCTTTTGCTTTTTCTAGCTCCTCTTTTAATTTTTGCTCAAGCTGCATTTTTGACTTTTCCGCTTGCCATTTTGTCGTCATATCGTGAGAAGCCGCTTCGAGTTTATTTAATTCTTCCGTTAAATGGGTAATTTTCTTTTTAGAATGCTCATCATTTTCCTTATTTAAGGCAGCAAGTTCCATTTTTATCTGAATAATACGACGGTCAAGCTCGTCTAGCTCTTCGGGCTTGCTTGATAATTCAATCTTTAACCTACTACAAGCCTCATCAATCAAATCAATTGCTTTGTCCGGTAAATAACGATCGGTAATATATCGATTTGACAAGGTAGCCGCCGCCACTATTGCACTATCGGAAATCCTAACGGCGTGATGTAGTTCATATTTTTCCTTAATACCTCGAAGTATTGAAATAGTATCTTCAACTGTCGGCTCACTAATATAAACAGGCTGAAATCTTCTAGCCAGTGCGGCGTCTTTTTCAATATATTTACGATATTCGTCCAAAGTAGTTGCACCGATACAATGTAATTCCCCTCTAGCTAACATCGGTTTTAAGAGATTAGAAGCATCCATTGCACCATCCGTTTTACCGGTACCGATTAGCAAATGCAGCTCATCGATAAATAAAATAATCTCGCCGCCGGCTTCTTTAATTTCCCCAAGAACTGCTTTAAGTCGTTCCTCAAACTCACCTCGATACTTGCTACCTGCAATAAGTGCCCCCATATCCAGCTCGATAATACGACAATTAACTAAAGTCTCCGGCACGTCTTTACTAAAAATTCTTTGTGCAAGCCCTTCAATGATAGCGGTCTTACCGACTCCAGGCTCACCGATGAGAACAGGGTTATTTTTCATCCTGCGTGATAATACTTGCACCGTTCTTCTGATTTCCTCATCTCTGCCGATTATCGGGTCTAACTTGCCGTTTTCGGCAAGCTCGGTAACGTCTCTGCCGTATTTTTTAAGAGCGTCATAACTATTTTCTGCCGATTCGGTATCGGCTTTTTTACCCTTTCTGAGCTGTAAAATCGCCGCAGCAATTTTTTTATTAGTGATAGAAGCATTAGCAAGGAGCTTGCCCGCTACGCCGTTATCATACGCTAAGGCTTCAAAAATTCGCTCAATCGTGACAAAATTATCGCCGTTATCTTTGGCAAGGCTAGTAGCTTTTTCTAAGCATTTCAGGCTTTCGGCAGCAAAATAAAGCTGCCCTCCTCCCTCTACTTGAATTTTCGGAACTTTATTTAGCTCTAATTGTAAATTAGAGTTAAGGTTATTTAAATTACCGCCGATAATATTAATAAGACCGGCAATAATTCCTGTATCTTCATTTAAAAGAGCCGCTAATATATGCAACGGCAACACCTGCTGATGATCGTTTTTGGCAGCTATTGCTTGGCTACCGGCAATTATATTTTTAGCATGTGCAGTAAATTTATCAATGTTCATATAAATAACATATTCTAATTATTAAGATTAAATATTTTCAATAGATTATTTTTATATAATTATTTTAAATTAAAATACAAGAGATGATGAAATTAATGAGGAGTGTTTGAAATGCCTACAGATTTAAATGTTAGATTTAATAAAGATAAAGCGTTTCTTATAGAACAAACAAAAGAATTTTTAAAAGATAAAAGTAGATTTAGCGAGCCTTTAACAGCAACTAGGGAAGACGTCGCAAAAGCTGTTGGAGAAGGTAATTTTACTGAAGCTTTACAGAACCTGGAAATTTTACGTGAAAAACAAGCCGGCATAACATTGATCAAAATAGAGGGCAAAGACGGTAACTCCCCGATGATAATCCGTGACGGTCGTGAAAATCCTAATGATTCACGCATTCTTGGCACGGAAGGCTTTGAAATGCAATATTTAAATGCTATTAGAGCAGGCATTGATATTGCTAAAATCGAAGGAAAGCCTGAGCTTGAAGAGCAGCTGAAAAACGAAGCAGTTACATTTATTGAAAACTTCAACAAGAAGAATAAAAATAACTCTCAGGAAGAAATTTCTGTTAACGTCAAAAATAAAATTAATGATATAGCAATAGTTCTAGAAACAAATGGTATTAAACAGGTACATAAGAAACTTAATGTTGCTAAGGATTTTCAGAATCTTAATGATGAACATTGTAATATAGTTACTGTCTCAAATATTAAAGATAGTCAAGGTAAAGAGCATGCTGTTATTGAAGCGGAAGTAGCTCTAAAAGGATTAACAAACGAACAAAAAGCGGAATATGAAAAAATAAAAACAACTAATAAACCTAAATGGTTTACAAAAATGGACAATTGGGAAGGTAAATTGGTGGAACAATATGCTCCCAAAATAACAGCAGGTAATCATGTTATTTCTACTCAACTGCGGCAAATAGTCGGTATGAAAAATGCTTTTGAAAAAATTACCGCTATCGCTAACGATAATGGAGAGCTTGATGTTATACATACTTCAAAACATGCAGGAACGTTGGCCTCTATTTCTCATGATAAGAACTCAAGACAAGAAATTACCAATTTAAATGCTAAGCAAGCACAAGAATGGATGGGCAAGGACCATATTCTTCATACTAATACTTTAAATAGCGGTCCTGCTAATATTCCATTCCCGTCAGTTCAAATCGATATAGATATTGTAAAAAACACAAATTTAGCAATGCAAGCAGTAGGTGGCAAAAATACTAATACAGCTTTCAACAAATTTAGAAAAATTGCTGCCTTCAATAATTTCAATGGAGTAAAGGATCAGCTTAAGGATATTGCCAACAATTTACCAAAAGAAGGAAATTTCGAAAGTATTGCAACTCATTTAAAACCTAGAGGAAGATTAGAAAGATTTTTTGGTATTAATAAACCTGTAGGCGATCTTACGGGATTACTAGACATCGCTAAGAAAACTCATAATTTATCTCCAGAAACCCATAAAATATTAGAAGACGCTGCTAATTTAAAAAAGGATATAGAAAAAGCTGATGTCGTTTTTGCTAGAGGAGCAGATAAAGAAAATATTAGCGTAGATATTTCAAGAAAGCTTAATTATTTAAGCCACCAAATCTCAAACTCTGAAGATTTTGTTTTTAGAAAGGTTCCAAAGTATGAGATACTCACTATGTGTGCCAGTGGCAAAGATCGTACTGGGCTTGCGGAGCACGATCAAAGTAGCAGTGCTGTAGCCGCTAAATTAGGAATACAAGTTACTGAAGTTGATAAGCAACTCCTAAAAACAGGACATACTGCCGGTCAAGCCGGAGGAGTCTATGCCGGCGGGGCAACAGTTGGTTGCTATGGTACATTACAAGTAACCGGTGAAGGATTCCCGGCAAGTAGAAAGGAATCGCTGCAATCAATAATAGAGGTGACAGGTGCTAATAATAAAATTAAAAAACTGAAAAAAGGTGAGATTATAAATGAGAAGGAAGAGCAGAAAAAAGCTACAGAAATTCCTAATATGTATAGAGATGAAGGATATACAACATCTGCCAAACAACCGGCATTGGCAACAAGTATAGCACAATCTAATAAGCAAGCTCCAGTTGCACCTGAAGTAAGCCAAAGTCAACAACAAACAAGGAAATCTAACAAGGAAATCGAAAAAATAGATAAGCCTATTCCTACGCCGACTCGTAAAGATGAGATTCAAAAAAAACGGAAAAAAGGAAGACAAATGAAACAGTTTACTAAATATTAAGAGCGTTGTTGTGTGGCTCTAAAAAAGTGCCGTATGTCATTCCTGCGAGGCATTGTTGCGTGGATAGCCATAAAGCACCTTTGATGTCATGGCTCAAATTTTTGATGTCATTCCCACGAAGGCGGGAATCCAGAGAATATTTAAGCGAATTATATAGTAAATTTTTATATAATTTTGCTTATTTTAAGTGTTTTTTCTGGATTCCCGCCTTCGCGGGAATGACATACTGCACTTTTCTCGAGCCACGCAACAATGCCTCGCGGTAATGACATACAGTTAGAGCAATCCAACGCAGGAATGACATTCTAGGTGCTTTAACCATCTACGAGAGCAATGCCTAGTGGATTGACATCGGAATATAATTAATACAATATCATTAAATACAAATTACAAGGGAGAAAATAATGTCAAGGCTAGCGATAATAACAGGCGGGACAAGAGGAATAGGCAAGGCTACCGCTATTGCATTAAAAAATAAAGGCTTTACGGTTGTTGCCAATTTTTTCAGCAACCACGATGCAGCTAAAGAAATGCTAGAAAAACATGCAATACGAACCAAACAATGGAACGTAGCGGATTATGACGAGTGCCGGCAAGCGGTCAAAGAAATCGAAGAGGAATACAAAAAACCGGTAAGTATTTTAGTAAATAATGCCGGTATTACCAAAGACGGAATGCTACATAAAATGACTCAACAAGATTGGCATGACGTTATTAACGTTAACCTTAATTCGTGTTTTAATATGTCAAGTAGCGTGATCGCACAAATGCGTAACCAAAATTACGGGCGTATCGTTAATATTAGCTCGATCAATGCTCAAGCCGGACAGGTGGGACAAACTAACTACTGTGCTGCCAAGGCTGCACTTATCGGCTTTACTAAAGCATTAGCCAAAGAATCTGTTTCTAAAAACATCACTGTTAATTGTATTGCCCCGGGTTACGTCAGGACGGAAATGGTTGGACAAATACCCTCTAGCGTTCTTGAGCAAATAGTTGCAACTATCCCGATGAAAAGACTCGGAGAACCCGAAGAGATAGCTAGAGCCATCGAGTTTTTAACCGATGAAAATGCCGGATTTATTACCGGCGAAACTCTATCGATCAATGGCGGTCATAATATGGTATAAATAAAATTTATATGAAAAATAAAACGCTGCAAGATTACTCTGAACAAGAGGAAACACTATTGGCTTCAGGCGATTTAGAAGCAATGAAGGCTTTTATTGGGGAATGTTACCGGCAAGGGCACACTTATTTTGAGAGGGGGGCTTTTCAGGAAGCAGCAGAATTTTTTCAGTATGTATCTGTGCTTGACCCAAAATATCTCGATATTTATTATCATATGGGGATAGCTTTTTATAAATCGAATAATAACCGTCAAGCATATATTGCTTTTAAAAATGCTATTAAATTTGATTCACACAATACAGAAATAATAAATCTTATGAAAAATGTTCAAATAAATTTAGGAATAGAAGTAACGGAAGAAGAAACAGATTTTCAAAGAATAACTAAAAATTTACCACAATTTTCTTCAGGTGAAGGAATGTTTCTTTTTGGACAAGCTATACTTGAAGCTATTCAAAACCAAGAAACACGTACACAAAATCACGAAGTACGGATACAGAAGACAGAACACAAAATTACAAGTTACCGGAGTTGATGATTCATACGATATTTCTATAGAGGTTAATAGTTTAGATCCTCAATCTCGTATTTATTATAACAGACTTTATTCAGTCTTAGAAAGCACATTAGATGCTTGCAGACTGGTAGGCAACGGGTTGACAGCTGCACAAACAGCAGATACGATGAACCCACACGTGCAGGTTCTCAAAAAAGTATTATTTTGCGGTCTTTGCGGTATTATTACGCATATACCATGGGTCGGTATAGGAGCGACGATTTTCCACGAATATGTTGATGATATGTGGGATATTTCAGCTGACAAAGCTGAAACAGAAAAGATGAAGAAGATAGCAAGTATAGTAACTACCAAGCTTAGTAGTATAAATGCTAGAGAAGTAGCTGCCGAAACATTAGCATTAAATTTTGTTAAGCTAAGAAGCGAAGAAATTTTAACAATTAATAAAACTGATGAACAAAATAATAGTAAAATTAAAAATATTTTTAATTTGTTTATTAAAAAGTTATCTATATCTAATACGCCTAAAATTACCGTTATTGGGATTAAGGAAGATGTTGAGTCTATTACTAAACTAGCTTTGCTGGACGCAGCTTTAATAATAAAATACTTATATGATAATCATGAAAGGATAATAGCAAGCTCAAATGAATTTATCCAAGAAATCAATAATACTATTATTTTGAAAGAATTAGTCAAGATACAATCTGGTATAGAACAAAATCAGTTTATGGCTCTACAATATGATTTATACAATCAAATTGAATGTAAAATATCGCCCGTAAATATAAAAGAAATACGTGATAAAGCAGCAATAGGTCAATGGGAAGATATGAGGTGGTACCCTTTGTCTAGACAAATTTTTTAAATTTTAGAGGTGTAATTCTCCTGTATTAATGTATTGGTTTTTCAAAGTAAAGTTTGCATTTTCTATGTCATATAGCCTCTTGATAATTTTCTAGTTTTTCTGCAAAATGTATCATTTCAGGTGTCTTATATTCAAGCGATTGATGAGGTCTTTGCTGATTATAAAATTCTATATAATCTCTGATAGCTATCTTTGCTTCACGTACTGTTTCAAGATCAAAACGATAAATCTTCTCTTGTTTCAAAGATCGCCAAAAACGTTCAATAAATACATTATCTAAGGCTCTGCCTTTGCCGTCCATACTAATAGCTATGCCTTGTTGCTCAAGTATTTGAGTAAAATCTTTTGATGTAAATTGTACTCCTTGATCCGTATTAAAAATGTCAGGCTTGCCATGTATAGATATTGCTTCATTTAGAGCTTCAATACAAAAATCATTTTCTAAACTAATCGACACCCGCCAACTCAAAATATAACGACTATACCAATCCATTATAGCAACCAAATATACAAAACCTTGCTTTAATCTTATGTAAGTAATATCTGCACAGTAAACTTGATTGGAGCAAACCACCTCTATATTATTTAATAGATATGGGTATACTTTATGAGCCTGATTCCTACGGCTTAAATTAATCTTTGGGTATACTGCTTCAATACCAAGTATTTTATAATATTTTCTTATCATCTTACGACTAACATTTAACCCTTCGGATTTTAGGACATGAGACATTCTTCTAGTACCATAATAGGGATGCTCTGTAAAAATCTCATCAATTCTGTTCAGTACTCTATACTCCTTATCATCTAAGGTATTCCTAGCTCGGTAGTAGTAACTTGAGCGGTTTAAATCTAAAAGTTTGCATTGTCTTGCTATGGTTAAATTTGAAGCATAACTTATCATTTTTTTCCTAACCTCTAAATCCAAAGATACTAGATTTTTTTTTAAGCCAGTCTCTTTCAACTGTTAACTGGCCTATTTGCTCAAATAATGATTTAATTAAATCTTCTTGGCCGGTATCTTGTTGTTTAGATTTCGATTTAAATCCAGAAACCATAAAATCTAAAGCTTCTTTCTTCCATTTATAAATCTGATTAGCGTGAACACCATATTTGCTGGTAATTTGAGCTATAGTCATTTCTCCAGATATTGCTTCAATTGCTATTTTTGCTTTTTCTTCTGCACTATATTTTTTAACTTGTTTTTTCATTTTTTGCTCCTTTTCCTAGGAGATATTATACCTACTTTTCTCTATTTTCTTGTCTAGTTTTTGGGTACCATTATAATCCGTTGACAGTAGTAAAGAACCAAAAAATTATACATGTATTGAAAAATTTAAAGAAGCTTATTCCGATATAGTTAATAAGCTAATGGATTTCCAAATATGGCGTTTATTTCCAAATAAAAAAATAATTGATATATGCGTTGAAAATCCACAGCTTAAGTTACAAATTACAGACAGCTTAAATAATGTTAAAGGACTTCAAGATTATTTGAACCCTCCCTATCCCCTAGAGCGTATAGGCGGTAATGAGGTTGATCCAATAGATGAATGGGTTGTGGTAGTGGGAGGGAGTAGTAACTAGCAGCGTTGTTGCGTGGATACCCCAAATCGTCATTGCAAGGAGGTATGTATCCATTCAGCAGCGTGGTTTAAGAGACAAGAGATAGGAGATTTTGGAATGGGTTTAGTTGTTGTTGTTTGCAAGTTAAATACAAAGAAATTATCCGCTCTAGGAAAATATTTCCTCGCTCAGATTGAGTAAAGTATGAGTTTTTGCGATAGACCACGTAATGCCTGATTTGCCTTTCAGCATGGTTATTAGTCAATGGAATATTCATTGGATCATCTAAAAATTTCCACATCATATTTTCTACTTTTATAATATTCTTTGCCACTCTAACAGCATGAACAGCATTGCTTATACAAGTAATATTTTTAAGATAATACCATGTTCGCTTTCGCAATTTTCTAGTTCGTCTTAAAAATCTAAGCATAGCAATTTCATTATTTGATAAAGCTTTTTGTAACGCAAATAATTCACTGGCTACCTGCCTTAAATAACAGCCTAATTTCTTAACCTCTATATGTTGGCTATGAGCAAACCTTTCAAAATCACGTGCTAAGTGAGCCCAGCAAATTTGCCTATTTTCTTTGGCAAAATAATTGTAAGCTGCGTATCTATCAGTAACGTATATGTTATCGCTGCTACTAAAGCTACTAGTTTCTAAAACCTTCTTACCTCTAGAATTAGTTAACTTTAGTAAACTACCGACTTGACTCGTAAACATCCAACACCAGCCAAGCTTACCTTTGTTATAGTGGCTAGTTTCATCTATATGTATTATCTTACTTTTGACAACTTCCTGTTCTATCGCATAGTAGTAATCTTTGCATTTTGCTGAAACTCTATTCTCACTATTAGAGATACTACCGACACTAATATCAAGGTTAAATATATCCTTCAATATATTAGCTACTTCTTGCTTAGAATTTTTGTAAAATCCTGTTAACGCAGCTATTACTGACTTAACATTTGAGCCGAATGTATCTGCCGCAACTCCTTCTGGAAGCCTACTTGCCTTTCTTCTGCCGCATCTTCTGCAACGACCATGTTGTAGATGATATTCTACTACATACGGCTTAATTTCAGGTAAATCTACTTTTTGATGAACATAGTCTGTTTTTGATAAAGCTATTTCACCTCCGCATCCACATTGCACTGCTAGAGGAACTTGAATTATTTTATCAGCAAGCATTTTTTGACGTCTCACACCATTATGACCAACCTGTCCACCTGCCTTACGGTCGCTCTTTGGCTTATTTCTCTTCAGTTTATATAGTTCTTTTGAACTAGGTAAAGAGCTATTCTTTGAAGTTAACCCCAGCTTTTCCTTTAGCTCAGCATTTTCTAATCTTAAAGCCTCATTCTCTGACTTTAAAATCCTTATCTCTTCTATTAATCTTTCTATTATTTCTTCTAACTTGCTCATCTAGTTTTTCAATTTTAACTTGTATCTTATTATTAACTCTTTTTATCTACCTTGTCACTTATATTTTTACCGCTCTACTGAATGGATACGGAGGTATTGGAGTTATTGCATGGCTCGAAAAATGGCTTCAATGTCATACCGTGGCTTGACCCTATGTTGTACGAACGTTTAAATTAAAGAGGTAAAATCCTGTCATTCCGTGGCTACGACCACGGAATCCAGTTTTATAACGTCATAAAAAGGCTCTAAAATAAGTCTAATATGGCTTTATTTTTCTGGATGCCGTGATCGAGTCACGGCATGACACCGTACGCTTTGCAAAAATTAGAGCCATGCAACAACACTCATCCCTCCTCGCAATGATAAGGTAAGATCGATCCACGCAACAACACCCAACGCCACGCTGCGTAGGCTCGCCTTTAAATTCATCAAATCTTCCGCTTTCTGAATTTAGCTGTACTATTTTTACCCGGTAAAAGCCGGATCAAAACCTACCGTATTTCCCATAACCTCAGACGGGTTGTAGCTCTCAAAAATTTCAGCTCCATCAAAACTCACATTACCCATTTTACAATAACTTTCAACTAGTTCAGGACAACAGTCTTTTGTATCTAAGTCAGATAAAGGAATGCTTTCAACATCTTTTAACGCTATTACTTTTAAGAAGTTGTAGTAAATTTTGTTATCCATCTGATATGGCATTTCTTCTATGATTAGCTTTTTATATATAATATCATAAATCTCTTTGTTAATATCCTTAATAGGCTTCAAGTCAACAAATTTTTGCCATCTTTCGGTTAATATGTTAAGAACGTAATTAGGATCACGCTCTATAACCAATTCCTTTAAAACTGCTATATTAGTTTTTAGCAAATCTACCGCTAAATCTACCCCACCGGTAGGGGACGTAATGTTAAGCATATGTTTTATTATTGTAAAATTATTTATATCTTTGTCTGCAAGAATTGATTGTAACAATTTTAAGCTATAGATGTTCTTTATAGTATCTTCGCCTAAAATTTTTGTAGGATTAGACAATTCTCCTAAAAATGCCTTTAAGCGGCAAGGAAAAAAATCTTGCATAGCAGTTTTAAAAGATTCTACTAATTGCTTATTTATATCCCCAATACTTAAAACTCCGTCAGCTAACATTTTAAACCAATTATCATGCATGTTTGTTATATTTTCTCTATTATCTGCACTTTATTGCCGTAAAATATTTTAAATAATCTACATAACTACTTAATTTAACGTTTAATTCGCTTGATTCTTTATTTGTTAAAACATTGTATAATGCATTATTTAATGCTAAAAATTTTGCAGTATCATTATCTATAATATTATTATTAGAAGAATCATTACCAGGATTTTTTAACCATTTAAAAATGCCTTGCAACTTCTTTAATGCTTCAGTATTCGGCATATCCATGCGACCATCGCAGATTTTCTTTGTTTCTAGGGTGAATAGCGAAGCTTTTTCCTTCTCCCACTTTGTTTTTATTTTATCACTTAATTTGCTTATACCGTCTCTTAACCCCTCCTTAATGTAAGATTGCAGGGTTAAGATATCAGATATATCCGCAGAACTCATCGTTATTTTATTATCTGCATTAGTTAAAATGGAAAGCGGTTTATTTAAAATAGCTTGTAAATCCTTTCCTAAAGTTAATTCTCCGCAAGAAAAAGGACGAACAATACAAATTGAGTAGCGCAGAATAGCTATAATTTCTACTTCCTTCTTTATAAGGTTCTTCTCCTCTTCCACAGAGAACGTCCACCTTAAAGCGTGATTACCACGAAGCTGCTCCATATACTCAAATATATCCTTCTTGTCTCTATAAGCAAGATGACTGGTAACAACAAGAGAAAAATTATTTTCGGTTAACGGAATTTTTTCTAGTAAAATAGCAAGTTTTTTTACTTGACTTAGAAATTCCTTTCTAAAATCGCTGCCTCTCACATCTATCATATTAGTAAATTTATCTTCACTATCTTGCATAGTAAGAATAAATTTAGTGTTATTGCTTACAATTTTTTGTAGATATAATGCATTAACCGTTGCTTCTGATTTAGAAAGATTGTCTTGAAGGTAATTGCTATCGCAAACTATTAAACCATCAACACCTTTTATTATATTGATCACAGGCTTGTTAGACAAAATAATATCTTGCGAAAATTTGGAAGACGAGGAAGCTATTATTAATTTTCCGCCGCTCTCTTCTAACTTAAGAGTTTTGTGAGCCAATAAATTAGTTAAAATATTTTTGTCATTAGTTGAATTTCCAAAAACAATTACGGCTTGAGTTTCTTTTAATGCAGAATTAGGCTTCATACTTTGCTTATCTAAACTGTTATTGTATCCTTCCAATAACGAATAAAACTTGCTATTATACTTCTTATCCAACAATTCTAATGTTGGATTGAATTTATTTTCAACTATTATTTCCTGCTGTGGTGTAGTTTCATTAGTTACACTACCCGCTTCTGTATAATTACTAATGACTGGTGAAACTGATGAAGCTTCGTTTACTAGTTGCTCTGTCGGCTGCAATGCAGGAATTAGGTTAGCAACCGGTAAAAGAGATACCGGTTCCTGCGGTTCTGGTTCAGGAATCACCTCCTCTACCCATACATCTAATGCGTCCGGTAATAATGTGTCAGACGTTTTGAGAAAAGCTTCAATTTCTTTTTCTTCAACTAGTTTGGTTAATAATTGATAAGTTTCCAGTGTTACATTTGTTGTATTCGGCTCCTCAACCTGCTCTGTTCCAACATGAAAACTTTTAACACTATCGTTAAACTTTAAAAAATGTATCAGAGCCTCTATTCCTTCATTATGTATTTTGTTATTATCAAAATGAAATTCGACTAGATTACTATTTTTTTTATGAGCCGCCAACCAATATTTAAACCCTCTATCGCTTATATTATTGTCACTAAAGTTAAGGAATGTAACAGGAGATTTTTCGGCTATTTTAGCAAAAGCTTTTAAGCCGTTATCGCCTATTTTATTGTTGTTAAGAGAAAGAGATTGTATGGTTTTATTATTTGCAAGGATACCGGCTAAAATTTCCGCTTCTTTACTTGTAAGATCGTTGTTAGAAAGATCAAGATTTTCGAGTGAGGTACAGTGAGTAAATACATCTTCTAACTTTTCTATTTCGTCCCCTGTTAACTTAATAGAATTAATAGTTAATGCTATAACATTATGCTTGGTATTCTTTATCGATTCTACAAGCACCCCCATATCAATCGGTCTTGTGGAAATCATAATTCTATGTGAGGGGTCAAGAAATTCCGAATTATTTAATTTTGCTATAACTTCCTTAAATTCTGGGCTAAATTCCAAGAGCATAATTTGTACTGTTATTAATTTAAATTTTGTTCACTGAGTCTAAATATTAACTTTAAAATACTATCCTTAGAAATTTAATTAGTTTAGTTAATAGCTTAATTATTCAATTAATTTAATAAGGTGCTTATAGTAAAATTATCACAGGTGATTTACCGTTATAGCTAAGTAATTCCATAAACTACTTTTATTTTATCCTGTCTAATCCTTATTATATCTAAGATAGTTATAGTTAAGTTAGTAATAAAAAATATGAAACGCCATAAACACTCTACATCTATTATAAAAATTTTTATGTCCATTGGGATAATTGTAGGCATAATAGCTACATATTTATTATATTCGACTGCTCACCAATCCAAACCTAATATTATTGTAAAAAATGATAATAATAATATTAACGCTACCGGAGATTTCACACTTATTGATCAAAACGGTAAAAAATTTAAAAGTAGTTATTTAAACAACCATTTGAGCTTAATTTATTTTGGAGTTACTTACTCTTTAACCGATTATAATTATATGAGGCAACTATCTGAAATTATTAAAATTCTACAACAAGAACATATAATTGTTAGGCTGGTCTTTATTACTTTAGATCCTGAACATGATAATAGTGAGGTACTCAAAAAGTATTTAGAAAAGTTTAATAGTGATTTTATAGGTTTAACAGGTTCTGTTGAAGATATTCAAGATGTTGCTCGTAAATTTGAGGTTTTTTACAGGCAAAAACAATTTGATAAGGAAAATAATAGTTACCGACTTGAACATTCTGCTTTTGTTTACCTAATAAATAGTGTAGGTAAGTTCTTAAAATATTATTGTTTAGGATTACCGAAAGATTAATAAAAATCCGTCACCGGCGTGACACCGAAATGCCTTAACTCTTCAAGGTTAATTGAATATGACTATGACAAACAAGATTATTTGGGTACTCGGCGATAATAAAGCGGGTAATACGAATCAAGCTATAGCCCTAGCGGAAGAACTAGGAGAAAAATATGAATTAATAGAGCTAAAATATAATTACTTTAGCAAGTTACCGAATTTTTTTCTTCAAGGACGATCTACCCATATCAAAAATAAATTATTACGATCTTTAGAAGCAAAACCATTCCCCGATATAATAATTACGGCCGGAAGAAGGACAGCAACGCTGGCACTTTATTTAAAGAGAAAATCTAATAATAAAATAAAGCTGATTCAAATAATGCAGCCGGCTATTACTTACGATGAATTTGATACCATAATCTTGCCGTATCATGATTCTCTAATGCAAGAATCCGCAAATGTTATAAGGATTACGGGTGCACTTAGCGGCGTTTTGCCGAAACTGCCTTTTGCCGCTGAGGAGTTACATAAAAATTATCCTCAGCTTGAAAAATTTATAGCCGTTATTATCGGCGGAAATAATAAATATTATAAACTTAGTGATGAGGATGCTTTTCTATTATCATCGTTATTATTTAGAGTAAATCATGTTCGGAAGCTACCCTTTTTTATTAGTTTTAGTAGGCGTACGCCAAGAACGGTGAAACTGATTATTAAAAACTTGATGCCTGACTCTACAATTATTTACGATCCTAAGGAGAATGATAACTCAAGCAATAAATTTAATCCGTATTTAGGTATGCTCTCTCAAGCGGAATATATAGTTTCTACTGCCGATTCAATTTCAATGTGCAGCGATGCAGCAGCTAGCGGCAAACCTCTTTATATATTTTGTCCCCCTAGCTTTAATGCTCCAAAACATCAAGTTTTTATCAAACAACTCGTAGAGCAAAAAATAGCAAAAATTTTTGATCAGTTTACTACCTCACTAGAAAAATATAGTTACACTCCTCTGAATGAAGTTAAAAAAGTAGCAGAGATTATTAAGAAGAAGTTCTAGGATTAAAGATATTGGAAGATACAGCGTCATTGCGATCGCTTGATGGCATTGTTGTGTGGTTCTAAAAAAGTGTTCTATGTCATTCCTGCGAAAGCAGGAATCCAGAAAAAACACTTAAAATAAGCAAAATTATATAAAAATTTACTATATAATTCGCTTAAATATTCTCTGGATTCCTGCCTTCGCAGGAATGACATCCGCCCCTAGCCGCCTATTACATAACCCAAGGAAGTTAAAACATTTACCGTTTCAAATAAAGGCAGCCCCATAACATTTGAGTGAGAGCCTGAAATAAATGGAATAAAAGCTTCCGCATAGCCGGAAATTCCGCATCCACCTGACTTATTTAATCCTTCATTAAGTGAACAATAAAAGTCGATTTCTTGCCGGCTTAATCTTTTAAATTTAACGATTGTTTGAACTATTTTTTGTCTTACCGTCGTTTGATTGTGATGTTTTTTAATAACACACAAACCGGTATAGACTCGGTGACGTCTTCCTGATAATATATTAAGGCAATTTTTTATTTCTTCATGGGTGGTGGCTTTCGGTAATAATTTTCTACCGGCTACAACGACGGTATCCGCCGCTATAATAATAGCCGGTTCTTCTATTTGCAAAGCAATTTTTACGGCTTTTTCATTTGCAAGTCTGATAGCTAAATGATTTGGTAATTCACGCAAACGCGGTGATTCGTCAATATCGGCAGGTAAAATTTGAGTTGGAACAATTTTTAATCTTTTTAATAACTCAAGTCTAGCAGGTGATGAAGACGCTAATATGATGGGTAAATTATGCATATTTTGTATATGAGAGATAATTAATTACGATGAATTACTCGACCTTTAGTTAAATCGTACGGAGTCATTTCAACGGTAACCTTGTCTCCTACTAATATTCTAATACGATTTTTACGCATTCTACCGGAGGTATGAGCAATAATTAAATGATCATTTTCTAGCTTTACCTTAAAGGTTGCATTAGGTAAAAGTTCAAGCACGACTCCCGCAAATTGGATTAGATCTTCTTTTGACATTTATATTTACAAATATGTTTAAAAGCTACCGCTATTTTATTTCTCAATAGCAGCTTGGCGTTATGTTATAGCTATAATACTCGTATTTCGAGAATTGGACTTTATTTTAAAGGGTGAATACGCACAACGCACACTTAAGTAACGTGAGTACATGAATCCCTGACAAAATGCAAGCGTTGATGGATACCTAAAGCGTCATTGCGAGTGACTAAAGGCATTGTTGCATGAATCGATAAAATAGCAGTATGTCATTCCCGCGAAAGCGGGAATCCAGAGAATATTTAAACGAATTATATAGTAAAATTTTATATAATTTTGTTTATTTTAAGTGTTTTTCTGGATTCCCGCCTTTAGCTAGAATGACATCAAAAATTCGATCCATGCAACAATACCTTCGCCATGACGGATTTTTATTAATTTCTCGATCCAATTCTTGAAATATAAGTAGTATATACAATAATTTTTCAACTTTGTCTAGGCTCAGTGAACAAAATTTAAATTATTTATATTTTAAGGTATTTTTATACGAAAATTAATAAGATTTTTGCAGGAATAGTTATTCATATTTCAAAAAAATCTTATTAATTTGCAGTTAAAAAGAACTAAAATAGATTAATTTAAATTTTGTTCACTGAGCCTAGGTAATTCGGAAGCGGATAGGTCGTATTTCAGTTTAATCTTAACTTGTTTTAAAGTTCTAGCATTTGCGTCAATGACTTCAATTTCAATATTGTCCGAGATATTTATTTTAGTACCGATTGACGGAACGTTGCCGATTTTTGTAAGTACCAACCCCCCTATCGTATCAAATTCATCAGCCTCTTCTTTTAATTTTTCACCGATTAATTTTTCTAATACTTCTACTTCTACACGAGCATTTGAGATAATAGTGTTATTATCAATAATCTTAAAATTATCGCTGTCTAATTGCTTATCGTGTTCATCGTCTATTCTGCCTACTATCGCTTCCATAATATCCTCAATAGTCACCATTCCATCAGTACCGCCATATTCGTCTATAACTATTGCTATATGAGTCCGCTCTCTTCGCATTTTAGCAAGCAAATCAATTAACTTTATGGAAGGTGCGGCAATTATATGTTTACGAATTAGTTTTTTTAACTGAAAATTTTGTTTAGTAACTAATGCTTTAAATAAATCTTTAATATGAAGAAAACCGACTATATTATCTAAAGTTCCGTCATATATTAGAGTTCTAGTATGCGGAACTTTTGCTTTAATAATCTTATTTAATTCTTCTTCACTAGTCGTTAGCTTTATTGCGGCAATGTCTGACCTCGGAATCATTATATCTTCAACGGTTTTACCTTCTAATTTTAAAAGATTAGTTAAAATATTACGTTCGTCTAGTGTCATTTTTCGACTATTAACTCTAAGCTGTTTAATAGTAATAGAAAAATCATCCTTTACTTTGGCTTTACCTAAAAGATTTATAAAGGAAGATTTAATAGAGGATAACAATTTTTGTGAAGTAGGAATAATTTTATGATTTAATTTATTAGTCATTTGATTAATAAGGTGAAGAAATGTTGAAATAATTTAATATTTTAATTTCTAGATTTTCCATAATATTCGCTTCTTCGTCATTTTGATGGTCAAATCCGATTAAGTGTAAAATACTATGGATTAAAAGGTGAATAAAATGATTTTCAAAAGTTTTTTTCTGTTCAAGGGCTTCGTGGTAAATTGTTTCATAACCGAAGGCTATATCGCCTAAATACACATAAGGAAGATTAGCCTGTCGCTTGGTGTTTTTTGTTACCGCATCATTTAAACGTAAATCTTGCCAATTTAATTCTTCATGAGGAAAAGAAAGAACGTTTGTAGCTTTTTCCTTATCACGAAATTGGCTATTTAAATCTAGCATCCTTGGATTATTCGTCAATAAAATTGATAGTTCAAATTGCTTTATAGTAGCGAAATTATTAAATCGCTGTAATATATTATGAGTAATTTTTTTAATTAAAGCTTTGTTAATTAACTTATGTTCTTGCCATTTTTTATAATTTTTTATGAGTTCTATATTAATTATCATGTAATATACTTAAATATAACCTGAAGAGTTGTAGTTTATACCATTCCCACGTAGCAATGACGTTGTTGCGTAGCTCGAATTTTTGATGTCATTCTAGCTAAAGGCGGGAATCCAGAAAAAACACTTAAAATAAGCAAAATTATATAAAAATTTACTATATAATTCGCTTAAATATTCTCTGGATTCCCACCTTCGCGGGAATGACATACGGCACTTTTTTAGAGCCATGCAACAACGCTCATAGCAATACACTACGCCGGCATAACATTGATTAAATTTGCATTATTATAATTATTTTTCAGTTTTTGAAAATCCTCATCAGCATGGTAGGAGGAGCGAGTTAAAGGGCTTGCCGAAACCATTAAAAAGCCTTTAGTCTTAGCTACTCTTTCAATATACTTAAATTCTTCCGGCGTAACGTATCTTGCAACCGCCGCATGGTTTTTAGTAGGCTGTAGATATTGACCGATAGTTAAGAAATCAACTTTTGCTTCTCTTAAGTCATCCATTACTTGGATTATTTCGCTCGTTTCCTCTCCAAGCCCTACCATCATACCGGATTTAGTGAAAATTTCAGGAGATAATTTTTTTATATTATGCAGTAAACTCAAAGAATTATAATATCTTGCCCCCGGTCTTATCTTTTTATACAAGGAGGGAACAGTTTCAACGTTATGATTAAAAACGTCGGGCTTTGCTGCCGCTATTATTTCCGCCGCTCCGTCTTTTCTTAAGAAATCAGGGGTTAAAATCTCAATTGTTGTAGCCGGGGAAGAGTGTCTAATTTCTTGAATGCAATTAGCAAAATGCCTAGCTCCGCCGTCTTCTAAATCATCACGATCAACGGAAGTAATTACTACGTGCTGAAGATTTAATTTTTTCACTGCTTCAGCAAGGCGCTGAGGTTCATGAGGATCAAGCAAATCCGGTCTGCCGGTTGCAATATTACAAAACCTACAAGCTCTGGTACAAACCGAGCCTAAAATCATGACGGTCGCATGTTTTTTAGACCAGCATTCCCCTATATTAGGACAAGCGGCTTCCTCACAAACCGTATTTAATTTTAAATCTGTTATTAATTCTTTTGTTTCCCGGTATTGCTTAGAAGTCGGAGCTTTTACTTTTATCCAATTGGGGCGTTTTATTGGCAATATTGTCTCTATTTTCTCATTATGCAGCATATAATCAAAATATTTTTAAACCCAACGGTTTTTACTATAACGCAAATCGTGAATTGAAGCGATAAGTCTAAAATATGCTATAAAAATTATGAGGTCAATGTTAATAAAGAATAATTGTTGTATGGTTCTAAAAAAGTGCCGTATGTCATTCCCGCACAGGCGGGAATCCAGAAAAAACACTTAAAATAAGCAAAATTATATAAAAATTTACTATATAATTCGCTTAAATATTCTCTGGATTCCCGCCTTTAGCTAGAATGACATCAAAAATTCGAGCCACGCAACAAAGCTCGTACCTCCCCCGCCATGATGGATTTAAGTATAAAGGCTATAACTCTCTGTGTGGCTTTAGCACTGATTTTTTGTTGCCGAAAATATTTATTGTGGAAAATAGATTAGCCAGAGATTGCGGTTTTTTTAAATTACGTTTATAAGGCTTGCCGGTCACGAGAGTATAGCTTGTAATCAGCGATGGTATAACCTCGTTATAATATATTTTATAAAGGTCTTGCATAGTCGCCATTGTCGTTAAATAGCCCCACTTCATCACTTGTTGCGGAACTCTAGCTAGTGCTTCGATACAAGCGATAGCCTCTTCAATTTCCGGATTTTTATTTTTATAAACATCTGCCATCGGGGATAAGTTAGCTTGCATATCCTTAAACATTGCTTCAATCATTAATCCCATATATTGATCGCTTTTAAATTTTCTAATAAAAATTAGCTTATGTTTATCGGCATAATTTAAAAGCTGATATTTATATATAAAAATCATTAATTTGATCCAATAAATTTTTAAACCGTAAATATTATTTTTATGATAAAATTTAAGTTTTGTTTCATGTTGGATTTGTTTGTTCATACCGGCTTTAAGCAATTTATGAAGTAAAGCATTACAATTTATTATATCGTCTTTCCTGCTTTGGCGAGCCGCAGGAGTTGCTTTCGTACCGGAAAAATTAGCGGAATGGCGACCGACTTGCCGCCCCAAATTATCACGTTTTATATCGGCAAAATGACCGAGCTCCTGAGCTGCTATAATTTGCAGCCTTGCAACTGCCGACCAACCGTTGCCGTAAGTCGGATGGTCTTTATTTGTCTCGGCAAATGGATTCCCACCACATGAGACAAAAATAGCAACGTCTTTACCGTTAGTACTTTGCATACCGCTATTAGAGCCGGCACGCTGCCAATCGACAATATCCATCATGTCGCCGATATTATGGGAGTAAGTAATAAATACCTCGACTTTGTCATATAACAGCCATTTTATTACGATTGGGTGAGCCGATTGGACGAAAATCCGGGTTAATTTTTCTGTAACCTCTTTATTTACGGGGCGTAATTTATGTATTTGTTTTTTTAAATCGGCAAAAATCGATGCCATTTTTTTATCGGAAATTGAATTTTTATATAGAGCTTTAAAAAAATTAATAGTAGAGGGAATTAAAGCCGGCGAAGTTAATTCCTCTTTACTAACCATTAAACTAATATTAAATGCGGGATCGGAAAATCTTGCGAAATTACAACAATCATCCGTATCTATCCGTAGCTTTCCCGACTTAATCAATTGCTGTGCTAATAATTCATATTCTATTTGCATATCCTCGGCATAAATAGCAGGCACACGGTCAAGAATGTGATATATCGAACTCATAATTAACTTTGAATAAAGTTTATTTAAAACTTAACATGTATGGACCTCCCTAATAATGCAAGAAAAAAATAATATTTAATAGCAAAGAAGCAAATGCAGACATGTATCCGGCTTATAATTGATAAATTATTTCAAATTTATCATATAGCCCTGATGGAATTCGCTACCTACAAACTTTTACTTATCACTTTTGCGGCTTCATTAGAGCCTGTGTGTCAATCAGTTTTTTCATAGGCTAAGGTTTGTCTTATTTACCGTCAATATTATTTCTCACGCATATTCTAGGTTGGTATCTCTATATCATTCGTTTTATTTTATTATCTATTTATTATTAACACTTAATTAAATATTTAATACTATTAAGTTATTCATCTTTTATTAGCTACAAACTTTACTTTCATTATAATCGTTGCCGTTACGTAATACTGCAAATACTACTCGTGCCAATTTATTCGCTATTGCGACGGTAGTTTTATTATGCCCGCATCGTTCCGATAAATTAAACATCCATTCAGTAAATTTACTAAAGTCTTTTTTATTTTTTTGTGCTTCGGTTGTAAATCTTAGTTTAGCATTTAGCCCGGATATTGCATGAAGTGAGATTTAAAGTAAGAAATTGAGTAATTTATAATATTAGCAATGATACTTTTGTAAAAATTTTGCCAAAAAGTGCTTTGAAGCCGTTATTTTCAAATTTTAGATGTAATGCCCCTTACCCCATTTTTTCTAAGCACCGGGAACAGTGCTAATCTAGGTTATTCTAATGCTAATTTCTTCATCACATGATTCCATACCTGTCGGTAAGGATATGATGAAGATAACAAAAACTTAATACGCCTAGTATTACGGATAATTACTACCCCAATTTTTAATAATTTTAAACGTATTGTACCTATTTGTGCTTTTGCTAATGCACTACCTTGTAATAAATTACCTCTGATATATTCTACTAAAGTGTATGCAAGACCCGATAAAATCATTCTGAGCTGATTAGCCCACCATCTATGACAAGAAGTACGATCTGCAAATAATTCTAGTTGTTGCTCTTTTATACGGTTTTCCATATCACCACGACCACAGTAAACTTTGTCGTATAAATCTTCAGGTTTATCTGATAAATTAGTTACTATATACCTTGGATTTTCTCCAAGCATTGTCATTTCTGCCTTACCAATTATTCTACGTTCATGACTCCAACTACCAGCCTTATATGGAAACTCACTAAAAAGACGTTGCTTTTCTTGGGTTATAATAAATGCTGCTTTTGACTTCTCCATTGTAGATTTCAGTAACTCATTTAGTCTGTTATTTTGGGGCATTCCTACAATATATTTTATATTATGAATATCACACCAATCAAACATCTGATGACGACAAAATCCACTATCACCACGAAAAATAATCTTTACCTCTGGCCAAGCTTGGCGAAAACGTTTTACTAACAATGATAATATTGCCCAAGAATGTTTTGCTTGATCCTGCTTTGACGTCCTAAGATAACTAACTAACAGATGCTTTCCACAAAAAACATACAAAGGTAAAAAGCAATTATGACCGTAATAACCATGATAAAACTTACCTTCCTGTTGCCCATGAATTTCATCATCCGTAGCATCAAAATCAAGTATTAGCTGCTTTGGTACTATTTTATGAGACTTAATAAATTTATCAAGCATTAGTTCATGCACTTTAATTGCAAAGTGTCTATCAGCATTGTTTTCTATACGACATAAGGTAGAACTACTTGCCATATCATCAATTGTTTCCATAGCTGTTTGCATAGCAGGACATTTTCGTAGATAATTGTGGTCATTTAAATCTTCATAACCTAATGCAATACCATAAATTCGTTGCCTCAGCATTGTTGCCATATTATGGGTAATTTTACTACCATCTCGTCTATCAGGAAATATTTTAGCAAGCTCCTCTGTTATACCAAGCCTTTTATCTGCTTCTCTTAATAACAACACACCTCCATCGCTACTAATATCACCTCCAGTGAAATTTATCTCTATTGTCCGATTTTTTACTTTGGAAAACTGGTAACTATATGCTATACAATTTGTCATGACAAAATCCTTTGTATTATTCTAATGAAATACCAGTATTATACAGCTTTACGAGGATTTTGTCTCCTATATCTCATGCAATATCCGGGTTAGTACCGCTCTTGCTCCTTGAATTAATAAAGTACGCAAATAAATATCACCTCTTTTACTAATCCCAAGTAGCTTATCTTTACCGCCACTAGAATATTGTTTCGGTACTAAACCGAGCCATGCCGATAATTGCCTGCCGTTCTCAAAATATTTTGCATTACCTATTGCTGCTATTAATGCCGTAGCGGTAATTAAACCTATACCGGGTATAGCTGTTAATTGTTTATAATGTTCTAATCCACCGACTAGTATTTTTAATCGTTTTTCTAACTCTGTTATTTTTTTATCATTCTCTACAAATTCTTCTTTCAACTCACTAACCCGGATATTGCATGAGATATAGGAGACAAAATCCTCGTAAAGCTGTATAATACTGGTATTTCATTAGAATAATACAAAGGATTTTGTCATGACAAATTGTATAGCATATAGTTACCAGTTTTCCAAAGTAAAAAATCGGACAATAGAGATAAATTTCACTGGAGGTGATATTAGTAGCGATGGAGGTGTGTTGTTATTAAGAGAAGCAGATAAAAGGCTTGGTATAACAGAGGAGCTTGCTAAAATATTTCCTGATAGACGAGATGGTAGTAAAATTACCCATAATATGGCAACAATGCTGAGGCAACGAATTTATGGTATTGCATTAGGTTATGAAGATTTAAATGACCACAATTATCTACGAAAATGTCCTGCTATGCAAACAGCTATGGAAACAATTGATGATATGGCAAGTAGTTCTACCTTATGTCGTATAGAAAACAATGCTGATAGACACTTTGCAATTAAAGTGCATGAACTAATGCTTGATAAATTTATTAAGTCTCATAAAATAGTACCAAAGCAGCTAATACTTGATTTTGATGCTACGGATGATGAAATTCATGGGCAACAGGAAGGTAAGTTTTATCATGGTTATTACGGTCATAATTGCTTTTTACCTTTGTATGTTTTTTGTGGAAAGCATCTGTTAGTTAGTTATCTTAGGACGTCAAAGCAGGATCAAGCAAAACATTCTTGGGCAATATTATCATTGTTAGTAAAACGTTTTCGCCAAGCTTGGCCAGAGGTAAAGATTATTTTTCGTGGTGATAGTGGATTTTGTCGTCATCAGATGTTTGATTGGTGTGATATTCATAATATAAAATATATTGTAGGAATGCCCCAAAATAACAGACTAAATGAGTTACTGAAACCTACAATGGAGAAGTCAAAAGCAGCATTTATTATAACCCAAGAAAAGCAACGTCTTTTTAGTGAGTTTCCATATAAGGCTGGTAGTTGGAGTCATGAACGTAGAATAATTGGTAAGGCAGAAATGACAATGCTTGGAGAAAATCCAAGGTATATAGTAACTAATTTATCAGATAAACCTGAAGATTTATACGACAAAGTTTACTGTGGTCGTGGTGATATGGAAAACCGTATAAAAGAGCAACAACTAGAATTATTTGCAGATCGTACTTCTTGTCATAGATGGTGGGCTAATCAGCTCAGAATGATTTTATCGGGTCTTGCATACACTTTAGTAGAATATATCAGAGGTAATTTATTACAAGGTAGTGCATTAGCAAAAGCACAAATAGGTACAATACGTTTAAAATTATTAAAAATTGGGGTAGTAATTATCCGTAATACTAGGCGTATTAAGTTTTTGTTATCTTCATCATATCCTTACCGACAGGTATGGAATCATGTGATGAAGAAATTAGCATTAGAATAACCTAGATTAGCACTGTTCCCGGTGCTTAGAAAAAATGGGGTAAGGGGCATTACATCTAAAATTTGAAAATAACGGCTTCAAAGCACTTTTTGGCAAAATTTTTACAAAAGTATCATTGCTAATATTATAAATTACTCAATTTCTTACTTTAAATCTCACTTCATGCAATATCCGGGCTAAACGTTTGATAACTAAGTCGGCTTAAAGTTCCGCTATCTAAAATTTCCGTTAATTCGGCAGTAATTTTATTTATCCCTTGCGGAATAATTAAACCGAATTCATGCAATAATCCCCTAACCCGGATATTGCATGAGATATAGGAGACAAAATCCTCGTAAAGCTGTATAATACTGGTATTTCATTAGAATAATACAAAGGATTTTGTCATGACAAATTGTATAGCATATAGTTACCAGTTTTCCAAAGTAAAAAATCGGACAATAGAGATAAATTTCACTGGAGGTGATATTAGTAGCGATGGAGGTGTGTTGTTATTAAGAGAAGCAGATAAAAGGCTTGGTATAACAGAGGAGCTTGCTAAAATATTTCCTGATAGACGAGATGGTAGTAAAATTACCCATAATATGGCAACAATGCTGAGGCAACGAATTTATGGTATTGCATTAGGTTATGAAGATTTAAATGACCACAATTATCTACGAAAATGTCCTGCTATGCAAACAGCTATGGAAACAATTGATGATATGGCAAGTAGTTCTACCTTATGTCGTATAGAAAACAATGCTGATAGACACTTTGCAATTAAAGTGCATGAACTAATGCTTGATAAATTTATTAAGTCTCATAAAATAGTACCAAAGCAGCTAATACTTGATTTTGATGCTACGGATGATGAAATTCATGGGCAACAGGAAGGTAAGTTTTATCATGGTTATTACGGTCATAATTGCTTTTTACCTTTGTATGTTTTTTGTGGAAAGCATCTGTTAGTTAGTTATCTTAGGACGTCAAAGCAGGATCAAGCAAAACATTCTTGGGCAATATTATCATTGTTAGTAAAACGTTTTCGCCAAGCTTGGCCAGAGGTAAAGATTATTTTTCGTGGTGATAGTGGATTTTGTCGTCATCAGATGTTTGATTGGTGTGATATTCATAATATAAAATATATTGTAGGAATGCCCCAAAATAACAGACTAAATGAGTTACTGAAACCTACAATGGAGAAGTCAAAAGCAGCATTTATTATAACCCAAGAAAAGCAACGTCTTTTTAGTGAGTTTCCATATAAGGCTGGTAGTTGGAGTCATGAACGTAGAATAATTGGTAAGGCAGAAATGACAATGCTTGGAGAAAATCCAAGGTATATAGTAACTAATTTATCAGATAAACCTGAAGATTTATACGACAAAGTTTACTGTGGTCGTGGTGATATGGAAAACCGTATAAAAGAGCAACAACTAGAATTATTTGCAGATCGTACTTCTTGTCATAGATGGTGGGCTAATCAGCTCAGAATGATTTTATCGGGTCTTGCATACACTTTAGTAGAATATATCAGAGGTAATTTATTACAAGGTAGTGCATTAGCAAAAGCACAAATAGGTACAATACGTTTAAAATTATTAAAAATTGGGGTAGTAATTATCCGTAATACTAGGCGTATTAAGTTTTTGTTATCTTCATCATATCCTTACCGACAGGTATGGAATCATGTGATGAAGAAATTAGCATTAGAATAACCTAGATTAGCACTGTTCCCGGTGCTTAGAAAAAATGGGGTAAGGGGCATTACATCTAAAATTTGAAAATAACGGCTTCAAAGCACTTTTTGGCAAAATTTTTACAAAAGTATCATTGCTAATATTATAAATTACTCAATTTCTTACTTTAAATCTCACTTCATGCAATATCCGGGCTAATTTCATTAGCAAGTGCCGTACGATTTCTTACTAGTCTTGCTCTTATTCTATGAATTGACAAAATATCTTGTTGCTCTATACTCTTGATCGGAACAAATCTCATATTTGGTCTTGCTACCGCTTCGCATATTGCTTCGCTATCTGCTTGATCGTTTTTATTAGTTTTTACATACGGTTTTACAAATTGTGGAGCTATCAATTTAACCTCATGTCCTAATTTTGTTATTTCTCTTCCCCAATAATTAGCTCCTCCGCAAGCTTCCATTCCTACTAAACATTTTGGTAAGTTAGCCATAAAACTCAATACTTGATCTCTCATCAATTTTTTCTTCAGTACCGTCTTCCCGTTTTTATCTACCCCATGAATTTGAAAAATTCTTTTTGCAATGTCTATGCCAATTGTGGTAACTTCCATTTGGACCTCCTTATTGTTGTCTAGGATTAATTTCCTATTCTAGAACTATAACTACTGTTATTGATTCTGTATATAGGGAGGTCCATTCCATTACGCCTAGGGACTCTTGAAAGAAGTGATAAGTTTCCTGAAGTTCATCAATGCTATTATTATGATAGATTTGCAAGCGGAAGACTATAAGAGATAGTAGCTGTCTTGCAGTTTTGCTTAAGATTTTACCATTATTAGAGGTCAGATTATTCCATTCAGGTGGAATAAAATTCCCAACAAAATTGTAGAAAATAGTGGGATTTTTATCACCTTCATCATGGATTACACAATCAGGAGTGAAATGTGAGCAGCATATAGTGTGCATAAGACCTCAACTTAAACATCAGTTTATAAGAGGCACACAAGGCAATTATAGTACTATTTTTCAAAATGCAAGGAGCATATAGTGAGCATACGGAGTATGGAGATAAAATTAGCAGATTAAGAAAAGCTTGACTTTATACTGGTGGAGATGAAGGGAATTGAACCCTTGACCCTCTGCGTGCAAAGCAGATGCTCTACCCCTGAGCTACATCCCCTGTTATTTATTAATGAGATTTGTGAGGTGAAATGAGGTGAAATATTAAGATAAACTTTTTACTAATCCCCAAGCTAATGCTTTGCCGTTATTTCCTAAAACTAGATCGCCTGAACCTTCATATTCGGCTGCCAAAAAAGAAGTTTGAGCAGATATAAGCTTTACCGGCTTAATTTTCTGACCGTTATAAAAATATTCTTTAGCTTGCTCCCTAGAAGTCGGGTTATTTTTTGAAGCAGTTTTTGCTTTTGACATATAGAATTAATATTTATTTAAACTTAAAAGATAATATAAAATCTTTTTACTTATTTGTCAATAAGAAGGAGCGGTAAATTTAGAAAGACCGGCACAAGGAAATATAATTATTTACAAAATAATACATCATGCTATCATTTCGGTAAGGTTTTAATTATTTAAATAGAGGTAATAAATGTCAACTAACTTAGCAAGGTTATTAGAAGGAAAAAAAGGGTTAATTACCGGCATTGCAAACAACATGTCCATATCTTGGGCAATTGCTCAATTAGCCAAAAAACATGGGGCAAGGCTTGGTTTCACTTATCAATCGGAAATCCTTGAAAAACGCATAATGCCTTTAGCTGAAGAAGTAGATTGCGATTTTGTAACAATGTGTGACGTTACGGATGAAGATTCAATTAATAAGTTATTTGAAATTATTAAAGAAAAATGGGGAACATTTGACTTTCTCGTTCATTCTATGGCTTTTGCCGATAGAAATGAGTTAAAAGGGCGTTATATCGACACGAGCTTAGCCAATTTCCTAAATTCAATGAATATATCCTGCTACTCCCTTACAATGCTTGCAAAACATGCAGAGCCTTTAATGACTGACAAGGGAAGCATTATAACGTTAACTTATTACGGTGCTGAAAAAGTAATCCCTAATTATAATGTTATGGGAGTCGCTAAAGCTGCATTAGAAGCAAGCGTTAAATATCTAGCGAGCGACATGGGTAGTAATAACATCAGAGTAAACGCTATTTCGGCAGGACCGATTAAAACCCTTGCAGCCAGCGGTATTAACGACTTTAATTCTATGCTTACCTCTCATGAAGCAAATGCACCGTTACGCCGGAACACTTCAGGACAGGATGTAGCAGGAGCAGCGGTATATTTACTAAGCGAGCTATCTTCAGGCGTTACCGGTGAAATACATTATGTCGATTGCGGTTATAACATAATGGGCAGTAATAGGCTTAAAGGTTAGTATAGTAACGTTGTTGCGTGGCTTGAAAAAAGTGCTATACGTCATTCTAGCTAAAGGCGGGAATCCAGAAAAACCTTAATAAGCCTGGCTCGAGAAAAGTAGCAGTATGTCATTCCCGCGAAAGCGGGAATCTAGAGAATATTTAAGCGAATTATATAGTAAATTTTTATATAATTTTGCTTATTTTAAGTGTTTTTCTGGATTCCTGCTTTCGCAGGAATGACATATAGCACTTTTTTAGAACCGCAACACCAGAGACGCCTCGCCATGACGGTTTGGGTATCCATACAACAACGCTCTCAGCGGGTAATAGACAACAAAAGATAATTATCTGCTATTCTTTTTTTAAATTTATTGTTATTTTAATGACAAAGTTCTTAATTATAGTTAATATTTAACTTTTAATTATAGTTAAGATTTATATGAGCTTAATAGATAAATTGGTTTTAAACAACCAAATATATAAAGCTAACTTTCGACAGAATAAGCTTTTCAAAATCGTTAAAGAAAATAAATTAACCCGGATATTGCATGAGATATAGGAGACAAAATCCTCGTAAAGCTGTATAATACTGGTATTTCATTAGAATAATACAAAGGATTTTGTCATGACAAATTGTATAGCATATAGTTACCAGTTTTCCAAAGTAAAAAATCGGACAATAGAGATAAATTTCACTGGAGGTGATATTAGTAGCGATGGAGGTGTGTTGTTATTAAGAGAAGCAGATAAAAGGCTTGGTATAACAGAGGAGCTTGCTAAAATATTTCCTGATAGACGAGATGGTAGTAAAATTACCCATAATATGGCAACAATGCTGAGGCAACGAATTTATGGTATTGCATTAGGTTATGAAGATTTAAATGACCACAATTATCTACGAAAATGTCCTGCTATGCAAACAGCTATGGAAACAATTGATGATATGGCAAGTAGTTCTACCTTATGTCGTATAGAAAACAATGCTGATAGACACTTTGCAATTAAAGTGCATGAACTAATGCTTGATAAATTTATTAAGTCTCATAAAATAGTACCAAAGCAGCTAATACTTGATTTTGATGCTACGGATGATGAAATTCATGGGCAACAGGAAGGTAAGTTTTATCATGGTTATTACGGTCATAATTGCTTTTTACCTTTGTATGTTTTTTGTGGAAAGCATCTGTTAGTTAGTTATCTTAGGACGTCAAAGCAGGATCAAGCAAAACATTCTTGGGCAATATTATCATTGTTAGTAAAACGTTTTCGCCAAGCTTGGCCAGAGGTAAAGATTATTTTTCGTGGTGATAGTGGATTTTGTCGTCATCAGATGTTTGATTGGTGTGATATTCATAATATAAAATATATTGTAGGAATGCCCCAAAATAACAGACTAAATGAGTTACTGAAACCTACAATGGAGAAGTCAAAAGCAGCATTTATTATAACCCAAGAAAAGCAACGTCTTTTTAGTGAGTTTCCATATAAGGCTGGTAGTTGGAGTCATGAACGTAGAATAATTGGTAAGGCAGAAATGACAATGCTTGGAGAAAATCCAAGGTATATAGTAACTAATTTATCAGATAAACCTGAAGATTTATACGACAAAGTTTACTGTGGTCGTGGTGATATGGAAAACCGTATAAAAGAGCAACAACTAGAATTATTTGCAGATCGTACTTCTTGTCATAGATGGTGGGCTAATCAGCTCAGAATGATTTTATCGGGTCTTGCATACACTTTAGTAGAATATATCAGAGGTAATTTATTACAAGGTAGTGCATTAGCAAAAGCACAAATAGGTACAATACGTTTAAAATTATTAAAAATTGGGGTAGTAATTATCCGTAATACTAGGCGTATTAAGTTTTTGTTATCTTCATCATATCCTTACCGACAGGTATGGAATCATGTGATGAAGAAATTAGCATTAGAATAACCTAGATTAGCACTGTTCCCGGTGCTTAGAAAAAATGGGGTAAGGGGCATTACATCTAAAATTTGAAAATAACGGCTTCAAAGCACTTTTTGGCAAAATTTTTACAAAAGTATCATTGCTAATATTATAAATTACTCAATTTCTTACTTTAAATCTCACTTCATGCAATATCCGGGTTAAGTACCGACGCACAAAAAGAAAATTTCCTTAATTACTTTCAAATATGGTCAGACGAGTTTCAAAAAATGATTCTGGCAAGAATAGTCTTTTCTGAAGGCAAAAGTTATTCTAATCTTGCATGGCAGCATTTAGAAGAAGAATTCGGTCACAATTTACAGCTTTTAAAAAGCCGTAAAAACTATGTAGCTGTCGAAGACCCTATTTTTGAAGCATTAGCTAGTTGGTTTACTATGAAAATGTTAACGCTTAGCGATGCTGAGCGAACCGTACTGATACATTTAGTAATAGAATCCTGTGCTACTATATTTTATGAATATTTAGGTCCCATCTTTTTAGATAATAATAAAGAAGAAGAACATTTTAATACTCACCAAGAACTTGATCCGGAGCATGAACAAATCGGCATAGATTTACTAAAAAAAATGAATGTTACGGACTCGTCTCTAATAACCATCCAAAAAAAAGGCTGGGCGATGATTGAAGCTTTATTTACCCGCCTTGCCGAAAATTGTTTAGATTAGGATTTAGTATAAAATAATACTTAACTTTACGGTAAAAATGCTTTTTGAATAGGCAATAATTTCAAATCTGGTAGCATCGGCATAATTAAATCTATACCTTTTTTCTCGTTGCTATTGCCATGTACTAATATAAAAGAGCCTTCTTTTACAATTTCACCTTTGGCGAGCCAGCTTTTACTTCCAAGCGGAATAAGACCGAATTTTTTTAATTTCCTAACTAATGTCTTATCGGAAATTAAACCTGGAAAGCGGAAAAAAGGCGACGGTGCAATATTATATTGTAATAATATTTTTTCCGTTTCAAAAACTTCCTTTTCAAAATCGTTTTTATTAGAAAGTAGGAAATTATTTTCAAACGGAACATCCTTAAAATAAGGATGAGTAAGGGAATGATTAACCCAAGTTATTTGTAATTTACCGCTATCTTGTTGTTTTTTTAACCATAAAAATTCATCTGCGTGTTTAACTATCCATAACCCCGATATGCATATAGCGATAGGTAGCGGCTTATGTAATTGATCCGATAACTCCACTAATTTTTTAAAAAAATCTTCTTCAAAGCTTTTAGAAGAGGGACACATATCAATAGTTAGAAAGCAACCGTTTCTTTTATATATTGATTCGGTAGCACCATAATTTTGCTGGATGTAAGGAGGAGAACTATATTTATTTAAAGTTTTTAAATAAGGCGTTTTATTTAAACTTTTTATGATCTTACGCTGCTTTTTTTTATTACCGGAAAAGGTTACTTTATTAGCTAAGGATATTTCAGTCTTGAATGAATAAGGATCTACTAAAACAAAAAACGATTCTGAAAAATGCGTATAAGAACGGATAGCAATTTTTATTTTTTTATCTTGTGTAGAAACCGGTAAGAATATCGGTTTATAATCTTGTATGGCTTCAATTTTTTCCTTTCCATACGATGAGCTACTATATATAAAAATTAATATTATATAGATACATTTCAATATAGAGGAGGTAAAATATTTTTTCATTCTAGCTTTCCTTATTTAAAAGCTAGAATATACATGAAATATTTAATTTTGTTAAGTTATTTTTAGTAAAATATTAATTTTTATTAAATATGATCGACCACCTAACTATGTAACGTTGTTGTGTGGCTTCCGGAATCGTCATGGCGAGGAGGCTTTGTTGCATGGATCAAATTTTTGATGTCATTCCCGCGAAAGCGGGAATCCAGAGAATATTTAAACGAATTATATAGTAAATTTTTATATAGTTTTGCCTATTTTAAGTGTTTTTTCTGGATTCCCGCCTTTAGCTAGAATGACATACAGCACTTTTTTCGAGCCACGCAACAACGCCGCCACGAAGTGGATAATGAACTTACTTAAATTAATATAAAAACAATTTATTAGAGCTTTTATTGACATTTTTGTTATTATTTGCATTTGGATAGTGAGTATTAGTATTTATTGATTTTAAATACTTATTTATCGCTTGCGTAAATTCTTCAGTTTTATAACGGAAAAAATGATCTGCTCCGGTAACTATTTTATAATCAACTTTTATATGTGATTGTTGCTTAGATAATTTATTTGCTAATTTACGTACTTCCTCAACCGATACGATACTATCTTTATCGCCTTGTAAGATAAAGCCCGGGATAGGACACGGCGATAGAAAAGAAAAATCATATTTATTTACCGGCGGCGAGATAGCAATAAAATTATTGATTTCAGGACGACGCATTACCAACTGCATAGCTATCCATGCACCAAATGAAAACCCTAATATTAAATTAATACCGCTATTAGGGTTATTTTGCTGGAGCCAATCAAGGGCGGTTGCCGCATCTATTACCTCACCTACACCATTGTCAAATTTACCTTGAGAACGCCCTACCCCTCTGAAATTAATTCGCAGTACCGTAAAACCGTTATCGGCTAAAATTCTATATGAGTTGTAAACTACCTTATTATTCATAGTTCCCTCATATAACGGGTGTGGATGCAGAACTAAAGCAAGAGGAGCATATTGTAAAGCAGATTTTGTATAAACTCCTTCAATTCGTCCGATAGGACCGTTAAAATAAATTTGCGGCATATGATTTATAATAAATTTTATAGGTTAAAATATAACATATTAATTAATGCGGATCAAGAAAAGTAAATAAGCATAATTAATTTGATGTCATTCTAGCTAAAGACGCAGACGCCTCGCCATGACGATTCTGGAAACCATGCAACAACGCTCTATGGAAGCGGGAATGACATAAGAGGTGCAGGAAGGACATAGGAATATGCAGGCAATGCACCACGATATAACAAACAATACTACTTAATCGCTTCAATTAACTTCTTAACGCCGTCGACTGAATTGTTAAATAATATTTTTTCTTCCGTATTTAACTCTATTTCTATTATTTTTTCGACGCCGTTTTTACCTATAATAATCGGTACGCCGACATATAAACCCTCTACGCCGTACTCACCTTGTAAATAAGCAGCACAAGTAAGGATTTGGCGTTTATCTTTTAAGTAAGATTCTAACATCTGGATTGCCGAAGCTGCCGGTGCATAGTAAGCAGAGCCGGTTTTAAGTAATGCTACGATCTCTCCGCCGCCATTTCGAGTGCGATCGATTATTTGATCGATACGTTCCTTACTCGATAACCCCATTTTTATTAAATCCGGTATTGGGATACCTGAAATAGTCGAGTATCCGGCAAGCGGTACCATCGCATCACCGTGACCGCCAAGTACCATGCTAGTAACATTCTCTATGGATACTTTAAATTCATCAGCTAGGAAATAATTAAATCTTGAGGAATCAAGTACGCCCGCCATGCCGATAACTTTATGATGCGGCAAACCGCTAGTCTTTAGCATCACGTAAACCATAACGTCAAGCGGGTTAGTAATGACTATAACAAAAGCGTTCGGGGCATATTTCTTTATATTTTCCGCCACCGTCTTCATGATGGCAGTATTCACGCTAATCAAATCGTCTCTGCTCATCCCCGGTTTTCTCGGTAAACCGGCAGTAATAATTATTGCGTCGGAATCTTCTATATCTTTATAATCGTTAGTACCCTTTATTGTAATGTCAGAACCCGTAACCGCATTTGCTTGTGAAAGGTCAAGTGCCTTCCCTTGCGGCAAACCTTCCGCCACATCAAATATTACTATGTCACCGAGTTCTTTAATGCTAATTAGATGGGCAAGCGTTCCGCCTATATTACCCGCACCGATTAATGATATTTTAGGGTTTTTCTTCATTATTTCCTCCATAAATTATTTTTATGTTGCGTGGATCATACAAGTATGATGTCATACCGTGGCTTGTACCTGTGTTCTTGCGTAGCTCGAATTTTTGATGTCATTCCTACATCCATTTATGTCATTCCCGCGAAGGCGGGAATCCAGAGAATATTTAAGCGAATTATACAGTAAATTTTTATATAATTTTGCTTATTTTAAGTGTTTTTTCTGGATTCCCGCCTTCGCGGGAATGACATACAGTACTTTTTTCGATCCACGCAACAATGCCGCACGGGAATGACATCAGAGACACCTTAACCTTATGAATTCATTAAATCAAAAAATTCGCTATTAGTTTTAGTATTTTCTAATTTCTTCAATAAAAATTCCATTGCTTCCGTTTCGCCCATTGGATTGATAAGACGGCGAAGTACCCACATTTTCTTTAAAGCTTCTTTGTCAACTAATAGCTCTTCTTTTCTAGTACCTGACTTGGTAATATTAATTGCCGGATAAATACGTTTATCGGCAATTTTCCGATCTAAGACGATTTCCGAGTTACCGGTTCCTTTAAATTCTTCAAAAATCACTTCATCCATCCGTGAGCCGGTCTCAATTAAAGCCGTTCCTATTATGGTCAGCGAACCGCCATTTTCAATATTTCGTGCTGCTCCGAAAAATCTTTTCGGTCTTTGCAAGGCATTAGCGTCAACACCGCCCGTTAATACCTTACCTGATGACGGAACAACGGTATTATAAGCCCGTGCAAGCCTTGTTATCGCATCCACTAAAATTACTACATCTTGTTTGTGTTCAACCAAACGTTTGGCTTTTTCAATAACCATTTCGGCGAGCTGAACGTGCCTACTTGCCGGCTCGTCAAAAGTAGAGCTTACCACTTCTCCACGCACGGAACGCTGCATATCGGTGACTTCTTCAGGGCGTTCATCTATTAATAATACTATTAAAAATACTTCCGGATTATTAGTAGTAATAGCGTGAGCTATATTTTGTAGTAATACGGTTTTACCGGTGCGAGGCGGAGCAACGATTAAAGCACGTTGTCCTTTGCCCATAGGAGAGACTAATTCTATAACTCTTGTACTTAAATCTTTGCTGTTATCCTCAAGCTCTAAGCAAAGTTTTTCATCCGGATATAAAGGTGTTAGATTATCAAAATGTACACGATGATAAGATTTGGCAGGATCTTCAAAATTAACTTTATTCACTTTCAGTAAAGCAAAATAACGTTCTCCGGCTTTCGGTGCTCTAATTTGACCTTCTACGGTATCACCGGTACGCAAACCGAAGCGACGAATTTGGCTAGGGGAAATATAAATATCATCGGGACCGGCTAAATAATTCACTTCCGGAGAACGTAAGAAACCAAAACCGTCAGGTAAAACCTCTAATACCCCCTCCCCCAAAATTAATCCGCCCTGCTCAACCGATTTTTTTAAGATCGCAAAAACTAATTCTTGTTTTAATAAAGAATTAACATTTTCGATTTTTAGCTCTTCAGCTTGTGCTTGGAGTTCTTCAGGTAATTTCCCTTTTAATTGTTTTAAATTAATAACATTAGTAGTTTCTACGGGGATATTGTTTGTATTGTGTTCGTAATTATTAGATTCTTCTTTAGGTTCTTTATTTATTATGCTCATTGATTTTATTTTTTATGGATTTAGTTAAATATGGATGGATTAAATATTAGGTCTCGTGAATATTTTTATTGAAAGTTTATTTTGAGTAGCAACATTTACAAAGCTTATAACCTCAACTATTTTACCTCGTCATTGCTAGGAGGCTTTGTTGCATGGATCGATTTTACCGTATTATGATTATTACAAGTATGGTGTCATACCGTGGCCCCTCCCACGGTATCCAGAAAAAACCTTAATAAAAAGACTGGATGCCGTGATCAAGGAACTAGAATGACACCGTATGCTTTGCAAAAATTCGAGCCATATAACAAAGCCCCTAAAATAAGGGAATGATAATATAGTTTATTTTAAATTTTGTTCACAGGACCTAGATTAAGGATAAAATTAGATTTGTATACTGCTTAGAGTCAAAAATCAAATTTTATTTATGAATATGGCAAATGCGATAAACTTAAGTATATTCTAGCTTTAAATAAAATGAAAAATGATTTTTGAAAAATGAGTAGTTATATAGAACTCATCAGCTTTGCAAGCCATTCGGCTATGTTTATGCCTGACTATATTTATATTTGGTCTGGTATTAATTGAAGTTTTAACAAGTTAAGAGCTAATTGTCAAGTAATTTGTCACGCTATACTCTATAAGGCATTGTTACATGGCTCGAATTTTTGGTGTCATACCGGCGAAAGCCGGTATCTAACTTACTAGTATTGTTATATTGTTAAGTAGATTCCCGCTTTCGCGGGAATGACACAAAATGTAAAATCGAGCCATGCAACAATGCCGCTCTATAATCAGGTTACTTTTTATTATCTCTAATATCTTTAACCATAGTTTGCAATTGTACTAAATCTATTAAGCCGGGTATTAATCGACCGTTTATAATATAAACCGGAACGCCGTTAATTTTTAAATTTCTAGCTATTTCCATATCTTTCTCAATTAAGGCTTTAATTTCTTTACTATCTGCTATTTCTTCAATTTCCGAAATATTTAAATTATTTTCTAATAATAAGTCTTCTACCGATTTTTTAGTAATATCTTGTATTTCCATTAACCCGTCGTGAATAACTTTAAATTTAATCGGATTAACCTTATAAACAGCCAAAGCAACCTGTGCAAGATACGAAGAGGCGTTCCCTAAAATGGGTAACGGTCTTAACAACACTTTAATATTTGTGTCATTTTGTAATAACTGATTTATCAGTAAATCACTTTTTTTACAATAAGAACAATTATAATCAAAAAATGCTACTATCGTTATATCACCGTCTTCATTGCCCAGAGTCGGGAAGCTTTTAATATTCTCAATATCTATTTGATTATTTTTAATATAATCATTAACTTTATTTTCTTTTTCTTGGATTTTACGTTTTTGTAATCCTTCAATTGATTGAATAATTACCTCAGGACTATTTATTAAATATTCTTTTATAATTTCTTTAACCCTTTCTTCTTCATAAATTTTATCCACTGATTTACTTTCCGTAATGATTACGGACACCGGTTTTGCATATGAAACTTTCATAGTTTTATAAATAAATAAGGCCGCTATAGTAATTATAACTATAAATAGTATTTTACCGATGATATTTTGCATAATTTGTTTTGTTTAAACTTATAATATAATTTATAGAAAATTTATTTTTTAAAGTAAAGTATAACAGTAGCTTTATAGATAAAATAAATTAAGGCTCTGTTATTAAATATTTTATTTCTGCCTCATTAACCTACTTTGGTCTCTTTTCCAATCTTTTTCTTTAATGGTTTGTCTTTTATCGTGTAATTTTTTACCCTTTGCAATACCTAACTCAACTTTTATTTTATTTTTTTTATTAAAATATAACGAAAGTGCCACAAGAGTATAACCCTTTATCTTAACTTTACCGATTATTTTTCTTATTTCACTAGCATGCAAAAGTAATTTTCTGGGTCTTCTAGTCGTATGATTAAGTCTATTAGCTTGCTCATATTCTGCAATATGACAATTATATAAGAATATCTCATTTAATGAATCTGCCGCATGGCTTTCCTCAATTGAGGCTTTACCGAGGCGGAGCGATTGCACTTCGCTACCCTTTAATACTATGCCTGCCTCTAATCTTTCTTCGATAAAATAGTTGAACAGTGCTTTCTTATTTTGGGCAATAATTTTTTTATATTCACTCATAATATTAATTAGTTTTTTTCGTGCACCGGTATTTTTAACAATTTCTTTATAGCTTCTTCTATTTGTTGTTTAGTATTATAGCTTGCCTCCGTTAAAGGTAGTCTAATCTCGTTACTAGATAAACCTAAATAATGAGCGGCGTATTTTACCGGAATCGGGTTTGACTCAGCAAATAATGCTTTATATAAAGGTAGTAACTGCCTATGAATTTCAAGGCTACCTGCAACATCATTCTTATACCATTTATCTAATAATTCTCTGCATAATTTCGGCACAATATTGGAAGTTACGGAAACCCACCCTACTCCGCCTTGTGCACTATAAGCTAAAGCCGCTTCATCATTTCCCGTTAAAAGATTAAAGTCCTCACCCGCTACTGCTCTAACTCGAAGTGGACGCTCTAAATCTGCTCCACAATCTTTTAAAGCTACAATTCGTGGTAACTTAGCAAGTTTGAATATTGTCTCATCGGCAAAATCTACCCCGCTTCTACTCGATACCGAATATAGCATAATAGGCAGATTGCTTGCTTCATGCATAGCTTCAAAATGCTTATATATCCCTTCTTGAGTAGGTTTTAAGTAAGATGGCGGACTAGCCATAAAACCGTCAACTCCAATTTTTGTAGATTCAGCAGCAAGCTCTACGGCATAAGCGGTATTGTTCGAGGAGCAACCGGCTATCACCGGAATACGCTTATTAACGATTTCCATACTAGTTTGTAGCAATAATTTATATTCTTCAAAACTTAAACTACTCCCCTCGCCCGTCGAACCTGCGACCACCACGCCGTCAATTTCTGCTGCCATTTGATATTTAAGAATTTTCTCGAGTGACGTTAAATCTAATTTATTGTTTTTAAAAGGAGTTATAATTGCCGTGATTAAACCTTTAAATATATTCTGCATTTTATTTACTCTTTAATTCTTATGGTTTTATTAAATACGGTGTTATGCCGTGGTCAAGTCCTGTGTTGTACGAACGTTGCAAAAATCGTCATACGTAACATTATTACTTACTCAATTCCATATATTCCTGATTTAGTTTTACTATATCCCATACCCACAACGCCAATATAATAATAAAAATAATCAACAAGTAGAATATTATGGAGTCAAAGGTAGCACTCGGAATTATTATAAATATCAAAGATTGAATAAATGCCCCCAAAGACTTACCGAACTTAGTGCCGATTACTTCAACAGCCGCTTTACCTTTAGTTCTAAGCTCTAAAGATAACGGAATATACGCCATCTCTTTTGTTGAATCGAATAATGAATATTTTGCCGATTTACTTAATATATTTTGTACTCCGCCGACAAATACTGCTGCATATAAAAGATTAATATTTTCTGCAACTAAACCTATTTCTTCTAAAAAGATTATAAAAACAAAAAACAAAAAACCGGTTATAAATAACATCAGCGGAGTTAATAAAGCAGCAACCAACCAGCTAAGCCTTCTAAGGATATTACTACCGATCACCATAAAAGTAACACAGGATATCCCCATCCAAATATTAAATCTGCCCATAAAATGAACGTAATCTATCGTATTTGGATAGAGCTCCTTTACTTTAGCTTTCCACGGTCCTTCAACGATGTTAATGAGCAATCCGTAACAAATTATCAATAATGCTATACGCCCGATATATTTCGACTTGATTATTAACTTAATACTCTCTCTTACAGAAAGTGAGGTTTTTGTTTTCGCCGTTACTTTTTTTAAATCAAGTGTACTTGTAGCGTCGGTTAAAATAAACCGATTAATTACCTTAAATAATATCATCGCCGTTATGCCGGCAACAACTATTATCGACATGACGGGTTTTAACATTGCTTCCGATCGGTATTCTAAAGTAAAAGAATCGGGTAATAAATCAAAATCTATTACTTCTTTCACTTGCGAGAAAGCGACTAAGACATTTCCTGCAAGTATAAGACCGATATTTCCGACCATTCCAAGGACCGGATAAAATCTTTTTGCTTTACTTGTATCAAAAATATGATTAGCAAATTGCCAAAACATTAAATTAATAACTACCGCACTCCATAACTCGGAGAAAATATACATTACGGCATAGCTCCACTTACCGGCTATTTTGATAAACCATTGAAAATTAGGATAAGAAAGAATTAAGCGATTTATTAATTCAGGATTTGGATGATAAAAATCTTGATTGGGGAAAATAATGTAAGCAAATATTAAGAAAAATAATAGAAAACAACTAACTATCAGATAAAAGATATACTCAAAATTAAACTTATTACTAAGTTTAACATAAGCAATAGTAAAAATAACACAGGAAGGTAGAACTAACCATAATTTTAGGAAGCTGATAACTTCCGCACCCATAGCAGGAACTACTAGTGCATCTTTAATGGAGCGAAGTGCACCAAAATTAAAGAGTATACAAAGCATCATTAAGGCCATAGGCAAAAAAAGTTTTAGCTCTTCTTTCTCTATCGGCCAAATAATTTCTTGAATTTTGTTGGTTTTTGGCAGTAACATTATTTATACTGAGACCTTTGCATAAAATAGAATAAACTTTTAGATCGCCTAAGGGATAAAGTCAATAAAAATAGCCGAATTGTTATACAGCTAAACCGAGATGTTGTTGCATGGATCGAAAAAAATGCTATATGTCATTCTCGCGAAGGCGGGAATCCAGAAAAAATACTTAAAATAAGCAAAATTATATAAAAATTTACTATATAATTCGCTTAAATATTCTCTGGATTCCCGCTTTCGTGGGAATGACATCAAAAATTCGAGCCATGCAACAATGCCCAGTCGCTCGCAATGACGAGGTAAAATCGATCCATGCAACAACGTCCTAAACCGATCGAGACGACGCTATACTGAAATATCTTTCCACGGGGTTACCTCTCTATATTGCCAGTAATTTTTTACATTTTCACTTAATTTATCTCGGTTAGTTTTCCATAATTCTTGTATCTTAGGAGTCCACGGCTTCGGACCTGCATAATGTGCTATAAAATATGAAAAATAAGGATTTACATCATCAAAATAAGTAGAAAAATTCCATCTTATTGACAAAGGATAAATATAATTACAAAATGCTACATTAAATAAATCTTGATCAGGAAAAGGAAAATTACATTCTGAGCCATTTAAAGTTTTTGATAAAAAAGCACCGGCTTTTTTCTTTTTCATATTTTCTAAGTTAAAAAATATTACTCCACTGTTTTTATAAGAATTAATCATATTTTTATGACATTTAAGATTAATATTACTTTTAGAATGAACTAAACTTAAGTCCATAACTCCGGCAGCAATATAATTATCCATATCTATTTTTTTTAGAGAATTTAAGTCATGCAACACTATTATATCGGCATCAAGATATAATATAGAATCTAAATCCGGAAAAATTTGATCAAGATACAAACGGTAAATTATCAGCAACGGCCAATGAGAGGGAAATTTTACCTTCTTTTGTATCAAATCTTTAGTTATTAAGTTTTCCGGAAAATTAATAAAATCTATTGAATAATTTTTTATGTATTGCATAGCCGATAATTTTGCTTTTGATTCTGTAGAAACCTGATCATTAGGATTCATAACTATATGAAATCTATAAAAACTATCTAAATCTGAATTAAGTAGAGCGGAGGCAATAACTACGCCTGCATGAGATGCAAATTTATCATTAATAATTAATGCTATATCAAGAATGTTATCTTGTTTAATTTTTGTGATTTTAATAGTTTTTTGTAGCTCTTCCATAGCAAGCATATAATTAGGATCAGGAATTCCCTCATTAAACGATGATCTACCGAATAAATGAATTAAGCTAAGCCTATATAAACATTTTGCCGTAAGAGGTGGAACATCAAGCGAAATTAGACTATTTAAAAAAGGAATTTCATCTTTTGCATAACCTGTATAATATTTTGTAAAATCAAGGTCACTTGCTAAACCTAATAACTCTTTTACTTCTTTTTCATATCCTTTAACGATTAGTTTTACTAAATTAATTGCCCCCCTTTCCGTATAAATAACGTCTAAACCGTAACTACCGTTTTTTATGGCTTTATATATCTCTACTAAGGTAGAATTTTCATTTGCATATAAACGAAGTAAACAGTCATATCCTTTGGCTACTTCTAGCCTGTCTATTCCATCTTCTACATGAAAAGAACATATCTTTTCTAACTTTTCTTTATCTTGCTTACTTAAAGTTTTATTACCTAATTGCTCAAGAGAAAAATCAAAATTTAATTGATTTTCACGTATAAGGCTATAAAATTTTATATAACTATAGCTAGTAATATCCCGTGTATGATTAAAATCTCGATATATTTTAATATTACTTATGAAGAAACCAATTACTATTATTATTAAAATAAACACCGTTACTAATAATAGCAGAGTAAGGGATTTATAATTAAAAATTTTTTTAAGGCTTATAATTAGGCTCATCAAAATATTTTCATAATAAAAAAATAAAATATAGCAACTAATAAATAATAAAGCAATCTTCTTGCCCGGGTAACTTTATTATTATATTGTGACTTTTTTTATATATCTAATTTATTTATGCTAAGCAATTCTCGATTATTCATTGCCTGGTTATTTGGTTTTATCAGCGGTTTTGCGATAATGATCAGCGGTAATACTTTGAATTATTGGCTTGCTAAAGAAAATATTAATTTACAAACCATCGGTATATTTTCTTTTATACTCCTGCCTTATTCTATTAATTTTCTATGGGCACCGATTTTTGACACCGTAAAGCTTGGGCGACTAAATAAAATATTCGGTCATAGGCTATCCTGGCTTTTCCTTATCGGCATTTTTTTAGCATTTGCTACATTTGCTTTAAGCTTTTTAAATCCTACTAAGGATTTATGGTTATTTGCCTTAGTAGCATTAATTATTTCCTTTTTAAGTTCAGCACAAGACACTATTTTAAGTGCATTCAGAACGGAGATAATAACAAAAGAAGCTCAAGGAACCGCCTCAGGAATATATATATTCGGCTATCGATTTGGTATGCTACTTTCCGGCTTCGGTGCTATATATTTATCTAGTTATTTAACATTCGGTGAAATATATAAAATTTTTGCTATATTAGTACCGATTTATTTGATCCTGTTGTTTTTCTCTATTAAATGCTTTAATATTGTGGCAAATAATATTTCTTTTCCTCCAATAACAAATTATCCTAATAATTACCCTAATAATATTTATAATTTTCTATCCGACATATTAAAACCTATCGGCTCATTTTCTTTTATTACTTTAATAATAATTTTTCTAATTTTATATAGATTACCCGATAATTTTATTAACGTTATGATCAATCCGTTTTTAATCCATATTGGTTATAATGCAATTGAGATAGCTAGCCTTAGCAAATTTCTAGGAATAATGGGGGCTATAATCGGGGGATTAATAGCAAGTTTCATAATGAAAAAAAAGAATATCTTAGATAGTATATTTCTATTCGGTGTTATTCACTCGCTAGCTCATATTTTGTTTATTGCATTAGAAATATACGGCAAAAATTTTTCCCTATTATTTATCACGGTAGCAATAGAAAGTATCACGGGCGGTATGGCAATGGCGGCATATATTGCTTTTATTTCTTCTCTTTGTCACGGTAAGTTTAGAGCTACTCAATATTCTTTTTTCTCATCGATGATGGGATTCTCAAGAGCAATTTTCCCGACTATTTCCGGCTATGTAGTAGTAAATTTCGGTTGGCAAAATTTCTTTGCTTTTACTACTATTATCACTATTCCCTCTTTGCTAATCGCCTTAAAAATAAAAAACCGATTTTTGCGAAAATAGACCTCTTGCATACTTATATAAGTATATATTAAGCTAATTACATATGTTTATGGACGTTATAAATTATTCAGAGTTTCGTAGTAACCTTGCAAAAATTTTAGATAAAGTAAATGATGATCATACTCCCGTAACTATAACTCGGCAAAAGGGAAAGCCTGCAGTAATAATATCTTTAGAGGATTTTAAATCATACGAAGAAACCGCTTATTTAATGGCAAGCCCTAAAAATGCTAAGTGTTTAAACCAATCTATAAGAGAAATAGAGCAAGGTAAAGTTATAAGACAAGCTTAACATCAACCTCGTCATTGCGAGGAGGCATTGGCATTGTTGCATGGATCGATAAAAGTAGCAGTATGTCATTCCCGCGAAAGCGGGAATCCAGAAAAAACACTTAAAATAAACAAAATTATATAAAATTTTACTATATAATTCGCTTAAATATTCTCTGGATTCCCGCCTTCGCGGGAATGACATCAAAAATTCGAGCCACGTAACAACGCTCGTCCCTCTTCGCAATGACGTTTAGGGTTATCTACACAACAACGCTGAACTAGAATGACAATACAATACTCAATTCAATTCGCTTAATTCAGCTCTTGCAAATAATTTAATTTGAAAATTAACAAAATCGTAATTAACGTTAGGGTTTGCAGCGGCAAATTTGTTCGCCTTGATTAATAACTCTAGATCACGTGCTAAATCGGCAAAGAAAAATTGTATTTCGCCGCTTTGCTTCATGCCTAGAATTTCACCGCCGCCACGAAGTTTTAAATCTTGTTCCGCTATATAAAATCCATCGTTAGTTGACTTCATTATTTCAAATCTCTTGCGTGCTACGTTACTTAATCTTTTGGGGTTATATAATAATATACAGTAAGAGGGGGCTGAACCCCGCCCTACTCTTCCCCTTAATTGATGAAGCTGGGCTAAACCGAATTGCTCGGCGTTTTCTATAATAATTAAAGTGGCTTCCGGTACGTCAATGCCTACTTCGATAACGGTAGTTGCCACTAACAATTTAATTTGCCCTTCCTTAAATTGCCTCATTACCGCATCTTTTTGATCATTTTTCATTTTACCGTGAATAATACCCCCTATTTTGGGATATACTAAATCAATAGCGGCAAAACGACTCATTACGTCGGTAAGCGGAATAATATTTTCTGCTATTTTAAGTTCTTTATCGTTTTGATCAATTAAAGGACATATCCAGTAAATTCTTTCGCCTAGAGTGAGTTTTTTATTTAATACTTCTATGATATTTTCTATTCTACTAAAGGGCATAACATTAGTGGTAATAGCTAGCCGATTTTTGGGCTTACTAGTCAATTTTGAGATAGCCATATCACCGAAGACCGTCAGTGCAAGGCTTCGAGGAATCGGCGTTGCCGTCATAACTAACACGTCGGGATTTGCTCCTTTATTTATTAGATTCAAACGCTGTTGCACCCCGAACTTATGTTGTTCGTCTATAACGATATAGCCAAGATTTTTAAAATTTACCTTTTCTTGAAATAAAGCATGCGTACCTATTAATATGTCAATCTCGCCGTTTTCAAGCTGAGACATAACATTTTTTCTGGCAATACCTAATATTTTACCGGTCAAAAGAGCAACTTTTATATCGGTATTTTTTAAAGCTTTAACAAAAAACTCATAATGCTGATTTGCAAGCAAATCGGTAGGTGCCATAAGGGTTGCTTGAAACTTTGCTCCTACCGCATTTACGATAGTAAGCAGAGCTACCAAGGTTTTACCCGATCCGACGTCGCCTTGTAACAGTCTCATCATTTCAAATGAAGAACTTTGATCTTGCTCTATTTCTGCGATAACTTTTTGTTGCCCTTCTGTCAACTCAAACCCTAATTCATTTAATACGGATTGCTGTATAACTGTAGCTTTGCTAAAATTATTGCCACGCTTTAACTGAATTTGTTTGCGGATATTATAGAGAGATATTTGATTAGCGATAAGCTCCTTAGCGGCTAAGCGTTTTATAGATTTTTCTATAATATTTTCTTCAGTGTTATTTCTGTTTACTTCCGTGTCCTTCTCTCTTACTTCGATGTCATTCCCGTGAAAACGGGAATCCAGACTTAATTTTTCTAGATTCCCGCCTTCGCTGGAATGAGATAATGAAGCGTAGGAATGACATATTGAGGCATCATAGGGATATTGAAAATGAAGGATTTTTAAATCGGCTAATAACGATTCTATATATTCCATTACTTCTTTATTAGCTCCTAGCTTTAACTTATTATATTTCTCTTCAAATATATCAATTAGCTTTAAGATGTAAGAATAAATTTGTTTGTTGTTAATCCCGAATGTTAAGGGATAAATCGGTTCTATTGCACCTGCAAATTTAGGATTATAAATAAATTCCGGGTGGAAAATTTGCACATAATGATCGAAAAACTGTACCTTACCGCTAATCGTGTGGGTAGTACCGACTTTTAATTTATTAAAAATGAAAGGCGGTAATTTATGAAAAAATACCATTAATAAAGAACCGGTATCATTAGCTGCCGTAATCTTTAACGGCTGATGTTTTTTTATCGGTAAAAATATTTTTTCGATTGTTACCTTGGTTTGAATTAACTGCCCTTCTTTTACCTCGTATAAATTCGGCGATATTATTTTTACCTGCCATGAAATCGGACGATAAAATAATAAATCACGCACGGTTATTATACTGAGCCTTTTGAGACCTTGAGATATATTTTCACTAAGGTTAAGCAGTGAGCCGACTGAAACAAATAAAAACTTTTCTATATTGATTAACATAATTCTCAAATATCTTTCTATAAACTTAAGATACGAATATACTATACTCAAATGATTTGAAGAATTAAATTTTATATTGAATTTTATTTTGATGGGGAATGTACGCAACCTATATTTGTGAATACACGAAATTACTGCAATAGTCTTATTAATTTTTGTATAAAAACACCTTAAAATATAAATATATTTTAATTTTGTTCACAGAAGCTAGCTAAATACTTGACATCCAGGGTATCGATCTTTAAATTTGTTTATATTCAGAGGGTGCGGGTTTAAGGAGTAATACCAGCGTTGTTGTGTGGCTCGAATTTTTGCAAAGCACTCGGGTGTCATGCCGTGACTTGACCACGGCATCCAGAAAAAATCTTAATAAAAAGACTGGATGCCGTGGTCAAGCCACGGCATGACACCGTACTTGTTATACCATAATTATGAGCCACGCAACAACGCTATGACTTCTCTCTATGACGGTTTCGAAAACAATTTTGATACACACAAACAACTTTTAAATTAATTACAATTTATGAATAAAATTTATCCCTCTTCTGAGTTAGCACTAGAAGGTTTGCTTTACGACGGTATGACGATTATGGCAGGAGGATTCGGTCTTTGCGGTATTCCGGAAAATTTGATAAATGCGTTACTTAAAAGCAAAGTGCAGAATTTAACCGTTATGATGTGGCTATAGTATTCCGGACAGTTAGTATGAGACAATATTAACAGAAAGGAAATACAGTATGACAAAAACAAAAATGTATTCTAGTGAATTTAAAGAATCAGCAGTTAAATTGGCAACTGAATCGAAGCGACCTGTTATTCAGACTGCAAAAGAATTAGGTATCAGTAAGAATACTTTATATAGTTGGATAGATAAATATTCTAAACAATTTGAAGAATCAATAACAAGAACAGATGAACATCTGTATGATGAATTAAAAAGATTAAAGAAAGAGCTGGTGATAGTAACACAGGAGCGTGATATACTAAAAAAGGCTGCAGCGTACTTTGCAAAAGAGTCCCTGTAAGGTATGCATGGATAAAGAAGCATCAAGATGATTTCTCAATTGCAATTATGTGCAAATGTATGAAGGTATCACGTAGCGGTTATTATGAGTGGTTAAATAACCCTGGATGCAATAGGGATAAAGAAAATAGAGAATTAACCTGTAAGGTTAGAGCTATTTTTCAGGAAGGTAGACGAAATTATGGATCTAGACCCATTAAAAAGGCTTTGTTGAGGCAAGGCATAATTGTTAGTCGTAGGAGAATTACAAGACTAATGAATGAAGCTGGCTTAGTATGTAAAACTAAGTATAAATTTAAAGCAACTACTGATTCTAAGCATAATAAGCAAGTTGCTCCTAATTTATTGGATAGACAGTTTAAAGTTTCTAATGTTAATTGTTATTGGGTTGGTGATATCACCTATATCCCAACTGGAGAAGGATGGTTATATTTAGCAACAGTTATTGATCTATTTTCTAGAAAAGTAATAGGCTGGTCAATGAATAGTAATATGAAAGCTGATTTAGTTAATAATGCTTTGCTAATGGCAATATGGCAACGTAAACCACCTAAAAAGCTTATTTGGCATACTGATAGAGGTAGCCAATATTGTTCTGATAGTCATTTAAAACTTATAAAACAACATGGTATTATACAGAGTATGAGTCGTAAAGGAAATTGCTGGGATAATGCTGTTGCTGAAAGCTTTTTTCATACTATAAAAACAGAATTAATTTATCAACATAAATTTAAAACTAGGGAGGAAGCAAAACATGCTATATTTGAATATATAGAGGTATTTTATAATCGTATAAGAATGCATTCTGCTAACGATTATCTATCACCAGTACAATACGAAAAAATACAAAAATGTGCGTAAAAAACTGTCCGGAAAACTGTTGACAGATCATTATTAGTAATAATTGCGGGGTGGATAATTTCGGTCTTGGGCTGTTACTCCAAACTAGACAGATAAAAAAAATGATTTCCTCGTATGTCGGCGAGAATAAAATTTTTGAACAACAATATTTAGATAAGACGCTAGAGCTTGAACTTAACCCGCAAGGAACTTTAGCCGAAAGAATTAGAGCCGGCGGCAACGGTATTCCGGCTTTTTACACCAAAACCGGTATCGGGACAATAGTAGAAGAAAACAAAAAAGTAGGTGAATTTAACGGTGAAAAATACCTGATGGAAACCGCACTTTTTGCCGACCTTGCTATTATCAAAGGCTTTAAAGCCGATAAAAGCGGCAACGTAATATACAATAAAACGGCAAGAAATTTTAACCCTATAATGGCAGGAGCTGCTAAAGTCACTGTTTGTGAAGTAGAAGAAATAGTTGAACTCGATCCCAATAATATTCATACCCCTAATATTTTCGTACAGAGATTGGTTTTAGGAGAAAAATATGAGAAACGTATAGAACAATTAACAACTCGATCAAAATAGGGTTAAAAATGGCTTGGAGTAAAGAACAAATTTATCAAATAACCGCTGAACTTGAACTTAAAGAAGGCTTATATGTTAATCTCGGAATAGGAATGCCGACCTACGTCGCCAACTATATCCCTAAAGGAGTAAATGTCATATTTCAAAGCGAAAACGGCATGCTAGGTATGGGACCGTTTCCTTTGCCCGGTGAAGAAGATGCTGACTTAATTAATGCCGGTAAACAAACTATTACCGAACTAGCAGAAAGTAGTTATTTCGACAGTAGCTTTTCATTCGGCATGATTAGAGGCTCCCACATTGATTTAACTATTTTGGGGGCAATGCAAGTGTCACAAAAAGGTGATCTTGCTAACTGGACTATACCGGACAAAATGGTAAAAGGCATGGGCGGTGCTATGGATTTAGTGGCTAATACCAAAAGGGTCGTCGTGATAATGGAGCATACGGCAAGAGACGGCGGCATTAAATTACTAAAAGAATGTAGCTTTCCTTTGACAGGTGCCAAGGTAGTTAGCAGAGTAATAACCGACCTTGGAATTTTTGATATTGATAAAGATGAAATGTTACTAACCACAATAGCACCGGATGTAACGCTCGACGAGATTAAAGCAAAAACCGAAGCAGAATTTAAAGTAGCTTTGTGACTATCCAGGTCAGTATTGTTTTGTGGGTAGTTAAAATCACTTAAAAATTTTTTAATATATTTTAGCTCTATGACCGATAATAACTTGTAATAACAATAATCCCGAAAGATGCAATTACGTACATTAAAGCTCTTGAGAAATTAAAGATCAAATTAACTTGTCTGTAACGTTTAAAAATCGAAAAGCTTTTATAAAATATAGCAAAAGCCGGAAATGATGTTGGGGCTAATAAACAAATAAATGCTTGGAAAAGCGATAATTGGTACGGCGTTGAAATATAATTTAATCCAACGCAAAAAATCGGAATAAAAATACTAAATATAATTAATTTTATTTGCAAAATTTTTAAAGGCGGTACTCTACCAACTAAATATTTAAATAAACGGCTGATAGATATGAAAATTGCCTATGAATAATAAAGCTATAGTCTCTCTATGATGTTTAGTTAATTTTATTCCATTATTCATCATCTTAATAAAAGCTTTTGGCAAGCATGAAAAAATACCGATTCATTATCCGCTATCATCTAGGTAATCGTCGTCTTCTTCTTCATCCCATTCACTTATACCCCCTTTACTTGCTAAAACTGTATCTACTAATTCCTTAATCTCATTTACTTGTTTAGAAAAATTTTCTAAATTTGCTTCTACTTTTTTTTCATAATTGAAAATTTTTGTTTCTATTGAATGCATAAAAATATTATCCTTATTTTTAGTTGGCGTCTTAAGTAAGAGTTTAAATTACCTAAGACATAATCTGCTACATGACCAGTTAAAGCGTGCTTTAATCGATATTCAAAAATTCTTGGATGTCGGTGTTATCTATGAGAGAAACTAACTGAAAAGTAGGATGAAGAATAACAAAGCAATATTTTGAGATGTAGAGCCAGCTAAATACTTAAGTCGGGTTGTTTTTGGACGGGCTATGTTTACGGAATAATTTTTAGATGAGTGGAATTTATTTGAAACGACAATTTTATAACTTTTAAAACGAGATGTGCTACTACCTATTATATATTTAGGTGCGATTATCCCCTTGCCTTCTTTAAAGCTTTTTGGTATGTTCATAATCGTACTATGTCTTAGTCACATTTGTATTAGACCGGTAAATATTTTAATTTTGACGAATCGGAATATTTACTGGTTATATAAAATTTTTATAACTTACAAAAATGCAGTTACATATATGTAATTATGTTAAGTGGTTTTTTAAAAAAATGTCAATAAAAATATTCATTCATCTGTTATTTTAATTGTAATTAATAATAATATTTTAAATCTGTAATAAAAACGCAACGGTAGTTTAAAAACCTATGTCAGATACGGTATTACAAAAAAATTTATATAAGTTTATAAAAGAGCGTAATATTCAAATTAAGGAACTTGAAATAAAGGCGGGCTTAAAAAAAAATAGTGCTTATAACATCCTCAAAGGGATATCTAAAAAACCTTCTGCAGAAATGCTGCAGACAATAGCTGATACTTTAGGCGTTACAATTAAAGATCTATATGACCCTACTATTAAAGTTAACGACTTTCTTAACGAAAAAGATTACCTCTTAATAGAGAAAATCCTTCCTGAAATAATAAAGACAATAAATAAATTAAATTTGGTGGTTTCTGAAGTAGAGTTTGCTCATGTATTTAGTGAAGTATTTCGTTATTATCGTTCAATGCCTGAGGAGGATATTGATAATAAAGTTATTGAATGGATATTACATCAACGAGTACAAGAAAAATACCTTGGGTACCAATAAATAAATTATTATTGATCTAAATTTATATCTTATTACTCATATATTTAGTAAAATCTACCACTTGCCCCATATTTTTATTGGAAGTATTTGATTTATTTAATAAAGGATAAATAACTTCAATTACGTGTGACTTGTCATTTGAAAAAATATTATATTTAAATTTATGTTCTTTTAGTGATTTGAATATCTTGTGGCAGTTTAAAATAAAAAAATCTATATGTTCTTCTATTATAATATCTGATAATTTAATCATTTTTCTTTCATCTAACGGAAAACTATCATTAACAATAGTAATCTTATTCTCACTAAAATTTATTGTAAGTATTTGAGGAATATTGCTTTGTCTATCCATAAATTTTATTAAATTGAACACTAAGCTAAATATTAACTGGTAAAAAACTTCAGCAGAGCAATTAATTTCAATATCCTTTATATTGCTGGTAATTCTAAGACCTATCTTGGCAAAGTAAGGGGCAAAATACTCTTGCAATAATTGAGTCAAATTTTTTATATTAATTATGGTAAGCGATAAATCGGTTAAATATATAGGAAATAGCTGATTTTTAGATGAAAGAGTATTTGGATCGTATGTTTCGCCTAATTCTCGTTTTAAATACATTTCTGTCAATTTTCTTATAAAAAGCTTTTTCAGTTGATGATCAACTTTAATATTATTAAGTAATGCCGTATTAATTTTTTTCTCTTCATATATCTCTTGACTTAATATGCTAAATTTCCTCTTTATGTTACTGCTTACCCTTAAATAAAAATATAAAAATATTGAAAAAATTAAAAACGAACTAATGCCGGAAATCAAAATACTTTTCTGTAATTTATTCTTCTTATCTAAATAAAATATTGATTCTTTTTTAATTCCTAATTTTAAACTTAAAATATCATTTAATCCTATTGAGTTATTTTGAGTTAAGTCATATTCTGTTTTTTGGTTTCCATCAGTTAATATATTATGATTATTAAAGCTTAATTCATAAGTTATAAACGCAGGAAATATTTTGTTTATAGTTTCTTTTAAGTCAGGTAAATCAAAGATATATTCTTCTTTTAGATTTTTTACTTTCATAACATCAGGACTTAATATAATTAAGTTTACCGCAGGCTTTGACCTAGTAATAATTTCAAAATCTTTCAGTAAAAAAAACTTTTTATTAAGGGAAGAATTATTAAGCACATTTTCTAAATCTTGCGTAAGTAGACTGGCTATGCTACTTGTATAACCTTTAAGCAATAGGGCGTATTCTTTTTTCTGATGATATATTAAGTAATTGTAAACTATAATATTAAAAATAAGAAAAAGAAAAACTGCTATAATGTAAGGGGCTAATTTATTAATAACATGTTTCACTAAATACCTTTTAACATACTTGGCTTATCTTAGAGAAAAAGGTTAAAATTTTTCTACTAAAAGTCAATGAGATTTTTTAATACGTTAGTGACCTGGATTATGACATTTCAAATTTAAAATTTCTATACTCCGTGGGTGATCACCGCCAAATTTTTCTATATGGTGATTACGAAATTTCTTGTGCCAAAATTTTTGAGGTATATCGCTGTCTTTAGGCACACCACAACTAGCTTTAACAGCGTCAAGATACATAATACTTATTTCATCAACGTTTTTCATATTTTCTCGATAGTTATTCCAATATATATTTTCTGCTGTCGCATAAGACTTAACTGCTTCTTCATTTTTATTAAGAACAGCTAAAACATCTCCTTCTACAACAAATGCCTTTGCTAAATCTACGTCCGGTGAAGTAATGATGTTATTGTTATATCTAATTGGATCATTAATGAAGATTGTTTTAGCTTTTCTCGCATGTTCTAAAGCTTCAGCAACTTTTCCGAGCCCAAGTTCCGCTCTAGACATCTCAGTAAAAATACGCCCGAATATTTGATTATCTTCTTTTTTATTAGGTTTATTCATATTATACACTTGTTCCGCTTGAGAATAAGCTTCTTTAAATCTCCCAAGACTATTTAATATGTTTGATTTAATTAGATACCTCCACTAAGAAATAAATCTTTAGGATTCATTCCACTTTCAATACATATATTTATAGCATTATCAATTTGCTCTAGGGCTTCATAATATTTACCTTGAATAATAAATAGTTTCGCTTTTGCAGAATACAAAGTTGTGATATCAGCTTTATCTACTAAACCTTTATTAAACATATCTTCAACTATTTGAATATTTTTTTCTGCTTTCTCTAGATTCCCTAGTTGAATATTATCTATAGCTAAAGCATAAGCTACATTACATTTAACAGAATCATACCCCTTAACCTCATCATATACTTCTTTTGCTTTGATATCATATTTAATTGCTTTTTGATAATCTGAACATTTCGCATAATATCCTCCCATAATTCCAAAATAGGCAGCATAATCACATTTTTCATCGTTATTCATTATCCATAGTTTAAATTTATTTTCTTGATCGTTTTTATCAAACCAATCTACTAATTTTTTTGCATTATATAAATCAGAATAATTAACATACTGTATTATCAAATTTAATTTTAACTGTAAAATTTTGTATATTGATATGTCATATTTTTCAGCATTTTCTGTAATTATCCTAATATTATCTGATATCGTTTTAGCATTTCTAAACATACTTCCTTTTACTACACTTTTAGGTATGGAATTTAAAAGATTGGTAGCAAGCTGCTCAAGATGTTCTTTATTGTTTTTATTTCCGTTCATTTGTAGTATTTTCTCAACTATAATATCGTGCATCTCAAATACCGGATTAACCCGGATATTGCATGAGATATAGGAGACAAAATCCTCGTAAAGCTGTATAATACTGGTATTTCATTAGAATAATACAAAGGATTTTGTCATGACAAATTGTATAGCATATAGTTACCAGTTTTCCAAAGTAAAAAATCGGACAATAGAGATAAATTTCACTGGAGGTGATATTAGTAGCGATGGAGGTGTGTTGTTATTAAGAGAAGCAGATAAAAGGCTTGGTATAACAGAGGAGCTTGCTAAAATATTTCCTGATAGACGAGATGGTAGTAAAATTACCCATAATATGGCAACAATGCTGAGGCAACGAATTTATGGTATTGCATTAGGTTATGAAGATTTAAATGACCACAATTATCTACGAAAATGTCCTGCTATGCAAACAGCTATGGAAACAATTGATGATATGGCAAGTAGTTCTACCTTATGTCGTATAGAAAACAATGCTGATAGACACTTTGCAATTAAAGTGCATGAACTAATGCTTGATAAATTTATTAAGTCTCATAAAATAGTACCAAAGCAGCTAATACTTGATTTTGATGCTACGGATGATGAAATTCATGGGCAACAGGAAGGTAAGTTTTATCATGGTTATTACGGTCATAATTGCTTTTTACCTTTGTATGTTTTTTGTGGAAAGCATCTGTTAGTTAGTTATCTTAGGACGTCAAAGCAGGATCAAGCAAAACATTCTTGGGCAATATTATCATTGTTAGTAAAACGTTTTCGCCAAGCTTGGCCAGAGGTAAAGATTATTTTTCGTGGTGATAGTGGATTTTGTCGTCATCAGATGTTTGATTGGTGTGATATTCATAATATAAAATATATTGTAGGAATGCCCCAAAATAACAGACTAAATGAGTTACTGAAACCTACAATGGAGAAGTCAAAAGCAGCATTTATTATAACCCAAGAAAAGCAACGTCTTTTTAGTGAGTTTCCATATAAGGCTGGTAGTTGGAGTCATGAACGTAGAATAATTGGTAAGGCAGAAATGACAATGCTTGGAGAAAATCCAAGGTATATAGTAACTAATTTATCAGATAAACCTGAAGATTTATACGACAAAGTTTACTGTGGTCGTGGTGATATGGAAAACCGTATAAAAGAGCAACAACTAGAATTATTTGCAGATCGTACTTCTTGTCATAGATGGTGGGCTAATCAGCTCAGAATGATTTTATCGGGTCTTGCATACACTTTAGTAGAATATATCAGAGGTAATTTATTACAAGGTAGTGCATTAGCAAAAGCACAAATAGGTACAATACGTTTAAAATTATTAAAAATTGGGGTAGTAATTATCCGTAATACTAGGCGTATTAAGTTTTTGTTATCTTCATCATATCCTTACCGACAGGTATGGAATCATGTGATGAAGAAATTAGCATTAGAATAACCTAGATTAGCACTGTTCCCGGTGCTTAGAAAAAATGGGGTAAGGGGCATTACATCTAAAATTTGAAAATAACGGCTTCAAAGCACTTTTTGGCAAAATTTTTACAAAAGTATCATTGCTAATATTATAAATTACTCAATTTCTTACTTTAAATCTCACTTCATGCAATATCCGGGTTAACCTCATTAGGATCAATATTTGAGATCAACGCAAACTTAGAAAGTTGGTAAATGTCATCATCTAAACTATCCTTATCTTCAGTAATAGAGTTTAATAATTCTTTTGAAAAACTTTGATTATTTATTAAAGCTATGTCATTTAATAATTTTTTAGCTGTCGGTTTTAATTCATTAATGGCGAGTTTTATATTTAACTCAATTTTATCATCAGATGCTCGTATCTTTTTCTTATATTCTTCAAGATTTAAGCCTTGTACTTGATTTAATATTTGAGTGCAAGAATAGGGTAACCTTGAAATTCTTGCGTTAAAAATTCTATTAATTCAGGATTTTTATTTTCTAAAATATTTTTTGCAAGCAAGGCAGTTTCTGTTTTACTAAAAGCATTTACTTTTATTATATTAGGTAATAACTCACTATCTTGAGAACAAAATATAATGTTGCCGTTATGCTCCCAATTAATAAAATCCTGTATTTTTTTGTTTTCCTTTATTTTTAAATTATCAAATACCAACAACCATCTATCTTTGCTTGCTAGCCCGGATATTGCATGAAGTGAGATTTAAAGTAAGAAATTGAGTAATTTATAATATTAGCAATGATACTTTTGTAAAAATTTTGCCAAAAAGTGCTTTGAAGCCGTTATTTTCAAATTTTAGATGTAATGCCCCTTACCCCATTTTTTCTAAGCACCGGGAACAGTGCTAATCTAGGTTATTCTAATGCTAATTTCTTCATCACATGATTCCATACCTGTCGGTAAGGATATGATGAAGATAACAAAAACTTAATACGCCTAGTATTACGGATAATTACTACCCCAATTTTTAATAATTTTAAACGTATTGTACCTATTTGTGCTTTTGCTAATGCACTACCTTGTAATAAATTACCTCTGATATATTCTACTAAAGTGTATGCAAGACCCGATAAAATCATTCTGAGCTGATTAGCCCACCATCTATGACAAGAAGTACGATCTGCAAATAATTCTAGTTGTTGCTCTTTTATACGGTTTTCCATATCACCACGACCACAGTAAACTTTGTCGTATAAATCTTCAGGTTTATCTGATAAATTAGTTACTATATACCTTGGATTTTCTCCAAGCATTGTCATTTCTGCCTTACCAATTATTCTACGTTCATGACTCCAACTACCAGCCTTATATGGAAACTCACTAAAAAGACGTTGCTTTTCTTGGGTTATAATAAATGCTGCTTTTGACTTCTCCATTGTAGGTTTCAGTAACTCATTTAGTCTGTTATTTTGGGGCATTCCTACAATATATTTTATATTATGAATATCACACCAATCAAACATCTGATGACGACAAAATCCACTATCACCACGAAAAATAATCTTTACCTCTGGCCAAGCTTGGCGAAAACGTTTTACTAACAATGATAATATTGCCCAAGAATGTTTTGCTTGATCCTGCTTTGACGTCCTAAGATAACTAACTAACAGATGCTTTCCACAAAAAACATACAAAGGTAAAAAGCAATTATGACCGTAATAACCATGATAAAACTTACCTTCCTGTTGCCCATGAATTTCATCATCCGTAGCATCAAAATCAAGTATTAGCTGCTTTGGTACTATTTTATGAGACTTAATAAATTTATCAAGCATTAGTTCATGCACTTTAATTGCAAAGTGTCTATCAGCATTGTTTTCTATACGACATAAGGTAGAACTACTTGCCATATCATCAATTGTTTCCATAGCTGTTTGCATAGCAGGACATTTTCGTAGATAATTGTGGTCATTTAAATCTTCATAACCTAATGCAATACCATAAATTCGTTGCCTCAGCATTGTTGCCATATTATGGGTAATTTTACTACCATCTCGTCTATCAGGAAATATTTTAGCAAGCTCCTCTGTTATACCAAGCCTTTTATCTGCTTCTCTTAATAACAACACACCTCCATCGCTACTAATATCACCTCCAGTGAAATTTATCTCTATTGTCCGATTTTTTACTTTGGAAAACTGGTAACTATATGCTATACAATTTGTCATGACAAAATCCTTTGTATTATTCTAATGAAATACCAGTATTATACAGCTTTACGAGGATTTTGTCTCCTATATCTCATGCAATATCCGGGCTAGATACGTCATTAAATCTTTCCTTACTATTGCTACATCTTCTGAAATCATCGGAGATTTTAATTGAGTATTAATAGACTTTGCTAATTTTAGTAATTGTTGATTAATGTCTAGATTACAGTCAATAAACCAGATTACGTCGTAGTTATTTTTATTTTCGTAAGCATACATCCTAGCAAGCTGGGTTTTACCCATACCGCTTATACCTACTATACTAGACTGCTTATATTTAGTTAGATTGCTTTTAAGCTTTTCCAATTGTGATACGTGATTAATAAAATAACTAACCGGCACAACAAGATTATTTATTTGCTCTTGTGCAAATACAGCTTTATTCATTAAAAGCATAATTATTACTAATATATATTTTTTCATAATATTTTTACTATTATTTTACTATTCTAAATTTCTAGGTGTAAAGATTTATGACTTTTCGATTAAAAGTCAATAGAAATTTTATACTGTGGGATTATGAGGTGAAAAATGAAGCATTTTATTAATGCTTCATTGAGATGAGAAAATAGATAACTAAAGCTTTAAGTGATTATAAGGATATTTCGCAACCTTCTTTAGTTGCAGGAGTATTTTGACCTGCAAGCGGCACTTTCTTCTCCGGTAAATCATGAGTATCACTATAGGTAGTAGGATAAGAATTAGTAGAATTTATTTGGGTGTTAGGTTCATTTCCAGCTTTCATAAAACATTTAAACATTGTCTGCCAACAAAAGCAAAGCCAGCTCCCAACTCAATTAAAAATTTTTCTATATGTTTAGTTAATTCTTTTTCTACTTCCCTTTCATGTGCTTCATTTCCTACACTTAAAAAATCAAAAACATATGGATCTTTGAGCGTATAATGTGCTAGATCAGAGTGTGGATATGCAAGTTTACTTTGAAAATTTGTTATTGCTTGTCCTTGCCTCTTATGTAACTCAAGTTCAATTTGCGTAGTAAGTACACTACGTGACCACCCATATTCAACTGTTTTTTTCATGTAAAAGATTCTGTGCTGATTATCTTTTACCTTATCTAATAAAATAACTATATGAAACCACGGTAATTGTGCAGCAACTTGCTGCACAAATTCTACATCTTTATATTCTTCAGCAAAACGCCTCATATATTTAAGGTTCCTACTACTAAATCCTTTCATTTCAGGAAATGCAGAATGTAAATCACGACTTAAGTTATCTATTACTTTAGCACCCCAACCATATATTTCTTGTCGTTTAAGAATTTCATTACCTATATGATGGTAAAGCTTTATTAATTCACTATTTACTGTTCTTGCAGCTTGATAGCGACTTTCAGATACACGAATTTTCAATTGCTCTACAAATTCTAAATATTCCGAATTAATAATATTTTTATTCATAAAAATTTTTATTTATTAGTAGGTAATAATTTTATTACCTGACCTTAATTTAAATCGTTGAGATAATTATTATTTTCTCTAATTATTTATTTTTTTACATTGATCAATTTTATCTTGAATTTCTTAGTATATTTCAAGAGGGTTTCCAATACCATTTTAGCTTATCTAATATCGGGGCATAATATTGAACCCAACGATAAATTGTAGAATGGTCCACCTCTACTCCTCGCTCAAGCAACATTTCCTCTAAATCACGAACTGATGCCATATTTACAATACCATCTTACTGCCCATATCATTATATCGTATTTAAAATGACGTCGCTTGAAGATATTCATAAAACCTTATTTTATTAATTTTTCCACTCCTTATATATTTATTACTACCTATTTGCAACGGTACCTTTTATTCCCTTAATCCTTATTTTCTCAAGCAATTCCTCTAAAATATTTCATTATATCTACATCTGTTGGTATGTGACATATCTGAAACAATTATTGATTTTTCGTGTAAAATCAAGTATGTTGTGTTTACTATTTAATAATTAACGATTAAGTTATAAATTAAGTTTAGTAACTCAAAAATTAATTTAATTACGTTTCACTTTTTAATAAACAATATAAAAAGAAAGACAGCTGTATAAATAATTATTTACTAACTTGTTTAATCTCCTCAGAAGTTCCTAATTAATTTATATTTTGTACTATTCTTTACGAAACTATCCAACTTTTATAAGCATAAACACGCATGCTTTGAAATTGTTTCGTAAATAAGCAACAAAAACAAAATATAATACTCTCAAATACATCTTCTTTAAAATCTAAGCTTAAGTTTTTCGTTAAATATCAAATAGCTAAATAATAATTTTATTAATTAACATAAACATTTAAGGATTAAACATATGCCAATAAGTACAACAAATAATGTAATATAGCTAGAAGCTAATAAAACGGCTATAAAAAAAGACTTATGACATATAGTATAGATTTTCGTAGAAAGGTATTTAAGATAAAGAACAAAGAAGGTTTAAGTTATGTACAAACAGCCAAGCGTTTTGATGTAGGGAAGACAACATTAGTGCGTTGGGCAAAACGTTTGGAGCCTTCACGTACTCGTAATAAACCTGCAACAAAAATCAACATGGAAGCATTAAAACAAGATGTCAAGGACTATCCTGATGCTTATAATTATGAGAGAGCTGAACGTTTAGTTGTAAGTACACATGGCATTTGGAGAGCTCTTAAACGCTTAAATATTACATATAAAAAAAACACTGAATCACCCAAAAGCCAAAGCAAAAGAGAGGTTATGCTTTCAAAATAAAATTACTCAATATACACATGATGGAAAACCTATAGTATACTTGGATGAAAGTGGTTTTATGCATGACATGCCTCGTACTCATGGATATTCTATGAAGGGAGAAAGATGTTTTGGTACACATGATTGGGGAGCTAAAGGACGTACTAATGCTATAGGAGCCTTGCTAGACAAAGCACTTTTGACAGTTAGTCTTTTCGAACATAATATTGATACACAAACTTTTACTCATTGGGTAAAAGAGGATTTAATGCCTAAATTACCAGATGGTTGTGTAATTGTTTTAGATAATGCTGCTTTTCATAAGAATAAAGATATGCAATATTATATCAAAAATGCTGGGCATATCCTTGAATATTTACCGGCATATAGCCCAGATTTAAATCCAATTGAACATAAATGGGCTCAAGCTAAATCTATTAGGAGAAAATATCAATGTGATATTGATCAACTCTTTAGAGATTATTGTCCATAGCCGTTTTATTAGCTTCTAGCTATATTACCTCCTAAAGGTAAAGGAATACTCCCTCCTAAATTAGATATGGAAATGTCAGATCAGGATTACAATAAATTATTGGAAGCTGTAAAAAACGATAAATCGGAAGAATTTATTGCTGAATATAAAAAAACGCATAACTTTTTAAATGATAAAGATGTAATTAGCATCGGTTTAAGCAAATTTATTAATAATTATGATGCAACATTATATAATGGTACCCAAAAACTAGACAAGAAAATAGAGAAAAGTAGGTATAATATCTCCTAGGAAAAGGAGCAAAAAATGAAAAAACAAGTTAAAAAATATAGTGCAGAAGAAAAAGCAAAAATAGCAATTGAAGCAATATCTGGAGAAATGACTATAGCTCAAATTACCAGCAAATATGGTGTTCACGCTAATCAGATTTATAAATGGAAGAAAGAAGCTTTAGATTTTATGGTTTCTGGATTTAAATCGAAATCTAAACAACAAGATACCGGCCAAGAAGATTTAATTAAATCATTATTTGAGCAAATAGGCCAGTTAACAGTTGAAAGAGACTGGCTTAAAAAAAAATCTAGTATCTTTGGATTTAGAGGTTAGGAAAAAAATGATAAGTTATGCTTCAAATTTAACCATAGCAAGACAATGCAAACTTTTAGATTTAAACCGCTCAAGTTACTACTACCGAGCTAGGAATACCTTAGATGATAAGGAGTATAGAGTACTGAACAGAATTGATGAGATTTTTACAGAGCATCCCTATTATGGTACTAGAAGAATGTCTCATGTCCTAAAATCCGAAGGGTTAAATGTTAGTCGTAAGATGATAAGAAAATATTATAAAATACTTGGTATTGAAGCAGTATACCCAAAGATTAATTTAAGCCGTAGGAATCAGGCTCATAAAGTATACCCATATCTATTAAATAATATAGAGGTGGTTTGCTCCAATCAAGTTTACTGTGCAGATATTACTTACATAAGATTAAAGCAAGGTTTTGTATATTTGGTTGCTATAATGGATTGGTATAGTCGTTATATTTTGAGTTGGCGGGTGTCGATTAGTTTAGAAAATGATTTTTGTATTGAAGCTCTAAATGAAGCAATATCTATACATGGCAAGCCTGACATTTTTAATACGGATCAAGGAGTACAATTTACATCAAAAGATTTTACTCAAATACTTGAGCAACAAGGCATAGCTATTAGTATGGACGGCAAAGGCAGAGCCTTAGATAATGTATTTATTGAACGTTTTTGGCGATCTTTGAAACAAGAGAAGATTTATCGTTTTGATCTTGAAACAGTACGTGAAGCAAAGATAGCTATCAGAGATTATATAGAATTTTATAATCAGCAAAGACCTCATCAATCGCTTGAATATAAGACACCTGAAATGATACATTTTGCAGAAAAACTAGAAAATTATCAAGAGGCTATATGACATAGAAAATGCAAACTTTACTTTGAAAAACCAATACATTAATACAGGAGAATTACACCTCTAAAATTTAAAAAATTTGTCTAGACAAAGGGTACCACCTCATTAGATACAAAAATATTATTTTATTTACCAAGAAACTTATTATATTTTAAAGAAAAATTTAACTTTGAGTCAATAGTAACAACAGATAAGTATGGTAACACTCCTATTTATTATGCTTTAAAACAAGATATATGTGTAAAAGCAATTATTACCTTTATAGATATAGCTCCAGAAATGAATCCTGCACTTTCACCAAAGAAGTTTATACTCGACGACGATTCGATAAAAAAAATCGCCCAAGTAATGCATAAAACTAATTATGAGGAACATCCTAATGTAATTATAAAAGAAATTTTTACTCCCTTATATACGGAAGAAAGTATAGAAAAATTGATAGGAGAATTAGATGAAGACTGGTTAGATAGTTACTATTCTTAAAATATAAATTGCTTCGTGCTTCGGTTTTTATAAATAATATATACAAAGCTTGTTGTTTCTGGCATACCAGAAAATGGAATCCAAAACCACCTTTCCACACGTCCGAAAACACTTTTATGAATATACCTATTATATGCTTTTTAATTTTAGCATGCAGCTTTATGTACAACAATGCATATGCTGATCTTGTTTACAAAATCAAACATACAGGTGAAGAGATTTTCATACAAGCTCGATTTGATAGTTATGACATTACTGGAGTGGAAGAGTTATATGTGCCAGAGCGAATATGGGGTACAGATTATAGTCAACAAATCAAAAATTTAAGGATAAATAGAGGAGCTTTTCATAGTACTAATTATTTTAAACCTAGTAAAGACTCTCAACTAAACTTAGTTAATGGCAATTATAGTATTGAATATAGCATTAAAAACGTGCCGTATGATAACTTAGTAAATACATTTGGTAATCGTTATTATCATTTTTTTAATAATGATTACTTTTTTCTATTCGGACTTGGTCTTTTTATATTACCTAAAAATTTATTAGACCAAAAGAATGAGAAAGTAAGCATCATAATTGATTCAACTGTTAAACATATTATATCAACAATTACACCTTATAACAGCAATATTATTGAAACAAACATCGGCAGTTTAGATAATATAATCATTGTTGGGAATGAAAGATTAAATCAGCTACAGGATAAAAACTTAAATATCAATATTATAGTACCACATTTAAAAAATAAATAACATGGTACTAGATACAATAAAAAAAGAACAAGAATTTTTTGATGATAAGTTTACTAAGGCAAAACTGTTTTTATTTATTCCATCCCCATTTTCAAACAGCAAAAAAAAAGTTTGTGGTGGTACAGTAATTGGTAATGCTGCTATCATTTTTATTAACCATAATGCTTTAGATTATAATGATATATTAGAGGTTATAAAGCACGAAAGCTTACATTTTTGGATCGGTAATAAGGGTTTAATTAATGGACCGATTTGGGTTAGAGAGGGATTTACAGATTATTTAGTAGATAAAATTACTTACTATTATTCTAAAGATAAATTAAGTTTTATAAAAAAATATAATAAAAAACTGCAAAAATACTTTGTTACTATGGTTGATAATATACCCGATGATATCATAAATGATAACTTTTTTAATTATACATTAACTGAAAAATTATATTATTTAAAAGGATATATTATCTTAGGGCAAATAGATAATATTATTGATTTGCATAGTGCGTTAAAGTCTATGATTAAAAATTGTAAAGCAAGTATTGATATTTGTAAATTTTCTACGGAACTTCTAGCTCAAAACATTGATATAGAAACAAATATAAAAAGCAGTATTGGAAATATAATAAATAACTTAAATGCAGAAAAGCTTAATCCACAATTTTTTGGGGCTAAACTTTTTAATAAACGTATGCAAGTTGAGCAAATACCTAACTTTGTCAATGCAATTAAAAGTGGGTATATAGAATCAATATATCTTAATAGTTCAGAGTTCCAAGATAAACAATATATTATAGATGAGATAGTACGAGAAGATTCAGGCAAACTTAAACTATATATATATGTTAATGAAGATATAAAATATGCACCTCTTAAAGCATATAAAACTACAATAGAAGTTCCTTATTATGAGTAATATATTAGTTCTTGAAAATAAAGATATGCAAATACAAGAAAATCCGTTCAAATATTTTATTGCAAAAAAATTCTTTACAGATGAATATGCCAATATTTTACTTAAATGGGTTCAAGGTCATACAGCTTGGACTAGGGTTATAAAACACTTCTACGACCAATATGAATTTAGGATTAACAAAAGCGATTCGTTACCAAGCTTTGTTAACGTCTTGGTTGAAACAGAATTTTTACAAAAAATTAGAAAATATGCAGAATATGCATTCAAAGTTGCTCTAAAAGATAAAATTGATGTAGATCTACACAAGCTTCTACCTGGTCAAGCAATAAGTATACACAATGATCATACTGGCAACCCAGATTATGAAACGCATAGGATAGTGGTACAACTTAATAATGGTATGACTGTAGAAAATGGAGGTATTTTGTGTACTTTTAAAAGTAATTCTATAGATAATGTTGATAAAGCAATTAGACCAATGCATAACAGTTGTTTTGGGTTTGAAATTAGTAAGGACTCATATCATGCGGTGTCGCCTGTAATTTATGGCGAAAGGTTTACTTTAATATTTTCTATGTACAGAATCATAGTACCCTACGTTTTTAAAGAGAAAGAGTTAGAAAAGGTATGCAAAGGTTGAAAATTAGTTAACAAAATAGTTTGAATTAGGCTTTTAGAGCTAGTAAAAGAGTTGAAAAAAGTAGATTTAATATATTAATGTTTAATTAAAATTTGAGTCAGTCATATAATTTGTGTAAGTTGAAAAAAAGCAGATAAAGAATTACTGTAAAAAATAACAACTTAACCAAAGGAAATTATGGCTAAAAAATTAGAACAAGAGACAGCAAAAACAAATATAAATAATGAACTAGTAGAAGAGTTATTATCACAAGCTAATCCTTCTGAGCTTTTTGGTAAAGATGGGCTGTTTCAGCAACTAAAGAAGCGTCTAGTAGAAAGAATATTGGAAAGTGAACTAAATCATGAATTAGGATATTCTAGGCATAGTAAAGTAGCGAAGGTAGATAGCAATCGTAGGAATGGTACAACAGAAAAAACAATAATAGACGAGAGCGGTCAAAAAATAGTAATTGATGTACCACGTGATAGAGATAGTGAGTTTGAACCGCAACTAATCCCTAAAGGAGTTAGAAGGTTTTCCGGATTTGATGATACGGTTATTTCCCTCTACGCTCGAGGTATGACTATGAGTGAGATACAAGCACATTTAGAAGAAATCTACCATACAGAAGTTTCCAAGGAGCTTATCTCTACCATTACCGATGGAGTAATGGAAGATGTAATAAGATGGCAAGCTCGAGCATTAGATAGGATATATCCGATTGTTTATTTAGACTGTATAATGGTAAAAGCAAGAGATAATAATATGGTTATAAATAAAGCTGTTTACCTTGCTATTGCAGTTAATACAGAAGGTAAGAAAGAGTTACTTGGTATTTGGATTAGCAAAAATGAAGGTGCAAAATTTTGGATGCAAGTTATAACCGAGCTAAAAAATCGAGGTATAGAACAAATTTATGTAGCATGTATTGATGGGCTTAAAGGCTTTAGAGATGCCATAAACAGTATATTTCCAAATACTATAGTACAGCTTTGTATCGTGCATATGGTTCGTAATTCTGTAAAATATGTTTCTTATAAAGATCTTAAAGAAGTAACGTCTGACTTAAAACAAATCTATACAGCAAATAATGAGAGCATGGCAAATTTAGCATTAGAAGAGTTTGCTAAAAAATGGGATAGCAAATATCCGGTTATTTCTGATATATGGAAACGTAATTGGACTGGAATAGTGCCTTTTTTTGCCTTTCCGGAAGAAATTAGAAGGGTCATCTATACTACTAATACGATTGAATCGGTAAATCGTCAAATCCGTAAAATTATCAAAAATAAGAGAGTTTTTCCAGATGATAAATCTATTACAAAAATCGTCTTTCTGGCTCTAAAAAATGCTGCAAAAAAATGGACCATGCCCATTAGAGAATGGTCCCTTGCTTTAAATCAATTTGAGATACTTTGCGGAGATTTTAAATATGAATTATTAGAAAATGAATTTTAGATACTTACACAAAATTTATGATTGACTCTAAAATTTTTATAAAGTAAAGCAAATGTATGATATTTTAATATTAGGATACCAATTTTTATTAATATAGTTATTTGGATTATAGTCAGTCAGGGAAGTAAACATATCTATAAATTCTTTATCTTCTTTTGTAAGGGAATCATTAGCAACATTTCTACGATTTAAAAGTGAGTAATCTACGTCAATACAAGTGTCTCTATAATCACCAACGTTAAACGTGTTCTTCATAATTTTATTCCATGTACTGAATAAAATTCATATTTAAATTTTAACCTCTCATATTTCAAGCTTTTTCTATTCTTATATATTGTCTTATCTAAAGTTTTTTATAAGATCTATAGACGAGTAATTAATATTATCTTTAGTATGTTCTGATGCTATTATTTCTTTAATAAACGTTCTAAAGGTAAGCCATTTAATTAAATCGGCATGCTTTCTTTTATCATAATTTATTTTAACTTTCTCAACAGCATGGAAACTTTTTAATTCTTGTTCTCGAATTCGTGATTCGACAATACCCCATTTTTGCTCAATAATATCTAAAAAGTCATGATCTTTAATATCACAATCAATATTTCTAGCATCCTCATCCTTCAGTTCCATATCAATATCAACTTCCGTATAATGAATTCGGCTTTCACTAAAAAATTGGTCATAATTTAAAGCTATTATCTTTTCTAACTCTTGTTTATTATTTGATATAGTTAACTTATTAGCATTAGCAAAGTGAGTTATCTCTATAATAGTTGGCGGGATATATTTTGCTAAAAAATCTATTACCAGGACTGCTCTTTGTAATGACTTTAGATCAAGGTGTAATATAGCTCCTGGCTTTATGTGACCTTCTGCTAAAAGAACAGGATAAAGATTTTCCGGTACATCTTGATAATATACTTCTAAATCCAAATTTTTGGCTTCTTTAAAATATGAAAGTATAAAGTGCTTACTGTCTTCAAACGCTATACATTTAAGTTTTCTTAAGAGTTTAATTAATAAATACTCATTATGAATTTTATAATACAACCGTACCGGCATAAATGGTTCATTAGTGGTTGTATAAATTATTTGCTTATTATTATGTCTATCACGACTATATTTTGTCAGCATAAGATTTTCTTAATAACTTTCTTTAAAGAAAACAGTAAAATTAGTGATTTTTAATCAAAAATTATACTTCTATTTGTTTTAGTGTCAAGGGTTGATATTTTTAACAAAAAATTTAATTTGTTTTTTATATGCGATATTATAACACAATTTGCTGTTAAAAGCTTGATATATTAAGGATAAAAGCAATTTATATAGCAATAAGCTTTTGTTTATTGCTATATAGTAACCATTCTTTTAGCTTAGAATAACGTAATAATCCTTTATTATTTTCCACTGCAATTGCTAAAGCTTTTCTCTATCCAACTATTATTACCAATTTTTTACCTCGTGTGATAGCAGTATAAATAAGGTTGCGTTGTAACATCATAAAACTTTGCATAGTTAGGGAAATAATTACTGCTGTATATTCCGATCCGTGAGACTTATGAATTGTTGTAGCATAAGCAAATAAATCAATTTCAAACCTTTTATTTGAAACCGCTATGGGATTTAGTATAAAAATTTATTTAACTGGATGACCACGTCGGCACGATGTACCTCCTCGCCATGACGATTTGGGTATCCATACAACAACGCTGTCGTAGCCGCGGAATGACATCGTTTTTTAGACATTCCTTGAGCCATTACAGCCGCAGTATCGTTAATAAAATATATCAAGCTATAGACACCAACCAGCATTACCGTTGCCGCTCTTATTTACAGTGTCGCTTGTCTGCTCAGTATCAGAATCTCCCATTAAAGATACATTGGAAAAATCTACTATCTCACTTACATTTACACCATCCCCGTCCTCTTCTATATCAAATGAAAGCAGAGAACTAATTTTAGGCGTAGGAAATAATACGTTGAGGTAACCTAAGGAATTTTTTTTAATATCCTCTCTAATTTTTTGCTTTATATTATTATCAATTTTTATTTTTTTATCAGAATAGAAGCTGTTATCGCATGTAATGAATTTAGAACAATTATAAATTCTATTATCAAGATATACATTATCTAACAAGCAATTATTATGATAAACATCTAAACGACCTAAACATTTCTCCGAATACAATTGCTGACCTAAAAGGATTAAAAAATCTCCGTTATCTTTATTGCTGGTATATTCATTATATATCCAGCCGTTATAATGCAATTGTGCTGCATAAAAACAAGCATCTCCTTGCCCGAGCAATGCTGCATATTTTAAATTTTGCATCATTTGTGTAAAAAGTTCTTTATGTTCTTCTGCTATCACGACTGTTTTTGCTGCATTTTGTTTAAAATCATAAATTTTTATAAACTCTTCATATTGCTCTATTGCTTTAGCTAGCATTTGAGTAGAGGTCAAATAAATAGTTTTTTCTTCTTTCATAATTTATTTCCTTTTATTATGTGATAATACATCCACCATCGCAACAATTATCAAAGTAGTGTGGATTCTTGGCTATTAACTTTGAGGTATTATCTTCTTCATTGTGCATATTTGGCTCTTGCTTAGGTATTTCCTGTAATTCTATTGCTATTGGTGTAAAGTCATTTAATTCTATATGACTTTTCATATCACTATCATTGAGGATAAAGTGACATTGTATTTTTTGCTTTTGAAACTCGTTATTGCATTCTTTTAGAATTGCCTCCAGAACAGATCTAAATAAATAATTTACTATTGGTATCCTAGTCCACACTAATCTCTCACCCTCCATAATATTTAGCACAGGCTCGTCACATTGAATCTGTTCTGCCACTAATATAGCTTTGTGAACTTTATCTATTACCGTTCCTGTATCTTTAAGGCGTATGTTAATAGGATCGTCGTTATAAAACTTTGCTACTGCAACAAAAGCATCTTTATTACCTAAAATCATAGCACATTGTAGGTATTGCATAGCTTCCGTATATTTTTCTATTTTGTTATTGGAGTTAGCCTCAGTCTCGGCTTCCTGGTATAAACTTATACCCGTGTTGTATAACTCTACAATATTTAATGGCTCACTTATAGGTGAAAACTGAAGAGATTTTCTCACAATATTTTTTAACATACATCATCACTCATAAATTGAACTTAAGATTTAAAATTTAATATTATTTTATTTAAAAAGAAAGTTCGCCGGCTACAAAATAAGATATTTTTTTTGGAGAGAGTTGTATAATTATCCTACCAAGCTCATCGATGCCTTTAAATATACCCGTAATAGGAGTGCTATTATCGTTAATCGTGACTGATTCATTTAGTTTATAAGCCTTTTCTAGCCAAATTTTTCTAATTTCGGTGAATCCTTTTTGCTGCCAAATTTGATAATATTTTTCAAAATTTACTATAAAAATATCAAGTAACGCTGTCGGTTCATGAATTGTTATATTCTCGGCAGAGAAGCTAGTAGTTAGTTGATCAATATTTAATGGGTTATGTATTATATTGATTCCTACCCCGATTATTAGATAATTATTATTTGCAACGGTAAGAGATTCAAGAAGTATGCCGGAAATTTTTTTATCGTTGATCAGGATATCATTCGGCCATTTCAATTTAATACTATTTTTTCCTACAGTGTCATTCCCGCGAAGGCGGGAATCCAGGAAAATATTATATAGATTCCCGCCTTCGCGGGAATGACATTGAAAAATAAGAGACTTTATAGTTTCATATACGGCAAGACCTGTTACAAAAGATAACTGAGGGAAAAATGTTAGTTCTTTATTGGGCTTTAATAATAAACTAGCATGTAAATTGCCTAGTAAGGATTGCCATTTTTTACCGTTCCGTCCACGTCCTTGGGTTTGAGTTTTTGCAAGTATTGCATAATTTAGAGAAGGGTTAGTTTTTGCGATTCTAATAGCCTCTAGGTTAGTACTATCTATTTCGTCGAAGATGAGCAGCTTATAGTTGTTCATATATTATATTAAGTTATTCCCACTTTTTCTTATGTCATTCTCGTTTTCACGGGAATGACATAAAACATGTTTTAACTCATTTATGCAGTAATTGCCTCTGAACGTCTGGCGGCTATTAATTCATCGACAAGGGAAATATCTTGACCAAGCTTATTAGTATAATTTTTTACTTTTGCTTGTAATTTGCTTAGAGCTTGATCAGGGGTAGTAATATATATTATATCCTCTTTCATATGCAATATAATATCATCTCCCGGTGTAAGGTGAAGGTTTTGACGAAAAATTGCCGGAATAATAATTCTGCCCCCATCACCTAGTTTTGTACGTATAACTTCCATAATACCCTCATTTTGCCATATTATTTTTTTATATGTAGCCTGTTTTGTAATAAACATCAAATATAAAGTCAAAACTTAATAAAAAAAGAAGCAAAAAGTAAAAAAACTATAACTATGGAATTAATTAATAGCAACCCATATTGCGACGGTATTTTTTTCTCGACTAGCTCAATATTTTCGACAAAAGACATGGTTTTAATAATTTTGAGATAATAATAAGCGGCGATAACGCTAGTAAAAATACCGACAAAAGCTAATAAATATTCCCCTTTATTAATTGCTTGATAAAAAAGATAATATTTTCCTAAAAAGCCGGCTAACGGCGGAATGCCTATCATGGAAAACATAATAACCGTTATGGCACCTGCCAGTGCTTTGTGGTTTGCAGCCACTCCTTTTATAGTTTCAAAAGTTGCTTTATCTGCTTCACTTCCTAGCAAGGCTATTAGACACGCAAAAAATCCTATTGTGCCGGTGGCATATATTAGCATATAAAGCATAGCGGCAAAATCTCCATCGACGCTATGTAATGCTACTCCAACCAACACATAACCGACATTTAAAATACTACTATATGCCATTAGCCTTTTTAAAGATGTTTGCCTAATTGCTCCGAGTGCTCCAAAAATCATTGATAATACGGCTATTATTTTTACTAAATTAACACTAATTGAGTGATAATCACCGATAATTAGATTCATTACATTTAATAAGACCGCAACCATGCCGATTTTTGAAGCGGTAGCAAAATACGTAACCGAGCTTATAGGTGAGCCTTCATATACATCCGGTGCCCATGAATGCAAAGGAACGCTTGCAAGTTTAAAAAATAAGCTGCTTAAGAAAAGTACAATCCCGACTATTAAACCGATATTCGCATTAGCAGTATTTAATTTATATGAAATATCGCTAAACTCTAAACTTCCGCCGAAGCCGTAAATAAAAGAAATACCGAATAACGATAAACAAGTAACTAAACTACCTAAAATAAAATATTTTAATGCTCCTTCCGATGATCTGATATCGTTTAATTTAAAGCCGGCAAGGACGTACGCTATTAAAGCCGATAGCTCCATAGCGCAAAATAATAGCAAAAAATTTCGTGCCGAGATTGCAACAAAAATTCCTGCAGTTGATAATAACACTAAAGTAAAGAATTCATTTTTTAATTCTTCTTCGTTAGTAGCACAGTAATCGTAGTAAATCAGCATCGTCAATATAGTAAATATTAAAACTAAAGCTTTATAGTTACCTGTAACTACGTTAGTAGCAAAGGAATCGTTAAATGCGATAGCTTCCTGACCGGAAATTTTTAAAACCACAAAAACTACTATTATTGATAATAGAATAGTAGTATTAACAATAATCTTGTTTTTACCGGTAAAAATTACGGCAAAAAATTGGCTAAAAAGTGCCAGTAATATAAGCGTTAACTCGGGTATTAAAATATTAAATTGTGCAAGCATGATGTTATTCATAAAAAAAATAGATATTAGTAAATAAATAATGCTTAATCAATAAACTTCATTATTTTATATGTTATAACATACTACTCTATCATATTTTCGTTCTTTTTTCTTCCCCTTTATGCTATATTCGTGTAATCTACGGTTAATAAAATTTATGTTTAAATATTTAAGTTAAAAATGCACTTAGTATCATTTATATTAGTATGGTTAAATACGTTATTCCGTCAATTGCGGCTATCCGTTAGCTCGATAAATTTTTATAAAGATGTTTATAGGAATTACCAAGGATACGGTATTAGGTATTTATTTGTCGTTTCTTTTATCCCTTCAATAATTTATTGTATTTTTGTATTAAATTATATAACAACGTTAAAAGATTATTTTGACGGGAAGCATTTATCAAAAGCTACCGAAAACATTGAATATATCATAAATCAACTGCCGGATATTCAATATAACGGTACAAAAATTTCCTTAGAAGAGGAAGAGCCTTTATATTTATATAGCAAAAATAAAAATAAAATAGTAGCTATCGACGTTAATAATCAGCTGCCGCTTAACGAAAAAAGTAAGATACCTATTATATTAACCGCAAATAAGCTTATAATAAATTTAGTAGAAGCCACTACTAAGAAAAAGTTAACTACCGATATTGAATATTTTAAAATATTTGGTCCAAACCAAAACGCTTTAACTCCCGAGATGGTAAAAAAATATTGTGCAGATAGTTTAGATAAAATTCCGGGTCTCTTTATTTATATAGGGATGCCGATTATACTTCTTTTTTGGTTTGTTACTTTTTTATTTGAAAAAAGTTTTATAATTTTATTAGTTTACGTTTTAACTAATTTATTCGGTCCTAAAACCCCAATGAAAATTTGTATAAGACTGGTGATGTTTGCTAGCGGCGTGCCAATATTACTTCAACCTATTATTACGTTACTCTCTCCCGCACTTGGCGAGGTGATACTTTTCCTCCAAATGTTTACTGTTGGATTGTTATTTGCAGCACTTTGGCAAATAAAAAATAAAGAAATATTCGGTAAATATAGTTAGAGGGAGGTTGGAGAGATATTTAAATGCTAGCGTTGTTGCATGTCTCTAAAATTAATAAAAATCCGTAATGGCGAAGCCACGAAGGCGTTGTTGCGTGGCTCGAATTTTTGCAAAGCGTACGGTGTCATTCTAGTTCCTTGATCACGGCATCCAGGAAAATAAAGCCATATTAGACTTATTTTAGAGCCTTTTTATGACGTTATAGACTGGATTCCGTGGTCGTAGCCACGGAATGACAGATTTTCACCTCTTTATTTAAACGTTCGTACACTAGTAGGCTTGACCACGGTATGACATTGAAGCCATTTTCAGAGCTACACAACAATGCTTGTGCCGCCTCGCCATGACGATTCCAGGAGCCACACAACAACGCCCTATTCAGGTTAATCGGAATATGCTATTTTTCCTTGTTCAACGCCTGAAAAATTATTTGTGCTAAGGGAGTGCTGATGCCTTTTACTTTCGATAATTCGGCTATGCTAGCTTCGCATATTGCTTTGTAAGAGCCGAAATAATGTAGTAATGCTTTTTTGCGTATTTCTCCGATATTATCTATTTGATCAAGGCTAGATATTTTTATAGCTCTCGACCTACCTAGTCTATGGTTTTTTATAGCAAAATTATGTGCCTCATCTCGCAGAATTTGTAAATATTTCATCAGCGGCTGATTCTTATCTATGGTAAAAACCTCTCTATTTACCATATGAAGCTGCTCGAGACCGGCGTTTCTATCAGGACCTTTTGACATACAAACAAACGGCAAGTTTATACCTAATTTATTCATTACTTCTTTCACTATGCTTAAATGTCCTTTCCCGCCGTCGATAATCATTAAGCTTGGGGTTTTATGTGGCTCTTGCTTTAGCCTTGTAAGCCTTCTTGTGAGAACTTGCCTTAGCATATCAAAATCATCTCCCCTGCTCTCTCCTTTAACGTCGTCCTTTTCAGTTACCGCAACGTTAGAAATTCTATATTCTTTCTTATCAAAACCTGATTTACCGGCGACAATCATCACTCCTACTGCAAACTTGCCCATAATATGGCTATTATCATATACCTCTATACGTTCGGGCAGTTCCGGTAGATCAAATAAATCTTTGATTTCTGTTATAACTGCTTGATTTTTGGCAAATCTTTTTAAATGCTGATCTAAGGATAGTGCCGCATTTGCTTCAGCATTTTCTATTAATTTAGCTTTGCCGCCGCTAACCGGCATAGTAATAGTAAGCTTAGCCATATTATTAAATTTTTTTATGGCTTCTACTATATTCTCTTTATTATTTAGTGAGCAATTAACTATTATTTCCGGCGGAGCTTGTTGTTTTTGATAAAACTGCAGTATGAAATACTCTAAAACCTCTTCCTTACTACTATTCTCCGTATGAACCGGAAAATAAGAGATATTACCGCATGCTTGACCGATGCGATAGAGAAACACCTCTACGCAATAATGACCGTTTTTTTCTATAATAGTAATCACATCGGCATCTTTAACGGCATTAAATATACCGGCTTTTAGCTGCACGTAACTTAAAGCTTTAATACGATCCCTAATTTCCGCTGCTTCTTCAAAACGCATTTGCCGGCTTAATTCTTCCATTTTGCTAGATAAATTTTCTTGCAGCTCTTTAGTGCGACCTTGCAAAAAATCTTTCACTTGCATCACTAGCTCGGCATAATCTTCTTTATTAATTTTCCCGACGCAAGGAGCATAACAACGCTTAATCTCATATTGTAAACATGGACGTTTGCGAGTATTGAAATAATTATCGGTACAAGAACGTAATTTAAAAATTTTTTGTAATTCTTTTAAAGTAGTAATGACATGAGCAGGAGAAGCAAAAGGACCAAAAAACTTACCGTTTGTTAAATTTCTCCCTCTAAATTTAAGTAACTGAGGGTAATCGTGATCTAAACGTAATTTGATAAAAGGAAATGATTTATCGTCTTTTAGTAATATATTAAATTTCGGTTGGAATTTTTTAATTAACTGTGCTTCTAGAAGCAGAGCCTCTACCTCGGAATTTGTCACGCTATATTCCAAGAAATGAGTAGCCGCTACCATCCGAATAGTTTTGGTATCTAAGTCAGTGTTAATATAATTAGTAAGACGTTTTTTTAGATTTTTAGCTTTCCCGACATAAATAATTTGTTTGCTAATATCAAACATGCGGTAAACCCCCGCACTAGTCGGAGCATCTTCAAGACGAGATTTTATTAACCTACTTCCTATAAGTTGTTTTAATTCTGAAGCCATGCAACAATGCCAATATTCTTAATCATGTAATTTAACAATGTAACTTAATAATTTATATATTTTTATTATAAAATAGTTGTATATCCTTACCTCTTTCTCTATTATGTTGCTAAAATATGCTCTACACAGAAGTTGTAGTTATATATCTTATAATTAACTAAATTTCAATTCAAAAAATTTAAATATGACTCATAAGAATTTATCACATTTGACTGAACAACAAATTAAAGAGCTAATAAACCGCTACTATAATAATGAGAAAGTAACAGGTTTATTAAAAGAATTTGAAATTAATGTGGCTGCCGGTGTTTTAGTTAGTCTATTTCCACCTGTAACTCATAATGAATTATTTTGCAAATATTGCCAAGATACAAATTTAATTAGCAAACTAGAAAGTAGAAGTTATTATAGCTATTATGGTGAAACGGTTTTTGATCCTTTTTGTCCTATATGTAATCATAAATATAACTCTCCTTGTTCATGTGATAATTGCAAGGAAACTAGAAAACAGAAAAAACAAGTTGAAGAAGAAAATAAAAGAAATCTTATAAAAGAGAGATATTATTATGATTATATTAAAACCGGCTCGGAAAATATCTCAATTGAAAAATTAACTTTAAAAGATGCTTTATATTTATTAAGTGTAGTACCGCATTCTGCTTCTGAAAATTTTGAATTTATAGAGCCGTTTTCTAAAAACCCTTCCATCCCCGATTTAACACCTGATAACGAGTTAACTTTTAAGATTATAGATCATTTATGTAGTAAAAGCTTTATAGTAATTAGTCCTTCAAGTCCTCTTGATGCCTTTAAGTTTGATACAGAACAAAAATTGCAACTATATTCCCCAGAAAAAATATTATGGGAACTTTTACCATCAATGAATATTAAGGAAAAACAACAATATTTAGATGGTATAAGGAACGTTGTTAAAGGTGAGTGGCCTTTGTCATGGAAAAACGATATTGCTGAGATATGGCAACAAATTGCTAGCTATGAATGTATAGAAAATTTTAAACATTTATTAGCTAAAAGAGATTTTACTTTAAATGAGCCTATTGGAGAAAAAACTATGAATACTTTTATAGGTTTGTTAAAAAATTTTTCAGTAGGACAAATATTTATGTTATCGTGGCAGGCAGTTAGCCCGGATATTGCATGAAGTGAGATTTAAAGTAAGAAATTGAGTAATTTATAATATTAGCAATGATACTTTTGTAAAAATTTTGCCAAAAAGTGCTTTGAAGCCGTTATTTTCAAATTTTAGATGTAATGCCCCTTACCCCATTTTTTCTAAGCACCGGGAACAGTGCTAATCTAGGTTATTCTAATGCTAATTTCTTCATCACATGATTCCATACCTGTCGGTAAGGATATGATGAAGATAACAAAAACTTAATACGCCTAGTATTACGGATAATTACTACCCCAATTTTTAATAATTTTAAACGTATTGTACCTATTTGTGCTTTTGCTAATGCACTACCTTGTAATAAATTACCTCTGATATATTCTACTAAAGTGTATGCAAGACCCGATAAAATCATTCTGAGCTGATTAGCCCACCATCTATGACAAGAAGTACGATCTGCAAATAATTCTAGTTGTTGCTCTTTTATACGGTTTTCCATATCACCACGACCACAGTAAACTTTGTCGTATAAATCTTCAGGTTTATCTGATAAATTAGTTACTATATACCTTGGATTTTCTCCAAGCATTGTCATTTCTGCCTTACCAATTATTCTACGTTCATGACTCCAACTACCAGCCTTATATGGAAACTCACTAAAAAGACGTTGCTTTTCTTGGGTTATAATAAATGCTGCTTTTGACTTCTCCATTGTAGGTTTCAGTAACTCATTTAGTCTGTTATTTTGGGGCATTCCTACAATATATTTTATATTATGAATATCACACCAATCAAACATCTGATGACGACAAAATCCACTATCACCACGAAAAATAATCTTTACCTCTGGCCAAGCTTGGCGAAAACGTTTTACTAACAATGATAATATTGCCCAAGAATGTTTTGCTTGATCCTGCTTTGACGTCCTAAGATAACTAACTAACAGATGCTTTCCACAAAAAACATACAAAGGTAAAAAGCAATTATGACCGTAATAACCATGATAAAACTTACCTTCCTGTTGCCCATGAATTTCATCATCCGTAGCATCAAAATCAAGTATTAGCTGCTTTGGTACTATTTTATGAGACTTAATAAATTTATCAAGCATTAGTTCATGCACTTTAATTGCAAAGTGTCTATCAGCATTGTTTTCTATACGACATAAGGTAGAACTACTTGCCATATCATCAATTGTTTCCATAGCTGTTTGCATAGCAGGACATTTTCGTAGATAATTGTGGTCATTTAAATCTTCATAACCTAATGCAATACCATAAATTCGTTGCCTCAGCATTGTTGCCATATTATGGGTAATTTTACTACCATCTCGTCTATCAGGAAATATTTTAGCAAGCTCCTCTGTTATACCAAGCCTTTTATCTGCTTCTCTTAATAACAACACACCTCCATCGCTACTAATATCACCTCCAGTGAAATTTATCTCTATTGTCCGATTTTTTACTTTGGAAAACTGGTAACTATATGCTATACAATTTGTCATGACAAAATCCTTTGTATTATTCTAATGAAATACCAGTATTATACAGCTTTACGAGGATTTTGTCTCCTATATCTCATGCAATATCCGGGTTAGCCAGACAAATGATTATATTTCTGCAGAAAAAATAAACTACTCACATGGAAGAAATATGTTTATAGGCAGCATACAAAGAAAAGCTGATAAAGCAATTGCGGAAGGCTGGACAATAAAAAATGCTAGAAGAGACTTTTATCTTCCACAAACTATAATTAGCTCTACCTTTTTCAATACATTTTTAGAATTAGGGAATGAATATTATGAAAATGTTATGCCGGTTGATTACAAACGATAATATATAACAAATAACTTCAGGAAAGCTTTTATAACCTCAAATTAACATAATTTTTGACCGTTCAGTGCTTTAGGGTCAACCGTAACTAAACATATATCATTGTTGCTATCCGGAAAGCCTACCAATAAAAACTGCGATAAAAAACCTGCTATATTTTTCTCTCCTAAATTTACACAACCGACTATAGATTTACCGATTAAGGTTTCAAGAGCATAATGTTTTGTTATTTGTGCCGAGGTCTGCAATATACCAATGTCTGTCCCAAAATCAGCCCAGACTTTAAAAGCCGGTTTTTTAGCTCTCGGAAATTCTTCTACTTTGGTGATTGTACCGGAACGTAACTCCACTTGTTCAAACTCTTCATATGTTATAGTTTTCATATTTTCCTGATATTTTTAAATTGCTTAGTCAGTATAAGACAATAGGCTTCCACCTTAGCAGGAATGACATATAACACTTTTTTCGAGCCATGCAACAAGGTCAAGGCTGAATCGGGATAGTGGCAATCTCAGATAGTTAGGTTAATTAAGCATATTATTTTTTTTCATCTTCAAAATTATCGTCGGTAAAAACTTGATTATCTAAATCAGAATAATCTTCTCCTATATAAATATCCGATCCGCCCGGTATATAGTCAAAATTTTCAACGTTTTCTTCTATTTCACTATCACCGTTATCGTAATTAATAGGCTCAATTCTGCTTTTGGTACGTAAACGGTTCAGCAACTCACTTTCTAAATGAGGAACCGATACCTGACCGGAAGCAATTTGACGAAGTATGCTTACCGTCGGTTTATCACGCTTTTCTTTATTATTAGGATTAATTTCCGCTCTAGAATTTATATATTTAGCCCCTTGTGCCGCAAGTGCTACCAGCTTAAATTTATCATTAACTTTTTGAGCACAATCTTCAACTGTAATTCTTGCCATAATTTACTCCATTTATTAAACTTAACTATACACTATTTTATCAAAACATTATACTCTTATAATATTTGCACCGCAATTATTTAGTTTTTTTTCAAGTGTTTGAAATCCACGGTCTAAATGATAAATCCTATGGACTATCGTTTCATCTTTAGTAGTAAGCCCTGCTAAAATCAGCGAAACCGAGGCTCTAAGATCGCTTGCCATAACTTCCGCACCTTTTAAAGCCGGCACTCCTCGCACTATTGCCTTATTACCGTGTACGGTGGTAATATCCGCTCCCATTCTACATAATTCAGGAACATGCATAAGGCGGTTTTCAAAAATATTTTCGGTGATTACCGAAACACCGCTTCCAAGCGTCATAAGGCTCATAAATTGGGCTTGCAAATCTGTTGAAAAGCCTGGATATGGATTAGTCTCCACATCTACCGAGTTTAATTTATCCGTATAAGTTACCCGAAATCCATTGTCAAACGGTGTAACTTTTATTCCGGCTTCAATAAGCTTTAGAGCTATATTTTCAATGATATGATAATCAATCCCTAAGATTTTTAAATCACCTTTGGTAATTGCCGCCGCAAACATATATGTACCGGCTTCAATACGATCCGGCATTACTCTATAGCTCGTTTCATTTAAAGAAGATTTGCCTTTAATGGTTATTTCGCTAGTACCGATGCCGGAAATATCAGCCCCCATTTTATTAAGACAATGACATAAATCTACAATTTCAGGTTCTTTTGCACAATTAAAAAGTATAGTTTCTCCTATCGCTAGGGTTGCAGCCATTATTGCATTAATTGTTGCTCCGACGGAAACTTTGTTAAAAGCAAAATGAGTAGCTTTTAAGCGACCTTTACTTACCGCCTTTATATAGCCATTCTCAATTTCAATTTCAGCACCCATAGATGTTAAGACGGCAACATGCAAATCTAGCTGTCTTGCCCCTATGGCACAACCGCCGGGCAAAGACACTTCTGCTTTACCGTAACGGCTAACTAGCGGTCCAAGAACCCAAATAGAGGCTCGCATTTTACGAACTATATCATAGGAAGCTTTAAAATTATTTATATTATTACAATTAATCGTTAGCTCAAATTGATCAGGATGCTCTACTATATCAATAATACTACCGTGGCTTTTAAGCAAATCCTGCATAGTATATACGTCAGTCAATTTCGGGACATTAGTAATATGTAGCTTATCGGTAAGCAATGAAGCTGCCATAATAGGCAATACGGCGTTTTTAGCACCGCTAATATTAATATTACCTTTAAGGGGTTTACCGCCTTTAATTATTAATTTCTGCATAATGTTTAATATTTTAATTTTTGCCGTAAGGCAGTGCTGCATGGATAAGTTAAAATGTATCCTATGTCATTCCCGCGAAGGCGGGAATCCAGAGAATATTTAAGCGAATTATATAGTAAATTTTTATATAATTTTGCTTATTTTAAATGTTTTTTCTGGATTCCCGCCTACGCGGGAATGACATAGACTAAGACCTAATAAGCTCTTTATAGTGTTTTGCTAAAACCTTCACCCCGTACATCCAGACAACGCAAACAATAACGAAAACAAACATAAGCATCCCTGCAAGGTCATTATGTACAGCATTTGGGAAAATACTGAAAGAGATAAATTGAATAATTGCTCCTATTGACTTACCTATTTTATAGCCCATAACATCAACGGCCGCTTTACCTTTAGTTTTCATCTCGTTATCAAGAGGAATATATGCCATTTCTTTACTTGAATCAAAAAGAGAGTATTTCACACTTTTGGCAAGCACATGCCATAATCCGCCAATGAAAACTGTTATAACTAACGGTGAAGCATAACCGAGTGCTAAAACAATATCTCCTAAATGATTCTCAAGCACCGTAAAAGAGAAAAACATAACTCCGGATATAAACATCATGATAGGCGTGGCAATGGCCCCCCAAAACCAACCAAAAACTCTAATTAAACTACTTCCTAAAAAAGCACTAATTAGCGTTAATACTCCTGTCCAAAAGAACACTTCTCCTTGATAAGAGATAAAGCTTTGCGTTGTCGGGTAAAGCTGCTTTGTTTTAGACATCCATAAGCCTTCAATCAAATTAATGCTCATAGAATATGAAATCATTAATATACAAATAAAACCTAAATATTTAGAGGTTAGAACTATTTTTGCACTGTCTCTTAACCCTAATTTTAATATATCGGTTCTTTTATTTTTAAATTTAATATTTTTATCCGACTCTACTATTGTAAAATCAATAAGTTTATGAAGAGCTAAACAAATTACTCCCGATAACAATACAACCGTAGTAAATGATTTTAAAAGAATTTCCGTTTTATCGCTTAAATGAGCAAATAACGGTAAAAAGAAATGATCACCCTTAGCAAAATAGATAATTATCGTTCCGGAAATTAACAAATTAGTCTGACCGAATAAAGTGAAGAAGGAATAAAATCGCGGTGCTTCTTCAACTTTAGTAATCTTATTTGCCAGCTGCCAATATAAGAGAGTAAAGACAATTACCGGCCATAATTCACCAATTATATAAAATAATACTAAACTCCACTGCCCCCAGATTACTATAAACCATTTTAAATGAGGCAATAACGTTATATAATGTTTAATTAATTCAGGATCGGGGTGAAAATATTCTCGGTAAGGAAATAAGATAAAAGCAAAAACGGCAAAAAAGCCAAGAAAAACACAGATTATTATTCTAAAAACTTGCTCCGTAGTCATGATATTACAGAGTTTCGAGTAAAGAATAACAAACAAAATTCCCATCGGCATTTCGCCCCAAAGCTTTATAAAGCTAATTACTTCAGAACTAATTAAAGTAATAACAAAACTATCTTTAATGCTACGTACTAAATTCTGGTTAAGCAAAATAAAAAACATTAACAGTGCCATCGGAATGAATTTGGTTAATTCATACGATCTAATCGGCCATACAATATGTCTAAATTTACTATTCCTAGCCTTGTTCCAGAGTGTAAAATTAGAGTTCACGGCGTCCATTAATTACCTTTAAGCTTATTTTAGAGCAACCTAAACTATAAGAAAAATTATGTCAAGGTTTTTTAAGTTCTGTGTATTTCTTAAGATTTATAAACAAATATTTAACTTAAAGATATCTCATGCTCTTCATAAAATTTTATAGCCTTTATTAAATCTTCTTCCGTATCTACGGAAATCGGCACGTTATCTACTAAACACGTACCGATACTCATACCATTTTCAAGAGCTCTTAGCTGCTCCAAACGTTCTATTTTTTCCAGCGATGTAGGCTCAAGCTCAACAAATCTTTTTAAAGCATTTTTTCGAAAAACATACATCCCCACATGATATAAAAAATCCTTGGCACCATTTGGAATTATGCTGCGTGAGAAATATAACGCTCTACCTTTAAGATCAACCACCGCATTTACATTACTGTGGTCTTTTACCACATCAATACCGACTTTAACTACCGGTGTCATAATATCATAATCGTTCTTTTTTAGCTCTTCAATTGCTTTTATGATTGAACTAGGCTCAATAAAAGGCATATCTCCCTGAACGTTCACAACATAATTAATATTTGTATTATCAGGAATTTTAGTAAAAGCCTCATATACTCGGTTTGTACCGCAAGGAATATTACTATCCGTAAATATTACTTTTCCACCAAGTTTAGTAATTTTATCAGCTATTTTTTCTGAGTCGGTCGTAACGTAAATATGTTCAAGGTTTGTTCGTGTTACATTAGTAAATACCCGTTCAATTATTGATAATGAACCGATAAGCTTTAACGGTTTTTCAGCTAGCCTAGTTGAGCCAAGTCTTGAAGGAATAATTATTGCGACGTCGGAATGAGGCATAAAGCTACTGTATTATTTGATTATTACGGAAAATAATTGTTGACATACTAGCCTTTTTCCACGATAAAGTAAAACATAATTTGAATGTAGTTTTAGGTGTTATTTTATATAGCACTTTAAATAGCAAGAGCATTGTTGAGTGCAAAAGCACCTTGGATGTCATTCTAGCTAAAGGCGGGAATCCAGACTTTTCTTTGTCATGCTGAACTTGTTTCAGCATCTCCTTAAATAGATCCTGAAATAAATTCAGGATGACTATAATTTTTCTGGATTCCCGCCTTTGCGGGAATGACATCACTGTTTAAACTGCCCTGCTATTCTAATATTTAAAACTTATATTCGAGCTCGTAGCTCAGTTGGTAGAGCACTTGACTTTTAATCAGGTTGTCCCGGGTTCGAGCCCCGGCGAGCTCACCATATTTTTAGTTGTTTTTAAGATTAATCTGCATTGTTGTATGGATAGAAAAAAGTGCTGTATGTCATTCTAGCTAAAAGCGGGAATCCAGAAAAAACACTTAAAACAGGCAAAATTATATAAAAATTTACTATATAATTCGCTTAAATATTCTCTAGATTCCCGCTTTCTCGAGAATGACATCAAAAATTCAAGCCATGCAACAATTCCAGGTTAATCCCCAAATATACGCAAAGTATTTCAAGAATTGAATTTTATTTTGATGAGCGAGCACACACTTAGTATGTGGGTACGCAAAACCCCAAAAAATGAAAAAACGATTCTTGAAAGACGAGCAGTATATAGTCAATTCAGATGAATCTAGGACTAGGCACAAGGAGTAGAGCCTATAAATAATAGGCGAGCCGACGAGCAACGACGTCCTAGGTTTATATCAATTGACTATTAAGGGTTTGTAGCTCAGTTGGTTAGAGCACACGCCTGATAAGCGTGAGGTCGGAAGTTCAAGTCTTCTCAAACCCACCATTCTTTAGTTTTTGGTATTTCTACAAAGGCATTAAACGGCGGACGTAGAGAGTAGATGTCATTACCGCCTTGACCACCTTTCAATTACCCATAAGTCATTTTCATTGCAATATTAAATCCTAACCTAAGGTCAACCAACCTAGACAACCCTCTCCACATTACTATATTCCCAGGAGGTGGGTCTAATGCTCTGTTCATATACCCGCCAAGCCTGGCTATCTTGGTTAAGTAATAAGAAAGAGTTTTGTTTTGTATGTTATCACTAGCTTTATTATTGGGCAAGGCATTAATTAGGGTAATTTCTTCATCTGTTAGAGCTAATTCTGGTGGTGCATTAGGTGTACACCTATTCATCATAGTCATCCAAAAAATTCTCCAACTTACTATACAGAATATAGCAATAATATTATTCAGGCGTGCCTCTGTCCTGAGTTTTAATGATTCAACTCTGCAACCGGACTTGAGTATTTTATGAAAAGTTTCTATTTTCCATCTTAAGGCATACCAATCGAGTTTTTCAATGGCTTCATCTATTGTTGTAACAGGTAAATCTGTAACAAGCTTCCATATTATTTTTTCTCTACTAGTTGGCGTTTCTTTTTCTATTGCATGGATGATTGTGAGTAGTAATGCTGGATATTTCTTCTGCTTAATACCAACAGGAGGAAGTATTTTTATATTCTGATATCTGATTTCTAAGGCCACTTCTATCATACTACCATCCGAGCTCTTGATCGCAATATTGTGCAATCCATTGATTTTTACCGTATTCATTTTATTAGTAATAGTACGAGAGCCATCTTCAATTAACCGATCCTGACAAATTCTGACAAGAAAATGCGTATCAAATTCTTTCGCTATTACAAATAATTCATAAATGTCACTTTCCCTATCCCCAATATGAACACATCTCTGTGGTGCCTTCAGTAGAACAGTCGATTGTGTCAAATTTTCTAGCCAGCGATAACTTTCTTTTTCTTCAATAGGTAATCTGGTATAGTTAATACGTTTTTTTAATTCATTAGTTCCTTTAAATTGCTTGCGTGTCCAAAACTTGATGGCACAAAGACCTAGTGGTAAACCATTGTCAGTTATTGCTAAACTTGAATGCATTAAAATACCACATTTTTTATGCAAGATAGGTCTACCCATTATATCCTTACCTGTATGGATGTTTTGAGTCCAGCCTATATCTTCAGCTTTTATTCTATTATATGAAAACTCTGTAGTGTCCTGAAGTACAAGTATCTTTCCTTCTTTATGAGCTGATACACGTTCTTTTGTAATCCGGAAATGTCCTTCTAATATCTCTTGTGTGCTTACCTTATCATTTGACAGAAATCTATATGCAGCTTTAGTATTTGCCCAGTCTTGACAGGCAAGAGGTATAGTTTGACCTAAACTGTTCCATATCTGTTCAAGTAGTTTTCTAAAACGTTGCTGTAAACGCTTATCCTTAAAACCATTACCTGCACTATCGCTATCTAACCACTTCTTCTGACCATGGTTTCTTACTACCTTACTTAATTCTGCTTGTGTTGAAAATTTATTTCTTGGCATTATTTACTCATAAATTTTTTCCTATTGTATATTATTTTATAACTTATGGGTAATTGAAAGCTGGTAAAGGCGGTCTATAAAAGCAAAAGGGTTGTAGTATTATTCTATAGTATTAATAACATTAGGAATAATAGTGTGATGAATATTAGAAGGAAGAATATTACAGCTTTAATAATAAAGCCAATTTAAATTAACCTTTTTTTAAGATAAGTTAGTATCAAAAATAGAGTTTTAGCTTTTTATTTGCCTAATACGTTTACTTATTTTTGGGTTAGTACATTTCCAAAATTGTAACTGCTCTAGGGTTTTATCAGACCAAATGACTTTCAACTTTTATTACCTTCTTTTTTCTGCTTTACCTTTAACAGGTATTCTGTAATATCTTCAGCAGGTACGCCACTATCATAGTTCATCCACCACCCATCTTCAGCATTTTCTATTTGAGCAATATCTGCTTAATGTGTATGTGTTAAGTTACGTAAATAAGCAGCTGAATGTTCACCATAAAAAGAATATACTTTGTGAAGTAATTTTTTTGTTGCTAAGTCATAAATAGCAAAGTCTATTTCTCCGGGCAAAGGAATTACATTATCTCTAAAGCTACCAAATATTGTGTCAACAGCGGTCGAAAAATGATACAGATTTTAAATATGTGCCGGCTGAAAATTGATACAGTATCATAAAAAAAAATCTGATATTTAAGTCATAAAATTATCCTCCTGTTTATTAATAATTTCTATTGGCACAAGACCAGCTTTCTTTTTATCCTTAAGCCTGAAACTATCACCTTTGATATTGAGTATAGTGGAGTGGTGAAGCAGACGATCTAAGATAGCAGCTGTAAGAGCACTATCCTGAGCAAGACTATTATGCCATTGCCCAAATGGCAGATTACTTGTAAGAATTATGCTACCCTTCTCATAACGCTTTGCTATAACTTGAAATAACAGATTAGCTTGTTCCTGTTTTAACGGCAGATACCCAAATTCGTCTATTATAAGTAATTTATATGGTAGTATGACTCTTTTGAATATGGAGTCCAGGTTTCCCTGATTTAGCCCAGCATTAAGTACAAGCATCAAATCTGCAGCTATTGAAAATTTAGTCTTGATTCCACATTGTGTAGCTGCATAACCAAGGGCAATAGCTATATGGGTTTTCCCTACTCCAGAAGGACCAAGCAGAATAATATTTTCCTGTCTTTCTACAAAAGACAGAGACCTTAGACCTTCTAGAATCTTGCGTTTTATTCCTGTAGCAAAATCATAATCAAAATTATCCAGCGTTTTAATAGCAGGAAAGCCTGCCATTCTGGTGAGTATTGATTTACTTCTATTCTGTCGTGCCAACAGCTCTGTTTTTAATATTGACTCAAGGAAATCCGTATAACTTGAGTCTTCTTTACTAGAGGATTGTGCAATATCAAAATAATTTTCAGCTATCTGAATAAGGTTTAAAGAGCGGCATAGCTCTTCTATACGTTGGTGCTGCAGGTTCATAATGCCTCCAGTATACTTTGGTATATGCAGAGGGAATGTTGTAAGGAAACTGTAGAAAATCGTTTCCTTTTATCTTCCATAATCTCTAGTACTGCAGGATGACTACCGCTATAATCCAATGGTAGTGGCTGAAGATTGCTCCTTTCAAACTTTAATCTTTCTGCAGGTATTTCGCCTGTTGTGCCATGCACACGCCGATTCGCAGTATCACGCAACCATTTTAGCACCTCCGAATTTGCAGTATCCACATCCAACACTAACTCTGCAGTTTTTAATTTTGTCGCTAATGGGTTATAAAAGCTTTCTCTTATATATCTGTTAAATCGCTCAACCTTGCCCTTAGTTTTTGCTCGATAAGGTCTACACATGTATGGACCTCCCTAATAATGCAAGAAAAAAATAATATTTAATAGCAAAGAAGCAAATGCAGACATGTATCCGGCTTATAATTGATAAATTATTTCAAATTTATCATATAGCCCTGATGGAATTCGCTACCTACAAACTTTTACTTATCACTTTTGCGGCTTCATTAGAGCCTGTGTGTCAATCAGTTTTTTCATAGGCTAAGGTTTGTCTTATTTACCGTCAATATTATTTCTCACGCATATTCTAGGTTGGTATCTCTATATCATTCGTTTTATTTTATTATCTATTTATTATTAACACTTAATTAAATATTTAATACTATTAAGTTATTCATCTTTTGTTAGCTACAAACTTTACTTTCATTATAATCGTTGCCGTTACGTAATACTGCAAATACTACTCGTGCCAATTTATTCGCTATTGCGACGGTAGTTTTATTATGCCCGCATCGTTCCGATAAATTAAACATCCATTCAGTAAATTTACTAAAGTCTTTTTTATTTTTTTGTGCTTCGGTTGTAAATCTTAGTTTAGCATTTAGTACCGCTCTTGCTCCTTGAATTAATAAAGTACGCAAATAAATATCACCTCTTTTACTAATCCCAAGTAGCTTATCTTTACCGCCACTAGAATATTGTTTCGGTACTAAACCGAGCCATGCCGATAATTGCCTGCCGTTCTCAAAATATTTTGCATTACCTATTGCTGCTATTAATGCCGTAGCGGTAATTAAACCTATACCGGGTATAGCTGTTAATTGTTTATAATGTTCTAATCCACCGACTAGTATTTTTAATCGTTTTTCTAACTCTGTTATTTTTTTATCATTCTCTACAAATTCTTCTTTCAACTCATTAAACGTTTGATAACTAAGTCGGCTTAAAGTTCCGCTATCTAAAATTTCCGTTAATTCGGCAGTAATTTTATTTATCCCTTGCGGAATAATTAAACCGAATTCATGCAATAATCCCCTAATTTCATTAGCAAGTGCCGTACGATTTCTTACTAGTCTTGCTCTTATTCTATGAATTGACAAAATATCTTGTTGCTCTATACTCTTGATCGGAACAAATCTCATATTTGGTCTTGCTACCGCTTCGCATATTGCTTCGCTATCTGCTTGATCGTTTTTATTAGTTTTTACATACGGTTTTACAAATTGTGGAGCTATCAATTTAACCTCATGTCCTAATTTTGTTATTTCTCTTCCCCAATAATTAGCTCCTCCGCAAGCTTCCATTCCTACTAAACATTTTGGTAAGTTAGCCATAAAACTCAATACTTGATCTCTCATCAATTTTTTCTTCAGTACCGTCTTCCCGTTTTTATCTACCCCATGAATTTGAAAAATTCTTTTTGCAATGTCTATGCCAATTGTGGTAACTTCCATTTGGACCTCCTTATTGTTGTCTAGGATTAATTTCCTATTCTAGAACTATAACTACTGTTATTGATTCTGTATATAGGGAGGTCCATTCCATTACTTATTTACACAAGAACCTGTTTGTATTTAACGAGCTCGCTCGGTAGGTTTAAAGGGCTTTTTATGTTGTTCATTTAGTTCTTTATTAGAGGTGTTATTATATTTAAATTTTTTTGCCTCTTCTCTTATTTCCATAAGTGATTGTTGTACTTCAGGGGCTAACTTACTCAAAAATGCCGGTATTTTTTGTTCATCCTTTTTAAATATATTTTCATTTTTTACTTTTACTTCTTGTAACGATTCCTTAACCTGCCTACCTAATACTTCATCTAAAGAAACATTTTTATACTTTGCTAGTTCCACGACTGTACCGCTATTAAGTGTTTTTGTACCACCTTTTAGAAAACTTCCAAGCACCGTTTCACTGCAACCCATAATTCTGCTTAATTCATATGAGTTTAACCCGTCTTCTTTTAGCGTATTATTTATAAAATTTCTTAAATGCTCACTATATTCTCCTTTTGAATATTCTTTTTTAACATCGCTCATTATCACTTTTTCCCGTAAAATTTACCTTTAAGAAACATTGAAGACCTACAAAAATTTATTTCTAATAAACGAATTTATAGTTTTAAACCTACCTATCTATATTGATTATGACTTGTTTATAAGAATCATCACATTATTATTAAAACTAGCACTTTTTTAAATTATTAATTTCTTAAGAGTCATTCTTTTGCTTTTTAAATTATATAAGCCTAGCCTTGAGAGTAAAGGAATATATAGAAGAGGGGAAAAATAAACACCAAATAAGCCATTAGCTAATGGGGCTTTTGCACTACCCAAAAAAAATTTATTTTTTTAATATATATATAATAAGCTGTAAATAGAAGAGATTTATATAGAAATTATTAAGTTTAATATATAAATAAGTACCAATAAAACAAATTATATAAAATTTGGTCATAATACGTAACCGCTAGTGGTATATATGCCTTGTTCATATTTTGGAGGTTGATTTTATTGGATATTTGATAATGCGGAGGCATTGTTGCATGGATCGGTTTTACACTTTGTGTCATTCTAGCTAAAGGCGGAAATCTACTTATAACAATATAACAAAATTAGTAAGTTATTTTAAAACAAGTCAGCATGCGTGCCTGTGCGATATAAAATAACTACATCTTCTTTTACTTCGTATATTAATAGCCAATCAGGTTCAATATGGCATTCCCATTTTGGATAATGATCACCTGTAAGTTTATGAGGTCTGTATTTTGCCGGTAGGGGGGTATTATTTACAAGCATACTTACTATTACTTGTATTTTTTTTATATTTTTGCTTCTCTTAACCAATCGTTTTAAATCACGATTAAAAATTACAGTAGAGCGAATTTGCTTCATTTAGCCATATCATCTAAAAATTTTTCAAACTGATTTAAATTATGGGTTTTAAACTCTCCATTTTCTGCCTGCTTAAATGAGTCTAACGTTTCTTTATTGGGACTCTTAGCGTGTGGTTTAAAAGGCAAACCGCCACTATTTATACATTGATTTAGAAATATCCTCATGGCTTCTGACATAGTCATACCCATTTGTTTAAATATTTCTTCTGCTTCAACCTTTACGTCTTCCGAAACGCGTACCCTAATATCTACTGTACTCATAATATAGCATATAGCTCCATTTAGTTATTATCCGCCATTGTGGCATATATAGCGGCATACGTCAATTATATTCTTGCTTATTACTTTAATTTAAATTGTGGTTCTGTGGTTGAGCCTGTGCTGTAATTTATTATTGCCTCTACTCTACCTCATCAACGAGAGCGAACCACAGGCTAGAGTTTGCAAATCTTTTTTGCAAACGACGGGAAAGTATACTTAAAAATGCCTCATTTTTGGCACTCTTTCCGTATCCTGCATCGTAATTTATCCTTAACCGAATGCCATTGTCCATGCAACAACACCGTTATTAATTTACTATATTTAAGAGATAGTGCCTGATATTTCGAAGAGATTATGTAAATTACAGATTGTTTTTTCGGTATCTTGATCATTGATTAAGAGAGAAATTTTAATTTCTGATATTTGCACCATTTTTATTGTTATATTATCTTTTTCTAAATTAGCTAATATAGTTTCAAGTAAGCTATGATCATTTTTAATGCCGTGACCGATTATGGACACTATAGCGATTTCGACATCAAGAACAAAATTACCTATTTGATTATTTTTCTTTAGCTTAGTAAGTAAATTTTGTAAGTTATTTTTATCAGCTAAGCCGGTGATGAAACTATATTGTTTTTTCGGAGCAATTTCCTGCATTAATTCGATATGGCTATTGCTTGCGGCGATTATACCGGCGGTTTTGATAAAACTTATTGTTGGATTTTCTATTAATATTTTTAATAAGTTTTTATTAGACGTAATACCGGTAATTACTCTATTTTCCATAATTTTATCCTTTGAAGTAATTAATGTACCGCTTACTTTTGAAGTAAAAGAAGAAAGAACACGCATAGGTATTTGATAACGCTTTACTATTTCTGCAGCTCTAGAATGAAGTATCTTTGCACCGCTTGAAGCAAATTCGAGCATTTCTTCAAAATTTATATTATTTAATTTTTTTGCCTTGGGAACAATTCTTGGGTCGGCAGTAAATACCCCTTCAACATCGGTATATATATCGCATCTATCCGCTTTCATCGCAGCAGCAATTAAAGCCGCACTAGTATCTGATCCGCCTCTACCTAAGGTAGATAGCCTACCCAAGCAATTTATTCCTTGAAAACCGGCAATTATCGGAATAACATTTAAATTTATACATTCCTTTAATAAGGATGTAGATATTGATTCGACTAAAGCTTTGCTATAATTACTATTAGTTATGATAGGTAATTGCCAAGCGAATACTGATCTAGCATTTATTTCTTCTTCCTGCAATCTTAAAGCAAGCAATGAAGCGGTAACCATTTCACCGCTACAAAGAGCAGCATCATATTCCGCCAGTTGATTTGCATTGCCAAGAGAGGATATCTCATTACATAAGGTAACTAGTTGATTTGTTACCCCTGCCATAGCGGAAACAACCACTATTAGCTGATTATTTTGTGTTAGCTCAGATTTAATTATAGGAATAATTGCGTTTATTCTATTGATGTTGGCGACGGAAGTACCGCCGAATTTTTGAATTATTAAGGCCATAAATTATAAAAGCCTTGTTATTGAGGGGGAAGCGTTATTGCACATAGACTTCAATTTAAGGAATAATCTCTGAAGATATCATTCCCGCAGGGCATTAGCGTTGCTGCATGGTTCCCGGAATCGTCATTGCGAGGAGGTCTTGTTGCGTGGATCGATAAATCAGCAGTATGTCATTCTAGCTAAAAGCGGGAATCCAGAGAATATTTAAGCGAATTATATAGTAAATTTTTATTTTAAGTGTTTTTTCTGGATTCCTGCCTTCGCAGGAATGACATATAGCACTTTTTTTGATCCATGCAACAACACATACATATCCCCGCAATGACGGTTTAAGTAACTATGCACTTACTTTTTCTTCTCTAGCGTTAACGTTAACAAATTTTTGATCTTTCTTAGTTACAAATTCAACCAAGCCTTCTATCAACGCAAATATAGTGTGATCCTTACCAAGACCGACATTTTTTCCGGGATGAATTTTTGTACCGCGTTGCCTGACAATAATATTACCGGGTATTACATATTGACCGTCTGCTTTTTTTGCTCCTAGCCTTCGTCCGGCTGAATCTCTTCCGTTCCTAGAACTACCGCCAGCTTTTTTGGTTGCCATTTTATAATTCCTTTATTCTTCTATTATTGTTTAGTAATATCTAATATTTTTAGCTCTGTCAATTCCTGTCTATGACCGGCTTTACGACGATAATTTTTCCTACGCTTTTTCTTAAAGACGATAATTTTATTATCTTTAAATTGGTTAGTAATCTCAGCGGTAACAACTGCCCCTTTTACCATTGGAGTACCGATAAAAGATGGTTTTGAGTTTTCACCTATCATCAAAACTTGATCAAGACTGATTTTAGCACCAAGCTCTCCCTCAATCTTTTCTACTTTGATGATACTGTTTGTACCTACTTTATATTGTTTTCCACCTGCTTTTATGACTGCGAACATGAAAAATATCTCTTAAAAAATTATAAACACTTGCGGTATCATATTATTATATTAAAAATTAGTCAATAGAAACATTATGTGAATGTAACATAGTGGTTTAACTGCTGTTGATGTCATTCCTAGCTGTGGCGAGTCTTGTTGTATGGTGACCCCTACGGGAATCGAACCCGTGTTCCCACCGTGAAAGGGTGGTGTCCTAACCGCTAGACGAAGGGGCCTTTATGTAAAGGATAACAAGCTAAAGTTTTATACATCATCCTTGAAAATATTGCAAGCATGAAATTATGGGTAATTACTGCGTTGTACGAACGTTGCAAAATCGTCATTGCGAAGCCACGAAGTGGCTGTGGCAATCCATAAAACATAATAAAATTATGCTAAAATTAGCATTTTTACTGGATTGCTTCGTCAATTTACTACCGTAAATTTCCGGCGTTGTTGCATGGATCGAGAAAAATGCTATATGTCATTCCTGCAAAAGCAGGAATCCAGACAAAACGCTTAAAATAAGTAAAATTATATAAAAATTTACTATATAATTCGCTTAAATATTCTCTGGATTCCCGCTTTTGCGGGAATGACATCAAAAATTTGATCCATGCAACAAGGTTCTCTGCTTAAGCTATCCTTGCTTTATAACTACAAATATCGTAATATTAGAAAATAGGAATTTCATAAACGAAAATATTAAATATAGATATGAATTATCTTGCTTTTCAAGAACAATTATTTAGTTTAGAAAAAAAGTAGAAAAATAATAAATTAAACTAACTCTTCATTTACGAGCAGTATATTTATGATCGTCGGCGTTGGAACAGATATAGTACAAATTCCTAGAATCGAAAAAATATTATCTTTATATAAAGAGCGTTTTATTAAAAGAATTCTAGCAGTAAGTGAGTTAAAAAAACTTGCTTTACTAAATGAAGAAGCACATGCCGGTTTTTTAGCAAAACGTTTTGCCGCAAAAGAGGCTATTAGTAAAGCTCTAGGTACTGGAATCGGTATGGGAATCAGCTTTAAAGATATCATAATATTAAATGATAGCTTTGGGAAACCTTTTGTTGAGCTCGCCTCAAATTACTTAGAAAAATTTACTTCCGTAAATATCCATCTATCTATTTCGGATGATTACCCTGTTTGTATCGCTTTTGCAGTGATTAGCAAATAATATCCCAATATATTTTAATTGAGATGATTTAATTTGTCATTCCCTATAATTTGGAGTGTTGGCATTGTTGCCCGGCTCTAAGAATCGTCATGGCGAGGCGTCTCTTGACGCCGTGACCATCCAGGCTATCCTGAATATATGAGGAATTTAATTAGAATACTAAACTTGTAAATTCTATTCCGGTAAATATTTTACTAATATATAAGCCGGAATAAAACAAAAGCTCGATAATATAAAAAAGTACGGCCATCCAAGGTAAGTAGCACTGAATCCTGAGACGCTACCTAAAAATATAGGAGTAATAGCAGCGGTAGAGGTTAATATCGCAATTTGAGTTATACAATATTTTTGAGTGCAGCATTTTAATTGATAGGAAAAAAAGGGCGAAAGCGTTAATCCTTTAGTAAGTTCTTGAAGAAAAACTACTATATATAAGTTAACAAGGTTTCTGTCGTAATAATAAAGGAATAGGAAAGATAAACCGGATAATGCATGACATATTAACACTCTTTTAAATATAAACCGGTAATCATATTTGTAGCATAAATATCCGCCGAGAAATCCGCCCACAGTAGCTGCACCCAGCCCTAGAGCTTTATAGCCGAGTGCTAAATCCGTTTTTGAATAGCCGATATCTAGGTAAAACATATTCGGCATCATAGCGACAAAATTATCTTGCAGCCTATATAGCAACATAAAACTAACGATTAATAGTAACTTTGGTTTTTTAATAAAATCGTAAAAAGCAGGTAAGAATTTATAAGAAATGTGAGAGCTAGTACCAATATCAATACAAAAAGAATAAAATACTATTAAAAATAATGACGGCAAACATAAAATTGCCATAATTTGATAAACTTGTTCCCATGAGATAATAGTAGATAAATACAATGCTCCGGAACTTGCAACTAATAGACCTATTCTAAAACCCGTCGTACAAGCAGCTTCGCTTAAACCCCAATTTTTACTACTAACAAGCAATATTTGAGAAGAATGAACAAGTGTTTGATAAATAGAAGAAAAAAATCCTAAAACTACTAACGTCAAAGCAAATAATGTAAAATCATTATCAGGTTTAAAGAGTGTTAAAGTGTATAAACATATAATGCAGGCGAGCAGCGAAAAGATTAAACAATATTTATAGCCTTGAGAGTTTGGATTTGAAAAACTTATTTTCTCAAGTAGCGGTCCCCATAAAAATTTAAATATCTGAAGAAAATTCACTAAACTAAAAAGCCCGATAGTGATTTTATCAAACCCGGATTCCCTTAGCCAGAAGGAAAGAGTAGCTCCACTAAGTAAAAAAAACAACCCGGATGGGAAGATTATTACTAAAATAAATAAAATACTGAAAGTAGGTTTTAGTTTTAAAAAAATAGAATTTATAAATTTAACCCTCTTTGTTGTTTATATTGAATTAGACGTTTATTTTCGAAGTGCATAGATGTTAATAATCGAAGCTATACCCCTAATTTTGAGCCTTTTGACTGGCTTTGTTCAACATTTTGAGTTTGAGATTTTACTTGTTTTATAGCAAGGTCGACTATATGTTCATATCTCCCGCCGTTCTCCAGTAGCACATGACCATATTTATTTACCTCCTGAACATCTTCTTTAGAAAATTTGTTAATAATTATATCCGTAATATCATATAAAAACTTCCAGGATAATTCTATCCTTTCTTGCATAGTAAGTTTCTTATCTTGCTGTTTTCTATTATTAATTCCAAGCACTTCAGGAACTGTTACAGCATTTAAAGTATTTTCCGTTAGATTGATATTTTTCCGATTAGCAGAAAATTTTTTGTAAATTAGAAATATTACCACTAATGACAAGCCCATTATGGCTATTAAAATATTAGTATTTAGCATTTTTTATCCTCTTTTAAGTTTTCGGCGTTGTTGCGTGGTCCGAATTTTTGATGTCATTCCCGCGAAAGCGGGAATCCAGAGAATATTTAAGCGAATTATATAGTAAATTTTTATACAATTTTGCCTATTTTAAGTATTTTTTCTGGATTCCCGCCTTCGCGGGAATGACACAAAGTGTAAAACCAATCCACGCAACAATGCCGATCAAGTCACGGCATAACACAACCTTTTTTCAACGTTCGTACAACACAGGGTCAAGCCACGGCATGACACCATGACTTGTAATAACGGTAAATTATGAGCCACGCAACAACGCCAATTCCTCCTCACCGTGGGCGGTCATTTTCCTCTCGACTGACTCGGTGTTTCTGTTCTAGATATTTTAGTTATTATAGCTTTACTTATCCCTACCATGCTCATTATAACCGGTGCTAATTCTTTAAGTACCACGATTTCTTTAGGTAATATAGTTTCTACGCCTCTTTTTACGGTGCTATTTATTGCACTTACTAACCTTTTACCGCCGGGGACTCGTTCAGCTATTTTTGTCATTTCTTCGGCAATCTCTTTTATATTGTTAGCTGCTTCACAACATGCCGCTACTTTTTCAGCAAAAGAAGTTTGCGGGTTAACAACTTTCGCCAATTCTACCGTTGCCTTAGTTAAATTCTCTGAAATAATTTTTTTGCAGACATTAATTTATCCTTATCTATATCTGCCGGAATAATTTTTTCCAAATCATTTTTTATGTCCGATATTGTTTTTTCCACTTCTTTTTTACTTTTAGGCATTGATTCAGACGCTTCAACAATCTTATTAACAGACTTTTTTTCCTGATCATTAAAAACCTTTTTACTTGCTTCCTTTAACGAATCTTTGTTTAAATTTAATGCAGCTACCTTATGCGGTGCAACTTCAGCTTTTTCTGCAACTTCAGCAGTTTGTTCTGCTTTTTGGTAAACTCCTCCAAGTTTTTCATTATTCGCTATTTTTTCTTGCATTGTCTGAATATCTTTATGCCACTTTTTTACTTTAGGCAGTAGATTTTCATGACCGATAACATCATTTATTTTATCAAAAATACCGCTCATTTTTATTAAAGCTCCGACTAACGGTAGCTGCGTAGAAATAGCTCCAATTAACAAAGTTTCTAATGATTCAATAATTGCTTTAGAGGTTCCCGGATACATCTTGTCTAATGCTTCTTCAAATTCTAAGATTTTCTTGAGAACGCTCAGAATTTTTTCTGCAACAACGCCGTCAAATAGAAAAATATCCGTTGTTTTAAGTTGCCCTTGATAAGTATTTTCTATAGTTTCTAACAAAGCATCTTGAGCTTTTCCTATAGTATCGTCAAAAAGCTTTTCGATATCTAATTTTTCCGTTTCTGAAAATTCGACTAAAGAATTACGCAAAATATCACGCATCTTTTTACGAAAATCTTTTAGATTTACGACAGTAGCCTTAGCAACATTATTTGCTCTATCCGAAAGTTTTTGTAATTCTGCCTTCTGCTCGTCGGTTAAAGTAGCAAATTGTGCTAGGTTAATAAATGACACGGTCATAAAAATCTCTCCAAAAATTGTTTGTATTTTGCTCGTCTTTGGCATTGTTGCATAGATCGAAAAAAGTGCTGTGTGTCATTCCTGCGAAAGCAGGAATCCAGAAAAAAATATTTTTAAGTCATCCTGAATTTATTTCAGTATCTACTATAAGAGATGCTGAAACAAGTTCAGCATGACAAAAAAAGCCTGGATTCCCGCCTACGCGGGAATGACATCAAAAATTTGATTTATGCAACAACGCCCTCGTTTTTCAAGAATTGAATTTCAGTATTTAACTCAAATTCTAATATTAATAAAGCAAAATGTAAAACGACTTACATAGTTATATTGCTCTTATGATTAATTTTTGTTATATTACGTGCTAGCATTGCTACAAAAATCTGTATTTTTTAGTTTTAAAACATCTAATATTCTTGCAGAGATAAGCAAAATTCCTTAATCTTAATAGTTATTTATAAAAATATTTATGCGTAAATTAGCTGTACTCATTATTATCCTATCGTTTGGCTCACCGGTTTTTGCTATTAATTTAGAAGAGGCTCTAACTAGAGGGTATGAAAATAACGATGATTTAAAAACTATTAGAAATAAATTTTTAAATGAAATCGAACGATTTCCGCAGGCTTTTTCTAATTTTATGCCTAGTGCTTCGTTAGAAGTGGCAAAAGTAAATACTAAAAATAAACTTAATAGTCAATATGCTAATACATTAGGTCGTACTCCGAGAGAAATAGATAGTCAACAAGGAGCATTAAAAATAAAACAATCTGTTTTTAGCGGCGGCTCTAGCGTAGCGGCACTTAAATCTGCACAATCTGCTTTTAGAGCTTCCCGAGGTGACTATTATGCTCAGGAACAAAAAGTTCTTCTGAGTTTAATAAATGCTTATCTTGACTATTATGAAACTAAAGAAAAATATGAAATTTCCGAAAGTCGTTTGCGTACTAACATTCAGCAGATAAGAACTGTGGAAGAGAAATTAAGGCTCGGCGAAGCAACTGAAATAGACATGGCGACGGCAAGAGCCGGTCTTGCGGCAGCAGAGACGGATAAACTTATTGCTTACGCTAATTTTCAATCAAAAAAAGCTGCTTTTATTAGACTATTCGGGATAGAGCCGAATAATATCACAATGCCTGCTTTACCGGAAAATTTACCGACTTCCTTAGATGAATTAACGCAGAAAGCAATTAAGCTAAATCCTAATATAGATGCCGCAAGACACAACGTACAAGCTACCAAAGCAAATGAAATGGTAGAAAAAGGTAAATTATTACCGCAGGTAGATTTTAGCGTGCAAAGCGGTAAAACTTATTATAATCCGGAAGATATTGTGCAGCGTGATCTTAATAATAGAACTATTACCTCTACGCTTTCAGTAACCATACCTATTTATCCGAACGGCGGTGCACAATATTCGGAGATTAGAAAAGCCAAAAACCAAACTAGAAGTAATGCAATTCAACTTGATAATACGATAAAACAAATCCAAGCACTCGCCATTAGCAGCTGGGAAGAGTTAGCGGCTGCAAAATCCCGTATTATTTCTACTAATCACGGAGTTGAGGCGGCACAGATATCATATAACGGAACGGTACAAGAAGAAATTGTCGGCTCTAAAACAATATTAGATGTTCTAAATGCCGAAGATAAATTATATGAGGCAAAAACATCACGGGTCGATGCGTATAAAGCTTCGATACTAGCTGCGTATCAAATGAAGTCTTTAACAGGCGAATTAACTGCAAAAAGCTTAAAGCTTAAAGTGCGATATTTTAGCCCTGAAGATGAATTTAAAAATATTAAAAAGAAACTTATTATAGGTTTTTAGGTGGGTAAGGAAGATAAAAAACATCATGATATGTCGGTAGAGGAAATACTGAAATCAATAAAAGGAGTAATTAACGAACGTAAGCATCTTAACCCTACTATTAGTCATGATGAAGATATACTTGAGCTGACTGAAATAATGACTGATAAGGAAGAGGGATTAGATGGCTCGGATGATGAAGATTCTAACACGGAAGAACCTTTAATATCACCAAAATTTGCTTCTGAAACTAGCGATATTTTGAAAAATTTTGCTCATACTATAAAAGATAAGCAGTTAGATACTTCCGCTCCGACAAAAAATGCACTTGAAGAGTTAATAATCGAAATGTTAAAACCGGAGCTACGTCAATGGTTAAACGCAAACTTACCGACACTTGTTAAACAATTAGTAGAATGCGAAATAAAAAAACTGATACCGAATAGTAAGAAATAAGGCGGCGGTGTTATTTCGGCAACGGCGGGGCGTTGTTGCGTGGCTCGAATTTTTGATGTCATTCCCGCAAAAGCGGGAATCTAGAGAATATTTAAGCGAATTATATAGTAAATTTTTATATAATTTTACCTATTTTAAGTATTTTTCTGGATTCCTGCTTTCGCAGGAATGACATACGGCACTTTTTTAGAGCCATACAACAATACCTTATCTACGTAGGAATGACATCAAAAGTACTTTTAAAAAAATAAATTATATAGGGATATATGTTAAGTAAAATATATAAGATATTATTTTTTAATATATTGTTGCTTACGGCTCAGAGCTATGCAGCACCGCCTTTACCTTCAGGCTCACCGCCGCCTTTACCTATTCAAGAAATAAAGTCTACTGTTTCTGCAAATGAAAAACCGCAAGAAATATCAACCCAAGAAATATCGACTTTTGCTAAAATAAAACAATTTTTTTATAAACCGAAAATTTCTCCTGTATCTCAAACAGTAGAAGAGGAAAATAAAGTAGCTAATAAAACAAATGCTACTACTATAAATGAAGAGCCGGAAAAAGATAATTCTCTAGAGCCGTTTATTGACCTTGGTGACCATAAACTACCTAGTGCTGCAGAATCACAAACCATAGATCACCAATTAAAGCCTTCTGCCGATAGCACGAGTTTAGCATCTAATACTATCAAAAGCACGCCTTTACCTGTAACGACTAACGTACCGGCTCCATTGGTAAGCGAGCCTCCGACGACTCCGGTAAATGCTCCGGTATCACCGCCTCAAACCGTAGCACCGCCTGCACCGCAGTCTCCTAGCTTTCCCCCTACTCCAATGCCGATAATTAACTCACCGGTGAATAGCAATAATGTACCTACTCCACCTGTACCGGTAAACGTTCCGACATTACCGCCACCGCCTGCACCGACAACCGATTCTACAGATAAAATAAATACTCCTCCGGAAAGTAAAGTTGTTCCTCCGGAAAATACAACGCCTCAAAATGAGCCAAATCCTAGCAATGTACAAAAATCTTCTACTACTGCTACAAATTGGTATACCCCGCTTACCCCCATCAAGGTAGTTGCTAACCCTCAAAGTCAATCAGCTCCCCTCCCTCTTCCCGCTACAAACAAAGAAGTACAACAACCTATAGTAAAGCCGAATAATGAACCGACTAGTGACAAAAAAATTATAACTGCTAAAGAGAAAGAAGATAACGCCCTTACCGTAGCTTCTCCGTCGGCTACGAAATTTGCTAAAGATGAAACGCAAATGCTGCTTTTACCCAATGATGATATAGTATTAGGTAAATTAACGGAGCAGGCAAAGTTAGAACAAATGGATATATATTCTTATATAAAATTAATGCAGAAAAAAGAAGAATGGATAGCAAATACCGCTCGACGAGAAATAGTAAGTAATTTTATTAAGTATGATAATACTTTAAACAAAAAGGCAATAATTTATTCAAATTTATCCTATTGTGATGCTATAGAAAATGCTTTTGCCGCAATAAACAAGGATAATCTTTTTATACTTCGGTCATTACTTGACGTTTACCCGATTTTACAAGACAAGAACAGAAACGGCGAAACGCTTTTAACCGCAGCTGCTCAAAACGATAGTTATTATTTAGCAAAATTTCTAGTAATTCGTGGTATTAAAATTTCCTCGCTTAATTCTGAATGTCAAAATGCTTTAGACATTGCTTTAGCAAGGAATAACAATAACATAGTCTGTATGTTAACAAAAGCTAGAGGGTGGTAGATATATGAATATATCTGGGGATTCTGCTGAGATGGCATTGTTGCGTGGATACCTGCAACGTCATTGCGAGCGACTAAAGGCGTTATTGCCTGGTTCGAATTTTCGATGTCATTCCTGCGAAAGCAGGAATCCAGAGAATATTTAAACGAATTATATAGTAAATTTTTATATAATTTTGCCTATTTTAAGTGTTTTTTCTGGATTCCTGCTTTCGCAGGAATGACATATAGCACTTTTCTCGATCCATGCAACAACGCCCCGTTTGAACTAGAATGACACCGGAAGTGTTTTTTCCATTCATACATAATAACTTTCTTACAATGACGACTTCAGTATCCACGCAATGCTTGCTTTCTTTAGGTAAATAGTTTAATTTATTCAAAAAATTACAATCAAATTTACCGATATATGAGTGATCTTTTCAGTTTTAACAATGAAAAAAAAACTAAAATCGTCAATTCTTATAGTGCAAAAGACATTGAAGTATTAGAAGGTCTTGAGCCTGTTCGGAAAAGACCCGGGATGTATATAGGCGGGACGGATAGTGCCGCTATGCATCATCTAGTTTCCGAGGTATTAGATAACGCTATGGATGAAGCGGTTGCCGGCTTTGCCAATGTTATCGCTATAAAAATGCATGCAGATCACAGTGTCACTATCTGGGATAACGGTCGAGGGATACCGGTAGACAACCATCCTAAATTTCCCAATAAATCAGCATTAGAAGTAATTTTAACTACGCTTCACTCGGGCGGGAAATTCTCAAGTAACGTCTATCAAACGGCCGGTGGATTGCACGGCGTCGGTATATCTGTAGTCAATGCTTTATCGCAACATTTGGAAATTAAAGTTTATAACCAAGGAAAATTATATAAGCAATCATACTCTAAGGGCGAAAAATTAACGGAACTTATATGCGAGGGGACGCTTAAAAAATTAAAAGGCACTGCTATCAACTTTAGTCCCGATCCGGAAATTTTTGGTGAAAATACTCATTTCAACCCTAAAAAAGTCTATGAACTTGCACGCTCAAAAGCTTATTTATATCGTGGCGTTACTATCGAATGGGAATGCGAGCTTGAATTAAACAACGACATACCTAAGAAGGCTTTAATAAATTTCCCAAACGGCTTAAAAGATTATTTAACTTCAAAAATTACTGCCGATAATTTAATCACTCCTAATATTTTTGCAGAAAATATAGAAGGAGAACAAGGGGGGCAAAAGCAAGATAAGATAAAAATCGAGTGGGCAATTTGTTGGCAAAATAATGAGCAACAGGCATTTATTCAATCATATTGTAATACTGTACCGACGCCCCTTGGCGGAACTCATGAGCAAGGACTTAAAAGTGCTTTACTACGAGGTATTAAAGTATACGGCGAAATGGTCGGCAACAAAAAAGCTGCCAACATCACAATCGAAGATATCTTAGAAACTGCTTTAATAGTGCTTTCAATCTTTATACCTGAGCCGTCCTTTCAGGGGCAAACTAAAGAAAAATTAGTATCAAACGGCGTTAGTAAAATCGTTGAGAATATTATAAAAGATCATTTTGATCATTGGCTTAGTAGTGATAAAACGGCAGCAACCGGGCTAATTGAGCATATTATTAATATAGCTGAATATCGCATAAATAAGAAAAATGAAAAAAATATTTCTCGTAAAACCGCTACTCAAAAATTACGGTTACCCGGTAAGCTGGCAGATTGTACTCGAACTTCACCGCTCGGTACGGAATTATTTATAGTAGAAGGCGATTCAGCCGGCGGCTCTGCTAAACAAGCGAGGAATAGGGAAACTCAAGCCGTACTTCCTTTATGGGGAAAAGTATTAAATGTTGCAAACTCTACTTTAGAGAAAATTGTTAATAATCAATCAATTCAAGATTTGGAAATAGCACTTGCTTGCGGCAGCTTAAAAAACTATCGTAGCGAAAATTTACGTTATGAAAAAATAATTATCATGACCGATGCAGATGTTGACGGTGCTCATATAGCAGCACTTTTAATGACGTTTTTTTTCCTTAGAATGCCTAAATTAGTAGAAGGCGGGCATCTATATTTAGCCAAGCCACCGCTTTATCGCTTAACTCAGTCTAACAAAACTCATTATGCCGGCGATGAAGATGAGAAAGCTAGCATGATCGCTAAATTATCCAAAGCTAGCAAAGCTAAAATTGAAATTGGTAGGTTTAAAGGACTCGGCGAAATGATGCCTGCTCAGTTAAAAGAAACTACGATGAATCCCGAAAAAAGATCGCTTTTAAAAGTTACTCTAGAAAATTTTAAGAATGTTGATAAAATAGTAGATGATTTAATGGGCAAAAAACCGGAAAAACGCTTTCAGTTTATTTATGAGCAAGCCTTAGTTAAAATGGATAAAATAATAAATAACTTGGATATTTAACTCTGTTATTGTCGATGTCATTCCGGCACAGGCATTGTTGCATGGCTCAAATGTTTGATGTCATTCCCGCGAAGGCGGGAATCCAGAAAATAATAGTCATCCTGAATTTATTTCAGGATTTGATTATAAAGAGATGCTAAAATAAGTTCAGCATGACAAAAAAAGCCTAGATTCCCGCCTTCGCGGGAATGACATCGAGGGGTGGAAATAACACCCTTACTTAATTAATTATATTTGGAATATTATGTACTTACGTTTAATCTTACTATTACTTTTTATCACGAATTTTACTATTTCTTTTGCTGAAGAGAAAGAGGAAGAAGAAGTTAAAAATACCATATCGGATCAAGAATATTATAAACAGTTTCAAGAAGTATTTGAACGGGTGAATAAAGATTATATTCAAGTTCCAGATAAACAAAAAATGATCGACGAAGCAATTAATGGTATGTTAAATTCTCTTGATCCTCATTCAAGCTATTTTACCGGTGAAGATTTAGAGGATATCTTAACTTTTACCGAAGGTGAATTTGGCGGTATCGGTGTTGAAATAATGTATGATAGCGGTGCTATTAAAGTAATATCGCCGATTGATGATTTGCCGGCATATAAAGCCGGTATTAAAGCCGGTGATTATATAGTCGGGGTAAACGACGAATTAGTCTCTTCTTTAGGTGCCAATAAAGCTGTAAAGGAAATGCGTGGTCCCCCGGGGACTAAGGTAAAATTATTGGTGATCAAAGAGGAAGAGCCTAAACCGCAAGAACTAGAAATTACTCGTGAGATAGTTAAAATAAAGCCGGTGAAGGCACATTTAGAAAAAGGCAATATTGCCTATATACGCATAATCACTTTTAATAATTTGACGATTTCAGAATTAAAAGACGCCGTAAAAAAATTAAAAACCGAAAGTAAAGATAATATTCAAGGTATTATCTTAGATTTACGCAATAATGCCGGCGGTATATTAGATCAAGCTATTGCCGTTAGCGAGTATTTTATTGATTCCGGAATAATTGTAACGACTAAAGGAAAAACTCAATCAAGCAATAGCGAAGTTAGTGCTAATAAATTTTCACCGAAAGCTCCGAAAGTGCCGATGGTAGTTTTAATAAACGGCGGTTCTGCTTCTGCATCGGAAATAGTAGCCGGAGCTTTGCAAGATCATAAAAGAGCCTTGCTACTCGGGACAAAATCTTTCGGCAAAGGGTCTGTTCAATCTCTTACGCAAATTAATGCACGTGCTGCCGTAAAACTTACCATTGCTAAATATTATACGCCAAACGGTCGCTCCATTCAGGCAGAAGGGATTGAGCCGGACATTATTATTAAGCCGGAAAAAATTGAATATGCCGAGGAAAAAAAGCCAAATATACGTTTTTCTGAAAGTTCTTTAAAAAACTACTTAAAGAATGATAGCGAAAAAAATAAAGACAAAAATACTAGTTCATCTAAAAATAAAGATAGCAAAAAAGGAACAAAAACAAAAAATAATAAGCCGGAAGAAGAACAATTATCGGAATTATATAAAAAAGATTATCAATTTGCACGGGCTTATGATGTAATTAAAGGATTAATTCTTAATCAACAATTAAATACAAAAATTGAGGATAAGTAGGTATACTCGATGTTGCTCTAGTACAGTATTGTTGTGTTGATAGGTTAAAGCATGCTGTATGTCATTCCGCGAAAGCGGGAATGACATACAGCACTTTTTTAGAGCCACGCAACAACACAGCTACAAGCCACGGAATGACAAACGCATTAAGCCGACTTAATATAAAGATCAAATATAATGAACCAAAATAAATACATAGTAAGATTGTCATTCATTGTATTATTTCTTAATATTATCATAAATATGATGTTTTATCGTTATTTTATGATAAAGGAAATGATCTTAAAACATGTGGCGGCGGAAAATATTCAAATTGCCGAAATTTATACAAAACATGTTTGGAATACTCATCCGGCGGCAACAGAAAAATTGCATAAATTCGGTTATATGAGTTTATTGCAGGATCAAGATTTTATTGACTTTGCTACGGTTTCTGCCGACTGGTTTACTAATCTTAATATTAATATTTCTTTATACGATATTAAAGGTAATAGATTTATCACTAGCGGCTTGCTTAACATGTATAGTGTAAAAAGCTATCCGGACGATAATTTGTATGAAATAATTACCGCAAAAATTGATAGATATTTTTTAAGACAGTTTATTTTTACAGGAGTACTTCATAAAGCATTTAACGGAATCACAAGCCATATATTAGCACCTAAAGTAATAATAGAAAATAATAACAACCAAGAAAAAGCTGTTTTTATTACAAGCTATATACCTATAATAGATAACAACCTATATGAGTTTCCGGTGGACGGCGTATTAGAAATTAATACCGATATTACCGATCAATGGGCGAATATATTAGAGCTTGAGAAAAAAGTTTTTATAGCATTTATCATTATTTTTATAATATTTTGTACTATAATTATTAGTAATACTAATTATGCTAGACAAATTATAGACCAACAGCTTAAAACTAATAGAAACTTAAAAGCAGAAATAATTAAAGCAGAAAAAACAAGTTCTTCAAATACTAAATTTTTTGCTAATATTAGTCATGAGTTGCGTACCCCGCTTAATGCTATAATAGGTTTCTCGGAAATTTTAATGTCGGAGAAAGATGCGGCAAAAAATACTACTTACCTACAAGATATTAATAATGCCGGCAAGCACCTACTTAGCATGATTAATGATATTTTAGACCTTTCTAAAGCCTCTGCCGACAAATTAAAAGTAGATAATATCGATCTCGATCTAAATAAATTAATTAGCTCTTCAATAAGACTTGTACAGCCGAGAGCAGACCAAGCAGGGGTAACATTAGTCACTAAATTACCTCAAGACCACATTATTATAAAAGCTGATCCGAAGAGGCTTAAACAAGTATTATTGAACCTTTTATCGAATGCGGTTAAATTTACTAATAACGGCGGTACGGTAACTATAAGTATCGAACAAAACCAGCTAGAAAGATTAGTATATATAAAAGTTATAGATACCGGCATCGGTATTGAAGAAAAAGATATACCGAAAACATTATCGGCATTCGGGCAAATTGATAGTGAGCTCAGTCGAAAATACGAAGGTACCGGACTTGGTCTGCCGTTAACAAAAAAATTAGTTGAACTTATGAAAGGTAAGTTTAATTTAGAGAGCAAAATAAAGGAAGGAACGACGATAACTTTAACTTTTTCTTATGACGAAAGTATGGAAATATAAAAAGATATGGAATAATAATAAAAAATCGGTATTATACTATTCGTAAATGAAGGATCATAGATGTCATACTAGTTCAAACGAGACGTTGTTGTGTGGTTCTAAAAAAGTGCCGTATGTCATTCCCGTGAAGGCGGGAATCCAGAAAAAACACTTAAAATAAGCAAAATTATATAAAAATTTACTGTATAATTCGCTTAAATATTTTCTGGATTCCCGCCTTCGCGGGAATGACATCGAACCACGTCTGGACTATGTCCCTCCTCACCATGACAATTTCGGGAGCCACACAACAACGCTCTGTTTAAACTAGTATGATATCAAAAAAATAAAAAATATATGAAAATAATTACCTTAATAATTACTGTTTTGTTACCTTTCTATGCATTTGGAGATAGCCAAGCAATTAAAAGTAAAAATCTAAAATTTGTAGCAAATAATGATTATGAAAATAGATTAGACGAGCAGGAAAAAGAAATTCAGCGATTACTCGGCAAAATTGAAATCTTAGAGCATAAAGTTGGAATAATAACAAAACAATTAAATATTACGGAGTCTGCTCAAAATTCGGACAATATACCGGAAACTTCCGACACGCCCGATGTATTTGACGTATCTGCTTTAGAAGAGATAAATAATACCCCTAATTCCACAGCTCCCGTTATTAACAAAAAAGATATAGCAGCCGACAAACAAGCTTATGATTTAGCCCTTGCTTCTTTTAAAGACGGTAAATTAGAGGAAGCGGAGAAGAAATTTGCAAATTTTATACATACTTACCCGAAAAGTGAGGTAATTAGTAATGCTTATTTTTGGTATGGAGAAAGTTTTTTTAAACGCAAAGATTTTAACGGTGCGGCGATCAATTATTTAAAATGTTATAAACAATCTCCTAAAGGTCCTAAATCTTCCGATGCTTTACTTAAATTGTCGTTATCACTCGGTGAATTAAAGAAAACACAAGAGGCATGTAATATCCTTACCAAGCTTGATAAAGAATTTCCGACTAATAGATCCGCAACATCTAAAAAAATGGCGGAGGATGCTAAAGTTAAATTTGGCTGTAAAGTTAATAAAGATAGGCAAAGTAAATAAAAATGTCTGATATTCTAGAAGAAGTATTAAATGACCAAAACGAAGAAAAAAGGTTAAAATTTTTCAAAAAGATTTTACCTATCATTATAGTTTTTGCGATATTTATTGTGATTATAATGATAATTAATAACCGTCATAAAGATAACCAAATTAAAAATAATCAGAAAAACGGTGATATTTTTGTTAAAGCCGTTAGCCTTGAAATGAGCGAAGGCAATAAAGATTTAGCTTTTAGTACCTTAGAAAATTTAAGCAATACAAGTAGCAATAGAATAAAAGAAATTGCTTTATTAGAGCAAGTTGCTATAAAGATTTCAGAAAAAAAGCACCAAGATGCTAAGGCTTTATTAGAAAAAATTATTCAAAATACCGAGTATCAAGAAATAACTACGGCTTATGCCCGTATTTCATGGTTAAGTTTAGTTATTGACGAAGAAAATATAGCTAAAGAAGATAAAGAAAAGGCATTAACATATTTAAAATATTTTGATAACGAAGAAAAAGCTTTTTGGGCTACGGGCAACTTTATAAAAGCAATTTGGGATATAAAAAACGATATGCCGGACGTAGCAAAAGAAACTTTAAAAATACTAATAGCGTCAAATAATGCTCCGGAACTGACAAAAGATCAGACCAAGGCTTTACTCTCAAATTTAGATAGTGATAAGGACAAGAAAATATGAACAAAAAATTAGCAATTTTATTATTACCTTTTATTTTAATTTCCTGTAACGGACTCGGACCTAAAAGGGTAAAAAATATTGTAGAATTAACTCCAAGGCTCTCAGTTCAAACTAATGAATCAATATATTTAGATTCTAGTAGAGAGACTTATTTATTTAACCCTAACACGTTAAAAAATAAAGGATATTCCTTTACTAAATACAAAACCGTTACTGAGCCGGTTTTTGTTAATAACATAGTGTATGCTTTAGATATTAAGTCAAATATATCGGCATTTTCCAAAGAAAAAAATAGTATAATCTGGTCTTATAATATCAGTAGAAATAAAGCAGATAATTATATCGGCGGCGGAATTTTGTATCATGACGGAAAATTATACGTAACATACGGTTCAAGGTTATTAGTAGTATTAGATGCAAAATCAGGGCATGAACTAATACGGAAAGAGCTGCCGGATATTATCAGAATTAAGCCGATTATGATAAATGACGATACTATTTTAGTTCAAACTATTAGTAATCAGCTAGTTGCTTTAAATACCAAAACTTTAAACCCTATTTGGCAACATGAAGGAATGGTAGAAGTTTTATCTTCTAGCTATCAAGTTGCTCCTATAATATATCATGATCGTGTCATAGTTACTTACAGTTCGGGACAAATTCTTGCTATTAACACCAAAAAAGGTGAAGTTCTTTGGAGTTTTGAGCTTACAGATTCCGAGTATGCGGCTCTACCGAATTTTGAAGAAGCTAGCATATTATGCACACCTATTAGCGACAATAATAATTTATACATAGCAAGCGGTTTAGGTAAAATAATAAAGCTAAATATTGCAACCGGTGCCGTTATTTGGCAAACTAACGCTAATGATGTTCAATCCATGTCATTAATCGGTAATAGCTTATTTATCACAAATAATGCTCGGCAGGTTGCAGCACTCTCTCTTGCATCAGGTCAAGTAAAATTTATCGCCGATTTAAATGACGGTAAAGACGTTAAAAAATTAAAATCAGCAATTTTTTTAGCACCTTCTGTTAGTAAAGATAATACGGGTATGAGTTTAAACGTTATTTCCGTTAACGGAGTTTTATATAGTTTCCACTCAGATAAGGACGGACATTTAAATACAATACCTACTATTACAAAAATTACTAAAAATATCCGTTATTACGGGATAGGGTTTGATAATAATATGTATTTTTCTACCGATAAAAAAATAATATTCGATACTAACAAGGCGATTTAATAATTAACTTGACAAATAGCCGGCTTTAATGCTATTTAATATGCTCAAATAATCTTGATTTGAATAATTCTAATTAAAAAGATATTACTGTGAAAACTTACTCTGCAAAACCATCGGATATTCAAAAAAAATGGTGGGTTATAGACGCACAAAATCTGGTTCTTGGTAGGCTTGCTAGCAAAGTTGCTAATATATTACGCGGTAAACATAAACCTACTTTTACTCCTCATATGGATTGTGGAGATAACGTAATTATAATTAATGCGGAACATATAAAATTAACCGGTAAGAAAGCAAATCCCAAAGACGGTAAAGTGTATTACAGACATACGGGATTCCCGGGCGGGATTAAAGAAACTACGGCAGGGAAAATTTTAAGCGGCAAATATCCTGAACGCATTGTTAAATTAGCTGTAAAAAGAATGATTACGAGAAATGTTTTGGGTACAAAGCAAATGAGTAATTTATATGTTTATGCAAAAGAGGAACACCCTCATCAAGCACAACAACCGGTAGCTTATGATTTTGCAAGCCAGAATCCCAAAAATAAAAAGTAATTTAGTATGACAAAATTAAAGATTAAAAACGAAAAAGAGCCTTTAACTCAAGAAAAATTGTTAGTTAAATCTCCTAAAGAAAGTTCAGAAAATACTAATAAGTTTTACGCTACGGGCAAAAGAAAAAATGCTATAGCTAGAGTTTGGATAAAAGCCGGCAAGGGTAAAGTAACGGTTAACGAAAAAAATATAGATCAATATTTTACTTCTAATACGCATGTTAAAACCATTTTACAACCTTTTGTTTTAACAAAAACTAGCGGACAATATGATGTAGTTTGTACCGTCAAAGGCGGCGGGATTTCCGGACAGAAAGGTGCTATTTTACACGGAATTGCTAAAGCACTTGATATATCCGCTCCGGAATTTCATCCGCTTTTACGTAAAGGTGGGTTTTTAACTCGTGATTCTAGAGTTGTAGAACGTAAAAAATACGGACAACGTAAAGCACGTAAGAAAACTCAATTCTCTAAACGTTAAGATATTCCTGACAATGTTGTTAATGACTGTATTATAACCATACGTCAAGGTAGGTATTGTTGTGTGATAGTCAAAAAATTCTCGATATCATTCCTAGCTAAAGTCGGCACTGTTGCGTGGTTCTAAAAAAGTGCTATATGTCATTCCCGCGAAGGCGGGAATCCAGAGAATATTTAAGCGAATTATATAGTAAGATTTTATATAATTTTGCTTATTTTAAGTGTTTTTTCTGGATTCCTGCTTTCGCAGGAATGACATCAAAAACTCGAGCCATACAACAACGCCGATCAAGTCGCTCGTAATGACGTTTGTGGTATCCATGCAACAACGCAGCTACAAGCCACGGTATGAACACCATACTTGTAATAACCTTTAGCATTCTAAACTATAATATTTCCCCTGGCGGGGTAGCTCAGTTGGTTAGAGCGGCGGAATCATAATCCGCATGTCGGGGGTTCAAATCCCTCCCTCGCTACCATTAAAATTATACTTACCTTTAAGTTTTACTATATACTATAATATACAGCTCGCTCGTAAGGCAGTAGCTGCGTGAAACGTTAAACGTCATTGTGAAGCCACGAAGGCATTGTTGCATGGCTCGAATTTTCGATGTCATTCCCGTGAAAACGGGAATCCAGAGAATATTTAAGCGAATTATATAGTAAATTTTTATATAATTTTACTTATTTTAAGTGTTTTTTCTGGATTCCTGCTTTCGCAGGAATGACACCAAAAATTTGAGCCATACAACAAACCCGATCAAGGAACTAGAATGACATCGTACGCTTTGCAAAAATTCGAGCCATGCAACGACGTTGCTATATCTCCTTAGAACATAGAGTTTATTACTATGATATATAAAAATCTTATAAAAGCAGTTGTTATTTTCGGCATTAGTGTGCTTGCTAGTTTATTCTTATATAAAATTATAAATGAAAAACATCCTGGATTTTTTGATCAGCCTCAAAATCTTGTAGCATTTTTTTCAGCGTTGATAATATTAATTAGTTTTATATATAGTTTTTTCAGTCAAAATAACTTACGAAAATTTTTTCTGCAACTATCAAGTTGGGGAATTATTTTTTTAGTTATAATAATCGGCTATGCTTTTAGGTTTGAATTAACTTATGCGAGTCAGCGTGTATTATCTGTACTAATTCCTTCATATAGCTGGGTTAATAGGCAGGGTGAAATCGTTATAGCCCGCAGCGGTGACGGACATTTTTATCTCGAGGCACTTGTAAACAACATGAAAATAAACTTTATGATCGATACCGGTGCAAGCGATGTAGCTTTGACTCAGCAAGATGCTAAAAAATTAGGATTTGATTTATCTAAATTAAACTATAGCAGAGTCTATCTTACCGCTAACGGTGCAAGTAAAGCTGCTCCTATAACGTTAGATAGCGTGGTGATCGGTAGAGTATTTAAAGATGTCAACGGTCATATAGGTGTCGGCGATCTAGATATTTCACTACTCGGTATGTCGGTACTTCAGCGTTTTAAGGGCTTTAAAATAAATAAGGATTTGTTAATACTGAGTTATTAGCTCCTACTCCTCTACGATAATTTTAGGCGTTGTTGCATGGATCGAAAAAAGTGCTATATGTCATTCCCGCGAAGGCGGGAATCCAGAAAAAACACTTAAAATAAGCAAAATTATATAAAATCTTACTATATAATTCGCTTAAATATTCTCTGGATTCCCGCCTTCGCGGGAATGACATCAAAAATTTGAGCCATGCAAGCTGATCAAGGGACTAGAATGGCACCGAACACTTTGCAAAAATTCGAGCCACGCAACAACGCCGAGATACCGCATTACTTAAATTATTCTTGTATCAAGCCGCCAAATTAGTTATATGTTATTATTACTATACAAATTTTTTAATAATTTTCGTGTTATATTATATAAATAAATTTTTTTCGAATAACAAGCTACAAGCTGTTATTTTAAGCGTGATAGGTTTAGGCATTATTTGTGCTTTAATAACTTATAAAACCGATGATCCTTGCTTTAATTTAGTAACTCAAAGATATCCTAACAATTTATTAGGTGTTTTCGGTGCATATTTATCGGATTTTTTGTATCAATTTTTTGGTATAGCCGCTTTTATTCTACCTATTTGTTGTTTTATTTGGGCGAAAAGCCGTTGGCTTGCTCAAAATAAATTGTTACCAGCACGTATAATTGTAATGTTATTTACTATCATTAGTATGGCAACATTATTTGCAAATCTCGAGATACCCTATTTGCAAGGAAGTGCCGGCGGAGCAATAGGGATAGCTAGCTTTAATTTTCTTAAGCAATTTACGAATCAACTTTATCTATTATTAATCTTCTCGACATTTATTTTATTCGTTATTTTACTTGAAATAAAATTTACCTCACTGAAGGATTTTATAATAAAATTATATAGCATTCTATCTTATCAAATACGTAATACCTTATCTAATCTAATGCCTTACTTATCGCTTGCAAAATTTTTATTGCCTAAAAAAGACGAAGCAAACCAGCCAAGAATTACCCCTTCTTATTTTGCTACTCAGGAAAAAACAAAAGTAACGGAAATAAATATAGCTAAGCCGGCAACTAATATCCAGCCGAAATTTTTTAATAAATCTACGTCGCTACCCAAAAATGAACAAAGCAATCTAGTATTGTTACCGCCTATTTCATTACTGCGAAATGCTGATAATCACCATATAAAAAGTGATTCTTCGCAAGAGCTTAAACAAAAATCAGAAAAATTATTAACTGTTCTGAGTGACTTCGGCGTTAAAGGGCAAATTATTAATATTAGTCAAGGACCGGTGGTTACTTTATACGAATTTGAGCCGGCAGCCGGTACAAAGACCTCAAGAGTAGTAGGGTTATCCGACGATATAGCAAGATCGCTTTCCGCCGTTTCAACCAGAATAGCGGTAATACCCGGTAAAAACGTTCTTGGTATTGAGCTACCGAATAAGCATAGAGAATTTTTTTGTTTAAAGGAGCTAATTGAAACACCGGAATATCAAGATCAATCTATTTTATTGCCGCTAATTTTAGGGAAAGATTTAGCCGGCAAACCATTAATCGCCGATTTGGCTAAAATGCCTCATTTACTAGTTGCAGGAACTACCGGCTCCGGTAAGTCGGTCGGGATTAATGCGATGATCGTCTCACTATTATATCGTTACACCCCCGAAGAATGCCGCCTTATTATGATCGATCCGAAAATGCTGGAGCTATCTGCCTATGAAGGAATACCGCATTTACTGACTCCCGTCGTAACCGAACCTGCTAAAGCGGTGGTAGCTCTTAAATGGGCAGTAAAGGAAATGGAAAATCGTTATAGAATGATGTCGAATATCGGCGTTAAAAATATTGCCGGTTATAATGCTAAAATTTTAGAAGCAGCAAGGCAAGGTAAAACCCTTGAACGTACTATTCAAACAGGATTTGATCATGAAACCGGCAGACCTACTTATGAAACGGTAGAAATGAATATGGATAAATTGCCGTTTATCGTGGTGATTGTTGATGAGATGGCCGATTTAATGTTAGTTGCCGGTAAAGATATTGAGTTATCTATTCAACGACTTGCTCAAATGGCAAGGGCTGCAGGCATTCATATTATTATGGCGACGCAAAGACCGTCCGTAGACGTTATTACCGGCGTAATTAAAGCAAATTTCCCCAGCCGTATTAGTTTTAAAGTTACTTCCAAAATCGATAGTCGGACAATTTTAGGCGAGCAAGGCTCCGAACAGTTACTCGGCATGGGAGACATGTTATTTATGGGTAATACTTCAAAAATTACCAGGGTACACGGACCTTTTGTCGATGAAAACGAGATTGAGAAAATTACCGAATATTTAAAAGAAACCGGTACCCCTGAATATATTTCGGCAGTAACCGAACAGATCGATGAAGGAGATGCAGCTTTAGAGAATAGTAGCAACGACGGAACAACGGACGAAATGCTGTATAAAAGAGCAGTGCAGATAGTGCAGCTTGAACGTAAAGCTTCAATTAGCTATATTCAACGAGCACTCCGAATCGGTTATAATAGAGCAGCTATTTTAGTCGAAAAGATGGAACAAGACGGCATAATTTCCCCGCCGAATCACACCGGCAAAAGAGAAATATTATTACCGGAGAAGTGAGTAAGCGTTGTTGCATGGTTCGAGAAATCAGTGTGACAACCGTGGCTTGATCCACTAGTGTACGAACGTTGCAAAAAGGCTGTGTCATTCTAGTTCCTTGATCACGGCATCCAGTCTTTTTATTAAGTTTTTTTCTGGATTCCCGCTTTTGCGGGAATGACATACAGCACTTTTTTCGATCCATGCAACAACACAGGGCTTGACCACGGTATGACACCATACTTGTAATAACCATAATACGATAATTATGAGCCACCGCAACAACGCCTTTTCACAGGAATGATATAAAACAGCATACAACATGATAAAAACGTTATTTAATATCACCGCTAAAACCTATTTGCTATTTCAGCTTATTACTAGGCTGTCCTTATGCATTTATGCCATATGGCATAAACAAATTTCTTTTGCCGATTTGCCGTTAATATTTCTTCTAGGCGAGATTAACGATCTAATATCCTGTAGTTACTTTCTGCCGGTAATATTAATTTTAACGCTATTATTTCATTTAATATTATCAAGGTGCGAATTTTTACACCGATTATGTTGCTACGCATTTTACTGTTGTTTTATTACTTTTCTGATTTTTATCTCAATTGCCGAAATTACCTTTTGGGACGAATTCGGTACGAAATTTAATTTTATTGCCGTCGACTATTTAATTTACACACATGAAATTATCGGCACAGTAAAAGAATCTATGCCGTATGTCGAGATATCAACCGGCATTATTGCAATCGCTGTGGTGATTACTTATTTGCTAAGAAATACTTTAATTAATGCCGCAAGTAACATACAAATCAAATCTCATTTGATTGCAATAATTATTTTAAGCATATGTAGTTTTACGGCTTTTAAGTTCTATGCTCCCGAAAAGCTTAATTTTTCTAATAACAGATATGCGGTAGAATTAAGCAAAAACGGTCCTTACGAATTTTTCTCCGCTTATTTTAATAATAGCTTAAATTATAATAGTTTTTACCCGATAATCGATAATGCTCGTGCTTTAAGCGTGGTGCGTACACTACTTCAAAATAATAATTCAAAATTTTTATCTACGGATTCAATAGAACGCATTATTACTCCAAAAACCTTATTCGGCGGTAAATATAACGTGATGCTTATTACTGTTGAAAGTCTTAGTGGAAAATTCATGAAAAGCTTTGGGAATTCCGATAATATCACGCCGCACCTAGATAAACTCGCTGATAACGGCATATTTTTTACCAACCTATATGCTACGGGGACAAGGACAGTGCGAGGCTTAGAGGCTATTACTTTATCCGTACCGCCGACACCCGGCTCTTCAATTATTAGAAGACCAGATAACCAAAATTTATTCAATATCGGCACTATTTTTAAACAACAAGGTTATCAAATTAATTTTATCTTCGGCGGCTATAGCTATTTTGATAATTTTCAGAATTATTTTACCGGCAACGGTTATAATATAATTGATCGAAGTAACTTAACGGCAAATGAAATAAGCTTTGCAAATATTTGGGGAGTAGCGGACGAAGATATATTTAATAAATCGCTTGAGGCAGCTGATCAAGATTATAAAACCGGTAAACCGTTTTTTTCTTTGATTATGACAACTTCCAATCATCGCCCTTATACTTTTCCCGAAAATAGAATTGATTTGCCTTCCGGCGGCGGACGTAATGCGGCAGTGAAATACACTGATTACGCCATCGGTCAATTTCTAGAAAAGGCAAAAACTAAAGAATGGTTTGATAATACTATTTTTGTAATTACCGCCGATCATTGTGCCGCAAGTGCCGGTAAAACAGAGCTGCCGGTTAATAAATATCACATACCTTTAATTATTTATGCACCTAAAATATTATCCCCGCAAAAAGTAGCTAATTTAGCCAGCCAGATAGATATAGCACCAACGATTTTCGGCTTATTGGGTTTTGAATATAAAAGTAAATTCTGGGGACAAGATATATTAAACGAGCCGGCAAATAGGGCATTTATAAGTACTTATCAATTGCTCGGCTTTATGAAAGACGAATATTTAGTAATTCTAAGCCCAAACTCTCTACCTAAAACTTATAAATTATCCCCGAACGGCAAAAAACAGGAAATATTAGACCTCCCAATTTTAACAGAAGAAGCCATTAGCCTTTATCAAACAGCCTATGATTTTTATATCCAGGGCAAAATGACGGAATAGCTAGCTCATGCTCCGCTTGCTCTGCCTTAATGTATATGAGAGAAAAGCAACAGGCTCTATCCTCACGCCCGATCTCTAATTCATATATTACAATCTTCCTTGTATTAATAATAAAAAATATATATACTTATATAAATCATGGATTGTTTTAATTTCTAATCAGCGATTATATCAATTGTTGATCCGAAAAATCATCGTATAATAATATGTGAATTAAAAAACAATTATTACAAATGAAATCAACTACTCAAGAATACTCTAAGCCTCTATTATTGAATATTTTGAATAAACAAACTCCATCATTAGATAAAATTGATTATGCGGTATGGCTTGGTGATGTAGAAAAATTTTTATCAAATCTTCCTATGGAACCGATATTTGACCTAATTATAACTTCTCCCCCTTATAATATCGGGAAACCGTATGAAAAAAAAATGATTTATAAATATATTTAGAATGGCAAAAAAGAATAATTGATCAGCTAATTCCAAGATTAAAATCTACAGGAAGTATTTGTTGGCAAGTCGGTAATTTTATAGATAACGGTTATATCGTTCCTTTAGATATTGAATTTGCACCTATGTTTAAGGAACACAAATTACAAATGCGTAATCGTATTATTTGGCATTTTGGGCATGGGTTGCATTCTAAAAAACGCTTTTCCGGTCGTTATGAGGTTGTTTTATGGTATACAAAATCTAATGAATATACATTTAACCTTGACGATGCACGAGTACCCTCAAAATATCCAGGGAAAAGACATTTTAAAGGTCCAAAAGCCGGTCAGCTATCGGGGCATCCTCTTGGTAAAAACCCTGATGACGTTTGGAATATTCCGAATGTAAAAAGTAACCATGTTGAAAAGACAAGCCACCCCTGTCAATTTCCGGTGGGGCTTATAGAGCGTTTAACCTTAGCACTTACCAATAAATCAGAGCTAATATTTGATCCGTTTGCCGGAGTTGCTTCAGCAGGAGTAGCAGCTGCTATACATTCCAGACGTTTTTGGGGTTGTGAATTAAATAAAGAGTATGCAAAAATAGGTATTACCCGTTTAGAAGAAACTTTAAGAGGGCAGGCCAAATATAGACCGCATGATAAACCTCTATATGACCATACTAAAAGTAATTTATCTTTAATGCCTGAAAATTTAAACTTAATCTTTGAAATCAGAGGAAAAAAAATGAGATACTGCTCAATAAGCCATTTTGAAGGTGACCAAGTTGTGACTAAGGATATCATGAATGAGGTTGCAGACGCAATAAATCAAGTAGTGATCATGCTATAAAAAAACGTACAAATCGAATTAAGATGAGATAAAATAAATCTTAGGAGGATTTGCAATGAGTCAAAAAATATACGATAAAGAATTTAAAATTAATGCAGTAAAACTGTATTTAGCAAATAAAGGTAGTAAAAGCATCAATGATATTGCTAAGGATTTAGCCCGGATATTGCATGAAGTGAGATTTAAAGTAAGAAATTGAGTAATTTATAATATTAGCAATGATACTTTTGTAAAAATTTTGCCAAAAAGTGCTTTGAAGCCGTTATTTTCAAATTTTAGATGTAATGCCCCTTACCCCATTTTTTCTAAGCACCGGGAACAGTGCTAATCTAGGTTATTCTAATGCTAATTTCTTCATCACATGATTCCATACCTGTCGGTAAAGGATATGATGAAGATAACAAAAACTTAATACGCCTAGTATTACGGATAATTACTACCCCAATTTTTAATAATTTTAAACGTATTGTACCTATTTGTGCTTTTGCTAATGCACTACCTTGTAATAAATTACCTCTGATATATTCTACTAAAGTGTATGCAAGACCCGATAAAATCATTCTGAGCTGATTAGCCCACCATCTATGACAAGAAGTACGATCTGCAAATAATTCTAGTTGTTGCTCTTTTATACGGTTTTCCATATCACCACGACCACAGTAAACTTTGTCGTATAAATCTTCAGGTTTATCTGATAAATTAGTTACTATATACCTTGGATTTTCTCCAAGCATTGTCATTTCTGCCTTACCAATTATTCTACGTTCATGACTCCAACTACCAGCCTTATATGGAAACTCACTAAAAAGACGTTGCTTTTCTTGGGTTATAATAAATGCTGCTTTTGACTTCTCCATTGTAGGTTTCAGTAACTCATTTAGTCTGTTATTTTGGGGCATTCCTACAATATATTTTATATTATGAATATCACACCAATCAAACATCTGATGACGACAAAATCCACTATCACCACGAAAAATAATCTTTACCTCTGGCCAAGCTTGGCGAAAACGTTTTACTAACAATGATAATATTGCCCAAGAATGTTTTGCTTGATCCTGCTTTGACGTCCTAAGATAACTAACTAACAGATGCTTTCCACAAAAAACATACAAAGGTAAAAAGCAATTATGACCGTAATAACCATGATAAAATTTACCTTCCTGTTGCCCATGAATTTCATCATCCGTAGCATCAAAATCAAGTATTAGCTGCTTTGGTACTATTTTATGAGACTTAATAAATTTATCAAGCATTAGTTCATGCACTTTAATTGCAAAGTGTCTATCAGCATTGTTTTCTATACGACATAAGGTAGAACTACTTGCCATATCATCAATTGTTTCCATAGCTGTTTGCATAGCAGGACATTTTCGTAGATAATTGTGGTCATTTAAATCTTCATAACCTAATGCAATACCATAAATTCGTTGCCTCAGCATTGTTGCCATATTATGGGTAATTTTACTACCATCTCGTCTATCAGGAAATATTTTAGCAAGCTCCTCTGTTATACCAAGCCTTTTATCTGCTTCTCTTAATAACAACACACCTCCATCGCTACTAATATCACCTCCAGTGAAATTTATCTCTATTGTCCGATTTTTTACTTTGGAAAACTGGTAACTATATGCTATACAATTTGTCATGACAAAATCCTTTGTATTATTCTAATGAAATACCAGTATTATACAGCTTTACGAGGATTTTGTCTCCTATATCTCATGCAATATCCGGGTTAGGGGTTTCACGCTCTGGTTTGGGATATTGGCTTAAGAATTACAAAGGCAAAGGAGAGGCTAGCTTTGTTGGTAGTGGCAATGTAATGAATCAAGAGGTACGAGATTTAAAGAGGGAATTACATCTTGTAAAACAAGAGCGAGATATCCTAAAAAAAGCAGTGGTCATCTTTTCAGCTCCCGCAAACAAAGGTACGAATTTATGAAGAATCATAGTTCTTGTTTTTGTGTAGATCAGATGGCTAAGATTTTAGGGGTTAGTAGAAGCGGTTATTATGATTTTATTAATCACATGCCAAGTAAAAGAGCTGAATATAATGAGGAATTGATAAGTAAGATTAAAACTATTTTTACAGAAAGTTATAAAACTTATGGAAGTCCAAGGATTCATACAGAGTTAAAAGAACAAGGCTTTGTTTGCTCACGCCCTCGAGTAGCAAGGCTAATGCAAGTAAATAGCATTCAAGCAAAAATGTACAGAAAGTTTAAAAAGACTACAAGGCAGTCTGATAAACCTTATCATAGGGGAGAAGATTTGGTTAAACAAAATTTTTCTGCCTCAAGCCCAAATAGCATTTGGGTAGCTGATATAAGTTATATTTCTGTAAATAATAAATGGGCTTATCTTGCTATAGTACTTGACCTGTTCTCACGGAAAGTAGTAGGTATGGCGTTAGAAGAAACTATGAGAACTGATTTGATAATTAAAGCTCTTAACTCTGCTGCATTACAACGTAAACCCTTAAAAGGGCTTATTCATCATTCTGATCTTGGAAGCCAATTTACTAGTTTTGACTTTTATAATGCAACCAAAAAACACGGAATTGTTTTAAGTCATGGAAAGACTGGTGTGTCCTATGATAATGCTGCTATGGAAAGCTTTTTCCACACTCTGAAAACTGAGCTTGTTTATTTTAAAAAATACCAAAGCTTAGAAGAAGCAAAGCTTGATATATTTACTTATATTTTTACTTTTTATAACCAAAAACGGAGGCACTCTACATTAAATTATCAAACTCCAAATGAGTACGAGTTACATTATAAAAAAATTAAAAACGTCTCTCTTTAATTTGTCCGTTTTTTTGTTGCAAGATCACTTATCTTGGATAACAGCTTTTTTACCTCGATACATAAAAAAGATGATAGCAGTAAACAGACCAATAGTAAAAGTAATAATACCTTCTTGCCAAGCTGAATGCAATAAAAATTGCCCAAATTGATTGATATTATGCGAATGCTGTGTAACATGCCAAAATTTATGAACAAATTCTTCAGCATTACGGTAAACCCAAGCTTTTTGCTCTAAATAATAGAATTTAATACCTATTTGATCTATAGGATAAAAATGTTCTCCTATAGCAAGTTTTAACTCCGCATATCTCTCTATAATAAAATAATATAAGCTTACTAAGGATAATTTCTGATATGTACGCCACATTAACCAAACTATGGTAAATACCAAAGCAACTGTTAAAGCATTGATACTTCCTTGACTAAACATTCTCATCTGATGAGCAAAAATTTGTGAACCACGAGTAAAATTATTTTGATTTTGTTGCATCCAATTATAAATTATCTTGCATTATCTTTAATTTTTCTTCAAACTCATTAGCCATTAGATCATTACCTAATTGCCTTAAAGCTTTAATTATTGCTTCATATTCTGTCATAAGATTAGGTTTGTATTTAAGAGCTAAGTGAAAATTTTCTTTAGCTTCCTTATGTTTTTCCATGCTAATTAAAGTAATCCCTTTTTCTAATGTGCTAAACATTTTAGCTTACTATCTCTTAGGTCACTTTTCTCATAATCTTCTTTCCATTCATTATTTAGCGATGTTTTTAGATTAACCCTATACACATAATCAAACTTACCTGACCAAATTTCTCCAATACTCCATTTATGTGCCATATACTGCATCAACGTACTCTTACCAACTCCAGCAGCACCAAGAATCAACAATTTGGCTGGATCTTTAGCATCCGCACTTTCTTCTAACCTACGGAAGATCTGTTCTATTTCAATTTCCTTTTTCTCTCCAAGTATACTCTCATAAACACTGCTTTTCCTCTCTTCATCCTCCTTGATAATAGTCTGTAACTTTACGTAGTAGTCCTGCATAGTTTGCTGAGGAATCTCATCTAGCCCTTCTATCAATTGTGCGATCTTATCTTGTCTTTTATATATTTCTTTTAATTTGTCCTGAAATGTCATGATTTATCACTCAGTTAAATTTATTAAACTAATTTTGTACGAGTAGAGCTTTGGTATTATGTTTAATGCTAATCATTCAAAATTAGTTAATTTCTGACTAACCATAGGCTTGATTTGAACCTAGCAATGGTAGAAAAACAAGAGTCATAAAGATACATTAATTATCTTTAACAAGTTTAATACCTTAATATTAAATAAAATTTAATATTTTTATAGCAAAAAAAAAGTGGAAAAAGAAAAATAGCTACAAAAATATTAATTTTTACAAGAAGATTATAAACTAGGTTCTATGAACATTTCTCACCTCAGCCAAATAAAAGTTGAAACAAAGTGAAGAAATGCTAAAAAAGAGCTAGCCGTTTTATCAAATCTCGAAAAAATTCGTCTAAAATGTTTAATTTTGCTAAAAAAACATTCAATCAAATGACGTTCTTTATAGACATGTTTATCATACTCCCTTTGGTCTTTTCGGTTCTTTTTTGGTGGAATAACTGAGGTGGTACCATTTGTCTAGACAAAATTTTTAAATTTTAGAGGTGTAATTCTCCTGTATTATGTATTGGTTTTTCAAAGTAAAGTTTGCATTTTCTATGTCATATAGCCTCTTGATAATTTTCTAGTTTTTCTGCAAAATGTATCATTTCAGGTGTCTTATATTCAAGCGATTGATGAGGTCTTTGCTTATTATAAAATTCTATATAATCTCTGATAGCTATCTTTGCTTCACGTACCGTTTCAAGATCAAAACGATAAATCTTCTCTTGTTTCAAAGATCTCCAAAAACGTTCAATAAATACATTATCTAAGGTTCTGCCTTTGCCGTCCATACTAATAGCTATGCCTTGTTGCTCAAGTATTTGAGTAAAATCTTTTGATGTAAATTGTACTCCTTGATCCGTATTAAAAATGTCAGGCTTGCCTGTTATGCCTCTACCTAAAAAACAAGTAGTAGTCATCGAGAAACCGGCATTACAAAACAAACCTGCTAATGCTCAATATACTGGGAATGTTATTAAGCCTAATGCTAGTAACACTAAAGTTCAAGATGGTAAAGCTGCTAAAGAACAAATTAAAGCAGAAAAAGCCAGGGTGCTAGCCGAACAACAAAAAGAAGCTCTAAAAGCTAAACTTACCAGATGGAAAACAGAATACAAACAAATCTTAAAATTACTGCAATCAAAATATCCTCTATGCTTCTCTTTTGCCAAAAAACCACTTGCTATAGGTATTAGTAAAGGAAGTTATAGTGCTAGAGAAAGATAATTTCTCAAAACAACAGATGCGTAGGTTTTTAGAAGATATTGTTCTGATTACAGATATAAAAAACTCCTTGTTGAAGGAGCTCAGCGTTTTAACTTAGATGGCACACCTGCTAGTTTAGTAACTAAAGAGGAAGTACTGCCAAAAACTCATAAATTCTCTAAACCTCAAAAACCTACTAAGAGCCTGTCTTGAAAGTGTTTAAGCATTGTAACTTATATTCATATAACTTTCAAGACAGGCTCTAAAATACCTCATTTAAATTAGACAAGATAATCTAATTTTTATAACTTTTATCAATTTCCTATCCTAACTATTTCAATCTTTATATTGCTCTAATACTACACTGGTTATCTTTATAACAATAATTTTATAATTATCTTAAATAACTTAGTTGATAAAACCAAAAAAGCTGATATAATGACCAGCGTCACAATAGTAGCAATAATAACAATGCCACGAATAAATAATTTTTTAATAAAACTCAAGAGATAAAAATGAATAATGAAATTTTTTCCCTATCTTTAAAAACCTTCAACACTATCTGGGACCGTACAAAAACATGTGATGATAGCGATAAAACATTTGCAATTGTAAAACTTGGTAATACTCTTCGTAAGAGTACATATCGTCTTATGGATCAGAAACTTATTTCTAGTAACTGCTTCTCTGATAACAATTGTTCACTCGATGAAGAAGTAGAATGTAATATTTTTGACTTTGTAAACAAAGGTAGTAACTCTTTAAACCTAATAGCATATGTTGAACACGTAAATAATACCATATTTAGAGTCGTAAACTCATTCAATAATATAAGAATCTTTGGTCCAGAATATAAAATCTTTAGTCTTAACAACACTCCACTATTGTATGAACATCAGTGTCTTACAGATGAGTCAATACTGATTAAGAATGTACATAAGACGGTGCTGCAAGGTCAAGATGTGTCTATGCGGACACCAAAAACGGGAAAATGTGGTATATTCCGTATAGAATATATGTCTGATAAATTAAAACAAATGGTACAAGAAGTAATACCCGATTTAGTTAATAACACCACTTCATCTATACTAGACTTCTTCTCTACAACTGCAACCGAACAGACAAGCTTAAACTATACTAATAATTATGGAATGATAGATTATAATAGTACCAATAGTACTGATATTAGTAGCTATGATAAACAGCATAGCCAAGATAATACTATGTTAGTAAACGGGTTAGTTTTAGCATCAACAGTAACATTTACCGTATCAATGACATATTTATTAACGCGTATGTATAATAAATACTGTAAAGCACCCATAGTACAACTAGAAACTTCTGATACTAATATTAGCGATCCTAATCTAATTGAGATTAATAGTAAAAAAGTTAAAATATATTACAGTGATAGTTCTTCAGATGGCAAAGATTATGCTATCGTAGATATTGCTAGTAAGAAGGCTAAATATACAAAATCTACATATGACTCTTCAAATCCCTCTAGCTCACATTCTAACGATCACGAAAGAATGGAGTTAATGAATTCAAGTGATGACTCTATACACGATAACATTAATATAAATGCCTATAGCCTTGCTAGCTCCTCAGCAAATAAAACAGATTATGTTAATATGTCTAGTAAGAAAGAAACAGATAAGAAATCTACACATGATACTTCACATCCTTATACTTCTGACTCTCACATCTACGAAACAATTGATAAAATAACTGATCAAGGATATGCAACTGATAGCTCTACTTATGATCACAGTAATGTCAATGCTTATGGTCTTCCTAAATTACATCCAAAAGAAACACCACATATTAAAAGACAAGTTAAGACTCAACTGCAAATAAGTGTTGATATAGAGGACAAAGACTCTGGGATGCCAATATATGACGATTGTGGTCCAGTTTATGATTACCCTCCTCTACACCCAAGACCTGTAACTGTCATCGAAAACAAAAACTTTCATTTTCCAGTAGAACAATATCATGATGCTACCCTTTTAGGATTAAGTGAATTCCCATGCTGATTGCTCTTGCAGTAATAACGCATTTTATGGGACTGTTGCAAGATGAATGTTTTGTTTCAAATTTTCTAATTTGAGAACAAAAGTATCAGGATTTCGGGGTATATATTTTATAATTTGATCAAAAATTTTTCATCTCGCAACAGTCCCAAAATGTAATTAATTTTTACTGAAGTATTATTTATTGTATTTAAGTAATTTTTATCAATCTCATCTAACTCAAAAATAAATTGACGTTCTTCATCAGTGAGTTTAGGTATTTTATATAATTTATCGTAATCATCATCAGATAAGATTCTCAATCTTGTCATAATTTGTTATTCCAGAAACTGCTGTTTTTGATATCCCAAAATTATATTACACTTCTGTAATGTATTCTTAGTAAATATCTATTCCAAAACTAATGCCAATTGACATTAGATGAAAATACCTTATCATTTAGGTTTTTGGAACATTTTATTTAAAATAAAAAGTAAAAAATGAAATTTGGTTATGCTAGGGTTTCTAAAAATGAACAAAATTTAGATATTCAAATTCAAAAACTAACTGCTGCCGGTTGTGATGAAATTTTTAAAGAAAAAGTTTCCGGAGCAAAAGATGATAGATTAGAGTTAAACCGTCTTATCAGTAAACTCCGGAAAGGCGATACCGTGCGTGTTGTTCGGCTTGACCGCTTAGGACGAAGAACCACAAAACTAATGGAGCTTATAAATGATTTTAAAGTAAAGGGAATTGAATTTATTTCATTAGAAAATAATATTGATACCACAACTCCAATGGGAATGGCACTGTTTATAATATGTGCAGCGTTTGCTGAAATGGAAAGAGCACTTATTACCGAACGAGTTAAAGCGGGGCTTGAAGCGGCTTATCTCAAAGGTAGAAAAGGTGGAAGACCTAAAGCTCTTACTCACGAAAAGCTTAAAAAATTAAAATCATTAGCAAAATCAAAGGATTTTTCAGTAACCGAAATCTGTAATATGGTTGGGATTAGCAGATCTGTATATTATCGGGCTATTACAAACAAGCCTTAAAATATGAAAATTATGCAAAGCCGAATTCCTTGATTTAACAGGCTTTTAGAGTAATACTAGCTCATGATTTTAAAATCAATTTGTCCTCTGAAAGCCTTATAAGTAAAGGGCTAAATACCTCTTGCGAGAAAAATTGTCCTTTCCTGTAGAAAACCCCTTAAAATGGCTTAAAAGTTCTGGCGATATATGGAAGGGCATGTTTATAATTTTTCGCTCCTTATACTCTATATCTCAAAACTTCGCAATAGATGCGACAGAACCCAGATGCTCGGGTTAACTAAATTCTTTTGATTACCAACAATTATAGTCAAAATTCAATATGAGACTGATAATTTTGACAATTTGTATAAAATTTATGGCTAATATACTTGTTAATTTGATTTTCTTATTATAATCTAATCTAAATATTTAAAAACTTGAGCTATAATGAATAAAATATTGGTTACAGGAGCAGCTGGTTTAATTGGATTAGCTTTAGTAGAGAAATTAGAACAACATGGTTATGAAGTAATTTGCTGTGATATAAGGTTAAAGGATAATCCACTAAATTTTTACTCAGAACAAATTATACCGTTGCTTAATGAGTGCATTGGAATTGTTCATCTTGCAGCAATTTCAAGAGTTATTCATGGAGAACAATATCCAGATTTATGTAAGAAGGTTAATGTTGAAGATACAACAAAATTTTTAGAACTATGTAAGTTACTTCCCCATAAACCTTGGTTTATTTATGGAAGTAGTAGAGAAGTATACGGAGAACAAAGAAATTTACCAGTAACAGAATCCGCTCCTTTAAGTCCAATGAATAATTATGCTAGGGGCAAAGTATTAATAGAAGAACTTGTAGCAAATTTAGAAAATTTTGGTTTTAATATAGCAATTTTAAGGTTTTCAAATGTGTATGGTGGTTTATCAGATCATTATAATAGAGTAGTTCCAGCATTTTGTATTAACGCATTAAAAGGAGAATCTGTAAGAATAGAAGGTAAGGAATGTGTTTTTGATTTTACTTACCTAAAAGATGTAGTAGATGGTATATCTTTAACTGTTAGTCATTTGCAAAATATCAAGTCTTCCCTACCCCCAATTCATTTTACCACTTGCAGACCTTGTAGCTTGGAAGAATTAGTAAACATAACATTAGAACTGACTAATAGTAATTCAAAAGTTGATTTTCATCCTTCAAGAAATTTTGATGTAAGCCGTTTTTATGGTGATTTTGGTAGAGCTAAAAAATTACTTGGTTGGTCACCAAAACATTCTTTAGAAGATGGGTTAAGTAAATTCATAGCAAATCTTAAGAATGGTAAGAAAAAATGTCCTAAAAATTTAGATATGGTAATATATGAAAATATTGAAAGTTATTCATGGCTACCCGCCTTATTATAGTGCTGGTTCTGAAGTATATAGTCAAATCCTTGCGCGAAAATTATCTGACAATCACGAGGTGCAAGTTTTTGCTCGGCTTGAAAATAGTTTTTTACCTAGTTTTCACTACAGTACAGTTTTAGATTATGGAGATCCTAGAATTTTATTACATTTGATTAATATACCTATAACTAAATATCGTTATAAATTTATTAATGAAGAAGTAAATATAAGATTTGAAAAAATAATAGATGATTTCAAACCTGATCTTATCCATTTTGGTCACTTGAACCATTTATCTACAAGTTTACCTGAAATTGCCGCAAAAAGAGATATACCTACAGTATATACTTTACATGACTTTTGGTTAATGTGTCCAAGAGGAAGGTTCATTCAACGTAATTCTAGAGAATTACTGCAACTTTGTGATGGACAAGAGGACAAAAAATGCGCAATAGAGTGTTATAAAGGATATTTTACAGGGGATGAAGTATTTTTAAATTCAGAGATAACCTATTGGAAGCAATGGGTATCTACTAGAATGAAGCAAACTAACAAAATAGTTGATTACGTTGATTGCTTTGTTGCTCCATCAAAATTTTTGATGAATAAGTTTGTTAAAGAATTTAACATTCCACATACGAAAATTTCTTATCTTGACTATGGTTTTGATTTAAATCGTCTAAAGGATCGAAATAGAATTCCAGAAGAAGACTTTGTTTTTGGTTATATTGGTACTCATACTCCAGAGAAAGGTATAGATTTATTACTTAAAGCTTTTTCTAGTTTATTAGCAAAGGCTAAACTTAGAATTTGGGGGGTGTTAAGCCAAGAAACTGCTGGACTTAAAGCAATCGCTGATCAATTTTCACAAAAAGTCAAAGATAAGATAGAATGGGTGGGACATTACAGGAATGAAAATATAGTTACAGAGGTATTTAACAAGCTTGATGCCATTGTTGTCCCATCGATCTGGGGAGAAAATTCCCCGCTAGTTATTCATGAAGCCGAGCAATTAAGAATACCTGTAGTTACTGCTGATTATGGTGGAATGGCAGAATATGTACAAGATAGAATAAATGGATTGTTATTTAAGCATAGAGACGTAGAAAGTTTATCAGCGAAGATGGAAAACTTAGTTACAGATAAAAAACTATATACTAAACTCACCCAGAAAGGTTACCTTTACTCTGATGATGGTAACGTACCCTCTATAAATGAACATACTAAGCAACTTGAAAAAATTTATTTTAATATCATTACAAGCAAGAACAAGTCAATATCTACAAAGCCTGGACCTTGGAGAATTACTTTTGATACTAATCCAGATTATTGTAATTACGCTTGTGTCATGTGTGAATGTTTTTCTCCTTATAGTAAAGTCAAGGAAAACAAAAAAGCCAAAGGAATTAGACCTAAAATAATGCCAATTGCCACTATTAGAAAGGTAATACAAGAAACAGCTGGCACACCTTTAAGAGAAATTATCCCATCTACTATGGGAGAACCTTTAATGTATAAAAATTTTGATGAAATAATAAACATATGTCATGAATACGGATTAAAACTGAATCTAACAACTAATGGTTCTTTTCCTGCTAAGGGAGCTAAAAAATGGGCGGAGTTATTAGTACCAATTTTATCTGATATTAAAATTTCCTGGAATGGAGCGAGTAAAGAAGTACATGAGAAAATTATGATTGGCTCAAAATGGGAAGTTGTAACAGAAAATTTAAAAACCTTTCTTGATGTGCGGGATGAGTATTTTTCTAAAACAAAAAAACGTTGTAGTGTTACCCTGCAATTAACATTTTTAGAAAGTAATCTATTTGAGTTGTATGGTATAGTTAAAATGGCTATAGGGTTAGGTATTGATAGAGTTAAAGGGCATCATCTATGGGCACATTTTGAAGAAATTAAAGATTTATCAATGAGAAGGGATGAATCATCAGTAAAGAGATGGAATACTGAAGTAAAAAAATTATATGAATTAAGAGATAACATGTTATTGCCAAATGGCAAGAAAATAATATTAGAAAATTTTACTATTCTTGCTAAAGAAGGAGTAGAAGATTTAGCTCCAGGTGGTCCATGTCCGTTTTTGGGTAAAGAAGCATGGATTAATCCTGAAGGAAAATTTAGTCCTTGTTGTGCTCCTGATGATTTACGACAAAAGTTAGGAAATTTTGGTAATATAAATGAAGTAAAATTAGAAGATATATGGCAGAGTAACCAGTATAAAAACTTACAAAAAAACTATTTTAATCATGAGTTATGCAAGACATGCAATATGAGAAAACCACTGGTCAGTTAAGAGAAAATAATCAACTGAAGTTTATTAAGATTTCACCTTGTAGGCAATTTCATACGCTCCATGAGAAACCATTATATGCAGCAAGGTTTCTGCATGTAGAGAAATTTCATGAACCAGGTCTTGCTCCTGTTCATGATAAAACAGGAGCCTATCATATCAATTTAAAAGGAGAAGCGATTTATACAAAAAGGTTTAATAAAACCCATGGGTTTTATTGTGGAAGAGCAGCGGTAAAAGATGATAATAGGTGCTATCATATAGACTCTTACGGTAGTAGAATATACAAGCAATCATACCAGTGGATTGGAAATTATCAAGAAAATATTTGTGTAGTAAGAATATCTAATAAATTTTACCATATTGATTTACATGGTAATAAACTTTACCGGGAAGAATATGATTATGTTGGGGATTTCAAAGATGATATTGCGGTAATTTATAAAGATGACAAAGCTACTCATATTAATCCTCAAGGGAAATTAATACATAATAAGTGGTATAAACAGCTAGGTATTTTTCATAAAGGATTTGCCATAGCCGAAGATAATAATGGTTGGTTCCATATAGATATAGAAGGAAATGGAGTTTATTTACAAAGATATAAAACTGTTGAGCCGTTTTATAATGGACTTGCTAGAATAGAGACGTATAACAATACTTTAGGACAAATTGATACTATAGGCAATATAAGGCTTACTACTTTTACTCCAGGGACAGAATCTCAGATACATAAAATTTCTGCAGAACTTGCCGGTTTTTGGAAAACCTATTTAACAAATGTTGCTATTGAGCTTGATTTATTAAATATCTTACCAGCAACTACGGAATTATTATCTAAGAAATTAGGTATTATTGAGTCAAATTTACAGAGATTACTCAGAGCTTTGTGGGAAATAGAATTAATAGTATATAATCACAATAAAGACCTATGGCAACTCTCAGTAAAGGGAGAATTCCTAAAAGATAGCTCATTTTTGCCTCAAGCAGCAAAAATGTGGGCAAGAGTTGTTACTGAAAAAAATTGGTTAAAAATAACAGATTTATTAAAACAAAAAGCTATATATTCATTTTCATCTTTTAAGGAACAAGAAACTTCATTAAAGACAAAAACTGAATTTTATCAAGCCTTGATAGGTTATACTAAACTTGATACTAAGGAGTTTAATAACAAAATAAGTATAGAAGATAGTAAAAATATATTACTATTTGGGGTACACTCTTTAGCTTTAACTGAAGCCTTAAGAAATAAAGACATGAACACTACAAATTTAAATTATTATAATGATCAAGAAATTCCTGAGGAGTTAATAAAAGCCTATAATGTTAGCTTGAGTACCCAAGATAAATTAGCAAATTATGATTTAAGTATATTCTGTCGTTTCTTGCAAAATCAAGATGACGAGAAAGTAATATCTTATTTCAAACTTGTAAAAGATAAGAAAATAGAGCGTATTTTGCTAATTGAAACTATTTTAACTGATAGTTCTCCAATGGGAGGTGCTGTAGATATCAATATAATGGTTGAAACAGGTGGAAGATTAAGAAAATTAGATGATTGGGAAGTAATATTAGCACAAGTAGGTGGTCTAAAAATATTTGATGTTTTGCCTTTAACTAATTATTTATCAGTTATTGATATAAGGTGTCCATAATATGGAAAAATTACAAGATGATGGTTTTTTTATTATAAAAAACCTTGTTTCTTTAGACTTAATTGTCTGGTATTTGCATGATATTAAGAATAAAATAGATCGATCAGCAGAGGAGCTTAATGTATCTGTTCCAGATTATCTAAATTGTACTGGTAGATGGGGTACTCCATCACAAATTACTAAAACTATCTCAGATTTATTAAATGATACAATTAAAGATAATCTTGAAAAATTATTACAATGTCAAATACTAAACAAAAAATCAAATATTATATGTAAAACTGCTGATTTAGTTGATGCTGTACCTTTTCATCAAGATATTTCTTACAGTCCTGATAGCCCTTATCACTTTTCCGTATGGCTTGCGTTAAATGATGTTGATGAGACTTCAGGCGCTCTACAAATTATAAAAAATAGTCATAATTGGAAGATAAAACCAGCTGTTGATTTTTGGTCACCATATTTTATCGATAAATATTCAGCTAAATTAACTAATCAGCAAACTATAACATTACCTATTTCAGCAGGTGATGCAATAGTTTTTAATTCAAGATTATGGCATGGTAGTGGAGAGAATTTAGATGCTAAAGATAGGTTTGCTTATGTTACAAGATGGGTTATAAAGAATAAAGAATTTCCTGTTATTCCAAAACCTAAGCCATTAATTTTTGGTATGTATAATTGTGGTTTATTAACAGAAGATATACTTAAAAAGGCCTTATTATATTTTAATAACTACCATGATGTAAAAGAAAAAAACAAAGAAGAACTTATAAAAACTTGGTTATCTTATCTAGAAAATAATCATGATATTTCTGAAATTGACATTGCTGCAGCTAGTAAAGACCTATCTAAATTACTGATTCTTGATCAAGCTACTGTGCTACATAATGCTGGAGATATTTCTGGTAAAATATATAAAAACCTATGGTTTTCTTTTCTCAACTTTCTCAATAAAAAGGTTCAAGTATTAAAAAATCTAGAGTTACAATGAGTAAAAGTACCTTTCATGATTTAAAAAATGTTCTTTTATTTATATTAAAGATATTACCTCAATTCAAGCTAAATATAGTAATAATGTTTTTGGTATCTTTAATGTGGGCTATTGATTTATCTTTGAGAAAATATGTAATAAAGGATATTTTGGATATAGCTGTAAAATATCAAGGGGGTAGTATTATTGAACATCTTTTTTTACCTATAAGCATTTATATTTTTATGGGATTGTTTATTACTACTATTTTTAGGCTTTATGGCTATTTTGTAGATATCAAAATGGTTCCATTACTTAAAGGAAAAATAGCTGACAGAGCTTTTTATATGTTATTAAACCAAAGTCATTCTTACTTCCTAAATAATTTCTCAGGTGATTTAACGCATAAAGTAAATAATTTAATTGATAGTACAATAGAATTAATTAAGCTAATTATAGATCGTTTTTTTGCCTATAGTTTAGCATTAATTTTTGCTATTTATATTTTATCGTTAGCAAATATAAAGTTTGCGATAGCTACTTTAATTTGGGTAATTATTTTTATACTAGTTTCAATTTTATGTTTTCGAAAACTAAGTAATTTAGCTAACTGCTATTCAAGTAGCGGTACTAAAGCTACTGCCAATCTAACTGATAGCTTATCAAACATAACAATAATACGTCTATTTACTAAGCAAACTTATAAGAGGCTTAAATTTCTGCGGATTTACAAGGAAAAAATAGATACAGAAAAAAAAATGCAAAGGGCATATTTCTGGATTTGGTTCATATATGGCTATTCATTTGAATTATTACAAGCTATAAGCTTATACTTTTTAATTTATGGCTATCAATCAGGAGAGGTAGAACTCGGAGATATAGCTCTTGTACTTGGTATTAATATAGCAATAGTAGAATTCTTGAATCAACTTACTGGATATATGACTCAATTTTCTACTCATTTTGGTAAAGTTTCAGATGCTTTGTCTTCTATCAATACTAAATTAGAAATCACAAATAAAGAAAATGCAACAACACTTGAAGTCAACAAGGGAGAAATAAAATTCAAGCAAGTTTTGTTTTGTTATCCTAATAAAAAGCCTTTATTTAAAGATTTTTCAGTTACTATTAATCCTAAAGAAAAAATAGGTTTAGTAGGCCACTCCGGTAGTGGTAAATCCACTTTTATAAATTTAATCTTAAGATTATTTGAAGTTAAAGAAGGAACGATACAAATTGATAATCAATTTATAACTGATGTTACTCAAAACTCATTAAGGCAGAAAATAGCTGTAGTACCTCAAGATTTAATGTTATTTCATGATACTATTTTAGAAAATATTCGTTATGGTGGTAATAACGAGACAACTGAGCAAGCGGTAGTTCAAGCTGCTAAATTTTCAGGTATTCATAAGTTTATCAATGGTTTGCCTAAAGGCTATTATACTATAGTAGGCGAGAAAGGTTTGAAATTATCAGGGGGTGAGAGGCAAAGAATAATAATTGCGAGAGTTTTTCTTAAAAATACTCCAATATTACTTCTTGATGAGGCAACAAATCAGTTAGACTCAGTAACAGAAAAAGAAATCCAAGAAAGTTTATTTAAGTTAATGGAACATAAGACTACAATTGTAATAGCCCATCGTCTTTCTACTCTTCTTCATATGAATCGTATTTTAGTATTTGATAATGGTACAATAGTTCAAGATGGAAGTCATTCTGAATTAGTTATACAGAAGGGACTTTATCAAGATATATGGAATACTCAAACAGATGATATATTACGTTATTGACTATATTAATTATGAAAAAAGTAAAAATTATAGATTTAAGGAGTGATACTGTAACTTTACAAACCCCGGAAGTTATAGAAGCAATGAACACAGCTGTTGCAGGTGATTCTGCTTATGGTGAAGATCAAAGTTGTAATGATTTAACAGAATATTGCAAACACTTATTTAAAGTAGAGGATGCATTATTTGTTACAAGTGGTATGCTTGCAAATAGGTTAGCTATTGCCAGTCAAACAAGCTCTGGGGACGAGATAATTACTCATTATAATTATCATATAAATTTTTTTGATAGTGCCGGTAATGCAAAAGTAAGTAATATTGTATTCAACTGTATAAATAATACTAGTGGAATCTTAGAAAACAAAGACATAAAGTACGCTATTAATTCCAAGCCAAGGTATAAAATTTTTGCTCAAGTTAAGCTAGTTACCATAGAAAATAGCATAAATGGTTTTAATGGTAAGATTTATCCATTTGAAAAACAAGTAGAGTTATATAAGTATTTAAAGTCTAATAATATAAATCTTCATCTAGATGGGGCTAGGTTATTTAATAGCCATGTTGAAACAAATATTGATCTGGCAGATTATGCAAAATATACAGATACATTAAGTTTTTGTTTTTCCAAAGGGTTAGGGGCTCCATTTGGATCAATGTTAATAGGAAAAAATGAAATAATTGAAAAAGCTAGAAAATTACAAGTTTGGCTAGGTAGTGGATATCACCAAATTGGCTATTATGCTAATGCAGCAAAATATGTGCTTCAGAATAATATATCCAGGCTCAAAGATGACAATAAGCTTGCTAAATTATTTTGTGATGGCATCAAAGAAATCCAACATATAAAATTAATCTATCCATATCCTGAAACTAACATAGTAAGTTTTAGTATAAAAGAATTAAACATTACTAACGATATTTTTCTGAATGAGTGTCAAACTTATGGCTTGCTGTTATTTCCTTGGCTCCAGCATCATATTAGAGCAGTAATTCATCTAGGTATAACTAGATTAGACATTGCAAATGCTATTGGAATTATACAAAAGGTAGTTTTAGTTTATAAAAAGTAATATGAAAATGGAAATCGACTTTTTCAGTGATTCAAATACTAATCCTTCTATTGAGATGAGAAAAGCTATGACAAGAGCTGAAGTTGGTAATGAAGTTGCAGGTGAAGATCCAACTGTAAATGAGTTAATAGAAGAAACCTGTAAAATATTAGGAAAGCCCGCGGGGATATTTTTAGTTTCAGGTACAATGTGTAATGTAATTGCATATAAAACTCATATAAAAAATCCTGGAGATTATTTAATACTTGATGAAACATCACACCCATTATTAGTACAATCAGGTCTTATTGCTGGCCAAGCACATGCTACTCCATTACCAATAAAAGGAAACAGAGGTATATTTACAGCAGACCAAATTAGAGAGTTTGTTACCCGTCCTAACTTAAGGAACATACCAAAAGCTAGATTAGTATCAATTGAACAAACAACAAACTTTGGTGGTGGTGCTGTATGGCCTTTAGAATATATTAAGGATATTTCTAAATTATGTAGAGCAAATAATGTATTAACCCATTTAGATGGAGCTAGATTATTTAATGCCTGCACTTATACTAAGATTTCTTCAAAAGAATATGCGGATTATTTTGACTCTGTATTTGTTGATTTTAGTAAAGGACTGGGAGCCCCTATGGGTGCTGTACTAGTTGGTAGTAAGGAATTTATAGAACAGGCTTGGTACTATAAATTTCAAATTGGCGGTGGAATGCATCAAGCGGGTATTATTGCGGCTGGCTGCTTGTATGGCTTAAAGAATAATATAAATTCCTTAGAGGAAGATCATAAAAAAACAAATTATCTAGTGGAATGTTTGAGTAAAATAGAACAAATTGATATAGATTCAAATTTGTATAAAACAAATATAGCATATTTTACATTAGTCAATACCTCTGTATCTGAAAAACAACTAGTAGATATATTAATAAAAGAATACAGGATAAGGATGCCTATCGTATTGAGTAAGATTAGAGTTATAACTCATAGGGATATAAGTTATAAGGATATTGATACCACTGTATTGGCTATAAAAAAGATTTTAGGTTGTGTATAAACGTATAGGCTGCCAACCATATGGAAAAGCTTTTGCAGCAAGTTGAGAGGACACATCCAATATTACGGAATAACTTTTAACATTAAAACAGTAGAGAATTTTGTATGGAAAGCAGTAGCAATAATGTTCAAATGGCTAAATCGTCGTAGTCAGAGAAAATCATTTAGTTGGGAGAAATTTAAGTTATTTATAGAACGCAACCCATTACTAAGGGTAAAAATCTACCACGCCTTAACATAAGTAAAAGACCATGTGAATGATGATATCCTGAGCCCATTGCCTTAATAGGGTATGATGAGGTTCTCACGAGGGGCGTAAGGGGTAACTTTTACGTCTACCCACTTATGCGGCGTATGGCGAAGTATTTACAAACCCAAGGGTTTGCAGTAGGACGCAGCGGTGTAAGGCGTTACTACCGGATAATGGGACTTGCAGCTGTTTATCCTTATAACAGACAAAGAATGCATCAAGCTTTGGATTATAAGACTCCAGAATTTATATATTTTGAGAAAAATATTGTATTAAAATCATTAATTTATGAGAATTCTATCTCAATATATCTGTTTTTTTTTCTAGACAAATTAGACCATCATCAAGAGTTGATATAGAGTATAGATTGATAGAATCCCAAAAAGATATGATTAAGTTGTATGAGGAGAAGTTAGGGAAGAGGCTTGATTGGCTTTGGGAAATTAAATACTAATAATTAACATTATGAATAAAAGTAAACATCAAGAAAAGAGAAAGTAACTATGTTTAAAATAAGTAAGGCAATAAAGGGTTTAGCAACAACAGTATTAAGTAAAGTGAAGATAGGACATAAGAACTATAATGGTAAGATTTGTAAAGAAGTGGGACAACAGTTTCATAATAAAGAATTAAAAGCCATATCAAAAATATCTGATATAAATTTGGTTAAGTATAAACTTCAGGAAGAGTTTAAAGAGTATAAGTTATTAGGATATAATTTTGCTGATCAGAAGGATGGTTTAGAAAGAAGCATGTCATACTTGTGTGACGATAAGATAGGATCAGAGAAGAATAATGATCTGTTAGAAATGCTATCATTAAAAGATCGAATGTTAGAGTTATCTGTGTCAGGGTATATATTAAGATATACAGGAGAAGAGGGGTTAAGAAATAGTTTGAAAGAGATAAATCAAGTAAGCAAGAATGTCTTAATGAAATGATGATAATAATATCTGGCATAGATAATATATCAGAAATAGATAGAATTGAAGAAGTAGATGTTCTAGGAGGAATGGGAATCATCTAAATAGATAAAATTAGGAAGGATGGATTGTTTAGTGAATAGTTTAAAATGTTATTTACTTCCTAAACAATTCAATTTTTAATCTCATTGAAATAGTAACACGAAAAAGAAAGGATAGAGAAGATATATGTCAGGTATAAGTAATGCAAAGAAGAATTTAAATATCAGTAGTATAAAAGAGTATCCAAAATTAAGGGATAAGTTAGCAAGACTTGCATATAATTGTTTAGAGGAGTTGCAAGTTATCAGGAAAGAATTAACTATGGCATATATAGTTAGTGGAAAAGTGGTGACAGAAGAAGATGATAAGTATGAGTTTAGAAATGAGAAAGAAGTCAGGATAGATAATAAGCAAGGACAAGATATTGATAAGAAACAGAGAGAAGAAGAACAAATACTAAAAGATCTTAAGATATTATGTTCTATTAAAAATAATATAGCGGATAATTCGGCAAGAGGTAATCAAGAAGAAAAGGGAAATATTAAGGAAAAAGTAAGAAATAATTTTTTAGGAAAGATATTAAGATTATTAAAGAGAGTATTTTTTTAACTGTGTCATAGTAAAAAAGTCACTTTTTAAAATTAAGCCTATTAGGAAAGAAAATATCTAGCTGAGATATAGTCAAAGCCCAGTTTTGCAGGGGCTGATTCCATTTAGCAGTATCTGTTTTATAGCACAAAAAACTAGCTTAAATAGTAAGCGTCTGGTGAAGCTTTCAATTACCCATAAGTTATAAAATAATATACAATAGGAAAAAATTTATGAGTAAATAATGCCAAGAAATAAATTTTCAACACAAGCAGAATTAAGTAAGGTAGTAAGAAACCATGGTCAGAAGAAGTGGTTAGATAGCGATAGTGCAGGTAATGGTTTTAAGGATAAGTGATCTGTCAACAGTTTTCCGGACAGTTTTTTACGCACATTTTTGTATTTTTTCGTATTGTACTGGTGATAGATAATCGTTAGCAGAATGCATTCTTATACGATTATAAAATACCTCTATATATTCAAATATAGCATGTTTTGCTTCCTCCCTAGTTTTAAATTTATGTTGATAAATTAATTCTGTTTTTATAGTATGAAAAAAGCTTTCAGCAACAGCATTATCCCAGCAATTTCCTTTACGACTCATACTCTGTATAATACCATGTTGTTTTATAAGTTTTAAATGACTATCAGAACAATATTGGCTACCTCTATCAGTATGCCAAATAAGCTTTTTAGGTGGTTTACGTTGCCATATTGCCATTAGCAAAGCATTATTAACTAAATCAGCTTTCATATTACTATTCATTGACCAGCCTATTACTTTTCTAGAAAATAGATCAATAACTGTTGCTAAATATAACCATCCTTCTCCAGTTGGGATATAGGTGATATCACCAACCCAATAACAATTAACATTAGAAACTTTAAACTGTCTATCCAATAAATTAGGAGCAACTTGCTTATTATGCTTAGAATCAGTAGTTGCTTTAAATTTATACTTAGTTTTACATACTAAGCCAGCTTCATTCATTAGTCTTGTAATTCTCCTACGACTAACAATTATGCCTTGCCTCAACAAAGCCTTTTTAATGGGTCTAGATCCATAATTTCGTCTACCTTCCTGAAAAATAGCTCTAACCTTACAGGTTAATTCTCTATTTTCTTTATCCCTATTGCATCCAGGGTTATTTAACCACTCATAATAACCGCTACGTGATACCTTCATACATTTGCACATAATTGCAATTGAGAAATCATCTTGATGCTTCTTTATCCATGCATACCTTACAGGGACTCTTTTGCAAAGTACGCTGCAGCCTTTTTTAGTATATCACGCTCCTGTGTTACTATCACCAGCTCTTTCTTTAATCTTTTTAATTCATCATACAGATGTTCATCTGTTCTTGTTATTGATTCTTCAAATTGTTTAGAATATTTATCTATCCAACTATATAAAGTATTCTTACTGATACCTAATTCTTTTGCAGTCTGAATAACAGGTCGCTTCGATTCAGTTGCCAATTTAACTGCTGATTCTTTAAATTCACTAGAATACATTTTTGTTTTTGTCATACTGTATTTCCTTTCTGTTAATATTGTCTCATACTAACTGTCCGGAATACTATAGCCACATCATTTTTAGTATATCACGCTCCTGTGTTACTATCACCAGCTCTTTCTTTAATCTTTTTAATTCATCATACAGATGTTCATCTGTTCTTGTTATTGATTCTTCAAATTGTTTAGAATATTTATCTATCCAACTATATAAAGTATTCTTACTGATACCTAATTCTTTTGCAGTCTGAATAACAGGTCGCTTCGATTCAGTTGCCAATTTAACTGCTGATTCTTTAAATTCACTAGAATACATTTTTGTTTTTGTCATACTGTATTTCCTTTCTGTTAATATTGTCTCATACTAACTATAATGGTACCCAAAAACTAGACAAGAAAATAGAGAAAAGTAGGTATAATATCTCCTAGGAAAAGGAGCAAAAAATGAAAAAACAAGTTAAAAAATATAGTGCAGAAGAAAAAGCAAAAATAGCAATTGAAGCAATATCTGGAGAAATGACTATAGCTCAAATTACCAGCAAATATGGTGTTCACGCTAATCAGATTTATAAATGGAAGAAAGAAGCTTTAGATTTTATGGTTTCTGGATTTAAATCGAAATCTAAACAACAAGATACCGGCCAAGAAGATTTAATTAAATCATTATTTGAGCAAATAGGCCAGTTAACAGTTGAAAGAGACTGGCTTAAAAAAAAATCTAGTATCTTTGGATTTAGAGGTTAGGAAAAAAATGATAAGTTATGCTTCAAATTTAACCATAGCAAGACAATGCAAACTTTTAGATTTAAACCGCTCAAGTTACTACTACCGAGCTAGGAATACCTTAGATGATAAGGAGTATAGAGTACTGAACAGAATTGATGAGATTTTTACAGAGCATCCCTATTATGGTACTAGAAGAATGTCTCATGTCCTAAAATCCGAAGGGTTAAATGTTAGTCGTAAGATGATAAGAAAATATTATAAAATACTTGGTATTGAAGCAGTATACCCAAAGATTAATTTAAGCCGTAGGAATCAGGCTCATAAAGTATACCCATATCTATTAAATAATATAGAGGTGGTTTGCTCCAATCAAGTTTACTGTGCAGATATTACTTACATAAGATTAAAGCAAGGTTTTGTATATTTGGTTGCTATAATGGATTGGTATAGTCGTTATATTTTGAGTTGGCGGGTGTCGATTAGTTTAGAAAATGATTTTTGTATTGAAGCTCTAAATGAAGCAATATCTATACATGGCAAGCCTGACATTTTTAATACGGATCAAGGAGTACAATTTACATCAAAAGATTTTACTCAAATACTTGAGCAACAAGGCATAGCTATTAGTATGGACGGCAAAGGCAGAGCCTTAGATAATGTATTTATTGAACGTTTTTGGCGATCTTTGAAACAAGAGAAGATTTATCGTTTTGATCTTGAAACAGTACGTGAAGCAAAGATAGCTATCAGAGATTATATAGAATTTTATAATCAGCAAAGACCTCATCAATCGCTTGAATATAAGACACCTGAAATGATACATTTTGCAGAAAAACTAGAAAATTATCAAGAGGCTATATGACATAGAAAATGCAAACTTTACTTTGAAAAACCAATACATTAATACAGGAGAATTACACCTCTAAAATTTAAAAAATTTGTCTAGACAAAGGGTACCACCTCAAACTGTCCGGAATACTATAGCCACATCAGTATGAGGAGAAGTTAGGGAAGAGGCTTGATTGGCTTTGGGAAATTAAATACTAATAATTAACATTATGAATAAAAGTAAACATCAAGAAAAGAGAAAGTAACTATGTTTAAAATAAGTAAGGCAATAAAGGGTTTAGCAACAACAGTATTAAGTAAAGTGAAGATAGGACATAAGAACTATAATGGTAAGATTTGTAAAGAAGTGGGACAACAGTTTCATAATAAAGAATTAAAAGCCATATCAAAAATATCTGATATAAATTTGGTTAAGTATAAACTTCAGGAAGAGTTTAAAGAGTATAAGTTATTAGGATATAATTTTGCTGATCAGAAGGATGGTTTAGAAAGAAGCATGTCATACTTGTGTGACGATAAGATAGGATCAGAGAAGAATAATGATCTGTTAGAAATGCTATCATTAAAAGATCGAATGTTAGAGTTATCTGTGTCAGGGTATATATTAAGATATACAGGAGAAGAGGGGTTAAGAAATAGTTTGAAAGAGATAATATCAAGTAAGCAAGAATGTCTTAATGAAATGATGATAATAATATCTGGCATAGATAATATATCAGAAATAGATAGAATTGAAGAAGTAGATGTTCTAGGAGGAATGGGAATCATCTAAATAGATAAAATTAGGAAGGATGGATTGTTTAGTGAATAGTTTAAAATGTTATTTACTTCCTAAACAATTCAATTTTTAATCTCATTGAAATAGTAACACGAAAAAGAAAGGATAGAGAAGATATATGTCAGGTATAAGTAATGCAAAGAAGAATTTAAATATCAGTAGTATAAAAGAGTATCCAAAATTAAGGGATAAGTTAGCAAGACTTGCATATAATGAGGTGGTACCCTTTGTCTAGACAAATTTTTTAAATTTTAGAGGTGTAATTCTCCTGTATTAATGTATTGGTTTTTCAAAGTAAAGTTTGCATTTTCTATGTCATATAGCCTCTTGATAATTTTCTAGTTTTTCTGCAAAATGTATCATTTCAGGTGTCTTATATTCAAGCGATTGATGAGGTCTTTGCTGATTATAAAATTCTATATAATCTCTGATAGCTATCTTTGCTTCACGTACTGTTTCAAGATCAAAACGATAAATCTTCTCTTGTTTCAAAGATCGCCAAAAACGTTCAATAAATACATTATCTAAGGCTCTGCCTTTGCCGTCCATACTAATAGCTATGCCTTGTTGCTCAAGTATTTGAGTAAAATCTTTTGATGTAAATTGTACTCCTTGATCCGTATTAAAAATGTCAGGCTTGCCATGTATAGATATTGCTTCATTTAGAGCTTCAATACAAAAATCATTTTCTAAACTAATCGACACCCGCCAACTCAAAATATAACGACTATACCAATCCATTATAGCAACCAAATATACAAAACCTTGCTTTAATCTTATGTAAGTAATATCTGCACAGTAAACTTGATTGGAGCAAACCACCTCTATATTATTTAATAGATATGGGTATACTTTATGAGCCTGATTCCTACGGCTTAAATTAATCTTTGGGTATACTGCTTCAATACCAAGTATTTTATAATATTTTCTTATCATCTTACGACTAACATTTAACCCTTCGGATTTTAGGACATGAGACATTCTTCTAGTACCATAATAGGGATGCTCTGTAAAAATCTCATCAATTCTGTTCAGTACTCTATACTCCTTATCATCTAAGGTATTCCTAGCTCGGTAGTAGTAACTTGAGCGGTTTAAATCTAAAAGTTTGCATTGTCTTGCTATGGTTAAATTTGAAGCATAACTTATCATTTTTTTCCTAACCTCTAAATCCAAAGATACTAGATTTTTTTTTAAGCCAGTCTCTTTCAACTGTTAACTGGCCTATTTGCTCAAATAATGATTTAATTAAATCTTCTTGGCCGGTATCTTGTTGTTTAGATTTCGATTTAAATCCAGAAACCATAAAATCTAAAGCTTCTTTCTTCCATTTATAAATCTGATTAGCGTGAACACCATATTTGCTGGTAATTTGAGCTATAGTCATTTCTCCAGATATTGCTTCAATTGCTATTTTTGCTTTTTCTTCTGCACTATATTTTTTAACTTGTTTTTTCATTTTTTGCTCCTTTTCCTAGGAGATATTATACCTACTTTTCTCTATTTTCTTGTCTAGTTTTTGGGTACCATTATACTCTTTCAACTGTTAACTGGCCTATTTGCTCAAATAATGATTTAATTAAATCTTCTTGGCCGGTATCTTGTTGTTTAGATTTCGATTTAAATCCAGAAACCATAAAATCTAAAGCTTCTTTCTTCCATTTATAAATCTGATTAGCGTGAACACCATATTTGCTGGTAATTTGAGCTATAGTCATTTCTCCAGATATTGCTTCAATTGCTATTTTTGCTTTTTCTTCTGCACTATATTTTTTAACTTGTTTTTTCATTTTTTGCTCCTTTTCCTAGGAGATATTATACCTACTTTTCTCTATTTTCTTGTCTAGTTTTTGGGTACCATTATAGAGAGTATTAGAGTCAGTCATATAATTTGTGTAAGTTGAAAAAAAGCAGATAAAGAATTACTGTAAAAAATAACAACTTAACCAAAGGAAATTATGGCTAAAAAATTAGAACAAGAGACAGCAAAAACAAATATAAATAATGAACTAGTAGAAGAGCTATTATCGCAAGCTAATCCTTCTGAGCTATTTGGTAAAGATGGACTGTTTCAGCAACTAAAGAAGCGTCTAGTAGAAAGAATATTGGAAAGTGAACTAAATCATGAATTAGGATATTCTAGGCATAGTAAAGTAGCGAAGATAGATAGCAATCGTAGGAATGGTACAACAGAAAAAACAATAATAGACGAGAGCGGTCAAAAAATAGTAATTGATGTACCACGTGATAGAGATAGTGAGTTTGAACCGCAACTAATCCCTAAAGGAGTTAGAAGGTTTTCCGGATTTGATGATACGGTTATTTCTCTCTACGCTCGAGGTATGACCATGAGTGAGATACAAGCACATTTAGAAGAAATCTACCACACTGAAGTTTCTAAGGAGCTCATCTCTACTATTACCGATGGAGTAATGGAAGATGTAATAAGATGGCAAGCTCGAGCATTAGATAGGATATATCCGATTGTTTATTTAGACTGTATAATGGTAAAAGCAAGAGATAATAATATGGTTATAAATAAAGCTGTTTACCTTGCTATTGCAGTTAATACAGAAGGTAAGAAAGAGTTGCTTGGTATTTGGATTAGCAAAAATGAAGGTGCAAAATTTTGGATGCAAGTTGTAACCGAGCTAAAAAATCGAGGTATAGAACAAATTTATGTAGCATGTATTGATGGGCTTAAAGGCTTTAGAGATGCCATAAACAGTATATTTCCAAATACTATAGTACAGCTTTGTATCGTGCATATGGTTCGTAATTCTGTAAAATATGTTTCTTATAAAGATCTTAAAGAAGTAACGTCTGACTTAAAACAAATCTATACAGCAAATAATGAGAGCATGGCAAATTTAGCATTAGAAGAGTTTGCTAAAAAATGGGATAGCAAATATCCGGTTATTTCTGATATATGGAAACGGTATGTAATGTCATGTAAGATTGCCGAGGGATGACAGTTAGCTTTGCCGGTGATAAAATAGGCATCTGAATACTTTTGGAGTTTACAGATGCCCGGTAGAAGAATAACAAATCAGCAATACGAGGTATATATGAAATTAAGAAAATCAGGTTTGAATCAAACAATTTGTTCAGCTAAAGCAGGTTTTTCACAACGTAGTGGTAGGAATTTAGAACGTAGGGAAGTGTTATCTTTATCGAAAGGGAAGAAAGTACGTAAGTACCGTAACGATCCATTAGAAGGAGTATGGGAAGGTGTATTAGTTCCTTTATTAGAACAACTACCATATTTAACATCTTGGACATTATTAGAATATCTTCAAGACGAATACCCAGGAAAATATCCGGACAGCATTTTAAGAACTGTTCAGCGACGCACTAGCAAGTGGAGAGCATTATATGGTCCGGAAAAGGAAGTTATCTTTCGCCAGCTTCATGTACCCGGTCGTCAAGGTTTATCGGATTTTACTGCTTTAAAAGGCATAGAGATTACTATTTGTGGTAAACCGTTTAAGCATCTATTGTATCATTTTCGGTTAGCTTATAGTAATTGGTCTTTTATGAAAGTGATTCAGGGCGGAGAAAGTTTTACCGCTCTTTCTCAATCGCTTCAGGATGCATTATGGAGTTTAGGAGGATGTCCTGAAGAACATAGGACTGACAGTTTGTCAGCTGCTTTCAAGAATTTATCGCAAGAGGAGTCAGATGATATAACATGTTCTTATAAAGAAGTATGTGCTCATTATGGCATGCATGCTACAAGAAACAATCGTGGGAAAGGACATGAGAATGGTAGCGTTGAGGCTGCACATGGTCATCTTAAGAGACGTTTAGAGCAAGCTCTTTTATTGCGTGGTTCTTATAATTTTGAATCTATAGATGACTATCAAAATTTTATAGACTCTGTTGTTCAACGACACAATAATCGTCATCAACCACAACTTTATATTGAACGATCTTATTTAAAAGGATTGCCGGCCCACAGAACTATAGATTTTAGCCAAACAACAGCTAGGGTGACAACTTCTAGCACTATTACAGTAAAAAAAGTTATGTATAGTGTACCTTCCAGATTAATAGGGTATCAATTAGGAATACATATTTATGATGATCGTTTGTCATGTTACTTGGGAAGTGATCATGTTTTGGATTTACCTAGAGTAAGAGGGGATGACAAGCAAAAAGCAGCTAGATGCATTAATTATCGTCATTTAATTAATAGCTTGGTACGTAAACCCGGAGCTTTTCGCTATTCTATTCTGCGGGATGACATACTACCAACTCCTATATATAAAAAAATTTGGTTGCTAATTGATCAACATTGTACACCACGTCAGGCTAATAAATTGATGGTAGGTATTTTAAAGCTTGCAGCAGATTATAACTGTGAGCAACAATTAGGAGAATTTGTTGTGTCATCCCTAATTAAAGGTAAGGTTCCTTGTTTAGGAACGTTACAAAACCGATATCAACCTTGTATGAAGTTAGTACCTCCTCCTGTAGAAATTAAGCAACATTCACTACAAACATATAATCATCTTTTGCCTTCATTTTTAGTAAGAGAGGTTAGCCCGGATATTGCATGAAGTGAGATTTAAAGTAAGAAATTGAGTAATTTATAATATTAGCAATGATACTTTTGTAAAAATTTTGCCAAAAAGTGCTTTGAAGCCGTTATTTTCAAATTTTAGATGTAATGCCCCTTACCCCATTTTTTCTAAGCACCGGGAACAGTGCTAATCTAGGTTATTCTAATGCTAATTTCTTCATCACATGATTCCATACCTGTCGGTAAGGATATGATGAAGATAACAAAAACTTAATACGCCTAGTATTACGGATAATTACTACCCCAATTTTTAATAATTTTAAACGTATTGTACCTATTTGTGCTTTTGCTAATGCACTACCTTGTAATAAATTACCTCTGATATATTCTACTAAAGTGTATGCAAGACCCGATAAAATCATTCTGAGCTGATTAGCCCACCATCTATGACAAGAAGTACGATCTGCAAATAATTCTAGTTGTTGCTCTTTTATACGGTTTTCCATATCACCACGACCACAGTAAACTTTGTCGTATAAATCTTCAGGTTTATCTGATAAATTAGTTACTATATACCTTGGATTTTCTCCAAGCATTGTCATTTCTGCCTTACCAATTATTCTACGTTCATGACTCCAACTACCAGCCTTATATGGAAACTCACTAAAAAGACGTTGCTTTTCTTGGGTTATAATAAATGCTGCTTTTGACTTCTCCATTGTAGGTTTCAGTAACTCATTTAGTCTGTTATTTTGGGGCATTCCTACAATATATTTTATATTATGAATATCACACCAATCAAACATCTGATGACGACAAAATCCACTATCACCACGAAAAATAATCTTTACCTCTGGCCAAGCTTGGCGAAAACGTTTTACTAACAATGATAATATTGCCCAAGAATGTTTTGCTTGATCCTGCTTTGACGTCCTAAGATAACTAACTAACAGATGCTTTCCACAAAAAACATACAAAGGTAAAAAGCAATTATGACCGTAATAACCATGATAAAACTTACCTTCCTGTTGCCCATGAATTTCATCATCCGTAGCATCAAAATCAAGTATTAGCTGCTTTGGTACTATTTTATGAGACTTAATAAATTTATCAAGCATTAGTTCATGCACTTTAATTGCAAAGTGTCTATCAGCATTGTTTTCTATACGACATAAGGTAGAACTACTTGCCATATCATCAATTGTTTCCATAGCTGTTTGCATAGCAGGACATTTTCGTAGATAATTGTGGTCATTTAAATCTTCATAACCTAATGCAATACCATAAATTCGTTGCCTCAGCATTGTTGCCATATTATGGGTAATTTTACTACCATCTCGTCTATCAGGAAATATTTTAGCAAGCTCCTCTGTTATACCAAGCCTTTTATCTGCTTCTCTTAATAACAACACACCTCCATCGCTACTAATATCACCTCCAGTGAAATTTATCTCTATTGTCCGATTTTTTACTTTGGAAAACTGGTAACTATATGCTATACAATTTGTCATGACAAAATCCTTTGTATTATTCTAATGAAATACCAGTATTATACAGCTTTACGAGGATTTTGTCTCCTATATCTCATGCAATATCCGGGTTAGCCATGCATAATGCTACAGCACTACCTATACTTTTAAAAGAGTTACGTCTACCTACTATACTTGAATTATGGCAATCGATTTTACAAAAAGCAGAGCATGAGGGATGGGATTATACTAAGTTTTTATCTATCCTTTTTGAATACGAAGTAGAAGCTCGTCAGAGGAAAAAGATTCAAACTTATTTAAGAAAAGCTCATCTACCGGTAGGTAAATCTTTAGCTACTTTTGATTTTAGTCAGGTTCAAACTTTAAATAAAGCAAAAGTAGATGACCTAGCTTGTAATATTAACGCGAATAGTGAATTAATGAGAGTATAAAAAAGAATAAGAAAAAGTAGACAGGATAAGGGATCATAGGCTATTTTTTTGGTTTAAAAACTAAAGGAAATAACCTATGAAAACTGATTTTACCTCATTATTTTGTTTTGTCGATGATTTGTTTAAAGAATTTGATAAAAATACTCTAGCAATTAATAGTAGCAAAGCTAAACCTGGTCCGAAAAGTTCTTTAACTAAAAGTGAAGTTTTAACCATATTAATAGGCTATTATCAATCATCATCAGATTGCTTTAAAAATTATTATAAATACACAATTTTACCTATACATTCCAAAGATTTTAAGCTAGTTTGTTATGAGCATTTTAATAAATTGATAGGAGAATATCTGCCTTATCTTACGATTTTACTAAATCATCTATTTGATAAATGCACCGGTACTTCGTTCGTAGATTCAACTTCTATTGCTGTTTGTAAGAATTATCGTATTTATTCACATAAGGTTTTTAATGGCTTAGCTGCTCGAGGAAAAACAACAAAAGGATGGTTTTTTGGACTTAAATTGCATTTGATTATAAACCCGCAAGGCTCTTTAATAAAGGCATCTTTCAGTAGTGGTAATAAAGATGATCGCAAACATTTTTCTTCTAGGATTAAAGATATTTTTGGCAAGGTATTTGGTGATCGTGGTTATATAAGTAAAGAGTTATTTAATGATTTACTTGATAAAAATATTCAGCTTATTACAAGAATTAAGAAAGGTATGAAAAATATCTTAATGCCTCTTAATGATAGAGCACTACTGCTAAAACGAGCTTTAGTTGAAACGGTTATCGGCAAAATAAAATTGCTCAATAAGTTCGAACATTCAAGGCATAGATCAGTCAAAAATGCCTTCTCTCATATGATCGCTTCTCTTATCAATTACCAGTTGCTCCCTACCAAGCCTTCTATCGACACGATACTTAATTCTTCATCTCTTTAATTCGCTATTCGCGTTAATATTAGTTGGGTTAAGCGAGCCGAAAATTTATTAGTTTTTGGTCCATCCGGGGTAGGAAAAAGTCATTTAGTTGCTGCACTAGGGTATGCATTGGTAGAAAAAAATATCAGAGTACTCTTTACTTCCCCCACTAAGCTTGTTCAAAATCTGCAAGCCTCTCGTCGAGATTGTCGCCTTCCGGCAGAACTTGCTAAACTTGATAAATATGATGTTATTATCCTTGATGATATAGGATATGTACGTAAGGATGAAGCTGAAACGCATGTTTTGTTCGAACTGATTGCTCAGCGATATGAATCAGGGAGTCTTATTGTTACATCTAATCAGCCTTTTAGTGAATGGGATAGTATTTTTGCTACAAACTCTATGACTGTAGCAGCTATCGATAGGCTAATTCATCATTCTACGATTCTAGAAATTAATTCTGAAAGTTATAGGAAAAAACATGCTCTTAAACAAACTTAATACTTACAGAAAAACAATTATAAAATCAAGTATGACACAAATTTAACGTTGTTATATCTAGAATTTAAACTTAAGTAAATATTCCAATATTATAAAGCATTAACAAAAAGGAGGCTTATTTATGCAAACTTATCCACCCTCTTACCGGCAAAGTTAGCTGTCATCCCCAGGCAATAAATTTTGTCGTTGCATAAACGTAATTGGACTGGAATAGTGCCTTTTTTTGCCTTTCCGGAAGAAATTAGAAGGGTCATCTATACTACTAATACGATTGAATCGGTAAATCGTCAAATCCGTAAAATTATTAAAAATAAGGGAGTTTTTCCAGATGATAAATCTATTACAAAAATCGTCTTTCTGGCTCTAAAAAATGCTGCAAAGAAATGGACCATGCCCATTAGAGAATGGTCCCTTGCTTTAAATCAATTTGAGATACTTTGCGGAGATTTTAAATATGAATTATTAGAAAATGAATTTTAGATACTTACACAAAATTTATGATTGACTCATGAAATCAGAACTCATCAATCTTTGGCAGCTAAAACTCCTCTTGCTTTCTTACAAAATTGTCAACGAATTACGTAACCTTTACAGTAGAAATTTACTTTAATTTCTCAATCTCTTCTTTTTTTAAGCCTGTAAAATTTACAATCTTTTCTATAGGTTCTTTGATACCTATCATCTTTTTAGCTAAATTAATCTTTTCTTATTTTTATTTCACTTCTCGTTCTTTCTTGTTTTATGCCTTGTTGCTCCCAATGATGTGCTAAACTGCCCATAAGTTTTTCTCTTAATTCAGGGTTTAAATAATAAATCAAACAAAAGAAATATTTAGCCTTATTCCTAAAGCTATAGCGGCACGGTCGAGAGTATCGAGGGTAACATTTGGGTTGTTAGGATTTAGAAGTCTATTTACAGCTGATCTACTTGTTTCCATTTTTTCAGCCATTTCTGATTTTGTTATGTGCTTTTGTTCCATAATTTGCTTTATTTGTTCAGCAAGGATACGCTTATGAGCTATTGCTGTAACCTCTTCTAATATTCCAATTTCATTAAGAAAATCATCAAAATTAGAACCAATATGCTTTTGATTAAGTTCATTCACAATTCCACCTCTTTTTTTCTTTTATATGCTAATTCTAATTCTTTCTCAGGAGTTTTTTGAGATTTTTTTATAAATCCATGTAAAAGAATCATTTTATTACCTATTATACAAAAAAATACTCTTCCTATTTTGCCGTTTGTTAAGTTTGATCTCACCTCATACATTCCTTTACCTAAAGATTTACATACAGGCATCCCCATTGGCCAAGAGTATTCTATAGTTTTTATATCCGTACCAATGATTTTACAGTCTTTAGAGGCTAGTTTAAGTAACCAATCACGTACCGGTTCTTTTTTAGTCACAGATCGATAAAATTTTACAGTAAGAGTTTTTGAAATATTAAGCATTATATCAGTGTACCATATTTAGTACAATTTGACAATTTATATAATAAAAAATTATTTAAAGAAAGAACAAAATCTTGTTTTCTATAGATTTGGATAATCGCATCATATTTGGTTTATCAGACATAATATTAGTCTTAATTGTAAATAAAGCAATATTATATAAGCTTCTTCCTCATGAGTATATTAAAAAATGAAACCAATTTAGAAACCATCATTTGTAAATCTTTAATACCCGCCTTCATCCTCATTATACGTTTGTCCTAAAATATTTGTTTCATCTGGATAAATATCCAAGATATTTGAATTTAGAACTACCGGTAGGACAATCTTGTTTTTTATGGGGAGCACGGAAAACCGGTAAATCGACTTATTTAAAAGAAAAATTTTCACAAAGCCTTTATATAGATCTATTGCAGGCAGATATATATCAAATTTATTTTCGGTATCCTGAGCGTTTACGAGAGGAAATTCAAGCACAAAATAAAATATCTACTATCATCATTGATGAAGTACAGAAAGTACCGTTACTTCTTGATGAAGTACATCATTTAATAGAATCAAATAAATCTCTTCAATTTATTCTTTGTGGATCAAGTGCAAGGCGTTTAAAATCAACAGGTGCTAACTTGCTTGGAGGTAGAGCTTGGCGATATATGTTTTTACCTTTATGCTATCCTGAAATAAAAGAAATTAATTGGCATAAAATTTTTAATCATGGTCTTATACCTAGCCATTATACAGCTCCAGTGATGGTTCACAAATTTTTAGCCTCTTATCTGTTTGACTATATTTTACCTGAGGTACAATTTGAAGCAGGCCTTAGGAAAAGAGAAGCCTTTGCAAAGTTTTTAGAAATTATAGGGATTTCTAACGGTGAAATGGTCAATTTTAGTAATATTGCTAGAGATTGTGGAATTGATGCAAAAACTGTAAGAACGTATTTTGAAATATTAGAAGATATGTATTTGGGATATTATTTATATCCTTATAGATCACGTACAAAACGACAAATTATAACAGAAACACCTAAATTTTATCTTTTTGGCACCGGTCTTGTAAATTATTTAAGAAGATATGAGTACAAAGAAATGATAGGATTTGAAGCCGGCAGAGCTTTTGAGCATTATGTATTTCTCGAATTTATAGCATACAAGTATTTACATGATAAAAGAGATCAATTATTTTATTGGCGTACAAAAGAAGGTTATGAAGTTGACTTCATAGTTCAGGATAATGCATTTGAAGTTAAAATTTCCTCATCTATACAAAAAAATCATTTAAGAGGTCTTTTAGAAATTGCCAAAGAGCATAATTTTAAGTTACATATTATTTGTTTTGAAAAGAAAAAGCGTATAATTACCATAGAAAATAAAGAAATTATTATTTGGCCTATAAAAGAGTTTTTAGATACATTATGGTGCCATGATATATGGAAATAAGAAACTATTTAAGAAATTTTGCTAGCTTTGGAAACTCCAATACAACTTCAGCACTATGGTGTATAAATTTCAGCTATTAGTAATTGCCTGTGGCGTCCTCTCCTAGTATCACCCAACCTTCTTCTTTAAGACTTTCGCTTGTATAATTATTTTGGCATATTATATTTATCGGCTGGTGCGGAGAGTTACCAAACCATAATTTTTCCTTATCTAATGCAACCAAATTCACAATTGAACGATCAATTAAATATTCAGGATGATGGTCTATTATCTTCTGAAATAACCAGGGATATTCATGCACAAATTTTTGAACGCAATTATAATCTTTACTTTTCATAGCACCTAACCCGGATATTGCATGAAGTGAGATTTAAAGTAAGAAATTGAGTAATTTATAATATTAGCAATGATACTTTTGTAAAAATTTTGCCAAAAAGTGCTTTGAAGCCGTTATTTTCAAATTTTAGATGTAATGCCCCTTACCCCATTTTTTCTAAGCACCGGGAACAGTGCTAATCTAGGTTATTCTAATGCTAATTTCTTCATCACATGATTCCATACCTGTCGGTAAGGATATGATGAAGATAACAAAAACTTAATACGCCTAGTATTACGGATAATTACTACCCCAATTTTTAATAATTTTAAACGTATTGTACCTATTTGTGCTTTTGCTAATGCACTACCTTGTAATAAATTACCTCTGATATATTCTACTAAAGTGTATGCAAGACCCGATAAAATCATTCTGAGCTGATTAGCCCACCATCTATGACAAGAAGTACGATCTGCAAATAATTCTAGTTGTTGCTCTTTTATACGGTTTTCCATATCACCACGACCACAGTAAACTTTGTCGTATAAATCTTCAGGTTTATCTGATAAATTAGTTACTATATACCTTGGATTTTCTCCAAGCATTGTCATTTCTGCCTTACCAATTATTCTACGTTCATGACTCCAACTACCAGCCTTATATGGAAACTCACTAAAAAGACGTTGCTTTTCTTGGGTTATAATAAATGCTGCTTTTGACTTCTCCATTGTAGGTTTCAGTAACTCATTTAGTCTGTTATTTTGGGGCATTCCTACAATATATTTTATATTATGAATATCACACCAATCAAACATCTGATGACGACAAAATCCACTATCACCACGAAAAATAATCTTTACCTCTGGCCAAGCTTGGCGAAAACGTTTTACTAACAATGATAATATTGCCCAAGAATGTTTTGCTTGATCCTGCTTTGACGTCCTAAGATAACTAACTAACAGATGCTTTCCACAAAAAACATACAAAGGTAAAAAGCAATTATGACCGTAATAACCATGATAAAACTTACCTTCCTGTTGCCCATGAATTTCATCATCCGTAGCATCAAAATCAAGTATTAGCTGCTTTGGTACTATTTTATGAGACTTAATAAATTTATCAAGCATTAGTTCATGCACTTTAATTGCAAAGTGTCTATCAGCATTGTTTTCTATACGACATAAGGTAGAACTACTTGCCATATCATCAATTGTTTCCATAGCTGTTTGCATAGCAGGACATTTTCGTAGATAATTGTGGTCATTTAAATCTTCATAACCTAATGCAATACCATAAATTCGTTGCCTCAGCATTGTTGCCATATTATGGGTAATTTTACTACCATCTCGTCTATCAGGAAATATTTTAGCAAGCTCCTCTGTTATACCAAGCCTTTTATCTGCTTCTCTTAATAACAACACACCTCCATCGCTACTAATATCACCTCCAGTGAAATTTATCTCTATTGTCCGATTTTTTACTTTGGAAAACTGGTAACTATATGCTATACAATTTGTCATGACAAAATCCTTTGTATTATTCTAATGAAATACCAGTATTATACAGCTTTACGAGGATTTTGTCTCCTATATCTCATGCAATATCCGGGCTAAATAGCTGCTTTTACAAGCATCCAAGCCAAATGAAATATTTTACAATATATTCTGCTTCAAAAATCATACAAACCTTGCTTGAAGAAAGTGATGACCGTCTAGTTATTATACATCCTAAACTTAAAAAATCTTCTTTAGAATTAGCACAAGAGCATATCAAAAATGATTATGGGGCTTCGAAATTTATAAAGGCTTATCTTAGTTTAGCACCATTAAAAGATTACCTTAATAAGCACGTTCCTGAATTTATAAAAAATGGTGGCACAAGAGAGCTTATATTAGAGAGAGGAAGTACGGATAGTAGTATACTAAAAGTTAAAGAAAAACTACAACCTGAAGTTTTAAACAAAATAGCAGAATTAGCAAGTATAGGAAGGTGGAGTTTCAAAAGCATACTTAATAATTGGGGAGTCAAGGGTTATTTAGAAGAACAATATTTACAAAAAGTATTAGGAAATTTATACAATAATTGGACTTTAGAAATTGCCCAAATGCTTTGTTTTGAAGCAACTTGTTTAGCCCGGATATTGCATGAGATATAGGAGACAAAATCCTCGTAAAGCTGTATAATACTGGTATTTCATTAGAATAATACAAAGGATTTTGTCATGACAAATTGTATAGCATATAGTTACCAGTTTTCCAAAGTAAAAAATCGGACAATAGAGATAAATTTCACTGGAGGTGATATTAGTAGCGATGGAGGTGTGTTGTTATTAAGAGAAGCAGATAAAAGGCTTGGTATAACAGAGGAGCTTGCTAAAATATTTCCTGATAGACGAGATGGTAGTAAAATTACCCATAATATGGCAACAATGCTGAGGCAACGAATTTATGGTATTGCATTAGGTTATGAAGATTTAAATGACCACAATTATCTACGAAAATGTCCTGCTATGCAAACAGCTATGGAAACAATTGATGATATGGCAAGTAGTTCTACCTTATGTCGTATAGAAAACAATGCTGATAGACACTTTGCAATTAAAGTGCATGAACTAATGCTTGATAAATTTATTAAGTCTCATAAAATAGTACCAAAGCAGCTAATACTTGATTTTGATGCTACGGATGATGAAATTCATGGGCAACAGGAAGGTAAGTTTTATCATGGTTATTACGGTCATAATTGCTTTTTACCTTTGTATGTTTTTTGTGGAAAGCATCTGTTAGTTAGTTATCTTAGGACGTCAAAGCAGGATCAAGCAAAACATTCTTGGGCAATATTATCATTGTTAGTAAAACGTTTTCGCCAAGCTTGGCCAGAGGTAAAGATTATTTTTCGTGGTGATAGTGGATTTTGTCGTCATCAGATGTTTGATTGGTGTGATATTCATAATATAAAATATATTGTAGGAATGCCCCAAAATAACAGACTAAATGAGTTACTGAAACCTACAATGGAGAAGTCAAAAGCAGCATTTATTATAACCCAAGAAAAGCAACGTCTTTTTAGTGAGTTTCCATATAAGGCTGGTAGTTGGAGTCATGAACGTAGAATAATTGGTAAGGCAGAAATGACAATGCTTGGAGAAAATCCAAGGTATATAGTAACTAATTTATCAGATAAACCTGAAGATTTATACGACAAAGTTTACTGTGGTCGTGGTGATATGGAAAACCGTATAAAAGAGCAACAACTAGAATTATTTGCAGATCGTACTTCTTGTCATAGATGGTGGGCTAATCAGCTCAGAATGATTTTATCGGGTCTTGCATACACTTTAGTAGAATATATCAGAGGTAATTTATTACAAGGTAGTGCATTAGCAAAAGCACAAATAGGTACAATACGTTTAAAATTATTAAAAATTGGGGTAGTAATTATCCGTAATACTAGGCGTATTAAGTTTTTGTTATCTTCATCATATCCTTACCGACAGGTATGGAATCATGTGATGAAGAAATTAGCATTAGAATAACCTAGATTAGCACTGTTCCCGGTGCTTAGAAAAAATGGGGTAAGGGGCATTACATCTAAAATTTGAAAATAACGGCTTCAAAGCACTTTTTGGCAAAATTTTTACAAAAGTATCATTGCTAATATTATAAATTACTCAATTTCTTACTTTAAATCTCACTTCATGCAATATCCGGGTTAGCAGCTTGCCGGCATCTTGAGAATCCATTTTACTAAAATATGTCTTAAGTTCATTTTCATAAGCCCCTTTATATTTTCCCCGAGTAATATAAGCCTCTATAAAAAGCTCTAAGCTTTTATTTTGATCACCTAAATCATAGTAAACCCTTCCAATATCATACAGAGCTTTAAAAATATATTGCCCCTCTATATCTTTATCTTTATGCATTTTACAGAATTTTTTAAAGCCCTGCTCCAAAAATGGTAAAGCCAAATGTAGGCTGCTTTTTTTTAATGTGTTATCGTTTTGCTCTTCAGCTTTATTTAAGTATGCTATTCCCTGATTATAATCTACAATAGCAGATTCAAGGGGTGAGATATTTTGGTCTTGTTCTAGCTGTTTTATTTTTCCTTTAATTATTTCTATAGACTCAAGGTATGCGGCAATATCAGGATGATTTGGATTCAGGCTTTTCTTTACTTCATAAGCGGGTTTAATGTAAGACTTTAAGTAATCTTGTGCTTTATATGGATATAATTCTACACCAATTATTCCAGCGTTATAACGAGCTGTAGCAATTAGTCTATCAAATACTAAATCTTGTAACTTTAATTCATGACTTGAATTAAAGGCTTTGTTTATTTCTAAAACTTTTTCATAATATTGATATGACTGTTGAAGATCATGCTTAATAAATTGGTTATAAGCCGCAAGTTTATTGTATAAATTCGCTAACTCAGTATTTGTTATGAGTAACTTTTTATTTTCACAATCCTTTAATATTTTTTCTGCATATGTATAAAGTATTTTTGCTTTTTCCCATTCCTTTTCTTGCTCTTTATTTATTTCAGGAAAAATTGTATCCAAAGCTTTTATCAAATTTTTATAAATTTCAATTTCTTGTGTATAGCCTCTATCATTAGGAGGATAATATTTATTTACTGCTTCTAAAATTGACTCTGTTAATTTTATTTTATTTTCGCTTTGTTCTTGTTGCATTAATACCCAAAACCCTAACTCTATCTTTGTATCTATAACAGTTTTATCAAATAAGCTTGTAAGGATTTCTACAGGTATAGAATTAGTGCCTAAATAACTAGAATGCAGCAATATATTCCAAGCTGTAACATGCTCCTTCTGCATTAACTCAAACAATTTAAACAACTTCTCTATCGTAACAATATCATTAGCACTTTTTTCTTTCATAAATATTTCATTTGTTAATCTATAATTGTTAAAGAAGTTTAATAGACTAACTTTACTTTTTCAACCTAAATTTAAGTTCTGTGAACATTTCCAATTGATTTACTATTTTGAGATGTTTTTTAGCGAAAATTAATAAGGTTTTTGTCGGAATAGTTGCAACTGATCTTGCAACAAAAAAACAGACAAATTAAAAAGAGTTGTTTTTAATTTTTTTATAATTTAACTCGTACTCATTTGGAGTTTTGTATTTTAAAGTAGAATGCCTCCGTTTTTGGTTATAAAAAATATAGATATAAGTAAATATATCAAGCCTTGCTCCTGCGAAGCTTTGGTATTTTTTAAAATAAACAAGCTCAGTTTTTAAAGTATGAAAGAAGCTCTCCATAGCAGCATTATCATAAGAAATACTGTTTTACCATGAACTTAAAACAATTTTAGAAGGTTAAGTAAACATTACGAACATACTGTCAAATCTGCTACTAATCAGATTTATATTGCTTTGATCCGATTAATGCTTAATAGATTAATACCTATTTACAGATAGGCTCTAAGGTTTTATAAATTTAAAATAATTTAATATTATATTTTATATAGTTTAAGTAGCCATACCATTAAGCATTTACTATGTGTTATCTCTATACTAAATATTATAAAATATCTTAGTTTAAAACGTGATAATAGCTCTTCTACTTAAGTGAAAATAGAAGAGCCATTAGGGAAAATATTAGCTTTTTACTTCAATTTTCCTTGAAGTACTTTGTTCTTTTTTTGGTATTTTTATATGCAATATACCATTTTCAAAACGAGCTTCTACATTTTCTTCATTGATGTTTAACGGCAAACTTATTGATCTTTGAAAAGTTCCGTAATATCTTTCTCGCATGTGATAATTCTTATTTTTATCTTCTGAACTTTCTTCTCTTGAGCCTTTAATAGTTAAAATATTATTGTCTATTTTTAATTCTATATTTTGCTGAACTACTCCCGGTAATTCTACTTCTAAATTATATTCTGTATCTGTTTCCGATATATCTGTTCTAGGTGCTAGATTCCTTGCTGTATCGGTTAAACCGGGATTCGTCAAAGAATAAAAATCATTAAAAAATTCGTTAAATATATTATCTAAATAACTATATCTTGCATTATTATTGGCTTCAGATTTATTCCTTATCCGTGGTAAATTAAATGCCATAACGTACCTCCTTTCCAATTTGGTTAATAGATCGAAGGAGTTAGCCTCCGTAGATTAACTCCTTCTAAGTAATTATTTTTTATTCATCGTCATGGTCGCCTTTATGAGAAGCATGTCCTCCTTTAGCAGCTATTTCTCTAACTTTTTCTTTATCCATAGCGGCAAATCCTCGTTTTCCTGATTTACTATCATCATGCTCGCTGTGACCATGCCCGCCATGAGAAGCGTGCCCTCCTTTAGCAGCTATTTCTCTGACTTTTTCTTTGTCCATGGCAGCAAATCCTTTATCTTTATTAGTCATAATGCCCTCCTTAATATTCAGGGTTGATAAGATAGAACCACTTTTATATCGTTTTGTGTAGCTCCATATATAATGGTAGGAAAATCTAACCCGGATATTGCATGAAGTGAGATTTAAAGTAAGAAATTGAGTAATTTATAATATTAGCAATGATACTTTTGTAAAAATTTTGCCAAAAAGTGCTTTGAAGCCGTTATTTTCAAATTTTAGATGTAATGCCCCTTACCCCATTTTTTCTAAGCACCGGGAACAGTGCTAATCTAGGTTATTCTAATGCTAATTTCTTCATCACATGATTCCATACCTGTCGGTAAGGATATGATGAAGATAACAAAAACTTAATACGCCTAGTATTACGGATAATTACTACCCCAATTTTTAATAATTTTAAACGTATTGTACCTATTTGTGCTTTTGCTAATGCACTACCTTGTAATAAATTACCTCTGATATATTCTACTAAAGTGTATGCAAGACCCGATAAAATCATTCTGAGCTGATTAGCCCACCATCTATGACAAGAAGTACGATCTGCAAATAATTCTAGTTGTTGCTCTTTTATACGGTTTTCCATATCACCACGACCACAGTAAACTTTGTCGTATAAATCTTCAGGTTTATCTGATAAATTAGTTACTATATACCTTGGATTTTCTCCAAGCATTGTCATTTCTGCCTTACCAATTATTCTACGTTCATGACTCCAACTACCAGCCTTATATGGAAACTCACTAAAAAGACGTTGCTTTTCTTGGGTTATAATAAATGCTGCTTTTGACTTCTCCATTGTAGGTTTCAGTAACTCATTTAGTCTGTTATTTTGGGGCATTCCTACAATATATTTTATATTATGAATATCACACCAATCAAACATCTGATGACGACAAAATCCACTATCACCACGAAAAATAATCTTTACCTCTGGCCAAGCTTGGCGAAAACGTTTTACTAACAATGATAATATTGCCCAAGAATGTTTTGCTTGATCCTGCTTTGACGTCCTAAGATAACTAACTAACAGATGCTTTCCACAAAAAACATACAAAGGTAAAAAGCAATTATGACCGTAATAACCATGATAAAACTTACCTTCCTGTTGCCCATGAATTTCATCATCCGTAGCATCAAAATCAAGTATTAGCTGCTTTGGTACTATTTTATGAGACTTAATAAATTTATCAAGCATTAGTTCATGCACTTTAATTGCAAAGTGTCTATCAGCATTGTTTTCTATACGACATAAGGTAGAACTACTTGCCATATCATCAATTGTTTCCATAGCTGTTTGCATAGCAGGACATTTTCGTAGATAATTGTGGTCATTTAAATCTTCATAACCTAATGCAATACCATAAATTCGTTGCCTCAGCATTGTTGCCATATTATGGGTAATTTTACTACCATCTCGTCTATCAGGAAATATTTTAGCAAGCTCCTCTGTTATACCAAGCCTTTTATCTGCTTCTCTTAATAACAACACACCTCCATCGCTACTAATATCACCTCCAGTGAAATTTATCTCTATTGTCCGATTTTTTACTTTGGAAAACTGGTAACTATATGCTATACAATTTGTCATGACAAAATCCTTTGTATTATTCTAATGAAATACCAGTATTATACAGCTTTACGAGGATTTTGTCTCCTATATCTCATGCAATATCCGGGCTAAATAGCAAGTCAACCTAAAAAATCATAAATTATAAATTATTATTGTTGTTAATAAAATTAATTTTTAAGTATTTTAGGTTATCTTTAAAAAGTTTAGTTTTATTGTTGTTTTTTTAACCTTGACCTGAAAAAATTTAAGGAGTAAGCTTATAATTGCAATAGAAATTAAGGAGGCTAAAATGACAACTTTAGTAGGAACTCAAAATAATTTTGTAGACGCAACAACACTTTTAGTTGCTCGCAATGACATTGAGAATCTACCTACCCACCAAATTGTTCTTTTATAATTCGATCTTCAAGAGTGTGATTTTTATTAAAAAGTAATTTTATAGCTTTGTCTTTTACTGATTTAATAGTTACCGATTTTATATTACTAAATTCTTGAAAGTCTGCAGTTGCATTTATAGGTCTTTTATTTACTTCAAGTATCTCAAACTTGATGGAAGTAGAGGAGGGCAGTAATGCTCCGTGCCATCTCCGAGGTCTAAATGCACAGATAGGAGTTAAGCATAATACGTTTGATTCTAGCGGTAGAATAGGACCACCTGCGGAAAGATTGTAAGCACTACTACCTGCCGGAGTAGAAACTATAGCCCCGTCGGCGATTAACTCACTCATCCGCTCGATTTGATTAACTTCAATACTAAACTTAGCGGCTTGATTGGTTTTACGAAATATTGATACTTCATTTATAGCAAGAGCATAATGGATATTGCCGTTAACGTCTTCCGCCTCCATTGAGAGGGGATTTAAGTCAGCAGTTATACTTTCATGTAAATTTTCTAATAATTTTTCATTATTAATAGGGTTCATTAAAAAACCTAAACTACCTGAGTTAATGCCGTAAAAAGGTAGATTAAGGTTCATATAACGATGGATTGCGTGTAATAATTCTCCGTCCCCTCCTATTACAATAATTATTTCAGCCTCACTTGGTTTGCTAAAGGAAAAAAGTTTTTTCAGTTGCTCGGCAAGTGCAACGGATTTAGGAGAATTATTATAAACCACCGCTATTTTATTTACGTTCATTGGATTAAGTTCCTCTTAAACTTTAAGTTTTTGATATTATTCTTGCACTCTATGTCATTCCGTTGATCGCAGGAATCCAGAAAAAACACTTAAAATAAGTAAAATTATATAAAAATTTACTATATAACTCGCTTAAATATTCTCTGGATTCCCGCGTTCGCGGGAATGACATATACCACTTTTCTTGATCCACGCAACAATACTTATACTTTACGAGAATGACATTGACGCAGTCTTTGCCATACCAAGTATAATATATGATTAACTACTAAAATAATAAAACAAGATGCCGCAACATCACTAATAAAATGTCCGCCCATTAATATACGGCTAAAGCCAACTAACGAACCGAAGAGTAGGGCGGTAACATAAAGCCATGAAAAATATATATGCGGTAAAATATAAGCAAAGCTAGTGAAATAATAACCCATGGCGGCATGACCGGAGGAAAATGAGCAATTACGATCACATTGATCGGTTATTAGTAAAGCCTTGGTAAAATCTTTTTCTCCGCCGAAATTCTCTATTTGCGTCGGGCGGGCTCTACCGAAATTCTCTTTTAAAGCGTAATTAACTATCAACCCCGGACCGATAGCAGCAGTAATTAATATATAAAAACTCCATGATAAAAAAATAGTTTTTCTATATTTAATAAGATAATAAAATGTCCATAATAAAGATATTATAACTATCGCTTTCGTTAATATCGGTATAGATAAAAATAAAAACCTCACTATAGCGGTATTTTTATAAATAAAGCCGTTACTATGGTGATAGAAAAATTTAGAAAAATCTATATCTAACTGAGGAAATAAAGTAAGTATAATTAAAATAATTCCTGATATAAACATACTTATATAAACTAAACGATTATTAATCATAGACGATAGAACAAGAATAAGTTATAAGTTAAGATTATAATAACTATAGAAATTAATTATGTCATCATTCAATATTAAAAACCATAAAAATGATTTACTCTTTGTGCCGCTCGGTGGAGCTAACGAAATAGGGATGAACGTTAACCTTTATCATTATAAAGGTAAATGGTTGATGATTGATTGCGGTAGCGGATTTGCCGATGATTATTTACCCGGCGTTGATATGGTAATTGCTGATATTAGCTTTATTGAAAAACATAAAAAAGATTTAGTGGGTCTTATACTTACGCATGCTCATGAAGATCATTTAGGGGGCGTACAATATTTATGGAATAGCCTGAAATGCCCAATATATGCCACTAAATTTACGGCAAATTTCTTAAGGCTGCGTTTAGCCGAATATGATTTTGCTAAAAATATCAAGATTCATGAAGTAGACGCCGGTGCAAAAATTAATATAGAGCCGTTTTCTCTTGAAATGGTGCCGTTAACACATTCAGCACCGGAAATGCAAGCTATTATGATCCGTACCGAAATGGGGAATGTGCTTCATACGGGAGATTGGAAATTTGATAACGATCCGATATTAGGGGTGAAAGCCGATGAAGAGCTTTTGACTAGGTATGGCGATGAGGGAGTTTTAGCTCTAGTATGCGATTCAACTAACGTATTTAACGAAGGGAGTTCCGGTTCGGAAGGGGAAGTACGTAAAAGTCTGATAGATATAATAGCCGGTTGCCCTAAATTAGTGGTGGTTTCAACTTTTGCTTCAAATCTTGCACGATTAGATACTTTAATACATGCAGGGCAGTTAGCAGGCAGAAAAGTTGTTTTAACCGGCAGAAGCTTACATAGAATGATGAGTGCAGCACAAGAAAGCGGCTATTTTCAAGATATCGAGCCGTTAATCAATGAGAGAGACATAAGTAGATTTAAAAAAGAGGAATTATTAGTAATTGCTACCGGCTGTCAGGGCGAGCCGATGGCAGCAACCGCTAAAATGGCAAGTAATTCTCATCAATCAATAAAATTAGCTCCAAAAGATACCGTTATTTTTTCTTCAAAAATTATCCCCGGTAATGAAAAGAAAATATTTAGGATGTTTAATATATTTGTTAAAGCCGGTATTGAAGTGATTACCGAGCGTGACCATTTTGTGCATGTATCGGGTCACCCGGCTGTTGACGAGCTTAAAAAAATGTATTCTTTAATTAGACCTAACGTTTGTGTACCTGTTCACGGTGAACCTGTGCATATCCACGAACATGTTAAACTTGCTAAGAAAAATGGCATAAAACACGCAGTAGAAGTAGAAAACGGCAGTGTAGTATTGCTTGAGCTAAATAATTCACGAGTAATTGCTAAGGTTAATAGCGGCTATTTAGCTGTTGACGGCAATTATCTATTACCGGTAGAGTCTTCAATTTTTAAGGCTCGTAGGCGTATGCGTGAGTCCGGCATAGTAATAGCTACGGTTGTAATAAATAATAAAGGTGAATTAGTAGCAAATCCTGTATTATCGATGCCCGGGCTGCTTGATTCAAAAGAAGACATAAAATTAATTAATTTAATCAAAAACGATATTGTTAAACTTATTGAAATTCAAAATAAGCAAGTAAAAAGAATTTTATCAACTGAACAAATTGAAGAAGCTATAAAATCGACTATCCGCAAAACTTTAAAACACGAAGTCAATAAATCTCCGGTAACTAAAGTAAATATTGAAAAAATTATTGAATAGTTGTTTCTTATAAATCAGAGTTTATTAGACATGATTATAACATGTTTAAATCAAAATATTTATTACATTTTAAAGGGATATTATGAGTGAAGTATGTTTAATCGATAAGGTCTGTGTTCCATGTCAAGGAGGTGTGCCTCCTTTAAATGATAAGGAAATAAACACATTTTTATCTCAACTTGAAAAGGATTGGCTAATTAATGAAGTTGGGCATTTATATAGAAAATATATATTTAGTAATTTTATGGAGGCTATGGATTTTGCTAATAAAATAGCCAACCTTGCTGAAAAGGAAGCCCATCATCCGGATTTAACCGTATCGTACGGCATGTGTAAGGTAGAAATATGGACTCATAAAATCAATGGTCTTTACGGAAAGTGATTTTATATTAGCCGCCAAAATTGAAGCCATTGACGGTAGTAAATAGCGTCGTTACCTGGCTCGAAAATTAATAAAAAGCGGCGTTGTTGCATGGGTCAAAAAAAGTGCCGTATGTCATTCCCGCGAAAGCGGGAATCCAGAAAAAACCTTAATAAAAAGACTGGATACCGTGGTCAAGCCACGGTAGACATTGAAGCCATTTTTCGATCCACGCAACAATGCCTCCTCGCATATCGTAATATATTTAACTAAAATATTTACGCTCTTTAATCATATTGCTGTCTTCAGTAGTATTTTCTTCACCCTTTGAGCGTTTTTTATTGACCTCACGCTGATCATTCTCTGAATTTTCTTTGAAATTATTTTTTGGTTTTATATCAGCTTTTACCGATTGCTTTAAACCTTCAGCATTTTTTATAGTTAATTTTGCTTTACCTTTATTATCAAAGCCGATAAGTTTAACTTTCACTATATCACCGTATTTTAAAACACTAGCTACCGACTCAATTCTTTCTTCGGAAATTTCGCTAATATGCACGAAGCCGTCTTTGCTGCCGAGATAGTTAATAAATGCACCGGAATCTAACACTTTCACCACGGTGCCGTCAAATATTTCGCCGATTTCAGGTTCAATAGCAATTGATTTGACTTTGTCCATGGCAATTTTTAATTTTTCCTTATCTGAGGCATAAATAGAAACTGTACCGTCATCGCTGATATCGATTTTAGCACCGCTAGTTTCACAAATTTCTTTTATTACTTTGCCGCCGGTACCTATAACTTCTCTAATTTTATCTTTATCGATTTTTATACTTTGAGTACAAGGTGCATGTCGGCTAATTTCCAAATTAGGTGAATTAATTACTTTATTCATTTGCTCAAGGATATGCAAACGACCGTTTTTTGCTTGTTCAAGTGCTTCCTTCATTATTTCAAAAGTTACGCCGGATATTTTTATATCCATTTGCAACGCCGTTATTCCTTCACTACTACCGGCTACCTTAAAATCCATATCGCCTAAATAATCTTCATCGCCTAGTATATCCGATAATACGGCAAATTTACTACCTTCTTTAACAAGCCCCATTGCAATACCGGCAATAGGTGATTTTATAGGAACACCGGCATACATTAAAGCAAGCGAAGTACCGCAAACCGTCGCCATTGAAGAAGAGCCGTTAGATTCGGTAGTTTCGGCAACTATCCTGATTGAATAAGGAAATTGTGCTTTAGTCGGTAAGACGGAATTAATAGCACGCCATGCGAGTTTACCGTGTCCGACCTCACGACGCCCCGGTGCTCTCATCGGTGTTGCTTGCCCGACGCAATAAGGCGGGAAAATATAATTAAGCATAAAACGCTCTTTATACTCACCTTCTAAACTATCAACGATTTGTTCATCTTGAGTAGTGCCGAGTGTTGCGGTCACTAAACTTTGTGTTTCGCCTCTAGTAAATAAAGCTGACCCGTGAGTCCTCGGCAATATTCCTACTTCACAAGCAATTTGTCTGATATCGGTAGATTTACGTCCGTCAATTCGATGGTTATTTTGTAGAATATCACTGCGTAATATGTCAGCTTCAACTTTTTTAAGAGCTGACTCAATTTGATAATTATTATAAGTTTTATTAGCCATATCCTCGGCAAAATGCTCAAGAACTTTGGCAGGAATAGCATCTAAGGCGGTACTAAGTTCCTGTTTTGAAGTTATGGTAAAAGCTTCCTTTATTTCTTTCCCTACCATTTGCTCAATTTGTTCTTTTAAATGTGCGGGGTATAAATCCTGCATTTGTAATTTCGGTTTACCTGCTTCTTTTGCGAGTTCTTTAATTATTTGAATTACCGGCTGAAATGCGTCATATCCGAACTTTACGCCTGCAAGCATTTGATCTTCGGATAATAAATTAGCTTCTGACTCAACCATCATTACGGAAGTTTCAGTACCTGCAACGATTAATTCTAATTGACTAGATTTTAAGGCTTCAAATGACGGGTTTAAGACAAATTCGCCGTTGATAAAACCGACTTTACTAGCGGCAATAATTTCCGTATATGGAGCAGGGGATAGTGCTAGTGCTGCTGAAGCCCCAATAACCGCAAGAATATCGGTAGTACATTCCGGATCGTACGAAAGGACAGTACAAACTACTTGCGTTTCATTAACAAAAGCCGGATGAAATAGCGGTCTAATCGGTCTGTCGATTAAGCGAGATATTAAAACTTCTTTATCGGATGCTTTACCTTCACGTTTAAAAAATCCACCCGGTATTTTACCCGCTGCACCTGCCATTTCTCTATAATGGGTAGTTAACGGGAAAAAACCTATACCTTCTTTTGCTTCTTTAGCACTTACTGCCGTACATAATAACACGGAATTACCCATTTTTACCATTACCGCACCGTCTGCTTGCCTAGCAATTTTACCGGTACTGATCTCAAGGGTTTTCCCACCCCATTCTACTGTTTTCATTATTTCATTAAACATTTTCATCTCATAATTATAATTGTTTTTTTGTTATCCGTATGTCATTCCCGCGAAAGCGGGAATCCAGAGAATATTTAAGCGAATTATATAGTAAATTTTTATATAATTTTGCTTATTTTAAGTGTTTTTTCTGGATTCCCGCTTTTAGCTAGAATGACATACAGCACTTTTTTAGAGCCACACAGCAACGCCATACCTTCGCAGGAATGACACCGCAAGGCATTCTACCTTGAAATCTCTAACGTGTCTTTCTAATTCCGAGCTTACCTATTAGCTCTAAATAATTACTTACACTTTTTTTCTTAATATAATTTAGTAATCTGCGACGACGGCCGACTAAAATTAACAACCCTCTTCTGGTGGTAAAATCTTTAAGATTAACCTTACAATGTTCAGTTAAGTTGTTGATTCTCTCGGTTAAAATAGCACATTGTACTTCGCTAGACCCCGTATCGGCTTCCGTAAGGGCATATTCTTTAATTAATTGTTGTTTACGCTCAGCTGTAATCGACATCGATAAATCTCCTTATTTTATTAAATTAAACACACGCATAGAATTAAAGCAATTCTTGTTTAAGCTACCGATAGCAAGCAAAACACCTTCATAACGAACCCATAAAAGAGTAACATCATTTTCATAATTAAAATAACATTGCTGTCCGTATTTAATTTGTTGTGCTTGCACTGAATTAGCATCAAGAACCAGGATGTCGTCCAGTATTGCCTCAATTCTTATACTCTTTTCCTCAAGAAACTCTTTTGTTATCTCTTGCTTTGATTCTTCAGGTTTTGACATTATAATAGCATTTTCCATTTTAAATGCCCCAACCTGAGTACGGCGTAATTCTATCACAAATGCTAAACTTTGCAAGGATAATGCCATATCTTCTGCTAAAGTCCTTATATAAGTACCTTTTGAGCATTCGACGCAGTAAGTAGCAATCGCTTTTTTTTCATCGAAATTAATACATTTTAGGTTGTAAATCGTTATATTTCGTGCTTTTAATTCTGTAGCTAATCCTTGTCTTGCAAGTTTATAAGATCTAACACCGTTAACTTTAATAGCCGAAAAAGCCGGCGGAGTTTGTGAGATTATACCGGTAAATTTAGAACAAACGCTGAAAACTTCTTCTTTAGAAGGAATATAACTAGTGGTATTTATTATTTTACCGCTGTAATCACCGCTATCAGTTTGTACGCCGAATTGCAAAGTGAAAATATAAGTTTTTTTAGCATCGATTAGTATTTGCATTAATTTTGTCGCTTCACCTATGGCTAAAGGTAAAACGCCTTCCGCCTCTACGTCCAAAGTTCCTGCATGACCGATTTTTACCTTACCAAGTAGCTGTTTAATCATCGCAACGGCTTTTGCCGAGCTTATACCTTTGGGTTTATAGATATTTAGCCAATAACTGTTCATATTTGATATTATTCCCGCCTTTATAGGGCATTGTTGCATGGCTTGAGAAAAGTGCTGTATGTCATTCCCGCGAAAGCGGGAATCCAGAAAAAACACTTAAAATAAGCAAAATTATATAAAAATTTACTATATAATTCGCTTAAATATTCTCTGGATTCCCGCTTTCGCGGGAATGACATCAAAAAGCAGGCATTGCTTGCCGCCTCGCAATGACGATGTTTTGATAATTTACACTTGACTTAAATAAGAAAAATCTTTAATATAGGGCTCTAACCAAGCAACATGTAGGTTAGGCTGAAAGATGGCAATTATCCCAGACATTTCGAAAAATTCTTCTTCATTGTTAAAAACTAATCTAGATAAATCTACTACTAAAATCAACAAATTTTTAGACTATATTTGGCCCATAGAGCGTGTTGAGCTTTCTAAGTTCTTAGCTATAACCCTATTAATGTTCTGCATTTTATTTATTCAAAATTTAATCAGAGCTTTAAAGGATAGTATCGTTAATACTATGATCGGCGTAGAGACTATTTCTTTCCTTAAATTTTGGGGAGTGATGCCGGCCGCCTTTTTAGTCACGGCTATTTACGTTAAGCTTGTCAATCATATGAAAGGTGAAAATATCTTTTACCTTATTATGTCGATTTTTTTAGCATTCTTTGCACTTTTTGCTTTTGCTATTTTTCCGAATTATGAGATGTTGCATCTAAATGCCGATACTGCTCAATCATTAATTCAATCTTTTCCTAATCTTAAATGGTTTATCCTGCTTTTATCAAATTGGAGCTTTTCCTTATTTTATATTATCGCTGAATTATGGCCAAATGTAGTTTTTGCCTTACTTTTCTGGCAATTCGTTAATAACGTTACTACGGTCGAAGAGTCAAAAAGATTCTATCCGTTATTCGGTTTGCTTGGTCAAACAGGGCTTTATCTAGCAGGACAGTTTTTAACAAACCTCGAATATATAAATAAATATGTTACCGATAAATTTGCTTTGCAAGCATCTTATAACACTATTTCAATCCAAGTTATATTAACTATAGTTTTAATTTTAGGCTTCTTGGCTATTAAAACTTTTTGGTTACTTAATCATAAAATATTAGATAAAGAACATATTGCATTATTACGCTTTAAGGTCAAGAAGCAATCAATGACAATTGTTGAGAGTTTCAAAATGATTTTATCGTCAAGGCATATAAGATTAATTGCCACTCTACTTATTTGCTACGGGTTAGCGATAAATCTAGTCGAAGGTCCTTGGAAAGCTACAGCAACAAAGATTTATAAGACTCCCACCGAATATGCCGCTTTTATCGGTAGCTATTTAAGCTATACCGGCATACTAACCCTTATATTTGTTATTTTAGGTTCAAATATCGTTAGAAAACTAGGTTGGTTTACGGCGGCTATTATCACGCCGCTAATGGTTTTTATAACGGGTTTATTATTTTTTGCCGTCAATAATTTTGAAGGATTCGCAGCAATAATAGTAGTAAGTTTCGTCTTTGCCGATCCGACTTTAATTGCCGTAACAATCGGTGCTATTCAAAACGTGCTTAGTAAATCTAGTAAATATACCTTATTCGATTCGACAAAAGAAATGTCTTATGTGCCTCTTGATAACGAATTAAAGATAAAAGGTAAAGCCGCCGCCGACGTAGTAGGTACAAAACTCGGTAAGTCCGCTGGTGCATTTTTACAATCAATAGTTTTTATTATTTTGCCTTCTGCAAGTTATCAGTCGATTTCTCTGTGTTTAATGATAATATTTATTATTACTTGCTCAATATGGATTTGGGCAACAAAAGAATTAAATAAAGAGTATAATGCGGCAATAGAAAATAGTGGGCAAAAAAATTGTCATTATTAAGTTTTAACGGTGTTGTTGTGTGGGTCGATAAAAGTAACAGTATGTCATTCTAGCTAAAAGCGGGAATCCAGAAAAAACACTTAAAATAAGCAAAATTATATAAAAATTTACTATGTAATTCGCTTAAATATTCTCTGGATTCCCGCTTTCGCGGGAATGACACCAAAAATTCGAGCCATGCAACAATGCTATTTTTAACTTGAAATAATTGAATTTAAAACTTACTGTTAAATAAGTTTAATTATTTCAATAATTAAGGAGATGATATGAGTAACGAAACCGATACAGAGATAGCAGCACAAACTACTCCGGAAGCAGGAGATAGTATTTTTCAGTCGCAGAAGTCGCAGACGATATCCACTCCGGAGCTTAATGCTTTATCTGCTTCAGTAAGTAGTAAAGAAGCAGTTGATCCGATTACTAAGGCTATTAGGGAAGAAATTCTGCAAAAACAAAGAGATGTTTTAAGAGATTATTTTTTAAAGCCTGAAAATTTAGCAAAGTTGGATGAAAAAATTAAAGAAGATTTAGCTAAACAATTAGAAAACGATGAAAAATTTAGAGAATTTTTAAGTAATTTAGAGAAAGAGAAAGATGAAGAAAAAAGAAAATTACTAAATGCTGCTTTGAATACCGCTTTAAATGATCCGGCAACTAAGGAAAAGTTTGAAGCCGTCGAAATAGCCGGCTATAAAAAAGTTCATACAGATTTTAAAGATAGTTTTAAAACAATAGCATGGGACGGTCCTACAGGAGAAGACGCTAATAAAAATACTACCCAATCCCAAAAAATTACCAATGATGTTGATGGCGAAATTTGTACTTTAACTGAAACGACACATGCAACTAAACCAATATCCGTAACAAAATCAGACGGAACAGAGGTAAAAGTTAATTCCTACCGGACAATAGATTTTCCGGTAAAATTAAACGGGGCTCCCGGTAATATGCACTTATCGATAGTAGCGTTGGATGAAAACGGCAATAGACCTCCTATAGATAAAGCAGTATATTTTACCGCTCATTATGAAGAAGGACCTAACGGTAAACCGCTGCTTAAAGAAATTAGCTCGCCGATGCCTATAAAATTTATAGGTGATGGTAAAGATGCCATAGGATATGTTGAGCATGGCGGGAAAATTTACACGATGCCGGTAACACGCGGCAAATATGAAGAAATGATGCAAGAAGTTGTTGCAAATAAAGGGCATGGTGTCGATTTATCACAAACTGTGCAAGAAATAGCTAACGATAAAGTTATGAATATGAGCCAAGAGCAGGGTGATAAAAGCATAGTAGACGGCTATAAAGCTATATCTGAAAAATATGCTGATTTGCAGAAAAATCCTGAAGGTAAATTGCCGGAAGAATTATCAAAAGAAGAATTGAAAGATAAAAAAGCATTTATTAAAGACCTATCCAATAACAATAACTCATTAAGCGATAAAGATAAAGTAGTAATATTAGAAGAGTTAATAAAGTATGAAACTAATCGTGGCGAAAAAGTTATCGGTGATGGTAAAATAGCTATCAATGAAACACTTGAAATGTTAAATACTGAAAAAGGAATACTTAAAGAAAGGATTGTAGAACAAGATAAAGCTAAGCTAACTAAAGAAAAAGAAACAGTTGAACATTTTTCAGAGTTGCCGTCTCATGGTCTGACTGCGGAAGAAATGCAAAAAGAAGCTTCAGAAAATAAAGAAAAAGAAACAGCTAAACTTTTTTCAGAGTTGCCGTTTCATGATCGTGAAGAATTGGATGCTAAATTGAAGACAGTTAGCACTCCTTATTATACATCTGATTCTAAAAATCTACAACAAGTGGAGGCACAAACAGCTCAACCTATTCAACAAAATAAAGGAAGTGAAGTTGTAGAGTCTACTGTAGCTCTTAATCCTATAGAAAATAAAGCCGAAATTGAACAAGTTTCACCGCCGTCACCGCCACCAATACCTCCTAGACCTGACAAGCCTTTAGAGTCAGAAGGAAAGGCTGAACATGATGATAAACAAGCTCCTATACAGAGTGAAACAAAGTCTGAACTAGCTGTACCAACTCAAATTTCTTCTTCTCATCCTGTTGAATCTTTATCTTCTAAAATTTCTCAGCCATTGGATGCTAAAGCGGAGACAGTTAGCTCTCATACATCTGATTCTAAAAATCTACAACAGGTAGAGGAGCAAGCAGCTCAACTAATGGCAAATTTAGGAGGCAGTAGTTCAAGCAGATCAACAGAGGGAGAATCGACAAAACAAAAACTTCATGCAGCTGCAAAAGCTGTTATAGATGAAGCGGAAAAGCTCGTTGATCAAATGCCCGACTCTAAAGTCAAAGCTGACAATATAAAAAATATTCTTTCTAGCTCTGCTCCTATATATCCAAAAGAAGATCAAAAAAAACAAATAATCGATGAATATAATAAGCAAAATACTATCGATGAAAAGAAGTATTTTATTGAAGATAAAATAGTCAGCAATAAAGATTTATCTAAAGAAGAACGTTTAGGTATAATAGATAAGTTAATAATACTAGAAGTAAACGAAAGATATAGTAAAGTAGAAAATGCTGAAGTAACTACAGCAAGGAATCCAACAGCAGGACAGGTAAAAACCCCTACAGAGCAAACAGAACTTCAAAAAGTACAAAATCAGCAAGGCGAAAAAGCTATAAGGCAAACGCAAGTAGAAACTGTTAACACTCCAAATAATGTTGGAATAATAACCGGATTAAATGAAGCAAAAATAAAAATCAATAGTGAGGATCAATCTTTAAGTAAATCAGCAATTACTAAACAAGGACATATACGCTAAGTATGTCATTCCTACGAGGCATTGTTGCGTGGTTCTAAAAAAGTGCTATATGTCATTCCCGTGCAGGCGGGAATCCAGAAAAAACATGCAACAACGCCGCCTCGCCATGACGATTCTGATAGCCATGCAACAATAAAGCTATTGACTATTCCGATATAGGTGTCGAAATGTTATTGACTATTCCGATATTTGGTTATAGAATAGTTGTAAATTTATATGACTATATTATTGATAAATCTTGCTTTGATAGTACCGGCTATTACTTTTTTGTCTCAATTTATTTAAAGGATACATCTTAAAGGTACGGCAAGAAATTTATCAGAAAAAGTGATTATTTCATTACCGGTATAAAGTATAATACCATGCATAATTCGTGGTGCTAGTGCTTCAGATAAATCTTTAAGCCCCATAAAATGTCGGCTCTGAATAGTTTCTGTGGCTTTACACTCTAAACCACAAAATATATCGCCTTTATATAGCAGAAAATCAACCTCTTTTCCTAAATGTGTGCGATAAAATGCTTGCTCTACGCCCGTAGTTAAGGTTAATAATTTCCTAAGTTCTGCCCATAACCATGTTTCGAATATTGCCCCATAATAAGGGCTTTTTAACAACAAATTAGGAGTTGCTATACCGTTTAAATATGAAGCATAGCCTGAATCATTTATATAAATTTTAGAAGTTTTAATTAATCTTTTACGTGTATTGCTAAACCAAGGCGTTAATTGATTTACCTGAAAAGTTGTTTCTAGAATCTCTAAATATCTTGATATTGTTCTTTGATCTAACCCTATTTCAATACTTAAATTCTTTTGATTTAATAAATTACCGCTTTGTAAACCAATCAGGCGAAAAAGTTTAGCAAAAGAAACAACGTCTAAAAATTTATTTATATTTCTTACATCTCGTTCAATATAGGCTGATTGATAAGAAGAAAACCAACGTTCACGAAATCTTTCTTGCTTTTTTAAGACAATTTCCGGAAATCCACCATAGAAAATATATTCATTTAAAAATTGATTATTTATTTCCGGTTTATATTCTAATTCTTTAGCCCATTTGTCTTTTAATTCAGGAATAGTTAACCCTGAAAAAATATCTAATATAAAGGAAGAAGGTTTATTTTGATTTAAAATTTCTCCTAGGCTTAACCCTTCAAGATGTATTACGTCAATGCGTCCTGCCAAGCTTTCGGACACTCCTGGGTAAGAAAAAATATTAGCCGATCCGGTTAAAAGGAAACGACCGGGTCTTTTATCTTCATCAATTGATTTTTTTATAGCTTTTAAAAGATCGGGAGCTCTTTGAATTTCATCAATCGCAAGAGGATAATTTGCATTTTTTATAAATCCATGAGGGTCGCCGGTAGCCGCTTCTAATTGAGAAATATCATCTAAAGTAATATATGATTTAAAAATTCCTTCATCATATAACTGCTTTACTACTGTAGACTTCCCCACTTGCCTAGCTCCAATAATAAGAACCGCAGAGAAATCTTTTAAAGATTGTTTTACAAACGATATTATGTGTCTATTAATCATGTTGTAAATAATAACATACAAATGCTATTATTTACAACTATAATTTTTACTTTAAATAATATAGTATGCTGTGGTTCGAAGTGAGGTGTGTTCTTTAAGTTGTTGCAAACAGAGAATTAAGTTTATTATAAATAATGAAAAACTTTAAAAATATTATTTTGCTAATTTATGTATTGATTTATTCTAAGATAAATAATAAAACTATAGAAATCTAATAAATAAAAAATTATAGGCTTTTTATGATAGCACAAAAAAGTTACAATTGATAATTGAGAAAATCTGGATTCCTGCTTTCGCAGGAATGACATCAAAAATTCGAGCCATGCAACAACGCCTATGCTCACGTATGAGAATACAATGAAGAAAAAAACTAGACTGATTAAGTTTATCTAATGTATACTGACTAAATTTAATCAGTGAGTGTTATACGCAACTTGATCCTAGATTTAAAATTAGGTTTATAGAAAAATGAAATTCGAAATATATCTTGCTTCTTGGAATTCAGATTATTTAAATGCTTTACAAACTTGCCCGATTACTAAACAAACAGTAATCAATATAGCTTTTGGAAGCTTCAACTTTAATGCCCAGGATACTATTAACGGTATAACTACTATTACTGATGACCAGATAAAATTTATTATATCTTATGCCCGTAATAAAGGTGCTAAAGTTAAATTAGCTTTAGGAGGAGGAACAAGTCCCTATTTCTTAAGTAAATCTAATTTATGGAATGATATAGATAATATGTCTAAGGCCATTACTCGTATTTTGATTAAATATACTTTAGACGGATGCGATCTAGATATTGAGGAACCTAATAAGGATGGATTACAACAAAAAACCTTTTCTTTAATAAAATCTTTAAGAGCACTAAACCCTGACAAGATACTAACTCTCACAGTACCCGGACAAGGATGGGATAGCTATTGGAAACCACTATCTATAGAAGCTTATAGTTATCTAGATTATATTAATTTTATGGAATATTATATAACGGTTAGCCCAAATATTACTTTTGATGAACAAATCAAAGCCGATATTAAGGATTATTATATTAGCCAGTGGAATATACCAAGCAATAAAATTTGCTTAGGTATTATGCCGGGAAAAAGCACTACCGAAAATATTTTAACATTAGATATGGCTAATTCTTTATCATCATGGGCGGCTAATGAGTCTTTAGCAGGAGTTATGCTTTGGAATATGAATAGAGATTATAGCGGTATAGATACACAACCATCGTTTTCCTATATAAATACCGTATTAAAAAATATCAATAAATAGTAGGTGCTAAATAATGATAGAAACATTATCTAAAATTCTTGCAGTAATTTTAAAAATAAAAGACTTAATAGAAGTATTAAATCAATCTCAAGGAGCTATAAATAATAATATTTATAATGAATATATAGTAGATCTGGTTGACCTTATAAAACAAGCTAAAAAACATCTAATGTTATATCAAGGTACAGATAAGATATTAAAATCTTTGGATAATATCATTATTAAAATTCAAAACGGTAATAATAGTTTATCAAAAATAATTACCGATTTACAAGTAATCGGTAACGAGATAAGTAGCATTTTTACTGAAGAAAAAGAAGCAGTAAATACAATTCTTAATTTAATTAAAACTATCAAAACCTTATTTCTTGATCTACCTAAACTATAGCTCCTATTCTTAAAATACATGCACTTGCGGATGTTGTTGTATGGATACCAAAACCGTCATGGCAAGGCACCTCTAGCATTGTCGCATGGATCGAGAAAAGCACTATATGTCATTCCCGCGAAGGCGGGAATCCAGAGAATATTTAAGCGAATTATATAGTAAATTTCTATATAATTTTGCTTATTTTAAGTGCTTTTTCTGGATTCCTGCCTTCGCGGGAATGACACCAAAATTCGATCCATGCAACAACGCTGCGTAGGTGCAGGAATAACATCAGAGATGTATTTTACAAATTAAATTAGTTTTCATATTGTGCGTATTTTTTTTACTCTAACTATATTTTTTATGTTATCTGCATTTTCAAATACAAATTTCCAAAAAGATAATCTTAAATTTATTGAATTATTAAAAGATAAATCAATTACGGTTGTTGCTCCGGCTTCCGGTGCCGATAATACTGAATTATCCATTTTAAAAAATATTAGTTCATTAAAATTAAATATGCCTGTTGGATGTGTTGACACTACAAAAAGACCGTTTCATTCTAACAGCGACGAATTAAGATTTGATTTTTTAAAAAATGCATTATTTAATGACTCAAATCATGTAGTGTGGGCATTACGAGGCGGGTACGGCTCGGCAAAACTAATTCCGTATTTACAAAAATTAGCAAAACCGGCTAAAGAAAAATTTTTTATAGGCTATAGCGATATAACTGCACTGCATATTTTCCTTGCTCAAGAATGGAATTGGAAACCCATTCACGGCAGCGTTATAACTGAAATATTAAAGCCCGAGAAAGATCGTAATAATTTCACGAAAATAGCCAAAATAATTTCCGGCAAACTCAAGCAAGTTACGATTAGCGGCTTATCGGCAATTAATTCTATAGCAAAATCAAGCAAAATCAGTTCCGGTAAGCTTACCGGCGGTAATTTAACTATGGTGCAGACAAGCATCGGTACAAACTGGCAAATAAAAACCGCTAATAAAATTCTTTTTTTGGAAGATGTCAATATAAAACCTTACCAACTAGATAGGACTTTACTACACCTACAACAAGCGGGGTTATTAAAAGACGTAAAAGCAATAATATTCGGTAGTTTCGCTCCTGAAGATAAAGATATTACGGCAGTACTTAATAATTTTGCCACTAGTTTAACTATTCCGGTATTTAAGACTAACAGATTTGGGCATGGCAAAATTAACGATCCGATTATTTACAATACGGCGAGTAAAATCATTTCTACCGATGACGGTAATTTTAAGTTAATAATGGATATTTGATAAGTATGGTGTCATACCGTGGCTTGACCACGGTATCCAGAAAAAACCTTAATAAAAAGACTGGATGCCGTGGTCAAGCCACGGCATGACACCGTACGCTTTGCAAAAATTCGAGCCATGCAACAAAGCCTTCAATCGCTCACAATAACGATTCCGGTAGTCATGCAATAATGCCGGAATATATGACTGTTTTTTTATCTTCTTAAATGTAAATAATCGTTATACTTCAATAAATCTACACTGTAAGGGAAGAATTTATTAGTTATATAATATTCTAATAAGTTTATTAATCCTTGTTTGTGACGGCTTAAAGCTTCTTTGTTTAACTTTATTGCCGTTAATTGAATATAAGGCTCGGAACTCGAAATTTTTACGTAAGCGATGGTTATATCATGGTCAATATTAGGCATAATTGCAAAGCCGTTTTCTAATATCATTAAGCTTTCAATAATAAGCTGTGGCGATAGCCCCGAATCAATTTCTTTTTTACTTGGAATAGCACCGGTTTTATAGTCTAGTATAGTTACTTGATTTAATTTGTTGATTTCAATTCGATCGGCTATGCCGATAATTTTTAAATTATGCCCCGCAATATTTAGCTGTAATTCGCCTTTAAGCTCAAAATAAATATTTTTACAATTTTTTCTTTGCTCATCGTCAAACGAAATAAAAGCTTTAGCAAGCGGTAGGAGCTTTATTTGCCAGGTCTTTTTTGTGTATACCGGTAGAGTCGTGTTTTGCAAAATATTATTGCCGATATTTATTAGGAGTTGTTGCTTTATATTGGAATCGACATACTGATCATAGCTTTGGCGGTCATAATCCTTTGAATATTTCTCTAATACTTTATGGATAAAATTACCGAAATCCGATATTTTAGGTTCTTCCCAAATCATATCTTTTTTGCGTAAATTTAGAATTTTTTTAGCGTAAAAACTATATGGATTTCTTATTAGTATTTCTATATCGGTAACCGATAATATGTCCGGGAAAGTTTTACTATATGCTCCTTTAATTTGACCTTCTTTTGTTAGTTTTTTTTCATGCCGAACTTGTTTCGGTATCTTTATAGATGGATAACCGTACTGTAATTTCAATAAGAAGTTAGACGGGGTCGTAGATTTACCGTCCTGTTTTTTAGAGCGTAATATAATTACTTGTTTATTATGTAAAAACAAATAAAAATGATATAAAGATAAAGCCGTAAAGATTTCATCATAATTTATTTCTAACTGTTGCCGTGCTTCCTTGCTAAGCCACGGATGAATAGGGGTAGGCGGTGGCCAGTTTTCACCGGTAAAGTTTGGTAAAATCACTAAATCAAATTTTGATAGGGCTAAATCCTCTGCACAGCCGATTATTATATTAGCGGTGTCATTACTATTGAAATATCGCACGCTAGATATTAGAGAAGCAAAAATTTTTGGAAAATCTTGTTTGCTCTCAAGGGTTATATATCGGCTAAAATTTATTAAATTAGCCAAGAATTCTAATATTTCTTTCCCTCCTTCTTCTTGCCAAATGTTTGGATAAAGCTTTGCGGCGACTTCGCTAGTAGTTTTTAAAATATCCTGGATAGTATAGACTTTAGCCTCAAATAAAATGCTAATTAACTCCCTGCAATAGACTATTAGCTCTTCGTCCTCTGTTGCCTCTACTATCAATAATAAATATTTTGGAGAGGAGATAAAGCGATTTTTATTTGATAACAATATCTCTAATTTTTGAATTTCCAAGGAATTTATTAAAGGATTTTTTAGCAATAAAAATAATGTTTTTAAGTCGAAACCATTACATAATATTTTGCTAATAGTAACTAATATATGGCTAATATTAGTAGTTGCTAAATCATTACCGAGCAAATCCACGAATTCTAGCGAATATTTAAGTAAAGAATTACCGTATATTTCTTTAGCTTTTTGATTATTTACAATAATTGCGACTTTTTGACTGCTATTTTGTTGGCATATTAAAGCTATTTGCTGTGCTTCTTCGTAAATATTTAAGGGTTCTGCATAATATATATTATTAGGTGAAGTAGCAGGATCGGGAAAGCTTGCCTCAGGATTAATTATAGATACGGAAGGGATAGGTGCTAATTCTTGTAAAAACTTTTTGGACATAATATCCTTAGCAAATAATCCCGCTATTATCACTCCTTTGTTACTATTTTTTATTTTTGTTATTTCTTCTTGCAATATTGCCAATTTATAGGCGGCTCTATTTTGCTTCCCTAGCTCCTTTATTTTTGTTTGCCATCCGTCAAAGCCGTATTCTAAGAATTTATAAATTGTTTGCCAATATTTAGAATTATTATAAGTTTCAATAGATTTTATAGAAATATCATTGCTTATTAGTTCGTTAAATAATTTGCTTAAAAGTTCAGCTGCCTTTAGTGCTTCATTCATACTAAATTGCAACTTGTCGTAATTGATAATTATTTCCGCTAGGAGAAGTTTTTCTTCTAAAGGGGCTATCGGTTCATAATCTTCAGAGGTATTTTTTCTATCCGCAATAATAGCTGCGAAGGGGAGAATGGTCGGTAAAGTTGTGATTTGATAATCTAGGGTTAAAATTTTTTTTAGCTCCGTGCAAGCAAAATTATTAGGTAATATTATCTTAAGCTGCGGTTGCAAATTTTGTTTACCGAATTCATCAATAATAAATTTAGCCACTACTTCTAAAAAAGAAAAATTAAGAGAAATTTTATATAAATTCATGGGGGTTTTTTTTATAATGTACATACTTCCCACGTTATCGCAAGGGGCGTTGGTGTTGTTGCATGGATCTAAAAAAGTGCTATATGTCATTCCCGCTACCCCCGATGTCATTCCCGCGAAGGCGGGAATCCAGAGAATATTTAAACGAATTATGTAGTAAAATTTTATATAATTTTGCCTATTTTAAGTGTTTTTTCTGGATTCCTGCTTTCGCAGGAATGACATATAGCACTTTTTTTGATCCACGCAACAATGCCACACGGTTACCCTATCCCAAATATTTAGCATTCTCTTCTTTTACTAACTGCGTTAACTGCTCTATAGTCAAAATTTCCTGAGCTTCTACACCGAGTTTCCTGATCGTTACAGTGTTATTTTCCATTTCTTGCTTACCTATTACGGCGATTAACGGTACTTTTTGATTAGAAAATTCTCGAATCTTATAGTTAATTTTATCAGGAGAGATATTAATATCAACTCTTATATTATTGTTAATTAAAGCTTTTTGCACTTCAACAGCATAATCGTTTAAATCGCTAGTAATAGTAGCAATTGCTACTTGAACGGGAGCAAGCCAAAGCGGAAAACGACCGGCATATTCTTCGATTAAAATACCGATAAAGCGCTCAAAAGTACCTATAACGGCTCGATGAAGCATAACCGGTCTCTTTTTTTCGCCACTTGCCGCAATATAATTAGCGTCTAAACGCTCCGGCATAACAAAATCAACCTGCAGCGTACCACATTGCCATTCACGCCCTATTGCATCAGTCAAAACAAATTCAAGCTTTGGTCCATAAAATGCTCCGTCTCCCGGATTTAGAGTATATAAATAGCCCGCCTTTTTTACCGCTTCTTTTAAAGCATTTTCCGCCTTGTCCCAAACCTCATCACTGCCGGCTCTAACTACAGGACGATCCGAAAATTTAATTTTAAATTCAGTAAAACCGAAATCTTTATATATTTCCGTCAGTAACTTACAAAAACTTACTGTTTCACTAGTAATTTGCTCTTCAGTACAAAAAATATGAGCATCATCCTGGGCAAAACTTCTAACTCTCATAAGCCCGTGTAAAGCACCTGATGCTTCATTTCTATGGCATAAACCGAACTCAGACATACGCAAAGGTAAATCACGATAGCTTTTAATACCTTGCTTAAAAATTTGCACATGGCAAGGGCAATTCATCGGCTTTAAGGCTAAAGTTTTATCTTCTGCTTCTAAGGCAAACATATCTTCTCTAAATTTCTCCCAATGCCCTGAAGCTTCCCAAAGGCTTTTATCGACTAAAACCGGTGTTTTAACTTCTATGTAACCGGCTTTTTTAATCTTTCTTCTGATATATTGCTCAATAATATTATAAATATTAAAGCCTTTGTCATGCCAAAATACCATTCCTTGAGCTTCCTCTTGGAAGTGAAATAAATCTAACTCTTTTCCTAGCTTTCTATGATCACGTTTTTCTGCTTCTTCCAGCATATAAAGGTAGCTATCTAGCTGCTCTTTTGTAGCCCATGCAGTGCCGTAAATACGCTGCAACATGGGATTACGACTATCACCACGCCAGTAAGCACCTGCAACCTTCATTAACTTAAAATGCTTGACAAAACCTGTTGAAGGAGCATGCGGACCTCGACATAAATCAATAAAATTACCTTGCCGATAAAGGCTTATAGCTTCATCGCTTGGAATTGAGGCAATAATTTCCGCTTTATAATACTCACCTATTGACTTAAAAAACTCTACCGCCTTATCACGATCCCACAGCTCACGAGTAACTTGTTCATTTCTTTTGACAATTTCCTGCATTTTGGCTTCTATTTTTACCAAATCTTCCGTGGTAAACGGCTTATCTCGCACAAAATCGTAATAATAGCCATTTTCAATTGCTGGACCGATTGTTACTTGCGTTTCCGGAAATAATTCTTTCACCGCTTCGGCTGTTAAATGTGCTGCGTCGTGCCTTATTATCTCAAGACATTCAGTATCTTTAGCAGTTAAAATTCTTAATTTACAGTCAGTAGCGATTATAGTACTTAAATCTTTTAACTCACCGTTTATTTCAGCAATCATTGCTTGTTTTGCTAAAGAAGTAGAAATTTTATTTGCTACCTCAAAAGCACTAATATTTTTTTCAAATTGCTTGGAATTTCCATCGGGAAAAGTAATATTAATCATTATTTTATAACTTATAATTTGTTATTTAACGCCATTTATAAATGACGCTGTAAATTATAACGTATTTTATATTTATTTAAAAGAATTAAGGTACAGAAATTTCAGAGCGGGTTAAGGCAACGATGCCGCCTCGCCATGACGATTCCAGGAGTTCTGCAACAACGCCGGTAATTTGACGAAATAGAAAATGCCCGTTTCAGCGCTAAAGGAATCTCAATAATGTCGTGTCCCCCTACATTGCGGAAAGCGTGAACATCCGTAAAATTTGTTTTTATCCCACCTTCTTTCTCGTACAATCATTGCAGAATTACAGTGCGGGCATTTCACATTCCTAAGAGCCGGTTTACTAGGCTTGGATCCTTTTCCTCCTTTACATTTGTTGCAGAAACGACCATAGCCGCTGCGAAGTTTCCTATCTCTAACCCGGATATTGCATGAGATATAGGAGACAAAATCCTCGTAAAGCTGTATAATACTGGTATTTCATTAGAATAATACAAAGGATTTTGTCTCCTATATCTCATGCAATATCCGGGCTAGATTAGCACTGTTCCCGGTGCTTAGAAAAAATGGGGTAAGGGGCATTACATCTAAAATTTGAAAATAACGGCTTCAAAGCACTTTTTGGCAAAATTTTTACAAAAGTATCATTGCTAATATTATAAATTACTCAATTTCTTACTTTAAATCTCACTTCATGCAATATCCGGGCTAAAGTCGTCCCGTTCCTTTACCTTTTTGCATTGCGGACATTCCTTCATACACCCGCTTTGAAGGCCATCTATGTTTTTATGAATTTCGGTAACTATTGAGTGGTTGCCATAGGTTTTTTTTTTATAAGTCCTTCTAGGCGAAGGCTCAACGTTGCCACAGGGTCTTTGCCTACGTTAAAGCGGTTTAGCCTTAGGAAATTATAGCCGTAACTTTCCAGCACCTTTTCACGGTAAACATGCTTTTCCGTATGATATTCATCATAATTAAATTCATTCACTAAAGAAAAATCTTGGAAGTGGAATTCAAACCCGTCATATTCAATAATGATTTTATGTTGCTTACCTTCCGCATCTAGGTAAACAAGTAAGAAATCCACCACGAAGGTCGGGTGCGAGTAGCGTTTATCTAGCTGCTTAATATATTTGCCCAGAGGAAATTGCGTGTGCAGTTCAATAACGGCTTTATTGGTCTTGAAAAATGTCGTTTCCTGTATCCAGTGCAGCACTTTCTTTTCCATCGGTGAGCGTGAATCGGTGCTTTCCGAATTCGGCAGGTGTTTAGCTTCCTCACAGGTTTTTTGATAGTGTCGTAATGCTTCGCCGATTGAGCCGGTGTAATCTTCAAGCGGCTTGCTCAAGTAAAAATCCATGCGTTCTTTCGCACGGCTGAAGCCGACATTTAGACGCTGCAATTTGATTGTCCCGCCTTCTTCAAGCTCTACGCTAGTGCGATCTTTAATGAAAATACCCCAAAGCTTATCTGACACGGCACTTGCCACCATCGAATAAAGAATAATATCACGCTCCTCCCCTTGGCATGTGTCAAACGTCATAATTTTTAACTTATGCTGTTTGACAAAATGCTCATTATCAGGATGCTTTGAAAATGCGTCCACCAGTAATTTTTGCTGGTTAGTGTGCGGAGTAATAATGCCGATCGAGCGGTTAGGCTCCTCCCGAGCAATACGCTCAATTTCGGCAATAATTGCCTCACGCTCAAGCTGATTGCTATTTTCAATTAGTTCAATGCGTCCGTCATGCTCAATAAAGTTAAAGCGGATCGTGTTTTCTATCGGCGTGGCACGTATTTTAACCGCTTGTAGGTTATCACCGTAAAAATACTTACTGGAATATGAAATTAATTCCCGATAACCCCGAAAATGCTTTTTAAGCATGATGTTATAATTACTGATATGCTCAAAAAATTCGAGAACGGAAGTTTTGATATTGAACTTGCTAAGGCGTTCAAGTTTAGCGGATTCGTTCGAAATCGTTTCTACAAAAATACCACGCAAGCGGTTAAGATATTCTCGATTGGTGTCAGAACGTGCTTGGTTGGATTTAACATTGCTAAACTGCTTTTTATCACCGAGAACAATGATTTTTTTGCCACGTAGCAAAGCCGGAAATGCTTGAGCAATGCTGACCTGTGAAGCTTCATCTAAAATCACTAAATCAAAAATTTCCGATTCCAGCGGTATATATTGAGCAAAATCCCTAATACTGGCAAGTATACAGGGGAAGGATTTTTTAAGTTTATCAAAGCTGTTTTTATCAAAGCGTTGCTTTTTAGAAATCACGCCGGACAGCGTTTTAGCATCATTCTTGTGGTTTTCAAAGAAATTAACCACACGCTCATCCATTTTATAGGTCATCTGCGTGGTAACGAGTTCTTCAATCGTTTTCTTTTCCGCTATGTAATTATGTTCAGGGATTTTGTTAAAGTGATCATGTAGAGCATTTTTTAAGTAAAGATATCTTGCTAGCTCGTTAAACTCCGTTTCGGGATATTTAGTAAGGGTGTTGTCAGTAAAGCTAAAAATATTGCTGCTTTTCGCACCTATATTTGCAGCAGTTTTGCTATGCTGATTAAGGCGTGCCACGATATCGGAAATAGAATCTAATAAATCTTTGCGTTCAGTCGCCGTTGTCAGAGGCAAATTGAGTGTAAGTAACTGGTGAACGCTTTTATTGAAATCCTGCATAAACTCAAAGCCGCTAGCTATTTCTTGTGCCTCTTTCAGCTGCTTGCAAATTCTAAACAGTTCAGCAATGCTTTTCAGCTGCTCTAACTGCGTATGTGGTGCGATAAAATCATTAGCCAATTTTGCACCTAATTGCTCATTTAGTGCCGCAATCTGTCTTCCTTTGAAAAAAAAACGGACCAACTTGCTTTAAACTGCTCGCATTTCGTTATGTAGTTTTCCAAAGCAGCTAACCCCTCAGCAGAAGGATTGCGAATTTTAGCAATATGCTCCAGCCGGCTATTTGCCTTGATGCGTAAATCATCAACAATAGCCATGAAGGTAATAAAATGCCGGAATGCGGTTACGCTTCTATCGTTAGGGTAAAAATTCTTAAAAAGGTTCACCAGCCTACTTTGCGAGTCGTTAAGCTTATCCTTCAATTTCAGCATTTCCGCTCGGAGATTAATTAAACTATCTTCTAAAAGCCGGTCACCGTGTAACTCCATCAGATCCAGGGGTAAGTTTTCCGCTGCGGTAATTCGGTTTTCTAGTTTGATGAATTCAGCAATTTCGATCAGCTTGATTTTTTCGTAAGCGGTAACAGTGTTGCCGATCTAATTTTTTAGGTTCGATACTGACTGTTCAATATTGGTTTCAAGTTTTTTGTATTCGTTCTTAACCGCTTTGTAATGCTCCTTGATGCGTTCCATTGAGGTGGTGGAAAGGATTTTTGAGTAGGTATTACTTCCCCGTCCAAGCCGTAAAATAGGATTTTGAAACTCGCTATCTAACCTCACTTTATTCATAGTTTCAGTGATTTTATCTTCCACTACGTCCAGTGCTTCTTTCTTATCGGAAAGCACCAAAATGGATTGATTTTTAAGAATAGCATTGCATGCTATCGCCGTAATAGTGTGGCTTTTACCCGTACCCGGCGGACCTTCCACCGTGATATATTTGCAGTGTTTTTTATTTAGAGCACTGAGAATCTGCCTTTGCTCTTCATTCAGCGGGACAGGGCTAGCATAAACCAGCTTTTCGTTCAGCTCAGTATTATCCCAATCATGTTCAATTTCGGCTATCACCGAGACAGGGTTGTTTGTAATAAAATCATCCACCATCGATTGAAAGGCGGCAGCTAAAACGTTATCACCGCCATTTAACTTCTGAAAAACTTCTTCATAATCATTTACTAAGGATTCGTCTGATTTATTAAATAAACCGAGATAGCAGCTATTTGTAATCTGCAAGCCCCGCCCCTTAGCAACTTGGCGTTCCGGACTGTTAATATTAATGTAAGGAGTTAGTCCAAAATAGTTGATTGCTTCCTTAACCCGGATATTGCATGAGATATAGGAGACAAAATCCTCGTAAAGCTGTATAATACTGGTATTTCATTAGAATAATACAAAGGATTTTGTCATGACAAATTGTATAGCATATAGTTACCAGTTTTCCAAAGTAAAAAATCGGACAATAGAGATAAATTTCACTGGAGGTGATATTAGTAGCGATGGAGGTGTGTTGTTATTAAGAGAAGCAGATAAAAGGCTTGGTATAACAGAGGAGCTTGCTAAAATATTTCCTGATAGACGAGATGGTAGTAAAATTACCCATAATATGGCAACAATGCTGAGGCAACGAATTTATGGTATTGCATTAGGTTATGAAGATTTAAATGACCACAATTATCTACGAAAATGTCCTGCTATGCAAACAGCTATGGAAACAATTGATGATATGGCAAGTAGTTCTACCTTATGTCGTATAGAAAACAATGCTGATAGACACTTTGCAATTAAAGTGCATGAACTAATGCTTGATAAATTTATTAAGTCTCATAAAATAGTACCAAAGCAGCTAATACTTGATTTTGATGCTACGGATGATGAAATTCATGGGCAACAGGAAGGTAAGTTTTATCATGGTTATTACGGTCATAATTGCTTTTTACCTTTGTATGTTTTTTGTGGAAAGCATCTGTTAGTTAGTTATCTTAGGACGTCAAAGCAGGATCAAGCAAAACATTCTTGGGCAATATTATCATTGTTAGTAAAACGTTTTCGCCAAGCTTGGCCAGAGGTAAAGATTATTTTTCGTGGTGATAGTGGATTTTGTCGTCATCAGATGTTTGATTGGTGTGATATTCATAATATAAAATATATTGTAGGAATGCCCCAAAATAACAGACTAAATGAGTTACTGAAACCTACAATGGAGAAGTCAAAAGCAGCATTTATTATAACCCAAGAAAAGCAACGTCTTTTTAGTGAGTTTCCATATAAGGCTGGTAGTTGGAGTCATGAACGTAGAATAATTGGTAAGGCAGAAATGACAATGCTTGGAGAAAATCCAAGGTATATAGTAACTAATTTATCAGATAAACCTGAAGATTTATACGACAAAGTTTACTGTGGTCGTGGTGATATGGAAAACCGTATAAAAGAGCAACAACTAGAATTATTTGCAGATCGTACTTCTTGTCATAGATGGTGGGCTAATCAGCTCAGAATGATTTTATCGGGTCTTGCATACACTTTAGTAGAATATATCAGAGGTAATTTATTACAAGGTAGTGCATTAGCAAAAGCACAAATAGGTACAATACGTTTAAAATTATTAAAAATTGGGGTAGTAATTATCCGTAATACTAGGCGTATTAAGTTTTTGTTATCTTCATCATATCCTTACCGACAGGTATGGAATCATGTGATGAAGAAATTAGCATTAGAATAACCTAGATTAGCACTGTTCCCGGTGCTTAGAAAAAATGGGGTAAGGGGCATTACATCTAAAATTTGAAAATAACGGCTTCAAAGCACTTTTTGGCAAAATTTTTACAAAAGTATCATTGCTAATATTATAAATTACTCAATTTCTTACTTTAAATCTCACTTCATGCAATATCCGGGTTAAGTGCCAAGTCAATTTCTTTCATCAGATATCGGTGCTTTTCTGCAAGGTAAATAATGCGTTCAGCAAATGCACCCAGAGAGCCTTTACGGTCAATTGCGGCGTTGTAATTCTGTGCTATAAATTGCACCGCTTTTTTGTTCACATATAAGAGAGAATCAAAACTAAAGGTACAATATTCCGTGCTTTTCTGTATCTGAATGGGAATATAAAATAGCGGGTAAGTTTTATTTTTATAGCTGATATCACAGAAATATAAGTAAAATTCCTGCTTTTCCATAAGGCTCTTGTTATTGACCAGTTCAGAAACCTCAAAAAATAAGTCGCCGGAGGCAAAACCCTTAAAAAAGCTTTCTAACTTATTTTGCACGTCCTTAAGTTCAAAAACCCGCTCTAGCGATTGCTCAGTCTCGATCTCTTTTCCTAAGCTAATCTGGTTGATGATCGAAGACACCGCATCTTCCAGTGAGTGTATTAAAATGTCAGTGCATTCTTCCTCAATTTGATATACGGAATCAATCGTAGCCGTGCGGATTTTATCTAACGGCTCTCGAATTTTCTCCACGAAAGAGGCAAGGAAGTTTTCACGAATGACTCGGGCAATGCCGTCAAGTGCAAAGGTTACGGCGGCGGTGGTATCGTTAGGGCTTTTGGATATCCCTAACTCTATTTCATTGTGGAACAGTTTTATAACCGTCTCAACTTCTTCTGACTTAATCGCAGCTATTTGGTCTTGCACTAGCTGCAGGAGAGATTGAGGAATAGCGGTGGTATGTATACCACGCTTAAGCTCGTTGAGAGTGCCGTCTTCAAAGCCGCTTCTAATGACTTTCCACACTAGTGAGGTGTATTTTTTGTATTTGTTAAGGTTTATGCAAACTTGCAGGTTATTACTGTTGCGATGCTGGATATGACGTTTAGGGTTTTTAACTTTATGAAAATCGGTTTCCAAGAAGTCCATGAAGTAACGAGCCACTTCCGTTACAAACGGTATAACCCCTTTTGGTTCAGGTTCTTGTTTTGCTGATACCGATATCGTCATTTGCTCCCATTCCTGTTTGACATTGCTTTTCTGCAAAGCAATCCAATTTTTTTAAGCCTTGACGCTTAAAACTCCTTACATAAAAATAGGGTAAAATTTTCTAAAGATAAAGCTTTTTATTAGAATGGGTTAGTTGCAATTCAACTTTTAATCCCCGGCGTTGTATCTGTGCCGGCAAGGGGCGTTGTTGCATGGATATCCCAAACGTCATTGCGAGCGACTGAAAGCGTTATAAAAGTAGTAGTATGTCATTCCCGCAAAAGCGGGAATCCAGAAAAAACACTTAAAATAAACAAAATTATATAAAAATTTACTATATAATTCGCTTAAATATTCTCTGGATTCCCGCTTTCGCGGGAATGACATACAAGCACTTTTTTTGAGCCACGTAACAACGCCAAAACTTGTTCAGCATGGTAAAAACTAGATTGCCACAGCCACTTCGTGGCTTCGCAATGACGGAGTTTTTATTAATTTTCAAGCCATGCAACAACTATGCTCATTGATTTTCGTCTTTAAACTATCAAAAACATTTTTATGTTCATGTATATTATTTTTTGCTAAGTCATCTAATCCTTCAGTAATAGCCATAAGTATTTTCATAAAATCATTTAAAATTTTAACTTTAATATATATTATGGTTAGTTATTAAACAAATATATTATATGACTTCCCGGAGTAAGTTTGCAAAAATCCAGCCTATCCCTTTTTTATGGTCTGTTATAAAGCCGTATAAATATCTATATCTTGTTATGATGATTGCACCGTTTGCGGGTAGCATTCATCCTATTATATATAACTATGCCGTAAAGCTTTTACTTGATTTATTTACTCAAAATGAGCAAATTACATTTGCACAAAGTTATAAGCCGGTAACGTGGTTTATAATGGCACAAGTTATACTTGATGGAGCTTGGCGTGCTCACAATTTTGCACAACTTAAAGCCATGCCTTATGTTTTTCAAGGTATGATGAATAAAATATGTAGCCACTGTTTTAATTTGCCGTACATCTATTTTCAAAATAATCTTTCCGGCTCCATAGTAGGAAGAATACGTGGCATAGGTGATAATTATCATAAAATGCACCAAGCAATTGAATATAAATTAAGCCAACCTCTACTTATTACGTTGTTTTCCGGTATTGTACTTGCTTTTATTAATATCAAAATATTTACTGTTATTATGGCCTTTACCGCCACTTATTTACTGCTTGCATTGCGGTTTTTTACCAAACTTGCTAAAATGGAACAAGCTAGGCAAGATGCGTGGTATAATTTGTTTGGTATAGTAGCTGATTGTATTAGCAACATCTTTACTATTTTTTCATTTGCCGCAAAAAAGCGAGAATTAAATAAGATAAATGATTGCTACAATAATGTACATAATCCTTTAGCGATTAAATATTATAAATATGATCTAATTATCTCTATAATACTGTCCTTGGTGTATTGGGTATATTTGATAGGGGTATTTGTATATGTAATTTATTTGCGTAATCTAGGCGAAATTGGCATTGGTGATATCGCTTTTATTATGTCACTAACTTTTTTATTTGCTGAAAATTCTTGGCATGCTACTATGGCAGTTAAAGACTTTTTAGAAGATGTAGCCGCTTTTCGTTCGAGCTTTACAATAATGCAAACCCCGCAAGATACCATAGATAAAGAAAATGCGACTGAATTAAAAATTTCTAACCCGGATATTGCATGAGATATAGGAGACAAAATCCTCGTAAAGCTGTATAATACTGGTATTTCATTAGAATAATACAAAGGATTTTGTCATGACAAATTGTATAGCATATAGTTACCAGTTTTCCAAAGTAAAAAATCGGACAATAGAGATAAATTTCACTGGAGGTGATATTAGTAGCGATGGAGGTGTGTTGTTATTAAGAGAAGCAGATAAAAGGCTTGGTATAACAGAGGAGCTTGCTAAAATATTTCCTGATAGACGAGATGGTAGTAAAATTACCCATAATATGGCAACAATGCTGAGGCAACGAATTTATGGTATTGCATTAGGTTATGAAGATTTAAATGACCACAATTATCTACGAAAATGTCCTGCTATGCAAACAGCTATGGAAACAATTGATGATATGGCAAGTAGTTCTACCTTATGTCGTATAGAAAACAATGCTGATAGACACTTTGCAATTAAAGTGCATGAACTAATGCTTGATAAATTTATTAAGTCTCATAAAATAGTACCAAAGCAGCTAATACTTGATTTTGATGCTACGGATGATGAAATTCATGGGCAACAGGAAGGTAAGTTTTATCATGGTTATTACGGTCATAATTGCTTTTTACCTTTGTATGTTTTTTGTGGAAAGCATCTGTTAGTTAGTTATCTTAGGACGTCAAAGCAGGATCAAGCAAAACATTCTTGGGCAATATTATCATTGTTAGTAAAACGTTTTCGCCAAGCTTGGCCAGAGGTAAAGATTATTTTTCGTGGTGATAGTGGATTTTGTCGTCATCAGATGTTTGATTGGTGTGATATTCATAATATAAAATATATTGTAGGAATGCCCCAAAATAACAGACTAAATGAGTTACTGAAACCTACAATGGAGAAGTCAAAAGCAGCATTTATTATAACCCAAGAAAAGCAACGTCTTTTTAGTGAGTTTCCATATAAGGCTGGTAGTTGGAGTCATGAACGTAGAATAATTGGTAAGGCAGAAATGACAATGCTTGGAGAAAATCCAAGGTATATAGTAACTAATTTATCAGATAAACCTGAAGATTTATACGACAAAGTTTACTGTGGTCGTGGTGATATGGAAAACCGTATAAAAGAGCAACAACTAGAATTATTTGCAGATCGTACTTCTTGTCATAGATGGTGGGCTAATCAGCTCAGAATGATTTTATCGGGTCTTGCATACACTTTAGTAGAATATATCAGAGGTAATTTATTACAAGGTAGTGCATTAGCAAAAGCACAAATAGGTACAATACGTTTAAAATTATTAAAAATTGGGGTAGTAATTATCCGTAATACTAGGCGTATTAAGTTTTTGTTATCTTCATCATATCCTTACCGACAGGTATGGAATCATGTGATGAAGAAATTAGCATTAGAATAACCTAGATTAGCACTGTTCCCGGTGCTTAGAAAAAATGGGGTAAGGGGCATTACATCTAAAATTTGAAAATAACGGCTTCAAAGCACTTTTTGGCAAAATTTTTACAAAAGTATCATTGCTAATATTATAAATTACTCAATTTCTTACTTTAAATCTCACTTCATGCAATATCCGGGTTAAGTGCCAAGTCAATTTCTTTCATCAGATATCGGTGCTTTTCTGCAAGGTAAATAATGCGTTCAGCAAATGCACCCAGAGAGCCTTTACGGTCAATTGCGGCGTTGTAATTCTGTGCTATAAATTGCACCGCTTTTTTGTTCACATATAAGAGAGAATCAAAACTAAAGGTACAATATTCCGTGCTTTTCTGTATCTGAATGGGAATATAAAATAGCGGGTAAGTTTTATTTTTATAGCTGATATCACAGAAATATAAGTAAAATTCCTGCTTTTCCATAAGGCTCTTGTTATTGACCAGTTCAGAAACCTCAAAAAATAAGTCGCCGGAGGCAAAACCCTTAAAAAAGCTTTCTAACTTATTTTGCACGTCCTTAAGTTCAAAAACCCGCTCTAGCGATTGCTCAGTCTCGATCTCTTTTCCTAAGCTAATCTGGTTGATGATCGAAGACACCGCATCTTCCAGTGAGTGTATTAAAATGTCAGTGCATTCTTCCTCAATTTGATATACGGAATCAATCGTAGCCGTGCGGATTTTATCTAACGGCTCTCGAATTTTCTCCACGAAAGAGGCAAGGAAGTTTTCACGAATGACTCGGGCAATGCCGTCAAGTGCAAAGGTTACGGCGGCGGTGGTATCGTTAGGGCTTTTGGATATCCCTAACTCTATTTCATTGTGGAACAGTTTTATAACCGTCTCAACTTCTTCTGACTTAATCGCAGCTATTTGGTCTTGCACTAGCTGCAGGAGAGATTGAGGAATAGCGGTGGTATGTATACCACGCTTAAGCTCGTTGAGAGTGCCGTCTTCAAAGCCGCTTCTAATGACTTTCCACACTAGTGAGGTGTATTTTTTGTATTTGTTAAGGTTTATGCAAACTTGCAGGTTATTACTGTTGCGATGCTGGATATGACGTTTAGGGTTTTTAACTTTATGAAAATCGGTTTCCAAGAAGTCCATGAAGTAACGAGCCACTTCCGTTACAAACGGTATAACCCCTTTTGGTTCAGGTTCTTGTTTTGCTGATACCGATATCGTCATTTGCTCCCATTCCTGTTTGACATTGCTTTTCTGCAAAGCAATCCAATTTTTTTAAGCCTTGACGCTTAAAACTCCTTACATAAAAATAGGGTAAAATTTTCTAAAGATAAAGCTTTTTATTAGAATGGGTTAGTTGCAATTCAACTTTTAATCCCCGGCGTTGTATCTGTGCCGGCAAGGGGCGTTGTTGCATGGATATCCCAAACGTCATTGCGAGCGACTGAAAGCGTTATAAAAGTAGTAGTATGTCATTCCCGCAAAAGCGGGAATCCAGAAAAAACACTTAAAATAAACAAAATTATATAAAAATTTACTATATAATTCGCTTAAATATTCTCTGGATTCCCGCTTTCGCGGGAATGACATACAAGCACTTTTTTTGAGCCACGTAACAACGCCAAAACTTGTTCAGCATGGTAAAAACTAGATTGCCACAGCCACTTCGTGGCTTCGCAATGACGGAGTTTTTATTAATTTTCAAGCCATGCAACAACTATGCTCATTGATTTTCGTCTTTAAACTATCAAAAACATTTTTATGTTCATGTATATTATTTTTTGCTAAGTCATCTAATCCTTCAGTAATAGCCATAAGTATTTTCATAAAATCATTTAAAATTTTAACTTTAATATATATTATGGTTAGTTATTAAACAAATATATTATATGACTTCCCGGAGTAAGTTTGCAAAAATCCAGCCTATCCCTTTTTTATGGTCTGTTATAAAGCCGTATAAATATCTATATCTTGTTATGATGATTGCACCGTTTGCGGGTAGCATTCATCCTATTATATATAACTATGCCGTAAAGCTTTTACTTGATTTATTTACTCAAAATGAGCAAATTACATTTGCACAAAGTTATAAGCCGGTAACGTGGTTTATAATGGCACAAGTTATACTTGATGGAGCTTGGCGTGCTCACAATTTTGCACAACTTAAAGCCATGCCTTATGTTTTTCAAGGTATGATGAATAAAATATGTAGCCACTGTTTTAATTTGCCGTACATCTATTTTCAAAATAATCTTTCCGGCTCCATAGTAGGAAGAATACGTGGCATAGGTGATAATTATCATAAAATGCACCAAGCAATTGAATATAAATTAAGCCAACCTCTACTTATTACGTTGTTTTCCGGTATTGTACTTGCTTTTATTAATATCAAAATATTTACTGTTATTATGGCCTTTACCGCCACTTATTTACTGCTTGCATTGCGGTTTTTTACCAAACTTGCTAAAATGGAACAAGCTAGGCAAGATGCGTGGTATAATTTGTTTGGTATAGTAGCTGATTGTATTAGCAACATCTTTACTATTTTTTCATTTGCCGCAAAAAAGCGAGAATTAAATAAGATAAATGATTGCTACAATAATGTACATAATCCTTTAGCGATTAAATATTATAAATATGATCTAATTATCTCTATAATACTGTCCTTGGTGTATTGGGTATATTTGATAGGGGTATTTGTATATGTAATTTATTTGCGTAATCTAGGCGAAATTGGCATTGGTGATATCGCTTTTATTATGTCACTAACTTTTTTATTTGCTGAAAATTCTTGGCATGCTACTATGGCAGTTAAAGACTTTTTAGAAGATGTAGCCGCTTTTCGTTCGAGCTTTACAATAATGCAAACCCCGCAAGATACCATAGATAAAGAAAATGCGACTGAATTAAAAATTTCTAACCCGGATATTGCATGAGATATAGGAGACAAAATCCTCGTAAAGCTGTATAATACTGGTATTTCATTAGAATAATACAAAGGATTTTGTCATGACAAATTGTATAGCATATAGTTACCAGTTTTCCAAAGTAAAAAATCGGACAATAGAGATAAATTTCACTGGAGGTGATATTAGTAGCGATGGAGGTGTGTTGTTATTAAGAGAAGCAGATAAAAGGCTTGGTATAACAGAGGAGCTTGCTAAAATATTTCCTGATAGACGAGATGGTAGTAAAATTACCCATAATATGGCAACAATGCTGAGGCAACGAATTTATGGTATTGCATTAGGTTATGAAGATTTAAATGACCACAATTATCTACGAAAATGTCCTGCTATGCAAACAGCTATGGAAACAATTGATGATATGGCAAGTAGTTCTACCTTATGTCGTATAGAAAACAATGCTGATAGACACTTTGCAATTAAAGTGCATGAACTAATGCTTGATAAATTTATTAAGTCTCATAAAATAGTACCAAAGCAGCTAATACTTGATTTTGATGCTACGGATGATGAAATTCATGGGCAACAGGAAGGTAAGTTTTATCATGGTTATTACGGTCATAATTGCTTTTTACCTTTGTATGTTTTTTGTGGAAAGCATCTGTTAGTTAGTTATCTTAGGAGGTCAAAGCAGGATCAAGCAAAACATTCTTGGGCAATATTATCATTGTTAGTAAAACGTTTTCGCCAAGCTTGGCCAGAGGTAAAGATTATTTTTCGTGGTGATAGTGGATTTTGTCGTCATCAGATGTTTGATTGGTGTGATATTCATAATATAAAATATATTGTAGGAATGCCCCAAAATAACAGACTAAATGAGTTACTGAAACCTACAATGGAGAAGTCAAAAGCAGCATTTATTATAACCCAAGAAAAGCAACGTCTTTTTAGTGAGTTTCCATATAAGGCTGGTAGTTGGAGTCATGAACGTAGAATAATTGGTAAGGCAGAAATGACAATGCTTGGAGAAAATCCAAGGTATATAGTAACTAATTTATCAGATAAACCTGAAGATTTATACGACAAAGTTTACTGTGGTCGTGGTGATATGGAAAACCGTATAAAAGAGCAACAACTAGAATTATTTGCAGATCGTACTTCTTGTCATAGATGGTGGGCTAATCAGCTCAGAATGATTTTATCGGGTCTTGCATACACTTTAGTAGAATATATCAGAGGTAATTTATTACAAGGTAGTGCATTAGCAAAAGCACAAATAGGTACAATACGTTTAAAATTATTAAAAATTGGGGTAGTAATTATCCGTAATACTAGGCGTATTAAGTTTTTGTTATCTTCATCATATCCTTACCGACAGGTATGGAATCATGTGATGAAGAAATTAGCATTAGAATAACCTAGATTAGCACTGTTCCCGGTGCTTAGAAAAAATGGGGTAAGGGGCATTACATCTAAAATTTGAAAATAACGGCTTCAAAGCACTTTTTGGCAAAATTTTTACAAAAGTATCATTGCTAATATTATAAATTACTCAATTTCTTACTTTAAATCTCACTTCATGCAATATCCGGGCTAAAGGGGAAATCATATTTAAAGAAATATCTTTTGCTTATAAAGATGGCAGTAAGGTATTTGAGCATCTTAATTTGCATATTAAAGCCGGTGAAAAAATAGGTATTGTAGGGCATTCCGGTGCCGGCAAGTCTACTTTGATTGCATTATTATTAAAAAATTTTAAAGCAACAAATGGAGATATTATCATCGATAACCAAAGTCTCTACGATACTTCCTCTGATAGTTTGCGAACGCAGATATCGTTAATCCCTCAAGATATCATGCTTTTTCATCGTTCAATTGGCGAAAATATCGGTTATGCAAAAGAAAATGCTACGCAACATGAAATAGAAAATGCGGCAAAAGCGGCAAACATCCATGAATTTATCGATGGGTTACCGGAAAAATATAACACAGTTGTTGGTGAGAGAGGTATAAAGCTAAGCGGCGGGCAAAGGCAGCGAATAGCAATTGCCCGGGCTATTCTTAAAAACGCCCCGATCTTGATTTGATCATGCTATAAAAAAACGTACAAATCGAATTAAGATGAGATAAAATAAATCTTAGGAGGATTTGCAATGAGTCAAAAAATATACGATAAAGAATTTAAAATTAATGCAGTAAAACTGTATTTAGCAAATAAAGGTAGTAAAAGCATCAATGATATTGCTAAGGATTTAGGGGTTTCACGCTCTGGTTTGGGATATTGGCTTAAGAATTACAAAGGCAAAGGAGAGGCTAGCTTTGTTGGTAGTGGCAATGTAATGAATCAAGAGGTACGAGATTTAAAGAGGGAATTACATCTTGTAAAACAAGAGCGAGATATCCTAAAAAAAGCAGTGGTCATCTTTTCAGCTCCCGCAAACAAAGGTACGAATTTATGAAGAATCATAGTTCTTGTTTTTGTGTAGATCAGATGGCTAAGATTTTAGGGGTTAGTAGAAGTGGTTATTATGATTTTATTAATCACATGCCAAGTAAAAGAGCTGAATATAATGAGGAATTGATAAGTAAGATTAAAACTATTTTTACAGAAAGTTATAAAACTTATGGAAGTCCAAGGATTCATACAGAGTTAAAAGAACAAGGCTTTGTTTGCTCACGCCCTCGAGTAGCAAGGCTAATGCAAGTAAATAGCATTCAAGCAAAAATGTACAGAAAGTTTAAAAAGACTACAAGGCAGTCTGATAAACCTTATCATAGGGGAGAAGATTTGGTTAAACAAAATTTTTCTGCCTCAAGCCCAAATAGCATTTGGGTAGCTGATATAAGTTATATTTCTGTAAATAATAAATGGGCTTATCTTGCTATAGTACTTGACCTGTTCTCACGGAAAGTAGTAGGTATGGCGTTAGAAGAAACTATGAGAACTGATTTGATAATTAAAGCTCTTAACTCTGCTGCATTACAACGTAAACCCTTAAAAGGGCTTATTCATCATTCTGATCTTGGAAGCCAATTTACTAGTTTTGACTTTTATAATGCAACCAAAAAACACGGAATTGTTTTAAGTCATGGAAAGACTGGTGTGTCCTATGATAATGCTGCTATGGAAAGCTTTTTCCACACTCTGAAAACTGAGCTTGTTTATTTTAAAAAATACCAAAGCTTAGAAGAAGCAAAGCTTGATATATTTACTTATATTTTTACTTTTTATAACCAAAAACGGAGGCACTCTACATTAAATTATCAAACTCCAAATGAGTACGAGTTACATTATAAAAAAATTAAAAACGTCTCTCTTTAATTTGTCCGTTTTTTTGTTGCAAGATCATTAGCAGTGGTGCACCTGAGACTTCGTCCGGTATTCAAGCAACTGTTAGTAAAAATATTGAAGCTCTGCAACATTTAAAGCCTGATGGTAGTTTTAGTATTAGAAAGTGGTTTACTGCGGACAAAGGTTGGTTATTTATAACTAGTACTCCTAATCAGAGAGTAATGCTACGACCACTTATTGCTGCATGGATTAGCATAGCGATAAAAGCATTAATGAATAGGAACATCAATAATACTCATAGTAATATGTGGTTTGTGATTGATGAGCTGCCAGCTTTACAAAAGATATCTTCACTCCCTATAGCTTTAGCTGAAAGCAGGAAATATGGTGGCTGCGTTGTTGCAGGCATGCAGAATATCCATCAATTAGAGGAGATATATGGTCATGCAGGAGCAGCTTCAATGCTTGATCTATTTGGTAGCAAATTTATTTTTCGGGTAAGTGACTGGCAAACAGCACATAAATCAGCTTTAATGCTTGGTGAGCAAGAAATTATTGAAACTCAAGAGAATCTCTCTTATGGTGCTAACTCCATGCGTGATGGAGTAAATATGCATAGCTTAGAGAAAAGAAAATTATTAGTAATGCCTTCTGAAATCATGAATCTACCGGATCTTACCTGTTATGTAAAACTTGTGGGTAATTTCCCGATTACTAAATTACAAATGAACTTACAAACTTGATTTCAATGCAAAAATATAGAAACCATTTTAATGGCATTTTTAAAAGATTTTAATTGTTTGATAGGGGATACCTTATAAAGAAAAATCCTATTATAATGCCCCTTTAAATCGCTAATTTAGTATTACGAGTTTTAGAGGTAAGCTGTGTATAAAAAACTTTTTTGTTATTTCAGAATTTTTATAAATGATTTTTCAAACAGCAGAGTAAATTTTACAAGAAATATGTTTACTCTAAAGAACTAATAAAAGCTTCATCAAGACCGGTTACACTAGAAATTAAAGCAACATTGCAACCTTGAGATAGCATTCTTTTTGCTATCTCAACTCTTTCTTCAGCTTTTCCTCTAGCTTCACCTCTAGCTTCACCAATTTGGATACCTTTAGCTTCACCAATTTGGATGCCTTTAGCTTCACCAATTTGGATACCTTTAGCTTCACCAATTTGGATACCTTTAGCTTCACCAACTTGTAAGCCTTCAAGAATACCTATTTCTTTTCCTTCTTGTTGCCAATGCTCTGCTAAACTTCTCATAAGCCTTGTTCCTATTTCTGGATTCAACTTTGTTGATAATAAATTCTTTAGCTTTATTTTATCAGCTTGCTCTATCTTTGTCAAAGTATAATATAATATCATTTCTAGATAATCATAGCCTATCGTTATTTTGGTTAATTCCGGTAATATATCTGATATTTCTTGCCATCTTTTTAATAATTCCCTCTCATGTATATGCTTGAGAAAAAATTCTAATATCCCTGACCATATCCTTTGTTTAAACTCTTCATCAGGAATTTCATGGACATTCACTAATTGGTAATCATTAATCCATAATTCTCTTGCTAATTTGTTATTAGCAAATAAATCCCACAAATTCCTTGCAACATTGTATTTCTCCTGACCATTGTAAAATATCATCGGGTATATTAATGGTAAAGTCTTAGCTTTAGGATTTTGTATTAAATATCGCTCACAAATATTAATCATATATTTAAAAAGCCTAAAAGCCATAAAATGATCTGCTTTTGATTGATGTTCTACAAGCAAAAATAAGTATCCGTCTTGTTTATCAAATTTGCATGAGAATAAAACATCAGAGATAGAATCTTTTAAAGAGCTTTCTACAAAAGTGGTATTTTCCATTGCTAAACTAGGAAAATCTATTAAACTTTTAATATTTGGGGGCAAATGTGCATTAAAGAACTCATGGGCGACTAGAGGATTCTCCAGTGCCTTACGAAATATCTTATCATGCTTAGCTTTCTTTGTGCCTTTATCTGGATCACCCAGCAGGTTTCCTTGTTCACTCATATATTTATATTTTTTAACTTGATAAAATATTATTACACTACACTCTAAACTCTTATTCCTTGATTTAGCTTGATCTCAGATACTTGCTTTACCGCACTTCTTATTTCTTTAGCTATTTCTGAGCTTGGACTTATATATTGCATTACTTGTTTATCTCTTCCTATGGCATTTAAGTAATCTTCAGGGACGAGATGGCTTTTGCCTTGAAAATCATGTACTACTATATCAGAAAATTTTTTATCACCAAGATTATAATTAGGATCAAATTTATTCTGCATAATTTGTAAATCTTTCTGTATCTTCTGCTCTATTGCTGCTATGCAAATCTTGTTACTATAAGCAGTACAAGAATCTATACCTTTTTCTCTGTAGATTTGTAAAGCAGTATCGATATTTTCTGCTGTGCCAAACTTGGCTAGAGCTGTTATTTGCTGTTGTTGCAAATTATTTAGTCCGTTATTATCGTTATTTGCAAATTTTGAAAATAGTAATTCTATAGACTTAATTTGTGATTTGCTATTATCATTTGCTTTTAAGGATGATTTAAGTTCTGTTGCCTTACTAGCTGCTGTTAATTTTATTATTTCAGGCTCTATAAGCTTGTCTATAGATTCTGCTCCTTGGGATTTTAACATATCATTAAAATCGCCTTTTTCTGGTGGTCGTATTATTGCTACCGTCGCTCCTTGCCTAATTAATTCTTCCTGAGCCTTAATTACAGTATTAACTGATACTGCATCTTTGCCATCATTATCAGCAGCAATTATTATTCTCTCACCTTTGATAGGCTCATAGTTCCTGATGTTACTTACACCTAAACTACAAAGCATTTTGCCCTTAATACCAGCTTCTGCAATGCTTAAAGTTGTCTCGAGCCCCTCTGCTATAATCGTTACATTACTTGCTGAATTGTTGCCATCTTTACTGTTTGGTATGTTCTGCTGTTCATTATTTTTACTAATCTCAACAAAAGAACCTCTGATTCTGCCAAAAGAACGTTTATTAACCTCAATATCAGCTTTATTATTTGTTTCTTTGTTTAAATAAATTGATTGTCCACCGGTAATATTACCATCTTTATTTCTAGCAAAAGCAATTAATGCAGGATAATATTGTTTGCTATTATTATCCCACATCATATTGGTTCTAAGATCGTTACTTAGTTGGTATCTTGTTAATACTTCTTTAATTCCACGATGTTCTGATAAATATCTTTTTGCTACATTATTTGGCATGACATATTTTATAGAGTCTGATTTTTCATATAAGCTTATAGCTCTCTTAATTTTTACTATTTCAGCCTCTTGCTCTGTTTGAGTTTTAATTTGTTGATTTTTGTTTGCTGCTAAATTTGTTGCTAGATATTTACTGTTTGTTGATATACCAACCATATTTTGTAAATATTTCTTAGCTTCTACAAAATCACAATTTTTTTCTCTTTGTACTAAGGTAAATAAATCTCCTCCCTCTCCTTTACTAAAATCATACCATCTGCCAGCTTTACTGCCGCCTATCCTCATCACTATTTTGCCATCTTTCTCCCAGCGTAACACTTGACTATTTGATAAATGCTTATTTGGACTACCTAGCAAATTTCTACCTATTTCTTCCGCTTTAAATGATAATCTTTGCTTCAATTCCAATGCTTCTTGTTTATTAATAGCATTATAATCTATTTTATTCTTTGCCATAATATCCTCTTGTAATTTAACACTTATTGTTGTATCTTGTTTATTACAATTCTTGAGGTTATAAGAAGAGCTTTTTCGCTCTTCTTGGGCTTTATGGCTTGTGGCAAGATTTGTGCTAGTGCTTCTTAGGATTTCTGCTACTTTAGCAGGTGGCTCTAACTTCACTCTTAAGTGGTAATAGTTATCATTACTGTGTAATCTATCCTTAATATCTTCTACTACCCCTTTAAACCAATCACCTACTTTATCTATAATATTAGGACTCTTATTTTCTTGATCTTGAATCGCTACTAATTCTTCTAAAGTTTTAAAATTAATGCTAGATAGCCTATTATCTATTTTGCTAAGTTGCGATATTAAACTGGCCATATTCCTGGTAGCCTTCCTATTATAGTAAAGTTTTACCTCTTCTATAGTCTAGCCCGGATATTGCATGAAGTGAGATTTAAAGTAAGAAATTGAGTAATTTATAATATTAGCAATGATACTTTTGTAAAAATTTTGCCAAAAAGTGCTTTGAAGCCGTTATTTTCAAATTTTAGATGTAATGCCCCTTACCCCATTTTTTCTAAGCACCGGGAACAGTGCTAATCTAGGTTATTCTAATGCTAATTTCTTCATCACATGATTCCATACCTGTCGGTAAGGATATGATGAAGATAACAAAAACTTAATACGCCTAGTATTACGGATAATTACTACCCCAATTTTTAATAATTTTAAACGTATTGTACCTATTTGTGCTTTTGCTAATGCACTACCTTGTAATAAATTACCTCTGATATATTCTACTAAAGTGTATGCAAGACCCGATAAAATCATTCTGAGCTGATTAGCCCACCATCTATGACAAGAAGTACGATCTGCAAATAATTCTAGTTGTTGCTCTTTTATACGGTTTTCCATATCACCACGACCACAGTAAACTTTGTCGTATAAATCTTCAGGTTTATCTGATAAATTAGTTACTATATACCTTGGATTTTCTCCAAGCATTGTCATTTCTGCCTTACCAATTATTCTACGTTCATGACTCCAACTACCAGCCTTATATGGAAACTCACTAAAAAGACGTTGCTTTTCTTGGGTTATAATAAATGCTGCTTTTGACTTCTCCATTGTAGGTTTCAGTAACTCATTTAGTCTGTTATTTTGGGGCATTCCTACAATATATTTTATATTATGAATATCACACCAATCAAACATCTGATGACGACAAAATCCACTATCACCACGAAAAATAATCTTTACCTCTGGCCAAGCTTGGCGAAAACGTTTTACTAACAATGATAATATTGCCCAAGAATGTTTTGCTTGATCCTGCTTTGACGTCCTAAGATAACTAACTAACAGATGCTTTCCACAAAAAACATACAAAGGTAAAAAGCAATTATGACCGTAATAACCATGATAAAACTTACCTTCCTGTTGCCCATGAATTTCATCATCCGTAGCATCAAAATCAAGTATTAGCTGCTTTGGTACTATTTTATGAGACTTAATAAATTTATCAAGCATTAGTTCATGCACTTTAATTGCAAAGTGTCTATCAGCATTGTTTTCTATACGACATAAGGTAGAACTACTTGCCATATCATCAATTGTTTCCATAGCTGTTTGCATAGCAGGACATTTTCGTAGATAATTGTGGTCATTTAAATCTTCATAACCTAATGCAATACCATAAATTCGTTGCCTCAGCATTGTTGCCATATTATGGGTAATTTTACTACCATCTCGTCTATCAGGAAATATTTTAGCAAGCTCCTCTGTTATACCAAGCCTTTTATCTGCTTCTCTTAATAACAACACACCTCCATCGCTACTAATATCACCTCCAGTGAAATTTATCTCTATTGTCCGATTTTTTACTTTGGAAAACTGGTAACTATATGCTATACAATTTGTCATGACAAAATCCTTTGTATTATTCTAATGAAATACCAGTATTATACAGCTTTACGAGGATTTTGTCTCCTATATCTCATGCAATATCCGGGCTAGTCATGGCTACATAGGAATTTCTGCTATTTCCTGCTAGATTATGTAATACATAGACATCTTTAATTGAGGCTCCTTGTGCTTTATACACTGTAGAAGCATAACCATGTTTAAAGCTTACATCTTGAGGATTAAATTCTATTTCTTTCCCGCTATCTATTTTAGCAACAAACTTATCGTTGCTTACTGAAGTTATCGTTACAAATTCACCATTTTCTATTTGTAAATCTTTATTAGTACTTTTAAACAAAATACGATCTCCTGCCATATAATCTTCATACTGCTGAGATGGTAGATAGCGTCTATATTCTTGACCGGTAAGCAAGCCTTTAGCTTTTAGTAACTCCCTGATCCCTTGATTAATACTATCTACTTCAGCATTACGTATGGTAATTATTAAACGCTCATTTAGAGCAAATTTGCTGTTACTCCAATCATTAATTAATCTTGCCATTGATTCTTCTAGCGTATGATCAATCTTTAAACATTTATGCTGTGCAAGTAACCGCAGGCCACCAGCAATATCTGATTTTGCAAAGCATGAAGCCATTTCTTTTGCCCATGCCTTGCTTAGAGCAAATTTGCTTTGTCTTCTAATATTACTTAATTCATATGAGCCAAATTTACTAGCCAATACTGTAAACATTCCTCCTCGCTCAACGGAAGTTAGTTGTCTCTCATCTCCAGTCAGTATCAGATTACAATTGTTACTCCTTGCTACTTTTAGTAATTCTAAATAATCACTATTACCTACCATTCCTGCTTCATCTACTACTAGCGTAGTATTTCTTGGTAGATCAGCTTTGCCATTATATAATTTAAATAAAAACCCTTTTATCGTATGACATTCCTGATATCCTTTACTTTTAAGTTCTGATGCTGCTTTATGAGTAGGGCTAAGCCCTATAATATTTTGTCCATGATTGGTGGCAATTTTATAAGCCTTCGCAAGTACTTGTGACTTACCGGTGCCGGCTCTACCTTGTAAAATCCTAATCCCTTGATTATTAATTAAAATATGCTGCAGACTTTCTCTTTGTGCTTCATTAACACTTGCAAGATTATCGATAGCACTTTTAAGCTTAATAACGTTATTAAAATGAATCTGGCTATTTACCTTATCTGCTATTCTAACTATCCTTAATTCTTCATCCCGTATATCTATAGTAGTATAGTATTTAGTATCCGTGCCATCTTCATTATATAGTTTTACCAGCCTATCTGAATTTAATATTTCCCTTATTAGTTTTTGCTTTTCTGCTTCTTCTGGAATCTCTTTTACTGCTTTTTCTATATCCAATTTAGTAAAAATAGATTGATGACGAATAATACGATCAAGTATCCCATCTGCTCCTTTGATGATTTCAAGATGGGCAAGCCTGCATATTTTATTTTGCTCTGCTATTTCATTGATAATACTTCGCATTCTAGTAGGGCCGACATGCTGCTGTGGCATAAAACTTATTGGGTCTACTCTGATTTCTAAACCTAACTTGGCAAAATATTTATTGATTACTTCTTTAGCTCTCTCATGAATAATTTTATTGATCATGCTATAAAAAAACGTACAAATCGAATTAAGATGAGATAAAATAAATCTTAGGAGGATTTGCAATGAGTCAAAAAATATACGATAAAGAATTTAAAATTAATGCAGTAAAACTGTATTTAGCAAATAAAGGTAGTAAAAGCATCAATGATATTGCTAAGGATTTAGCCCGGATATTGCATGAGATATAGGAGACAAAATCCTCGTAAAGCTGTATAATACTGGTATTTCATTAGAATAATACAAAGGATTTTGTCATGACAAATTGTATAGCATATAGTTACCAGTTTTCCAAAGTAAAAAATCGGACAATAGAGATAAATTTCACTGGAGGTGATATTAGTAGCGATGGAGGTGTGTTGTTATTAAGAGAAGCAGATAAAAGGCTTGGTATAACAGAGGAGCTTGCTAAAATATTTCCTGATAGACGAGATGGTAGTAAAATTACCCATAATATGGCAACAATGCTGAGGCAACGAATTTATGGTATTGCATTAGGTTATGAAGATTTAAATGACCACAATTATCTACGAAAATGTCCTGCTATGCAAACAGCTATGGAAACAATTGATGATATGGCAAGTAGTTCTACCTTATGTCGTATAGAAAACAATGCTGATAGACACTTTGCAATTAAAGTGCATGAACTAATGCTTGATAAATTTATTAAGTCTCATAAAATAGTACCAAAGCAGCTAATACTTGATTTTGATGCTACGGATGATGAAATTCATGGGCAACAGGAAGGTAAGTTTTATCATGGTTATTACGGTCATAATTGCTTTTTACCTTTGTATGTTTTTTGTGGAAAGCATCTGTTAGTTAGTTATCTTAGGACGTCAAAGCAGGATCAAGCAAAACATTCTTGGGCAATATTATCATTGTTAGTAAAACGTTTTCGCCAAGCTTGGCCAGAGGTAAAGATTATTTTTCGTGGTGATAGTGGATTTTGTCGTCATCAGATGTTTGATTGGTGTGATATTCATAATATAAAATATATTGTAGGAATGCCCCAAAATAACAGACTAAATGAGTTACTGAAACCTACAATGGAGAAGTCAAAAGCAGCATTTATTATAACCCAAGAAAAGCAACGTCTTTTTAGTGAGTTTCCATATAAGGCTGGTAGTTGGAGTCATGAACGTAGAATAATTGGTAAGGCAGAAATGACAATGCTTGGAGAAAATCCAAGGTATATAGTAACTAATTTATCAGATAAACCTGAAGATTTATACGACAAAGTTTACTGTGGTCGTGGTGATATGGAAAACCGTATAAAAGAGCAACAACTAGAATTATTTGCAGATCGTACTTCTTGTCATAGATGGTGGGCTAATCAGCTCAGAATGATTTTATCGGGTCTTGCATACACTTTAGTAGAATATATCAGAGGTAATTTATTACAAGGTAGTGCATTAGCAAAAGCACAAATAGGTACAATACGTTTAAAATTATTAAAAATTGGGGTAGTAATTATCCGTAATACTAGGCGTATTAAGTTTTTGTTATCTTCATCATATCCTTACCGACAGGTATGGAATCATGTGATGAAGAAATTAGCATTAGAATAACCTAGATTAGCACTGTTCCCGGTGCTTAGAAAAAATGGGGTAAGGGGCATTACATCTAAAATTTGAAAATAACGGCTTCAAAGCACTTTTTGGCAAAATTTTTACAAAAGTATCATTGCTAATATTATAAATTACTCAATTTCTTACTTTAAATCTCACTTCATGCAATATCCGGGCTAACCATTTATGCGGTGTAATAAACCGCCAACTATTATCGAGCCTTTGAGCTATTTTATTTGGATGATTTGCAAATTCTTCGGTAGCATTTTGACCGATTATATATAACTGCCCCGATCTTGGGGAGTCAGGCGGCGAAGTTATATAAACCTCGTGAATTACCGAATTTACTAGTACATCAAGCATATTTAATGCTTCATTATGGGTAATTTCCTTCTGTGCCTGCCCGCTATGGATAAGCGGCAGTTTTAACCGATTTGTATATGTCATATTTTATTCTTGAATAGTTTTATTAAAAGCTTTATTATTAGTACTAATTAAAGTAATTTAGAGATATTAGTATGAGTCACGTAATTTGTGCAGATGTAGTAGCAAGTGTTTCTGAGCTTAAGTCAAACCCTATGGGTACTATACAAAGTGCCGGAGGGAAACCACTTGCTATATTAAACCGCAATCAACCGGTTTTTTATTGTGTTCCTGCTGATTTATATGAAGCAATGACTGAAATGATTGATGATATTGAGTTAGGTAGAATTATAGATGAACGTAAAAACGATAAAGAAATACCGGTAAATATTAATGACCTATGAATTGACCTTTTTAGAAACTGCTAAAAAGGAATGGAGAAAGTTAGCACCAGATATTCAAAAACAGTTTAAAGCAAAATTACAAGAACGTCTTATAAATCCCTGTGTTCCTAAAGATAAACTTAGTACAATGCCAGATTGTTATAAAATTAAACTTCGCACTGTAGGTTATCGTTTAGTTTATAGAGTTATAGATTCAAGGTTAGTAGTACAAGTTATAGCTATAGGGCGTCGTGATCAAAATACTGTTTATAAGCTAGCACATAGTCGTTTATTTTAAAATGATATAGTAGTTCCGTAGCCTCTACCTATTTGAGAAGAAAGCTGGTAGATAGTGGCGGTTAGTTCTTCCGGGGGATTTCTAAAGTCGTTAGTTACTGATGTTACGCAGTATTTATCAAATAGGCATATTTGCCGCCATATTTTTTAATTGCTGAAATGCGATTTGATTAGCTTTTACAAGTAGCTTATATTTTATAGCAAAATGGTTAAGGTGAGTTTTTATTTTAAGTTTTTCCAATTTACAGTAAGCTATTAGTACAGAAAAAATATGGTTACATTGTGAACGAATAACTTTAGTCGGAGACTTTGCCAAACTAGCATTTTGCTTTATTGATTTGTGATATTCTTCGATACGCCACCGTTTTTGATAGAGTTCGTAGAAATATGGAACTTCTAGGCTTAAATCATTGGTAATCAAGTATAATATACCTTGTTTGCCGTTCTCGTTTGTGAAAACTTTTTTGAGTAGTTTGACCGGAAAATCAACTTCTTTAAGCCAAACCGTTAAAGTAGTATTATCTTGCATATTTAATGATTCAATACGTTTAAAGTTTCCTAGCCCGGATATTGCATGAGATATAGGAGACAAAATCCTCGTAAAGCTGTATAATACTGGTATTTCATTAGAATAATACAAAGGATTTTGTCATGACAAATTGTATAGCATATAGTTACCAGTTTTCCAAAGTAAAAAATCGGACAATAGAGATAAATTTCACTGGAGGTGATATTAGTAGCGATGGAGGTGTGTTGTTATTAAGAGAAGCAGATAAAAGGCTTGGTATAACAGAGGAGCTTGCTAAAATATTTCCTGATAGACGAGATGGTAGTAAAATTACCCATAATATGGCAACAATGCTGAGGCAACGAATTTATGGTATTGCATTAGGTTATGAAGATTTAAATGACCACAATTATCTACGAAAATGTCCTGCTATGCAAACAGCTATGGAAACAATTGATGATATGGCAAGTAGTTCTACCTTATGTCGTATAGAAAACAATGCTGATAGACACTTTGCAATTAAAGTGCATGAACTAATGCTTGATAAATTTATTAAGTCTCATAAAATAGTACCAAAGCAGCTAATACTTGATTTTGATGCTACGGATGATGAAATTCATGGGCAACAGGAAGGTAAGTTTTATCATGGTTATTACGGTCATAATTGCTTTTTACCTTTGTATGTTTTTTGTGGAAAGCATCTGTTAGTTAGTTATCTTAGGACGTCAAAGCAGGATCAAGCAAAACATTCTTGGGCAATATTATCATTGTTAGTAAAACGTTTTCGCCAAGCTTGGCCAGAGGTAAAGATTATTTTTCGTGGTGATAGTGGATTTTGTCGTCATCAGATGTTTGATTGGTGTGATATTCATAATATAAAATATATTGTAGGAATGCCCCAAAATAACAGACTAAATGAGTTACTGAAACCTACAATGGAGAAGTCAAAAGCAGCATTTATTATAACCCAAGAAAAGCAACGTCTTTTTAGTGAGTTTCCATATAAGGCTGGTAGTTGGAGTCATGAACGTAGAATAATTGGTAAGGCAGAAATGACAATGCTTGGAGAAAATCCAAGGTATATAGTAACTAATTTATCAGATAAACCTGAAGATTTATACGACAAAGTTTACTGTGGTCGTGGTGATATGGAAAACCGTATAAAAGAGCAACAACTAGAATTATTTGCAGATCGTACTTCTTGTCATAGATGGTGGGCTAATCAGCTCAGAATGATTTTATCGGGTCTTGCATACACTTTAGTAGAATATATCAGAGGTAATTTATTACAAGGTAGTGCATTAGCAAAAGCACAAATAGGTACAATACGTTTAAAATTATTAAAAATTGGGGTAGTAATTATCCGTAATACTAGGCGTATTAAGTTTTTGTTATCTTCATCATATCCTTACCGACAGGTATGGAATCATGTGATGAAGAAATTAGCATTAGAATAACCTAGATTAGCACTGTTCCCGGTGCTTAGAAAAAATGGGGTAAGGGGCATTACATCTAAAATTTGAAAATAACGGCTTCAAAGCACTTTTTGGCAAAATTTTTACAAAAGTATCATTGCTAATATTATAAATTACTCAATTTCTTACTTTAAATCTCACTTCATGCAATATCCGGGTTAGGGGTTTCACGCTCTGGTTTGGGATATTGGCTTAAGAATTACAAAGGCAAAGGAGAGGCTAGCTTTGTTGGTAGTGGCAATGTAATGAATCAAGAGGTACGAGATTTAAAGAGGGAATTACATCTTGTAAAACAAGAGCGAGATATCCTAAAAAAAGCAGTGGTCATCTTTTCAGCTCCCGCAAACAAAGGTACGAATTTATGAAGAATCATAGTTCTTGTTTTTGTGTAGATCAGATGGCTAAGATTTTAGGGGTTAGTAGAAGTGGTTATTATGATTTTATTAATCACATGCCAAGTAAAAGAGCTGAATATAATGAGGAATTGATAAGTAAGATTAAAACTATTTTTACAGAAAGTTATAAAACTTATGGAAGTCCAAGGATTCATACAGAGTTAAAAGAACAAGGCTTTGTTTGCTCACGCCCTCGAGTAGCAAGGCTAATGCAAGTAAATAGCATTCAAGCAAAAATGTACAGAAAGTTTAAAAAGACTACAAGGCAGTCTGATAAACTATAATGGTACCCAAAAACTAGACAAGAAAATAGAGAAAAGTAGGTATAATATCTCCTAGGAAAAGGAGCAAAAAATGAAAAAAAATGAAAAAACAAGTTAAAAAATATAGTGCAGAAGAAAAAGCAAAAATAGCAATTGAAGCAATATCTGGAGAAATGACTATAGCTCAAATTACCAGCAAATATGGTGTTCACGCTAATCAGATTTATAAATGGAAGAAAGAAGCTTTAGATTTTATGGTTTCTGGATTTAAATCGAAATCTAAACAACAAGATACCGGCCAAGAAGATTTAATTAAATCATTATTTGAGCAAATAGGCCAGTTAACAGTTGAAAGAGACTGGCTTAAAAAAAAATCTAGTATCTTTGGATTTAGAGGTTAGGAAAAAAATGATAAGTTATGCTTCAAATTTAACCATAGCAAGACAATGCAAACTTTTAGATTTAAACCGCTCAAGTTACTACTACCGAGCTAGGAATACCTTAGATGATAAGGAGTATAGAGTACTGAACAGAATTGATGAGATTTTTACAGAGCATCCCTATTATGGTACTAGAAGAATGTCTCATGTCCTAAAATCCGAAGGGTTAAATGTTAGTCGTAAGATGATAAGAAAATATTATAAAATACTTGGTATTGAAGCAGTATACCCAAAGATTAATTTAAGCCGTAGGAATCAGGCTCATAAAGTATACCCATATCTATTAAATAATATAGAGGTGGTTTGCTCCAATCAAGTTTACTGTGCAGATATTACTTACATAAGATTAAAGCAAGGTTTTGTATATTTGGTTGCTATAATGGATTGGTATAGTCGTTATATTTTGAGTTGGCGGGTGTCGATTAGTTTAGAAAATGATTTTTGTATTGAAGCTCTAAATGAAGCAATATCTATACATGGCAAGCCTGACATTTTTAATACGGATCAAGGAGTACAATTTACATCAAAAGATTTTACTCAAATACTTGAGCAACAAGGCATAGCTATTAGTATGGACGGCAAAGGCAGAGCCTTAGATAATGTATTTATTGAACGTTTTTGGCGATCTTTGAAACAAGAGAAGATTTATCGTTTTGATCTTGAAACGGTACGTGAAGCAAAGATAGCTATCAGAGATTATATAGAATTTTATAATAAGCAAAGACCTCATCAATCGCTTGAATATAAGACACCTGAAATGATACATTTTGCAGAAAAACTAGAAAATTATCAAGAGGCTATATGACATAGAAAATGCAAACTTTACTTTGAAAAACCAATACATTAATACAGGAGAATTACACCTCTAAAATTTAAAAAATTTGTCTAGACAAAGGGTACCACCTCATACCTTCTATTAAGTTATCATGACCAAAATTTATCTCTTTGCCATCCGTTAAAAGTGATGCATGTAATTCTTGTAGACGTTTATCATCATTAGGTGCACGATGGTCACAAACTACTATTCCGTTTATTTTTTGTCCCGCCACTTGGCTTATATCTCGTAAATAATAATTTTAAATTAAATCAATATATTTTTTATTGTGGCAATAGTTGCGATTGCTGTAATTGCCCAGCCTGCATCTGTGCTTTTGATATTTTTCCTAAATATTTATTAAATAACGCATAATTATTTGCTGCTTTCTTCTCAGTCATAAACCCCTCTCATTCCTCATATTATAGAGGTTTTTACTATGGATTACAAATGGAAAAGCAATAAAAGGTTAACTTATGGTTATCATCGTAAATTATTCTATTTATTAAGCTATTTTTATGTTATGATTCACCTATAAATTGTAATAATGATTGAGAAATGCTAAAACTTTCTACAGATAAAATAGAAAATATAGATGAATTAAAAAATACTGCCGCAGAAAATGATGAGGAATATATAGAAGATGGTGAATGAGTTATGATAGCGGCGTACCTAAGCAACTTTTAGAAGCAAAAAACATAGACGAATTCACAAAACTGAAAAAAACTGAAAATTTTTGTTATTGACCGGTTAATTCCCTCCGCAAAAAATTTTTTCAAACACCCCCCAAGCCCATTCCTAAAGCCAAACACCCCCCTATTGAAACTTTAGTCTTAAGTTCTGGCAAAAAAATAAGAAAAAACGGCAAAAAATGGCTAGAAAACCATAATATTTAGCTTAATTCGTTAAATTAGCCTTAACTCTCTGCTTTTCCATCAGAGGGCTAAGCAGTGAGAACCCTGATAACTATAAGGATTGCAATAGTCTTTTAGTTCCGTATGTTCCGAATATGCTCCTTTAACGTAAAACTATATTATTATACTAATTATTATAATTGCTTCTTTGCTAATACAATTAATTTAAGTAGTTAAAGTATAGCCGAGCTAATAAATATAATTGTCTTATTATTTAGTGGTTTATATTGACCTCGCTTTTTTGGTTTATCCTATGACATCGATAGGATAAACCAAAAAAACAAGTAATTATATATAAGTAAAATAATTACACAAACAATAGTAATAAATAAATTTATAAATAAATATTTTTTTACCGTTATGAAGTAAATAGATCACAATAACAACTTAACTATTAATAAATTGTGAAATTTAAAACTTTAATAAACTTAACAAGTAATAATTAACATTAACAAAAAATTTTATATTATACGTAAAATAGATTTTACGACTGATGGCGAGGCTGAGGCGTTAGAATATAACGACGAATTAATTACTGCGTATTACAAAGACAAGCAGGAAATAACCAATAAGAATAACTCGCTGGAGGATAGGCTTAATAGGCTTGATTTAATGTTTTGTAATAATAATTTAGATTATCATATATGTTTTGAACCTTTAATTTTCAACGAAATAATAGCTTTTGAATGCGGCTTAATACCCTTTAAATATCGAGGTAAGAGTATGTTAACTGCAACCTTTTACGGCAAGGAGTTAACCGTTTGGCTAGGAACGTATGAATTATTAGCAAATATTATAATTAATAACCGGGGCAACTTTTTTACCTCTAAAGGTGAAATTTCTAAGAAGTTTAAAAATCTTATGGACAAAAACCTAGCCGAGAAAATCCTAAAAATATATTTAAAAGTATCAAAAACCCTTAACGATAAAACTAAAGAGAATTAGACTTTTACTAATTCAAAAGTAAAATTACAACTTTCACAAGCTAGCCTTAATGCGGTATAGTATTTACCGCTGATCCACGACCCTATGAAAGGGGTTTCGGGTTTAAGCGTTATTCGTCTTGAGTCGTTATTTTCTTCAACCGCCTCCAATTTACTAAACCAAGATTTGTCAATAGCCTCGCCGTATTGTTTTATTAAATATTGCCTTACTTTATACCATACCGAGTTAGGGTTTAACCCTGCAAGCCCAAGGTAACCGCTATCGGCTGTTTTAAGGGGTTGTTTAGGGGCGTTACCGGTAAAAGGTAAGATTTCTAAACGCTGTATTTCTTGCCCATATACCGCTTGTATTTCTTGAAGCAATCGGGTTTTGATATAATCGGGCAAAGTAATATTTTTTGTTAATTTTAGTTGATAAGCCTCCGAGGCAATTTCAGAAAAATTACAAGAGCGTAGCAAAGCGTAAGCAATATCCGGTTCGAAAACTGCCGCTATTTTTCGCTCTAATTGTGCCTTTTGACTCGTACCTAAGCCATATTCTTTTTCAGCTAAATATTCATCTCGTGCTTTAGTAGCCTCATCCGTTTTAAACCTAAAGCCCTCGTTATTCACGACCGGTGCTTGTCGTAGCTCATAAGTCAAAGCTTTAGCCATGTAATTTAAAACTGCTTTTTTGTTATAAAATTTATTATCTGGGTATTGCTCGGCAAGTTTCATCAGTAATTTATTCATATAGCTTAAGTTAAATTCTCGATTTGATCGAAGCCGCAATATGCCTGCCTCTTCTTCGGTTAACGGATGGAATTCGGATAATTTCCTACCGCCGCACCATTTTTTTGCCTTATCGATAAGCGTAGAAATGGGATTAGAGGAAGCAGGAGGGGAAGCGGAAGCACTAGAACCGGAATCGGTGGAGTGAGAATTTGCTGCTGGCGGGGGTGTAGGAGTTTTTACCTGGTCGTTTTTATTACTTATTTCTAAATTTTTATTAACAAAATTAGATTTATCTTTATATTTATATTTATACTTAGATATAGATATATCTATTATATTGTCTTGTTGAAAATTCTTGTCGGTTAACCCGAAATTTTTTTCCGGTTCAGTGGAAATATTTTTCTTATAAGGTTCAAATTTTTTTACCAGTTGTATTTAAAGTAAGCTTAATAAAACCGCCGTCACGTAATTCAAGCAAACACTGCCTGATACGTTTCTGACATACCCCGAGTAGCTGCTCAAAATAATAATAACTTTCTTGTAATTCATCATTTACCCCGTCGGAAATCTGATCATTTTGTAACTGCGAAACTATCAATGATAAAACTTGCCGTGCGGTTTTACTTAAAATTTTACCGTCGCTAGAGGTCAGCGTACGCCACTCAGGAGGGATGAAATTACCGACTATATTATAAAAGATGGTATCGCTAGAATTGGAATTTTTAACAGAAATTGCGTCAAAAGGTGTAACTATTTTGTACATATTACACCCCTCTGAAATCCAGTCAGGAAGAGGCTTGGCGAGCTATTACACCACTCGAAAATTAAGTCAAAAGGCGAATAAAAGGAGCATACGGAGTTTTTAGGAAATTTAGGAAAGCCCTGAAAACCCCAGCAGGAACTGGCGGGAGTGACGGGGCTCGAACCCGCGACCTTCTGCGTGACAGGCAGACGCTCTAACCAACTGAGCTACACCCCCTTCTAAGATGAAAGGCAACAGGCGTTAATATATAATAATTATTCCGTCACTGCAAGGGCAAAATGTGAAAATATAAACAAAATTATTTACTGGTAGGTCATTCTTAGCCGGCATTGTTGCGTGGATAGAATTTTTGCAAAGCGTTCGTGTGTCATACCGTGGCTTGACCACGGTATCTAGAAAAAATCTTAGTAAAAGGCTGGATGCCGTGGTCAAGCCACGGCATGACACCGTACTTTCATGGCGAAGCCACGAAGCGGCTGTGATCATGACGAATTTTTATTAATTTTCAAGCCATGCAACAACGCTAGGTCTAACCAATAAAGACACTTCCTTAAATTTTCAAACTCTAAAATAGGTTAATTATTTTAAAGCCTAACTCTTAGTTGTGATCTAAAAAATTATTATACTTTGCAAGACTCATTAATAAGGGAGGTTTGTATCTAAATTCAAAAAAAATCTTAACATAATTTAATAAATTTTATTTTAAATCCCTTAATATGAGAGGTATAGAATGGCTAAGCCAAATGTAATTAGATTAACTACTCCGTTTGAACGCATAAAACTATATAATGTTTCTCCTGATGTTGCACTGCGTAGAGCTATCATTACGCAAGCAATAATTGATGCAACTAATACTTCACCGAAACGAGAAGCGAAAAAAATAGAATATGAGGCAAAAGAATGGATTTTTGGAGGAAGCGAAGCGTTTCTTTCAACTTGTTCTGAAGCAGGAATTAATCCTTCTTTAGTAGTTAAAATTACTAAAGAGTTAATTAAATTACATAAGAGTAAATTGAGATTTAGAGATAAAAGGGTTGCATCTTTAAAATCAAAATCTACTAGAAATACAAAAAAATTTCCTTATTAACATAGGCTTATTTCAGTATTTTTATGATAAACTTAAAAGTCAAAATTTTATTTAATAATAAGGACTTGAGTTTAATTTAATTATCTATTAATTATATAGGTGTATTTAAGCTCTAGCTACCTATATAATAATAATTATTGTATAATTATAGGAAATAGATATTAAATTATATCATCAATTTTTTTATTACTAAATCACAGAGGTATTTATGAGTATATCAGTTTCAGGACAACATATTTCTATAGGTAGTGCCTTACAGGAACATTCAAAAGAACGTACTACCCAAATAGTAAAAAAATATTTTGCCGATATAATAAATACAAATATACATTTTTCAAAAGATAACTCCCATTTTACTTGCGATATCATAGTAAAATACGGCACCGGAAAGCATAATACAGTAAAAAGTAGTTTCAGCTGTGACGATATATATTCTGCATTTGATATGTCGCTTGTAAAACTTGAAAAACAACTTAGAAAATATAAGTCAAAATTTAAAAATCATCATGCCGACAAGGTGAAAATTTCCGAAATCGCTTCTGCAGGAACAAAATATATTATTAGTAGCAAGAAACATTCGGAAGATGAAGAGCTAAATGATAACGATAGCGATAATAGTCCGGTTATTATTGCTGAAAAATCTTTAGAAATATTAACATTATCGGTAAAAGAAGCCGTAATGAAAATGGATTTAGAAGATCTGCCGGCTATATTATTTAAAAATAGCAAGAATGATCGTATTAATGTAGTTTATTATCGCAAAGACGGTAATATTTCTTGGATAGACTATAATAATTAATAAAATGTCTTTTAATATTGTCCCTTATCAAGGGATTACTCCCGAAATTGATAAAGAAGCTTATATTGCACCTAGCAGCACTTTAATAGGAGCGGTAAAAGTCGGTAGTAAATCCGGTATTTGGTTTAATACCGTCCTTAGAGGTGATGTTAATTCGATCAAAATCGGCAGTAACACTAACATACAGGACGGGACGGTAATTCATACCTCTCGGTTTAACGGTCCCGTAGAGATAGGAAATAACGTAACAGTCGGTCACCTTGCTCTTATACATGCCTGCAAAATTCATAATAATGCCTTTATCGGTATGCGATCTACTATAATGGATTATTCTATAATTGAAGAATATGCTTTTATTGCCGCCGGGAGTCTTATTCCTCCAAATAAAATAATTAAATCGAAAGAATTATGGATGGGATCGCCGGCAAAATTCGTTAGATATTTAACTGATCAAGATTTAGAATATATGGAAGATAACATAAAAAATTATGTCAATCTTGCCGACACCTACTTAAAATTACAGAAATAATTGCTATATTTTGAGTGTTTTCCTAAAACGCTTCGGTGTCATATCGGCTAGGCGTTGTTGCATGGATACCCAAATGTCATAGCGAGGTGCCGCTTGGCGTTGTTGCGTGGATACCTGCAACGTCATTGCGAGCCGCTGCAAGCGGCGTGGCAATCTAGAAAATAATAATTTTCATAGCATTTTTTGCTGTTTTTTTTCCTAGATTGCCACGTCGGCACTACGTCCCTCCTCACAATGACAGGGTTTTTTGTAATGATTCCAATCCACGCAACAACGCTGCACTGTTGCTGGAATGACATCGGTTTTAAAAGATTTCGAATTTATAATTTTTCTTTTATTTTCTTTTTGTTAGCCAAGCACTTTACTAAATTGTTAATTGCTTGTTGCTCCGTACTATCAATTTTCATGAAATTTCTTGAAACTTCAATACACATACGTTGATGTTGAGTATGAATAGGCTGCGGGTTATCGGCTTCGTCTAATCCGTCAAAAAAATAATCAATATTTCTATCTAAAGCTTTTGCAATAAATACTAATCTACCGACCGAAATTCTGTTAATTGCTTTTTCGTATTTTTGTAGTTGTTGATGTGTAACATCTATCACTTCTGCAAGTTGTTGGCGAGACAAACCTTTTGCAAGGCGCAAGGAATAAATCTTTTTTCCGATAAAATCATCAATTTTTTGTATGAAGTCATTTTTTCTTACCATTATTATCTCCCTGATTAATTATTGTTTACTAGACTTCTCACATAACTTGCTTCTAAGGGTAATTTGTACGTCAATCCAGTACTCGCATCCTCACGTACTTCTTTGTACGCTACGGTGTAGGTAAAGTGTTTCCTTCAAATTCCGCCTTATTAGTTACGTTATGCAAGAAGTCTGCTGTTGTAGCAATTGTCCTTCTAACAAAATTGTCAATTATTGTGTTTTGCAAAAATACTAATTATTAAAAATCTAGTATTTATGAATGTTATACAATTATGGGTGGAAATTGTACCATATTTTAATATTATATACAACTATAAAATAACAATTTTTAAGCTTTTTGTAATTATTTATTAAATATTTCTTAAGTATGTTCTAATATATTTGAGATAAAACCTAAAAATAAAAGAAAATTGTAATAAATTTAAAATATTTCTTATTAAATTTGTACTTTAGCAGTATATTAGTATTCGTTTAAAAATAACTTAATTTTCGACGATAATATTTAAAAATATTTTTATAAAGATTTATAGTAAAAATATCACATAAATATCGCAGATAGATATTAAGTTAATAAAAATTTTAACTGCTTTATATTTTTAACAAATCAGCTACTTATCAAAAATTATTTTCTACCAAAAGTATAAATAATTTCAATTTATAAAAAGTTTTAATTTTCGGTATTATATAGATTTATAAGGTTTAAGCAAGAAGAATTTTAAAAACTTATTAAAAATAATTTTAAAAAAATAAGGATGTGTTTTTTATACCTATATAATAATTTAAACATAGATATTTTTAATATCACTTTGCACTTTACTATAAAACTTTGTATGCTTTCCAAGTTATATACTAAAATAAAAAACCTTTAATGAGTAAAATTTTTAGCTGCCTTTATCATGCACTTTTCAGAACTATAGAACATGACGGGGTTGAACATTCCGGTTATATGTCGTTTATGATACTCTTATCTATTTTTCCTTTTCTAGTATTTTTATTAGCTCTTACAAGTTTTTTGGGAGCTTCGGAACTTGGACAAAATTTTATACAAATTTTTCTAGAAAGCATGCCTGAACAAGCCACCGAATCAATTCAAAAAAGAATAAAAGAATTATTAAGTGCTCCTCCTCAAAGCCTTATGACTCTTGCGGTGGTAGGTAGCGTCTGGACAGCTTCGTCATTTGTTGAATGCCTTAGAACAATATTAAACCGTGTATACGAAATAAAATCTCCCCCGCCTTATATAAGAAGAAGATTACTTAGCATTATACAATTTCTTATAATAAGTATATTAATCACCCTTACAATGTTTCTTTTAGTTTTTATCCCGATAATACTTACAAAAATTCCGGTAATATTAGAAGTTATTGACCAACATAAAAACACTTTAAATTTTATAAGATATGCTTTAATTTTAGCTTTACTATTCCTCGGGGCTTCTTCGCTATATTATATATTACCTAATATAAAATTAAATTTTGTCGATGTATTTCCCGGTGCTTTTTTAACGGTAATATTATGGGTAATAAGCGGCTACTTACTTTCTACTTATATCGTATATTATAATCAATTAAACATAATGTACGGGTCTTTGGGCAGCATAATAGTTACACTGATATTTTTTTATATTATCAATATGATTTTCATTTACGGCGCAGAATTTAATTATCTAATGAATAATTATAGTTCAAATACCAATTGAGATAGTAGAACGATATGACGTTTTTTTGAGTCATACAGCAACGCTGGAGCTACGGGTGTTGTTTGGATGGCTCAAGAAAAGTGCTATATTTCATTCCTGCGAAAGCAGGAATCCAGAAAAACACTTAAAATAAGCAAAATTATATAAAAATTTACTATATAATTTGCTTAAATATTCTCTGGATTCCCGCTTTCGCGGGAATGACATCGAAAATTCGAACCAGGCAATAACGCCTTTAGTCGCTCGCAATGACGATTCCGGGAGTCATGCAACCAAGACCAATGCCGGTCGCAATGACGTTTAGCGTCCCAGGCAACAGGCTATAAGTGACCGGTAGAACCGAAGCCACTTGAACCCCGTGCCGTTTCCTCCAGAGATTCGGCTTCTTCCCACGATATTTGCTCATATTTGGCAATCACCATTTGAGCAATTCTCATGCCTCGTTCAATAATAAAATCTTGCTTACTTAAATTAATTAAAATAACTTTTATTTCACCGCGGTAATCAGCATCAATAGTACCCGGAGAATTAGCAACCGTAATACCGTGTTTAGCAGCAAGTCCTGAGCGTGGTCTTATTTGAGCTTCAAATGAAAAAGGCAAAGCTATGGCAATACCGGTGGGGATTAATATTATTTCCCCTGCTTTGACAGTGACAGGCTCGATATTTGCGGCAAACAAATCCATACCTGCACTATGTTCCGTTGCATAACTAGGCAATAAGCTTGTGAAATTCGAGAGTTTTTGAATTTTTACTTTAGCGACCATATAAAAAAATGTGATAATTATAGAAGGAAAGAAATTATAGTTATTTAGCTGCTTTGTCAAGAAGCCGAAGTTATAGAATAAATTTATTCTAACTTCGGTTATGGTTATTACAAGTATGGTGTCATACCGTGACTTGTACCTGTGTTGTTGCGTGGATCGAATTTTTGATGTCATTCCCGCAAAAGCGGGAATCCAGAGAATATTTAAGCGAATTATATAGTAAATTTTTATATAATTTTACCTATTTTAAGTGTTTTTTCTGGATTCCTGCTTTCGCAGGAATGACATATAGCACTTTTCTCGATCCATGCAACAAGGCTGGCTTGACCACGGTATCCAGAAAAAAGCTTCATAATTTCTTTTCCATTAACGGATTATTCAAACCATGTTCACCGTAAGTTTCTTTATTCTCAGCTATCACCGTCCTTTAATGATTAAATGCATGATATAATATAATCCGGAACCGAACACCACGGCATAAACCAGTATAAAGGCAATAAGAGAAATAAATACATACTCCCCAAGCACGGGCGATACTACTTCCGATGTTCTAAGAATATTATAAACAATATAAGGTTGCCTACCGATTTCGGTAACAAACCAACCGGCAAGTACTGCTATAAAACCGGAGGGGGCCATTGCTATATACCAATATTGAAACCAACGGGTAGTATATAACCTTTTTTTCAGATAAAGATATAATCCCGCAAGTCCCGTAAATACCATTAAAAACCCGATTCCAATCATAATACGGAAACTAAAAAATACAATAGCAACAGGTGGACGATCTTTTTTTGACCATTCTTTTAGCCCTTTTATTTCGCCGTTTAAACTATGAGTTAATATTAGACTTGCACCTTTAGGAATTTGAATTGCATATTTAGTTTTTTCTTCTTTTTGATCAGGAAATCCTATCAGAGTAAATGCTGCTCCTTTCTCCGTATCCCAAATCCCTTCCATAGCAGCTATTTTTGCCGGTTGATATTGCAGCGTATTTAAACCATGCCGATCGCCGATAAAAAGCTGAATAGGAGCAACGAATAATGCCATTAACACTGCCATAAAAAGCATAATTTTAGCGTGTTCTTTATAGCGGTTATTTAGTAGATACCAACAACCTACACCGCCAATAACAAAAGAAGTAGTAAGATATGAGGCAGTAAGCATGTGCAAAAAGCGGTAAGGAAAAGAAGGATTAAAAATAATTTCTAACCAGTTTAAAGGATAGAAAAAACCGTCTTCATTTAATCTAAAACCGGTTGGGGTGTGCATCCAACTATTAGCGGACAAAATCCAAAAGGCCGAAATAACCGTGCCGATCGCTACTATTAAAGTAGCTATAAAATGCATTTTTTTGCTAACTTTGTTAAAGCCAAATAGCATAATACCAAGAAAAGAGGACTCAAGGAAAAAAGCCGTAAGAACTTCAAAGCCTAACAAAGGACCGAGTACGTTACCGACTTTGTCCGAAAAACCCGACCAGTTAGTACCGAATTGATAAGACATTACTACACCGGAAACTACACCCATACCGAAAGTAACGGCAAAAATCTTTACCCAAAATTTATATATTTCTTGATAAATATTATTTTTTGTTTTTAGCCATAATCCTTCCACGACGGCTAGCCAACTAGCAAGCCCGATAGTGAATGCCGGAAAAATTATATGAAAGCTTATTGTAAAAGCAAATTGTATCCTTGACAATAATACTTGATCAAATTCCATATTATACTATTTGCTTTAATTAGTTGTTTTTGATATGATTATATTCATTCTGACCGGTTTTTATAAATTTTTCTTTTACAGGATTCCAGCTATAATGAACGTTTACAATTCTTACTTCCGTTACATTGACATCACCATTAGGCAGTTGTGTTACGTCAAACCCTCTTCGTATCGATTCGGTAATTAACGCACTTGCTTGACAAATATATTTTACATCAAAAAAAGGCGAATCGTTATTTTTTAATGATTTTTTTTTAGTTTCTAAAAGGTTAGAAGGTAATTCTTTTTCTTTCATTTCTAATGATTTAAGGTTATTTTATCCATTTTTTGTAACATTATTTACAAAAAGAAGCAAGGTTTGTTTGTTATTCTATTTGCAAATTATAAATTATAGAGCATATATCGTGGCGAAAGCTCCCAATCTTTCTAAATCTACAATGAATTTAGGTTTTTATTTTCTAAAATTCAAGAAGATACAAATTATTCTCCTAGCCGTAAGCTGCGTAATATTTGGTATGATACCGGCGGTTGATAGCATATTATTACAAAAGATTATTGACTTAATTGAATCTTTCGGCGATGAACGTACAAATAATCTTGTATCTTCTATGCTCTTCTGGGCAGTAACTTACGGTCTTTGGTGGGAGACAATTAATATTACATATCGTGTATATGATTATCTTTATCTTAAAACTATGCCTTATATAAAAGGTAAAATACTAGATGAACTTTATGATTATACTCAGTATCATAGCCATAAATTTTTTCAAGATAATTTAGCCGGACATATTAGTAATCGTATTACCGAAACTGCTAGGTCTTTCGAGATGATTATTTCAATATTGGGTGAAAAAATTATTCGTAAGGTAGCAATTATTGTTTTTGCTCTTATTGCTTTATATTCGGTACATTACATAACCGCCACTATCTTCATAATATGGATTTCTGTTTTCTTCGGCATTAGTATGTTCTTTTCAAGTAAAATTAATAAATATTCAATAAATTATGCAAGAAGTCAATCGCTAGTCTCCGGTAGTATCGTTGACGCTATTACTAATATTAGTGCGGTTAGGATGTTCACCTCGCATAAATTTGAACGTCACCATTTAGAAACCAGAATAGAAAATGCCATTGCCGACGAGCAGACTATGCAGTTTTTTATGTTCAAATTACGCTATATATTAGGTCTGTCTTGTTCAATAATGATCTTTATAATGATTTATTATTTATCATCGCTCCGCTCGCAATTATCTATTACCATCGGGGATTGTGTACTTGTCTTAACGCTTTGTGTGAATGTATCGGATGATATTTGGGAGTTAACGCAAGAAATCGGCGATGTGTTTGAACAAATCGGTGCATTTAATCAAGGATTATCATTAATGGCACCGCATATTATCACCGATATTGAAAATGCTACTCCTTTAAATGTAGATAAGGGACAAATAGAATTTAAAAATGTTACTTTTAATTATTATCACAATAATAACTTATTCCAAAATAAATCGGTACTAATTCCAAGCAGGCAAAAAGTAGGGTTGGTAGGATTCTCCGGCTCAGGTAAAACAACTTTTGTAAGTTTAATTACTAGGTTGCACGATATAGAGGAGGGAATGATTTTAATCGATAATCAAAATATTAGAGATGTAACTCAAGACTCTTTACGAAAAGCGATTAGCGTTATCCCGCAAGAGCCGATTTTATTTCATAGAACCATTATAGAAAATATTAATTACGGCAAGAAAGATGCTAGTATTGAGGAAGTTATGGAAGCAGCAAAAGCTGCACATATCCATGATTTTATAATGAATTTACCGGAAGGTTACGATACTATGTGTGGAGAACGCGGTAATAACCTATCCGGCGGGCAAAGGCAAAGGATTATAATAGCTAGAGCAATATTAAAAAATGCTCCTATATTAATTCTTGACGAAGCTACCAGTAGTTTAGATAGCGAAACCGAGAATTTAATTCAAGATTCTCTGCGTTATTTAATGAGTAATAAAACTGTGATAGTTATCGCTCATAGATTATCTACTTTATTGCACATGGACAGGATTTTAGTGTTTAATAAAGGTAGTATAGTTGACGATGGAGCACATACGGAATTGTTAAAAAACAGTGAACTCTATCAAAGGCTGTGGAATTCACAAGTAAAAGGGTTGATAGTGTAAATAACAATGAAACTATCCGATTTTGATTTTAATTTGCCTACTGAGCTGATAGCACAAATGCCTAGTGAAAAGCGTGATCATTCGGATTTGCTAGTTGCTGCTCTAGAGCCTATTAAAACCAAATTTTATAATATAATTGATTATTTATTACCGGGCGATTTACTAGTTTTCAATAATAGTAAAGTGATTAAAGCTAAGCTAAATTTAGGGAAAAATATAACTATCAATTTAAATAAAAAACTACATGGTAATTGTTGGGCAGCTTTTGCTAAACCCGCTCGTAAACTTCATGTCGGCGATGAGTTTACTTTTGATAAGCACAAAGTAGTTGTTGTAAAAAAGCTAGCAATGGGTGAGATTGAATTACAGTTTGAGCTGGATAATATTACCATTTTTGAATTTTTGGATAAATATGGTGAAATGCCGCTGCCGCTTTATATTAAGCGTAATAAGCTTCAGGCTAATACTCCTTTATGTCATACCCGCGAAAGCGGGTATCCAGAAAAATTAAAAATAGATTCCTGCTTATACGGAAATGACGACGTACTAGACAACGACCGTTATCAAACTGTTTATAGTAAAGTTAAAGGATCGGTAGCAGCACCGACTGCCGGTTTGCATTTTACTAATGAGATACTTGATAAAATCAAGGAAAAAGGCGTAGAAACAGCTTTTGTAACGTTGCATGTCGGAGCCGGAACTTTCATGCCGGTAAAATCTGAAAATATCGATGAGCATAAAATGCATACGGAATATTGTTCTATTACTTCTGAAACGGCTGAAATTATCAATAAAGCGAAACAAGAAGGGCGGCGTATTATTGCCGTCGGGACTACCGCTATGCGTACCTTGGAAAGCTCAGCACTGCAAGGAAAAATTAAAGCAGGTGATTTTGAAACAAGTATTTTTGTTAAACCCGGCTATAAGTTTCAAATGGTCGATATGCTACTTACTAATTTCCACTTCCCTAAATCTACTTTATTTATGTTAGTATGTGCGTTTGCCGGTTTTGAAGAGATGCATAAATTATATAAATATGCTATAAAAGAAAAGATGCGTTTTTTCAGCTATGGCGATGCAACACTTTTATATAGAGCTACTATATGAACAATATAATGCAATATTCTTTTTTGACAAATTTAACTAAATTACCTTTTATAAAGGAAATTTGGCTTTTTGGCTCACGTGCTCGAGGAGATAATAATGAACGTGCGGATATTGATATCGCCTATCCTTTGCCCTAGTGCAAATGAAAACGATTGGCATCAAGTTTTAGAAATAATATATGATGCAGATACACTTTTAAAAATAGATTGTGTACGATTCGATACATTAAATGATGATGATAAATTTAAACAAAATATCAATAATTTTAAAAAAATTCTTTATAAAAAAGGAGAAGTTCTAATGGAAAAAATATTTTGGCAAGATTATTTTAAAACACTAGGACAAGCAATAAGCCGTTTACATGAAGTTATAGAACGATCAGCAATAGATACAGATTCTATTATTTTAGATGCGTCTACTCAACGATTTGAATTTGTTATTGAACTATTCTGGAAAGTATTAAAAAAAGTACTAGCCTATGAAGAAATTGACAGTACCACCCCAAGAGATGTAATAAGTAAAGCATTTCAATTTAACATGATTGATGATGAAAAAATATGGTTAAGAATGCTTGATGACCGCAATAATACTTTACATGTTTATAAATATGAAGACGCAAAACGAGTTTTTGAAAATATTAAATTATACTTACCGATTTTGGAAAAAACATATCATAAATTAGAGAAAAAATATTTTGGATGACTTTAAACTCGTATCCTTCGTTAGTATTAGACGAAAAACAAAGCACTTTATTAGATGAGCTAAAAAAAATAGCTACGGAACTTAATAAAAAAAAGTCTTTACTTGATATCTTAAACAAAAAAAACTTAAAAAGCATAATCTTTTATATCTATTCAATCTTTAGAAAAATTTTACGAAGAAGTCTAAATTATTTAGTTAGTAATCTTTTTGTTAACCTAGGCTGTAATGTTGGAAATAGTTTTTTTGCTTCTTTGTAAATATAATCATACTCATCAGTTACTTTATATACTATTTTATCTCTATTAAGGTAAAAAGTAATATTACCTTAATATATTACTTCTCCGCCTTTAATAGAAAATTTTGCAAGTCCAGCTACATAATAAGTTGAAATAGTTGTATCACTGAAGAAATCGTTTTTCATTGAGATAATTTCTTTAATATTATATTCGCCAGGCTCTAGTATATACGAGCATAGACTATAACCTTCCAAATAATTTTTAGGATCTGTAACCCATAGTGTACGATGTATATTTTTTTGACCAGTATTTTTCCACACAATGTAAGCTGGTAAATAGTCTTTATTAGAATAAGTACTAATTCTAGAAACTGATACTACTAAAGCTTTTTCATTATTCTTGACTAAATCGATGTCTTTTTTTGAAATAACATAGTTTTTGCAAGAAGTAAGAATAAACAAAGCTAGAATTAATATAATTTGTTTACAATTTATTATCATAGTTAGTAATAATTTATTTAGGTAATTTACTTATGAAGTCTTTAAATTCTTCACTTACACTACGAATTTTTTCAGGATATTCATTTCTTATTAATTTTTTTGTTAATCTATACTGTAAGACTGGGTAGGTGCTTTTAACCACTGCATAAGCTTCATCATAATCATCTATTATTTGATATATTATTTCATTTTCATAACGATAAAAAATAATATTACCTAAATAAATTACTTCTCCTGCCTTAACAGAGAATTTCAGCAAATTAGGTGTATATAAAGTGGAAACAATACCAAATTGCTCATCAGCACTTATACCGTAAAAAGCTACTTTTTGTAAGGTATATTCTCCTGGTTCTAAAACCCATAAACGATAGTCTACGTATTGGGAGTTATTTTTTGACAATTCAAAAGTCTCAATTTTTTTTAAATTATTTGACCTAGACCAGCCGGTATGAGCAAAAGCAAAAGAATAATAAGGATAGGTAGCAATTTCGGAGTTAAAGATAATTATAGCTTTTTCATTATTTAGAACTGCATTTAAAGTTTTTTCCGGTACTTTAAAATTCATACAGTTAGATAGAAAAAATAATACTAACAATAATATTATTTTACTTTTAAATTTCACAATGTTCCCTAAAATGAATTTGCTAAAGAAATTATTAGAAGTTATAATACTTAAAATAATTATTTAGTAAATGCTTTTGTGAGTTTCGATATAAAACTAGACTTAAAACAAATTGCTTTATCAAAAGAGTTAGCTGAGGTTGCATTAAAGCTTAATAAGCCTCGAAAATTACTTCAAATATTTAGTAAAAATAACTTAAAAAGCGGTATTTACTTATACGGTTCTGTCGGCACGGGTAAGACTATGTTGATGAATTCTTTTTTTGAATTATTAACTACCTCAAAAATTATAATTCATTATCAGAATTTTATGCAGCAAGTGCATCAAGCTATGCATCAATTACAAGGTAAGAATGAGTCAAAAAATAATATCATTCCTAAAATAGCCAAGAATTATGCAAAAAAAACTAAGATACTTTGTATTGATGAGTTTGAAATTAAAGACATCACCGATGCGATGATCATAGGTAATTTGCTTACGGAGTTAATAAAACAAAGCATATTTATCTTTGTTACAAGCAATACAAAGCCTGCTAATCTTTATAAAGACGGCTTGCAAAGAGAATCATTTTTACCTTTTATTGATAAAATAAATGCCGAATTTTACATTATGCAATTAGATAACAATCATGATTATAGGTTTGATAAGGCTCTAGAAATAGCTAATGATAGAATAATTTACCCTCTGACTCTTGAGAATCAAAGTAAATTAACACAGATTATTAAAGATATTACCGAAGACCGTTTAACACCTCAAACTCTGGAAGTTTTGGGGAGAGAAATATCATTTAAGCAAGGCTATAAAAAAGTGTTGATAACAGATTTTGAGGAGCTTTTTACTCGCAATCTTAGCTACATAGATTATGTCAATATTTGCCAAAAATTCAATATTATCATAGTTGAAAATATCCAAATCATCCGACCGGATAACACCGATATAGCCGTTAGATTCATTAACTTTATCGATAATGCTTATTTTTATAAAATATTATTATTTATGACTCTCGAAGATCAGCCGGAAAAAATATGTCAAGGAGCAGCTAGACGAGAGGAGTTTAAACGCACCGTGTCAAGATTACGGGAAATGAATAGTGATTTATATTTATAGGAAGCATTACCTAAAAAAGTGCTGTATGTCATTCCCGCGAAGGCGGGAATCCAGAGAATTATAGTCATCCTGAATTTATTTCAGGAGCTATTAATGAGATGCTGAAACAAGTTCAGCATGACAAAAAAAAGCCTGGATTCCCGCTTTCGCAGGAATGACATCACAAATTTGATCCATGCAACAAGGCTACTTCAACCTCTTGAAATCAATAAAGTACCGACAGGTATATCTACTCCCCTTAAAAACTCTTCGGTAATTACTATTTTCTTTCCTTCTTGCTGTAGCTTTTTAATGATCAATATACCGGTGCCGCAAGCTATTTCTAATTTTTTACTAATGACGGTGCCGGCTAAAAAATCATGAGGTTGATTTAGATAATCCGCCTCAAGAATTTTGATAATTTTATCTTTATAACTAAAATATACTCCGGGCCATGGATTCATTCCACGAATTTTACAATCTATTTGATAAGCGGCTTCTTCCCAATTAATTTTTCCTTCTTCTTTAGTGAGTTTATGTGCATAACTTACACCTTGGTCGATTTGAGGAACATGCGGCAAATGATCTATTTCATCTAATGTTTTAATTAAAAGTTCGGCTCCTATAGCAGCACATTTATTATGCAACTCCTCTAACGTCATTCTCGCCGGTATATCAAAATTTTGTTTTACTATTATATCGCCGGTATCAAGCCCCTCATCCATTCGTATAATACATACGGCACTTGCTTTATCTCCGCAGATAATAGTACGCTGCAAAGGTGCAGCCCCACGATGCCGTGGCAAATCAGACGGGTGAATATTTAAACAACCGTATTTCTTAGCATTTAAAATTGCCGTCGGAACTATAAAACCGTAAGCTACTACTACTATTATATCGGCTTCTATAGAATTGATAAGGTTAATTACTTCATTTGATTTTAATGTAGACGGAGTATAAACCGGTATTCGATGCTGCAGGGCTAATTGATGTACAGGGGATTTCACCTCGTGAAGCCCCCTGCCCTTAGCTTTCGGCTTTTGCGTAAAAACACTAATTAGTTGGTGGTTATTAGAGTATATAAGTTTTTCAAGGGCGGGCAGTGCAAAGGCAGGCGTCCCCATGAGGATTATTTTCACACTATATTATTTTTAAGTTTTCGGAGTTTTCTTAAAGCAACATCTCTTTTTAGACTACTTAAATAGTCGATCATTAATTTACCTTCTAAATGATCGTATTCATGCTGGATAACTCTTGCTAGCCAGTTATTCGCCGCAAGCTCTTGCAGATTATTATGATAATCAAGAAATTTTATTTTTATAGATTCAGGTCTTGTTATTTCAAATCTCTGTTCCGGCAATGAAATACAACCTTCTTTAGCGGTTACTAATTCTGCTGATTTTTCTATTATTTCAGGATTTACTATAAATAGAGGATAAAAATTTGCCGGTCTTGGCACATCATCATGATCTTTTATATCAATTACCAAAATTCTTTTCAAAGCTCCGACTTGTACGGCAGCAAGACCGGAACCATCTTCATGATACATAGTTTCCACCATATCATCCATGAATTTTTGAGTTTCTTTAGTAATTAGCTCTACCGGCAAAGATTTTTGCTTTAATCTATTATCCGGAGCCGTTACTATCGGTAATATCGACATAAATACCTTAGCCCGGATATTGCATGAAGTGAGATTTAAAGTAAGAAATTGAGTAATTTATAATATTAGCAATGATACTTTTGTAAAAATTTTGCCAAAAAGTGCTTTGAAGCCGTTATTTTCAAATTTTAGATGTAATGCCCCTTACCCCATTTTTTCTAAGCACCGGGAACAGTGCTAATCTAGGTTATTCTAATGCTAATTTCTTCATCACATGATTCCATACCTGTCGGTAAGGATATGATGAAGATAACAAAAACTTAATACGCCTAGTATTACGGATAATTACTACCCCAATTTTTAATAATTTTAAACGTATTGTACCTATTTGTGCTTTTGCTAATGCACTACCTTGTAATAAATTACCTCTGATATATTCTACTAAAGTGTATGCAAGACCCGATAAAATCATTCTGAGCTGATTAGCCCACCATCTATGACAAGAAGTACGATCCTGCAAATAATTCTAGTTGTTGCTCTTTTATACGGTTTTCCATATCACCACGACCACAGTAAACTTTGTCGTATAAATCTTCAGGTTTATCTGATAAATTAGTTACTATATACCTTGGATTTTCTCCAAGCATTGTCATTTCTGCCTTACCAATTATTCTACGTTCATGACTCCAACTACCAGCCTTATATGGAAACTCACTAAAAAGACGTTGCTTTTCTTGGGTTATAATAAATGCTGCTTTTGACTTCTCCATTGTAGGTTTCAGTAACTCATTTAGTCTGTTATTTTGGGGCATTCCTACAATATATTTTATATTATGAATATCACACCAATCAAACATCTGATGACGACAAAATCCACTATCACCACGAAAAATAATCTTTACCTCTGGCCAAGCTTGGCGAAAACGTTTTACTAACAATGATAATATTGCCCAAGAATGTTTTGCTTGATCCTGCTTTGACGTCCTAAGATAACTAACTAACAGATGCTTTCCACAAAAAACATACAAAGGTAAAAAGCAATTATGACCGTAATAACCATGATAAAACTTACCTTCCTGTTGCCCATGAATTTCATCATCCGTAGCATCAAAATCAAGTATTAGCTGCTTTGGTACTATTTTATGAGACTTAATAAATTTATCAAGCATTAGTTCATGCACTTTAATTGCAAAGTGTCTATCAGCATTGTTTTCTATACGACATAAGGTAGAACTACTTGCCATATCATCAATTGTTTCCATAGCTGTTTGCATAGCAGGACATTTTCGTAGATAATTGTGGTCATTTAAATCTTCATAACCTAATGCAATACCATAAATTCGTTGCCTCAGCATTGTTGCCATATTATGGGTAATTTTACTACCATCTCGTCTATCAGGAAATATTTTAGCAAGCTCCTCTGTTATACCAAGCCTTTTATCTGCTTCTCTTAATAACAACACACCTCCATCGCTACTAATATCACCTCCAGTGAAATTTATCTCTATTGTCCGATTTTTTACTTTGGAAAACTGGTAACTATATGCTATACAATTTGTCATGACAAAATCCTTTGTATTATTCTAATGAAATACCAGTATTATACAGCTTTACGAGGATTTTGTCTCCTATATCTCATGCAATATCCGGGTTAGCTTAATATTTATTACTATACCATAAAATAGTGGATATGTAAATACTCGCAAAATGCCGGCGTTGTTGCATGGCTCGATTTTACCTCGTCATTGCTAGGAGGCATTGTTGGGTGGATCGAATTTTTGCAAAGCGTTCGGTGTCATTCTAGTTCCTTGATCACGGCATCCAGTCTTTTTATTAAGGTTTTTTCTGGATACCGTGGTCAAGCCACGGTATGACATTGAAACCATTTTTGACCTATGCCACAGCCACTTCGTGGCTTCGTCATGACGGATTTTTATTAATTTCTCGAGCCATGCAACAACGCTCAAAATGGCTAGAAATATTTATGAATTTTAAGGTGGATAATATGATTTATTGATTATTTTGCGGTGAAGTTGTATCTCCTATAGGCTCGACGTCGACGACGAGCCAGTCCTTTTCTTCCCTAATAGTAAAATTATTACTATCTTGTGGTTGCTCACCTACTAAATCATTAATATACTTAGTAATATTATCTGCAATATAAACTGCAATATCGGAAGTAGCTCCGGTTGCACTTCTTACCACACGTGCAAGACCATAAGAAAAAAAATCTAACATCTGAAATTTATTTTTATATTATAAATAACTTAACACACTAAAATTAAATTATTGTTCATATCTCCTATCGGCAACACTTCTTCCATAGTATAATTTTGTAAATCCGAATATGCTAAGGGATATTGATCTATCAATACTAAACTGCCATATTCATGCTCATCAAATAATACAACGTCTTTCCCTGTAGATTTTACAGCTTTAAACTGAGCATTGTTCTTATCATCTCTTAATATCGGTTGAGTCTTATTCCACCCCTCTACTACATAAACAAGCTTATCTAAATCAGCAAAATTATGAAGCTTATGTTGGTTGATTTGCTCCGTTATACTTGTAATACCTAAATAATCGATACTTGTTTGAACCACAGAGCCGATTGTATTGTATAAATATTCGCCCCATCCCCAAAGCCCTGCTGCCTTCGGTGCTTTTTGCTCTTCTACTATATTATTTTTTACTTGCGGAAGAACTAAATTTACTTCTCCAAAAGAAGTATTAGTAGTATTGATAAAATTAGGTTTTGCATTATATATTACGGAATGCTTAGCTAATTCTTCTATTGAAGCCTTAACTTCACCCGTAAATAGCTTTTCTTGGATAGCATATTTTACTACTTCACTTGAGCCTGGACTATCAAAAGTTGTCGATTTATCAAACTTAAAATTACGTGAATATAACTCCACCGCAGTTAAATCTGACACAATAGCTCCAAGCATACGCATCAAGTTAAGAAAAGCAAGTAGGTTATACTGGTATTACGGTAGTAAATTATGAATTAAAAAGAAGCTAATATATGGTATAAATTTTTGCAAGATTAACAACTAAATTGTGAGAATTTGTACTATGGGGAAAATAGTAAACTTAGCAAAACTATGCCAAGAGTTTTTTGGAGAGACAGCCAATAATTTATCCATTACAACAGGATTTATTAAGAGACAACGAAAAATAACTGGTTCAGCTTTTCTAAAAGCTATAGTGTTTGGTAATATGAGCGATAGTAATTGTAGTCTTGATGGAATGCGTAACTTTTTAAGTGAAGAAACTATAGATATTTCTGCCCAAGGCTTAGACTTTAGGTTTACTGAGGTAGCAGTAAAATTTATGCAGTCAATGTATGAACAATGCTTGAAATTATTTAGAAATACTATGCCGCTTGATTGCAACATTTTGCAGCAATTTAATAGCGTTAAATTATTGGATAGTAGCCATATTATTCTACCTGCCAATATGGCGGATATGTATAAGGGTTGCGGTGCTTGCTATAAGGGGCGTAGTAGTACAGTGCAATCTTCTCTTAAATTACAGGTAGTATTTGATTATTTAAATCAATCGTTAGATAAAGTCGATATAACAGAAGGTATAAGGGCTGATCAAGGATATAGAGAACATTTATCAAACATATCTACTAAGGACTTATTAATATCTGATTTAGGTTATTTTGTCCCAGCTTCATTTATTCAAATTATCGAACTTGGTGCATATTTTATTAGTCGTTATAAAGCAGATACTAATATATATGACCCTATCACTGAGGAAAAAATTGATTTATTAAACTTATTAGATAATAAATTCTTTTTATCAAAAGATGTACTTTTAGGTAAACAAGCAAAAGTTAAGCTACGGATTATATGTCATAAATTGACTGATGAACAGGCTATTGGTAGAAGAAGGAAGGCTAATTTATTAGCTAAGTCTCATAAATATAAATCTTCTTCAAGAAACCAGAGATTACTAGATTGGTCAATATTTATCACTAATATATCAGAGGATATGGTTAATGCTGAGCATATAATGATAATTTATCGAGCAAGATGGCAAATTGAATTATTATTTAAATTATATAAAAGTCATGCAAAAATTGAGAATCTTAAAGGGAGAAGTAAACCTGCAAGAGTTTTGTGTGAATTATATGGTAAATTATGTAGTGTGCTTATTTTTCATGGATTATCGAATTGTGTAGAATTAGCAAATGATAGAGAAATTAGTTTAACCAAAGCATTTATTGAACTACAGAAAAGGTCAAGAGAATTATTCCTGTCTATTACTGGACGTCTTAATGATTTAGAGCAGTTCCTTAAGAAATTAATTATAGATTGGGGGAAATTTTCTTTGAAAGATAAATATCGTAAAACCAGATTATCTTCCTTAAATACACTAAAATTATTAACAATTATGGCTTAACTTGATGCGTATGATAGCTCCAAGAGAATGCCCGCTAGTACTAAAAGTATAATTTTGTACTGCTTCTTCTCTATTTTCCTCTTTGGCGATTTTTGCAATTATTGCATCAATAAATTCTTTAGCTGAAGCTAGTTTATTAGGAGTATAATGAAAAGTAATTAACATATCGTCCCATAAATCATGCTTATCAGCTTTTGTTCCTGCACTGGCAATATGAATTTCTTTAGTCTGCTTATTAATAAATGCGACGGCTTTATAACCATACTGCGAAGTATTCAACTCACTTGATGTGGCAAATATTTCAAAGCCGCTACCGACCAACTCTTTACCGTCTATTTCTAAAGCCTTTGCTAAATATTTATCTGGATCAGCACTATTATATGCAAGATTTATTGCTGAATGAGCAAGTTTATTAGAACTTATAGATTTATTAGGAATCTCCGTTAAAGAAACTAGTTCCATATCTTCTAAACTTATTAAGTTTCCACTCATAAATATACCCTAAATTAATTTAGGCAAAATATACCAACATTTTAGCTAAAAGTCAAGCATTATTTAATTTTTATTAATTAATTACAAAAAACGAAGTAAATTAATATTTACAAGTTGTTTTACTTCTCCACCCACTGTCCTTTTTCATTTTTATGATATTTTTTTTCGACTGCTGCCCAAGCTACTTTATATGCTACTGTTTCTCTTGAATCATTACTGCGTCTTTTTTCCGGTGATTTATATTCTTCGAAAGCGTGATTAAAAGCTTCACGATAAATATCTTGTGCATGTTTCGGAAGATGATTTTTAACTGACTCAGGTAAGCTAGCATTATTTTTGTACGGCATAACTCCTCTCAATTTAATATTAGTAGATAATCTATTATAATATAATATAATATTTAAGGTTTAAATTCCATACAAAAATTTTAATAAAAATCCATCATGGATAGACGGCATTGTTGCGTGGATACCTGCAACGTCATTGCGAGCGACTGAAGGCTTTGTTGCATGGATCAAATTTTTGATGTCATTCCCGCGAAGGCGAGAATCCAGAGAATATTTAAGCGAATTATATAGTGAATTTTTATATAGTTTTGCTTATTTTAAGTGTTTTTTCTGGATTCCCGCCTTTAGCTAGAATGACATACGGCACTTTTTTCGATCCACACAACAACACCTAATACCTGTGCAAATGTCCTAAAAAACTATGACCATAAATTTTTCATTTTATTAAAAAAATTACTATCATTGTCTTTATCGTTTACCGATTCTTTTTTAAATTCTTCTAATAATTCTTTTTGTCTTTTGGTTAAATTTTTAGGTATCTCAACGTGGATATGGGCAATCATATCACCCCTAATAGTTGCTCTAATCTTAGACATTCCTTTGCCTCGAAGTCTTAGCTGATCGCCGCTTTGCGTACCGGCAGGAATTTTTAAATTTACTTTTCCGCCTTCAATTACCGGCACTTCTATATCATCGCCAAGAGCAGCTTTTACAAAACTAATCGGTAGCTTACAATGTAAATTTACTCCCTCTATTTTATAAAGATCATGAGGTTTTATGGCAATATCGACATATAAATCGCCGCTGCTTCCTCCTCGAATTCCTGCTTCCCCCTCACCGGTATGCCTTATCCTCGTGCCGTTTTCCACGCCGGCAGGAATATTTACCGTTAAGTTCCTATGTTTAGCATAACGCCCATTACCACGACATTTTTTACATGGATTTTTTATAATTTGTCCGCTACCCTGGCAATGATTACAGGTCTGCTCTAAGGTAAAAAATCCTTGTTGCATCCTTGTTACTCCATGACCGCCGCAAACACTGCAACTAGTCATTCCTTCATTAGTTTCAGAACCGGTACCGTGGCATGAATCGCATTTTACTTCACTAGAAAAACTAACATTTTTATCGACACCGTGAAATGCTTCTTCTAAACTAATTGTTAAATTATATTTTAAATCCGACCCCCTAATTTTGCTTGAAGTAGAGCGTGATCTTTTATTCCCACCCATGAAATCACTAAAAAAGTCACCGAATATGTCATTAATATCGGCATGAAATCCACCGGCTTGACCATGTGATTGCTGACCTCCACCGCCTCTATTTTGAAAAGCATCATGCCCGAAACGATCATAAGCCGCTCTTTTTTGCTCATCTTTTAGAACATCATAAGCGGCACTTATTTCTTTAAATTTTTTCTCGGCATTTTTATCCTCAACCTTATTATTATCGGGATGATATTGCTTAGCGAGCTTATGATAAGCTTTTTTTAGCTCTGCTTGAGTCGCAGACTTACTAACGCCAAGTATTTGATAGTAATCAGTTTGTGACATGATTTAAGAATAATTAATTATGTGTTTTTTATTAACGTCATTCCCGCACAAGCGGAGCGTCGTTGCGTGGACACCAAAATCATGGCGAGGCTCCCTTGACGCCGTGACCATCCAGTTTTTGATGTCATTCCCGCGAAAGCGGGAATCTAGAAAAAATACTTAAAATAAGCAAAATTATATAAAAATTTACTATATAATTCGCTTAAATATTCTCTAGATTCCCGCTTTCGCGGGAATGACATCAAAAATTCGATCCATGCAACAATGTTGGTCAAGCCACGGCATAACACCGTACACTTTGCAAAAACTCGATCCACGCAACAACCCAGGTACAAGCCGCAGGATGACACGTTAGTTACTTCTTCCCTGCCTCTTCAAAATCGGCGTCTACTATTTTTTCATCATTAGCGGCTTCCGGTTCAGCAGTATTTGTATTTTCCGCTTGAGATTTATACATTGCTTCACCGATTTTCATACTACTAGCCGTTAACGCTTCCGTTTTTTCTTTAATCTGAGCTAGATCTTCCGACTCTAAAACAGCTTTTAAGCCTGTAACAGCTTCTTCTATTCCGGCTTTATCTTCAGCAGATACTTTATCACCGTAATCTTTAAGGGTCTTCTCGGTAGAATAAATTAGACTATCGGCGTTATTTTTAGCTTCAATTAACTCTTTACGCTTTTTATCTTCATCGGCATTTTTTTCGGCATCTTTCACCATCTGCTCAATTTCTGCTTCACTAAGCCCACCCGATGCTTGGATAGTTACCTTTTGCTCCTTCCCGCTAGCTTTATCTTTAGCGGAAACATGCACTATGCCGTTAACGTCGATGTCAAAAGTTACCTCTATTTGCGGCATGCCTCGTGGTGCAGGAGGGATACCTTCAAGGTTAAATTGCCCGAGTAATTTATTACTAGCCGCCATTTCTCGCTCACCTTGGAACACTCGAATAGTTACCGCATGCTGATTATCGTCGGCAGTAGAGAATACTTGGCTCTTTTTGGTCGGGATAGTAGTATTACGATCAATTAACCTGGTAAATACGCCTCCAAGTGTTTCAATTCCAAGCGATAAAGGCGTAACGTCTAATAATAATATATCCGTTACTTCTTTATTTAATACCCCCCCTTGAATAGCAGCACCGAGTGCTACAACTTCATCAGGATTAACTCCCTTATGCGGTTCACGACCGAAAAACTCTTTAACTTTTTCAATTACTTTCGGCATTCTGGTCATACCGCCGACTAGTACAACCTCTTGAATGTCGGAAGCCTTTAAGCCGGCATCTTTTAATGCTTTACGGCAAGGCTCAATAGTATTGTCGATTAAATCGGCTACTAGTGATTCTAATTTTGCTCTGGTAAACTTAATATTTAAATGTTTTGGACCGGTATTATCTGCAGTAATATAAGGTAGATTAATATCGGTATTTACTGCAGAAGATAGTTCTTTTTTAGCTTTTTCGGCAGCTTCTTTTAAACGTTGCAAGGCGAGTGGATCATTACGTAAATCAACGCTACTTTCTTTTTTGAATTCATCTATTAAATAATTTAATATTCTAGTATCAAAATCTTCGCCGCCAAGGAAAGTATTGCCGTTAGTCGACTTAACTTCAAATACGCCGTCGCCTATCTCAAGTATCGATATATCAAATGTTCCCCCACCAAGGTCATAAACCGCAATGGTTTTACTAGCTGATTTATCGAAACCGTAAGCAAGGGCTGCGGCTGTCGGTTCGTTAATTATACGTAAAACTTCAAGACCGGCGATTTTACCGGCGTCTTTTGTTGCCTGACGTTGTGCATCGTTGAAATAAGCAGGAACGGTAATTACCGCTTGCGTTACCTTCTCGCCTAGATAATTTTCGGCAGTTTCTTTCATTTTTTGCAAAATATAAGCACTAATTTGACTAGGCGAATATTTTTGCCCGTCTACTTCAACCCATGCATCATTATTATCGGCTTTTACTATTTTATAAGGCACGATATCTTGATCCTTTTTAACCATCGGATCGGTAAAATTTCTGCCGATTAATCTTTTTACCGCATAAATAGTATTTCTTGGATTAGTTACCGCTTGCCTTTTTGCCGACTGACCGACTAATTTTTCGCCGTTAGCAAAAGCTATGATAGACGGCGTAGTCCTCTCACCTTCAGAATTTTCTATTACTTTGGGCTCTTTGCCTTCCATTACGGCAACGCAAGAGTTTGTCGTCCCCAAATCAATACCTATTACTTTTCCCATAATTATCCTCTTTAAAATTTTATTCTTGCAGTATTTTCTTATTTACGTTTATTATACATCTTTTATTATTTACCTTTTTGATATAATGCTAGGGTGATAATTTTACAAGAGGAACAAATGAAAAAAGTCCCAATTTTAATAAAAATTTTATTTATCATTAACTTGTTTTTCGTAAATATTGTTAATGCCGCCGCTATTCCTAACAGTTTAGAACACGCAAAAAAAGCCATAGTGACTATCGACAGCAGAATTGCCGTATCCGCCTATAAGGATATAGGTAGCTGAACCGGTACCGGTTTTGTAACCGATAAAGCAAACGGTTTTATCGTTACTAACGCACATGTGATCGGTAGGGCTTCTATCGGCACTTATTTTGTTACCTTCCATAGCGGTCAGCAAGCCGAGGCAAAACTTATTTATTACGATATCTGGCAGGATTACGCTATTTTAAAAGTAGCAAAATCAGACTTACCGGAGTCGGTTGAACAAATAGTTTTTTCGAAGGAAATACCTAAATTAAATCAAAGCGTTTCTGTCGTAGGTAATACCGAAGCACAAGGTTTTTCCTTTCATAGCGGCTATTTATCCGATTTATATAGTATTGACGGAGGGATGCCTCAAGGCTCTTATATAATTAACCTTAATATTACCGGAGGTGCAAGCGGCTCGCCGGTGTTAAATGAAAAAAATGAAGCTATCGGCATAATATACGGTGGGGGACAAACTTATGCCTTAGCTCTTCACTCGGATTATGTGCAACGTAGTTTAGAGAGCCTTAAAAATAATAAAGTTCCAAATAGGAATCATATCGGTATTATTACCGAATTATATTCTTTAAATAAAGCAGTAAGGCATCGTAATTTTCCACAAGCAGAAATGGATATATATTTAAAAAAATTCCCCGATGCACGAAATAGAGTAGTGATTGTTAAAACTATTATACCGAATTCTCCTGCTGAAAAATTTCTTAAACCAGGTGATATTATTTGGAAAATTAACAATATAGAACTCGGCGGTAACCTTACTATGTTTGATAAAGAAATGGATAATAGTAGAAACCCTAATATTAAACTCGTAATTTATCGTGAAGGGAAAAAGATAGAACAAACTATAGATTTGTATAACATCAATAATAACAAAATAGAGCAGCTTGTTAATTTTGGCGGTGCAATCTTTTTTGAAGCCGATGATTATTTTAGCAGCAAATCAGGTGTACCTCTTAAGGCACTAACGATAGCAACCGTTCAATCAGGCAGTAGCTTTAGTGCGATACCGGCTTATTTTACTCAAGATTATAAAAATTTATATCGCACTCATATTTATGCGATAGAAAATTATAAGTTAGATAATATTACGGATTTAATCAAATATATGCCTAGTATTACTAAAGAAAAATTTATAACTATTCGGTTTAAAAATTATCAACCTTATTATTCTTCTTTCGGTCATAGTTTCATTTCTTCGCATGACGATATGATCGCCGATATAGTCCTCGATTCTATTGACACTAAACCGTATATATTGAAATATAATAGTATTTCTAACGAGTGGGGTACGGAGGATATAGAGTTAAGGAATTAGTTAACAAATCTATTGTCCTGATATTTTCGGTTTTGTTGTATGGTTCAAATTTTCGATGTCATTCCCGCGAAGGCGGGAATCCAGAGAATATTTAAGCGAATTATATAGTAAATTTCTATATAATTTTGTTTATTTTAAGTGCTTTTTCTGGATTCCCGCCTTCGCGGGAATGACATATTACGGCTTTTACTTTTTAGGGATTATTTATAGAGTCATAATTTACTACTCTAATATTTTAGCCAAAAAACCTGCACTTTCTTTTTCCGAAAGAAAACCTTTTTTACTAGCATTTTTTGCCTGCATTACCCAATACATATCTTCAAGCTGATTAAATTTTTCATATTCTTCATGAGAGATAAGAGCTTCCTCTGAGCTTTCAGCAGCTTCTAGTAAATTATCTATTTCTTTCAAAGTCTGGTTATATTCTGTTTCTGTCTTTATAATTTTTATTTCCATAATTAAACCTCCTTAATATTCACTTTATCATAATTATAACCCATAAAGATAACAAAAAGCAATTCTTGAAAGCTACAGAGTATTTCACTATAATAGACTTAAATTAATATAGGCAGTACAATTGTGACTAGTAATAAAGATTATCCTAATTTAATACCGGTAAATATTGAAGACGAAATGAAATCGTCTTACCTTGATTATGCCATGAGCGTTATAGTAAGCAGAGCAATACCGGATGTACGGGACGGACTGAAACCCGTACACCGCCGTATAATTTACTCGATGTATGAAGCCGGTAATCATGCCGACAAATCTTACCGCAAATCGGCAAGAATCGTCGGTGATACGATGGGTAAATATCATCCGCACGGCGATAGTGCTATTTATGATTCATTAGTCCGTATGGCACAGGATTTTTCACTGCGTCTGCCCCTCATTGACGGTCAAGGTAATTTCGGCTCAATGGACGGTGATGCGGCGGCGGCAATGAGATATACCGAATCACGTATGGCAAAAGTTGTTCATAAACTGATTGAAGATATCGACAAGGAAACAGTAGGGTTTATTCCTAATTATGACGGTTCAGAAGAAGAACCGTTAGTTTTACCTGCAATGTTCCCAAATTTACTGGTTAACGGTAGCGGCGGTATTGCCGTCGGTATGGCAACTAATATCCCTCCCCATAACCTTGGTGAAGTTATTGATGCATGTTGTTTATATGTCGATAATAACGATATAGATATTCTGGATTTGTTAGAAGTAGTAAAAGGTCCTGATTTCCCGACCGGCTCAATGATTTTAGGTACGCACGGTATTAAATCGGCATATTTAACTGGTCGTGGAAGTATTGTGACCAGAGGACGTGCACGAATTGATGACCTGCCGAATAATAGACAAGCTATTATTATTACCGAAATCCCTTATATGGTTAATAAAGCCAAATTGGTAGAGAAGATTGCCGAAATGGTTAAAGAAAAGCGTATTGAAGGCATTAGTGATTTACGTGATGAGTCAAATAAAAAAGGTATAAGAATTTATATAGAGCTAAAAAAAGATGTAGTAGCGGAAATAGTATTAAATCAAATATATGCCTGTACGCAGCTACAAACAAGCTTTGGCGTAATTATGTTAGCCCTAAAAGACGGGCTACCGAAAGTTATGAATTTAAAAGAAGTGATAAGTGCTTTTGTTAATTTTCGGGAAGTAGTAATTACTAACCGTACTATATATTTACTTAACAAAGCTAGAGATAGAGCACATATATTACTCGGTCTTACTATCGCAGTTAGTAATATCGATGAAATTATCCGCATTATTAAATCGGCAAGTGATCCAAATAGTGCAAAACAAGAATTAATGGCAAGAAATTGGGACGCTCAAAGTATCTTACCTCTTATGAAGCTGGTTGACGATAAAGCTATGCTAGATGAGCAAGGGAGATGTTATTTTACCGAAGCTCAAACCAAGGCTATCTTAGAAATGAGATTGCAACGTTTGACCGCCATGGAGAAAAATAAATTAGAAGAAGATTTAAAAAATCTTGCTAAAGAAGTTAGTGAATATCTTAATATCCTCGAATCTCGTGAAAGGCTTTTAGAAATTTTAAAAGATGAATTAATTAAGGTTAAAGAAGAGTTCGCCACCCCTCGCCTCACCTCAATTGAATTCGGGGAATTTGATCAAGATATAGAGGATTTAATTCAGCGTGAAGAAATGGTAGTAACCGTAACGCTTGGCGGTTACATAAAACGTGTGCCGTTAACTAGCTACCGAGCACAAAAACGAGGCGGTAAAGGTAGATCGGGTCTGTCAATGAGAGACGAGGATATTACCACGCAAATATTCGTCGGTAGTACCCATACGCCGATGCTGTTCTTCTCTAATATCGGGCAAGTTTATAGCTTAAAGCTTTATAAATTACCGCTAAGCAATCCGCAAGGAAAAGGTAGACCGATTGTTAATATCTTACCTTTAAAAGATAAGGAATATATTACTAATATTATGCCGCTGCCGGAAAATCAAGATGAATGGGATAATTTAAATATCATGTTTGCAACTTCTTTGGGGAATATTAGAAGAAGCGATTTAGTGGATTTCAAACGTATCCAAGCAAACGGCAAAATCGCCATCAGGCTTGACGACAATGATAAATTAGTTGACGTAAAAGTTTGTAAAGAAGAAGAGCATATTTTACTTGCCACAAAAGCCGGCAAAGCTCTAAGATTTCCGGTTGAATCTCTACGGATTATTAAAAGCCGCACCTCTGACGGTGTCCGAGGAATGAGACTAACAAAAGATGACTCGGTAATTTCTATGACAGTGCTTAAAGGCGTTTCTTGTACGATGGAAGAGCGTGAAGCTTATTTATCGATTCCGACGGAGCGAAGGCTTGCAATTGCCAAGGGAGAAGCCTTTTCACCGGAAGAATTCGGCTCAACGCTAAGCTCAGATATGATTTTACAAATGGCAATTTCAGAAGAATTTATTATGACCGTTAGCGAAAACGGCTTTGGTAAAAGAAGCTCGGCTTACGGCTATAGAATTACTAATCGCGGCGGCAGCGGCATTGTCAATATGGATATATCCGACAAAACCGGTCTCGTGGTCGGAGTAATGCCTGTTGCCATGGATGATGAATTAATGTTAATTACTAATAGCGGTAAGTTAATTCGCTGCAAACTCGAATCCGTGCGTATAACAGGACGTAATACCGGCGGAGTAATCTTGTTTAAAACTGAAGACAATGAAAAAGTTGTATCTGCATCGTTAATTGCTGAAAATTCTGATGACGAAGAGGATAATGAAGAGGAAGCTAAAGAAGTATAATAGCACATAGCGAGGCGGCATTGTTGCATGGATCGATAAGAGTAAATCCGTTTTCAAAACAACATTACTATATGTTTATTACTCATAATGTCCCCACATTCTAAGTATTTTTATTATTTTTTTATCCTCTAATATTTCATAAATTAATCGATGTTGTAAATTAATTCTTATAGAACGCTTACCCGCTAAATCACGATAAAGTCTTTTGCTATTTGGAGGAGTGGGATTAATAACCAAATTATTACATAATTGTTGTGCTTTATCTATTAATTTAGCTACGGTTAATTTATCCTTGTCGGCTACTGCTCTTTTGCCATATATTAGAGTATATTTCATGATTTCCAAAATTCTTCATGGCTAATAAATTCTTCTAATGGTTCTTTACTAGCTTCAAGTATTGATTCCACTAATCTAGGTACAGAATAAATAGCCAAAGTTTCTTGTAACCCTTCGTAGTCTTTTTCTGATATAATTACCGCATTATTACGTTTTCCCTTTATATAAATAGGCTCATGAGTTTCATTTGTCTCGTCAATAAGATTAAATAGTTTAGCTCGTGCCTGTGTACTCGTGTAAATAGTCACAATAGTACCCCTAAAAAAGTTGTATGTTTAAGTGTACTATATTATGTACGCAATAGCAATAATAAAACTTTTTTTAATAGAGTTCTTTGAACGGTTACGTAAAATTATGTTCTTAACTTCTTTGTTATCTTGACAATTCGTGTGCCGAATAAAATAGCGGTTGCTAAATCTCCTTTAGGGGGAGCAATATCAGGGGAAGATTTATGATTTGACTGTGTCATAAGACCCGACCAACTACCTAAGCGATTAGTAATATCATGATTCGGTAATTCATGATCGGCAAAGGTAGGGCATGCCTCCCCTTGTCCTACCCAAATCATACCGTGCTGCATAGCTAGATGAAATAGCTGTTGAATACTGCAAAGCTTATCTCCTGAATAACAAGCGGAATTAGTAAAACCTGCGGCTATTTTATCTTTCCATTTTTGTTCAGTCCATTTAACAGAAGTGGCGTCCATAAACACTTTAAACGGTCCGGCTATACTGCCCATATAAGTCGGTGCTCCGAAAATAATTGCATCCGCCTCGTCAAGTAGCTGCCAATCTATATTATTTACATTATCCTTACTTATTTGAATCAAAGAACTATTAGCTCCGGCTTCACTCGTTCCTTTATGTATCGCCTCCGCTACTTTAGCAGTATGACCGTATCCGCTATAATATATAATAACTACTTTAATCGTCATATTGTTCCTCATTAAAAAAATTTAACCTATTCTCAACTTTATATTTTTTGTTAACAAAAGCAAAGGACTATTTATTCTTTACCGATTTTTAAAGCAGCAATAAAAGCTGATTGTGGGATATCGATATTGCCGTATTGTCGCATTTTTTTCTTGCCCGCTTTTTGCTTTTCGAGTAGTTTTCGTTTACGGGTTATATCACCGCCGTAACATTTAGAAAGTACATCTTTACGAAGTGCTTTAATAGTTTCTCTTGCTATTATGCGGCTACCTATAGTTGCTTGAATAGCGATATCGATTTGCTGCCTTGGTATCAAATCTTTAAGACGCTCACATAACGCTCTGCCTCTCTGCTCGGCACGAGTGCGATGGACGATTGTCGAAAGAGCGTCTACAACTTCGCCGTTTACTAAAATCCCAAGTTTAACAAGCTCGCTGGGCTGATAGCTATCCATTTGCCACTCAAAGCTTGCATAGCCTTTTGAACAGCTTTTTAGCCGATCGTAAAAATCATAAACTATTTCGTTTAAAGGCAATTTATAAATTAATCTAGCTCTATTGGCTATATAACCATGGTCTAGCTGAATGCCCCTTTTTTCCGTACATAGCGATAAAACCGCCCCTAAAAATTCATCCGGCACCATGATCGTCGCTTTGATCCAAGGCTCTTCCATAGATTCGATTTTTTGTATATCCGGTAAATCCGCCGGGTTATGAATCTCAAAAACCTCCCCTTCCCGTAGGTGAATTTTATACACTACGCTTGGTGCAGTGGTAATCATGTCTAAATCAAACTCACGCATTAAGCGTTCTTGGATAATCTCTAAATGCAATAATCCTAAAAATCCGCACCTAAAGCCGACGCCTAGAGCCGACGAACTTTCCATTTCGAACTCAAAACTTGCATCATTCAAACGAAGCTTGGCAAGCGAATCTTTTAAATGCTCAAATTCTGCACTATCTGTCGGGTATAAACCACAAAATACTACCGGTAAATTTGGCTTAAAACCGGGCAGAGGCGTAAGGCACGGCTTTTTCTCATCGGTTATAGTGTCCCCTACTCTACAATCGGCTACTTGCTTAATTGAAGCGGTAAAAAAGCCGATTTCTCCGGCATATAACACATCGGATATATGTTTTTTGGGAGTAAAATATCCGACATTTTCCACTATATAACTGGAATTTGTCGCCATCATTTTTATACGCATATTTTTACGCAAAGCCCCGTCAATTACTCTAACTAAAATAACCACACCAAGATATGGGTCGTACCAACTATCCACCAGCAATGCTTTTAAAATATCTGTATTATTCTCTGCCGGCGGCGGTAGCCTTTTAACAATAGCTTCTAATACTTCTTCTATCCCGATGCCGCTTTTTGCAGAAATTAACACGGCATCACTTGCATCAATACCTATTATATCTTCTATTTGTTGTTTAACTTGCTCGGGTTCCGCTGCCGGTAAGTCAATCTTATTAAGTACGGGTATAATTTCATGATTATTTTCGATTGCTTGATAAACATTGGCAAGCGTCTGAGCCTCTACCCCTTGGCTACTATCAACTACCAATAACGACCCTTCACAGGCGGCAAGCGACCTACTCACCTCATAAGCAAAATCGACATGCCCGGGCGTATCCATTAAATTTAAATAATAATTATTGCCGTCTTTGGCTTTATATACTAGCCTAACAGTCTGTGCTTTAATAGTAATGCCGCGTTCTTTTTCTATATCCATCGAGTCCAGCACTTGATGGCTCATTTCCCTTGATTGTAACCCGCCGCAATACTCTATTAGCCTATCTGCTAAAGTAGATTTACCGTGATCGATATGAGCGATAATTGAAAAGTTTCGGATAAATTTTTGATTGTTCATGATATATGTGGTATAATTCGGTTTATTGTTATAACTGCTTTTCTATGTCATTCCTGCACGGCATTGTTGCGTGGATAAAGTTAAAGCATGTTCTATGTCATTCCCGCGAAGGCGGGAATCCAGGAAGTCATATAAGCGAATTAAATAGTAAATTTATTATATACATTTTGCTTGTTTTAAGTATTTTCTAGATTCCCGCCTACGCGGGAATGACATCGAGAGCGTTTTTATCGATCCACGCAACAAGACCTCGCGGGAATGACATCTAATATATAACAAAACAAAATTTTATAGTAGGAAAAAATAATGCGTGCCGAAATTGAAACTTATGTAAAAAAAATTGAGCAATCTTTAGAGTTGCTTCGGAGGTCACTTTGACGTCGATACTTCTACGGCAAGGCTTACTGAACTAGAAGAATTAGTAGCAAATCCTACATTATGGCATGACCGAGCTAATGCTCAAAAACTTTCAAAAGAAAAAAGTATTTTAGAAGAAAAATTAAATTCTTTTCATAAGCTTAAAACTGATTTAAACGATGCTTTAGAATTTGAAGAGCTGGCAGGTATTGAGAACGATACCGCAACGCTTAATCAAATAGAGAAAGACTTACAAAAATTAAGCGTTGTTGCCGAGAAATTTGAAACTGCTTGTTTATTTTCCGGTGAAGCCGACAATAATAATTGTTTCCTAGAAATTAATGCCGGTGCCGGTGGAACGGAAAGCCACGACTGGGCTTCTATTATGATGCGGATGTATTTACGTTTTGCCGAGCGTTTAGGTTTTAAAACCGAGATAATTAACTTAATTAACGGCGAAGAAGCTGGCATAAAATCATGCACTATTAAAGTAATAGGTCATCAAGCTTACGGGTGGTTTAGAACTGAAGCGGGAGTACATCGATTAGTCAGAATATCGCCCTTTAATGCTGCCGGTAAAAGAATGACCAGCTTTGCCAGTAGTTGGGTATATCCGGAGATTGACGATAGCATAGCGATTGTTATTGACGATAAGGATTTAAGAATAGATACTTACAGATCATCGGGAGCGGGCGGACAACATGTTAATACTACCGACTCAGCCGTTCGTATTACTCATTTGCCGACCAATACCGTGACCCAATGCCAAAGCGGCAGATCGCAGCATAAGAATAAAGCCGAAGCAATGAAAATGTTACAAGCAAAACTTTATGAGTTAGAACTACAAAAACGTACCGATAGCGTGAACGAACAAAATGCCGCTAAAACCGATAATAGTTGGGGGCATCAAATTAGGTCGTATGTACTGCAACCTTATCAAATGGTGAAAGATTTACGCACCGGTTTTGAGACTTCCGACACTAAAGGCGTGCTTGACGGCGATTTAGAAAAATTTGTTTCGGCGAGTTTATCAATGAATGTCGGCGGCGGTATTAAGTACTAGGTTCTGTACAGGCGAGGTCTTGCTGCATGGCTCAAATTTTTGATGTCATTCCTGCGGAGGCAGGAATCCAGAGAATATTTAAGCGAATTATATAGTAAAATTTTATATAATTTTGCCTATTTTAAGTGTTTTTTCTAGATTCCCGCCTTTAGCTAGAATGACATACATCACTTTTTTTGAGCCATGCAACAAAGCCTCCTCACAATGACGATTTGGGCAACTTCTAGAACCACGCAGCAAGATCCCCGTAGGCGGCAATTTTTATCAGTCAAAATTTACCTTAATCTGCGAATATTTTTAACAATATAAGAAACGGTAGTTATTGGATGACAAATAATTATTTTTACAAGTTTAATATATGTTTTAAAATTTTTATCTTCAATAAACCACATATACAAATCATAAATCGGTTTGTTCTTTTCAGGAATTACATATTTATCTTGAAATATTTTTTTCAAAGTTTTTTTCGCAATTCTAATCTCTTCTTTACGTTCTTCTGTAAGGCTTGTAGGGTGAACACGGTAAAAATATAAAGATTCCTTAAGATGAAAAAATTTGGTAATTAGTCCTAGGCGAAGCCAATATTCATAATCCTCTACTAAAAACATCTTTTCATTATATTCCCCTACTTGCCGAGCTAAATTAGCCCGATATAAAAAACAGGCACCGACGCAATCTCTAATAGGCAAAAATTCCGGCGGCTCTTGGTATATTCTACTTCCTATTTCATTCTTTTCGTTAATTAAAGTATAGTCCGTATATACAAGACCTATATCCTCTCTATCGTCTAAACATTTACTCATTTTTCCTAAGGCATCTTTATGATATAGATTATCATCGGAAATCCATGTAAGGTATTGACCTTTAGCTTTTTTAAAGCCTATATTCAACGTAGCGGGTAGTTTTTTATTAGTTTTATTTTCTATTATTCTGATGCGGTTATCTTGGCTTGCATAATCACGGGCAACTTCAAGACTATTATCGGTAGAACAATCATCAATTATTATTAGTTCAAAATCGGTAAATGTTTGCGTAAGGCAACTTTCAATAGTTTGAGATAAATACTCTGCTCTATTATATGAAGGTAATATTATCGAGATTTTAAAGAGAAAGTTAGAAGTCATTTTGTGTTTTATATAAAATTGTTGGTATTGTTAAGTAATCACCGGAATCGTCAGCGATTGCGAGGAGGTACCGGTCTTGTTGCATGGCTCGAATTTTTGTAAAGCGTACGGTGTCATTCTAGTTCCTTGATCACGGCATCCAGTCTTTTTATTAAGGTTTTTTCTGGATACCGTGGTCAAGCCACGGTATGACATTGGAACCATTTTCCGAGCCATGCCACAACGCCTATCTCACGACTTGCAAATTTATATATTTTGTATTCAGATACTCAAATATTCCTTCAAATGAGCCTTCTACGCCAAAACCGGAGGCTTTACGTCCGGCAAAAGGTGCTTTAGCATTTGCCGGTAATGGATCGTTAACTGATATCATACCGAAATCTAATTGATAGGTAATACGTTGAACCGTGACTAAGTTTTTTGTGTAAATATAGCATTGCAAGCCGTATTCGGTATTATTTGCTCTTTCTATAACTTCCGTCTCGGTACGAAATTTATAACAAGCAACCACCGGTCCAAATATTTCGGTTTTAAAGATATCCATATCGTCAGTGCAATCGACAATAACCGTCGGCTCTAAAAAATTTCCTTCAGCTTTCCCGCCGCAAAGTAATTTAGCTCCTTTAGCTTGTGCATCTTTTAGTAAATGCTGAATTTTATCAACGGCAGCTTTATTAATTAACGGTCCGATATCTGATTGCTCATTTAAGCCGTCACCGACTTTAAGCTTAGCAAATTTAGCGGTAAAAATTTCTATAAACCCCTCATATATTTTTTCATCAATAAATATTCTATTCGGTGCGGTACAAGATTGCCCGCTATTTCTAGTTTTAGCAATTACTAAACTATTAGCCGTTTGGTCTAAATCCGTATCGGCAAACATAATAAAAGGTGCATTACCGCCAAGCTCTAAAGATAAACGTTTAACAGTAGATGCTGAATTTTGATAAAGTATTTTGCCGACATTTGTTGAACCGGTAAAGGATAATTTGCGGATTCTGAAATCTTCACAAAATGCTTTACCGATAATATCGGCATCACCGGTAATGATATTAAATACTCCTGAAGGTAAACCGGCATCACTGCCAAGTTTTGCAAGCACCAGAGCAGAAAAAGGCGTAAGGCTTGAGGGCTTTAATATTACGCTACAGCCCGCAGCTATTGCCGGAATAACCTTGCGGGTTATCATAGCATTCGGGAAATTCCACGGTGTTATGCACGCAACCGGTCCAACAGGTTCATATTCGGTGATAATATTATGACCTTTATATTTTCCGGCTCTTGTAGTTCCGTGGATATTATAGATAACACTCGCATACCATTCAATAAATGATGCACCGTATAGAATTTCATTTTTTGATTCCTTAAGTATCTTGCCTTGCTCTAGAGTTAATATATAGCTTAATTCTTCGATATTTTCGAGTATTAAACTATGCCATTTTCGTAGTATCGATATTCTCTGCTCAAAAGAACTTTCCGACCATCTATTAAAATTCTTTATAGTGTTATCAATAGCATTATTAATTTCAGACAAAGCTAAATTCGGCACTGAACCGATTTCTTTTAAGGTTGAAGGGTTAATAACCGGTATTTGCTTTATAGAAGTCAGCCACTCACCGTTTATATAATTTTTTCCTGTAATAATTTTAAATATATCCATAAAATTCCTATTTTATTATTACCTTGAGTTGGTAAAGCACTAACGATGTCATTCCCGCGAAGGCGGGAATCCAGAAAGTGTTTAAGCAAATTATATAGTAAATTTTTATATAGTTTTGCCTATTTTAAGTGTTTTTCTGGATTCCCGCCTTCGCGGGAATGACATCAAAAATCTAATTATACGCTAAACGATTTTCCACAGCCACATTCAGCTTTTTGATTTGGATTGGTAAAAACAAACCCCGATTTAAATTGACTTTCAACATAATCCATTTCGGTATTTATAAGATACATTAATGCTTTAGGATCAATCAATATTTTTACGCCTTTTTCTTCAACTATTTCATCAAACTGGCTTTTATTGTCAGCATATTCTACATAATAAGAAGTTCCTGCACATCCTCCTGATTTTACTCCAACCCTAATGCCGAAAGACGGCTTACCTCGTTTCTCAAGCAATAATTTAACTTGTTTTGCTGCTGCTGCAGTTAATGCAATAACATTTTTACTCATTATTTTTTTTATTTTTATAATCAGCTATGGCTGCTTTTATTGCATCTTCGGCAAGTAGTGAGCAGTGAAGTTTTACAGGCGGTAGTGACAGCTCTTTTGCTATTGCAGTATTTTTAATAGTCTCTGCTTCGTCAACCGATCTACCTTTAATCCATTCCGTTACCAAAGAACTTGAAGAAATAGCGGCACTACAACCGAATGTTTTAAATTTAGCATCTTCGATAATGCCGTTTTCATCAACTTTAATTTGTAATTTCATTACATCGCCGCAAGCCGGTGCACCGACAAGTCCCGTACCGACATTTTTATCTTCTTTATTAAGTACACCGACATTACGAGGATTTTCATAATGATCAATCACTTTCGGGCTATATACCATTGTTATTCTCCTATTATTTAAGTATTTACTATCGATGTCATTCTAGCTAAAAGCGGGAATCCAGAAAAAACACTTAAAATAGGCAAAATTATATAAAAATTTACTATATAATTCGTTTAAATATTCTCTGGATTCCCGCCTTCGCGGGAATGACATACAGCACTTTTTTCGAGCTATGCAATAAGGCTCGCATCTCCTCGCAATGACGAATTTAATGAGTTGCCCATTTTATTTTTGTTAAATCTATCCCTTCTTGCATCATTTCCCAAAGCGGGCTTAATTCCCTTAATTTATTGATTTTTTCGGTTATTAACTCTACAGCATAATCAACTTCTTTTTCAGTCGTAAATCTTCCTATACCGAACCTAATAGAGGTATGTGCAAGTTCTTCGCTGATTCCCATAGCACGCAAGACATAAGACGGCTCTAAAGAAGCTGAAGTACAAGCAGAACCTGAAGAAACCGCTAAGTCTTTAATACCGACTATAGTAGATTCACCTTCAACTCCGGCAAAACTTAAATTTAAATTACCTTTATATCTATTATCTTTATCGCCGTTTAAATGCACATCCGAGATTCTTTTATTTATATTACTTAAAAATTTATCGAATAAATAATTTACGTGTTCAAGGTCTTTATGCATTTCATTTAAGGCTATTTCAGCAGCAACGCCAAGCCCGACAATTAACGGAGTCGGAAGTGTTCCCGAACGCATTCCTCTTTCTTGCCCGCCGCCATTTATCAGCGGTGTTAACCTTACTCTAGGCTTTTTCCTAACATATAAAGCACCGATACCTTTAGGAGCATATATTTTATGCCCGGAAATACTTGCAAGGTCAATATTACATTCATTAACATCAATCGGGATTTTACCGAATCCTTGAGCAATATCTGAATGAAAAAACACGCCTTTTGCTCGACAAATTGCCCCTATTTCTTTTAAGGGCTGAATAACCCCGATTTCGTTGTTAACCGCCATTACTGATACTAACATGGTTTGATCAGTAATATTACTTTTTAATAGCTCTAAATCTATTAAACCATTTGTTTGAATCGGTAAATAGGTAACTTTAATGCCTTCCTGCTCTAAATGCCGACAAGCATCTAATACGCATTTATGTTCACTAACAACGGTAATAATATGATTTTTTTTGCCGCCGTAAAATTTAGCTATGCCTTTTATAGCTAAATTATTAGATTCGGTTGCACCGGAAGTAAAAATAATTTCTTTAGCTTCCGCTCCTATAAGCGTCGCTATTTGTTTTCTTGCTTCTTCTACGGCTTCTTCAGCTTCCCAGCCAAAAGAATGACTACGTGAATGAGGATTGCCGAATTTAGTAGTAAAATAAGGAATCATCGCCTCCATTACTCTTGGGTCTATCGGAGTAGTAGCTTGATAATCCATATAAATTAGACTTCTTGCATAACTTGCTTTTTCCGCTTCGCTCATATTAATTCCTGTTTATAAATTTCTTCAAACGCTTTAATAAAAATTTTAACGTCTTCCGATGTTTCATTATGACTAAACGATACTCTAATAGAAGAGCTTATTTCGTCCTCGTTTAAACCCATAGCACTTAGCACATGCGATTTAGATACTTTACCTGATGAGCAGGCAGAGCCGGAGCTAACATAAATATTTCGCAAATCAAAAGCTATTAATTTTGCTTGTGCATCGGTTTTAGGTACTATAATTAACGAGGTATTAGGTAACCTTGAAACGCCCTGTCCTACTATTTTCACATTTTTATATTTACTGAGATATTTCTCTAATAACTCCTGTAGCATCTTTATTTTCTTGTATCTCTCTTCTATTTCATTTGTTACTATTTCACAAGCAAAGCTAAAACAGGCAATTGCTAAAACATTTTCCGTACCGGAGCGTATATTTTTCTCTTGTCCGCCGCCAATCATTATCGGCGTCAGTATATTTTTTGAGCTAGCAATTAATGCGGAACTACCATACCCCGCACCTATTTTATGCCCTGAGATCGTACAAAAATCTAGCTCTAAACTCTTAATGTTTATCGGTATTCTACCGAGTCCTTGCACGCAATCGCTATGGAAAACCGCACCGTATTTTTTAACAACCACGGCAATCGCCGCTATATCCTGAATAACGCCCGTTTCGTTGTTGGCAAGCATTATAGAAACTAGCTTTTTATTATTCTTACTTTGAGATAGCAGATTTTCTAGGTTTTCTAAATCAATAATGCCGTTATTGTCAACCTTTATTATTTTAATGCTAGGAGCATATTTTACATGATTAAAAATTGATAAATGTTCGGTAGCGGCAATGAAAATATCACCGTCATAATAATTTTTCATTATTAAATTATTGCTTTCAGTACCCGAAGAAGTAAAAATAATTTCATATTCTTTTGAGTTTAATTTTAATCCCACTGAGTTTGCTATTTGCTCCCTCGCCTCTTCTATTATTTTTCTAGCTAACCGCCCTTGTGTATGAATAGAAGAAGGATTTAAAGCACCCCTCATTAAACTTACCATTAATTCCCTAACTTCCGGCTCGGTAAAACTAGTAGCGTTATGATCCAAGTATAACATGACTATTTCATTATGTCTTGTATTGATATATTTTCAAAATAATTACGAATATGATTAGTAAGACCTAACCACAAATGATGTGAATTACATTTTACTTTATTAGGTATGCAAGCCTTCATTGATTTTTGATAACATTTTGCCATTTCAATATTCTCATCTACCGCATCCATAATATTGGAAATTTTTATTTCATTCAATGTAGTATTAAAAACATATCCGCCCTTCGGTCCCTTAATCGATTTTACTAAATTAGCTTTTTTAAGCTTAGCAAAAATCTGTTCTAAATAATTAACGGAAATATTTTGTTTTGAAGAAATCTCGGCTAAAGTAATAGGTTTATCGGTTGACCTTGATGCCATCTCCAAAATAGCCATCACCGCATATCTGCCTTTTGTTGTTAGCATCATATACTATTCCTTAAAAATTTAAATTATTTATACATTATAACTATAATATCATAGTAATTTAGTCAAGTATTATTATTTAATGAAAAAATTAATTTGTGAAGACAAGTTATTGCTGCATGGTTCGAAATCAATGGCGTTGTTGCATGGATCGGAAAAAGTGCTGTATGTCATTCCCGCGAAAGCGGGAATCCAGAGAACATTTAAACGAATTATATAGTAAATTTTTATATAATTTTGCTTATTTTAAGCGTTTTTTCTGGATTCCCACCTACGCGGGAATGACATAGAACATGCTTAACCTATCCATACAACAACGCCGAAATCTATTAACTATTTATAAACATAATTAATTATAAGCGTAATTAATATTTCTTCTAGCAAAACCTATATTTTTTAAACGCTCGTATACTTTTTCAAATACTTGCTTAGGTAAGGTATTTGAGGTAGTAATTTGGAGAAATTTATCATCTTTTAACTTAATAAAAAAAGACGGCTCATAAAATTCCGGTCCGTCAATTTCCCGAGAAATTTTTATAAAATAACCGATTATGTGACTATTATAATAATCGCATTTACTAATCATTTTTTTTGCTATTTTATTAATATAAATATCTGTTCTAACGGTATAAGTAAAAGCAAGAGCAATGCCGAGCATCAGGCGTTGACGGTGACTAAAAGGAATATCGGAGGATAAAATAAATTCCGAAACAAAATTTGCTCGAAGAGTCTTATCGATATTTTTATTATACTGTGCCAGCATGATAGCCAGTTCTATGGTGATAAGCGTCGTAGCATCAGGGTTAATTAAAAGATATTTTATCGCTTCAACATATTTATCAATTTTACAAATATCTCTATCAAATTTTACTAATTTTTTTACTCGCTCATAAATAATATCTTTTTTCTGTTCGTGGTAGGGAAGCGAATCAAATCTAACGCCCTCTTTCAAACCATAATTTGAAATTATTATTTTTTCCGGCGAAAACACCTTAATCATCGACTTTACTACTAAAACCGCATTATAATTAATAGCTTTTTGTTCGTAATAACTTAGTTTTAGTTTGTCGATGTGAGATAACTTTTCAAGATAAAATTCAAACTCAGCTCGGTTTATTTCAAAATTATGTAAATTTTTAAGGGGATAATTGATAGATTCCATATATAAACGACCCATCAACCTTAAAGCTCCGCCGATTAAATATAAATTAGGATAATGTAACTCACCAAATTCTTCTTTAATCATTTTAGTAATTAAATTACTACTATCAAAATGATTGCTAGTAATAACTTTCGTCCCTAAAGGCAAAGACTTTAATTTACCGACCTTTTTATTTTCAATTTGTGCAAGCTCAAGACTTCCGCCACCTAAATCAGCCACCACTCCGAAAGCATCGCTTATGCCCGAAATCAAACCGGCAGCAGTTAAATAAGCTTCTCGCTCACCGGAAATAATTTCAATATCTATATTAAATTTCTTTTTAATTATTTCCTTAAATTCTTTAGCTTTGGGGTGACCTCTAAGTATTGCGGTAGCAACGCATTGTATGTTGCTAACAGAAAGCCTAGTAAACACATGAATAAGATATTGTAGTGATAGGTAAGTTTGATGCTTGATTTCTAAATTGTCTAGATCGAGTAAATTTATAATATAACTTTTAAATTTATAATTAAAAATCTCGGGAGCTCCTAGTTCATCACATTCATAAACTACAGCCCTTACGGCATTAGAACCTATATCAATAATAGCTGAACGCATGATAATATATTATTTATTCGTTTCAGCAGAAATATTTTCCGTTTCTGCCGATATTTCTTCGGAAGATTCACTATTTGCTTTAGGATCAAAAGGCACTTGCGTAGGTACAAATGTAGGAGGTAATAACCTACTAGTAAAAAACTTATCCTCATAATATTTAATCTTACGAGATTTTATAGGAGGAAAGGACTCAATTAAAACAATTTGCTCATCCTTCGGTAATTGTATTACTTCTTGCGGTAAAAGTAAAGCTCTTTGAACCTGTGATACATTTTGTGTTCTAGTCGAAATATTAAGGTCGAAAAATATAGGTTTACTAAATGACCTTTGTTCTACTGTTTTGTTACCGACAAGTTGCGATATCAAATTAGCCGTTTCATAGTTATTAGCCGCAAAAGTAATTCGATATGTAGCATTTGATAAAAACGAATTCATGCCGGCATCTTCATATGTCCCTTTGAGCTGTTGAGTATCCTGAATAATCAGAAACAAGCGAACTCTATATCCTCTAAAATAAGCAATACCGGATTTAAACGTATCCATTTTGCCGAGCGTCGGAAATTCATCCAATAAAAACATCACGCCGTATGGTTCTTCCTTAAGATCGGGCATTTTACGACTTAAAAATTCCGTACTCTGCTGATAAAATACCTGCATTAATTTTTGCAAACGCTGAATGTTATCAGGTGTGAGACCGACATATATCGTGGTTTTTTTTCTTTTTAATTCTTGGATATTAAAATCGGAAGAAGCGGTAGCGGCATCAATTAACGGATTTGCCCATAATTCAAGTGACGAGTTCATGGTAGAGATCACACCGGAGCGTTCCTTATCGGCTTTCTGTAAAAACGCCGCAATATTCATATAAGCAACGGGATGTATTACTTTGCCTAAAGTATCAAGTACCACCGCTAAGTTATATACTACGTCATCACTACGCATTGTTCTAACTACTTCTCCGAAAGATTTTGTTTTATTCGGATCGGCAATTAAATATAGCGTTACGCCAAGGAATAAGCTGCGTGCTTCGTTATTCCAAAAATCTTTTTCCGGCATAATGAGGTTAGAAATTTTTTGAACGTCATCAACCATTTGCCCGGGCTTAGTACTAACCCAGTCTATAGGGTTATAACAATGGGTTACGCCGTCGGGATTTGACGGTTCCCAAACAAAAACCGCTTGACCTTGCTTTTGCCGCCAGCCGCTAGTTAAACCGTGATTCTCTAATTTAATATCATGTACAACTATCGAATCGCTCCAAAATAACAAATTTGGAATTACAAACCCTACCCCTTTACCTGATCCGGTCGGAGCAAATAATAGAGCATGCTGAAATCCGTCGGCAACAAAATAACCTCCGCTATCGACTCCTATTAACATACCTTTTTTGGCACGAAGACCCGCAGCTTCAATATCGCTATAGCTTGCCCAACTTGCATCACCATATACTTTTTCTTGCTGTTTAAAAAACTGTAATGCCTTTATTCTGTCAAAATTTTTAATATAAAAAATTATGACGGTTATGGAAGGAACAAGAAGAGATAATATTAATTTTAACTTTAAATAGTTATAATCGGTAAATTTTAATTGCCCCCATACATTGATAAGCCAATAAGCCCATTTATAAGCAATATTTATAGCATTTACATTGATGCCTAAGTTACCGAGTTCATTGGTAAAAATTGCCACAAAAGCACCGCTTACCCATAATGTACAAAAAATAACACACGGATGAATTATAGCATGCCCGAATATATTTCTGGTAACTCTAAGTATCTTATACCACTCCATTAATATTCCTATTTTTACCTAAAATTATTTTTCGTGTAGTGTTGTTGCGTGGATCATAATTATCGTATTATGGTTATTACAAGTTATGGTGTCATACCGTGAAGTATAGTGTCATACCGAGGCCCCTCCCACGGTATCCAGAAAAAACCTTAATAAAAAGACTGGATGCCGTGATCAAGGAACTAGAATGACATAGCCTTTTCCTTAACGTTCGTACACTAGTCGGTCAAGCCACGATATGACACATAATAATGACAAGAATACACCTAAACCATTCCGGTAGCATTTCTGTTTTTCTTATAATATACCTCGGAAACGTATCTTTTTCCGCCGCTACCACGCTTTAATTGCACGACAATATCGACCACGGATAGAATATATTTTTTTACCTCTTCAGGCGGCATACCTAAATCCGCTTGCATAACCATCAGCTTCATTTGTTCTATCGCCATAGCCGGACTATCGGCATGCAGAGTTGATATAGAACCCGGGTGACCGGTATTAATTGCACGCAAAAAACTAAAAGCTTCTGCACCTCGTAGCTCTCCGACTATAATTCTATCAGGTCGAAGCCGCAAGCACGCTTCTATTAAACTTTGCGTATTAACATTAGCACGACCCTGCCCGCCTTTAGAAGAAAGTAAATGTACTTTATTAGGATGTTTCGGCAATAACACTTCCCTTGCATCTTCTACCGTAATTATTCTTTCTTCTATCGGTATTTCACCAAGTGCCGCATTAGTAAAAGTAGTTTTACCGGTAGAAGTTCCGCCGCTAATAATAATATTTTTCTTTGAAACCACCGCATGTCTAACAAATTCTTTTATCTTTTTTTCCGCTAAGTAATTATTTAGAATTCCTTCATTTTCGTCTATTATTGCTTCAGTAACGGTTGCATCGAAAGCCCCCATTTTAGCATATTCATCTAATGAAAGATTCATAGTACTACCTTTCCTAATCGAATAGATAATTTGCCCTATCTCACAAGCGGGGGGGAATACTATTTGAATACGATAACCATTCGGCAAAGAAGCTGAAAGCAGCGGTTTTTCTTCTGAAATAATTTGCTCTGTAGATTGAGCAACTAAACGCCCGAGCGACATAAGATGCTCAAAATCAAGGTCGGGTATTTGCTTAGAATATATTTCTCCTTTCTTTTCAACCCAAACTTCCCCGGGTTTATTAACCATGATCTCATTAATACCTTCCTCGGCAAATAAATCCTTAAAGGGCAATAAAAATGTTTCTAGTGCAGCAAATGCATCCGCCATACCAACTCCTAATTATAAATAAATACTGATTATTGCATTAACCTTGATTTTAATAATACAGCTTTCGGAAATTTATAATCTTTATTAACATATATTTTAATCGCAGTACCTTGATTAATAGTAGTGGTCGGCTTAAACTCTTGTTGTGCTATCATGTCTTTAACCGTATTAGTTACGTCAGTAAAAGCTTGAGTAGATGCTTGCTGTGCTTGTGTCGGAGCAGAAGCGGTAGTAGCCGTAGTCAATAAACTTGCAGCAGCACTATTTACTGCTTGCACTAAAGCAGCTAATCGTTGAGCTGCAGTATTTGCCGTTGCCGGATTTTGAGCGGTGGTACAACTTTGCGTCATTGAAGAATAAGCCGCCGAAGTTGTATCGGTAATAGCACCGAGTACGCTAGTACAAATCATTACAATTCTTACATCTTCGGTCATGGCAGTATTAGCGGCATTCGATTGAGCTATATTTTGTATTTGCGTTGCAATAGTACTATTCGCCGCTGCAGCTTGTGAGTTAATCGGCGGTGCTACTACTTTGTCAAGGGCATTTGCAAACGCAATATTAAAGGCTGATTGTAAGATAGAGTTAGCAAAACGTTCTTTAAATTTATTATCTACCCTTCCTTGCGTTCCTTTTCTGCCTAAGTTATCTACAGCAATAGCATCAAAATCGATAGTATAACCATTGGTAAGGTCAATCCTACTCCATATTATTGAAATTCTACCGTAAGCGTCTGATGAAGTTCCATAAGTCCCAAAAATCTTCGATCCTTTTGGAATCAAAATAACTTTACCTTTCTCTGAGAATACGTCTCTACTAATCATGGCTTCCACTTCACCGCCAAAATCACTATTTATAGCCGTTTCTAATACTGCATCAATTATTTTGCCTCTACCCAAGATAAAACTCATGTCGCCACGATCTTTAAAAGTCGCTTCTTGCGTCACTTGTTCCGGAGTTTTTTTAACTTCCGTGCCGCCGATTAATACTATGGAAGATTTTCTTTTTGCTTCACGACGTTGTTTTTCTGCATCGCTATCGACTAAATTTGACTGAGCAGACGGCAAAGAAAGAGACGGAGGTAACGGCACTTTATCTTTGTCTTTATCTTCTACCGGAGAAGGCAAAACTGGCGGAGCTACTACTACAGGCGGCGGAGGCGGAGAAGCAGGTGTCTCAAGTTTAGGAGGTTCCGGTAATTTAGGGATTTCGGGAATATTATCCTGAACGTCTTGAGCCGGTTTTGCAATATTAACAAGCGGCACCGAATCCTGAGAATCATCCTTTTTATTACTAAAGAAAAGATAGAAAAATATATATGCAAAAATACCGCAAATTATCACTAAAATAGCGATACTTTTGTTAAAGCTAACAGAAACTTTAGAAAGCTCTTTTTGAACCTCGGGTAACTCGGTCGCTGAAGAATTAGGATTATTAATATTTTGCTCTTCGGCCATAATTAAATTTGTGTTAATTTTAAATGTTCTTCGTGTAACAGTTATATTGATACTTAAAACGTCGTAGTGAAGCACCTTTAGTTTTGTCGCACGGATCGAATTTTTGATGTCATTCCCGCGAAGGCGGGAATCCAGAAAATATTTAAGCGAATTATATAGTAAATTTTTATATAATTTTGCTTATTTTAAGTATTTTCTGGATTCCCGCCTTTAGCTAGAATGACATATAGCACTTTTCTAGAACCACGCAACAATACCTACAGCGGCTCGCCATGACGCTTTACCCTCAAAAATCGTTAGACCTTTTTTTAGGATAATAAAATCTAATTACATATACTAAGTCTTTTTCGCGTCCTTCTTCGAGTTCCATAGCCGCAATATCAAACTCATAAGTTCTTTTATTAGTTATTATAGTCATATTTGTTCTAATATCTTTTTCCAAGGGTTTTATAAACAACCTATTAGCTAGCGGCGTTATTTTCCACGCATAGGCATCTCCCAAAGTTATAGTTTGAATTTCTTCATTCTTGGCAAATTCTATATGAGATTGAAAACCGAAATGTAAAACTAATAAATAAACCTCATTGGGATTATATATATAAGTTTTTATTCTATTATCGGTAGTTATAGATAGGTCATCGATATAATTATCATTATATGATCTAGCCGGTCCTAAAGAACACTCAGCCTTTACCGTGAAGCTACTTAATAATACTATAATTAAAAAACAAAATTTAGCTATTGTCATCGTCTACCCTATATCCGCTTACTTGAAAACCCACCGGGTTTATATCAAGCTCTACGTCTGTTAATTCCATCGGTACATAAGAAAAACTTATCACCGATATTTTGTTAAAAACTCGTCGGTCTCCTGATGTTTCACTTATAGAGAACCTTACTATATATTTATCTTGAGCTAATTTTGACCATGATTTTATCGTTAAAAAAGTAGTGTTATCCTGGGCATATTTTAAGATAGGATCATTATCTTTGTTTCTTATAAACCCTAGATAATTATAGTAAACACTGCTTGTGGAAAGTAATCGAACGGTAGTACGAGCGATAGTTGTAAAATCTACGGGATTATAAGTTTCTCTTGCTACAAGGTATTTTTTTATAAAATATCTTGTAAGAGAATCATCGGCAGCAAGTAGCGTTGAAGAAACAGGGGTCACTATTACCGCCCTTCCCGTACTATCATCAAGCTGAATTACAAACGGATCAAATTGTTTGGAATTTACCACAAAAGCAATCACCAAAGTAGCTATAACCATAAAACTTGTAAGAATTATTAACAATATCATTAATAAATTACGCTGAACGATTATTTTGTCCGATCGTTCTTCATACCAATTTTGAGTAGCTTTTAATGCGTTAAGCGGTTTGTCGCTTACTTGATTTGGCTGTAAGCCGTCTCCGGTTTGCAGTTGCCCATTTTCTTGCTTATTAGTACTCGATTTTAAAGAGCTAAATATATCACTTATTTTGAACATTATATATTATCACATTATGAATGGTTATTTACATAAATAAGTATTATTAAAATAATAAGCATTAATTTTCTAATTTTACAAAGAAAAGCCAATATTCAATTTAAAAAAATAATCTTTAATCATTACGCTATATCAACTAATGAATTAACCGGTCTACGAACACACGGATTTACGGGTACACTAAATAAGTCATTTGATTCAGCCGATACGCAAGGGCTTTTTATTTCATAAGGAGCCGAAGGCGTGCATGATAACAACTGCAAAAGTATAACCAACGATATTGAAAGTTTTAATAATCTTAACATTATTAATTAATTATAAAATTTCTTGTTCTGCTTTAAATTAACTTAGTATAAAATACTTCTCAAGCATTTTTTATAAAAAATTTACTTTTATATGAAAATAAATTAATGAAGCTTGTAAAGTTTCTAATTACTATAGTCTATAATAAATAACGGTTATTATAAATTTAAATTTACAAATTAGTTTTTTTAGTTCAAACTTAATATTATGCACCTGACATAGTAGCAACAAAATAAACTTATTTATTAGTTTAAATAACCAAGCATGTTAATAAATAATAATTATATTTAAATAAATATGCTAGACTTTAGCAAATTAAATGAATAGCTATTAAATAACTATGGATCCAATACTTAGCTCCGTACAAGAATATATTAAATCGGGAGAATATTTCGCCGACGCAAAAAAATGGTATAATTTTAAATATGTAACCCCCTTAAGTCAGAGGTCTTTATTATTTTTAACTTGCACTGTTTTCTTGATATTACTTATAACAATTTGTGTAAGTATTAACGCCTTATTACCGATAAAGCAAAAAGTAAGCTATGCCGTACAATCAAAAACGGAAAAGCACGCGACAATAACCGATACAAACAAAGCTACGCAACATGATCCTTATACTTCCCTTGTTAATATTATGATTAAAAATTATTTAACAAAACGGGAAACGTATAATTATAATACGATAAAAGAGCAGTTTACTTTTATCCAAAATACTTCAACCCGAATAGTTTACATGCAATTTGTTAACTTTATGAATATCGATAACCCTTTATCACCGGTTATGAGATATCAAAAATTATTTAGACGTTCCGTGGTTATATCATCAATTACCAATATTAATGATAACGAAGTAACCGTTATTTTTGAATCATTAGCAAAAAATACTGCCGGTGAAATTTTAGAAAATATGGTATGGGAAGCAACAATAGGTTTTATAATGGACTCAATTAATTCAGATTTAGCTCCAGGATCACCATATAATTTTACCGTTACCAGCTATAAATTAAAATTATTAAAAGATAAGAAATAATATGAAGCAATTATTGATATTTTGTATATTAATATTCTTTACGCTAAATGTATTTGCCGTTAGAGAATCAAGACCGCTTGGTACTGATCCACGTATCAGGATTATGGTTTATAATCCTGACGATGTTTTTAAGTTTACCGGCTATTACGGCTATCAAGCAAGTATAGAACTTGCAAGGGATGAAGAAATCGTCAGTATTTCTATGGGTGATACTACTTCTTGGCAGATCGTACCGGCAGGACATCGGATTTTTATAAAACCTATGGAGCAAGACGCTACCACTAATATGACGCTTATTACTAATAAACGCACTTACTTTTTTGAATTATATGCAGCGGAAACTCTTGATATGAGAGACCCGGAAATGGTTTTTAACGTAAGATTCATCTATCCAGATGACGAAACCGATAGCAGCAGTCATATGCAAACTTATACGGCATCTTTAGCTAGTCCTGATTTAGCTCACCCCGAAAAATATAACTTTAATTACTCTGTTAGCGGTAATGAAGAAATCGCTCCTATCAAAATTTTTGATGACGGCGAATTTACATATCTACAATTTAGGGATAAAAATGCCGAAATACCGGCTATTTTTGCAGTCGACGAAGCCTTAAGAGAGTCTATGGTAAATTATCGCTTAGCACAGGACACTCCTAATATGATCATTATCGAACAGGTTTTTCCAAAATTATCGATACGCAAGGGTAAAAAGGTCACATGTGTATTTAACGACTCCTTTAAGGCGTATTAACGCTGATGTCATTCCTGCACGGTAGTATTTTACATGGCTTAATAAAAGCAGCAGTGTGTCATTCCCGCACAGGCAGGGCGTTGTTGCATGGCTCTAATTTTTGATGTCATTCCCGCGTAGGCGGGAATCCAGAAAAAACACTTAAAATAAGCAAAATTATATAAAAATTTACTATATAATTTGCTTAAATATTCTCTGGATTCCCGCCTACGCGGGAATGACATCTAGCACTTTTTTAGAACCACGCAACAATGCCTATGCTCACTCACAACGACAATATAACTTTATGCACCTTTCAATCTATTTTTTTGCATTAATAATTTTAACATGCGGCTTATTTATAATGCTTACCGGCCGTAATTATGTTCATAAAATTATAGGGTTTGGGGTTTTTCAAAGTTCCGTATTGATTTTTTACTTAGCTCTTGGTAAAATTAACGGCGGCGGAATCCCTATTCAGCAAGAAGGGATAACTGCTTATTCTAGTCCACTACCTCATGTATTAATGCTCACCGCTATCGTCGTCGGATTTGCTACTTTATCGGTGGGGCTTAGTCTAATATATCAAATCTTCAGGCAGTTCGGCACTATCTCGGAAGATGAAATTAATTTTAACGATAATAAATGACTTTACTAATACAACATTTCCCCTCTTTACAAATATTATTACCGCTCGCAGGTGCTTTACTAATAATATTAACTTTCCACCACCTTTTTATTGCTAGAATAATTGCTATTATCTGCGTTTTTGCAAATTTTATACTTAGTATTTACGGCTTTACTATCATAGATGCCGGACAAATATCTTATACCTTCGGCGGATGGAAGCCGTGGGTCGGTATTGAATATCAATTAACATCTTTCAATCAACCTATTATCATCTATCTTAACTTTGTTTTATTATTCTTTTTAGTTTTTTGCCGTAATCTTATTGAAGATACGGTTACAAAATTCATTAGCGATAAAAGAAAATCTTTATTTTACTCGGTATTATTATTTGCTCATACGGGATATTTAGGGATGGTTAGTACTAACGATTTTTTTAATCTCTATGTATTTATTGAAATTGCTTCACTTAGCAGCTATGTTTTAATGGCTCAAGGTAACAATCCTAAAGCTTTTATTGGAGCTTTTGATTATTTAATAATGGGTAGTATCGGTGCAACTTTCATATTAATAGGCATCGGGTTTTTACTTAGCTTTACCGGCAGCCTTAATATGCTAGACGTAGCAACCCGTGTTCAAGGATATTATAATTCTCGAATAGTAATAGCCGGTATTAGCTTCTTTTTAATCGGTGCTATCCTTAAAACTGCTTTTTTTCCTCTACATTTCTGGATGGTAAGAGCTTATACCGGCACTGCTGCGGTTATTCTAACTTACCTTGCCGGTATCTCTACTATAATAGGCATTTATATAATATTTAAATTTAGCCGTTTAGTGTTAAATTACGACGAAATAGCTACACCTTTAGCAAATTTTATAAGACCGATAGCTTTATTTACTATTATTATAGCCCCCTATTTTGCTTATAAAGCAAAATATTTAAGAACTATTATAATTTACTCCGGACTTACGCAAATCGGTTATGCCTTCCTATTATTAATAACAACAGAAGGTGAAACAATTTTACCGGTTTTTTTACTAGTCGACAGCATTAACAAAATCGCTTTATTTTTAATTACTGCCTATAATGAGACATACGGAGAAGTTATTCAAAGTAAAACATCTTGGCGTAGTGTGGTAATAGTTAGCATAATTTGCAGCACCGGCTTACCTATCAGCCCGTTATTTATAATTAAAATTAACATTTTTGATTTACTCATTAGACAAAATTTATGGCTAGATTTTATTATTATATTAATAAGCTCGGTAGGATCGCTCTTTTATCACTATAAAATAGTTAAAATATTATTTTGGGAGCAGAATAATATAGTATTATTGCGTGATAGATAACGCACTTTCGATGTCATTCCTGCGAAAGCAGGAATCCAGTAAAACATATAAAAAACTTGTTTTTTTATATGTTTATTTTATCAAATATATAATTTTTGTACCAATATTAAGGTTATTTTTTTCTGGATTCCCGCTTTCGCGGGAATGACACCGGAGCTATGCAACAACGCTTTCGGTCACTCGCAATGACGTTGATATTAAAACCACAACCATATTAAACAACAACATGATTGAATTATTTGCCGTACCTAACCTTTTGATATTCTCGACATTACTGGTAGGTATGTTAAATTTAACTATTCCTTTCGTCACCAAGGAAGATAGCTTTATTCGTAATTTCCTACTAATTGCAGTGAGTATTTTTTTCTTCGGTAATATTTTAATCATTGATTGGTTATTTTTAAAAGGTATAAGAACTAATATTACATTTCATATATTAGGCAATTATTCTATCGGCTTGTATCTTGAGCCTTTAGGGCTTATTTTCTTGAGTCTGCTTGGATTTTTATGGATATGTGCCTTGCTTTACACTCCAAAATATTTAGCAATTAATAATATTGAAAATTCTGATAGGTTTCTATTTTTCTTTAACTCAAGCATACTTGCCGGTGTTTTTATTGCTTTATCGGCTAATCTTTTTACGATGTTTATTTTTTATGAACTTCTAACTTTAGCAACCGCTTTCCTTATCGGTCATTCCGGTGGAACTAATGTTATGACCGGATTGTATAAATACTTAAAAATTCTAATGATTTCAGCGACGCTATTATTCTTACCTGCCATAATAATTATTTACGTTAAAACCGGCAGCGGAGATTTTACTAGCGGCGGCTTTATCAGTGATTATTTTTCCAAAAACGAGGCTATTATTTTGCTGCTAATGTTTATTTTCGGCATAGCTAAAGCAGCTTTATATCCTGTGCATTCATGGTTATCGGCGGCTATGGTCGCCCATTATCCGGTAAGTAGTTTGCTCCATGCCGTGGTAATAGTTAAAGCCGGTCTATTCTGTATTTATAAAATTTTAATATATATCTTCGGCTTAACATATTTACAATCAATATTTGCACCTTTTAATTGGCTACTATTTTTCCCGATAATAACCATATTTTACAGCTCATTTAAAGCTCTGGGGACGGATAATATCAAGAAAATTCTTGCTTACTCAACTATGAATCAACTAGGCTTAGCTCTGCTTAGTGCCTTTATGCTAACCCCAAAAGCCTTAGGTGCCGCAACATTACATTTAGTTTCTCATTCATTCACTAAAATTTGCTTGTTTTATAGCATGGGAAGTATTTATAGTTTGAAAAAAACTAATCAGGTGCAAGATTTAGCCGGTGTAAGCAAGGAGCTACCGATGGTATCTTTTATCATATTTATTGCCTCGCTATCATTAATAGGTATACCGATTTTTAGCGGCTTTATTAGTAAATTCTCAATATTCCTTGCAGCAAGCGAGCAAAATCAGATTCTAGTAATGGCGGTTATAGTAATTAGCAGTATATTCTCGGCTCTTTATCTTACAAAAATACTTAGTTTTATCTATAAACCGCAATTAGAAAAACAGCCTGAAATATCTAAAAAACTCCCCTATTCTATGCAATTAAGTTTAGTTATATGCTCTTTAGCGATAACATTATTTTACTTTATTCAAATTTTTATTAGAGGATTTTTGGAGTATATTGTATGAGCCTGTAGATTGCACTTTACTTAAAAAGTATATAATCATATAATATGTAAATATGATATTATTTCGAGGTAACAAATGGCACAAATTATTAGAGCAACAGAGGTAGTACGTTCTTTTTCAGATATTATGAACAGGGTTTATTATAAAGGAGAAAGTTTTGATATTCAAAAAGGGCATAATATAGTAGCAAGGATCTCACCTATAGAAAACAAACCTCCTGTACCGACAGGTACTCTAAAGGAGTTTTTAAAGAATGCTCCTAAACTTGATCCTGACGATGCAGAACAATTTATAAAAGATATTGATGATATAAGACGCAGTACTAGAGTAGACATTAAAAAGTTGTATCAAAAATGGGATTAATAATTGATACATCTTTTTCGATGCCATTCTAGTTCAGACGGAGCGTTATTGCATGGCTCGAATTTTTGCAAAGCGTACGGTGTCATTCCCGCGAAGGCGGGAATCTAGACTTTTTTTGTCATGCTGAACTCGTTTCAGCATCTTTTTTAGTAGATACTGAAATAAATTCAGGATGACTTAAAAATATTTTTTTCTGGATTCCCGCCTTCGCGGGAATGACATATGGTACTTTTTTAGAACCATACAACAACACTCCGCCTTCGCAGGAATAACATAAATCTTAATGCAGATAACAGATAACATTCTTCAAATTTCGCTAACTAGTTTTACTCTTATCTTCGATTTCAGTTCGCAAAATAAGTTAATAGCACTAGCATTTTTAATTATTGCAGCGGTTACCGGTTTATATGCATTTAGTCAAAATAGAAAAGTTGAAGTTTTAATAGGCAGTTTATATTGTTTATCTTCGCTTGCTTGCTTATTTGCCGGCGATTTTATTTCTATGCTTATCTTCCTCGAATTCATGACCATATTTGCCTGTATACTTATTTTTTACGGCGAACGCTTAAATAATATGCAAGCCGTAAGGCAATATTTTCTTACTCATCTATTTAGTAGCGGGTTGATTCTTATCGGTATTAGCTTGATAATTGCTAAAACTAACGACAATAAAATTATCTCTTTAACAGAGTTTGCAAGTAACTATAATTTGCCGGCAATATTGATACTTACGGGCTGCTTGATCAATGTCGGTTGTGTATTTTTCACCGGCTGGATAGTTAACTGCTACCCTACTGCTTCCGGTTCAGGCTTTATATATTTAATTAGTTTTACCAGCAAAGTTGCGGCAATAATCTTGCTTAAGTTATTTAGCGGCTTTATTATGCTAAAATTCTTCGGCATAGCAATGATTATATACGGCATGATATATGCTTTAATTGAGCAGAATCTTAAGAGATTATTATGTTATCTTACTATTGCACAGCTTGGTTTTATAGTAATAGCTATCGGAACAAACTCGAATATGCTAACCTATGCCGTTATTAGTTTTCTCTTTATTCATATATTATATAACGGCTTACTTGCTCTATATATCGCCGTAATTACCGATTCGCAAAATATAAAAAATTATTCCGAACTTAAAAATATCTCATTATTACAACATCCTATATTATTAATTAGTTTAATATTTGGTATAGCAATAGCTGCCGGTTTACCGCTATTTGCTACTTTCGCCACCAAAATTGCTCTAATGAACCTAATAGAGTGTAACGTTAGTTATTATGCCGTACTCTTTTTAAAAATATCTACTTGTATAATATTATTCTCAATATTTTTAGAACATGGGTTTTTATCAAAAGCCTTCTCTAATTCTACAAAGTTTTTGGCAAATTTTAGTCTTTTCATCATGTTTAGTATTACGATGATTATTTGCTTATTATTACCGCAAATATTATTGATTACCTGGCAAGACTACCCGCTTGAGATACTGAGCACACAGCGATCAGATATAATTAAACAAATAGGCGTTATAATAATTTCGGCAATTTCAGCCTTAATATTTAGAAAAATCCCAAGAATATCAAGCGAGTATATTAGCCTTGATTTATTCCAATTAATCGAGATAACTCTACGGTATTTTGCCGGCAGATATAAGAAAAAAGATATTAATCATGAAGAGGATAAACAATATTCTTACCTAAAGCCTTATATACAAAATATTTTAAGTAAAATAACTGCTTTTCATAATCAACAAACTAGCATATTTACGGTATTGCTGTTATTAATTATTTTAATTTATATATTATTATAAACAGCATGTTCTATGTCATTTCCGCTGTTGCTGAACGTTGTTGCGTGGATCGAGAAATTAATAAATCCGTCATTGCGAGCGACTGAAAGGAGCGTGGCAATCCAGTTAAATAAATTTTTATACTAAACTTGTTTAGTATTCTAATTAAATCCCTCATATATTCGGGATAGCCTGGATTGCCACGTCGGTACTACGTACCTCCTCGCAATGACGAGGTAAAATCGATCTATGCAACAAGGCTGGCTTGACCAGGGCATGACACCGAACACTTTACAATTTTTTAAATTAATTAAATATATTAAAATTAATCATGAAAAATTTGTTTTTATTGATTAAGTGGGAATTATTGGTACAAAATCGTATTAACAATATTACTAAATATCTTGTTGTATTTTTTTTATTTTGTACTATTAGCACTAGTTTGATTAATAGCCAAGAGGATATTAAAAAATTCGGTTTAGTTTTCTCGGTAATTTGTTTATTAATTTCGTTAATCGGTTTTACGCCGCTTTTATTTAAATCTGATTTAGAAGACGGTAGTTTAGAGTTATTGCTATCAAACTTTAATTCAGAAAAGATTATATTAGCTAAATTTTGTGCTATATTGATAAGTAGTTTTATAGGTATAATTTTAGTTATACCGGTTATTTACATTTTCTTTAGCTTGCAACTATTGGAAATTATACATTTGTTTATCAGTTTATGCCTTTTATTCATGTTAGCAAGTGCTTTAATCGTTTTATCAAGTAGTATGCAAAGCTATTTTAGGACTAATACTAATTTTCTCGGTACGTTTATTATGCCTTTATTAATACCGAGTGTAATAATGACCGGTTTAATTTTGCAAAATAATAATATAAATGATAATTTGGGATTGATTTTTATTATGACCGGAATCAATTTAATATTTTTACCGATTTTATTTTTTTTATCTGCGTATTTAATTAGAAATATTTACAATATTTAAAGTGTATAAAATTATTTTTCTTTGTTTTATTAAAGTGATAGTATAAAATATTTTAGAATATATTTATAATTGTTGAGAGTTGAGAAAAAATTTATGTGGCAAGCTTTAAGAAGGCTAATTGCGGCTAACCCTATGGGACTGTTTCTCTGGGGTATTATTAGCAAATGGTACTTAATGGTGGCAATTACATCGTTAATCGTACTATATTATGTAGCAAAAGGGCTTGACGATATAGGGTTTATAGATTATGTAACTAAAACTGTTTCAGAGGAGTTGGAACAGACAAAAGCAGCTGCTCAAAATTGTACTCCAAAACTCGGAGCCGACTGGAATCATCTTGTTAGATTTTGGAATTGTTTGGGCGATCCGGGAAAATATGAAGTTAGAGAGGGTACGGGTGAGCAGCAATTGCAACAAGGCATGGATAAGCTTATACAAAGCCAACCTGACGGAACAATACCGGAACCTGCTACTCCTGTAGTAAATCCTTATGACTCGGGTAATACCAGTAATAATAACCAGTAAAGTATATTTTTGTTGCAGGCTATAAAAATTATTAACTATCGATGTCATACCGAGGCTTGTACTTGCGTTGTTGCGTGGATACCCCAAACGTCATTGCAAGCGACTAAAGGCGTTGTTGCGTGACTCGAATTTTTGATGTCATTCCTGCGAAAGCAGGAATCCAGAAAAAACACTTAAAATAAGTAAAATTATATAAAAATTTACTATATAATTCGCTTAAATATTCTCTGGATTCCCGCCTTCGCGGGAATGACATACAGCACTTTTTTCGATCCATGCAACAACAGAGGTACAAGTCACGGCATGACATCGTACTTTTTTAATCCAAGTACAAATATTAAAATATGACATTATCTGAAATGACAGAGCAATTATTGAAAGACGAGCTGGATAAGCAGACACGTAGGGACTTTATGGTGCTATCCGCTACCGGTATAGCAGCGGTCGGAGCGGTTTGTACTGCGTGGCCGTTAATTGATTCCTTAAATCCTTCTGCCGATGTGCTGGCTTTGTCGTCAATTGAAGTTGATTTATCTAATATTGCGGCAGGTCAGACTGTTACCGTGAAATGGCAAGGAAAACCTGTTTTTATTACTAATCGCACTCCTGATAAAATCACCGAAGCAAGAAATGTTAAAATGTCGGAGCTGATCGACCCCGAAGCGGATCAAGATAGAGTTAAGGCTGGGCATGATAATTGGCTAGTAACTATCGGCATTTGTACGCATTTGGGATGCGTTCCCTTGGCTAATCAAGGTGAGTATGACGGCTGGTTTTGCCCGTGCCACGGTTCGCAATATGATTCTTCCGGTAGAGTTCGTAGAGGTCCTGCACCGTTAAATTTAGCAATCCCGCCTTATAGCTTTATCAGTGATAAAAAAATCAGAATCGGATAATTATTTATGCACGAAAATAATACTCCGGAAAAATCTTCTGGCTCAATAATAGAATGGATCGACTATAGATTACCCATTTTTTCCTTTTTAAAACATTTTAGCCAGTATCAAACTCCTAAAAATTTAAGTTATTTGTGGAATTTAGGCTCGATAGCCGGCATTGCGTTAGTAATTCAAATAATTACCGGCGTAGTTTTGGCGATGCACTATACGCCTCATGTCGATTATGCATTTGATAGTGTCGAGAAAATAATGCGCAACGTTAATTATGGCTGGTTGATACGTTATGCACATGCAGTCGGGGCTTCGATGTTTTTCGCTGCCGTGTATTTACATATTTGTCGAGGGCTATATTACGGTTCATACAAAGCACCACGTGAATTGCTTTGGCATATCGGCATTATTATTTTCCTAACCATGATGGCAACCGCTTTTATGGGCTATGTACTCCCTTGGGGGCAAATGAGTTACTGGGGAGCAACGGTAATTACTAATTTATTTTCGGCCATTCCGTTTGTCGGCAAATCAATAGTTACTTGGTTGTGGGGTGGATTCTCGGTTGATAACCCCACTCTTAATAGATTCTTTGCACTGCATTATTTGCTGCCGTTTATTATTGTTGCACTTGTGTTATTGCATATCGTTGCTCTGCACCGACACGGCTCGAATAACCCCAAGGGGATTGATGTTAAGACCCCTAAAGATACTATTCCTTTTCATCCATATTATACTGTTAAGGATTTTGTCGGATTCGGCGTTTATTTTATAATATTTGCCTATTTTATCTTTTATCAGCCGAATTATCTAGGACATCCCGATAATTACATACCGGCGAACCCGTTAGTAACGCCGGCACATATCGTCCCTGAATGGTATTTTTTACCCTTCTATGCAATATTGCGAGCCGTGCCGTCAAAGCTTGGCGGGGTATTGCTAATGTTTTCAAGTATATTTGTGTTATTTGTTCTGCCTTGGCTTGATAGCTCAAAGGTAAGGAGTAGCAATTACCGACCTATCTATCGCATTGCTTTCTGGATATTTATTGCGGATTGTTTACTGCTCGGTTATTTAGGCGGTCAACCGGCAGAAGAGCCGTATATTACGTTAAGTCGTTTTGCTGCAAGCTATTATTTCTTTCATTTTTTAGTCGCATTGCCGTTAATTAGCAAATACGAAAAGCCGTTACCGCTACCGGAGGAGTTATAAAAGCCTCTTATAATGATGTGATAGTTATAAGCGTAGGAACGACATTTATAGAGAAGAATATTATGAAACAAACAAACTGGGCTGAACCACAAAAAGTAACAGCTTCCTATGCATGGAGAAGATTTTTTGCTAGAGGCGTTGATTGCCTTTTTTATTGGTATTTGGTTAATTTAACATTAAAAATAATTAATTATGCTTTTTCTGTAAATTATTTTTACACAATTAAAGATAAATTAAATAATAACTATTTTATACAGTGGGTGGTAACAACTTATATATGGTTATTTGTTAATGCATTTTTAATGCATTATTTTGGTAATACGCTGGGAAAAAAAATATTAGGTATAAAAGTATTAGAATCAAATAATATGGAACCAAGCCTTATTAGACTTATTAAACGCGAATTCTTAGTGTTATTAAAAGGTATGGCATTAGGAATTCCTATTATCAGTTTGATACCAACATTTTTATCTTATAAGAAGTTAATCAAATTTCAAAATACTTCATGGGATACAAAAATGAATTTTAAGATAATATATCGCAAGCAAAGTTTATTAATTACTCTTATTATTATATTTGTTTATATTATTTTTTTTGAGTTGCTGAATATTTTAAAATAATTCGTTTATGCAAGTTAAATTTATCATTTCTATTTTTATATTGTTGATATCTCAGATTACGCTAGCCAACGAAGCTTTGCCGCCGAAAAAGATGAATTGGCCGTTTGATGGAGTGTTCGGTAGTGTTGACCGTGAGGCAGCCCAAAGGGGCTTTCAGGTTTATAAAGAAGTATGTAGCGTTTGCCACGGACTATATAATTTATCTTACCGGAACTTGAAAGATATCGGCTTTTCCGAAGATGAAATAAAGGAAATAGCCAAAGGTTACACTGTTAAGGACGGTCCGAACGATGAGGGTGAAATGTTTGATAGACCCGCTTTGCCGGCTGATCATTTTGTGCAGCCCTATCCAAATGAGCAAGCAGCAAGAGCCGCAAATAACGGTGCTTATCCGCCGGATTTGTCATTGATTATTAAAGCCCGTCATGATGGAGCCGATTATTTATATTCTCTACTTACCGGTTATGCCGATGCACCTGCCGGCTTTAAATTAATGTCGGGGCTAAGCTATAACCCATATTTTGCCAATGATCAAATTGCTATGCCGCCGCCACTCACAAACGGGCAAGTGACTTATATAGACGGCACGCCTGCAACTGTTGAGCAAATGAGTAGAGACGTTGCCGTATTTTTGCAATGGGCGGCGGAGCCGGAAATGGAACACCGTAAATCTATGGGACTTAAAGTAATGATGTTTTTAGTAGTATTTACTATATTATTTTATATTGCTAAAAACCGCATCTGGTCAGATTTTAAATAAAGGGTAAATTTCACTAGCAACGGTTTTCGGTATTTTTAATACTATAAATTAATTTATTACTTGACTATTGCTATTACTTAGGTATCACACCTAATCTAATGATGCTTAACTTCCATCGTTGATAATACCAACTTTAAAAAATCTTGGTTTTTATGCCGGGAGCCCTCTATCTTTTATATATGCATAAAAGGTAGAGGAGGTTGTTTATACAACGACTGAAGTTAGCTCTCGGCACCATTTTTATCAGATATTAATTTTTGTAGATAGTAGGCTTTGCTGCATGGCTCGAAAAACCCCGTCATTGAGAAGGCACAAAGGCATTATTGCATGGCTCTAGAACTTGCCCAAACGTTATTGCGAGCGACTGAAAGGAGTGCAGCAATCCAATTTTTGTCATGCCGAACTCGTTCCGGCATCTTTTTTGTAGAACCTGAAATAAATTCAGGATGGCTATTATTTTATTAAATTGCCACAGCCACTTCGTGGCTAGCGTTGTTGCATGGCTCGAATTTTTGATGTCATTCTAGCTAAAAGTGGGAATCTAGAGAATATTTAAGCAAATTATATAGTAAATTTTTATATAATTTTACTTATTTTAAGTGTTTTTTCTGGATTCCTGCTTTTAGCTAGAATGACATATAGCACTTTTCTTGCTCCATGCAACAATTCTTTCGTGGCTTCGCAATGACGGATTTTTATTAATTTCTTGGTCCATGCAACGATGTTTGTCTAATATCAAGGGGATAGGTAAAGGATACTATTCTGATTGTATATTAGGTTTGAGGTATTTAGAATGACCCGTTTTATAAAAGTGACATATCTGTTCAATATAATTACGAAAATCCGTATTTTCTTTAGCTAAACGGTTCGCCGTATCCCAGTCTATTTCTTGCCGTTCTTTTGCCGGAATTTTAATATAGCTTTCTAAAGGGTCATCTATATTAAGCTCAATAACACCAATCCCATGTAAGTTGCATAGTATTGTTAGTTCTTTTATTGTATTTTTACCTTGAATTTCTGTGGTAACTAAATATCCCAAATTAGCCCAAGAAGAATTGCTAACAGCTTGAAAAAATACTTCACGAACATTGACCGGATTAATGAATGTTTTTACTTCATATGAGGTTAATTTTGTTTTTTTGTTAAAATATTCCCTTACACAATCTTTGATTTCACGATTCCAATCAGTACTTAGATCTTCTACTCCAACAATATCGGGATATAACCATTTATTACCGTTCCGCCCACGCTTGTTGGCTGAACGTTTTTCGTTAATGCGATGACTATATATATTGAGCTCTGAGTGTAAATATGTGGATAATTTACTATACAAATCTTTTTCTTTTAGCAAAGGCTGGTTTTGTGAAGAAGAGATAGAAGTATTAAACATCTCTGTCTGCTCAACTTCTTCTGTATCGATTTCTGCCTGCTTGGCTTCTTCTATATCGGTTTTTTCGGTATAGTAATATTTACGAGGTCGTCCTTCTATCGTTTTAATTTGAGGGTACTTCTTCTGTAAGCTTGGTCAAAGCCTTCCGATCTCAGCTGCAATTTGCTCGATCAAAGCCTTATCATCTATTAATAATATTTTGGTTGCTTTACTTCTTTGTCGTTTTTCTTCGCATTCTCTAGGATAATTTTTAAAAATTTCTTTGGCAAGCTCGCGAGCTGTAAATTTCTCGTTAGAGTGTTTTTGTAAAAATTCAGGAATAATTTTTGGTAAATTTAATGTCATACCTATTCTTATTTTCATTTCTTGCTGATACTGGTGTTGGTTGCATGGCTCTCAGAAGGCGTCGTTGCATGGATCGAAAAAAGCACTGTAGGTCATTCCCACGAAAGCGGGAATGACGTTGATAGCGTTTTTATTGTTCTGTTTTACCCTTCATGTGTAGCATCAGCATTATCGCCTGCTAACCCGGATATTGCATGAGATATAGGAGACAAAATCCTCGTAAAGCTGTATAATACTGGTATTTCATTAGAATAATACAAAGGATTTTGTCATGACAAATTGTATAGCATATAGTTACCAGTTTTCCAAAGTAAAAAATCGGACAATAGAGATAAATTTCACTGGAGGTGATATTAGTAGCGATGGAGGTGTGTTGTTATTAAGAGAAGCAGATAAAAGGCTTGGTATAACAGAGGAGCTTGCTAAAATATTTCCTGATAGACGAGATGGTAGTAAAATTACCCATAATATGGCAACAATGCTGAGGCAACGAATTTATGGTATTGCATTAGGTTATGAAGATTTAAATGACCACAATTATCTACGAAAATGTCCTGCTATGCAAACAGCTATGGAAACAATTGATGATATGGCAAGTAGTTCTACCTTATGTCGTATAGAAAACAATGCTGATAGACACTTTGCAATTAAAGTGCATGAACTAATGCTTGATAAATTTATTAAGTCTCATAAAATAGTACCAAAGCAGCTAATACTTGATTTTGATGCTACGGATGATGAAATTCATGGGCAACAGGAAGGTAAGTTTTATCATGGTTATTACGGTCATAATTGCTTTTTACCTTTGTATGTTTTTTGTGGAAAGCATCTGTTAGTTAGTTATCTTAGGACGTCAAAGCAGGATCAAGCAAAACATTCTTGGGCAATATTATCATTGTTAGTAAAACGTTTTCGCCAAGCTTGGCCAGAGGTAAAGATTATTTTTCGTGGTGATAGTGGATTTTGTCGTCATCAGATGTTTGATTGGTGTGATATTCATAATATAAAATATATTGTAGGAATGCCCCAAAATAACAGACTAAATGAGTTACTGAAACCTACAATGGAGAAGTCAAAAGCAGCATTTATTATAACCCAAGAAAAGCAACGTCTTTTTAGTGAGTTTCCATATAAGGCTGGTAGTTGGAGTCATGAACGTAGAATAATTGGTAAGGCAGAAATGACAATGCTTGGAGAAAATCCAAGGTATATAGTAACTAATTTATCAGATAAACCTGAAGATTTATACGACAAAGTTTACTGTGGTCGTGGTGATATGGAAAACCGTATAAAAGAGCAACAACTAGAATTATTTGCAGATCGTACTTCTTGTCATAGATGGTGGGCTAATCAGCTCAGAATGATTTTATCGGGTCTTGCATACACTTTAGTAGAATATATCAGAGGTAATTTATTACAAGGTAGTGCATTAGCAAAAGCACAAATAGGTACAATACGTTTAAAATTATTAAAAATTGGGGTAGTAATTATCCGTAATACTAGGCGTATTAAGTTTTTGTTATCTTCATCATATCCTTACCGACAGGTATGGAATCATGTGATGAAGAAATTAGCATTAGAATAACCTAGATTAGCACTGTTCCCGGTGCTTAGAAAAAATGGGGTAAGGGGCATTACATCTAAAATTTGAAAATAACGGCTTCAAAGCACTTTTTGGCAAAATTTTTACAAAAGTATCATTGCTAATATTATAAATTACTCAATTTCTTACTTTAAATCTCACTTCATGCAATATCCGGGCTAAGTGTATCTCTGCCTTCTCAGGGTTTTCTGATGTTCCACCGCCAAGTCCAGTTTTTTCTTTTGCAATTTGTACCGCTTCTTTATGATCGGAGGCATCAGGGTTAGTAATATGGCTGACATGAACGCCTGTATTGTTTTCAACAGATTTATCGGCAGCCCTACCTAATTTATCGGCTTCTTTGTCTAATTGCTTGGTGCCTTTATCTATTTCTTTACTAAGTTGTTTTCCAAGTTTTTTCATAACTACCTCCATAATTTACAGTTTATAATATAATTATAACATTTAACTTGTCATATGCAAGAATTTTTAGAAAAAAATAGATGGCATTGCTAAATAAAGAAAGATACCTTGGAAAATCTACGTCATTGCGAGGAAATTACGAAGTAATTGACGTGGCAATCTAGGAAAAAATGACAAAAAGTGCTATGAAATTTATTATTTTCTGGATTGCCACGTTCCTTACAGTCGCTCGCAATGACGATATCTATCTTTATTTTACAGATTAACTTTATTCACAGAGCCTAGCTATTAAATTTTGTACGGACGAATTAAAGACTTTGAAAATAGAGTTTGGCATTAGACCGAAATAAATAATTAAAAAGCATAAAGGAGCGATCGCAATTATTTCATAGGTATATAAATCTTTAAAACTTAGAATCTCTTTATTGTTTATCTCTCCAAGCATTACTTCTTTGTAAAGTTTTAGCATATAAATTGCACCGAGAATTATCCCAAGTGCTGCCGCAAAAGCAGCTAATATATTAACGTGATAAATACCGAGTAAACTTAAAAATTCTCCTATAAAACCGCTGCTACCAGGTAGACCTATAGAGCCAAGCATTGCAATCATGAAAAAAACGGCAAGTATCGGCATTTTGCTTGCCACACCGCCATATTGCACTATTTCTTTCGTATGTAGCCTTTCGTATAAAGTACCGACTATCAAGAATAAGCAAGAAGATACCACGCCGTGGCTAAGCATCTGAAATAAAGCACCTTTAATTCCGGCTTCCGTAAAGCTAAAAATACCTGCCGTCACATACCCCATATGGGCAACCGATGAATAGGCAATCATTTTTTTCATATCTTTTTGTGCTAACGCAACAAGTGAGGCATATATTATTGCTAAAATACTCAAAGCTAACACATAAACGGCAAATTCTTTGGAAGCTATGGGCAGCAAAGGCAATAAAACACGTAAAAAGCCATATCCGCCAAGCTTTAGCAGAATACCGGCAAGTATTACCGAACCGGCGGTAGGAGCTTGAACGTGAGCATCAGGAAGCCAAGTATGAAACGGCAACATCGGGATTTTTACTGCAAAGGCTATAAAAATTGCCCACCATAAAAATTGTTGTGCCAGTAACGGTAAATTAGCAAGTGAGCTGCCCAACTCTAATAAATTGAAACTATGAAATTTACTATAAATATAGATTAACGATAACAGGAAAAACACTGAACCGAAGAAAGTATATAAAAAGAATTTAAGAGCGGCATAAACTCTATTTTCTCCTCCCCATATCCCGATAATAATATACATCGGGATTAGTATCACCTCGAAAAAAAGATAAAATAATAATAAATTTATGGAAGTAAACGCACCGATACAAAAGGATTCAATCAATAAAAAACATAATAAATATTCTTTTATGTATTTTTTAACGGTAAATAAGCTAGCTATTATACAAATAAGCGTAAGAAAAGAGGTTAAAACTACAAATAATATTGATATACCGTCAACGCCGACATGGAATTCAAGCCCGATTTTCTCGATCCAGCTATAACGCTCAACAAATTGATAAGAGGAATTTTTTGAATTAAATTCTATTAATATATAAATGGTTGAGATAAAAGTTAAAACAGAGCTAAGCACCGCTACATACATTGTATATATTTGCCTGTTCGGCTTTTTGCTCTGACTAATAAATAATATGATATATAACGCACTTATCAACGGCAGAAAAATACTAATTGATATAATCGGTAATTCTAACATTTGAAACTCTAAAATATTTTTTTCAGCTTAAGGGGATAACGCTTGTCATGCCGTGGCTTGACTCTCTAATGTATGAACGTTCCCGATGTCATTCCCTCGAAAGAGGGAATCTACTTAACAATATAACAAAATTAGTAAGTTAGATACCAGCTTTCGCTGGTATGACACCAAAAATTCGATCCACGCAACAAGGTCTTCCCGCGAAGGCGGGGATCCAGAAAAAAACACTTAAAATAGGCAAAATTATATAAAAATTTACTATATAATTCGTTTAAATATTCTCTGGATTCCCGCCTTCGCGGGAATGACATAGAAGAGCTTTTGCTTCTACTCATACAGAAATAACAGATAGCCCTATAAAACAAGTAATTACACTAACCACAAATAATACTATATATAACGTATAATTAAAAACATAACCTGTTTGGGTTTTGCTTGCTAGAAAGCCAAAACAATTAACAACTCTTGAAAAGCCTTCCGGTCCAAAACGATCAATTATTTTCTGATCACTAAAGTAAAATAAGCGACTAATTTGGGTAAGCGGCTTTACTATTGCTAGCTCATAAATCTCATCAAAATAATATTTATTTTGTAATATATGCCGGGTTAACCTCAAGGGTGTCATATTACAACCTCGTCTGCTTTGTTGCATAGTTTTGGATATACCTTCGATGTCATTCCCGCGAAAGCGGGAATCCAGGCTTTTTTTGTCATGTCGAAATTGTTTCAGCATCTTTTTAATATATCCTGAAATAAATTCAGGATGACTTTTTTGTATTTCCTGGATTCCCGCCTTCGCGGGAATGACATCGGAAATTCGTGCCATGAAGCCAAGCTCACTTTGCCATGGAGTGACAGTCCTTAACCTGTAAACATAAATACCTATAATAATTCCTATTATACCGACTGCCATCGGTAACATTTTAATATATAACGGCGGATGGTTAATTAATAATCTGTAAATATGCAAGCTAAATATACTCTCATGGAAATAGCCGCCCGGTTTATCTATCGATAGTAAATAATAACCGATCATACCGCAAAAAAAGCTACCCGCTACTAGTATTGTAAGGGGATTATTCATAATACTCGGCGGCTCATGGGCGTGTTCAAAAACGTCATGAGCTAATTTGGTTTTACCGTGAAATACTAATATTATGATTTTCATTGAATAAATTGCCGTCAAGATTGCCGCAATAATACCGAATATGAACATAAAGGAACCGGCACTATAAACTGATTCTAAAATTAAATCTTTAGAATAGAATCCGGCTAATGGGTAAATACCTATTAAAGCAAGCGAGCCTATTAGAAAATTCCCGTAAGTAACCGGCATTTTATCACGAAGTCCGCCCATCTTAAATATATCTTGCTCATGTATTGCATGGATCACGCTACCCGCTGATAAGAATAATAACGCCTTAAAAAAGGCATGCGTAACCAAATGAAATATGGCAGTGTTATAAGCAGATACGCCGCAAGCAAGGAACATATAACCGAGCTGGCTACATGTTGAGTAAGCAATAATTTTTTTGATATCACTTTGTGCTATCGCAATGCTCGCTGCAAAAAGGCAGGTAATACCGCCGATGACAGTAATAAATTGTAAGATAGCCGGGCTATATTCAAACAAGTAAGAACAGCGTGCTACTAAAAATACTCCCGCCGTTACCATAGTTGCCGCATGAATAAGTGCCGATACCGGCGTCGGTCCTTCCATTGCATCAGGCAGCCAGACATGCAAACCTATTTGTGCCGATTTACCCATACAGCCGATGAATAACAGCAGGCATATAATATCTAACCTTGAAGGTAAGAAACCAAATAAGTTAACCGGAGCATTAGCTAGCCCTTTTGCAGCTAAAAATACCTCTGTAAAATTTGCCGAACGACAATAGAAAATAATAGCAATAATGCCTAAGATAAAAGCAAAATCTCCTATCCTATTCACGATAAACGCTTTGATAGCCGCTTTATTTGCCGCTTCTTTTTTATACCAAAAACCGATTAATAAATATGAGCAAAGCCCGACTCCTTCCCAGCCAAAAAATAACTGGAGAAAATTATCGGCTGATACTAACATCAACATAAAGAAGGTGAATAACGACAGAAAGGAAAGAAACTTGGGGAGCCCTGTATCTTCCGCCATATAGCCAAGCGAATAAACATGCACTACGCTAGAGACGCATGTTACTACTAAAAACATAATGCTAGTCAGCTGATCAACGTAAATTGCCCAATTTACCTTAAATTTAGCAATTTCAAACCATTTACCTAAAGTGATATGTATTATATTTTGATTTAAGCCGGTATAATAAAATATGTATAACGAAAATAATGCCGAAATAATTATAGCACTACTTGAAATTATAGACGCATATTTTTTGTTTACTACCAGGCATAACGCACCGTTAATAATAGCCGAAGCTAACGGCAATATTACAATCAATAAAGCAATAGTTCCCTGCATTTTATCCCTTCATCTGATTAACGTCCGCTACCTCAATCGTGCCTTTATTACGGAAATATACCAATAATATAGCAAGCCCGATAGAGGTCTCGGCAGCTGCAACCGTCAAAATTATTATACTAAAAACCTGCCCTGATAATTCTTGCATATATACGGAAAATGCGACAAAATTTATATTTACCGCAAGCAGCATTAACTCGATCGACATTAATATCGTAATAATATTTTTGCGATGCATAAATAACCCAAGCATACCGATAGTAAAAACTAAGCAGCTTACGATTAGATAATGTTCAAGCCCTATACAATTATTCATGGTGTTTTTTTCTTCTTATTTTGTGGTGTCATTTTCGCATTTCCTTATGTCATTCCTGCATAGGCGGGAATCCAGAAAAAGTATAAAAAGTCATCCTAGATTTGTTTTAGGGCCTCTTTAAATTAGATACTGAACAAGTTCAGCATGACAAAAAGACTGGATTCCCGCCTACGCGGGAATGACATAAATCATAACTCTCACTTATACTTAATTCCCTCTACCCCCTTATTTAAATCAGGGCTAGTCATTAATACAGAGTTAGCTTTATTCTTACTATTTTGCTCTGCTATATTTTGCCGTTTTACTCCTACACGTTTCCGAAGCGTCAGCGTAATACACGAGATCATCGCCACAAATAAAATAATACCAGAAATTTGAAACGGCAATATAAAATCGGTATAAAGTACTGCACCTATTGCTTCGGTATTGGTAATACTCTTCGGTATAGCAAATAATTTATCAGAATTAAAGTTAATATTTTTAGTACCGAGCAGAATAATAATTATTAAATCGGTGAACATAACTAATGCCACCACGATACTTAAAAATAAATTTTCCTTTAGCTGCGATATTGTGGCGGTTAAATTAATATCTAACATCATTATTACGAATAAAAATAATACTGCCACCGCACCGACGTAAATAATAATTAGCATCATCGCCAAAAACTCGGCACCGAGTAGTATCATCAATCCGGAGCCGTTACAAAATGCAAAAATTAGCCACAACACCGAATAAACGGGATTTTTGCTTAAAACTACGCAAACACTGCTTATAGTAATGAGTGTAGCAAATAAATAAAAAAATATCGGCATAATGTTTTTGTTTAAGCGTTCTTACAATTTATAGTTAACCTCATGGCGAGGAGGCTTTGGCTTTGTTGCGTGGATACCCAAACCGTCATGGTGAGCGACTGAAGGCGTTGTTGCATGGATCAAAAAAAGTGCTGTATGTCATTCCCGCGAAGGCGGGAATCCAGAAAAAACACTTAAAATAAGCAAAATTATATAAAAATTTACTATATAATTCGCTTAAATATTCTCTAGATTCCCGCTTTCGCGGGAATGACATCAAAAATTCAATCCGTGCAACAACGCTGACAAGCCACGGAATAAACGTTCGTACAACACAGGGCTTGACCACGGTATCCAGAAAAAACCTTAATAAAAAGACTGGATGCCGTAATCAAGGAACTAGAATGACACCATACGCTTTGCAAAAATTCGAGCCACGCAACAATGCCAACTTGACCACAATACAACCTTATACTACCTATATTTGTAATCCTGCTGCAGCTTAACGGCTAATTCTTGCTCCCACCTATCGCCGTTTTGTAGTAATCGCTCCTTATCATAAAGTAACTCCGTATGGGTAAGGGTAGCAAACTCAAAATTAGGTCCTTCGACTATTGCATCCACCGGACACGCTTCTTGACATAGCCCGCAATAAATACATTTCGTCATGTCGATATCATAACGAGTAGTACGACGGCTGCCGTCTTCTCGCTCATCCGCTTCTATTATTATCGCTTGTGCCGGACAAATCGCTTCACAAAGCTTGCAGGCAATACAACGCTCTTCGCCGTTTTCGTAACGCCTAAGTGCATGCTCGCCCTTAAACCTTGGACTTACCGGACTTTTTTCATAAGGATAATTAATTGTAACCTTTGGCTTAAACAAATATTTCAAAGTTAGAGCCAAACCCATTATTATCTCAAATAAAAAAAATGACTTTAAGTAATTTATCATGTTATATAAACACTTTTGAATTCGGTAAATTATCGGTATACATTAACACGCTTGACATTAGTATAACCCAAAATAAAGTTAACGGCAAAAATACTTTCCATCCCAAACGCATTAGCTGATCATAGCGATATCTCGGCAAGGTTGCTCTGATCCATAAAAAACAGAATAATAAAAATCCGACTTTTAAAGCAAACCAAATAAAGCCTGGCACGAAAGCCAACCATGATATATTAAAAGGCGGCAAATAGCCACCTAAAAAGAAAGTTGTAGTAATTGCACTTACTAATATCATATTAGCATATTCGCCTAAGAAGAATAAAGCAAATCCCATAGAAGAATATTCGACGTTATAACCGGCTACTAGCTCTGACTCTGCTTCCGGTAGGTCAAAAGGTAATCTGTTAGTTTCGGCTAAAACTGAGATGAAAAATACAACGCACATCGGTAATAACATCAAATCTATCCACCACGGCAAGTTTTTTTGTGTTTCAATGATTTCGGATAAATTAAGGCTACCGGTAGTCAGTAATACAGTAACAATCACCAGCCCCATCGATACTTCGTAAGAAATCATTTGTGCCGATGAGCGGATCGCTCCAAGAAATGCGTATTTCGAATTACTTGCCCAGCCGGCAATAATAATTCCGTAAACGCTTAGCGAAGATATTGCTAGAATATATAAAACGCCGACATTAATATCGGCAAGTACTATCCCTTTAGCAAAAGGAATTACTGCCCAACCGATTAAACTTAAGATAAAAGTAATAATCGGTGCAATGATAAATAATATTTTATCGGCGTTAGTCGGGATAATAGGCTCTTTAAATAGTAATTTAACGGCATCGGCTATGGGCTGCAACAAACCGAAAGGACCGACAACGTTTGGACCCCTTCGTAGCTGCATTAACCCAATTACTCGACGCTCCGCATAAGTTAAACATGCAACGCATAATATCAAAGGGAGAGTAATCGCTATTACTTTTAACGCTATAAGAATTAACGGCCAAGCATATTCATAAAAAAGTTCGGTCATAATTGGTATACTTAGTTAATCTAAAGAGTCGGTTTTTATGTCATTCCTGCCTGTGAGCGTTGTTGCATGGCTCGAAAAACCCCGTCATAGAGAAAGCACCTATAGCATTGCTGCATGGCTCTAAAAAAGTGCTGTATGTCATTCTAGCTAAAAGCGGGAATCCAGAAAAAACACTTAAAATAAGCAAAATTATATAAAAATTTACTATATAATTCGCTTAAATATTCTCTGGATTCCCGTTTTCACGGGAATGACATCGAATACGCTTTAACCAAATGCGAGATACACATTATGCTACTTCCTCTCGTTCCTGCTTTGCTTGCACGCATTTTGCCATAGTAACCGAAGCTCTGCTAATTACGTCCGTCATATAATAATTGATCAATGGCGTCACTATATCATCTTTTAATAACTTATCTTTAGAGCTAAATTTTACAAATTTATTTTCTATAATTTTATTGATATTGGCAAATATCGGATATTCGGCTGCTAGCTTGCTTCTAACTTCTTCTAAATTATTTACACCAATTTCTATCTTTAAATGATTAGCTAAATTTTTAATGATTAACCAATCTTCTTTAGCTTCGCCTACCGGTTCTACTGCTTTGTTTGATATTTGCGGTCTACCTTCTAAATTGACGTAAATACCGCTTTGTTCAGTATAAGCGGCACTCGGTAAAATCACATCGGCATTTGTTGCACCTAAATCTCCGTGATGACCGTGATATACAATAAAAGCTGATTTTAGTTTATCAAAATCAATCTCATCGCTTCCTAGCAAATAAACTAATTTTATTTCTTTTTGTTCTGCTTTAGCTAAAATTTCGTTGGTAGTAATAGAGTTAAAGCCGATATCAAGCCCACCGACAATAGAAGTATGATTATGCAGTATGTTAAAACCGTTCCAAGCTTCTCGTACAATATTATATCTATCGGTAATTTTATGGATAAGCGATAAAATAGCATAGCCGTCATTTCGTGAATATACTCCGTCACCAATTATAATCATCGGATATTTTGCTTCACTTAGCTCTTTCGCAAACTCATGTGTTCCTTCAGCTAAATCTTTAATTATTTCTACACTATTTCCTAGTTCCTGCACTTTATATGTTTGATTATGTCCCTCGCCGATTCTTGCAACTTTTAATGTGCCTAATCGCTGACATTTACCGATACGGCTATTTAACACCGGTGCTATCTGCCTTGGATTTGCACCTATTAATAAACATAAATCGGCTTTTTCTATACCGGCAATGCCAGTATTAAATAAATAATTACCTCTGTTTGAATTATCAATTTTATAACCAAACTGATTAACGTCAAAATTATTACAACCGATTTTTTGCAATAAAGTTTTTAAAGTAAACATCGACTCTACGCAAGCAAGCGAGCCGGCTATAGAAGCTATTTGATTGCCTTGTAGCGATGTTATTTTATCGGCTACGACTTTTAAAGCTTCACTCCAACTTGCTTCAATTAATTTGCCGTTTTTTCGAATATATGGACGATCTAAACGCTGATATTTCAAGCCGTCATAACTAAAGCGAATTTTATCCGAAATCCATTCTTCGTTAATTTCTTCATTAATGCGAGGTAATATCCTCATTACTTCCTCGCCTCTGCTATCAATACGGATATTAGTACCTTCCGCGTCTAACACTCCTATCCCATCGGTATGTTTCAGTTCCCAGCTGCGAGCCTTAAAGGCATAAGGCTTAGAGTTTAAAGCACCGACCGGACAAATATCGATCATATTACCGGAAATTTCAGAATCTAAACTTTGCTCTAAATATGAAGTAACTTCCATATGCTCACCTCGGTGAATAGCACCCATCTCTTCAATGCCGGCTATATCATTGGCAAATCTAATACATCTAGTGCATTGTATGCATCTGGTCATTGCCGTTTTAATGAGCGGTCCCATATATTTATCTTTAACGGTTCTTTTATTCTCGTGGAACCTGTTAGTAGCTTTACCGTATTTAAAAGCTTGATCTTGCAGATCGCACTCACCGCCTTGGTCACAAATAGGACAATCTAAAGGGTGGTTAATGAGTAAAAACTCCATCACTCCTTCTCGTGCTTTTTTAACCATTAAGGTATCGGTATGAATTACCATACCATTACCCGCCGGCATAGCACACGAAGCAATAGGCTTTGGCGATTTCTCCATCTCAACCAGACACATACGACAATTACCGGCAATTTTCAGCTTCTCATGATAACAAAAATGCGGGATTTCTATACCGGCTTTTGTACATGCTTGAAAAACCGTACTACCTTCCGGTACTTCTACTTCTTGCTCATTTATAGTCAGCTTTATCATTCTTTATACTATTAATCTTTACCAATTTTAGAGGTCATTCATGAACTCCTTTATGTCATTCCCGCGAAGGCGGGAATCCATTCTTGTCATGCTGAACTTGTTTCAGCATCTTTTTAGTATATCCTGAAATAAATTCAGGATGACTTTTTTGTATTTTCTGGATTCCCGCCTATGCGGGAATGACATCTCACTTTAATTATTTAATCCAAAACGTCTCAGGATTTGGATGAGATCGGTCGTTTAGTAAATATTTAAAGCCGACGGCAATGCGTAGCAAAAACCAAAGAGATACAGCTATATATAACACCAACCCGATATAAATTATCATAGTAATTGTTGATATGACATAGCTGATAAATGCAAGCCAAAAAGTACGAAATAAAAATATATAATGGCTTGATAAAAATCTATCGCTAACATCTTTATTAACATAAGCAAAAAATACGCCGACTACCGGTAATAAAGGAGCAACAATTCCGCATAAATATAAGATATATAATATAATTAGGTTTTTCTTACCTGCTTGAGTGTATTCTTTTATTTGTTTATCCATATATTTGTTCCTTTGTTATTTTTATGGAAAAGGAATTTTATTGCATAGATTCAATGTCATTCCCGCGTAGGCGGGAATCCAGAAAAATCTTTGCCTAAATCTTCCTACTCAGGATTGATTTTTTCTATTAATTTTATTTTCCAACTACGATTCCATTTCTTTAACGTTTTTTCTCTTGCAAGGGCTTCTTTGATATCAGTAAATTCTTCTGTATAGACAAGCTTTATAACATTATACTTTGTCGTAAAACCCTTGATTATTTTTTGCTTATGTTCATAAGTACGACGCAGTATATTATTAGTAATACCAATATATAAAGTACCATTGCGATTAGAACATAATATATATACCCAATACATTACTAGTATTTTTGTTTTACTGTTTTCTGGATTCCCGCTTTCGCGAGAATGACATACGGCACTTTTCTCGAGCCACGCAACAATGCCCTCCTCGCAATGACGGTGAGTATCACTTCTCAATTCTTTAAATTCTGCACTACTAAATGCATTATACTGCCGTGTTTTATATAGTTTATCTCATTATCCGTAAATATTTGCAATATTAAATCAACAGTTTCTACTGTTCCACTTTGTCTTTTTATCACACATTTAAGCTTTTGATAAGGTTTTATTTGATCATTTAAGCCTTCAATATTAACAAGCTCCGATCCGTCAAGTTTTAAATCTTTTCTAGTCATACCATTTGTAAAAATAAGCGGTAAGACTCCCATCCCTACCAAATTCGATCGATGGATTCGTTCAAAACTTTTGGCAATTACGGCTTTCACGCCGAGCAATTGAGGTCCTTTAGCTGCCCAATCTCTTGACGAACCGCTACCATAATCTTTTCCGGCAAAAATTACTAATGGAATATTGTGAGTTTTATAATCCATTGTCGCCTCATAGATGTTTGTTTGCTGACCATTTAATTGGTTTATAGTAACTCCTCCTTCAACGCCTTCGCACATTTCATTTTTTATCCGAATATTGGCAAATGTTCCACGCATCATTATTTCATGATTACCGCGGCGTGATCCGTAAGAATTAAAATCCGCAATATCTATATTATAATCCATTAAATATTTAGCAGCAGGACTTGTTTTACTAATATTTCCTGCCGGCGAAATATGATCGGTAGTAATAGAATCTCCAAAAACCGCAAGAATTCGTGCCGATATTATATTTTGTATAGTTTTATTTTCTTCCGTTATATTGTCAAAATAAGGCGGGTTTTGTATATAAGTGCTTTCTTCACGCCAATTATAAGTAGCCGTATTGCTAATTTTTAACTCTTGCCATTCTTTAGGTCCAACAAATATATCTGCATATTTATCTATAAACATAGATGAATTAATCGAATCTTTAACTACTTCATCTATCTCCTGCTTTGTCGGCCAAATATCTTTTAAATAAATCTCTTTTCCCTTATCATTTTTTCCTATCACACCATTAGCAAGGTCAATATTAACAGTGCCGGCTAAGGCGTAGGCTACGACTAATAACGGCGAAGCAAGATAGCTAGCACGAACTGAAGGATTTATTCTACCTTCAAAATTTCTATTACCGGAGAGAACAGCAACCGTAACAAGCTGATTTTTATTAATTACTTCTTCTATTTCCGGCATGAGCGGACCAGAATTGCCTATGCAAGTAGTGCAGCCGTAACCGACTAAGCTAAATCCCAGGTCGTCAAGGTATTTATCAAGACCGCTAGCTTTTAAATATTCCGTCACTACTTTCGAGCCTGGAGCTAAAGAAGTTTTAACCCACGGCTTTACGGCAATTCCTTCCTCTATTGCTTTCTTAGCAAGCAAAGCTGCACCAATCATAACATCAGGATTTGAGGTATTAGTACAGCTAGTAATTGCCGCAATTGTTATGTCACCATGTCCAAGGAGATAATCTTTATTATTAACTTGGTATTTTTTATCTATATCCGTTTCATTTAAAGCAAGCGACGGCAATTCGTGTTTAAAGTTATTTGCCGTATCTTCTAAATTAACTCTATCGTGCGGACGCTTCGGACCTGCCAAAGAAGAAGATATTTGATTTAAATTTAGCTCTAAAATATCGGTATATTCAGGTGCATCATCAAGACTATACCACAAATTTTGTGCTTTGGCGTACTGCTCTACTAATTTAATATGTGCCGAAGGTCTACCGGTTAGCTCCAAATATTTTAGAGTTTCGTTATCGATCGGGAAGAAACCGCAAGTAGCTCCGTATTCAGGTGCCATATTAGCAATAGTTGCTCTATCGGCAAGCGAAAGAGAATTAAGCCCCTCGCCGTAAAATTCTACAAATTTCCCGACCACTTTTTTTGCTCTAAGTAACTCCGTTACTCTTAAAACAAGATCGGTAGCGGTAGCCGTACCACTTAAAACACCGCTTAATTTAACGCCTATTACTTCCGGTAAAATCATCGATAGCGGTTGTCCGAGCATTGCCGCCTCCGCTTCAATCCCGCCAACTCCCCAACCGAGAACGGATAAACCGTTAATCATAGTAGTATGGCTATCCGTACCGACTAACGTATCGGGATAGGCAATATTTACGCCTCCTTCTTCCTTTATCCATATTACTTTTGCTAAATATTCTAAATTTACTTGGTGACAAATTCCGGTACCCGGCGGTACTACTCTAAAATTATCAAATGCTTGCTGTCCCCATTTTAAAAATTCATAACGCTCTAAATTACGCCTCATTTCCATTTGGACATTCTTAGTAAATGAATCGTTAGAAGCATAATAATCCACACTTACTGAATGGTCTATAATGAGATCGACGGGAATAAGCGGATTAATCTTTGAAGTATCGCCGCCGAGTTTTTGCATAGCATCCCGCATGGCCGCCAAATCAACAATAGCAGGCACACCGGTAAAATCTTGCATCAAAACCCTAGTCGGCATAAAAGCTATTTCTGCGGTTGATTTTTTATTTACCAACCATTCTTTAAAAAGTAACAAATTTTGCTCAAGACCGTGACAACGCAATATATTTTCAAATAACACTCTTAAACTAAAAGGAAGTTTTTTAAGATTAAGATCAATATCGCTTGCGGCTTTATTGATATCAAATATTTTATATATAATATTGTCTACTAATAATTCCTTAATATATTTTGAATTATTGCCTTTAGTCATTTTACCCTCAAATTAAATCACTTTAGTTAGCTTACTCGAAAAAACAAATATTTTAAATGATTTAATGTGTTAGCATAACATATTAGTAATAATTGATTGATTTTTATGAACATGCTACAATATGTGTTGTGTACATATTAAGGGTGTCTTATGCAAAAAAAATTAACAAAAAGTGCTGTATGTCATTCCCGCGAAGGCGGGAATCCAGAAAAAACACTTAAAATAAGCAAAATTATATAAAAATTTACTATATAATTCGCTTAAATATTCTCTGGATTCCCGCCTTCGCGGGAATGACATCAAAAATTCAATCCACGCAACAATAACATCAGAAACTTTATAACCTTAATAATTACAAATGCTATCATTTCATCGACTAAAATTTAATATCGAGCAAAGAAATTTGTTCAATTTGAGTATTACTTTTTTGCCGTCTTCTATTGTTTGTGTTCAAGGAGTAAACGGTTCAGGAAAAACCTCTCTTCTTAAGATGATTGCAAACATCATGCAACCGACTGATGGGAATATTTATTATAAGAATATAAATTGCAATATTTTAGAAAAACCTTACTGTAACTATATCGGGCATAATTTAGCCTTAAAAACTGAAATGACCGTATTTGATAATCTTAAATTTTGGTCGGAAATTTATAACTCACCTGAAACAGTTGAGGCAGCAATATATTATTTTAAATTATATGAGTTGTTAAATGAAAAATGCTATAAACTCTCTAAAGGCATACAGAAGACGGTGGCGTTAGCAAGGCTTATCGCTTGTCAATCGGATTTATGGTTATTGGATGAAGTAGAGACTCACTTAAGCAAAGAGAACCGAGATTTATTAAATAATTTGATTGTTATGAAAGCAAATAGCGGCGGGATCATTCTTTTAACGTCACACACGGAAACGACAATTAAATCCGCTCAGATATTGAACCTGGATAGTCATTGCGAAACGTCGTAGCGTCGTTGGCTTGAATTTTTTATGTCATTTTGTTTATTGTAAGTATTTTTTCTAGATTCCCGTTTTCACGGGAATGACATAGAACACGCTTTAACCTATCCACGCAACAATGCCTTAGCTATTATCATTTTTTCTTTTGCACATTTTCCGCAGCTTGATGTACATTTTCGGCAACGTTTTTATTTACGGCTTCTAATATTTTTGCAGAAGATTCATAAGCAATATTTGCTAGTTCTTTTGCATTATTTATAGATGTTTCATAAACTGATTTCAAACATTGTTGATGACAATCCGTTGCTTGTTTAATATCTCCGGAATTCATTGCTTCTTTAGTAGAATTCACAATATTATTAACGTTACTTTGTAAAATCTCAGAATTTTTTTTAATTAGTGCTTGCATGCTTTCAACAGCTATTTGGTTGGTCGTCGTAAAAATATTCATAGCTCTTTGCATAGTACCCGTAACAGACGAAAGATCGACGTTAGGTATATTTTTTATGGAACTCATATAAACCTCCGGATTCATATAAGATTTCATCATATCCAAAAATTGTGTATTATTTAACATTGCCTTTCTCCTAAAGATATTGTTTTACTTTATACATAAGTATTAATAAAGAATTTTAGTCTACAAGATTTACGTTAAGCAAACGCATACCGTATAAGCATGCTAACATTTATAAAAATACGAGTCAATAACAGTTAGACTTTTATTAGACATAAAAATTTATAATTTAGTAAAATTTCTTATTTTATGTTAAAATAGGAAACTACTAAATTATTGAAGATTTAATAATGTTACTGGATATTCACACTAAAGAGCTAATAGACAAATGGCAGAAATACCTTAAACTACAAAAAAATTATTCCGATCATACTATAATTGCTTATAGTAATGACCTTAAGCACTTTCTTGAATTTCTGAATTATTATAATTCAGAATTAGTAACTATTAATCGTATACAAGAGGTGGATATAAGGTTTATACGAAGTTGGTTATCAAAAATGCAGTGTGATAATTTTGTCGCTTCTTCTATTGCTAGGGGCTTATCTGCCGTAAAGAATTTTTATAAATTTTTAGAAAAGACAATTCATATAAATTGTCATGTTATTTTTTCTGTTAAAAATCCTAAAAAAAATAAATTATTACCTAAAGCTTTATCACAAGATGATACTATTATCTCACTTGAACATATTAATGAATTTACTAATATTGAGTGGTTGGAACTTAGAAATAAGGCACTGCTTATTCTTATTTATGCTTCGGGTTTAAGAATTTCCGAAGCATTATCTATTACTAAAATTCACCTGCAAAATTTAGATTTTATTAAGGTAGTCGGCAAAGGCAATAAAGAAAGAGTTATCCCTTGGCTACCTATCGTTCGCAGCTTAATTGAAGAATATTTAAAATTATTACCTTATGATTTAAATGATCAGGAACCGATATTTAGAGGAAAACAAGGCAAAAAATTGCAACCTCCCGTTTTTAATCGTGAACTTATTAAATTGAGACGTTTTTACGGTCTACCGGAATATTTAACGGCACACTCATTTAGGCACAGTTTTGCGTCGCATTTGCTTGAAAACGGTGCTGATTTACGCTCTATTCAAGAATTATTGGGACATAAAAGCTTATCTACTACTCAAAGCTATACTAAAACTAATATTAAGCATTTAGAAGCAGTATATAACGTTTCCCATCCTATTAAAAAAGAAAAATATCTTAAATTAATATAATCTTCTTGCTTTAATTTTGAGTTATCCATTATATTATTTTAAAGCTTTAGTATCGAGAAATTAATATGCCTAAACTTATATTACCATCAGGTTATGCTCCTTCTAAAAAAGAGGAATATATGAATCCTTTGCAACTAGAATATTTTAGGCAAAAACTTTTAGAATGGAAAGATTCGTTATTAGGTGAATCACGAGAAACTTTAAACCATCTTAGAGAAGAAAATTGGAACGAACCAGATTTTAACGATCGAGCTTCGATTGAAACAGATACGGCTTTTGAACTTCGCACAAGAGACAGATACCGTAAACTACTAGATAAAATAGAAGAAGCTTTATTACGCATAGAAAATAAAGAATATGGTTATTGTGAAGAAACAGGTGAGCCGATCGGCATAAAACGACTACAAGCACGACCCATTGCCACATTGTGTATTGAAGCACAAGAACGGTACGAAAATTACGAAAAAAATCATCTAGACGAACCAAACAGCTAAGTAAAGAACCCCTCTAAGTATAATAATATTGTTTATGTCCTTCCTGTGAAGCATTGCCTGCGTGGATCGAAAGTGTTGTAGAAAACATCATCATTACGAGGCGGTATCGGCGTTGCTGCCTGGGTCGAATTTTTGTAAAGCGTTCGGTGTCATACCGTGGCTTGTACCTTTGTTGTTGCATAGATCAAATTTTTGATGTCATTCCCGCGAAAGCGGGAATCTAGTCTAGCGTCATGCTGAACAAGTTTTGCACATCTTTTTTAGTAGATACTGAAATAAATTCAGGATGACTAGAAAGGACTTTTTTCTAGATTCCCGCTTTCGCGGGAATGACACATAGCACAACAACGCTACTTATTACTTAGAAGTTCATTTTTACCTTAACAGTACCGCTCTGAGCTTGGTATTTTCTTGCAAGGTTCAAACCGTAGTGCAAACCATACTCCATTCTACCTTTCTTAAGCTCTACTCCAGCCCCTAAATCATATAACGTTTTAGTAGCTTTAGCCGTAGGCACGGTCAGCAGATTTGTATATTCGTCAAGCTCTGCAACGATCGACGGCGTTTTACCTTTAAAGTCGTAATTAATAAAGGCATGTACTTGCGGTTTTATTAAAAACCCGCCTTTATAGAAGGTTGTTTTAATTTCTCCACCGACTATTCCTTCAAACTTGTTATATTGGCGTTTCTTAATAGTTAAGTTCTGGAACGACGTACCGAATTCATGATAACCGGAGTCTTTCATTTTAGCAAGTCTAAGCCCGACCATTGGCGACAAGGTTGTTTCGTTCCATAAATAATTATACCCACCGACTACTTGACCGCTATAAGAATAAGAACGATATTTAGCATGAGCCGTTTCCGTACCGTTTATTATATTACGAACCTCGTTAGTTTTGATTATACTACGTGAATACGAGGTTATACCCTCTACAAACCAGTTATTTATAAAATTGTATAAACCGTATACCGAGAACATATTCGTGTTAATCTTAGTATTATTACCGATCTTAGCATCTTGGTAATTTAACTTAGTATCAACTTTCGTATAAGCGGCTCCGAGTACTATATTGTCATTTATTGCAGTATCAAGCCCGATCGACCCACCGGCGGATTTTAATTTATAACCCATAAGATTATTTTGCTGCTTTTGTGTAGCTTTACCAAAATAAGGAGAACCCCAGAGACCATAGATAACTTTATTACTATCACAATCACCGGCACCGACAGCCGCACCTCCCCTACGAGAAACATCTTGTTCTTGCTCTGCAGCTATGCTATCCGAAGCATTTTCAGCATCTCTAATTTTAGAAGTTCTATCAGAAACATCTTTAGTACCGGCATTCGTATTGCCTCTTGCTGCATTAAAACCGTCATTCGGATTAGTAGTTGTAGCTCCCGTACTTGCTGCACCGGAACTTACACCACTGCTACCAATACCGGTATCTCTACCGATTTCAACAGCCGGCATAATGAACGGGGGTCTAATTCGCGTTATTCTATGTATTTCATTTGAAGGAAGCGGAATAATCGGTACTAAACGATTAGATATAACTTTTACTTGATCCGGCTGTGCTATTATAACGTCAGCAAGTTTTGCCGTATCTGTTTCAAGAGGAGCAGCAAGCGATTTTTTAATTATATTATCTACAGCTACATCACCGGTTAGTTCTACAGGATAAAGTGTAAGGGAAGCGGAATTAATAACCCACCTTACAAATACTCCTTCATTAGTGGTAACGTTAAATGGAAGATTCGCAGCATTTCCTAAGGTTATTCCATTACCTGATAATGAAGTAATTATAGGGTAAGCACTATTTTCGCTTATGCTATTTGGGCTAGACGGGGCGGTTAACAATATTTTAAGTGCGGTTACGCCTGATAAGTCAATATTTGATCCCTCTGCAATAACTATATTACCGCTACCGGTATTGTTGCTTGTGCCGCTATTTGTCACGTCATAAAAGACATTAATAGTAAGCTCGCCGCTAGGAGCAGCATTACCCGTATAAGTAACTTGATTATTTCCAAGGTCAAGTGTGATATTGCTACCTGTTACATCTCCTTTAAGAGCTAGATTATTATCAATAAACATTAAAGTAGCTTGATCGGCAATAATTTTCTTTGCCTCTAAATTTGATTGTATTATTGATATTTTTTTTGGAGCAAAAGTAACGCTATCTACTCCGGTTAGCGGTTTTTGTAACCATACGTCATCTTCAAATTTAAAGCTGCCGCCTTTAATCGGGCTCTGAATTAAGGCTGCATTACTAAAAGTGCCTGAAGAGCTAGCATCGGCACCGGTAAAATTATCTGCAACAATTTTAGTTTTATAATTAAATTCTTTTATTGATCGTGGAACGAAAACACCGTTTACCTTGGCATCAGCTACGCTTAGCTTTCTACTAGTATATCCTGTAAATATTGCAGATTTACCGGAATCGATAGAGATATTTTGCGAGTAAGTATCTCCTTTTACTGTACCTTTAACGCTACGGAATTGTACAGTGTTAAGGCTAGTATTGCTATCTCCTAAATCATCGGTAAAGCCGTTATCGGCATTAAAAACTACAGTACCTGTATTATTTGTATTAGTGGTAATAGTTGAATAAATACTAGGACTATTAGCGGTGAATGTACTATCGGTAAGGAATTGTATAGTCTTAAGAGGGTTAGATTCAGAGCCAAAAGAAGACGTGCCTGTAGTTACGTCATTTGATATAGCTATAGTATGTATTTTATTACCGATAGTCGTTGCTTCACCAATTTGAGCTATACCTTTAAAGTTTGTCGTAACGGAGTTAGGTGTAGTAAAATTAAGGTTATTAATATATACCGTGTCTAAAAACGTTATGTCTGATCCATCTACCTGAAATGCCTTTAAAGGCATATCTGCACTTGCAATATCACCTTGATAAATTTCAGGTTTATCGCTATGGGCTATCCATAAAGTATCATTTACTGTAGTTACCAAAGCAGCAGGGTGAAAAGCATGGGGAGTAGGAGGAGAACCTATTACAATTTTAAAGTTAAATTCACCTCTACTATCAAGCTTTGCTCCATTACCCGGCACTATATAAAGGGTATTACCCTCACCTTTACCGAAAAATGTTGTTTCACCCCCTTGAAGGACGATATCACCAATTTTGGCACCTGTCCCTACATCTCCACTAATAGTACCGCCATTTGTAAATGTTAAATTAACTGCCTTACCCCCTGTTATATTAATATCTCCCGTTAACTTAGTATTTGCGGCAAATACTATAGTACCGGTACCGATTCCTTGAATCTCATCGATGGACATATTCCCGCCGGAATTAATCGTTACGGTGCTATTATCTGCACCGGCTTTTAACATTTTGAGATTCGTAATTGTTGTTGCACCGACCGTGCCGATTATACCGTTATCCACAAACTCTACGGTACCGTTAGATCCACCGGTACTCGTAATATTACCGGTAATTTGTGCACTCTCTCCTAATATTATACTGGTAAAAATTGCGGTACCCGCCTGATTTGCAAAATCCATATTACCGGTAACATTTCCAACCTCAAATTCGGTATTGGTAGCATATGTAATATTTGAAGTTACATAATCGGTAAGACCTGCTGCTACATTTAATAGGATTTCCGGAGTAAAAGTTTTTGCTGATACAACAATAAGTCCTTCACCGGAAAAAATTAACTGCTTTAATGGCTTAAGTGCCGTACCAAATGACTTCTCTTGACCATATATTATAAGAGTAGCACCTTCATTGGCAGAATTTAATTCAACTATACCGGTGCCTGCTGCCGGTGCCAAATCCTCCATTAACTGGATTGTGGAGAGCACGCCTGCGGGTGCTGTAGATTGTAGCCTTAACACTGAGTCAGGATTTGCAAAATTCACACCGGAAGCGTTAAGAGTAAATTCGGGAGATCCAGGCAAATCCCCTATCGCTCCAATTATTGGTGCATTAACAGCATCAAGAACATAAGTTGCCTTACCGTTGGCTCCATCTACACCTATATTAATTTCATTTATTTTTGCTGAGGTAAGGCTTTTATCGGTAAACACGGAAGCAGGAGCTAGGTTAAGCACAGCTACGTTACTAACATCAAGTTTAGTATCAGCACCTGAAATTGTAACAGCACCGCTAACATTAAGTTCTGCAAGTTTATTAGCACCACCGAGTGTTTTAGCACCTTTATTACTTGCAAGAGTTAAAGTATTACCGTTACCGTTCAAATTAACTATTCCCGTATTACCGGCTCCACCGTTTAAACTGTTATTAAAAGTTACCGTTTGTGCTGTATTAGTAGTTAATCTAAATACTGACTTTGCATCACCGAATGTAATAGTACTTCCTGCGGCTTGTAGAAGATTAACCGCTCCGGCACTTGCATCTACGGTAAATGTTTTAGCATTGCCTATATTAATCGTCTTTACTTTTCCAATATCTGACTTGGTTGCAGTGAGCGTAGTGTTAACGGTTAAGATACCGGTCTCCCCATTCGCTATTATACTGTTAAAAGTATGGTTAGCAGGATTAGCATCACCGACAAGACCGGACAATTCTAGTGTACCACCGCTAACACCAAAATCAACCTCTCCCGTTGTTGTAAGCGATCCTAGTAAATTTGCCGTACCGGCATCAGTAAAGCTAAGCGAAGCAGCCGATACGTCCTGTTGGAAATTAACTATCTTCCCGTTAGCACCGTTAAGGGTAATTGCTCCTATATTACTTACGCCTTCCGTAACATTAGCATCTCCGGCAAAATTTAAGTTACCGATAAAATTTCCGTCACTGCTAGTTACTCCGGCAAGTGTTCCGGTATCTTTAACATTTACCGTACCGGCTTTACCGGCAAAATCCGTCAGATCACCGACACTGCCGGTTGTTAGAGTCCCTTCTCCCTTGAAGGTTACCGTAGTACCGACATTACCGGTAAAATCACCGCCGGCTATTGTTGCACTAGTCGAAACATTACCGGTAAAATCACCATTGACGCCTACTGAACCGCTACCGGTCACATTTCCCTTAAATGTACCGCCTCCGGCTGCTACGTTACCCGCTACCCTGCCTTCAGCTGATAATATACCGTTTCCCTCAATGGTTACGTCTCCGGTCATTAGACGATACGCTGAGACGTTAGCTCTGTCGCTAACAGTGAAAAGCTTGGCATTGGAGACCTTAGTTAAATTAATACCTGTGCCGTTAAAATTTACAGCCGTGAGTGACTTCGTTCCCCCTATTACTCCATCGACTACAATCCTCTCTGCTAGGTTTAACTTACCTCCTACACCTCCTGTACTATCTACTGCTCCGGTAATCATTGAATTAGCAGTAAGGTTAAGAGTAGCGGTAGCTTGACCTTTAAAATCTACGTTACCGTTAACATCGTCCACCGTCAGATTTGTCCCCGCAGTATAAGTAATACCGGCGTTAACATTACGGAGAATTAAGTCACCTTCTAGCCCCACCGAAAGAGGATTTGCCGCATTAATCGTCGGTATTACGGTAATATTTCCTTTACCGGCAAAAGTAACGCTATTTAAGGTATTATCTCCGGCAATACCTAATTTAAATTTTCCGTCTATGGTTAAAACTTCTCCTGCAGTTGCAGAATTTAAGGCAACAATACCTTTCCCTATCCCACCGGGATTTAAATCTGCATTTATGGTTATTCTCCTATCATTTCCTCGTGCATCCGAAGATGCTAATTGTAATACTGAGGCTGCATTTTTAAAACTTATACCACCGGTATCAAGAGCAAAGTCATCGTTTACCGCATCAAGTATATAAGTAGCTGCTCCCTCTACTTCCCCTATATTTATTGCCGCAACCTTTACCGAGGTAACACTCTCATCGGTAAATGTTGAACCGGCTTTAATATTAAGCATGTCCGTACCGCTAACATCGAGCTTGGTTGTTACTCCTCCTGAAACAGTAACCTTGCCAATAATATTTAACTGATCCAACTCAACTCCATTACCGATTTTTACACCCCCGGTACCTTGAACGACTAAAGCATTAGTACCGTCAAAATTAACTATTCCGCCACCGCCTCCTACACTGTTTAAGTTACCGTTGAACGTTACCGTTTGAGGCTCAGCCGGAGCTAACACAAACGTTGAATTGTCATTCCCCATAGCAACTGTCCCACCTACTGCTAGAAGGTTCAAAGCCGATGCATTTACTGCTATAGTAAATGTTTGAGGAAATCCACCTGATCCTATATTAATTGCCTTAAGTGTACCGATAATTGAATTTGTTGCGGTAAGCTTAGTTTGCACATTTAACGTACCATTCCCACCGTTTACTATCGGACTTGCAAAAGTATAATTTGCCGGATTTTCTCCTCCTACAGCTCCATTAAACGTTAATGTTCCACCAGCGGCATTCTTGCCGAAAGTAACTCCCCTCCCTCCTGCCGGTGTTGTAAGCGATCCGCCAATCTGAACCCTTCCGGCAGCACTTGCAGCTGTAAAATTAAGAGCTTCGACGGTAACATTCTTTTGTAAAACTAAGGTGTCAAAATTAATACCTTGAGCGTTTATCGTAGCAACTTCTATATCTTTAGAAACTACAGAATTACCGACAAAATTTAAGGTTACTTTATTTTCCCCTAAAAGATGATCTATATTCTCGCCGGTAGCACCTCCAACATTCTTACCGTGCCCTATAGTAACTTGTGCAGAACTACTGTTAAAATCTATGTCAGAAATTATGTTTTGTTGAAATCCCGCAAAAGAACTTTGCGTAAATTGTATTACCCCTCCTGCTCCATCAAGATTTGTGCCGCCGGATAAAATTGTATCGCCTGCTATTACGTTTCGGTTAGCCGTACCAAGTGCACTAGTGCTTGCAAGTATCATTGCCGCCGAAGCAGCAAACATACTTTTTTTGAATATTTTTTTCTTTAAGCTTTCTTTTTGACTTGACATAACAATCTCCTTTTTTTCCATTAATTTATTTTTAATTTTCTTAACCCGGATATTGCATGAGATATAGGAGACAAAATCCTCGTAAAGCTGTATAATACTGGTATTTCATTAGAATAATACAAAGGATTTTGTCATGACAAATTGTATAGCATATAGTTACCAGTTTTCCAAAGTAAAAAATCGGACAATAGAGATAAATTTCACTGGAGGTGATATTAGTAGCGATGGAGGTGTGTTGTTATTAAGAGAAGCAGATAAAAGGCTTGGTATAACAGAGGAGCTTGCTAAAATATTTCCTGATAGACGAGATGGTAGTAAAATTACCCATAATATGGCAACAATGCTGAGGCAACGAATTTATGGTATTGCATTAGGTTATGAAGATTTAAATGACCACAATTATCTACGAAAATGTCCTGCTATGCAAACAGCTATGGAAACAATTGATGATATGGCAAGTAGTTCTACCTTATGTCGTATAGAAAACAATGCTGATAGACACTTTGCAATTAAAGTGCATGAACTAATGCTTGATAAATTTATTAAGTCTCATAAAATAGTACCAAAGCAGCTAATACTTGATTTTGATGCTACGGATGATGAAATTCATGGGCAACAGGAAGGTAAGTTTTATCATGGTTATTACGGTCATAATTGCTTTTTACCTTTGTATGTTTTTTGTGGAAAGCATCTGTTAGTTAGTTATCTTAGGACGTCAAAGCAGGATCAAGCAAAACATTCTTGGGCAATATTATCATTGTTAGTAAAACGTTTTCGCCAAGCTTGGCCAGAGGTAAAGATTATTTTTCGTGGTGATAGTGGATTTTGTCGTCATCAGATGTTTGATTGGTGTGATATTCATAATATAAAATATATTGTAGGAATGCCCCAAAATAACAGACTAAATGAGTTACTGAAACCTACAATGGAGAAGTCAAAAGCAGCATTTATTATAACCCAAGAAAAGCAACGTCTTTTTAGTGAGTTTCCATATAAGGCTGGTAGTTGGAGTCATGAACGTAGAATAATTGGTAAGGCAGAAATGACAATGCTTGGAGAAAATCCAAGGTATATAGTAACTAATTTATCAGATAAACCTGAAGATTTATACGACAAAGTTTACTGTGGTCGTGGTGATATGGAAAACCGTATAAAAGAGCAACAACTAGAATTATTTGCAGATCGTACTTCTTGTCATAGATGGTGGGCTAATCAGCTCAGAATGATTTTATCGGGTCTTGCATACACTTTAGTAGAATATATCAGAGGTAATTTATTACAAGGTAGTGCATTAGCAAAAGCACAAATAGGTACAATACGTTTAAAATTATTAAAAATTGGGGTAGTAATTATCCGTAATACTAGGCGTATTAAGTTTTTGTTATCTTCATCATATCCTTACCGACAGGTATGGAATCATGTGATGAAGAAATTAGCATTAGAATAACCTAGATTAGCACTGTTCCCGGTGCTTAGAAAAAATGGGGTAAGGGGCATTACATCTAAAATTTGAAAATAACGGCTTCAAAGCACTTTTTGGCAAAATTTTTACAAAAGTATCATTGCTAATATTATAAATTACTCAATTTCTTACTTTAAATCTCACTTCATGCAATATCCGGGTTAACTTATGTTTCGAGAGTGATATTTTTTGGCAAGCATTTATAAGAAGAGCGTCTTGATTTTATTGCTAAAATATTTTCTAAGTGAAAATTCAAGACGATTTAAACAGTGATATACGCAGATTTAATACTTAAATTACTGAAAAAACTAATTCTAAGTATTTACCGTAACGTATTTAGGTCCCAAAAAAGCAATTTTTTTAAGATTTTACTCTTTAATAAATATTAATTTTATTTTTGGTGTAATTTAATTAAATAATAAAACTCGACGCTAGAAAATAATTAACCCGGATATTGCATGAAGTGAGATTTAAAGTAAGAAATTGAGTAATTTATAATATTAGCAATGATACTTTTGTAAAAAATTTGCCAAAAAGTGCTTTGAAGCCGTTATTTTCAAATTTTAGATGTAATGCCCCTTACCCCATTTTTTCTAAGCACCGGGAACAGTGCTAATCTAGGTTATTCTAATGCTAATTTCTTCATCACATGATTCCATACCTGTCGGTAAGGATATGATGAAGATAACAAAAACTTAATACGCCTAGTATTACGGATAATTACTACCCCAATTTTTAATAATTTTAAACGTATTGTACCTATTTGTGCTTTTGCTAATGCACTACCTTGTAATAAATTACCTCTGATATATTCTACTAAAGTGTATGCAAGACCCGATAAAATCATTCTGAGCTGATTAGCCCACCATCTATGACAAGAAGTACGATCTGCAAATAATTCTAGTTGTTGCTCTTTTATACGGTTTTCCATATCACCACGACCACAGTAAACTTTGTCGTATAAATCTTCAGGTTTATCTGATAAATTAGTTACTATATACCTTGGATTTTCTCCAAGCATTGTCATTTCTGCCTTACCAATTATTCTACGTTCATGACTCCAACTACCAGCCTTATATGGAAACTCACTAAAAAGACGTTGCTTTTCTTGGGTTATAATAAATGCTGCTTTTGACTTCTCCATTGTAGGTTTCAGTAACTCATTTAGTCTGTTATTTTGGGGCATTCCTACAATATATTTTATATTATGAATATCACACCAATCAAACATCTGATGACGACAAAATCCACTATCACCACGAAAAATAATCTTTACCTCTGGCCAAGCTTGGCGAAAACGTTTTACTAACAATGATAATATTGCCCAAGAATGTTTTGCTTGATCCTGCTTTGACGTCCTAAGATAACTAACTAACAGATGCTTTCCACAAAAAACATACAAAGGTAAAAAGCAATTATGACCGTAATAACCATGATAAAACTTACCTTCCTGTTGCCCATGAATTTCATCATCCGTAGCATCAAAATCAAGTATTAGCTGCTTTGGTACTATTTTATGAGACTTAATAAATTTATCAAGCATTAGTTCATGCACTTTAATTGCAAAGTGTCTATCAGCATTGTTTTCTATACGACATAAGGTAGAACTACTTGCCATATCATCAATTGTTTCCATAGCTGTTTGCATAGCAGGACATTTTCGTAGATAATTGTGGTCATTTAAATCTTCATAACCTAATGCAATACCATAAATTCGTTGCCTCAGCATTGTTGCCATATTATGGGTAATTTTACTACCATCTCGTCTATCAGGAAATATTTTAGCAAGCTCCTCTGTTATACCAAGCCTTTTATCTGCTTCTCTTAATAACAACACACCTCCATCGCTACTAATATCACCTCCAGTGAAATTTATCTCTATTGTCCGATTTTTTACTTTGGAAAACTGGTAACTATATGCTATACAATTTGTCATGACAAAATCCTTTGTATTATTCTAATGAAATACCAGTATTATACAGCTTTACGAGGATTTTGTCTCCTATATCTCATGCAATATCCGGGTTAACGTTTATAAAATAAAAAAAAGTTTTTAACTGCCTATATTGTTGATATAAATAACACATAGTTATTAGTTAAAAAATTATTAATTTATTACTATAACACAATAATAGACCTTAGTTAACCCTGATTATATTCAGTATTTAACAATTTTAGCCACACAACTAAAAGTTATATTTTTATATTAAAAAAAATTAAATTATAGTGCTTTTTAAGCAATTATAGAGAGTATTTTTGAGGCGATGGCTTTGTGTAGGCATAACTATAACGATGGTATTATGTTATTTCTAGGTTCTGTGAACAAAATTTAAATTATTTATATTTTGAGTTATTTTTTAGCGAAAATTAATAAGATTTTTGCAGGCATAGTTATTCCTATTTCAAAAAAATCTTATAATTTGCAGCAATACAATAACCCCTTTACAATATGACATTAATTTTTTTAATAAAAAAATTGATTTACTCGATATTATGGGGTATATACTAATAAATAATCTAAATCTTAACTTTACAATTTTCGGGGCGTAGCGCAGCCTGGTAGCGCATCTGGTTTGGGACCAGAGGGTCGGGAGTTCGAATCTCTCCGCCCCGACCACATTTAATAGATTTATACTGCTCGTAAACGAAGGGACGCCATACCGTGGCTTGATCCCGTGTTGTTGCGTGGCTCTAAAATTAATAAAAATTCGTCATGACGAAGCCATGAGAGCGTTATTGCATGACTCTAAAAAAGTGCCGTATGTCATTCTAGCTAAAGGCGGGAAGGCGTTGTTGCGTGGATCGATTTTATCTCGTCATTGCGAGGAGGCATTGTTGCGTGGATCATAATTTACCGTATTATGGTTATTATAAGTATGGTGTCATACCGTGGCTTGACCACGGTATCCAGAAAAAAACTTAATAAAAAGACTGGATGCCGTGATCAAGTCACGGCATGACACCGTACGCTTTGCAAAAATTCGATCCACACAACAATATCTTCTGCAATGATTATGGTAAATCTACATTTAGTTAGGAATGCCCATGTCTTTATTGCACGCTTCAATTCTTACCGTTTTTCCTGAAATGTTTCCGGGATCGTTAGGTTTATCTCTGGCCGGTCAAGCATTACAAAAAAATATTTGGTCATATGATGTTATCAATATCAGAGATTTCGGTATAACTAAGCATAAAAATGTTGACGACGAAGCTTACGGCGGGGGCGACGGCTTAATAATGCGACCGGATGTTTTAGGTGAGGCTATTGATTATAGCTTATCTTTAAATCCGCAAAGTAAGATTTATTACCCGTCACCAAGGGGCAAATTATTTAATCAAAGCCTTGCAAGGGAAATGATAGGTCAAGATAAAATGATAATTTTATGCGGTCGCTATGAAGGGATTGACGAACGCATAATTGAAGAGTATAATATAACCGAAATTAGCGTAGGGGATTATATCCTATCGGGCGGCGAAGTAGCTGCTCTTACTATTCTTGATTGCTTAATCAGATTACTACCGGGCGTTTTAATAAATCAAAACACGTTATCCTCCGAATCTTTTGAGCAAGACGGTGAGTTTAGCGGCTTATTAGAGTGTGCTTTATATACCAGACCCGAAAATTGGCGAGGAAGAAAGGTACCGAGTGTTTTACTATCGGGCAACCCTCGATTAATTAACGAATGGAAACGCCGAGAATCTATTGAGGCTACAAAATTACGTCGTCCGGATTTATTAACACGGATTTAGGATAGCTTTGTTGCATGGATAGATTAAAACATGTTCGATGTCATTCCCGTGAAAACGGGAATCCAGAAAAATAATAGTCATCCTGAATTTATTTCAGGATATATTAAAAAGATGCTGGAACAAGTTCAGCATGAAAAAAAAGTCTGGATTCCTATGAAAACGGGAATGACATCAAAAGTACGATCACATAATTTTTTACTAGGAGTTACATAAATGAATATTATTAACCAGTTTGAACAGGAAAATATTGCAGCACTTACCGCAAATAAAAAAATTCCTGCTTTTAACGCCGGTGATACTGTTAAAGTTACCGTCAAGCTTATTGATAGATCAATAGAGAAGGACGGTAAAGAAAAGATAATTGAAAGATTTCAAGCTTACGAAGGCGTAGTAATCGCTAAAAGAAATAGGGGTATCACCTCTTCTTTTCTAGTGCGTAAAATTAGTCACGGTGAGGGCGTAGAAAGGCGTTTCATGACTTATTCCCCGATTGTACACGCTATTGATGTAGTAAAATACGGCGTGGTTCGTCGTGCTAAGCTTTATTATTTAAGGCAAAGAAGCGGTAAATCGGCCAGAATTAAAGAAAGATTCATCCATACTAGTAAGAACCCTAAAACTAAAGCAGTATAGTTTAAGCTATTTATTCTTGATGTCATTCTCACCTCCGTTGCTGTGTTGTACGAACGTTGAAAAAAGGCTGTGTCTTCTAGTTCCTTGATCACGGCATCCAAGAAAATAACGCCATATTAGGCTTATTTTAGAGTCTTTGTATGACATTATAGACTGGATTCCGTGGTCGTAGCCATGGAATGACAGAATTTTTACCTCTTTATTTAACCGTTTGTACACTAATGCCCCCGTGGGTGCTGTTGCATGGACACCCAAGCCATCATTGCGAGGTGCCTCTTGCCAACAACGCCGCTACGGTATGACAAGCTGCCCTAAAATCTTCCTCCTCCCTTTCAACTTTGTTGCAAATTTACAGTCCGTTAAATTTTTATCAGATGCTTAATTAATTATTTATTCAACTTATAAGACAAAAATGCTTTTATATTGGTTGATCAAAATAAATAAATAATTATAAGGCAGAGTATGATTAATGATGATGGTGATAACAATAATAATAGTGGTTTGTTTGGTAGTCTTGTTAATGGTGTTAAAAAGATATGGTCACCGACACAAGATCGTTTTACTGAAGAGAAAGAGGCATTAGAGAGAGCTAAAGCAGAGAAAGAGGTATTAGATAAATTAAAGGAAGATTTGTCGGGGCAGTATTCTCTTGAGGATTTTTTTGCAAAGGCAGTAAAGGAATATTATTCTACACCTGCTTCTTTGAACAAGCTAAGAAACCTATTAAAGAATTATTCTATTAATGAAGGTAAAAATGAACCAGAATTTAGTTTGACACGAATATTAAAAGCTAAAGAGCTTATTGGTGGCTTAAGTTGCCAAGATAAAGATCATAATAGTCTACGTTTTGTTTATCCCCGTAATACTGAGTGCCCTAAGCCTAATATTGAAAAAGCAATACGTGAAGGAGTAGAAGCTTTTGAGCAAGAATGGTCGGATATTATCCTAGAATGGACTAAAGAGCACGCAACAGTTATAGATACAGGAATTATCTTAGAATGGATTGAAAAAAACGTAGAGTGGCGTAATGACATAAATTGGTTAGAGAATAGAGAAGTATCACCTTCTATTTCTCCTTTACTTAATATTGAGACCTTAAATATTTCTAATACTTTTTTTAATGATGCTAATATTTTAAAGCTTGCAAACTGGCTTAGAAATAATACCAAGGTTACATATTTGAAGTTAGCAGGAATCGGTTTAGATAATAAGAAGGCAATAACTTTAGCGGAAATATTTAGGATTAATGAAACAATAAAAACGGTTGACCTTAGAGGTAACGAATATCTAACAGAAGAAGGGATAAAAACTTTATTAAAAATAAAAGGATTTAACAAATCAGTCGGAAAGATTCTTATTGATGGGGGACCAAGAGGAACCAATATTTTGGACCAAGGTTATCAAGTTACACAACTACAATACTTAGAAGATGAAGAACTTTCACAAAAATTAAATGGACAAGAGGTGGAAGATATAAGAGTTGGGCAAATATTAGATAAAATGATAATTGGCGGTAATGAAATAAAAGGAAACTATAAAGAAGTTTCGATGATTTTTGGAGCAGAAGGTGCAGGTAAAAGTATTCTTGCTGGCGTTCTAATAAGAAAACAATTAGCAGGATTGTATAATGAACTTACCGGGACTTGGACTTTTAAAATAGTTAATCCCGAAATAATGGAGTTAAAAAACGAGCCAGGCAAAATTAACACTCCAACTAAATTTACCGGAAAAAGTGTAATTATTGAGTGTCCGGGTATCGGAGATATCGGAGAAAAAACTATCGAGCATATAATTACTAGTCAGTATTATATTTGGCAAACATTCAATAATGCAATTAAGCCGCAATTAAAGCTATGTAAGTTTTTACTTACTACCGATTCCCCTGATAATTATGCTATTATTACTACTTTAATTAAGGATTTTGCCAAGATTTTTAAAGATAAACATGAAAATATTTGGCAAGAGAATATTAAGAAATTAGAAAATAGCGTATCGTTAATAGTAATTCATGCGGGTAAAACAAAGGAGCATATACAAAATATCCTTAATGAGTATATAATAAACAATAAATCTGATGAATCTTTAAAAGAATATCATAAAGATATAGGAAGATTTTTAAAAGATTCCGTAAATATTTTTTGTCAGCCTACTAAGCCTACTAATAATAACAACGAAAATAATAACGATACGATATCCAGCTGGCTAGATAGGGAAAATTTAAAATTAGGTAATCTTATTGAAGCTAAAGAAGGTTTTATTGAAGTTAAAGAAGGCGATGCATATCTAACTATTCCCGATAATCTAACTATTTTCGATAAATTATTAGTAAATGAATTATACAATCGAGTCTATGATAATATTTATATAATAGGCAAAATTATATTAAAATTTTTTCAGGATAACCATGAAAATTTAACTAATCCTTATAAATCTTTTTATTCTCTTGATTTACATCAGAAATTAGACACGACAGCATTTTCTCAATATAAGCCTCTTTTACAAGCTTGCTTTCCTAAATCTATTATACATGACAATAATAAAGCTACAGCAAAAAAATCTGATTTTCCTGCGTTAGCAGAAATAATAGAACTCAAAAATTCAACTATTAAAGGCGGTGATAATTTTATAGATGATGTGAACATTTTAATTGGGTATTTAGGGATTATAAAGGATTTTTTATCCGGTAATGAAAAAAATCAAATGGATAATTATATCCACATTTTAGAGCAACAAGCCAATTTTCTAATATTTTTTAAAAAGTTGTCAGATACAAGAGGTGAGCCAAATCCATTTAATGAAATACTTAATGAGTATGGAAGAATAGAGCCTCATGTCACTGTCGATATTCATGACATTATAGAGAAAATGCTTATTCCGGCCATTAAATGTATGAAATTAAAAAAGAATCAACCCTTATATTATTATCAAGAAGCCTTGGGTTGGATAGCAGAATATAAAAAGCTTACAGATGTAGATGAGGTGAGAATAATAAAGAATACAGGTAAAGCCTGGTATAAAATAGGGTTAATACACGTTAAAACTGCAGAGGAGGCGAGTAAGCAGAAGAAAATTATAGAACAGGTAGAAGACAATTTAAGTCAGGTAGGATTAAGTTTAGAGAAGGTGGCTAGGGCTAAAGAAACTATACATGAGCTGAAACAAACTGTATACCAGGGGATGGAATTAAGTTTGGAGGGGCTGATTAAGAAGAAGGAATTTATCGAAGTAATGGAAGGATGTTATTTAGGTGGAGTAAAGTTAGAAAATATAAATGCCGATGGAAATCCGCAACGAGAAGAAGGTAATTTAAACAATAACGGAAATTCGTCTGCTCCTTTAAATGCTGATGAAATACAGCAGCAAAATGCCGATGAAAATCTACAAAGAGAAGAAGCTAATTTAAACAATAATGGAAATCCGCCTGCTCCTTTAAATGCTGATGAAATACGCCAGCAAAATGTCGATGGAAATCCGCAACAAGAAGGAGCGAATTTAAATAATAATAACAATTCGCAGCGAATTCCTTTAGAAGGGTTGGTGAAAAAAATGATTGAGCAAATGATTATAGATAATGAATCTATAAAAGGGCTAGAAAGCGATTTAAAAGGAAAGGGATTAAGTTTAGAGAAGGTGATTAAGCAGAAGGAAGCTATAGAGAAGGCAGAACAAGATTTACATCAAATGAATTTAACTTTAGAGGAGATAATTAGGGATGAAAATCTAAATAATAGAGACCAGATAAATAAATATTGGCGGGAGGCAGGATTAAGTTTTACTAAGTCTATCCTAAATTATCCTGAGCGTTATGGAACATATAAAGCATTAGGCGATTTATTATGTAAATTACAAAATGAGGAGGCACTAAACAATGCGATAGAATATTATACGACCATTAATAATGATACAGGAGTAAATCATGCCTTTTCACTCTTAGAAGCATTATTCCAAAATCACTTTAACACTTTAAAAGAATCATTAGAAGTGCATTATAACATTTTAGCAAATTCCTTAATAATCAAGATAGGATAGATAGTACAAATGCAATAAAAGGGCTTGAAGCTGAACGTAAAGAAATAGCCTTTAAAAAAATAGATCTTAAAATACGCCAAGGTGACTATGAAGTCAAGAAGGGTAAAACCCAACCTGCTAGAGATGATTATCAGCAGGCAACGGAATTAGCCAACGAGGAAAATGATAAAGCAAAACTAAATGATATAGAATTAAAAAAGCGTAAGAGTCATCAAGTAGATATAGACGCAAGCAAACAAGATAATATTTTTATTAAAGCAAGCCATGAAAAACTAAAAACAGGCAAGAGTTGGGAGGCTTTAAAAATTGGTAGAGACGTACTCGATATATACTTAAAAAGAACCGCAAGTATAATAAAAAAATATTTTCCTTGTGAGGATGATGTTGAAATAGAGCAGCGAGAAGGAGGTGATGCAAATGTTGTTGTTGCTGAAATTCCACCGCTGAACAACGGTAATGCTGCTGGAAATGTTGTTGGTGGTGCTGAAATTCCACCGCAGGACAACGGTAATGGTGATAACAATCTGCTGCCCTTTGTAAATCTTGGTCCACCACCTTTACTACCCCTAGCAGAGATATTAGGAGAAGGTTATCACCATGAATAATTAAGGGTCTTGTTGCGTGGCTCTAAAAATGATTCCAATGTCATACCGTGGCTTGACCACGGTATCCAGGGAAAACCTTAATAAAAAGACTGGATGCCGTGATCAAGGAACTAGAATGACACCGTACGCTTTGCAAAGATTTGAGCCAGGCAACAAAGCCAATAGATGTACGAAATAACAGCTTTTAAATTTTCATTAACAATGTCGTAAGTTCGCCGTTTTGATACAGCTCTTTAACTATATCAGAGCCGCCGATAAATTCACCTTTAATATATAATTGTGGAAAGGTCGGCCAATCGCTGAAAATTTTTAGAGCTTCTCGAAGTTCCGGATCGCTAAGCACGTTAATATCACGAAATTCTACATTTAGTTTTTCTAAAATAGCTACTACTGTAGCGGAAAACCCACACATAGGCGACTCTTTAGTACCTTTCATAAATAACACAACATTATTATTGTTTATTTCATTTTTTATAAATTCAAAATGTTTATTGGCAAAATTTTTGTTTTCCGTCATCTTAAAACCTGATAAAATTTGATTTTTGAAATCGTAATTAGTATACTCGATTAATTTGAAGAGCTTAGATTTATGCCATTGCCGCACTCCTTTCAGTCGCAGCGTTGTTGCATGACCCCCAGAATCGTTATGACAAGGAGGGACAGGTTTGTATAGCTCTAAAAAAGTGCCGTATGTCATTCCCGCGTAGGCGGGAATCCAGAAAAAACACTTAAAATAAGCAAAATTATATAAAATTTTACTATATAATTCGTTTAAATGTTCTCTGGATTCCCGCCTACGCGGGAATGACATCGAAAATTTGAGCCATGCAACAACGTTCGCAGCAGGCGGGAATAACATACGGCACTTTTTTTGATTTATGCAGCAACGCTCCTCTGTAGCTAGAAATGGCATCGACCGAGCAGGAAAATGATAACATTAAAACTAACTCTTCATCTACGAGCAGTATAGTTTACCATTCAAGCAGTGCAATATGCAAGCAAAAATAGTTGATAAAATTTTTGAGATTTTAAGCGATAATAATGAAAATCCTAAAACGGAATTAGAATATAAGAATGACTTTACTTTATTGGTAGCGGTAATATTATCGGCACAGGCTACTGATATATCAGTGAATTTAGCGACAAAATCCTTATTCGAGGTTTACGACACGCCGGAAAAAGTCTTACGGCTCGGCGAAGAAGGGCTAAAAAATTATATCAAATCTATCGGGTTATTTAATGCTAAAGCAAAAAATATAATTTCTTTGTGTAGCCTACTAGTAAATAATTATCACAGCTGCATACCGCACAGCTTTGAAGAATTAATTAAATTGCCCGGAGTGGGTAGGAAAACGGCAAATGTTATATTAAATTGTTTATTTCAGCAGCCAACCATAGCCGTTGATACTCATGTATTTAGAGTGGCAAAAAGGCTAGGGCTTGCCAAAGGTAATAGTCCCGAAAAAGTGGAAGCCGAATTATTGCAAATTATCGATAAGAAATGGCTGGCACATGCCCATCACTGGTTGGTATTACACGGGCGATATATTTGTAAAGCCAGAAAACCGGAATGTGCTATTTGTCCGCTTACAGGATATTGTGAGTATTATAGTAAGTTAAAGGAGTCTATGTCATTCTCGTGAAAACGAAACATTGTTGCGTGGCTCGAAAAAAGTGCCATATTGTCATTCCTGCGAAAGCAGGAATCTAGAAAAAAATATTTTTAAGTCATCCTGAATTTATTTCAGGATATACTAAAAAGGTGCTGAAACAAGTTCAGCACGACAAAAAAAGCCTGGATTCCCGCCTACGCGGGAATGACATCAAAAATTCGAGCCACACAACAACATCGTTAGAGATATCTCTACCCCAACCGCTCCTTCAATTCCTGCAAGGAAAAATTTACCGGTTTTATAAAATCCGTTATTATATACCCGTTCTCAACCACTATAAGCCGTTTGCCGTAATTTACGGCATCTTCCAAATTATGCGTAATCATTAAAGAGGTTATCTTATGCTCTTCTATAATTTTTGCCGTTCTATCCATAACTTCCTTAGAAGCTTTAGGGTCAAGGCTAGCGGTATGTTCATCTAAAAATAATATCTTTGGTGGATGGGCAATAGCCAGTGCTAACAAAATAGTTTGTTTTTCGCCGCCGGAAAAAGCACTAAGCGGCTGTTTTAAAAGAGCTAAAAAACGCTTAGGGTTACCGGTTAATTCAAGCACCTTCTCATTTGTCAAACGCTGTTTCTTTGGAAATCTACTTTCCCATAAAGTAATATTTTCCTCTAAGGTCAATTCGGAAAATAATCTATCTTCCGCTTTTTGCGTTATCGTCACAAGCATTAAAGCTTTCTTAGTTGAGGGGATTTTATCGATTTGCATTTGATCCAAAAATATTAAGCCGGAAGTCGGCTGCATATAACCGGCTAGTATTTTAGTTAAAGTAGATTTACCGCTACCGTTATGCCCTAATATTACAACAAATTCTCCTTTAGAAATACTAAGCGTAGTTTTGGCAAGTATCGGCTCGTTTCTTTCTTTAACTTTAAATTCTATCTTTTCGGCATATAGATAAGGTTTCACAAGCTACCTTTTCTTACTCTGCGTAATGAAATAAATAATATTATTCCGAGGATTAGCTTAAGATTTATTGGATCAATTCCTATTGCTAACAAAAAACTAAGACTGATAAAGTAAAATAATATACCTATGAAACAAGCGGATATTTCTTTAAAAGGACTAAATTTATTGGCATGGATTAAGATATGACGTCCGATTACAATAGCTCCGATACCGACAAGTGCAACGCCAAACCCCATATTAATATCGGCAAAGCCATTTACCTGCACAGTTAAAGCACCTGTTAAAGCAGCAAGCAAGTTGCTAAGACTAAGCCCTATCGTACGATAAAGCTCCGCCGGTTTACCTAAAGTATGTAGCAGGTTTCTATTATAACCGAATGCACGAAGTAATAGCCCTACCCTACCTTGCAATAAAATTATTACCGCAATCATGGTCAAACTATTAGTTATAATCAGAGGAATTAACCAATTTTCACTATTAAACAAAGATAAAATAGTCGGCATACCCAAAACGGATATATTAGGGCGTTGAAGAACTTGCAAATTAACCGAATAGAGCATAAAAACTGCAAGTATGCCGGTTATTAAACTATTAACTCGATTATCTTTTTGCATAAAGCTCACCACGCTACCTACTATAACACCGGCTATCATGCTAAGAATCAATGCAGGAAATAAGCCAAATGAAATAGTACGAGCAAATACTGCAGCCCCTAAAACATAAGTACCGTCAACAGTAAGATCAGTAATTTTCAAAATCTGATAGCTTATATACATACCTAGAATAAGAGGCAGCATTAGCAAAGACTGCTCAAGTGCAATAATTAAAATACTCATTTTTATTTCCCAATTACAATATTAGTAAATGGTAACGTAGATAAATTTTCTTTAGTTAGGATTTTTTGTTTAGCAAAGGACACCGGATTAATAAATAGCGTTAAGTCGCTCATAGATTCGAAAAGAATATCACTCGGCTTTGTGCCGGTTAAAATCTTTTTAGCTATTACACCGGCTTTTACTCCTATTTCTTTTTCTCTTACCCCTACTGCAATAGTTGCACCATTAATTACCGAGCCTTCATCTGAAGCAATTATCGGAATTTCACGCTTAAAAGCTTCTTGCTTTAAAATATTTACGCCACTAACTATTAAATGATCTTTTAATATTAGAAAACTTTGTGTGTCTCTTGGAGCGTTTTTTACAGCTATCGGTAGATCATTCAAAGTTTGGATCATTGCAAGATGCAGCGAAATATTGTTTTTTGCAGCGTATAATTTCAACTCCTCAACTTCCGGCATAACTTTTTCACTGCTGCTATAAATCAGAGTTATATTATTCAAAAAAGATAATTTACTAATCGAATCAGTAATTTTTATTTCGTCATTAACACCGGTAACTAAAGGAAGGTTTTTATTATCAATCATGGCTGCCGCACAAACTATCGGCTTATCCTTTATATGTGCAATTACGGTTTGACTAGCAGAAGTACCGATCGGGATTATTAAATCGATATTTTGATGCTTAATTTGTTTGATGTAGCTAAGCAAAATATTAGAGTCGGCATGAGCATTTTTGACTATAATTTCTACGTCACTATCGCTTAGAGATTCTTTAATTCCGACAACAATTTGCGTCATCGCTTCATGTTCAAGAGGTACTATAATTGCAACTTTTTTCTGCTCTGCATAAATTATAATAGGAGCAAATAGAAAAAATAAAAAAACTAAAAGATTTTTTTTGAGATTTTTTTTTGAAGAAAAGATTTGAGGAATAAAAGGAAGAAACATATTAGTATCCTATAATGTAAAGTTAATAATTTATTCTGAAGCTCATATAATATGAGTTTTTAAAGGCTTAGAAAATTATCTACGCCAACCTAAGTTCTGAATAAAATTTTTAACTTTTAATGATACTATCATGATTTAACTATATATCATTATTTTATTACTTAGTCAATTCCTAAATGCGTTGTTGCATGGATCGAGAAAAGTGCTATATGTCATTCCTGCGAAAGCAGGAATCCAGAAAAAACACTTAAAATAAGTAAAATTATATAAAAATTTACTATATAATTCGCTTAAATATTCTCTAGATTCCCGCTTTCGCGGGAATGACATCAAAAATTCGAGCCATGCAACAACGCTAATGCCTGCTTGCAATGACGAGTTTTTTATTAATTTTTGTGTATTTATACATTGCCGTGAGTATCAAAAGGATTAAACATTCGTATATCAAACATACTATAATGCTTAATATTCCTAGTCACTAACGTCATATTTCTTTGCTTTGCTTGAGCAGCTATCAAACTATCAATAGCATTTGTACTATCTATACTCATCAATTCTGCCCATTCTTCACAAATTTCTAGGTTAACCTCAATAATCTTCTCAGCATAATCTATTATTAAATTATGTAACCATTTCATCAATCCTAAGCTTGCTGCCTTATCCTTTTTAGCTATTTTCAATACTCCAATTTTTATTTCTCCTATAGTTAAACAACTCAAATATAACTGGCTAGGATGAATATTTGAAAACCATTCTATTACTCTAATATCCGGTTTTTTTTTACGTAATTCCGATATAATATTAGTATCTAGCAAATATTTCATAATTCAACCTCTCTAGCCTTACCTTTTGCTCTTTCAATTTCTAAATCGTCAAATTTTGGACCGCTTAATAAGAATTCGCTAAAATTAAGTTTTTGTTTTGTAAGCTTTTTATAATCATTTATTCCTATGATTATTACCGCATCTTCTCCTCTTTTAGTAATACATTGCGGTTTGCCGTGCATTGCCGTATCAATAATGTTACTCAACTTATTTTTTGCTTCATGTAATTGCCATTTATTCATACTACCCTCCTAATAATGTTTAACTTTTAATTATAGCTAGGCTGTCTAGGCTAGAATAACATAATAATCTAACTATGTAAACAGATCGAAGCTATATTTGACATGCCAGGATAAATTGCATAATATACTCCTCATATTTTTAAATGAGTGTTATGGAATCAGATAAATTATATCTTTTTAAAGATAAGCGTTTTTTACCGAATTTTATAATACAATTTTGCGGTTGCCTTAATGATAATATACTAAAAAATGCTCTTATCATTCTGATAACTTACGGCTTATCGAATCATTTAAGTGAATATAGTAATATGCTGGTGTTAGCTGCAAATACTATCTTCGTATTACCCTTTATAATATTTGCTAGTATTGCCGGACAAATTGCCGATAAATATGAACGTTCATATTTAGTTAAAATTATTAAAATCTGCGAAATTGCTATAATCGGGCTTGCTATTTACGGCTTTCTTCATAATAGCCTGCTAATCCTTTTCCTCTCTATTTGTTTTATGGGGATTCATTCGACATTTTTTGGTCCGATAAAATATAGCGTTTTACCGGATCATTTAAATAAAGATGAGCTACTTGGTGCTAACGGCTTTGTCGAAGCGGGAACTTTTATTAGTATTTTTATCGGTACTATAATAGGTAGTTATTATACTATCAGCAGCAATTTCATTATTCTAGCCTTAGTTATAGTGGCTATTTTGGGATTTATTGCTAGTTTTTTTACACCGAAATCAAATAATGCAAATCCTGATATTAAAATAAATTTTAATATTATAAGCGAAAGCTTAAACATGCTTAAATATGCTAAAGCCAAAAAGCAAGTATATTTAGCAATACTCGGTATTTCATGGTTTTGGTTTATCGGGGCGGCAATAATTGCTCAAATTCCTCTGCTTGCTAAAGAAACTTTCGGTGCCGACGAAAATGTTGCTAATTTATTTTTAGCAATTTTTTCCCTCGGGGTAGGAGTAGGATCATTTTGGTGCAGCAAGATTTTTGAAAATGAAATTACTTCCAAATATGTTTTTATTTCGGCACTCGGAATTAGTATATTCGGCATCGATCTATTTTTTGCCAGCCGAATAAGTGCAATTCACTATGAACCTGAACAACTAAAAAGTATTTTAGTATTTTTATCGAAAAAACATAATTGGCGTATAGTTATAGATTTATTTTTTATTGCAGCTATCGGCGGTTTGTATATCGTACCGCTCTTTGCGGTATTGCAATATTTTACGAGTCCCGCCCATCGTAGCCGCATTATAGCCGTAAATAATTTGATCAATTCAATTTTTATGGCAGCTTCTACTATAATATTATCATTATTATTTTACCTAAATTTCTCAATTCCATTCGTCATATTAGTAGTAAGCTTACTTAATATAAGCGTTGCTTTTTACATTTATCGCTTAATGCCGGAAGTTAAGATTATTCCGTTTAGCGTGATAAGAGGTATTTTTCAAGCATTCTTTGATTTTATGTATAAAGTTGAAGTTAAAGGGATCGAGAATTTTTATAAAGCCGGAAAAAGAGCCGTAATTATAGCTAATCATATTTCTTATCTTGATCCGCCGTTACTTGCTACTTACCTACCGGAACAACTGACTTTCGCTATTAATACCGAGATATCTAAAGTCTGGTGGATTAAGCCTTTTCTTCGTATGGCAAAAACATTGCCCGTTGACCCGACTAACGCTATGGCTATAAAAACTTTAATAAAAGAAATTCAAAAAGGTAAGAAAATAGCTATTTTTCCTGAAGGAAGAATAAGCATGACCGGTTCTTTAATGAAAATTTACGAAGGTCCCGGCATGATTGCCGATAAAGCCGATGCGGTAATTTTACCGGTTAGAATAGACGGAACACAATTTACGCATTTTTCTAAGCTAAAAAATATAATAAAAAGAAAAACATTCCCCAAAATTACTATTACCATTTTACCGCCGGTAAGATTTGCTTCTCACGCAACAATGGATAATAAAGAAAGACGTAAATATATCAGTCAAGCACTCTATGATATCATGGTCGATATGATGTTTGAAAGCTCCGATTATAAGAATACCTTATTTCAATCTCTTATTGACTCAGCTAAACTTCATGGCTTTAACAAAAAAATAATTGACGATATCGAGAATAATTTAACTACTTATCGCCGGTTATTATTTAAATCTTTTATTCTAGCCGATTTAATCAAAAAAAATACCGCCTTAAATGAGCATATCGGGATAATGCTACCTAACATGTCGACAGCCGTAATTACTTTTTATGCTACACAATTCTGTTGCCGCATTCCCACCATGATTAATTGGACAGGTGGTGCAAATACTATTATTGCATCATGTAAAACAGCACTAGTGACAACAATTTACAGCTCTCGAAAATTCATTGAAAAAGCTGCTTTACAAGAGGTAGTAGCTAAGCTTCTTGATGCTAATATCAAAATAATATATCTTGAGGACATGAAGGACGATATCGGTTTATGGCTAAAAATAAAATCATATATCGGCAGCTTTTTTCCGCAAAGCTACTATAATCACTTTTGTAGTAATTCGAGCTACAAAGATAAAGCAGTAATACTTTTTACTTCAGGTACTGAAGGCACGCCTAAAGCCGTAGCATTATCTCATCAAAATTTACAGGCTAATAGATATCAAATATCCGCTAAAATACACTTTAGTCCTGAGGATTTAGCTTTTATTGCACTGCCTATGTTTCATTGTTTCGGTCTTACCTGTACAATAATGATGACACTTAACGGCATAAAATCATTTTTCTATCCTTCACCGCTGCATTATCGGGCTATTCCTGAAATAATATATGATGTCGGTGCGACTATTTTAATCGGTACCGATACGTTTTTAAACGGCTATGCCTGCTATGCTCATCCTTATGATTTTTATTCCGTGCGTTATGTATTTGCCGGTGCAGAAAAACTTCAAGAAAAAACCAGACAATTATGGCTTAATAAATACGGCATCAGAATTTTTGAAGGGTATGGTATTACCGAAACCGCACCGGTTATTGCTTGTAACACTCCTATGCACAATAGACAAGGGACGGTCGGAAGATTATTATCTAAAATCGAATATAATATTAAACCGGTGGAAGGAATAAAAGAAGGCGGGCGTTTATTCGTCAAAGGACCAAATATTATGCTTGGTTATCTGCAAAATGGTGTCATACCCGCACAGGCTGGTATCTCTGATATGGATTCCCGCCTTCGCAGGAATGACATCGAGTTTGAAGGCGATTGGTATGATACGGGCGATATCGTAAAAATCGATTCAGAAGGCTATATAACTATCATCGGAAGAGTTAAACGCTTTGCCAAAATAAGCCGGCGAGATGATTTCATTAGCAGCTATAGAGGAGCTAGCAACGCAAATAGATTCAAATCCTAATAGTGTAAATGCTGCTATTTATTTAGCTGACGAGAAAAAAGGCGAGCAAATTTTACTTTTCACTACTAGCTCTATTATCACTAAAGAAAGCTTTATAGATATAATAGATAAAGCTATGGTTTCGGCAATGCATTTACCTAAATTTGTTATTAACGTTAAAGAAATACCGATATTACCGACCGGTAAAGTTAATTATCCGGAAGTAATTAAAATAGCACAGGAATATGTAGCGTAGATACCGGAATCGTCATGGCGAGCGACTAAAAGCGTTGTTTGAGAAGAGCAAAATTTAGAAATATTCAAAAATTTCAAGTTCAAGTTTATATAATAGCAATAGTTCAAAATTTCAAAAGGATCATAAAAATTATCTTTTTATGTTTTTACCTATTGCTATTAAAAAGTAAAAAATATTGAAATAATTTTAATCATTCCTACTTTTTCAACAGATTGTCTAAATTTCTACAGCTTCTGTTAACTTGACAGTGTCCATTCCAAGTATTGGCATAGAATTGCTTTTACCTAACTCCTCATGCAAAAACCCTATATTCTGCTTAGGGAGCAAATCACTAAATTCTTTATCAATATCAATCTTTTTGTGACCGGTAGGCTTCGAATTATCATGCTGTTGTACTATAGCTCTGATAATTTTGTGGCATTATTCTTAATATCTCTATTAGATATATCGCAACTTCTAGCAATATATTTATAAGCCATAATTGGCCACTTAGTAATCACAAAACAATATTTATTAATAAGATATAAGGTACAGCACCAAAAGCTATGCTGCCTGCCGTAATATAGTACGGGTTAACTTCAGCACTACCGATTGATTTATTCGTAGAGTTTATGGCACTAGCGTAATCATCCGGTAAAGAGACTACGTAACTATCTGGCGTTTCATTATATTGATTATTGATGTCACGTGGCGATATGTTATGTTTTACAAGAAGTTGTGTTATATTAGCATTAATATTATCTATATTACTTATGGAAACATTTAGAAGTGCATGGGTATTGTTCAGCTCTATGTTCTTTTGTTGTAGTTCTAATTCCAGTTTCTTCTTCTCTTGTGTACATGTTGCTAAATCGCGTTGAGCATTGCTAAGTAACGTGTCTAGTAACTTTTTGTCTCTTTCATAGGTGCCTTGATAATTCGTATAGTTTGTTTGTTTTGCTTCAAGATGATTTAATGCTTCTGTAACATTCAAAGTATCCAAAGTATCGTCAACACCGTCCCTTAGTTTAGTAATCGCCTGTGATAAGACACGTAAAGCGAAATTAGGACTCTCGAACTCATGATTAGTTCTACTTAAGTTGCTTTGTAATTCTTGTACTGTATCTTGAGCAGTAGTAAGCTTTTTATTTAATTGTTGAATATGATATTCCAATATTATTTTATCAGAGCTTAAGGATACTACCTTTGCGTTAAGCTTATCTTTCTCTTGTGTTACTTGCTTTAGTCTAGATTTTAATTCCCTATTTTGGTTTCCAATGGATGTATTGTGTTCTTCAAGTACTGTATTCTGAGTTTGAAGTAATGTTATCGTTCCTGACATTTTTTTGCTCAAGTCTGCAAGATGATGGTCTATTCCTGACATTCTAATTTTCTGTACATTATTATTGCCCTGTGTACAGAAAGCTTTAAACATTGTATCTAAAGTAAGATTAATATTGTATAACGTACCTGAATTATGAATACTAATACAATTATCTTTTGCTGAAAGAGTTTGATACTGACAAATCATTTCATATAGTACTTTAAAACGATCTAATACCCAGGAATCTACGCCCTTTACGTCAATAGTGCATAGTGTATCATGTATCTTAAGAGTGTATATTTTCTCATATTCACTATATGTACTATTGTAACACATAACCACATCAATTATATCATTTGTACTTGATGGATATATGATAACTTGAGGTAATATGCCTGAAGTAGCGTCTGAACCGATTGCTAAAGAACAAGATTGGCTTATGAGAGAAGACAGCATAATATTATCACTAACCAACTGCCCTCTGTGATACTTTATTTTGGTGTATATATCAGAAGTGCATTTATATACCTGATCTGTAATACGGGAAGAATACGTTTTTCTATTTAATAAGATGATAAAAAATTCATACATAGAAGTTATATAGTAAGAAATAGTTGCTGAGAAAAATAATGAAATCTTGTATCTTGAATATTCATCTGACAATCAGACTAGCATTCTATAGTGCCTGTAAGATTAAATCTAAATTTCTACAGCTTCTGTTAACTTGACAGTGTCCATTCCAAGTATTGGCATAGAATTGCTTTTACCTAACTCCTCATGCAAAAACCCTATATTCTGCTTGGGGAGCAAATCACTGAATTCTTTATCAATATCAATCCTTTTGTGACCGATAGGCTTCGAATTATCATGCTGTTGTACTATAAGCTCTGATAATTTTGTGGCATTATTCTTAATATCCCTATTAGATATATCGCAACTTCTAGCAATATATTTATAAGCCATAATTGGCCACTTAGTAATCACAAAACAGTATTTATTAACAAGATATAAGGCTACAGCACTAAAAGCTATGCTGCCTGCCGTAATATAGTACGGGTTAACTTCAGTGCTACCGATTGATTTATTCGTAGAGTTTATGGCACTAGCGTAATCATCCGGTAACACGATAAGTGATGTATTAATATTACTTTCAGTTAGATTGCAATTTTGTAAATTATCTATTTCTTTTCCTTCGTTTTGATGTATTTGAGATTTTAATATATTATTTTCCTTTTCAAGTGATGTAAAAATTGTTAGTATTTCTTCAACTTTTCGTTCGGAATCAGCAACTCTTGCTTCATAAGTATCTTCCATAATTTGCTGAGAGACTGCGTAACTATCTGGTGTTTCATTATATTGATTATTGATGTCACGTGGCGATATGTTATGTTTTTCAAAAAGTTGTGTTATATTAGCATGAATATTATCTATATTACTTATGGAAATATCTAGAAGTATACCGGTCTTGTTCAGCTCTATGTCCTTTCGTTGTAGTTCTAATTTCAGTTCCTGTATCTTTTGTTCCTTTGTTATTACATCGCGTTGAGCATTGCTAAGTAACGTGTCTATTGACTTTTTGTTTCTTTCATTGGTGTCTTGATAATTCGTATAGTTTGTTTGTTTTGCTTCAAAATAATTTAATGCCTCTGTAACATTCAAAGTATCCAAAGTATTGCCAACACCGTCCTTTAGTTTAGTAATCACCAGTTTTAACCCATGTAAAGCGGTATTAGAACTCTCGAGCTCATGGTTAGTTCTACTTAAGTTGCTTTGTAATTCTTGTACTGTACCTTGAGTAATAGTAATATTTGTTTTTAATTGTCGAATATTCTCTTCCAATAGCAGTTTCTCAGCACTTAAGGAGTCTACCTTTGCACTAAGCTCATCTCTCTCTTGTGTTACTTTCTTTAGTCTAGATTCTAATTCCCTATTTTGATTTTCAATGGATGTCATACCCTTGTCAAGTAATGACAACTTTGTCATAATAGCTGCAGTTTTGTTTTTAATACTGGCCTCTATTTGGTTATAGCGAATGAAGCTATCGTTTTTTACAGTAGTTACCATACTCGTTCCACCTTTTTTGTTACTGTCAATGTTAGAGAAGCACCTTGTATCAAGTTTCTTGAAAATCGACATAGTGCGGTCTGACACCTCTGGATTATAATTATTTATACAATGCTTAAAATTACAAATCATTTCATATATTTCTTGTACCCTACATGATAGCCAGCCAGACCAACCGGTATTGATAGGGCATAGTGAATCTTCTATATTATTAAGATCTATTTTCTGATATTCAGAATATGTATTATTGTAATGCAAAATCACATTGATTGTATCATTTATATTTGATGGGAATATACTAGTATGGGATAATATATCTGAAGTAATGTTTGAATAAGTTGTTAAAGAACAAGATTTTTCTATGAAAGAATGCAGATATTCGTCATCAACCAACTCTTTTCTATTAGATTGTATGTCTGAGTATATGTCAGAATTACATTGAAATATTCTATCTTTAGCGTCGTCAGTCGTCAGAAGAAAATGTTCTATTCAATAAGATAAGGTAAAAGTTGCGCATAATATTAAATTATTAGTTAAATGTTATCATTAACATCCATCTAAGCTCCTGTGGAAGTTTAGACGGAGTATTGAAAAAGTATTTCATATACTCATATTTTTTGTATAAACTATCTTAGTTCTGATGAATAGGTGTATAAAATATAACTCCGTCTAAACTTCTACATATGATGGCCTATCACTTTTATATCATTATATATTTCTTCATGTATATTCTCTGCAATCGGAATATTTGCATAGTGTGGATTATTAGGTATTAAATATTCTGTTTCCTCATCACCAAGCATTGGGGTATAAAGTGGTTCATCAGTATCACTCTCTGCTTTACTATTAGCCTGAGCATTAGCTTGTTCTTGTTTAAATAATTTCATTGCTTCTTCAGGAGTTCTTACTATCTTTACATTATTATCCTCCTTATTTTCTGCAACCTTCGATAATGCTATTCCATTATCATTAATTTGCTGATCAGATATTCCACAATTTCTAGTAATATATTTATAAGCTATAATTGGCCACTTAGTAATCACAAAACAATATTTATTAATAAGATACAAGGCTACAGCACTAGAAGCTATACTGCCTACCGTAATATAGTATGGGTTAATTTCAGTGCTACCAATTGATTTATTCGTAGAGTTTACATCACCGCCGTAATCATCCGGTAACGCGTTAAGTGATTTATTATAATTATTTTGTTTCAAACGATTTAGGATATAGGTTGCATCTTCTTCTGCCTGCTTTACTATTGCCTGATGTTCATCAGTTAATTCATGTCTTTGCATAACCTACCTCTGATTTTCATTATTATTAATACTTACTTCTGTATATAGTAAATAAATTTTTACTATTTGGCAATATATTAAGTAATTTATTATTAATGCTTACTTCTAATATAGTAAACAAATTTTTATCATTTGGCAACACGTTAAGTGATTTATTATTATAATTATTTTGTTTCAAACGATTTATGATATAAGCAGCAGCAATTCCAAATATGGCAGTAAAGAGACTCAGAATGCTAGGAATGGAAGTTTTGGTAAGGATGTAACCACAGAGAATGGGGCTATAGAGTTAAATATGAGATAGAGGGGGTAAATTTCAGCCGGCAATTATAGGCAAGAAGCAAACTAGAATTGATGGCTTGGATCAGAAGATAATATCACTGTATGCTAAAGGGATGAGCGGCATTGTTGCATGGATACCACAAACGTCACTGCGAGCGACTAAAAGCGTTGTTGTGTGGCTCATAATTTACCGTATTATGGTTATTACAAGTATGGTGTCATACCGTGGCTTGACCACGGTATCCAGAAAAAACCTTAATAAAAAGACTGGATGCCGTGATCAAGGAACTAGAATGACATTGAACGCTTTGCAAAAATTCGATCCACGCAACAATGCCGCTCACACTCACACTATCCTACAAAATCCCGAGTAAGCAAACTATTACCCCCGAGAACGATGATCAACCTTTTTCAGTTGAGGATTTTTTATGGCGTTTGCTAATTCTTGTTTATGGTCATTTTGCTCGCTACTTTTAGCAGGTTCTTTCTTAATTAACTCTCCGGCCTTAGTCGCTTGTTGTTGTATATTAATAGGAATTTCCGATTTATTTACGGCTTGCGGTTTCCATCCGGCATGAGGTAGAGGCGGAGGCGGTGGAGGAGACATTGAAACAGCACTAGGTGATAGCAGCATTTTAGAAGATTGATGCGGTTCATTACTTACTACTCCCGATATTTGCTGTTTTTGTCTATCCACTTCTTCTTTTTTACGCTTTATCGCAGCCATAGCTCCTTGAGCCTGTCTCTCTAGGGCTGTTGGCTCTGATTTTGTCGCCTTATTACTACTATTTTTATTGTCAAATTGCTTTGCTCTTTTGTCAGTATCTTTTATAGTATTTATTTCTTTTTCACAACTTTTTAATGTGGCCTCAGCGACCGGTATAATTTTATTATTAATCTCTCTCATGCGTTCGTTAATACTATTTATTAGTGCTTTATCTTGAGCCGTTCCTTTTTTTGCTCTCAATTTTTTTAGTTCGGCTTCAGCATCTTTTTTTGATTTCTGTGCTACTATTTGCTGTTGTTTTAACTCTTCTAAACGTTGTGCATGATTATTTATTTTCTCTTCAGAAGTTTTTACTTGAGAGAATGAAGTCCGAGCAGTAGCATCTTGTTTCTTGCTAGCCGCAAATTTTGCTGCCAGTTCTTCTGCAAGAGTAAGCGGTTTCTTCTCGGTTACTTGGCTAATTTTATTATCTGATGATTTATCTCCTAGGTCTGCTGTTTCAAGATCATTAAATTTTGCTTCAGGTGATAACTGCTTATCTTTAACTTTTTGTAATTCCGGCTCTTCCTTTTGCAACTTCTCTGTTGTCTCTTTCAACAAATTATGAAGCTGTGTGGTAGTGCTGACAATAGGAGTTTTTACCCGGTCAGGAAATCGCAAAATTTTATAAGCTTTTTCTAAGTCTTCTTTTAAATAATCATAAGTCGCTTTAATACCGATTACCTCTGTATCAAAACTTGCAGCAATTTGAGCAGCTAAATTGACAGCCTCCGGTGTCGGTTGTTTTCCATCTTCACATAAAGGTTGTATTATAACTTTAGATTTATCCCCCAAGAACCATTTTGAGAAAATATTTGGTTCATAAATTTGTATTTGAACTTCCACGCCTTTTGTATCTTGGATCTTTATCCCTCCTGCGTAGCCCGTAAATTTATTTAACCAAAATTTTGGTTGATCTAGCTCTGTTTTTAATCCATCAATATCTTTTAACTTAGGAAAAATATTTTTTATATCATTATCCTTACTCTCAAGGAAATTATTTAAATTCTTAAAAACCTTATCATTCTGAGAATTTACATTGTTTATCTCATAACCGGCGGCATTTTCCGTAAAATTTAATTCAAACGGCTCTGCTTTTATTTTACCATATAATTTTTTTAAAAATTCTTCATTAAAATCTCCGTTATCATTTGTGCCACGCAAATTTTTCTTCAACTCTTCAAAAGTCATTTTTCGTGAAGCGGCAATACTAGAACTATGCAGATCGGTATTAAGCATGATTGTTTGAAACGCTAATATATATGCAGCATCTTTACTTTTTATTTCCCCGTTCCGGTTTTGTTCACAGTATTTTTCTCCAAAAGCTTCAACTAACCTATCTATTTTTTGAGCTTCACCCGGTAACTTAAAGGCTTTTAAATAATCCCGTAAACTTTCTAAAAAAAACTTTTCTTTAAAATCAAATTGTTCAACAAAATTTTTTAATATTTTTTGGTTATCTATTCCGCCGGTTCCTAGATAATCTCCTACCGATTCTAAATTTAAATTTCTTTTTTTTTCATAAAAAAACTTAGCGGTTTCTTCTACAAAATCTTTATTTTCTTGCAAACATAAATCTTTAATTTTTTTTATACCATCTTTAGAATGATTATTAAAAAAATTAATTATTTCTTTTTTATTTTTTTCAGAGAAAGCCATAATATCCCCTATTAAGTTAATTAATTTTAATCTTTCATATATCTTTATACATATAAAGTTACCTTAATTCAAACACTTTATATATTTTATTAAATTAACTACTAAAAGCTGCTTCAATACAAGCAAAAGTTGCAATTTTTAATATATCATTAGCAGTAGCACCGGTTTGTAAAATTTGAACCGGATATTTAAAACCGTTGGTTATTGGACCGATAAAGCTATTTGAAGAAAATTCTTGAAGTAATTCGGTAGAGATAGCAGCGGAATTTAAACCAGGCATAATTAACACGTTGGCCGGTCCCGATAACCGACAAAATTCATATAATTTGCGTAAATTAGAATTCAGAGCTACATTTACCGACATTTCACCGTCATATTCAAAATCTAGCTTCATATTATTAAGTTCCGGCTCATCATCTTCCTGAAAATTATCTAATATTTTTACCGCTTCACGAATACGAGCGGTTTTTTCTTTAGTAGCATTACCAAAATTCGAGAAGGAAAGAAGTGCAACCCGCGGTGTCATGCCCATATTTTTAGCAATTTCTGCGGTCTGTACGGCAATTTGAGCAAGCTCCCAGCTATTTGGAAATTCAGTAATACTATTATCGGCAATAATTATGTTCTGCTCCTTAGCGATCATAATAGAATAGCCTAAAATTCTGCGATTCTGTTTTACCGAGATTACCCTCATTATATCTTCAAGGCTATCTGCATAACTCTTGGTGATCCCTGTTAGTACCGCATCCCCATCGCCGCACGCTATCATACAAGCGGCAAAAATATTTTTATCCGTTTTAACTAATTTTGCACAATCTCGGTAGAGATATCCTTTGCGTTGCAATCTTTCATATAAATAATCAATATATTTATCAAGATTCTTGTTAATAGCCGCATTCATTATTTCTATGTCGTCTAAATTAGTACCTTGCCCTATTTTTTTTAAAGTAGCTGCTATTTTTTCCTGACGTCCTATTATAATAGGATGACCTAGTTTATCGTCACGCATCATAATCGCTGCCATAATTACTTCTTCCTCTTCTCCTTCGGCAAATATGATTCTTTTAAGAGGTGCATTATGTATTTTTTCGGCAAGCAAACTCATATAATTAGAAGTAGGGTTTAGTCTACTTTCTAATTCTTTCTTATATTTATTAATATTAAAGTCGGTAATTTTAGCAACTTTACTATCTATCGCAGCTTTAGCAACGGCGAGCGGCACTACGGTAATTAATCGAGGATCGAAAGGCACGGGAATAATATAATCAGGTCCGAAAACCATTTTATAGCCGAAATAAGCTTTATATACTTCTTCCGGCACGGGCTTTCTAGCAAGACCCGCTATTGCCTGTGCAGCGGCTATTTTCATTTCTTGATTAATGGTTTTAGCTCGAACGTCCAAGGCTCCTCGAAAGATATACGGAAAGCCCATAACGTTATTAATTTGGTTATTATAATCAGAGCGACCCGTGGCAATAATTGCATCACTCCTAACTAACTTTATTTCCTCGGGGGTAATTTCCGGATCGGGGTTAGCCATGGCAAAAATAATCGGGTCTTTAGCCATTTTAGCCACCATTTCTTTTGATACCGCACCTTTTGAAGATAATCCTAAAAATACGTTAGCCGACGCCATAGCTTCCGAAAGAGTGCGTAAATCCGTCTCTTGTGCATACAGCTCTTTCCATTTATTCATGCCACTAGTGCGACCTTTATAGATTACTCCCTTCGTATCGCACAAAATTATATTTGACTTGTCGGCTCCAAGAGCTATCAATAACTCAATGCAGGCAATCGCTGCTGCTCCTGCACCGTTTACAACAATTTTAAGATCGCTAAACGAGCGGTTAGTAAGATGTGCGGCATTTATAAGTCCGGCAGCGGTAATAATTGCCGTTCCATGCTGATCATCATGAAATACCGGTATTTCCATGAGACTTTTCAGTTTTTCTTCAATTATAAAACATTCAGGGGCTTTAATATCTTCAAGGTTAATACCGCCAAAACTATAATTAAGATATTTTACCGCATTAATAAATTCCTCAGGATCTTCCGTATTAATCTCCAAATCTATAGCGTCGATATCGGCAAAATTTTTAAATAAAACTGCCTTGCCTTCCATCACCGGTTTTGAAGCAGCAGCACCTAAATTACCTAGCCCCAAAACAGCAGTGCCGTTAGATATTACTGCCACCATATTACCCCTTGCGGTATATTTATAAATATCATCGATATTTTTAGCAATCTCAAGGCAAGGAGCCGCCACACCCGGAGAATAAGCTAGAGACAAATCTTGCTGCGTAACTAAAGGCTTTGTCGGAGAAATAGCAATTTTTCCTGCTTTACCTTTGCTATGATATTCTAACGCTTCAGCGTAATTAATTTTATTCATTTCATCCATATATTTTATAATTATAATTATATTACTTGGTTGTAATTTATAACTTATAGAGATTTAGATCAAGAAATTATTAAAATGATCATAAAATACAAGGTATTTATAAGGTCCAGTGGGCTTTGGGCATTGTTGCGTGGATCCCTCAAACGTCATTGCGAGGAGGTACATCGTGCCGACGTGGCCATCCAGAAAATTAATAAAAATCCGTCATGACGAGGCGGCATTGTTGCGTGGCTCTATGGTCATTACAAGTATGGTGTCATAGTGGGGCGGCATTGTTGCGTTGTTGCATAGATAGAATTTTTGATGTCATTCCCGCGAAGGCGGGAATCCAGAGAATATTTAAGCGAATTATATAGTAAATTTCTATATAATTTTGCTTATTTTAAGTGTTTTTTCTGGATTCCCGCCTTCGCGGGAATGACATACTGCTACTTTTATCGATCCACGCAACAACACAGGATCAAATCACGGCATGACACCGTACGTTTTGCAAAAATTCGAGCCATATAACAACTTTGCTTCAATGAAAAAAAATAATATATTAAGATTTAATATATTATTAATAAATTGTTGATTTGTTAAAATTTATTATCTATAATGCCGTTCTAATTAATAATTACTTAACGATTAAATTGAGGAAAATAGATATGCCTAACCCGGATATTGCATGAAGTGAGATTTAAAGTAAGAAATTGAGTAATTTATAATATTAGCAATGATACTTTTGTAAAAATTTTGCCAAAAAGTGCTTTGAAGCCGTTATTTTCAAATTTTAGATGTAATGCCCCTTACCCCATTTTTTCTAAGCACCGGGAACAGTGCTAATCTAGGTTATTCTAATGCTAATTTCTTCATCACATGATTCCATACCTGTCGGTAAGGATATGATGAAGATAACAAAAACTTAATACGCCTAGTATTACGGATAATTACTACCCCAATTTTTAATAATTTTAAACGTATTGTACCTATTTGTGCTTTTGCTAATGCACTACCTTGTAATAAATTACCTCTGATATATTCTACTAAAGTGTATGCAAGACCCGATAAAATCATTCTGAGCTGATTAGCCCACCATCTATGACAAGAAGTACGATCTGCAAATAATTCTAGTTGTTGCTCTTTTATACGGTTTTCCATATCACCACGACCACAGTAAACTTTGTCGTATAAATCTTCAGGTTTATCTGATAAATTAGTTACTATATACCTTGGATTTTCTCCAAGCATTGTCATTTCTGCCTTACCAATTATTCTACGTTCATGACTCCAACTACCAGCCTTATATGGAAACTCACTAAAAAGACGTTGCTTTTCTTGGGTTATAATAAATGCTGCTTTTGACTTCTCCATTGTAGGTTTCAGTAACTCATTTAGTCTGTTATTTTGGGGCATTCCTACAATATATTTTATATTATGAATATCACACCAATCAAACATCTGATGACGACAAAATCCACTATCACCACGAAAAATAATCTTTACCTCTGGCCAAGCTTGGCGAAAACGTTTTACTAACAATGATAATATTGCCCAAGAATGTTTTGCTTGATCCTGCTTTGACGTCCTAAGATAACTAACTAACAGATGCTTTCCACAAAAAACATACAAAGGTAAAAAGCAATTATGACCGTAATAACCATGATAAAACTTACCTTCCTGTTGCCCATGAATTTCATCATCCGTAGCATCAAAATCAAGTATTAGCTGCTTTGGTACTATTTTATGAGACTTAATAAATTTATCAAGCATTAGTTCATGCACTTTAATTGCAAAGTGTCTATCAGCATTGTTTTCTATACGACATAAGGTAGAACTACTTGCCATATCATCAATTGTTTCCATAGCTGTTTGCATAGCAGGACATTTTCGTAGATAATTGTGGTCATTTAAATCTTCATAACCTAATGCAATACCATAAATTCGTTGCCTCAGCATTGTTGCCATATTATGGGTAATTTTACTACCATCTCGTCTATCAGGAAATATTTTAGCAAGCTCCTCTGTTATACCAAGCCTTTTATCTGCTTCTCTTAATAACAACACACCTCCATCGCTACTAATATCACCTCCAGTGAAATTTATCTCTATTGTCCGATTTTTTACTTTGGAAAACTGGTAACTATATGCTATACAATTTGTCATGACAAAATCCTTTGTATTATTCTAATGAAATACCAGTATTATACAGCTTTACGAGGATTTTGTCTCCTATATCTCATGCAATATCCGGGCTAAATTAACAATAAAGGAGAACGCTTTAAATCCTATTGTAAAATTAAGTGAAAATGCTCCAATGATTACAGTGTCAGTAGAGGGTAATGTAATAATTAGCGGTCCTTTTACTGTTACTGATAATATGCCTCTTACAATATGCGGTCTTACTGATATTGAAGTTTATGATAATCACAATCTTACAATTGCTAGTAGTGAGCTACCTTTAAATAATATTAATATTGTTCACGGTGCTATAAATTTAAATAATAATTATGAAGGAACAGTGCCTGTAGCTGTTTCTGTAGGAGAAAATAGTAAATTTACTCAAAGCGGTAAAGATTTGCCAATGAATTCAGTAACTATATGTGCACAATCAGATTTTAATTTTACTCATCATGGAGCTAATTACCATATTCATAATTCAGCTGAAGCACTTAGCACTTATGGCGATGCTAATGGATCAAACGTTGTTTTACCTGCTGGAGTGGGGGCTAAGATAGTAATTAACAACCCACATGAAAAATTAGATTCGATAATAGAAATTGCTAAAAATCCTGCATTAACTAGCCGTAAAGACCTTAAAAAATATGAAGAAAATAAAAAATTCTTAGATTCACTATCAGAAAATACTAATTTATCCGATGAAGCGAATAAGATTGATTCTTATATCAATCAGCATTATTTTGAGCTTACGAGGGTTGTAAAACAGAATAGTACTATAGGACTGCCTAATGAAATACTAACACATATTAGTTCTTATTTAAATTTGGATGATGTAATACAACCAGAATTAGTAGGAGAAACCCTTAGTTTTACAGGTGAGTAAAATTTATAGTTATTACTATAGTGTGGCGGCATTGTTGCGTGGATCAAATTTTTTATGTCATTCCCGCGGAGGCGGGAATCCAGAGAATATTTAAGCGAGTTATATAGTAAATTTTTATATAATTTTGCTTATTTTAAGTGTTTTTTCTGGATTCCCGCCTCCGCGGGAATGACATAAAAGGCAGCACGGGAATGGCATAGAAGATAGCGGGAATGACGTCGCAAACATCCCCCTCACCCCAACATATACATAATAATCGATAGAGTGATGAGTGAGAAAAAAGTAGTAAATGTTATGATAGATGCCATTGATTCCGGATCGCCGCCAAGTTGACGAGATAATACATACGCCGTGCTTGCACAAGGCAAACAGCTATATAATACCCCTACGGATTTGTTAACGCCGTCAATTGACATTAACCATAAAACTATTACCGTAACTAACGGAAAAGCTATTAATTTGACAAAACTTGTTAATATTACGTTAAATAAAAGTTCTTTATGGATAGTAAAATTAAGACCTGCCCCAACATTCAACATGCCTATAGCTAAAGCCGCATTAGATAGACTATCTAATGTTTTCTTCAAACCTAAATGTAGTTCAAGGTTAGAATAATTAAACATAAATCCGACAATACTGGCGATAATTAACGGATTGCGGATTATTAGCTTAACCATTAAAAGAATGCTGGTTTTAAGAGTAGTGGCTACTGATTTATCGGGAATATAATAAGCAAAAATTATAACCGATAAAATATTAGTAAAAATAATCATATAAGAAGAAATTACTGCAACTATCGCCAGCCCTTCTTCACCCAGTAGCGGAGCACTTATGCCAAAGAAAATGTAACTATTATAACGAATTGAACCTTGAAATATGGAAGTAAATTGTACTTTATTAATATTATATTTTTTCTGATAAATAGCTAAAATAATCGAGATAATACAAGTGGATATAATAAGAGCGAATACTAGTTTTATTATTGATGAAACGCTTAAATCCGCAGTGGACACGTAATTAAAAAGCATCGCCGGAAATAATACGAAATATGATAGTTTTTCTATCCCTCGCCAAAATTCTTCTGAAGTCAACCATTTTGTTTTGATAATACTACCAAGGATAGTAATCAAAAAAATAGGTAATGTACTAGAAAAAATATCGTTCATTTGTTAATAGTTTTGTTTTTATTTTAGCGTTGATGTCATTCGTGCGAAAGAATAACTTTGTTGTATAACTCTATGTCATTCCTGCGAAAGCAGGAATCCAGAAAAAACTATAAAAGTCATCCTGAATTTATTTCAGGATCTGTTGCAAGAGATGCTGAAACGAGTTCAGCATGACGCTAGACTGGATTCCCGCTTTCGCGGGAATGACACCCTTTTTGCAACAATTTCCGAGCCATGCAACAACACCCCGTTTTCGCAGGAATGACATCTTAAGCACTTTTACCTAGCTTCTCGTTGATTAGCTTTATCGTTTCCGCTACTCCGAAAAGCTTAATAAAAGTTCCAAGCCTTGGACCTTCACTTTGCCCGAGTAATATCTGATATAATTCTTTAAAATAATCACGTAAATTTTCATAACCGGCTTTCATACCGATATCATATATTGCCGTCTGAATTTCCTCAGATTCTGCATCAGCCGCTAAACTAACCAACATTTTTAAAATATCTTCTAAAATAATCTTGTGTTTAGCCGTCGGCGTTAAATATGATTTATACGCTTTAATAAAGTCATTAAAGTATTTTACCGCAAAATCTGCTAAATGATCAAGATATAAAGCAGTTTCAGCTGTTGCTTTCGGTTCATACCTTGTAATAAACGCCCAAAGTACTGATTTATCTGAAGGATTACATACTGAAGCTAAATTTAATAGTAATGCATAAGTAATGCCAAAAGTCTCAATTTTCGGTACTTGTCCGTGATGAATATGATAAACAGGATTGGCTAATTTCTTTACCGGCTCTTCTTCCGCATGATATTTTTTATTAAAAGTAATATATTCATCAACGTTTTTGGGTATTATATCAAAATATAACCTTTTTGCTCTAGTCGGCGATTGATACATAAAAAGCGACATACTTTCAAGCGGTGCATATTTTAGCCAATCGTCAACGCTGATGCTATTACCTTTAGATTTAGAAATTTTTTCGCCGTTTTCATCAAGAAATAATTCACAACATAATTGCACCGGCGGAACTCCGCCAAGAATTCGGCAAATCTCGGAATAAAGACGTGCATTTGCTAAATGATCTTTGCCGTACATTTCATAATCAATGCTTAAAGCCGCCCAGCGCATACCGAAATCCGGCTTCCATTGTAATTTACAATGTCCTTTTGTTACGGGTACTTCTACAAACTTACCTACTTCATTTTTATAAGTAACCGTGCCGCTACTCGGATCAATTTTTTCGATAGCTACCTGCAAAACTTTACCGGTATCAGGGCAAATAGGCATAAAAGGCGAATAGGTTGCCTTTCTCTCGGCTCGAAAAGTCGGCAGCATTAATTCCATTATTTCGTCATATTTTTCTAGTACTCGCATCATCATCTCATCAAACATACCTGATTTATAACAATACGTACTACTATAAAACTCATAGTTAAAGCTGAACCTATCAAGAAATGAACGCATTTTAGCATTCATATAATGACCGTAACTTTCATATTCGCCGAACGGATCGGGAATAGCAGTTAACGGCTGATCCATATGTGCAGCTACCATTTCAGGATTGGGGATATTACTCGGTACTTTACGTAACCCGTCCATATCATCGGAGAAACAAATTAATTTTGTCGGAATATCGGATAATTGTTTAAACGCTTCCTGCACCATAATTGTTCGAGTATTTTCTCCAAAAGTGCCGATATGCGGTAGTCCTGAAGGTCCGTAACCCGTTTCAAATAATACATAACCTTTAGCGGGTATTTTACCTTTTAAATGATCTAATATTTTTTTTGCCTCTAGAAAAGGCCAAGCATTTGACTTTATTGCATCTTCAAATATTTCTGACATTTTTTTATTTTACTTGTGCTATATTGATAATGAAAGATAATCTAATACTCAAATGATTTGGATAATTGGAATGTAAAACGAGGGGTGAGCACGCACAGCCTATACTTAATAGGTGAGCATGCGAATCCCCCGAAGTTTTGCATAAACAATTCTTCAAAGCAGAAGAGTATACACTAAATTTAATTAATTGTAAAATATGACTTGTGTTTTTTATAGTTTTAGACAATTTTATTAATTATAAAAAAAATTTAAATAACTATGTTAATTGTTTCAGTTATAAATTTCGTTAGAAAAGATAATTTTCGTATCCTGCATTTAGGGCTAATTACGATTTCTATAATTGCTTTAACTACCGCTTATTTTGCCGAATATATATTACATTATACTCCTTGCCCCTTATGTGTATATGAAAGATTTCCTTATTTAACTTTAATTAAAATTTCTTTAACTGCTTTACTGATTAAAAAATTAAGTAAATATAGTTTAGGTTTTATTTTCCTTACTATACTTAGTTCCTGCTTATTATCTACTTACCATAGCGGCATAGAGAGAGGAATTTTTGAGCCGAGTGCTCTTTGCTCCTCAATGGTTCATATCCCGAAAGGTTTATCTATAAAACATATTAAAGAAATATTTTATAGTCAGCCGATAACCTCCTGTACTAAAGCAACATTAAAAATATTCGATTTATCAATGACCGAATATAATTTGCTGTTAAATCTTTGCCTTTTATTTGGGCTATTAATTATTTGGTTTTATCCAAAAGATAAAAATTTAGAAGCGTGAATGTCATTCCTCTTTATGTCATTCCAGCCTGGGGGCGTTGTTGCGTGGATCGAAAAAAGTGCCGTATGTCATTCCCGCAAAAGCGGGAATCCAGACTTTTTTTGTCATGCTGAACTCGTTTCAGTATCTTTTTTAGTAGATCCTGAAATAAATTCAGGATGACTTAAAAATATTTTTTTCTGGATTCCCGCTTTTGCGGGAATGACATCGGAAATTCGAACCATGCAACAACGCCTAAGCATGTTATGCATTACATGTATTATAAAACTCTGTTATTTTATCCTTTACCGCTATCGGATCATTCATTAAATTAATAGCTCCCCTAAATTCTGCCGAGTTAGGTAGACCGCTACTATACCAACCTATATGTTTTCGAGCAAGTGGCACACCGGTATTACTGCCGTAATATTCTAATAATGCTTCATAATGTTCAATGATTATACTAAGCTGCTCAGCTATAGAAGGGGGTGGGGTTTCTTCACCGGTTTGCAAATAATGAGCGATTTGTGAAGTTAGCCACGGCTTGCCGTAAGCACCTCTACCTATCATAATCCCGTCTGCCCCTGATTGTTTTAAAGCCTCTTTAGCTTTGTCAAAACTATTAATATCACCGTTGGCAATAACCGGAATTTTAACCTCTTCTTTGACGTGCCTTATAAACTCCCAATCGGCACTGCCTGAATAAAACTGGCATCTTGTCCTTCCGTGAACGGTAATCATTTGAATTCCTGAGTCTTCGGCAATTTTTGCAAGCATCGGTGCATTTCTGGTTTGATCGTCCCAGCCTGTACGCATCTTAACGGTTACCGGAACTTTTACCGCCTTAACGGTTGCTGCAAAAATTTTTGCCGCCAGTCCCTCATCTCTCATTAAAGCCGAACCGGAATAGCCGCCTACTACTTTTTTTGCCGGACAGCCAAAATTAAGGTCAATAATCTTAGCACCCATATCTTCGTTCATTTTTGCCGATTCCGCTATAACCTCAGGCTCGCAACCGGCAAGCTGAACGCATGCACCGGTTTCGTCATCATGAATGATTGCACATTTTTGTAAGGATTGCCGTGATTCTACAATCATTGCTCTACTTGCTACCATCTCTGAAACTACAAGACCGGCACCGAATTTTTTGACTAACTTCCTAAAAACTAAATCCGTAACGCCCGACATAGGTGCCAATATCACGTTAGAAGCTAGTGTTATATTACCGATTTTAATCATTTATATGCTCACTTCAAGAATTGGAAATTGTCACCCTATGACTATAGCGGCGTTGTTACGTGGATCGATAAAAGTAGCAGTATGTCATTCCCGCGTAGGCGGGAATCCAGAAAAAACACTTAAAATAAGCAAAATTATATAAAAATTTACTATATAATTCGCTTAAATATTCTCTGGATTCCCGCTTTCGCGGGAATAACATCAAAAGTTCTAGCCATGCAACAACACTCCCTTACTTCCCCGATGACAAGGTAGAGTATACGCCGTTTTCTTTTCTAATAATATCATACTGCCTTTGTGCTATTGAGTCGACAAAATGAATATTACCGGATAAACCGATATAAGGTTGACGGCTTTTCATTCTATTTAAAAATCGCTCTAAAGCAAATTCTTCGCCGATATAGCTAGCGGTCATCCTGCCAAGGTCGTAGGCTAAAGCGTGCATAAAATTTATATGATTAATTCCGAGCTCTCTAGCTCTTTCAGGCACATTGCTATTAACAATATTTAAAGAACCGGTAAAATTAATATTAATATTCTCCGGATAATCGATATCAATACGATTATCGCCGATTAAAATAGCTTTTTTGTCTAAATTATGTTTCGCTATACTAGATGCAACTAAATTTAAATTCTTTGGGTCATCCGATAAATAAATCACCGGTTTTGCTGAATCTTCTCTTTCATTGATGATATCAACATTATCGGAAATAATCGCTGCCGCTTTTGCTATCGATTCAGGAGTATCAAGATAAAATGCAGTGCGTACCAAAGTTGCACTTTTCTGAATTAATAGATTTTGTATTACTTGATTAACGGTTTGAGAATGCTTTCCTTCAGGTAAGAGAGCCATAAAATCCTTATAATTATTATCGCCGAAATAATTGATGATTCTAATTAACTGTTTTAAAGGTGCATGTCCGAAAACAAATAATTTTTCTTCTGCTAATACCGGATTATTAGACATGGTTATAATAATAATGTCGTTTGCTCTTGCTTTCTCGGCTATTAGCGAAGTAAAATTAGAATATAAAGGTCCAAGGATGATCTTGGTTTTACGCTTTACTATCTTATCCATAGCGGCAAGTACGTTTTTTTCATCCGATCCGTCATAAGAAATAACGTGGATATAAGATTTTACCGCATCGCTAAGACCCATTTTAATTAAATCTTTATATTGCTTGCCTGCTACTCCGTCTGCTCCGGTCGTCGGCATTAAAATTGCAATCTCAATTTCTTCTTTCACGGGTTTTGGTTTTGTTACAGGGATTTCTTCCTTAACGCTTTGACAAGCCGATAGATAAACTAGGCAAAAAAATGATAAAGTGATTCTGAGATTCAGTGAAGTTTTTTCAAATAATCTAATTCTGGCTCTTTTTTGCTGCAAATTATAAGATTTTTTTGAAATAGGAGTAGCTATTCCTTCAAAAATCTTATTAATTTTCGCTAAAAAATATCCTATAATATAAATTATTTGAAAAAACTTCACTGAACCTAAAAATTTTTGTTTTATACTAGCCATAAAATATTATTATAAAATTTAAAAAATTATGAATCTGAAATCTGGATTGTATATTGTTTCAACACCCATAGGAAATTTAGAAGATATAACGTTACGGGCATTATCAACCTTAAAAAACTCGAGCATTATTTTGTGCGAGGATACCAGAATATCGCAAAAATTACTAGCAAAACATGGGATTAAGGTAAAATTACAAGTTTATAATGACCATAGTGACGAACAGAATAGGAAAAATATTGCAAGGTTAATTGATCAAGGGGAAGTAGTTAGTCTTATATCCGATGCAGGTACGCCTTTAATTTCCGACCCGGGGTATAAGTTAGTACGAGAATTATGCACCCTTAATTATCATATAGAAATAGCCCCCGGGGTTTCATCGCCGATTGCCGCTTTAACTTTATCGGCTCTTCCGACCGATCGGTTTTTATTTTGCGGTTTCTTGCCTAAAACAATCGAAGGTAAAAAGAAAATTTTTAATGAATTTGCAAATCTTCGTGCTACTTTAATCTTTTTTGATACGGCAATACGCCTAATAGAGTCGTTAGTTATAGCTAAAGAAGTTTTAGGCAATAGAGAAATATGCGTAGCGAGGGAGCTGACAAAGCTTTACCAGCAGGTAAAAACAGCACCAATTAACGAGGTAATCGAATTTTATCAAAATAATCCTTTAAAAGGCGAGATAGTTTTATTAATTTCCGGCTTAGCTGATGAAAATGATGAAAAATTAATAAGTGATTTACAAGCCTTTATAAAACTGTCATTAGCTAAAAACCTAACTGCCAAAACTACCACTGACCTTGCTTATGAACGATTTGGCAATAGCTATAGCAGAAAGGAAATATATAAGGAGGTGAATCAAATGAAGGGTAAAGGTATTATTGGTAAAGTTCATGATTGAAATTAGAATTTAGAATTTTCTTTTTTTGCTTCTTGATATTTTTGTTCAAGAAACTCGTCTACAAGCGAACCTAAATTATGATTATATTGCTTTAACAAATTTTGAGCTTCTTTTATTGCTTTTTTTATACTTATTATACGCAATTCATCATTAACGGTATTTATAATAAAAGAGTCTCCCGGTTTATATTTCAGAGAGTTTCTAATTTGATGAGGAATTAATATCCTACCGTTTTTATCTAAGTGAGTATGTAAAGCTTTCATAACTTAGTTCCTTTTATGACTAGTATTAAATTATGCCATGTTGTATAAAACGTGTCAAATAGTAATATTACGGTAGAATATGATCCGATGGAAGAACCTCCCCTGCTCTTTTTTCGAAAGCATTAATCATTTTTTCCGTTGCTTTGACAAAATACCCCCCTATCAATTTATCTAATATACTCGATTGCATTTTAAAATCGATATTAAACTCTACTAAACTTCCTTTAACATCCGGTGAAAATTGCCATATATTCTTTAAATATTTAAAAGGTCCGGAAATAGCTTCGACATTAATTAAATATCTTTCGCCGTCTAATATTTTACATGTAATACTTGATTGATATTTTTCCGAAAATCCTTTTACCTGCAGCACTAACTCGGCAATAATTTGTTCATTATTTTTAGAAATAATTTTAGCAGCCGCACACCAAGGCAAAAATTTAGGATATGCTTCTATATCAAGCACTAAATAAAATAATTCGACAGGGCTATACGGCAAGATTTTTACTTGACTAAATGAAGGCATAAAATTCGGTTAATTTCATATGGATAAGATATACTGCTCGTATTTCAAGAATTAGATTTTATTTTGAAGGGTGAACGCACGCAGCCTATACTTAATAGGTGAGTACGTGAATCCCTGATAAAATGAAAAAATAATTCTTGAAAGATGAGTAGTATACTAAAAATCTGTTACTTTGCCTTTATGCTGCCAATCGCCGTATCTTGTAGGTTCTAACCCTTTGGCTCCGCCTATTTCTTTACTGCTTTCTTTTTCTTTTGGCAAATTTTCTTCTTCTAATATATTATCTTTTTTATTATCCATAGTTTGATATTTTTTAATTTATGAAATTTTCCAACCTTAATAGAATTTATATTAATAATGCCTTAGCTGCAAATAGTAAAATAGAATTAACAGACAATCAGGGACATTATATTAAAACGGTGCTGCGATTAAAAATACAAGATCAGTTTCGAGTCTTTAATAATGTCGACGGCGAATTTATAGCACAAATTAACAATATCGGCAAAAATAATTTATCTATAAACATTACGAATCTTTTAAGAAAGCCGACGCCGCTACCATCCTTAACGCTAGGGCTAGCAATAATAAAACCGGAAAATTTTTTGCTAGCAATAAATATGGCAACGCAACTCGGCGTGACTAAAATTGTGCCGTTAATTACGGAAAGATGCCAGTTAAGAAATGTTAATAATGAGCGTTTGCTTAAATGCACTATTGAAGCAACTGAGCAATCGGAACGGCTTAGCCCGGATATTGCATGAGATATAGGAGACAAAATCCTCGTAAAGCTGTATAATACTGGTATTTCATTAGAATAATACAAAGGATTTTGTCATGACAAATTGTATAGCATATAGTTACCAGTTTTCCAAAGTAAAAAATCGGACAATAGAGATAAATTTCACTGGAGGTGATATTAGTAGCGATGGAGGTGTGTTGTTATTAAGAGAAGCAGATAAAAGGCTTGGTATAACAGAGGAGCTTGCTAAAATATTTCCTGATAGACGAGATGGTAGTAAAATTACCCATAATATGGCAACAATGCTGAGGCAACGAATTTATGGTATTGCATTAGGTTATGAAGATTTAAATGACCACAATTATCTACGAAAATGTCCTGCTATGCAAACAGCTATGGAAACAATTGATGATATGGCAAGTAGTTCTACCTTATGTCGTATAGAAAACAATGCTGATAGACACTTTGCAATTAAAGTGCATGAACTAATGCTTGATAAATTTATTAAGTCTCATAAAATAGTACCAAAGCAGCTAATACTTGATTTTGATGCTACGGATGATGAAATTCATGGGCAACAGGAAGGTAAGTTTTATCATGGTTATTACGGTCATAATTGCTTTTTACCTTTGTATGTTTTTTGTGGAAAGCATCTGTTAGTTAGTTATCTTAGGACGTCAAAGCAGGATCAAGCAAAACATTCTTGGGCAATATTATCATTGTTAGTAAAACGTTTTCGCCAAGCTTGGCCAGAGGTAAAGATTATTTTTCGTGGTGATAGTGGATTTTGTCGTCATCAGATGTTTGATTGGTGTGATATTCATAATATAAAATATATTGTAGGAATGCCCCAAAATAACAGACTAAATGAGTTACTGAAACCTACAATGGAGAAGTCAAAAGCAGCATTTATTATAACCCAAGAAAAGCAACGTCTTTTTAGTGAGTTTCCATATAAGGCTGGTAGTTGGAGTCATGAACGTAGAATAATTGGTAAGGCAGAAATGACAATGCTTGGAGAAAATCCAAGGTATATAGTAACTAATTTATCAGATAAACCTGAAGATTTATACGACAAAGTTTACTGTGGTCGTGGTGATATGGAAAACCGTATAAAAGAGCAACAACTAGAATTATTTGCAGATCGTACTTCTTGTCATAGATGGTGGGCTAATCAGCTCAGAATGATTTTATCGGGTCTTGCATACACTTTAGTAGAATATATCAGAGGTAATTTATTACAAGGTAGTGCATTAGCAAAAGCACAAATAGGTACAATACGTTTAAAATTATTAAAAATTGGGGTAGTAATTATCCGTAATACTAGGCGTATTAAGTTTTTGTTATCTTCATCATATCCTTACCGACAGGTATGGAATCATGTGATGAAGAAATTAGCATTAGAATAACCTAGATTAGCACTGTTCCCGGTGCTTAGAAAAAATGGGGTAAGGGGCATTACATCTAAAATTTGAAAATAACGGCTTCAAAGCACTTTTTGGCAAAATTTTTACAAAAGTATCATTGCTAATATTATAAATTACTCAATTTCTTACTTTAAATCTCACTTCATGCAATATCCGGGTTAGCCCGCCAATTATCGAGCCGGTTATTTCGCTTGAACAATTTTTAAAAAACCATAGCAATAACCTAATATTATATGCTAATGAGTGCGAGGATAAAGCTAATTCTTTGCTTAAAATTTTACCTAGCGGCTTAAATAATGTATCGGATATTTTATTTATTGTCGGACCTGAAGAGGGATTTAGTAGCGGCGAACTCGAAAAATTAGCCGCCCAAGGAAACACTAAATCTTTTAACCTTAGTGCTTATATCTTACGAACCGAAACCGCTGTTGCTGTCGGTTTGGCACAGATAGGATTGGTTAGGAGCTTTTAGAAATATTAAATTATTCCTAAAATTCTTTATTTCGTCGTTTGACATCAATCATCTTATTGTAGTATTCCGCAGCCTCATCAAGGCGACCGAGTTTTTCAAATAACATACCTTTTCTATCGTAAAGCTTTGCATTAGCTGGATCATTCATTATTAATCGATCATATTCTGCAAGTAGTTCTTCATATTTATCAGCTTTCTCTAATATATAAATTAGCTCTTCCGTTAAAATCTCTGAGTATGGGGTATCAAAATTTTTATTATTCCTTAAAGTTTCTAAAGCTTCATCATATTTATTAAGCTTACATAAAATTTTAGCTTTTAATTGTACACATATTTCTAAGTCGTATAAAGGATACTGCATAATTCCTTTATTTAAGCATATTATAGCTTCAGAATATTTACCTATTTCGTCTAGTATAACCGCTTTTTGATGGTATGAATAAGCACCTCCTAATTCAATTGCGTTATCACATGCTACCAATGCTTCTTCGATTTTCCCTAATTCCTTTAAAATTTCTGCTTGGCACGCATAAAAACGCCAATACAAATATTTTGTCTCTGTGTTTGGTGGCAACTTTATAGCTTTATTAATATATTCTAATGCTTGTTCATATTCTGATATTTTAAATAATGATTCACTTATTTTATAATAATTATATGGATCGAGGGGATGTTTTTTAATTCTATTATTAAAAGCTAAAATGGCAAGATCATATTTTTTTACTTCAAAAAGGATATCACCTTTTACGGCAAAAATGATATCATCATTTAAATACTTGGAGTCTTTGCTAAAATTAATTGCTTTATCAATGACCTTTAAAAGATCTTCTTCTCTATCTTCTAAAAAAAATAGAGCTTCAGTTTTTTGCCAGTATAATTCTGCATTTTTAGGTATAAGCGTAATTAGTTTATCATAAATTTTTATTGCTTCTTCGTAATTGCCGCTTCTATGAAATTCGTCAGCTTGCTGATATAAAGCTTGGTATTCTTTATTTTTAAAGAATAATTTTTTTAATCTTTGAAGTAGGGGCATTTTGAATGATCCTATAATTACTGTGAAAACTCACTCATCAATAAAACGCAGCTGGTTCTTAGATCAAGGTCATAATCTATAGTATTATATATTAAGCGTTTAATGTCAGTGAATTTATCAAGTAGTGAAGAAGGGGTTTTCGTCGGTAATTTATTTAATATTTTATCCTCTAAATCTGTAAGCTCGATATTAACGCCCGAAGATTTTTTTATAATTCGATTCATTAATTGTAAAATATTATCAATAAATTCTAACCATAATTCTCTATCCTTACCGGAAAATTGATTAATGAAAGCTAGCCTAGCATTTAAGTCCGTATAATCGGCAAGCGGCTTAATGAATTTTGCATATGCTTCATTACCTATAAAATATTTCGGCGATCTAATACTAATTTTAAAACACCTTGATCTTATGGTAGTAAGAATACTAGCGGCTTTTAAAGTAATTAAAAAAATATAACTATTTTTTGGGGTGTCCTCTAAGATTTTAAGGCAGGAATTCGCAGCGTTTAAATTCATTAAGTCTGCTTGATAGATTATAGCAACCTTGTAACCGGAAATGGCTGAAGTTTTATTTAAGAATTCTTGCAGCTTTCTTATCTGATCTACAGAAATATCTTTAGAATTGGCTGTAGCTGAAATTTCTTTTGCTACAAAATAATAATCAGGATGATTTTCTAAAGCAATATTCTCTCCGAATATTTTTTGGCGTATAAATTCTTGAACATCTTTTAAAGATTGATCTACGTCTTCGGTTTCAATAAGCCAGCTATTATAAAGTTTTTTTTGGTTAAAACTAAATTTAAGACGTTCGATTATCATATTTTTTGGGTATTGGTGTCGGTTTAGAGAATCGTCATTGCCGGCAATAGCCGGCATTGTTGCATGGCTCGAATTTTTGCAAAGCGTATGGGTTGTCATACCGTGGTCAAGCCCTGTGTTGTACGAACGTTAAAGAAAAGGCTGTGTCATTCTAGTTCCTTGATCACGGCATCCAGAAAAATAAAGCAGTATTAGGCTTATTTTAGAGTCTTTTTATGACATTATAGACTGGATTCTGTGGTCGTAGCCACGGAATGACAGAATTTTCACCTCTTTATTTAAACGTTCGTACAGCAGTGGGTCAAGCCACGGTATGACACTATACTTCATGGCATAACACCATACTTTTAAGAATTACTCGCTTCCTTCATTCTAGTACCCGCTCTAAAAACCGGTTGCTTATAAGCAGGAATGGTCATTTTTTCTTTTGTTTTTGGGTTACGCCCTTCACGTGTTGCTCTGTGCTGAACCATAAATGAACCGAAACCTATTAAACTAACACCTTTGCCACGTTTAATTGCTTCAAGAATACTCTCTAGAACTAAGTTAAGTGATCTTTCAGCCTCGGCTTTTGTCAGTGATTTATCCGTAGAATTTTTAGAATGCCCTAAATCGACCATTAAATTAATTAATTCTGCTTTATTCATTCCTTTATTTACTGCTTTATTCATAATGAAATTAACTCCTATTTGATAATTTATAGTATTAAACCTGAGGTACTAATGATAATATATACAACTAGCTATAATATACATCAATACATATTTTTATTTTTAGCGTACAAAAATGATTATAACAAACCATTAATTGACTGCAAATGAGAGTTATTTGTAAAGTTTAAATATCTATGTTTATTATGTAATTTTATAAAAATATGTAACCATATTACATCAGTTTTGTCTTTCAAGCTAAATATAATTGAATAATTTTAATGGAAACGTATAATCATGAATAGTACGAGCTCTATAAATATATACTTATTTGCTTAGAAAAAGTTACTCATCCCTATTTTTGGTTATATAAATGCTATTATCTGAAATTTGTATAAAACGTCCGGTATTTGCGACGGTTTTAAGCCTGATTATAATAACACTCGGGGCGGTGTTTTTTACTAAATTACAAATTAGAGGTACACCTGATATTTCAGTACCCATTATTAACGTCACGGCTCTTTACCCGGGAGCCGATGCTTTATATATGGAAAAAGAAATTACCACCCGTATTGAAAAAGCTTTAAAGACGGTTAAAAACCTTGATTTTACAACCTCCCAAAGCTCAACGGGTCAAAGTAATATAACTTTGTCTTTTCTGTTATCTACCGATATTGAGGTAGCTCTAAATGACGTACGCTCCAAAGTCTCCGACATAACTTATATGTTTCCTAAAGATATGAAAGCACCGTCGGTAGCAAAGCTTGATGCCGATAGTTTTCCGAGTCTTTTTTTAAGCATTGAAAGTGATCAATATAATGATTTGGAGTTAACAAAAATCGTTGAAGATAGTTTACAAACTCCTCTAGATAAGCTTGAAACGGTCGGGCAATCGGAGATATACGGCGGATATGATTATGTAATGAAAATAGAACCCGATCCTAAAAAATTATATCAGTATAAAATTTCTCCGTTAGAAATTGAAGCAGCCATTACTGAACAAAATAAGGATTATCCGGCGGGAACAATCAAGACGGGTATCAATAACTTTATAATAACCCTTGAAGGATCTTTAACTAAACCGGAAGAATTCAGCAATATTATACTAAAAGCCAGAGGCGGCGGAATAATAAAATTAAGAGATGTAGCAAAAGTATATTTGGGTGCTCCCGATCAAGATGTTATTTTTAGATATAACGGCAAAAGCTCTATTGCTCTTGGGCTTATAAAAGAATCAAAAGCTAATATTATAGATTTATCAAATGAGGTGAGAAGTGTTTTAGATCAAATTAAAGCATCATTACCGAGCGGTATAAATGTCAGTATTGCCTATGACGGTGCAACACCGGTCAACGCCTCGGTCTATGCCGTGTTTCGTACTATTTTTGAAGCTTTAATATTAGTAATTTTAGTTACTTATTTATTCCTAGCATCAGCTAGAATTACTTTAATCCCCTTTGTAACGATTCCGGTGTCGTTAATCGGTACTTTTAGCGTTATGTACGCAATGGGCTTTTCTATTAATATCTTCACTCTTCTAGCGATGATTTTAGCTATCGGGTTAGTAGTCGACGATGCAATCGTTATGCTTGAAAATATTTTTAGATATAACGAACTGGGACATCCGCCGATAGAGGCAGCTTTTCTTGCTTCCAAGGAAATCGGTTTTGCTATTATCGCCATGACTATTACCCTTGCCGCCGTATTTTTACCGATCGGCTTTATCGACGGCTTTGTCGGTAAATTATTTATCGAATTCGCTTGGACTTTAGCATTTTGCGTTTTACTCTCAGGCTTTGTTGCACTAACGTTAACACCGATGATGGCAAGCCGCATGATCAAAAAACATGATAAGCCGTTACCGAAATTTTTAGCTAAATTTAATGAAATTCTGCAGCTTGTGCAAAGTAAATATCTTTATTATTTAAATCTTACCTTTGATAACAAAAAGAAGTTTTCCCTTATTATTGCTTTATCTTTCATAGTGTTAATAATCAGCTCTAAATTTGTGCAAAAAGTTTTTGTTCCGCAAGAAGATGACGGATTTTTGCAGCTTTCTTTTACCGGACCTGCAGGCTCAGCTATTGAACATTCGACAGCGATAGTTATGGAAGCCGAAAAAATCTTGGCAAATTATAAAGAAATACTCGGTTATTTAATGGTAATCGGTGCAGGAGGTAGCGATAGCGTTTTTGCTTATGTTCCCCTTAAAGACTGGAGCGAAAGAATACGTTCACAAGAAACTATTAAGAATATGCTTAATGCACAATTTGCAGAAATACCGGGTATGTCGATTTTTGCTATGGATCCACGATCAATGGTTAGTAATAATGCTCAAAGCCCGATCGAATTTACTTTGCAAACAACACTTGAATATGACGATTTAGATAAATTATCCGATAAATTTGTCGATTTGATGAAAGCAAATCCTGTATTTTCTAACGTAAATAGGGATTTGCAGTCGGCAATGCCGACGATTAATATCGATATTGATCGTGATAAAGCGTATTTATACGGGATGAGTATGGGAAATATAGGAAGAACCGTACAATATTTACTTGCCGGTCAACAAATCGGCGATTTTAGAATGGGCAACGATCTATATAATGTCGTATTACAATATAATTTAAAAGATCGTAACAATGTTAATGACTTTAGTAAAATTCTAATTCCGGCAAAAAATAATACTATGCTACCGCTTGGAGTAATTGCCAAAATGACGGAGAAAGTATCGGTAAAATCATACAGTCACTATAATAATTCAAAAGCAGTTACTATTTCATCGGACTTAGCTCCGGGACAGGAAATCGGCGACGCAATAAAAGAAATTAATAATATAAGCGACAAGCTACTCGATCCTAGCACCACAATACTTGAATATATAGGTGAAATTAAACAAATGAGTGAGTCGGATAGTAATATGCTTATGACTTTCTTATTTGCTCTAATATTTATTTATTTAGTACTCTCTGCACAATTTGAAAGCTTTATTGATCCTTTATTAATATTGCTTGCCGTACCTTTCTCGATAACAGGGGGAGTGTTAACTCTTTGGCTATGCGGTAACAGCCTCAATATGTACAGCAATATCGGTCTTATTACTTTAGTCGGATTGGTTACTAAAAATTCTATTATGATAGTAGAATTTGCCAATCAGTTAAAAGAACAAGGTGCAAATATTAGAGAAGCAATAGTTAAATCCTGTAGCCTCCGATTACGACCGATATTAATGACAACACTTGCCTCAATAGTAGGTACATTGCCGCTAGTCTTTGCTTCCGGTGCAGGTGCCGCCGCCCGTAACTCTATCGGTTTGGTAATAGTCGGAGGCATGAGCATTGGGACTATATTTACTATTTTCGTCATTCCCGTAATATATCAAACCTTTAAACGGGATTAATTGCTTTCAGTAAAATTATAGTCATCCTGAAATAAATAGTGTTGTTGCATGGATCAAAAAAAAGTGCTATATGTCATTCCTGCGAAAGCAGGAATCCAGAAAAAAGCGAAATATTTTGAGCTTTTAGTTTTAAAAATCCAAGGCATTCACACCTTTTTATTACTAGATTCCTGCTTTCGCAGGAATGACATCAAGGGATTAGCTATAATTTTCGATCCATACAACAACACCGACTTGATCACGGCATCCAGTCTTTTTTATTAAGGTTTTTTCTGGATACCGTGGAAGGGACCTCGGTATGACACCATACTTGTAATAACCATAATACGGTAAATTATGATCCACGCAACAAGTCTATGCAGCTTCATAGAATTTAAATTATATTAATGTATATATTTAAAAATTATTATTAAATTGTAAGATTAAAAAACGCTTCCTAATTTTATTACTTTAAATTTTCAATAGAAAATGTTATAAAGCTTGATCTAATAAATTTAGGTTAATTTTTATGGAAGATATTAATTGCTGGGAAGAAAAGTTTGAGATGTGCGGATATGCTACAAGGCTATTGGATAAAATTACTTATTTAAACAGGTTGGTAAAACCCCCGATAGATATTGGAGAAGTTAAGAAAGGTTTATACTACGCACGGAAATATCACGGTGTACAAATACGGCAATCAGGTGATCCTTATTACTCCCATCCGGTAGAAGTTGCATATATGGCAGCTAAATATAGCAGTTTGCAAAAACAAGAATTTTTTAGAACAGATATGATTGTTACTGCATTACTTCATGATACTATTGAGGATACTGAATTTACTAAAACTATGATTACAAATATCTTTGGGTATAAAATTGCTTGTCAAGTAGAAGATTTAACTAGAATCAAGCTAGATAAAAAAATAAGCTCTGCAGAAATGGTCCACTCCTTATTATTACAAAATAATAAAGATATGTTATTTATTAAAGTATTTGATCGTCTTCATAATATGCAAACAATTGGGGTTAAGTCACCTGAAAAAATGAAGAAGATAATGTTAGAAACTTTAAGTGTATTCATAACCCTTAGTATGCATCTCGGAATGCCGCAAATAAAAGATGAATTAATAGAGCTTTATTTAAAAGCGACTCCTACTTTAAAGGATAATTTTCTGCAACCTTTTCTAACCGCTCAAAATGCAGTATACCGAATCCGTAACCTATACTTACCGGAATCACAATAACTAATATTCCCCAATGACCAAAATAATCTATTAAATATATAAGACCAAAAGAAGTAATTAGATACACTAAAGCTCTAGACAAAGCGTATAAAAAGCTTGAGTAAGTGAAGCGTTTAAAAACTGGAAAATGTTTAAAGAAAATAGGAGCAGCTGGAGCATCTCCTAAGCCAAAGACTATTATAATTGATTGTAACAAAAGTAATTCCCCGGGAGTTCTAAGGTAATTTAGTAAATAAGGAGTCATTACGGTAAATAATGAAAATACTATCAAACACACTCTAAGGATTTTCAAAGGATGTACTATACTACTTAAATAACACCTTAAAATTAATCCTCCAACTAAATGTATTAAAGATATAATAAAATTATGATTTATAATTTCCTCAGCACTATAATTAAAAGAATTCTTTAGAATATTATGCAATATATATATACAAGAAAAAATGTTACTGGCCATGCACACTGAATTAAAAAATAGGCTAAGGTCGTTTTCCAATTAACTTTTTCTTTCCACAGTAGATCATTTTCAAGTATTTTTATATTTACTTTAGCTTTACTAAAGCTATTTTTAACTTGCCGTTTTGCATCTATAAATTCTTGCGTTTCTCGCAAACGATTTCTTGCATAACCTCCGGTTACTGCAATTCCCGCTCCAATAAAAAAAGCTATTCGCCAACTAAATCCAAAATTAGTAATTAATGATGCCATACCTAAAGCTATAACGTTACCAAATGTAGAAAAAGAAGAAATTAACGATACATAAGAATATTGTTTAGGGGGTTTTATCATTTCAGTAAGATAAAGTTCTGCACCGATTATTTCCCCTAGTGAGGATACACCTTGAACAATTCGACATAGCGTAACTATTATAGTAGCGATTAGTCCTTTTTCAGCATAAGTTGGACTAACGGCCATAATAATGCATGATATAGCCATCATAAAACTCGTAATAATCACTGTAGATTTACGCCCTATATTATCCCCTATCCAGCCAAATACAAGAGCTCCAAAGGGTCTAAAAACAAATGTAGAACAGAAGGCAGCAGCAGAATAAATAGCTGTGGTATGAGGATCAGCTTTCGGGAAAAATAACTCATTGAGTAATACTGCCATATGAACATACAGCATAAGGTCAAAATATTCTAGGAAAGTGCCTACGGATAGTAACCCGATAGCTTCCTTTTGTTGTCTAGTTAAACTTTTTTGCTCTACTTCATATCTTAACATTTCTTTACACTTTATTTAAATATAAAAAAGTTATATTTTTTTCGTTGAAAGTCAATAAAAAAATTTGTTGAAATAGTAATAAATTTTACTGTTATTATAGTTTTAGTTTAAAAATGAGGGGGAAATTTTAAGTATTTATATATGCACTTAGTTAAAGTATTTTCTGCTAACAACAAACTCGTTATCTCATGGAAAACTGCAACCGTAGTAGTTTCGCCCTTCCCGCCTTCAAAGCCGAATATCCGAAGCGTTATGGGCTGCTCCTCACAGAAACAACTGGCGTTGTTGCATGGCTCGATAAAAGTAGCAGTATGTCATTCTAGCTAAAGGCGGGAATCTAGAGAATATTTAAGCGAATTATGGTTATTACAAGTATGGTGTCATACCGTGGCTTGACCACGGTATCCAGAAAAAACCTTAATAAAAAGACTGGATGCCGTGACCAAGGAACTAGAATGACACCGTACGCTTTGCAAAAATTCTATCCATGCAACAACACCATTAACCTTTATAGTAAGGTTTGTAATAAAATATATTTAAATTATTACCCTTTCACTACGGCGGCTACTTCGTCGGCAAAGTTTTTTTCTTCCTGTTCTATGCCTTCACCAAGTTCGTACCTAATGAATTTTGTGATTTTAATATCTGCCCCTAATTTTTTAGCAGCGTTAGCAATAACTTCAGAAACCCGGAGTTTAGTATCAAATAAAAAATTCTGTTCAAGTAATACAACTTCTGCTAGGAATTTACGTATTCTTCCTTCTACCATTTTAGCAATTATATCGTCGGATTTACCGGCAGCTTTTGATTGCTCAAAGAATATTTTCCGCTCACGCTCTATTAAGGCAGGGTTTAAGCTTGATTCATCCAAACTTTGTGGATTGTTACCCGCAATATGAACGGCTATTTGCTTCCCTACTTCTTCTAGTCCGGCTTTATCTTTAGCAGTTGATTCGAGTCCTACTAATACGGAAATTTTACCCAAATTTTTTGTAACTTCATTATGAACATATGAGCCGATTACTCCTTCAGATACTTTTAATATATCCATACGCCGTAAAGTTAAATTTTCGCCGATAGTAGCAACATTTTCTAAAATTTCTTCGTTAACCGACTTACCGTTTGCTAATTTAACTTCTTTTAGCTCGTCAATATTTTTTAGTTTTATTGCACTATCGGCAATATTTCTTACTAAATCTTGAAATTGCTCATTACGGGCAACAAAATCCGTTTCGGAATTCACCTCAACGAGTACACCGATTAGACCATCAACTTTTACGGCAGTTAACCCTTCAGATGCAACTCTACCGGCTTTTTTTGCTGCGGCAGATAAGCCTTTTTGCCTTAACAAGTCAACAGCCGCTTCAAAATCACCTTTAGTTTCAATTAAAACTTTTTTGCAATCCATCATTCCGGCACCGGTTTTTTCTCTTAATTCCTTGACGCTTGCAGCACTTATAGTTACTTCACTCATATTTTATTTGCTCCTTTTATTTGTTCTATTCTCTTATGTATAGGCTCCATAACCGTTATTGAGAGCCGCTGTAGGCGTTGTTGCGTGGATCGAAAAAAGTGCTGTATGTCATTCCCGCGAAGGCGGGAATCTAGAGAATATTTAAGCGAATTATATAGTAAATTTTTATATAATTTTGCTTATTTTAAGTGTTTTTCCTGGATTCCCGCCTTCGCGGGAATGACATCAAAAATTCAAGCCACCGGGGGTGACCATCGTATAACCTTTACCCTTCCTTTTTATCCGACGTTGTCGTTAAAGCTTGTTCGAACTCGGTAGTTATCTCTTCACTTATATTTTTAGTTTGAGAGAATTTTTTAGTCGACTTTAATTTAGAAATATTTTGAGATACTTTACCTTTTTCCCCATGATCTTCTATGGCTCCGAGATCTACACCCGAAGCTCTCATTGCTTCCTCAAGTCCCTGCAATGCCGCGTCGGCAAATAGGCTACAATAAAGTCTAATTGATCTAATTGCATCGTCATTACCCGGAATCGGATAATCAATATTATCAGGGTTAGAATTAGTATCAACGACCGCAATAATAGGAACACCGAGCTTTACGGCTTCATTAATTGCTATATGCTCTTTGTTGGTATCAATTATTACTACTAAATCCGGTTTAGAATGAATATTCCTAATTCCGCCTAGCAAAAGAAGTAATTTATCTTTTTTGCGGCTCATATCCAATATTTCTTTTTTGGTATAACCGACGCAAGCTTCTTCGTTTTCTAAAGTCTTTTCAAGCTTATTTAATTTCTCTATTGAACCGGAAATAGTTTTCCAGTTAGTAAGCATTCCGCCGAGCCACCTGTGATTTACGTAATATTGACCGCATTTTTCGGCATATTCGGCTATTATGTCGCTTGCTTGAATTTTAGTACTTACAAATAATATTTTGCCGTCCTTCTTCACTGTTTCATAGATCGCATTTAATGCAACGCCCATTAATACAGAGGTTTGCCTTAAATCAATAATATGCACGTCATCACGTTCTCCATAAATATAAGGAGCCATTTTAGGATTCCAACGGGAAGTTTTGTGACCGAAATGCACGCCGGCATCGAGTAAATCTTTAATATTAACTGGTTGTATTTTTGACATTATTAATAAATCTCCTTAAGTTGTTATTTTACCTCCGCAAGATGTGATCCATATTTTTAAATGAACTAACCTTAATATCTTACGTGCGAATTTTTATATTGTGTTATGCTTATAAAAGTAATGATGTCATACCGTGGCTTGTACCTGTGTTGTTGCATGGATATGTCATTCCCGCGAAGGCGGGAATCCAGAAAAAACACTTAAAATAAGCAAAATTATATAAAAATTTATTATATAATTCGCTTAAATATTCTCTGGATTCCCGCCTTCGCGGGAATGACATCAAAAATTTGATCCATGCAACAACGCCGGCTTGACCATGGCATATAAGCCCTATCATTATATACACTTATTTCAATATTTACAAGAACCTATTTTCTCCAAATAGTCGTGCCGTCCGTTTTATCTTCGAGAATTATCCCCTCCTCTAGTAGCTGCTTGCGTATTTGATCGGCGAGTAGCCAATCTTTTTGCTTTTTTGCCTCTAAACGTTTATCAACTAACCGATTAATGTAAATTTCGTCTATTCCGGCATGAAACCATGCTTGCGGTTTTTGGGTCATTAAACCGATGAAATTAGCACAAGCAAGAAGAGAAGAGGCGTTAATTTGTTTTTCTTCGACGGTTTGCACCAAAAAAACCTGCTTGGCATAATCATTGATTATTTTTATCGCCAGCGGCGTGTTCATATCATCAAGCAGTGCTTGCATAAAATCCTGCGGCAGCGTAGAAAGCTTTATAGTATTAACATTCTCAATTGCTCGATACCAGTAATCCATAGTTTTTTTGGCATCATCTAAAGCTTTATCGTTATAATCAAGCGGCTTACGGTAATGGACAGTTAGTAAAAATAATCGCACTATCTCCCCTGGAATTTTTTTATTTATCAAATCTTTTACCGTAATAAAATTTCCTAGAGACTTACTCATCTTTTCGCCGTTTGACGTTAGAAAGCCGTTATGAACCCAATATTTGGCATATAAAGAATCAGGAAAAGCACATTTACTCTGAGCAATTTCGTTAGTATGATGGGGGAAAATTAAATCCACACCGCCGCCATGTATATCAAAATTCTCGCCTAAATATTTATAACTCATGCTAGAGCATTCAATATGCCAACCCGGGCGTCCTAACCCCCACGGACTCTCAAAATTTGCCTCTAAAGATTCATCCGGTTTTGCCAGCTTCCATAGCACAAAATCGTACGGATGTTTTTTTGCTTTACTGTTTTCTATCCGTACACCCTCCGCCATTTCGTCTAAATCACGATTAGATAACTCCGTATAATTCGGTGCAGTCGAAACATCAAAATAAACATGATTATCAATAATATAAGCATGATTTGTTGCTATTAATTTTTCTATTATCTCTATCATCTCCTTGATATGCTCGGTAGCTCGAGGCTCTAAGGTCGGAGATTTACATCCTAAATAATACATGTCCTGATGGAATTCAGCGGTAATTTTTTTAGTTAATTCTCCTATAGTAATTTTATGCTCTGCCGCTCTATCAATGATTTTATCATCCACGTCGGTAATATTCCGGACATATTTTACATTCGCCTCGCCGAATATTTCTTCAAGCAAACGATATAATATATCATACACTACTACCGACCTAGCGTTGCCGATATGCGGATGATCGTAAACGGTAGGACCGCAAACATACATTTTTATCAAATTCTTATCTATCGGCTGAAAAATTTCTTTAGTACGGGTAAGAGTATTATGTAAGTAAAACTTCATGATTTTGTTGTGAATTAATTTATTATTATAGAGACTATATTTTACTTAGACAAACTATAAGTATACTCTAGCAGCTCATTCGGTAGCTTTTCTTGTTGGTGTAATTTTCTTAATCTGAGTGGGAATTATTAAAGTATAGACTAGTTCTTGAGCATTATTTAAAGTAATTTCTAACTTACCGTAATGAGCGTTAATTATTTTTGCTATCTCTGACAAAACAAAATTATCGTATATTTCATTTGGTGAATTCAATAAATTATCTCCGTTATCCGGCTTTACTTTAATTCTAGTAAAAATTAAAGTAATTTTTACGGCATCTTTTTTAGTCTTAAGTAAGTCGCTATCAAGACAGTCATCTTCAAATAAAAAATGTGCAATATTACTTTCCGAACTTAATCGTCCATAATCGAGTAAAGCAATTATGGTATTTAGCATTAGCTCTTCATCAATTTCTAGTTGCTCATGCTGCACTTTAAAAATAGTACTGATTTGCATTTCGGAATTAAGATTAATTTCTTTATAGTGATTGAGTATTCTAGCAAAGAACTGTTTTAATTCTACACTGGCAGGTTTTATTGATATTTCATCTTTAATTTTTAATATTACTTCATCTAAATATTCAGCTTCGTCTTTTAATCTTTTGGCTATTTTTAATAAATTAGCTTTTTCTGCGACTAATTCTTGTTTATCTGACTTTTCATCAATATCGGTTTCTAATTTTTTTATTTCTGTACATAATGATTTAAATAGCTGAACGCAATTTTTATCTAACTTATGTAAAAGCTCTTTTCTATGTTGTGTGACCTTAAATAAATTAGATAAATTAACATTGTTTTTTTGCTCTAAATCTTTTTTATAATTTTCAGCTAACTCATCATATTTTTGTTTTGGTTTAATAAAAGCAAGTAAGATACTACTAAATAATAGTAAAAAATAAATCACTTTAAATTGTATATTGCCGAAATTTCCCGGGATAGGTGCATGAGTATATAATTTAAAAAATTCGCTTGAAATAATAATTCCAAAGGCTAGCATTAATAATGTCACTTGCCAACGAAGTATAATACCCATAACAACCATATTCAGCATAAAAACCATTAACTGTATTTCGCTGAAATGGCTAATTATAACTAAAATACTACCGACGCAAATAAGAATATAAAATATTGCTATATTCCAATATATTGTTATAAATTTTTCATTTTTAAAACTATTCGGCCATATTGGATATGATAATAGAATTGCCGACATTATTAGCACGGAATGATAAATAAAATTATATATTTCTTTATAATGAATTCTTAAACTTTCAGGTATTGTATATAGAGAAGAATAAGTAGAGGCTATTATAAAAATTCCAAGGTAAGTATAAGTGATTTCTTCCAGAGGTAAATTATTATTACAAAATCTTAATATATTAAATTCTTTAATATTGGTAATGAAATTATTTATTTTACGTTTTTGCTCCATTCGTGCAACTATTAAAGGCAAAGGATTTTTCACTCCTACCCAACCGCCCGGTTGTTTTAACATATAATGGCTAGCGAATAAGAAAACCATATTCATAAAAGTAGCGGGTACTACCCCTTCAATCTCTGTATTTGGAAAAATAAATCTCCATAAAATAATCGAGATAAAGCCGGCTGCCATGCCTATTAAAACCGATTTAGAAGAGCTGCGAAACCCTAATGCCGCAAAAAGTATAGGTATTGCAACAATAGGCATATAGAATTCATTAATTAATATAAGTAAATCAAATAAATTATTAGAAGATAATGCGGCTATAATTGCAAATACTCCTACCGCTACCGCAAATAATTTAGAAGAAAGTAGCTCATTATTTTTAATCCACTTTATTCCAAGCAGCTTACAAAAATCATGGGCAAATATTACTGCCGAAGAATTTATATAAGAATCTGCCGTTGACATTAACATGGCGACTATACCTATTAAAGCAAATCCTTTAAAACCTGGGTAGGTATAATTGTCGATAACATAACTTAATAAACTATCTGCTGCGATATCATTTTTAACGGATAATAATAAAACTGCTATCCAATCCATAAATAGATAAATAACTATCAGAATTACGCCGGAAATGAAAAAAGACTTTCTTATTTGTTTGGTATTTTTAGCCATAGAAACTCGTTGAAACATCGCCGGATCAAAACATATCGGATATGCAAAAAGAGGAAAAAGTATTATTAAACTCCAAAAATGCGGGTTGCTATAGCTAAATACCTCTTTAAAATCAAAAGCTGAGTTATAAGTAATCGTATCAAATACAATTTCCGGATTATGTAGCGTACCATAAATTACTAATGCTAAAATCGGTATAAAGGCACCGAAAGTAAGAAATTGGATAATATCGGTAAAAGTGACCGCTTTTATACCGCCGCCTGCGGAATATATAATTACTATCATGCCGCTAATTATAGTAGCATATATACTATTTATCCCAAAAAAATAACCTAAAATTGTTGAAGCTACCTTAAATTGCATAGCAACTGCACCGGCTGTTATAGCAATACTACAAACTGCAGTAATAACTCGAACCTTCTTGCCGAAAAGGTTTCCCATAGCTTCGGCAATAGATAAGATTCCTAAAAACTCTGCCATTCTTGGTGCTAAAAAATATGCCGTAATAAAAAAAGCTGATATTTCCCCGACATTTAAAAATATATAAGCTAAGCCGTCGCTATAAGTTTTAGATAAAGTTAAAGAAAAAACCCCGCCGCCGATAAAAGTTGCAATGATAGTCGCAATAATGGTTGAAGTAGAAAAATTTCTATCTCCTATGGCATATTCTTCTATAGTTTTAATATTGCGGCTATAATACATGCCGACACCTAAATTAACGGCTAGAAAGCCGAAAAAAATAACAATATCTAAGCTACTCATTATTATATCTTTTTTTTTTAATTAAGCTTTATCTGGGTAGTTATTATAATTATACAAAAAAATAATTCTACTAATAATTTTATTAGTAACAACAGGTTTAAATTAAATATTAGTTTTTATGGTATTTTAGCCAAAATTTATTTATAATGACATTATTTAAAAAGTTTAGCCATTACTATTTTTATTGAAAAGTTATCGCTTTTTCTAAACAGTTAAATTTTAGTTGTTAAACCCTCTTTTCAATAAACCCTTGAAAAGAGTAGCTTTTGAGAATATTATTTTTCTGTTTATAAATTTTTAGTTATATAATTTTAAAAAATTAGATTTGTTCACAGAACTTAAGGTAATTAGATAAAGGAGGTATGTTTGATTGATATTATTACTTGTCTTCTTCATGAGGATTTACTTAAACATAGCATAAAAGCAGAAATCTCCGGTAGAATTAAAGAACCTGAATCTATTTTAAGGAAAATAATAAGAAAAGAAACTACTTTAGAACAATTAACGGATCTTATTGCATTACGAGTTATAGTAGCTGATAAAAAGGAATGTTATAAAGTACGTGATATTATTTATAAGCTTTATAATGTGGATTTACAAAAAAGCAAAAACTTTATCGATGACCCTAAAGAAAACGGCTATCAATCTTTACATATCGTAACTGAAATTAATCCTTATAAGCGAAAAATAGAAATACAAATACGTACGGCAGAAATGCATAAACAAGCGGAAACAGGTAAATCGGCACACTGGCAATATAAATTTGAGAATGAAGAAAAATTTCAAAAAATTAGCAGTGATAGTATTTTATTAAGAAAAGTATACGAAGCCATAAAACAAAATAATTGCACGGAAAATGACCTATTAGCTTATGAAGAAGCATTAAGAGCTACATTAAATTATATGGTTTGTCACATTCAAGATGAACTTTAAAGTATCTTTGCTAAGGTTTTAAAATTACGCCGAGACCTCATTGCAAGGAGGTGCGAGCGTTGTTGCATGGCTCGAAAAATGACTTCAATGTCATACCCGTGGTCAAGCCCTGTGTTGTTGCATGGATCAAATTTTTGATGTCATTCCCGCGAAAGCGGGAATCCAGAGAATATTTAAGCGAATTATATAGTAAAATTTTATATAATTTTGCTTATTTTAAGTGTTTTTTCTGGATTCCCGCTTTCGCGGGAATGACATATAGCACTTTTCTTGATCCAGGCAACAACGCCCTTGAATAACCTCAATGCAGCCCCTGCTTTTCTTACGTATTACAACCGCAGCTTTTTTTGTTCTTATTTTTCTCGGCAGAATCTTCGAGTTTCTTACCGCCTGCTTGCACATCTTTTCCCATACCTTGCATAGTATTGCAGGCACTAGTTAAAAAAGCTATTGCTGCTATTAAAGTAATAAGTGTTAAACGCATAATTTTGCCTATTTAAATTTTGTAAGGGAAATTTTATTAAGCAAATAAAAACTTGTCAATCTAAAAAATAACTACTTTATTTTAAAACAGCTGAACCGGAAGGGTTTTTAGTAGCGTAATTTAAAATTATAATGCCAAATAAAGCGGATACCAAGGAGCCTATTATTACGGCGATTCTCATAGCATTAGAAGGGCAACCCGATTCAAAAGTTATGCTGCCGATAAATAAACTCAAAGTAAAACCGATCCCGCCTAGAACCGCTATAGCGTAAAACTTTAACCATGACGTGCCTTGCGGTAAATCACAAAATTTTAACCGAATAAACGGATATGAAAACAAAGTAATACCTAATTGTTTACCGATAAATAACCCAAATATTATACCCCAAGTGATGTTAGAACATACACTTCCAAATGAGAAATGTTTTAAAACGATACCGGAATTCATAAACACAAAAAGAGGTAAAATAAAATAATTTACAAAAGGACGCATTAATTCTTCTAATCTTTTAAAAGAGTCGTTAAGACCGCCATTTATATTAACCGGTATGAAAAGTGCAATAATAGCACCGCATAACGTGCCGTGAATACCGGCCTCAACCATGCTAATCCATAACAATAATCCTATTGCCATATAATAAAGGGGTTTTTGTACTTGATAATAGTTAAGTATGGATAAAATAACTATAATTCCTAAGGAAGCCCATAAGGCTGCCATAGAGATTGTTTTAGTATAAAATAAAGCAAGTATAATTAAAGCAAAAGCATCGTCAATTAGCGAGAAACCTATAATAAAAGCTCTTAATTCTAAAGAAGTATGTCGGTGAAAAAAAGATAAAATACCGAGGACAAAAGCCGTATCGGTTGCTATCGGAATAGCCCAGCCTTTTAACGTTGATTGATCAAAATTAAAATATACGTAAATTAATGCCGGTGCTACTACTCCTCCTAAAGCTGCCGCACTCGGTAATATTAACTTCTTCTTGTTTTTATATTCTCCTTCTACTAAGTGAAACTTCATCTCCAAACCGATTAATAAGAAGAAAAAACTCATAAAGCCGTCATTAATCAACTGTATAAAAGTGGTTTGTAGACTTAAACTTCCTACTGATAAAAATATATTGCTATAGACAAAAGCAGTATAATATTTATTTAAAAAACTATTATTGCTAATGACTAGTGCCAAGGCAAATGTTATAATTAGTAATATACCGGCAAAACTACCGGTCTGAATTAATTCTTTAAATTTATTATTTATAGACATATTTTAATATTAGTAATTTTTGTTTATTAAAAAAGTCGAAGCTACTATGCTTTTATCGTCATATTTTATATATGTATAACTCATCCTTTGGCTAATATAAAATAACCATATATTTAAATTAATAAAATATTATGTAAGCATTGTCAAAGTAATAGAGTTTCTTATAGAGAAGTATACTTAACATTACAGTTTAATTTACCATAAAACAGGCTATTTCATGCTAGCAGAACAACAAACCGAGTGGATTATAAACAACAATCTGGTGAATAAAGGTTGGCGTATAGACAGTAATAATAATAAAAATGTTTATTTCCAAAAACCAAAATTAAATGATAGAGTAAATGCACATTAACTACCTAAAAGAATTGCTTAGCTTTGAGTCGGTAACGCCGAATAGTGCCGGTGCTATTGAATATATTGACAAGTTACTCCAAGAAAGCGGCTTTCAGACCGAAATAAAATTATTCGGCGGTTCCTCCTCGCAAGTTACTAATCTTTACGGATTTTACGGCAATAAAAAACCGAATATTTGTTTTGTCGGTCATGTTGACGTCGTACCTTCAGGCGATTATAACCTTTGGCATAATTCTGAACCGTTTAAGGCTAACGAACAAGATGGGAAAATATACGGCAGAGGAGCGGCTGATATGAAAGGGGCTATAGCCTGTTTTTTAGCAGCAAGTTTGGATTTTATAAAGAATAATCAAAACCTTAACGGTTCGATTAGTTTTTTAATTACCAGCGATGAAGAAGGCGAGGCGAAATACGGCACTAAAGAAATGTTAAAACACATTTATAATCAAGGTCATAAAGTTGATTTTGCTATTGTCGGCGAACCTACTTGTGAAAAAGAAATTGGCGATATCATCAAAATCGGCAGAAGAGGAAGTATAAATTTTAATTTAAGTATAGAAGGATTAGAAGGACATGTAGCCTATCCGCTAAAAGCAAAAAACCCTTTGCCGTGCCTAATAAAAATAATGAACGATATTATCAATATTAAACTCGATGAAGGCAGTGCATTTTTTGATTACTCGAACACCTGCGTTACCTCGATTGATGTCGGTAATAATATAACTAACGTAATTCCTGATAAAGCTTCCGCACGATTTAATATTCGGTTTAATGACCTACATTCAGCCGAAAGTCTAACAAATCTAATAAACGGGATTGCCGAAAAATATTGTAACGAATATCAATTAAATTATGAATTAACCGGTAAAAGCTCAGCCGAAAGCTTTATTCAAAGCCCTATAGACAGAATAGCCGATTTCGCCGGAATAGTTGCAAGCACAACTAATATAAAACCTAAATTCTCGACTAGCGGCGGTACTTCCGATGCTAGATTTGTTAAAAACTATTGCCCGCTTGTTGAATTCGGTTTATTATCCGAAACAGCACATAAAATTAATGAATATACAAAAATTACTGATTTACAAAAATTATACAATGTGTATTATAATTCTTTGACAAAATTCCTAATTTAAGAAGTTTTGCGGATGTGATGGAACTGGTAGACATGCAAGATTTAGGTTCTTGTGCCGCAAGGCGTGGGGGTTCAAGTCCCTTCATCCGTACCATATTTCTATAAGGTTTTAACGCTACAGCCGGATTTGGTTTATAATAAAAGCTAAGGTTAAGATATAGTACAGGCGGTTACTCCTATAAGACTTAGACCTGTCGTTATTAAATCATCAGCTGAGTCAGTCATATAATTTGTGTAAGTTGAAAAAAAGCAGATAAAGAATTACTGTAAAAAATAACAACTTAACCAAAGGAAATTATGGCTAAAAAATTAGAACAAGAGACAGCAAAAACAAATATAAATAATGAACTAGTAGAAGAGCTATTATCGCAAGCTAATCCTTCTGAGCTATTTGGTAAAGATGGACTGTTTCAGCAACTAAAGAAGCGTCTAGTAGAAAGAATATTGGAAAGTGAACTAAATCATGAATTAGGATATTCTAGGCATAGTAAAGTAGCGAAGATAGATAGCAATCGTAGGAATGGTACAACAGAAAAAACAATAATAGACGAGAGCGGTCAAAAAATAGTAATTGATGTACCACGTGATAGAGATAGTGAGTTTGAACCGCAACTAATCCCTAAAGGAGTTAGAAGGTTTTCCGGATTTGATGATACGGTTATTTCTCTCTACGCTCGAGGTATGACCATGAGTGAGATACAAGCACATTTAGAAGAAATCTACCACACTGAAGTTTCTAAGGAGCTCATCTCTACTATTACCGATGGAGTAATGGAAGATGTAATAAGATGGCAAGCTCGAGCATTAGATAGGATATATCCGATTGTTTATTTAGACTGTATAATGGTAAAAGCAAGAGATAATAATATGGTTATAAATAAAGCTGTTTACCTTGCTATTGCAGTTAATACAGAAGGTAAGAAAGAGTTGCTTGGTATTTGGATTAGCAAAAATGAAGGTGCAAAATTTTGGATGCAAGTTGTAACCGAGCTAAAAAATCGAGGTATAGAACAAATTTATGTAGCATGTATTGATGGGCTTAAAGGCTTTAGAGATGCCATAAACAGTATATTTCCAAATACTATAGTACAGCTTTGTATCGTGCATATGGTTCGTAATTCTGTAAAATATGTTTCTTATAAAGATCTTAAAGAAGTAACGTCTGACTTAAAACAAATCTATACAGCAAATAATGAGAGCATGGCAAATTTAGCATTAGAAGAGTTTGCTAAAAAATGGGATAGCAAATATCCGGTTATTTCTGATATATGGAAACGTAATTGGACTGGAATAGTGCCTTTTTTTGCCTTTCCGGAAGAAATTAGAAGGGTCATCTATACTACTAATACGATTGAATCGGTAAATCGTCAAATCCGTAAAATTATCAAAAATAAGGGAGTTTTTCCAGATGATAAATCTATTACAAAAATCGTCTTTCTGGCCCTAAAAAATGCTGCAAAAAAATGGACCATGCCCATTAGAGAATGGTCCCTTGCTTTAAATCAATTTGAGATACTTTGCGGAGATTTTAAATATGAATTATTAGAAAATGAATTTTAGATACTTACACAAAATTTATGATTGACTCATAAAAGAAGATATTTCCTTTTCATCAGAAGTTTTATAATCTATTACTTCCCATCCTTCATTTATATCTGAATCTACAGGATATGGGGCGACAAGTTTCAAACCTTCGTAGCATAGATGTAATTCATTTAAGGCATTAATTAAATCGTCCAGCTCTTCATCCTCAGTTATATCACTAACCTCTTCATTCTCAGCTATATCACTAATCTCTTCATCCTCAGTTATATCACTAATCTCTTCATTCTCAGCTATATCATTCATAATGTCTGATACTACTTCCTTCATATTTTCAGAGTTTTCTGGGTTTTTTAATTCAGCTTCCAAACACTCTTTATTTCCTAACTGTTTTCCTATAAGCATTGCTAAGTCTCCTATATCTGGGTTCGGCAATATATCATAACCGTTTCCATAATAATATAATTCTGCAAGCGAGAAACATGCTTCTTTTCCTCCATCAAGCATGGCAGACGTTAATAATGTTACGAAATGATCAAATAATTTTTTTTGAGCTACTTCCCTTTCCGACGATACTTTCGGTTTCAGAAATTTATTAACAAATGCTTTCATTTTTAATTTATTTAGGTGTTGTTGCATGGATACCCCAAACGTCATGGCGAGGAGGCATTGTTGTGTGGGTCGATAAAAGTAGCAGTATGTCATTCCCGCGAAAGCGGGAATCTAGAAAAAACACTTAAAATAAACAAAATTATATAAAAATTTACTATATAATTCGCTTAAATATTCTCTGGATTCCCGCCTTCGCGGGAATGACATCAAAAATTCGATGCTAGAGGTCTCACCATGACGATTCCGGTAGCCATCCAACAAAGTTTTTTACTAAAACAGTAACTTCAACTTCAATGAGCCTTGGTGGCTGTGATATTTACTACGTAAATTACAGTTATAAGTTGCTAACAGCTCAATGTTTTTATGCTTAGTAAGTAAGCTTGCACCTAAATTATATCCGACCTTTGGCGTGCTAGCGGTAGCTGCATTCTCAAAATAATTGTCTGCCCAAATAAATCTGGCTTTAACTTTTTGTTGTTTGTTATTAAAGCTATTCTCTATAGAAGCATGTAGTCCCGGTATTATTTGAGTATCTTCGGATAATTTCTTAGACATTGTAATTTTCATACCGGCAATGCCCGTTACCATATTACCGGATTTGGCTGGTACATACGTGTTATTTACACCTGTGCCGGTTTCAGTGTAAGCTTCATCTTTATATGAATTATATCTAATACCGATATTAGGCATTAAACTTATATCATTAATTGTTGAAACTTGATAGCCAACAGTGGTTTCAAAGGCATAAGCTTTGTTTGTATATTTACCTATAGCTAATTTATAGATACTAGCTCCAACTTGCCTTGAATCTTTCTTGGTAATTTTACTATTACTACCGGAGAATATTCCTTGTAGCATAAAACCATTGTTAAACTGTTGCTGCCCGTAAATAGAAATAACATTGCTGTTTGCTGATAGTTTATCTCTTGGATTTGCACCGGTGAACTTAAAATTAGAGCTCATATTACTATATGCAATACCTACAACACCATTATCACCAATATAAAGATCACCGCCGATAGTAGTGCCGGCAACTTTACCGTTATAGCTAGCACCGCCCTTATATATACCTTGGTTACTTGAACCGAAAGTACCGGCAACCCATATCCCTTTCTTCGAGCTTAGAATGCTATTATCATCTTCATCACCGGCAGCAATTGCCGTATTACTACCGGATAAATGGTTAGTAATATTAGCACCGACGGCTTCAGTTGTAACATTTGCCACACTAACCGATCTTGTTGCTTGATCTGTTAAATGTTTTACTGCTTCGTCTTGTTTGTCAGGAGCAATTTGACTTAAAGTTGCGGCAAATAAAAGAGATTGCTCTTGCTTTGTTTTACCGGTTACATACGCATCATCATTAGCTACTCTTGCAGCTTCTTTAAAATCAGCTCCGCTACTTGCTAATTCCTTAGCTAACTCTGTTGCATGTTTTTCAGGGTTTTGCATAACAGATACAGCTCTCTTATTTATCACTTCTTGTGTTGCTTTATTTGCCGTAGCTCCTTGCTTAGCAGAAACAACAATATTAGAAATTGCATTAGCTAATTCTATAATCGGCACTACAACAGGAGCTGCTGGAGTTGGTGCTGCTGCCACTACTGGAGTTGGTGGAGGTGCTGCTCCCCCTGGCACTGGTGCTCCTGCTGGAGCCAGTGCTGCTGCTTCCCTTGGTGCTGCTGCTCCTGCTCCCCCTGGGGCTGGTACTCCTGCTGGTGCAGGTGCTGCTACTCCCCCTGGTGCTGCCGGTGCTGCTACTCCCCCTGGTGCTGCCGGTGCTGCTCCTCCTCCTGGTGCTGGTGCTGCTACCGCTATCCCTGCTCCTGCTGCCGCTCCTGGTGCTGGTACTACCGCTGGAGGCGGTACTGCTGCCGCTACTGCTCCTCCTGGTGCTGGTGCTGCTACTCCCCCTGGGGCTGGTCCTACCGGTGCTGCTGCTGCTCCTCCTCCTGCTGGCACTCCTACTACTGCTGGCGGTGCTGCTGCCGCTACTGCTCCTCCTGGTGCAGGTGCTGCTACTACCGGTACAGGAGCTCGAACCGGTCCAGCCGGTATCGCTCCTCCAAGACCCGGTAAAACTAGAATACCTCTAGCTGCATCATAATGAGACCCCACAGGAGGGAATACTCCAACATCAACTTTAAACGCAGCCAACGCCGTTCCTTCATTAGCCGGCTGAGCACCATCAATAGTAATGATAATGTTTGCACCCTTGTTATCTACAGTAGGTGCGTGATTTTTAAATATTAACTTATTTCCACCGGTTACAAATAAATTAATATTATTAGAAAATTCTACTTTTTCAATAAAAATTAGGTTATGCTTGTTAAGATTTAGCGTTGAGCCGTTAACATTGGCATTTCCATCAATTTTAATATCCTTAGTTGTAATATTATAAGTTCCGCTATCAAAATTAATACGTTCGGCATGAATATTTTTATGCAAATTGTGAATATGATTGCCTTCAAATATTAATTGCTCAATTTTTTTGTTTTTTCCAACACGATAAATATCAGGAGTATTTACAAATGTTGCTCTGCCTAATTTAGGCATTTTAGCAGTAATATCTCCTGCAAAATCTTTATGGAATTTTACCTGAGCATGATTTGTAATTTCTAAATTACCGGCAAGTTTTTCTTTAAACTCTACATCATTACTTGCTACTTTGATACTCTTTGCATATACGTTATTATTGAATTCAGTTTTTTTCCCTCTCTCAATATTTATCTCACCAACTCTGGTATATTCTGAGCCGATATCGTTAATAAAAGTTATAGTATTTTTTGCACCTCCTTTTACTTGAATAATTCCGTCACCATCGTTCATCCCCCCTAGGCTATCGACGGCAACCCCAGAGTTCACCTTTATATTTTGTTTAGAAGAATCTATAATTAGTTTGGAATCTTTTTCTAAAACAATATCAGTAGCATAAATATCAGATTTTAAGGTAACAGTTTTGTTATCATCTACTGTCATTACATAAATACTATAATTCTTTATGCCATCGTGACCAATAGGAGCTTCAAAAACAGCATTGTTCTTTACTTTTATAATCCCTCTATTATAAGCACTAGAATATATTGGAGCAGTAACTGTAATAGGTTTTTCAAAAATTAATGTAGCACTTGCTCCGTCTAATAGAATAGAATCTACAGCACTAATATTATCACCTTTAATGGTTAACTGAGATTGCTCTTCAGCTCCAATTTGTAGAAGTCGTATTTGCACTTTTGCATCTTTATTACCTCCATATGCGAGTGGAACTCCTAAAGCACTTTGAGCTGCTGTTCTAGCTTGCTGATCATTAAAATTAACTATATTATTAATACTAACTTGGTTAGTTGGATCATTAGCAAAAATAACAAGTCCGCCTGAAGTGAAACCATACAGATTAATATTACCTATGTTAATATCGCTATCAAAATTGATTTGCTGATTATTTGCTGTTAAAATAACATTATCATTATCTTGCGGAAGATAAGCCTTCCCGTTGTACTTCCAATCATACTGTGCACCTATATGAGCATTATAATTCACAGGATAAGTATTATGCGTCACAGGAGTAATATCAACAACTGCCAACGCTTCTGTGCTTGCCAGCAGCCCAATACTACTGGTCGCTAATAGAAAATATTTAGATTTAGAAAGGAAAATTTTATTTTTGGTAAACATAGACATATACCCCAATTCTATAAGATTATAGTTTATTAAGAATTATTAATTTAGTAGGAATTATATGGTAATTTTTAATAAAAGTCAATTAATAGTTAATTTATTTACTAAATGTTATTCTAGCTAAAGGCGGGGGTTGTTGCGTGGCTCATAATTTACCGTATTATGGTTATGCAAGTATGGTGTCATACCGTAGCTTGACCCTGTGTTGTACGAACGTTAAAGAAAAGGCTGTGTCATGCCGTGACTTGATCACGGCATCCAGAAAAATAAAGCCATATTAGACTTATTTTAGAGCATTTTTATGACGTTATAAAACTGGATTCCGTGGTCAAGCCACGGCATGACACCGTACGCTTTGCAAAAATTCGAGCCATGCAACAATTATAAGAGAGGGATAGTTTTTATCGTAATTGCATGTAGTTTTGTGTTCAATATTTCTCCGAGAGCATTTTTAACTAATTTATGTTGGTTAATTAAAGTAAATTCTTTAAACTTACTATCGGCTATTTCCAGTGAGTAGTGATCTTGATCCCCCACGAGATCGGTAATTTTTATTATACTATTCGGAAAGCTTTTCCGAAGTATTGCCTCTAGCTCTTCTATAGATATTGCCATTATTTTTTACTTTTTTTATATAAAATTAAATTGTATATTACTTGCAAATCAAGAATTCTATTATAAAATTTTAAACATTCATTGATAAAATACGTTCTTAAGCATATAATCATTATCAACTAATTTAAATTCTATATATAATACCGATATGACAAAAGATACAGAAGAATTAAAAGAATTTATCATTGCTTGTTTAGAAGAAAAGAAAGCCGATAATATTGATATAATAGATTTAAGAGGCAGAAATAAATTAGCGGATTATATTATATTTGCCAGCGGTCGTTCTACTAAAAATGTTGGAGCGATAGCGGAGTATGTAGCTTTAGAGTTAAAACAGAAAGCTAATATCAATACTAATATTGAAGGCTTAGGCAAGTCAGAATGGGTATTAATAGATGCACGAAATATCTTAATTAATATTTTTTATCCGGAAGCACGAACACATTTTAAATTAGAAGAAATGTGGAAAAATAAATAAATATATAAGGCTCGAATTTTCGATGTTATTTCTGCGAAGGCGGAGCGTTGTTGCGTGGTTCGAGAATTAATAAAAATCCGTCATTGCGAGGAGGCATTGTTGCGTGGTTCGATAAAAGTAGCAGTATGTCATTCTAGCTAAAAGCAGGAATCCAGAAAAAACACTTAAAATAAGCAAAACTATATAAAAATTTAATATATAATTCGCTTAAATATTCTCTGGATTCCCGCTTTCGCGGGAATGACATCAAAAATTCAATCCATGCAATAACGCTAGAGGTCTCGCAATGACGGTTTGGGTATCCATGCAACAACACCGGCATGACACCGAACGCTTTGCAAAAATTCGAACCGCACAACAACGTCGGCTTGACCTTTCATCATTTTATCAATCATAAACTGGTATTTACAAGGTATAAATGAACGAACATATTCTCATCAATGTTATAATTTTGCTTGCTACCGCCGTTTTTGTCGTGGCGATACTTAAACGTTTTAAGCTAAGTCCGGTATTAGGTTATCTAATTGCCGGTGCAGCAATCGGCGATCACGGTTTTAAAATAGTAACATACGATCAGACTAAACTTCTCGGCGAATTAGGGGTTGTTTTCTTACTTTTCGCTATCGGTCTTGAGTTATCTTTTGAACGATTAAAAGCCATGCGAAGATATGTGTTTGGCCTTGGGTCTTTGCAAGTTTTAACGACGGGTATAGTAATTGCCGGTGCGATGGTACTTATTGACGGGAATAGTAGTGCGGCAATTATTACCGGCGGCGGTCTTGCACTTTCTTCCACTGCTCTAGTTATGCAGGTAATTGAGGAAAATCGTAGTCAATCAACGCAAGTAGGAAGGATTTCTTTAGCAATTCTTTTGCTGCAAGATTTAGCAGTAGTACCTTTGCTTGTGATAGTACCGCTACTTGCCGGTAATAACACGGCTTCACTTGCCACAGCTCTAGGCATTGCACTTTTAAAAGCGGTTACCGCACTACTAACTATATTTATAGCCGGTCGAGTGCTGTTACGCCCTTTATTTACCCTAATTTCTTCAGAAAGCAATAGTGCTAACGAGCTACCTATCGCAATGACCCTGTTAATCGTATTATCTGCCGCTTGGGCTACCGAGATTTTTGGTTTGTCGTTAGCACTTGGGGCATTTGTAGCCGGTGTATTGGTCGCAGAAACTGAATTTAGATTGCAAGCAGAAGAAAGTATTTATCCTTTTAAAAGTTTATTTTTAGGATTGTTTTTCATGACTGTCGGTATGAATATCGACGCATTGGAAATGTATAATAAAATATCGCACATTATTACTTTATCGGTAGCATTAATTGCTATAAAAACTTTAATTATTACCGCTTTTTGTATCCTATTCGGCTTCAATAAAGGGGTAGCGTTTTATTCAGGCTTATTACTATCGCAAGGTGGAGAATTTGCTTTTGTCTTATTTAGCTTAGGTAAAGAAAATGGTGTTTTAGAAAAACACACCGCAAATATATTGCTGTTGGTTGTTACCTTTACTATGGCACTTACTCCTTTACTTGCGGCTTTAGGACGTAAACTTGCCGAAAAAATTGATAAAGGTCTTGGGAAAACCCCGACACAGTTAATCGAGCTGGGAGCTAGAGATTTAACTAATCATGTTATAATCGCAGGTCTCGGTAGCGTCGGCAAAATGGTAGCAAGAGTTTTAGAAGCCGAAGGAACAAGTTACGTAATATTAGACCTAAATGATGAACGTATTAAAGAAGAAACTTCTAACGGTTTTCCGGTGTTTAAAGGGGACGTATCGCAAATTGATACGTTAAAAGCCGTCGGGACGGAAAGAGCCTTAGCAATAATACTTACAATGAATAATCAAGTAACTATCAAAAAGTCGCTAAAGACAATCTCAAACCATTTTATGGATATGCAAGTTGTCGTTAAGTTAAAAAATCTGAAAAACGCCCGAGAATTTTATGATTTAGGGGCAACAACTATTATCCCTGAAAGCTATGAAACCGGCTTACAATTAGGAGGAACAGTTTTAAAACTTATCGGTATTAGTGAGCAAGAAATTAATCGTATTAAAGGGCAATTTAGATTAGGTAATTATATAGCCGCTAAGAGGGAAGATTTGTTAACTGCAGCAGAAGAAAATGACTAGTATACTCAGGATAACTTTTATTTTATTAATTATCATAGCGTTATCGCTTACGGCTAAGGCTGATAATAAAAAATTACCTATTCCTCGCTTTGTTTCAATAAAGTCTAATGAGGTAAATGCTAGAAGCGGTCCAACGATAAAATCCTCGATAGAATGGACTTTTATTAAAAAAGGCGAACCGGTAGAAATCATTGCGGAATATGAACAATGGCGGCAAGTTCGTGATGTTAACGGTGAAGGCGGATGGATACATTCAAGTGTTTTATCCGGTAAAAGGTCGGTAATTATTATCGGTGATAAAGAAATAGAACTTACTAAAGGTGAAAATCCTAAAAGTAGAGTGATTGCAAAATTAATGCCTGAAGTTCGCTGTACTTTAAAAAAATGTAAAGAACAATTTTGTCAAATTTCTTGTAAAGACTATATAGGATGGGTACCTAAAAAAGTAATTTGGGGAGTTTACAATGACGAAAAGGCGTATTAGATAATTATATAATACGGTTGCCTAGCTCGATAAAAGCGATAGTACGTGTCATTTTCTCGCTGCCCCCCGTGTCATTCCCTCGAAAGAGGGAATCTACTTAACAATATAACAAAATTAGTAAGTTAGATACCAGCTTTCGCTGGTATGACACCAAAAATTCGATCCATGCAACAATGCCTCGCGGGAATGACATCGAAAATACGAAATACGACTCACGCAATAACACTATTCAAGCCACGAAATGACAGTAGAAAAAATATAAATATATGATTTCCATATTTAGTAAATTAAAGCAAAGTTTATCTAAAACCTCTAACAAAATATCGGAAGGGGTAGATAAAATTTTTTACAAGAAGAAGTTAGATAAAGAAACGCTAGAAGAATTGGAGGAATTGCTAATTACATCAGATATGGGTGCTTTAGTTGCAACTAAGATTATTGAAGATTTGAAATCCATAAAATTCGGTAAAGAACTAGATAGCAGCGTTATTAAAGAAACTTTAGCAAAACTAATTCGGCAATTACTCCTAAAATCCGAAATTCCTTTTACTTTAAATGAAAATAAATTAAACGTAATTTTAGTTTGCGGAGTTAACGGTGCCGGCAAAACTACAACTATCGGTAAACTTGCCTCAATTTATCAAGCACAAGGGAAAAAAGTAGCGATTGCCGCTTGTGATACTTTTAGAGCTGCTGCCGTAAATCAGCTTAAGGAATGGGCGAACAGAGCACAGGCTTTATTTGTTACCGGCGAAGAGTCGGCGGACCCTGCAAGCGTTGCTTACCTTGCTATGCAAGAATCAATAAAGCAAAATATCGATATACTTTTTATCGATACCGCCGGTAGGCTACATAACAAAAAAAATCTTATGGATGAATTAACTAAGATTATCAAGGTTATTAAAAAAGTAGATGAAAACGCTCCCGCTCATAGTATTTTAGTAATAGATGCCGTTACCGGTCAAAATGTTTACAATCAAGTAGAGCAATTTAATAACAGTGCTAATTTAACCGGTCTCATTGTTACTAAATTAGACGGCAGTGCTAAAGCCGGCATAATTGTCGGTATAGTGCAAAAATTCTCCTTGCCTATATATTTTATCGGCATAGGTGAGCAAATAGACGATTTGAAGGTATTTGATCCTAATGATTTTGCAAATAGTTTAGTCGGGCTATAATAGCATACGAAATCGTCATTGTGGGACGCTACACTGATTTCTAGAGCCATGCAACAACGCCACATCTATGTGAGAATAACATAAAACAATGCAAAACTAACTAACCCAAAATGCATATTATAAAAAAACCATTACAAATTTCTTCTAAAGGCTATAAAAGAATTTTAGCACAGCTTCAAGCAGGCGGCGGGAAAGCTCGGCTTATCGGCGGATGCGTGCGTGATGCATTGCTTAATAAAGCCAGTTACGATATTGATATAGCAACTAGCTTGTTGCCTAATGAGGTAATTAATATTTTATCAAAAGCAGGCATAAAAGTTATACCTACCGGTATAAAATTCGGTACCGTCACGGCTATTTTGAATAAGGAGAAATTTGAAATTACTACCCTTAGGAAAGATATTGATTGTAACGGACGGCATGCAAAAGTGCTTTTTACCGATGATTTTGCCGAAGACGCCGCAAGGCGAGATTTTACTATTAACGCCTTAAGCTACTGCCCCTTTGAAAATGAAATATATGATTATTTTAACGGTCTAGAAGATTTGAAGTTAAAAAAAGTAATATTTATCGGTCAAGCAAGCCAAAGGATTAAAGAAGATTATTTAAGGATTTTGCGTTTCTTCCGCTTTTCTAGTTATTACGCCGACCATATCGACAATGAAGGGCTAAAGGCTTGTGAGGATTTGCAGGATGGTTTAAAGATACTTTCACGGGAAAGAATAAAAAGTGAAATGGATAAAGTAATAATATCAACGAATGCTAGCAAAGTTTTGGAAACAATGTTTACTTGCGGGATATTACCGCTAATATTTTACGGAAAATATTATGAATCAAAATTTTTTGAACAAGCTAATTTTTTTAAACTACAATTATCTACGCACTATGCACTTTTATTTTATAAATTAGAAAATTTAAAGTTTAATACACTAATAAGCTGGAAATATTCAAAACAGGAAACAACAGCAATATTATCGATAATTAATTTTATTAACTTATCGCCGATAACCGAATTTGATATGAAGAAAATTTGGTTAGAAAATCTGGATTACAAAGAATATTTGCTTGCTGCCCACATAACAGATAAGTTAGATTTACCACACATACAAAGATTTATTGATAAATATGATAAGTTACAGCACCCTAATTTTCCGGTAACCGGTCATGATTTACTAAAAATGAAGATAGAAAATAAAGAAATCGGCAAACAATTAGAGCATTTAAAAAATATTTGGCTAGAAAATGATTTTGCTCAAACTAAATCACAATTGTTAACTTTTATAAAAAAATAAAAAACCTCATTGCGAGCAGGCATTGTTGCGTGGATTGAAAAATCCCGTCATGGCGAGGAGGTACGAAGTGGCTGGCGTTTTTGCATGGATTGAATTTTTGATGTCATTCCCGCGAAGGCGGGAATCCAGAGAATATTTAAGCGAATTATATAGTAAATTTTTATATAATTTTACTTATTTTAAGTGTTTTTTCTGGATTCCTGCTTTCGCAGGAATGACATATAGCACTTTTTTCGATCCACGCAACAACACAGGTACAAGTCACGGTATGACACCGCACTTGTAATACCATAAAAAGAATGCAATTATGAAAATTAAAATTTTCTTTCTGATATTTTTCTTACTATTAAATTCCGTTAGCTACAGTGAAATACAGCTAAATTCAGAAAGTTTTAGACAAGATGAATTTAAAGGTGAGCCTGCACAGCGTATAATAATACGTGAGCACAGGCGAATCCAGAAAAATTCGCTTGTATCAAGCGATCGAGATGACGCTGTACATAAACCTAAAATAGTTACGAGTATTACGCCGATAGCTAGCGTTGTTGCGATGTTAGTTAAAGACGAAGCCGTTATAGATAGCTTAGCGGTAAATAGTAGTTGCCCTCACCATTATCATCTAAAACCTAGTGACCTTGCAAAAGTAAAAAATGCCGATATAGCTATTTATATAGATGGACTGTTTGATAGTTTTGCCGAGAAATTAATGCAAGGTCATAGCAAAAATATTATCAAAATTAGCGATATTAAATCTTTAAAAATCATTAAAGATAATAACGAACCGAACTGGCATATTTGGTTAGATATTGAGAATGTTAAAATTTTATTACAAGAATTATCGTTAATATTAGCACAAAAACTACCTAATTTACGTGAAGATATTAATAAAAATCTTCATATAGCATTAAAGCAGCTAGAAGATTTAAACAAAATGAAAAACCGTAAATTTGAAGGATTGCAAGACGTAATTTTACTAAGCGATAGTGCAGAATATTTTTTTATTGATACAAAAATTAAAACTCAGAAACTATATAGCGTGAATCAAAAAAGTTTAAAATATGTAAGTAAGTTGGAAGAATTGTTAAGTAAGTCAGCTAATAAATGCTTAATTTTAGATACGCAACAAGATGCAAGACTTTATAAAAAACTAAATGCTAATATAGTGACGTTGGAAAGCGAAAATTGGTCGATAGTTGATATTAATCACCGAGTATTTTACGAGCAATATTTACAAATGATTAATCAATTTGAGATATGTATTAAAATAGCCCCCTTCACGCAGTAAGCGGCATTGTTGCATGGCTCTAGAACTCGCCCAAACGTCATTGCGAGCCGACATTGTTGCATGGAGCGGAAATCATTACAAAAAACCCCGTCATTGCGAGGAGGCATTGTTGCATGGATACCCAAACCGTCATGGCGAGGCACCTCTTGGCACCGTGGCCATCCAGTTTTTGTCATGCCGTAACTTGATCACGGCATCCAGTCTTTTTATTAAGGCTTTTTCTGGATACCGTGGTCAAGCCACGGTATGACACCGTACTTGTAATACCATAATACGATAACTATGATCCACGCAACAATGCCTTCCTGCACAGGAGGGAATGACATCAAAAATTTGATCCTTGTAATTGATAGATGAGCGGTAGATTGAAATTAAGCCGATTCAGATAAAGATTCAGTTTGCTCTGTTTTATTTTCCAGTAAAAAGCTTTGGGATTCGGATTCAGACCTTGCAACAACGACTTTAACCCAGGTGCTAAGCTCAGCATGAAGCCTTATCTCAATTGCAAAAACTCCCGTAGATTTTATTTGCTTATCAAGCGTTACGTTTAAGTGTGAAATAGGATGAGCTGTAATTTCAGTCAACTTTTCTGCAATTTCTTTGTTACTAACTGAGCCAAAAAGCTTTCCGTCGTCTGATGACTGCCTTATAAAAATTAGTTTTTGACCTTTTATAAGATCATTAACTTTTTCTACTTCTTCTTTTATTGTCTTATCTTGTTTTTCAAGCTCATGTTTTTGTTGAACAATTAACTCTTTATTGAGTTCAGTAGCTCTAACCGCCAATTTTTGCGGTAGAAGATAATTACGACCAAATCCATCGGCTATTTTAAGAATTTCACCGATTCTTCCTAATTTTCTTACCGGCTTAATTAAAATAATTTCCATTTAATACCTTTCAGTTACCCTATTAGTTGTTCTTCAGCTAACCTGAAGAGTTTGGATTAATGTCATTCCCGGCATTGTTGCATGACTCATAATTTACCGTATTATGGTTATTACAAGTATGGGGTCATACCGTGGCTTGACCACGGTATCCAGAAAAAATCTTAATAAAAAGACTGGATGCCTTAATCAAGTCGGCGTTGTTGCATGGATCAAATTTTTGATGTCATTCTAACTAAAAGCAGGAATCCAGAGAATATTTAAGCGAATTATATAGTAAATTTTTATATAATTTTGCCTATTTTAAGTGTTTTTTCTGGATTCCCGCCTTCGCGGGAATGACAGCACTTTTTTCGAGCCACGCAACAATACCCGCCACAGCGAGGAATGACATCAAAAAACAATATATTTAAATTTGAAATACAAAAGGTAACAATGCTAAAATCCTTGCGACTTTAATAGCATTTTTTAATTTTCTTTGTTTTTTTGCACACACATTTGTGATTCTACTCGGTAACATTCTTCCGCCCTCAGACAAAAATTTTCCCAGTAAATCGGGGTTTTTATAATCAATGCTCGGTGCACCGGGAACAGAAAGGGGACACCCTTTACGCCTTCTAAAAAATACTTTTTTAGCAGGTTTTTCACCAACTTTACGATTTCTTGTTTCTCCTAGGTTATTTCCTAACATTCTTTACCTTAAGTAATTCTATGATATTTTAAAATTAATCCTTACTAACCGTTACGTCAATCACCGGTTCATTTTCTACATGGTGATTTTTTAATATCGGTGAAGGTTCACTACTAATTGATTCCACTTTAATAGTAAGGAATCTAATAATATTTTCGTTAAGCCGCATTTTTCTTTCTAATTCTTTTATTACTTCTGAATTAGTGTCTAAACCTAAAAAGATATAATGTCCTTTTTTGTTATTACCTATTTTATAGGCTAAAGTCCTTAAATCCCAATATTCGGTTTTAACAACGTTACCTTTATTATCTTTAACAATTTTGACAAAATCATCGGTAATTTTATCTATATCGTTTAGCGATACATCTTGACGTACTATAAAAATTGATTCGTAAAAGCTCATAATATATAAGAATCTCCAGCAAGCAAACTTAAAAATAAAGACCATTTATAACAATTAAAACTATTTAATTCAAGTATTATCTTTAACAAAAATAATATTTCTTGATTTCTTTTTGTATAAAATTTGCTATAAAGCCTTTATAATTTGCTATAATAACTTAAAAATGCTTAAATAAAATTTTCAATAAGGCAATTTTTGAGTATAATTTAATTATATTTAATGGAGATTACTTTAAGTGCTTGATAAATTACTGCCTCAAGTTCTAATCATCGAACGTAAAGAAAATATCAATATTTCTTTATATAATATTATCGAGAGAGCAGGATTTGATATAATAAAAGCTAATACTCTAGAAAAAGTATTTTCTCTTGCTATTACACCGGCTATAATTATAATCGGTACGCAATTACAGGAAGAGCCGGCGGCGGTAATAATCGCAATTAGAAAAGTCGGTAAATTATTAAAAATACCGATAATTTTCCTATCTACTGCAACAGAATCAGATTTAAGTCGGGCTCAAGCGGATACTCTTATTTCATTTTTGCCTAAGCCTTTTTCTTCAGATCAATTAATAAATACGATAAAAAATTTACTAAGGCGTTCTAAAACAATTTTGCAAGATAATGTTATTAAATTTAAAAATATAAATATCGATCTAAATACCCAAAAACTTTATAAAAACGGTAAGATTGTTCGGCTTGGTCCTATGGAATTTAAAATTTTGCAACTTTTCCTACAATTTCCAACAATTATTTTTTCCCGTCAAAAAATGATAACATATTTATGGGAAGATAATAAAGATTTTAATCCACGTGTTATAGACGTCCATATAAACAGGATCAGAGAAGCACTAGGTGATGTCGGCGAGGAAAAAAAATTTATAAAAACGGTACGTTTTGTCGGTTATTGCCTTAACCTTCAAAATAGCGATAGCGAAGAAATATAACTATGTACTAGGGCAATTAATTTACTAAATATATATTAAAATTAAGAATTTCTTTGTATTATACCAATAAATATGCTAATATAATTGGCGTTATTGCATGGATGAAATTTTTGATGTCATTCTAGCTAAAGGCGGGAATGACACACGGCACTTTTCTAGAGCCGGGCAACAACACCAATTTACCTTGATAAAAGAAACTTATTACTAAACTAATTTAGGTTGAGTTATGCTAAGTAAAGTCAATAAGCCTGCGTTATTTACTTTAATTTTTTACCCTATTTTGCTTGCAGTACTTTTAACAAAATACTGGCTTAATCACGGAATAGGATGGACTGAAATTATTTTAACAATTAGTAGCTATTATATCTACAACATTACGGTAGGAGTCGGCTTACACCGGTTATGGTCACATAACGCCTTTAAAATAAATAAATTTGTAGAGTTTATTTTAGTCATGCTGTCGGCAGGAACGCTGCAAGGTCCGGCTTTATCATGGGCGTCAAATCACTACAAACATCATGCTCATACCGATAAAGATCAAGACCCCCACAGCCCTTCAAAATTCGATAATAAATTAGTCGGGTTTTTATGGTCTCATCTTGGTTGGATGCTTATCGGAGAAGGTAGTTATAAGTCTATTGATCGCATAACGTGGGTCAAACTCGGAAGAAATAAGCTATTAAAATGGCAATTGAAATATTATTGGCAAATAGCCGTTTTTATGAACGTTATTGTGCCTTTATTTATCGGTTATTTAATCGGCGGAATGCTTGCATCAGCCTATACGGCTTTTTTATTCATAGGAATAGGTAGAGCTTTGCAACAACAAGCAACTTTTTGCGTTAATTCTTTATGTCATTTTGCCGGGAGCAAAAAATACTATAAAGGAACAGCGGGAGATATTTGGTGGATGGCTTTATTCTTATTAGGAGAAAATTGGCATAATTATCATCATGCTTTTCCGTCTGATTATCGTAACGGCGTAAAATGGTACCATTTTGACGTTCATAAATGGATAATATACTTAATGAGTAAAGTAGGTTTAGTATGGGAGCTAGATCGTACGGCAAAAGTAAGAATACAGGCAAAAATGCAAGAAACTTTTAGCTATCTTGTCGACGGGCGTAAGCAACAGTTAAATTTAATGCAAAATAAAGTAGACCAATTAATAGAAAATCTTTATTTAAAAATTAAAGAACTTGAAGAGTCTTCTATATTAATTAAAGAGCAATTTAAAAAATCTTTTATAGAAATTCAAGATTCCCTTAAAAACTTAGCGGAGCAGCTACATTCATCAACCCAAGTGGGTGAGAAACCATCCGAAAAATTATTGAAAATGATCAATAGAAAAATTAGCGATACCGAACAAGCTATTTATAAATTATATAATCAATTACATTCTATACAAATTTCTAACTAATTTAAAAAACTTACTTACTGATTTATCTTCAAATTGCATCGATGTCATCCCTGCGGAAGTGCAGCGTTGTTGCATGGATCAAAAAAAGTGCTGTCATTCCCGCGAAGGCGGGAATCCAGAGAATATTTAAGCGAATTATATAGTAAATTTTTATATAATTTTACTTATTTTAAGTGTTTTTTCTGGATTCCTGCTTTCGCAGGAATGACATATAAGCACTTTTTTTGATCCATGCAACAAAACACCCTTCAGTCGCTCGCAATGACACTCTAATATCCATGCAACAACGCCACTAGCATTATACTATTTCAGGACGCAGCTTTGTTGTTGATAGGATAGCTTTTTGCAAATCGCTTTAGCTTGAGCAAGGCTTTTATAGTCACCTGCTAACACTAAATAGAAAAATTTACCGTCATCATATTTAACTTTTTTAGTCGTAATATTAGCGTTTTTAAGAATTTTTATAAATTTCTTTTTGATTCTCTCTCCTTCCTCAACTGCTTCAGCTTCAGATTTTACCGAAGCAAGTTGGATTTTATAACCTTCTATCTTATTGTAATCTTGCGGCTGCTTGATTTTTGCATTTTCTCGATTAATTTTTATTATATTTAAACCGGTTGTATTTTCTTCTATTTTAGGCGAATCGGCAATATCACCGGGCATATCATTTAGCGGTATTAAATCAGAAATTTTATCAAATTGATCTACGCTAGTAGAAAAATCAGTTAGCAAATCTTCTATTTTCTCATCAGTTCGCCGACGAGAATCTATATTAATAGGTTTTTCCGGTTCCGGTAGAAGCTTAGCATCTTTTATTAAAGTTTTTTGAGAAGCAAGATTTTCGTATATAGAACCGCCGATTTTAAAGGGTTTTGTGTTTTCTATTTCTTGTGGTTTAATTTTTGCAGGATAATCATCGGGGTAAATAGTAATTACCGGCTTATTGTTATAATGGTAATGATAGAAAAAATAGCCGGCAGTTAACAATATTATAATTATAATAAAAATTTTAAATAATCTATTGTTAGTCATGATTTGAAGGGTTTTTATTTAGGTATTGCTTGCAGTGGTGTATATCCTTTGGCAGTAGCATTGTTGCATGGCTCGATTTTACCGTATTATGGTTATTACAAGTATGGTGTCATACCGTGGCTTGACCAACGTTGCATAGATCAAATTTTTGATGTCATTCCCGCGAAGGCGGGAATCCAGACTTTTTTGTCAAGCTGAACTCGTTTCAGCATCTTTTTAGTAGATCCTGAAATAAATTCAGGATGACTTAAAAATATTTTTTCTGGATTCCCGCCTTCGCGGGAATGACATATAGCACTTTCTTTCGATCCATGCAACAACGTTGTCGGAGCCACGGAATGACAGAATTTTACCTCTTTAATTTAAACGTTCGTAAAACAACAGGGTCAAGCCACGGTATGACAGCTACATCCTATCCACAGGCTCTACCCCTATAACTTCTAAACCGCTAGCTATAATTTTTTGAATAGATTTAGCTAGAGCCAGCCGTGCACTAGTTAACTCTTTATTATTTTCAATTACAAATCTATAATCATTATTTTCTTTACCAAAGTTCCACAAAGTATGAAATCTAGAAGCCAAATTTATTAAATAGAACGCTATACGATGCGGCTCAAAATATTTTGCGGCACTTTCGAGCGTCTTCGACCACATTGCTAGAAGCTTAATTATTTCTATTTCCTCTTCTGAAGAAAGCAACGATAAATCATACTCATTAGCTTTAAAATTATCATATGCTTCCGGCATTATTTCTTTAGCTTTTGACAATATCGAAATCGTTCGCACATGAGCATATTGTACGTAAAATATAGGATTTTCCTTTGATTGCTCCTTGACTTTTACCAGATCAAAATCAAGGGTGGCGTCATTTCTACGGGTTAGCATCATGAATCTTATTATATCTTTTCCTACTGCTCTATTCACGTCTCTAACACTGGTAAAGTTACCCAAACGTTTTGACATTTTTATCGGCATGTTATTTTCAACAAAATTCACTAGCTGACAGATTTTTACGTCAACTTTAACTTTATTGCCCCCTAAAGCTTTTACTACGGCCTCAATCCTTTTAACATAACCGCTATGATCAGCACCAAGGACATAAATCAAATGGTTAGCGCCTCGATCTATTTTATCCTTAGCATAAGCAAGGTCGGCAGCAAAATATGACCAAGTACCGTCAGCTTTTTCAATAGGTCGATCTTGATTATCACCGAACTCAGTAGATTTAAATAATTTTTGCGTCCTATTTTCCCATTCTTCATGAATTTTGCCTTTAGGAGCCGGCAATTCTCCTTCATAAATTAACCCCATATCGGTTAACAACTTAACGGTCTCGCTTATTTTACCGTTATCATGTAATAATTGTTCCGAAAAAAATACGTCATGTTTAATACCCAGCTCTTTTAAATCTTCCTTATTTAACAACAACATTTCTTGCACGGCAAAATTTTTAACTAGCTTAAATTTTTGCGTCTCATCCATTGTAAGTAATTTATCACCATATTGCTTTGCCAGCTTTTGGCCGACGGGAATTAAATACTCTCCCGGATATAATCCTTCAGGTATTTGGATTTTTTCGCCTAAAGCTTCTTGATAACGCAACATTACCGCATTAACTAAGTCATCTATTTGCGATCCGGCATCATTAACATAATATTCTTTTGTAACATTATATCCGACTTTTTGTAAAATTCCGGCAAGTGCATCACCGTATACCGCACCCCTTGCATGACCTATATGCATAGGACCGGTAGGATTTGCCGAAACATATTCAATATTGATATTTTTGTTTTCGGCAATATCAATTGCAAAAAATTTTTCTTCATTTTGCAAAATATCTTTAATAGCACTATGCCAATTTTCGGCTTTAATAGTAAAGTTAATAAAACCCGGACCAGCTATTTCTATACTAGCGATATAAGGCAGCAATATAAGAATTTCTTTAAATTTTATCGCTACTTCACGAGGAGAAATATTTTCATTAGCCGCAATAATCATCGCTATATTACTTGATAAATCACCGTTAAAATTATCCTTAGGAATCTCAATATTAGCAATTTTTGCTATATCGTGATTGCTATATATCTGTTTGCCTACAGTAATTACGTCGTGTTTTAATTGGTTAAATATATTCATAAAAATTGGTATCAAGTCAAATATTGTTAAAATTTACTAAGCAAAGCTCGTTATACTCTTGGATAGCAAAACGATCAGTCATACCGGCTATATAATCCGCAACTATTCTGGCTTTAAGTTTAGTATCTTCTGATTTTATTAATTCTTTCCAACTAAAAGGCAATAAATTAATATCATCCATATACACCTTAAACAAGCCTTGCACGATTTTATGACATTTACGGCTAATCGCCGTAATCCTATTATTTCTATAAACTTTTTGAAATAAAAATTGTTTGATTTCATTAATACGCTCTTTGGCATTATCGGTAAAATCAACTATTTGATAATTTAAGTTACGTATTTCATCAACGCTTTTGATTTGCTCTTTATTTAAATTATCTTTTGTTTGTCCTAATAAATCGGTAATTAATTCATTCATCAGTCTACGGACTATTTCATAGATTAAACAAGAAGAATTTATATCTTTAAATTTAGCCTTAAGCTCAAAAATATGTTGATCGATATATTTGATTTCCGCTAAATGATTAAAATCAATAATTTTTGCACCGATACTATCTTCCAAATCGTGAGAGATATAACTAATATCATCAGCAAGGGAAGCTATTTGTGCTTCCGCAGTGGCATAAGTTCCAAGACCTAAATCATTTTCTTTATTATATTCCGCTATATATTCATTTATATTTTCCGTTAAAGGACCGTTATGCTTAACAATCCCTTCTAAAACTTCCCAGGTTAGATTTACGCCCTGGTAAGCAGCATATCTTTTTTCTAACACAGTTAAAATTTTTAGAGATTGTGCATTATGGGAAAAATTGCCATATTCCTTCATACATTCGTTCAAAGCAATTTCTCCCGCATGACCGAAAGGCGTATGTCCAAGGTCGTGAGCAAGTGCTATAGCCTCCGCTAGATCGCTTGATAAATTTAGAGTGTTCGCTATGGATCTTGCAACTGTTGAAACCTCTAAAGAATGAGTTAGCCTATTCCTATAATGATCTCCTTCATGATTTATAAAAACTTGCGTTTTATATTGTAAACGCCTGAAAGCATTAGTATGAATGATGCGATCACGATCACGCTCAAACTCATTCCTATAGGAGGTCGGAGATTCAGGGTATAACCTGCCTTTACTCTCCGCCGGATCACAAGCATATAAAGCAAGCATTTTGCACTCCACCTTGAAAAAATATTAAATATATAGTATAGTAATTGATGTCACTTGCATAAGCATTATTGCCTGAACAAGTTAAAGCACACTCTATGTCATTCTAGCTAAAGGCGGGAATCCAGACTTTGCTTTTGTCATGCTGAACTTGGTTCAGCATCTCTTTACAATTAGATACTGAAATAAATTCAGGATGACTATTATTCCCTGGATTCCCGCCTTCGCGGGAATGACATAGAACTAACATGCATATACTATATAATTAAGAAGATATTTACAAGGGTATTTTAGTGTCGATAATAATCACCGATAACGCTTTTAATCGAGTTCACGAATTAATTAAGCTCGAGCAAAACGAAAATTTAGCTCTCCGAGTTTCGGTTGATAGCGGCGGCTGTTCGGGACTTATGTATAATTACGAACTTGTAGCAAAAGACACTATTGAGGATGACGATTATATTGCTACTAAAAACAATGCTATAGTCGTTATCGACCCAATCTCTAAAAAATTCATAGCAGAATGTGTTTTAGACTTTATAGAAGAACTAGGCAGTTCATATTTTAAAGTTAGCAACCCGCAGGCTAAAACAAAATGCGGTTGCGGTAATTCGTTTGGAGTGTAAGTTTCGCTGTCATACCGTGTGGTCGAGCCAGCGTTGTTGCATGGCTCTAAAAAAGTGCTATATGTCATTCCTGCGAAAGCAGGAATCCAGAAAAAACACTTAAAATAAGCAAAATTATATAAAATTTTACTATATAATCCGCTTAAATATTCTCTGGATTCCCGCTTTCGCGGGAATGACATCAAAAATTCGAGCCACGCAACAACGCCGTGTTTTCACAGGAATGACATCGAAAGCAGGAATACTCTACTGTTCAAAATAATCAAACAGGAAATTCTTTGAATAATTCAACAAAAATATTAGGCATTGAATCAAGTTGCGATGATACGGCAGTAGCAATAGTTACTTCCGATCATAAAATTCTTGCTAATATAGTCATCTCGCAGAATAAAGAGCATGAAGCTTTTCAAGGTGTAGTACCGGAAATCGCTGCAAGGTCGCATTTGGCTAACTTAGAGAAAGCAATGAGGCAGGTATTAGACGAGAGTAAACTTACATTAGCAGAACTTAACGCCATTGCTGCAACTTCCGGTCCCGGATTAATAGGCGGTGTTATAGTCGGATCAATGTTTGGCAAAACCCTTGCTAGCGTTTTAAAAAAACCTTTTATCGCAATTAATCATTTAGAAGGTCACGCTTTAACCGCTCGGCTAACTCACAATATTCAATACCCTTATTTACTGTTATTAGTTTCAGGAGGACATTGTCAATTTGTAGCTGTTATGGCTTTAGGTAAATATAAAATTCTAGGGCAAACTATCGATGATGCAGTAGGTGAAGCGTTTGACAAGGTTGCTAAGATGCTAAGACTTCCGTTTCCCGGAGGACCGGAAATAGAGAAAAGAGCCAAACTCGGCGATCCTTACAAATATATTTTACCGAAACCGATTATTAATAGCGGTGATTGTAATATGTCTTTTTCCGGTCTTAAAACCGCCGTGCGTACATTGATAATAAAACTTGAAACTATAGGAGAGGTAGAGATTAACGATATAGCCGCCGGCTTTCAATATACGATCGGAGAGATTCTTACTATAAAGACTTTAGAAGCTATTAAGGCGTACTCTTCTGCTTTGAGTACACACGAGCAAACTGAAAAATCCTTTTCTCAAAAAACTGTTGTAATTGCCGGCGGCGTTGCTGCCAATGAATATTTACGCCAATTACTGACCGAGCAATTAGCAAAGCACGGCTATGAGCTTATAGCTCCGCCTACTCGGTTATGCACTGATAATGCAGCGATGATTGCTTATGCCGGACTTGAGCGTTTTAATAATAATTTATTTAGTCCGATAAATTTCTGCCCCAGAGCTAGATGGAGCTTGGAGGATTTGTAAAATATAAACCATTAGACTTGACACCCTATCTTTATCCTTGTAAATGAGTCAGTCATATAATTTGTGTAAGTTGAAAAAAAGCAGATAAAGAATTACTGTAAAAAATAACAACTTAACCAAAGGAAATTATGGCTAAAAAATTAGAACAAGAGACAGCAAAAACAAATATAAATAATGAACTAGTAGAAGAGCTATTATCGCAAGCTAATCCTTCTGAGCTATTTGGTAAAGATGGACTGTTTCAGCAACTAAAGAAGCGTCTAGTAGAAAGAATATTGGAAAGTGAACTAAATCATGAATTAGGATATTCTAGGCATAGTAAAGTAGCGAAGATAGATAGCAATCGTAGGAATGGTACAACAGAAAAAACAATAATAGACGAGAGCGGTCAAAAAATAGTAATTGATGTACCACGTGATAGAGATAGTGAGTTTGAACCGCAACTAATCCCTAAAGGAGTTAGAAGGTTTTCCGGATTTGATGATACGGTTATTTCTCTCTACGCTCGAGGTATGACCATGAGTGAGATACAAGCACATTTAGAAGAAATCTACCACACTGAAGTTTCTAAGGAGCTCATCTCTACTATTACCGATGGAGTAATGGAAGATGTAATAAGATGGCAAGCTCGAGCATTAGATAGGATATATCCGATTGTTTATTTAGACTGTATAATGGTAAAAGCAAGAGATAATAATATGGTTATAAATAAAGCTGTTTACCTTGCTATTGCAGTTAATACAGAAGGTAAGAAAGAGTTGCTTGGTATTTGGATTAGCAAAAATGAAGGTGCAAAATTTTGGATGCAAGTTGTAACCGAGCTAAAAAATCGAGGTATAGAACAAATTTATGTAGCATGTATTGATGGGCTTAAAGGCTTTAGAGATGCCATAAACAGTATATTTCCAAATACTATGTACAGCTTTGTATCGTGCATATGGTTCGTAATTCTGTAAAATATGTTTCTTATAAAGATCTTAAAGAAGTAACGTCTGACTTAAAACAAATCTATACAGCAAATAATGAGAGCATGGCAAATTTAGCATTAGAAGAGTTTGCTAAAAAATGGGATAGCAAATATCCGGTTATTTCTGATATATGGAAACGTAATTGGACTGGAATAGTGCCTTTTTTTGCCTTTCCGGAAGAAATTAGAAGGGTCATCTATACTACTAATACGATTGAATCGGTAAATCGTCAAATCCGTAAAATTATCAAAAATAAGGGAGTTTTTCCAGATGATAAATCTATTACAAAAATCGTCTTTCTGGCCCTAAAAAATGCTGCAAAAAAATGGACCATGCCCATTAGAGAATGGTCCCTTGCTTTAAATCAATTTGAGATACTTTGCGGAGATTTTAAATATGAATTATTAGAAAATGAATTTTAGATACTTACACAAAATTTATGATTGACTCGGATATAGAGGAGCTTAAAGATAGATTATTTGAGTATTTAATTTATTATAATGAAATCAGAACTCATCAATCTTTGGCAGCTCTAAAACTCCTCTTGCTTTCTTACAAAACTGTCAACGAATTACGTAACCTTTACAGCCCCCTACCCTTTTTACTGCATAGAATTTAACAAAAGGCTTTTCGGTATAAGGATCACGCATAATATTAATGCCGCTACGATCAACTATTTTATAGGCTGCTTTAAAATCCCCTATCGCAATAGCACAAATATCTTTACCTATCGGCTTCATATCCGAACAACAAATAACCGGTACTCCGAAAATAGTTTGTTTAAACGAATCGGAAAGTGATTGCTGCCAAATAAAATGTCCGTTTTTGTCTTTTAGTTTTTGTCTTTTAGTTTTTGTATTTCCGATAAGGTAACACGATTCATTAACAGCGTTGCATTGGCTAAATATTCTTCTTTGAGAGAATTAATAAAATCTAATAATTTTTCCGGCTCGATTTTATTACCCATTTTAAATTTCTCTATTTTACCATGATCGGGTGATAATATACCTCTAGGTTTTTTTACTCCATCACCGTTAATAAACGCATCATTCTCCATTCTAACAAAATTATCTCGCAGACGCTCCGTTAACCAATTTTCCACCTTAATCGTTGCATCGTCAAGTAATGCTTGGCTTGCTTTCGGCTGTGCATAAAGCTCATGCACAAAAATCCTTTGTTGTTTTAACTTTGCTGCCGGCGTTTCCTCTCTCAAATCAACTTCTCCAACCCACCCACTGCTAAACTTACCGTTTTCGCTTATCACATCAAGGGCATTGGTAGAAATCGTTTCAATTGAAGCTATTTGCCTCATTGGACAACGGGCGTTAATCTCGCTAATAATGCTATTATATAAGGTTTGCAATATCAATACGCCGCCTTCTTCACTACTACTATTTAAAGATGATTTACGAATAAATGCATTTTCCTCTCCCTTGCGAATATATTCAATAAAGGCAGTTTTATACTCACTATCCTCTATATTTGCACTGTGCGGTCTTGCTAGAAAATTTTGTATGTTATGCATCTTTTCTTGTAATTCATTAATTTTCTCGGCGTTAATTTGATCGGTTATTACATCTTTGGTTACTATATTTTGCTCCATATTATCCTCTTGTTTAGTGATATATAAAATTTTAGCATTACGGTTAGCCGGAAAAGTTACTATACTTACCTCAACAAGCTCAGCTTCAGTAATGACCCGTTGCTTTACTTCGTTATAATTTGACATTTTTACGTAAAACCCAATAGATAAGCCGTCTATTGCTCCTTGCTTTATTAACTCTATTGCTTCACTACCCGCTTTAACTTTATTATTAATTACGGCTTCCATTTTTAGACTGTAATCGTCCTCCGATAGATGCGTAATAACTCCTATCGGTTTTTTGCTGTCATGCTGCCAAAGAAATCTAATATTACTATGATGTGCTGAAGCAAAAGCTCCCTTAACGATTAAATCATTATGATGATCCGCAAGATTATAAACGCTTGCATAACCGACAATGACCACCTCATTATCGGTAGCCGACTTTATTATCATATTTTGGAAAGTTTGATTGCTATATATTATCTTCTTCATATATTACCTTTAGTTGTAAATTAACTAATAGATAATATACATGAAAAAAAGGTAGCACTAAGTGGTGAGGGATAATTAATTTTAATGATATTAGAAACGATAGGTTAAATTATTGACCAATCTTCTAAAGCTAAGCCTTTTACACGCTTAAATTCTGATATATTATTTGTTATTAAAATTGCTTGTTCGCATAAGGCATGACTTGCTATTAGTAGATCGTTATTACCTATTATAATGCCTTTTTTCTTAAGTTCTGCCCGTAACTCTCCATAATAAAAAGCACATTTGGCAGAAAAATCTATTACTTCTAATTTACTTAAAAATATATTTAACTTGATTTGATTTTGTTCTTTCCTCTTACTATTAGCAACACCATATTGAAGCTCCGCTAATACTATCGAAGATATAGCTATAATATTATCTTTCTCTAATAATTCTAATTTTTTATAATAAAATTCCGGTTGTTGATTAATTGCATAAACGCAAATATTGGTATCAAGCATGTAAATCATTCAAAATACTTCCTTTCTTGAGGAGGTAAATCTTCTCTACCAATTAAAATATCATCAGTTGGAATTGAAGCAAGCTCCTGAAATACTTCTTTCCAGGTTTTAGGCATAGGTTGTAGAATCAAACCATTACCTAATTGTATAATACTTACTTCCTTAGTTTTAAATCTAAATTTTTTTGGCAATCGTACAGCTTGACTGTGACCATGCATAAAAACTTTTACTTTATTCATAAGCCCCCTATAACGTATATATATTATAGTATATGCTAATTTTTACCGTATACAATAAAAAATATTGCACCTTTAGATATTTAATTATATAAAGAATTCTTTAATAAGTTACTTAACTAAATTTTATGCTTCTAAAGAAAATTTTTAAAGATTATCGATTATTTGAAATATTAATTTTAGGGGTAATTAGCGGCATGCCTCTTGCTATAATTTTTTCTACGCTGGGAGTATGGCTTAAAGAGTCAGGAATTGACATTGCCGTTATCACTACTTTTGCAGTTGCCAGATTATCATATTCTTTAAAAGTATTTTGGTCGCCTTTAATTGATAGTTTTAAAGTGCCTTTGTTAAGTAAATTCGGTCACAGAAAAGGCTGGCTTATATTATGCAGTAGCCTAATCGCCCTAGTGTTAATTACTATGAGTAACGTTAAGCCGGCGGCTTCTTTAACTTTACTATATTTTTTAACGATAGCATTAGGATTTTTATCTGCCACATTTGATATTGCCGTTGATGCTCTTCGTATTGACAAGTTTGACCAAGAAACACAAAGTTTAGCGAGTGCAACTGCCGTACTCGGTTACCGAATCGGTATGCTTATTACCGGTGCCGGTGCTTTATATTTTGCAGAAATAACCGGTGATGATTGGCAAGCAACATTCCTTGGGATGGGCGTAATCTTTGCTATTGCAACGATTTTTATTATAACCGTTAGAGAAAAAGAACTAATACGAGAAACAATTAACATTATTTCCTTTGTGTCCTGGGTACACGCAGTAATTAATCCTTTTAAAGAATTTTTTACTCGAAAATTTGCGGTAATTATCCTCTTAGCGGTAATATTCTTTAAACTAGGCGATGCGATGCTTGGTGCTGTTGCCTCGCCCTTTTACATAGAACTAGGCTATACAAAAGGACAAATAGCCGTAATTGTTAAATTTTACGGACTGCTTGCAACGCTAATCGGCGGTTTTGCCGGCGGGATTGTAATGTATCGCCTTGGAAATTTCAAAGGGTTAATTATTACCGGCATAGCCCAAAGCCTTACACATTTTGCATTTATCTGGCTTAATCACCAAACGCCGTCTTTTGAAGCATTGCTAGTTGCTATTTCTGTAGAAAATTTCGCTTGTGCTATGGGAGCTACTGCATTAGTCGGCTATATCGGCAATTTATGTAATAAAAAATATTCTGCCACACAATATGCATTACTTAGTAGTGCCGCCTCTTTATGTAACAATACGGTCACTATTTATGCCGGCAAATTAGTAAATATACTCGGATGGGACGGTTTTTTTGTATTAACTATAATTTTAGCCTTGCCTGGACTTGCTATATTAGTTTATCTTAATAGAAAAGTATAGCTTCGAGTATTAAGGTCTAGATTTGAATTTTCGATGTCATTCTAGCTAAAGGCGAGCGTTGTTGTATGGATCGAAAAATGGCTTCAATGTCATACCGTGGCTTGACCACGGTATCCAGAAAAAACCTTGATAAAAAGACTGGATGCCGTGATCAAGTCACGGCATGACACCGTACACTTTGCAAAAATTCGAGCCAGGCAACAGCACAGGTACAAGCCACGGCATAACACCGGGTTGCTTTGCAAAAATTAACATTCACAAAAAAATCCTATGGTAAAAAAATCTTTATTACCTTTTATTGTTTTTATCGTAGCTTTTATTGCACCGATAAGCGAAGCAAAAAAAGCTATCAAAGTTTCGCCGAAACCCCCTATTCAAACTAGCTTAGTAGTTGACGCAAAAACCGGCAAGGTTTTACATGCTCAAAATGCTCAAATCAGAATTTATCCCGCTTCTCTAACAAAGCTTATGACTTTGTACTTAATGTTTGAAGCAATCGAAAACGGCAAATTATCTTTAAATAAAAAATTAGTCGTATCGGAAAAAGCAGCAAAAATGCCCCCGTGTAAACTTGGTTTAAAAGCCGGTGAGACTATTACCGTAAAAGAAGCAATTATAGCTTTAGTCGTGCAATCTTCTAATGATGTTGCAGTAACGGTAGCGGAGAATATGAAGGGTTCAGAAAAAGATTTTGCTCATCTAATGAATGTTCGTGCATATCAACTAGGCATGAAAGATACTTACTTTAAAAATGCTTCGGGTTGGCATGATCCTTTGCAAAAAACTACGGCAAGAGATATTGTTAAATTAGCATTGGCATTACAAAAAAATTATCCTTCATTCTATCCTTTATTTTCAAAAACCAGTTTTGTTTTTAGGGGTAATATTGTACACGGTCACAATAGAGTCACTAAAAATTATGCGGGTGCTAACGGGTTAAAAACCGGTTATCATACTCCTGCCGGTTTTAATTTAGTAACTACTGCCTCTAGAAACGGTAAATCTCTAATTGCCGTAGTTACCGGCGGCAAAACAGCAATTTCTCGAGATAAACAAATGATCGGATTATTAGACCGACATTTTAATGTCGCTCCATCTAAGCCTTCTATTAAGCTTGCTTCTAATAATAAAATTAAAGCTAAGAAATTAGGGAAGAAAAAAGTTATACGTGGTTAAAGCATCGTTACATGGCTCGAATTTTTGATGTCATTCCTGCGAATCGGTGTCGTTGCATGGCTTGATAAAAGCAGAAGTATGTCATTCCCGCGAAAGCGGGAATCTAGAAAAAACACTTAAAATAAACAAAATCATATAAAAATTTATTATATAATTCGCTTAAATATTTTCTGGATTCCTGCTTTCGCAGGAATGACATAGAGCACTTTTTTTGAGCCACGCAACAACGCCTTTTCAGTCGTTCGCAATGACGGATTTAGGCGTTTTTCGAGCCATGCAACAATTGCTGATCAAGTCACAACATAACGCTTTTAACCTTTTTCACAACAAATTCTTTATCTGCTCTTGCTGCAATTTTTCCTCTTGCTCCAATTTTTCTAAAAATTTCTTATAAAAATTATCCGTTACATATGTAAGTTCCATATCAACGCTAAACTCCGGAGCTTCAAGTATTATTGAACAACCATCATTAATAAAAGTAGCACTTTTATTTCCTTCCGGTTTTATGTCTTGTTTTACTAACATATATTTACTTGTTAAAGCGGTATAAAATTCTTCAAATTTATTTTTATCGATTGTTAAAATTACGGCTTCTACGATATTAAAATCGTTACATATTACTAAAGCCCGTGATATTTTTTCTAAATTAACGTCTTTGATATCTATAAAATAATTATATCCTTGCCAATAATTGGGTTCTTTTTTAGTAATTTTGTATTTTTTTATTATGTCATCTACCGTTGCTTTATTTAATTCAAGACTGATAGGAACAGGCATTGCATAAGAATTTATATAAAAAAATGTAACAAATAAAAAAAATACAAATTTTAAAAACATGTGGATAATATGTTTATTTTATGCACTTTAAATAACATATATATTATTAATTTTCAATTAAAAATTGCTTAAAAAATTTATAGGTGTAATTATATTAATGAAAAAATAAAATTTTAAAATATTATTATACCAATATAAAGCACATTTTGTATGCAAATCGGGTTGAATTAACTATAATTCCCATATAACGGATATTTAAAGTAAAAATTATTTGCTATTTTTATTAAGATTCAGTAGGTTCTCTGGGCGTTGTTGCATGACTCATAATTTACCGTATTATGGTTATTACAAGTATCGTGTCATACCGTGGCCCCTCTCACGGTATCCAGAAAAAACCTTAATAAAAAGACTGGATGCCGTGATCAAGGAACTAGAATGACATCGTACGCTTTGCAACATTTCGAGCCATGCAACAACGCCGGTTCTCTGACGGTTATAGACCATTTGATAGTTATTTTCGGCTTTTTTCATGATAATCTTTAGTATAGTTTTCTTTAAAACCATCTCCGTATTACTAAGCGTGGTGATAGGTTTTTTGGCAGGTAAATACTCAAATGTCGAGAAGGATAGTATTTCTTCTTTATTATTCTATTTTATCTCACCTATAGTATTTTTTACTATTCCTGCTAGTACTACCCTTACACTTTCTGCTCTAAGCGTTACGGTCGTAACGTTTGTCATTGCTACTTTGCTATCATTATTTTCTTATTATTTCTTCGGTAAATTCTGGCAAGATCATACCCGTAACATTATAGCATTATCGGCAGGCACGGCAAATGGCGGTTATTTTATGTTGCCTATAGCCGCTGCTCTCTTTGACGATTACACTTTAGGTATTTATATGATGGCGGTAATAGGCGTAAATATTTATGAATCTTCAGTTGGGTTTTATATTTGCATGCGAAGCTTTGCCAACACTACGGATAGTATTTTAAAAGTAATAAAACTTCCTATTTTAAACGCTTTTTTATTAGGATGTTTATTTAGTTTTTGCGGTCTTACTTTACCGGATTTTTTAGATGATTTTTTGTATAATATGAGAGGAGCTTTTTCTATACTCGGTATGGTTATGGTCGGTCTTGCTCTCTCAAGCATGCAAAAATTTGAGATCGATATAAAATTTACTCTAGCTACTTTTACGGCAAAATTTTTGTTTTATCCCATCGGGGTAGGAATTTTTATTTTGTTTGATCATTTTGTTACCAAATGGTATAATAATGATCATTATAATGCTTTAAAGCTGCTTTCTACGGCACCGCTTGCTGCAAATACTATAGTTATAGCTAATTTACAAAAATTTTATCCCGAGAAAGTTGCCGCTACAGTTTTTTTATCTCTACTTTTTGTAGTAATATATATGCCGACTATGGTAAGTATATTTTTAAATAATTTAAATTAACCTTTTAAACTATAGTAATATCGGTAGCACGAATGCAAATACATGCAATTAAAATTAACTCTTATATTAATTGGTTTTCTGCTCAATATGTCCCTTCTCATAAAATTTCTTATCTTGAATTCGGTAACCATGAAAACCCTAACGTAATAGTATGTGCACACGGGTTAACTAGAAACGCTCATGATTTCGATAAAATTGCCGAAGGGTTAAGTAATAATTTTAGAGTAATTTCTTTAAATTATCCGGGACGAGGTGAGAGCGAAAATTTTGAAATGAATAAACATTATAATTATCATGTCTATGTTAAAGATACGTTGCTTTTTTTTAAAAAGTTAAACATCAAAAAGCCGATTTGGCTCGGTAGCTCAATGGGCGGCATAATCGGTATGGTACTTGCAAGCAAATATAAAAATATTTTTAAAGCTATGATACTAAACGATATCGGTCCGTTTATTTCTTCAGCTCCTTTGGTTAAAATTGGCAAATATGCTAAAAAAACTGTTATTTTCGATGATTTAGATAGTGCAAAACAACATTTAAAGGTTATTTATTCTCAAATCGGCATTAATAACGAAGAAGATTGGAATTATCTAACTAAATATAGTGTTATCCCTACTCTCGGCGGAAAATATAAAATGAATTATGACCCCGGCATAGTTCACGGCATGTCAATTGATAATACTACCCCGAAAGATGTAAATATGTGGACGATATGGAAAAGAATAGTATGTAAATTATTAGTGATTCATGGAGTAAAATCTGATATTTTAACAAAATCTACTATTGAAGAGATGCAAAAAACAAAAAACTTTGACCTTTATGAAGTAAGCTATGCCGGTCATACTCCATCTTTAACGAATCTTGATCAAATTAATTATATAAAATCGTGGTTGGAGAAAATTTAATAGGTAATGTCACGCCATATAATCGTTTTCGTGCAGAAGATTAAAAGGCTCTTTATGTCATTCCCGCGAAAGCGGGAATCCAGCCCTTTTTTTGTCATGCTAAAATGAATTCAGAAAGTATTTTTCTGGATTCCCGCTTTGAGCTAGGAATGACATAGAAAAAACAAAATAATAAATACATATTATGAAAATTACAACAAAAGTATTAATAATAGGTTCAGGACCTGCGGGGCTGAGTAGTGCAATTTATACGGCAAGAGCAGCCTTAAAACCGATATTAATTCACGGCAACCAACCGGGCGGGCAGCTTACTATTACTACCGATGTTGAAAATTACCCGGGCTTTGCAGAAAGTGTGCAAGGACCGTGGCTTATGGAACAAATGACGCTGCAGGCAAAAAATGTCGGCACTGAGATTATAACCGATTACGTTGAAAAAGTTGATTTATCGAAAAACCCTTTTTCGATTTTTACCGGTTCAGGTACGGAATATGAAGCGGATAGTATAATTATTTGTACCGGTGCGGAAGCAAGGTGGCTTAATATTCCTTCGGAGAAAAAATTTCAAGGATTTGGCGTATCGGCTTGTGCTACTTGTGACGGATTTTTTTTCAAGAAACAGGAAGTAATAGTGGTCGGCGGAGGCAATAGTGCCGTTGAAGAAGCATTATATTTAACTAATCATGCAAGTAAAGTTACGGTAATACATCGCCGCAATAGTTTTAGAGCCGAAAAAATATTACAGGAAAGGTTATTTAAAAATCCCAAAATATCGGTAATTTGGGATCACGTCGCCCATGAAATAATCGGCAGTGAAAATCCTACTTCAGTCACTGGCGTAAAAATTCAAAATGTTCACACTAAAGAAGTAAGCTTAATTAATTGTAGCGGCGTATTTATAGCTATCGGTCACCAACCGAATACTAATTTATTCAAAGGACAAATTGCCATGGATAGTGACGGCTATATCATCACTAAACCGAACTCAACTAAGACTAGCATAGAAGGAGTCTTTGCTGCCGGCGACGTGCAAGATAAAATTTTTCGGCAAGCCGTTACTGCTGCAGGAACAGGCTGTATGGCTGCCCTTGAAGCAGAAAAATTTTTAAATAGGTAATGTTATTGTTATACCGGCAATAGATATAAACTTAAGGGATAATGCCTGAGGATGTCATTCTTGCATGGCATTGGCGTTGTTGCATGGCTCGAATTTTTGATGTCATTCCCGCGAAGGCGGGAATCTAGAGAATATTTAAACGAATTATATAGTAAATTTTTATATAATTTTGCCTATTTTAAGTGTTTTTTCTGGATTCCCGCCTTCGCGGGAATGACATATAGCACTTTTTTAGAACCACACAACAACGCCCGCAATATGAGAAATATAATTTGACAACTTGCCTTAGAAGATAACAAAAGCTAATTTTGAAAGTAAAAAAATATAAAATGGCACGCAATAAAATTAATCCTGAAGCAAACTCGAAAACAGTAAATCTTTTTAACAGCACTGAAGATAAGCTCCTACCTGTAGCTAGAACTTTACCGTCAAACGTGCAAGCCGAACAAATGCTACTCGGAGCAATTTTAACTAATCACAATTCTTTAAATTCCGTATCGGAATTTTTGCGGGTCGAACATTTCTTAGAACCTATTCATCAAAAAATCTATAATGCAATAGAAGTAATTACCGAGAAAGGCTTAATAGCCACTCCTATAACTCTGCGTAGCATGCTACACCAAGATGTTTTATTTCAAGAAATAGAAGGAGCCGAATATCTTACCAAGCTAGTAACCCTTGCGATGATGGTAATAAATCCTCTGGATTACGGCAAAATAATATATGATTTGGCGTTAAGGCGTAACTTAATCCAAATCGGTGAAGAAGTAGTAAATAACGCTTATAATGCTTCTTTAGATTTAGATGCACCACAGCAAATTGAACATGCAGAAGTCAAGCTTTATAATTTAGCCAGTGAAGGAATAAATGAAAAAAGCTTTATAAAAATAGGTACGCCTATTTCTGAGTCGTTAGCCAGCATTAACAGGGCTATGAAAAATGGCGATCACGTAATCGGTATATCTACCGGTTTGAGTGATTTAGATCAAACATTATCAGGGTTTCATAATTCAGATCTGATAATTCTTGCCGGTCGTCCTTCAATGGGTAAAACGGCATTTGCCGTAAATCTTGCTATTAATGCCTGCAAAGCAATGCAGTTAAAAAATACCAGACAACAAGAAGAAATGCAGTCCGTAGGTTTTTTCTCGTTGGAAATGTCTTCGGAACAACTTACTACACGTTTGCTGTCAATGCATACGGAAATTAATTCTTCTGCACTGCGTACCGGACATCTTAGCGAAGAGAATTATAATAATCTCCGCACTGAGGCGGCAAAATTATCTGAATTACCGTTTTTTATCGATGATAGTGCAGCTTTATCAATCTCTGCTATCCGTACACGTGCAAGGAAAATGAAGCGGAAACATAACCTCGGAATATTATTTATAGATTACTTACAATTAATTAGAGGAGTCAGTAAGTCTGAAAATAGAGTAGCCGAAATTTCAGAGATTACCCAAGGTTTAAAAGCTATAGCTAAAGAGTTAAATATACCGGTTATTGCTTTATCTCAGTTATCGAGAGCCGTGGAACTCAGAGAAGATAAAAGACCGATGTTATCAGACCTTAGAGAATCGGGAACGATTGAACAGGATTCGGATATAGTAATGTTTATTTACCGTGAAGAATATTATTTAACAAGAAAAGAACCGGATGTAGGTGATACAAAACACCTTGAATGGCAAGAGAAACTTAATAAAGTTTATAATATTGCCGATATTATAATAGCCAAACATCGTAACGGCAGAGTCGGCAATGTGCAGCTTCATTATGATAGTCAATATTCTAAATTCAGTAGTTTAGCAAAAAATCTTTAAGCACTGTTATTTAAACCTTGTATAATTATTTTTGCCAAGCGTACGGTGTCATGCCGTGGCTTGTACCCGTGTTGTTGTGCTATATGTCATTCCCGCGTAGGCGGGAATCCAGAAAAAATACTTAAAATAAGCAAAATTATATAAAAATTTACTATATAATTCGCTTAAATACTCTCTAGATTCCCGTTTTCACGGGAATGACATTGAAAGTAATTCTAACCGGCAACTTGCATTAAACTAATTTTCTTGCACAAATTTATTATTTGCTCACTATATTGTTGTTTATGTAAATATCGGCTTTTTAGTTTTAGCTTTTTAAAATCTTCTTCCGTTACCGGCAGTGCTTGACACACTTTATTAAATCTTCATCTAAAATAAAATGTTTGCGAGGGATATCTATTTGTTTTACTTGCTCTTCACGATAGCTTGCTAAAATTTGCATTTTAGCAATAAGCTCGCTTGATTCTTTACTAAATCTAACCTTTCGCCAAGCATCTTCAGGTTTAACAAAATAGTTTTTAATATTTAATAAATATTGCAATTGAGTATTATATTCTTTTATTAAATTATTTTCGGTAATTATCTTATATAGTTTTTTATAAATTACTTCTAAATATTCTACGTCCTGCATTGCATAATTTAACATCTCTTCTTTTATCGGACGTTTTAACCAATTGGCTTTTTGATAAGTTTTATCGATTTTTACATCATAAATTTTATAGCAAATATCATCATAGCTTAGTTGCTTACCGAAACCGCAAATATCGGCGGCAATTTGAATATCAAAGATATTACAAGGCAACACGCCGAATAAATAATAAAAAATCTCCAAATCTTCACGAGGAGCATGAAATAATTTAAGGATTTTATCGTTAATTAATATCTGATTAAAAGCGGCAAGGTCTAGGTTACTTAAACCGTCGATCATAGCACTATAACTTCCGGCTTTAACTTGAATAATACTCAACTTAGCATAATAAGTATTACGGCGTGAGAATTCCGTATCTATACTTATTATATCGATATTAGACAATCTAGTGCAAAACTCATCTAATATTTTTTGATTATCAATAATCAGCATAAATTTGGGAATTTATTAAGAATCGGTATTGCGTGAAACCGAGAGGATTTGAACCTCCGACCTAGCGATTAGGAATCGCTCGCTCTATCCAACTGAGCTACGGCTTCTTAGCCATATTTTATAACATAGGCAATAGAGTCAAACAAGGGATATTTGGTAATAATAAATATATTCGTTATTTTGCATATTTTATGCTTGCTTTTTAGTTAGTTGTTTTTTATATTCAAGTTTCGCTTATTATTTAAGTTAAGCGGGTGTAGCTCAGGGGTAGAGCACTACCTTGCCAAGGTCGAAGTCGAGGGTTCGAATCCCTTCACCCGCTCCATATCGTCGTATATTGAGCTTTTAATAAACTTAAATGCCTTAACCTTTAAAATCTCTAATTTTTCTTTTCTTCTATTTTTTTTAAATATATCTACTTATGAAATACAAGAATAAACGAAGTTCATATAGAAAAAAATTAAAAAAACAGTTTCAACCTTTTATAGACAAAAATTGGTTTAAATACTGTTATGAAGTTGATAAAGCTTATATTAAATATATAGAAAGGATATTTAATTCTAAGTTCTTACTAAGGTTTTCTGGCTTCATACTAGCTTTATATTGTATAGAAGGTTTATTATCTATAAAGTATTCTTTTCCTAAGTTTAAAATGTTTTTTCATTTAACATGTTTACGTATACTTTTATCACCATTCCGCACAACTTTTTTTAATCTCAAGTTATATTTAAAATTTAAAAATCCAAAAAATTATTTGAAAACTATAACTTTTTTACGTGATAAGCTCAATATAACTTTTCTGCGTATAATCGTTTTTTATCTCATTATATATTTTGTTACTAGGATATTAACTTTAGCTTTTATAAAAAATGTGGGAATAGATAGTAAAGTATTTGAAAATTATGAATTGGCAATATTTCTAGCTTTTATTATAGTTTTCTCTCTCCCAATAATATGTGCACATATTTCAATAAAAAATTATTTACAAACAATTAATATTAAGTGGATAAAATATAAACCTAGTATATTTTACATAAGTGGATATATTCCTATTTTATTTTTCTTCTTAGATGCTTTTATAAGTGCATTTCCTGAAATAAATATCTCAATGCAAGAAGAGTTAAAAAAATATACTATAGGATGCGAAATAAAAATTTTTATTGATATTTTATATTCAAAGCTTTTTATTAAATATTTATTTATAGCTTATATATTTCATTTTATAGGTCATTTAGTTAGCGAATATTTTGTAGATAAAAAATATATCGAAGAACATAATATTCTTATGAATAAATCTTAATCTATTTCCCCTTGCATAAAAACGATTCTAAAGCTATTTTTAACATACTAAAATTTAAAGTTATATAGAGGAAAATATGGCATCTAATGAAACTAATACAGCAAATAATAGCGATATAATAGAAATACAGGAAACGGAAGTCGTGCCTGTAGAACCGTCGCAACCTTTTTCGGGTTTGACTAGTTTAATCCCGATGGTATTAATTTTTGCAGTATTTTACTTCTTATTACTTCGCCCGCAAGAAAAACGTCGCCGTCAAAGAGAAAAGCTAGTTGGCGACGTGAAAAAAGGCGAAGAAGTTTTAACAAATAGCGGTATTTTCGGAACGGTCAGTAAAGTTAACGATACGGATAATAAAATTGAAGTTGAAATAGCCAAAGACGTTCATATTAAAATCTTAAAAAGTGCAATCGTTGATATCACCAGTCGCCCGAAGGAAATTAAAACCAACAAGAAAGATATTAATAAAAAAGATAAGAAGGTAATCAGTGCAAAATCTTCCTAAAGGGAAAATTTTTCTTTCTATTATATGTACAATAATCGCTATTATATGTGCTTTGCCTAATTTTACAGCGGTAAATTCTAAATTCTTACCTCATAATACGGTGAATTTAGGGCTTGATCTGCGAGGCGGAGCACATTTATTACTAGACGTAGATTTTGATAGCTATTTAAACGATTCAATGGAAAATTTAGCCGATACTTTACGAAAATCTTTTCGAGAAGATAAAATAGGTTATAAAAATCTTACAATTAGACAAAATACCCTGCAATTAGAATTACGTAATCCTGAAGAATTGAAGCTAGTCAAAAAAATCGTTAATAAAATTGATTCTGAAATTACTGTTAACTATGAAGATAATAAACTTAAGCTTAGCTATAGCGATACAAAATTAGGTCATCTTCTTAATGAAGTAGTCGATCAATCTATTGAGGTTGTTCGGATGCGGGTTGATAGCACCGGTACAAAAGAACCTACTTTGCATAGGCAAGGCGATAAACATATATTATTGCAAGTACCGGGCGAGGAAGACCCGACACACTTAAAAAATATCTTAGGCAAAACGGCAAAGCTAACTTTTCATTTAGTCGATGAAACGGCAAATATAGAAGAAGCAGTTAAGGGGCATGTGCCTAGCGGCTCGATTTTAGTGAAAGGAGAAAGCGAGAATCATCAAGAATATTATGTAGTTATCAAGAAAAAAGCTATTTTAGGCGGTGATCAACTGACTAATGCTTCAGCCTCTTTTAATCAAAATTCACAGCCGGTGGTGGCTTTTTCCTTTAATAATTTAGGTAGTAAATTATTTGGCGAAATAACTAAAAATAACGCCGGTAAACGTTTGGCTATCGTGCTGGATAATAAATTACTTAGTGCACCGGTAATAAATGAGCCAATCTTAGGTGGTAACGGCATTATTTCCGGTAATTTCACCGTCAAATCGGCAAATGAATTATCCTTATTACTTAGAGCCGGCTCACTCCCTGCCCCGCTAAAAATAATCGAAGAAAGAAGTATCGGTCCAAATCTCGGTGCTGATTCTATCGAAGCCGGTAAAAAAGCCGGGATTATCGGCTTTGTTGCCGTAGTAATATTTATGATTTGGTCATACGGCGTGTTAGGGCTGTTTGCTAATATTGCCTTAAGCATTGCAATGCTATATATTTTAGCATTATTGTCCCTCTTTCAGGCAACGTTAACGTTACCCGGGATTGCCGGCATAATATTAACGATCGGCATGGCAGTCGATGCTAACGTATTAATTTATGAAAGAATCAAAGAAGAGCTACGCAAAGGAGCTTCAAACCTTTATTCAATCAAAATAGGTTTTGAATCTGCTTTTGCGACTATTCTTGATTCTAATATTACGACCTTGATCGTCGCCTTTTTACTTTATATCTTTGGTGTCGGGGCAATAAAAGGCTTTGCGGTTACGCTAACAATCGGTATTATTTCTTCGATGTTCTCGGCAATTATTATTACCAAGCTATTAATAGATATTTGGGTTAAATATTATAAGCCTCGAAAATTAGGGTTGTGATTTATACTGTATAACTTGCAGGATTTGGGATGAAATTCGGCGTTGTTGCATGGATACCCTAAACGTCAAGGCGAGCGACTGAAAGCGTTGTTGCATGGATCAAAAAAAGTGCTGTATGTCATTCCCGCGAAGGCGGGAATCCAGAGAATATTTAAGCGAATTATATAGTAAAATTTTATATAATTTTGTTTATTTTAAGTGTTTTTTCTGGATTCCCGCCTTTAGCTAGAATGACATCAAAAACTCGATCCACGCAACAACGCCAAAAACAATACCAAAAGATGCGACAGCCTACACTTGCATAATCTTTTTTATCCACATTTTAATTCCTATCACTTTTCTCTAAAAGCCTTAAATGCCGTATCAGTTAGAGGATCAAGGAGATATTTTAAAAGCGTTCTGGTGCCGGTAACGATTTGTACTTCGGCTTGCATGCCGGGATGCAGCTCTAATTTCCTAGATTTAGCAATTTTATTGAACTCGTCCATATCAATTTCAATGCGAGCTATATAATAATTATCAGGTTGAGCGGGGTTTTGATTCCGATCTTGTACAATATCGGGTGAGATTTTCACTACTTTGCCGGTAAATAATGGCGTCGTTCTTGATTTAAACGCACTGAAGCGTATTTTAGCTACTAGCCCTTCATGCACGGCATCAATATTTTTTTGCGACACTTTCGCCTCTATTATTAAAGGATCATTAGTCGGCGAAATCTCTAAAATAGGTTGCCCCGGGCTGATAAAGCCACCGATTGTATGATAGTTTAAGACATTAATAACCCCGTCGACCGGTGATTTTATAATTATGCGACTAAGCGAATCGGTAAGGGAGGTAAATTTTTCTCTAAGATGTGCTACCTGTACTTGTGCTTCTCGAAGATCGGTTAATGTTTTTTCAGTATATTTATTTTGTAAATTTATGATACTAATTTCACTTTCGGTAATAGCATGCCTTGTGCCGGCAATCTCGGTATCTATTCCGGCAACTTCACTTCTGGAATTAGCTTCTTTTGCTTCCATTTCCAGCAAAGTTGCTTTTTGTACAAAACCTTTTTGCATTAAAATTTTCAAGGCTTTTAGGCGATCTTGTAATACTTCCGCTGTTTTTTTAGCGGCAACTTTTTTAGCCTCTAGCCCTTCAATTTTTTTCTCCAGCTGGGCAATTCTCTGATTTAGAGCATTTTTTTCTGACCTGTAGACTTCCTTTTTTGACCTAAATAAATTTTCTTGCGTATGAATTATTTTTGCCACTTTGGGAATATTTATATCTTCCATTAAAAACTCGGCAAATTCAATTTGTTCTAAATTATCCCGTTCGGCAATTAAACGATTTTCGGTAGCTAAAGCATTTCTATATTGATTTAAGATACTTTCATGTTCGCTCTTGATTCTAGTTTCATCAAGTTCGATTAATTTATCCCCGGCTTTAACTTTGTCACCTTGTGCCACAAAGATACCGGCAATAATTCCGCCTTCATGATGTTGAATTGTCTTTTTGTTGGTGCTAGGCATTACTATACCGACTGAAACGGCTCCGCTATCTAACGGTGCAAAGCTTGCCCACATGCCGCCTATTAAAACTAAGAAAATTATTACATAAACGCCAAAAATAATCGGTGACCTGGCAGTTTGCACCACATTATTACGATCCTTATCCGTTTTTCTGGTAATAAAATTAACGAATCTATCAAGTTTGATCAGTAAAAATTCTATTATTTTAGAAATTCCGGTAAGTATTTTATTGGATAATATTTTACGTTTGGAACCCTTGGCAAACATTGCATCACTTTTTAAAGACAATAATTGCTTTAATTGTTCCGGCGTAATTTGAGGCTTATTGTTTTTTGATTCTTGCATAATATTTAAAATCTAGTCATTAATATGAATTGTGCCGCCCTTTAAAGTTTTAAAATGGTTTTGGATTTCTTCCTGGTTACCGTAAACAGCTACTGCACCGTCTTGTAATATTAAAATTTTATCTACCACCGATAATACCGACGGTCTATGAGAAATTACCACGCAGGCAATTCCTTTAGCTTTTGCTTGTTTTAAAGCACTTGCTAAAGCCACTTCTCCCGCTTCGTCTAAGTTAGCGTTCGGCTCGTCTAAAATAATCAGTTTCGGATTACCGTAAAAGGCTCGAGCAAGTCCAAGGCGTTGCTTTTGTCCGCCGGACAGATTTGAACCTCCGGCACCGATATCGGAATCATAACCGTCGGCAAATCTTAAAATCATCTCATGAGCACCGGCTATCTTTGCCGCTTCGATAACTTTTTGTGGATCGGGATTCTCAAGCATTCTGGCTATATTTTGTTTAATACTGCCGCTAAAAAGCTCTATTCCTTGCGGTAAATATCCTACATGATTACCGAAATCTTCTCTATTCCATCGGTAAATTTCTGCCTCGTCAAGTCGCACTGAACCTGATAATGCTTTCCATACTCCGACTATAATCTTAGCTAAAGTAGATTTTCCCGCCGCCGAAGGTCCAATAATTGCCAGTATTTCTCCGGGCTGGACGGCAAAGCTTACTCCTTTTAAAATATATTTTGGTACGGGCGGTTGCGGTAAATGGCTTGGAATAGGAGTAGCATAATAAATATTATCCACCGTGAGATGCCCCTCGACGTTAGGAATCGGCATAGCTTCATCTCTTGACTTATATGTCGCAAATAGTTGATTAATATTTTTATACGATTTAAGAGCACCGCTCATACTTTTCCACATCTCAATAGCATTATCGAAAGGTGCTAATGCTCTACCGACTATTATCGAACTCATAATCATATTGCCGGGCGTCATGTCTCTACCGCCGCTGGTGACGACAACATAAGCACCGACGCCCGTTACCGCCATTTGCATAACGTTACGAATAAACCTTGAAAAGTTAGAAATTGCACCGTTACGGTAGCTAGCAACCGATTGCTTATCTAATGCCGCCAAATTAAATTTATGCCAATTGTGAGTAACGTTTTTCATCATCCCCATAGCTTCAACTACTTCGGCATTTCTATTGGCGATATCTGCCTGCGTCATACCTTTTATTGAAAATTCGGTAGCTTCACCGAGCGTTTTATTAGTAGCCGCCGCATTAAAAAAGGCAGTCGAAACTATAATAACCGCTCCTAAAACCGTAATAGCTCCAAGATACTTATTAATTAAAAAAATAACTATAATATAGATAATACTCCAAGGAGCATCGAATAAAGTATTAATGCCGGTACTGGTTAAAAAGGTTTTAACCGTTTGGAAGTCCCTAAGCAACTGGCTAGAACCCATATTAGACCTGGTTGCGGCGGCGGAAATAGAAATAGAAAAAACTACCGGTGCTACCGTTCTATCAAGCCATTCTCCTACTTTAATTAGAGTAAAGGATCTTGCAACTTGTAACAGCCCGTAAACAAAGTAAACATAAGCTATTATTATCGATAAAAATAATAAAGTTGATAAATTGCCGCTGCCAAGGACTCTATCTAAAACTTGCAAAGAATAAAGCGGCGTAATTAACATCAAAACATTAATTACGAAAGCAAACCAAAAAACTATCCAAAAAGCCGTTTTGCATTGCTCTAATGCTTGTACCAAAGGGTTTTTGTTAGTTATAACATTATTTTTATTCATGTATTTATCTCAAGTTTATGTAGCTTTTTTATAAATCTTTTTAAATTTGAAGTTAGAATTAATAAAAATCCGTCATAGCGAAGCCACGAAAGCGTTGTTGCGTGGATACCTAATCCGTCATGGCGAGACGCCTTTTGGCATCGTAGCCATCCAGACTATCCCGAGCGTTGTTGCGTGGCTCAAATTGTTGATGTCATTCCCGCGAAAGCGGGAATCCAGAGAATATTTAAGCGAATTATATAGTAAATTTTTATATAATTTTACTTATTTTAAGTGTTTTTTCTGGATTCCCGCTTTCGCGGGAATGACATACGGAACGTTCTAGAGCCATGCAACAACACCGTCAAGCTTTATGAATGACGCTGTAAGCATAGCATTATAAAGACAAAGTTAACAAGATAAAGTAAAAATTTGTTTATTGTAAATAATTCTTAATTAATTCTTCAGCAATTTGTACGCCGTTTAGTGCAGCCCCTTTACGTAAATTATCGCACGTGACCCATAAATTTATAGTATTTGCTTGCGTATTGTCGTCTCTAATTCTGCTGACATATACTGAATCCTCACCTACTACTTCAATAGGAGAAATATACGGTGTTTCATTAAGTTTAGAGATTGTAATGATTCCGTCGGCGTCTTTTAATATTTCTTCTGCTTCAAATGCGTCCATTTTACTATTAAATTCAATATTAACTGCCATAGAATGAGCAACAAATACCGGTACTCGGACACAAGTAACGCTAACATTTATATGATTTCCTATAATCTTTTGTAATTCAAGAGCAATTTTAGATTCTTCACTTGTATAGCCGTCTTCATTAAAATGACCTATATAAGGAAATAAGTTAAAGGCTATTTGCTTGGGAAATATTTTTGCATCAACTTCCCCGAAAGTATATTTGGATTTAGTTTGCTTATAAAGCTCGTCCATACCTGCTTTACCTGCACCGGACACCGATTGATAAGTAGAGATAATAACCCTTTTAATTTTTGCTTCATCATCTAAAGGTTTTAGTAAGACTGCCAGCGGTATAGTACAACAATTCGGGTTAGCAACAATATTTTTAACCGAATAATCCTTTAATTTTGATAAATTAGCTTCAGGAACAATTAAAGCTACTTCTGCGTCGAGTCTAAAAAAAGAAGATTTATCAATAACTATACATTTTTTAGCGATAGCTTTTGGGATATGTTCTTTTGAAAGATCAGAGCCGGCACAGAAAAAAGCAATATCAACATCACTGAAATCTAAATTATCTAAACTAATTGTTTTTACTATATCGTCGCCGAAACTAATTTCGGTGTTCATAGAATTATTTGATGCTACGGCGTAAATTTTGTTAATCGGAAAAGAACGCTCAGCTAAAATATTAATGGTTTCCCGCCCAACATTTCCCGTAGCACCGATTACTGCAATATTATATTTTTTACTCATATTCTTCTAACCGATTAAACCGGAAATTTTTTTTCCGCCTATAATGTGAAAATGAAAGTGAAAAACGCTTTGCCCCACATTTTCCCCTTTATTAGTTACTAACCGGTAACCCGATTCATTCAAGCCGGCTTCTTTTGCGATATCAGAAATTTTAGCAAAAAAATATTTTATTTCTTCAGAAGAAGCCTTAGCAATAAAATCATCATAATCAATATATTCTTGTTTAGGAATAACGATTAAATGCACCGGTGCTACCGGATTTATATCTTTAAATGCTAACAGCTTTTCATCTTCATAAATTATTTCTGCCGGAATATCCTTATTGATAATTTTTGCAAAAATATTTTTTTTATCGTACATATTATATTTTTTTACTTAATTGTTATATGTTTGTCATGCTGAACTTGGTTCAGCGTTGTTGCCTGGCTCGAATTTTTGATGTCATTCCCGCGAAGGCGGGAATCTAGAAAATATTTAAGCGAATTATATAGTAAATTTTTATATAATTCTGCTTATTTTAAGTGTTTTTTTCTGGATTCCCGCTTTTGCGGGAATGACATATAGCACTTTTTTAGAACCACGCAACAACACCGCTTAGTTCAGCGTCTCTTGTACCAAGCTTTATGAAATATACTGTAAATCTAAAATATGATATAACAAATAAGAGGGAAATGTAAAGAAAAAGCTTTATAATGACGATTCCGGTAGCCATGCAACAAGGTTAGTTGAGAGGCGGTGGACTTAATGCTATAGCGAGCGGCTTGATGTTTGTCTTTATTTGTGGTAAAACAATCTTTTCTAGAAATAATCAAATTTATGACATTTAAAAAACCCTCGAAAGAAGAAGCCAAAGAAGCAGTAAGAACGCTTCTTAAATTTATCGGCGAAGACCCGAATAGAGAGGGGCTACTTAAAACACCTGAGCGTGTAATTAATAGTTACACTGAAATGTTTTCCGGTTATAAAAAAGATATAGCCGAGATATTAAGCACTAAATTTTATGATACTTGTAATTTTCAGGATTTTATTTTACTGCGAGATATTCATTTTAATTCCTTTTGCGAGCATCATATATTACCGATGAGCGGCACGGTTGATATAGCTTATATCCCCGATAATTGTATAATCGGTATAAGTAAACTGGCAAGAATAATAAACGTTTTTGCCGGAAGGCTGCAAATCCAGGAAAAAATGACCGTCCAAATTGCCGAAAGTCTACAAGAGCATTTAAAGCCCTTAGGCGTTGCCGTAAAAATTTCCGCTTTGCATAGCTGTATGTCGCTTCGGGGAGTAATGCAAAATAATAGTATTATGAATACTATGCATTATACGGGTATATTTGCCGAACAACAAAAATATCGTCATGAATTCCTTAACCTTACTTCAAAAAGGTAGAATATATAGCTCGTAAATGAAGAGTTTAGAACTTGTCACCCCGTGGCTTGACCACGGGGTCTAGAAAGGTAAGAACTGGATGCCGTGATCAAGTCACGGCATGACACCCGTGGCGTTGTTGCATGGCTCTAGAAAAGTCCTATATGTCATTCCCGCGAAGGCGGGAATCCAGAGAATATTTAAACGAATTATATAGTAAATTTTTATATAATTTTGCTTATTTTAAGTGTTTTTTCTGGATTCCCGCCTTCGCGGGAATGACACCAAAAATTCGAGCCATGCAACAATGTCGGTATGACACTATAACAACTATAAATATTAGTAAAAAAGTAAATAAATTATGTTATTATCCAAATATTTCCTACCTGTATTAAAAGAAGAACCGGCAGAAGCACAAATAATATCCCACAAATTAATGCTTAGGAGTGGGATGATTAGACAGCAGGCAGCCGGTATTTATAGCTGGTTACCATTAGGTTTAAAAGTCCTTAAAAATATTGAAAATATCGTACGGCTAAATATGAATAAAGCCGGCGTGCTTGAGGTGTTAATGCCCTGCATTCAACCGGCTTCTTTATGGGTAGAGTCGGGACGTTTTGAAAATTACGGTAAAGAAATGCTGAAATTTCAAGATCGTCACGATCATACTTTATTATTCGGTCCGACTAATGAAGATATGATTACCGATATTTTTAGGCATAATATCCAATCATATAAAGATTTACCGAAAAATTTATACCATATTCAATGGAAATTTCGTGATGAGATTAGACCCCGCTTCGGTGTTATGCGAGGGCGGGAATTCTTAATGAAAGATGCTTATTCGTTCGATATAGACGAAGAACACGCCGTTAAAACTTATAACAATATGTATAAGGCATATATTAATACATTTTGTGATCTCGGTGTTAGCGTCGTGCCGGTGATTGCCGATAACGGTCCTATCGGCGGCAATCTTAGCCATGAATTCCATATTATTGCCGAAACCGGCGAAAGTACTATTTATTACGATAAAAGATTTAAAACATTAAAAGAACACACTGAAATCGACATAGAGGAACTTAAAACTTGGTATGCAGCAGCTGAAGAAAAACACGACCCAACTAAATTATCGATTTCGGAAAATGACATAATCAGCAGTAAAGGAATCGAAGTCGGACATATTTTTTATATCGGCGATAAATATTCTATGGCGATGAATGCACTGATAAACGACAAAAACGGCAAACTCGCACCGGTGCAAATGAGTTCTTACGGCATCGGCATTTCACGGCTAGCTGCCGCCATAATAGAGGCAAATTACGATGCAAAAGGTATTATATGGCCGGTAAATATTGCACCTTTTAAGGTCTCGCTTATTAATTTAAATATTCTTGATAGTCAATCTTGCCAAATAGCGGAACAATTATATAAACAACTTACAGCTCACAATGTGGAAGTATTATATGATGACACTAATGAACGAGCAGGTAGTAAATTCGCCACGCATGACCTGATCGGCTCACCTTATCAAATCATAATCGGACCTAAAAAAGCGGCAAATAATCTAGTAGAGTTAAAAAACCGTAAATCCGGCGAGATAGAGGACATAGAAGTTGATAGTATGATTGAGCGGTTACTAAAAAGTTTTAGCTGAAATAACGAGGTACGGTGTCATTCTAGTTCCTTGATCGGTGTTGCTGCGTGGGATCGAATTTTTGCAAAGCGTACGGTGTCATGCCGTGACTTGATCACGGCATCCAGTCTTTTTATTAAGGTTTTTTCTGGATACCGTGGTCAAGCCACGGTATGACATTGGAACCATTTTTAGAGGCATAACAACACCTAAGACATTAGCGTTGTTGGGGTTAATAATACCATAACGGCAGTGATAATTTAATATCAAAACCCGCTACCGTAATATTTAAATCTTTCTCGGCAGAATATTTTTCTTCCCTAATTAAGGCAATCGCTTTATTTTGATAAGCTGAGCATATAACACCGATTTTGTCCTGACCTGTAAAAATCTCATCTTCTTTTACTAAAATAGATAAATCTTTTTCAGCAGAAACTTTAAATATTTTTTTTCTGATTACCCCTTGATATTTTGCTCTTGAAATAACTTCTTGCCCAACATAGCAACCTTTATCATAACTAATAGCGTTTAATTTTTCTGCTCCGTATTCGATAGGAATAGATTTATTACTAATTAAATCTTCGTAACCGTCAATAATTGAAAAATTATATTTATCTTCTAAATATAATTTTTTAGTAGTAATATTTTGCTCCAAATCAACCTCTTTACTAATTATCGAACGAAACCCTAAAGATTTATAACGCGGATCACGAATAGCAATTAATGATTCGGTATTAAGGATTTGATGAGAATAAATTACTTGATAAATACCGCTTAAATCCGTTATTTCTATTTTAGCACGTAATTTATAAAAAATTAAATGGCTTATAAATGCTTCTTTATTATTTTTATTTATATCGATAAAAACCTGTTCCATCGAGGGAATAAAAACGAAAAAATCAAATAAATACCTTCCTTGATTGTTTAGAAGATAAGTATAACAATAATTAGTTTTTGTAAGATCGTTAGTTGTCAGGTTTTGTAAAAACTTTACTGCATCCTTGCCGGTAATTTCAATAATCGACCTATCGCTTAATATTTCATACATAATATACTAGTTTAACCTAAATAGCTTGGATTTGTATCATTCCTGCGTGGATACGGCGTTGTTGCACGGATCATAATTCACCGTATTATGGTTATTACAAGTATGGTGTCATACCGTGGCTTGACCACGGTATCCAGAAAAGACCTTAATAAAAAGATTGTACACTAGTCCACAGTATGACACCGTACGCTTTGCAAAAATTCAATCCATGCAACAACACTGGAGGAACGACATTGGGGAATTGGTATACTGCTCGTATTTAAACATTAAATCTGAAATGTACTATATCACCGTCTTGCATTTTATATTCCTTACCTTCTAATCGCATCTTCCCAACTTCTTTAGCTTTTGCTTCGCTACCTAAATTTATATAATCTTCATAGCCGATAACTTCTGCACGGATAAAGCCTTTTTCAAAATCCGTATGAATTATGCCGGCTGCAGCAGGTGCAAAAGTACCTTCTTTAAAAGTCCAGCTATGTGCTTCTTTAGGACCAATTGTAAAAAAGCTTTTAAGATTTAGCAAATTATACGCCTCTTTAATAACCTTGCTTAACCCCGTTTCCTCAAGCCCGATATCTTTTAAAAATTCTTCTTTTTCTTCTTGATGCTCAAGTAAAGCAATATCAGCTTCTATTTTTGAGGAAATAACCACGCATTTAGCATTTTCCTTTGCTGCTCTTTCAGCTACTAATTTTGTTAATGCATTGCCTATTGCTGCATCTTTTTCAAGGACATTACAAATATATAAAGTCGGTTTTGAGGTTAGTAATTGCAGCTGTTTTATATCTTCTTGATCATAAATATTATTAAGCACTCGTGCAGGCTTGCCGTCAGCTAATACCTTATATATTTCCTTTAGTAATTCTACTTGATCTTTTAATGCTTTATCACCTGTTTTTAAGCGTTTTTCGCTCGCAGCTAAACGTTTTTCTACCGATTCTATATCGGCAAGTATTAATTCTGTTTCTATAATTTCTAAATCATGTATCGGGTCAACCTTATCATGAACATGCGTAATATCCGTATCCTCAAAACAGCGTAACACATGCAAAATTGCGTCTACCTCTCTTATATGAGCTAAAAATTTATTGCCGAGCCCCTCGCCTTTACTCGCTCCTTTAACAAGCCCGGCAATATCAACAAATTCTATATAAGAGGGAATAAGTTTTGCAGAGCCGGCAAGACTTGCTAGTCGTTGCAAACGCTCGTCAGGCACGGAAACTATACCACTATTAGGCTCAATAGTACAAAACGGATAATTCGCCGCATCCGCCGATTGACTCGCCGTTAGTGCATTAAATAACGTCGATTTGCCGACATTCGGCAAGCCCACAATCCCACATTTTAGTGTCATAAATTTTTTTATATTAAACTATATTACTAATGAAAACTCTTGAATTCTTTTTAATTCTTCTTGTATTAACTTTTTTGTATCTTCAACTTTTTTATGCACTGCTATTATCTCTTGCTGCTTTTCAATATCAAATTCACCGGTTAAGGTTATTGGAATATTAACCAATAAATTTGCAACTTTTTCTTTACTTGCTGTTTTGCTCCATTTAAAACCTTGTGCTAATAACACATTTTCTATAGCGTATCTCATATATTCGATATCTAGAATTTGTGTATATTCTTCTTTTATTATCATAGGTCTATGATGATCATTCGTTGTAAATTTATTTTTATGGTAAAAGACATAGCCAACTGAACCTTCTCTATTCCATGCTAAACAATTTTCAAAATATGCAACATTATTTAAATTATCTTTTATATATCCGATAGGTTCTTCGTCTTTCTTACCTCCATATACTGGTATGTTACCTTTATTCGCTTCAATAAATGATTTTGTAAGTCCCTTTATTGAAGGTAAATCAAAAATATCACCAATCCTAACTTCTTTACTTTTAGCAATATTTTTGTTACAAGTAGTAAGTTTTATTTCTTGTAAAGTTGTGCTGAAGGCTTTTAAAGTATCAGCCATACCTGACACTACTGAACTAAACTCCAAAACATTCAATGTTTTATTTTCTTTTTCAATTCCTAACGCAATTTTTTCTTCTTTACTCCACCATCTATCAACCGCCCAATGAATATCCGATTTAAACTTTTCTATTGAAACTATTTTACAACGAGGATCTTTATTAATAGTTTCAAATGCTTTTTTATTACCTTTAAAGAAATTATAAAGTGTAGTGGCTTCTATGAGGTCATTTTGTTCGATATCAAAGCGATAAATATCTCGGCTTTCACCAATTTCACTTACTAAATAAGTAAAAACAGAATCAGTCTGAATATCTGTTTTACTATTTTTTTTAGTTATACATAAAATATATGTCTTTTTATTGGTAGTGAAAAATGTGTTTACTGGTAACGATATTATTCCGTCAATAAAACATTCTTGACGTAAGAATGCTCTTAAATTTTTTCCATTCTGATTATCAAATATACTATCTGGTACAATAACAAAAGCTTTACCATGTGGCTTTAAAGCTCTAATTATCCATTCTATAAATAATCCCTCAACCCCTTTTGCATTAATTTTATAGTATTTCTTAAGATCATTATTTTTTTGTATTTCTTCTTTTAAGTTACTGCTACCATCAGTAACATAAGGAGGGTTTGTAAGAATTAAATCATATATATTTTCAATTGGATCTCTTAGAGTACCTAAAATTGAACCGATTTTAAGAGTAAATGTAGAATTAAATAAATCTGCAAATTCTTTTGTATGATTCGGATAATTTTTTATAATCTCACTAAAGTAGATAAGCATATTGGCTTTGGCAAGAATGATTGTTCTCTGTTCATCTTTGTCAAAACCTTTATCAAAACCTCGAATAGTTATTTTTGGTATTATTTTACCATCCTCAATTTGATAAAAACGATCTAATTTACTTTTTATCGGTTCTAATAAAAACTTTCCGACACCGCAAGCAGGATCACATATCACCGCTCCTTCTCTAATCTCATCTCGAACAATTATTTCTATTGCTCTAACTACTTTCATTGGAGTAAAATATTGCCCCCAATTTTTTTTGCTTATACTTTCTTTTAAAAAGCTCTCAAATAATTTACTTTTAAAATCGTAATCAATATGTTCAAGGCGTCCATACTTATTAAATTTGTCAAGTACTTTGAAAAAAACGGTACTATAACCTGCGACTGCTTTTTGATCTTTACTTACAAATATCGAACCATTAATTATAGTCGTATTATCATGAGGATTATAAGGAAATAACTCTTTTATTTTCTTTCTTACATTATCGACATAAAAAATTAGCACTTCATCATAAGTATCTGTTGCATACATTTCCATTAAAGAATAGAAACTATTTCGAGATTTCAGAATACCAAGATCACTAAGATACTTAAATATGAAAAGCTCTACAAAAGTATAAAGACAATTTTCAGGAGTAGCACCGCTAACGCTCCAAACATCTTGCCATATAGAACTTGCTAAACAAGTCGGATTCACTAATTTTGGCGATAATAACTGATTATTAGTTTCATTTATTGAATAACTGATTTTTTCTATAAGCAACGGGAGTGTTTCAATAGTTATATCAAATAGCACGGAAATATGATTACCGTCTTCGTCTAAAATTAATTCTCCTGTTAACGCATTAACCCATAAAGTATCAATCGTATCTGTTGCAATAACTATTTTTGATCCTAGTATTTTTGCAACCTCGATTTCTTGCTTAACTGCTTTTTGTTGCTGCAATATTGTTTTAAATTCTTTGGGCTGCTTAAACTCAACAATCGCAATGACATTTTGTTTATTTACAATAAGTGCATCAACTTTTTTATTTTCTAACACACCATAATCAACATTACGTATGATACCCGCACTTTTTAACGCTTTCAGTGTTGTCGCTCCAATATTATAGTAATCCCATTTACCAATTTTGGATGTTGGAGTTTTTCTATTTAATCCCCGTTGTAATAGCTCTTCACTCATAACAAAATCTCTAATATTTTTCTCTATAAGTAATATAGTATTTTTGTAAATTAATATAGTGCAAACCAAATCTTAAGCTAGGAAATACTGGCTACCACAAGAGCTATGTATCTCCTCACAATAATAAATCTTTCCTTAAAGAGTATAATATAGAGCCTTTCTCATAGCCATGTCTGGCAAATTCAACTTTATAGCCTAATTTTTCGTAAAATGGTTTTGCTTGCCAGTCCATAGTTATTAAATGGGTAAAATTACAGTCTCGTTCACGTGCTAAATCTTCAGCTTTTTCCATTAATAAAGTACCGTAATTCTGATCCCTTATATCCTCATTTACAAACAGTGAACCGATATAAAGCCCACCCCAAGAACTCATACCGCTAATTCCTGCAATAAAATTTTCATCCTTATCAAAACATGAAAAAGAAAAAGATTTAATATCTCCTTCTAAGCCCTTTTTCTCTCTAGCATCTTTATTAAAAGCCTCGATAATGATAGATCGATGGTTTTTATCCTTCTCCTCGGCATAGATAATTTTAAACGGTAATTCTTTTTTCATAGTGTCTTATGTTTTTTTTAAATTAGTCGCTTCAACGTTATTCTCACATGGCATTATTGCGTGGATAAGTTATGTGCTCTATGTCATTCCCGTGAAAACGGGAATCCAGAAAAAGGTGAAACAATTTTAACTTTTAGTTTTAAAACTTATAGCGTTTACGCCTCTTAATTACTAGATTCCCGCCTTTGCGGGAATGACATCGGGAACGTTTGTACACTACTGGGTCAAGCCACGGCATGACACCCTAAATAACTTCATATTTTATTTTTAAATTCTTCTAATTTACCTGCAAGCAATAAATCAAAATTATTAATTATTTTATCTATCGCCGACTCTATTATATTATACTCAGCCTTAAAAAAATTATGAAGCACATAATCGGCTACTTCTTCATTATTTTCCGGTCTACCTATCCCGATTCTTATACGATGGTAATTATTACCTATAGTTTGGTCTAACGATTTTAAGCCGTTATGCCCGCCACTGCCTCCACCTTGTTTACATTTCACTCTCCCGACGGCTAAATCGATATCATCGTGAATAACATAAATATTTTCAAGTTTAATATTATAGTAAGACTTTATCGCTGTTATTGCATTACCCGATAGATTCATATAAGTCATCGGTTTTACCAGCAATATTTTATACGCTTCTATATTTCCTTCAGCAATTTCGGCATTAAATTTTTTTTTCAAAGAAAATGATAATTGATAATATTTTGCTAACTCATTAATAGCCATATACCCGACATTATGCCTTGTATCTTGATATTTTATTCCCGGATTTCCAAGACCGATAACAAGAATCATAATATTACCTTGAATAAAAAGAGACTATAATTTGATTGATGTGAATTTGGCGTGCGGCGGGCGGTGATGAAGGAAATATAATATAAGAGGTTATTTGTTGTGTGGTTTATTGTGCGTGGATCGGAAATTGCCTAGAATCGTCATTGCGAGGAGGCATTCTCCTATGTCATTCCCGTGAAAACGGGAATCCAGACTTTTCCTTGTCATGCTGAAATAAATTTACAACTGTCCGAAGTGGAAAAATAAGTAGAAAAAATATAAAAACTTTTCGCTTTATAATATATCAAAATAGTAATATTTTTAGCATTAACGACAAAAACAAGTACTATTTAATAATCTTAGTTTTTTAACTTCGGACAGCTGTAAAATAAATTCAGGATGACTATAATTTTCTGGATTCCCGCCTTCGCGGGAATGACATCAAGAACGTTTTTAAACAATCCATGCAACAAGGCTTTTTCGCAATGACGACTCACACTATTTCGCCGCTTCAGCAGCAACAACTCCCTCTTCTGCGTCAGCTTTTCCTCTACGTCCGATTATCGTTGCAAGGACAAATTCTTTTTTAGTAGCAAATTGACATCCTTCAGGCAAATTTACACTTGAAGATTTTATAGAAGTAGCAATCGGCATATTAGTTACGTCAATAGTAATATTCCGTGGAATATTATTAACGTCACATAACATAGGAACCGTTCTTTTTATGATATTAAAATATCCTCCCCTTTTTACTCCAAGTGCTCTTTCTTTCCCTTCATATACTACCGGTATCGCCGTTTTTTGAGTTTTTTCTTCTAAAAACACAAAATCAACATGGCGTACTATATCCGTAACAGGATGCAACTCTATAGCTTTTGGCAGTACTTTATATTTTGTTTTACCGACTATAATATTGATTAATCCGGATATAAAAGCCGGTTTTCTGTAATGTTTTGTTATTTCTTTCTCTTCGATGGAAATAGCAACGGGCGTTTTATTTGCTCCGTAAATAATAGCAGGGACTCTGCCTGTTCTTCTTAATTCCCTTGCTGCACCCGTACCGAATTCTGATCGCACCTCTGCGGCAAGTTCTAATATCTCACTCATCTTAATATACTCTCCTTAAGCCTTTAAACTTTAAAGCAAGTAATATTAACCTCAAATTTCTAAAAATTCAAGTTCTAATTATAATTTTTTACTTTTTATTCACATTAACAATCCGCCGCCTTAATGCCCTTATTTACTATTAATTAAAATTTACTACTTAGTAAAATTTCCTTAAAGAATAGTTTGCAATATTTAACTTTTTTCTTATAATAGTGTACAATAAATATATTGCGAGGATACTATGACAACAATTATTAATGCTAAGTCAGGTTATGATAACTCTAAATCTACATTTGATCATGCCACATTTGATAATGATTTTGTAAAAACTAATAGGGTATTATCACTTTCCGGCGGCGGAGTAAAAGGCATAGCTGAATTAGTAGTACTTACTGAAATTGAAGAAAGAACAGGTAAATCTATATCCGAATTATTTCCTATTATTGCTGGTACCAGTGTTGGAGGGTTAATAGCTGCCTTATTGACTATTCCTAAAGAAAAGGGTTCAAAAGAAGCCAAATATTCAGCAAAAGATGCATTAGAAATATTTACTAACAGTGCTTCCGAGATTTTTCCTAACGTATTTTTAGGATCATTAAAACAGCTATTTACACATAAATATAGTCAAGCTTCTTTAAAAAAAATATTAGACGAATATTTAGAAAATAATAGGTTAAGCGATACTACTTCTCGTCTTATTATTCCGGTAACCGATTTAAATGCTAAAGAAAAAGAAGCCACAATTTTTGATAGTGATGATAATTATAGTTCACATGTTAAAGTAAAAGACATAATACTTGCAACAACTGCAGCACCGACTTTTTTTAAACCCGTTACAAATAGGGAATATACTAAAAGCCAGCAAGAAGGAGATATATATGCTTATGCGGATGGGGGACTTGGAGCAAACCGTCCGGCTTATGAAGTTTTAAAAACACTTAAAAAAGGTCATACTAGAACTGAACAAGCAGAAATTCTAGATCATACGATGATTTGTTCTATTAACTTTAATAACGATATGGAGCTAAATACGTCAATACCGAAAATTGGTTTAGACGGAGGATTAGGATGGTTGCTTAAAGGTAAAATACTAAACAGAATCATGAAAGGTAATGAAAATTTATCTACGGCAGAAGTTAAGGCTGATTTACCCGGAGAAGATGAATTTATTGAAATATCAATCCCTATTACTAAAGAAACTGCGAGCTTGGATAATGCAAATTCTAAAAATATGGAAAATTTGATAGCAGTAGGGCAAAAATATATAGCAGAAAATAGCGAAGCGATCCAAAAATTATGTGATAATTTACTTGATAATATTAACAAGGAACAAGGGCTTAATACAACAGAAAGTCTTCCTGAAATTACTGCCGATAGTGCAGATATTATTGATGATAGCGGTAAAGAACAAGTTTTAACAATAATACGAGAATATACTGAAGCATTTTGTGAAAAAAACCCTCTTTTAAAAGAAAATATAGATAAATTTTTTAATGCATTAAAAAATTATACTTACGATGAACTAGAAAAATTAGTTTTAAACTTTAATGAGTTAGGAGATCTTAGTGAAAATGAATTAGACGTATTTGTTACAAATTTTAATATGTTAGAAAATTATACTAGCAATAACCTACAGAATTTAATTTTAAATTTATCTGCAATTACTAACGAAATCTCAAATACACAAAATAATTTCACTCCCTTTACTAGTTGCAGTATTGAAGCATTAAAGGAAGATTCAGCACTTGAAGGAATTGATATAGAAGCAGATGATGTATATGCTTAATCTGTAATTAATCAAAACTCTGTCATTGCGAGCGACTAAAGGTGTTGTTGCATGGCTCAAAAAAAGTGCCGTATGTCATTCCCGCGAAAGCGGGAATCCAGAAAAAACACTTAAAATAAGCAAAATTAGACAAAAATTTACTATATAATTCGTTTAAACATTCTCTGGATTCCCGCTTTCGCGGGAATGACATCAAAAACTCGAGCCATGCAGCAAGGTCTTTAGTCGCTCGCATCGCTTGCAATGACGTTTGTGGTATCCATGCAACAATGCTTTCGTGGCTTCGCCATGACGATCGCAGGAGCCATACAACAACACACGCACCTCCTCGCAAGACATACTTACGCTTTAATCGAGCATTCTAGAAATTTTAATTCAGCCTCTATTTCAGACCATACGCATCAAGTTAAGAAAAGCAAGTAGGTTATACTGGTATTACGGTAGTAAATTATGAATTAAAAAGAAGCTAATATATGGTATAAATTTTTGCAAGATTAACAACTAAATTGTGAGAATTTGTACTATGGGGAAAATAGTAAACTTAGCAAAACTATGCCAAGAGTTTTTTGGAGAGACAGCCAATAATTTATCCATTACAACAGGATTTATTAAGAGACAACGAAAAATAACTGGTTCAGCTTTTCTAAAAGCTATAGTGTTTGGTAATATGAGCGATAGTAATTGTAGTCTTGATGGAATGCGTAACTTTTTAAGTGAAGAAACTATAGATATTTCTGCCCAAGGCTTAGACTTTAGGTTTACTGAGGTAGCAGTAAAATTTATGCAGTCAATGTATGAACAATGCTTGAAATTATTTAGAAATACTATGCCGCTTGATTGCAACATTTTGCAGCAATTTAATAGCGTTAAATTATTGGATAGTAGCCATATTATTCTACCTGCCAATATGGCGGATATGTATAAGGGTTGCGGTGCTTGCTATAAGGGGCGTAGTAGTACAGTGCAATCTTCTCTTAAATTACAGGTAGTATTTGATTATTTAAATCAATCGTTAGATAAAGTCGATATAACAGAAGGTATAAGGGCTGATCAAGGATATAGAGAACATTTATCAAACATATCTACTAAGGACTTATTAATATCTGATTTAGGTTATTTTGTCCCAGCTTCATTTATTCAAATTATCGAACTTGGTGCATATTTTATTAGTCGTTATAAAGCAGATACTAATATATATGACCCTATCACTGAGGAAAAAATTGATTTATTAAACTTATTAGATAATAAATTCTTTTTATCAAAAGATGTACTTTTAGGTAAACAAGCAAAAGTTAAGCTACGGATTATATGTCATAAATTGACTGATGAACAGGCTATTGGTAGAAGAAGGAAGGCTAATTTATTAGCTAAGTCTCATAAATATAAATCTTCTTCAAGAAACCAGAGATTACTAGATTGGTCAATATTTATCACTAATATATCAGAGGATATGGTTAATGCTGAGCATATAATGATAATTTATCGAGCAAGATGGCAAATTGAATTATTATTTAAATTATATAAAAGTCATGCAAAAATTGAGAATCTTAAAGGGAGAAGTAAACCTGCAAGAGTTTTGTGTGAATTATATGGTAAATTATGTAGTGTGCTTATTTTTCATGGATTATCGAATTGTGTAGAATTAGCAAATGATAGAGAAATTAGTTTAACCAAAGCATTTATTGAACTACAGAAAAGGTCAAGAGAATTATTCCTGTCTATTACTGGACGTCTTAATGATTTAGAGCAGTTCCTTAAGAAATTAATTATAGATTGGGGGAAATTTTCTTTGAAAGATAAATATCGTAAAACCAGATTATCTTCCTTAAATACACTAAAATTATTAACAATTATGGCTTAACTTGATGCGTATGCTATTTCAGACTGTGCAAATACTACATCTCTCAAACGATAATTTTTCCGTTGTAAATCATATTCCCTGATATCGGAAGCAAAAAAACCGAATATCAGCATTATAGTTAATTTACTAATAAATACTAATCCTTGAATATTAATTGTCGTTACAATTATATTAATTATTATAACTAAAAATAAAGCTAGCCATATTTTATGATAAACTGCCCAAAAAACATTAAACAGCAAAGCTCTCCATGAAAATCCTTCTCTAACAATAATAAAATTATTACTTTTTTGTTCAGGATTGATATATATTGCGTATATATTCATTAATAAGCCTTGAAATTTAAGAAAAAATAATTAACTAAGACAGGTATATATTACCTAATTAACTGTTAAATATCAATATTTAAAATTTTTCATTATGTCAAATAATCTAGACTTACACGGCACTACAATACTTTGTATAAAAAAGAATGCAGAAGTAATTATAGCTGCTGACGGGCAAGTGTCGCACGGCAATACAATATTAAAAGCCGGAGCTCGAAAACTTAGAACTATCGCCAATAATAAAATTATCGCCGGTTTTGCCGGTTCTACTGCCGATGGGCTTGCTTTGTTTGAAAAGTTAGAAGCGAAATTAGAGAAATATTCTCATAATTTGCTTAGGAGTTCCGTGGAACTTGCCAAAGATTGGCGTAGCGATAAATATTTACGACGTTTGGAGGCAATGATGATAGTTGCCGATAGTGATCATATCTTAATTCTAACCGGTAACGGTGACGTAATTGAACCTGAAAATAATGTAGCGGCAATAGGCTCCGGCGGATTGTTTGCGTTAGCGGCTGCTAGAGGTTTAATGTCTTGCGATAATAATTTAACGGCAGAGGATATTGCATTAAAATCAATGAATATAGCTGCTGATCTCTGTGTTTTTTCTAACCATAATATCATTCTGGAAAAAGTTTTATGACTGCTACTCAAAAAAAAGATTCTATGGGATTTACCCCTTCTCAAATAGTTAGCGAACTTAATAGATTTATTGTCGGGCAAGACAAGGCTAAAAAAGCGGTGGCTATTGCTCTTAGAAATCGTTGTCGTCGTAAAAATATTAAAGGTATGCTCCGTAATGAAATTGTTCCTAAAAATATTTTAATGATTGGACCTACAGGGGTCGGTAAAACCGAAATCGCTAGAAGGCTTGCGGGTCTTAGCGGTTCACCGTTTTTAAAAATAGAAGCGACTAAATTCACGGAAGTAGGATATGTCGGGCGTGATGTTGAATCAATAATACGTGATCTTGTAGAAATAGCGGTTAATACTCAGAAATCTCAAGCTAAAATTGAAGTAAATATCAATGCTAGAGAAAAAGTAATAGAAAGGATATTAGATAGTTTAGTCGGTAAGTCTTCTAGTACAGAGACCAGAGAAAAATTTCGTGATAAAATTTTAAGCGGTACACTTGATGAGACCGAAATTGAAATAAATATTGCCGATACTACTCCGCCTTTAGGTAGCGGTAATTTTGAAATTCCCGGCATGCCCGGTAGCTCTATGGGTGTTCTTAATTTAGGTGATATGCTTGGTAGAGCTTTAGGAAGTAGTAAAACTAAACTGAAAAAAATGCTTGTTAAAGAAGCAATGAATATCATCCTTTCGGAAGAGTCGGAAAAATTAATAGATCAAGAAAAAATTATAGGGCAAGCTATAAATTTAGTTGAAAATGACGGGATAGTGTTTATTGATGAAATCGATAAAATAGCTTCTAATTCTGCATCAAGTGCAAAGAGTTCAGAAATAAGCCGTGAAGGAGTTCAAAGAGATTTACTGCCTTTAATCGAAGGAACCAGCGTTAATACTAAATACGGGTCGGTTAAAACCGATCATATATTATTTATTGCCTCAGGAGCTTTTCATTTAACAAAACCTGCCGATTTATTGCCGGAACTGCAAGGCAGATTACCGATTAGAGTGGAATTGCATCCGTTAACTAAAGATGATATGGTGAAAATATTACTGGAACCGGAAGCGAGTTTAATCAAACAATATTCGGCTTTACTTGCAACGGAAGGAGTAGAGATAGAGTTTACTGCAGAAGCTACGGAAAAAATTGCTAGTTACGCTACGACTGTTAACTTAGAAGTAGAAGATATTGGTGCCAGAAGGTTACACACGATCCTTGAAAATTTATTAGAAGATATAAGTTTTAATGCTAGCGAGATGAAAGGGCAAAAAGTCACTATAGATAAAGAATTTGTGGAAAAACAATTATCAAAAATAATAACTAATCTTGACTTAGCAAAATTTATATTGTAATATGACTTTTCAACTGAAGGTAGAAATTAATTAAAAAGGATCACTCCGTGACTTGATCAGCGTTGTTGCGTGGCTCGAGAAATGGTTTCAATGTCATGCCGTGACTTGATCACGGCATCCAGTCTTTTTATTAAGGTTTTTTCTGGATACCGTGGTCAAGCCTGTGTTGTTGCATGGCTCTAAGAAAGTGTTATATGTCATTCCCGCGAAAGCGGGAATCTAGAAAAAACACTTAAAATAAGCAAAATTATATAAAAATTTACTATATAATTCGTTTAAATATTCTCTGGATTCCCGCTTTCGCGGGAATGACATCAAAAATTTGATCCACGCAACAATGCCGGCTCCGACCACGGAATCCAGTTTTATAACGTCATAAAAAGGCTCTAAAATAAGTCTAATATGGTCTTATTTTTCTGGATGCCGTGATCAAGTTACGGAGTGACACAGCCTTTTCTTTAACATTCGTACAACACAGGTACAAGCCACGGCATGACACCTCCTCAGGTGAACCGAGGCTAAACACAAACAACGAACTCATGATAGTCCACATTGCTAGCTTAACATTTAACGGAATCGAAATTACCGATGTTGATGTGCAAATACAGATATCGCCGGGTATTCCGTCTTTTACTATAGTAGGGCTTGCCGATAAAACTATTGCGGAATCAAAAGAACGAGTAAAAGCTGCCCTTTCTTCGATCGGGCTTGCACTGCCTACAAAGAAAATTCTAATAAATTTAGCACCCGCCGATTTAGTTAAAGAAGGAAGTCATTTTGACCTTGCTATTGCTTGTTCTATACTTACGGCAATGAATATTTTGCCTAATATTGAAATACAAGAATATCTTATAATGGGTGAATTATCGTTAGACGGTTCTATTTTACCGGTCAATGGAGCTTTGCCGGCAGCAATTGGAGCTTTAGCACGCGGTAAAGGGCTTATCTGCTCACGCCGGAACGGTTCAGAAGTTGCTTGGTCCGGCAATAATAAACTTTTAGTATCCGGTAATTTAATTGAATTAGTCAATCATTTTAAAGGTTCACAAGTTTTAACGGCTCCTGAGCCGCAAGCTGATAATAGCGTAATAAATTATCCCGATTTTAGAGATATAAAAGGTCAAAAAACCGTAAAAAGAGCTTTGGAAATTGCAGCGGCAGGAGGACATAATCTTTTAATGTTCGGTCCTCCGGGTACCGGTAAATCAAGGTTAGCTCAGTGTATGCCGGGAATATTGCCTAAAATGTCTTCGGAAGAAATTTTAGAATGTAGTATCGTTGCAAGCATTGCCGGTAAACTTTCAGGGGGTAAACTTACTAGGGTTAGACCGTTTAGAGCACCGCATCATTCTTGTTCGATAGCTGCGATGGTAGGGGGCGGAGTAGGGAAAAAAGTTAAACCGGGAGAAATTTCGTTAGCTCATAACGGCATATTATTTTTAGACGAATTGCCTGAATTTCCACAATATAGCTAGAAGCTAATAAAACGGCTATAAAAAAAGACTTATGACATATAGTATAGATTTTCGTAGAAAGGTATTTAAGATAAAGAACAAAGAAGGTTTAAGTTATGTACAAACAGCCAAGCGTTTTGATGTAGGGAAGACAACATTAGTGCGTTGGGCAAAACGTTTGGAGCCTTCACGTACTCGTAATAAACCTGCAACAAAAATCAACATGGAAGCATTAAAACAAGATGTCAAGGACTATCCTGATGCTTATAATTATGAGAGAGCTGAACGTTTAGTTGTAAGTACACATGGCATTTGGAGAGCTCTTAAACGCTTAAATATTACATATAAAAAAAACACTGAATCACCCAAAAGCCAAAGCAAAAGAGAGGTTATGCTTTCAAAATAAAATTACTCAATATACACATGATGGAAAACCTATAGTATACTTGGATGAAAGTGGTTTTATGCATGACATGCCTCGTACTCATGGATATTCTATGAAGGGAGAAAGATGTTTTGGTACACATGATTGGGGAGCTAAAGGACGTACTAATGCTATAGGAGCCTTGCTAGACAAAGCACTTTTGACAGTTAGTCTTTTCGAACATAATATTGATACACAAACTTTTACTCATTGGGTAAAAGAGGATTTAATGCCTAAATTACCAGATGGTTGTGTAATTGTTTTAGATAATGCTGCTTTTCATAAGAATAAAGATATGCAATATTATATCAAAAATGCTGGGCATATCCTTGAATATTTACCGGCATATAGCCCAGATTTAAATCCAATTGAACATAAATGGGCTCAAGCTAAATCTATTAGGAGAAAATATCAATGTGATATTGATCAACTCTTTAGAGATTATTGTCCATAGCCGTTTTATTAGCTTCTAGCTATATGTTATCGAATCTTTAAGGCAACCGATAGAGAACGGCGAAATATTAATTTCACGGTCAAATTCCCATATAAAATATCCGGCAGATTTTCAGTTAATAGCTGCCATGAATCCATGTAAATGCGGTTATTTAAGCGATCCTTATAAAGCATGCGTAAAAGCTCCCAAATGCGGGAGTGATTATCAAATGAAAATATCAGGTCCTATTATGGACAGGTTTGATTTAAATATAGAAGTTTCTAATAATATGAATTTTTTAAATTATAATAATCATCCGGAAGAGGAAAATTCCAGCGATATTGCTGTCCGAGTGGAAAAAGTCCGTCTTATACAGCAAAAAAGATATGAAGGATATAATATCAAAACAAATAATCGGTTAGACGGGCAGTTGCTAGTAGATTATGCAATGCCTATAGATGATGGGAAAGAATTGTTAAATGAGGCGGCAGTAAAATTCCGATTATCTATGCGTGGTTATAACAAAATCCTCCGAGTAGCAAGAACTATTGCCGATCTTGAGGATTCAGATAAAGTATATAAGTTACATATTGCCGAAGCATTAAGCTATAGAAAAATGGATTTTAATAATAATTCCGTTTCAAGATAGGCGTTGTTGCGTGGCTCTAATTTTTGCAAAGCGTACGGTGTCATTCTAGTTCCTTGATCACGGCATCCAGTCTTTTTATTAAGGTTTTTTCTGGATACCGTGGTCAAGCCCTCTACTGTACGAACGTTTAAATAAAGAGGTGAAAATTCTGTCATTCCGTGGCTACGACCACGGAATCCAGTCTATAATGTCATAAAAAGACTCTAAAATAAGCCTAATACTGCTTTATTTTTCTGGATGCCGTGATCAAGTCACGGCATGACACAGCCTTTTCTTTAACGTTCGTACAACACAGGGTCAAGCCACGGTATGACACCATACTTGTAGTAACCATAATACGGTAAATTATGATCCACACAACAATCCCTCCTCGCAATGACGAGGTAAGCTCGATCCATGCAACAAAGCCTTCAGTCGCTCGCCATGACGATTTGGGTATCCATGCAACAACGCTTTCAAGATAAATAAATTTTATGTAATACTCACAATTAATGGTTGTTTTTTTAAATATAAATTATTAATATTTTAGATTCTGTGAAGGAGATTTACTAAATATCGGCAAGTATGGTGTCATGCCGCGGCTTGTACCCTGTGTTGTACGAACGTTTAAATTAAAGAGGTAAAATTCTGTCATTCCGTGGCTTCGACGATGTTGTTGCATGGCTCATAAAGTATGGTGTCATACCGTGGCTTGACCACGGTATCCAGAAAAAACCTTAATAAAAAGACTGGATGCCGTGATCAAGGAACTAGAATGACATATAGCACTTTTTTAGAACCGCACAACAGTGCTTTTAGTCGCTCACCATGGATTCCAAGAACCATGCAACAAGACCACGCTTTAGCGAGAATGACATCCCTATAACAAATACTGCCTAACTAAGCTAGGTTTTGTGAACAAAGTATAAATAATTTAAATTTTGTTCACAGGACCTAATAACGGTAATTTTTTATCAGGAGAATCATGCATGAATATTAATTGGAATTTAGATACAATTATTTTCCTTAGTTTTTTATTAGTTAACCTATCATTTGGGCTTTATCACGGTAGAAAAGTTAAAACTATAGAAGATTATGCACTTGGCGGAAGAAATTTTAGCACGGGTGCCTTAGTTTCTACTATAATCGCTACGTGGATCGGTGGGGATTATCTCTTTATTACTTTAGCGGAAGTTTATAATACAGGACTACATTACACCATTGGTTGCCTTGGTATGGTAGTCTGTCTGCTTTTAAATGCATATTTATTTATTCCTAAAATGGGGAAGTTTTTAGGTAGCATTTCAGTTGCGGAATCAATGGGAAAATTATACGGTAAAAATGTCCGTATTATTTCAGCTATTTCCGGTACTATAGCCTCTGCAGGTTTTATAGCCGTTCAATTTAAAGTTTTCGGCGAAGTTCTTAAAAATTTCGTTGGATTATCCGGTAATACGCCAATTTTTTTAGCAGCCGGTATAGTAATAATTTATTCAGCTTTCGGCGGTATTAAGTCCGTTACTTTCACCGATATAATACAATTTTTTACTTTTGGGGTATTAATACCGGTTCTAGGATTTGTATTATGGAGTGATTTTAATAGCCAACCTAATTTTACTTTTGCCAATGCATTAACCAGTCCAATATTTGACTATAAACAATTTTGGGGTTTTTCAAATCCAAATTTTTGGTCATTATTATTATTATTTATACTATTTTCTTTGCCGGACATTAACCCTGTGATGTTTCAAAGGGTAGCGATGGGGCGAAATATACTGCAGGTAAAAAAAGCTTTTACCATTTCTGCGTTTATATTGATGGTAATTTTGCTCGGCATGGCGTGGATTGCCTTTTTACTATATAGTATACACCCTAACCTTGAGCCGACTTCTTTGGTTCAATATATAATAGGTCAATATTCTCACACGGGATTAAAAAGCTTTATATTAATAGGGATTGTCGCAATGTGTATGTCTACGGCCGATTCAAATATAAATGCTTCTTCCGTACTTTTAACTCATGATTTTTGTAGTCCGTTAAATATTAAATTTAAAAATGAACTAGTTTTATCTAAAATTATTTCTATTACGCTTGGCGGCATTTCTATATATTTGGCTTTGTTAGAATATGATTTATTACCGCTTGTATTTATGACGCAAAGCTTTTATATCCCTATTATCGATGTTCCTCTTATCCTTGCAATACTTGGGTTTCGTACCTCGACTAAATCCGTATTTATAGGAATGGGAGCGGGTCTTATCGCTGTTATAATATGGCGAATATATTTTATGGATATTACAAATGTCGATAGTATTCTACCCGGTATGGTAGTTAATTTCATATTTTTAATGGGGAGTCATTATTTACTAAAGCAACCTGGAGGATGGCAAAAAAAAGAACCGATTATTAGACCGACAAATAAGTTTAATACTGTAGTTAATTCTATTAAGAAATTTAATATTGTAACATTTTTTAACCAAAATGCACCTAAAAACGAGTTAATTTATACAGGCTTTGGAGTATTCTGTATAGTTTCGACTATCAGCAGCATGTATTCCATAACAAATATAATAGGTAATAAAACATTATTATTTTTCTTTGAAAGTATGTTAATTCTTTCTATTAGCTTTTTGACTTATCCGATTTGGCCGGTTAGCATTAAAAATAATATTATTATAAGACCGGCATGGTATATATCGGTTTTTTACTTATTGATAGTTTGTAGTACTTTCTTTGTTTTATTAAGCAGCTTTTCACACTTACAAGTTACGATATTTATATTAAATATTGTAGTAGCGGCAATTATAGTACGGTGGAATATTGCTTTTATAATGATTATATCGGGAGTATATCTGGCTATTGAAATATACTCCTATTATATAGGCGGTAATATTAAAATGGTTATAGAATATAATCAATTTATTTTATATGCTCTTCTCTTGATAGGTACCGTAATAATTATTTTCCTTAAACCGAAACAACAGAATGAGGAAATGGCTGAAACAATAAGAATTTACCTTAACAATAATAATAAACAACAACAGTTAGAGTTGATAAAACTCGCAAATTATCGTGAAGATTTTATCTCCCGCCTTGATGATCAATGTATAGCGGTATTTAAATCAATTCATCGACAAATTAATAACTTAGAGCAGGAGTTACATAAGCAAAATCCCAATAATTTAAAAAATATAAAACATGAATTGGTAAATATTGTAGAAAAACTAAAATCCGGAGCAGAGTATTTAGATACCGTAATTTTTCAAATAAAAGATAAAATTAAAATTTTTCCTGAAAAAGTAAAATTTCAGCCTTTTTTGCAAAATGTAATTAGTGAGTATAAAAAGCTTCACGGTTATTCTCACCTTGAAATACCTATTGATTTTAAAAGTAACTTAACAGAAATACAGCTTGATCCAAAGCTTATTAAAGAAACGCTTTTTGATTGCTTTAATCATGCCGTTATGAATTCTTCTACGCCAAATATTTCGGTAATAGTTGAAGATAGTGAATTACTATACGACCTTGAATCATTGAATAATTTTCAACAACTTAAACGTGATGCGGTAAAAATTTTAATTATCGGAAAAAACTCTACTTTAACACCGGAAGACATAAGAAAAATGATACGTCCGGCATATACTACGATAAATGAAATTCGTTCCGAAGAGATACAAAAAATAATTAACGCTCATTACGGTAAAATTGTTCTTATCTTAAATCGCTTTGCCGAAGCGAATTATATTATTACCCTTCCTGCTAGGTTAAATGAAATTAGACCTAAAAAAATGGATTTACCGGACAAAGAATTAAATAACGCTAATATAACGAATGCATTTATTACCGCTAATAATAAAGAAATATTGAAAGATGTTGCTATAGAATTAATAAAATTAGGAATGACCCCTACGTTTGTAGCAAAAGTAACTAAATTAAGCTTAGAGGAAATAAATCAGCTATAGTTAAAATCGCTTAAAATGTTATGTCGCATCATGGCGGGCGTTGTTGCACGGATACCCAAACTGTCATGGCAAGACCACGAAGGGCATTGTTGCGTGGATACCCTAAACGTCATTGCGAGCGACTGAAGGTCTTGTTGCATGGATCAAATTTTTGATGTCATTCCCGCGTAGGCGGGAATCCAGAGAATATTTAAGCGAATTATATAGTAAATTTCTATATAATTTTGCTTATTTTAAGTACTTTTTCTGGATTCCCGCCTACGCGGGAATGACATATAGCACTTTTTTAGAACCACGCAACAACACCAACCATACGCATCAAGTTAAGAAAAGCAAGTAGGTTATACTGGTATTACGGTAGTAAATTATGAATTAAAAAGAAGCTAATATATGGTATAAATTTTTGCAAGATTAACAACTAAATTGTGAGAATTTGTACTATGGGGAAAATAGTAAACTTAGCAAAACTATGCCAAGAGTTTTTTGGAGAGACAGCCAATAATTTATCCATTACAACAGGATTTATTAAGAGACAACGAAAAATAACTGGTTCAGCTTTTCTAAAAGCTATAGTGTTTGGTAATATGAGCGATAGTAATTGTAGTCTTGATGGAATGCGTAACTTTTTAAGTGAAGAAACTATAGATATTTCTGCCCAAGGCTTAGACTTTAGGTTTACTGAGGTAGCAGTAAAATTTATGCAGTCAATGTATGAACAATGCTTGAAATTATTTAGAAATACTATGCCGCTTGATTGCAACATTTTGCAGCAATTTAATAGCGTTAAATTATTGGATAGTAGCCATATTATTCTACCTGCCAATATGGCGGATATGTATAAGGGTTGCGGTGCTTGCTATAAGGGGCGTAGTAGTACAGTGCAATCTTCTCTTAAATTACAGGTAGTATTTGATTATTTAAATCAATCGTTAGATAAAGTCGATATAACAGAAGGTATAAGGGCTGATCAAGGATATAGAGAACATTTATCAAACATATCTACTAAGGACTTATTAATATCTGATTTAGGTTATTTTGTCCCAGCTTCATTTATTCAAATTATCGAACTTGGTGCATATTTTATTAGTCGTTATAAAGCAGATACTAATATATATGACCCTATCACTGAGGAAAAAATTGATTTATTAAACTTATTAGATAATAAATTCTTTTTATCAAAAGATGTACTTTTAGGTAAACAAGCAAAAGTTAAGCTACGGATTATATGTCATAAATTGACTGATGAACAGGCTATTGGTAGAAGAAGGAAGGCTAATTTATTAGCTAAGTCTCATAAATATAAATCTTCTTCAAGAAACCAGAGATTACTAGATTGGTCAATATTTATCACTAATATATCAGAGGATATGGTTAATGCTGAGCATATAATGATAATTTATCGAGCAAGATGGCAAATTGAATTATTATTTAAATTATATAAAAGTCATGCAAAAATTGAGAATCTTAAAGGGAGAAGTAAACCTGCAAGAGTTTTGTGTGAATTATATGGTAAATTATGTAGTGTGCTTATTTTTCATGGATTATCGAATTGTGTAGAATTAGCAAATGATAGAGAAATTAGTTTAACCAAAGCATTTATTGAACTACAGAAAAGGTCAAGAGAATTATTCCTGTCTATTACTGGACGTCTTAATGATTTAGAGCAGTTCCTTAAGAAATTAATTATAGATTGGGGGAAATTTTCTTTGAAAGATAAATATCGTAAAACCAGATTATCTTCCTTAAATACACTAAAATTATTAACAATTATGGCTTAACTTGATGCGTATGACAACACCAACCGTCTCTCGTAATGACGGGTTTTTTATGTTAATATATATAATCACCATGTTAAAAAAAACATTGAAAGCTAAGTTTACTTTTATAATTTTATTGCTAATCTTATTTATTACTTTTTTAAATTTTAGTATATTTTATCTTTTTGTACCGGGATCGTTGCCTGAAAATAAAACATTAATTATTGAGCCTAAACTTTCCGTAAATCAAATTGTTACAAAGCTCTATGATAACAATATAATCAAATATCCGGAACTATTTACAATCATTGCCAGGCTTTATTCTTTAAAAAATCCGCTTAAAAGCGGTGAATATATTTTTACGAGTAATATCTCTCCGCTGCAAACTTTAAAAATTTTAGCAAGCGGTAAGTCTATTATACATAAGTTAGTTATTCCCGAAGGGGTGTGGGTCAGTGAGATCGTAAAAAAGATTAATGAAGAAGACCGTTTAATAGGTGAGATAAAAGGTATTATTCCTGAAGGTTTTTTGATGCCTTCAACTTATTTTTATTCTTATGGTGATCAGAAAGAACAAATAATTGATAGGATGAGAAAGCTAACCCGGATATTGCATGAAGTGAGATTTAAAGTAAGAAATTGAGTAATTTATAATATTAGCAATGATACTTTTGTAAAAATTTTGCCAAAAAGTGCTTTGAAGCCGTTATTTTCAAATTTTAGATGTAATGCCCCTTACCCCATTTTTTCTAAGCACCGGGAACAGTGCTAATCTAGGTTATTCTAATGCTAATTTCTTCATCACATGATTCCATACCTGTCGGTAAGGATATGATGAAGATAACAAAAACTTAATACGCCTAGTATTACGGATAATTACTACCCCAATTTTTAATAATTTTAAACGTATTGTACCTATTTGTGCTTTTGCTAATGCACTACCTTGTAATAAATTACCTCTGATATATTCTACTAAAGTGTATGCAAGACCCGATAAAATCATTCTGAGCTGATTAGCCCACCATCTATGACAAGAAGTACGATCTGCAAATAATTCTAGTTGTTGCTCTTTTATACGGTTTTCCATATCACCACGACCACAGTAAACTTTGTCGTATAAATCTTCAGGTTTATCTGATAAATTAGTTACTATATACCTTGGATTTTCTCCAAGCATTGTCATTTCTGCCTTACCAATTATTCTACGTTCATGACTCCAACTACCAGCCTTATATGGAAACTCACTAAAAAGACGTTGCTTTTCTTGGGTTATAATAAATGCTGCTTTTGACTTCTCCATTGTAGGTTTCAGTAACTCATTTAGTCTGTTATTTTGGGGCATTCCTACAATATATTTTATATTATGAATATCACACCAATCAAACATCTGATGACGACAAAATCCACTATCACCACGAAAAATAATCTTTACCTCTGGCCAAGCTTGGCGAAAACGTTTTACTAACAATGATAATATTGCCCAAGAATGTTTTGCTTGATCCTGCTTTGACGTCCTAAGATAACTAACTAACAGATGCTTTCCACAAAAAACATACAAAGGTAAAAAGCAATTATGACCGTAATAACCATGATAAAACTTACCTTCCTGTTGCCCATGAATTTCATCATCCGTAGCATCAAAATCAAGTATTAGCTGCTTTGGTACTATTTTATGAGACTTAATAAATTTATCAAGCATTAGTTCATGCACTTTAATTGCAAAGTGTCTATCAGCATTGTTTTCTATACGACATAAGGTAGAACTACTTGCCATATCATCAATTGTTTCCATAGCTGTTTGCATAGCAGGACATTTTCGTAGATAATTGTGGTCATTTAAATCTTCATAACCTAATGCAATACCATAAATTCGTTGCCTCAGCATTGTTGCCATATTATGGGTAATTTTACTACCATCTCGTCTATCAGGAAATATTTTAGCAAGCTCCTCTGTTATACCAAGCCTTTTATCTGCTTCTCTTAATAACAACACACCTCCATCGCTACTAATATCACCTCCAGTGAAATTTATCTCTATTGTCCGATTTTTTACTTTGGAAAACTGGTAACTATATGCTATACAATTTGTCATGACAAAATCCTTTGTATTATTCTAATGAAATACCAGTATTATACAGCTTTACGAGGATTTTGTCTCCTATATCTCATGCAATATCCGGGCTAATGTCTTTTAATTTAGATGAGACTATGGCAAAGCTCTCACCTGATTCGCCGTTAAAAACTAGGCTTGAAGTGTTGACGCTTGCCTCTATAATTGAAAAAGAAGCCGGTTCAAATTTAGAAAAACCTATGATTGCTGCGGTATTCTTAAATCGTCTTCGGAAAAATATGAAATTACAAGCCGACCCTACTACGATATATGCACTAACCGAAGGAAAAGTCAAGTTAGGTAGGTCTTTAACTCGAAAAGATTTGCTACAAGAATTACCGTATAATACTTATTATATAAAAGGGCTGCCGCCCGGTCCGATTTGTTGCCCTTCCAAAGGCTCGCTAGAAGCGGTAGCAAATCCGGCTAAAATTAACTCATTATACTTTGTTGTCGACGGTAAGGGGGGCATAATTTTTCTAATAATATTGCTGATCATAATAAGCATGTAGACAACTACAGAAAAAGTTTGCTTATTAAAACGCCGCAAATAGAAATACTGCCGACAGATATAATAAATATGAATGATTAGGCTCTGTGCACAAAATTTTAATAATAATAGAATAATGGAAAATACTGAATTTGCAAAAATAGCGGAAAAAACAATTAGTTTGATAGCCGATATAATTGAAACGGAAGATAAAAGCTGCCTCATAGATGTAGATTTTCAAGGGGATATTTTAAATCTAATTACCGATAAGGGCATTTTTGTAATTAATAAGCATAGTGCGGCTAAGGAAATTTGGTTGTCTTCACCTATTAGCGGTCCTTACCATTTTTTTTATAAATTAGGTATTTGGCAAACAAAAACCGATATGAAATTATATGAAATTTTAGAGCAGGAACTACAAATTAATTTTGATAATATGCGAATCGATCCAAATCACCATTTTTAAAAATATCATTCTGTGAACGCTCACAATTTTTGATGTCATTCCCGCGAAAGCGGGAATCCAGAAAAAACACTTAAAATAGGCAAAATTATATAAAAATTTACTATATAATTCGTTTAAATATTCTCTGGATTCCTGCTTTCGCAGGAATGACACATATGGCACTTTTTTAGCACCATGCAACAACGCCGACATGACAAGATTTTCCTACCTACGCAAGCAACAACATCTCAGTTAGTTCTCACAGCTAAATTCAGAAAGATACGTAATTAAATACATAACTGCTGCAACGCTAAGCCCAATGCCTATTTCGATTATAAATATGCCGCTATGTTGAGCCGATAGCTTATCTTTTGTAAAATTTGCCAGAGAATAATAATTTAAATAATTATCGTTAAACAATAGGGATATCACGCCGACAGAAGCATATATTATCACCCCTAACGCAGCAATAAAAAGCAAAGAATCAGTAGAAAAATATCGTTTTTTACTCTCTCCGTAAACTAAATCAAAGCCGATAAGAGCGGAAGCAAATATAACGCCCGCTTGAAATCCGCCTCCGGGCGAGACCTCACCGTTAATTTGAATATATAAACTATATAAAAATATATAAGGTAGAGAAAAAAGCGTAACATTTTTAATTATTGGATAATCTTTAAGCATTATTGTTTTTCCTCGATAGTAATAATAATACCGAAATTCCGGCAATTAAAATTACACTAGTTTCGCCTAAAGTATCAAACCCCCTATAGCTTGCAAGCAAAGCAGCAACAAACGAGTCTATACCGATATCATTACCAGTATTTTCAATATAATATTTACTTAAGTGAGTATGCAAAGGTGCGTTGATGTCGCCGTAATGCGGTAATTCAAGCCCTACATAAACAAGCGTTATTATAAAAGCTAAACATATAATAGCTGCCGGAATAATTTTTGTTTTTTTAATATTAGTTGTTGCTGTTATCGGCAAATTTTTTAACAAGCTCAAATATACGCATGTTGACAGACAAGCACCTAACGCCGTTTCGGTCATAGCAACATCCGGTCCGTCCATGAGTAGATAAGATAGACCTATTAATAAACTAAATACCGACATAGTAACTACTGCCTCTAATAGACTTTTAGCAATTACAAGTTTTATAGAAATAATAACTAATAAAAGAGCGGCTAGATTAAGTAAATAATTACTTAACTCAAAATCTATAATTGCCAGTAGGTTGAAAAAATTATCAGTCATTTTTCTTATTATTATAATAAGCTCTAACCTTCATCAATAAAGATGCTTTACCTAAGGCATGAGTTGAAACCGGATTTAATAGAAAAACTAAAAAAGCTGCTAAAATTAATTTTATGCTACTAGCTACGCTTGTTTGAGTGCATGCAAGACCGATTAAACAGAGAGGCACGCCTGCACATTCAATAACACTTGCCGCATGCAGCTTCGTATAAAAATCCGGCAACCGAAAAAGCCCGATAATACCGGACAATATGGCAAATAATCCGAAAATAATTAATAATGCACCGATGTAATGTAATATCATTAATGTTTCTTTGGGTTTGTGTTATGTCATTCCTAGTAAAGTGGGGCTTTGTTGCATGGATCAAGAAATTAATAAAAATCCGTCATGGCGAGCAACTGAAAGCCTCGTTGCATGGCTTGATTGAATTTTTGATGTCATTCTAGCTAAAAGCGGGAATCTAGAGAATATTTAAGCGAATTATATAGTAAATTTTTATATAATTTTACTTATTTTAAGCATTTTTTCTAGATTCCCGCCTTCGCGGGAATGACACCGAAAGTGCTATAATAATCCATATAGTATAATGACAAAACTCTATTCCCCTTGAGCAAGAGAGAAGCCGGCTTTGCCATCAAATTCAAATAAATTTTCAACTTTGATGAAATCAATATTTGCTTTACTCAAAGCTTCCAGTAATTTTACTATCGCTAGATGTTCTAAATCGGCATTATTTTTTACAGTAAAACGACAACACCAATGATCGGAGATAGTCTCAAACCTCACATCTCTTGGCCATAATTTTAAACCTTTAGAGGATATAGTTTTGAGTTCCAAATTACCTAATTCAAGTTTTTCGATTTTTTCGGCTATGTCATGAGCGGATGAAACGTTAATATTAACAAATATATCGGCACCGACCAGTTTTTTAATCTCCTTGGTATTTATTGAATAAGTTATATTGCTTGCTTGTTTTACTCTTGATAACGGATATATAGCTTTAGTAAGCACGCTTGGATACTCTCCTAGTCTTTTCACTATTTCCTCGGCAAATTCCTTAGTCCCTACTTTTTTACTTGAGGTTTGTGCGTTATAAATATCTGCGGTATGCACGCCTTCCTCAATGGTTTTTTTCCAAGCATTTTCTATTAAATTAGCAATATCACCCTGCCCTATATGTACTAGCATCATTATCGCCGCATTTAACAACCCCGATGGATTAGCGATATTTTTACCGGCTATGTCAGGTGCACTGCCGTGTACCGCTTCAAACATTGCATAATCTTCACCGATATTTGCTGAACCCGCTAGCCCCACCGAGCCGGAAATTTCAGCCGCAACATCGGAAATAATATCGCCGTATAAATTCGAAGTTACTATTACGTCAAATATTTCCGGCTTAGTTGCAAGTCGTGCCGTACCTATATCGATAATATAATGTTCATGATTAATTTGTGGATATTGCTCGGCTATTTCATCAAAAACCTTGTGAAAAATTCCGTCGGAAAATTTCATAATGTTATCTTTGCTGAGTGCCGTCACTTTTTTACGATTATTTTTTACGGCATATTCAAAGGCAAATCTAATAATTTTCTCACAACCGGTTCGGCTAATTAGCTTTAGCGACTCATACATATTATGCGTTTGACGGTATTCAATACCGGCATATAAATCTTCTTCGTTCTCTCGGATGATTGTTAAATTTAAGTTGGGGTGAAGGGTTGTAGTAAATGGATGATAGGAAACGGAAGGACGAATATTTGCATAGAGCGATAGGGTTTTTCTAATCGTAACGTTTAAACTTTTATATCCTCCGCCTTGCGGGGTAGTAATCGGTGCTTTAAGTAATATATGAGTACGCTGTAAAGCTTCCCAACTTTCCTCGCTTATCCCGGAAGTATAATGTTTTTTATATAATTTTTCACCGACTTCTATCGTCTCTAAACGAATACGAGCCTCTGCCTTTTGTAAGATATAAAGCACTGCTTCCATTATTTCAGGACCTATCCCATCCCCGTAAGCAACCGTAATCGGCGTAAATCCTTGCATATTATGTACTCTTATGGTTTTTTATGATAATATTCGTATGTCATTCCCGCGAAGGCGGGAATCCAGAAAAATATTTAAGCGAATTATATAGTGAATTTTTATACAATTTTGCTTATTTTAAGTATTTCCTGGATTCCCGCCTTCGCGGGAATGACATACGACACTTTTTTAGAGCCATACAACAACGCTTAAAGGAGTGCGGCATGAAAATTGCACGTAATAGCATGAAAGACCAATTTTTGAAAGACGAACGTATATTTAATAATTAACCGTAACATCCTTTAAACGCTCATTTAAAATAAAAGTTACTTCGGCAGTTATATTAAGGTTATTCTTGGCATATAAAATTTGAGTACTTGGAATTACTAAGTTCAGATTATGTTTTTCCGCAAGCTCACTAATGATAGTAATAGTCATTTCGTGAATCATACCCATAGCTTCTGCGTGTGCCTGTTCAAGTCTTGTTTTTCTAACCTGAATTTCTTTTTTAGCTTCACTAACTTTTGCGTTAAATTCATTTACTCGTTTTTCAAAATCATCTTCACTTAACAATTGACGTTCTTTTATTAACTTCTCTTCCAAAGGTTTGAATTCCGCTTCTTTTGTTGCAATATCTTGTTGAATTTTTTGATTAAACTGCTCAACAATTTTTCGTAAATTTTGTATAGCAATAGAGCCTTCTAAAATAGATTGGATGTCAACGACTGCTACTCTAACTTTAAAATTGTCTTCTTTATTTTGAATATTTTCCTGCTGAGCAAAAACAGGCAAACTTATTATTAAGAGATAAATAAATAATAGTCGTTTATAATATTTCACAATATAATCCTGTAATTTATCAAATAAGAATAACTAACATATAAGGATTTGTCTATTGCAAAAAAATTAAAGATTGTTGCTATCTCCTAATAATTCCTCACTCTGCCAAGGCGTATATTCCCCATTTGATAAATTACACTTTTCAAAATCAATGCCCATAATCTCATTATTTGAATCATCACTACTTAATTCTTCAGTTGAAACATCATCTGGATTAAGGAAATTTCTTAACAATTTTGAGGCGTATCTTAAATAGTCCATTCCATACTTATCAACAGTCACCGTTTGAACACCGACCTTTTTTGCAGTAGTAATATTATTGCTATTATCATCAATTAAAACAATATTTTGAAATTTTTCTATTTTAAAATGTTCTTTTACTTTTTCTATTTGCTTTTGTCTAGTATTAACGAAACCACCTAAAACCACAAATATTTTACTTTTATCTTCAGCGGATAATTCTAATTGTTCTACTAAACATTCAATTGCTACACGAAAAATGTTATGAGTTACTACAGCAATTTTATAATCTGCTTTAAATATTTCGCTCATTAGGTTTTCTGTCTCTTTTTTATTTTTCCAACCTATTATAGGGCTAGCAAGAAATTCCTGCATATATCCTCTAATCTTATCTTCTCGTCCTTCCTGTACAGCATTCCCGTATTTCCGAAGTAAGCTAGATATTATATAATTATGAGAATTACTATTAATTAATGTACCGTCAACATCAAAACAAAATACCACATCATTTTTATTTTGTTCAGTAGCTCTTGATTCTATTCCTTCTTTTCCCATAAATATCCTTAAATTAAATTGTAAAATTTTGTATAGTTTTAGTTTCTAATTGCATTAATAATAAATTTTCAATAAATAATTTTCTTTTTTTAACCTTTGTTCACAAAGCCTAAAGTACTTGCTTTACTGATAAGGTTAGTTTTTGAGCAACAAGGGCGTTTAGACTTATTTTTGCTTTGGTTGCTTCAAGTATGAGAGCTCTATGAATACGCTTATCAATCCGAATATTAAATTGTCCACTATACTCTTTCCTAGTAGGAGCTAAAGGAATAGGATTATTATGGCTTAAATAGCTTTCTTTCATAATTTCCCAAGCTGTTTGTAATTCTTGTAAAGCTTTTTCAGGTGAATCTCCAAAAGCTGAAACATTAGGCAGCTCCTCAAAACGAGCTAGCCACTCGTCTTCTTCGTCTTTAAAAAGTTCTATTGTAAAACCATCAAATTTATCAATCGTTTTCATTTTTTCTTTCCTCATTTACAATGCTTAAAAACTGTTGAACCTGATACCCTTTAGCCATTCCATTACGCATCTGAATAGAAAGCCGTATACCTTTTGGAGAATACCAAATTTGATGGCTTCCTTTTTGTCTATCTTTGATCCAACCACATTGAATCATTAAAGTATAAAACTCAGAAAAATCTAATCCAGAAGGATTCCGTTCAGCTTTGTTAAAAAGTTTTTTGTGTTGGCTCATATTGTAACTATATATGGTTACATTTAGCGTGTCAATAGTGGCATTGTTGCATGGATTAAATTTTTGATGTCATTCCCGCGAAGGCGGGAATGACATATAGCACTTTTTTCGATCCATGCAACAACACCGTCAATAATGCGTTATGAAATTTGAAACAAGTATCCTGATAGTTTTTCAAGAACTTTATTCCTATTGAAAGCATTTTATGTTATCATGCGTGTAATTATAACTAATTTATGAGAATTTTAAAGATGCCTTCTATTCGTAATATTGCTATTATTGCTCACGTTGACCACGGAAAAACTACACTTGTCGATAATATGCTTAAACAAAGCGGTACGTTTAGAGCTAATCAGGCAGTAGCCGAGCGAGCAATGGATTCCAATGATTTAGAACGTGAACGCGGTATTACTATTCTTGCCAAATGTACCTCGGTTATGTGGCAAGATGTTTGTATTAATATCGTTGATACGCCGGGACATGCTGATTTCGGCGGCGAAGTAGAGCGAATATTAAGTATGGTAGACGGCGTTGTGTTGCTTGTCGATTCATCAGAAGGACCTATGCCGCAAACAAAATTTGTCTTATCCAAAGCTTTAAAGCTAGGTCTAAAGCCGATTGTAGTAATTAATAAGGTTGATCGCCCTGATAGAAGAGTTAAGGAAGTTGTTGATGAAATATTAGAATTATTTATGGCTCTCGAAGCTAATGACGACCAGCTTGACTTTCCGATTATTTACGCATCGGGTCGTGCCGGCTGGGCTTCTCTTGACTTAGATCAGCAAACGGATAATCTTTCAGCTCTTTTCGATCTTATCGTTACGCATGTACCGGAGCCGACCGCGGACACGGAAGCACCGTTTTCTATGCTTATTACCACTAGAGAATATAACCCTTATTTCGGTAGAGTTTTAACCGGTAGAATACATAGCGGTATCGTCAAAGTAAATCAAAACGTTAAAGTATTAAATCGTGAAAATAACATTTTAGAAAATGGACGTATAACTAAGATACTCGCATTTCGTGGACTTGAGAGGATATCCATAGATTCGGCAACCGCCGGTGATATTATAGCCATATCCGGTATTGAAAATGCGACTGTTGCCGATACTGTTTGTGCCCCCGAAATATTAACCGCTCTGCCGTCGTTACCGATTGACCCGCCGACCTTGTCGATGACTTTCAGTATTAACGACTCACCGCTGGCAGGACGAGAAGGATCAAAGCTTACATCAAGGCTAATAGGTGATCGATTAATTAGAGAATTAGAGAGTAACGTTTCAATTCGCATTACCGAAGCAGCTGAAAAAAACGCCTTCCAAGTTGCCGGACGTGGAGAGCTACAGCTTGGCATATTAATTGAAACCATGCGTCGTGAAGGATTTGAGTTATCGATTAGTAGACCGGAAGTATTATTTAAGACGGATGAGAGCGGCAATAAACAAGAACCTATGGAAGAAATTCAGGTGGACGTCGATGATGATTTTGTCGGCGTAGTAGTTAAGTCCTTAGCCTTCAGAAAAGCCGAAATGATTGATATGCGTCCTTCCGGCGGCGGTAAAAGTAGAGTCACTTTCCTTGGACCTTCTAGAGGTTTAATCGGTTATCATAGCCAATTTTTAACCGAAACACGCGGTACCGGTATCATGAACCGTATTTTTCACGGCTACGCTCCTTACAAAGGTGCGATTGAAGGAAGACGTAACGGCGTGTTGATTTCTAACGGCGACGGTCAGGCAGTGGCATATGCTTTATGGAACCTTGAAGAACGTGGAAAAATGTTTATAAATCCCGGTGAATCGGTATATAGAGGGATGATTATCGGCGAGCATAATCGTGATAACGACCTAGAAGTAAATCCTTTAAAAGCAAAACAATTAAGCAATGTTAGAGCTTCAGGAAAGGATGAAGCCATAAGACTAACTCCGCCAGTGCTTTTAACGCTTGAACAGGCAATTAGTTATATTGAGAATGATGAAAGAGTAGAAGTTACACCGAAATCTATCCGCCTGCGGAAGGCTTTCCTCGACCCGAATGATCGCAAAAGAGCCGGAAAGTAAGCCAATCCGTGCTTACTATTATGTTTCTGCGAAACAGAATATTGTTATGTCATTCTCGTGAAAACGAGCGTTGTTGTGTGGATTGAGAAAAGTGCTATATGTCATTCCTGCGAAAGCAGGAATCCAGAAAAAACACTTAAAATAAGTAAAATTATATAAAAATTTACTATATAATTCGCTTAAATATTCTCTAGATTCCTGCTTTCGCGGGAATGACATCAAAAATTCGATCCATGCAACAACGCTGAAACGAGTTCAGCATGACAAAAGCTGGATGGTCACGGTGCCAAGAGGTGCCTCGCCATGACGTTTGGGGTATTCATACAACAACGCTTGAAATTTCCGAGCTACACAACAATAAAAAAAATCATAGATATGCAACGTTGCGGATGGGCTAAAAGTGAATTAGATATTCTTTATCATGATTTAGAATGGGGAAATCCTGTCTATGATGATCAAAAGTTATTTGAGTTTATTATACTTGAAACTGCTCAAGCAGGTCTTAGCTGGTCAACTATTTTAAAAAAGCGAGAAAATTATCGCAACGCCTATGATAATTTTGATTTTGTTAAAGTAGCTGCTTACAACGATACAAAAAAACATTTATTATTACAAAATTCCGGTATTGTACGGAATAAGCTGAAAATTGAAGCATCAATTAGTAATGCACAAGTTTTTTTACAAATTAGCAATGAATTTAAAAGCTTTAGTAATTATATTTGGCATTTTACACATGGTGAAGTTATTTATAATAATTTTAATATGCTATCGGATATCCCAACTCAAACAGAGCTATCTTTAATAATTAGCAAAGACTTAAAAGCTAGAGGCTTTAAGTTTTTTGGTCCTGTTACTTGCTACGCATTTTTGCAAGCAATCGGCGTAGTTAACGATCATATTACTTCTTGTTTCCAATTTTTAAAATCATCAGAGAAAAGATAATGACTAATGAATCACCGTTTAAAGGATGGAAGTTTTTAAAAGGTAAAGAAGGAGGTGCTAACGAATCCGGAGAGTATGGCGGTGTATATGAAAGCGTAGACGGCAACACTAAAGCCATGATAAAGAAAGAAAGCTTCCCTGCAAAAAATATATCGGAATTTTTAGGCTCAAAAATTTTTGAAGCAATAAGCCCGGGTAACGGTGCACAAGTTTCTCTCCTTGCTCCGAATCGGTTAGAAGATAAAATATCTCGTGGAGAAAAATCAAAAAATACTGATTCTAATATCTATGTAAAATCTGAATTCTTTAAAAATTATAGCAATGACATGTATGTTGACATGGATAAATATATGTCTCCTGCAACTAAGCCAAATTCTTGGTTTAGAAAAAACGGCGGTAGACCTCTTTTTATGGGAATAAGAAACTTAGTATATAGAACTTATGATAAAGCATTTGAACAACTTAAATATCAAGGTTTTGAAAAAGTTATGCCGGCAAGTTTATTAATCGGTGATTTTGATATTCACGCCGGTAATATAGGAATTATTAGAGATACTGAAACCCCTAATCTTTTACCCCAAATGGTACGAATAGATTTTGCCGGCAGCCTTGATAAATTAACAAATAAGATTTATCCTAACTCCAGAATGAAACACCTGCCCGGCTTTGGTCCTACCAACCATTTTAGAGAATTCCCGTCATATCTCCGAAGCAATAACCCTGAATTTGCCGATAGTTTGCTAGCAGCTTCCAAAAATAATCTAGATAGCACTATAGATAAAAGCTTTGAAGAAATGTCTAAATATTATAGCAATGACGCCCTAGCTGCTTGGGCAAAACAAGCGATGCCTAAAATATTTAACGGTAAAAAACTACAAAAAGTTACGCCGGAAGAAATTAAAAATTCCTTTAAAACTATTATTAAAAAGAGACAAGAATCATTACAAGAATACGGCTTAGAAGTTAAATTAAGCACTTTAATAACTAAAAAACTTACTGCTCCTTATTATCAAGTAGATGAAAAGAAGTTAAAAACATTAATTCAAGAATATCCCGACCATTTCAAGAAAATTATTAATTATGAAAAAGGAAAAAAAGACGGGAAAAAACTTAAATTAAGTGATAAATCCCTTCGAAGTATTTTGCTTAAAAAAACTAGTGCCGAGAAGTATTTAATAGAAAAAATTGCCGATTTAAGGAAATCTATTAAAACAGAAATAATATCAAACTTAACTAGAAAAATTGAAGCACTAGAAGAAAAACTAAAACAAAAAGCAGTTACTACATCCAAAATTTCTAAACTAAGTCAAGATATTATTAATCAGAAAGCAAATAATCTCCTTAGCGTATTACAAGAAAATATTTTAGATAAGCAGCAAGCACTATTAGCTGCTTTTCAAAAAAAATTTGGTGAGAACAAAATAAAAGACAATTATCTTATACAAAAAGATTTTGAGAATAAAATCAACAGCTTAGAGGTATCAGGATATAAAAAACTTCTTGCGGCAGCTGATTTCCAGCCCATAAATTGGGATAGAGCAAAAACTGCAAATAAAGAATCTATTAAAACAAAAACAATAAAAAAAGATGATAAAGAATTATTTACTTTAACTGAAACAGCTATAAATATTCCAATTAATATTACCGAAAATGATGAAAAAAAAACTATCTTTATTCATAGAAAAATAGATTTTCCTATAAATATTGATTCTCCTGAAACCTCTATTAGCCTTTCTTTAGTTTTACAGGATCGTCACGGTCAAAATATGCTGCTAAGTAAAGCAGTTTACTTTACCGTTCATTACAATGAGCAGGGGCAGCTTATAAAGATAAGTAATCCGCTTGGTTTAAAATTTTCCGGCACAGATAAAAATGCAATAGGTTATATTGAGCGAGAAGGTAATATTTATACTTTACCGGTAACTAAAGGTAAATATGAAGAAATGAACAAAGAAATTGAAAAAAATCAAAACATTAATAAGGTCGTCGAAAAATCAATAGAGCCTTTATCGGCAGATTTTCTTTCTACAACCGATTTAGAAATTATACAAAAAGTAAGCAATACTATCACTGCAAAGGAAAGTAATACCTACTCTTCTACAACACATATGACACCTAACAAAAAGGCAAATAGGGGAAAAGGATAAAATATCTCCTTACCCTAAAAGCCACCAATTCTTCAAACCGGCGGTATATATGTAAACAAGTATGAATTGGATAATTGCTAAATGAATGCAATAAATGCCGATAGTATGGCGGCTTATCCATTTTAAGTTTATTGTAGTTTTTTGGGTAAAATCTCTTATTACCATCAATATATAGACAGTGATTGATAAAATAACCGTCAAAATAATATAAGCGTCGGACAAATTAAAACCGGTGACCGTATGTAATAACGAGATCACTAGCGAGACAAAAACACAAAGCCGCAAATTCAGCGGATCATGTTTGGCGATGTATCCAAGCACCATAACAGCAATCACGACGGTACCATAGTCAACAAGAAACCAACTAACGCACCATAACAATGCTAGTGCTACAGCATGACAATAACCTCGATAAAAGAAGTTATTTAAGTCATTGCGAAAATAGTAAAGATACCACTGCCCTAAATAAATGGGAATTAAAATATTGGTGGTAAGAAATTGCTTAAATAATATAGTAGTATATATCTGTAATAAAATACCGCATATTATTATTTTATGTTTTGGTTTATCATGAAAATTATATCCGGCAAAAAAACAAAAAATCGGCATGCTTATCCGCCCGATAACCCTTATAACTGTCACTTCAGGATATAAGTAAAGTCCCATATGATCGATGATCATTGCTATAATAGCCAAGCTTTTTAACAAATCCTGGTAATTTGATTCATTTTTATTGGTTGTAACCATTTTATTACTTTTTTTATTAAGTGGTGTACAGCATAATTTATAAAGCTTGATACAAGCGAATTTTTGATGTCATTCCCGCGAAGGCGGGAATCTAGGCTTTTTTTGTCATGCTGAACTTGTTTCAGCATATAATTAATAGATCCTGAAATAAATTCAGGGTGCTATAATTTTTCTGGATTCCCGCCTTCGCGGGAATGACATATAGTACTTTTTTCGCTCCATGCAACAACGCTGATCAAGCCACGGCATGACACCCGAACACTTTGCAAAAATTAGAGCCATGCAACAATGCCTACAGCTTCTTGCGGTGACTACCCCCGGAGTAATGTAACTTAAATAAAAAAGCCAAACCGAAAAAAACAGTTATGCCGGCTAGAATAGTTCCGCCTAAAGCAAAAATTTTAACTAATAAATATTCTGAGTAAAAATATTCTTGATAACAAGATTTTATTAGCCAAATTACTAAAATCATTATTAAACAATTAGCTAAGATTTTATAACAAAAAATTTTTACTTCAGACTCTATATAAAATTTATTTTGTTTTTTACTATAACTATATAATAGCCATAAATTATACCACGCCGCTATGGAAGTTCCGACGGCAATCCCGATATGTTTTAAAGGAACCATTAAAATGATATTAAGCAATGTGTTAACGATAAGTGAGCATAAAGTTATCTTAAGCGGAGTTTTAGTATCTCCGTTAGCATAAAAGATAGGAGTCAAAATTTTTGCTAAGATAAAAGCAGGCAGACCAAACGCAAAAGCAGAAATTGCCTCTGCAGTATAAATTGTATCTTGCGGGGTAAAAAGCCCTCGCTCATAAATTACATGAATTATAGGATGTGATAAAATAATAATACCGAAAGTAGCAGGCAGGGATAGTAACAACCCCATTTTAATTGCGTTATTTTGAATTTTGACAGCTGCCTTAAAATCATTTGACTTATAGACTTTGGATAATTCCGGCAATAATATAGTAGCAAAACTAGTACCTATTATCGACAGTGGGAATTGATATATTCTATCGGCATATGATAATATGGAAATTGCTCCTTCGATAAAGCTAGCAATAGATTGAGAAATAAAAAGATTTAATTGTTGAACGCCTGAGCTGATAGCTGCCGGTCCCATATTAATTAAAAACTTTTTTACATCCTTATCTTGGGGTTTAAAAACTAACGGAAAAACTAAGCCGGCTCTTTTTACACAAATAAACATAAACGAAACTTGTAATATACCCGCAATTATTAAAGCCATACTTATTGCTATTACGGATTCTAAATAATTATCTAGCCATAAAGTACAAATTATTACGCAGATGCTTAGAATGCTAGGGACAAAAGCAAAGGCGGCAAATTTCTTTACCGAATTTAAAATTCCGCCAAACAAAGCAGTTATAGAGATAAATATCAAATACGGCATAGTAATACGACACAGCAAAACCGTCAGAGCAAATTTTTCTGTGTTGCCGTGAAAACCGGGAGCTATAATAAACATTAGCGAGGGCATAAAAATTTGCATTAATACTATTAAAATTATTAAAGTTAATAATAAAATAGTAAAAACCTCACCGGTAAAATAGCTAGCAGCTTTTTTTGAGGTTAACATTTTTTCGTTAAAGATCGGAACAAATACGTTTGAAAGTGCTCCTTCGGCAAAAATTCGTCTAAATAAATTTGGAAGTTTAAAAGCCACGTTGACGCCATCGGCAATATTTGTCGAACCGAATAATGAAGCGATAAATAACTCCCGCACTAAACCGAAGATACGAGAAATTAACGTAAAAAAAGCTACTATAATTCCTGAACGAAATAAGCTCACTGTTTGTTTTTAGCCCTTATTATACCTTCTTCAATCAAAGCTCGAGCTTTCGCTGCATTTTCCCAGCCGGTAACTTTCACCCATTTACCTTTTTCTAAATCTTTATAATGCTCAAAAAAATGTACGATTCGTTGTTTTAGCATGTCAGATATATCTTCTAATTCTTTTATATTATCAAAAGTAATATCAAGCTTAGAGGCAGGCACCGCAATAATTTTTTCATCTAAGCCCGATTCGTCTTCCATCATTAACACTCCGATAGAGCGACATTTAACAACACAGCCCGGTATCACCGAATAAGGTGCTATAACAAGCACGTCTACCGGATCGCCGTCATTGGAAAGCGTGTGCGGAACAAAGCCGTAATTACAAGGATAGCTCATCGAGGTTTGCATAAATCTATCAACAAAAATTGCCCCTGATTCTTTATCAAATTCGTATTTAACTGGCTTATCATTCATCGGAATTTCAATAATTACGTTTATTTCCTCGGTAGTTGCTTTTGCTTTAATTTTATCGATTAACATATTTACTCTTTTTTTGCATTGTTGGTGGATAGTAATTTTCATCATGTTTGGTTAATAATTGCCGAGCAATAAATTTATTATTTGATAATTTTCCTATAGCTATTATACCTTGATTTTCACGAAATAGAGCAGGAAGTACACCTTTATAAAATATTTCTAAATCTTTAATATTGTCAGTGATAATAAAGCTAATTTTATCTGCCTCGATTTTATTTATTGAATCTACTTTTACAAGCCCCCCTACCCTAAATTCTTTGGTATTATCAATTTCATTAATTTTAGACGGCGGCAGAAAAAAAATTATATTTTTCTCTAAATTATATAATATAATATATATACCTGATGCTGCTAAGAACAAACAAATTATTATTGCTATTAATCTATTTTTTACCTCTTTTTGCATCAAAACTCTTTTGAAAAATTACTTCTTTTTATAGCTAAGCCACGTTTTAATTAAAATTAACGCAAGGACTAAAAAAGTAAATAAATATGATAATAGTAAATAATTGTCCATTTAATTTTTTCTATTTGCGGAATTAATTACTCTTAAAAAATCTATTATTTCATTAGAAGGAGAATCTAAATAAAAATGCTTCAAATATTTACCTTTTGCATCCATTAAATAAACAAAAGATGAGTGATCAATCATATAACTTGACTTATCACTATCAGGATTTGCAACAGCATAATATACTTTAAATTTATCAGCCGTCTCTTTAATTTGCTCCGTACTGCCGGTAAGACCGATAAATTTAGGAGAAAAATGTTTTAAATATTCTTTAAGGACAACAGGAATATCACGCCTTGGGTCAATAGTAATAAATACCGGCGTAACGTTCACGCCGTATTTATCAAGACTATTTATAACTTCTGTTATTTTTTGCAAAGAAGTCGGACAAATATCAGGGCAGTAAGTAAAACCAAAGTAAATTAAGCTTAATTTGCCTTTTAAACTATTACTATTAAATATTTTCCCGTCTTGATCGATCAACTCAAAATCGCCGCCGATTTGTACCTGATCGTTATCATACATCTCACCTTGCCCTGCTAAAGGTTTTTTTGGCGATTCTATCGACAATAGTAAATATAGTGACACTATACCGATAGCACTAGCTATTATTATAATAATCTTCAATATATTAGCTTGCATTTATTATCCTTTATTATTTTTACTTGAAATTAACTCCAAGTCTTTGCGTATTAGGTTTTGAAAATTCTCACTACATCTATTAAAATCAATGACATCAACTTTAAAAGGCAAATCTGATTCTTCAAAATCTTCATCAATATGTGCCCAAATATTCCAAGGAATATTTTCCATAAAGCATATATCTAAATCAGAAAACTTTCGAGAATTTCCTTTTACTCTAGAACCAAAAGCGTAAAAATTATAAGGGTATTTTGCTAAAATTTCCTTAACTATTTTTAAATAGCGTTCTTCCATGTAAATCATGTTTCTTCTTGGAGCTTATTTATTAATTTTTTGAGTTCCTTTGAAAATAAATCAAAAATTTCAATAATCTCATCTGCTACTTTCTGCTCATAAATATGAGATGTTAAATTACGTTTTTTTTGGAACTCAAACCATATTTCAGGATCTTCGATAAATTTCTCTAGAACAGCACTTCTAAATATTGTTTTTGGCGAACTAGCTTCTACCCCTCGTGCTTCCAAAAACCTTTTCATCATCTTCCACGATAACTCATAGCAAAATTCAAATGCCTGTATTGCACCTGCTTTATCACGATCATTATGCATATCAATACGAAATCTTTCAAAAACATCGCAAGCTTTAATAAGACTACTTATATCTATCTTCTTTTGCATATTTTATCTTCTTTCCTTTAAAATTTCTGCCACTTCCAAAGCTGCATAAGTAAAGATGGCACCGGCACCGGCTCGTTTAAAACTTATTAACGATTCTAATAAAGCTTTATGCCAATCGAGTACTCCGGCTTGGGCAGCAAATTTTAGCATAGCGTATTCTCCACTAACCTGATAGGCAAAAATTTTGGTATTAAAATTATTGGCAGCTTCTCGAATAACATCCAAAAACGGCATACCCGGCTTGATCATTACCATATCAGCCCCTTCAGCTATATCATGTTCTATTTCAAGCATTGCCTCTTTTATATTGCGTATATCCATCTGATAGCTAGACTTGTCTAAATAATTCTTTTTATTGCTACCGAGAGCATCACGAAATGGTCCATAAAAGCTAGAAGCATATTTAGCGGCATAAGCAAGTATATTAACATTTATAAAACCTTCATGATCTAAATACTCCCTGATAGCCATAATCCGCCCATCCATCATATCGGAAGGTGCAACAACATCTGCACCGGCTTTAGCAAGAACTAATGCTTGATTGCAAAGTGCTTTAACCGATTTATCATTATCTATCTCACCGTTATATAAAATGCCGTCATGTGAATGAGTAGTATAAGGATCTAGTGCTACATCGCATATTATGCCGATATCGATACCGGCATTTCTAATACTACGTATCGTTCGGCAAATTAGATTATCTAAATTATAGGCCTCATCAGCATTATCACTTTTTAAGCTCTCATCAATACAAGGGAATAAAGCAATAGCATTAATACCCATTTTCGCCGCTTGTTTAGCGGTCTCTATAACTTGGTCGATAGATAAACGATATATCCCCGGCATAGTTTTAATTTCTTGCCTTTGATTATGCCCCTCAACGATAAATAACGGCAATATTAAATCATTTACCGTTAAACGATTCTCTGCTAGCAACTCACGGAGCCAATAAGCTTTTCTATTTCTTCGAAGACGCACTAATGGATACATAAATCTAATCTTTTTAATTTTGCCTTTCATTTTAATATTATTAATCCAATCCCGCAAGCAAGTTTTTGTAATAAACCCTCAATGTCATTCCTAGCTGCAGCGGATGTTGTTGCAGGGTTTAAAAAAAGTGCTATATGTCATTCCGTTGATCGCAGGAATCCAGAAAAAACACTTAAAATAAGCAAAATTATATAAAAATTTACTATATAATTCGCTTAAATATTCTCTGGATTCTCGTTTTCACGGGAATGACATCGAAAATTCGAGCCATACGACAATGCTTACGGCTCTCGTAATGACGGTTTACGTTTACCTTCTAATAAAAACTTTTAGGATCAATATCGATTTTGACATGACAAGATGAAGGGATTTTTACCAGACTTAGCAAAAATTTTAAATATTTTTGTAAGTTAAATTTTTTATCCACTATAACAAGGATTCGGAAACGATATTTACCGGCAAGTTTTGACATTAAAGAGCTAGCGGGTCCAAGAATTTTTGCCCTAGTATTTGGGGCAATTCTCACTAAATTCTTAGCTATTGCCAGTATTTTATGCTCATCAATACCCGATAAAATTATTGAAGCCATTTTGGTAAAAGGCGGCATATCTGCGGTTTTTCTTGTTTGCAACTCATACTGAAAAAATGCCTCTTCATCGGAGTTAATAATATGACTAAAAATCATATTATCGGGATAATAGCTTTGCATTAATACGATGCCTTTTGCTTCTCCTCTCCCTGCTCTCCCCCCTACCTGATGAAGCAACTGGTATGTTCGCTCACTTGAACGTAAATCGGCGTTGCTACTGCCAAGATCGGCATCGATTACCCCGACTAGGGTAAGATTCGGAAAATGATAGCCTTTTGTTATTACTTGCGTCCCTATCAAAATATCAATCGCCGAATGCTCCATTTTATGCAGTAATTCGGCTATCTTTTCCGGCTTCCCTAAATGATCTTTACTAATTACTGCAATTCTACTATTCGGAAAAAGTAATTTTGCCTCTTCTTCTATTCGCTCTATTCCGGGACCGCAAATTGTCAGTGCGTCGTCTTCCTTGCATTCAGGACAGTTAGTAGGAATTTGGCTTGTATAACCGCAATGATGACATTCAAGTTTTCTAGTTCCTTTATGCAGCACTAACCAACTTGAGCAAGATTTACAAGTAAAACGATGACCGCAAAGCTTGCAGAGCATTAAAGGTGCATAACCTCGGCGGTTAAGGAATAGCAATATTTGCTTATTATTTTTTAGATTTTCAGCAATAGCCGTTATTAAAGGCTTAGACAAATAAGAATTTTTTGATAAATTTTCCTTTTTCATATCAATTATTTCTATTGTCGGCATAGCTGCATCTTTATACCGAGAAGCTAGAATAATTAACTGATATTTTCCTTGCTCTACATTATACATCGTTTCAATAGAAGGCGTAGCAGAGCATAAAATAATTTGTGCCTTATCAAGCCCCGCCCTTATTATTGCCGTATCTCGTGCATTATATAATATACCGTCATCCTGTTTATAAGAATCGTCATGTTCCTCATCAATAACGATTAGACCAAGATTTTTGTACGGCAGAAAAAGGCTACTACGTGCTCCTATTATAATCTTAACCTTATCGCTTAATATCCCTCTTAAAATCGCTTTCTTCTTCGCTTTAGTAACTTCAGAATTCCACACTACCGGCTCAAAACCGAAACGCTCGGTAAAGCGGTTAATAATTTGCATGCTTAAAGCAATTTCCGGCAACATAATTAATGCTTGCTTTCCTTGGTGTAAGTAATCGGCAATTAGGTTAAAATAAACTTCCGTCTTACCGGAGCCGGTAACCCCCTTAACTATCACCGGCTTCTCGGTTTGCTTTATTAACTTGATTGCTTGCTGCTGTTCGCTAGATAAATCCGGCAATGTAAAATCCGTTTTTATTAACTGCTCTTTAACCTTAATCGGTTTCTCGGCAATATCTATGGGCAGTACTAATTTAGCAATCCCTCCTAATTCACTTAAATAATACTCACTCATCCATTTTATTAATTCTAAAATTTCCGAGTTAAGCCTAAATTCCAGCGGTATTTTTTCTTTGATAGATTTTAGCTTTTCTTTATTGGAAGTAACATTAAGCTCCCATACTATCCCTGTTACTTCTTTATTTCTAAAAGTCACTATTACCAAATCCCCTACTTGGAGTTCTAACTCGTTTGGCACTTCATAATCGAGTGGGAATAATTTTGGTAGCGGTAATAATATTTTAGCTATTTGCATAATTAGGTATATAAATTAATTATCACCATAGTGACTCCACATGCGTAAAATTTTTATTCTTTTGCCTTCTTCATCTACTTGATAAAATAGCCTATGTTGTAGATTAATTCTTCTCGAATAAGCTTCGCTATAAGCAATTAATTTTTTATAAGGTGGAGGGTGTTGAAAGGGATTGTTTTCAATTAGAGTTAATAGTTTTTGAATTTTAATTTTATAAATAGATTTATTTACTAACTTATAATCTTTACGTGCTTCTTGAGTAAAATACAAACTATACATTTTACTTAAATTATTATTCTAGGGTTGTGCTACATTTTTCAAAAGGCGTATTTAAACCTTTAATAATTGAGTCGCTTAATTCTTTATTAGAAGCTACAAATATTGTTTCTTGTATATCTTCCCAATCATCCAACGATATTAAGACTGCTACGTTTCGCTTGCCTTTTATTAAAGTAGGCTCATGGCTTGCAGTTACTTCATCAATTAATTTATATAAGCTTTTTCTAGCTTCACTAGCAATTAAATAGGTCATAATTTATTCCCTTAATTCTCTCATCTACAATGGTACTATATAAAGTACTGTTAGTCAACCAATATCAGACTCAATTAATGGTATTACTAACTAATTCTTTATTTTTATATATATGTATTTATAATAATATCTTATTTGGTATAGAAAACTTAAGTATGAAAAAAATAGTTATAGCGATTTCCGGTGCATCGGGAGCTATCTACGGCATTCGGCTACTTGAAATATTAAAAGAGCAAAATATCGAAACTCATTTAGTTATTTCAAATGCTGCTCATCTTACTATAAATGCTGAAACTAAATATTCTATAGAACAAGTGAAAAACCTAGCAAGTTATTATTATAATATAATGGATGTGGGGGCTGCCATTTCCAGCGGTTCATTTAAAACACTAGGCATGATAATAGCACCTTGTAGCATGAAGACCGTAGCGTCTATTGCTCATTCGTTGGAAAATAATTTAATTAGCAGAGCTGCGGGAGTAGTGTTAAAAGACAAAAGAAAACTTATTTTAATGGTTAGGGAAAGCCCGCTTCATACCGGACATTTGGAGAATATGCTAAAAATATCGAGTTACGGCGGAATAATCGCCCCGCCGGTACCGGCGTTTTATAGCAATCCTGAAAAAATAGAAGATATAATTAATCATTCCGTTAGCAGGGTATTAGATTTTTTCGATATCGATACTAAATTAATCAAACGCTGGCACGGGCTATAAGTAGCGACATATATTTAAAAGTAAATTAAAAAAATATATACTATTTCTTGGCGTTGCAAAATAAAGATAGATATTGTCATTGCGAGCGACTGAAAGCGTTGTTGTATGGCTCTAAAAAAGTGCCGTATGTCATTCTAGCTAAAGGCGGGAATCCAGAAAAAACACTTAAAATAAACAAAATTATATAAAAATTTACTATATAATTCACTTAAATATTCTCTAGATTCCCGTTTTCACGGGAATGACATAGAACATGCTTTAACCTATCCACGCAGCAACGCTTTCAATCGCTCGCAATATCTATTTCCACAAACATTTCATAATAAGTATCGCTCCAGATAGGATTAATGTTATCATTTCTGTTATAATAAGCGGCAATGAATTAATCAGAACACCGTAAATAAGCCACAACACTACACTAGTACAATATATAATATACATAGATAATGAAATATTTTGAGTAGAGCGAGATTGATAAGTTTTAATTACTTGCGGGACAAAAGCAATCGTAGTTAATATACCGGCAATATATCCCATAATTTCCGTATAATCTGACATATGGGTTTTTTATATAAGAGTTATCTATAGTATACTAAAAAAATAAATGAAACCACACATTAAATAGCTTATATTATATTTTTGAAAAAATGATATATACCGCAAAACAATTTAGGAAGATGCTAGCAAATAAAATAATCTTACTTAGTTATATAGCTTGTAAAACAAACTCGTCATTGTGCGGAGGCATTGTTGCATGGCTCGAAAATTAATAGAAACTCCGTCATGGCGAAGCCACAAAGTGGCTGTGGCCATCCAGGCTATCCCGAATGTAATGAGGGATTTAATTAGAATACTAAACAAGTTTAGTATAAAAATATGTTTTACTGGATGGCCACGGCACCAAGAGGTGCCTCGCCATGACCGGTTTTGGTATCCACGCAACAATGCCGTACAAGAATGACATCGAGAGCGTTTTTAACCATCCCATGCAATAACAAATCGCTCAGCTCAGACGTTTGGGGTATCCACGGCAACGTTACGATTCAACTTCTTGAAATTCTAAAATGTCACCGGGTTGACAATTTAGATACTGACAAATACTTTCAAGAGTTGAAAAACGTATAGCTTTAGCTTTACCGGTTTTTAAAATTGATAAATTTTGAACCGTAATTCCCACTGCTTCGGCTAAATCTTGAAGCCTTACTTTTCTTTTAGCAAGCATTACGTCTAGATTTACAACAATACTCATTGAAATATTTTTTTAAATAGTGAATTTATATTCGGTTTGTATTTTGCTTGCCTCAAGCATTACCCACGAAATAACAATAACTAATATTCCAAAAAAGATATCTTGTAAATTTGGTGTTCCAAAACCAAGATAAATATAACGCTGTCCGACAGGATTAGACATAGTCACTGCAAAAGTCAGTAACATATCACCTATAGGCTTTATCAAAACAGCACTTAAGAAAAATATCCACGCAATATTATTGTAATATTTTGCATTTAAAACGTTAAATATTTCACCTACCGAATAATTTATAAAAACCTTTTTTAAATAATATAAATTAAATAATAAAGGTAATACTCCGAAAAGATAAGCCATAAACCCTAGAAATTTCGAGAATATTGTCCATTTTATTAAACTTAAATCAGTATAAACTCCGCCTTCGGAATAAGAAAGTACAAAAATACCTTTATGAGAGAGATTTTTCATGATTTCTGAATCTATAAAAATCCAATTTAATAGTAAAAAACTTGGAATCGCAATAATTAAGAAGTTAAGAAGCCAGGAAACATAATAACTCACTTTCTGAATTTTATTCATATATACCTCGTATAATTCTTAAATAGAAATATATTATTGAAATAACTTGTTTGTCAATAATTTCTTATTGTTTTTCAATAAATAATTATTGTGATTCAATATATGGCAAACAGCGAGTATCATGTTTTCGATTTCTTTCGTCACTGATCATTAATGGGCGTTAGTTTCAACTTTTAACTGAAGACCTAGGATGGTTAGTAAAGAACCGATGTTATCAAAACTTGGATTTCCTTTACTAGAAAGCATTTTATATATATGCTGTCTATTTATATCAGCTTCTTTAGAGATTTTTGTTATTCCTCCTCTAGCTATAATAGCCTCCTTTAAAGTAGCCAGAAAAAGCTCTTTATTATGATCTAAAAAATATTGTTCTAAAGCAATGTTAATATAAGCTACTAATATTTCTTCATCTTGTAATTTGTCCCTTAAATAATCTATAAATTTTTCCATATAAAACCTAATCTTTCTTATAAATTTCTTCTTTACCACTTTTAGTTATAAAAAATTGTATCTCTTTAGTTTTTTGCATATAAGGGTAATAAATAGATAATTGTATTGTCGTATAAATACGACGCCTTGTCTAGTGAGAAATTATAAATTTTTATGCTGCATTGCCATGTAGTAAGAGATACTGCTTTATTCAGGTCTTCATCGATCATATTAATACCATTTTATGTGGCTGTATAATATATATGCTGAAGCGGCTTAAATCAAGTATTTTAATTAGTGGTTGCTATATAGCTTTAACCGTTAAGGTATTGACATCGAATTTTGTAGAGTTTGCTTGTGTATTATGTTTATATTATACGCATAACTATAAACTTCTTTTACTGTGGATTTAACTGATGATTCTATAAAGGAGCTGAAAATGAGAAAGAGAGGTAATAGATTTTTTAAATCGTAAATAATTAGTTAAAGATAGTGACAGCAAAAATTGGACTGAGTAATTACCTATATAAATATAAGCAATATACTAATTTAGTCTTTAAAGGAGGTAATCCAGCCGCAGGTTCCCCTACGGCTACCTTGTTACGACTTCACCCCAGTCGCTAATTTTACCGTGGTTGGCTGCCTCTTGCGTTAGCTCACCACCTTCAGGTAAAACCAACTCCCATGGCGTGACGGGCAGTGTGTACAAGGCCCGAGAACGTATTCACCGCGGCATGCTGATCCGCGATTACTAGCGATTCCAACTTCATGCTCTCGAGTTGCAGAGAACAATCCGAACTGAGATGTCTTTTAGGGATTTGCTCCACGTCGCCGTATTGCTTCCCTCTGTAAACACCATTGTAGCACGCGTGTAGCCCAACCCATAAGGGCCATGATGACTTGACGTCGTCCCCACCTTCCTCCGGCTTATCACCGGCAGTTTTCTTATAGTTCCCGGCATTACCCGCTGGCAAATAAGAATGAGGGTTGCGCTCGTTGCGGGACTTAACCCAACATCTCACGACACGAGCTGACGACAGCCATGCAACACCTGTGTGTGGTCCAGCCGAACTGAAGGAAAGCATCTCTGCGATCCGTAACCACCATGTCAAGGGTTGGTAAGGTTTTTCGCGTAACATCGAATTAAACCGCATGCTCCACCGCTTGTGCGAGCCCCCGTCAATTCCTTTGAGTTTTAATCTTGCGACCGTACTCCCCAGGCGGAGTGCTTAATGCGTTAGCTACGAAACCGAAAGAAATTCCTCCGATATCTAGCACTCATCGTTTACGGCGTGGACTACCAGGGTATCTAATCCTGTTTGCTCCCCACGCTTTCGTGCATCAGTGTCAGTTGTAGCCCAGATGACCGCCTTCGCCACCGGTGTTCCTCCTAATATCTAAGAATTTTACCTCTACACTAGGAATTCCATCATCCCCTATTACACTCTAGATTAGTAGTTTTGAAAGCTATTCCGAGGTTAAGCCCCGGGCTTTCACTTCCAACTTACTAAACCACCTACGCACTCTTTACGCCCAGTAATTCCGAACAACGCTAGCCCCCTCCGTCTTACCGCGGCTGCTGGCACGGAGTTAGCCGGGGCTTTTTCTGCAGGTAACGTCATTATCTTCCCTGCTAAAAGAGCTTTACAACCCTAAGGCCTTCGTCACTCACTCGGTATTGCTGGATCAGGCTTTCGCCCATTGTCCAATATTCCCCACTGCTGCCTCCCGTAGGAGTCTGGGCCGTGTCTCAGTCCCAGTGTGGCTGATCATCCTCTCAGACCAGCTACAGATCGTAGGCTTGGTAGGCCATTACCCCACCAACTACCTAATCTGACGCGGGCTCATCCATCAGCGATAAATCTTTCCTCCTCGGAGAATATACGGTATTAGCTTTTATTTCTAAAAGTTATTCCGTACTGATGGGCAGATTCCCACGTGTTACTCACCCGTCTGCCACTAATTAATTAGAGCAAGCCCTAATTAACTCGTTCGACTTGCATGTGTTAAGCATACCGATAGCGTTCGTTCTGAGCCAGGATCAAACTCTCAAGTTTGATTCTGTCTATTTTTACTTCAAAAAATTGACAGGTTTAATTAATCACTTAAAGTGATATGTACATTTCGCTATCACTATCTATATCTAATTATTTACTTTTAAAACAGCTGCGAAACCTTTGTAAGTCGTCGCCTTCGTAGAAGTAGTTATAAGCAAGATATCCTCCTATGTCAACTACATTTTTTAAATTATTTCTATTTTTTTTGTTTTATTTCAAATCGTCATTGCGGAAAGTCGTAGGTGTTGTTGCGTGGGTTGAATTTTTGCAAAGCGTACGGTGTCATGCCGTGGTCAAGCCCACTGCTGTACGAACGTTTAAATAAAGAGGTGATTCTGTCATTCCGTGGCATTAGAACCATTTTTTGAGCCACGCAACAACGCCTACAGATACTTACAACAACGGTTTAGTTATTCACGAAAACACTACACTTTCAAGCGTTTAATTTTGCTCGCTAATTCTTCGGTATTAAATTCTATATTAATTACTGCCCCGCCTTGTTTGCGGTTAGCTATATCTAAGCTAGCACAATGTTCTTGAGCTATTTTCTTAACGATAGCAAGCCCTACTCCCATGCCTTTATTGCGAGTAGTTACGTAAGCTTCTGCTGCTCTACCGATTAGCTCCGGCGGGAAGCCGATGCCGTTATCTATTACGGATATAGTAACTAGCGAAGGCGTAGATGTTATAGAAACCGAAATATTACCTTTTGTAGCATTTTTTTTGGACTCTATTGATTCTTCGGCATTTTTTAATAAATTAGTCATTATTTGGTTTATCTGCGTAGCATCACAGATAAAATCGATTGAATTAATATCACTATTAAAAATATATGATATTTTATCATTTATTAATTTACGTGATTTAACTATATCCTTAATAAGCATTACTAAATCGCAGTGAGCAAAAACAGGAGCAGGAAGCCTTGCAAAAAGTACAAACTCGGAAACAATCTTTTTTATATCGTTAGTATGGCGGATAATCATGTGTAAATAATTCTCAAACTCCGCTCTGTCTTTTACCTCGCCACTAAATTTTTTCAGCAATCTCTCTGAAGCAAGTAAAATAGGGGTTAAAGGATTTTTAATCTCATGTGCTACTTTTCTTGCTACATCCGACCAAGCAAGAGCCCGCTGGGCAATAACTAAATCTCTTTGTTGACGACTAAGCTGTTTAATCATTCTATTAAATGCCGAATAGAGTGCACCTATTTCATCTTTATCAACTTCATCTTCAGGAACTTGAATAGTTAAATCACCGTCTTTTACTTTATCTGTCGCATTAACTAATTTTTTTATAGGATTCACTATTTTAGCGGTAAACATAACTCCGAAACTTATTGCGACTAACAAAAGCAATAAAGCAATGAAAATAAAAATGATCGAAAATTTAATTTGCATACCGGAAACTTGCTTTTTAAGGCGGTAATATTCCCCCGCTGCTCCGTTGGTTTTATCGATATGATCAATAATTTTATTGTCAATCAACCTACCGACTAATAAATATACGTCATTATATTCTTTGAGCTTAATCAGCATACGGATTTTAGTAGGATCGGACTTTACTTCCACTATCTCACCCAAATCCGCTTTTTTTATTAAATGTGCCGGTATAGTGGCAAAGGATAAGGAAAAACTTAAAAAAGTATTGGCAATAATAGTGTTGGTAGATTTATTCAAAACTATTGCTTCATCAAGCGAACGCATTTCAGCTTCGGTATTTAGCGTTTTGGTAAACAAGGCGGGATTATGCACCAAATCATAATACATATCGCTTAAATCTTCGGCAACGGATAAAACGGTTTCCTTTAGCTGTAATTTATGTTCATCAATATAAGATTCGGCGACTATTATGGATTGATCTAAAACGGCGGAAATCTTTTTATCAAACCAAACTTGAATACCAAAATTAAAGAAATAAGCGGAAAATACCGAAACAATAATAGTCGGTACGGTAGCTACTAAACTAAAAGCAATAATAATGCGGTTTTGCAATTTAGAAACATTTTGATCATCGCCCTTAGTAAAAAAACTTTGAAAAAATTTTCGAGCAAGTAATACACCTAAAATTAAAAAAATTACTAAATCGACTAATATAAATCCTATAACTTTGCTCGGGTCTAGCCCGCCTTTTCTTGACTCTACCGACATCACGTAATAAGTAGCACAAGCTAGAATAGTCGCAACTATCATTAAAATAAAAATTATTGATCTGCTGCGAAGATATTTTTGTAATAGCGGTTTAAAATAATTTAGCATAAAGGTTAATTACTATAAGTGTCATCTCTGGGTGCGGCAAGAACTTAGTAAAATTAAAGTCATGTACAGCGTCATACCGTGGTTTGTACCCGTGTTGTTGCACTTTCAATTACCCATAAGTCATTTTCATTGCAATATTAAATCCTAACCTAAGGTCAACCAACCTAGACAACCCTCTCCACATTACTATATTCCCAGGAGGTGGGTCTAATGCTCTGTTCATATACCCGCCAAGCCTGGCTATCTTGGTTAAGTAATAAGAAAGAGTTTTGTTTTGTATGTTATCACTAGCTTTATTATTGGGCAAGGCATTAATTAGGGTAATTTCTTCATCTGTTAGAGCTAATTCTGGTGGTGCATTAGGTGTACACCTATTCATCATAGTCATCCAAAAAATTCTCCAACTTACTATACAGAATATAGCAATAATATTATTCAGGCGTGCCTCTGTCCTGAGTTTTAATGATTCAACTCTGCAACCGGACTTGAGTATTTTATGAAAAGTTTCTATTTTCCATCTTAACCCGGATATTGCATGAGATATAGGAGACAAAATCCTCGTAAAGCTGTATAATACTGGTATTTCATTAGAATAATACAAAGGATTTTGTCATGACAAATTGTATAGCATATAGTTACCAGTTTTCCAAAGTAAAAAATCGGACAATAGAGATAAATTTCACTGGAGGTGATATTAGTAGCGATGGAGGTGTGTTGTTATTAAGAGAAGCAGATAAAAGGCTTGGTATAACAGAGGAGCTTGCTAAAATATTTCCTGATAGACGAGATGGTAGTAAAATTACCCATAATATGGCAACAATGCTGAGGCAACGAATTTATGGTATTGCATTAGGTTATGAAGATTTAAATGACCACAATTATCTACGAAAATGTCCTGCTATGCAAACAGCTATGGAAACAATTGATGATATGGCAAGTAGTTCTACCTTATGTCGTATAGAAAACAATGCTGATAGACACTTTGCAATTAAAGTGCATGAACTAATGCTTGATAAATTTATTAAGTCTCATAAAATAGTACCAAAGCAGCTAATACTTGATTTTGATGCTACGGATGATGAAATTCATGGGCAACAGGAAGGTAAGTTTTATCATGGTTATTACGGTCATAATTGCTTTTTACCTTTGTATGTTTTTTGTGGAAAGCATCTGTTAGTTAGTTATCTTAGGACGTCAAAGCAGGATCAAGCAAAACATTCTTGGGCAATATTATCATTGTTAGTAAAACGTTTTCGCCAAGCTTGGCCAGAGGTAAAGATTATTTTTCGTGGTGATAGTGGATTTTGTCGTCATCAGATGTTTGATTGGTGTGATATTCATAATATAAAATATATTGTAGGAATGCCCCAAAATAACAGACTAAATGAGTTACTGAAACCTACAATGGAGAAGTCAAAAGCAGCATTTATTATAACCCAAGAAAAGCAACGTCTTTTTAGTGAGTTTCCATATAAGGCTGGTAGTTGGAGTCATGAACGTAGAATAATTGGTAAGGCAGAAATGACAATGCTTGGAGAAAATCCAAGGTATATAGTAACTAATTTATCAGATAAACCTGAAGATTTATACGACAAAGTTTACTGTGGTCGTGGTGATATGGAAAACCGTATAAAAGAGCAACAACTAGAATTATTTGCAGATCGTACTTCTTGTCATAGATGGTGGGCTAATCAGCTCAGAATGATTTTATCGGGTCTTGCATACACTTTAGTAGAATATATCAGAGGTAATTTATTACAAGGTAGTGCATTAGCAAAAGCACAAATAGGTACAATACGTTTAAAATTATTAAAAATTGGGGTAGTAATTATCCGTAATACTAGGCGTATTAAGTTTTTGTTATCTTCATCATATCCTTACCGACAGGTATGGAATCATGTGATGAAGAAATTAGCATTAGAATAACCTAGATTAGCACTGTTCCCGGTGCTTAGAAAAAATGGGGTAAGGGGCATTACATCTAAAATTTGAAAATAACGGCTTCAAAGCACTTTTTGGCAAAATTTTTACAAAAGTATCATTGCTAATATTATAAATTACTCAATTTCTTACTTTAAATCTCACTTCATGCAATATCCGGGTTAAGGCATACCAATCGAGTTTTTCAATGGCTTCATCTATTGTTGTAACAGGTAAATCTGTAACAAGCTTCCATATTATTTTTTCTCTACTAGTTGGCGTTTCTTTTTCTATTGCATGGATGATTGTGAGTAGTAATGATCTGTCAACAGTTTTCCGGACAGTTTTTTACGCACATTTTTGTATTTTTTCGTATTGTACTGGTGATAGATAATCGTTAGCAGAATGCATTCTTATACGATTATAAAATACCTCTATATATTCAAATATAGCATGTTTTGCTTCCTCCCTAGTTTTAAATTTATGTTGATAAATTAATTCTGTTTTTATAGTATGAAAAAAGCTTTCAGCAACAGCATTATCCCAGCAATTTCCTTTACGACTCATACTCTGTATAATACCATGTTGTTTTATAAGTTTTAAATGACTATCAGAACAATATTGGCTACCTCTATCAGTATGCCAAATAAGCTTTTTAGGTGGTTTACGTTGCCATATTGCCATTAGCAAAGCATTATTAACTAAATCAGCTTTCATATTACTATTCATTGACCAGCCTATTACTTTTCTAGAAAATAGATCAATAACTGTTGCTAAATATAACCATCCTTCTCCAGTTGGGATATAGGTGATATCACCAACCCAATAACAATTAACATTAGAAACTTTAAACTGTCTATCCAATAAATTAGGAGCAACTTGCTTATTATGCTTAGAATCAGTAGTTGCTTTAAATTTATACTTAGTTTTACATACTAAGCCAGCTTCATTCATTAGTCTTGTAATTCTCCTACGACTAACAATTATGCCTTGCCTCAACAAAGCCTTTTTAATGGGTCTAGATCCATAATTTCGTCTACCTTCCTGAAAAATAGCTCTAACCTTACAGGTTAATTCTCTATTTTCTTTATCCCTATTGCATCCAGGGTTATTTAACCACTCATAATAACCGCTACGTGATACCTTCATACATTTGCACATAATTGCAATTGAGAAATCATCTTGATGCTTCTTTATCCATGCATACCTTACAGGGACTCTTTTGCAAAGTACGCTGCAGCCTTTTTTAGTATATCACGCTCCTGTGTTACTATCACCAGCTCTTTCTTTAATCTTTTTAATTCATCATACAGATGTTCATCTGTTCTTGTTATTGATTCTTCAAATTGTTTAGAATATTTATCTATCCAACTATATAAAGTATTCTTACTGATACCTAATTCTTTTGCAGTCTGAATAACAGGTCGCTTCGATTCAGTTGCCAATTTAACTGCTGATTCTTTAAATTCACTAGAATACATTTTTGTTTTTGTCATACTGTATTTCCTTTCTGTTAATATTGTCTCATACTAACTGTCCGGAATACTATAGCCACATCATAATGCTGGATATTTCTTCTGCTTAATACCAACAGGAGGAAGTATTTTTATATTCTGATATCTGATTTCTAAGGCCACTTCTATCATACTACCATCCGAGCTCTTGATCGCAATATTGTGCAATCCATTGATTTTTACCGTATTCATTTTATTAGTAATAGTACGAGAGCCATCTTCAATTAACCGATCCTGACAAATTCTGACAAGAAAATGCGTATCAAATTCTTTCGCTATTACAAATAATTCATAAATGTCACTTTCCCTATCCCCAATATGAACACATCTCTGTGGTGCCTTCAGTAGAACAGTCGATTGTGTCAAATTTTCTAGCCAGCGATAACTTTCTTTTTCTTCAATAGGTAATCTGGTATAGTTAATACGTTTTTTTAATTCATTAGTTCCTTTAAATTGCTTGCGTGTCCAAAACTTGATGGCACAAAGACCTAGTGGTAAACCATTGTCAGTTATTGCTAAACTTGAATGCATTAAAATACCACATTTTTTATGCAAGATAGGTCTACCCATTATATCCTTACCTGTATGGATGTTTTGAGTCCAGCCTATATCTTCAGCTTTTATTCTATTATATGAAAACTCTGTAGTGTCCTGAAGTACAAGTATCTTTCCTTCTTTATGAGCTGATACACGTTCTTTTGTAATCCGGAAATGTCCTTCTAATATCTCTTGTGTGCTTACCTTATCATTTGACAGAAATCTATATGCAGCTTTAGTATTTGCCCAGTCTTGACAGGCAAGAGGTATAGTTTGACCTAAACTGTTCCATATCTGTTCAAGTAGTTTTCTAAAACGTTGCTGTAAACGCTTATCCTTAAAACCATTACCTGCACTATCGCTATCTAACCACTTCTTCTGACCATGGTTTCTTACTACCTTACTTAATTCTGCTTGTGTTGAAAATTTATTTCTTGGCATTATTTACTCATAAATTTTTTCCTATTGTATATTATTTTATAACTTATGGGTAATTGAAAGCATGGCAAGGCGGCGTTGTTGCATGGCTCAAATTTTTGATGTCATTCCCGCGAAGGCGGGAATCCAGAAAAATTAAACTAAAGATATAACGATAACTTACAGTTATATAGAAAAAAGCCTTACAAGCTAAGGCTTTTTAGCCTGGATTCCTGCCTTCGCAAGAATGACATAAGGGACAGCGGGAATGACATTAAAGCCTTTCTACCCTCTTCAAACAAATTCTAATAATACTTGCCCTCTCAATACATGATCTTTTTCGTTAACAAAAATTTTAGCTACTTTCCCGTCTCTTTCAGCTAAAATTATATTCTCCATTTTCATAGCGGTTAGGGTCATGATTTCCTGCCCTGCTATTACTTCTTCGCCTTCTTTTACTTTAATTGCGGCAATTTGCCCCGTAAGAGGTGCTTGTAGTTCCGAGCTTTCTTCTTTAACGATTTTTGTAACCATTAACGCTTCAAGCTCCGATATACGCGGGGAACGGACGAATGCTTTTACGCTAATACCCGCATGTGATAAAATATAGCCGGTCGGTATATTTTCAATTTTAACATTAGCTTTTTTGCCGTTAACTAGACATGTAAAAAGATCATTACCTAAATGCCAATTACTCCGAATATATAGCCGATCGCTTTCATGACGTATATTATAGCCGTTTTCAACGGGAGTAATTAACGTCTGAAATAATTTATCATCAATCGATACTACCCATCTAGTACCGATTTTATTACTTTGATTATTAATATTGCCGGAAATTGATGAAGCACGTTTTTGTTCTGAAATATAAACAAAAATAGCAGTTGCAACAAATACGCCGGTACTCTCAGAGGTTAAGCTAGCACCCGAAAAACCGTCCGGATATTCTTCTTCTATAAAAGCAGTAGTGATATCACCGCTAACAAAGCGAGGATGCAGCATTACCGCTTCCAAAAAACTTATATTATGAGAAATACCGCTAATTATATATGAGCTTAAAGCCGACCTCATGACCTCTATTGCCTGCACCCGATTCTCTCCGTAGGTACATAATTTTGCAATCATCGAGTCATAAAACATACTTACTTCACCGCCAAGCCCAATACCGGTATCTATGCGAATATTAGAGCTTTTTGCAGGTTCGGAATAAGCAGTAATCCTACCGCTAGACGGCAAGAACCCACGACTTGGGTTTTCTGCACAAATTCGAGATTCAAACGCCCAACCTTTTAACTGCACATCTTCTTGAGAAAATGAAAGTTTTTCTCCGGCAGCAATTCTTATCATCTGTTCAACTATGTCTATACCGGTGATTAATTCGGTAACAGGATGCTCTACTTGCAATCTCGTATTCATTTCTAAAAAGTAAAAGTTTTTCTCGCTATCTACTATAAACTCAACAGTACCGGCTGAATAATAGCCAACCTTTTTGGACAAAGATACTACTTGGCTATACATTTGTTGCCTTATTTCTTCGGTAATAAAAGAGCTCGGAGCTTCTTCTATTACTTTTTGATGGTGACGCTGGATGGAACATTCCCGTTCACCTAAACACACACTATTGCCGTGCTGATCGGCAAGTAATTGAATTTCAATATGCCTTGGCGACTGGATTAATTTTTCAATAAATAACCTACCATCACTAAAACTATTTACTGCTTCAAGCTTAGCCAATTCGAAAGCACTAGCCATTTCTTCTTGATCTTTTACTACCCTCATACCACGCCCACCACCGCCGGCAGTCGCTTTAACTATTACGGGGAAACCTATTTCATTAGCAATATCGATTGCTTGCTTAACATTGCTGATTGTTCCCATATAACCCGGGACAGTGCTAACTCCTGCCTCAATTGCAATTTTTTTTGCTTCAATTTTATCACCCATTTTTTTAATAGCCGTCGCACTTGGACCAATTAAAGTAACGCCTTCCCTCTTTAAAATATTAGCAAAATTCGGATTTTCAGACAAAAAGCCGTAGCCCGGATGCACTGCACTTGCCCCGCTCTCACGAATAGCCGAGATAATATTTTTAATTGATAAATAGCTTTCAGTTGCCGGAGAATTACCGATATAATAAGCTTCGTCTGCCTGCTGTACATGCATTGAGCTAGTATCTGCTTCAGAATATACGGCAACCGATTTAATGCCCATTTTCCTTAAGGTACGGATTATTCTCAAGGCAATTTCACCACGGTTAGCGATTAAAATTTTATCAAATAATGGTTTAGTCATAATTTCTCGTATAAATATAATGTATTGTTAGTATGGTGTATCCTTTTATGTCATTCCTGCTGCCTACTATGTCATTCCCGCGAAAGCGGGAATCCAGTCTTTCCTTTTGTCATGCTGAACTTGTTTCGGCATCTATAAAGAATATCCTGAAATAAATTTAGGATGACTTAAAAGTGTTTTTTCTGGATTCCTGCCTTCGCAGGAATGACATTAAAGCGGCAAATTATCGTGCTTTTTCCAAGGTAATTCAACTTTTTTGGTACGCAGAAAATTTAATGCCCTACATATCCGCCATCTAGTATTTTGCGGTTTTATAATGTCGTCTAAATACCCTCTAGAAGCTGCAACAAACGGCGATGTCACCGTATCTTTATATTCGGCGATTTTCTGCTTTTTCGCTTCCGCATCTTTACATTCTTCTTTAAATATTATCTCTACCGCTCCTTCAGCTCCCATAACGGCAATCTCCGAATTAAACCATGCATAATTTATATCTCCCCGCAGATGCTTCGAGTTCATAACTATATAAGCACCGCCGTAAGCTTTGCGAGTAATCACGGTAATTTTAGGAACTGTAGCCTCGGCATAAGCATATAAAAGTTTAGCTCCGTGTTTAATAATACCTTCATGTTCTTGAGCAGTACCCGGTAAAAAACCGGGTACGTCGACTAAACTAACAATCGGGATATTAAAAGCATCGCAAAAACGGATAAATCTTGCCGCTTTCCTTGAGGCGTTAATATCCAAGCAGCCTGCTAAATGCAGCGGCTGGTTCGCTACAAAACCGACCGGCAGCCCTTCCATATAACCAAAGCCGATAATGATATTTTTAGCAAAATCAGGCTGTAATTCAAAAAACTCCCCTTCATCAACTATACGCTCTATTAATTCCTTCATATCATAAGGTTTATTAGGTGTAACGGGTATTAACGTACTTAAAGACATATCTACCCTATCAGCCGGATCAACAGTATAACGGACAGGCAGAGGATTACGGTTAGATAAAGGCAGAAAATTAAAGAATCTACGAACTTCTAACAATGCTTCTACGTCATTTTTAAACGCCAAATCGGCGACACCGCTTTTAGTCGTATGCATATGAGCACCGCCGAGTTTTTCTTGGCTTACTTCTTCACCGGTAACGGTTTTAACTACGTCCGGACCGGTTACAAACATATAAGAAGTATTTTTAACCATAAATATAAAATCGGTTAAAGCCGGAGAATATACGGCACCACCGGCACAAGGTCCCATTATCAAAGTAATTTGCGGGATAACTCCGGAAGCAAGGACGTTGCGCTGAAATATTTCACCATAACCGGCAAGGGCATCTACTCCCTCTTGAATCCTAGCACCGCCTGAATCGTTAATACCGATAACCGGTGCACCGCTAGCTATCGCAGCATCGATAACGTTACAGATTTTCTTAGCGTGATATTCACCGAGCGAACCGCCGAATACTGTAAAATCTTGGCTATATATAAAGACTAATCTACCGTTTATAGTGCCGTGACCGGTTACCACGCCGTCACCTAAAAATTTCTTATCTTTCATACCGAAATTATCGCATCTATGGGATACATACATACCTGTCTCGGTAAAGCTATTCGGGTCTAATAATATTTCTATTCTTTCCCTACTTGTTAGTTTACTTTTTTTATGTTGCAAGTTAATTTTTTCTTCACCGCCTCCTTGCCTCGCAATATTTCGCTTCTCGTCAAGTAACTCGGCAGAGTGGATATTAAATTGACTCATATATGCTTTTATCTGTTTAATGATTAAGGTATACTATAATAATAAAACTGTAAAAAGAATAGCAGAAATTTTAAAGGGAAGTATCAAATGACTAGAACAAAAGAAAATTTAGAGAAAGCTGAAAAGCCTAAATCAAAAACAAAATTTGAGAATTTATCAAGTGCCTTAAAAGAAAATTTACGCCGACGTAAGAAAATACGCCAACATTGTGAGGATACATTATTGCAGGCATCGAGAAAAGTGCCCTAATGTCATTCCCGCATAGGCGGGCTGTGTTGTACGAACGTTGAAAAAAGGCTGTGTCATTCTAGTTCCTTGATCACGGCATCCAGTCTTTTTATTAAGGTTTTTTCTGAATACCGTGGTCAAGCCACGGTATGACACCATACTTGTAATAACCATAATACGGTAACGCTAACCTATATAGTAATGACATCAAAATAGTTACTTATCATGGACATATGTTTTTAAGAATAATATAACATCGGCTATGTCTTGCGGTTTTGATAGCCCTATAAAAGACATTTTTGTCCCCGGAGCGTATTTACTTGGCTTATGCAAAAAAGAAAATAGACTATCATCATCCCATACGCCGCCGATTTTAGTTAATGCAGCGGAATATTTATAATCTTCTACGCTAGCTTTCGGGCGTCCTGCGACATCCCAAAGATGAGGACCTATTTTATTTGGTCCATCCTTATCTAAAGAGTGGCATACTAAGCATTTTTTTGCTATTTCTTTACCGTTGTCGACATTAGCATTTTTCATTAATTCCGGTATATTTATTACCGCTTCTGCACTCTTGGTATTCACTTGAGAGGCAGAAGATTCTTCTACTGCAACACTATAACCTCGATGAGAGGCTTGTAAATTCGGTTTATAAAGTATATTCGCAATAAAACCTACCATCATTGCAATTAAACTAGCCAGCAAGACGGCCGCAACGATTTTGTTTAATTCTTTTCCGGACATTTATTTGTGTATTTTAGGTTGAGTAACATTTTAATAATTAAAATCTACTAATAATTTTCTGTATTTATTTGATTATAAAGTTTTAGGAGCCTATTATAATTTGTTATAATTTAGATTATAGAGGCTATTAATTCAATGACTAAAATAAAGAATTTGAAAAAAAACACAATCGATGATTTAGAAATTGAAAATCAAAAAAAAATCTCAAAACTTAAAGCAACAATTGTTGAAAAAAGAAGTAAAGACAATTTAGATTTACCAAGCAGAAAAAACTTACCTTTAAAAAAATTACAAACTAGCAATTTTGAAAACACTTCTCCGGGAAAAAAATCAAAAATTAGTCAGATATTTGCTAAAATAAAGTCTAAATGGGAGTTTTTTAAAAATAGTAAAGTAGGTAAAATTTTATTCAGCAATAGTTTTAACTATGCACTTTCTCTTGGAGGTGCTACAATTGCACTTACCGGAATTTTTACACCTATATCTCCCTTAATTATAGCCGTAGCAAGTATAGCGGCAATAGGGGTAGGAATTAAAGCAGTAAACGAAACTTTAAAGATACACTCTTTACGTAAACTTCATAAGGAAAATAACTTATTAGTTCAGAATAGAAATGCTAAAACTACGCAAGATTATGTCTTATCTTTAGAAGACGGCTTAAAAAATGCTTTAAAAAATGAATTATATATACCGCAACAAATAGAACAGAAAAATCCCAATAAAAATAAATATAATATAAATTCAAAAAAATTATCAAGCACCGGTCGAGTACTAGCAGATAATATCGGTGGAGCAGCTTATATTACAGCCGGTATTATTGAAGGAGCTAGCGGTAACGTAATCGCTATTTTAAAAGCTACCGGCTACGGTGTAATTACTAGTGTATCTTTAATTACCGACGGGCTTAGTGAAAAAGAAAGAAATGACGTTCAAAAAATATTTAAATTAAATATAAATGAAGAATTAAAAAAACAAGATACCCCGAATTATAAAAATTTAACCCAATTGGAAGAATTCACAAAAAAACAAACTATGCAAACGTTAGCTTTAAAAAAGCTAATAACAGATAAAAATTACTGGAGAATGAAAGATGCCGATAAACAAGAAAAGTTTCGTGAAATCAAAAAAGAATTTGAAGAAGAAATAAATAAAGATGGGTTAAAAGCATTTTTGACAAAAAAAGAACAGTATATAGATAACAGAGAGGAAAGTTATGTAAAAGATTTTACTAAAGGACTGAATCCATTTTATGAACGACCTACTAAGGCTCAAGAATACACAAATTTAACAAAAGCTATGGAAGCTAATCCTAAATTTTTTGAGGATACAAAAGATATTTTAAATAAGCAGAATAGAAATAGTAAAAAAGAGGTTATAGATTTAACAAAAACTCTAAAAACTAATCAAAATGATATTTTAAACAAGCAAAAAGAGAAAGAAAAAAACAAAAGATTGAGAATGAGAGGTTAGAAAATCATAGTCATCCTGAATTTATTTCGGCTTTATTGCATGGCTCGAGAATTAATAAAAACCCGTCATGGCGAGGAGGCACATCGTGCCGACGTGGCCATCCAGGCTATCCCGAATGTAATTCGGGATTTAATGAGAATACCAAAAAAATTTATATAGGTGGCAAGTTTAGCATAAAAATATGTTTAACTAGATTGCCACGCTCCTTTCAGTCGCTCGCAATGACGTTTGGGTATCCACGCAACAATACCTATATCAAGCAATCGAGATGACGCTGTATTATCTAAAGGTTCTGAAAGATTAGTTTGTTTAACTCATGGGTTAAAACAGAAAAATCTACTTTGTCAAAGCCTTTTCGGGGGATTATTATCATACCTAAATTAGTTATTTTAAATTTAGGGTTATTAATAATAAGTCTCGTTAAATGCTTTATACGTCTTTTGATTTTATTACGAATTACTGCTCTTTTATCTAATTTCTTACTAACTTTTATTCCTAAAAAAATAGTATTTTGGCAGTTATGAAGAATGTTGGAAAAATTTTTTGCTATTACTAAAATAAAATATTTTCCATGCAGCTTTTTACCGCGTTTATTTACGAGTTCAAATTCTTCCTGATTTTTTAATGAAGTAACAAACAATTTATTTATGCAGATAATTTTTTTCGACCTTTGGCACGGCGCTTTCTTAATATTTCTCTTCCTGCAACAGTAGCCATTCTTGCTCTAAAACCGTGTCTTCTCTTTCTTACTAAATTGCTTGGTTGAAATGTACGCTTCATATGATTTTATACCGAACGAAAAATGAAATTTCTAAATAATAAGTATTTATAATTAAATAATTCTAATTTGTCAATGTCATTCTCGAACGTTATTGGCGTTGTTGCATGGATCGAATTTTTGATGTCATTCTAGCTAAAAGCAGGAATCCAGAAAAAACACTTAAAATAAGCAAAATTATATAGTAAATTTTTATATAATTTTGCCTAATTGTAATTTGTAATAAAGTTAAGCAAGAAATAATTTAGCAATCTTATTCATAGGTAAAAATAATTTATTTGAATTATCTATAAATTCATTAAACCCATAATTTTTATAGAAATTTTTAGCTTCTATATTTTTAGCATCAACAATAACAGCAAAAGCTGCAATTCCCGATTTATAGGATTTATAAAGAGCGTCCATTAAAAGGAATTCACCGATTTTTTTCTTTTGATATTTTAAATCAATAGCAAGCCTACCTATTAACGTAGCCGGTAAATATGGATAACAAGGTAATTTTTTTGTATAATTTTCCGGTAGTGCTGATATATCAATTCTATTAGAAGATAGAGTATAATAACCTATTATATCTTTCTGACCTTCTAAGGTACAAACATAAATCGCTGTTAAATATCTTTTCAAGTCTTGAGAAGCGTATTTTATTAAATAATCATTTAATATAGCTACTCCACAATCAAAATTTTTTAGATCAAAACTTTTGCCAAAAGGAAGTATTTTAAAAGGTGAAAGTAACATTTTATATATTATTCAACTGTATAAATCTTGTGGCTGCTTTTGTTAATTTTTTATTTGGAGAAGAATCATCCGCAGATTTTTGAATAAAATTTATTGCATCTCTTAAGGTTAGGCTAATTAATGTCTGTTGCCTAAAAGTAGCTTCAGCTTCTTTTTTAGCACTAGCAATAATAAAATTAGTTAAGCTAGTACCCTGCATTTTCGCTGCTTCTAAAAACAAATTTTTTAGCTTTGGCTCAACTCTTGCTTCTAGCCTTGCCATCGTATGTTTGCTCATATCAAGTAACCTTATAAATAATTTTATACTTATATAATACGGCAAATTGCCGTATTATGCAAATATAAAATTATTAGCTTTTTATAGCATGATCACATTAAGTGTGCGTCAAGTCACAGTATAGTATGACAGGCAGGCAATAGGCTTTAAACCAAAAAAACATAAGCTAAACTTAAGAAAGTGAAAAAGCCGAGTGCATCCGTTATAGTGGTGAGAAAAACGCCGGAGCCGGCAGCAGGATCTATATCAAAATAATGTAATGCTATAGGTATAGCAGAGCCGAACAAGCCGGCAGCAAGAAAATTTAAAATAACGGCAACAGCAAAAATTATGCTAAGATTTATATCAAGTAACATCACAAAACTTAATCCTGCCCCAATGCAGGCAAGAACAAAGCCGTTAAATCCGCAAACGGCAACTTCTTTTAGTATTACTTTACTAAAATTATTATAATGAATATCTTTATTAGCTAAAGCTCTCACCGTGACGGTCATAGCTTGTGTTCCGGCATTCCCTCCCATCGAAGCAACAATCGGCATGATAACTACAAGAGCTACAAGTTTTGAGATTGTATCGTTAAAGTGATTGATAATAAGCGAGGTCATGCAGGCAGTAATCAAATTAACAAATAACCAAGGAAAACGATGTTTAACCGTATAAAATAAGTTAAAGAAAGTATCTTGAGTATGAACACCGCTAAGCGATAGTATATCTTTCTCGGCTTGTTCTTCGATAATATAAATTATATTATTTATCGATACGCTACCTACTAATTTCCCGCTTTTATTTACTACCGGTACTATAGTTAGTGCGTATTGCCTAAAAATAAAGCTTAGCTCGTTTAAATCGGTAAAAGCATCTGCAAGTTTGAATTCTTTATTGACTAAATTCTTTATTACTTCCTTATTTTCATGTTTCAGTAAAGTACTAAGTAATATAATGCCGACAGGACGAGATTTGCTATCTGTTACGATAGCTGCGTGGAAGTCTTGTTTTTTGTGTTTAATAAAATTTATCGATTCTTCTACCGTCCAATTTTCCTGAAGATTAATAAAGTCTCGCTCGATTACTCTACCGACGGTATTTTCCGGATAAGTACACCCTTCCGCAATTTGTTGCCTTTTTTCTTTACTAAGCCCGTTTAAAATTAGCTGTTTTGTATCATCGTCCAAATCTATTATTACTTCAATAGCGTCTTCTATAACAAGCTTATCAATTAATTCCGTAGTTTTTTGTATGCCGAGTTCCTCTATTACTAAAGGCTTACTATTAGCATTTAACCATACTAATGTTTCCGGTTTTATAGTATCTTTTAAAAAGGGAAGAATTTTTTTGTAGGTTTTATTATTTACGTTATCTAAGAAATCAGCTAAATCAGCATAGTGCAATTCTGATAGCATTTTTGCCGCAGCATAAAATTCTTTATCGTCTAAAAGATCATTAATTTGATCAAAAATTTCAGCGAATTGATCATGATGATCAGGTAATATGCTTTTGAACATATTAGGCATAATTTTTTACCTACTAGCTAAAGGTGCTTAGGTGTTAAACTTGATGGGTAAACATTAAAAAATGTCACTCTGTGGTCAAGCCGGTATTGTTGTGTGGCTCATAATTTACCGTATTATATGGTGTCATACCGTGGCTTGACCCTGTGTTGTTGCGTGGATCAAATTTTTGATGTCATTCTAGCTAAAAGCGGGAATCCAGAAAAAACACTTAAAATAAGCAAAATTATATAGAAATTTACTATATAATTCGCTTAAATATTCTCTGGATTCCCGCTTTTAGCTAGAATGACATCAAAAATTTGATCCACGCAACAATATCGACCAAGCCACGGTATGACAAAATAATATAATTGGTGCGGTCGAGAAGATTTGAACTTCCACTCCTGTTAGAGAACAGCACCCTCAATGCTGCGCGTCTACCAATTTCGCCACGACCGCTTTTTTTAATGATATAGCAAATTATCACGCTAACATCAATAAATAATATTGCCAGTAAATATCTAATTTAGCTTAACAACAAAAGTCGGCATTACGTCCTGCTCTAGAGCGGCAATTTTTAACTGTACTAATTTTTCGTCTAAATCATTATATTTACTATGAAATTTTTCAGCATTACCGGTTAAGACTAAAGCAGAATCGATACCGAGTTTATTAGCTCCTAAAATATCGGTATAAAAAGTATCACCGATCATAAGAATACGATTTTTCGGTACGTTATCTAATTGATTTAATACTTTATTATAAATTTCTCCGTAAGGTTTTCCTGTATAAACTACTTCCCCGCCGAATTGCTTTAATTTTTGTGCATAATAACCGGCACAATATCTATATATACCACGCTGGTTAATACCGATATCAGGATTGGCACAAATATTAATCATTCCACGTTTAACGGACATTTTTAGGATATCGTCAAATTCATCTAAATCTAAATTTTCCCCTTCATCTCGGTGAAGAGTTAACAATAAAATATTAGCATCGTTAATATTATCGGTAATCGGGCATTGAATGCCGTTTATTATATCATTCTCTCCATAACCTAAATGATATATTACCGGCTTTTCGATACCAAATTGCTCTTTACTTCTTAAAATCATGTCAACGGCTACTTCACCTGAGCTAATAATCATTTCTGAAGTAGCATTAAGCCCCCAAGATTTAACCATTTGTAGTAAGAAAAAAGTATTACGAGGAGCGTTAGAAACAAAAAATACTTTTCTCGAGGCTATTATTTTATTAATATTATCAACAACGTTGGGATAGGTATATTGCCCTTCAATTACTACTCCCCAAAGGTCAAATAAAAATACGTCATAGTCATTTACTATGTCGGAAATATTTTTAAAATCTAGCTTATTCATCCTTCTTCTCTAAATTATTGTTAGATTTCGATGTCATTCTAGTTCAGTATTGTTGCGTGGTTCAAAAAATGTCCCCAATGTCATACCGTGGCTTGACCACGGTATCCAGAAAAAATCTTAGTAAAAAGACTGGATGCCGTGGCCAAGCCACGGCATGACACCGAACGCTTTATAAAAATTCTATCCACGTGGGCAAAGGCCTCCTCGCAATAACGTTCTTTCCTTTTAATAACTTTATTAGAAAACTTTACTCTTCCTGCAAGTTTGAGTATACTTGTAAGATTCGTTTTATCAGTATGTGAGATATATGTCAAATAATGAACAAAATATTATAGAAGAATTGATTATCGAGGAAGCATATAGTGCTGATTCTATTAAAGTTTTAAAGGGTCTTGAAGCGGTAAAGAAAAGACCGGGAATGTATATCGGTGATACCGATGACGGTTCGGGTCTTCATCATATGATTTATGAAGTAGTGGACAATGCTATTGATGAATCGCTAGCCGGACATTGTGATTTAGTTCAGGTAACTTTAAACAAAAACGGTTCGGTAACCGTGCGTGATAACGGGCGAGGGATACCTATCGACATTCATGAAGAAGAAGGTATTTCGGCGGCTGAGGTCATCATGACGCAATTACATGCCGGCGGTAAATTTGATCAAAATTCCTATAAAGTTTCCGGAGGATTGCACGGTGTCGGCGTATCGGTAGTAAATGCACTATCCGAATGGTTGGAACTCCGCATATGGCGTGCTAATAAGGAATATTTTATTAAATTTCATAACGGAGTAGCGGAAGCACCGCTTGCTTGCCTTGGTGATGCTATTGAAAGAAAAGGTACGGAAATTACTTTTTTCCCGTCAGTTGAAACTTTTAGTAAAATAGAATTTGACTTTGCAACTATTGAACATCGATTGCGAGAGCTGGCTTTTTTAAATTCCGGAGTAAAAATTTTATTAACCGATAATAGATTTGAAGAAGCTAAAGCAGTAGAGTTTTATTATACGGGCGGAGTAGAAGAATATGTAAAATATATAGACCGTGCTAAGCATGCCGTGCATCAATGTATAACGATAAATACTAATAACCCTGAGTCCGGTATTAGCCTTGAATTTGCGATGCATTGGAACGATTCTTATCATGAAACTATTTTATGCTTTACAAATAATATCAGGCAACGTGACGGCGGCACTCACCTTAGTGCTTTTAAATCCGGTCTGACACGTGTTATTACCGCTTATTTAAAAAGTACCGGACTTGATAAAAAAATGAAAAGTGAATTTATCGGCGAAGATGCGAGGGAAGGACTATCGTGTGTTTTATCCGTTAAAGTACCCGATCCTAAATTTTCTTCGCAAACAAAGGATAAGTTAGTTAGTTCCGAGGTACGTCCGGTAGTTGAAAATGCCGTACATACTAAAATTCTTGAATGGTTTGAAGAGCATCCGGCAGAAGCCAAGTTAATTGTTAATAAAATCATGGAGGCGGCAACGGCTCGTGAAGCTGCTAGAAAAGCACGAGAATTAACTAGACGTAAATCTGCTTTAGAAATCTCTAATTTACCCGGTAAGCTTGCCGATTGTCATGAAAAAGACCCGGCACTTTCCGAGTTATTTTTAGTAGAAGGAGATTCTGCCGGCGGTACGGCAAAACAAGGAAGAGATAGCAAAACTCAAGCTATTTTGCCTTTGCGCGGTAAAATTTTAAATGTTGAGCGAGCAAGATTCGATAAGATGCTTAATTCCGACCAAATCGGTACTTTAATTACCGCTCTTGGTACTAATATCGGCGTACAGGATTTTTCGGTTGAAAAACTTAGATATCATAAAATTGTTATTATGACCGATGCGGATGTCGACGGTTCCCATATTAGAACCTTGTTGCTGACATTTTTTTATCGTCATATGCCGGAACTTATTAATAAAGGATATTTGTATATAGCACAGCCACCGCTTTATAAAGTAAAAAAAGGCAGCCAAGAACTTTATTTAAAAAATGAACAAGCACTGCAAGATTATCTAATAAAATCAACCATTAACGATGCCTCTCTGATCTTATCCGATCAAGAGCAACTAACAGCTCTAGATTTGGCAGAGTTTATTGCCAAGGTAATTAAATTTAACGGTTTGCTTGACCACGCTAGCAAAAAATTTAATCGCCCGATTGCCGAAAGTTTAGCCATTAATAATTTACTAAATAACGAAATATTTAATACAGAAAGGGCAGCTGATCTTAAAAAAGCCTTAGATATCTTAAATGCTACGCAAATCTCACTTGATAAAACTGTTTGGGAGGTATCAGTTCAGGAAAATAGTGTAGAATTTTTCCGTTTTAGTCGAGGCTTAAAGGAAAGTAAAATATTATTGCGGGAACAATTAGAGTCTTTTGAATTTGGGCAAATATCTAAAATGGCTCTTGCTTTCTCTAATATTTTCAAAAATCCCTTAAAATTTGTAACTAAAAATCAGGAATTTAATATATTAACTCCCCATCAGCTGTTAAATGTTATTATGGAATACGGTAAGAAAGGTATAACCGTCCAACGCTTTAAAGGTCTTGGTGAAATGAATTCCGAACAATTATGGGAAACTACCCTTGACCCTACTACCAGGACTTTATTACAGGTAAGAGTAACGGAAATTGACAGTGCCGAAGAAATTTTTTCAACGTTAATGGGAGATATAGTTGAACCGAGACGTCAATTTATCCAAGCGAATGCTTTAAACGTAGTAAATTTAGATGTTTAGGACATGAAAGATAAAATATCGAATTTTGTGGCGTTGGATTTCGGCAGTAGTAAAATTGCCTGTATTGCCGCTTATATCGGTAAAAAAGGCGAAACTAAGATAGTTAGCCAAAATTTACATCATTCTAGAGGCATTAAGTCAGGTATTATATTAGATTTAAAAAACGCAGAGAGCAGCCTTATCGGAGCAATTTACGCTTTGGAAAAAGACTGCGGTAAAAATATCAAAAAAGTAATTGTCTCTTTATCGGGAACCGCTACTAAATCATATTATGTGAATTATAAAATAAAACTTGCAAATACAATTGTTTCAGACCAAGACGTTAAAAAATTACTACAAAAAGCATTATTAGAATTTAAAATTAAAGATCAAGAAATTATCCATTATTTTCCTATAGAATTCACCCTTGATAATAATGCGGTTGAAAACCCTATCGGCATGTACGGTAAAGAATTAGCTTGCGAACTGCATGTTATAGCCGCAAATAGCAATATGCTTTCAAATATCGTTAATTGTTTTGCTAAATGTCACGTTGAAGTTACTAACATCATACTCGCAATTTATGCCTCAGGAATTGCTTGTCTTTCGGAAGATGAGAAAAAACTCGGCTCTCTTATTATAGATATGGGAGATAAAACCACTTCATTCGGTATTTTTTTTGCCGGCAAATTAATATATACGGCTCACGTAGATCTAGGGAGTTTTCATATTAGCTCCGACATCGCCAAAGTTTTTGGGGTGGATATTATTACGGCAGAAAAATTAAAAATTCTCTACGGTAATGCAATATTATCTTCATTTGACAAAGATTCTATTATCAATTTAGAGGATTTACAAATTGATAATCCTTATAATCTTAATACGGCAATCACTATTTACAAGCTTACCGAAGTAATCGGTCCTAGGGTAGAAGAAATATTAACCATGGTAAAAACAGAATATGATAAAGCAACAAAAGGTCAAATGGTTGTTTCTCGGACTATTATCACCGGCGGCGGGTCAATGCTTAGAGGAGTAAAGGAACTTGCTAGTAGAATTTTTGAGAGACAAGCTAGAATCGGCAAACCGGATATTATCGACGGCTTTGCCGAAGATTATAACCCGGCTATTTATTCTACAATTATCGGTATGCTAAAAATTCATGCCTTAAAACAACAAAAAGAATCTTTTTATATTGAATTAAACGAAAATACTAACCTACTTAAAAAACTTTTCCTGTGGTTGAAGGAGAATATTTAGTACCGGTATTTAGGCTCTGTACCTACGGCTTCGTTGCAAGGTTCTAAAAAGTGCTATGTCATTCCTGGGAAAGCAGGAATCCAGAAAAAACACTTAAAATAAGTAAAATTATATAAAAATTTACTATATAATTCGCTTAAATATTCTCTGGATTCCCGCTTTTGCGGGAATGACATCAAAAATTCGAGCCATGCAACAACCCCGGCTTGACCACGGTATCCAGAAAAAACCTTAACAAAAAGACTGGATTCCGTGGTCGAAGCCACGGAATGACAGAATTACCTAAGAATATTACTTACCGTCCATTTCGGCAAAGACTTCTTCCCAAGAGCCGGTAGTTGCCGCTTTGGTATATTCCGTCGGTCTGTTTTCAAAAAAGTTAGTATGTTCAACGCCGTTTAACATTTCATCAAGCCACGGCAAAGGATTATGATCAACTAAATAAATTTCTTTAAGACCTAGCTGCATTAATCTACGATCGGCAATGTAACGAATATATTGCCTTACTTCTCTAGCGGTTAATCCTTCAATGCCGCCTACCTCAAAAGCCAGCTCAATAAAAGCATCTTCAAAATGCACGATGGTAGCACAAGCCTCGTAAAGGCGGCTACGAAGCTCTTCGGTCCAAACTTCGGGGTTTTCTCTAACAAAAGTTTTAAACAACATAATAATCGAATTAGTATGTAACGTTTCATCTCTTACCGACCAGGCAATGATTTGTCCCATACCTTTCATTTTGTTAAAACGTGGGAAATTTAGCATAATTGCGAAAGATGCGAATAATTGCAGCCCTTCGGTAAAAGCTCCAAAGACGGCTAAAGTAGCGGCAATATCTTCTTTGGTTTCGACGCCGAAACGTTGCATATAATCATATTTATCTTTCATTTCTTTATATTTAAGGAAAGCCGAATATTCGACTTCCGGCATACCTACAGTATCAAGCAAGTGAGAATAAGCCGCTATATGAACCGTTTCCATATTAGAAAAGGCCGATAACATCATTAGCACTTCCGTCGGCTGAAATACTCTTGAATAATGTTTCATATAACAATTATTTACTTCAATATCAGCTTGGGTAAAAAAGCGAAATATTTGTGTTAATAAATGTTTCTCTCCAGGAGTTAAATTATATTTCCAATCCTTAACATCGTCGGCAAGCGGCACTTCCTCAGGCAACCAGTGAATTTTTTGCTGAGTATGCCAAGCTTCATATGCCCACGGATAGGAAAACGGTTTATAAATCGGACTTGCATCAAGTAATGACATATATTTCCTTTAACTCTTTGTTATTTTATTTTTTCTGTTTGTTATTTTATTTCCACTTTCGAACTTTGTTTTATGGCTATAAAAAAGCGTTCTATGTCATTCCCGCGTAGGCGGGAATCCAGAATAAAGCGAAATTATTTGAGCTTTTAATTTTAAAAATTTATTAGCTTTATACTTTTTAGTGACTGGATTCCCGCCTACGCGGGAATGACATCAAGAGTGTTACTGACAAGCTAAACATTCGTCATATTTATTTGCCGATTCTTCTTCAATTTTCTTATTATCTTTCTCGATATCTTTAAAATCAACTTTAACTACGCTATGGGAAACTTTATCTGCTCGTTGAATTGAAGTCGAGCGGCAATAATACAAACTTTTTACACCTTTTTTCCAAGCTTTAAAATGGATATTATTTAAATAATTTTTACTGACGTTACCGGGCAGAAAAATATTTAAGGACTGAGCTTGTGAGATGTGCGGCGTTCTGTCGGCAGCTAGCTCTATCAACCAATTTTGATCTATCTCATAAGCAGTTTTAAACACTTCTTTTTCTTCGTTCGATAAGAATGTTAAATGCAGCACTGATCCTTCATGCGTGGCAATCGACGACCAAACTTGCTCATTATTAAAACCTTTCTCCATTAAAAGCTTTTCTAAATGTTTATTACGTACGTTAAAAGAACCGGTTAAAGTTTTCTGAATAAAACTATTAGCGGCAAAAGGCTCAATCCCGGGTGAAGCATTGCCGGCAATAACCGAAATTGAAGCAGTCGGTGCAATTGCCATTTTATTACTAAAACGTTCCTTACTTCCCGCTTCTTCCGCATCAGGGCAAGCTCCCCTCTCCTTTCCCAAAGCTATTGAAGCTTTATCGGCTTCACTCCCTATATGCTCAAATATTTTTTTATTCCAAACTTTCGCCATTACCGATTCAATCGGTACGTTCTTTAATTGTAGAAACGAATGAAATCCCATTACACCAAGACCGACGCTACGCTCACGCTGAGCTGAGTATTTGGCCCTTGCCATAGTATCAGGTGCTTTATTGATAAAATCTTCTAGAACGTTATCGAGGAAAAGCATAATAGCCGGAATAAATTCTTTATCATGTTGCCACTCTTCAAAATATTCCAAATTTAATGAAGACAGACAGCAAACGGCGGTTCTGGCTTTGCCCAAATGATCGATTCCCGTCGGCAAGGTAATTTCACTACAAAGATTCGACATTTTAACTTGCAGCCCTAGTTTTTTGTGATGCTCCGGTATAGCTCTATTAACACTATCAATAAATAACAGATACGGCTCGCCGGTCTCTATTCTGGTGGTTAATAACTTAACCCACAAATCTCTAGCCCTAACTTTACTGACGACTTTTTTAGTTGCCGGACTAATAAGCTCAAAATCTTTATCATGCTCAACGGCTTTCATGAATTCGTCGGTTATGGCTATACCATGATGAATATTGAGAGCTTTACGATTAATGTCGCCGCCTGTTGGGCGTCTTATATCAATGAACTCCTCAATTTCCGGATGGTTAATAGGTAAATATACTGCCGATGAACCACGTCTAATAGAACCTTGCGAAATAGCAAGAGTCATAGAGTCCATCACTTTAATAAACGGTATGATCCCTGAAGAGTTACCTTTACCGCTTATCGTTTCATTAATAGAGCGAACATTACCCCAATAGCTACCGATTCCACCGCCACGTGACGCTAACCATACATTTTCCGTCCATAATTCTACTATATCGTCTAAACTGTCATCTGTTTCATTTAAGAAGCATGAAATAGGTAACCCTCTATCCGTTCCGCCGTTACTTAAAATCGGTGTTGCCGGCATGAACCACATTTTACTCATATAGCCGTATAATCGCTGTGCATGCTCTTTATTTGCCGCATAATAACTTGCAACTCTGGCAAATAATTCCTGGAAATTTTCATTCTTTAAAAGGTAACGATCTCTTAAAACGGCTTTACCGAAAGAGGTAAGCAAATTATCGTTATTAAGATCGATATTTATTGGAAATTTAGCTTTTGCAGGTGCGTTCATTATATGTACTTGATATATTGATTAAATTTAGTAATAGAGTAAGAATTAATAAAAACTTGTCATGGCGAGGCGTTGCAAGCTTTGCTGCACGGCTCTAAAAAAGTACTGTATGTCATTCCCGCGAAGGCGGGAATCCAGACTTTTTTTTGTCATGCTGAACTGGTTTCAGCATCTTTTTAGTATACCCTGAAATAAATTCAAGATGACTTAAAAATATTTTTTCTGGATTCCCGCCTTCGCGGGAATGACATCAAAAACTCTATCCACGCAACAAAACAAAACCTGCACCTCCTCGCAATGACGAAGTAAAATCGCTCCACGCAACAATGCCTTCGCAGGAATGACATAAGAGCACAAGCAATGACCTCGAAGATTTTAATACAAAAATATACCCTAGTAGACACGAGAATAGTATAATATTCAATATAAATATTTAAGATTATAGCAGATTTTTTTCTTGACACTAAGCACTCCCGCATAACCTTAAGGAAAGTATATTTTTTAACAAATACAATGTTAAAACATAGTCAGTATGTTACGGTAGCAGTAATAGTGTCAAGGTAAGAACCTGCTTGTGCAAGAGGTTGCACAGGAAGAGTTGCGTATATTGTATGGTTGTTAGTTCCGGAACCGACAATAAGTGTGAAACTACCGGTAACCACAATACTAGTGAGATTAAGAATTTGCGTTCTAGCTACATCCTTGTATAAATTGTAATTAAGCGTTTTTACTCCGCTTTTCATTTGACGAGGTGTAAAAGTCCCGGATGAGCCGGTATTAAAACCTACACTATAATTAAGAAGCAAGCCAACTAGACCTGTGCATGTTACGGACATATTAATAGTAACCGGTATAGGGGTGTTGGAAAAAGGAGCAAAATTACCAAACGCAACTGTTGGAATAGTTGCGGTACAAACTGCAAAACTATTGAAAATTAAGGCTAGATTAATGAGGATGAAAACTATTAATTTTATTATTATTTGCATACTACTTCTCCTAAATCCAATATCGAATCTGAGGCATTAAAATCATTATTAATTGATGCCTCAAAGCGGCAACAATCATCGTCTTGACAAGCTTTACCTTTTAATGACTTTAAATCTTTAATATTATGTATATATAATTTACCTTCATATCCGACAAATAATTCCTCTTCTATACCTTCAATCGTAACAATTCTATCAAAAGGTATGATTTTTTTATTGTCATCTACTAAAACCATTTCTACACTATTGACTATAGTAACACCAAAATCTACTACAACCGCACTTTTCCATTTTGGTGCTACATTTAAAGTTAGAGACTCAAACTCGCTATCTAAAGGAAGGGTTTCGTCATCTAACCTTATTTCAGATGATATATAAGGCAAGACATTAGGTATAAGCACTTTTCCCTGTTTATTAGTATAACCGGTTATCAAGTTATTATTGTAAATTGCAACATCTTTTAGTTTTCCTACTTTAACTAAAGCTAGGCTATCATTAATCGGTCTAGTAAAGTAAAAATCTTTATCTAAAGTAACAATACTTCCTTTAAATTCTAATTGAGAAGTTAAATTTTTATCATATTTATATAAATATACTGCAGCATCACCGATTTGACTGTTTCTATTAAATTGCATATTATAATCGGTAGTCTTACCTTTCATTAAATTTGCGGTATACCCAAAGCCAAGCGGTGTACTTATAGGAGAGGAAAAATTAATTTGTTTAGTGCTATATTTATTTTGATAAGCATTACTTATACTAGCACTTTTTGAACCGCCAAGATTCATGCCAAAAGTCATATAAGCAAAAGTATGTTTATGCTTTCTATTTAAATCCGTTCCGGCAGTAATATTAAAAAAAGTGTTTTGTGTAATATCTCGTTGATAACTAGTTGATATAATCTGCAAACGCTTACTTTTCCTTTCAGTAGTATCTGTAGCAAAAGATAAAAAATTAACTGAAATACTGCCTAATGTTTCACCATTATAGCCTGTTGATATTTGATAGCTTATTTCGGAAGTAGCAGGCAGCGAATAGTTATAAATATCATAATAATTATTACCGTTTTTACTTATATTAGCATTAAAATCCCAGCCTGAAGAATCATAACTATAGCCTATAAGCACTCTTTGAGCATTATTAACATTATGTATATTAGATGCTAAAGAGGCGGTAATTACCCCATAATTACCGATTTGTACATTATTAGTAGTACCGATTGTGCCGAGACTCTTTAGAGATTCAAAATGCACACCGGTAGTCCAATAATCGGACATCCCGTACATATAATCGGCATTTGTAATAAAATATTGATATTCGTTGCTTTTCACTGCAAAATTTTGTCTTTGAATACCTGAGGCAAAAGAAAAGTTGGATAATCCTTTAGTTAATAAGAGGGTTTTAACTACTAAGTCGCCTCTACCGGTGATAACAGGCAGATTAAATACATTAAAATCTCCTACTTTAGATTCACCGTGAAAAATAGAACTAGAATTTGCATAAACGTCAAGAGTGCTAGGCAATTCTGATTTACCGGCAAATTCCAGTAAAGGGTGAGTAATTAAATTCGGTCTTACCGAGTCAATCATAAATTTTGTGTAAGTATCTAAAATTCATTTTCTAATAATTCATATTTAAAATCTCCGCAAAGTATCTCAAATTGATTTAAAGCAAGGGACCATTCTCTAATGGGCATGGTCCATTTTTTTGCAGCATTTTTTAGGGCCAGAAAGACGATTTTTGTAATAGATTTATCATCTGGAAAAACTCCCTTATTTTTGATAATTTTACGGATTTGACGATTTACCGATTCAATCGTATTAGTAGTATAGATGACCCTTCTAATTTCTTCCGGAAAGGCAAAAAAAGGCACTATTCCAGTCCAATTACGTTTCCATATATCAGAAATAACCGGATATTTGCTATCCCATTTTTTAGCAAACTCTTCTAATGCTAAATTTGCCATGCTCTCATTATTTGCTGTATAGATTTGTTTTAAGTCAGACGTTACTTCTTTAAGATCTTTATAAGAAACATATTTTACAGAATTACGAACCATATGCACGATACAAAGCTGTACTATAGTATTTGGAAATATACTGTTTATGGCATCTCTAAAGCCTTTAAGCCCATCAATACATGCTACATAAATTTGTTCTATACCTCGATTTTTTAGCTCGGTTACAACTTGCATCCAAAATTTTGCACCTTCATTTTTGCTAATCCAAATACCAAGCAACTCTTTCTTACCTTCTGTATTAACTGCAATAGCAAGGTAAACAGCTTTATTTATAACCATATTATTATCTCTTGCTTTTACCATTATACAGTCTAAATAAACAATCGGATATATCCTATCTAATGCTCGAGCTTGCCATCTTATTACATCTTCCATTACTCCATCGGTAATAGTAGAGATGAGCTCCTTAGCCCGGATATTGCATGAGATATAGGAGACAAAATCCTCGTAAAGCTGTATAATACTGGTATTTCATTAGAATAATACAAAGGATTTTGTCATGACAAATTGTATAGCATATAGTTACCAGTTTTCCAAAGTAAAAAATCGGACAATAGAGATAAATTTCACTGGAGGTGATATTAGTAGCGATGGAGGTGTGTTGTTATTAAGAGAAGCAGATAAAAGGCTTGGTATAACAGAGGAGCTTGCTAAAATATTTCCTGATAGACGAGATGGTAGTAAAATTACCCATAATATGGCAACAATGCTGAGGCAACGAATTTATGGTATTGCATTAGGTTATGAAGATTTAAATGACCACAATTATCTACGAAAATGTCCTGCTATGCAAACAGCTATGGAAACAATTGATGATATGGCAAGTAGTTCTACCTTATGTCGTATAGAAAACAATGCTGATAGACACTTTGCAATTAAAGTGCATGAACTAATGCTTGATAAATTTATTAAGTCTCATAAAATAGTACCAAAGCAGCTAATACTTGATTTTGATGCTACGGATGATGAAATTCATGGGCAACAGGAAGGTAAGTTTTATCATGGTTATTACGGTCATAATTGCTTTTTACCTTTGTATGTTTTTTGTGGAAAGCATCTGTTAGTTAGTTATCTTAGGACGTCAAAGCAGGATCAAGCAAAACATTCTTGGGCAATATTATCATTGTTAGTAAAACGTTTTCGCCAAGCTTGGCCAGAGGTAAAGATTATTTTTCGTGGTGATAGTGGATTTTGTCGTCATCAGATGTTTGATTGGTGTGATATTCATAATATAAAATATATTGTAGGAATGCCCCAAAATAACAGACTAAATGAGTTACTGAAACCTACAATGGAGAAGTCAAAAGCAGCATTTATTATAACCCAAGAAAAGCAACGTCTTTTTAGTGAGTTTCCATATAAGGCTGGTAGTTGGAGTCATGAACGTAGAATAATTGGTAAGGCAGAAATGACAATGCTTGGAGAAAATCCAAGGTATATAGTAACTAATTTATCAGATAAACCTGAAGATTTATACGACAAAGTTTACTGTGGTCGTGGTGATATGGAAAACCGTATAAAAGAGCAACAACTAGAATTATTTGCAGATCGTACTTCTTGTCATAGATGGTGGGCTAATCAGCTCAGAATGATTTTATCGGGTCTTGCATACACTTTAGTAGAATATATCAGAGGTAATTTATTACAAGGTAGTGCATTAGCAAAAGCACAAATAGGTACAATACGTTTAAAATTATTAAAAATTGGGGTAGTAATTATCCGTAATACTAGGCGTATTAAGTTTTTGTTATCTTCATCATATCCTTACCGACAGGTATGGAATCATGTGATGAAGAAATTAGCATTAGAATAACCTAGATTAGCACTGTTCCCGGTGCTTAGAAAAAATGGGGTAAGGGGCATTACATCTAAAATTTGAAAATAACGGCTTCAAAGCACTTTTTGGCAAAATTTTTACAAAAGTATCATTGCTAATATTATAAATTACTCAATTTCTTACTTTAAATCTCACTTCATGCAATATCCGGGTTAAGGGCTACTAAACCTTTATCACAGATAGCTTGCCACCCATATAATTTTATTTTATTCCAATCATTTAAATAATATAATTTTATTGTTGTCATATGTTTGAATTATATTATATAAAAAGCTTTGGGGATTCTTAACTTAAGTTAAGAAATCTCAATCATTATAGTTAATATATAATAAGTATGATTTTATGCAAGTTATTAATGATTATTTAGAATTATGTTATTATTCTGAAAAGCTATTAGGTAAAATCTCGTTATTGAATAAAGGAAATATTGCGTTAGATATTTCTAAAATAAAACAAGCTATTTATTATGCTAAAAAATATCATGGTAATCAAAAAAGAAAAACAGGAGAACCTTACTACTCTCATCCTCTTGAAGTTGCATATATAATACTAGATTGGTCTCTAGATTCAGAAGTAATAATAGCTGCATTATTACATGATACTGTAGAAGATACGGAGTTCACTTTAGAAAAAATTACATTTCTCTTTAATCATAATATTTCTCAACTCGTAGCTAAGGTTACAAAGCTCAATGATTCAATTAATATTTATCGATTGACAGAAGAAGAAATCGTATTAAAGCTTACCTGTGGCAAACAATCCAGAAAAGCGATCTTGATTAAGCTAGTAGATAGATTACATAACTTGCACACAATAAAATATATGCCGCCTATAAAGCAAATAAAAAAGGCTAAGGAAACACTTAGAATTTATGTACCTCTTGCAAAATATTTAGGTATAAAAGAGATAGAGCAGGAATTAATAGAGCTTGCTGTTAGTATACTTCAACATCATTAGGGATAAGAGAATGCGTGGCTATTCGTTTTTTAGATGATGGGATTAGTACGGAAGGAAGCACAGGAAAAATGGTGATTACTATTCTAAGCAGCATAGCAGAAGCAGAACGTGCAAGTATACTTGAAAGAATTAGGAGGTCTAACGTGTGTGATTTATATACCTTATTACAATCTGGTCGTCAGATGAAGTTGTAACTTTCTAGTTTATTACTGTGACAATAAACATCCTCGTAAGTCATTGTTTTTTGCTAAGTAAAGCATTTAACATTTGATCATGTTTGTAATTTTGTACAGCAAATGGTTCTTTTTTTGAATTATAGTTATCATTAATTTCTTGTATGGAAGGAATAATATGTTTTAAATTCTCATATTTCTCATTTGGAGTTTTGCCGTGGAGAGAGCTATGAACTCTATGCTGATTATAATATTTTTCCCAAACCATAAGTTTGTTTTGGAGTTCTGAATCCTTAGGATCAACGCTGCTGTAAAATTCATCTAAATCTGTTCTTTGTGTTCTTTCTACTTTACCATTTAAATGAGGAGATAAAGGTTTGATAGGACGAAATTTAATTTTTCGTTCTCTTAAATATTCTTGAACTACATAAGCAAAAAATTCTTGCCCTCTATCAGTTTGTATGCGTTGTATAGGGAATGGTATACGTTTTATAACCTGATCTAAAAAATCCAAAGTTTTACAGCAGTGCGTCTATTATATAAAGCTAAAGCTTTATACCTGGTACAATCATCTATAGCAGTATATTGATATAAATTATTAGCAATTTTGCAAACGTCCATTTGTACCCTTTCTCCTGGCACTTTACAACTATAGCGTTTGATTTGCTTCCGATAATGACGCTTTAAATGAAGCGGTGCTACTGCATGTTTTTTAAATACTTTATGAATAGTAGCTGTAGAAAATGAGATACTATATAAACGTTTTAACTCACTCTGAATACGTCTGGCACCTAAATTTCTTTCTTTTCTTAAATTAAGTATAAGCTCCTCGTCTGCCTCACTTCTTTTTTGAGTAGGAAAAGTTTTTGGGATACTACTAACATTATACAACCCTTCTTCACTAAGCAGTTCATAACGCTTATACCATTTACGTAAAGTAAAACGTGAAATACCATAATGTGTACATACTTTTCCTGCATGCTTTAACTGCTTATATAGCTTAATCCAATTCAGACGAAGCTGAACTTTAGAGTCCATGATTAGTTATTATTTATATTCCTAATTATTATTATTGTAATAATCTCTATGAATCAAGATTTTATGCAATTAAATAATACTTCATCTGACGACCAGATTGTAATAAGGTATATAAATCACACAACAGCACTTACCGCTGCTGATATGCTTAATGATCGGGTATTACCATGGTATGAGAGTCAACAAATACCAATACTTCGTATTCTAACTGATAGAGGTAGTGAATATAAGGGCAATATAGAGCATCATGCTTTTGAATTGTTTCTAAGTATCGAAGGTATAGAGCATACTACTACTAAAGCATATTCTCCTCAAACAAACGGTATGTGTGAGCGTTTTAATAAAACTATAAAACAAGAATTCTTTGATACAGCTATGCGGAAAAAGATTTATACTGATCTTGACGATCTACAACTAGATATTGACATTTGGTTAGAACATTATAATAATGAAAGACCACATGCTGGAAAATATTGTTATGGAAAAACTCCTATGCAAACTTTCAAGGATAGTAAAAAATTAGCTGTTGAAAAGAATAACGAAATCTTATATCTTGAGTACTCGTCTGACAGTCATAACTTATCAGACATTCAGATATAAAATTTATAGTGTCTGTAAGATTAAATCTTGACTTCTACAAATCATTAGCAAAATCAAAGGATTTTTCAGTAACCGAAATCTGTAATATGGTTGGGATTAGCAGATCTGTATATTATCGGGCTATTACAAACAAGCCTTAAAATATGAAAATTATGCAAAGCCGAATTCCTTGATTTAACAGGCTTTTAGAGTAATACTAGCTCATGATTTTAAAATCAATTTGTCCTCTGAAAGCCTTATAAGTAAAGGGCTAAATACCTCTTGCGAGAAAAATTGTCCTTTCCTGTAGAAAACCCCCTGCGACACGAGGTCGTTGGTAGAGCTGTAGTACGCTTAGATACTACCACCTGTACTGCCAGGTGAACCTACTATCCTGAATAAAGAGCGGATAGAACAACGTAGCAAAGTACAAATAGTACGGGATGAGAAACGTGAGTAGATCACCCTCCTGGTAGTCATACAAACCGGGTAAGCACTAGGTAACTGATATGCTGAAAATATTTGAACCTGTATTGAGAGATCGTAATCTGCAACAATGGTAAATGGCTGACACCATTGTATCAGGAATAGGAGCGGATGGCGGGGTTAATCCGTTCGCAGTCAATAAATTCCTCGGTTTATAGCAGGCAGCTAAGTCAGTAATGCTCTTAAGGCGAAACGTGGAAACCCTGTATAACTCCTATTGTAAGAATTAATAGGAAAATAGTTCGTAAGAACTATTGATAGTTGTGCAGGTTTGGGATACTGGAAAAAGCTAATGCCATTCTGTAATGGAGTGGATACTGATCATCTGATCAGGCACGAAAGTGAGCCTACGTCCAGTTGGTCCTAAGTAGCAAGAAAGTTTGAAGAACCGAATTAATGGAGAAACGCAAATGACAACGGTAGCAATATCGATTGGTGCCTCTTCAGCATCTGATACCGAAATATGGGATAACCTCTCATGGAATAAAATCAGTAAACAAGTAACTCGGCTACAAATGCGTATTGCTAAGGCAGTTCGAGAAGGGAGGAAAGGTAGAGTGAAAACTTTACAAAGACTCTTAACTTGCTCGTTTTATGCTAAATGTTTGGCAGTAAAACGAGTTGTACTCAACAAAGGTGGCAAAACACCCGGTGTTGATGGTATTATCTGGAGAACATCTCGACAGAAAATACAAGCCGCATTATCACTTAAACGACATGGATATAACCCATTACCTACGAAAAGAATTTATGTACCCAAAAGACAAAAAGGCAAGTTTAGACCGATTTCAATCCCAACTATGAAGGACAAAGCCATGCAAGCCTTGTGGCTCATGGCTTTAATACCTATAGCAGAAGAACGAAACGATCTTAACTCTTACGGCTTTAGACCTAAGCGTTCTGCTCAAGACGCTAGGGAGCAATGCTTTAATGCTCTTGGTAAAGGCAAATCCGCTCAATGGATCTTTGAAGGTGACATTAATTCGTGTTTTGATAAAATCTCACATCAATGGTTATTAGAAAATATTCCTATGGATAAACAAGTCCTTAAGAAATTTCTAAAAGCTGGATTTAGGCTATAGGTGACGGTAGGATGGATTTTGTGGAAACTCGTTCCCTTTTCATTTTTGTAGTTGTCACTTTATCGTTTTTAAAACCTGCCAAACGGCGGAGTGCTATAGAATAGACGAAGAGCTGCCATTTTATTAAAAAAGCCTATAAATATAAGGTTTCACAAGGGAATAACAAAGAAAAACCATAAGAGCAAAATAAGCTTTTTTCCATTTTTACAAAAGATTTAAGTATAAGTTCCTATAATGATTGGAGGCAGAACTTTTGCTGTCAAAAAATAGTAAAAGTTAAACTTTATGGGAAGTATAATAGCATCAAAACGATAAAGTGACAACTACAAAAATGAAAAGGGAACGAGTTTCCACAAAATCCATCCTACCGTCACCTATAGCCTAATTGAATTTGATCAATAGTTAAGCCTGTAACTTCCGAGATATACAAAATACTCTTATTTTCTTTTAATAATTTAACAGCAGTTTCGATCTGGGATTTATTCATATTAAATTTTCAATTTCTTCTTTAGTAAGTTTAGTATATTTCACAATTTTTTCTATAGGTTCATCATCGGCTAGCATTTCTTTTGCCATAGAAATTTTTACTTTAATTTCAGCATCTTCGATTTTTTGCTGTTCCACAGCTAGGTTATCAAGGTCAGCTTTTACTATTTTTTCATAGGTGCGTAGTTCTTCTTCTGACCAACTAGCTTGATCTATTGCTTGAAACGCCCTTTTTATAATTATATCGCTGCCGATTAAGTGTTCCATTTCTTCTAAGGTACTATGGTGAGCATGTTTAAAGAAGTACGCCCATTTTTCTTCAAGAGTTTCTAGTTGTTCAATTGTTTTATTGAATTTCTTGAGTTCCATAAAAGTAAAGTAAAAGTCTTTTAGATCGTTCTCATAAGTTTTAGTATCAAGTAATCTATGTGTTGATTTCCATTCTTTTTTATCAGGAAACATAATAAAATCAGCAATAGCCAAAAATACTACTCCTTTCAGTTTGGCATATACTGCCATATTCTTATGATTTTCATCTTCTTTGATTATTTGTTTAGAATATGCTTTTGCTGCGTAAAATTGAGCTCTTTTTTCAAAGCCTGAGTGTTTGCTTATCTGCATTTCCACGATGAATTGTACGCCGTGTTTATCTTTACATAACACATCAATAATAGATTGCTTATAAATAGCAATATCTGGGTTTTGAATAGTTTGTAAAAATTCTATTTCAGTAATTTCTTCTTCATCTTTATAACCTAAAACATCATTTAGGAAATGAATAAGTATATCTTTATTTTTTTCAGTACCGAAGATTTGCATAAAAGCAAAGTTATTCTTGGGATCTAAAAAACGAGAAATTGGCATAATAAACAACCTAAATTATATTTAATTCATTATAGCACAGAAGCTATAAAGTACCAAACAATACAATTAGGATAAAATCAGTAAATGAATGAATGATCGTTACTTGGAAGGTTCTTTTATTTCTTCTACGGTTTGTTGCGGTTCTTGGTTTGAAGGTGAAACTCTACCTATTGTTTCATCAATTGAAATTTTAAAATAATCGGCAAGTGCTACTATTACCGCAGTGCTTAAGTTTTTATTAGAATTGTTAATAAATTCAACAATAGGGCTTTCACTAAAGCCTATTTCTCTGCCTAGTTTATAAGGATTAAGATTATTTTTTTGTAGCTTATCATTTATATAATTTCTTAAATTTAATATTGCTTCTTCTAAAGAAATATCATTAAATTTATAATTTTGTGTTGCTACATAATAATCTGTTCTTGCTATAACTTCATCAATAGTACAGTTAAAATACTTAGCGATCTTTAAAATAGTTGTAAGGTCAGGGTTTAATCTTTCTGCATTAATAAGTTTATTAACTGCGTTATAAGAAATACCGCTTTCTTGAGCAAAAATTTTTCTTTTTAAGTTATTTTCTTCTAATTTTTTCTTTAGAAAGATTTGTATAATATTAGCAAGTGCCATGAAATTATGTAAATAAAATAAAAAAAAACCCAGTAACTGTATTTTTCTATTGACATGATTAAGTATTTACAATAAAGTAAATATTGTAGTCGAAATTAACTCTTCGATTACTAGGTCTAAAGCTTTACTCCCTATGATTACCAAAAAATAAAAGGGTAAAGTTTTAGGCTGAACAAATAAACAAAAAGCTAAGTATGTTTTTTTATAAGCCTTATTATTTAGAAATAAAATACAATTTATTACTATTTAAACGGTTTTATAAAAAAATTTAGTTGAATCGGTAAATATAGCATCTTGCAAATTCAGTATTTACCGACTCAAGAACCAATAATTAAAGGCTATCCTTATGACAATATCTAATTATCCTACTAAAATCAACAATATTCTAGCTTCTGCCTTATACCTATGTAGATAATTTAAGTATTTTTACTTTTTTATAGCTAATTTATTCGCCTTTTTAAAGGCTAACCCGGATATTGCATGAAGTGAGATTTAAAGTAAGAAATTGAGTAATTTATAATATTAGCAATGATACTTTTGTAAAAATTTTGCCAAAAAGTGCTTTGAAGCCGTTATTTTCAAATTTTAGATGTAATGCCCCTTACCCCATTTTTTCTAAGCACCGGGAACAGTGCTAATCTAGGTTATTCTAATGCTAATTTCTTCATCACATGATTCCATACCTGTCGGTAAGGATATGATGAAGATAACAAAAACTTAATACGCCTAGTATTACGGATAATTACTACCCCAATTTTTAATAATTTTAAACGTATTGTACCTATTTGTGCTTTTGCTAATGCACTACCTTGTAATAAATTACCTCTGATATATTCTACTAAAGTGTATGCAAGACCCGATAAAATCATTCTGAGCTGATTAGCCCACCATCTATGACAAGAAGTACGATCTGCAAATAATTCTAGTTGTTGCTCTTTTATACGGTTTTCCATATCACCACGACCACAGTAAACTTTGTCGTATAAATCTTCAGGTTTATCTGATAAATTAGTTACTATATACCTTGGATTTTCTCCAAGCATTGTCATTTCTGCCTTACCAATTATTCTACGTTCATGACTCCAACTACCAGCCTTATATGGAAACTCACTAAAAAGACGTTGCTTTTCTTGGGTTATAATAAATGCTGCTTTTGACTTCTCCATTGTAGGTTTCAGTAACTCATTTAGTCTGTTATTTTGGGGCATTCCTACAATATATTTTATATTATGAATATCACACCAATCAAACATCTGATGACGACAAAATCCACTATCACCACGAAAAATAATCTTTACCTCTGGCCAAGCTTGGCGAAAACGTTTTACTAACAATGATAATATTGCCCAAGAATGTTTTGCTTGATCCTGCTTTGACGTCCTAAGATAACTAACTAACAGATGCTTTCCACAAAAAACATACAAAGGTAAAAAGCAATTATGACCGTAATAACCATGATAAAACTTACCTTCCTGTTGCCCATGAATTTCATCATCCGTAGCATCAAAATCAAGTATTAGCTGCTTTGGTACTATTTTATGAGACTTAATAAATTTATCAAGCATTAGTTCATGCACTTTAATTGCAAAGTGTCTATCAGCATTGTTTTCTATACGACATAAGGTAGAACTACTTGCCATATCATCAATTGTTTCCATAGCTGTTTGCATAGCAGGACATTTTCGTAGATAATTGTGGTCATTTAAATCTTCATAACCTAATGCAATACCATAAATTCGTTGCCTCAGCATTGTTGCCATATTATGGGTAATTTTACTACCATCTCGTCTATCAGGAAATATTTTAGCAAGCTCCTCTGTTATACCAAGCCTTTTATCTGCTTCTCTTAATAACAACACACCTCCATCGCTACTAATATCACCTCCAGTGAAATTTATCTCTATTGTCCGATTTTTTACTTTATTGTCCGATTTTTTACTTTGGAAAACTGGTAACTATATGCTATACAATTTGTCATGACAAAATCCTTTGTATTATTCTAATGAAATACCAGTATTATACAGCTTTACGAGGATTTTGTCTCCTATATCTCATGCAATATCCGGGCTAAGGAGGCAATATGTCATGGTATAAGTTTGAAGGAACTTCTAACAATAAACAATTTAGGCAAAGAACCGAAAAAGAACAATTACGAAATATAATTAGTAAATTAGGCTCTATATCTGGTTATTTCACTGGTATGAGATTCGAAGTTAAAAATGGCTTTGAGGAAGTACATAGGCTTCTCATCCAACAACAAAATTATTTGTATTCCATACAACATAGAGCAGAACAGTATTTTTATATTACAGTAATTTTATTCTTAATTTCTTTTGGTCAGCAGCAACTTGGATAAATACCATCTTTTATTTCTGTTTTTTCAGACCAAAATATTTGGATATTATTTTAATTATAATTTAAAAGGTAAAACTATATGACATATTACACTATAACATTGCTATTTATTTTTCTCTTAAGTATTTTAATATTTAAATTTGGAATATATTTAAGAAATAATTTCTCACTAAATAACGAAATATTAAAAAACCTAGAGAAGCTAAATAACACCAATGAAATACAATATCAATTTTGCATCACTTAAATCTAATTTAACTATAAAACCCTTATAGAAAACAAGATTTAATAGAAAAGCTTAATAAAATATTTTAATCTTTTAGTATTAAGCTTTTTCAATTAATATGTCAATTAACATCAATCAGGCAAAGCATGAACTAAAAGAATCTAATATATTTAAGATAGATTTAATTAAAAATATTAGTAATAAATTAGATATATCATGTAATGAAATGCTCTCTGAGCTACTGACACTTTATGGAGTAGAAAAAGATCCTAATAAGAAGAACTCCTTATCTAATATTGTCATAGATTGTGCTAAGGGACTATTAGATTATTCTCATAATCTGGTTAATTTGCTGCATAAAGATGCTAAACTAGTTCCCATAGATCTACAAGCTTTTAATCTAGAGCAATTAGTAAATGAAACTGTTAATAAAATTATACCAGAAGCTAAGGATAAAGGTTTAGATCTTTTTTGTAATTTTCAGTATGATATAGTCAAGATTATTATTGGAGATAGTTACTGGATAAAGGCAATATTAGAACAATTAGTAGCTAATGCAGTTAAATTTACTGAAGAAGGCAAAATTATTGTGACAATTAATTTGTTTCCTACTACTATAGCTGAAGATAATAAGGAGATGGTGCTACAACTTATTATCCATGATACAGGTATTGGCATGTCTGAAGAAATACAGCAATATATTAGAGATCCGAATAGCGAATTTGATTCTGTAACTGGGTATAAAGGATTAAAATTAGGACTTAGCTTTGTTAAAAGACTTATCAACGAAATGCGTGGAGATATTAATGTCGAAAGCGAAGAAGGTAAGAGTACAACTGTTACATGTAATATACCAGTAAAATTGCCTATGTATCATCAATAATTACTAAATAACCTAAGGTCTTGTAAGTAAATTTTACAAGACTTTATACGGACTATTGAAAGAGTCTTAAGTGATTTAAATACGTTACAGCAACAAAACTAAAGGTTATATTCCGTAAGTGTTTATTTATCAAAATTAAGGTCGTTGCATAACAGGGATATGAGTACAAAAATACTTTTTCAACAGTCCGTATACTTGAGGTAAAATCTAACCTATTATAATAAAAATATCTTGATTATTGCCGTTACGTTAACTAATCTTAATAGATGAGAGTAAAGAATGACAAGATATGGTTAAAAATCCAGTAAATTATAAGTATGAAGAGTCTTTAAATTGTTTTTATAGTAAAAGATTATTACAAAAACTTTTGCTATTAAATAAATATGCAATAAATAAGATAAATCTTACTCAAGTTACTAAGGCTATTTACTATGCCAAAAAATATCACAATGGACAAAAACGCAGAACTGGAGAATTATTTTATACTCATTGTTTAGAAGTCGCCTATATGGTATCTGATTACATATTTAAAACTGATATTATTGTTACCGCTATATTACATGATGTTATTGAGGATACAGAATGTACGCAAAAAATGATAGCAGAAGCATTTGGGGATAATATAGCTTATTATGTTGAGGATTTAACCAGAATTAAGAAAGATCATAAGATTAGTGCCGTAGAAATGGTGAAGATATTATATGTGCAAAAGAAAGATGATTTATTACTAATTAAGTTATTTGATAGACTGCATAATATGCAAACAGTCAGGGCTAAGTCTCTTGACAAGATTTGGCAAACAACATCTGAAACTTTACAAATATTTTTAGCTTTAGCTGCTTATTTAAAAATACCTAAAGTTGTTAAGCGATTGGAGGAACATTGCTTAAGTGTAATCTTCAATTATGAAATTTTGCAGAATAGAGTATTAGCAAATAATTAAAATAGCAGCAATTATGTATTTATTTTCAAATTTTGAACTACTAAAAAGCCAAAGAGATTTAATCATGATCTTCTACTTCTAGAACTAAAAAGTTTGTATGTTCCAGAGTTCAGTACACGACATAAAAGTTAACAAGTAGAAAATAATGTAAGGAATATAAAAGTAGAATTAGTGAATATCTAATGAAATAGGAGTAGATAAAGACATTAATAGTCAGTATTATTTGTAGTTGATTAAAAAAATTATATAACTATGAAAGAATCTTTCAGGAGTTTCGCAGTTAAAAAAAATAGGAAGAGTTTATAATAGAGATACACTATCCATCGGATTGGAATAACCTGAACAAGAAAAACCCTATTATAATATCTCTTTAAATCGCTAATTCGGTATTATGAGTTTAAAAAAAATGTATATAAAAAACTTTTTTATTCTATTTACTTTTTACATAACCTTTAAGAAATTTACACAGTTAATTGGAAAACTCCAAACTTAATTTTGTATGATAGGCTAATTTTTAAATTAAGTAATTATATTATGGCAGTTGGAATATTACGTTATTGGAGCTATTTAGCTTTTTATAAGGATATCACAAAACTAGATAAAGCTAGTAATGATCATTATCTAGATAAAATAATAACTAAATTCAGAGAATCTACAATTAAGACAGAGAAGTTATATGGTAATGATAATCTGTTTGCTTTTAGATTAAATGATAAAGAACGTATAATTTGTACTGTTACAAAGTATGATAACAAGGACTGTCTAGTAATCTTAGATATATTACCTAATCATGAATATCATAGTTCTAAATACCTAAATCAAAAAAATACTGTTGAACTATTTCCGAATGACATCAAAATAGTTGCAAGTTCTGTAGCAAATCAAGGAATATTTAAGAATGCTGAACATAAATTGTCGGAATTACCAAAAATATGTAGTACACGTATAAATAATAAAACCATAATAATTGGAAAAAATCAGTTAGAGATTTTGGAGAAAGAAGTTTATCAACCTACTATCTTTAAAATTAGTGGAGTTGCAGGTTCCGGCAAAACAACTATTGCAGAATTATTAATTTATAAAAACCTTAATGATAATAAAATTTTATATGTTACTAAATCAGCAGGGTTAATCTCTGATATAAAAAATAGATGTGAGAAAGCTTTAACAAATGTTATAACAGAAAACAATCCAACCAAAAATTTACCTCAAATAACTTTTAGCACATATCTAACTCTTTGTAGTGACTTGATTTTTAAGAAGCTATTTTCTGAAGATAATTTTAAGAATTTTAATGAATATGTAAGTAATAAACTAAAGGAATCTAAAGAAAAAACCATTCACGAACGAGAAAATCCTTCGTATAAAAACGTACTAGATGCCCTTAGTAAAAATAATAATCTAGATATTAATAAGGAGATAATATCTGTTAATAGACTATACCTACCTGGCTATTTATCAGAGAAATTATATGATCTAGATAAATTCATGGAATGGATTCAAAATATACCATATTTCCAAAAATATGCTGGAAATGAAAAATTGCGGATAGGTCGGGAGATATATGAGGATATTCGTAAATTAAGTGATAAAGGTTCCTCAGAATCAACTAATATGACTCTTGGAAAGAAGGAAAGCTATGGTCACACTATATCTAGTGATATATTTAAGCTGTATACAAAGCATTTGCAGGACACAGGGAATCTTGATTTATCATTAATTGATCCAAGTACTAAGAAAAAATTTCCAGACAATAAACAAGATATTGATCAATATGACTACATTATAGTAGATGAAGCTCAAGATTTAAGAAAATCAGAGTTAAATTATATAAAATCTCTTATGAATAAGAGTGGTAGCATATACTTTTTTATAGACTCTAACCAAAGTTTACTTGATGATTTTAATCTAACATCACAGTATATTCAAGAACTTGCTAATGAATCAGGTCGTATAATAGAGCAGTATAAGTTAACAGATGCATATAGAATGCCTAGCAATATTACTACATTAGCTAGTAAAGTATTACAAATTAAGAGGGAAATAATTGGTGGGGGTTTAAACAAAGATGAGCAAGGAAATATAAAACCGGTAGGGAAAATTGAAGAAGAATTATCATCTAATCTAGCAGAACAATTATTAGATAGTAGTAAATCACCTGGATATATAGGATGGATTGAGATCTCTGACCAAAAATTCGGTAAACAAGGAATACAACAAACAAGTACTGCTAATTTAGATTTATCATCAGCAGAAATATTAACAAATCTAAGGAGTGAAGCTGCAAGATCAATTTCATTAGCAATAATTATTCCTGATAATTCTATTTTAAAAGAGGTAAGAGAGATATTTTCTAATGGGATAGTATTTACTCCAGAAGAGGTAAAAGGTTTAGAGTTTCAGAAAATAGTATTATTTAATTTTTTCTCAGGTAATTATCAATTTAACTATTTAAATAATAAAAATACCCAATTACCTGTTTCTGATTTTAGCAAGAATACTAATTTTCCAAAAGACACGGTACTTGCAAAAGAAATGGGGAAACATTCTCAATTCTTTAGCAATCTTTTTATTGCTATTACTCGTACAACCGATAGTTTATACTTTATTGAAACAAATAAAAAAACAAAAGCGTCATTTTATTTTAAGGAGAAATTTGAAAAATATACTAACAAAGGTAAGCAAATTAAATTGGAAGATTCCTCTATAAGGGAAATTATTGGATGGATTAAAGATAATGGAAATAAATTAGTTCCAGACAAGTTATTAGATTACTGTCAAATAGCTTATGATAAAATAGAAGGCTCCATAGAATCTTTAGAAGCATCTATAGTTCCTAATATTGATAATGATAATGCAGCTGAATACCTTTGGAATATTGTAGAGATTATTAATAGCATGGGCAATACTAGTAATTTGGCAGGTAATGCATCTTTGTTTAATAATTTAAAGAAATTGGCAGAACGTTTGCTTAACCATTTTAAAGATATAGATATTAATGATACAGTATTTAGTAAGCCATTGCATATTGATCATGAAATAGGAAATAGTATATTTGACGACCAAAAATATGCTGATTCACATTTGATTAAAATAGTTAATAAACGTGATCAAAATAATAAATCTGCTTTAGATTATATAACTCAACAAAAACATTATGATCTTGCTTGTATTCTATTACTTCATGGAGCAAATATTAGTTCTCTCTCTGTAGAACAACAACAAAAGTTATTACTATATTCTTCCAATATAACACACGATTCTTACCAACAAGATCATGAGCTGCGTCCAATCGTAGGTTTATTAGCAATTAAGGTACCTGAGGCAGTTCTAAACTATTCAGATGATTATCAATATCCTCGATTATTGGCATACTTTTGTGTACATGGACACACTAAAGTAATTGCATCTTTATTGTGGGCTATTAAAGATCAAGACAGAAAAATAAAAATCATTAATCATGGTGATAATAATTGTACACCATTAGACAGAGCTAATAATAGCCATATAAAACTTAGCGATTATGATCATCTACAGATAATCAAATACTTATTTGAACAAGGAGCAACAAAGGTTGCAAATAATGTTAATCATATTTATCTTACTTTACAATCTGCGGCGTGTAAAGGTCACATAGAGACTTTTAAATATTTTGTAAATCAAGGAGATAAGAAAGACTTTAATACTTATATAGGTTTAGCAACCATAGATAATCATATGAATATTATAGAATATTTATGGCAAAACTATCGTCAGTATACTACTGATTCTGCTGGAAATACTGCATTACATTATGCAGCATGGAGGGGAGGTTTAGCAAGTATAAAATATTTATGTGAAAATGGTGCAGATGTAAATCGTACTAATACTGCTGGAAAAACTCCTCTTGATAATGCAATAGAGTCTAATAACCTAGATGTTATTAAATATCTAGCTTTAGAACATAATGCAAGAGGATTAGCATATAACGAATCTAGGTTTAGTAATATCCATAAATTTCTAAGTATACAACATGATGATATTAATAACATTAGTGATCAGTTTGGTAATAACTTACTACATGATGCAGTAAAATTAGGTAAAATGATATTTATAAACCATCTTGTAGCTCAAGATATAGATATTAATAAACCTAATGCGTTTGGCCTCACTCCATTACATTTAGCAGTACAAAATACTGATGATAATATTACTAAATTCTTATTACAGCATGGTGCTATATATGATATCTCTACCAAGGATAATAAAACTGCACTAGATCTTTCAATATATAGTAATACTAAGACACTGAAAATCGTACATTATCTATTCCAAAGTTCCAATTTATCCCAAGATATTGATAAGATAATTAGTATGTTTTCATCTTACAAAGACGCTTATGATCCAGCTAATCCTATGATTTTTCTTATAAACGTTAGAAATAATCAAGGACAAACATTACTACATAAATCTATTGCTCTAAATGATAAAGATGCTACGCTATTAATATTAGAGTATAATAAATCATATATTGGAATAAGCAACACAATGAAATTAGCTCATGCAAAGGAATATGTAGCGATTGATATCTCTTTACAAGATTTACAAGGTAATACTCCCTTACACTTAGCAGCTCGTAATGGCAATATTGAAATTGTTAATGCATTAATAAGTGAAAACCCGGATATCAATGTGAAAAATAATTTAGGATATACGCCTATATTTATAGCCGGACACCATGGTCATAAAAACATTGTTAAACTTTTATTAGAAAAAATTCATCTACCACAAAATATTAAAGTAGAAAATGTACAGTATAAAATTAAGGATTCAACAAATGCTATAACAAAAGAACTAAAAGTAGAACAAAAAAATGAAATTTTAGATGAGTCTAATGCTCTAGAAGCAGCAGCACAAGTTTCAAAAAATATTATCACTATAGTAGAAAATAATGTGGTATCTATGGGTGAAACACAGGATATGAATATTATATAGTCTCTCTGTACTGTCAAGTTAACTGAAAAATATCTAATTTTTTAAAATCTGTGGTCTGTAAAAACCGCATAGTCTCGTTCACGAAATACTTGTTTTTTGTAAAATGACGGTGCCAATTTCTTTAGTAAAGTAAGCAAAAATTAGGGTTTTGGATTATCAAAAGCATTTTTGCCATGTATGGACATCCCCAATAATGCAAGAAAAAAAATAACATTTAATAGCAAAAAAGCAAATGCAGCCATGTATCCGACTTATAATTGATAAATTACTTTAAATTTATCCTATAGTCCTGATGGAATTCGCTACCTACAAACTTATTACTTATCAATTTGTCGACTTCATTAGCCTGGATATTGCATGAATGTAAGGAAAATACCTTATTAAACCCTTGTGGTATAAGGGATTAAAAATTTATATAAAAATACAATTTGTATTTTTATATTTTATGATACAATCCCCTATAATCCTGATCACTTTAAAGCATAAAGAGATTTTATAATGTTTATCATGCAATATTCAGGCTAGCTTCTTTCTCTAACTTAATAATTAATAAGTAATATAGTTGGTAAATTTTTAGCTTACAAAATTGATCATGGAATTATGTTAGCAACGGATAAAAATTGATACAGTATTAAAATAGACCCATAAATATGCATTTGTTAATTTCTGGATCCATTCCATTATACCATAGTCTCATTAAGATAATGAATGTTGATTATTTAATTTTTGATCAAAAATATTTTTGCCGATTTGAGTCCATTGATCTTGTATTCTTGGGCTCTCAGTCAATTCATTTTGCAGAGAAACCAAAGCACCAAGTAAGCTATTAGTTGGCAAACAGTCAAGTTTTGCTTTTACAACTAAACCTCCCATTTCAATCAAATGACGAGTACGAATTTTCCTTTCTTGAATTTTAAGTTTAGCCTCTTCCGTAACTATTTTAGCCTTCTTTTGTTCTAATTTTAATCTTCGTTTTATGACGTTATCCATATAAATAGTTTAAACTTTTCATTGTTACAATCATCATGAATGCTCAATAAATTTTGGAAGTCAACTGCATAATTATAAGTGTTAAGGAATTCTGCAAATTTTTTCTTGAACAGATCAATATTGGATACAAGTTTTAAGTTTGCAAAGTTCAGTATACAGTATAATGGTGAAATAAAAAACCATTTAAAATCAAAATATCCCTATATCTAAAAACTGAACCAGCAAACTAAGATCAATAAAAACAAATAAAGATGATTACCATTATTCAAAACCTATAAGAAGTAGAGTATGTAATGTCATGTAAGATTGCCGAGGGATGACAGTTAGCTTTGCCGGTGATAAAATAGGCATCTGAATACTTTTGGAGTTTACAGATGCCCGGTAGAAGAATAACAAATCAGCAATACGAGGTATATATGAAATTAAGAAAATCAGGTTTGAATCAAACAATTTGTTCAGCTAAAGCAGGTTTTTCACAACGTAGTGGTAGGAATTTAGAACGTAGGGAAGTGTTATCTTTATCGAAAGGGAAGAAAGTACGTAAGTACCGTAACGATCCATTAGAAGGAGTATGGGAAGGTGTATTAGTTCCTTTATTAGAACAACTACCATATTTAACATCTTGGACATTATTAGAATATCTTCAAGACGAATACCCAGGAAAATATCCGGACAGCATTTTAAGAACTGTTCAGCGACGCACTAGCAAGTGGAGAGCATTATATGGTCCGGAAAAGGAAGTTATCTTTCGCCAGCTTCATGTACCCGGTCGTCAAGGTTTATCGGATTTTACTGCTTTAAAAGGCATAGAGATTACTATTTGTGGTAAACCGTTTAAGCATCTATTGTATCATTTTCGGTTAGCTTATAGTAATTGGTCTTTTATGAAAGTGATTCAGGGCGGAGAAAGTTTTACCGCTCTTTCTCAATCGCTTCAGGATGCATTATGGAGTTTAGGAGGATGTCCTGAAGAACATAGGACTGACAGTTTGTCAGCTGCTTTCAAGAATTTATCGCAAGAGGAGTCAGATGATATAACATGTTCTTATAAAGAAGTATGTGCTCATTATGGCATGCATGCTACAAGAAACAATCGTGGGAAAGGACATGAGAATGGTAGCGTTGAGGCTGCACATGGTCATCTTAAGAGACGTTTAGCCCGGATATTGCATGAGATATAGGAGACAAAATCCTCGTAAAGCTGTATAATACTGGTATTTCATTAGAATAATACAAAGGATTTTGTCATGACAAATTGTATAGCATATAGTTACCAGTTTTCCAAAGTAAAAAATCGGACAATAGAGATAAATTTCACTGGAGGTGATATTAGTAGCGATGGAGGTGTGTTGTTATTAAGAGAAGCAGATAAAAGGCTTGGTATAACAGAGGAGCTTGCTAAAATATTTCCTGATAGACGAGATGGTAGTAAAATTACCCATAATATGGCAACAATGCTGAGGCAACGAATTTATGGTATTGCATTAGGTTATGAAGATTTAAATGACCACAATTATCTACGAAAATGTCCTGCTATGCAAACAGCTATGGAAACAATTGATGATATGGCAAGTAGTTCTACCTTATGTCGTATAGAAAACAATGCTGATAGACACTTTGCAATTAAAGTGCATGAACTAATGCTTGATAAATTTATTAAGTCTCATAAAATAGTACCAAAGCAGCTAATACTTGATTTTGATGCTACGGATGATGAAATTCATGGGCAACAGGAAGGTAAGTTTTATCATGGTTATTACGGTCATAATTGCTTTTTACCTTTGTATGTTTTTTGTGGAAAGCATCTGTTAGTTAGTTATCTTAGGACGTCAAAGCAGGATCAAGCAAAACATTCTTGGGCAATATTATCATTGTTAGTAAAACGTTTTCGCCAAGCTTGGCCAGAGGTAAAGATTATTTTTCGTGGTGATAGTGGATTTTGTCGTCATCAGATGTTTGATTGGTGTGATATTCATAATATAAAATATATTGTAGGAATGCCCCAAAATAACAGACTAAATGAGTTACTGAAACCTACAATGGAGAAGTCAAAAGCAGCATTTATTATAACCCAAGAAAAGCAACGTCTTTTTAGTGAGTTTCCATATAAGGCTGGTAGTTGGAGTCATGAACGTAGAATAATTGGTAAGGCAGAAATGACAATGCTTGGAGAAAATCCAAGGTATATAGTAACTAATTTATCAGATAAACCTGAAGATTTATACGACAAAGTTTACTGTGGTCGTGGTGATATGGAAAACCGTATAAAAGAGCAACAACTAGAATTATTTGCAGATCGTACTTCTTGTCATAGATGGTGGGCTAATCAGCTCAGAATGATTTTATCGGGTCTTGCATACACTTTAGTAGAATATATCAGAGGTAATTTATTACAAGGTAGTGCATTAGCAAAAGCACAAATAGGTACAATACGTTTAAAATTATTAAAAATTGGGGTAGTAATTATCCGTAATACTAGGCGTATTAAGTTTTTGTTATCTTCATCATATCCTTACCGACAGGTATGGAATCATGTGATGAAGAAATTAGCATTAGAATAACCTAGATTAGCACTGTTCCCGGTGCTTAGAAAAAATGGGGTAAGGGGCATTACATCTAAAATTTGAAAATAACGGCTTCAAAGCATTTTTTGGCAAAATTTTTACAAAAGTATCATTGCTAATATTATAAATTACTCAATTTCTTACTTTAAATCTCACTTCATGCAATATCCGGGTTAGAGCAAGCTCTTTTATTGCGTGGTTCTTATAATTTTGAATCTATAGATGACTATCAAAATTTTATAGACTCTGTTGTTCAACGACACAATAATCGTCATCAACCACAACTTTATATTGAACGATCTTATTTAAAAGGATTGCCGGCCCACAGAACTATAGATTTTAGCCAAACAACAGCTAGGGTGACAACTTCTAGCACTATTACAGTAAAAAAAGTTATGTATAGTGTACCTTCCAGATTAATAGGGTATCAATTAGGAATACATATTTATGATGATCGTTTGTCATGTTACTTGGGAAGTGATCATGTTTTGGATTTACCTAGAGTAAGAGGGGATGACAAGCAAAAAGCAGCTAGATGCATTAATTATCGTCATTTAATTAATAGCTTGGTACGTAAACCCGGAGCTTTTCGCTATTCTATTCTGCGGGATGACATACTACCAACTCCTATATATAAAAAAATTTGGTTGCTAATTGATCAACATTGTACACCACGTCAGGCTAATAAATTGATGGTAGGTATTTTAAAGCTTGCAGCAGATTATAACTGTGAGCAACAATTAGGAGAATTTGTTGTGTCATCCCTAATTAAAGGTAAGGTTCCTTGTTTAGGAACGTTACAAAACCGATATCAACCTTGTATGAAGTTAGTACCTCCTCCTGTAGAAATTAAGCAACATTCACTACAAACATATAATCATCTTTTGCCTTCATTTTTAGTAAGAGAGGTTAGCCATGCATAATGCTACAGCACTACCTATACTTTTAAAAGAGTTACGTCTACCTACTATACTTGAATTATGGCAATCGATTTTACAAAAAGCAGAGCATGAGGGATGGGATTATACTAACCCGGATATTGCATGAAGTGAGATTTAAAGTAAGAAATTGAGTAATTTATAATATTAGCAATGATACTTTTGTAAAAATTTTGCCAAAAAGTGCTTTGAAGCCGTTATTTTCAAATTTTAGATGTAATGCCCCTTACCCCATTTTTTCTAAGCACCGGGAACAGTGCTAATCTAGGTTATTCTAATGCTAATTTCTTCATCACATGATTCCATACCTGTCGGTAAGGATATGATGAAGATAACAAAAACTTAATACGCCTAGTATTACGGATAATTACTACCCCAATTTTTAATAATTTTAAACGTATTGTACCTATTTGTGCTTTTGCTAATGCACTACCTTGTAATAAATTACCTCTGATATATTCTACTAAAGTGTATGCAAGACCCGATAAAATCATTCTGAGCTGATTAGCCCACCATCTATGACAAGAAGTACGATCTGCAAATAATTCTAGTTGTTGCTCTTTTATACGGTTTTCCATATCACCACGACCACAGTAAACTTTGTCGTATAAATCTTCAGGTTTATCTGATAAATTAGTTACTATATACCTTGGATTTTCTCCAAGCATTGTCATTTCTGCCTTACCAATTATTCTACGTTCATGACTCCAACTACCAGCCTTATATGGAAACTCACTAAAAAGACGTTGCTTTTCTTGGGTTATAATAAATGCTGCTTTTGACTTCTCCATTGTAGGTTTCAGTAACTCATTTAGTCTGTTATTTTGGGGCATTCCTACAATATATTTTATATTATGAATATCACACCAATCAAACATCTGATGACGACAAAATCCACTATCACCACGAAAAATAATCTTTACCTCTGGCCAAGCTTGGCGAAAACGTTTTACTAACAATGATAATATTGCCCAAGAATGTTTTGCTTGATCCTGCTTTGACGTCCTAAGATAACTAACTAACAGATGCTTTCCACAAAAAACATACAAAGGTAAAAAGCAATTATGACCGTAATAACCATGATAAAACTTACCTTCCTGTTGCCCATGAATTTCATCATCCGTAGCATCAAAATCAAGTATTAGCTGCTTTGGTACTATTTTATGAGACTTAATAAATTTATCAAGCATTAGTTCATGCACTTTAATTGCAAAGTGTCTATCAGCATTGTTTTCTATACGACATAAGGTAGAACTACTTGCCATATCATCAATTGTTTCCATAGCTGTTTGCATAGCAGGACATTTTCGTAGATAATTGTGGTCATTTAAATCTTCATAACCTAATGCAATACCATAAATTCGTTGCCTCAGCATTGTTGCCATATTATGGGTAATTTTACTACCATCTCGTCTATCAGGAAATATTTTAGCAAGCTCCTCTGTTATACCAAGCCTTTTATCTGCTTCTCTTAATAACAACACACCTCCATCGCTACTAATATCACCTCCAGTGAAATTTATCTCTATTGTCCGATTTTTTACTTTGGAAAACTGGTAACTATATGCTATACAATTTGTCATGACAAAATCCTTTGTATTATTCTAATGAAATACCAGTATTATACAGCTTTACGAGGATTTTGTCTCCTATATCTCATGCAATATCCGGGCTAAGTTTTTATCTATCCTTTTTGAATACGAAGTAGAAGCTCGTCAGAGGAAAAAGATTCAAACTTATTTAAGAAAAGCTCATCTACCGGTAGGTAAATCTTTAGCTACTTTTGATTTTAGTCAGGTTCAAACTTTAAATAAAGCAAAAGTAGATGACCTAGCTTGTAATATTAGTTGGGTTAAGCGAGCCGAAAATTTATTAGTTTTTGGTCCATCCGGGGTAGGAAAAAGTCATTTAGTTGCTGCACTAGGGTATGCATTGGTAGAAAAAAATATCAGAGTACTCTTTACTTCCCCCACTAAGCTTGTTCAAAATCTGCAAGCCTCTCGTCGAGATTGTCGCCTTCCGGCAGAACTTGCTAAACTTGATAAATATGATGTTATTATCCTTGATGATATAGGATATGTACGTAAGGATGAAGCTGAAACGCATGTTTTGTTCGAACTGATTGCTCAGCGATATGAATCAGGGAGTCTTATTGTTACATCTAATCAGCCTTTTAGTGAATGGGATAGTATTTTTGCTACAAACTCTATGACTGTAGCAGCTATCGATAGGCTAATTCATCATTCTACGATTCTAGAAATTAATTCTGAAAGTTATAGGAAAAAACATGCTCTTAAACAAACTTAATACTTACAGAAAAACAATTATAAAATCAAGTATGACACAAATTTAACGTTGTTATATCTAGAATTTAAACTTAAGTAAATATTCCAATATTATAAAGCATTAACAAAAAGGAGGCTTATTTATGCAAACTTATCCACCCTCTTACCGGCAAAGTTAGCTGTCATCCCCAGGCAATAAATTTTGTCGTTGCATACAAATTATATGACTGACTCGAAAACTGAGCTTATTTATTTTAAAAAATATCAAAATTTAGAAGAAGCAAAACTCGATATATTTACCTATATTTTTACTTTTTATAACCAAAAACGGAGGCACTCTACATTAAATTATCAAACTCCAAATGAGTACGAGTTACATTATAAAAAAATTAAAAACAGCTCTCTTTAATTTGTCTGTTTTTTTGTTGCAAGATCATTTATGATCCTCTACTGTACTTTGTAATTCTTCCTGCTTATTGAACTCTTGATCCATTGCTTTTAATCAATATCCTAATTATCTAACTGATTTTCATCCCACTAGAGACCCACTCTAAATAAAATCCTAAAATAATACCAATAGCTACAATTGCTCCGGCAAGTCTTAAATTACCCCTGACTACTGCCCAGATTGAGGACAAAATCGTTGCCCCTGATGATATCCCGATAGTTTTCAGTTTACCAGTAGAGAGCCCACCAATGCGATCTAACTGTCCTTCTAATGTTTCTCCTAAAGCTACTTCAGATAGTATTACATTTACACAAAAAATTAATAATACCGGTAATAAAGGATATATTATTCTTAAACACTGTTTATTATTTTCTTTTTCTATTACATCTTTGTTTTTTACATTCATGATGCTTCTCTTCTTTGTTATTAGTTAACTTTATTACTTCTTGTTCTAAATCAAACTTAATAAGTCTAATTGGTGTTGGTTTGCTTTTAGTAAAATTCAGCATTAAATCTTGGATCGTACCATTTTCTCCAATTAGGGTTAAGTAAAGCTTAGTTTGATCTTGCTGCGGCAAAATAAATAAACAGCCTGAATCATGTACTACTACTTCTGCAGCTTCCTGCGGATGAATAAAGATATCATTAATCTTTTCTCCTTCGATATTAATCCTAGTTGGAGCGTCTTTTGCTATTTGCAGCTCTAACAAAGAATCAGCATGTAACATATAGCTTATCCCATAAGCATTACTACTAAAGCTTGCAAGCATTATGCCAACAAAAACTACTAAGATCTGCAATTCTGACTTCAAACTCTTCATTGCTTATTTACCTCTTCTTCTTTAATACCAGTAAGTAACAACAAATGATTAGCTCCTCGCTTGTAAGTTAATAAATAAGTTTTATCAGCATGTAATCAGCAATAATCTCTTATTATATTTAACTAGCTGCTGAATAGAGCTTTGCTTAAATAAATGATCCATTACTTACCTACCTTTTTCCCAAGCAAATTAGGATAAGAAGTAGGAGCATATAGCCATTTCTTAGCGACTAAATAACTCTTAAGTATAAAATATTCTGATAATTTCTTAAACTTCTTAAATGCATAACAAAGTACAACTCCAGCTATAATGCATATCATCCCAAGCTTAGCATGTCCGCTATTTAGTAACACTATCCCAGGTACTATACCAAGTAAGATAACTAACCACTCATCTAAGCTTAAACCCATATATTTTAAGGAAGTAGATAGTGACCAATATAATCTTTGATTAGCACAATTATTATCCATATTAATTAAGTGATGTTTCCATTAATAGATAAGTTTTGCTAGTCATGACATTAACCCGGATATTGCATGAGATATAGGAGACAAAATCCTCGTAAAGCTGTATAATACTGGTATTTCATTAGAATAATACAAAGGATTTTGTCATGACAAATTGTATAGCATATAGTTACCAGTTTTCCAAAGTAAAAAATCGGACAATAGAGATAAATTTCACTGGAGGTGATATTAGTAGCGATGGAGGTGTGTTGTTATTAAGAGAAGCAGATAAAAGGCTTGGTATAACAGAGGAGCTTGCTAAAATATTTCCTGATAGACGAGATGGTAGTAAAATTACCCATAATATGGCAACAATGCTGAGGCAACGAATTTATGGTATTGCATTAGGTTATGAAGATTTAAATGACCACAATTATCTACGAAAATGTCCTGCTATGCAAACAGCTATGGAAACAATTGATGATATGGCAAGTAGTTCTACCTTATGTCGTATAGAAAACAATGCTGATAGCCCGGATATTGCATGAAGTGAGATTTAAAGTAAGAAATTGAGTAATTTATAATATTAGCAATGATACTTTTGTAAAAATTTTGCCAAAAAGTGCTTTGAAGCCGTTATTTTCAAATTTTAGATGTAATGCCCCTTACCCCATTTTTTCTAAGCACCGGGAACAGTGCTAATCTAGGTTATTCTAATGCTAATTTCTTCATCACATGATTCCATACCTGTCGGTAAGGATATGATGAAGATAACAAAAACTTAATACGCCTAGTATTACGGATAATTACTACCCCAATTTTTAATAATTTTAAACGTATTGTACCTATTTGTGCTTTTGCTAATGCACTACCTTGTAATAAATTACCTCTGATATATTCTACTAAAGTGTATGCAAGACCCGATAAAATCATTCTGAGCTGATTAGCCCACCATCTATGACAAGAAGTACGATCTGCAAATAATTCTAGTTGTTGCTCTTTTATACGGTTTTCCATATCACCACGACCACAGTAAACTTTGTCGTATAAATCTTCAGGTTTATCTGATAAATTAGTTACTATATACCTTGGATTTTCTCCAAGCATTGTCATTTCTGCCTTACCAATTATTCTACGTTCATGACTCCAACTACCAGCCTTATATGGAAACTCACTAAAAAGACGTTGCTTTTCTTGGGTTATAATAAATGCTGCTTTTGACTTCTCCATTGTAGGTTTCAGTAACTCATTTAGTCTGTTATTTTGGGGCATTCCTACAATATATTTTATATTATGAATATCACACCAATCAAACATCTGATGACGACAAAATCCACTATCACCACGAAAAATAATCTTTACCTCTGGCCAAGCTTGGCGAAAACGTTTTACTAACAATGATAATATTGCCCAAGAATGTTTTGCTTGATCCTGCTTTGACGTCCTAAGATAACTAACTAACAGATGCTTTCCACAAAAAACATACAAAGGTAAAAAGCAATTATGACCGTAATAACCATGATAAAACTTACCTTCCTGTTGCCCATGAATTTCATCATCCGTAGCATCAAAATCAAGTATTAGCTGCTTTGGTACTATTTTATGAGACTTAATAAATTTATCAAGCATTAGTTCATGCACTTTAATTGCAAAGTGTCTATCAGCATTGTTTTCTATACGACATAAGGTAGAACTACTTGCCATATCATCAATTGTTTCCATAGCTGTTTGCATAGCAGGACATTTTCGTAGATAATTGTGGTCATTTAAATCTTCATAACCTAATGCAATACCATAAATTCGTTGCCTCAGCATTGTTGCCATATTATGGGTAATTTTACTACCATCTCGTCTATCAGGAAATATTTTAGCAAGCTCCTCTGTTATACCAAGCCTTTTATCTGCTTCTCTTAATAACAACACACCTCCATCGCTACTAATATCACCTCCAGTGAAATTTATCTCTATTGTCCGATTTTTTACTTTGGAAAACTGGTAACTATATGCTATACAATTTGTCATGACAAAATCCTTTGTATTATTCTAATGAAATACCAGTATTATACAGCTTTACGAGGATTTTGTCTCCTATATCTCATGCAATATCCGGGATAGACACTTTGCAATTAAAGTGCATGAACTAATGCTTGATAAATTTATTAAGTCTCATAAAATAGTACCAAAGCAGCTAATACTTGATTTTGATGCTACGGATGATGAAATTCATGGGCAACAGGAAGGTAAGTTTTATCATGGTTATTACGGTCATAATTGCTTTTTACCTTTGTATGTTTTTTGTGGAAAGCATCTGTTAGTTAGTTATCTTAGGACGTCAAAGCAGGATCAAGCAAAACATTCTTGGGCAATATTATCATTGTTAGTAAAACGTTTTCGCCAAGCTTGGCCAGAGGTAAAGATTATTTTTCGTGGTGATAGTGGATTTTGTCGTCATCAGATGTTTGATTGGTGTGATATTCATAATATAAAATATATTGTAGGAATGCCCCAAAATAACAGACTAAATGAGTTACTGAAACCTACAATGGAGAAGTCAAAAGCAGCATTTATTATAACCCAAGAAAAGCAACGTCTTTTTAGTGAGTTTCCATATAAGGCTGGTAGTTGGAGTCATGAACGTAGAATAATTGGTAAGGCAGAAATGACAATGCTTGGAGAAAATCCAAGGTATATAGTAACTAATTTATCAGATAAACCTGAAGATTTATACGACAAAGTTTACTGTGGTCGTGGTGATATGGAAAACCGTATAAAAGAGCAACAACTAGAATTATTTGCAGATCGTACTTCTTGTCATAGATGGTGGGCTAATCAGCTCAGAATGATTTTATCGGGTCTTGCATACACTTTAGTAGAATATATCAGAGGTAATTTATTACAAGGTAGTGCATTAGCAAAAGCACAAATAGGTACAATACGTTTAAAATTATTAAAAATTGGGGTAGTAATTATCCGTAATACTAGGCGTATTAAGTTTTTGTTATCTTCATCATATCCTTACCGACAGGTATGGAATCATGTGATGAAGAAATTAGCATTAGAATAACCTAGATTAGCACTGTTCCCGGTGCTTAGAAAAAATGGGGTAAGGGGCATTACATCTAAAATTTGAAAATAACGGCTTCAAAGCACTTTTTGGCAAAATTTTTACAAAAGTATCATTGCTAATATTATAAATTACTCAATTTCTTACTTTAAATCTCACTTCATGCAATATCCGGGTTAACATCCTAATTTTTACATTGCCAGTGGAGTTTTAAGCCATAACAAAAAAAGCTGTAATTCATCTAAAACTGTGCCTATCTGGAGATAGAATCTATAGCTCTATCCATGAATTTGTTGATAACTAGCAGTAATTTTGCTAGTATTAACGAAATAAATTATTGGTGAGTTGTGTATGTTTAGAAGTGATGTAGAGTTAAAATTAGAATGTTTAAAACTTGCTATTCAGTCCTGCTGTAGTTATGATGCTGTGGATCTTGCAAAACAATATTATCGTTTCCTTATAGAAAATAGTGAAAATGTGCCGATGCAATTTTCTATCAATAAGGTAAGTTTAAATTAGTATTCATAGAATATGAACATCTTTGTTACTGATATTTCTCCTATTGTATCTGCCCAAGCATTAGATGATAAGCGTGTTGTTAAAATGATACTTGAATCTGCACAATTATTAAGTTCGGCAATTTTCATCAACAGTCAATCCATTTATAATGACATATATAAACCAACTCATTTAAAACATCCTTGTACTATTTGGACTTCTGTGAATATTGCTAATTGGAATTGGCTCTTTAAACACTTCGAAGCTTTATGTTTAGAGTATAAATTTCGTTTTAATAAGTTACATAAAACAGAAATATTGTTATCCACCTTACCAAAATATAATTATTATCTTCCTAATAGTACAATAACTACATTTATTAATTGTACTAGATCAAAAATCTTAAACTTAGATTTTACTAGTGTATCTAATGTATGTATAGCTTATCAAAAATACCTTAGTGCTAAATGGTATCATGATAAGATAAAACCTCGATGGTCTAAAAGAAATATGCCATATTGGTTTACATATCATGAATCGGTAAATCTCACTACATTAATTTGAAGATAGAATACCATAATACTCTATGTGTTATTTATGAACCTGTCCTGATTTGCGTAGGTTCTTCTAGAATATTTGATATTTCAGTACACGGTAAATTTTGTCCTACTTGTTAGTATTTATCTTTTGAATAATACTAGCAATTACTATTATCGAAAAAGTTAATTTATAATAATAGAGAGCTTTCTTATTACTAATTTATGCGAATAAGAATCTAAACTTACACTATATTTTATAACAAATGACTTAAGTTTAAAATACTGTATTATTAAAATCTGCTTTATAATCAAGGTCTTTTATTATATTTGCTATAACATAGTGTAAGTTTAGCTTTTTAATAACAAAATATGTACTTTTTCTTAAATTTGAATAAATTATGTGCATAATTAAGTTTTTAATTTATATTTTGAAATAAAATACTATGTTTAACCATTTAGATCAAATAGCAGATGTATTAAATAATACTAATCAATATAAAGTGATTAAACGATACAATAAACCTAATTATTATAACATACCTGATGACAGGCCAAAAAAAATAGGAGTGTTTTTAGATACAGAAACTACTGGATTATCTTATGTTACTGATAAAATCTTAGAACTTGGAATGGTGAAGTTTGAATACACGAACGATGGACGTATTTACAGTATACTTGAGGAATTTAATCAATATCAAGATCCAAAAGAGCATATAGCACCACATATTACGGAACTAACCGGCATTACCGATGAAATGGTTCGTGACCAAAATATAAATAAAGAAGAAGTTATTAATTTTCTTCAGAATGTAAGTATTATTATCGCACATAATGCAGGATTTGATAGACCATTTTTTGATAAATTGTTTCCATATCTGACACCCCAAATTTGGGGCTGTTCTAGAGTAGACATAGATTGGAAATATGAAAAAATAGAAAGCCAAAAATTGGAATATCTTGCATATAAATATAATTTCTTTTATGAAGGACACCGAGCAGTTATAGATTGCCTTGCAGGGTTACATTTACTATCACAGTATCTACCCGTTTCTAAAGAATTAGTATTGAAACAATTACTCATGAATTGTCATAAAACAAGATTTAAAGTTTGGGCTAAAAATGCACCCTATGCGACTAAGGATTTATTAAAGTCTAGAGGATATCGTTGGTCTACCCATCCACAGGAAAATTATAAAGCATGGATGGTTGAAATTATTGAGAATAATATGGAATCAGAACTAAATTTTTTACAATCTTGTATTTATCATAAAAATTATGCTATCCCTATACAAACTATTTTGCCATATAATAGATTTACTTAATGATATTCAAACATTAGACCTATTTTGAAACTGGAATTTAAGATCAAAATAATATGCTTTAGCTATGATAGCAAATCATATAAGAATAATCACTGAAATTAGATAATGGTTGATAATATTAATGCTCCATATTTTCTCCTGTCAGTGTAAGTTGTTAGTATATTTAATAAGTATTTGACAGGTCATTCAAAGTTAACTACAGTAAAATTATTCCTTTACACATCAAAGAGGTAGCTATGAATATAAAGCTTTCACTAGGCGTGATACAGCACTATAGTGCTGCATTTTATTTTTATGAAATTGCTAGGGTAATATCTAGAAAAATGAACTGTTACGTTGACTTCGTAAAGGTCGGGGGTTCGATCCCCCCATCGCCCACCACCATATAATCAAGCTTTTCATAATCTACTAATTTTAGCCTCATACCTCGTATGCTGCTTATATGCTCCTCGCATTTTTAAAAATGGTGTCTTAATTGCTCTATTACCTCGATTAAACCTAATGTTTAAGTTGAGGTCTTATGCACACTATATGCTGCTCACGTTTCACTCCTGATTGTGTAATCCATGATGACGGTGATAAAAATCCCACTATCTTCTACAATTTTGTTGGTAATTTTATTCCACCTGAATGGAATAATCTGACCTCTAATAATGGTAAAATCTTAAGCAAAACTGCAAGACAGCTACTATCTCTTATAGTCTTCCGCTTGCAAATCTATCATAATAATAGCATTGATGAACTTCAGGAAACTTATCACTTCTTTCAAGAGTCCCTAGGCGTAATGGAATGGACCTCCCTATATACAGAATCAATAACAGTAGTTATAGTTCTAGAATAGGAAATTAATCCTAGACAACAATAAGGAGGTCCAAATGGAAGTTACCACAATTGGCATAGACATTGCAAAAAGAATTTTTCAAATTCATGGGGTAGATAAAAACGGGAAGACGGTACTGAAGAAAAAATTGATGAGAGATCAAGTATTGAGTTTTATGGCTAACTTACCAAAATGTTTAGTAGGAATGGAAGCTTGCGGAGGAGCTAATTATTGGGGAAGAGAAATAACAAAATTAGGACATGAGGTTAAATTGATAGCTCCACAATTTGTAAAACCGTATGTAAAAACTAATAAAAACGATCAAGCAGATAGCGAAGCAATATGCGAAGCGGTAGCAAGACCAAATATGAGATTTGTTCCGATCAAGAGTATAGAGCAACAAGATATTTTGTCAATTCATAGAATAAGAGCAAGACTAGTAAGAAATCGTACGGCACTTGCTAATGAAATTAGGGGATTATTGCATGAATTCGGTTTAATTATTCCGCAAGGGATAAATAAAATTACTGCCGAATTAACGGAAATTTTAGATAGCGGAACTTTAAGCCGACTTAGTTATCAAACGTTTAGTGAGTTGAAAGAAGAATTTGTAGAGAATGATAAAAAAATAACAGAGTTAGAAAAACGATTAAAAATACTAGTCGGTGGATTAGAACATTATAAACAATTAACAGCTATACCCGGTATAGGTTTAATTACCGCTACGGCATTAATAGCAGCAATAGGTAATGCAAAATATTTTGAGAACGGCAGGCAATTATCGGCATGGCTCGGTTTAGTACCGAAACAATATTCTAGTGGCGGTAAAGATAAGCTACTTGGGATTAGTAAAAGAGGTGATATTTATTTGCGTACTTTATTAATTCAAGGAGCAAGAGCGGTACTAAATGCTAAACTAAGATTTACAACCGAAGCACAAAAAAATAAAAAAGACTTTAGTAAATTTACTGAATGGATGTTTAATTTATCGGAACGATGCGGGCATAATAAAACTACCGTCGCAATAGCGAATAAATTGGCACGAGTAGTATTTGCAGTATTACGTAACGGCAACGATTATAATGAAAGTAAAGTTTGTAGCTAACAAAAGATGAATAACTTAATAGTATTAAATATTTAATTAAGTGTTAATAATAAATAGATAATAAAATAAAACGAATGATATAGAGATACCAACCTAGAATATGCGTGAGAAATAATATTGACGGTAAATAAGACAAACCTTAGCCTATGAAAAAACTGATTGACACACAGGCTCTAATGAAGCCGCAAAAGTGATAAGTAAAAGTTTGTAGGTAGCGAATTCCATCAGGGCTATATGATAAATTTGAAATAATTTATCAATTATAAGCCGGATACATGTCTGCATTTGCTTCTTTGCTATTAAATATTATTTTTTTCTTGCATTATTAGGGAGGTCCATACATGTGTCAAGAACGAGTACGACAATGCTTACTTGAATTACAAAAAAGTAGCTTTATTAAAGTTTATAATGCAACAATCGTGAAATATGGTATTAAATGCCGCAATACTCCTTGTATTAAGCTGGCTAGAAATTTCCAACCATTTTCTCAGAAAATCCACAGCGAAAATGAAAAAAATTTTGCATCAACTCCAAAAAACTTTGGGGTGAAACCCAAAGAAATTTTGCCTCAACCCCAAAAAAGTTTGGATGAGACAATATATATAGATAATAATAAAAATATATCTAATAAATCTAGATATAGCGAATCTACAATTTTTCAAAATGAAACTGTTCAAAATCAGCAATTATTACAATATTTACAAAAACAAAATCTTGCACAAGAGTTAAAATTTGTAACAACAAGATCAGCAAATAATCAGCAAGAGAGTGAAAATGATAAAACATCTGAAAGTAATTTTATCATTGGTCCATTACAGGTTAATAAGGCATTGCAAGCAGTTCTTGATAAGGTTGATAAGGCAAGATGTCAGCAAATAGTATCATCAGCTGATAATGCTTCAGCAGTAAAATTTGTGAAGAATCAAGGCTGGTTCAAAAGGAAAAAATTAACAGATTTCCATCCATTAACCCAAGAAGAGGCTGATTTATTACAGATAAAATCAAATCGAGAATTTAATCTTACTTTTATTAACAAGCTCTTATTAAAACTAGCAGCACAATACCCAGAACATCATTTTGGTCATAAAAAAGTGTTTTTAAATTACATGGCTAAAGCTTTAGCCCGGATATTGCATGAGATATAGGAGACAAAATCCTCGTAAAGCTGTATAATACTGGTATTTCATTAGAATAATACAAAGGATTTTGTCATGACAAATTGTATAGCATATAGTTACCAGTTTTCCAAAGTAAAAAATCGGACAATAGAGATAAATTTCACTGGAGGTGATATTAGTAGCGATGGAGGTGTGTTGTTATTAAGAGAAGCAGATAAAAGGCTTGGTATAACAGAGGAGCTTGCTAAAATATTTCCTGATAGACGAGATGGTAGTAAAATTACCCATAATATGGCAACAATGCTGAGGCAACGAATTTATGGTATTGCATTAGGTTATGAAGATTTAAATGACCACAATTATCTACGAAAATGTCCTGCTATGCAAACAGCTATGGAAACAATTGATGATATGGCAAGTAGTTCTACCTTATGTCGTATAGAAAACAATGCTGATAGACACTTTGCAATTAAAGTGCATGAACTAATGCTTGATAAATTTATTAAGTCTCATAAAATAGTACCAAAGCAGCTAATACTTGATTTTGATGCTACGGATGATGAAATTCATGGGCAACAGGAAGGTAAGTTTTATCATGGTTATTACGGTCATAATTGCTTTTTACCTTTGTATGTTTTTTGTGGAAAGCATCTGTTAGTTAGTTATCTTAGGACGTCAAAGCAGGATCAAGCAAAACATTCTTGGGCAATATTATCATTGTTAGTAAAACGTTTTCGCCAAGCTTGGCCAGAGGTAAAGATTATTTTTCGTGGTGATAGTGGATTTTGTCGTCATCAGATGTTTGATTGGTGTGATATTCATAATATAAAATATATTGTAGGAATGCCCCAAAATAACAGACTAAATGAGTTACTGAAACCTACAATGGAGAAGTCAAAAGCAGCATTTATTATAACCCAAGAAAAGCAACGTCTTTTTAGTGAGTTTCCATATAAGGCTGGTAGTTGGAGTCATGAACGTAGAATAATTGGTAAGGCAGAAATGACAATGCTTGGAGAAAATCCAAGGTATATAGTAACTAATTTATCAGATAAACCTGAAGATTTATACGACAAAGTTTACTGTGGTCGTGGTGATATGGAAAACCGTATAAAAGAGCAACAACTAGAATTATTTGCAGATCGTACTTCTTGTCATAGATGGTGGGCTAATCAGCTCAGAATGATTTTATCGGGTCTTGCATACACTTTAGTAGAATATATCAGAGGTAATTTATTACAAGGTAGTGCATTAGCAAAAGCACAAATAGGTACAATACGTTTAAAATTATTAAAAATTGGGGTAGTAATTATCCGTAATACTAGGCGTATTAAGTTTTTGTTATCTTCATCATATCCTTACCGACAGGTATGGAATCATGTGATGAAGAAATTAGCATTAGAATAACCTAGATTAGCACTGTTCCCGGTGCTTAGAAAAAATGGGGTAAGGGGCATTACATCTAAAATTTGAAAATAACGGCTTCAAAGCACTTTTTGGCAAAATTTTTACAAAAGTATCATTGCTAATATTATAAATTACTCAATTTCTTACTTTAAATCTCACTTCATGCAATATCCGGGCTAATTCAGTATGGTACAGGGCACGGAAATTTCTTATTGAACATTATAACCAATATATTGATTTTGGGGTATTAAGTAAATTAGTAGTGGTAGAGGAAGATATAGTCAACAACAAGGTAATCCTTAAATCAACAACGGCTTTTAATGATTACTATGTTAGAAATCGTCATATGCAAGATCTAGAAGAAGCTTTTAAGACGCAAGATTATTGCTTTGAATTAATCAAGTTTGAATATAACTAAGCTATTGTGGTAATTGATAATTTGTAATAACTACTTCATCAGATATTTTATTGTGCTCAGGCATAGAATATTTAACCTTAATAGTACTAATATTAAAATTTTTGTATAAGTTTCTAATAAAGGGAGTATTACTATTAGAAACCATTATTTTAACATTTTTATCATTGAGTTCTGTAGCAAAATCTTTAAGTCTCGTTTGCTCATTTTCATCAAAGGGTAATCTGGTATAAAATTTCTCACCTGATTTATGATAAGGAGGATCAAAATAAACAAAATCACCTTTTTGTGGTTCAATGAAAGAAAAATCCATAGCACAAATAAATGTGCCAGCTAAAAGCTGACTACACTGTTTTAATCTAAAGGCAAGATCAGATTTACTATAATTCCTACCAGAGAAAGTTTGAGCTGGTTTTCCATCAATATTAATCCGGTAAATGCCTTTAAATGAATATCTATTAAGATAGATAAATCTTGCAGTAATCTTCGCTGGGTCATTACTGTCATTATTACTTCTAACTTGGTAATAATGCTCTTTAGAATGTTTTTCTTTATGAGAGTCTAATAGTTTACTGACCTTATCTGGATTCTTCTTAACTGCGTTATAGGACGTTACTAGCTCTAGATTAATATCAGATAGGAAGCAATGTTTAAATTTATCTCTAACTTGAAAAAATAAAGCCCCACCACCAAGGAATGGTTCATAGTAGTTATTCAGTGTTGATGGAAAAAACTTAATTAATTGATCGGCAATTTTTCTTTTACCACCCACCCATTGCAAGAATGGTTGTGGTTTATCTAAGTTCTTTACTGACATAATTTGTTATTTATCTTTATTTTCTACTAAAGATTATATCAGAAAATAGGCTTAAATGCGAGAAAAACAGCATATTCAAAGGGATTTTAGTATTTATTATAGCATCACTTAGTGTTATTTTTATCTATGTATAATTGATAAAGAATAGGGCTAACAAATATTATATTTTAAGTCTGTCTCATTTATGCAGCTGTTTGCCCAATTGTATAAAAATCTGTCAAAAAAGCTCTTAAATCCTCTGTACTTCGCAGAATTGTGGTGATATCTGTCCTTACCATGAGCTGCATGGTGCAGTTCTGGTTCAGAGGTTAAATTAAAACTACAAAATTTTAGCACTTTAACCTCTGAGCTGTTTTTTTTAACTTACAACAGCAAGGAGATGCTATGATAATTAATAACACAAATCAACAACAAGATCACAATAAAGTTAAAAACACTCTGCAGCAAGCTTGGATATTGCAATTATCTCCCATATCTGTCACATTAATGCCATCTGACCCAGAATATAGTTTTACAGATAAGCATCAAGAATTAGAGCAAGAATTACAAAAGGCAAAGCATGAACTAAAAGAATCTAATATATTTAAGATAGATTTAATTAAAAATATTAGTAATAAATTAGATATATCATGTAATGAAATACTCTCTGAGCTACTTACACTTTATGGAGTAGAAAAAGATCCTAATAAGAAGAACTCCTTATCTAATATTGTTATAAATTGTGCTAAGGGACTATTAGATTATTCTCATAATCTAGTGAGTTTTTTACAACAAGATACCAAATTAGTTCCCATAGATCTACAAGCTTTCGATCTAGATCAATTAGTAAATGATACTGTTAATAAAATTATACCAGAAGCTAAGGATAAAGGTTTAGATATTTTTTGTAATTTTCAGTATGATATAGCCAAGATTATTATTGGCGATAGTTACTGGATAAAGGCAATATTAGAACAATTAGTAGCTAATGCAGTTAAATTTACTGAAGAAGGCAAAGTTATTGTAACAATCAATCTATTTCCTACTACTATAGAAGAAGATAATAAGGAGATGGTGCTACAACTTATTATCCATGATACAGGTATTGGCATGTCTGAAGAAATACAGCAATATATTAGAGGTAAGAATAGCGAAGTTGATTCTGCAACTGGGTATAAAGGATTAAAATTAGGACTTACCTTTGTTAAAAGACTTATCCATGAAATGCGTGGAGATATTAACGTCGAAAGCGAAGAAGGTAAGAGTACAACTGTTACATGTAATATACCAGTAAAATTACCTATATCTATTTATTAACAATCAATAAACAGTAAAGTCTTGTAAAGTAAAATTTACAAGACTTTACTTAACTATCTATAAAACTATAGTCCTGGTAACCATGCTGTAGTAAAAATATCTTGACTATTATTAGTTTAGTTAACTAAACTTAAGAGAGGATAGTAAAGAATGACAAAATATGGTTAAAAATCAAGTTAATTGTAAATATGAGGAATCTTTAAATTGTTATTATAGTAAAAGATTATTACAAAAACTTTTACTACTAAATAAATATACAACAAATAAGATAGATTTTGATCAAGTTGCTAAGGCTATTTACTATGCCAAAAAATATCATGGTGGGCAAAAACGCAAAACTGGAGAATTATTTTACACTCATACTTTAGAAGTGGCATATATGATTTCTGATTACTCATTTAAAACTGATCTTATTGTTACTGCCATATTACATGATGCGATTGAGGATACAGAGTTGACTCAAGAAATGATAGCAGAAGCATTTAGTGATAAGATAGCAAGTTATGTTGAAGATTTAACTAGAATTAAAAAAGATCATAAGATTAGTGCCGTAGAAATGGTTAAGATGTTATATATACAAAAGAAGGATGATTTATTACTAATTAAGCTGTTTGATAGATTACATAATATACAAACGGTTAGAGCGAAGTCTCTTGACAAGATCTGGCAAACAACATCTGAAACTCTGCAAATATTTTTAGCATTAGCTGCTTACTTAAAAATACCTGAGATTGCGGAGCAATTAGAAAAACACTGCCTAAATGTAATCTTCAATTATGAAATCTTACCAAGCAGGATGTTAGCAAATAATTAAAACAGTGAAGATTATCAGATAATTCTGTAAATAAACTTATTACACAAGAACTATTAAAATGTTGATAATATACACCTCTAATAATAGATAAATTAAAATTGTATTCAAGGTGGAAACCTCTTTTCACCTTGAATACTCATTATTTAAAACTTCTTTGAAAAGGAGTATACTTTTACATATAAAAATAATATAGTTAGTAACTTATTGTTAATCAAAGATTTTTGTTATATAATTATAGGGTAGTTACAGTAAATAGTATCATAGGATAAGTTAAGAGAGTATAAAATTTATGGCTTTATCAAGATTTCTTGATCCAAAAAATGATGTGGCGTTTGTGTGACATGAGGTCAGCAATTAAATTGTTTAGCTGAGTTAAGTCTGACTAAACCAAGTGTTTTGCCACTTGTACCCTACTAAACTACGTACCAGCAGTAATGCATTACGTAAAGCGTTTAGGACAATGTACCCCAACCATTAGGGAGAAGAAGAATCCGTGAGGAGGAAAATATGCTGATAGTGTCAAATCGGCATGGGGACTAGGGTGTACGGTATGGATAGCATATGCGAATGATCGTAAGTATCGTTATGTCGAATAAGCCAAAGGCACTGACAGGCTTAAACCAAAAGGTGTATGGTAGGTTATCAGATTGAATGCTTCTGATACGCAAACAAAATACCATCGGTATATAGATCAATCCTAACCCGTACTATTGTTTAATTGGTGGAACATGGGAACCCCGTATATCTTCATATATCTAGGATATGATAAGCAAATCGTAAGAGATGCCCATTGATGTGCGGGATTGGGATAGTGGAGAAAGCGAATGCTTGTTTGTAATGAACAAGATACAAGTTTTAATGTTACTTGGCTTGAAAAAGAGCCCACTTCCACTTGGTCATCTTGGATAAGAGTGTTTATAGAACCTTCGAAGAAAGGAAAGCAAATGGTTACAAATAAAATTGTAAGTGCATCTTTCAATGAAATAACTAGTTGGAGTCAAATTAATTGGCTACAATGCGATAAAAACATTAGAAGGCTACAAACTCGTATTGTTCAGGCAACAAAAGAGAAAAGATGGAATAAAGTAAAAGCTTTACAGCATCTTTTAACTCGTAGTTTTAGTGGTAAAGCCTTAGCAGTAAAACGAGTTACAACGAACAGAGGAAAATGTACAGTTGGCGTAGACGGCAAGCTGTGGCAATCTTTAAGTTCTAAGTTTCAAGCTATTACTGAATTAAAGCATAAAGGTTATAAACCTCAACCATTAAGACGAATATATATTCCTAAATCAGATGGTGGTAAAAGAGCTCTTGGCATACCAACAATGAAAGACAGAGCAATGCAAGCATTACATCTTATGGGATTATCTCCAGTAGCAGAAACCACAGGAGATAATCACTCATATGGGTTTAGAATGCATCGTTCTACTGCTGATGCTATAAGCCAAATATTTTTAACTTTGGCTGGGAGAAATCGGGCAGAATGGATTTTAGAAGTGGATGTCAGAAAATGTTTTGATGAAATTGACCATAACTGGCTACTAAGTAATATTCCTATGGAAACAAGGATTTTAAAAAAGTGGTTAAAATCTGGTTATATAGAAAAACAAATGTTTTGTTCTACAAAGTGGGGTACTCCACAAGGTGGCATTATATCACCTACTCTAGCTAATATGACTCTTGATGGCTTAGAATCTGTCATAATAAGACAATTCGGTCAGAAAGATGGAAAGAAGCGAAAGAAAAGTGGAGTACACTTGATACGTTACGCAGATGACTTTATAATAACAGGAAAAACTAAAGAAATTTTAGAATTGCAAATGTTACCGTTATTACAAGAATTCTTAGAAACAAGAGGTTTAACTCTTTCACCTAAGAAAACAAAGATAACAAATGTAAAGTTAGGTTTTGATTTTCTTAGCCAAAGCGTACGAAAATTTGGTTCAAGTATAATCATAAAACCGTCTAAAGATAGTATTAAGAGGTTGCTGGACAGAGTGCGTCATACAATTAAGAACAATCAAGCACAAACTCAAGGGTATTTAATAGATCTACTTAATCCTTTAATTAGAGGATGGGTCTATTATCACCATAAGATATGTGCAAGAAAGGTCTTTGAAAAAGTTGATCACGAAATTTTTCAAATGTTGTGGAGATGGTCCAAAAGAAGACATCCTAACAAAGGTTCATGTTGGATTAAAGAAAAATACTTTAAGACAAAGGGAAGCAATAGTTGGTGTTTCTTGGTTAGGACCATAAAGGAAGGTGTAGTGAATTTTAAAGAGTTATTTAAAGCCTCAAACCTTTCGATTCGCAGGCATAGAAAAATTAGGGCAGCAGCTAACCCATTTTGTAGAGAGTGGTTTTCTTATTTCAAAGAACGTTACTCTACTCTGAAAGGAATATAGGAAAAAAAGAGATGCTGAATAGAACTATACATATTTCATCAGAAGTTGTTACCGGTACTCAGCAACAGTACTTAAGATGGCTCGAGCCGAATGAATTGAAAGATTCACGTTCGGTTCCACGAGGAGGGAGTCATAGTAGAAGCAAATTCGCTTCTCCTATGATCCCCCTACTCTACAAAAAGATTTTTGGTTCTGAAAAAAATAAGGATATCTTAATACATTTCCTAAATGATATATTATTGTTTAAAGGTAATAATCAAATAACAGAGATAGAATTTTTAAATACCATTCAAGATCCTGATATAGCATCTAAGAAACAATCAATAGTGGATGTTTTATGTAAAGATAAGAGCGGGGTGCAGTATATTATAGAAATGCAGGTAGATCCTTCTATTGGTTTTGAGAAAAGAGCCCAATATTATGCAGCAAAGGCATATTGTCGGCAGACTAATAGGGGGAGAGAAGAAGATGGGAAATATTCTAATCTCAAAGAAATCATCTTTATAGCAATAGCAGGTTGCATATTATTTCCAAAGAAGAGAGAATATATATCACGTCATGTAATATTAGATAAGAATAGTTATGAGCATGATTTAAAGGATTTTTCTTTTACCTTTATAGAATTACCAAAATTTAAGAAAGATAAGGTAGAAGAACTAAATAATATAACAGAGAAATGGTGTTATTTTTTCAAGCATGCGAAAGAGACGACAGAAGAAGAGTTACAAAAGATAATAGGTACAGACCTAGTTATAAGAAGAGCGTATGAAGCACTTGATCAGTTTAATTGGAGTGAAGAAGAGTTAATAAGCTATGAACAAGAGCTAAAGCGTATCTGGGATAATAGGGCTGTAGAAGAATATAAACTGCAGCATGCTAAAGACGAAGGAATCCAGATCGGAAAAACTGAAGGAAAAGCTGAAGAAAGAATTGAAATAGCAAAAAAAATGTTATCTGAGGATTGTAATACTTCTTTAATTTCTGCTGTCACCGGTCTTGATGAGTCCCTTTATCCGTTCCCTTAAAAAGTAACAGTAGGATTTCAATTTTTGCTTGAATTTTTGACTATTAGTTACCAAGCTTTTCCCTTATCCAATCAAGCCAACATCCGGCTGACAGTTAGTAGTTACATTAGCATAATTTTCTATCTCGGCAATATTATACACTATATCTGTGTTTTCTATTTTTGATTGATTATTGAATTGATTATTTTGCCTATTGTCAATTAATGGTTCATTTGCTAATAACATATCTTGTTGTTTTTTTAGCATTACTGTGATTTTATCTTGCAAGTGGTTTTTTAGTTCAGTAGCCTTAGTAGCTAGCTGAGTTTTTTCTAGAGATTTAGATAATATTTCCACTATATTACTATGATTACCATTGACTATTTCGCTGATTAATTGCATTTGTAGAGTTATAGGGTCAAATTCTAATTCTGCCATTAAAATATCTTTTTCTTGGGCATATTCCTCTAATATTTCCTCAAATCCTGCTATAATATTAAGGACTTGAGCTTGCAGCTCTAATAAATTAAGCGGTTCTTCTTTTGTAATATAGGGTTTTACTTTTGTAATTTTTCTGATTATTAAATCAGCTAATGTTAAACTATCATTTAGATTAAATTGTCCATAATCTACTGATTTAATTGATGCTGAATTCTCAGTTGTATTATTTGTCCTACTATCAGCTATCTGTGCTGCATCTATCGATGAGCTCTTAATATTTTCTGCAGTAAACCAATTGATTTTATTAACTGGATTTAGTACATTCGATAATAATACTCCTACTACATTCGTTTTAAACCAATTAATCATATTATTCATTGGTGATGATGGCATACTACTTGCGGTACTAGTTATTATAATATCACTGATATTTTCTATTTCATCATCATGCTCATTTTGTGCATCAATAGCTCTACGACTACGAACATGTTGTGGTATTTCACTATCTAATACTTCAGTGATTGACTTTGTAATAAATGCTGATGATGTTACTTTACTTGCCTTGAACTCAGCTGTTATTTTTTGTTTTAATTCTGGTTCATGATGTTTGATAAATCTCTCTATTTTAGCAATAGCATGTCCTTCTTCTAAATGCTTTAATAAGCGATGTATTATTTTACCACTTATAACTTCCTTATAACATTTACTAATTGCTGTTATTAATGCTATTTTCTCTTGGCTTGGTTCTTGCAATGATAAATCATTATAATCTTTTGCAATTAACCATGTTAACGCCTTAATTATTTGATCATGATTCAGTATTTTCTGTAATTGTTGTTGATTATAGTTCTTCCCATAAGAGGATATAAATTCTTGTTGCTCTACTAAGTTTTTAAAGCCTAAACAGTGATTATTACCAGTAAGACCAACTTTATGGTTGCTCACAAGTAAATATTTAAGGTCATTTACTATGTTATTATCTAATTGTTCTAGTTGCTTAGTTATTTCATAAGATAATTCAGCTTTACTTACTAAGTTTTGTATCTTAGCTATTTCTGATAACTTCAATTTATTAATCGCTCTAATCTCTATAGCTGGTGATAATTGATCAAACTTTAATGTTATAATTCCATGATCAGTGTTATTAATATTGTTGGCAGGCCAATTCTTGATCCTTAAAGTATGATTGCTACCACTTGCTACAAACAGCAAATCATTATTACTTGCCGTAACCTTTAATTCTCCAGTTTTTACAGTTTTTATGTTATTTAATATTATTGTGGCTTTGTTAAGCTGATTATAATTAATCGTTCGAGAGCTATTATTTAGATTTACTAAATATTCTTGTTCTCTATTCTCATCTGTAGTTTGCTGATCTATATATTTTGTACTTGATGTAGTAATATTGCTTATCTGATTTTTAGTTAAACTATCTTTTAATGTTTTGACAGACAATATTTCTGTCTCACTAAAATAAAGCTTGGTGCTATCTTCTAAAGATTTTAGAGTTAAATCATTAATTTGCAAAGTATCATTCTTTACCAGAATCTTACTGTCTGCAACTGACTGCGGAAAACATATTCCCACCATTTTTTCCATGTTGCCCAAGTTGGATATAGCACCATACTTTATTAATTCATGACCATCTATTATATCTTGTCCTGCAGCACTTGCACAAATCATCTGATTTTTTACAATATAATTAATATTATTTAACTTAATTGTCCTATTTATTGGAAAATAATGATATAATAAATACCCAGCTGGTGTTTGAAATTCTAACACATCTGCCTTACCATAATAGCTGCCAATACTGAATTCTAGCATATTACCATTATCTGTATTTGTTACTAACTCGGAATTAGTGATTACAGTTACATTAGGTTCAATAGTTCTAAAAACCTTCTGCAGGATTAAACCATCTTCTAACATAGCACTTGCATCATAATGAGCTACCTGGGTAGTGGCAATGCTATTGTCATCATTAAATACTCGTAAAGTATCACTCTTTGCCTCTATTTGCAGTAATCCTCGTTTACCATCTAATCTTCCTGCAAGCTGCAATGTATTATTTATTGGTAATTTATTATGCCAATGATACTGAACATCATTACTGCTAAACTTAATATCCATGAATTCACTATTATTGGATCTTAACATGGTCTCTAATATCGGCTGTAAATTGTCTAAATTAAACTCATAAAGTGCTATAACTTTATTATGTGCTGATTTAGCATAAATTATTGCTGGTAATATATTGGCTACTTCTCCACTCATCTGTAAATAAGTTGCTTGATCGCTAACTATAATATCACCTCTCAAAGTAATATTAAAACTATTTACTGCCTGCATAATATCAATCTTACTATTTTTATCCAATCTCCCTTGTGCTTCTATAATATCGACATGTTCAGCTGATATTCTTAAGTGATTATCAATAACATGGTTATTTAATACAAGCTGCAAATATTTTTTATCCTCCGAAATTAAAATCTTGCCTGACATATCTGTTAAATTTAAATATTCTATTTGATTTCTATCATTAACCATCTTGTTATTGCATTGCCATTTTAATATAAAAATAGTGTTAGGTTCAGAACGAATAGTAGTGCACATTTCCTGTTGTGCTAAGTTAGACATAAAACTAATGCGTGTTGCACTAGTAAAATCTTTAATTACATAATCTATATTATCATTAATCACATATTGACTAATTATTCTCTGACTATTATCTTGCACAAAAAACTCGCCTTTTCTATTAGAAAACTCTAATGAGCCTGGATAAGGTTTATTTGCTACTTGCACAGTAATCATATAAGGAGAAGTACCGTTAAGTGAATGATGCATAACTCCATTTTCAGTAACAAAATATCGCATCACATTCATTGTATCAATTCTTTCTAATCCTTGCGAAGTAAAATCTAGCTCTATATCTCCTTCACGAGGATCAAAACCTACATAAAAATTACTTTGAGCATTAGCATTACGATAAGCCTCAGTACTAATATAAACTGCAGCTGCTTCTGCTTCATTTCTCTTTAATACATCTTGGCCATTTAGAAAGATACCTGTTGCCTTTGATGGAATTCTTTGATAATTAACATTCTCTACTAATAGCTGATCTAGGAAAATATTATCTTCATGTTTAAAACTATTCATATTATTATGGTGCAAGGCAAATTTGAGTTTACTTTTTTGTGGGTAAGCATCATAACTGGCTTTTTGCCAAATGCTACTAATTAGCTGACCTCTATAGCTGCTCACATCACCATCCATGGCAAAATCATTATTAATAGTCTGATAATTATTTACTTGTCTCAATCCATCACTTGCTAGTATCCGTTGTCCAGGAGAATTTATTTTGCTTATCACTTCTTCTTGCATATTATTGATTTTATTACTAATAGCAGCTGGTATCTGATCCTGAGTAATATTGTACCATTTTAACTTACCTAGTTTAGGAATCTTAACAATGGTCAAACCATAAGGAATTTGCGTTTGATTGTTGATTTGATTTACTAATGCTAAGTTCATCTCTACTAACTGTCTTTCTTCTAAGATATTTTGTAATTTATCCTGCTCAAATCCTAAACTCATGGCAAGTGCCTCCCAAAATGGGATTTCTAAATGATTTTGCTTTCTAAAAGATGTCGCATCAAAAATAAGCTGCTCGGCAATTAAGCCTATCCATAATGGTGTTACTTCAAACCCTAATAATTCAGCTACCATTAAACCGGCTGTAACATATTGTTCTCCTAATTTATGCTTAATTATACTGCGTTCTTCTGAATTAGCTGGCAGACTTGCAAGTTGCTTATGTAACTCAACAATAGAATATATTGTTAAGGCTTTAAATATTGGACTAGTTACCGGTAATTTGCCTAGTAACTCAGCTCTGCCTGCCGGCATAATTGTTGCTAATTTATTGATTAATGCACTATATAGATGGTTAATAGCAGCATCTCCTGCCATCATCGCCCCTGTTTGCTCTAAATTACTTATATCGCCACTATTTGCTGCTCTGATAATATCAGGTAAAAAGAACAAGCCTTGAGTTGCCATGCCTTTAAGCATTGCCCCTTTAGATGCTGCCTCATGTACTTGCTTATTACTATTGACTATTTTGCTTGCAAGCTCACTAGAAATATCTGGATGATTTGCCACACCATCACTTAAAGATTCCCAAGATAGTTCTGATAAAAGCTGCGGCGTTATTATTACATCTGTCTTTAATTTATTTGTTACTTTGTTATAATATAACTCTAACCCGGATATTGCATGAGATATAGGAGACAAAATCCTCGTAAAGCTGTATAATACTGGTATTTCATTAGAATAATACAAAGGATTTTGTCATGACAAATTGTATAGCATATAGTTACCAGTTTTCCAAAGTAAAAAATCGGACAATAGAGATAAATTTCACTGGAGGTGATATTAGTAGCGATGGAGGTGTGTTGTTATTAAGAGAAGCAGATAAAAGGCTTGGTATAACAGAGGAGCTTGCTAAAATATTTCCTGATAGACGAGATGGTAGTAAAATTACCCATAATATGGCAACAATGCTGAGGCAACGAATTTATGGTATTGCATTAGGTTATGAAGATTTAAATGACCACAATTATCTACGAAAATGTCCTGCTATGCAAACAGCTATGGAAACAATTGATGATATGGCAAGTAGTTCTACCTTATGTCGTATAGAAAACAATGCTGATAGACACTTTGCAATTAAAGTGCATGAACTAATGCTTGATAAATTTATTAAGTCTCATAAAATAGTACCAAAGCAGCTAATACTTGATTTTGATGCTACGGATGATGAAATTCATGGGCAACAGGAAGGTAAGTTTTATCATGGTTATTACGGTCATAATTGCTTTTTACCTTTGTATGTTTTTTGTGGAAAGCATCTGTTAGTTAGTTATCTTAGGACGTCAAAGCAGGATCAAGCAAAACATTCTTGGGCAATATTATCATTGTTAGTAAAACGTTTTCGCCAAGCTTGGCCAGAGGTAAAGATTATTTTTCGTGGTGATAGTGGATTTTGTCGTCATCAGATGTTTGATTGGTGTGATATTCATAATATAAAATATATTGTAGGAATGCCCCAAAATAACAGACTAAATGAGTTACTGAAACCTACAATGGAGAAGTCAAAAGCAGCATTTATTATAACCCAAGAAAAGCAACGTCTTTTTAGTGAGTTTCCATATAAGGCTGGTAGTTGGAGTCATGAACGTAGAATAATTGGTAAGGCAGAAATGACAATGCTTGGAGAAAATCCAAGGTATATAGTAACTAATTTATCAGATAAACCTGAAGATTTATACGACAAAGTTTACTGTGGTCGTGGTGATATGGAAAACCGTATAAAAGAGCAACAACTAGAATTATTTGCAGATCGTACTTCTTGTCATAGATGGTGGGCTAATCAGCTCAGAATGATTTTATCGGGTCTTGCATACACTTTAGTAGAATATATCAGAGGTAATTTATTACAAGGTAGTGCATTAGCAAAAGCACAAATAGGTACAATACGTTTAAAATTATTAAAAATTGGGGTAGTAATTATCCGTAATACTAGGCGTATTAAGTTTTTGTTATCTTCATCATATCCTTACCGACAGGTATGGAATCATGTGATGAAGAAATTAGCATTAGAATAACCTAGATTAGCACTGTTCCCGGTGCTTAGAAAAAATGGGGTAAGGGGCATTACATCTAAAATTTGAAAATAACGGCTTCAAAGCACTTTTTGGCAAAATTTTTACAAAAGTATCATTGCTAATATTATAAATTACTCAATTTCTTACTTTAAATCTCACTTCATGCAATATCCGGGCTAATAAAGATTTCTCATCTCCAGATAATGTATCAAGATAAGTTCTATCTATTGCTATATTATATTTCTTGATTACAGCCATTAATGCTTGTCTTTGTTCTACGTTTAATGATTGCAACACTTCATGTAATACCTCAAATCTGAGACTAATATCATTCTTATTATGAGCAAAAAAATCTACATGTAATCCGGCAATATCCGGGCTTTGACCATGCAGTAAGAATAATTTTCGAATTACTGATGCTGAAATAGATTCTATCAGCCCTAAATGTTGCTCATTAAGTAATACATTATCCGGAGCTACTTGTTCAGCATGCCAAAATTTAGCAAGCTTTAATTGCTCTATGAGATTTGCTGGTAAAGTATCAGCTAAAGTAAATGTTTGATATTTACTACTACCACTATGCCACTTGAAAAATGCCTTAATAAATCCTTCTAGTTGCTCAAAGGTTAAATCTTCCCTTGTTTGAAATTTTTGTCTGTAATTAAAATCTTGGCTATATAAGCCATAATGTTTACCTTCCTTAAACACCAACATGCTTTGCTGACCATTATCAAATAACCAACTCTGATTATCATCAATATTAACTACTTCACCACTATTTCTTGCTATTTTCTTAAGCAGCTTTGTTTCTGGATAATCTTTTAAAAATTGTTGTGCTTGTTGATAATGACTAGCTAGTATTCTTTGCTCACGTGGACTATTATTAGTTTTTTGCTCTGATATAATCTCACCGATATATTTATTATAGGTAAGAACATGATCAAGTGGATTATTATTACTACTCAAAAATTGCTCGGCATGTTTTAAAATTACTGCCATGCTTATTTGGCTATAGATTTTACTAGCTCTCGCTTGCTCCACAGATACTGATTCTTCCAATGGTTCATATGAGAAATTATCAGATTCTTCCTCTTGGCAATTTCCTATATGACGTTTTGTACGGTATTGTGCATTACAACCAACAGCACTTACGCCCCCTGATGGTTCTAAGCCAATTTCTCTTTGCTCTTCTTGTAACTCCGTTAAATTATCTAATGATATTTCTATATATTGTTTATTTTCTAGCTCAATACTTGCTTTTTGTAACTGCTTGATAATTTCTTGATGCTGCTCTTTCCTAGCTATTTCTAATGCCGTCTCACCATTTCTATCACGTAAATTAATATTGGCGTTCTTTGCCACTAATAATGCGGTAATATCCTGATAATTGTCCAGAGCTGCCAAATGTAGAGCACTCTTACCGAACTTGTCTTGAGCATCAATAGCTGCATGCTTTTCCTCTATCAACCATTTAACCAAAGCTAAATTACCTGAAGCAGTAGCAAAGTGCAGTAAACTAGTATCATACTTATCTGGAGTGTTAATATCAGCACCTTGCTCTTCTAGAAGCCATTTAACTAAATCCAAACGGCCAAATTCAGCTGCTTTGTGGAGAATAGTTCTACCAAACTCATCTTTAGCGTTAATATCAGCTCCTTTTTCCTCGGTTAACCATCTAACTACTTCATCCCACTTACCAGTTTTAATCACTTTTTGTTTACCAGGTTCTTCTTCCTTCTCACTACAACTCCATATAGCTCGTTTCTTACGAGAGTGTGAACTATTTGCACCACTACTAGCACTACTACAACTTGAATCGCTTGCTGAGCGAATTAATGGTTCTAATGTCTCTTCTTCTTGTGCCGTACTCAGTCCATGTTCTAAATTCACATCAGTTTCCTTATTTAAAAAGTCAATAATTTCTGTAAGATCAGAATCCTTATTGATAAGGGGATAAGAAGAGCTAATTTTAACAAAAGCATCAGTATTCTTCTTCAAAACTGCACAGAGGAGCATGCTCAAGCATTTGAATAAACTTGACAATAGATGATTATCCTTAGGTGTAATATCCTTTTTTTCTGCCAAATCTAATGCTGTATAACCATCATGGTTTATAGCATCAACATTTGCACCATTATTCACTAACCACTGCACTAACACTAAATTACCACTTTGTGCAACTTTATGTAGCACCGTATTTTCATTACTGTCTATAGCTGCATTAATGTTAATGCCTTGTCCACCTTCTTCCTGAGCCTTGATCAAAGACTTTAAAAAATCAAAATCAATCCTCTTAGCATGACTAGCTGCATATAGTACTTGTGCATCAGCATTGGCATGGTTCTTTATTAACCATTTTGCTATTTTCCAATAATTATGTGCAACAGCTAAATCTAATGCTGCATAACCATCATTGTTTTTAATATTAAATCTGCACCATGATTCACTAACCACTCCACTAATTGATGCTGACGTGTGCAAGTGATTATATGTAATACAGTATCACCATTGTTGTTTTTAGCATTAACATCTGCATTTTTCTTATCTACTAACCATTTTATAGACTCCAGGTGACCTTTAAAAGCAGCTAAATGTAATATTGTGTTGCCATTATTATCTCTATCATTAATATCTCCAACTCTTTCTACTAACCATCTAATTAGCTGCCACTGACCTTTTAATGGTAATTGATTGTCGGCAAAAAACCAAATTGATTTTGTTACTTTTTCATCAGCAACTTGAAGCAGCATCGTTTGACCTTTATCATTTTTAGCATTAACATCTACTCCTTTTTCTACCATTAATTGTAGTAAACCCCATTGCTGTTTATTAATCAGCCTATCTACAATTGCTCTGGCGTGTTGGTTAATATCTTCTATACCTAGTGTAATTAAAAATCGTGCTACACTCCATTGATTATTAGTAACAGCTAAATCTAATACTGTATTACCATCCTTATTCTTAGTATTAACATCTGCTCTATGCTCTATTAAGTACTTTATTAATTTTAAATCAATAAAATTTTTAGCATTTTTTGTATCAACAGCAGCATGCAATATTGAATTTCCATTATTATTTATGGCATTAATATTTGCATTATATCTTATAAGCAATTCTACCACCCTTAAATCACCAGAGCGTGCTGCCATATGTAATATGGTATCACCATCACTATTTATAGTATAAACACTTGCACCATGCTCTATGAGCCATTTTATTATACGATAATGACCTAATTCATAAGTGAGATGTAAAACTGTGTTACCTTTGTCATCGTTTAATAACATTAGATACTTCTGAATATTTTTATCACTAACTTTATTCAATTGTTTCTCTAAATCATTAATATTTGCATTCTGTATTGTTTCAAGGAAAGGTTTTATTAATTCCCACTTTTTTTGAATATCATCAGAGATTAACTTTATTGCTGTATAATCTTCATTCTGTGATATATGTCTTAATAAATACTTTATATTAGGATCGTCCTTATCCTCAGCTTTTCTAAAAATAGTGGCTAAAAGAAGCTTTTGTTGAATATCTTTTTTACAATCTTTTACGCTATCTAAAAATTTCTTAATAAGATTATCATTTTTATTCCGAGCTGCTATATATAAAGCTGTTTCTTGATTATTAGCACGTACCGTAAGAAATGATATAAGTTTTTCTTGATCAGAATTAAAAATATTTAATAGTAGATCAATTATTTGTTCATTATTCTCTTGAGTAGATATGTGTAAAGCTGTTTGACGTGCTTCACTGAAAAATTGTTCTTGTGCTTCTGACCATAGTGTAGTAACTTTTTGTCCATAGAATTCTAATGCATCACTTGGTAATTGCTGTTTAGCTAACTGTCCATTAAGAAATAACCTAATAACTTTATGTTGTAGTTCAAGCAGAATTTTTGTTACTAAGAACTTTTCTGTAGGTGGATATTTTGGATGGCGACCATGTTCTTTTCTTAACCAATTATTTAGTAATTCAGCAACAAAATATTCAGCAAAAGTATAATGAATAAATTCAATAGGAGTAGATTGATCAGATCTGATTATTACACCAATACGAATTAGTGTTTCTAACTCATCATCAGATACAAAAGCCCCATTTGCTCTAACTTCTGAAAGTTGGTCTTTCTTCCCTATAAAATCTTTAGCTTGATCAGAAAATAATTCCTGAAATGCTAATCTCCAATATCCTTTTGTTAATTCTTCTTGAAGCTTTACCTTTTCATATCCTATATCAGCAGATAATCCCATTTTTTCTTTAAAATATATCTTATATTTACCATCAATGATATCTTGATATATAGTTAGCCCGGATATTGCATGAAGTGAGATTTAAAGTAAGAAATTGAGTAATTTATAATATTAGCAATGATACTTTTGTAAAAATTTTGCCAAAAAGTGCTTTGAAGCCGTTATTTTCAAATTTTAGATGTAATGCCCCTTACCCCATTTTTTCTAAGCACCGGGAACAGTGCTAATCTAGGTTATTCTAATGCTAATTTCTTCATCACATGATTCCATACCTGTCGGTAAGGATATGATGAAGATAACAAAAACTTAATACGCCTAGTATTACGGATAATTACTACCCCAATTTTTAATAATTTTAAACGTATTGTACCTATTTGTGCTTTTGCTAATGCACTACCTTGTAATAAATTACCTCTGATATATTCTACTAAAGTGTATGCAAGACCCGATAAAATCATTCTGAGCTGATTAGCCCACCATCTATGACAAGAAGTACGATCTGCAAATAATTCTAGTTGTTGCTCTTTTATACGGTTTTCCATATCACCACGACCACAGTAAACTTTGTCGTATAAATCTTCAGGTTTATCTGATAAATTAGTTACTATATACCTTGGATTTTCTCCAAGCATTGTCATTTCTGCCTTACCAATTATTCTACGTTCATGACTCCAACTACCAGCCTTATATGGAAACTCACTAAAAAGACGTTGCTTTTCTTGGGTTATAATAAATGCTGCTTTTGACTTCTCCATTGTAGGTTTCAGTAACTCATTTAGTCTGTTATTTTGGGGCATTCCTACAATATATTTTATATTATGAATATCACACCAATCAAACATCTGATGACGACAAAATCCACTATCACCACGAAAAATAATCTTTACCTCTGGCCAAGCTTGGCGAAAACGTTTTACTAACAATGATAATATTGCCCAAGAATGTTTTGCTTGATCCTGCTTTGACGTCCTAAGATAACTAACTAACAGATGCTTTCCACAAAAAACATACAAAGGTAAAAAGCAATTATGACCGTAATAACCATGATAAAACTTACCTTCCTGTTGCCCATGAATTTCATCATCCGTAGCATCAAAATCAAGTATTAGCTGCTTTGGTACTATTTTATGAGACTTAATAAATTTATCAAGCATTAGTTCATGCACTTTAATTGCAAAGTGTCTATCAGCATTGTTTTCTATACGACATAAGGTAGAACTACTTGCCATATCATCAATTGTTTCCATAGCTGTTTGCATAGCAGGACATTTTCGTAGATAATTGTGGTCATTTAAATCTTCATAACCTAATGCAATACCATAAATTCGTTGCCTCAGCATTGTTGCCATATTATGGGTAATTTTACTACCATCTCGTCTATCAGGAAATATTTTAGCAAGCTCCTCTGTTATACCAAGCCTTTTATCTGCTTCTCTTAATAACAACACACCTCCATCGCTACTAATATCACCTCCAGTGAAATTTATCTCTATTGTCCGATTTTTTACTTTGGAAAACTGGTAACTATATGCTATACAATTTGTCATGACAAAATCCTTTGTATTATTCTAATGAAATACCAGTATTATACAGCTTTACGAGGATTTTGTCTCCTATATCTCATGCAATATCCGGGTTAGCATATTTAGATTATTAAAATCTTCTGAAAGATCATTATCATTAGTAATAAATTTCTTAAATTTGTCTTGATAACTTTCTGCTAATAAGCGTAAAGTTAGTGGTATTCCCATAAACTTAGTATTCTGCTGCATCAAAACTGTATTCATCATCTTCAATAATTGTTCTACATATATTTTGAATTTAGCATTTGGTGAATCACTGAACAGTTGATTATCTAGGTAATCCTTGCTAAAACTCCATCTAAGATAATTCTTCCAATATTCCTTAAGTAACGCTTTTTGCTTTGGTTCTTCTAATGGTTCAAATTTAATATCAAATACTGATAAACTATCTTGTAAAATATTTGTTTCATGCTCACGTGCGGTTACCAATATAGAAGCTTGAGTATTGTCTTTTAAAAACTTTAATAATTTACTAACCTTATTTTTACCTTGATCTTTAGCTCTATCACCCTTTATTTCATCAAAACCATCATATTTTATTAATAAAGGTTTGAGAGTATTGCCATGTTTAAGTGTGTATTTAGCTAATTTTTTTTCTAACGGTCTCCTTACATTAATATTACCTGTATCTTCCAAAAATTTAAGCACAGCATTAATATCAATATTATTAGGCAACTGATCTATTGCACTCTTATGATCTTTCAACTTTATATCCATAACCCAATATGATTTCAGCATCTCTGATAATATAGCTAACCCGGATATTGCATGAAGTGAGATTTAAAGTAAGAAATTGAGTAATTTATAATATTAGCAATGATACTTTTGTAAAAATTTTGCCAAAAAGTGCTTTGAAGCCGTTATTTTCAAATTTTAGATGTAATGCCCCTTACCCCATTTTTTCTAAGCACCGGGAACAGTGCTAATCTAGGTTATTCTAATGCTAATTTCTTCATCACATGATTCCATACCTGTCGGTAAGGATATGATGAAGATAACAAAAACTTAATACGCCTAGTATTACGGATAATTACTACCCCAATTTTTAATAATTTTAAACGTATTGTACCTATTTGTGCTTTTGCTAATGCACTACCTTGTAATAAATTACCTCTGATATATTCTACTAAAGTGTATGCAAGACCCGATAAAATCATTCTGAGCTGATTAGCCCACCATCTATGACAAGAAGTACGATCTGCAAATAATTCTAGTTGTTGCTCTTTTATACGGTTTTCCATATCACCACGACCACAGTAAACTTTGTCGTATAAATCTTCAGGTTTATCTGATAAATTAGTTACTATATACCTTGGATTTTCTCCAAGCATTGTCATTTCTGCCTTACCAATTATTCTACGTTCATGACTCCAACTACCAGCCTTATATGGAAACTCACTAAAAAGACGTTGCTTTTCTTGGGTTATAATAAATGCTGCTTTTGACTTCTCCATTGTAGGTTTCAGTAACTCATTTAGTCTGTTATTTTGGGGCATTCCTACAATATATTTTATATTATGAATATCACACCAATCAAACATCTGATGACGACAAAATCCACTATCACCACGAAAAATAATCTTTACCTCTGGCCAAGCTTGGCGAAAACGTTTTACTAACAATGATAATATTGCCCAAGAATGTTTTGCTTGATCCTGCTTTGACGTCCTAAGATAACTAACTAACAGATGCTTTCCACAAAAAACATACAAAGGTAAAAAGCAATTATGACCGTAATAACCATGATAAAACTTACCTTCCTGTTGCCCATGAATTTCATCATCCGTAGCATCAAAATCAAGTATTAGCTGCTTTGGTACTATTTTATGAGACTTAATAAATTTATCAAGCATTAGTTCATGCACTTTAATTGCAAAGTGTCTATCAGCATTGTTTTCTATACGACATAAGGTAGAACTACTTGCCATATCATCAATTGTTTCCATAGCTGTTTGCATAGCAGGACATTTTCGTAGATAATTGTGGTCATTTAAATCTTCATAACCTAATGCAATACCATAAATTCGTTGCCTCAGCATTGTTGCCATATTATGGGTAATTTTACTACCATCTCGTCTATCAGGAAATATTTTAGCAAGCTCCTCTGTTATACCAAGCCTTTTATCTGCTTCTCTTAATAACAACACACCTCCATCGCTACTAATATCACCTCCAGTGAAATTTATCTCTATTGTCCGATTTTTTACTTTGGAAAACTGGTAACTATATGCTATACAATTTGTCATGACAAAATCCTTTGTATTATTCTAATGAAATACCAGTATTATACAGCTTTACGAGGATTTTGTCTCCTATATCTCATGCAATATCCGGGTTATGGGTAATTTTACTACCATCTCGTCTATCAGGAAATATTTTAGCAAGCTCCTCTGTTATACCAAGCCTTTTATCTGCTTCTCTTAATAACAACACACCTCCATCGCTACTAATATCACCTCCAGTGAAATTTATCTCTATTGTCCGATTTTTTACTTTGGAAAACTGGTAACTATATGCTATACAATTTGTCATGACAAAATCCTTTGTATTATTCTAATGAAATACCAGTATTATACAGCTTTACGAGGATTTTGTCTCCTATATCTCATGCAATATCCGGGTTAGGTGTAAGTAACATCAGGAACTATGAGCCTATCAAAGGTGAGAGAATAATAATTGCTGCTGATAATGATGGCAAAGATGTAGTATCAGTTAATACTGTAATTAAGGCTCAGGAAGAATTAATTAGGCAAGGAGCGACGGTAGCAATAATACGACCACCAGAAAAAGGCGATTTTAATGATATGTTAAAATCCCAAGGAGCAGAATCTATAGACAAGCTTATAGAGCCTGAAATAATAAAATTAACAGCAGCTAGTAAGGCAACAGAACTTAAATCATCCTTAAAAGCAAATGATAATAGCAAATCACAAATTAAGTCTATAGAATTACTATTTTCAAAATTTGCAAATAACGATAATAACGGACTAAATAATTTGCAACAACAGCAAATAACAGCTCTAGCCAAGTTTGGCACAGCAGAAAATATCGATACTGCTTTACAAATCTACAGAGAAAAAGGTATAGATTCTTGTACTGCTTATAGTAACAAGATTTGCATAGCAGCAATAGAGCAGAAGATACAGAAAGATTTACAAATTATGCAGAATAAATTTGATCCTAATTATAATCTTGGTGATAAAAAATTTTCTGATATAGTAGTACATGATTTTCAAGGCAAAAGCCATCTCGTCCCTGAAGATTACTTAAATGCCATAGGAAGAGATAAACAAGTAATGCAATATATAAGTCCAAGCTCAGAAATAGCTAAAGAAATAAGAAGTGCGGTAAAGCAAGTATCTGAGATCAAGCTAAATCAAGGAATAAGAGTTTAGAGTGTAGTGTAATAATATTTTATCAAGTTAAAAAATATAAATATATGAGTGAACAAGGAAACCTGCTGGGTGATCCAGATAAAGGCACAAAGAAAGCTAAGCATGATAAGATATTTCGTAAGGCACTGGAGAATCCTCTAGTCGCCCATGAGTTCTTTAATGCACATTTGCCCCCAAATATTAAAAGTTTAATAGATTTTCCTAGTTTAGCAATGGAAAATACCACTTTTGTAGAAAGCTCTTTAAAAGATTCTATCTCTGATGTTTTATTCTCATGCAAATTTGATAAACAAGACGGATACTTATTTTTGCTTGTAGAACATCAATCAAAAGCAGATCATTTTATGGCTTTTAGGCTTTTTAAATATATGATTAATATTTGTGAGCGATATTTAATACAAAATCCTAAAGCTAAGACTTTACCATTAATATACCCGATGATATTTTACAATGGTCAGGAGAAATACAATGTTGCAAGGAATTTGTGGGATTTATTTGCTAATAACAAATTAGCAAGAGAATTATGGATTAATGATTACCAATTAGTGAATGTCCATGAAATTCCTGATGAAGAGTTTAAACAAAGGATATGGTCAGGGATATTAGAATTTTTTCTCAAGCATATACATGAGAGGGAATTATTAAAAAGATGGCAAGAAATATCAGATATATTACCGGAATTAACCAAAATAACGATAGGCTATGATTATCTAGAAATGATATTATATTATACTTTGACAAAGATAGAGCAAGCTGATAAAATAAAGCTAGAAGATTTATTATCAACAAAGTTGAATCCAGAAATAGGAACAAGGCTTATGAGAAGTTTAGCAGAGCATTGGCAACAAGAAGGAAAAGAATTAGGTATTTTTGAAGGCTTACAAGTTGGTAAAGCTCAAGGTATCCAAATTGGAAAAGCTGAAGGAAAAGCTGAAGAAAGAGTTGAAATAGCAAAAAAACTATTATCCCAAGGTTGCAATATTGCTTTAATTTCTAGTGTAACCGGTCTTGATGAAACTTTTATTCGTTCTTTAGAGTAAATATGTTTCTTGTAAAATTTACTCTATAAAAATTCTGAAATAACAAAAAAGTTTTTTATACACAGCTTACCTCTAAAATGCATAGTACTAAATTGACGATTTAAAGGGGTATTATAATAGGATTTTTCTTTATAAGGTCCCTCCCATCAAATAATTGAAATCTTTTAAAAATACCATTAAAATGGCTTTTATGTTTTTGGATTTAAATCAAGTTTGTAAATTCATTTTAAGTTTGGTAATAGGGAAATTACCCACAAGTTTTACATAACAGGTAAGATCTTCTAGATTCATGATTTCAGAAGGCATTACTAATAATTTCCTTTTCTCTAAGCTGTGCATATTAACCCCATCACGCACGGTATTAGAGCCATAAGAGAGATTCTCTTGAGTCTCGATTATTTCTTGCTCACCAAGCATTAAAGCAGATTTATGTGCTGTCTGCTGATCACTCACTCGAAAAATAAATTTGCTACCAAATAGATCAAGCATTGAAGCTGCTCCTGCATGACCATATATCTCCTCTAATTGATGAATATTCTGCATGCCTGCAACAACGCAGCCACCATATTTCCTACTCTCAGCTAAAGCTACCCCTAAAGAAGATATCTTTTGTAAAGCTGGTAGTTCATCAATCACAAACCACATATTACTATGAGTATTATTGATATTCCTATTCATTAATGCTTTTATTGCTATGCTAATCCATGCAGCAATAAGTGGTCGTAGCATTACTCTTTGGTTAGGAGTACTAGTTATAAATAACCAACCTTTGTCCGCAGTAAACCACTTTCTAATACTAAAACTACCATCAGGCTTTAAATGTTGCAGAGCTTCAATATTTTTACTAACAGTTGCTTGAATACCGGACGAAGTCTCAGGGGCACTACTGCTAATTATACCGGCTACTGCACTATTTTTAAAGACTCTTGCAAATTCTTTATTATTTGCATAAAGAATAGTATTTACAAGCTTTTTGATGTCTTTACTATCCTGATATAATCTTAATCCTTCAGCTAATACTAGCTCAGCACTTTTAGCAAAAAAATCATCTAATTTTGGATTATAATTACTAAAACTACTGGCCATATCATTATAATCCCAAATTTCATGACAATCATTCCATGGTAGCCATGCTGAACTATTCTCTTGCAAAGGATTAAGTATCTTATCACATTTTGGATCAAAAAATCGATCAGTAAAGCTACCTGTTAAATCAACAATAATTGCTCTACCTCGCTCTTTTCTAATCTGAGGTAATAGCTCATTTAACATATTAGTTTTACCACTACCTGTAGTACCGGTAATAAGAATATGTCTTCTCTCACTATCATTTAACCAATGGTAATCCAGAAAAGCAAATATTAGCAGCTTGTTTGTTTTTATAAAGCATTTTTGCTAAAGTACCTGCTTCCACAAAATCTGCTCCCCTAATCTTATCTTGGATAACAGCTTTTTTACCTCGATACATAAAAAAGATGATAGCAGTAAATATTCCAACAGTAAAAGTAATAGTACCTTCTTGCCAAGCTGAATGCAATAAAAATTGCCCAAATTGATTGATATTATGCGAATGCTGTGTAACATGCCAAAATTTATGAACAAATTCTTCAGCATTACGGTAAACCCAAGCTTTTTGCTCTAAATAATAGAATTTAATACCTATTTGATCTATAGGATAAAAATACTGTCCTATGACAAGTTTTAATTGTACGTATCGCTCTATGATAAAATAATATTGATCTGTCAACAGTTTTCCGGACAGTTTTTTACGCACATTTTTGTATTTTTTCGTATTGTACTGGTGATAGATAATCGTTAGCAGAATGCATTCTTATACGATTATAAAATACCTCTATATATTCAAATATAGCATGTTTTACTTCCTCCCTAGTTTTAAATTTATGTTGATAAATTAATTCTGTTTTTATAGTATGAAAAAAGCTTTCAGCAACAGCATTATCCCAGCAATTTCCTTTACGACTCATACTCTGTATAATACCATGTTGTTTTATAAGTTTTAAATGACTATCAGAACAATATTGGCTACCTCTATCAGTATGCCAAATAAGCTTTTTAGGTGGTTTACGTTGCCATATTGCCATTAGCAAAGCATTATTAACTAAATCAGCTTTCATATTACTATTCATTGACCAGCCTATTACTTTTCTAGAAAATAGATCAATAACTGTTGCTAAATATAACCATCCTTCTCCAGTTGGGATATAGGTGATATCACCAACCCAATAACAATTAACATTAGAAACTTTAAACTGTCTATCCAATAAATTAGGAGCAACTTGCTTATTATGCTTAGAATCAGTAGTTGCTTTAAATTTATACTTAGTTTTACATACTAAGCCAGCTTCATTCATTAGTCTTGTAATTCTCCTACGACTAACAATTATGCCTTGCCTCAACAAAGCCTTTTTAATGGGTCTAGATCCATAATTTCGTCTACCTTCCTGAAAAATAGCTCTAACCTTACAGGTTAATTCTCTATTTTCTTTATCCCTATTGCATCCAGGGTTATTTAACCACTCATAATAACCGCTACGTGATACCTTCATACATTTGCACATAATTGCAATTGAGAAATCATCTTGATGCTTCTTTATCCATGCATACCTTACAGGGACTCTTTTGCAAAGTACGCTGCAGCCTTTTTTAGTATATCACGCTCCTGTGTTACTATCACCAGCTCTTTCTTTAATCTTTTTAATTCATCATACAGATGTTCATCTGTTCTTGTTATTGATTCTTCAAATTGTTTAGAATATTTATCTATCCAACTATATAAAGTATTCTTACTGATACCTAATTCTTTTGCAGTCTGAATAACAGGTCGCTTCGATTCAGTTGCCAATTTAACTGCTGATTCTTTAAATTCACTAGAATACATTTTTGTTTTTGTCATACTGTATTTCCTTTCTGTTAATATTGTCTCATACTAACTGTCCGGAATACTATAGCCACATCAAGGTAAATCCAAAACATGATCACTTCCCAAGTAACATGACAAACGATCATCATAAATATGTATTCCTAATTGATACCCTATTAATCTGGAAGGTACACTATACATAACTTTTTTTACTGTAATAGTGCTAGAAGTTGTCACCCTAGCTGTTGTTTGGCTAAAATCTATAGTTCTGTGGGCCGGCAATCCTTTTAAATAAGATCGTTCAATATAAAGTTGTGGTTGATGACGATTATTGTGTCGTTGAACAACAGAGTCTATAAAATTTTGATAGTCATCTATAGATTCAAAATTATAAGAACCACGCAATAAAAGAGCTTGCTCTAAACGTCTCTTAAGATGACCATGTGCAGCCTCAACGCTACCATTCTCATGTCCTTTCCCACGATTGTTTCTTGTAGCATGCATGCCATAATGAGCACATACTTCTTTATAAGAACATGTTATATCATCTGACTCCTCTTGCGATAAATTCTTGAAAGCAGCTGACAAACTGTCAGTCCTATGTTCTTCAGGACATCCTCCTAAACTCCATAATGCATCCTGAAGCGATTGAGAAAGAGCGGTAAAACTTTCTCCGCCCTGAATCACTTTCATAAAAGACCAATTACTATAAGCTAACCGAAAATGATACAATAGATGCTTAAACGGTTTACCACAAATAGTAATCTCTATGCCTTTTAAAGCAGTAAAATCCGATAAACCTTGACGACCGGGTACATGAAGCTGGCGAAAGATAACTTCCTTTTCCGGACCATATAATGCTCTCCACTTGCTAGTGCGTCGCTGAACAGTTCTTAAAATGCTGTCCGGATATTTTCCTGGGTATTCGTCTTGAAGATATTCTAATAATGTCCAAGATGTTAAATATGGTAGTTGTTCTAATAAAGGAACTAATACACCTTCCCATACTCCTTCTAATGGATCGTTACGGTACTTACGTACTTTCTTCCCTTTCGATAAAGATAACACTTCCCTACGTTCTAAATTCCTACCACTACGTTGTGAAAAACCTGCTTTAGCTGAACAAATTGTTTGATTCAAACCTGATTTTCTTAATTTCATATATACCTCGTATTGCTGATTTGTTATTCTTCTACCGGGCATCTGTAAACTCCAAAAGTATTCAGATGCCTATTTTATCACCGGCAAAGCTAACTGTCATCCCTCGGCAATCTTACATGACATTACATATCATCACCGATAATAGCGACTAAGTTATTTTGATAAATCTGTAATAGCCACGGAACTGATATTTGATCAAAGGAAGGCAGTAAATGTCTTGCTACTATGCCGAACTCATGCCCCCCAAGGCTTGGAAACATTTTTTTAAATAGCGGAAAATATTTTTTAGATAACAGTAAATATTTCTCAAGCTTAAGGCTTTTCTCGTCTTCTAAGATATCTTTGAGCAGCAGTGGATGGTTACTTGGCATGACAAGTGCGGTATATTCTATTAAACTACTATGAAGTTTGCTTAAATTCTTACGCAAATCTTGCATTAAGTGATATACTTTTCTGCTTAACCTCTCTTCTGTATCGGTCTCACTAACAGCTCCTCTTGAGCCTTCACTTACATCACTCTCATAATTTACTGCAGAAGTTATAGTAGGGGAATTCTCAATTACTTCTTCCACATGCTCAGTTAATTCATTGGATAATAAAAAATCTTTACTTCTATCATTTATCGGCTTTTCTAAAATTAAGCCTCGCAATAGCTCACAAATTTCTTCCTGTCTTTTGCCGGCAATAATCTCTTCAGCTCGTCTTAGCTGATGTTGTTCGCTTAATTTAGTAACTAACTGATTTACTATGGAACTGATTTTTGCTTTTAACTGCTGCGGCGTAGTAGTCCCGTTAATAGAATTTACCTCTCTAATGATTAGTTCTTTTCCTTCATTACTAAATAAATATTTAGTAAGTATCGGATGTGTAACATCAAGCATATTGCTATAAAATCCTATAGTTTTCTGCTCAAAAAACTTATCTAAATTAACAAGCAAATCCTTTCTATTATCATTACTTCTACCGGCATAATATAGTAAAAGTGCTTTATTAAGCTTGAAAATGGTGTTATGCATTTCCTTGAGCTCTTTATCTTTTGTCGGCTCTATATTTATAACGCTTTTTACATGCTTAATAATTTCTTTAGCTGTTTTGATTATTGACCTAATCAGTTCTATATCTAGCTGTTTAATCTTTTCACAAATACTGACATTAAATGAAAAAGCATTATTATCTATATATTCAATTAACGGATTATCATTTAAAATAGCTGGAATATTTAAATTTTGATTTCTTATATTATTTATCGATTGAATTATATCATTACTTAATCTCTCATTATCATTAAGTAGCTGCTCTATTAAAGATAAATTCTCGTATTCACCGCTAAATATATTTTCAAAATTCGCATATAAATTGCCGCCTATGCGATAAAAAGCAAATACAGATCCCAATAACTCCATAATTAAAGGCATTTGCTCTTTATAATATCTTTTTAAAAATGCTTGAATTTGAGGAGCTGTAGCTCCATAATCTTTAATTAGCTTGCAGTTTGCCTTAAAGCAATTTCCTATATCAACATTGTCAATCGCTAGCTTTATCATATTTGCCGCTTGAGATTGCACAATATTTTCAAGCTTGGTAGTTCCACCTCGAAATTCTACACTACTATCATCCTTGATAGCTTGCACTATAGCATGGTCAAGTGCCGCTTCATCAGGACGCATAATATTAACATAACAATCTGCATATATAGGTTTATGCAGTTCTTTATTTTTGGCAGTAAAATATTTAGTATGTAAGCTTTCTATATATTCTTTGCTGTCCCCGCCTATATCATCGCTTCTTCGTACATGAAAATATAGCTTATCTTCGTTATCACCATAAATAGGAGTAATGCTCAGAATAATAGCGTTATTACCGCCTAAATAATGCGGTGTCCAGCCCATGATCTTTAAATCCTGTGAGTAAGTAAAACTAGTAAATGATCCATCCTTTAGCACGGCAAAAATCATTGAGAAAGGGCTGTTAATTCCAACTATTTGCCTGATTCCGCTACTGAATATATGCTCGGCATAAGCAGTAATATCTGATAGCTGGAAACCGCCTTTTTCTTGAGAGTAATATAAGCTATTGATTTTACAGCCACTCCCTTCTACAAAAAATATAGTTTTACCGATTATTACAGGTTTGATAGGTGATACCGGTACATCTAGCTCTTTATGGACTTTGATAAACTCGCCTTTAGAGCGATCGCCTTCTTTAATTAAATAAATCCCGTCGGTAGTACCAATCAACATTTCCGTTGAGAAAGGCACTGTCCATAACACGTTATCAAAGGTGCTTGAGGAAAAAGTAGCAGATAAGGCAGTTAAAGGATTACGAGCTTCTAGCAAAGTTTTATATGCCATACGAAAATCGCTAAAATCGCTCTTATAGCTTGCCCAAATTGCATGAATATTTTTATTAGCTCCGAAACACCATAAGCGGTTTTCAAAGGTAACGACTGAACTACAATATAATTGTTCCTGTTTTTGCTCATAGACATTAACGTTGCTTTGAGCGTGCAACTTTTTAAGCTCGTCGTTTATTTTATCTATTTCAGTATTATAAATAACTTCGTTAAACGGCTTTTGTATTGTTTGGTTATTTTGCTTATAGTAATTTACATGACATTTTAGCGGCTCGATGATAAACATCTTTTCCTTATCGGGAAACCCTGCTGCCGTTTCAGGTGTCGAAGCAATAGAACCACTAACAGCTGTTAATTGTTGTTGTGCCGCTAAATGAGCATAAAACTTTTCAACAATACTAGGGTCAACTGAAAACTTAAATATCGGTCTGTTAATGCCGCTTCCACCGCTACCGAAATTTATATAAGCTATTCCTTGAAAACAGCAATAAGAAAAATCTTTAAGCCGAAAGTGAAAATCTTGCACCCCATCCTTTAATATTTTGGTTGTTAAAAACAGCTCGCCGTTAACAAAGAATGAGCAAGTAGTTTTAAGGGGATGAGCTTCAAACACTAATAAATAAGATAGCTTCCTTGAGAACATTATACTTATTATTTTCCGTGGGACATTCTCTTTAAATAAATGCACAAATTGCGTACCATGTCTTCGCATAATACCGCCTGACGGCAGAATTATAAAATTAATTAATTTCTTTGCTCCGTTTTGATATAACCCAAGCTCGGTACGTCCTTCAATGGTCGGTGTTAGCTCACCGCCGGAAAAATTATTTTTCTGTGAATAGATAAATTGTTCAGACATATTTAACTTTCGCTCGCTTTTTAAACTTCGCCGGAGTTTACTAAATTATAACCAATATTATAAAGCCGTTTTGCTTGGTCTGAATGAATTAAATATTGTTTCTTAAGACCATCAGCAAATAAGCTATCTGAATAAAGGGCAAAAGCTACCTTTGACGCTAAAGAAAGAGCGGTAAGTAATCTAAAATTTTGTGGAACGTGCTTCCAAACATTGCCGTCATTATTAAGTAATAATTCTATAACTGTGCTGCTGTAATAAAAGAGCGAGGTAAGATTACCGCCTTTAAAGTAAATCTTCCCCGTTTCAATATAAAACTCTAAATTAGACGGCACAATAATTACTACTTTAATACAATCTTCAATATTTTCTATTTCTTTAAATTCATTATTACTGCCATCTATATTATCTATCCGCTTTAAAGCAAAATCCCATCTAACCGACAATACTGCCTCCTCAATAGCACTATCAACAAACTCCTGACAAAGATTTTCGGCTTTTGATATACTAGTGCTGTTTTGCATAGCACCATAATTTCCACTATTTGAGCCAAGTAATGCTAAAGCTTTACGGATTATTTCTTGTTTCATATGCTACTTGTATTTTACTTTAATTATTTCGCTAGTAGCGATTCTAATGCATCAACTTTAATATCATCCGTATTATCAACATTACGGCACTCTCTACCGATCATTTGCCACGGCACTATACTTGCATGCACTGCACCATTAAAATGTGCATTGTCTGCTGCCGCATTCCAATGATCGCCTGTATGCCCTGCAACGTCCGCCGGCTCTAAACATTTAATGCAAACTATTTGCCCCTCTTCAGTTCTCGTTGCCCCAAAGCCTTCGGAATAGTATAAACTCAGTGCATAATGATATTGCACTAACCTATCTATTTGCCGCTCCACCGATCCTGTAACAGTACCAAACCTTATTGAGCTTTCCGTAAAGGCGTAACAATCTCTTATGGAGTTTGCTGTATCTCTTATGTTGTTTGCCGTACCTCTTATGCCGCCTAGCATTTCGGTAATGATAAAGTTAAACCCGACAAAACTATTTACTTCACCGCTAACAAGGGCTTTAACGCTGTTATAATAGTGGCTAGTTATTTGGCTGTCTCGGAGTAAATTGCCGATTTGATAAGAGGAGCAAACTAAATAATATTTTTCATCTGCCCCGAAGCTATGTTTTTTAAGTAATTGATGAGCTTTAAGTAGTTTCTCAACAGTGAGCCCGCCGACTCTTAGTGCTTCCTTGGCGTTTGCTCCTTGCTGTCCGCCAGCACCCCCCGCCAAGTTATTTGCATGCAGCCCAAGCGTCGTATCAACCAGCTTAACACCGACGGGAATAACATTATTTACTACATCAAAATAAATGAGATTTTGCCCGGTTCTGCCGCCATTAACAGGTGAGGCAAAGCTATTGATAATTACTTGATCTTGTTTCCTGCCCATTGCAAAACCAGCAAGTTTCGGGAATTTAGACGTCGGATCACTAAGCAGATTAAGCTTATCGTTTCTATCCATAGCAGCTTCCCAGTAATAGACTTGTGCTATAACTTGGCGTCTGGTGATTTTTGGCGTTCTAAATTCGGTTAGTTTTTCCAGTTTACCTGTATTGCCATCGCCAGGCTCATGATAGCCTGCTGCTGTTCTATGTCTTGGTAATGCTTCGTGGGTGTGCATCGTCTCAAATTGGATTACTTCCGTATCTTGAGATTCGTTCGTAACAAATTTGCGGAGTTTTGAGCCTTCTTGTTGAATAACGAGTCCGATATTGCGAGCGAATTGCTCTTTTAGTGCTTCGGTGATTTGTTCCATGTCGGTAACCTTTTTAAAATGTTAAGCTTTAATAAATATCTATCGTTGATAATTATTAGTGGCTTCTTTTTAAAAGGTTACCGCTAAGATTTATGCGACCTTAAGAAGTTGTCACTTAGGATTATAAGCGATGGTGTATAACTCATTCATTTGGGCAATAGCTGATGCATGCCCCGTATGATTCTTATCTTTAAATTTTAGCATAAAATCATGGTTAGATTCAAGTCTTTTTATTTCTTTTAATGCCGAGTCAGCCCCTGTAATTGTAGGCTTTTCTGCTCCTGTTACCAGTGAGTCGGATTTTAACGTTTCACCGATTTTAACTAACATATCTACAAGAGCAGGGTTATAGTTTGATTCCTCTATTAATCCCGCTAATTCTTTCGTGCCGAAGTTTTTTAAAGCTACGTTCATAACGTTTATTTTACTATCAAATCCGTCATTATAACGTTTCTTTAACCAGTCTATATTTGAGTGACGCAATCCCTCTATTTCTTCCTGCTGTTTCTTCTGAATATCTACGGAATAATTATATAGACTATTAAGCAGCTTCTCTCCCTGCCTTTTGCTTAGACCGCTTTGATAAAACATTTCTTCATATTGTTTTAAATATTCCTCATCCTCAACAGTTCTCTTGTCAGTATATTTCTTATCTTCCGGCAAGCCTAAACGAGTATAAAATTTGTTCCATTCTTCATTTGGAGCATCTCCCTTAGGTATAGCAACTCGGCTATTTAAGTTTTTTTCGGCTTCTAAATAACTACTTGCTAAAGAGGAAATATCTTTAAACTTGCTTAAAGATTCTGCTTTTTGTAGATCTTCCGGCAAAGCCGACAGCCAGGACGTACTAGCTGCTTCCCCGATATTATCACTTTGTAGCTCGTTTTGTTCTTCACTCATCTCTTTCCTCTTTTAGCTTCTCTATTTCATCCTCAGATAACCCTGTAAATTCTGCTATTTGTTTAACAGACTTGCCTTGTTTTATCATCATTTTTATTAATTCAGCTTTACCTTCAACTTTTCCTTTTTCTTCAGCAGAAACAATATAATCACGCTCCTTTAAGGTTTTGTTCATATAGTCTCGATAAGCTTTTAATTCTTTAGGAGTCATCTTAAGTATGCTAAGCTTCTCGGCTATTTTCTTCATGTAAGGTGATTTAAAATCTTCTCTTACTTCTGAATGTTTGGTCATATATAGCCATTCATCCATTTCATCTTTTACAACATCATCAAATAAAGGTACGGATATTACAAAATACTCCGGAAACAAATTATAATTGTCAAATATTCTACCGCCCATGTCGGCTAAGTGCAAGTGCATAGGATGCTCACGGTCTACCTCTCTAAAAATAGTTTTACCGTGATATAACGGCACTTTCATATTAGCAAACGGAAAGTATAATAAATTAATATGGAATACTTTTTTGATAGTAGCGTAGTCCTCGCTTTTAGAAATACTATCGACGATTAAACGGCTACTGTTAAAACAAGCTTTTTTTAGGAAAAGATCAGTATGTGAGCGATCTATTTCCACTATATATTTATGCCCTTGCTCGTCTTCAACTACGACGTCTGCTACACTAGACTTTAATGTTGCTTTTTCCTTATTACTTTCACTTTCAAGTACTGCTGTTATTTTTACTGCACTATATCCTGCATCTTTAAGAATAATCGAAATAAACCCCTCGACTATGTCATAATCGCCTTTATTCCTTAATAAATTTTTAATAGCGTAATCAAAACTGACTATAGTACTCATAAATTCCCTTCCATATTATTTGTGTTATTTTCCAACTGCGAACAAATATATAAAAATAAAGCCCTTTGTCCTTCTAAATAAGCGGTGTGCCTATCATTATCGGCTATAAAATTTGATCTATACATGCCGCTCATATTTGCCAAATCCTCTAAGATCATTATACCATCATTTGAGGTAAAAATTCTACTATAAATTTGTGTTAAATCTTTTGCCTTTTGAATTACTATATTTATATCAGAATTAATTTGCTCACTTTGAGAGTTATTTGTTTCAATTAGAATTTTCATAATCTACTTATATTTTAAATTAAATCAATCTATTTTTTATTGTATCGGTAATTGCGATTGCTGAGCTTGCATTTGCTGTGCCTGAGCCATTTTTCGTTGCTGTCTGATTTGCATTACTTCTTTGTCGGGTCTAAGGATCGATTGTGGTATCCCTCTATGTTCGGCAAGTAGTTTAAAACATAAATCCCAGTTTATATTGTCGTAAATCTCCGGGCATAAATTACTAATGCCGCTACGTTGAAAGAATCCTATAACTTGCTCAATGCTATTAACTGCCGATGATTTTTGTGCTCTAGTTAAAGGTGAGACATAACTAATTTCAATGTCGGGTAGGATATTTACTCCTTCTAATGCCGGCAATTTGTTATACTTGGCTAATATTCCATAAATAGCTCTAATTAGCGGATTTAAAAACTCCGTTTCAATTCTGCCTACCATCGGCGACATCATCCGCATTTGCTCCTCATTTCGTATTTGTACTTCCGTCGCCGTCATTTCTTTATTTTCTTTCTGCATGCGGAATATATCAATATAAGAAGCCTTAAATATTGCATCCCGGCATTTATCTTGTTGTAGTTCTGTAGCTACAGGGTTATCGATATTGCTAAGATTTGTTATTTTTTCAGTGCCGTTCTCAAAATAATTTGCTGCCCCTGGAGTATCACGAAGTGGTAATTGATAGCCACGTTTTGGTATCAAACGAGATGGTTGTAATTGCAGCTGTGATACCTTAGCTGTAGTATTACGAAATGAATTTAACAGCTTTATATCCGGTAAAACGTGATGAGCCGGGGCATAGCCGTAAACTTCCCCCTCTTCTTTAATCCACCTTGTGACAAAGAATGGAAAATATGAATAGCCGGACTCGGCAATTAATTTTTGTTCAGCTAAATAAATATATTGTGATGTATAAGCTAAACTTTTCTTTTTACCGCCTTCATCTGCAGGGGCGACGATATGCAATATCTCTATTTGTTCGTCAGGGCTTTTAAGCAGCTTATCTTTAAATGGTGCAAAATCCGACCATTTACTTGCTGCCGTTTTGACGTTCATCGTAAAAAGTCGGTACATGGAATTAACAAAGCCGTATTTATCTTCTTCAAAATAACATTCTTTTAGACTAATATTGCGAAAAAACAGCCCTGATCGTAATTCCGGCTCTTCTTCGACGTAAAATATAGAAGTGCCAAATGCTGCAAGATTTAAAAAAAACTCGTGTATTTGGTTGTAAAAATTTGATCCCGGATTATTAAAAATATTTAAGATAGTATTTTCTATCGTTTCCAACCATAATTTGACTTCCGGTAGCTCATTTAATGGCTGGTCGTCTTCACTACCTTCTTGCTCTAACAAATTAATATTAAACCATTTAACAGCTCTATTAACCATTAAACTTTGCAGTCCTGATGCTAGTTGCTCCCTTGCCCAAATAGAGGTGGAATCAAATATTTCCTTATTGCTTGTGGTTTGCGGACAGACATATTTTTTTAGCTCGTCCCAAACGGCGTTCCATTTCTCTCGCTTAGTTTTTAAAGTTTCAAAATATTCTATCTTACCGGCGATATCATCACGCATAAGCTATGTTACTCCTGCTATTTTGGTTATAATTTGTGTTACCTCTTAAATAAGGAGTTCCTAAACTTCTCGAGACTTTTTTAAGTTTCTTCAAAAAATCCAGATCATATAACACTTCCGAGCTGTATTTTTTGCCGTCTGCTGAAGTCATTTGCGGTAGCCCTAAGCTTAAATTATTCAAATCACCAAGGGCAGTAATTTTTCCTAGCGATTCCTCAAGCTTTGGTAAGTCTTGAAGTTTCGGTACAGTCGGCATATTAAAATGTGATAAAGATTGTTTTATGCCGCCTAGCCCGGATATTGCATGAAGTGAGATTTAAAGTAAGAAATTGAGTAATTTATAATATTAGCAATGATACTTTTGTAAAAATTTTGCCAAAAAGTGCTTTGAAGCCGTTATTTTCAAATTTTAGATGTAATGCCCCTTACCCCATTTTTTCTAAGCACCGGGAACAGTGCTAATCTAGGTTATTCTAATGCTAATTTCTTCATCACATGATTCCATACCTGTCGGTAAGGATATGATGAAGATAACAAAAACTTAATACGCCTAGTATTACGGATAATTACTACCCCAATTTTTAATAATTTTAAACGTATTGTACCTATTTGTGCTTTTGCTAATGCACTACCTTGTAATAAATTACCTCTGATATATTCTACTAAAGTGTATGCAAGACCCGATAAAATCATTCTGAGCTGATTAGCCCACCATCTATGACAAGAAGTACGATCTGCAAATAATTCTAGTTGTTGCTCTTTTATACGGTTTTCCATATCACCACGACCACAGTAAACTTTGTCGTATAAATCTTCAGGTTTATCTGATAAATTAGTTACTATATACCTTGGATTTTCTCCAAGCATTGTCATTTCTGCCTTACCAATTATTCTACGTTCATGACTCCAACTACCAGCCTTATATGGAAACTCACTAAAAAGACGTTGCTTTTCTTGGGTTATAATAAATGCTGCTTTTGACTTCTCCATTGTAGGTTTCAGTAACTCATTTAGTCTGTTATTTTGGGGCATTCCTACAATATATTTTATATTATGAATATCACACCAATCAAACATCTGATGACGACAAAATCCACTATCACCACGAAAAATAATCTTTACCTCTGGCCAAGCTTGGCGAAAACGTTTTACTAACAATGATAATATTGCCCAAGAATGTTTTGCTTGATCCTGCTTTGACGTCCTAAGATAACTAACTAACAGATGCTTTCCACAAAAAACATACAAAGGTAAAAAGCAATTATGACCGTAATAACCATGATAAAACTTACCTTCCTGTTGCCCATGAATTTCATCATCCGTAGCATCAAAATCAAGTATTAGCTGCTTTGGTACTATTTTATGAGACTTAATAAATTTATCAAGCATTAGTTCATGCACTTTAATTGCAAAGTGTCTATCAGCATTGTTTTCTATACGACATAAGGTAGAACTACTTGCCATATCATCAATTGTTTCCATAGCTGTTTGCATAGCAGGACATTTTCGTAGATAATTGTGGTCATTTAAATCTTCATAACCTAATGCAATACCATAAATTCGTTGCCTCAGCATTGTTGCCATATTATGGGTAATTTTACTACCATCTCGTCTATCAGGAAATATTTTAGCAAGCTCCTCTGTTATACCAAGCCTTTTATCTGCTTCTCTTAATAACAACACACCTCCATCGCTACTAATATCACCTCCAGTGAAATTTATCTCTATTGTCCGATTTTTTACTTTGGAAAACTGGTAACTATATGCTATACAATTTGTCATGACAAAATCCTTTGTATTATTCTAATGAAATACCAGTATTATACAGCTTTACGAGGATTTTGTCTCCTATATCTCATGCAATATCCGGGCTAGTTCAGGGATAGCTACTTTGTTACCGAATAAACCCTGTTGCCATAGAGAAGCAGAATTATTATAGCTTTCTGCTCCTCTATTCTCTAATGCTATTCTCTGCCAATCAGCAGCCATCCTGCCTTTATTCATCTTATTCATAAAATGACCTATGCCAAGCACAGGAGCCGCATATTGCAACCCCGTACCAAGCGAGCCAAGTAGAGAAGAACCGAAAGCCCCCGATGTAGCAGCTCCAGCCCCTGCACCGGTTGCAGCGGCGGCAGGAGCCAGATACATACCCGCACCGAATGTTAAAGCTGCCAGTGCTGCTCCTTGTGTCAAACCGGTTAGTCTGCTAGCTTTCTTAAGTTTATTTGCTCGAAAACCTACACTATTCCCCAAATTATCTAAATGTGCTTGGGCAGTATTGCTGTAATTATCCAGCTGACTATTTAGGCTTTCAGTTTGCGACTTATGACTGTTATATTCATTTTCTAATCTTTGTTGCTCATTCTGATAATTGCGTATAACACTCTCTAATTGACTGCGAGCATTATTAAAATGATCGCTATTTTGTAATAGCCTATCTTGTTGTAGCTTGTAAGAGGATAATCGCTGCTCTAAATTAGCTCTCTCGCTAGAGAGTCCCGTATGCTGCTTAGTTATTTCATCTAAGCCTTTCCGTATGTTGTTTTCGGTCTCTTCTCGATGCTTCTTTAAATTCTCGGTGTCCGCACGATATCTTTTGATCTCGCCGCTTGCCTCATCTTCGGTTAAACCTCTAAGCCGCTCCTTTTGTTGTAAAACCGACTCGAACATTTGCTGAAAAGTAGCAGGCAGCTTTTGTATTTCACTTATTTTGTTACTTAACCCGGATATTGCATGAGATATAGGAGACAAAATCCTCGTAAAGCTGTATAATACTGGTATTTCATTAGAATAATACAAAGGATTTTGTCATGACAAATTGTATAGCATATAGTTACCAGTTTTCCAAAGTAAAAAATCGGACAATAGAGATAAATTTCACTGGAGGTGATATTAGTAGCGATGGAGGTGTGTTGTTATTAAGAGAAGCAGATAAAAGGCTTGGTATAACAGAGGAGCTTGCTAAAATATTTCCTGATAGACGAGATGGTAGTAAAATTACCCATAATATGGCAACAATGCTGAGGCAACGAATTTATGGTATTGCATTAGGTTATGAAGATTTAAATGACCACAATTATCTACGAAAATGTCCTGCTATGCAAACAGCTATGGAAACAATTGATGATATGGCAAGTAGTTCTACCTTATGTCGTATAGAAAACAATGCTGATAGACACTTTGCAATTAAAGTGCATGAACTAATGCTTGATAAATTTATTAAGTCTCATAAAATAGTACCAAAGCAGCTAATACTTGATTTTGATGCTACGGATGATGAAATTCATGGGCAACAGGAAGGTAAGTTTTATCATGGTTATTACGGTCATAATTGCTTTTTACCTTTGTATGTTTTTTGTGGAAAGCATCTGTTAGTTAGTTATCTTAGGACGTCAAAGCAGGATCAAGCAAAACATTCTTGGGCAATATTATCATTGTTAGTAAAACGTTTTCGCCAAGCTTGGCCAGAGGTAAAGATTATTTTTCGTGGTGATAGTGGATTTTGTCGTCATCAGATGTTTGATTGGTGTGATATTCATAATATAAAATATATTGTAGGAATGCCCCAAAATAACAGACTAAATGAGTTACTGAAACCTACAATGGAGAAGTCAAAAGCAGCATTTATTATAACCCAAGAAAAGCAACGTCTTTTTAGTGAGTTTCCATATAAGGCTGGTAGTTGGAGTCATGAACGTAGAATAATTGGTAAGGCAGAAATGACAATGCTTGGAGAAAATCCAAGGTATATAGTAACTAATTTATCAGATAAACCTGAAGATTTATACGACAAAGTTTACTGTGGTCGTGGTGATATGGAAAACCGTATAAAAGAGCAACAACTAGAATTATTTGCAGATCGTACTTCTTGTCATAGATGGTGGGCTAATCAGCTCAGAATGATTTTATCGGGTCTTGCATACACTTTAGTAGAATATATCAGAGGTAATTTATTACAAGGTAGTGCATTAGCAAAAGCACAAATAGGTACAATACGTTTAAAATTATTAAAAATTGGGGTAGTAATTATCCGTAATACTAGGCGTATTAAGTTTTTGTTATCTTCATCATATCCTTACCGACAGGTATGGAATCATGTGATGAAGAAATTAGCATTAGAATAACCTAGATTAGCACTGTTCCCGGTGCTTAGAAAAAATGGGGTAAGGGGCATTACATCTAAAATTTGAAAATAACGGCTTCAAAGCACTTTTTGGCAAAATTTTTACAAAAGTATCATTGCTAATATTATAAATTACTCAATTTCTTACTTTAAATCTCACTTCATGCAATATCCGGGTTAAAGACGGGGCTTTATTTTTAAACCCTTCAAAGGCGGCTTGCAATTCGTTTGCTTCAGAGCCTAAACTTGCCTTTTGCTGTTCTAAATTCTGCAAGCCTCTTTGATACTCATCTACGTGACTCTGCAACTGATAACTATTTTGTCCATGCTGATATTTCTGCTGTTCGATACTTTGCAGTCGTTGTGCCGATTCGTATAATTGCTTGTTTAAATTATCGATAGTAGATTGTGCTTGAGATGCATAGCTGTTATAGTCATTTAAGGCATTGTTATAATGGAATTTTTGCCTTTCGGTCTCTCGACCGGTTAAATATTTTCCGCCGGGAACAAATTTACTTACCGCTCCGATAGTTGCCTTAAGCGGGTTTCTAAAGAATCCACGAGCCGGCACAATATGATCTACCAATTTTGTAACCGGCACAACATGATCTACTAATTTTACAACAGGTTTAGTAACTGCTTTGACAACTTTTTTTAACCATCCCATATATTCCCTCTTGATTTTTTTATAGCAAATAGATTAAATCTGTAATTCTAGGGCGTTATAATCGCTAATAACTTTATTATGACGTAATATATTAGCTCCTAAATTTTCCTTCTCTTTACCTGTTTTTACTTCCATAGCCAGATAACAAAAGCTGTCGGTTATGTCCGTACATCTAGTAGAGCTTGAATGCACCCCACGTTTACTCGCATCAAACTCATATATCCCGCTTATACCATATCGGCATTTTCTCTCATCTATACGACAATAAGGACTAGCAAGTAACTTCTTCGCTTCACTTATTCTCTCCTCACGTAAATATCTTCTTCCTATCTCAAATGGGATAAAACCTAAACTCTCAGCATCTTCATTACATTTATTTAATCGGTTGTCTAGCGTCGGCATGTCTCGCCTATTCATATCGTGCGGCAATACATTTCGCCCGTATTGGTAACCTCTAGTCCTTAAATGATTTAGATAAAATTTTATATCCTGACCTCTATTAATATAAAAATTGATAATATCAATTGTTTCTTGTTTTTCTTGGACAAACCAAATTGTCGTATAATCTACGTGTCCTCCCACATCCCAATAAGTATTTACTTTATAAGCAGGATCATAAGGTATATGCGTAATGCGTCCCTCGGCTTCGGCAAGTCTTAATTGCTCGACAAACGTCCCGCCCTGGTCGGCTCTTTTAAATCTATAGGCTTCAAAGTCGCAATAAAATTCTCGGCGTATCTCCTCAAGAGTCATGTCTACCGATTTAAGCCCGGCAGCTTTTACTAATGGCTTGCCCTCGTGATCTAGAGTATCCTCAATAGTTTTAATCTCACAAAATGCCGTTGCATCGTCTTTATATTTTAAATATAATTCTTCGCCATGTGTTAGTTTCGAATTATCGGCAGGCGTATATAAATAAAGCAGCCACGCATTATTACGTATTACCATCGGCTCAATTACCGAACTCATCGCCCTTGGGTCGTGATAAGAATATTCAGAGATTACCGCCCCTTTTATACCGCTGCCCCTAATACTAGCATAGCGATCACTCCCGACAAACTGGATTACCGAGCCGTTTTTAAATAGTATCCTTTGTTTATATTGTTGACTCTTAGCAATAGCAGACTCCGGAATAAATGACATGTAAGCCCTGCCGTCTAAGGTCATGCCGTCCCAGACCGACATTTTAGCCTGGTTATAGGTCGGGTAGACATACCAGTATATCCCAACTTCTCGCAATGCTGCCGCCGTTATCCAGTTAATGCCCATAATATCCTTGCCGGCTCTTCTATGCCACACGGCTATTGCTTTCTTGCCGCCCTTATATAAATAACGCCATAACGGCAATTGAAAGGGATAGGGCGACCAATCAATAGGGAATTTTATAACTTTTTTATCCTGCTGCTTTATCATCGCTACTTTCTGCCTCGTAAGCCTCGACCTCAAAAACATCAATTTCTTTTAGCTGACTTAATTTATCGTCAGTCTCTGTCTGCTTCTTATTTCCCCTGACAACGTTTCTACCGCTACGTTGATATTTCGGTGAATTGGCTTCAAGATATGTTACCAAACTTTTATGACAGCCATTAATACCAAGCTCATATAAGACTTTTTCTGCCTTTACTATTTCCATTTCTGCCGCATAACCTTTAGCAAGCTTTACGCATTTGCTTAAATCCCTATCACTATTTATTATTTTATGCACCAGCAAAGGTGAAATAAAAGGCGAGCTTAACTCTATCTTCTTCGCAGCAAGCCCCACACAGCCACAATTGCACAGCTCTAATAAAAAGATAATTATATTATCGAGACCACTAAATTTATTAATCGTCTCTTTTGATATTTTTCCTAAATATTTATTAAATAACGCATAATTATTTGCTGCTTTCTTCTCAGTCATAAACCCCTCTCATTCCTCATATTATAGAGGTTTTTACTATGGATTACAAATGGAAGAGCAATAAAAGGTTAACTTATGGTTATCATCGTAAATTATTCTATTTATTAAGCTATTTTTATGTTATGATTCACCTATAAATTGTACTCATGAATAAGAAATGCCAAAACTTTCTCAAGACGAAACAAAAAATACTGCCGCAGAAAATGATGAGGAATATATAGAAGATGATGAATGGTGGATGAGTTATGACAGCGGTGTGCCTGCGGAAGATATTACTGAGCAACTTTTAAAAGCAAAAAAAAGAACTGACAGAATGAGGTGGTACCCTTTGTCTAGACAAATTTTTTAAATTTTAGAGGTGTAATTCTCCTGTATTAATGTATTGGTTTTTCAAAGTAAAGTTTGCATTTTCTATGTCATATAGCCTCTTGATAATTTTCTAGTTTTTCTGCAAAATGTATCATTTCAGGTGTCTTATATTCAAGCGATTGATGAGGTCTTTGCTGATTATAAAATTCTATATAATCTCTGATAGCTATCTTTGCTTCACGTACTGTTTCAAGATCAAAACGATAAATCTTCTCTTGTTTCAAAGATCGCCAAAAACGTTCAATAAATACATTATCTAAGGCTCTGCCTTTGCCGTCCATACTAATAGCTATGCCTTGTTGCTCAAGTATTTGAGTAAAATCTTTTGATGTAAATTGTACTCCTTGATCCGTATTAAAAATGTCAGGCTTGCCATGTATAGATATTGCTTCATTTAGAGCTTCAATACAAAAATCATTTTCTAAACTAATCGACACCCGCCAACTCAAAATATAACGACTATACCAATCCATTATAGCAACCAAATATACAAAACCTTGCTTTAATCTTATGTAAGTAATATCTGCACAGTAAACTTGATTGGAGCAAACCACCTCTATATTATTTAATAGATATGGGTATACTTTATGAGCCTGATTCCTACGGCTTAAATTAATCTTTGGGTATACTGCTTCAATACCAAGTATTTTATAATATTTTCTTATCATCTTACGACTAACATTTAACCCTTCGGATTTTAGGACATGAGACATTCTTCTAGTACCATAATAGGGATGCTCTGTAAAAATCTCATCAATTCTGTTCAGTACTCTATACTCCTTATCATCTAAGGTATTCCTAGCTCGGTAGTAGTAACTTGAGCGGTTTAAATCTAAAAGTTTGCATTGTCTTGCTATGGTTAAATTTGAAGCATAACTTATCATTTTTTTCCTAACCTCTAAATCCAAAGATACTAGATTTTTTTTTAAGCCAGTCTCTTTCAACTGTTAACTGGCCTATTTGCTCAAATAATGATTTAATTAAATCTTCTTGGCCGGTATCTTGTTGTTTAGATTTCGATTTAAATCCAGAAACCATAAAATCTAAAGCTTCTTTCTTCCATTTATAAATCTGATTAGCGTGAACACCATATTTGCTGGTAATTTGAGCTATAGTCATTTCTCCAGATATTGCTTCAATTGCTATTTTTGCTTTTTCTTCTGCACTATATTTTTTAACTTGTTTTTTCATTTTTTGCTCCTTTTCCTAGGAGATATTATACCTACTTTTCTCTATTTTCTTGTCTAGTTTTTGGGTACCATTATAGTCCGGAAAACTGTTGACAGATCAACATTCAAGATAGTTATAATAGGGCTAACCCGGATATTGCATGAAGTGAGATTTAAAGTAAGAAATTGAGTAATTTATAATATTAGCAATGATACTTTTGTAAAAATTTTGCCAAAAAGTGCTTTGAAGCCGTTATTTTCAAATTTTAGATGTAATGCCCCTTACCCCATTTTTTCTAAGCACCGGGAACAGTGCTAATCTAGCCCGGATATTGCATGAAGTGAGATTTAAAGTAAGAAATTGAGTAATTTATAATATTAGCAATGATACTTTTGTAAAAATTTTGCCAAAAAGTGCTTTGAAGCCGTTATTTTCAAATTTTAGATGTAATGCCCCTTACCCCATTTTTTCTAAGCACCGGGAACAGTGCTAATCTAGGTTATTCTAATGCTAATTTCTTCATCACATGATTCCATACCTGTCGGTAAGGATATGATGAAGATAACAAAAACTTAATACGCCTAGTATTACGGATAATTACTACCCCAATTTTTAATAATTTTAAACGTATTGTACCTATTTGTGCTTTTGCTAATGCACTACCTTGTAATAAATTACCTCTGATATATTCTACTAAAGTGTATGCAAGACCCGATAAAATCATTCTGAGCTGATTAGCCCACCATCTATGACAAGAAGTACGATCTGCAAATAATTCTAGTTGTTGCTCTTTTATACGGTTTTCCATATCACCACGACCACAGTAAACTTTGTCGTATAAATCTTCAGGTTTATCTGATAAATTAGTTACTATATACCTTGGATTTTCTCCAAGCATTGTCATTTCTGCCTTACCAATTATTCTACGTTCATGACTCCAACTACCAGCCTTATATGGAAACTCACTAAAAAGACGTTGCTTTTCTTGGGTTATAATAAATGCTGCTTTTGACTTCTCCATTGTAGGTTTCAGTAACTCATTTAGTCTGTTATTTTGGGGCATTCCTACAATATATTTTATATTATGAATATCACACCAATCAAACATCTGATAACGACAAAATCCACTATCACCACGAAAAATAATCTTTACCTCTGGCCAAGCTTGGCGAAAACGTTTTACTAACAATGATAATATTGCCCAAGAATGTTTTGCTTGATCCTGCTTTGACGTCCTAAGATAACTAACTAACAGATGCTTTCCACAAAAAACATACAAAGGTAAAAAGCAATTATGACCGTAATAACCATGATAAAACTTACCTTCCTGTTGCCCATGAATTTCATCATCCGTAGCATCAAAATCAAGTATTAGCTGCTTTGGTACTATTTTATGAGACTTAATAAATTTATCAAGCATTAGTTCATGCACTTTAATTGCAAAGTGTCTATCAGCATTGTTTTCTATACGACATAAGGTAGAACTACTTGCCATATCATCAATTGTTTCCATAGCTGTTTGCATAGCAGGACATTTTCGTAGATAATTGTGGTCATTTAAATCTTCATAACCTAATGCAATACCATAAATTCGTTGCCTCAGCATTGTTGCCATATTATGGGTAATTTTACTACCATCTCGTCTATCAGGAAATATTTTAGCAAGCTCCTCTGTTATACCAAGCCTTTTATCTGCTTCTCTTAATAACAACACACCTCCATCGCTACTAATATCACCTCCAGTGAAATTTATCTCTATTGTCCGATTTTTTACTTTGGAAAACTGGTAACTATATGCTATACAATTTGTCATGACAAAATCCTTTGTATTATTCTAATGAAATACCAGTATTATACAGCTTTACGAGGATTTTGTCTCCTATATCTCATGCAATATCCGGGCTAGGTTATTCTAATGCTAATTTCTTCATCACATGATTCCATACCTGTCGGTAAGGATATGATGAAGATAACAAAAACTTAATACGCCTAGTATTACGGATAATTACTACCCCAATTTTTAATAATTTTAAACGTATTGTACCTATTTGTGCTTTTGCTAATGCACTACCTTGTAATAAATTACCTCTGATATATTCTACTAAAGTGTATGCAAGACCCGATAAAATCATTCTGAGCTGATTAGCCCACCATCTATGACAAGAAGTACGATCTGCAAATAATTCTAGTTGTTGCTCTTTTATACGGTTTTCCATATCACCACGACCACAGTAAACTTTGTCGTATAAATCTTCAGGTTTATCTGATAAATTAGTTACTATATACCTTGGATTTTCTCCAAGCATTGTCATTTCTGCCTTACCAATTATTCTACGTTCATGACTCCAACTACCAGCCTTATATGGAAACTCACTAAAAAGACGTTGCTTTTCTTGGGTTATAATAAATGCTGCTTTTGACTTCTCCATTGTAGGTTTCAGTAACTCATTTAGTCTGTTATTTTGGGGCATTCCTACAATATATTTTATATTATGAATATCACACCAATCAAACATCTGATGACGACAAAATCCACTATCACCACGAAAAATAATCTTTACCTCTGGCCAAGCTTGGCGAAAACGTTTTACTAACAATGATAATATTGCCCAAGAATGTTTTGCTTGATCCTGCTTTGACGTCCTAAGATAACTAACTAACAGATGCTTTCCACAAAAAACATACAAAGGTAAAAAGCAATTATGACCGTAATAACCATGATAAAACTTACCTTCCTGTTGCCCATGAATTTCATCATCCGTAGCATCAAAATCAAGTATTAGCTGCTTTGGTACTATTTTATGAGACTTAATAAATTTATCAAGCATTAGTTCATGCACTTTAATTGCAAAGTGTCTATCAGCATTGTTTTCTATACGACATAAGGTAGAACTACTTGCCATATCATCAATTGTTTCCATAGCTGTTTGCATAGCAGGACATTTTCGTAGATAATTGTGGTCATTTAAATCTTCATAACCTAATGCAATACCATAAATTCGTTGCCTCAGCATTGTTGCCATATTATGGGTAATTTTACTACCATCTCGTCTATCAGGAAATATTTTAGCAAGCTCCTCTGTTATACCAAGCCTTTTATCTGCTTGATCTGTCAACAGTTTTCCGGACAGTTTTTTACGCACATTTTTGTATTTTTTCGTATTGTACTGGTGATAGATAATCGTTAGCAGAATGCATTCTTATACGATTATAAAATACCTCTATATATTCAAATATAGCATGTTTTGCTTCCTCCCTAGTTTTAAATTTATGTTGATAAATTAATTCTGTTTTTATAGTATGAAAAAAGCTTTCAGCAACAGCATTATCCCAGCAATTTCCTTTACGACTCATACTCTGTATAATACCATGTTGTTTTATAAGTTTTAAATGACTATCAGAACAATATTGGCTACCTCTATCAGTATGCCAAATAAGCTTTTTAGGTGGTTTACGTTGCCATATTGCCATTAGCAAAGCATTATTAACTAAATCAGCTTTCATATTACTATTCATTGACCAGCCTATTACTTTTCTAGAAAATAGATCAATAACTGTTGCTAAATATAACCATCCTTCTCCAGTTGGGATATAGGTGATATCACCAACCCAATAACAATTAACATTAGAAACTTTAAACTGTCTATCCAATAAATTAGGAGCAACTTGCTTATTATGCTTAGAATCAGTAGTTGCTTTAAATTTATACTTAGTTTTACATACTAAGCCAGCTTCATTCATTAGTCTTGTAATTCTCCTACGACTAACAATTATGCCTTGCCTCAACAAAGCCTTTTTAATGGGTCTAGATCCATAATTTCGTCTACCTTCCTGAAAAATAGCTCTAACCTTACAGGTTAATTCTCTATTTTCTTTATCCCTATTGCATCCAGGGTTATTTAACCACTCATAATAACCGCTACGTGATACCTTCATACATTTGCACATAATTGCAATTGAGAAATCATCTTGATGCTTCTTTATCCATGCATACCTTACAGGGACTCTTTTGCAAAGTACGCTGCAGCCTTTTTTAGTATATCACGCTCCTGTGTTACTATCACCAGCTCTTTCTTTAATCTTTTTAATTCATCATACAGATGTTCATCTGTTCTTGTTATTGATTCTTCAAATTGTTTAGAATATTTATCTATCCAACTATATAAAGTATTCTTACTGATACCTAATTCTTTTGCAGTCTGAATAACAGGTCGCTTCGATTCAGTTGCCAATTTAACTGCTGATTCTTTAAATTCACTAGAATACATTTTTGTTTTTGTCATACTGTATTTCCTTTCTGTTAATATTGTCTCATACTAACTGTCCGGAATACTATAGCCACATCAACACACCTCCATCGCTACTAATATCACCTCCAGTGAAATTTATCTCTATTGTCCGATTTTTTACTTTGGAAAACTGGTAACTATATGCTATACAATTTGTCATGACAAAATCCTTTGTATTATTCTAATGAAATACCAGTATTATACAGCTTTACGAGGATTTTGTCTCCTATATCTCATGCAATATCCGGGCTAGGGCTTAGCAGATGTAATGCAGAAGAACAAGCCTTAGCCTTAAAAAGGGCAAAAGACCAGTGTCACTATGTTGGTACATATTGTGCTAAGAAAGATCCTATATTTAAGAAATGTATTACCAAAAAATCTACTTATTGTTGTTTTAATTCAAAACTTGCACGAGTATTTCAGGAACAAGGCAAAAAACAATTATCTATTAGTTTTGGCACGGCACAACATGCTAATTGCAGGGGGTTTACAGTAGAAGAGCTGCAAAGAATAGATTTTTCTAAATTTGATTTAGAGGAGCTGTTTAGTGATTTACTTGATCACGCTAAAAGTAAAATGCATAAGAATTTTCCGCAGCAACTAAAAAACCAGATGCCTATAATGCAACAACAAAGATTTAATAATAATCATACTGATTCAAATTTATCCTATTAAAATGATGAAGTGGCTGGTAAACATAGCAAATAAATCATTACTAGCCATTACATTACTAGTAATTAATTTATGGTTATTAATCAATGATTGGTCAAATCATGCATTTGCTGGTACTATGGAGTTAGATAGTAGTAATAAAAATGAAATGATCAGGTTTAATGTAAATAATCAGTTTTGGCAACAACCTCAAGGGTTTTTATGGTATAACGAGGATCATGCTTACAAGCCAGAAATATTAAAATTTTCTCAAGATAAAAAAAAGCAAGAGCCAGAACTTGAGCCTTATAATCAAAGGATAGAAGCTTTAAAGAAGGAATTTAATAGAGCACAGCACCAAGCCTTAGATGATCCTACTCTTGAAAATGTCATTATTGCTCAAAGGTTACATAAACAAATCTTAGAAAAATCACATAAATTTGCCACCATGTGGCAACTAGCAACGATATTAGATTACAAGCTAGTAAACATGGATGAACCAGTAAATTCCTTACATAAGAAATTATATGAAGTAAGGCAAGAAGAAGAAAACAGCAAAAAACTAAGATTTTTAGCTAAGGATTGGGGATTAATTCTGCAAGTAAATCAAGGATGTGAGTATTGTCATGCATTTACTCCCATTGTACTAGAATTTGCCAATAAATATAAATTTCAGCTGTTATTTGTCTCCAATGATGGAGAAAATTTTGAATATATAAAAACTACTAGGGATACTGGGTTGCTCAGTCGTCTTAATCCTACAAATCTTGTTCCGGTGTATTTAGTGGATAGCAGTGGTAAACAAATATATCCAGTTGCAAGAGGAATTATTAGTGAAGATAAAATTGCTAAAAATATTTTATTGATAGTTCAGCACTATAATGGACTAAAGGTTAGTGATTATGATTGGTAACAATAAGTTTAGAAGAGTGATCTATATAAAGCATGTGATACATATTGTCATGATAGTTTTATTGTTACAAGCAACAACATCTTATGCTTGGGATTTACAGGATGTATTTGAAGGGATGAGTGTTAATGTAACGAAACCTGGTTCATATCAATCTCAAGCTGCTGGCTATTATGCGGCAGGAGGATTATCAATGCGGACTAGTAAAACAGCTTTTAATCCGATCTCTATAACTCCGCCAACACTGACCATGAGCTGTAGTGGTATAGACACTTATCTTGGTAGTTTTTCGATTATTTCAGGTGAAGAGCTGGTACAGCTGATGAAAAATATTGGTACGCAAGCAAAAGCTTATGCTTTTTCATTGGGTCTTAAAACTTTTGCTCCACAAATTGAAAATGCCTTAAAAGATTTAAGAAATCTTGCTATGGAAATGAATCAATTTGCTAAGGGAGATTGTGAAATGACTAAGGCTCTTTTTGCTTCCATTTTGCCTAAAGATTCAGCCATGAGAGAATCAGTTTGCAAGGATTTACAATCCAGCTCTGGCTTTGATTATTTTGCCGCAGGAAAAAGATGTAGAAATGATCTAGAGCAGAAACAAGCTTTAGCGAATGTCCAAAATAAAGATCCGGAATTAATGCTTACCGATTATAATATCTTTACCAAAGCAGCAGAAAAAGCAGGGATTCCTGAAAATATGAGAAGTGCCATTATGTCAATGACAGGAACTATTATAGTTCGAGATAATAATGTCTATTTTCTTGCGTCACTTGCTCAAGATGAAAAAAGCTGGATTACTCATTTAAAAGGTGGAGAATCAGCATCAATTTATAATTGTGATAATTCTAGTTGCTTAAATCCCAGCTTACAGAAAAATATTTTTATCCCGCAAGAGCAATCATATCAAGGTAAGGCTAAAACCAAGCTAGATGAATTAAAGAGCAAACTTACAAGTAATAACGAGTTTAGTAATGCAGACATATCTTTCCTATCCTCAATAGGAGAAGCATTTCCAATATATGATTATATTACTTTAGAGGCAATATCTGGAGTAACTATTTTAGATAGTTCTTCAGAATTAGTTGCCAGTTATAGTGTGCTGCAGCATTTAAAGGAGGTAATCTCAGAGGTAAGAAAAGCAGTTACCATGCTAAAACCGAAACAAGTAGTAGATCATCATTTAACTGCTTACTTAAAAGCTTTAGATCGAGTGCAACTTTTTGCTCAGGAGAAATGGAGTAATATGCTAACAAGTAGTGATCAGATTGATAGAAGAGCAAAATTAATAGAACAACATTTAATAGCTAAAGAGAGGGCTTAAAAAATTAATTATAAATTAAAATTAGATGAGTAAGAAGATAAGCAGGTACAAAAATAAGCAAAGAAGATAAAAATATAAAAAGCATATGGCAGATTACGTAATACATACATTTGGTGGAGGAGATATATTATGGCAAATTTTTAATGGTATAGGAAGAGTATTTGCATCCCACAGTGAGTATTTTACACCAGTAGGTAAATTTGCTTTGACAATTGGTGGAATTTGGGCAGCAACTCGTGCTATTTTTAGAGGTAATATTGGTATTTTTGCCATGGAGTGGTTTTTTCCATCCTTATTTATTTTTATCTTTTTATTTGCTCCAAAAGCAAATGTGTGGCTTAAGGATGAAATATCAATGCAGGCTCCTGTTAAGATCGACAATATCCCAATAGGTGTTGCTTTTTTTGCCTCTATATCATCAAAAATAAGTTATTCCTTATCAGAAACGCTAGAAAAGCATTTACTTCCACCTGATGAAGGGTTATCAAGCAGGAAGAATGGGATTATGTTTGGGGCAAAAGCTATTGGTAAAATCAAGGATATTCAAATAGAGGATCCAGTAACTTTAACCAACACAAAAGAATTCTTAAGACAATGTTTTATGAAACCTTACATCATCGGCAATATTTTAGGTAAAAAAGCAGAAGCACAAAGAGCTAGTGACATCATTGCTTTTATTCAGCAAAATATACCCAATAATTTTGGTATATATTATAAAGATCCAAGTAATTCTGCTATTTCTTTTAAAACCTGCAGGCAGGTAACTCCTTTAATTAAGGCAGCTATTAATAAAGAATTAAATGATGGGTTATTAACTAAATTTGCAAATATTATAGGCATTAGCTCTGATAGGCAGGAGATGTTAGCGAGTAGATTAAAAGCTATGACATCTGATACGTTAAAATATCTTAAAAAAGAGCAAACAGATATTCACCAGTGGATGAGGCAAGCAATGTTACTTAATGCTAATCGTGAAGCTTATGATGACTTGCGGGAAAAATTCTCACTCTCTAGAATATATCCTCAGTTAGTAAGTATGAATGCGACCCGCGGGTTATTTCAGCAATCATTTTCTTACCTGGTTGCAGGAGAAATGGCAGCAAATATCATGCCCATCTTACAGTCAGTATTTTTTGCTTTGGTAATTTGCCTTATTTTTGTAGTATTTCCCATGTCAATGTTGCCTGGTGGTTATACAATTTTTAAAACTTGGATAACCTTAATTCTCTGGGTAACTAGCTGGCCGGTATTTTTTACCGTGATTCATTGTTTAGGAATGATTAGTTTAGCCGGTAAAGGCACAAGTCACCTTACTGGTTTAAATATCTTATCGCAGGGGAGTTTTTCAGAAATGCTGTTGCATGAGTTTGCAACATTTCAGATGTTAGCAGCTTCAGTTCCGATGTTATCCTGGGCAGTATTAAAGGCTTGTGCTCATGCAACTACCACTTTGGCCAATCAATTTTCTCCGGTACCGGTTGCAAGTAATATTGGTACTAATATTGCTGATAATAACCTATCTATGGATAATTACAACATCGGTAATAGAACAATTGCCCAGCAAAATCTTACCCCAACGCTGCAATTAGCAGGAGGAATTATTGATGATGGAGGAATGAGAGTCACCAGTACTGATAGTGGTAGACAAGTGCTGACTCAAGCAGTAGACTCACTTGTTAACAATTACCGCTCCTCTAAATTATTGCAGGATAGTTATCAATCTCAGTTTATGAGTTCACAAAGTTATCTTGACTCATTAAATGATAGATATAGTGATTTAGCTACTACAGGAAATTCTATAGCAACTGAAATAGGCAAAAGATTAAGCTATGAAGAAGCAAAATCTATCGGTATTACTGATAGCCAGTATCTAGCCTTGCAGCAGATGAATTCAGATAGCATTGCTGCTACTGATCATACTGGTAGCAGTAATAGAAAAGGAACTGGTACTAGTGCTGAGGGAAGTATAGGGTTAAATACTATGGTTGGTACTGCAATATCAAGAGTTACATCAGATCATGTCCAAGGAAAAGAACAAGGAAAATCAGTCAACCAACAACAATCATATAATGAAGCATTATCTAAGATTAAAAGTGCCACTAAAGAGGGTAGATTAGGTCACACAAATAGTGATCTGCAGTCATTTAGTAATAATCTAAATAGTAATTTTTCTGAGCAACAATCTGTAGGGCAAGAAATAGCCAGAACTAAACAAAATATCGAGCAATTAAGCTATAATATGAATTACGTGTCTCAAAACTCTGCTGCTATTGATCGTAATTTAAATGAACCGGTATTAAATAGCATAATTGCCAAAAATATTCCTGGAGTAAGTAGTAAAGAGCAAGCTGCTATGTGGGCAAGTACTCACCAAAAAGATGCTGAACAAATAGCTTTAAACATAGCTAAAATTAATAATACTATACCTCAAAACTTAAGCTCTGTAAGTAGAGTCAATATTCCGTCGAAAGAAGCCTTAAGAACAAGTTTTGATGAAAATAAACAACGATTAAATGATCAAGCTGCTATTAGTAGTATTGATAACAGAAGAAATGATATTTATGATAAAAATGTAGAACAAATGCTAATTAATAATGTAGATAATAATGAAGTAGAAAAAGTAAAGACTTTAGAGCAATTATCTGATAAAGTAAAAAATAAGAAGGAACAGATTGAAGATGAATTTAATAAAACTCCTGAATCAACGATTGTCAGAACTGGCCAGCAAATAGCAGATAATATTGGCATTAGCGATAAGGCGATAAAGAAAAGAAATATTAAACTACCAGGCTATAAAAATGAAAATAATTGAGAAAAATTTATGCAAAATATTAAGAAATTAGCATTCATATTTATCTTACCACTAATATTTTGTAATGTTGTTTTAGCGGAAGACTATACTAATTCTACTAATACAAACCAACAAATAGACCAACACATTCAAATTCAAGATCCTAATATTTTAGCTGAAGAATATTTCAATATTGGTAGTTCTTTTTATAAATTAGATAAATATCAGGAAGCTATCAAAAACTATGATTTAGCTATTAAATATAAGCCTTACTATGCTATAGCTTATAATAGCAAAGGAATAATTTTCAATAAGTTAGGAAAATATCAAGAGGCCATTAAAAATTATGATTTATCCATTAAATATAACCCTCACTGTGCAGAAGCATACAATAATAAAGGAAACGTTCTAAATACAATAGGACAGTATCAGAAAGCTATAACTTTATATGACATAGCTATTAAATATAATGCTAGTTTTGCAGAAGCATATAATAATAAGGGGAATTCTTTAAATAATTTAGGAAAGTATCAAGAAGCGATAGAGAATTTTGATCTTGCTTTAAAATATAATCCTAGATATCCAGAAGCTTATTATAATAAGGGAATATCTTTAATGTCTTTATGGCAACATCAAGAAGCGATAGAAAACTATGATTTAGCTATTAAGTATAAATCAGATTATGCAGATGCTTATAACAACAAAGGTGCAGCTTTAATAAACTTAGGAAAATATCAAGAAGCAATTGAAACCTGTAATATAGCCATTAAATATCAGCCTAATTGTGTAGAAGCATACTATAACAAAGCCATGTCTTTAAACATATTAAAAAAACATAAGGAAGCAATAGAGAATTGTGATTTAGCAATCAAATATAATCCTGATTATATAGGATCATACTTAGAAAAAGGTATAGCTCTTAGAAAATTAGGTAAATATCAAGATGCAATTAAGAGCTATGATTTAGCTATTAAGTATAAATCTGATTATGCTGAAAGTTACTTAGAAAAAGGGATTACTTTAATTAGCATGGAAAAACATAAGGAAGCTAAAGAAAATTTTCACTTAGCTCTTAAATACAAACCTAATCTTATGACAGAATATGAAGCAATAATTAAAGCTTTAAGGCAATTAGGTAATGATCTAATGGCTAATGAGTTTGAAGAAAAATTAAAGATAATGCAAGATAATTTATAATTGGATGCAACAAAATCAAAATAATTTTACTCGTGGTTCACAAATTTTTGCTCATCAGATGAGAATGCTTGGGCAAGGCAGTATTAATGCTTTAACTATTGGATTAATATTTTCTGTAATTTGGCTGATATTACGAATATCTCAGCAATTATCTTTAATAAGCCTATATTATTTTATCATAGAGCGATACACACAATTAAAACTTGCTATAGGAGTACATTTTTATCCTATAGATCAAATAGGTATTAAATTCTATTATTTAGAGCAAAAAGCTTGGGTTTACCGTAATGCTGAAGAATTTGTTCATAAATTTTGGCATGTTACACCGCATTCGCATAATATCAATCAATTTGGGCAATTTTTATTGCATTCAGCTTGGCAAGAAGGTATTATTACTTTTACTATTGGTCTGTTTACTGCTATCATCTTTTTTATGTATCGAGGTAAAAAAGCTGTTATCCAAGATAAGATTAGGGGTGCAGATTTTGTAGAAACTAAAACTTTAGCTACAATGCTTTATAAAAACAAGCAAGCTGCTAATATTTGCTTTTCTGGATTGCCATTAGTTAAAGATAGCGAGAGAAGACATATTCTTATTACCGGTACTACAGGTAGCGGTAAAACTAACATGTTAAATGAGCTGTTACCTCAGATTAGAAAAGAACGAGGTAGAGCAATTATTATTGATTTAACAGGTAGCTTTACTGATAGATTTTTTGATCCAAAATGTGATAAGATACTTAATCCTTTGCAAGATGGTACAGAGCATTGGCTACCGTGGAATGATTGTCATGAAATTTGGGATTATAATGATATAGCCAGTAGTTTTAGTAATTATAATCCAAAATTAGATGATTTTTTTGCTAAAAGTGCTGAGCTAGTATTAGCTGAAGGATTAAGATTATATCATGATAGCAAAGACATCAAAAAGCTAATAAATACTATTCTTTATGCAAATAATAAAGAATTTGTTAGGATCTTTAAAAACAGTGCAGTAGCCGGTATAATTAGTAGTGGTGCACCTGAGACTTCCTCAGGTATTCAAGCAACTGTTAGTAAAAATATTGAAGCTCTACAACATTTAAAGCCTAAAGGTGAGTTTAGTATTAGAAAGTGGTTTACTGCGGACAAAGGTTGGTTATTTATCACAGCAACTCCTAATCAAAGAGTAATGCTACGACCACTTATTGCTGCATGGATTAGCATAGCGATAAAAGCATTAATGAATAGGAATATCAATAATACTCATAGTAATATGTGGTTTGTGATTGATGAGCTGCCAGCTTTACAAAAGATATCTTCACTCCCTATAGCTTTAGCTGAAAGCCGGAAATATGGTGGCTGCGTTGTTGCAGGCATGCAGAATATTCATCAATTAGAGGAGATATATGGTAATGCAGGAGCAGCTTCAATGCTTGATTTATTTGGCAGTAAATTTATTTTTCGAGTGAGTGATCAGCAGACAGCACATAAATCAGCTTTAATGCTTGGTGAGCAAGAAATTATTGAAACTCAAGAGAATCTCTCTTATGGTGCTAACTCCATGCGTGATGGAGTAAATATGCACAGCTTAGAGAAAAGGAAATTATTAGTAATGCCATCTGAAATCATGAATCTACCAGATCTTACCTGTTATGTAAAACTTGTGGGTAATTTCCCTATTACTAAATTACCAATGAATTTACAAATTTGATTTAAATCCAAAAACATAAAAGCCATTTTAATGGCATTTTTAAAAGATTTCAATTGTTTGATGGAGGGGGGGTGACCGTTCACGGATAATATAAAAAATAAATGAAAATAGGAGCTTTAAAAGTAAATAGAATTATATAGAAATAGATAGGAAAAGAAAAGCAGCAATATTAATGAATAATCTTGATCGAATTATAGAGTTAGAAAAGCTAGTAGAATTATTAGAAGTAACCAACCAACGGCTTTTACAAGAAAATAAAGAATTAAAGATTAAGCTAATAGAGTTGGAAGATAGGCTAAATAAGAACTCTAGCAACTCTGGTCTTCCTAGTTCTAAAGATATATACCGGATAGAGAAGAAGACAAAGCCAAAGAGCGATAAAAATCCCGGTGGTCAAATAGGTCATAAACATAATGCTTATGAAATAAAAGCATCAAATATCAACGTTGATATTATACCTGAAGAAGAGAGTTGTAAATGCGGTGGTTCATTGCTATTAGAAGAAAAATATAGAACCCATCAAAAAATAGAAATTCCTATTATCCAGCCGGTTGTTACGGAATATAGGTTGTATAGGAAAATATGCACTTTATGTAATAGAAGATATAAAGCAAAACTTGATAATTATCGATTGTTAGGGAAAAACGCTGAAAGTATAATTAGCTCTTTAAGTGGATTCTTTAATAATAGTAAGAGAGAAGTACAATTAATATTAAAGCAAATATTTAACCTTGATATTAGTCTTGGCTTAATCTCTAATACTGAGAACAGAATATCAGTTAAGTTAGAAGATAAATATAATGAATTATTGAATAAAATCGAAGAGAGCAGTTACCTACATTTAGATGAGACAAGTTCTAATAATAAAGGCAATAAACATTGGTGTTGGGTGGCTGCAAACAAAGCTTTGACGGTATTTAAGCTAGCTAATTCAAGAGGGCAGAAGGTATTAAAAAGTTTTTTACCGGAATATGAAGGCAAAGTAATAAGCGATAGATATGCAGCTTATAACATGTTTGATAGCAACAAACGTCAAATATGTTTAGCTCATTTGCGTAGAGATTTTAAAAGATTTGCTTATAGTCAGAATGCCTCGCTTGCTAAAATTGGTTCAGACCTTCTTTATATAACTGATACGATATTTAGGCTTTATAATTTACATAAAGAAAATAAGCTAGATCAAGCTCGATATTTAGCAGTAATGCAAAAAATTAAAAAGGTTATGTTGTATTACTTGCAAGACGTCGCTAATACTGACTACTTACAAGCCCAAAGGGTAGCAAATAATATACTAAAATCATTCGATATGATATGGCTCTTTTTATATGATCCACAAATAGAGCTAACTAATAACTTGGCAGAACGACAGATAAAACATTTTGTTAAATATCGAAAAAATTCTTTTTTTACATGGTCACTAAGAGGCGACAGATTCTTAGAAAGGATTAAGTCACTTTATGCGACCTCTAAACTCCAAGGTGTTAACCCTTTCTGCTATTTACTAAAATTACCGTGAACGGTCACGGAGGGGGGAATACCTTATAAAGAAAAATCCTATTATAATGCCCCTTTAAATCGCTAATTTAGTATTACGAGTTTTAGAGGTAAGCTGTGTACAAAAAACTTTTTTGTTATTTCAGAATTTTTTATAAATGATTTTTCAAACAGCAGAGTAAATTTTACAAGAAATATGTTTACTCTAAAGAACTAATAAAAGCTTCATCAAGACCGGTTACACTAGAAATTAAAGCAATATTGCAACCTTGAGCTAACATTTTCTTTGCTACCTCTACTGCTTTATTATATTCCCCTTCAGCTTTTCCTTCAGCTTTTCCTTCAGCTTTTCCTTCAGCTTTACCAATTTGGATACCTTTAGCTTCACCAATCTGGATACCTTTAGCTTTACCAATTTGGATACCTTGAGCTTCACCAACTTGTAAGCCTTCAAGAATACCTAATTCTTTTCCTTCTTGTTGCCAATGCTCTGCTAAACTTCTCATAAGCCTTGTTCCTATTTCTGGATTCAACTTTGTTGATAATAAATTCTCTAGTTTTATTTTATCATCTTGCTCTATCTTCGTCAATGTATAATATAATATCATTTCTAGATAATCATAACCTATCGTTATTTTGGTTAATTCCGGTAATATATCTGATATTTCTTGCCATCTTTTTAATAATTCCCTCTCATGTATATGCTTGAGAAAAAATTCTAATATCCCTGACCATATCCTTTGTTTAAACTCTTCATCTGGTATTTCATGGACATTCACTAACTGGTAATCACTAATCCATAATTCTCTTGCTAATTTGTTATTGGCAAATAAATCCCACAAATTCCTTGCAACATTGTATTTCTCCTGAGCATTGTAAAATATCATCGGGTATATTAATGGTAAAGTCTTAGCTTTAGGATTTTGTATTAAATATCGCTCACAAATATTAATCATATATTTAAATAGCCTAAAAGCCATAAAATGATCTGCTTTTGATTGATGCTCGACAAGTAAAAATAAATATCCGTCTTGTTTATCAAATTTGCATGAGAATAAAACATCAGAGATAGAATCTTTTAAAGAGCTTTCTACAAAAGTGGTATTTTCCATTGCTAAACTAGGAAAATCTATTAAACTTTTAATATTTGGGGGCAAATGTGCATTAAAGAACTCATGGGCGACTAGAGGATTCTCCAGTGCCTTACGAAATATCTTATCATGCTTAGCTTTCTTTGTGCCTTTATCTGGATCACCCAGCAGGTTTCCTTGTTCACTCATATATTTATATTTTTTAACTTGATAAAATATTATTACACTACACTCTAAACTCTTATTCCTTGATTTAGCTTGATCTCAGATACTTGCTTTACCGCACTTCTTATTTCTTTAGCTATTTCTGAGCTTGGACTTATATATTGCATTACTTGTTTATCTCTTCCTATGGCATTTAAGTAATCTTCAGGGACGAGATGGCTTTTGCCTTGAAAATCATGTACTACTATATCACAAAATTTTTTATCACCAAGATTATAATTAGGATCAAATTTATTCTGCATAATTTGTAAATCCTTCTGTATCTTCTGCTCTATTGCTGCTATGCAAATCTTGTTACTATAAGCAGTACAAGAATCTATACCTTTTTCTCTGTAGATTTGTAAAGCAGTATCGATATTTTCTGCTGTGCCAAACTGTGCTAACCCGGATATTGCATGAAGTGAGATTTAAAGTAAGAAATTGAGTAATTTATAATATTAGCAATGATACTTTTGTAAAAATTTTGCCAAAAAGTGCTTTGAAGCCGTTATTTTCAAATTTTAGATGTAATGCCCCTTACCCCATTTTTTCTAAGCACCGGGAACAGTGCTAATCTAGGTTATTCTAATGCTAATTTCTTCATCACATGATTCCATACCTGTCGGTAAGGATATGATGAAGATAACAAAAACTTAATACGCCTAGTATTACGGATAATTACTACCCCAATTTTTAATAATTTTAAACGTATTGTACCTATTTGTGCTTTTGCTAATGCACTACCTTGTAATAAATTACCTCTGATATATTCTACTAAAGTGTATGCAAGACCCGATAAAATCATTCTGAGCTGATTAGCCCACCATCTATGACAAGAAGTACGATCTGCAAATAATTCTAGTTGTTGCTCTTTTATACGGTTTTCCATATCACCACGACCACAGTAAACTTTGTCGTATAAATCTTCAGGTTTATCTGATAAATTAGTTACTATATACCTTGGATTTTCTCCAAGCATTGTCATTTCTGCCTTACCAATTATTCTACGTTCATGACTCCAACTACCAGCCTTATATGGAAACTCACTAAAAAGACGTTGCTTTTCTTGGGTTATAATAAATGCTGCTTTTGACTTCTCCATTGTAGGTTTCAGTAACTCATTTAGTCTGTTATTTTGGGGCATTCCTACAATATATTTTATATTATGAATATCACACCAATCAAACATCTGATGACGACAAAATCCACTATCACCACGAAAAATAATCTTTACCTCTGGCCAAGCTTGGCGAAAACGTTTTACTAACAATGATAATATTGCCCAAGAATGTTTTGCTTGATCCTGCTTTGACGTCCTAAGATAACTAACTAACAGATGCTTTCCACAAAAAACATACAAAGGTAAAAAGCAATTATGACCGTAATAACCATGATAAAACTTACCTTCCTGTTGCCCATGAATTTCATCATCCGTAGCATCAAAATCAAGTATTAGCTGCTTTGGTACTATTTTATGAGACTTAATAAATTTATCAAGCATTAGTTCATGCACTTTAATTGCAAAGTGTCTATCAGCATTGTTTTCTATACGACATAAGGTAGAACTACTTGCCATATCATCAATTGTTTCCATAGCTGTTTGCATAGCAGGACATTTTCGTAGATAATTGTGGTCATTTAAATCTTCATAACCTAATGCAATACCATAAATTCGTTGCCTCAGCATTGTTGCCATATTATGGGTAATTTTACTACCATCTCGTCTATCAGGAAATATTTTAGCAAGCTCCTCTGTTATACCAAGCCTTTTATCTGCTTCTCTTAATAACAACACACCTCCATCGCTACTAATATCACCTCCAGTGAAATTTATCTCTATTGTCCGATTTTTTACTTTGGAAAACTGGTAACTATATGCTATACAATTTGTCATGACAAAATCCTTTGTATTATTCTAATGAAATACCAGTATTATACAGCTTTACGAGGATTTTGTCTCCTATATCTCATGCAATATCCGGGCTAAAGCTTTTATTTGCTGTTGTTGCAAATTATTTAGTTCGTTATTATCGTTATTTACCATTTTTGACAATAGTAATTCTATAGACTGAAATTGTGATTTGCTATCATCACTTGCTTTTAAGGAGACTGTTTAGTTATTTTACTAGCTACTGTTAATTTTGCTATTTCAGGCTCTATAAGCTTGTTTATAGATTCTGCTCCTTGTGATTTTAACATATCGTTAAAATCGCCTTTTTCTGGTGGTCGTATTATTGATACTACAGCTCCTTTGCTAATTAATTCTTCCTGAGCTTTCATTACAGTGTGAACCGATACTGCTTCTTGACCATCATTATCAGCAGCAATTATTATTCTCTCACCTTTGATAGGCTCATAGTTCCTAATGTTACTTACACCTAAACTACAAAGAATTTTGCCTTTAATACCAGCTTCCCCAATGCTTAAAGCCGTTTCTACCCCTTCTGCTATAATCGTTATATTACTAACTGAATTATTGCCATCTTTACTGCTTTGTACATTCCTGCTTTGTACGTTCTGCTGTTCGTTATTTTTATTAATCTCAACAAAAGAACCTCTGATTCTACCAAATGAACGTTTATTAACCTCAATATCAGCTTTATTATTTGTGTCTTTGTTTAAATAAATTGATTGTCCACCGGTAATATTACCATCTTTATTTCTAGCAAAAGCAATTAATGCAGGATAATATTGTTTGCTATTACTGTCCCACATCATATTGGTTCTAAGATCATTATTGATATCCTGTTAATATTTTTTTAATTCCACGATGTTCTAATAAATATTTTTTTGCTATATTATTTGGCGTCATATAGATTATAGAATCTGATTTTTCATATAATTCTTCAGCTCTCTTTATCTTAGATATTTCAGCATATTTCGCTTGTTGATCTTGATTCTTAACTTTTTGGTCAAATTGCTCTTTTATCTTATCTTCTAATAACTTGCTATTGTTTGATATACCAACCATATCTTGTAAATATTTCTTAGCTTCTACAAAATCACAATTTTTTTCTCTTTGTACTAAGGTAAATAAATCTCCTCCCTCTCCTTTACTAAAATCATACCATCTGCCGGCTTTACTGCCACCTATCCTCATCACTATTTTGCCATCTTTCTCCCAGCGGAGTAACTGGCTATTTGATAAATGCTTATTTGGACTACCTAGCAAATTTCTACCTATTTCTTCCGCTTTAAATGATAATCTTTGCTTCAATTCCAATGCTTCTTGTTTATTAATAGCATTATAATCTATTTTATTCTTTGCCATAATATCCTCTTGTAATTTAACACTTATTGTTGTATCTTGTTTATTACAATTCTTGAGGTTATAAGAAGAGCTTTTTCGCTCTTCTTGGGCTTTATGGCTTGTGGCAAAATTTGTGCTAGTGCTTCTTAGGATTTCTGCTACTTTAGCAGGTGGTCTTGAGCTTATTCTTAAGTGGTAATAGTTATCATTACTATGTAATCTATTCTTAATATCTTCTACTACCCGTTTAAACCAATCACCTACTTTATCTATAATATTAGGACTCTTATTTTCTTGATCTTGAATCGCTACTAATTCTTCTAAAGTTTTAAAATTAATGCTAGATAGCCTATTATCTATTTTGCTAAGTTGCGATATTAAACTGGCCATATTCCTGGTAGCCTTCCTATTATAGTAAAGTTTTACCTCTTCTATATGTCTAGTCATGGCTACATAAGAATTTCTGCTATTTCCTGCTAGATTATGTAATACATAGACATCTTTAATTGATGCTCCTTGTGCTTTATACACTGTAGAAGCATAGCCATGTTTAAAGCTTACATCTTGAGGATTAAATTCTATTTCTTTTCCGCTATCTGTTTTAGCTATCAATCTATCGTTACTTACTGAAGTTATCGTTGCAAATTCACCATTTTCTATTTGTAAATCTTTATTAGTACTTTTAAACAAAATACGATCTCCTGCCATATAATCTTCGTGCTTTTCAGATGATAGATAGTGTCTATATTCTTTACCGGTAAGCAAGCCTTTAGCTTTTAATAACTCCCTGATCCCTTGATTAATACTATCTACTTCAACATTACGCATGGTAATTATTAAACGCTCATTTAGAGCAAATTTGCTGTTACTCCAATCATTAATTAATCTTGCCATTGATTCTTCTAGCGTATGATCAATCTTTAAACATTTATGCTGTTCTAGTAACCGCAGACCACCGGCAATATCTGATTTTGCAAAGCATGAAGCCATTTCTCTTGCCCATACTTTATTTTGTCTTCTAATGCTACTTAACTCATATGAGCCAAATTTACTAGCCAATACTGCAAACATTCCTCCTCGCTCAACGGAAGTGAGTTGTCTCTCATCTCCAGCCAGTATCAAATTACAATTATTACTCCTTGCTACTTTTAATAATTCTAAATAATCACTATTACCTACCATTCCTGCTTCATCTACTACTAGCGTAGTATTTCTTGGTAGATTAGCTTTACATTTTCCAGCACGAAATTGGATTAAAGCATGGCTTAAATCTGGCGTGATGGAAGAATATCAATTCACCAAAACAACAGTTGGAACTCCTCAAGGGGGAGTAATAAGTCCCTTACTTTTAAATACAGCTCTTCATGGAATGGAAGACATACTTAACATAACTTATGATAAATATGATCATCTCCATCCAAAATCTGAATATGCTTTAGTAAAATATGCTGATGATTTTATAGTTTGTGCAAAATCTGAAAGCTCTTGTATTAAAGCAAAGAAGATAATTAACGATTGGTTAAATATTAGAGGATTAGCATTATCAGAAGAAAAGACTAAGATACTTCATATTAAAGAAGGGTTTGATTTTCTGGGATTTAATATCCGGCAATATAATACCAAGAGTAGAAGAAGAGGTATAACACTACTAGTTAAACCATCCAAAGATACTATAAAATCATTCAAAAAGCGAATGATGATAGAATGGAAAAGAAGCTTCTCATGGGAAATTGATAGGATAATTGAAAACCTTAATCCTAGAATAATGGGATGGTGCAGTTATTTTAACAAAGTTATAGCCAAAAGAACTTTTATCCAACTAGATCGTTGGATGTGGATGCGACAAGCAAGATTTGCTTGTAGAAGACATCCTAATAAATACTGGTGGTGGCTTAAAGAGAAGTATTGGTATGCAACGACAAAATTTATTGCCTGGGGATGACAGCTAACTTTGCCGGTAAGAGGGTGGATAAGTTTGCATAAATAAGCCTCCTTTTTGTTAATGCTTTATAATATTGGAATATTTACTTAAGTTTAAATTCTAGATATAACAACGTTAAATTTGTGTCATACTTGATTTTATAATTGTTTTTCTGTAAGTATTAAGTTTGTTTAAGAGCATGTTTTTTCCTATAACTTTCAGAATTAATTTCTAGAATCGTAGAATGATGAATTAGCCTATCGATAGCTGCTACAGTCATAGAGTTTGTAGCAAAAATACTATCCCATTCACTAAAAGGCTGATTAGATGTAACAATAAGACTCCCTGATTCATATCGCTGAGCAATCAGTTCGAACAAAACATGCGTTTCAGCTTCATCCTTACGTACATATCCTATATCATCAAGGATAATAACATCATATTTATCAAGTTTAGCAAGTTCTGCCGGAAGGCGACAATCTCGACGAGAGGCTTGCAGATTTTGAACAAGCTTAGTGGGGGAAGTAAAGAGTACTCTGATATTTTTTTCTACCAATGCATACCCTAGTGCAGCAACTAAATGACTTTTTCCTACCCCGGATGGACCAAAAACTAATAAATTTTCGGCTCGCTTAACCCAACTAATATTACAAGCTAGGTCATCTACTTTTGCTTTATTTAAAGTTTGAACCTGACTAAAATCAAAAGTAGCTAAAGATTTACCTACCGGTAGATGAGCTTTTCTTAAATAAGTTTGAATCTTTTTCCTCTGACGAGCTTCTACTTCGTATTCAAAAAGGATAGATAAAAACTTAGTATAATCCCATCCCTCATGCTCTGCTTTTTGTAAAATCGATTGCCATAATTCAAGTATAGTAGGTAGACGTAACTCTTTTAAAAGTATAGGTAGTGCTGTAGCATTATGCATGGCTAACCTCTCTTACTAAAAATGAAGGCAAAAGATGATTATATGTTTGTAGTGAATGTTGCTTAATTTCTACAGGAGGAGGTACTAACTTCATACAAGGTTGATATCGGTTTTGTAACGTTCCTAAACAAGGAACCTTACCTTTAATTAGGGATGACACAACAAATTCTCCTAATTGTTGCTCACAGTTATAATCTGCTGCAAGCTTTAAAATACCTACCATCAATTTATTAGCCTGACGTGGTGTACAATGTTGATCAATTAGCAACCAAATTTTTTTATATATAGGAGTTGGTAGTATGTCATCCCGCAGAATAGAATAGCGAAAAGCTCCGGGTTTACGTACCAAGCTATTAATTAAATGACGATAATTAATGCATCTAGCTGCTTTTTGCTTGTCATCCCCTCTTACTCTAGGTAAATCCAAAACATGATCACTTCCCAAGTAACATGACAAACGATCATCATAAATATGTATTCCTAATTGATACCCTATTAATCTGGAAGGTACACTATACATAACTTTTTTTACTGTAATAGTGCTAGAAGTTGTCACCCTAGCTGTTGTTTGGCTAAAATCTATAGTTCTGTGGGCCGGCAATCCTTTTAAATAAGATCGTTCAATATAAAGTTGTGGTTGATGACGATTATTGTGTCGTTGAACAACAGAGTCTATAAAATTTTGATAGTCATCTATAGATTCAAAATTATAAGAACCACGCAATAAAAGAGCTTGCTCTAAACGTCTCTTAAGATGACCATGTGCAGCCTCAACGCTACCATTCTCATGTCCTTTCCCACGATTGTTTCTTGTAGCATGCATGCCATAATGAGCACATACTTCTTTATAAGAACATGTTATATCATCTGACTCCTCTTGCGATAAATTCTTGAAAGCAGCTGACAAACTGTCAGTCCTATGTTCTTCAGGACATCCTCCTAAACTCCATAATGCATCCTGAAGCGATTGAGAAAGAGCGGTAAAACTTTCTCCGCCCTGAATCACTTTCATAAAAGACCAATTACTATAAGCTAACCGAAAATGATACAATAGATGCTTAAACGGTTTACCACAAATAGTAATCTCTATGCCTTTTAAAGCAGTAAAATCCGATAAACCTTGACGACCGGGTACATGAAGCTGGCGAAAGATAACTTCCTTTTCCGGACCATATAATGCTCTCCACTTGCTAGTGCGTCGCTGAACAGTTCTTAAAATGCTGTCCGGATATTTTCCTGGGTATTCGTCTTGAAGATATTCTAATAATGTCCAAGATGTTAAATATGGTAGTTGTTCTAATAAAGGAACTAATACACCTTCCCATACTCCTTCTAATGGATCGTTACGGTACTTACGTACTTTCTTCCCTTTCGATAAAGATAACACTTCCCTACGTTCTAAATTCCTACCACTACGTTGTGAAAAACCTGCTTTAGCTGAACAAATTGTTTGATTCAAACCTGATTTTCTTAACCCGGATATTGCATGAGATATAGGAGACAAAATCCTCGTAAAGCTGTATAATACTGGTATTTCATTAGAATAATACAAAGGATTTTGTCATGACAAATTGTATAGCATATAGTTACCAGTTTTCCAAAGTAAAAAATCGGACAATAGAGATAAATTTCACTGGAGGTGATATTAGTAGCGATGGAGGTGTGTTGTTATTAAGAGAAGCAGATAAAAGGCTTGGTATAACAGAGGAGCTTGCTAAAATATTTCCTGATAGACGAGATGGTAGTAAAATTACCCATAATATGGCAACAATGCTGAGGCAACGAATTTATGGTATTGCATTAGGTTATGAAGATTTAAATGACCACAATTATCTACGAAAATGTCCTGCTATGCAAACAGCTATGGAAACAATTGATGATATGGCAAGTAGTTCTACCTTATGTCGTATAGAAAACAATGCTGATAGACACTTTGCAATTAAAGTGCATGAACTAATGCTTGATAAATTTATTAAGTCTCATAAAATAGTACCAAAGCAGCTAATACTTGATTTTGATGCTACGGATGATGAAATTCATGGGCAACAGGAAGGTAAGTTTTATCATGGTTATTACGGTCATAATTGCTTTTTACCTTTGTATGTTTTTTGTGGAAAGCATCTGTTAGTTAGTTATCTTAGGACGTCAAAGCAGGATCAAGCAAAACATTCTTGGGCAATATTATCATTGTTAGTAAAACGTTTTCGCCAAGCTTGGCCAGAGGTAAAGATTATTTTTCGTGGTGATAGTGGATTTTGTCGTCATCAGATGTTTGATTGGTGTGATATTCATAATATAAAATATATTGTAGGAATGCCCCAAAATAACAGACTAAATGAGTTACTGAAACCTACAATGGAGAAGTCAAAAGCAGCATTTATTATAACCCAAGAAAAGCAACGTCTTTTTAGTGAGTTTCCATATAAGGCTGGTAGTTGGAGTCATGAACGTAGAATAATTGGTAAGGCAGAAATGACAATGCTTGGAGAAAATCCAAGGTATATAGTAACTAATTTATCAGATAAACCTGAAGATTTATACGACAAAGTTTACTGTGGTCGTGGTGATATGGAAAACCGTATAAAAGAGCAACAACTAGAATTATTTGCAGATCGTACTTCTTGTCATAGATGGTGGGCTAATCAGCTCAGAATGATTTTATCGGGTCTTGCATACACTTTAGTAGAATATATCAGAGGTAATTTATTACAAGGTAGTGCATTAGCAAAAGCACAAATAGGTACAATACGTTTAAAATTATTAAAAATTGGGGTAGTAATTATCCGTAATACTAGGCGTATTAAGTTTTTGTTATCTTCATCATATCCTTACCGACAGGTATGGAATCATGTGATGAAGAAATTAGCATTAGAATAACCTAGATTAGCACTGTTCCCGGTGCTTAGAAAAAATGGGGTAAGGGGCATTACATCTAAAATTTGAAAATAACGGCTTCAAAGCACTTTTTGGCAAAATTTTTACAAAAGTATCATTGCTAATATTATAAATTACTCAATTTCTTACTTTAAATCTCACTTCATGCAATATCCGGGTTAATTTCATATATACCTCGTATTGCTGATATGAAGAATCATAGTTCTTGTTTTTGTGTAGATCAGATGGCTAAGATTTTAGGGGTTAGTAGAAGTGGTTATTATGATTTTATTAATCACATGCCAAGTAAAAGAGCTGAATATAATGAGGAATTGATAAGTAAGATTAAAACTATTTTTACAGAAAGTTATAAAACTTATGGAAGTCCAAGGATTCATACAGAGTTAAAAGAACAAGGCTTTGTTTGCTCACGCCCTCGAGTAGCAAGGCTAATGCAAGTAAATAGCATTCAAGCAAAAATGTACAGAAAGTTTAAAAAGACTACAAGGCAGTCTGATAAACCTTATCATAGGGGAGAAGATTTGGTTAAACAAAATTTTTCTGCCTCAAGCCCAAATAGCATTTGGGTAGCTGATATAAGTTATATTTCTGTAAATAATAAATGGGCTTATCTTGCTATAGTACTTGACCTGTTCTCACGGAAAGTAGTAGGTATGGCGTTAGAAGAAACTATGAGAACTGATTTGATAATTAAAGCTCTTAACTCTGCTGCATTACAACGTAAACCCTTAAAAGGGCTTATTCATCATTCTGATCTTGGAAGCCAATTTACTAGTTTTGACTTTTATAATGCAACCAAAAAACACGGAATTGTTTTAAGTCATGGAAAGACTGGTGTGTCCTATGATAATGCTGCTATGGAAAGCTTTTTCCACACTCTGAAAACTGAGCTTGTTTATTTTAAAAAATACCAAAGCTTAGAAGAAGCAAAGCTTGATATATTTACTTATATTTTTACTTTTTATAACCAAAAACGGAGGCACTCTACATTAAATTATCAAACTCCAAATGAGTACGAGTTACATTATAAAAAAATTAAAAATGTCTCTCTTTAATTTGTCCGTTTTTTTGTTGCAAGATCATTGTTCTAATTTTTTAGCCATATTTTCCTTTATTTAAGTTGTTATTTTTTACAGTAATTCTTTATCTGTTTTTTTTTAACTTACACAAATTATATGACTGACTCACTGGTCCTTATTAGAAAATAATTTATAAAGTGGTTTTGCTGAATGGTGCTTATTAAAAGACAATGAATAATAAATTGATTCTGCTGACAACATAAAGTATATCCTTTTAAAATTGTTTTAGTTTTTCAATCTCTTCTTTTTTTAAGCCAGTTGAGGTAATTATTAAATCAGTTTTTAAACCAGCTTTGATTAAATTTTTGGCTATAATAATTTTTTCTTTTTTTCTACCTTTTTCTTCGCCTTGTTGTTCCCAACGGTGTGCTAAGCTAGTCATAAGTTTTTCTCCTAATTCAGGGTTTAGATGTGATTTTAACATTTCTTCTAGTTCTATTTTATCATTTTCCCCTATCTTATTCAAGGTGTAGGAAAAAATTAGTTCCATATAACCAATACCAATATTAACTTTGATAAATTCAGGTAAAAGGTCAGCTATTTCTTGCCATCTCTTTAACAAATTTCGTTCGTGTATATGCTTCATAAAAAATTGCAATATCCCAGACCAAGCTTTTTCTTTTAATTTTTCATCAGGGATATCGTGAACATTGATTAATTGATAATCATTAATCCAAGTATTTTTTACAAGTTCACTACTATTAAATAATTCCCATAAATTAAGAGGAGCATTATATTTTTCTTGACCATTATAGAAGACGACGGGGTAAATAAAAGGAAATTGCTTACTTTTAGTTACTTTCATATGATATTCAGCAATGTTTAACATATACTTAAATAAGCGAAAAGCCATATAATGGTCGGGGGTACTTTGGTGTTCCAGCAATAAAAATAAGTAACCATCCTCACCATCAAATTTAGCAGAAAATAAAATATCTAATATGGATTTCCTAAGGTTACGCTCTACAAAACTATCTTTTTCCATTTTAAGAGTTTCAAAAGAAAATAAAGTTTTGATATGAGGAGGCAAGTAAGTTTCAAAAAATTCTTTGGCTACTATAGGATTTTCAAAAGCACTTCGTATAATTTCGTCATGTTTAGGCTTGTTCTTTTTAGACATAATGTTATTTCCCATTATAAAATAAACATTATACAAGCTTCTTTATCAGGAGTATATAAAGAATAAATGATTTAACTAATTAGTTTCAAATGTAAATTGAAAACCTTGACTAATTAATAATTTTCTTTATGGTTTAATTTCTCTAATGGTATTTAAGCTTACCATTAATATAAACAAATCCAAGTGTAAATTCTTATTTTATGCTGGGAATCTGCTATTATAATTATTTTTTAAAATAAGAAGTATTAGTGGAAAGTCGTTATATTAATGGCGGAGCTTAATTCCCAGCACCTTACTTTCGTAGCATACTTTAATTAAAAGTAGAAGAGACGTTATAACCTCTATATTGTCTAATTCTGATAATACGTTTTAAGGCAGCGTCTACCTCTTGCGAGAAAAATTGTCCTTTCCTGTGGAAAACCCCAAATAATAATTTTACAATTACCAAGATTATTACAAACAGAACCCCAAGAGCAGATTATGCTAGTTGAGCCGAAGAAGTTTGATTGTAGATGCACTTTATAATATCTATGACCCTTACGCCAAGTACAAGGTAATTTAATCATAGAATTATACAAAACTAATTAGTAATCTTATCTTTTTCTAAGGTTTGTGGTTCTTGGTTTGAAGGTGGAATTCTGCCTATCATTTCGTCAATCGAAACTTTGAAATAATTGGCAAGTGCAAGTATAACTTCAGTGCTTAAGCTTTTAGTAGTATTATTAATAAATTCAACAATAGGGCTTTCACTAAATCCTATTTTTCTGCTTAATTCTTTAGGTTTAAGGTTTTCCTCTTTTAATTTTTTATTAATAAAATTTTTTAAATTTAATAATGCTTCTTCTAAAGATATATCATTAAATTTATATTTTTCTGATTCTGCGGGGGCATTGTTTCTAACTTTATTAGAATCTTTTTTAATTTTTCTTCCTATAACTTTATCAATGGTACAATTACAGCATTTAGCAATCTTTAATATTGTTGCGATGTCAGGATTTAGTCTTTGTGCATTAATAAGCTGATTAACAGCAGTATAAGAAATACCGATTTTTTTAGCAAAATCTTTTCTTTTTAAATTATATTCTTTTAATTTTCCTATTAAAAAGATTTGTATATTATTAACAAGTGTCATGAAACCACACAAATAAAATAAAAACGCAGGAGCTGCGTTTTTCCTTGACATGATTAAATAATTACAATAAAGTGAATATTGTAATTGATATTAAGCTCGTTGATTACTAGGCTTGAAGCTTTACTTTTAAGTTCTGAAAAAATAAAAGAGTAAAGTTTTAGGCTGAGCAGCAAACAAAGAGCTTAATATGTTTTATTTTTTAAATTTAGTTGAATCGGTAAATATAGCATCTTGCAAATTCAGTATTTACCGACTCAAAAACCAATAACCCTTAATCAAAGGCTATCCTATGACAATATATAATTACCCTACTAAAATCAACTCTATTTTCTTTATTACCTTACATTATTATTGGACACAATAACTAATAACAACTGCTTTTTCTACACGCTTTTAGTTATTAGCCTTTTAGGTACGAGGGAAAATTATGTCTGATGATAACAAAAATAATTCATCATCTGAAGAACAACAGCTGCAAGGTATAAAAGATATAAAAAGTAAATTAGGTCATGTATCAGGTTTTAATATAGCTATGCGAAGTGAAATTGCGGATAGCTTTCAAAAACTTCATATACAAAATCAACGACATTTAAATATGATCCAAAATAAAGCAGAGCTTCATTTTTCTATTAATTTATTTTTTACATTATTGTTATTTCTTAAACAATTATCTTTTTTTATTACGTTTGTTTCTGATCAAAGTATTGTGAAATTTATAAAATTATTATGAGGTTAAATATATATATGACATATTATACTATAATATTACTGTTAGTTTTTGTTCAATTTGCCTTAATATTGAAATCTTTACAGTACTCAAAGAAAACTTATTTAATAGTCGATGAAATAAATAATAATTTACAATTCAAAACCCTAACTAACCCGGATATTGCATGAAGTGAGATTTAAAGTAAGAAATTGAGTAATTTATAATATTAGCAATGATACTTTTGTAAAAATTTTGCCAAAAAGTGCTTTGAAGCCGTTATTTTCAAATTTTAGATGTAATGCCCCTTACCCCATTTTTTCTAAGCACCGGGAACAGTGCTAATCTAGGTTATTCTAATGCTAATTTCTTCATCACATGATTCCATACCTGTCGGTAAGGATATGATGAAGATAACAAAAACTTAATACGCCTAGTATTACGGATAATTACTACCCCAATTTTTAATAATTTTAAACGTATTGTACCTATTTGTGCTTTTGCTAATGCACTACCTTGTAATAAATTACCTCTGATATATTCTACTAAAGTGTATGCAAGACCCGATAAAATCATTCTGAGCTGATTAGCCCACCATCTATGACAAGAAGTACGATCTGCAAATAATTCTAGTTGTTGCTCTTTTATACGGTTTTCCATATCACCACGACCACAGTAAACTTTGTCGTATAAATCTTCAGGTTTATCTGATAAATTAGTTACTATATACCTTGGATTTTCTCCAAGCATTGTCATTTCTGCCTTACCAATTATTCTACGTTCATGACTCCAACTACCAGCCTTATATGGAAACTCACTAAAAAGACGTTGCTTTTCTTGGGTTATAATAAATGCTGCTTTTGACTTCTCCATTGTAGGTTTCAGTAACTCATTTAGTCTGTTATTTTGGGGCATTCCTACAATATATTTTATATTATGAATATCACACCAATCAAACATCTGATGACGACAAAATCCACTATCACCACGAAAAATAATCTTTACCTCTGGCCAAGCTTGGCGAAAACGTTTTACTAACAATGATAATATTGCCCAAGAATGTGAGGTGGTACCCTTTGTCTAGACAAATTTTTTAAATTTTAGAGGTGTAATTCTCCTGTATTAATGTATTGGTTTTTCAAAGTAAAGTTTGCATTTTCTATGTCATATAGCCTCTTGATAATTTTCTAGTTTTTCTGCAAAATGTATCATTTCAGGTGTCTTATATTCAAGCGATTGATGAGGTCTTTGCTGATTATAAAATTCTATATAATCTCTGATAGCTATCTTTGCTTCACGTACTGTTTCAAGATCAAAACGATAAATCTTCTCTTGTTTCAAAGATCGCCAAAAACGTTCAATAAATACATTATCTAAGGCTCTGCCTTTGCCGTCCATACTAATAGCTATGCCTTGTTGCTCAAGTATTTGAGTAAAATCTTTTGATGTAAATTGTACTCCTTGATCCGTATTAAAAATGTCAGGCTTGCCATGTATAGATATTGCTTCATTTAGAGCTTCAATACAAAAATCATTTTCTAAACTAATCGACACCCGCCAACTCAAAATATAACGACTATACCAATCCATTATAGCAACCAAATATACAAAACCTTGCTTTAATCTTATGTAAGTAATATCTGCACAGTAAACTTGATTGGAGCAAACCACCTCTATATTATTTAATAGATATGGGTATACTTTATGAGCCTGATTCCTACGGCTTAAATTAATCTTTGGGTATACTGCTTCAATACCAAGTATTTTATAATATTTTCTTATCATCTTACGACTAACATTTAACCCTTCGGATTTTAGGACATGAGACATTCTTCTAGTACCATAATAGGGATGCTCTGTAAAAATCTCATCAATTCTGTTCAGTACTCTATACTCCTTATCATCTAAGGTATTCCTAGCTCGGTAGTAGTAACTTGAGCGGTTTAAATCTAAAAGTTTGCATTGTCTTGCTATGGTTAAATTTGAAGCATAACTTATCATTTTTTTCCTAACCTCTAAATCCAAAGATACTAGATTTTTTTTTAAGCCAGTCTCTTTCAACTGTTAACTGGCCTATTTGCTCAAATAATGATTTAATTAAATCTTCTTGGCCGGTATCTTGTTGTTTAGATTTCGATTTAAATCCAGAAACCATAAAATCTAAAGCTTCTTTCTTCCATTTATAAATCTGATTAGCGTGAACACCATATTTGCTGGTAATTTGAGCTATAGTCATTTCTCCAGATATTGCTTCAATTGCTATTTTTGCTTTTTCTTCTGCACTATATTTTTTAACTTGTTTTTTCATTTTTTGCTCCTTTTCCTAGGAGATATTATACCTACTTTTCTCTATTTTCTTGTCTAGTTTTTGGGTACCATTATAGTTTGCATAGCAGGACATTTTCGTAGATAATTGTGGTCATTTAAATCTTCATAACCTAATGCAATACCATAAATTCGTTGCCTCAGCATTGTTGCCATATTATGGGTAATTTTACTACCATCTCGTCTATCAGGAAATATTTTAGCAAGCTCCTCTGTTATACCAAGCCTTTTATCTGCTTCTCTTAATAACAACACACCTCCATCGCTACTAATATCACCTCCAGTGAAATTTATCTCTATTGTCCGATTTTTTACTTTGGAAAACTGGTAACTATATGCTATACAATTTGTCATGACAAAATCCTTTGTATTATTCTAATGAAATACCAGTATTATACAGCTTTACGAGGATTTTGTCTCCTATATCTCATGCAATATCCGGGCTAAAACATTTTACTTAGATGAAATTGATAAAAATCTTAAGAAGATTTTAGAAAAATTAAGTTAAAATGAGATAAAATAATGTGAGGAATGAAGCTTGTTATTTAGTTTTTCACACATTCCAAAATTACTTGTGGATTTTGGTTATTATCTTCTGCTATCGATAACTCAATTAAAGCAGTAGTTCCATAACTTCTTAATTGAGACTGTACCTTTAAAAAAACAAACTCTATAAAAGGTGCTTGTATGTGTGCAATAATCCTATCAGCATGTGCAATAGCGTAAAAGAATTGAGGGGGATGTGCTTGATGTTCATTAATTGAATATGCAAATTGTTTATTCCAACAGCTTTGAACCTGTGAAGATTTAATGATAATATTACTTATAGTAATATTATCATTAAAGTTCACAGGCTTTATATTCCTTGTGAAAGAAATCTTTGTCGGCTTAGGTGCAGAGCATGCTGAAATAGTAACTATACTAAGTAAAAGCATAAGAATATTTTTCATAAGGATTTACTTTATTTAAAGTTAATAGCTAGCTCACCTTTGTTAAGTGCAATGGCTAGCTGTTCTTTAGTAGGTAGCTTTTTTTTATTTGTATATAGCTGTAAAGTAGAAGATAAAGAAATTAACTTGTCCATAAAGAAGCGATCATTATAATATAAAGCTTTCTCGCATCTAATTGGATTTTCACCATTTAGTAATATTATTTCTTGTTCAAAAGGCAGCTGTTTTAATTCTTGCGGTAGCATTAAAGCCCGTTTTGCTTCACTTTTAGATTTGCCTTGCGATACGTAAGTTTGGTTAGTATTCCTGCTTTCTGAAGTAGATTTAGTAGTAGTATAGGCTATTTCTTTTGAAAAATATTCGGCATCGTCTTGCTCATTTGGTGCAAAGACTATTTTACACGAATGGTTAGCAAGTAAGGTTTTACGCCCTTGATCTTCGTAGATTTCGTTAAGCTGCGATACGTTTTGAAAGATAGTTAGCAATTGTATTTTATAGCCTGCAATATATCCTGCGGCTTCTTTTATGTAAGGTATATTGCCTATTGCCGGAAATTCATCAAGTATTAATAGCAGCGAATATTTAAGCTCCGGTATAAAGTCAGGGTTTTCACTAAGGTTAATTTTAATTGCACAGTTAAAAAATAAATTCAAAATCAGTGAAGCTATTTTTAAATCTTTCGGTGCAATACTTAAGTAGATAGTCATTTTTTTACGTCTTGAGTCTCGAAAATCAAAGCTATTGTCGTCAGTGGCATTTTTTACTACGGACAGAGCAAAAAGCTTTAGTTGCTTTTCAAAAGTAGCCATGACGCTCGCTTTTCCTTCATCACCAAGAAGCATGAAGCTTCTAATTTTTGCTAAGCCATCCTTAGCAAGTTCGATTTGTAGGGCATTTAGCTTCTTCAGACTTAAATTTTCTTCTAAAATTTCTGTTAAATCATTCATAAGTACGGTGTTGTACAAAACAAATAAATTACCGATAGAGAAGATATTAGCAATATTATGTTCCTGTAAAAATATAAGATTCTTTTGAAGAAGTATCCAAAGAGTTTTTGCAAGAGCAATAAAAAGGCTTTGTGCAGAATTATTAAAGTGCTTTTCTGCACCAGTAACGTTATCTGTTGGATAAATAATTTCAGCCATCCCCATTAAGTCAGTACTGCCTTCAGTTTCATCTAAGTTAATGTAGTAAAAAGGATTAAATTGATGAGTATTAAAGCTAAAAGGGTTAAACAAAAATACTTCTTGCTTTAAGACGTCTTGCCTATATTTGCTGGTGATATTATAGCATTCTTGCTTAATATCGAGTATAATAAGGGATTCTTGCCATTCGAGTAAGTTAGGAATCACTACCCCCGCCCCTTTGCCTGACCTAGTACCTGCACCGAGTGAAACAAAATCAGGTTTTGTATAACGAATTAACTTACCTCTGAATTTACCGACAATTATTCCCCTGCCTTTTTCGTTGCCATAGCTAACAGCTTTTGAATTTAAAATGTCTTTAAGAGTGGCAAACTTAGCATCGCCGTATAAGGTTTCCTTAGGTAGCCTATTAATAGCCATTAAGCCAAGTAACGGTATTATTAAAGATATGCCAAAACCGATAAGCAAAGCTTTATATCCTTGTTGTTTAATATTATCTGGTACGTAATTCTCAAAAATAATCTCAAAAATCTTGAAAAAATCCCAGTTATTAATGATTGCTTTTATAGGTATTTCGTGCAAATAATAAACAAAAAAATTGGCTGCTAGAAATGCTAAAATAAGCATGCAAATAAACGTAAATATCATTTGTCCTTTGTTAAAGAATTTCATAATTCCGCTTTTAATTTTGCAAGTTCCGTGTCTTTATAATATATCTCGCTTAAATATCTTTTTCCTCCGCTACAATTAATATGGCAAACTATATCAATACTAGATAGTACAATATTTTTAATAACCGAATAGCTAAGATTTTGACACTCTAGATTCTGATAACAACGAGTAATAATACCTTCTAATGCTTCACTAATAGAACCAGCATGTATTGAGGTCATACTACCGCCGTGTCCAGAATTAACTACTTTAACGAAGTCCCAAGTTTCACCGCCTCGAATTTCCGATAATAAAATTCTGTCAGGCTTCATTCGGAAACAGGCTTTTAATAAACTGGCAGAGGTAATAACTGCCTGCGGATCATTTGCAGCTTCGGAAGGAAAAAAAAGATGTACATAATTCTTATGTTTATAAAATTTTACTTCAGAAGTATCTTCAATAGTAATTAATCGGCAATTAAGAGGGATATATTCTATTAAGGTCTTCATATAGCTTGTTTTCCCTGAACCTGTTGCACCTGCAAAGACTATCGTTTTACCAAATTCTACGGCACGCTCCATAAACAAAGATATTTGTTTTTGTGAATACAAACTGATTAATTCCTGTTTTTCTTGGTCTACTACCTTCGCTGCAACGATTTTACTATAAAAATCGTTTTCTATGTAAGACTCGTGACTTAATATATTTTTTGATGGTTTACGCAGCGTAACAGAAATAGTATTTTTCTCTACTGCAGAAGGTAAAACAACCTGTATACGCTCCCCTGTTTCAAGCGTTCCCGATAAGATCGGCTGGCAATCATCTATTGCTGTTTCATTAAATGATGCAAGCGATATAGCAAAAGATTTAAGTAATTTATTAGTAATATTAGCATTATCATTTTTTTGCCAAATGCCGTGCTGTTCGTACCAAACTTCCCCTGGTCGATTAATTGCTATTTCAGTTATTTCTTTTTGATCAAGAAAAGGCTGAAACAACTTCTCGGCAAAATAATGTAATGAAATATTAGTAATAGTCACTTGCACATCTTTAATTTATAAACCTTAGAAAAGTCAATGTCTTTGCCTACAAGGATGCCGATTATGTCCCCTTGATTTTTATACATAGTCGGAGCTATATTAATGCTGTTATCAAGCATTTTCTCTACTATTGTTACAAAAGTATCTTTTGTATTATCTATATTATTTATATTTACAGTGTTATTGTTTTTCTTCTGTTGCCGCTCTGCGGCAATCTTTAATGCATCTCTTACAACGCTAAGCATTAAAGCACCGCCGAAACGCTGCCGAAAATGTGAGTCAATCCATCCATCAATACCTGCCTCGCCAAGTTGCCCGACAACCTGCGTATCTATAAGCTTTATACGTTTAAAGTCTGGAGTGATTAATTTCGTCCAAATAACAAGCATTCTTCCTTTTCCTTGCTCTAAAGTGCCGCCTGGAATTCCAATTGCTTTTGTACCTTTTTCAATTAATTTGACCGAGCCATTGGCACTATATACGTCTTCTGCAATAATACATGTAATACGTCCCGTCACATCAGACACAAATTTTATCATCAAGCTACAAGATATATAAGTACTTTCGGGAATTAAAAAGTTAGGATCAATTTTGATTCTCTCGGCTATAACGGCACTATCCGCATCATTACTTTGTACTTCCTTATTAGGGGAATCAGAAACCTCAGTAGTTTCATCAGATTTTAAAGGAATTGATTTGTATTTTTTAAATGTAGGCTTTGCAGTAGTTAACGACTTATCTTCATCCTTGACGTTAAAATTACGCTCTGCAATCTGTGCTACAGGCTCTTTTACTTCTTCCTGCTTTTCTTTTTTAAAGGAAAATTCTTTTTTTATAATTTCTGATTCAGACTTAGCTTTATCTATGGTGCTACTGCTTTTTTCGTCCTTAGTCTTAAAATAAAAGATATAACCACCAACTAATAAGAACAAAGTAAGACCTAAACCAATCGCTATCTTATGTATTAACAATATTTTATTTTTCTTACTTAACTTTGCTATTTCCGGTACAATATTGTTAGTTTGCGGTTTATCTAGCTTAGTATTATCAGTCATCAATTTGCTCCTCTCGGCTCACGTAAGAGGAACTTGTAGAACTATAAGGCTGATCTTGCAACAAAAAAACGGACAAATTAAAGAGAGACGTTTTTAATTTTTTTATAATGTAACTCGTACTCATTTGGAGTTTGATAATTTAATGTAGAGTGCCTCCGTTTTTGGTTATAAAAAGTAAAAATATAAGTAAATATATCAAGCTTTGCTTCTTCTAAGCTTTGGTATTTTTTAAAATAAACAAGCTCAGTTTTCAGAGTGTGGAAAAAGCTTTCCATAGCAGCATTATCATAGGACACACCAGTCTTTCCATGACTTAAAACAATTCCGTGTTTTTTGGTTGCATTATAAAAGTCAAAACTAGTAAATTGGCTTCCAAGATCAGAATGATGAATAAGCCCTTTTAAGGGTTTACGTTGTAATGCAGCAGAGTTAAGAGCTTTAATTATCAAATCAGTTCTCATAGTTTCTTCTAACGCCATACCTACTACTTTCCGTGAGAACAGGTCAAGTACTATAGCAAGATAAGCCCATTTATTATTTACAGAAATATAACTTATATCAGCTACCCAAATGCTATTTGGGCTTGAGGCAGAAAAATTTTGTTTAACCAAATCTTCTCCCCTATGATAAGGTTTATCAGACTGCCTTGTAGTCTTTTTAAACTTTCTGTACATTTTTGCTTGAATGCTATTTACTTGCATTAGCCTTGCTACTCGAGGGCGTGAGCAAACAAAGCCTTGTTCTTTTAACTCTGTATGAATCCTTGGACTTCCATAAGTTTTATAACTTTCTGTAAAAATAGTTTTAATCTTACTTATCAATTCCTCATTATATTCAGCTCTTTTACTTGGCATGTGATTAATAAAATCATAATAACCACTTCTACTAACCCCTAAAATCTTAGCCATCTGATCTACACAAAAACAAGAACTATGATTCTTCATAAATTCGTACCTTTGTTTGCGGGAGCTGAAAAGATGACCACTGCTTTTTTTAGGATATCTCGCTCTTGTTTTACAAGATGTAATTCCCTCTTTAAATCTCGTACCTCTTGATTCATTACATTGCCACTACCAACAAAGCTAGCCTCTCCTTTGCCTTTGTAATTCTTAAGCCAATATCCCAAACCAGAGCGTGAAACCCCTAAATCCTTAGCAATATCATTGATGCTTTTACTACCTTTATTTGCTAAATACAGTTTTACTGCATTAATTTTAAATTCTTTATCGTATATTTTTTGACTCATTGCAAATCCTCCTAAGATTTATTTTATCTCATCTTAATTCGATTTGTACGTTTTTTTATAGCATGATCACCCCTTGGGATTAGGTCAAACCATGATTGATTAATTGCAGTATTAAAATCGTAATAACTCATAATATTATTCCCCTTTTTTTGATTTTGTTGTTGATTTGATTTGGTTCATTAAATTACCCAGATGCGGCGGCTCGATCATTTCCAGCTTCCCCGACCGATCTTTAGCAGGGTAGCCGTAAGGGTTTAAAGTGTGATTGATGAAACTCCGAGATTCCCCTTTTTCGGTTTTTACCTGTGCCATAGTTATAACTTGGTCAACATCATAAATTTAAGTTGTAGACACGTGTAAATATTCAATTCTAGCTCATATTAAAGCTTGTAAAACACGTACCTTGAAAAATATTTTATCTCTGCAATTTATAATTTAAGCAAAGGTATATTTATGAAATTAGAGGAATGGATGTATATAACAGGAACATCACCAAGCAAAATGGCTGAATCAATTGGAGTTTCGCAATCGTACATTCATAAATATTTGCATGAGAAAACAATCCCTAGAGTAGCAATTATGAAAAGAATTTATATAGCTACTTCAGGACTCGTAACTCCAAATGATTTTTATGATTTTGTTTCAGAAAATTCAACTGGAGAATTATTAAAACAATTATTAAAAAAGCTTTATCAAGCATTAAGGATAGAAAAATGAATAACCCAAAGAACCACAAAACAATATTAGCCCTAGACCTCGGCACTATAACAGGCTGGGCTTTACACTACAATAACGGCAGCATTACCTCGGGTACGGAAAACTTTAAAATGGATAAATTTGAAGGTGGCGGGATGGTATTTGTACGATTGCAACGATGGCTTTCAGAACTTAGCCCGGATATTGCATGAAGTGAGATTTAAAGTAAGAAATTGAGTAATTTATAATATTAGCAATGATACTTTTGTAAAAATTTTGCCAAAAAGTGCTTTGAAGCCGTTATTTTCAAATTTTAGATGTAATGCCCCTTACCCCATTTTTTCTAAGCACCGGGAACAGTGCTAATCTAGGTTATTCTAATGCTAATTTCTTCATCACATGATTCCATACCTGTCGGTAAGGATATGATGAAGATAACAAAAACTTAATACGCCTAGTATTACGGATAATTACTACCCCAATTTTTAATAATTTTAAACGTATTGTACCTATTTGTGCTTTTGCTAATGCACTACCTTGTAATAAATTACCTCTGATATATTCTACTAAAGTGTATGCAAGACCCGATAAAATCATTCTGAGCTGATTAGCCCACCATCTATGACAAGAAGTACGATCTGCAAATAATTCTAGTTGTTGCTCTTTTATACGGTTTTCCATATCACCACGACCACAGTAAACTTTGTCGTATAAATCTTCAGGTTTATCTGATAAATTAGTTACTATATACCTTGGATTTTCTCCAAGCATTGTCATTTCTGCCTTACCAATTATTCTACGTTCATGACTCCAACTACCAGCCTTATATGGAAACTCACTAAAAAGACGTTGCTTTTCTTGGGTTATAATAAATGCTGCTTTTGACTTCTCCATTGTAGGTTTCAGTAACTCATTTAGTCTGTTATTTTGGGGCATTCCTACAATATATTTTATATTATGAATATCACACCAATCAAACATCTGATGACGACAAAATCCACTATCACCACGAAAAATAATCTTTACCTCTGGCCAAGCTTGGCGAAAACGTTTTACTAACAATGATAATATTGCCCAAGAATGTTTTGCTTGATCCTGCTTTGACGTCCTAAGATAACTAACTAACAGATGCTTTCCACAAAAAACATACAAAGGTAAAAAGCAATTATGACCGTAATAACCATGATAAAACTTACCTTCCTGTTGCCCATGAATTTCATCATCCGTAGCATCAAAATCAAGTATTAGCCCGGATATTGCATGAGATATAGGAGACAAAATCCTCGTAAAGCTGTATAATACTGGTATTTCATTAGAATAATACAAAGGATTTTGTCATGACAAATTGTATAGCATATAGTTACCAGTTTTCCAAAGTAAAAAATCGGACAATAGAGATAAATTTCACTGGAGGTGATATTAGTAGCGATGGAGGTGTGTTGTTATTAAGAGAAGCAGATAAAAGGCTTGGTATAACAGAGGAGCTTGCTAAAATATTTCCTGATAGACGAGATGGTAGTAAAATTACCCATAATATGGCAACAATGCTGAGGCAACGAATTTATGGTATTGCATTAGGTTATGAAGATTTAAATGACCACAATTATCTACGAAAATGTCCTGCTATGCAAACAGCTATGGAAACAATTGATGATATGGCAAGTAGTTCTACCTTATGTCGTATAGAAAACAATGCTGATAGACACTTTGCAATTAAAGTGCATGAACTAATGCTTGATAAATTTATTAAGTCTCATAAAATAGTACCAAAGCAGCTAATACTTGATTTTGATGCTACGGATGATGAAATTCATGGGCAACAGGAAGGTAAGTTTTATCATGGTTATTACGGTCATAATTGCTTTTTACCTTTGTATGTTTTTTGTGGAAAGCATCTGTTAGTTAGTTATCTTAGGACGTCAAAGCAGGATCAAGCAAAACATTCTTGGGCAATATTATCATTGTTAGTAAAACGTTTTCGCCAAGCTTGGCCAGAGGTAAAGATTATTTTTCGTGGTGATAGTGGATTTTGTCGTCATCAGATGTTTGATTGGTGTGATATTCATAATATAAAATATATTGTAGGAATGCCCCAAAATAACAGACTAAATGAGTTACTGAAACCTACAATGGAGAAGTCAAAAGCAGCATTTATTATAACCCAAGAAAAGCAACGTCTTTTTAGTGAGTTTCCATATAAGGCTGGTAGTTGGAGTCATGAACGTAGAATAATTGGTAAGGCAGAAATGACAATGCTTGGAGAAAATCCAAGGTATATAGTAACTAATTTATCAGATAAACCTGAAGATTTATACGACAAAGTTTACTGTGGTCGTGGTGATATGGAAAACCGTATAAAAGAGCAACAACTAGAATTATTTGCAGATCGTACTTCTTGTCATAGATGGTGGGCTAATCAGCTCAGAATGATTTTATCGGGTCTTGCATACACTTTAGTAGAATATATCAGAGGTAATTTATTACAAGGTAGTGCATTAGCAAAAGCACAAATAGGTACAATACGTTTAAAATTATTAAAAATTGGGGTAGTAATTATCCGTAATACTAGGCGTATTAAGTTTTTGTTATCTTCATCATATCCTTACCGACAGGTATGGAATCATGTGATGAAGAAATTAGCATTAGAATAACCTAGATTAGCACTGTTCCCGGTGCTTAGAAAAAATGGGGTAAGGGGCATTACATCTAAAATTTGAAAATAACGGCTTCAAAGCACTTTTTGGCAAAATTTTTACAAAAGTATCATTGCTAATATTATAAATTACTCAATTTCTTACTTTAAATCTCACTTCATGCAATATCCGGGTTAGCTGCTTTGGTACTATTTTATGAGACTTAATAAATTTATCAAGCATTAGTTCATGCACTTTAATTGCAAAGTGTCTATCAGCATTGTTTTCTATACGACATAAGGTAGAACTACTTGCCATATCATCAATTGTTTCCATAGCTGTTTGCATAGCAGGACATTTTCGTAGATAATTGTGGTCATTTAAATCTTCATAACCTAATGCAATACCATAAATTCGTTGCCTCAGCATTGTTGCCATATTATGGGTAATTTTACTACCATCTCGTCTATCAGGAAATATTTTAGCAAGCTCCTCTGTTATACCAAGCCTTTTATCTGCTTCTCTTAATAACAACACACCTCCATCGCTACTAATATCACCTCCAGTGAAATTTATCTCTATTGTCCGATTTTTTACTTTGGAAAACTGGTAACTATATGCTATACAATTTGTCATGACAAAATCCTTTGTATTATTCTAATGAAATACCAGTATTATACAGCTTTACGAGGATTTTGTCTCCTATATCTCATGCAATATCCGGGTTAGAAGCACTACCAAGGGGTTTGATGAAGTTTATTTTGAACAGGTACGCAGTCACAAGGGAACAGATGCCGCTCATAAATACGGCGGTTTCGTAGCCCACGTAATGGCTTTTTGTGAAATTCATCAAATACCTTATAGAGGGGTGCCGGTCGGTACTATCAAGAAACACATCACCGGCAAAGGCAACGCTACTAAATACGCCGTAATCGATGCAGTCAAAAGTAAAGGTTTTAATCCCGTAGATGATAACGAAGCCGATAGCTTAGCTTTATTGCACTGTGTTTTAGTAAAATATAACAAAGGGGAGTTATGAATAAAACAGATTTAGCTGAAAAGTTTAACAATATAGTCACAGCTATTTATGACGCCTATGAGGGAGCAATAACCGAAGAAGAGGCAAGAAAGGCAGCAAGGAATTTTGTAGGATTTTGTCAAAAGGTTATTGAAGTACAAATTAGAATAGAGACGGAGAAAGAAAAAAAAGATATAGAAAACAATAAAGCCTAGTTGACTTTTAAGGGGAGTTGTATAAAATCGTAACCGGAGTAGTTGCAAAACTATTCTGGGGTTTAGAAACCTCTATCCTAAGCGGTAGTATCTGCCGTATAAATGATATAAACCCTCGACCCTACGGTCGGGGTGATAATAGTTATGTTCAGGGTCTAAGGTGAAAACTTTAAACCTAAAAGCTATTATAGCTGTCTTAGGCGGTTTTTCTAACTCCCCGACCACCTTAGGTTGATAAAATCTTTGGTGGTTAAAATTTAAGCAACTTAAATTAATGGGGATAAACCAATATGACCAATCAAAATAATCAATCTACTAAATTAAACTCATCAACTCCAAACTTTATATTACCGGCTTCCAAAGCAATAATTTTTCTTAAGCCTCTTTCCAATTCTATAAGCCACAAACGCCGACAAAGCCTCATCACTAACTACTGCCGGCAAAAGAATTTCACCATATTAAAAATTGTAGAATATAAAGGCTCACTTAATTATCCTACGTTACGTGAATTAATTAATCAAATAAGCCTTGAACCTAAAAGAACTGTTACGGTTCTAGTTGAAGATCAATTATTAAATTATCCATCTAGCATTCTACTTTTTTCAGTACTTGGTACTTTATCTTTACTCGGGCTAATTAATACAGAAATATATAAAAAATCTTATAACGATATAAGGCTTTACGAGTCAGTACTTACACAAAATGATTTTCTAAGTATTGCTACTTTTATCCTTAATTACGCCTTAAAAAGTTATGAAAATAAAAGTACTAAGGAGGAAGAAAAATAATATGACCAACAAAGCAACTAAGGCAATAATATTATCCCGTGTATCGTCTAGAGATCAAGAAGACGGTTGCTCATTAGAAACACAAGAAACAAGGTTAGAAGAGTATTGTAAACGGAAAAGTCTAAATATTATAGAGAGATTTAAAATTGTTGAATCATCAAGTAGAGGTGATCGTAAGCAATTCATGGAAATAATAAAACTCATAGAAAAACAAAAAGAACCTATAGCCCTTATAATAGATAAAGTGGACAGATTACAGCGTAGACAAACTGAAACACCAATATTAGATAAACTTGTAAAACAAGGTAAATTAGAATTACATTTTAATAGCGAAGGTTACGTTATTGATCAAAATTCAAATGCACATCAACTTTTTATGTGGGGTACAGGAGTATCATATGCTAAATTATATACAGATTTATTAAGTGAAACAGTAACGAGGGGCTTAAAATATAAAGTAGAAGTATGTGGCGAATGGTTTGCATACGCTCCTTTTGGTTACTTAAACACAAGAGATGAAAGAGGTAGGGGGTTGGTAATACCTGACCCGGTTCGCGCACCGCTAATAAAAAAATTATTTGAAGAATACGCAACAGGTAGTTATACTATAGGTGAGTTAGTTATAAAGGCAAAAGAAAGGGGATTACGTGCTAAGGCAGGGCAACCTATAGCAAAGTCGGTAATTCATAGGCTAATACAGAATCCCTTTTATTATGGTGAGATGCGTTTTAAAGGTGATATATTACCACATTGTCACGAGCCGTTAATTACAAAAGAAACATTTAAAGCATGCGAGGCGGTTAGGATGAGATGGAATAAAAAACCTTTTCAATATAGAGGTAAAGAATTTTTATTTAGGGGTATATTAAAATGTGCCATTACCGGTAGAGTAATTACAGCTTCTACTAGAGTAAAGAAATACCCAAGCGGCAAGGTAGGGGAATGGACATATTTACGTACCTGGAATCCTGAAAATCCTAAACAAACTATGTTAGTAAGAGAGGACGAGGTAATAGGACAAGTTGAAAACATACTAAAAGGATTAAAGATAAAAGACCCTGAAATTTTAAAGCAAACTATGGATTATTTAAAAGGTATTAATAGAGGCAGAGCTGACGAAATTAGCGGTGAAGTAAAGGCATTAAGAGAAGAGCATACCAAAATACAAAATAAGCTTGATTTGTTAGTAGATTTAGTAGCTGACGGCCGTTTTAACAAGAGAGGAGTTTTTACGTAAGAAATCACAATTAAAAGAGCGTCAAGGTGAGCTAAACGAATTAATTAAGAGTTATGACGGTATAGACGATAAGCTTTCCAAAAGGCTTTTAGACTTTATAAATATTATGACAAACGCCTATGAAACTTTTAAGGGTTTGACAATTGCCGAAAAACGTGAATTTTTAAATTTCATATTTGCAAACCTGGAGCTGAAGGGCTGCAAGGTGCATTACTCTCTACGTTTCCCGTTCGATAAACTCCAAGAAGTAGCTAACTGTCCAGACTGGCGGAGAGAGGGGGATTCGAACCCCCGATACGGTTACCCGTATAACGGTTTAGCAAACCGTCGCCTTCGGCCACTCGGCCACCTCTCCATAATGCAGGTAAATAAGCGCTTACCCTTAACTGCATATCCCTAAGAATGGCTTAATTTTATATCACCTAAATTACAAAATTTCTAGAGTTATTTTTTCTTTTGTATATTTTATTTTAAAACTTGAGTTCATCTCCTAATAATTTATAATATTTATTGTTAAGAACTCCATAGACAGATAAGAAAATATACTAGGCTCTGTGAACAAAATTTAAATGGTGATTTTTTTTACAATGACACACTTAAAAAAACATTCTCATTTCTGCGGGAAGGCGTTGTTGCATGGATCATAATTTACCGTATTATGGTTATTACAAGTATGGTGTCATACCGTGGCTTGACCACGGTATCCAGAAAAAACCTTAATAAAAAGACTGGATTCCGTGGTCGTAGCCACGGAATGACACCGTACGCTTTGCAAAAATTCGATCCAGGCAACAATGCCCTGCGGGGATGATATTGAAAACTCTTATCTAAACCACCATTTTGTCGTAACAAGTTTAATTTTATGATCCTCATACCGATATTAACTATTCTTGGGTTTTCATATTTATTTTCTAGCCGCTTAAAAACAAAATTTATTTTTGCTGTTCTGATAGTTACGTCCCTTTTAATATCACTTTTATATTGTGCTGCTATGGTAAATTTTTTACCTGCAGCCACTTATTTATTTTATTTTCTAGGTACAATATATTTTGCTTATTATTGTACCAAAATCTCAAAAGATGACTTTTTAAAAAATATAAAACCATACGTTAATGAAATTATCTCATTAAGTATAATTATCATTGCATTTTTTATTTATACAAGCGGCTCGTATTTACATGCCTATGATGATTTTTGCCATTGGGGAGTATTTACTAAAGAATTATTATATTTCGGTTTTTTTGAAAATCAAAATTCCGCCTCTTCTATTATAACTACCCACGCTCACTATCCAAGAGGTAGCGCCGTTTATCATTATTTTATGTTGTTACTTTCAGGTTATTCTGAAGGTAATGTATTATTTGCTCATTTTTTATTGCATTTGATTTTTCTTGCACCATTAATGGCAAATCGAAAATTTTGGCAAACGATTTTTTTTATTGCTGTAATGCTGGCTATAGTCGTGCTTTACACAACGGGTCTACGATCAATATATAACGATAGCACCATTGGCTTAATGTTCGGCTGTATATTTGCTATCTACATACTTGAAGAAGACAAACATAAAGCCATGCTTTTTGTCTTACCGATTGTGATGCTGCTTGTTTTTTTCAGAGAAGTTGGATTATGGCTAGCTAGTTTTGCCTCTATAATTATAATATCCCATCATATAAAATTTTATAAGGGCGGTAGAAATAAAAAAGATGTAATCCTTTATTGCTTATTATTAACTTTACCGATTTTATGTAGCTTTATTTGGCTGAGTTATTTTAAAAATACTCATGATTTTTTTGGTAGAAGAGAGCATAGCTTTAGTAATATCGTCGCAATTATAGAAAATTTTAATGAGCAGCATAAATTATTACTACTTAATTACGGCAAGTTTTTTCTTAAATTTTTAGTGAAAGAGGGGAGTATCGCACTATATATTATCGGTGGGTTAGCTTGGTACTCGGTGCGTAAATATAAGCCTTCTTTATTAAGAGAATATAAATTTTTGCTAGTTGCTACCTTTATTTGTTATCTAATATTTATCTTATGGCGATTATATTTGTATTTTTTCACTTTCACTTATGCAGAAGCAATTAAAGGTGCCTCATTACTTAGATATTTAGGATGCTATAGTCTAGCATTCGGTATAATTTCTTGTGCATATATAAAAAATAGTATTTTCTTATTCAATCAAAGTAAAAAAGAATTATTTATTTTTGCGATATTACTTGCCGTTGCATCATTTTCGGTAATTAAAAATACCTTAAGAATAAAACAATTATCGTTGCCTCAAAAAATTTTTAATGAGCAAAGCGAAATAGTAAAGAAATTGCTAGAGCAGGGCGTAGAAGTGAATTTTGATTTTGGTAATAAACAGGATGGTTTGCAGTGTTATATGTTAAATTATTCCTTAGCTCCTTACTTGAATAATAAATATTTAAAAGAATGTATGAAAGCCCCTGAAAATTCCATAATTAATAAAGATTTTTCAGAAGAAAATAAAATTATCTATAGACCTTTTGTAAATGAGCTTGATATAAAAAAATGAAATATATTTAATCAATTATTGAATAATAAGCATGCTTATCATTTATTGTTGATCTATGATAACGATAAATTCTTTTTAGTTTAGTAATGTAAGTATCTTCGGGAAGATAATCGGTTGGTCCGACATAAGATGAAGGTAATACTAATATAGGACCATATAAAAACATTTTTTTACTAATTATATCTATTAAATTCCATCTCATAGAAGTATTTTTTTTATAAAACTTATCTAATGCTTGTGATAAAATAGGGCTATTTGCTACTGCTCCTATAAGCCTATTTGATGCTAAAATTTGTAAATTTTGATGATTGACCGGTTGTATCCCGGTATATAACTTCAACTTATTACCTAGTTCAAATATAGGAACTATTGGTTTTGCTTTGAAATCTATGTAATGCCCTCCTTCTTTATTAATTATCTCTAAACCTGCTAAAAAACGTATATCTTCATTATTATAGTTAGTATTGTCAAAATAGGCTGCTAAATATGGGAAAGATTTTAAAATTTTGTCTTTTGTCCAGATATAAATCTCAAATGTACGGTTTAACATAACCCATTCTGGTATATTAAGATCAAGCTCTTTTTTTTCTTCTTCATTAAATACGATAAATATTATTTTTTGAGGAATTTCTCCTATATTTTTAGTATGAAATTTCTCATAATTTTCTCGCATCATGTTTAACCGATGTTGCTCAATTAAAGGTAATTTTTGGAAAGCTTGCCCCCGTTCTACATCATATATGTCCATCCCTTCATTAAATGGTAAATAGCCTATTTCAGATTTAGAAGCATAATTATGAAATACCAACGCTTCTTTTGGTACTCTAGCAAAAGCTAATTTATGAGGTTGAGGATTTCCTAAAGCTGCTTTTATGAGATTAAAAATATTATTTGGGATAGGGGTTACAGAGTTTGTCCAAGACACGAGATCACCGTTTATAGTACCAAAAAAATAAGTGGTCGGTATGGCTATAGCTTTATCGTTAAAATTTGAGATTTTTTTAAAAGCTTCAGTTAAAGGAATCATTGAAGTTTTTACTATAAAATTATGAAATGAAGCAAAATAAAGTTCTCCGTTATCATATTTTATAAATTCTAAAGGTAAATTATTATTAATCTGATCTAAAGTCTCTTTTATTATAGGATGATTAGGTGCTGATGCTATAAAACCGTTATTAATCACTCCTACATATTCTAATGCTGCATAAAAATCATATTTATGATTCATTTCATCGAGAGGTCGATAGCATTTAACATCCATATCTCTATACACACCGCCAAATCGTAACAAAATTTCATATCTTAATATATCTGATCTTTGTACTAGGCTACGAGCAAGATCATATATATTTTTATATTGCATGTTTAATTTGGCTATATCTTCGTCCTTCCATAATTTAAACTCCCAATTGGGATGTAAAAGACGACATTCCTCCGTATAATTTTTATAAAGAGGAGGAATATCTTTTGAGCCGATCCATATTTGATGTATGATTTTGGGAATTAATAAATCCTTGCTATAGGGCATTTTTGAAGGTGCTTTTAAAGAATAATGTTTAGCCATTATTTCTAAAGTATCTAAATTAATACCTGCATTATTTAGATATTTATTTCTTTCCTTAACGTTTTCTTTTATTAACTTTGATCCACCAGACATAGATTCCATAAAATCTACATCCGGTATATTTTTTGCAAATGTTAAATTATTAAAAAATAATAAAGCTAATAGTAAGGCGAGGAGAATAGGCATAAATTAAAATATTTGAGATTATTGTAAGATTCTCTTCAATAAACCTAATAAATGTAACTTTTTAAGTATGTATTTTACGCCTAATAAAGTTTTTTTGATTATAGGATTGTGAATTACTATACAAAGAGCAGGGTTATAAGAAGACATATCTATTAACATTTCATTATCTCTTGTTGCTAGACGACAAGCTGTTAAAGAATCAAGAGCTATATTTTTGTAATCTTCCGTAGTGTAATTAATATTTTTGTAAAGTAATTTGTTAATGGTTAATTGATCGTTATTTAATACCATATCAATAATAGTTTCCCATTGAGAAATTACTTTATTATTATCAAATCTTTTAGCTAGTTCGATTGCTTTTTTGCTCATTTTTAGCCTTAACTCGCTATCTTGCAGTAAAAGAATAGTTTTTTCAGCCATCCCTTTTATATCATCTTGCTCTACTATAAAGCCGTTTTGACCTTCGAGAATAACATCTTCAAGCCCGTTTATTTTATTTGCGACTACAGGTAAGCCGTATGCTCCTGATTCTAAAAGTACCATAGGCATACCTTCTAACGTTGAAGTCATAATATATACAGCTGATTTTTTGTAATAAGAAGATACGTTATAAATCACTCCTATAAAAATAATATCTTTTCCTATTTCTAAATTATTTTTTTCAATTAACTCTTCTAATGTTTCTGTTTTGTTATTTATTTTTAATGTTAAATTATATAAACCGATTACATACAGTACGGCATCGTTATGTTTACGCTTTACTTCTATAAAAACTTTCAATACCCTATCTAAGCGTTTATTTCTTCCCATATCTCGTATAAAATCACCGATACACAGTAAATTTTTATTATTAGAGAATTGAGGTTCTATATCATAAGTATTAAAAGTATTAAGATTCGGTATTATAGTTATATTATTTAAGCCGGCTAGCCTACAGCTTTTATAGGTATAAGTGTTTAAAACCGTAACTATATTAGCTTTTGCAATAATATTTAAAAGTTTATCAAAAAATGGAGCAAAATAAAATAATGTGCTATGAACCGTGAAAATATATTTAATATCAGGATAATGCTTATAGATAAGATTTATATGCCTGTCCATATATAGAATACTTATAATAAGCTCAATTTTTGTATTATCAATAAGCTCTAATAAATGGTCTTTTTCGTTCTGTATACTTGATTTAGTGACTTTAACATTTTCATTCAATTCATATTGATATGTTTCGTTCTCGCCATAAAAAGTGATTAGATTTATGTTATATTGGGGGTTAGAAGATAAGTTATTCATTATATTAGATGCTACTCTTTCCGCCCCGCCTTTTTGTAGGCTATCTAATAAAAACAAAATATTAATTGTCATAAGTTAATAAAATATTAATAAACTCAACTATTTTATCATCCTTCGTAAATAAAGATAATTTGCTCGATTATATCCTTAAACAGTAGGTCTGTCAATTAACTTTAGTCTATTATAATAAATCCTCTAGGTATATAATATTTTATATAAACCGTCCAATATTACTAGATTCAAGAGATAAATGTGTTTATAATTGTAACATTATAAAAACTTAAATCAAATTTATAAATGAATATTTTAATTACCGGTGGAGCCGGTTTTATAGGCTCTCATCTTGCCGATTACCTTTTAAAAGATAGGCATAATATTACAATATTTGATGACTTATCTTCAGGAAAAATAGAAAATATTGCAAAAGAATGTAAGTTAATCGTCGGAGATATTAATGATGCTAATATACTTGAAAAAACATTTGATAAAATAGATTTTTGTTATCATTTAGCAGCCATACCGTCCGTGCAAAAGTCAATTGATAATTGGCTTGCTTGTCACAAAGTTAATTTAACCGGTACTATTAATGTTTTTTTAGAAGCCGCTAAGAGAAAAATACCGATTATATATGCATCTTCGGCGGCTGTGTATGGAAATTCAACGCAGATGCCTTTATCGGAAGGGAATATAGGAAAATTTATTTCGCCTTACGGGGTTGATAAATATAGCTCTGAATTGCAAGCTAGTGTTTTTGCCCATTGCTATGGTTTAAAATCTATAGGATTTAGGTTTTTTAATGTTTACGGTCAAAGGCAAGACGCAAACTCTCCTTATTCGGGAGTTATTTCGATTTTTATTAATAACTTGCAAAATAATAAACCCCTAAATATTTATGGTGACGGAACTCAAGAAAGAGATTTTATATTCATCGATGATGTTGTTAAATGCTTAGCTTTGGCTAAAGATTATATTGCAGTTGAACCGCAAATATATAATTTAGGTGTTGGCTACGGTACAACCCTTAACTATTTAATAAAAACTTTATTTCAAGCAGCCGGTCATGAAGTAAAGCTAAATTATTTAAACGCACGAGAGGGAGACATTTATAAATCTATTAGCAATCCTGAAAAGGTTAAAAAAAATCTTGGATTTAAGGCATCTATAAAATTGCCGGAAGGTATAGCTTCGCTTATTAAGCCATTAATTAAAAACTTATGACCGATATAAAATATAATCTGGCTGCTGCCTACCGAATAATGGCGTATTTAGCTATGGACGACCATACTTATACTCACTTATCCGCAAGACCCTTAAATGCTGATTTTTATTATATTTATCCTTTTGGTCTAAGATTTGAGGAAGTAACCCAAGACAATCTACTTAAAGTTAGCTTAGAAGGGGAAGTTTTAGAGGGAAGTGAATATCAATATAATAAAACCGGCTATTTTATTCACGGTAATATATATAAAGCACGGTCTGATATTTCTGCTATATTTCATTTTCACACGCCGGCAAGTGTTGCGGTTTCGTCGATGCAATACGGGTTATTACCGATTAGCCAGTGGGCATTACATTTTTATGAAAGAGTTTCGTATCATAATTACGGTTCTTTAGTGCTTAATAACAATCAAAGTGCAGCACTGGTTAATGACCTTGGACAAAATTATGTAATGTTTTTACGTAATCACGGAGTAATTACTTGCGGGAAAACAATTCATGAAACCATGTTTTATAGTTATAATTTGGAACAAGCTTGTAAAACGCAATGCTTAGCTTATAGGGAAGGGCGAGAGTTAATTTGATCTTGCAACAAAAAAACGGACAAATTAAAGAGAGACGTTTTTAATTTTTTTATAATGTAACTCGTACTCATTTGGAGTTTGATAATTTAATGTAGAGTGCCTCCGTTTTTGGTTATAAAAAGTAAAAATATAAGTAAATATATCAAGCTTTGCTTCTTCTAAGCTTTGGTATTTTTTAAAATAAACAAGCTCAGTTTTCAGAGTGTGGAAAAAGCTTTCCATAGCAGCATTATCATAGGACACACCAGTCTTTCCATGACTTAAAACAATTCCGTGTTTTTTGGTTGCATTATAAAAGTCAAAACTAGTAAATTGGCTTCCAAGATCAGAATGATGAATAAGCCCTTTTAAGGGTTTACGTTGTAATGCAGCAGAGTTAAGAGCTTTAATTATCAAATCAGTTCTCATAGTTTCTTCTAACGCCATACCTACTACTTTCCGTGAGAACAGGTCAAGTACTATAGCAAGATAAGCCCATTTATTATTTACAGAAATATAACTTATATCAGCTACCCAAATGCTATTTGGGCTTGAGGCAGAAAAATTTTGTTTAACCAAATCTTCTCCCCTATGATAACGCGAATAGCGAATTAAAGAGATGAAGAATTAAGTATCGTGTCGATAGAAGGCTTGGTAGGGAGCAACTGGTAATTGATAAGAGAAGCGATCATATGAGAGAAGGCATTTTTGACTGATCTATGCCTTGAATGTTCGAACTTATTGAGCAATTTTATTTTGCCGATAACCGTTTCAACTAAAGCTCGTTTTAGCAGTAGTGCTCTATCATTAAGAGGCATTAAGATATTTTTCATACCTTTCTTAATTCTTGTAATAAGCTGAATATTTTTATCAAGTAAATCATTAAATAACTCTTTACTTATATAACCACGATCACCAAATACCTTGCCAAAAATATCTTTAATCCTAGAAGAAAAATGTTTGCGATCATCTTTATTACCACTACTGAAAGATGCCTTTATTAAAGAGCCTTGCGGGTTTATAATCAAATGCAATTTAAGTCCAAAAAACCATCCTTTTGTTGTTTTTCCTCGAGCAGCTAAGCCATTAAAAACCTTATGTGAATAAATACGATAATTCTTACAAACAGCAATAGAAGTTGAATCTACGAACGAAGTACCGGTGCATTTATCAAATAGATGATTTAGTAAAATCGTAAGATAAGGCAGATATTCTCCTATCAATTTATTAAAATGCTCATAACAAACTAGCTTAAAATCTTTGGAATGTATAGGTAAAATTGTGTATTTATAATAATTTTTAAAGCAATCTGATGATGATTGATAATAGCCTATTAATATGGTTAAAACTTCACTTTTAGTTAAAGAACTTTTCGGACCAGGTTTAGCTTTGCTACTATTAATTGCTAGAGTATTTTTATCAAATTCTTTAAACAAATCATCGACAAAACAAAATAATGAGGTAAAATCAGTTTTCATAGGTTATTTCCTTTAGTTTTTAAACCAAAAAAATAGCCTATGATCCCTTATCCTGTCTACTTTTTCTTATTCTTTTTTATACTCTCATTAATTCACTATTCGCGTTATGATAAGGTTTATCAGACTGCCTTGTAGTCTTTTTAAACTTTCTGTACATTTTTGCTTGAATGCTATTTACTTGCATTAGCCTTGCTACTCGAGGGCGTGAGCAAACAAAGCCTTGTTCTTTTAACTCTGTATGAATCCTTGGACTTCCATAAGTTTTATAACTTTCTGTAAAAATAGTTTTAATCTTACTTATCAATTCCTCATTATATTCAGCTCTTTTACTTGGCATGTGATTAATAAAATCATAATAACCACTTCTACTAACCCCTAAAATCTTAGCCATCTGATCTACACAAAAACAAGAACTATGATTCTTCATAAATTCGTACCTTTGTTTGCGGGAGCTGAAAAGATGACCACTGCTTTTTTTAGGATATCTCGCTCTTGTTTTACAAGATGTAATTCCCTCTTTAAATCTCGTACCTCTTGATTCATTACATTGCCACTACCAACAAAGCTAGCCTCTCCTTTGCCTTTGTAATTCTTAAGCCAATATCCCAAACCAGAGCGTGAAACCCCTAAATCCTTAGCAATATCATTGATGCTTTTACTACCTTTATTTGCTAAATACAGTTTTACTGCATTAATTTTAAATTCTTTATCGTATATTTTTTGACTCATTGCAAATCCTCCTAAGATTTATTTTATCTCATCTTAATTCGATTTGTACGTTTTTTTATAGCATGATCAATTATCGTTTGAAAAAGATTTAGGCAGGCGTGACTGGGAAGCTTGGCTTAGATGTATAGACTTTAAACCAGTTAAAAGCAAAGCTCTATGAAGCGTTGTTGCTTGCAATAACGGGTTTTAATTTACCGCCAAAGCCAAAACTAACATTAAACCGACATAATTATTATTTTTAAATATTCCAAGGCAATTAGCGGGATCGTTAATATTTAATATTGCCGCTTGCCGTAACAACATTATTAAAGCCAATAAAACAGCGATATAACTAATTGAATAATGGGCTATAATTGTACTTAAAAGGAATAAGGTTATAAAGATTAAATAAAAACTACATAGCCAAAGCTTATAATTTTTATTTTCTAGCCATCTTGCAAGCGACTTTATGCCTATTTTTTTATCATCGACCAAATCCATAAAGCCGTAAATTGTATCATAACCTACTGTCCAGCTACAACATGCTATATACATAATAAAGGCTTGTATAGTGAGCTTATCTAATATCGCAGCATAGCCGATTAATACGCCGAGATTAAAAGTTAATCCTAAAAATACTTGCGGGAAGTGAGTAACACGCTTCATTAACGGATATAACGTAATCATCATAAAAGCAAAAAAACCGATATATATAGCCGTCTTATTCAACGATAATAAAATTAATAAGGAGCAAATTAATAATATAATTAGCAAAATCAAAGCGTCTTTAACGGTTAATGATCCGTTTGCTAAAGGTCTTTCTTTAGTTCTAGCAACATGTTTGTCAAAATTCTTATCAAATATATCGTTAATTACGCAGCCTGCACTTCTGGTAATTACACTACCCAAGAAAAATACCGGCACTAATTTTATTAATTCTAATATTGTAGGCTTAGCAAGTAATAGCCCATAAAGTGCCGGAAAAAATACTAATAGATAGCCGGTAGGGCTGTTTATCCTCATCAGCTTCAAAGCAAGAAAGAATTTGGTTGGCATTTTTGTACAAAAATATTGATGTTTTGTATCAAACATGATACCTTATATTAAAGAACTTTGGAAGAATATTATGGCAGCTAAACGATTATTGGTATCTTTAGACGAAGAAATTTTTAATGAAATTGCAGGTTTTGCCAAAGTCAATAATGAATCATTATCTAAGGTAGCAAGAGACCTTATTATAACTGGTCTAGAACTTCAAGAAGACAAAGTATTTGCTAAACTTGCCGATGAAAGGATACGCAATACTAAAAAATGGGTTAGTCATGCAGATGCTTGGAAATAAGCTCAATGTATAACCTTATCTATTCAGACCAAGTTGTATACAAAGATATTCCTAAACTTTCGACATCAACTAACTCCTTAATAAAATTAACTATTGAAAAAAATTTATTATCTGATCCAATAAAATTTGGTAAGCCTTTAAGATACAACTTAAAAGGCTGTCGTTCTCTCAGAATTGGTGATTATAGAGTAATTTATCAAATAATAGATACAACTATTAACATATTAGTAATACAACATCGTAAAGATTGCTATAATCATTTTTAAAATAACATTTCAGTAACCATAAAACCGATGAAAGAATTTCCAAAGAATTATAATTTTTCTGAAAGCGAAAAAAAATTGCAAGAATTTTGGCAAGAAAAACAAATTTATGCTTATGACGAGAATATAGCTAAAGAAGAAACGTTTGTAATAAACACTCCGCCGCCGACCGTTTCGGGACAGCTCCATATCGGACATGTTTATAGCTATACGCAAACGGATTTTATCGTACGTTTTCAGCGTATGACGGGTAAAAATATTTTTTACCCGATGGGCTTTGACGATAACGGACTCCCGACGGAACGTTTAGTAGAGAAGCAAAAAAAAATTAAAGCATCTCACATGGATCGTCAGGAATTTATTGAAATTTGCAAGGAAGTAGTTAAAAGCGAAGAAGAAAAATTTAGAGATTTATTTAATCAAATAGCCTTATCGGTAGATTGGAATTTAGAATATCAAACTATTAGTCCATTATCTCGAAAAATATCGCAAATGTCTTTTTTAGATTTAGTACAAAAAGGCGAAGTTTATCGCAATAACCAACCTATTTTATGGGATCCTGTTGACGGCACGGCACTTGCACAAGCCGATATTGAAGACATCGAAAAAACTTCACAAATGAATTATATTAACTTTAAAACTGAAAAGGGTGAACCGCTTACTATAGCCACCACGAGACCGGAGTTATTACCGGCGTGCGTCACCGTATTTTATCACCCCGAAGATGAGAGATATAAACATTTAGCAGGTCAATTTGCCGTAACACCGCTTTTTGATGTTAAAGTGCCTTTGCTTGCCGATCCTTTAGTACAACCGGGTAAAGGCAGCGGGCTTGTTATGTGCTATACTTTCGGCGATCAAACCGACATTACTTGGTGGAAAACTCATAAACTACCTTTAAAAATTATTATTACTAAAAAAGGTACTATAGATTTTCCTCATGATTCAATTCAGATAGACGGCTTGAAAATAAAGGAAGCACGAGAAAAAATTATTAATATTTTAAAAGAGCAAAATCTACTTATAAAACAGGTAGAAATTACTCATACCGTAAAATGTGCGGAGCGTTCAGGTGCACCACTTGAAATACTCACCGTGCCGCAATGGTTCGTTCGAACAATAGACCATAAAGAGGAATTGCTTAAGCGAGCAAATGAATTAAATTGGCATCCTAAAAACATGAAAATTCGGTTACAGAATTGGATTAATGCTATTGGTTGGGATTGGTGTATAAGCCGCCAGCGTTATTTTGGCGTTCCATTTCCTGTTTGGTATTCCAAGCGAGCAGGCGAAGAAGGTAGAATTTTATACGCTGACATTTCACAATTGCCCGTTGATCCGTTAAAGGATTTGCCTCTTGGTTATGCCAAAGAAGAAGTAGAGCCTGATTACGACGTAATGGATACTTGGGCGACAAGCTCGATTTCACCGCAGCTTAGTAGTCATGGTATATCGGATAGTTTTATTGTAGATAAAGAGAAGCATGCTAAATTATTTCCGATGGATTTAAGACCGCAAGCACACGAGATCATTAGAACTTGGGCATTTTACACTATCTTAAAAGCTCATTTGCATCAAAATACTTTGCCGTGGAAAAACATTATGGTTAGCGGTTGGTGTTTAGCTGAAGATCGTAGTAAAATGTCCAAATCAAAAGGCAATGTTTTAGTACCTGAAAAGCTGTTAGAGCAGTACGGCTCCGACGTAATCCGTTACTGGTCGGCAAACTCAAAGCTTGGAGCTGATACCTCGTATTCTGAAGATGTAATGAAAAACGGCAAAAGATTAATTAATAAACTATGGAATGCCGCTAAATTCGTCTCCATTCATTTTGATAAGTTAGATGCAAAAGATAAAAATAACGATCTTTCAAAAGTAAGCGAAAAAATCACTCATGATTTAGATAAATGGATGATTAACAAACTGATAGAGTTAATCAAGCAAGCGACAATTGAGATGCAGAATTATGAATATGCAAATGCCATGCATTTAATAGAAAAATTCTTTTGGTCGGTATTTTGCGATAATTACCTAGAAATTAGTAAAACTAGAAGTTATAACGAAGATAATACAAATCCTATAGGACAACATAGTGCTATCCTTACTCTTTATCATGTCATGCAAGTTTTATTAAAGCTATTTGCACCTTTTTTACCTCATATTACTGAAGAGATTTACCGGCTTTTATATAGTGAAAACACCTCTATCCATGAAAAAGGTCAGTGGCCGAATTATGATAATTTAAACTATATTATAGATTCAAAACAGGCAGAAGGCTTATTAGAAATTTTGGATTTAGTACGAAAATTTAAAGCCGAGAAAAATCTTTCAATTAAAGCTCCGATTAGTCTAATCGAGGTTAAAGGTATAGAATTATCACCTGATTTAACAGCAGATTTAAAGAGCGTAACCTCAGCAGAATCTATAAAATATTATTTACAAGAAGGTAAAATTGTAGTTAATATTATTTTATAAAATAAATGTAAATTATGTTTATCAATAGAAAATTTAATAGACGTAAAAATACTTTACCTACCAAACTTGTAGGAATAATTATTATTATTTTCGCTTTTTGGGTTTATTACATTTATGTAAAGGAGCATGATTGGCGGTATGTTACGCCTACCGATGAACAAGTAAAAAGTTATGCGATTAGTGAAACCACAGCACTTAATCTTTACCAATTAATGAAAGATACCCACGAAATATTAACCAAACACAATATACCATATTGGATTGAAGGCGGTACTCTACTCGGAGCGGTGAGGCATCAAGGTATAATCCCTTTTGATGATGATTTAGATATCGACATAATGCATAATGATGAAATAAGGCTGCAAAAAATACTATCGGAGTTTGAAAAACTCGGGTATAATATTAAGTATAATAAAATTTACAGTATATGTAAAAAAAGCTGCCTAGATATTTTTATATTTCACAAGGAAGATAATAAATTTGTACATACTAATATAACTATACGTGATAAATATCCGGAAGATTTTTTTTATGATAATGAGTTATTCCCGCTAGAAAAATACCAATTTGGTAGCATAGAGGTTTACGGTCCACAAAATCCTCAAGGAAATTTGGATAGGCAATATCCAGAATGGGATAAATATGCGGTTATACAACAACCTCATAATAATCATCTTTTTTTCCTCACCAATATCGAAAAAAAAACGAAACTGATACTAACTCCAGAATTATTAAAACCTGCCCGGCCTTTAGAACCGCTAGAGGATAGGGTGGATAAAACGTAGCTCGTCATTGTGAGGAGGCACAGGCATTGTTGCGTGGCTCGAGAAAAGTGCTGTATGTCATTCCCGTGCAGGCGGGAATCCAGAAAAAACACTTAAAATAGGCAAAATTATATAAAAATTTACTATATAATTCACTTAAATATTTTCTGGATTCCCGCCTTCGCGGGAATGACATCAAAAATTTGAGCCATGCAACAACACCGACACCAAGGGACGTCTCGCTTCTCTTTTTTATATAAAACACTAAATAAAAAACATGCTTTATTTACTATTACTCTTAATAATTAGTTATTTTACTTTCTTTGGTCTACTAATTCGGTTTTATATCAAAACTAAAACCTTAAAAGCTGAGTTAAAATTTTTAGCCGATCATAATTTGGAGCTAACTAACAGTAACCAGCTGCTTAATCAGGAAAAAATCACTCATTTACAAAAAATAGAACAGCTTAATTGTAAAATTGAATATCAAGAGCAGACTATTAATGATTCTGAAAGAATAAGAAATGAGTCCTTTTCATCGGCTAAAGCTGCATTATTTGATTTAGGTAAGGATTTATCTAAGCAATTAATCGAAATTCATAAAATGGAAAATACGGCAGCAAGGGAGCTTTCGGAGAAAAATATTGCTACCGCTTCCGGAAAATTTAATAGCGAGTTTGAGCGATTAATTACGATGGTGGGAGCACTAAATAAAGATATAGAACAATCAAAAGGAACTGTTGATTTAATCAAGCAATCGCTGCTTTCTCCGATCGGTGCAGGGCTACTTGCCGAGATTACCTTAGAGAATATTTTGAAATCATCGGGCTTACGCCCTAACTTAGATTTCATCCTTCAATACGGCTTAACAACACAAGATAACGCACGACTCAGACCTGATGCATTAATTTTCCTTCCTTCCGGTAACTTAATGGTTATCGATGCTAAAGCCTCTAAATTTCTAGTAGATGAGCAAAATTCGGCAAATCTTAGCAAGACTATGAATTATCATTTGAAGTCTCTTGCTAATAAAGATTATGCTGAAAATATTTTAGCCAACTTACATAGTAAAGAAGAAAATTATAACAATATTATAACGTTAATGTTTTTACCCACCGAACAAGCAGTTGAGAAAATCCTTGCCGCCGATCCCGATTTTTTGCAAAAAGCTTGGACAAATAATATATTTCCGGTAGGTCCTAGCGGGATTATGAATATGTTATCATTTGCAAGATTTCAAATTACCGATCATCGTCGCTCAGAAAATTATAAGATTATTATAGAAGAAGTCAGGAAGTTATTAGGTTCAATAGGTACTATAGCTGATTATTCTCAAAAGATCGGCAATAATCTACAAAATATGGTTACTAATTACGATAAGTTTGCCGGCTCATTTAATCGTAATTTTATAACCCGTGTTAAAAATATTAACAAACTCGGTATTGACGGCGGCAATAAAACTCCCCCACAAGTGCTAGAGCGTTATCAAATTGTTTCCTCAAAATCGGAAATTATCGAGGTTGAAGCAAGCGACGCTATCGAGCAAATAGAGGAAGTGAAATAGTAGGAAAAGCGTTGTTGCGTGGATGGTTAAACGTTCTCTATGTCATTCCCGTGAAAACGGGAATCCAGAAAAATTAAACTAAAGATGTAACATAACTTACAATTATATAGAAAAAAGCCTTAGAAGCTAAGGCTTTTTAGCCTGGATTCCCGCCTTCGCGGGAATGACATAAAGGGTAGCGGGAATGGACATAGAAAACCCAAACCACGCAACAATGCCTAGTTTGAACTAGAATGACATCAACATATTTGCAGTATACTTAAGAAGCATTCTCTTGATCAAGTTTTGCTGCAAGCTTACGCATTTTATTCATATAGAAACCTGTTCCTGCCGGTACTAAACGTCCGATAATAACATTTTCTTTTAATCCAAGCAATTTATCAACTTTACCGGCAATAGCCGCTTCGGTTAAAACTCTTGTAGTTTCTTGGAACGAAGCAGCAGAAATAAATGACCTAGTTTGCAGCGAAGCTTTAGTAATACCTTGCAATATTGCTTGAGCTTCAGCCGGTTTTAGATTGTTTTTAATAGCTTTCTCATTTATTTCGGTGAATTCACGACGGTCTATTTTTTCACCTATTAATAAGGTAGTTCCGCCGGAATCGGTAATTTCTACTTTTTGTAACATTTGACGAATTATTACCTCTATATGCTTATCGTCAATTTTTACACCTTGCAAGCGGTATACCGCTTGAATTTCTTTTACTATGTAATTAGCAAGTATTTCTACACCCATTACTTTTAAGATATCTTGCAATACCGGATTACCGTCAATTAATAAATCACCTTTTTTTACAAAATCGCCTTCATTTACTACTACGTGCTTACCTTTCGGTACCATATATTCAATAGGGGTTGAGCTATCACCCGGGTGAATAACTATACGCCTTTTGGACTTATAGTCTTTACCGAATTCAACTCTGCCGTCTATCTCGGCAATCACGGCATGATCTTTCGGACGTCTTGCTTCTACCAGCTCGGCAACTCTCGGCAATCCACCGGTAATATCTTTGGTCATAGTCGATTCTTTTGGAATACGTGCTACTATATCGCCTATCGATATCTGCATTCCGTCTTCCACACTTAAAATTGCCCCGACCGGTAAGTAATATCTAGCTTCCAAGCCGTTTAATAACGTAATGACTTCTCCTTTGTTATCAAGTAATTGAATACGAGGGCGTAACTCTGCACCGTGTGAATATTGCTTTGATTCAATAACAACCTTGCTAGCAATACCCGTTGCCTCGTCGGTTACGTCACGAATAGAAATTCCCTCTACCATGTCTTTAAACAAGACTTTACCGGATTTTTCGGTAATAATCGGCACGGTATAAGGATCCCACTCAGCCAATTTTTGTGTTTTAGTAACTATATCCATATCATCAACCAGCAATCTAGCACCATACGGTATTTTATGACGAGCTTTCTCATTACCGTTACTATCAAGTAACAATAATTCACAGTTACGACTCATAACAATCTTGCGTCCTTCAGAATTAATAACCACGTTACGGCTTAAGATTTTAGCTTTTGCATCGTAAGAAGCTTCTACGGAAGATACTTCCGCACCCTTAGTTGACGCTCCACCGATATGGAAAGTTCTCATAGTTAACTGAGTACCCGGCTCACCGATCGATTGTGCCGCAATTACACCGATAGCCTCACCTTCAGCCACTAATGAACCGGTAGCAAGATCCCGACCGTAGCAGGTACTACATAGACCGGTAGTACTTTCACATGTTAAAACGGATTTAACCTTGAGCCTATCTAAGCCCGCAGATTCAATTTCTTCTAATTTAGCTTCGTTAATCAACTCGCCCGTGCTAAGAATTAAATCGTTAGTAATTGGATGATAGGTATTAATGGCAACGGTACGCCCTAAAACTTGATCGGCAAGAGCCACCATAACTTCACCGCCGTCGATAATAGATTTTACTTCAATACCTTTACTTGTTCCGCAATCTATTTCCGTAATAATACAATCTTGTGCAACATCTACTAACTTCCTGGTTAAATAACCGGAACTTGCAGTTTTTAGAGCCGTATCTATCTGCCCTTTACGCATACCGTTGGCAGCAATAAAACACTCAAATTCCGTTAACCCTTCACGGAAATTAGAAATAATCGGGGTCTCAATAATTTGACCATTTGATTTAGTCATTGGACCACGCATACCGCCTAGCTGCTTAATCTGTGCGAATGATCCTCTTGCACCCGAAGTAGCCATCATATAAATAGAATTTATTTTTTGATGATTCGGCTCATCATTAACTGCAAGCGTGGCAATCTCTTTCATCATGTCGTTTGCCACTTTATCGGTACATCTTGACCAAGAATCTATTACTTTATTATATTTCTCACCGTAAGTAATTAAACCGTTAGCATATTGTTGTTCGAATTCTTTTACCTCAGTACGTGTTTCTTCTATATGAGCACCTTTAGATTTCGGTACGACCATATCATCCATGCCAAAAGAAATACCGGAAGAACAAGCATATTTAAAGCCGAGTTTCATTAATTGGTCAGCAAAAATTACCGTAGCCTTTTGACCGCAATGACGATATACCAAATCTATTACCGCCGATATATCTTTTTTAGTTAGCGGTTTATTGATGAATTTAAACCCTATGTTAGGATTAGCCGGCAATAATTCACCGACCATTAACCTACCGAAAGTAGTATCCACTATAGTAGAACTCATTTCTCCTTCGGCATTTAATTGCTTCCGACGAAATTTTATTTTTGTATGAATAGTTATAACTTTCTCATATAAAGCATGCTCCATTTCCGCTAAATCGGCAAATATCATCCCTTCACCGGCTTCATTATCAAAAGCAAGGGTTAAATAGTAAAGACCAAGAACTATATCTTTATCGGGAACAATAATCGGTCTGCCGTTTGCAGAGCTTAAGATATTATTAGTAGACATCATAAATACCCTAGCTTCAAGCTGTGCCTCAATCGACAAAGGAATATGTACAGCCATCTGATCACCGTCAAAATCCGCATTAAAAGCGGCACAAACTAACGGATGAAGCTGAATAGCCTTGCCTTCTATCAATAACGGCTCAAATGCTTGTATCCCGAGGCGGTGCAATGTAGGAGCTCTATTAAGCAATACGGGATGTTCCCTTATAACCTCTTCTAATATATCCCAAACTTCCGGTTTTTCCGATTCAACCATTTTTTTGGCTGCCTTGATGGTGGTAGCAATTCTGTATAATTCAAGCTTAGAATAAATAAACGGCTTAAATAATTCTAGTGCCATTTTTTTCGGTAAACCGCATTGATGCAGTTTAAGCTCAGGTCCTACTACGATAACCGAACGACCGGAATAATCGACCCTTTTGCCTAAAAGATTTTGACGGAAACGCCCTTGTTTACCTTTTAACATATCACTTAATGATTTAAAAGGACGCTTATTGGCATTTTTTACCGCTTTTCCACGGCGACCGTTATCAAACAATGCATCAACCGATTCCTGAAGCATTCTTTTTTCATTTCTGACTATTATGTCAGGTGCTCTTAGATCAATAAGCCTTTTTAAACGATTATTTCTATTAATTACTCTGCGGTAAAGTTCGTTAAGGTCAGAGGTTGCAAATCGTCCGCCGTCAAGCATAACTAACGGTCTTATTTCCGGTGGAATCACCGGTAGGACGTTCATAATCATCCATTCCGGTTTATTTTCCGACTCAAGGAAATCTTCAACTAATTTTAAGCGCTTTACTAACTTTTTCTTTTTAACTTCTGAAGAAGTGTTTAATAATTCTTCATATAACTGTTCTTTTAATTTTTGGAAATCAAGCTCAGCAAGCATTTGCTGCACAACTTCAGCTCCTATAGATGCCGTAAAACTATCTTCTCCGTACTTATCTTTAGCTTTCTGCAATTCTTCTTCTGATAAAAGCTCGCCTTTTTGGAGTACCGATAGACCGGGATCGATAACTACATAACTTTCAAAATATAATATCTTTTCTATATCTCTCATCGTCATATCAAGGAGCGTACTAATTCTTGACGGTAATGATTTTAAAAACCAAATATGTGCTACCGGTGCGGCGAGCTCAATATGTCCCATTCTTTCACGTCTTACCCTAGAAACAGTAACCTCAACGCCGCATTTTTCACAGGTAATACCACGGTTTTTCATCCGTTTATATTTACCGCAAAGACATTCATAATCTTTTACGGGACCGAAAATTCTAGCACAAAATAAACCGTCTTTTTCTGGTTTAAAAGTACGATAATTAATAGTCTCCGGCTTTGTTACCTCGCCGAAAGACCACGAACGTACTTGATCGGGGCTGGCTATATTGATCCTTATTTGATCAAATTGCTGAGTGCTACTCAATTGCCCGTAAAAATTTACCACTCCAGTCATAAATATTTTTCCCTAAAATTTATAAGACGGTTTATATTATTCGTAATGTAGGTAGTTATTGTGATGAGGAATTGTTGCGTGGTTCATAATTATCGTATTATGGTTATTACAAGTATAGTGTCATACCGTGGCTTGACCACGGTATCCAGAAAAAACCTTAATAAAAAGACTGGATGCCGTGGTCAAGCCACGGCATGACACCGAACGCTTTGCAAAAGATGGAAAAATTACTATTTTCCGCCCCAACAATTTCCTATCACAATGACAGCTGACCAAATCCCTAACTTGAAGTTGTATCCTCAAGTTTTACGTTAAGGCATAACGATCTAAATTCTTTTATCATTACATTAAAAGATTCAGGGATACCGGACTCAAAATTATTATCACCCCGCACTATAGAATCATAAATTTTGATCCTACCATTTACATCATCCGACTTAACGGTTAACATTTCCTGCAATGTATAAGCAGCACCGTAAGCTTGCAGTGCCCAGCATTCCATTTCTCCAAAACGCTGCCCGCCGAAATGTGATTTTCCGCCTAAAGGTTGTTGAGTTACTAAACTATAAGGACCGATAGAACGAGCATGAATTTTGTTATCGACCAAGTGATGTAATTTTAGTAAATATTTTTGCCCGACGGTAACTCGGCGATCAAAATATTCACCGGTTCTACCGTCAATTAATTTTACTTGACCTGAAGTATCTTGATCGGCAAGCTTTAGCATTTCCTTAACGTCTTCAACTTTTGCTCCATCAAATACCGGCGTCGCAAAATATACTCCTTTACTATTTTCTCGACAGAAATTAATAATTTCTTCGTCTGACATTTTTAGTATTTGGTTAGCAGCTTCACCGTATAAATGGGATATAAAAGATTTAACTTCCTTTATACTAATTTCTTCATTTTTATATTGAGTAACTAATCCGGATATTTTTTTAGCCAAATTGACCGATGCCCAACCGAGATGTGTCTCTAAAATCTGCCCGATATTCATCCGTGAAGGAAGCCCTAAAGGATTAAGCACAATATCCACTACCGTTCCATCTTCTAAAAACGGCATATCTTCTTCCGGCAGTATACGAGAAATAACCCCTTTATTGCCGTGTCTTCCTGCCATTTTATCGCCGGGTTGTAATTTATGTTTAGTAGCAATAAATACTTTTACTACTTTTAAAGCCCCTTGCGGTAAATCATCACCACTTTGCACTTTCTCAACTTTAGTGGTAAATCTTTTATTAAGAATATCTTTTTTCTCATCATAATGTTGTTTTATTTGCTCAATTTCATTCATTACGGTTGAATCTTCAACTATAAGCTGCCAGAACTGACCTTTAGATAAATCTTCTAACATTTTCTTAGTAATCTCTTGACCGGCTTTTACTGATTTAGGTCCGTTAACAATTACTTGCCCTGTTAGAATTTTTTCTAATCTAGCAAAAACAAAATGTTCAATAATTGCTAGCTCATCATCTCTATCTTTAGCAAGTTTTTCTATTTGTTGTCTTTCGATAGCGATTGCACGCTCATCCTTTTCAACTCCTCGGCGAGAAAATACTCTAACTTCTACTACCGTACCGCTGACCCCTGAAGGCACATGCAATGATGAATCCTTAACGTCAAAAGCTTTTTCTCCGAAAATTGCTCTCAGTAATTTTTCTTCCGGCGTAATCGGTGATTCACTTTTCGGTGTTACTTTTCCAACGAGAATATCACCGGATTTTACTTCTGCCCCGACATAAATTATTCCCACTTCATCAAGATGACGAAGGCTTTCCTCACTAACATTAGGTATATCACGAGTAATTTCTTCAGGTCCAAGACGAGTGTCTCTTGCTATTACTTCAAATTCTTCAATATGAATAGAGGTAAAGACATCTTCTTTTACTATACGCTCCGATATTAAAATTGAATCTTCAAAGTTATAGCCGCTCCAAGGAATAAAGGCGACCAACACATTTCTACCTAATGCAATCTCGCCGTTATCGGTACTAGGTCCATCAGCTATAATATCGTTTTTCTTAACGTGATAACCGACTTTAACTAAAGGTTTTTGATTGATACAAGTATTGTGGTTAGATTTCTGGAATTTTAATAAATTATAGATATCGACAGAAGGCGAGCCATCAGATTTTTCTTGCGTAGTTCTAATTACAATTCTATTTGAATCAACTTGCTCAACTATACCGTCATGTAAAGCGAGTACCGAAGCACCGGAATCCTTTGCTACCACTCCTTCAACCCCTGTACCAACAAAAGGTGCATCCGATTTAATTAAGGGTACGGCTTGCCGCTGCATATTCGACCCCATTAACGCACGGTTAGCATCGTCATTCTCAAGGAAAGGAATAAGCGAGGCGGCAATAGAGACGATTTGCATAGGAGTAATATCAATGAAATCTACTTCATTCGGCTCTACTAGAGCAAAATTACCACCTTCAATTCGGCAATTGATAAACTCATCTTGCAATACTCCTTTTTTATCGACTTTAGAATTAGCTTGACCGATTTTATATTTACCTTCTTCAATCGCCGACAAATAAACTACTTCATCAGTTACCTTACCGTTAACGACTTTTCTATAAGGACTTTCTATAAAGCCGTGTTTATTAATTCTAGCATAGGTAGCCATCGAATTAATTAAACCGATATTTTGACCTTCCGGCGTCTCAATCGGGCAAATACGACCGTAATGAGTAGGATGTACGTCACGTACTTCAAAGCCTGCTCTATCGCGGCTCAAACCGCCGGGACCAAGTGCCGACAATCTTCTTTTATGGGTGATTTCCGATAATGGATTAGTTTGATCCATAAATTGAGATAGTTGTGAGGTACTAAAAAATTCTTTTACTACGGAAACTAAAATTTTAGAATTCACTAAATCATGAGGCATTACGGTATCAACATCACCCGCTGACATTCTCTCAACTACCGATTTCTCCATACGAACCAGACCCACCCTAAATTGATTTTCAATCAATTCTCCGACAGACCTAACCCTTCTATTACCTAAATGATCGATATCGTCGATAATTCCCTTGCCGTCTTTAAGCTCTACTAAAACCCTTAAAATATGCTTAATATCATCAATGGTAAGAACTGTATTTTCTTCAGGAATAGCCAACTCTAATCTGGAATTCATTTTTATCCGACCGACCTCAGAAAGGTCATATCTTTCAGGCTCAAAAAATAAATTATGAAATAACGCTTCGGCAGCTTCAATATTTGCCGGTTCTCCCGGTCTTAATACTCTAACTATATCAAATAAAGCCGATTCACGATCGTGATTTTTATCGGCAAATAAAGTATTCCTTATATAAGGACCTGATTGAGGACTTATGACTAACACGCCGATAGAGGTAATTTTAAGTTCGGCAATAACCTTTAACGTATCGGCAGTGACTATTTCACCGACACCCGCCAATATTTCTCCACTAGTCGGATCTACCAAATCTTCCGATAGGTATTTACCGATTAGGGATTCATGCGTTACTAAAATATTCTTTACGCCTTCACTTGAATATTTTTTAGCTAAACGCGGAGTAACTTTCTTACCTGCCTCAAGTATTATTTCACCCGTATCGGCATTTATTAAATCAGTTGTTAAACGATGAGCAGTAATAGATTTCGGCATGAACTCAACCGCCCAACCTTTATCTTTCGCTTGGTAAGTTACTGTCTGATAGTAAAATTTTATAATTTCACTGGTATTCATACCTATTGCTCTAAGTAAAGTAGTAGCATAGAGTTTTCTTTTTCTATCTATTCTGAAATAAACGATATCTTTAGCATCAAATTCTAAATCAAGCCATGATCCTCTGTAAGGAATAACTCTAGAGGAATATAAAAGCTTTCCCGATGAATGTACTTTTCCTTCATCATGATAGAAAAACACCCCCGGGGAACGATGCATTTGAGAAACTACTACCCGCTCCGTACCGTTAATAATAAAAGTACCGTTTTTGGTCATTAACGGGATATCTCCCATATAAACTTCTTGCTCTTTAATACCCTTAATTTCCCTTGCACCGGTATCCTCATCAATATCCCAAATACTTAATCTTAAAGTTACTTTAAGAGGAGCAGCATAACTTAAGCTTCTTTGACTACATTCTTCTACATCATATTTCGGGGTATCAAATTCATATTTAACAAATTCTAAATTAGCAACGTTTGAAGGATCGGAAATAGGAAAGATAGAATTTAATATGGATTGCAATCCTTTATTTTTTCTTTCAGTATCTTTTATCGTAAGCTGTAAAAAATTCTTCTCGTAGGAATTTTTTTGAATTTCAATTAAATTCGGTATATCCGCTACTAGATTTATATGTCCAAAATTCTTTCTTATTCGTTTACTATTCGACAAGGGCTGAGTTGTGATATTATCCCTTAATGAAGCCATATAATCTCCTAATAAAACTGTTGTCGACGTTACTTTAATAACAAAAATGAACTATTTAGTATTTCTCTAAATTAATATTCTTCAATCACTAATTTATAGGTTTATTTGATAGTTAATTTAGATGAATTAGGTTATACAGCATATTTCATAAAACGGAAGATTTGAGGAATTTAAAGGCGAGCCTGTGCTAATCGTTAAAAATACGTGAGCACAAGCAAGTTTCTTTCAAATTCGATTATATCAAGCTTTATGAAATATGCAGTAGCTAATGAGCATTAGACAACAATATTGCCTATAGCTGATTAAAATCAGCCTATTACTATAGGCTATTTCTTACTCTAACTATTAATAATTATTTATCTTTACACTCAATTCCAAATTCATCTAAATTAACTATAGTATTTTCTAACTGTACAATAACCGGCATTGTTGCATGGACCGAGCAAAGTGTTATATGTCATTCCTGCACAGTATTGTTGCATGGATGCTCCAAACGTCATTGCGAGCGACTGTAAGGAGCGTGGCAATCTAAGACTCTCGCCGTCATTGCAAGCGAAGCGAAGCAATCTAGCTATTTTTTCCTAGATTGCCACGGAGGTAGCTAGCATTTCCTGGCAATGACGAGGTAAAATCGATCCATGCAACAACGCCACAATAACCATAAAAAACAAAATATCTATAAGCTTCTTCTCTACAAAAGAAATTTACAAAAACTTATAGATTTAACTTTAAAAAATTGGTTATACTAGGTTCTATGAACAAGGTTTAAATTAATTTATTTTTATTCTTTAGAAAAATTAGCATTTTATATTTAAATATATAACTCACTAAATTTTAATAATTTACAAAAGTGACTTTATTTATTTACTTTATCAAGTTAAATAATCTAAGTGCTAAGCTATAGAGCTTGCTATCTTAAATGCAGATAGGATGGCAAATTATCCTAAAGCTGATTAAAATAGAACAATCAAGGGTAAGGATGACTTAACCTTGATTGTAAATTAAAGGCTCAAATAATAGCGGCGTTGTTGCATGGCTCGAATTTTCTATGTCATTCCCGTGAAAACGGGAACCTAGAGAATATTTAAGCGAATTATATAGTAAATTTTTATATAATTTTACTTATTTTAAGTGTTTTTCCTGGATTCCTGCGATCAACGGAATGACATCTAGCACTTTTTTCGAACCATACAACAACGCTCGAATCTTCTCGCAATGATGAGCTAAATCTTAATTACTTTAATTCAACTTTTGCACCGGCAGCTTCTAAGCTTGCTTTGATTTTTTCAGCTTCTTCTTTGTTTACGCCGTGTTTAACCGGCTTAGGAGCTTCGCTTACTAAATTTTTAGCTTCTATCAAGCCAAGTCCGGTAATTTCTCTTACTACTTTAATTACTTCTATTTTTTTATCACCGCTACTTACTAAAATTACATCAAAATCTGTTTTTTCAGCAGCTGCTTCAGCAGCAGCCGGTGCAGCAGCAGCCATTGCAACAGGTGCAGCAGCAGACACGCCCCACTCTTCTTCAAGTGCTTTTACAAGCTCAGCTGCTTGCATTAATGTCAGGGATGATAATTCTTCTTTAATTTTAGCTAATGTTGCCATAGTTTTTTCCTTTTTACTTTAATGTCTTAATTAATTTTTATTAACATATGCTTGTATCACTCTTACCAAGCTTGATGCCGGTGCTTGTAATACACCCACTATTTTTGTAGCAGGAGCTTGTAACAACCCTATAATTTTACCTCTAAGCTCGTTTAGCGACGGTAACTTAGAAAGCTCTCTTATTGAATGTTCATTTAATAGTTGGTCATTAACTATACCGCCTACTATTTTAAGATTGTCATTAGATTTAGCAAAATCTACAACAAGTTTTGCCACTTCAACCGGGTCTTTAGAGTAAGCAATAGCAGTAGGACCTGCAAACAAATTAACGGCACTGTCTAGCCCCGCTTTATTAGCAGCTATTTTAGCCAAAGTATTTTTAACAACTTTAAAACCGGCTCCTTTAACTTTAAGAGACTCTCTAAGTGAACTAATTTGACTAACCGTTAACCCATGATAATGAGCAACAATTACGGAAGTTGATTCCTTATAAACCTTTTCAAGCTCTTCTACAACTATTGGCTTTTCCGATCTTAACACTTTTTAATTCTCCTTGAATAGTATTACAATATACTGGCTAAATCTATTTTTACTGATGGTCCCATAGTAGAAGATAAATACATTGCCTTTAAATAATTTCCTTTAACACCGGCAGGCTTTGCTTTAATTACCGCAGTGATCAAAGCTTGTAAATTTTCTCGTAAATCTTGCTCCGAAAAAGATAATTTTCCAACACCTGCATGGATTATACCGGCTTTCTCTGCTCTATATTCCACTTGTCCGCTTTTGGCATTTTTTACGGCAGTCGTAATATCTAATGTTACGGTACCAAGCTTTGGATTAGGCATTAAACCTTTAGGTCCTAAAATCCTTGCAACCGAACCGATGACAGACATCATATCCGGCGTTGCTATACAGACATCAAAATTAATTTTACCGGCTTTAATTTCTTCGATAATCTCTACCGAGCCAGCCATATCTGCTCCGGCTTTTTTTGCCTCTTCTATTCTTTCTTCTTTGCAGATAACTGCAACTTTCACGGTTTTACCGGTACCGGCAGGCAAAGTAATAACTCCTCGCACCATCTGATCAGAATGCCGAGGGTCTACGCCTAATTTCATTACTATTTCTAAAGTTTCGTCAAATTTTACATATGACACAGACTTTAAAAATTCAATACCGCTTGTTAAATTATATAAAGTAGATAAATCTAACTTTTCTCTCGCTTCTCTTATTTTTTTACCGCCGCTAGCTTTAGCGGTAACAATTTTTTTATTTATTGACATATGATTAATTCCCTACAACTTCCAATCCCATGGATTCAGCAGTACCGCGAATAATTTTCGCCGCTGCATTAATATCATTAGTATTAAGATCAACTATTTTAAGTTTAGCAATCTCACGACAGTCATCCATAGTAACTTTCTCGATCATGGCTTCTTTTTTAGTAGCTTTCGATCCTTTTTCAATTTTGGCATATTGCTTTAGATAATAAGATGCCGGCGGCGTCTTAATTCTAAAAGTAAAACTACTATCTTCATAAACGGTAATTACGGTCGGTAAAGGCGTGTTAGGTGCAATACTTTGTGTTGCGGCATTAAAAGCTTTACAAAATTCCATAATATTTACCTTCCGCTGACCGAGTGCAGGTCCGATAGGCGGAGCAGGAGCAGCCTTAGCTGCCGGAATAATTAAATTAATATAACCTTTTATCTTTTTCGCCATTAATAAATCCTTACTTTATTCACGTCTGTTATTATAAAATTGTACATTGCTGTGTAGTAACCGTCATTGCAAAGGGTCATAGGCATTGCTGCATGGCTCGAAAATTAATAAAAACTCTGTCATGGCGAAGCCATAAAGGCGTTGTTGCATGGCTCGAATTTTTGATGTCATTCCCGCGTAGGCGGGAATCCAGAGAATATTTAAGCGAATTATATAGTAAGTTTTTATATAATTTTGCTTATTTTAAGTGTTTTTTCTGGATTCCTGCTTTCGCAGGAATGACATACAGCACTTTTTTAGAGAGCCACACAAACAACACCGCCTCGCAATGGCGATTTTTAATCTCATCAATTTCTTCTTTTACAAAAACCGTATAATACTATTTGTTCACAGAACCTAGTTATTTTTTTTCACTTGCGTAAAATTTAATTCTATCGGAGTTGCTTTTCCAAAAATTGATATTGAAACCCTCAACTTATTTTTTTCTTGATCAACTTCTTCGACCATACCTGCGAAAGTTTCAAATGGTCCCTCTGTAACTATGACCGACTCGCCGATTTCAAATAATTTAAAATCCTTAGCTTCTTTGGCTTCTGACTCCAATTTACTAAAAATATTCCGTATTTCACTTTCAGTAAGAGCTTTTGGAGTAGTTTTACTTCCTAAAAACCCAGTTACTCCAGGTATATTTTTTACTAAATGCCAAGATTTATCGCTCATATTCATCTTTATCAAGATGTAGCTAGGCATAAATTTTTTTTCAGTCCTAACGTTTTTGCCTCGCTTAACCTCAGGCACTCCGAAAACCGGAACTAATATATCTTCAAAAAATTCAGACATTTTTTGCTTAAGTATCTTATCGAGTATCATTTGCCTTATGCGTTTTTCAGAACCCGATAATGTATGAATAACGTACCAACGCATTTCATGTTTTTGAGAATCCGTTAATGTATTACTAATGCTTTGCTCCGTCACAATTTTCCCTATTTACCGGCTATTTACCAAGGTTAAGTAAAATTTGTATTATATTATGTATAGTGTAATCCAATACTAAACAAATTAAGCTAAAAATAAAAACCGCAACCACTACTATCGATGTTGAAGCAATTAGTTCTTTTTTAGCGGGCCAAACAACTTTATAAGTCTCGTGTTTGACTTGCTCAAAAAATTTATAGATTTTATTTTCTTTAAACATATCCTAAATTGCTAATTCCAAACGACAAATCGAATTTTTAAATTATCTAAGGGCAGGAGCGACAGGCATCGAACCCGCAACCTCCGGTTTTGGAGACCGGCGCTCTACCAATTGAGCTACACTCCTATCATATTTTTAAAAACAAATCAATATATATTTATTAAAATCCGCCTATAAAGACCTCTAAAGTCCGCCATTGCAAGGAGGCACAGACATTGTTACACGGCTCGAATTTTTGCAAAGTGTATGGTGTCATACTGCGGCTTGACCCTGTGTTGTACGAACGTTAAAGAAAAAGCTGTGTCATGCCGTGACTTGATCATGGCATCCAGAAAAATAAAGCCATATTGGACTTATTTTAGAGCCTTTTTATGACGTTATAAAACTGGATTCCGTGGTCGTAGCCACGGAATGACAGAATTTTATCTCTTTAATTTAAACGTTCGTATAACACAGGGCTTGACCACGGTATCCAGAAAAAAACTTAATAAAAAGACTGGATGCCGTGATCAAGTCACGGCATGACACCATACTTATAATAACCATAATACGGTAAATTATGAGCCATGCAATAAGGTCTACTGCTCTTCGCAAGGACAACCTACATTTTATTCCTTAAACTAACGCCTCACAACGGCGTTTTCTCTACTTCTTAGCTTTGATAGCTTCTGCTATTTGCGTTGGCACTTGGTCATAATGAGAGAATAGCATGCTATATTGTGCTCTTCCTTGAGACAAAGACCTAAGCATATTAACGTAGCCGAACATCTCGGCTAAAGGAACATTGGCAGTAATTACTTGTGCATTAGCCCGTGGCTCCATGCTTTGAATAGAGCCTCTACGACTATTTAAATTACCGACAATATCACCCATATACTCATTAGCGGTAATAACTTCAACCTTCATAATAGGCTCTAGTAATTTGGGGCTACCTTTCGGCATACCTTCTCTAAAGGCCGCTTTTGCCGCAATTTCAAACGCCAAAACACTAGAATCTACATCATGAAATGCACCGTCAATTAAAGTAGCCTTAAAATCAATCATCGGGTAACCTGCAATAACTCCGGTTTCCCTAATATTGTTTAATCCCTTCTCTACACCCGGGATAAATTCTTTTGGAACAGATCCGCCGACGATTTTACTTTCAAAAACGAAGCCCGATCCTGCTTCTTGCGGTTCAAATATTATTTTTACACGTGCAAATTGACCGGCACCGCCTGATTGTTTTTTATGTGTATAATCAATTTCACAAGTCTTAGTAATAGTTTCACGATATGCTACTTGAGGAGCTCCTATATTTGCTTCAACTTTAAATTCTCTTCGCATACGGTCAATGATGATTTCTAAATGAAGCTCACCCATGCCCTTAATAACAGTTTGCCCTGTTTCATGATCAGTGGACACTCTCAATGATGGATCTTCAGAAGCAAGGCGAGCAAGTGCTAGCCCCATTTTTTCTTGATCGGCAGTTGATTTAGGTTCCACAGCCAGCTCAATAACCGGCTCAGGGAATTCCATCCTTTCCAAGATAACTTGTCTATCCATATCAGATAAAGTATCACCGGTAGTAGTATTTTTAAGCCCCGCTAACGCTACAATAGCACCGGCTCTGGCTTCTTTTATATCTTCACGATCGTTAGCATGCATAAGTAGCATTCTACCTACTCTTTCTTTTTGTCGTTTTACGGTATTAATAACCGTTGTACCTACCTCAATTTTACCGGAATATATTCTAATAAATGTTAACGAGCCAACATATGGATCGGTCATTACTTTGAAAGCTAAAGCAGAAAAAGGTTCTGTTACCGAAATTGGAAAATCCCGCTCTTCTTCGGTACTAACTTCTATACCTTTTACCGTTTCGATATCAACCGGCGAAGGTAAATAATCTACTACGGCATCTAATAAAGGCTGCACGCCTTTATTTTTAAAAGCACTCCCACATAAAACCGGATAAAATTTAGCTCCTATTGTACCCTTTCTTATTAACTTCTTAATTTCTTCTTCTGCTACTTCCTCACCCGATAAATATTTTTCCATTACCTGATCATCTAAATCAGCGACCATATCAAGCAAACTAGCACGATATTTTGTAGCTAGCTCCAACATATCGGCAGGAATTTCTTCGTAAAAATATTCAGCTCCTAAAGATTCATCTTTCCAGATCATGGCTTGCATCCTTACTAAATCTACTAGCCCTTTAAAATTTTCTTCAATACCGATGGGTAATTGCAAAACAAGCGGTTTTGCACCCAAACGGTCTTTTATCATCTCTACACATCTATAGAAATCAGCACCCATCCGGTCCATTTTATTGACAAAACACATCCTAGGCACGTTATATTTATCCGCCTGCCGCCAAACGGTTTCCGATTGCGGCTCAACACCGGCTACACCGTCAAATACGGCAACTGCACCGTCAAGAACACGCAAGGATCTTTCTACTTCGATAGTAAAATCAACGTGTCCGGGCGTATCGATAATATTAATTTGTTTCCCGTTCCATTCGCAAGTGGTAGCAGCTGACGTAATAGTAATACCACGCTCTTGCTCCTGCTCCATCCAGTCCATAGTTGCACCGCCCTCATGGACTTCACCTATTTTATGAGATTTTCCGGTATAATATAAAATACGCTCCGTAGTAGTTGTTTTGCCTGCATCAATATGTGCACATATACCGATATTACGAATATCGTTAAGCTTTGCTTTTTCACTCATTTTTAGTTTACCTTATTTCATTTTTTTAGGACTAAAATGAGAGAAAGCTTTGTTAGCTTCAGCCATTTTATGAGTGTCTTCTTTCTTTTTGATAGCGGCACCTCTATTATTTGACGCCTCAAATAATTCTTCTGCAAGCTTATCAATCATCATTTTTTCAGATCGCTTTAATGCAGCGTTAATAATCCAACGTGACGCCAAAGCATACCCTCTTCTTTCATCCACGGGAGCCGGTACTTGGTAATTAGCTCCGCCCACTCTAACCGAAGTCACTTCAAGGTAAGGCTTTACATTATTCATGGCATTATTAAAAGCCTCATAAGGTTCTACTTTATGCTTTCTTTCCATCTTATTAAAGGCTGAATAAACTATTTTTTCTGCAAGAGCCTTTTTACCTTCTTTCATAATATTATTAATAAATCTTGACAGCAAAGTGCTGTTATATTTCATATCAGGTAAAATTACTCGCTTTTCTGCGGCGTGACGACGTGACATTTATTTTTCTCTCTATCTATGTAATTATTTTTTTGCAGCTACGGCTTGTTTACGGGAAGCACCGTAACGTGAACGACCTTGCTTACGCCCTTTAACACCTTGAATGTCATAAGCACCGAGTACTATGTGATATTTCACCCCCGGAAGATCAGGAACCTGTCCGCCTCTTACTAATACTCTATCATGCTCTTTTATACTATGCTTTTCACCGGGTATATAAGCATTAACGCTTCTTTTATTACTTAAACGTACCGTAGCAATTTTACGAAGAGCAGAGTTAGGCTTTTTAGGGGTCACCGTTTTGACCACAAGACAAACACCGCTTTTAAAAGGATTAGCCTCTAAGGCAGGAGATTTCGTTTTACGAGTTTTTGACTTTCTCCCAAAACGTACTAATTGATTATATGTCGGCATTAAAAAAACACTCCAAAAAACTTTATTCAAAATATACTGTTCGTAAATGAGGAACTGTCACCTCGTGACTTGATCGGCGTTGTTGCGTGGCTCTAAGAAAGCACTGTATGTCATTCCCGCGAAGGCGGGAATCCAGAAAAAACACTTAAAATAAGCAAAATTATATAAAAACTTACTATATAATTCGCTTAAATATTCTCTGGATTCCCGCCTTTAGCTAGAATGACATCAAAAATTCGAGCCACCCAACAACGCCGGCTTGATCACGGGGTGACAACTCTTCAGGTATATATACTATCGCACCTCAGACAGCACTAAATTTAAATTATAATCACTTTTTCTATAAAAGCAAGGACGTTTTAACTAACTGTTAGCTTTTTCTCTATTATTTTTGCTATATTGCTGATTATCATAACTAGAATGTAATAACAAGAAGCGGCAATAAGAGCCGGTAAAAAATAATTATACGTTTCTCCCGACACTATTGTTGCTCTACGCATTAAATCCATTTCACCGATCGTAGAAATAATTGCCGATTCTTTTATCAAATTAACTAGCTCGTTTATTAGCGAAGGAAATATATTTTTAATTGCCTGCGGCAAAATTATATCTTTCATTATTAACGCTTTCGGTATAGCAAGAGCTTCCGCCGCTTCAACTTGCCCTTTATCAACGGCATTAATACCGGCTCTAATTATTTCTGAAACATATGCCCCCGAATTAAGGGAAAAAGCCGTAACTCCGGCAACAAATACGCTAAGTTTAATACCGATTAAATAAGGTAAACCGAAATAAATAATACTTAACTGAATAAGTAAAGGCGTGCCTCGAAAAATAGAAGTATAAAAATTGGCAAATAATCGTAATATAAAATTTTCGCTTACTTTACAAATTGCTAATAGCACCCCTATTAGCAAACCTAATATAACGGCAATCACGCTATATTTTAAAGTGACTAACGTTCCTTTTACGATAAAAAGAATATGGGGCGAAAATTCTATAAAATATTCAAGCATTATAATTGCTATAATTAAAATCGATTAAAATAACATCTTGAAATATTTTTTGCAAGGAATCTAATAACTAGGTTAAGTTTTATGGGAGTTAAAACACTAGAACTTACTATACTAAATAATTTCGGCTTTATTGCTTTTTTACCATAATTAAAAATTATTTCTAAAATATAATATAAATTATCTATGCTTTTCTAAATAGTTTCCCTTAAGCTATTTAATTTCATTAATAAATTAAAAGTATAATAGTATGTCATATATAAAATATATAGTTTTAGGGTTAATTATATTAACTAATGTTAATCTTTATGCTGACAGCAAAGATATAATTTCCGGCAAAGAAACTTTAAAAGTAACAGTAAGTAACGAACATCTTCGTACCCTTAATACAGCTTCTACTCTTCTTATTTCTTGTGTAGATTTTCGTCTACAAAGTGAAACTGTTGAGTTTATGAACAAATTAAATTTACTAGAAGATTATGATCAAGTGTCGCTTCCAGGCTCTTCTCTTGCTTTAGTTAACGATCAATATCCTTATTGGGGTAAAACAATTGAAGATGTTATAGATACTTTACAAAAACTACATAATATTAAACAAGTTATCTTTCTCGATCATCGTGAATGCGGAGCGTATAAGCTTCTTGTCGGAGCAGAATATCTTGCAACGCCTCAAAAAGAAACAGATATACATACGGAAACTTTAAATAAAGCACGCAAAGTCATTAACGAAAAATTTCCAAATTTGAAAGTCTATACTTTTTTAATGGGGCTTGACGGGAAAATAGAGCAAGTTTACGATAAACCAAACTAAATATATAATGGGTTATGTATGGTTATTGCCTCGTTTATACGGCGTTGTTGCATGGACCCGAAAAAAGTAGCAGTATGTCATTCCCGCGAAGGCGGGAATCCAGAAAAAACACTTAAAATAGACAAAATTATATAAAAATTTACTATATAATTTGTTTAAATATTCTCTGGATTCCCGCCTTCGCGGGAATGACATCAAAAATTTGATCCATGCAACAACGCTGATCAAGCCGCGGCATGACACACTGATTTCTCGAGCCATGCAACAAAGCCCCTTTATACTTAACTTGACAATGCCGCTAGCATAAATTATGATGCGTCAGTAGAGAATTTTAATACATTATGGGCAAAAACGAAGGTTTTTGCCGCATGATTCTTTAATTCTCAATGTAGATAGTTTCAGGATAAGGATAGTATGGCAAATCATAACAATTTAGCAGGAACTCATAAACAAACTACACCGTTAAATAATACTAGCTCAGCTTCAGAAAAACGCATATTAGTATCCACTATTTCAAATGCATTATTCAAAGAATCTAATATAAATAATAATAATCAAGGGACGCAGAATAATAGCATATATCCCGAAAATAATTTTAATAATATTATAGATGCTGATGATCATAACACAGGGTACGGTATGTGTGACTGTCTCGGAGTTATAGCTACTGTCTGTTGTAATATTTTATTATTCCTATGTGAGTAAAAAATCTAGGTAGTTTTCATAATTGGTTTCCAAAATCATTATATAGTTATTGTTTATGTCATTCTCAGGAGCGTTAAGCGTTGTTGCATAGCTCAAAAATGATTCCAATGTCATACCGTGGCTTGACCCTGTGTTGTACGAACGTTTAAATTAAAGAGGTAAAATTCTGTCATTCCGTGGCTACGACCACGGAATCCAGTTTTATAACGTCATAAAAATGCTCTAAAATAAGTCTAATATGGCTTTATTTCTCTGGATGCCGTGATCAAGTCACGGCATGACACAGCCTTTTCTTTAATGTTCGTACAACACAGGGTCAAGCCACGGTATGACCACCGTACGCATCAACCAATATATTCTTCAATAACACTCAAATAATTTTCTAATATCGACTGATTTTTATTGACGAATTTTAAAGCATTTTCTTGATAATCTTTTAGTGCCTTCTTATTACTCGAGGTTAAGAGATATTGCAGCTTTGCGAGTAAATCATTCTCGTCTTTAATTTGAATGGTCGATTTGTTGTTAACCGCATCGCTCGCAATGTCGGTGTTTTTACTCATATCAGGACCGAATATAATACAATTAGCAAAATATGCCGCTTCTAATATGTTATGCCCGCCTTGCTTGAACGACCCGCCGATAAAAGAAATTGAAGCTAAAGAAAAGAATAAACCCATTTCGCCGAATTTATCGACAATATAAAGGTCATCGCTTAAAATCGGCAAATTATTTTGCGATTTAGCGGTAATTGCTAAATTTAACAAAACACAATTATCAATTATTGACTTTACACGCTCAGGATGACGAGGGATTAAAATAAAATAACAATCTGAAAATTGCCGTTTTAAGCTTTTAAGGATAGGAAAAATTACTTTCTCGTCTTCCGTATGAGTGCTGGCAAAGACGATAATACGCTTATTCTTAAGGTGAGCAGCTAATATAGCTAATTCTTGTTCATTTACCTCAAGTTTTTGATTAGCAAATTTAATGTTACCTAAATTGACTATTTCGGGAACACCCAGCTCGTTAAATTTTTGTCGGTCAACTTCACTTTGTACAATAATCTTGCTAAAATTTTTAACGATCAAGGCGAAAAAATTTTTTCTTTTTTGCCAAGACTTAAACGATTTATCGGAAATACGTGCATTTAGTAATAATAATTTGCTATATTTTGCCCCTTCGATAATCATGCATGGCCATAATTCAGATTCTATAAAAATCCCTAAATCAGGTTGCCAATTTTTTAAAAATTTCTTAACAAAAATAATGTTATCGATCGGCAGAAACTGATGAATAGCTATATCGGGCAATTTAGCTGTTAACATTCTAGCAGCACTTGTTGTCCAAGAGGTGACTAAAAAACGTATCTGCGGGAATCGGCTATTTATGCTTCTAATCAAATTCAAAGCAGCTACCGACTCCCCAACGCTTGCCGCATGTATCCATATTAAAAACTCTCCCCCTTTTCTTTTTTGTCCTAAAGCAAAGCGTTCTTTTACTCGGCTTATATCTTCTTTACCTATTAACAGCCGAATAAAAATTATGATAAAATATATCGGTAGCAGTATAAAACTTAACAGATGATATAAATATAATATTGCCTGCAAATGAAGAATTGGTTTGTGTGGTATCATTTTCCTATTTTCTCAATGTCATTCACACATTAGAGTGGCGTTGTTGCATGGCTCAGAAAAAGTGCTGTGTGTCATTCCCGCGAAGGCGGGAATCCAGAAAAAAATATTTTTAAGTCATGCTGAATTTATTTCAGGATATACTAAAAAGATGCTGAAACAAGTTCAGCATGACAAAAAAAGCCTGGATTCCCGCCTTTAGCTAGAATGACACCAAAAATTCGATCCATGCAACAACGCCCTTCGTGGTGGCGGTTTGGGTATCCATGCAACAATGCCTATTTACGCTATACATTAAAAAATAATTCGGTTATCAGGTAATTACTAAGCAAAATAAGAATAGAGGAATTTACTACCGCCGAAGTAGTCGCCATCCCGACGCCTTTTGCACCTTTATTAGAATAATAGCCGCTATAGCAACTTACTATAGAAATAATAAAGCCGAAAACTCCTGCTTTTACTAAGCCGGAAATTACGTCAATTGCTTTTAAATATTGAAAAGTATTAGTTAAATAGCCTACACTATTAAAATTAAGCTTATATACGCTTACTAAATAACCGCCCATTACGCCGACTATATCACCGATTAACACTAAGCACGGCAAGGTAATAACTGCCGCTATTACTCTTGGGAACACTAAATATTTAATCGGATCGGTAGATAAAGTATATAGAGCATCTACTTGCTCGGTTACTCGCATCGTGGCAATTTCAGCGGCGATTGAAGCACCTACACGACCGGCAACCATAAGACCGGCAAGCACGGGACCGAGTTCTCTGGTTAAAGATAACACTACCACCGTTGCAATTGAGCTTTCGGCAGAAAAGCGTGAGAATCCCGTATAGCTTTGTAGTGCTAGCACTGCTCCGGAAAAAAAAGTAGTCATTGCAACGACCGGCAAAGAATAAAAACCGATAAATAATAATTGCCGATAAATTAAACTGAAATATATAGGAGGTCTAACGATACTACTAACCGCTGCGAAGCTAAATAACGAAAAAGCCCCGACATTTCTTGCAATATCAATAGTACGTTTGCCGATTAAGTTAACCGTATTAAGTATCATTTTTATATACTCTTTTGTATCTATTACCGAGACTAGTTAATATTTCATATCCGATAGTGCCTATAATATTTGCTATTTTATCCGGAGTACAATAATTCCCTATTATCTCTACTTGTTGACCTAGAAAAATTTGTGAATGAGGTAGATCGGTAACATCAATATTAACTAAATCCATTGATACCCGCCCTATTACGGGTGCAACATAACCGTTAATAAACACTTCTCCGCAGTTACTAAAATTTCGGCTATAGCCGTCTGCATAACCTAGCGGTAATGTAGCAATTACGCTATCACGTTCGGTTGTAAATGATCTATTATAACCGATAGAGCTGCCTGCTGTCAATTTTTGTAAATGTATTATCGGTGCAGTAAGGGTAACAGGATTTTGCATTGGGTTTGGTTTACCTTTGCCTAAAGGGTTAAGACCGTATAAAGCCATCCCCGGTCTTACTAAATCAAAATGGTAATTTTTACCTAGAAATATAGCAGCAGAGCTAGCTAAACTTGTTTTTACGCCCGGAAAATGTTGTAAATAGCTTTTGAATTTTGTTAATTGCTCAAGATTATAAGGGTTCTCGGCTTCTTCCGAGGCGGCTAAATGACTTATAATATATTGTAGCTGTAACCCTTCTAATAAATCACGATCATTAATGATATGCTCTATTTCGGCGTGGGTTAGACCTAAGCGATTTATACCGGTATTAAAATGCAAAAAGCATGGTAATAGCTGATTACGAGTTTTGGCAAATTGTTGCCATATTTTTATTTGTTCTAGATTATTAAGTACCGGTATTAAATTATATTCAATAAATTCCGCAGCATCACTTTGAGCGACGCCGTTAAGGACTAAAATATTTGAGTGGCTACTCAATATTTTACGTAAATTTATTCCCTCGATGCTTGAAGCGACAAAGAAAAAGCGGCAATTTTCTTCTTCTAATGCTTTAGAAACTTCATTTGCTCCAAGCCCGTAGCTATTAGCTTTAACAGCTGCCCCTACTGCCGAATTCGTGCAAATGTTACGTAAAATACGATAGTTAGCTTTTATTTTTGCTAAATCAATTTCAAGTGTGCATTGAGCTAACTGCATATTTATAATATATTTTGTAATGCTTGGATAATAATAGGTGCTATCGGTATTATATGAAATTTAGCAGATAAATTAGCAACTTGTATAGTATCTGTTACGTAAATATTATTTATAACCGAATTTTGGATATTTTCTAGAGAGCCTGCTGAAAATACGGGATGAGTTACAAATGCATCAACCGATAAAGCCGAATTATCCATTAAAAATTTAGCCGCTTGACAAATAGTTTCACCGCTATCGATAATATCATCAATTAACACACAATTTTTTCCTTTAACGTCTCCGGTTATTTTTGTCATTTCGCAGATATTATTAATATCTCTTTGTTTATCAATAGTGGCTATATCTGCATTAAATAGTTTGTTAATTTTTTGAACTCGTTTAATACTGCCTTTGTCAGGAGACACTATAATAAGATCATTATAATTTTTCAGAAAAGGTAAATACAAACTTATAGGGCATAGATTTTTAATAGGAATTTTAAAAAACTTCTCTATTTTATCAGTATGCAAATCAACGGTAATTATAGAAGTTGTGCCCGTAATTTCTAAAAGATTGGCTATTAATCGTGCGGGAATTGATATCTCATTAACAAATATACGATCTTGACGGCTATAGCCGAAATACGGTATGACGACAATAATCTGTTTTGCTTTAGCTCTTTTTGCGGTATCTATTAATAATAACAATTCTATTAGATGATCATTAACCGGTCTTGAAGTTGACTGAATTATAACAATATCTTCATTATAAATAGGGTCTAAAATTTCTACCTTTATTTCGGTATCATTAAAATGTGTAGTTAAACATTCTATATAATGAGCATTTAATGCTAAGGCCAGATGTTTTGCGAGTATTCTATTACTATTACCGGCTAGAATTTTCATTTAAGGTTTTCGTATTTTTCTGGGATTGATCGGTGTCATGCCGTCTGGCGTTGCTGCTGCGTGGATCAAATTTTTGATGTCATTCCCGCGAAAGCGGGAATCTAGAAAGTATTTAAGCAAATTATATAGTAAATTTTTATATAATTTTGCCTATTTTAAGTGTTTTTTCTGGATTCCTGCCTTCACAGGAATGACATACAGCACTTTTTCCGAACCACGCAACAACGCCTACTTATTACGAAGAATGTTTTTTCAAATTTTCTACTAACTTATCGAAACCCTCAGTTTGTAGCGTGTTAGTAAATTCTTGTTGTTGAGCACTGATAAGACTTACGCCTTCAGTTACTATATCCGAAACTTTAAAAGTGTTTTTCCCGCCGTTTTTTATTTGACGTACTAAATATTCCACTCTAATAGGCTCTTGTCCCGTATTGCTGACTATATTCATCGTTACTATAAAATCCGTGGAGGTGGAACCTGATTGGCGAACTCCAGTTATTTTCGGTTGTTCACCCTTATAGTCTTTTATTAAATCTGTATAAGCTTTAGTAACATATTTAGAGTAGACACTTATAAATTCTTTAGTTTGCTCGGGCGATAAATCTTTTCTACCCTGACGACCAAGCGTATAATTAGCCATCCACTCAAAGTCTAAATTATTTGAAATTAAGCTGCGTGCTTTCGCAATTTTTACGTCTTGGGTTAAGTTTGGATCGTTAAGTGTACCGGAAGCTTCACTTACAAGCTTAGTAATATAATCGCTTAATCCCTCAGGCACGCTATTATCCGAATAGGCAGAAAAAGTAATAAATAATAAAAATATAGCTGTAATAATTCTATTCATAGCAACCTCTATAATTTAATTAATATTTTTTGTATTAAATTTTGTTTTAACTTGTGGGCATTTAAAATTTGCCGGATACTGAATCGATGCCTCTCTAGCTTGATGTAAAGCCGACCTAATAGCAATGTAAGGGTCGGTGGAGTTATTCATGATATAATCACTAAAAGGCAAGGCGATATATCGGTCATTTATTTTACTAATCGCTAAAGTAGTTAGATCAAAATCATTATGAGTATAATATGTCATAGGATTAAGTGCATAGTTTGTAAATATCGAATCGGTCATATCTCGAGCATTAGTACTGCCGATTATGGGTAATACTAAATAAGGTCCCGGACCGACGCCGTAATGTGCTAAAGTATTACCGAAAGTTTGGCGTTCCGAAGGCAAACCTACTTTGCTTGCCACGTCAAATAACCCCCCTATGCCGAGAGTCGTATTAATGATAAATCTCCAAGCACTTTTCACGGTTTTATCGTAATTTAACTGTAGCCCGTAATTTACGGCAGTAAGAGGAGTATCGATATTATTAATAAAGCTGTTAACTCTTGTTTTAGTATAATTATTGGTAGCTTTCTTATAACCGACGGCTAAGGGGCGTAAAATCAAATAATCTAACACCGAATTAAAAGCAAAAATTTTGCGATTTAATTTTTCATACGGATCATAAACTCGGCTACAGCCGATATCGGTAGTATTATAATTATACTTATCGTCGTCAATATATTCAAGGTCGGCTTGAACAATAAAAGGACAAAGACCTATCATTAATAAGATGATAGGTAATATTAATATCTTCATAGTTTAAATGCTAGCTTTTTTACACACTACAATACAATATTTATTGTTTTCCGCTAGTATTAATTTTTGAGAGCTTAATATAGTAAACTTGCCGGTATTTAAGATTTCAATGATTTCGTCTAAATTAAAAATAAATTCTTTCCGTTTTAAAGAGTAACTTGTACTTGCCGCAATCGGTAGACAAAAGGCGAAATAGCCGGATTCATTTAACAAAGAATAAATAGCATCAAAATAAATTTTTAAGTTACAGGTAAAGGATAAACCGCAAAAGCTCAATATTATATCAAAAGACCTCTTGGATAACTCTACTTCTTCTGGTAATTTGTACGTCGATCCGGTACTCGAATCCTCACGTACATTAGAGTACGCTCCGGTTCTGCGTTCCGTGTCTCCTTCAAATTCCTGAGAATAAGCGAGTTCTGCAAGAGGTCTAAATTTATCGGATAATTGTTTTATAAAATCCGGTATTGAAACCTCAAATACTTGATCATAAATTTTAGTATTAGGATAATATATATTTAGTAAATTATTCATGACGGTAGAACTTTCAACACCGGTTAAGCTAAAGCTTTCAGGAAAACGTTTTTGGATTTCATATCCTATAAGTCCAACATTACTGCCTAATTCTAAAATATTATAATTATCAGGTAAATCGGTTATCCGGTTTATAGTTTCATGAATAAAGCTATAAGGAAGATGGATATTATTTTCATTGCGAAAACTATTAGTATAGTATCTTGCCGTTAAATCTCTATATTGTTGCTGCACCGCTCCGGGAATTTCCTTCGCATTTTTATAATTTTGTAAAAACCTTCCTAGCTGTGCCTTATCTTCCGTAGAAGATTTTTGAGCATAATCCAGAGAGGTTGAATAATTATTTTTTAAAAAGTAAGTCCAGGCAAGCCAATAATATATTTTAGGGTCTGCACGTGCAAAAAATTTATCGACCAATTTAAATCTTAATATTGCATCATTTAGATTTCCTTTATATAAATGATCAATTCCTAACTCAAAATTGCTCTCTTTTAAATGGCTGAGTTTGTACTTACAATCATTATAATAGTTTGTAGAATCTAGAATCTTATTTTTGCACCAATTAGGGATGTTTGTTATTTTATAATAATAAAGTTTTATCTTATCTTTTATCGTAGAAGTTATTTTGCTACCAAACATGACGTCTAAATTTTATTTAATAATACAAATATATATCTTACAAGCGTTACCGTCAACAAATTAGGGGTTAATTTATGTCCATCATTTCTAAACGCTTAAGCGTTATCAAGCCTTCTCCGACTTTGGCGGTGGTTAAAAAGACGCTTGAACTAAAAAAAGCCGGCGTGGATATTATTTCACTTGGTGCGGGAGAGCCTGATTTTGATACGCCCGATAATATAAAAGAGGCGGCAATAAAAGCAATAAGGGACGGATTTACCAAATATACGAATGTTGAGGGTATGCCGCTCCTTAAACAAGCAGTGCAAAATAAATTTAAACGTGAGAATAATTTAGATTATGAACTTGATGAGATAATAGTATGTAGCGGCGGCAAGCAGGTTATATATAACCTGTTTACGGCTTCTTTAAATGACGGTGATGAGGTAATTATTCCTGCCCCTTACTGGGTCTCTTATCCCGATATGGTCTTACTTGCGGGAGGTAAACCGGTTTTTGCTAATTGCGGAATTGAAAGTAATTTTAAGTTAAGTAGCGAAGCATTAGAGCGATTAATTACGCTTAAAACTAAATGGCTGATTATTAATTCCCCGAGTAATCCGACTGGCTCTAGCTATTCCTACGAAGAGCTGGAAAATATTGCTAAATTGTTGCGAAAATATCCGCATGTTAACATAATGTCGGATGATATTTATGAGCATATTATTTTTGACGATTTTAAATTTTATACCTTAGCACAAATAGCTAGTGATTTAAAGGATAGAATATTTACCGTAAACGGCGTATCTAAAGCTTACTCGATGACCGGTTGGCGGATAGGTTACGGCACCGGTTCTAGAGATTTAATTAAAGCTATGGCTATTATTCAATCGCAAAGTACTTCAAATCCTTGTTCTATAAGTCAAGTTGCGGCTATTGAAGCACTAAACGGTACGCAAGGTTTTATTAAGCAAAACGCTTTGAATTTTCAAAAAAAGCGTGATTTAGCACTGTCAATTCTAGAGAGGATAAAATATTTTAGTTGTTACAAACCCGAAGGAGCGTTTTATTTATTCGTTAAATGCGATAAAATATTTGGCTTGAAAACTTTATCCGGTAAAATCATAAAAAATAGTAATGATTTAGGCGAGTATTTACTTGAAGAGGCTAAAGTTGCTGTAGTACCGGGGATTGCTTTCGGCTTAGAAGGGTATTTTAGAATTTCTTATGCTATTTCTATGGAAGATTTAAAAGAAGCCTGTGTTAGAATAGAAAAAGCTTGTAATATATTAAATTAAAGAGGTTATTTCCATATATGGTGTCATACTGTGGCTTGTACCTGTGTTGTTGCATGGATCAAATTTTTGATGTCATTCCCGCGAAAGCGGGAATCCAGAGAATATTTAAGCGAATTATATAGTAAATTTTTATATAATTTTGCTTATTTTAAGTGTTTTTTCTGGATTCCCGCCTTCGCGGGAATGACATACAGCACTTTTCTCGATCCACGCAACAATACCTTTGTAGAAGTAATATAAGTGCAATTGAATCAATTATAAAAATAATGAGAAAAGCTTTTAAAAAATTTCTAAAAAATAATAATTGTGCGGTTAATATAATTACGATTTTACTATATGGTTATTTAAAATTTGTTTATTTTACTTCAAAACAAAAATTTATATTCTCAAATGAAAGCGATAGGAAAAAATTTTTAGCAGAACAGGGAGTAATTTTTGCTTTTTGGCATAATATGCTTGCCTTAAGTCCATGTATGTTTAAAGGACATATAGATATTTACGCTTTAATATCTCCTCATTTAGACGGCAAATTTCTCAATAATATCGTTAGCAAATTCGGTTGCGGCGTCATAATCGGCTCTACTAATAAAAATCCGGTTGGGGCATTGAAACTAGTCATTCAAAAATTATCCAAAGGCAGTAATGTAATAATTACGCCCGACGGTCCCAAAGGACCGGTTTACAAAATCAATAGCAGTATTACCGAAATTGCACGTAAATATAATAAAAAATTAATACCGATCGTTAGTAATACATCGAGGTATTTTTTGTTAAAAAGTTGGGATAAATTAATAATGCCGCTACCGTTCGGCACTATAACCGTCATAGTCGGCTCACCTCTAAATTTTACGAATAATAAAGAACAAAACGATATTAACCTTGAGAAGCAGCTAAGCAGTTTAACACAGAATTTACCGAAATGAGGTGTAGTTTGAGTACCCCTGATGTCATTCCTGCACAGCATTGTTGCGTGGCTCAAGAAAAGTGCTATATGTCATTCCCGCGAAAGCGGGAATCCAGAAAAAACACTTAAAACAGGCAAAATTATATAAAAATTTACTATATAATTCGCTTAAATATTCTCTGGATTCCCGCCTTCACGGGAATGACATCAAAAATTCGAGCCATGCAACAATGCTGTTCAAGTCACGGCATGACACCGTACGCTTTGCAAAAATTCGAGCCATGCAACAAGCCTTATGTCCCCTCGCAATGACGTCTTCAAGTTAATCATACCAAAAAATACCAAATATATGCTTTACAAAAAATTTCAAAATAATATTAACAATTTAATCGGTAATTTTCCTTTCACCAAAATTGCTATTGCCGTTTCAGGAGGTAGCGACTCAACAGTTCTTTTATATCTTACTAGCCTCTGGGCAAAAAAGAATAACGTTAAATTATTTGTTATATCCGTCGACCATAATTTAAGAGAACAATCAAAGCTAGAAAATGACTATGTAAAAGAAATAAGCGATAAGCTAGGACACCCTCATTATCAATTACATTTTGATCATCAAAATAATTTTTCTAATTTGCAAGAGAGAGCAAGAGAAGGACGCTATGAGTTAATGACCGATTTATGTCATAAACTCGATATATTAATTCTTTTAACTGCTCATCACGCCGATGATTATGTTGAAAATTTTTGTATAAGATTAGAGCGTAAAAGCGGTATATTCGGTTTAAGCAGTAATAATATTAACTGGTATAATAATATCCAAATAGCACGACCTTTATTTAACATCCCGAAAAGTGAACTGATTAGTTATTTAATTGCTAATAATATTAAGTGGTTTGAAGACGAGTCTAATTTATCGGACAAATATCAGCGTAACGTCATTAGGAAAAAACTTACACAAGAAAATGAATATATTAAAGCCGATATACAGCTAAGACAAGTTGAAGCTAATAAGCTACTAGAAAATACATTTAAACCGGAGCTAATTGCCGCAATAGCGGAATCGGTAAAAATTTATGAATTCGGTTTTGCTCGATTAAACTTGCTGGAATTTGCTAAATTTTCTTTTGAAGTAAGAGTACAATTAATTAGTTTTCTACTCATAATAATCGGCGGCAAAAAACGTAGTGTACGTTTTTATTCGATAGCACCGATATTAACTTTGATTGAAACGGCTACGAAATTAAAAAAAACCCTACATGGTTGCGTTCTTAAACGAATAGAAAATAATTTACTGATATACCGAGAATTTGGTAAAAAACTTCCAAGCAATATAACATTACAAAACAACCCGGTTATTTGGGATAATAGATTTCATATTACAAAAAACATAAAAATAGTTGAAAGGGCGAACAACGATATAGGCGAGGAAGGATTATTTGAATATGTAACTAATTTAACACTGAAAGATTACAGTACGATAAAAAAATATTTAGATATTAAATTACTAAAAGATTTAACTTTTGGAAACCACATAGCAATTTTATTTACCCTGCCGGTGATTAAAATACTTGAAAAAGTTATAGCAATGCCTCATATATCATATTATGATAACGAGAGAGAAATTTTTAACGTTTCTTTTAATCCGAGTTTTATATCACGTTTTACACATTTTTGTTAGGTTTTATATATAATGAATAATCAAGGTAAAAATATTTTAATCTGGGCAGTAATTTTTGTTTTTACAATATTGCTCTTTAATGTTTTTCAGTCAGATAGCTTAATAGGCAGCAAAAACAATATTACTTTCTCGGACTTCCTAGCAAGAATTGATGAAAAAACTATTAGTTCGGTAAAGATTCAAGGTAGAACAATCGAAGGTATCTCTTCCGACGGTTCTTCCTTTTCTACTTACGCACCTGATTATCCGGATTTAATAAATCGTCTTAATAATAATGAAGTAAGTATTGAGGTCGTACCTCCCGATACAAAAATGCATTCTTTACTAGGTATTTTTATTTCTTGGTTCCCGATGTTGCTGTTAATCGGCGTTTGGGTTTTCTTTATGCGTCAAATGCATAGCGGCGGTAAAGCAATGGGTTTCGGGAAATCTAAAGCTAAATTATTATCGGATAAAGGACAGAAGATTACTTTTAAGGACGTAGCCGGCATTGATGAGGCAAAAGAAGAATTAACGGAAATTGTTGATTTTTTAAGAGATCCCGGTAAGTTTCAAAAAATCGGCGGTAAAATTCCGAAAGGGTGTTTACTGATAGGTCCGCCGGGAACCGGAAAAACTCTTTTGGCTAGAGCAATAGCAGGTGAGGCTAACGTGCCGTTCTTCAGCATATCAGGCTCTGATTTTGTTGAAATGTTTGTTGGCGTCGGTGCAAGCCGTGTGCGTGACATGTTTGAGCAAGGTAAGCGTAATGCACCTTGCATTATTTTCATTGACGAAATCGATGCGGTGGGTCGCCATAGAGGTATCGGCATGGGAGGCGGTAATGATGAACGCGAGCAAACGCTTAACCAAATGCTAGTCGAAATGGATGGCTTTGAAACAAATGAAGGTGTTGTTATTATCGCAGCTACTAACCGTCCTGACGTTCTTGATCGGGCATTATTGCGTCCCGGTAGGTTTGACCGTCAAATTATAGTATCTAACCCCGATATTAATGGGCGAGAACAAATATTACAAGTACATTTGAAAAAAGTAAAATATAGCTCTAAAATTTTACCTAGAATTATTGCCAGAGGTACTCCCGGATTTTCCGGTGCACAACTTGCTAATTTAGTTAATGAAGCTGCATTACTTGCTGCAAGGCGAGGTAAGAAAGAAGTAGATATGAGCGATTTGGAAGAAGCGAGAGATAAAGTATTAATGGGAGTTGAACATCACTCAATGGTGAGGTCAGAGGAAGAAAAGAAACGAACGGCATACCATGAAGCCGGGCATGCAATAGTCGGGCTTTATTCTTCCGCTTCTCATCCTATTCACAAAGCTACTATTATCCCAAGAGGCAGAGCGTTAGGAATGGTCGAAAGATTACCGGAAACAGATCAATATTCTGAAAGCCGAGAGCAATTAGAATCAGATATAGCCGTTTCTATGGGTGGAAGAGTAGCGGAAGAAATTATTTACGGCAGAAATAAAGTTACTTCCGGTGCTTCGTCAGATATAAAAGGAGCCACCCAAGTAGCGAGAGCTATGGTTACACAATTAGGGTTAAGCGATTTAGTCGGACCGATATTTCACGGTTCAGCCGGTGACGATATATACGGTAGACAAAATACTAGTGAGAGGTCGGAAGCTACTGCGGATTTAATTGATGCAGAGGTAAAAAGAATTATTACGGAAGGATATGATTTTGCTAAAAATATTTTAACTAAGCATATTGATCAACTTCATATACTTGCCAATGCTTTAGTAGAATATGAAACATTATCCGGCCAGCAAATTAAAAACTTGCTTAGTAATAGACCTTTAGACGCTGAGGAAGAAAACACTTTTCCTCTCGGTACTCCACCGGTTATTAAGATAGATAAGGAAAAATCCGTTAGTAAAACGAAAGCAAGTAATACTAAAATCGAGGATAAAAAGCCTGCTTGAAAATGGCATCATTCTATGGCTTGATCCTGTGTTGTTGCATGGCTCGAGAATTAATAAAAATCCCGTCATGGCGAACAAATCTATATTTAAGAGGTAATTAATGGCAGAGTTAAGATTACCGCCGAATTCTGTTATACGAGGCGGCAAGCTACATAAAGCAACTGCTACGGCAAAACAGCCACGCACCGTTAAAATTTACCGATACGATCCTGACTCGGGGAAAAATCCGAGTATGGACAGTTATGAAATAGATTTATCTAAAACCGGTCCGATGGTTTTGGATATTTTAATTAAAATCAAAAATGAAATAGATTCTACTTTAACCTTTAGGCGTTCGTGTCGGGAAGGAATTTGCGGCAGTTGTGCCATGAATATAGACGGAACCAATACTTTAGCTTGCATCAAACCGATAGAGGAAATCTCCGGCGATATAAAAGTTTATCCGCTTCCTCATATGAAAGTAATAAAAGATTTAGTAGCGGACATGGCACATTTCTATGCCCAATATGAATCTATAGAGCCGTGGCTTAAAGCAGATAGTCCTCCTCCCTCCAATATGGAACGGTTACAATCTCTGAAAGATAGAGAGAAACTTGACGGCTTATATGAATGTATATTATGTGCTTGCTGCTCTACAGCTTGCCCTAGCTATTGGTGGAACGGCGATAAATATTTAGGTCCGGCTATTCTACTCCAAGCTTACAGATGGATTGTGGACTCTAGAGATGATCATACCGGCGAGCGGCTTGACGATTTAGAAGACCCGTTTAAACTTTACCGCTGTCACACAATTATGAATTGTACAAAAACCTGTCCGAAAGGCTTGAATCCTGCTAAAGCCATTGCAGAAATAAAGAGTTTAATCGTAGAACGTCACGGCGTGTAGTTTTAGGCGTTGCTGCATGGCTCGAATTTTTGATGTCATTCCGGTGTTGTTGCCTGGCTCAAATTTTTCGGTGTCATTCCCGCGAAGGCGGGAATCCAGAGAATATTTAAGCGAATTATATAGTAAATTTTTATATAATTTTGCTTATTTTAAGTGTTTTTTCTGGATTCCCGCCTTCGCGGGAATGACATACGGCACTTTTTTAGAGCCATGCAACAATAACCTAAAAAAAACATAAGACTTCATAACAATTTAATCTTGATTATACAGCTAAATTCAGAAAGATTTAGACAAGATGAATTTAAAGGTGAGCCTGCGCAGTGTATAATAATACATGAGCACAGGCGAATCCAAAAAAATTCGCTTGTATCAAGCTTTCTGAATGACGCTGTACTCAACCACTCTCAATTTAAGCATACACATGATTATTATAAATAACCTGGCTATGAGCTATGGTGCGAAAATATTATTTATTGACGTAAATCTTCACATTAAAAAAGGTAATAGATACGGCCTTGTTGGAGCTAACGGTGCAGGAAAAACTACTTTTTTTAAGGTTTTACTAAAAGAAGAAGAACCGGCTTTCGGTGAAATTAGTATTTCTAGAAACTCCAAAATAGGCTGTTTAAAACAAGATCAATTTCGCTATGAAAATACGTTAATTATAGATACCGTAATTGCCGGCAAAGAAGAATTATGGAATGCTTTACAAGAAAAAAATAAATTACTTGCAAAATCTGAATGTGATGAAAAAACAGGTTTTAGACTCGGCGAGCTTGAACAAATAATATATGATAATGACGGCTATACGGCAGAAATTTTCGCTGCAGAATTGTTAGTCGGTCTCGGCATAAAAGAAGAATATCATTATCAACCGCTTTCGGTATTATCCGGCGGCTACAAGCTCCAAGTATTGCTTGCTCAAGGTTTATTTAACAATCCTGATATATTATTACTTGATGAGCCGACCAATCACCTTGATATAATTTCTATTTACTGGTTAGAAAATTACTTAAAAACTTCATTTAAAGGTACTTTAGTTTTTATTTCTCATGACCTTACTTTTCTTAATAGTATTGCTACTCATATTCTCGATATCGATTACGGTGAAATTAAACCCTATACCGGCAATTACGATAATTTTGTTCGAGAAAAACAATTAGTCGCTGAGCAAAAACTTAATGAGCATGCTTTTTTAGAGAAAAAAATTGCTACAATGCAGGCTGGAATTGATAGATTCCGAGCAGGCACAAGAGCAAGGCAAAGTGCCTCAAGAGAAAAACAACTTGAAAAAATACAGCTACCGGATTTACAAAAATCTTCACGCATTAGTCCCGTTTTTAATTTTCAGCAAAATAGATCATCCGGAAAATTAGTATTAAAAGTTAATGATATTTCCAAAAGCTTTGCCGATAAAATGATATTTAGCAAAGTGAATTTTACTGTCTCTCGTGGTGAAAAGATTATAATTATCGGTCCGAACGGCGTCGGAAAATCAACGCTTCTAAAAATTTTACTAGGAAAAATCCAAGCCGACCACGGTAGTTATGAATGGGGATATGAAATCCAAATTTCTTATTTCGCTCAAGATCATCATGAATTATTAAATGAAAATATTAGTATTCTTAACTGGTTAACAGCTCAAGCGGAAAAGGAAACTGATCGGACAATTCGAAGCACTTTGGGGCAAGTATTATTTCGTCAAGAAGAAGTAAATAAAAATATTTTAAGTTTAAGCGGCGGTGAGGGAGCAAGATTATTACTAGCTAAAATTATTCTAGAAAAAAGTAATATTCTGGTGCTTGATGAACCGACTAACCACTTAGATATCGAAGCTCGCAACACTTTAAAAGAAGCTCTAGTTAATTATCCGGGTACTGTAATTCTTGTTACTCACGATCGAGATTTTGCCAGCCATATCGCTACTAGAGTTATAGCTATTTCTTACAAATCTATAATAGATTTTAAAGGCAAATATCAGGAATATCTAAGTAAGTACAATAATGATTATTTGAATAGTAAGTGGGTAATAGATAATAAAAAATAGCGTTGTTGCATGGCTCGAGAAAAGTGTTATATGTCATTCCCGCGAAAGCGGGAATCTAGAAAAAACACTTAAAATAAGCAAAATTATATAAAATTTTACTATATAATTCGCTTAAATATTCTCTGGATTCCTGCTTTCGCAGGAATGACATCAAAAATTCGAGCCATGCCAACAACGCCTTTAGTCGCTCGCAATGACAAGGTAATACCGAACTATGCAACACAACATTAAAAATTAATTATATTTACTATCAGAATTTTTAATTTGATTATTCATTAGATTTTTAGCAATATCACTATCTAATAAGTCGGTACTTTTTGATGATTGAAAATAAGCTAAAGCTAATTCTATTACTTGGTCACAAAGTTCGACTTGTAAAGCTTGACTTGCTTGGTTTTTCTGATTTTCGACTAACTTAACAACTTCTACTTTTTTATGTTCTAAAAGTTCTTCAATTTCCTTATTTTTTTCTTTAACTATTTCTTCGGTATGTTTTGCCCCTTCTTGCAGCATTTTATTACGCAAAATTTCTAACTTTTTTATTTGTTCGCTAATTTGAGCAAATAACAACACAGCATCATCTTTTAACTTTTCGGCTTTTAAAACCTTTTCCTGAATTTCTAAAACTTTAGTATCCAAGGATTTTAAAATTGCTTTTTTTGTCGGTCTATAAATTAAATATATAAAAAATATAAAACTCACGGCAAGCCAAAAACTTTCATCTAAAAAATTCATCATCTTATTTTCCTGTAATTTTCTTTAATAAATTTATATCAGCTTGCTTACCGGTAATTTTTTTAATTACATTAGCAGCTAAGCTTGCTACGGCATTGTTCCCATTAAGCCAAAAGGCTTTATTGGCTATATTTATATCTTCAAGATTTTGTTTTATCTGCTGTTTTAACTCTTTTTCCATATTAGTTTTTTTTACCAAAAAAGTAGCTTCCAAGGAATTTATAGCCTCTTTTTTGAGATGTGCTATATCATCTGATATTTTAGTTAATTCTTCATGATAATACTTGGTTAATTCTTCAGCTTCTAGCGTTAATTTATCCGCTTGCTCTACATTATCTTGAATATTTACCTGTCTGTTATTTAAAATTTGCTCAGCAACAGGCACTATAAACTTATAAACAACAATATATAGCAAACTGAAAGTAACAATTAGCCAAAAAATTTGTGAATAATAGTTAGTAAGATCAAATTGCGGCATATATTGCTCGTAAATGAAGGATTGGATTGGTTTTGTGTCATGCCGTGGCTACGACAGTGTTGTTGTATGGATACCCTAAACGTCATTGCGAGCGACTGAAAGGAGCGTGGCAATCCAGGAAAAAAATAAATTTCATAGCATTTTTAGCTATTTTTTACTGGATTGCCACGTCGATGCTACGCATCTCCTCGCAATGACGGTGCTTTACAACGATTTCAATCCATGCAACGATGCCTCCTCGCCATGACGTGTCCGGTAGGCATACCACAACACCCCGCCCCTGCGAGAATGACCTCAAAGTTAGGAAAATATAAGCAACATCGCTATCACAAAAGAAAACAGCCCCATCGCTTCGGCAAGTCCGGCACCGATTAATGCCATTCTTTGTAGTTGTTCGGAGGCCGAAGGGTTTCGAGCTATCGAACTTAGTAGTGAGCTAAATATATTGCTCACACCGAGTGCCGCTCCAAACATACCGATAGCCATAAACCCGACACCTATATATTTTAAAGAGATCATATCCATATAAATTTCCAACGTTAGTTAAATAAATCAGTGTAGGTTAATAGCATCATTAAGATACACACAAGAAAGAATAGTAAAAATATAAGCTTGAAGTATCGCAACAAAAATTTCAAACCCGATTAGCACGACTATAAGAGGAAGCGGGATAAATTTCAAGTAAATCATTAGAGAAACCGAAAAGCCGGCTATTACCTTTAATAAGATATGTCCGGCTATCATATTAGCGGCAAGTCGCAATGATAAACTTAGCGGTCTTGCAAGGTAAGTAAATAATTCAATTATTATCATTAAGGGAGCAAGCCATAAGGGAGTTCCATGCGGTAAAAAAACAGTTAAAAAATGCAGCCCGTAATTATAAAAACCGACAATCGTTACCGTTAAAAAAACCATAACTGCCAAGGCAAAAGTTACTGAGATATGGCTAGTAACGGTAAACCCGTAGGGAATCATACCTAGCAAATTGCAAAATAAAATAAATATAAATAAACTAAAAATTAACGGGATGAATTTACGCCCCTTTGCTCCGACATTCTGACTTAGCATACCGGTAACCAAATTATAGACCATTTCAGCACTTACCTGCAGCCTTGAAGGAATCACCTGTTTTTTTTGTAAAGCTACATAAAAATAAGTCAAAGCTAAAATAACGGCGAGTAACATATAGCCGCTGGAATTAGTAAAACTAATATCGATACCCGACAACTGAATTTCGAGCAATTTTTTTACGTTAAATTGGACTAAAGGACTGTGTGTCATTTTTTATTGGTTATTTTTAATTTTTGCCAAATTATATTAAAGCCGGCAATAATTCCTATTATCATACATAATATAAGAAATAACGGTTTGGAATTAAATAATTTATCGATCGTTATGCCGATAAACACGCCGACCATTGTTCCGGCAACTAAATCTACGCCTATAGTAAATGTACTAATTTCTTGCTTTGACTTTAAATTAGAATCCTCCGTTGCTTTAAATTCTTTTATTCTTTTTTGAATATTTTTTAATTTTCCCTGATCCATTAAATTTTAACTTCATCTTTCTCTAAAGCTTTATCTATAGCCACCGAAATATTATTAATAGTATATCCTTGCTCAATCTGTACACCGTTAACAAAAAATGACGGGGTACCGATAAATTTTGGAGCTTTTGCTACAAAATTAGTATTAGCAAGCAATATCTCCGTAATTTTATCGTTACTTAAACATTGTTGATAGGTTTCAGGAGAAATACCGCCGATTTGACCGATATTTGTTAACAGCTCACGATATTTATTACTATATGCCCATTTATCTTGCTGCTCTAATATTACTTTATGAAATTGTAAAAAGCTATCTATATCACCTTTGCAACGAGCTAAAATTGCTGCATCCAAATCTTGCTTATTACTAATAAATTCCCGAATAACATAAGCTATTTTATTAGTATCAATATATTTTTTCTTAATTTCCGGGAAAGCTGCCGTGTGGTAATAAGCACAATGCGGGCAAGTAGGAGAAAAATATTCTACCATCACCACCTTTGATTCTTTATTTCCAAGGACGATGTCGTTTTTGCCGACGTTAAAAGTTACGGCGGATTCTACCAAGGCAGCACTAGAATCTGTTACCGTTGCATTTTTTTGCTTATCTTGCAAAGTAACTTCTTGATTATTACTATCTTGCTCAGAAATACCCGCTTCCGTAGGCGGTTCTTCTAAATTATTATCACTATTTTGAGGAGCTACCGGCTCGCTTACATTTGCAGGGACTTTTGTTTGCTCTATCGAAATATCGCTATTTTCTTTTATGACTTGCTCCGGTTTTTCTTCTTGTTCTTTGGCTTTAACTTCAGAACAAGAGCTTAAAAACAATAAAAATATTATAGTAATAAAAATATTATACATAGCCATTTATTTTTTAGTTATATAATTACTCCTCTCGTCATTGCGAGCGAAGCGAAGCAATCCAGCTAATTTCATAAGATTGCCACGTCGGTACTTTGTACCTCCTCGCAATGACGAGGGTTTTAAATACAATAGGATTTTATTAATATTATTACAATAATAAAATTTTTCTTTGTTAACTTAAATCTCTGCGAAAATCGTATCATAATAATAAAACTTAGTACTTTCTAACTATAGTAAAATATGCTATATTAAGCTCTGGTATTTTGTATAAAACTACAATTATACCCCTCTCACTATTTCAAAAATTTCTAGAAAGGTGAGTAGTGTAAGCCTAAATATTTTACGGAGGAACTAAAATATGTCAACACAATCTGAGTTTAAAATAGGGCAAAGAATCGTATACCCGTCTCACGGAGTAGGAGAAATAATAAATATAGAATTTCATACTTTAGCCGGTACGGAAATTAAAGTTTATGTAATTTCTTTTCCGCAAGATAAAATGACGCTAAAAGTTCCTGTTAGCAGAGCGGTCGTTGTCGGTCTTAGAGCGGTTGCAAGCAAAAAAGATCTCGATGTAATATATTCCACCCTGCAAGGTAAAGCTAAACAAGGCAATAGAATGTGGAGTAGAAGGGCACAAGAATATGAAAGTAAAATTAACTCAGGAAACATTGTTGCTGTTGCCGAAGTATTGCGTGACCTCCACAAAAATGTTGATAATGATCGTTCTTACAGCGAAAGAACCCTTTACGAATCTGCATTAAATAGACTTGCCGGTGAGCTGGCTATTCTCGAAAATATAAACCCCGCCGAGGCAATTAATAAATTAGTAGAAGTATTGCGTGAGAAGCTGGTGGCGTAACCGTCATTGCGAACCACATAAGGTGTTGTTGCGTGGCTACCTGTAACGTCATTGCGAGGTGGCATTGTTGCATGGATACCTCAAACGTCATTGCGAGCGACTGAAAGGAGCGTGGCAATCCAGGAAAATAATAAATTTCATAGCATTTTTAGCTATTTTTTACTGGATTGCCACGTCGGTACTTCGTACCTCCTTGCAATGACGAGGTAAAATCGATCCACGCAACAATGCCTCGCTGGTATGACACCAAAAATTCGAGCCAAGCAACAACACCAATGCCTTCTCGCAATAACGGGGTTTTTTGAATGACATCTTAATAACATATGCTAAACCACGAAACATTATTAAATAACGAAGAAGAGTCTAAAAATTTTGCTAAAATTTTAGCTCAAAAATTAAGTGCGGGTAGCGTTGTACTATTTACCGGTGACCTCGGCTCCGGCAAAACCTTTCTATGCAGGGAAATTATTAAATATTTTTGCGGCTCTAACACCGAAATTATTAGCCCGACTTTCAATATTCTCCAAACCTACCAAGCAACAAATTTTATGATCTATCATTTTGACCTTTATCGGTTGAAATCATCCGAAGAAATTTATGAACTCGGTATAGAAGATGCCTTACAGGGCAATTTATGCCTAATAGAATGGCCGGAAATAATTGAGCATTTACTCCCTGAACCGTTAGTTAGGATTAACTTACAGATAACTCTAAATAATAAACGCCGCTGTGTAACTTTACCGGATATTGCCACTTAATTTGCAGCAACGCCGAAATAAATTCAGGATGACTATGATTTTCTGGATGACCACGGCGTCAAGAGACGCCTCGCCATGACGGCTTGGGTATCCACGCAATGATGCTGTATATATAAACTTAATATATCTCTTGGGAATTATCTTTTTCAGTTGGTACGTAATCGAAAATATTATTATCTTTAACAAAATCATCAGATTCGAGCATATGAATGTTATTTACTTTAAATGCTTCCATAACGCTACCTTGCGGTGTAACTTTTCCGGTTGCTCTATCTACCGCTAATAATTTTATCGACTCCGGTACTTTAAACGGTAGCGAAGGAATATCTTTATAAGCATTTTGCATAAAGTCTATAAAAATAGGTAATACTACACTAGAACCGGTTGCCGATCTGCCAAGGCTTTTAGGAATATCGTAGCCGATATAACTACCGACTACTATTTTTGGAGTAAAACCGACAAACCACGTATCTTTACTATCATTACTTGTGCCGGTTTTCCCCCCCATAATCTTCCCGAGCTTTTTGGCTGAATACGCCGTTCCTCTATCTACTGCTCCCGTTAGAAAGGAAGTAATTTGATAATTGCTAGCCTCATCTATAACCATATAAGCATTCTCTGCCGGTATGGTTAGCATTGCCGTTTCTAGCTCAGTATCCGAAACGTTACAAGATTCGCAATTTCTATTATCTCGTCGGTAAATTATTTTGCCGTTGCGATCTTTGATCAATTCCACAAAGTGCGGTGAAATTTTTTTGCCGGAATTTGCTATAATCGCATAGGCAGTAGTCATTTTTTCAAGCGTAGTTTCAATAGAGCCGAGTACCATCGAGTAAACTTTTTTCGGCTCGCTATTAATTCCGAAACGCTTAATTATATCAACGATTTTTGTAAGCCCGACGGCACTAGCCACTCGAACAGTTATAAGATTTCTAGATTTCTCAAGACCGGTACGCATAGTAATGGGACCTAAAAATTTCCCCTCATAGTTTTTTGGTCGCCAGCTAGGCATACCTTCGCCTTGAGATATCTCTATCGGTCCGTCATCAAAAATTTGATTAGGTTTTATGCCGTTTTCTAAAGCCGCTAGATAAACAAAAGTTTTGCTTAAAGACCCTGGTTGCCGCAATGCTTGCGTTACTCTATCAAATTTACTGGCGGTAAAATCATAGCCGCCGACGCTTGCCAGTACCTGACCGGTATTTGGATTCATAACCATAATAGCACCGTTTACCGCCGGAATTTGCCTTAATGCATAATGATCTTTTACCGGCTCAACCACTATTACATCGCCTTTTTTTAATATAGTTTTAACTGATTTTAAATTACTCTTTGCCCATTTCATTTCGGAAATAGGAATTTTAGCTTTTTTGCCGTTGTCAAGTCCGATTTCAGCATAATTATCCGCCACGTCCAATATCACGGCTAGCTTATATTCGAGAAGTGAGAGGGGAGGCGGTAAATTTTTTAAATTTTCTTGCCAATTCTCAAGGGTAATATTAGCGATCGGTTTCCTGAAACCGTATTTCCGATCATATTCTCTTATACCTTTTCTAAGCGAATTTTCAGCGATTCCTTGCATTTCTGTATCTAAAGAAGTGATAATAGTCAGACCGCCCGTATAAAACTCTTCTTTGCTACCTAGCATTTTAATTACTTCTTCCCTTACTTGCTCTGCGTAGTAATCTGCCGTAATCGTTTCATTGCGATCTCGTTTTTGTAAAATAATCGGTGTGTCTATGGCTTCTTTTGCCGCTTCTTCAGTTATATAGCCATCTTCAAGCATTCTAAGAACTACATAGTCACGACGCTCTTTTACCCTTGCATAATTTTTATCGGGATTTAGATTTGAAGGGGCTTTCGGCAAGCCGGCAATAAAGGCTGATTCGGCAATAGTTAATTCTTCGATTGATTTGTTAAAATAATTCTGTGCCGCCATAGCTACGCCGTATGCTCCATGACCAAAAAATGTTTGATTAAGATACAACTCTAAAATTTGCTCCTTGGTGAAGGTGTTCGAAATCATATAAGATAGCACGGCTTCTTTGACCTTACGCTTTATTGAAACTTCGTTGGTTAACAAGAAATTTTTTACTACTTGCTGAGTGATGGTAGAGCCGCCCTCCATTCGACGGTGATGCAGAAGGTTTGAGATATTAAAGATCGCTGCTCTGATTATACCCAGAATATCCACGCCGGGATGGCTAAAAAAATTCTTATCTTCTGCTGCAATAAATGCCTCGATCAATGAATTCGGTACACTGTTAATAGGCACAAATACTCGACGTTCAAAGGCATATTCTTCCATTAATTTCCCGTCATGCGAATAAACACGAGTCACTGACGGCGGATAATAATTTGCCAGCTGTGAGTAGTCCGGTAGATCTCTCGAATAATAATAGATTAAATAAGCAACTACGCCGAAACCTATTAAAGCCAGCACGCTAAAAATTTTTAAGTAAAAATATAATGATTTGTACATGACTTACTTATTAATTATCTTCCTATAGTTTGTTTAGGTTTATTTGAAGGACGAGGTGGAACAGAAGGAGGAGTTTTTATAATTTTTTGCTCTTTTTCTGCGTAACTTATAATTAACTGCACTATCCGTTGATCCTTTGTTAGCATTGCTGCTTGTAATGGTGTGGTACCGTCTTTCAAAGCTTTACTCGAATCCGCTCCCACTTCTAATAGTTTTTCTACTATCTCTACATGTCCCTTTGTAACCGCAACCAATAAAGGAGTAACATCGCGACCATTCGCTTTATTTACGCCTGCACCTTTCTCTAATAGTTTCTCTACTACCTCTATATGTCCATTTTGAGATGCTATCAATAAAGGAGTAATACCTATATTATCGGATTGATTCACATTTACTTCATGCTTTAACAGCTCTTCTACTACCTCTATATGTCCATTTTGAGATGCTATCAATAAAGGAGTAATACCTATATTACTAGGTTGATTCACATTTGCTCCATGCTTTAACAGCTCTTCTACTACCTTTATATGTGCTTTTTGAGATGCAATATATAAAGGAGTAACACCACTTGTATTGGGTTGATTCACATTTGCTCCATGCTCTAAAAGCGTTTTTACTGTATCGCTATGTCCTTCTTGAGCTGCTATATATAAAGGAGTAATACCTATATTACTACATTGATTCACATTTGCTCCATGCTCTAAAAGCGTTTTCACTGTACCGCTATGTCCTTCTTGAGCTGCTATACATAATGGTGTAATACCCAATACATTATTATCTAAATCTATTCCAATTTGCTTGATAGTATATAGGTATTCTTTAAATAAACCTTGATTTTTAATATTATTATTACTTAAATATATCGCTATTCCTAGTGCTAAATTTTTTGCTTCTTCATCGCTAAGCTCAATTTTTACTGCATCCGATTCTTTAAAATTAGCTTTTAAATAGCCTTGTTCTTTAGCTTTTTTAAATTCTTGGCTACTTTCAATTTTTCTTATATCTTCAGCAATAAAATCAATAAAAACAGCAGTTAAATCACTAGTATATTCAAATTTTTTAGCAATATCTTTTAATGTTTCAGGTTTCAGGTTTCAGAGTACGAGCAGTCTTTAGATGAATAGTATCTTTGGGGTCAGACGTAGGATTAAAATTAAATGTTGAAGATTGAAAAGAATATTTTCGCTCTTCAACCCATCTCGTATAAATATCTTTTTCAGGATTTTTTAAGTAATTTTCTAACGATTTTTTTATAGTATAATTTTCTAAACCTGAGGCAGCTGTACTTTTAGAATTAACATTAGTAATTAAAGTGTTACCTTTTCCTAAAATATGTGCGGCTTTATTAGCACTCCCCCCAAAACAAGACCATAAATGCCACTCTCCTGTTAATTCTTGTTTTCCAGAATGTTTAAGCAAAAGATTTTTAAACTGTTCTAAAAAATCTTCTGTCTTAATCAGATAGGATAATTCTAAGTGTATATGTTGTTGTTTTTGATCATCCCTATCACCATGGGCATTAATATCAATACGAAGATTATCTGCAAATGTAACTTCTTGCAGCTTTTCGTTAATTAACTCCAACGTTACATCGCTCTTTCCATCACCAATACATAATACTTCTTCTCTATTAGCGAATTCATTTAACACATGTATGGACCTCCCTAATAATGCAAGAAAAAAATAATATTTAATAGCAAAGAAGCAAATGCAGACATGTATCCGGCTTATAATTGATAAATTATTTCAAATTTATCATATAGCCCTGATGGAATTCGCTACCTACAAACTTTTACTTATCACTTTTGCGGCTTCATTAGAGCCTGTGTGTCAATCAGTTTTTTCATAGGCTAAGGTTTGTCTTATTTACCGTCAATATTATTTCTCACGCATATTCTAGGTTGGTATCTCTATATCATTCGTTTTATTTTATTATCTATTTATTATTAACACTTAATTAAATATTTAATACTATTAAGTTATTCATCTTTTGTTAGCTACAAACTTTACTTTCATTATAATCGTTGCCGTTACGTAATACTGCAAATACTACTCGTGCCAATTTATTCGCTATTGCGACGGTAGTTTTATTATGCCCGCATCGTTCCGATAAATTAAACATCCATTCAGTAAATTTACTAAAGTCTTTTTTATTTTTTTGTGCTTCGGTTGTAAATCTTAGTTTAGCATTTAGTACCGCTCTTGCTCCTTGAATTAATAAAGTACGCAAATAAATATCACCTCTTTTACTAATCCCAAGTAGCTTATCTTTACCGCCACTAGAATATTGTTTCGGTACTAAACCGAGCCATGCCGATAATTGCCTGCCGTTCTCAAAATATTTTGCATTACCTATTGCTGCTATTAATGCCGTAGCGGTAATTAAACCTATACCGGGTATAGCTGTTAATTGTTTATAATGTTCTAATCCACCGACTAGTATTTTTAATCGTTTTTCTAACTCTGTTATTTTTTTATCATTCTCTACAAATTCTTCTTTCAACTCACTAACCCGGATATTGCATGAGATATAGGAGACAAAATCCTCGTAAAGCTGTATAATACTGGTATTTCATTAGAATAATACAAAGGATTTTGTCATGACAAATTGTATAGCATATAGTTACCAGTTTTCCAAAGTAAAAAATCGGACAATAGAGATAAATTTCACTGGAGGTGATATTAGTAGCGATGGAGGTGTGTTGTTATTAAGAGAAGCAGATAAAAGGCTTGGTATAACAGAGGAGCTTGCTAAAATATTTCCTGATAGACGAGATGGTAGTAAAATTACCCATAATATGGCAACAATGCTGAGGCAACGAATTTATGGTATTGCATTAGGTTATGAAGATTTAAATGACCACAATTATCTACGAAAATGTCCTGCTATGCAAACAGCTATGGAAACAATTGATGATATGGCAAGTAGTTCTACCTTATGTCGTATAGAAAACAATGCTGATAGACACTTTGCAATTAAAGTGCATGAACTAATGCTTGATAAATTTATTAAGTCTCATAAAATAGTACCAAAGCAGCTAATACTTGATTTTGATGCTACGGATGATGAAATTCATGGGCAACAGGAAGGTAAGTTTTATCATGGTTATTACGGTCATAATTGCTTTTTACCTTTGTATGTTTTTTGTGGAAAGCATCTGTTAGTTAGTTATCTTAGGACGTCAAAGCAGGATCAAGCAAAACATTCTTGGGCAATATTATCATTGTTAGTAAAACGTTTTCGCCAAGCTTGGCCAGAGGTAAAGATTATTTTTCGTGGTGATAGTGGATTTTGTCGTCATCAGATGTTTGATTGGTGTGATATTCATAATATAAAATATATTGTAGGAATGCCCCAAAATAACAGACTAAATGAGTTACTGAAACCTACAATGGAGAAGTCAAAAGCAGCATTTATTATAACCCAAGAAAAGCAACGTCTTTTTAGTGAGTTTCCATATAAGGCTGGTAGTTGGAGTCATGAACGTAGAATAATTGGTAAGGCAGAAATGACAATGCTTGGAGAAAATCCAAGGTATATAGTAACTAATTTATCAGATAAACCTGAAATTTATACGACAAAGTTTACTGTGGTCGTGGTGATATGGAAAACCGTATAAAAGAGCAACAACTAGAATTATTTGCAGATCGTACTTCTTGTCATAGATGGTGGGCTAATCAGCTCAGAATGATTTTATCGGGTCTTGCATACACTTTAGTAGAATATATCAGAGGTAATTTATTACAAGGTAGTGCATTAGCAAAAGCACAAATAGGTACAATACGTTTAAAATTATTAAAAATTGGGGTAGTAATTATCCGTAATACTAGGCGTATTAAGTTTTTGTTATCTTCATCATATCTTACCGACAGGTATGGAATCATGTGATGAAGAAATTAGCATTAGAATAACCTAGATTAGCACTGTTCCCGGTGCTTAGAAAAAATGGGGTAAGGGGCATTACATCTAAAATTTGAAAATAACGGCTTCAAAGCACTTTTTGGCAAAATTTTTACAAAAGTATCATTGCTAATATTATAAATTACTCAATTTCTTACTTTAAATCTCACTTCATGCAATATCCGGGCTAAACGTTTGATAACTAAGTCGGCTTAAAGTTCCGCTATCTAAAATTTCCGTTAATTCGGCAGTAATTTTATTTATCCCTTGCGGAATAATTAAACCGAATTCATGCAATAATCCCCTAATTTCATTAGCAAGTGCCGTACGATTTCTTACTAGTCTTGCTCTTATTCTATGAATTGACAAAATATCTTGTTGCTCTATACTCTTGATCGGAACAAATCTCATATTTGGTCTTGCTACCGCTTCGCATATTGCTTCGCTATCTGCTTGATCGTTTTTATTAGTTTTTACATACGGTTTTACAAATTGTGGAGCTATCAATTTAACCTCATGTCCTAATTTTGTTATTTCTCTTCCCCAATAATTAGCTCCTCCGCAAGCTTCCATTCCTACTAAACATTTTGGTAAGTTAGCCATAAAACTCAATACTTGATCTCTCATCAATTTTTTCTTCAGTACCGTCTTCCCATTTTTATCTACCCCATGAATTTGAAAAATTCTTTTTGCAATGTCTATGCCAATTGTGGTAACTTCCATTTGGACCTCCTTATTGTTGTCTAGGATTAATTTCCTATTCTAGAACTATAACTACTGTTATTGATTCTGTATATAGGGAGGTCCATTCCATTACTATTGGGCATACCATTCCCAATAATCATAATTTCATCGATTAGAATTTTTGTCATAAATTTACTCTACATTTAATTATAAAATTACTTCACCGGCTAAGCTATTATTTGCTGCTTTAATAATTTTTACGTCAATAATTTTTCCGAGTAAATTTTTATTGGGATTTGCTATATACACCGATTGCATATAGGGTGTTTTGCCGATTATTTGATCATCAAATTTACCGTTGCGGTCAAATAAAACTTTCATCACGGTGCCGACACAAGTTTCATTAAAAGCTAATTGCTGAGCACTCAGTTCTTTTTGTAATATGCTAAGCCTTACCGATTTTATATTTTCCGGTAATTGCTCTTTTAATGCACCTGGCGTACCCGGGCGTGGGCTATATTTAAACGAATAGCATTGACCGTAACCGACTTTGCGAACCAAATCCAAGGTGTCGGCAAAATCTTCATCGGTTTCGCCCGGAAAACCGACAATAAAATCTGAAGAAAAAACTATATCAGGACGCTCCGCACGCAGGCGGTTAATAATATCAAAATAATAATTCCGATCATGCTTGCGGTTCATTGCCTTTAAAATTTTATTTGCACCCGATTGTACCGGTAAATGCAAGAAAGGCATTAATTTAGGTTCTAAGCCATGCAACTTTATTAAATCATCCGACATATCAATAGGATGCGAAGTAGTATAGCGTATTCGTTCTAAATTTGGAATTTGTACCAAATGCTTTATTAAATCTGCCAAACTACAAATTTTATCCTCAGTATCTTTGCCATGATAAGCATTAACATTTTGGCCGAGTAACGTTATTTCTTTAGCACCGCTTGTAGTTACCTTTAATGCTTCTCTATATATTTGTTCAAGATTCCTTGAAAATTCTGCACCCCTGGTATAAGGCACTACACAAAAAGTGCAAAATTTATCACACCCCTCTTGTACAGAAATAAAGGCACTAGACCCTTGAGGGTATAACTGCTCCGGTAATTTATCAAATTTTGCTTCTTCAACAAAATCAAGGTTGATTAAATGTTTTTCGTGCCTGACGACTTTTGCGATTAGTTCAGGTAAGTTATAATATGATTGCGGTCCGACAACAATATCTACATAAGGCGTTCTTTGAAAAATTTCTTCCCCTTCCGCTTGTGCAACGCAACCGGCCACCACGATTATTGCCGAATTTAAGCCCCGCCCCTTTCTTTGATCTTGAAGTTTTTTAATGCGTCCTAATTCTGAATAGGTTTTTTCTGCGGCTTTTTCTCTAATATGACAAGTATTTAAAATAATAATATCGGCATCCGCCATGCTTTCTGTAGCTTCATAGCCGAACGGATAAAGCAAATCCTGCATTTTGATGGAGTCGTAGACATTCATCTGACAACCGTAGGTTTTGATAAAAAGCTTTTTGCTCATGGCTTAGGATAGTTATACAAATAAAGTGATAAAGTTATGCTGAACAAGTTTTAGCGTTGTTGCATGGATCGAAAAAAGTGCAGTATGCCATTCCCGCGAAGGCAGGAATGGCATACTGCACTTTTTTCGATCCACGCAACAATGCCCCACCTTCGTAGGAATGGCATCAATAACAATCTTAAAAATGCGTTGTAAAACTTAAGTGGAAAGTTTGGGTATCGTCATATTTCTTTTTCTTAATCGGGAACCCCCAATACATTCTGATCGGTGCAAAACGCGTTATCCAAATAAACCCGAAACCTACCGAAGCTCTGATTGAATTATCATTATAAAAACCATTCGGTGTTTGGAATTTTTTATTATTTAAACCTACTCCCCACAAGCTCCCCATATCCATAAACACTGCTCCCGTCAAGTTAAACTCTTCAGGTAAAGGAGTCGGGAAATTAAGCTCCGTAGAAAATGTCCAGTATTTTTCACCGCCTAGTCCTTCATTAGTAACCTTTTCACGAGGTCCGACGCCGCCGCTGGCGAACCCTCTTAAAGTATAATCGCCAAGATTAAAACGATCCGAGATACGAACGGTTTTACCCGCCACCCCTATAATATTACCGGCTGCAGCCGATAATTTTAAAGTAAGTTTATTATTTATAAAGGATTTAAAATATTTACTATCAATTTCATGTTTTAAATATTTATCATTCCCGCCGACGCCGGCAAATTCTTGAGTACCGCTTATGAGATAACCGTTTTTCGGAATAATTCTACTATCCGTTTGATCATAAGTAATAGTCTGACCTATTGCAGAAGTATAAAATGTTCCCATTTGTTCATTTAAAAATATCGAACTTGACGGAGTTGGAGCATTTAAAATATCTCGCTTAATCAAATAATCGATTTCATGGCTTAAATCCTCCATGATGTCATAACCAAGGGAAGTCTTAGAACCGATAGAATGTAATTTATAGCCCTGATCACCTTGCGACAAGAGAGTAGAGCCATGACCGCTATAATTTCTAAATATGTTCTCACTAAGCGATAAATCTCTGTCCAAAAAGTGTGGTTCGGTTATACCGGCATAGTAACTAGAGCTTTTTTTACCCATTTGCACGCCGGCATTCAACAATTTACCGGTACCGACTAAGTTACGCTCTAAAAACGATAAACGTCCAAATATTCCGCCGGCAGTATTATACCCTAAATCGAAACCGATAGAGGAGGTAGATTTTTCATCAACATCGATATTAAGGTCGTATTTGTCTTTTTCTTTTGTCGGAACGACGGTAATCGCCACTTTTTCAAAATAATCTAAGTTGCGAAGATTACGCTCCCCTTTTTCTATATAGGTACGATTAAATATATCCCCTTCTTCAATTTTAAACTCTCTTCTGATAACTTTATCTTCGGTTTTTAAATTGTTAGCAATATTAATTTTATTTATAAAAACTCGATCTGCTTTATCGATAACAAATTTAACATCGATAGTATGGTCGGGAGTTTTATTTACTATATCCGGATAAGCATTTACTGCAGGGTATCCCATACTAGCAAAATAGCCGGTAATTTTTTCAGCCGTATTATCCAAAGATTTCATATTAAAAACATCACCTTGCTTGATGTTAATAAATTTGTTAATTTTCGATATATCAATATTGGGTAATTTGTTATCAATCGTCACATTTCCGAAATTATATTTATCACCTTCCTCTATTGAGTAGGTAAGCATAAAATATTCTTTAGTAGGACTTAGTTCCGCCGTTGCCGATATAACCCTAAAATCGGCAAAACCCACTGACTGATAAAATTCTTTTAATAACTCTTTATCATATTCTATACGATCAGGATCATATGTATCGTTAGTTTCTAAAAAACGAAACCATTTAGATTCTTTAGTCAAAATAACGGATTTAAGCTCGGCATCACGATAATTTTCATTACCGCTAAAATAAATATATTTTATACCGGTTTTCGGTCCTTCGGCGATATCAAATATAACCTTAACTCTATTATTTTCTAAATTCTCGATTTTAGGCGTTACGGTACTGGAAAAACGCCCTGAACGTTTATATATTTCTAATATTTTTTTCACATCCAATTCAATTTTTGCCTGGCTGAGTGACTCACCCGACACGGTATAAATCTCTTTAGCTAACATTCCCGTTTTTATTTTGGAATTACCGGTAAATACCACGCTACTTATAAAAGGTGTTTCCGTAACGGTAACAACAAGGTTACCGCCGTTTAGAAATTTAATGTTTATATTTTTAAAAAGCGAAGTAGCATATAAATTTTTAACTGCTTCATCTTCCTTTGACGAATTATAAACATCACCGACTTTAAGGTTTAAATAACTCTCGATAGTAGAGCGTTCTACTCGGTGATTGCCTTCTATCGTTATTTTTTGAATAGTACCGTCGGCTAATAAAAAATGACAATAGAAAACAGTTATTGCTACAATTGCTAATTTAATAATTGATCGAATTTTCACCCAAAACCTTCTTTAGATTGTAATTAATAAAAATACTTTTAAAATTTAAAACTCGTGTTCCACAATAGTAGATAATATAAAAAAAAACAAGTAAATCGTGCGTTAAACTTATAATTTAGCATATTATATTTAAGGAAATAAGTTTTTTATATCATTTGAAATAGAAATTATCATAAGAAAAATTATCATTCCCACTCCCAATCGTAGTAAAATATCTCTAATACGGTTGTTCGGTAATTTACCGGTAATTGCCTCGTAAATTATAAATATTAAATGCCCGCCGTCAAGGATCGGAATAGGCAAAAGGTTAAGCAACCCTAAATTAATCGATAGCATGCTATAAACAATAAAAACGTAGCTGACCCTTCAGCTAGCGACTTACCGGATTCCTTTGCGATAGTTAACGGTCCGCCTATTTCCTCAAAAGATCGCTGTCCTATAACTATTTGAACAAGAGCTTTCAATGTTAAAGTTGAAAAATTTATAGTAGTACTAACAGCTTCTACGCCACTTGAAAAAATATTCATTTTAACACGGATAGGTTCATTTTTAGCTATAATTCCTATACGAGTTTTTTTTACCTTTCTCGCTTGGTTAGATGTAGAAAATACTTCTTCAGGTGTTACCTCAATAGTAACTTCTTCCCCTTTCCTTTCGATTAGTAAATTTAAAGGCTGATTTCGGGTAATTAATATCTCATTTTGTAGATCGCTAAAATCTTTAACGATTTTATTATTAATTTTAATAATCTTATCATTTTCCCGTAAGCCGGCTTTTTCTGCAGCGGATGAAGCTATTACTTCCCCGATCACTGCCGGAATTTCTACCTTCCCTAGAAAAGAATAAAAGCCGGTAAATATTATAATGGCCAGCAAATAATTAATCATCGGTCCGGCAACCACGATTAAGAAACGTGCTAAACATGATTTAGCAAAAAAAGCTACTTTCTCATTAATAACTTGTGTTGTATCAATCGTTGATCGATCATAACCGTAAATCTTAACATATCCGCCAAACGGCAAGAGGCAAATTTTCCATCTCACTCCTCTTTTGTCCGTAATGCCTATTAGTTCTTTCCCGAATCCTATAGAAAACTCTTCAATTTTTACGTCAAAAAACCTTGCCGCTAAGTAATGCCCCAATTCATGGATAAATACTAAAATACTAATTGTTAAAATAAATCCAAATATTGATAACATAAATAAATTTTATAAGTTTACTAATAAGAAGTTTTGTTATATTCTCAAAAACATCATTGCGAGGAGGCATTGGTCTTGTTGCCCGGCTCATAATTATGGCATTACAAGTACGGTGTCATACCGTGGCTTGACAAGCCTTGCTGCATGGATCGAATTTTTTATGTCATTCCCGCGAAGGCGGGAATCCAGAGAATATTTAAGCGAATTATATAGTAAATTTTTATATAATTTTACTTATTTTAAGTGTTTTTTCTGGATTCCCGCTTTTAGCTAGAATGACATACGGCACTTTTTTAGAACCACACAACAACGTTTGTACCTCCTCGCAATGACGTTTAATGACCCACGCCATACAACTACAATATTAATTTACTCTTCTCTATAGCATATTTTATACATTATGAGTTCAAACAAAATCAATAAAAAAACAATAGCACGCATTGCAGCGGTACAAGCTATTTATCAATATACGTTACAAAGCTCGGAACAAAATATAGATTCTATAGTAGAAAAAATGCTAGCTTTTTATCAAGATGAAAAAACAAGCGAGACTTCCGAAACTAATTCACATAAGCATTTAAAAATAACGTTAAACATAAGTCATTTTAGGATGTTGGTAAAGCTAGTAATTGAAAATTTTGAACAAATAGAGCAAATTATCTCTACGCATCTAACAAATACTAAAGATATTACTCATATGCCTATTTTACTCTTGGCATTATTACGTGTTAGTATCTGCGAATTACTGTTTTTTGCCGATATACCGGCTAAGGTGGTAATTAACGAATTTACCGATATCGCCAACGATATGTTAAATGAGCATGAAATAGGCTTTGTTAATTCGATGTTAGACACCATAGCCAAAGAGAGTAAAAAAATCATATGTCAGACAATTTAAAAGGTTTTAGAAGTAAATTTGTTAGAGTTAAAACTTCTAAAAAACGAACAATCTCATCAAATAAATGGCTAAAACGCCAATTAAACGATCCTTATGTTTCTAAAGCTCGCTTAGACGGCTATAGATCGAGAGCGGCATATAAATTGCTTGAGATTCATGAAAAGTTTAAATTATTCAAATCCGACATGAAAATAGTTGATTTAGGTGCAGCTCCCGGCGGCTGGAGTCAAGTTGCGGCAAATTTTACCAAATCTACAGATAGCGATTCAAATAGTAAAATAATTTCCGTAGATTTATTAGAGATTGAACCGATTGCCGGAGTAGATTTTTTTCAAAAAGATTTTTTTGATAAAGAAACGGCAGAGAGGATTATAGAAGCTTTAAGCGGCAAAGCCGATATAGTAATGAGCGATATGGCATCAAATACTACAGGGCATAAAGCAACCGACCATACTCGAACAATGTTTTTATGCGAACAGGCTTTTGAGTTTGCTTTAAAAATTCTAAAACCTCAAGGACATTTTATTGCAAAAATTTTTCGTGGAGGTACGGAAACCGAGCTTTTAACTAAAGTTAAACTCAATTTCTCTTTAGTTAAACATTTTAAACCTTCTTCCAGTAGGAAAGAATCTACAGAAATTTATTTAGTCGCCTTAAATAAGCGAAATATTGAGACCAAATAAAAAATAAGCGAAATTTTATAGCCCAATAGTTGCATAATAATCTCACTCAACGCTAATAATTTACCTTCTTAAATATATTTCATTAAAATTTTCATGGCAAATATTAAATAAAATGCTAATAGTGAAGTGGCATAAAATATATATATGGAGAAGAAAATAATGCATTGGCTTGATGTTGAAGAAATTGCTAGACCCGGATATTGCATGAAGTGAGATTTAAAGTAAGAAATTGAGTAATTTATAATATTAGCAATGATACTTTTGTAAAAATTTTGCCAAAAAGTGCTTTGAAGCCGTTATTTTCAAATTTTAGATGTAATGCCCCTTACCCCATTTTTTCTAAGCACCGGGAACAGTGCTAATCTAGGTTATTCTAATGCTAATTTCTTCATCACATGATTCCATACCTGTCGGTAAGGATATGATGAAGATAACAAAAACTTAATACGCCTAGTATTACGGATAATTACTACCCCAATTTTTAATAATTTTAAACGTATTGTACCTATTTGTGCTTTTGCTAATGCACTACCTTGTAATAAATTACCTCTGATATATTCTACTAAAGTGTATGCAAGACCCGATAAAATCATTCTGAGCTGATTAGCCCACCATCTATGACAAGAAGTACGATCTGCAAATAATTCTAGTTGTTGCTCTTTTATACGGTTTTCCATATCACCACGACCACAGTAAACTTTGTCGTATAAATCTTCAGGTTTATCTGATAAATTAGTTACTATATACCTTGGATTTTCTCCAAGCATTGTCATTTCTGCCTTACCAATTATTCTACGTTCATGACTCCAACTACCAGCCTTATATGGAAACTCACTAAAAAGACGTTGCTTTTCTTGGGTTATAATAAATGCTGCTTTTGACTTCTCCATTGTAGGTTTCAGTAACTCATTTAGTCTGTTATTTTGGGGCATTCCTACAATATATTTTATATTATGAATATCACACCAATCAAACATCTGATGACGACAAAATCCACTATCACCACGAAAAATAATCTTTACCTCTGGCCAAGCTTGGCGAAAACGTTTTACTAACAATGATAATATTGCCCAAGAATGTTTTGCTTGATCCTGCTTTGACGTCCTAAGATAACTAACTAACAGATGCTTTCCACAAAAAACATACAAAGGTAAAAAGCAATTATGACCGTAATAACCATGATAAAACTTACCTTCCTGTTGCCCATGAATTTCATCATCCGTAGCATCAAAATCAAGTATTAGCTGCTTTGGTACTATTTTATGAGACTTAATAAATTTATCAAGCATTAGTTCATGCACTTTAATTGCAAAGTGTCTATCAGCATTGTTTTCTATACGACATAAGGTAGAACTACTTGCCATATCATCAATTGTTTCCATAGCTGTTTGCATAGCAGGACATTTTCGTAGATAATTGTGGTCATTTAAATCTTCATAACCTAATGCAATACCATAAATTCGTTGCCTCAGCATTGTTGCCATATTATGGGTAATTTTACTACCATCTCGTCTATCAGGAAATATTTTAGCAAGCTCCTCTGTTATACCAAGCCTTTTATCTGCTTCTCTTAATAACAACACACCTCCATCGCTACTAATATCACCTCCAGTGAAATTTATCTCTATTGTCCGATTTTTTACTTTGGAAAACTGGTAACTATATGCTATACAATTTGTCATGACAAAATCCTTTGTATTATTCTAATGAAATACCAGTATTATACAGCTTTACGAGGATTTTGTCTCCTATATCTCATGCAATATCCGGGCTAGACAGCTAGAAGAAAATTATCATGATGAGTACGTCCCGCATATGAAATTATTAGACCTTCAGCAAATGATAACCTCTCTAAGCGATTTTGAAGATCACGAAGTAGAAGTACAAAGGGCTACGTTAGAAGAAATCCGTGACAAATGCGAAGAAATAAGAGAAGAGCTTAATGAAGAAGATACTGATTAAATACACTTTATTAAGGTATCTATATCGTTAAATTGATATTATCAGGCAGCAAGATATATAATAACTAACAGTAAAATAGCAATTGCTTGAAAAAATACCCTTAGAGACATTAGCTTTGAGCCAAATTTCTTTCCAAACTTCCCACCGATAGCCATCGATATAACACCTATCACTAAAACTATAACCGTCAAACTTAAGGCAATTAATATATATATCATAGTAGTATATGGTTATATGGTGCCAATGTGGGGATTTGAACCCCAGACCTACGCATTACGAATGCGCCGCTCTACCGGCTGAGCTACATCGGCGATTATATAGTTAACACGTCATTACTCACGTGAATCGGCTTTGTTGTGTGGCTTCCAGAATCGTCATGGCGAGGTGCTTTTAGCGTTGTTGTCTGGCTCGAATTTTCGATGTCATTCTAGCTAAAGGCGGGAATCCAGAGAATATTTAAGCAAATTATATAGTAAATTTTTATATAATTTTGCTTATTTTAAGTGTTTTTTCTGGATTCCCGCCTTTAGCTAGAATGACATATAGCACTTTTTTCAAGCCAGGCAACAACGCCCACGTGAATCGAAAAATAATATACGAGCGTATACTAATTTAGCACGTTCGACCATTCAGGATCAGAAGCGTCTTGCGGCGTGATGATTTCCCTTTCATTATAGCCTGTTATATCTATTGCGTAAATCCTATTTTTACCGGCAACTTTACCTTTTGACGGCCACCCTTTAGCAAACATAATAACACGACCGTTAGGTGCCCAACAAGGTCCTTCTACTAAATACCCGCTAGTAATTATCCTTTCGCTATTTTCGTCTGCCTCGCCGTACGGTTTCATAACTCCGATAGTAAAGCCTTCTCCTCGAGTAATTTTAGTAAATACGATATGATCTCCTTTCGGTGACCAGCTCGGTGCGGCATAAGACCCGCCGCCGAAGCTAATACGCTGTACATTCGTCCCGTCGGAATTCATAATATATAATTGGCGGGTGCCGCTTCTATCGGAATTAAATACTATTTTGCTGCCGTCCGGCGAATAGGTCGGTGAAGTATTAATACCGAAACCATCGGTTAACTGGCGAAGATTTTTAGTTGCCAAGTCAATTTCATAAATATGAGTCGAACCGTTTTTTGCTATCGACATCACTACTTTGTTACCGTTAGGAGAAAAACGTGGAGCAAAAGACATGCCTGAAAAATTACCTACTACGTTTTCTTTACCTGTTTTTAAATCTCGTTCATAAACAAGAGCTCTTTTTTTCGCATATGAGACGTAAAAAATCTTATCTGATGAACAGGAAAATCTCGGCGTTAATGTAAGAATTTTACCGTCGGTAAGGTATCTATGGTTAGCACCGTCATAATCCATTAACGCTATTCTTTTTACCCTCTTTAAATATGGTCCGCTTTCTGAAACATACACTATTTTAGTATCAAAATAACCCTGGTCGCCGGTAATTTTTTCATAAATTTTATCGGCAATTTTATGTGCTACTCTGCGGCTTAAATTTGCAGACACCTCAAATATTTCACCGGCAAGCTGTTTTTCTAGCGTTGTATCCCATAATATAAAACTAATTTTAAGCTTCCCGTTAGAAAGCTTCTCAACTGAACCGTTTATTAACAGGCTAGCATTAATTTGTCGCCATGCGGCAAAAAGCGGCTTATGCCCTACCCCGCTCTTTTCTTCTATAAAAGAGACAGAAGGAATAGGGCGAAATAAACCGGATAGTTTTAAATCATTGGCAATAACTTTAACTATTTCATTCCCGATTTCATTATCTTCACTATTATCCGCATCGAATTTATTGACTGCCACCGGCGTCGGATTAGCTTGCCCACGGTCTATATTTATAGTTTCAATAGCATAACTATTTAAGCTGGATAGTAATAATATAAAATATACGATACCATATACGATGTTTTTCACTTAACAATACTCCGATTTTTTAATATAGTATAGTAGGCTCTATGAAGGAAATTTAAATTAGCTCTTTTTGACGGCGTTACTGCATGGCTCTAAGAAAGTGACGTATGTCATTCCCGCGCAGCATTGTTGTGTGGATCGATTTTACACTTTGTGTCATTCCCTCGAAAGAGGGAATCCAGAAAAAACACTTAAAATAAGTAAAATTATATAAAAATTTACTATATAATTTGCTTAAATATTCTCTGGATTCCCGCTTTCGCGGGAATGACATCAAAAGTTCTAGCCATGCAACAACGCCCTTCGTGGCTTCGCAATGACGATTTTTGCAACGTTCGTACAACACAGGGTCAAGCCACGGTATGACACCATACTTGTAATAACCATAATACGGTAAAATCGAGCCAGGCAACAATACCGCTTTACGTAGTTAAACCCTACAACTTACTCGGATCGAAACTAAAATTAATTTCTTTCCAATAATTAAAACGTGCCGGTTCAAGATTTTCGATAGGGCTTGCTTGCCACACTGCTCTAACTGCACTATCGACTAATGCCTCACAAACACTACCGGCAATATTAGGACAAATTGCTTCTTTAATTTTTACTTGTTCCACATTGCCGATTTTATCTAAAGTAATATTTAAGATTACTTGTACCTTATTATTATTTCGTGCACCTGCCGGAATATTATTCCACTGTCTTTCAATTTGTTTTTTTATTAACGCCGCTTCGCTAATAGAAAGCAGTGAGTCTTCTCTATAGTTTCCTTTAGATTCTTTTTCTTTATTCTCTTGCTTTGATCGTGAATATTTACTTGATTTTAAATTATTCCCTTCAGAAGATTGCTCTAGATTTTTTAAGAGCGAATCTAAATCATCGGTATTTTTTTCCTTCTTTTTTATTTCTTTTGGCTGTTCTTTTTTTATTTGAGCTTCTTTTTTGGCTTCCTTTACCGGTGGTTTTTCTTCCGGCTTTTTCTCTTCGGGCAATTTTTCCTCTTTCGGTTTCTCTTCCGGAATAATTTCCTTTTTTTCTTCTAGCGGCTTTTTCTCTTCCTCCGTCGGTTTTTCTTCTTGCACTTTAGGCTCTACAGGCGGTTCTTCCTTCGGCTTCTCTTCCGTTAAAGGTTTTTTATCAGGTAAATTTTGTTCCTCGCTAACTTTCGGTTTACTCTGTTCTGATTTCTTAGCATCCTCATTTTCGACAGGTTTCTCTTTTTGTTTTTTCTGGGTTATAACGTTAGATTTATCGCTAATCGGCAACATTTCAAAGGTTATTATTTGCTCTTCCGGTAATTTTCCAAAAAGTGAAGGTACGCCGAATAGAAAAAAATACAGCAAAAATAAATGTAGAGCAATCGAGCAGCTAAGAAAAATAAAGAAATTATCGTTATCTGTCATTATGCTTAACATTTGAAATAAGAGCTACTCTTGAAAAACCGGCGGCATGTATTTCGGCAACCACCTCTACCACTTCCCCATAAGATACGTTTTTATCACCTCGTACAAAAATTCTTGTGTCTTTTTTTTCTTTAGTAATATTTGCCAGCTTAGCTGTTAAAGATTTTCTCTCTATTGAAGTTTCAAGAAGAAAAACCTCACCTTTATTATTAATACTAATAACGAGGGGCTCATCCTGACCTGAAATAGGACTAGAATTTGTTTCAGGCAAATCAACGTTAATGCCCGATACTAACATCGGCGACGTAACCATAAAAATAATTAACAGCACTAACATTACGTCCACTAGAGGCGTAACGTTAATTTCGCTTACCAACGCCCTTTTATTTCTTCTAATAGCTGAATTTCCTAGCTTAATAGCCATTACATTTTCTCCTGATCAATTGCTTTAGACAGTATAGAATTTAATTCACTAATAAAATCTTCAATTTTGTTATTCATAAAAGTTATGCGAGCAGCAAGGTAATTATAAAAAATTACCGCCGGAATTGCGGCAAATAAGCCGATTGCAGTGGCAAGTAATGCCTCGGCAATACCCGGTGCTACAACCGCTAGGGAAGTATTTTTTGAAGTAGCAATAGACTGAAAGCTATGCATAATTCCCCAAACCGTACCGAACAAGCCTATAAAAGGGGCACTAGAACCGACAGTTGCTAAAAAACTTAAATTTTTCTCTAATTTTTCGATTTCTCTATTTTGTGCTAAATACATCGATTGCACTATTCTCTCCTTATGGCTAGTTTTTAGGGCATCGGAAAGCCCTTTAGTGTTTAGGCTTTTACATTCATCCATAGCCGATACGAATACTGAAGCAAGAGGATTGTTAATTGACCTTTTAATATTCTCATATAAATGCTCCAAAACTCCGCCGGACCAAAAAATACTTTCAAAAGCCGTGATTTTTTTCCTTATCTGCATTAAGCGAAAAATTTTATCAAATATAATAGCCCATGACCAAATAGAGGCAAGTACCAACATTAGCATAACGGATTTGCCTATAATATCGGAAGAGCTTATTAAAGCAAAGATTGAAAAATGATCTTGCGTTACGACTTCTAAGGTTTCTTGAATATTTGGAGTTGTACTCATTGAATTACACTAATTATTTACGTTAATAAATTATATATATTTATTTCTGCTTTGTCATTAGGTTATGTAAATGGTATTATTGCGTAGATAGAAAATTATCTCAAAAAGGATATCATTCCTAACTGTGGGGGCGTTGTTGCGTGGCTCAAAAAAAGTGCTATATGTCATTCCCGCGAAAGCGGGAATCCAGAGAATATTTAAGCGAATTATTATAGTAAATTTTTATATAATTTTGCTTATTTTAAGTGTTTTTTCTGGATTCCCGCCTGTGCGGGAATGACATCAAAAATTTGAGCCATGCAACAAGGCTCAATTTCTACGAGAAATAATTTAAATTTTGTTCACAGAACCTAGTTAGAAATTCTAAGCAAGCTTTGCTACCAATAACATTTTCACTACTTGCTCAAAGCTCATTAAATACTCTTCTTCTTTATCTAAATCTTTTATTTTTAGGTTATTATTTTCTTGCTCGGTATCGCCGATAAAAATAACAAATTTAGTATTTTCGGCAATTGCTCGTTGCATTCTTTTAGCTATTTTTCCGGCAGCATTCATAATTACAGGGATATTTTGCGAGCGGAATTTATCGGCAATTATTAAGCAAGGCTCTATATTATTATCCTTGATAGGCAAAATAAATACGGGTCTTACTGAAACTATATTATATTCTTTCATTAAAGCAAGCCTTTCAATTCCGGCAGCAAAACCGATAGCTGGGACATTTTCCCCGCCCATAACTTTACTAAGACCGTCATAACGTCCGCCGGCAAGGATGGTCGATTGTGCTCCAAGTTTTGTAGCAGTAAATTCAAAAGCGGTGTGGCAATAATAATCAAGACCTCGCACAAGCCTTGGGTTAATCTTATATTTTACATCTAAACCATCAAGATATTTTAGTAATTCATCAAAATATTTTTTAGCTTCATCGGTATAATATTCAGATAAAATCGGAGCGTTTGCTACTATTTTTTGATCATTTTCATTTTTAGAATCAAGAATTCGCAAGGGGTTTTTAATTAGCCTTTTTTGACTATCTTCAGATAATTCATCCTTAAAATTATTTAAATATTCGACTAATTCTTGCTGATAATCCGCACGAGACTCAACGCAACCAAGCGAATTAAGCTCTAAAATTGTGTCCTTTTCAATTTCAAGGCTTGTTAGAATATCAACGGCAAGCTTTATAACTTCAGCATCGGAATAAGAACTGCTAGCACCGATATACTCATAATTTAACTGGTGAAATTGCCTTTGTCTGCCTGCTTGCGGTCGATCGTATCTAAAAACCGGTCCGTATGAGAAAAACTTTAGAGGGAGTTTTTGTTGCAAGTTGTTTGAGATAAAAGCCCGCATAATTCCAGCGGTAAATTCAGGACGTAGTGCTACAGATTCGTCGCTTTTATCTAAAAAACTATAAATTTCTTTACTGATAACGTCAGAGCTTTCACCCATAGAGCGATTAAAGACTTTAGTATATTCAAGGATCGGCGTACTCATGGGCTTATAGCCGTATAACTCACCAATCTCTCTTGCCTTTTTAATTATAAAGTCATGCACTTTATAATCTTCCGGCAAGAGGTCTTTCATTCCACGTAAAGGTCTAAGCTTATCGGTCATTTTGGCTTATCTATTTTATTTATAAGTCAGGCTGTCATACCGTGGCTTGTCCACGGTATCCAGAAAAAAACTTAATAAAAGACTAGATACCGTGGACAAGCCACGGTATGACAGCCTATTCGACAATTTCTTTCTTCATAAAAAATGATCTAACAATATATAAGCCAAATATTGCAATAAACCAATATATGAGCGTTCGTCCTGCCGTTAACAGGTTAAACTCACCGTCATATATTTGAATAAATAATAAATATGTACAAGCAAGTAAGATAAACGGCGCAATAATAAATACTAAAGGACATTTAAAAGGTCTTTGTGCATTCGGCAATTTTATCCTAAACATCATCACGATAATTGCAACGGTTACATAATCAATTAAAGCACCCATTGAAGTTAATTGTGTTGTAATTTCAGTAGGACAAAAACCTCCAAGCAATGCCGCAAGAGCTGCAAATATTATAATCGTGACATATGGACTATCATATTTAGGGTGCAACTTTGCAAAACTTTTCGGCAGTAAACCGTCACGTGCGATAGCGTAAAAAATACGTGAAGTGCCGTAGATATTCATCATTAATACGGTCATCATGCCGCAAACTGCACCGGTTGCAACAATCGCTGAACCAATTTTGCTATTATTAATAGTTAGGGCATAAGCAAGCGGCTGATCGTTATTTAACTGATCAAAAGGTGCTATACCCGTCACAAGCCCTGCCATTACAACATAGACTATAGTAGTTAACACCAGTGAACCGATAATACCGATCATTATATCACGCTTCGGATTCTTACACTCTTCAGCTGCAGTTGCAATTGTTCCAAAGCCGGTAAAAGCTAAGAATAAAATAGATGCACCTACTAAAACATTGTTAAAGCCAAAAGGCATAAAATTGCTCCAGTTAGTTGCGTCGAAATGTGGAGCGGCAGCTAATACAAAAACAAATATGGCAGCCATCTTTATAAAAACTAAGATTGCATTTAATCGTTTACTATCTTTAGTACCTAAATATAAAATAAATCCGATAAATACTGAAATTAAAAATGCCGGTAAATTTATTATACCGCCATTCGCCGGTACCGTAGTTAATTCTTTCGGTAAATGTACCCCGCCTGCTGCTAATATTCCTTGAACATAACCGGACCAACCGGCGGCAACTATTCCTGCAGCTACACCAAGCTCCAACACAATAACGCTACCTATTAACCAAGCAAATACTTCACCAAATGCAACATAGGAATAAGTATAAATACTCCCGGAAGTTGGCAACATTGCTGCAAGCTCGGTATAAACAAGTGCAACAAAAATACAGGTAACTCCGGCAATCATATAAGATATCATTACCGCCGGACCGGAATATTTAGCAGCAATTATGCCGGTAACAACAAATACGCCGGTACCGATCATCGCACCAAGACCGAGCAATATTAAATCAAATGCTCCAAGCGTCTTACTAAGACCGCTAGAACTTCCCATTTCTCTTACTGATTCAAAACTTTTCTTCTTTAAAAAGCTCATTATTTCCTCAAATTATAAAATAAATTTTTATTTAATATATAGTGTTCAGTGTCATGCCATGGCTTGTATCTGTGTTGTTGCATGGATCGATAAAAGTAGCAGTATGTCATTCCCGCGAAGGCAGGAATCCAGAGAATATTTAAGCGAATTATATAGTAAATTTTTACATAATTTTGCTTATTTTAAGTGTTTTTTCTGGATTCCCGCCTTCGCGGGAATGACATCAAAAATTCAATCCACGCAACAACGCCCCATTTGCACGGAAATGACTTTCCAAGTTTACCTTATCTCTCTAGTAATCCAGCCGCCGCCGAGTACCCTGTCGTTATCGTATATAACGCATGCCTGCCCCGGTGCTACCGCTTTTTCCGGCGATAATAATTTTATCTTCATTTCGGAGTCGCTAATTTTACTTATATAAGCAGGCGTCGGCGGTCTCATTGAGCGAATTTTAACGGTTACCTCAAGTTTCTCTCCTTCTTTAATCTCTTCCCCTAGCCAATTAACATCTTTAATAATAAATTCACAAGCTTTTAAAGCCGATTCCGGTCCGGCATATATAGTTTTTGTTATCGGATCAATTTTTACTACGTATAAAGGCTCATGAAATGCTATACCAAGACCTCGACGTTGCCCGACTGTATAATTAATTATCCCGTCATGACTACCTAGCTCAAAACCGTTAACATGAACTATTTTACCTTTTTCATTAGCATCTTTACGAATTTTACTAATTACTGAACGATAATCGCCATCGGGTACAAAACAAATATCTTGGCTATCCGGTTTATTCGCAACCTCAAGCCCAAATTTATTTGCCGCTTGCCGTGTTTCTTCTTTAGTTAAACCCCCTAAAGGAAAATGCAAATAGTCAAGTTGAGCTTGAGTAGTAGCAAATAAAAAATAACTTTGATCTTTTAGAGGATCAAGCCCCGTATGTAGCTCTGCACCGTTATCTCCCATAATTTTCCGAACGTAATGACCGGTAGCTAAACACCCTGCTCCCAGTTCCTTTGCCGTTTTTAATAAATCTTTAAATTTTACCGATTGATTACACTGCACGCAAGGCAAAGGAGTTTCCCCTTGCATATAACTATCAACGAAATTATCAATTACCGAATCTTTGAATCTACTTTCATAATCAAGGACATAGTGAGGAATATCTAATTTTACCGCCACCATTTTTGCATCATAAATATCTTGACCGGCACAACAAGCATTTTTTTTACTAACTGCTAAACCGTGATCATATAATTGCAAAGTAATACCTATTACCTTATACCCTTGCTCACATAGCATAGCGGCAACGGTAGAGCTATCGACCCCTCCCGACATCGCAACCACCACAGTAAAATCTTTATTCATCAAGTATATTGTCTCCAAATAACCTATAAACAAACAGTGCATTATACTAGATAATCTGATAAATTACAATAAGCTATTTAAAAAATTTAATATTAACCGAGTTTTTTAGTTATTCCTTAATATCTCGCACCTTAAAAAAACTATAAGATAAGGTAATCACTTTAACATCGTTCATTTCCGGGTCATTCTCAAAGTCTTTATCTATAAAAAATGTTACGGGCATTAGTATTTTTTCGCCGGCTTTTAATAATTGTTCTTCAAAACAAAAACAATGGATTTTAACAAAATATTTTCCCGCTTTATTAGGAGTAACGTTATAAATAGAAGTACCTATTATATCATTATTACTTAAATTTTCCGCTTCATAAAAAACTAAAGTATTTTGTCCCGGAATAAGCTTAGCTTTTCGTTGTTTAGGCACAAAATGCCAAGGCAAATTTTTATCGACGTTTGAATCAAATTCTATAGTTATCGTACGACTACCTTTTTCAGGTGAATATATATTTACTATCTCGCGGCTAGTAGTGCCGCCATAGCCCGTAACTTTACAAAATAAATTATAAATCGGTACGGAGGCAAAGCTTAGTAATATCATGCTAAGTATTAGTCCGAGCAAAGAAGCTGCTAAGTTTTTATTAGATTTTTTCAATCTTGACCTTTAATTAGTTTATTTTAGCTAATATATATGGTAATATAATTAATGATATTGATGATAATAGGTATAATATATGGCTAATAAAGTTAATGCACTAGCAATTTCTAACGAATCAGGATTTTATAGCTACTTACAAAAAATTAATAAAATACCTTCTCTTTCTCAAGAAGAAGAATTTTCGCTGGCAAAATCTTACCTTGACGAAAATAATTTGCAAGCTGCCCATAAATTAGTAACTAGCCATCTTAAATTAGTAGCAAAAATCGCTAGCAGTTATAGAACTTATGGACTTCCTTTAACAGAATTGGTTTCAGAAGGAAATATCGGCTTAATGCAAGCAGTAAAAAAATATAAACCCGATTTAGGTTTTCGTTTATCTACTTATGCGATGTGGTGGATTAAAGCTGCGATTCAAGAATATATACTAAAATCTTGGTCATTAGTAAAGATGGGTACTACCGCTGCACAAAAAAAATTATTTTTTAGCCTTAGTAAAATTAAACATAAAATTACTAATTTATATTCAAGAGCCGTCACTGTACAAGATTTTACTCAAATAGCCGCTGAACTCGGAGTAACGACAAATGAAGTAGCCGAAATGAATGCTAGGCTTTCCGGAGCTGATTTATCATTAAATAATTCTATAAATAATGATGATAGTAGCAGCGGAGAACTAATTGAACTTTTACCCGAAACTCGCCCAAGTGCTGAGGCATTGCTTATTAATAAACAAGATTTTACTAATAAAAGAAGTTTGTTATCAAAAGCAATGAAAATTTTAAATGATCGAGAGCTTCGTATTTTAACGGAACGTAAATTACAAGATTATCCTAAAACTTTAGATATTTTAAGCACTGAATATAAAATTTCTAAAGAGCGTATTAGGCAAATCGAAAATACCGCTTTTGAAAAAATTAAGAAATTTATTTTAAAACAAATTGTTGATAACAATAAATCAACTGCGGAATCTATTTGATTTTAGATTAGACATATTTGTATGTAGGTATGTCATTCGTACTACTTAACTATGTCATTCCCGCAAAGGCGGGAATCCAGAGAATATTTAAACGAATTATATAGTAAATTTTTATATAACTTTGTCTATTTTAAGTGTTTTTTCTGGATTCCCGCCTTTGCGGGAATGACATCGAAAAGTTTAAGGCTTATATCATAATCTTCTCCTTAGCTGCCTTTCATTTATAAATAACATATTGCTCCCTTGAATCATTTAAGTATCTATATTCATTGGCCGTTTTGCTTGTCAAAATGTCCTTATTGTGATTTTAATTCTCATATTGCAAATAAAATAGATCATAACCTTTGGCTTAAATCTTATGAAAAAGAAATTGAGCATTTTACGGATATAATTCAAAACAAATATATAAAATCTATTTTTTTCGGCGGCGGTACTCCCTCCTTGATGGAGCCGTTTGTGGTAGAAGGAATAATAAATAAAATAAAAGAACTAGCTAATATTGATGATCAGACGGAAATAACTTTAGAAACTAACCCGACATCTTTTGAGACTAACAAATTTCAATCATTTAAATTAGCCGGAGTAAATCGTGTTTCCATCGGCGTACAATCCTTAAGAGAAGATGACTTAAAAAAATTAGGTAGGCAGCATGATGCAAAACAAGCCATTAAAACAATTGAAGCAGCTCGTAAAATTTTTCCAAAAATATCTTTTGATTTAATATATGCAAGAAGTGATCAAACTTTAAAAGATTGGCAACAAGAATTAAAGGAAGCAATGCAGCTCGCTAGCGGGCATATTTCTTTGTATCAATTAACTATTGAAAAAGGCACGTTATTTTATAAATTATTTAAAGATGGTAGTTTAATACTTCCTAATTCCGACAAAGCAGCGGAAATGTATGAATGGACAAATTATTATTTAGAATCTAATAACTATTTTAGATATGAGATATCTAATTATGCACTGCCAAACCATGAATGCATACATAATTTAGCTTATTGGCATTATGATAATTATTTAGGTATAGGTCCCGGTGCTCATAGTAGAATTATTGACTCTAAACAGGCAACGGCTTATAGCATGATGATGTGGCATAAACCGGAAAAATGGCTTCAAACCGTTAATGAATTAAACACCGGTATTCAGGCTAAAATTAAATTATCGCTGCAAGAAATGATTGAAGAAATATTAATGATGGGGCTACGACTTAAAGGCGGAATAAATATTAATAGTTTAGAGCAAAAAATCGGTATGAAGTTAACGGATATCTTAGATATCGATATGCTACAATATTATCAAACATTGAATTTAATAAAATTAGACAATAATATCTACCTTACCGATAAGGGATTAATGCTGCATAGCTACCTAGTCCCAAGGTTAATTAAGGATATTCAATAGGGTTCTTTACCAAACTCTAAATAGTGTTGTTGCCTGGGTTCGACCTTACCTCGTCATTGCGAGCGGGCTTTGTTGCATGGATCGAATTTTTGATGTCATTCCCGCGTAGGCGGGAATCCAGAAAAAACACTTAAAATAAGCAAATTATATAAAAATTTACTATATAATTCGCTTAAATATTTTCTGGGTTCCCGCCTACGCGGGAATGACATACGACGCTTTTTTAGAGCCATGCAACAACACAGGTACAAGCCACGGTGCCTTGCAATGACGATTTAGGCATTAGAGCCACACAATAAAGCCAACGCTAATAAAAAAGTAGAGTCTTTTAAAACTCTACTTCTTATTATAATTAAGATTTTTTAAGCCCTAATAATTATCTTAACGTTTTTATGCAATACTAGTAACTCCACATGTTGTATCGGCAGTGCCGCCGGCTACCATGTTTACTATATCCGGAGCTTTAAATAATATTATAATAGCAGCTATTATAACCAAAGCTACTTCCCATTGTAACTTACCTCTAAGAGTTTGAATTCCTAGAACAATTATACCGACAACCGCTATTCCTCTAGCCGTATTACCTCTAAATATTTTTATCATATTACATAATGCAGCCCCGACAGGATCAGCAGAAGCACCACTTGCAAATGTATCAAATGACGTCATAATTGCAGCTATACTAAGAAAGGTAAGTAATAAGCGTACTCCCAAATTTTGGTCTAGCGGTTCTATATTTAACTTTTTAAAATTCATAAATTTACCTCGATAATTATTTTAAAGATTCACATTACACTCTATCTCTATATTAATCAACTTCTTAATATATGCAAACTATACTTATTTTATATAATAAAATACTATTATAAACAAATATTTTTAAGTAACATTATAATCACACTAGTTAATTTTACCTTTATTAAAATTTTTTTATACGATTAAAATAGCATATCAAATATCACCTACCGAATACATATATAAAAGTAAATAAAAACAACCATACTACATCGACAAAATGCCAATACCACGCAGCAAATTCAAACCCTAAATGACCGTTATCGTTACTAGTAAAATCTCCTCTTTTTGCCCGAAAATAACAGACTGTTAAGAATATCGTACCGATTATTACATGTGCCCCGTGGAAACCGGTTGCTAAGTAAAAATTAGAGGCATATATTCCATCCGTAAATTTAAAAGCCGCATGATGATATTCATAGGCTTGCATTAAAGTAAAAAATATTCCCAGCAATACAGTAAGACCAAGGGCCGTAGCACAATCTTTTTGATTTTTTTCTTCTAATGCATAATGTGCCCAGGTGACAGTACTACCTGATAATAGCAATATCAGAGTATTAATAAATGGGATGTCAAAGGGGTCAAAGGTTTTAATGGAAGGCGGGGGCCAAATTCCTTCTTTTACTACCCAGACACCGTCAAGAATACCTACCGGCGACAAGCTAGATTTAAAAAAAGAAGCAAAAAACACCCCGAAAAATACTATTTCCGTTAAAATAAATAACGCCATACCGATTCTAAGACCGGCTCTAACGGGTGTGGTATGCTGCCGCTCTATTATTCCTTCTTTTATTACATCCCTCCACCAAGAATATAAACAAAAAACTACCGAAGCACTTCCTAAAGCTAGGACATAAGCCCCAAATTTATAATCATGCATAAACATTGTACCGCCTATGACTAAAATAAGTAAGGCAAATGAGGTAAGCACGGGCCAAGGACTCGGTTCGACAAGATGAAATAAATGTGCCTTGATTTCCGAATTTTGATGAATAGAGATTATTTCCTGACTCATATTTAATAATTTTACTTTATTGAATAATGATATTAAGCTTTATTTTCTAACTTATTATATATTTAAAAGTAAATCTTGGCAAAAATTAATTATATTTTTGCTGGAATAGCTATTCCTATTTCAAAAAAATCTTATAATTGGAAGTATAAAAAGAGCTAAAATAGATTAATTTAAATTTCGTTCACAGAACCTAGTAACTAGTAATTACATTTTTTCTTTATGGTGACAACTAAAATATCTTGACTCTTTCAATTATTACATTAATGTAGAAAATCGCTAATAATGTTTAAGCTCCATTGTTACAAAACCAATCTGTTAAGCCTGGTACTAGAGTTATGCCAGGGGTCCATTGTTATAAGTGACCAAAAATCATGAAGTGCAATGGAAGGTTGTTGTTTTCAATGACGGAGCTTAGCCCCTGGCACCTTTTGACTGCTAACAGGTTGATTTATATATAAAACACATAAATTTACCGTAGGGAGTTAAAATGGTTGATAAAGACGAAAATTTATTTGTAATTAAGGTTGAAGAAGAAAATCCCCCAAATTTTAAAAATATTAAAAGACCGGTTAGGAAAAATTACTTTTTTTCCCTCCCCTTTTTAGCCAGCCTTTTGCTATTTTTTTATTTTCTTCTCAATTATTTAGCAAAGTAAGTTATTTCCGGAAGAAAATTTTATTTTACAGTTAAGAGACAATAAAGAATTTTAATAAGTTGTTGCATGGATCGATTTTACCGTATTATGGTTATTATAAGTGCTGTGTCATACCGAGGCCCCTTCCACGGTATCCAGAAAAAACCTTAATAAAAAGACTGGATGCCGTGATCAAGGAACTAGAATGACACAGCTTTTTCCTTAACGTTCGTACACTAATGGATCAAGCCACGGTATGACATTGAAACCATTCTTCGAGCCATCCAACAACGCTATTCACACAATACAATTACTTTTATTCCAGCCCCAGAATATTCTTTAACTCTTCCCATTCTCTTTTTGTCATTTCGCTAGTTTCATGACTGACATTTTCGCCGTTAATCATCCTTTTTATAACGCTAAGCCCTTTTTTAGAAATGCTTTTTCCTTCTAAGCGATGCTCATTAAAAGCATCATAAGTAAAAGGTACCCAAGCTTTGACGATTTCAAGCATTTTTTCGGCATATACTCTTATTTCATATTGTGCATGGGAATCAGCTCTTAGTCTTAGAAAATGTAATAAATTATGTAAATTAATTTTCCAATACCATTCCGTATAAAAATTTAGAGTTAAATTCATCCGTGCAAGCTCTCTAGTAATACCGATAGTATTTTCGTCTAATATATTTCCGTCCTCATCGGCATTTAGCATTTCGGTATAATGGCTATAGCAATTCCTTGCATCCTGCTCAAGCAATGATAATACTTTGTCGGCTATTTCTTTTGGTACGCTATTTTCTTCTTCTCTACCCTGTTTATTAATTTTAGACTGTGCGGAAATATTTTCCCGTTCCGGCAAATAAAATTCATTGCCTAAAATCGAATATCTCGCTGAATATTCATTTACGCTAGCAGTTCTGTGACGTATCCATTGCCTCGCCACAAAAATAGGTAATTTTATATGAAATTTAATATCGCACATTTCAAACGGCGTAGTATGATGATGACGAATTAAGTAATTAATAAGCCCCTTATCTTGATTAGTCTGTTTTGTTCCCTTACCGTATGATACACGAGCCGCTTGTACTATAGCACTATCGTCGCCCATATAATCGATAACCCTAATAAAACCGTGGTCTAAAACTTTGATAGGTTCATATAATATTTCTTCTAGAGAAGCAACAGTTACTCTTTTAGTGTGGCTAGTTTGATTCATTTTTATTCTCTAAATGGGGTTAAATTTTGTGTGTTTGTCATACCGTTATCGTAACCGGCGTTGTTGCGTGGCTTGAAAAAAGTGCTACATATCATTCTAACTAAAGGTGAGACTTTGTTGCATGGCTTGAATTTTTGATGTCATTCCCGCGAAGGCGGGAATCCAGAAAAAAACACTTAAAATAAGCAAAATTATATAAAAATTTACTATATAATTCGTTTAAATATTCTCTGGATTCCCGCCTTCGCGGGAATGACATATAGCACTTTTTTAGAGCCACGCAACAACGCTTTTAGTTGCTCGCAATGACGTTTGAAGCACAATATCGTCACTTCAAATAATTATACAAATTCTTACCGTTATTCTTTAGCCATAATTTTGCCGCTATATATTCCGGGTAGATATTTGCTACTAAGTCCCAAAAATTTTTACCGTGATTCATTTCTTGCAAGTGAGACATCTCATGGACGACTAAATATTGCAGCACCTCATAAGGTGCAAAAACTATCCGCCAGTTAAAAGCAAGGTTGCCTTTGCTTGAACAACTTCCCCATCTAGTTACATTATCCATAATTCTAAGGTTAGAATAATCTAATTTATGTTTGCTAGATACGGTATTTACTATTTTAGTTATTTCTTCTAATAATTTCTTTTTAAGGAAAATTTGTAAAGTTGTTTTTTTAAGCGTTTCTGTAGTATATAATTCTATCGTATCACAATTTAATTTTACGGCATGATCATTTGACAGAGTATAAGCCACGTTATAAATTTTACCTAAAATAGGAATATTCTTGTTGTCCGCTTCAACCAAAGTTACCTTTGCTCGTAATTTTTGCCTAATCCAAGATTCTTTACTTAGCAAAAATTTATAACCTTTTTCCGGATTTGCTTTAAAGGGTAAAACCAACTCTGCCCCTTTGTGAGTAATCCTTATACTGATATTTTGGGCTTTTTGGCTTCTTCTTATTTCTATCCTTTGAGGATCACCATATCTATCCAGAATAAAAAATTGTTCTGTCATTTAGTTTAGCGGTACATATTCAGCCGGATCGACGGCAATTTTACCTTTGCGAATTGCAAAATGCAATTGAGCAGTTTTAGCATTACCGGTATGTCCTACATAACCGATTACCTCACCTTTAATCACCGAAGCACCTTTTTTAGGTATCGCCTCTTTTAGATGAGCATATGCGGCATATAGATTACTACTATCTAATTTTACTATCAGTAAATTACCGAATTGCTTATCATAACCGGAATATACTACTTTGCCGGCAGCTACCGACTTAACGCTACTGCCTTCCGCTGCTGCAATATTTATTCCTTTACTTTTTCCATATGGCGTTTCCTCACCGAAATTAGTAATAATTTTGCCGTCTACCGGTTTGATAAAATCGGTATTTACTTGACGAATATTTTTTTTATTTAGCAGCTCATTACTAACTTTAATTTTAATAATTTGCGACTCATCTAAAATATACGGATAAGTTAAATCATTAAAGTTGGCTAATGCTTTTAAATTTTGTTCGTAATCCTTCGCAATAGATTCTAATGTTTCCCCCTCTTGCACTTCGTGATAAATTATTTTACTATCATCTCTAGTAGGTACTGTAATTACATCATCTGATTCTTCTAAGCTTTCTTGCTCTTCTTTTAAGATTCCGGCAGATTTTTCCTGTACATCACTCTCATCAATATTCTTTCTAACTATTACGCCTTCATCCTGCTCTAACCGGTTAGGCGATTTATTAGTATTTATTAAAGTGTGAGAGGCATTTGCTCCTCCCCCATATTCAATAGGTGCGGCGGGCTGATCAACACAGGCGACAACAAAAATTACCGCAAAAAAAAGCAACATAATTCGAGATATCATATATTTACTGAAATTTATTATTAGGCAATGAATTAAGCATAGTATATATTTTTTATCATTATTTTCTATAAAAAAATTAATTATGAAAACTTACGATATTGTCATAGCTAGCGATCACTCAGGTTATCAATTAAAAAGCGAAATTATTAATTATTTACAAAAAAAATCTTTATCTGTTTATGATTGCGGTACTAATAATACGGAAAGAGTTGATTACCCTGATTATGCAAAAAAAGTTGTAGACGGAATTATTGAGGAATTAGCACCTCTCGGCATTCTAATTAGCGATACCGGTATCGGTATGTCGATTGCAGCTAATAGAAGTTCTCAAATAAGAGCGGCACTTTGTTTTGACGTATTTACGGCAAAAAGGGCACGATCTCATAATGACGCTAATATATTAATTCTGGGAAGCAAAATATTAGAGCCTAAAATAATTTATGAGATGATCGATAATTTTTTAACTACTAAATTTGAAGGCGGCAGGCATAGCGTTAGGTTATCAAAAATAAAGTAAATATTTAAGCTGTCACGGTGTCATTCCCGCGAAGGCGGGAATCCAGAAAAAAACACTTAAAATAAGCAAAATTATATAAAAATTTACTATATAATTCGTTTAAATATTCTCTGGATTCCCGCCTTCGCGGGAATGACATACTGACGCTTTTATAGAGCCATGCAACAACGCCTCGCCATCGTGGAACATGACAGAGAAGAGTGTGGGAATGACATCAAAATACAAATTTTTATTTCATGTTTAAGTATACAAAATGAACATTCTTGATTTTAAACAAAAATATAATTACGATGCCGCAACTAAAATGATGCAGCAATATTTAGATATTAAATTTGCCCATTTGGATTGTCTGTTGTTATTTAGGATGGGTGATTTTTATGAAATGTTTTTCGAAGACGCAATTTTAGCAAGCGGCGTGCTTGGCATTGCATTAACCAAAAGAGGTAAAAACGGCGAGGAAGATATATCAATGTGCGGCGTACCTCATCATGCACTTGAGACATATTTAACCAAATTAATTGAAGAAAATTATAACGTTGCTATTTGCGATCAGCTAGAAACACCGGAAGAAGCTAAAAAACGTGACGGATATAAAGCAGTAGTAAGTAGAAACGTCACACGTATTATCACACCCGGCACAATTATTGAAGAATCGTTAATTTCAGCAAGCGAGCCGAATTACTTAGCAAGCCTTGCTTTACATAAAAATAAGGATTTAGCGGCGATTTGCTATATTGATTTATCTATTTCACAAATTTCCGTAATTAATATTGCAGCCGATGAAGTTCTAAATGAACTGGCACGGCTTAAACCGAAAGAAATTTTACTTAGCGAAAATTTAAGATCTTCCGAGCTTGCCGGCAATATCTCTAAACAATTAGGTCTCCGAATCACCTACCAAGTCGATAGTTTTTTTGCCTTCAATAAATGTCAAAAAATTATTTTAGATTTTTATAAAATCAAAGATATTAAAGCCATCGGCGAAATATCCGACCAACAAGTGAGTAGTATCGGTAGTATACTAGAATATTTAAGCTTAACGCAAAAAGAACATATACCGCACTTGCCGCTACCGAAAATCGTAAATTTGTCTCAGCATATGACAATTGATTTCGCAACAAGACGTAACCTTGAAATTGTCGCTAACTTATCCGGTAACGTCAAAGGAAGTTTACTAAGCACAATTGACCGCACGGTTACCAAGCCGGGAAGTCGTTTATTATATAATTTTCTATCTAGTCCGTTAACTAACATCACCAAAATAAATCACCGCCTTAACATTACGGAATTTTTTTACTCTAATCTAGAAATAGCGGCGGCGATTCGAGGAGTCTTAAAAAAAACCGGTGATATAGAACGCTGTTTAACACGGATTACTATGAATCGTAGCACCGGCCGTGATTTGTTAAATATTAAATATACACTAGATGCAGCACTGCAAATTAAAGGAATATTTTTTAGTCATTACGGTCTTAATTTACCGCCCTTCATTGAAAAAATTACTAAAACTTTAGCAGGGGATGAAGAATTATATACTTTAATAGACGAGTCAATTAAGGAAGATGCACCGAATAACTTAAATGACGGCGGGATAATAAAACCTGAATATCATCCAAGAGTAAAAGAATTACATGATTTAATTGATAACGGCAAATCACATATAGAAAAATTAAAAGAGCAATATCGTCGTGAAACAGGTATAGACAGCCTTAAAATATCACATAATAACGTTATAGGACTTTTTATCGATATCACTACCAAAAATATTAATAAAATAACTGATTCGAAATTTATCCACCGCCAAACTACGGCTAATAGTGCCCGTTATACCACTCCTGACCTGCAAAGGCTGGAGAGTGATTTAGTAAATGCTAAAAGCTTAGCAATTAGTTTAGAACAAGAATTATACGCTGATATTTGCCGGCAAATAGTTGATAAAACCGTATTTTTACGAATGCTGGCAAGCTCTTTAAGCGGTCTCGACGTATTTTGTAATTTTGCACATATCGCCGATGAATATAATTACGTTAAACCGGAATTTACCGAGGATCAAAGTTTTGAGATTATCAAAGGACGCCATCCCGTAATAGAACAGGCATTACTTCGTGACAGTAAGAGTTTCGTAAGTAACGATTGCTCTTTAGCAGAAGACAAACGAATTTGGTTAATTACCGGTCCGAATATGGCAGGTAAAAGTACTTTCCTACGGCAGAATGCTATTATTACCATAATCGCCCAAATAGGCTGTTTTGTACCGGCTAGCCGTGCCAAAATAGGTATTGTAGATAAAATATTTAGTAGAATAGGTGCAGCAGATGATCTATTAAAAGGGCAATCAACCTTTATGGCAGAAATGCTTGAAACTTCGGCAATTCTTGCACAATCAACTAAGAATTCTTTAATTATACTTGATGAAGTAGGCAGAGGTACATCTACTTACGACGGCGTATCGATTGCCTGGTCGGTGCTTGAGTATATACATGACAAACTAAAATGCCGCTGTCTTTTTGCTACTCACTACCACGAGCTTACTATTATGAATAATTTTCTGCCGGCTTTACAAAATTATACTATTGCTATTGAAGAATCGGGAAAGGATGTTTTATTTTTGCATAATATTATAGAAGGAGCAGCCGACAAATCATACGGGATTCATGTAGCTGCGATTGCCGGTTTGCCGGCTAGTGTTATCAATCGAGCTAATCAAATTTTAGCAAAATTTGAAAAAACAGCGGTCGGCAAAGGTAAAAATATCTTATCTACCGAATCAAATAATTTAAGCTTATTCACTTTATCGCCGCCCGTTAAAGAAGCAGTGCCTTTAAGTAAATTAGAGGAAGAAGTAAATCGCATTAACCCCGATCAACTCTCTCCAAAAGAGGCGTTAGAAATAATATATAAATTGAAGGGATTAATAGCCAATTAGTAGTATAATCCCAAGCTGTTTAAAAGTCGTGGTCGTCGACATCACCCCGGCATGGATCAGACGTTGTTGCCTGGCTCGAAAAAGGTGCTGTATGTCATTCCTGCGAAAGCGTGAATCCAGAAAAAAATATTTTTAAGTCATCAAATTGTTTTTGATTTTTAAAAATTATAACATATCTAAATCAATATTTAGAACAGTACTTAGCTTTTTCAGCGTATCTATTGTACCTTTTCGTGACCCGTTCTCAATAGCTGAGATATATTGTTTAGTTTTACCAATCTTAGTAGCTAACTGCTCTTGAGATAGTCCTCTATATTCACGATAAACTTTAATAGGATTTTCGCCGTTTAGAATTTTTTGTACTAATTCTTCAGGAAAATATTCTTCATTTTTAGCTATTCCTTCAGCGTATAACTCTTCATCGGTAATATGATGTTTTTTAAAATTTACAAGCTCCTGATATTCATAAAAAGGTATAACAACAAAAGCAGGTTTGCCTTGATATTCAATTATATGTTTATTACTCATTTATATACTTCTCCTCTAACATCAACATTGATTACTAGAATTTCTAACTTTCCTTTATCTGTCCTGTATATAACTCGATAATCTCCAATTCTTAACCTATAACCGTCCTGTCCTATCAACTTCTTAATATTATTATTTTCTTTATATGGATATGGATTTAGCTTTAACTGTTCTAATTTTTCTAATATAGCTTTTCTTTTATTTACAGAAATTTTGAGTAAGTTTTTTAAAGCTGTTTTGGAAAAGCTAAGTTTATATTCCATTTTAGAATTATTATATTCAAGTTAATTTATAGTATATGATATTACAATATTAGTCAACATATTGTTGACCTTTGAGAAATTAATTTAGGATTTTGATTCATTAATGGCAGTTATTGCGAAATAAACCAATCTATCAATACGAATATAATAGCATATTGCACTACGGCAGCAAATATTGCGGCTACTATATCGTCCAGCATAACACCGGTAGCACCATGAATATTGCGGTCAAGCCAATTAATCGGCCATGGTTTTATTATATCAAAAATGCGGAATAAGCAAAACGGTAAAATAAAAAGTACAATTAAATTAATTTTTAAAGGACTTAAATATTTTATTATGTTTGATTCATTGACAAATACTACCGAGAAAAAACAAAGGATTAAAGTTAACATTTGCCCGACTACTTCGTCTATTACTACCTCTTGCGGGTCTTCTCGTCCTGTATATTCTATATATATTTTAGTGAAATAACTACTAAACACTAATAATATCACCCATACACCGAAAGTTATTATAAATAAGGTTATAAGCTGTGCTTCGCCGAGGGTAAGAGCAGGAAATGAAAAGATGATTTTACTAGTAATAATAAAATACATAACAACGTAACATAGCGGAAAAGCCGCCAGAGAGCCAAAAGTACCCGGGCAGTATTTTATTTTGCCTATATAAAAAAAAGTTGCAAAAAACTCTGCTATTTGTTTTTTAGTAAACATTTCATTTTAACTTTTAAGTAAATATTATACTAGATCAATTCTATAACATTTTATATAATAAACTTAAAATAATATAATAGGAATAATATAATGGGAATGAGTTTTAGTCATCTTTTAATAATTTTATTAATTATTTTTGTACTATTCGGTGCCGGTAAATTACCCCAGGTCATGGCAGATTTAGCCAAAGGTCTTAAGGCTTTTAAAGACGGCATAAAGGATAAAGACAAAGAGGATTTGTAGAATTTAACAAAAAATCGTTATTTCTGCGTGGCATCGTTGCGTGAATCAAAAAATCGTCATGGCGAACCACATAAGGCGTTGTTGCGTGGATCGGTTTTACACTTTGTGTCATTCTAGCTAAAGGCGGGAATCCAGAAAATATTTAAGCGAATTATATAGTAAATTTTTATATAATTTTGCTTATTTTAAGTGTTTTTTCTGGATTCCCGCCTTCGCGGGAATGACATACAGCACTTTTTTTGATCCATACAACAACGCCCTCCACGCAGTAATACGGTCAGGTTAAACTGCCTTTCACTCCCCTTAACGGTTGAAACGTCCTAAACCCCTTTCCTACCGTACTTTAATACTTAAAATTTGATAACATTATTAACACAATCTTTGGAATTTATCCTATACCTTACCTTTATATATAGACAAAACAACTTAAATATAGTAACATATACGTTATTTTTTGATAAACAAATTAACTTTTGTTCAAGAATTCAACAATATAGGGTATATAATAATGACCGGCAATTCTTCAAAATTTTTTCGTAAAATATTAAAAACAGGTTTAGTAACAGCTTCCGGAGCAGCGATAATGCTGAGTAGCAGCGGAGCTTTGGGTGCGGCGGCAAGGACTACTGCTAATAATGGTGTAAACCTTGCAACCGGTGTAAATTTAGGTGAAGCAGCGGCTGTATTTACTCCCGGCTCTACATTGCAATTTACAGGAGTTCATACTGTTACCGCAATGAATATAAACGTCGGGGCAGTTGACATGAATAATTTTGCCGGCGGTCCTGCAACAATTACTAAGAGCATTGGCTTAGGTTCAGTTGTAGATAACGTTGCTGCTAATAAACTTAATGTGAGTATTAATAATGGTGTGACATTAACTCTAACTGGTACAGGTGATGGTGGGCTAGGATTTGTAGGCGGAGGTAATGCTGCTGCTAATGATTATACTGCATTAGGTAATATAACCCTCGGAGGAGCAACTGCAGGATTAACTATTAATTCTGCTACTCCGGCACTAATAACACTTACAGGAACTATAGATGGTGCGGGTAATTTGCTAGTTAGTACACCGACAGATTTTACCGCTGCTATAGGTGCTACAACACCCTTAGGAGCAGTTACTTTTAATAATGGTAACGGTTTGAATGCAGCGACAGCCAAAGCCATAACGGCAACGACAGTGACGATAGGAAAAGATGCGGCAAATAATGCGTCTGCAGTATCAACGGGGAAAATAGGCGGAGCGGTGAATTTTACAGCCGATGGACAATTGACGGTAGATGGTGGAATAACCGGAGCAGTAACGACAGCTGCTAACGACGAAGGTACACTTATTGTAACAGCTGGAAATGTAGCAGATATTGGTGTCGGTGCGCCACTAAAGCAAGTAACGTTTAATGGTGTATCTATCCTTAATGGAGTAATAGACGCAAAAACAATTACAATAAATGGGGCTGTGACTGCAAATGTAGGAGCGATAACCGGAAATGTAAATATCACATCAGGGACGTTAACTACTAATCAAGTTATAACAGGGGATTTAGATGTAAGCGGCACTGGTAATTTAGCAGGGGATGCGGCAGCAACGGATGTAGCAGGAACGGTAACGTTACAAGCTGGTGCTACTGGAGCTGTAACTATTCATGATGCTTTAAATGCTGCTGTTGTTATGACAGAAGGTGGTACTCTGACTTTAAGAAAGGCTGCCGGAGGAATTAAATTCACCGGAACTGCAATAGCTGGTACTATAATAAATGTTGTAGACGATGTGGCTAGTAATGTCGGGGATGTAAATAATGATGCTGCTAATGGTGCCGGTACAGGAATATTAAATTTCTTAGGTGCTGGTACAGCAGGTACTATAGGTGCTAACAATTCGCTTGCTGAAGTAAATTTTAAAGGAGCCGGAGCAGTAGCAATAACTGGCACATCAAATGCAACAACTTTCACAGTAGGCGATGCCGGTGCAGATGTTACAGCAACTGGTTTAATGACCGGTAAGGTAGCATTTACAGCCGATGGTCAATTAACATTAGGTAATGGCATAACGGGAGCAGTAACGACAGCAGCGAATAATACCGGTAAGCTTATAGTGACAGCAGGGGATGTTGGCGGAGCGATAGGAACAAACGGAGTAAACATATTAAACAGCGTAACGTTTAATGGAGCGAGTAACGTAACAACGATTGATGCAACGACAGTAGCAATTGGTGCAGGTGGAGATGTAAAGACAACAGGAGCGGTAACTGCGGACGTCAACTTTACCGGTGATGAACAATTAACGGTAGGAGCTGGAGGTATAACCGGAGCAGTAACGACAGCTATTAATGACGAAGGTACACTTATTGTAACAGCCGGTGATATACAAGCTGTTGGTGGTGTCGGCAAGTCACTAAAGCAAGTAACGTTTAATGGTGCATCTACCCTTAATGGGGCAATAGACGCACAAACAATTACAATAAATGGGGCTGTGACTGCAAAGGTAGGAGCGATAACCGGAAATGTAAATATCACATCAGGGACGTTAGACACTAATCAAGATATAACAGGAAATTTAAATGTAAGCGGTGGCGGTAATTTAGCAGGGGTAGTGGGAACAACGAATATAACAGAAACAGTAACGTTACAGGCTACGGCTGGTAATGTAGCTATTAATAACGCTATTGGAAATGTGGCAGTTGCAGGCGGTACATTGAATTTAGCAGTTGCTGCAGGTGATATGACGATAACAGGAGGTACGGTAACTCAAACAGATGACATTGTCGGGAATTTAACTGTTAGCGGTGCTGGTAATTTAGCAGGAGCAGTGGGAGCAACGAATGTAGGAGGAACGGTAACGTTACAACCCGGTGCTACCGGAATAGTAACTATTAAGGATGCATTAAATGCTGCTGCTGTATCTGTTGCAGGCGGCACGTTAAATATACATAACGCAGCAGGTGGGATAAATTTTACCGGCAATGCAGACGCAACTGTTAACGTTGCAGCCGGCGGTGATGTGGGTGCCGTGAATAACACAACAAAGATAGATGGGATTGGAATATTAAACTTTACCGATGCAGGGGACGCCGGAGCGGTGGGTGCTACTAACTCGCTCAAGGAAGTAAGATTTTCCGGAGCCGGAGTAGTTACGTTAGGTGCCGTCACAGCAACGAATATTAACTTTGCTAACGCTGCTGTTGTTAATGCTAACGGAAACATTACAGCTAATATAGACTTTAAAAATAATGACGGTGTTATTATACTTGACGACGGCGTAAATATTACAGGTACCGTAGGGAGTACTTTGGGAGTCAATGGAACATTAAGCTTTTTAGGGAGCAGTACAGTTACGGAAACTATAGGGGGAGCAGCAGGAATTGCTAAGTTAGAATTAATTCAAGCTAAAGGAAATGGAGGCAATGTAGTTGATTTTAATAAAGACGTATTCGTTACCGATCTTAAATTTACTCCCGTTGTTATCGGTCCTGCTAGTACGATAAAAATCGGCGGAAATCTAACGGGCAATGTTACATTCTATGCCGGTAATAATAATGGCGGTATTTTAGAGTTTAATGGTAATGCCGTTGATGCTGCTGGTGATCCCATAGTTTACAAATTTGATGGAGATATAGCGGCAAATGCTGATAAAGGTACGCTTAATGTTAATACTACACTTCTTATTGCAACCAGTGCCACTGTAACTGGTCTTAAAGAAATTAATATCGTAAATACTAAAGCTTTAGCCATCGATGCTAGTAATGGTGATGTTACTTTACCAGCGGTGCAGACAATTGCTTTTGCAGGGGCAAATTCTGGGTTAGGATTTAGTAATACTGGAAATAGAGATAATGCAAAAATAATATTCTCAGGTGATTTCGTGCCTGCTAATGATGGTCAAGGTAGAATTACTTTTGCTAGTGCTGACCCAAACGATATTGGCGGTGCTGTTCCTAAGGCTTTAACTATTATCAGTGATAATCCTGCAAATATTCGGAAAATCGGTACTGCAGCCGTCGGGGGGAAAAAATTTGCAAATTTAAGTGTTTTTGATCAAGTAATCGTTGATAAAACAATTGATTTAAGCGGGATAGCAGAACTTGATGTTATAAATGGTGCAAATTTTGTTGATCAAGGAGCAACTTCTGCAGCTATTCAGATAATAAATATCGGTGCTGATGGTGGAGCGGGTACAGGTCCGGCAACGCATACAATTGATGTAAGTACTGCAGCGGCTGTTAATCTTTTAGGCGATAATGTTAAATTTGCCGATGCCGGTTCAACATTTAAGTTACAAAATACTGTTGCGGGTAATAAAACTGTGACTTTGGCGAATAATATAGAAGGAAATGTTGCAAATGGAGCTGGCGGTATAGTTGAGCTTAATGCTGATTTTGCAGGCGGTGTTAGTATACTAACTATTGACGGAGGCGGAGGTGCCGGTAAGTCACTAGGTACTGCAGCGAATAAATTGCAGACATTAATTTTCTCTGGAAATGGAGAGATTAAGCTAATAAACAAGGCAACATTCAATGCTATAAATCTTAATTTAGGCGTTACTGCAATTGAATTAGGAGATATTGTTCAGCATTTAGAGTTTAGTGGTGACACAACATTAACCGAAACCGGAGATATTGCCAGCGTAGATTTCAAAGGTTTTAATGCTGTAATAAATATGGATCCTGGTAAGAATATTACTGGCACTGTAACCAACACAGGTGTTGCTACAACAACGGAACCATAGAATTTAAAGGTACCGGCTCTATTGGCGGTAATATTAGCGGTCTTGCTATGTTAAAAGTTGGAGCCGGAGCAGTAGAACTTAAAACCGGCGGTGCTACCAAAATCACTGAAATCCAAGGTACCGGTCTTTCAATTACCCATAAGTCATTTTCATTGCAATATTAAATCCTAACCTAAGGTCAACCAACCTAGACAACCCTCTCCACATTACTATATTCCCAGGAGGTGGGTCTAATGCTCTGTTCATATACCCGCCAAGCCTGGCTATCTTGGTTAAGTAATAAGAAAGAGTTTTGTTTTGTATGTTATCACTAGCTTTATTATTGGGCAAGGCATTAATTAGGGTAATTTCTTCATCTGTTAGAGCTAATTCTGGTGGTGCATTAGGTGTACACCTATTCATCATAGTCATCCAAAAAATTCTCCAACTTACTATACAGAATATAGCAATAATATTATTCAGGCGTGCCTCTGTCCTGAGTTTTAATGATTCAACTCTGCAACCGGACTTGAGTATTTTATGAAAAGTTTCTATTTTCCATCTTAAGGCATACCAATCGAGTTTTTCAATGGCTTCATCTATTGTTGTAACAGGTAAATCTGTAACAAGCTTCCATATTATTTTTTCTCTACTAGTTGGCGTTTCTTTTTCTATTGCATGGATGATTGTGAGTAGTAATGCTGGATATTTCTTCTGCTTAATACCAACAGGAGGAAGTATTTTTATATTCTGATATCTGATTTCTAAGGCCACTTCTATCATACTACCATCCGAGCTCTTGATCGCAATATTGTGCAATCCATTGATTTTTACCGTATTCATTTTATTAGTAATAGTACGAGAGCCATCTTCAATTAACCGATCCTGACAAATTCTGACAAGAAAATGCGTATCAAATTCTTTCGCTATTACAAATAATTCATAAATGTCACTTTCCCTATCCCCAATATGAACACATCTCTGTGGTGCCTTCAGTAGAACAGTCGATTGTGTCAAATTTTCTAGCCAGCGATAACTTTCTTTTTCTTCAATAGGTAATCTGGTATAGTTAATACGTTTTTTTAATTCATTAGTTCCTTTAAATTGCTTGCGTGTCCAAAACTTGATGGCACAAAGACCTAGTGGTAAACCATTGTCAGTTATTGCTAAACTTGAATGCATTAAAATACCACATTTTTTATGCAAGATAGGTCTACCCATTATATCCTTACCTGTATGGATGTTTTGAGTCCAGCCTATATCTTCAGCTTTTATTCTATTATATGAAAACTCTGTAGTGTCCTGAAGTACAAGTATCTTTCCTTCTTTATGAGCTGATACACGTTCTTTTGTAATCCGGAAATGTCCTTCTAATATCTCTTGTGTGCTTACCTTATCATTTGACAGAAATCTATATGCAGCTTTAGTATTTGCCCAGTCTTGACAGGCAAGAGGTATAGTTTGACCTAAACTGTTCCATATCTGTTCAAGTAGTTTTCTAAAACGTTGCTGTAAACGCTTATCCTTAAAACCATTACCTGCACTATCGCTATCTAACCACTTCTTCTGACCATGGTTTCTTACTACCTTACTTAATTCTGCTTGTGTTGAAAATTTATTTCTTGGCATTATTTACTCATAAATTTTTTCCTATTGTATATTATTTTATAACTTATGGGTAATTGAAAGGGTACCGGTACGGATACGTTAACCTTGCCTGAAAACTTTAAATTAACCGGAGCAATCAACTCAACAGGCGGTCTGGCAGTCAAATTAAACTTCAAAGGCGGTACTAATAGTATCAGCGGTGTTGTCGGGACGGCAGCAAATCCGGTTGGTGGTATTACTACAGCCGGTACGACGACTTTCACAAGTGCGGTTAACAGTAAAGGCCCTATAACCACAGCGGGTAATACAACTTTCAGTAATAGCTTAAATAATATAGGCGATGTTACAACAAGCGGTACGACAATCTTTACCGGTGCATATACTAATACCGGTACTGCAAAATTTGGCGGGACAACAAACTTTGCAAGCACTTTTAACAATACTGGTGCTATTACTACAACCGGTACAACAACATATACAGGTGCCTATACTAATAAGAGTACTGCAACATTTGGCGGAACAACAAGTTTTGCTGATACATTTAACAATACCGGTGCAGTTACTTTGGCACCGGGTTCGATAAATAACTTTGCTAAAAACGTAACGGCAACTAGTTTTGTAGCAAGCGGTGCTACTATGAATTTTAGTAACAGCTTGGCGTTTAATAGTAGCTTAACCGGTAGCGGTACAACGATTAATTTAGGTTCAGGACAATTAGCATATACCGGTGAAGGTAGTTTTTCTGATAAGTTAATTATCGCTACAACCTATGAGCAAGCAATACCCGGCGGCGGTAATATATTAATTAAAGCCGGTAGTAAACTTGATTTATCTCAAGTCAATGACTTGGAAATTCAGTTTACAGCACCTGGTTTAACTATTGATCAAATAAATAAAAATACTAAATATCAGCTAATAGTAGCTGAAGCTAGCGGTGGTTTAGTACCAACATCTGCTAATATTAATTTTATAGTCAACGGTCAAGAATTTACTAACGCTTTTGTTAAATGGTCTATAGATACTTCGTCCTTAACTTTATCTGCAAAAGACGTAGCCGAAGAAACAATAGACGAAGAGTTTGGACCGGGTGGAGAATTAGAGAATATTCCAAATGCTACAGAGTTAGAAATAGCGTTTAGAGAAATGGAAAACGCACCAAATGGTGCAGATGCACGTGAAGCTCTCAATAACTTAGGGATATTAACTCCAATACAGCGAGCTGAAGCAGGAACTCACCTTTTACAAAATGATACCAGACCCGGTGTGGAAGCGTCTAATATTACTACACAAGTTGTAACAAGTAATATCACTAGTAATTTAGTTTCAGTTAGTGCACGCATGGATAAAATTTCAACAGGAAACCAAACACAAGTCAAAAGTCCTGTTAGTGCCGGGGAAGAGGATGACACAAGTTTCGGTGTATGGGGTAGCCCTTTTGTCGGAAATAGCACGCAAAAAATGCGTAATAACGTCAATGGTTATAAGTCTACTCCAAATGGTGGTACCGTCGGATTTGATGCATTATTAAACGACGATCTTGTACTTGGTGTTGCCTATACAAGAGCTAATACTAAAATTAAGCTAAAAGATACTAAAGTCGGCGATAAAACTAAAGTAAATAGTAATATCTACTCTTTGTACGGATTATATAACTTACCTAATAATAATTGGTTTTTCTCAGCTATAGCTTCTTATGGTGATAGTAAAATGAAAAGTTATTCGAAGCGTATCGTTGCAGTAGCTCCGAATACTCCTGGGTTTCAAACCGCAATCGGTAAGTACACATCTAAGTCATATACCGGACAAGTGATGGCAGGTTACAACTATCTAGCCCGGATATTGCATGAGATATAGGAGACAAAATCCTCGTAAAGCTGTATAATACTGGTATTTCATTAGAATAATACAAAGGATTTTGTCATGACAAATTGTATAGCATATAGTTACCAGTTTTCCAAAGTAAAAAATCGGACAATAGAGATAAATTTCACTGGAGGTGATATTAGTAGCGATGGAGGTGTGTTGTTATTAAGAGAAGCAGATAAAAGGCTTGGTATAACAGAGGAGCTTGCTAAAATATTTCCTGATAGACGAGATGGTAGTAAAATTACCCATAATATGGCAACAATGCTGAGGCAACGAATTTATGGTATTGCATTAGGTTATGAAGATTTAAATGACCACAATTATCTACGAAAATGTCCTGCTATGCAAACAGCTATGGAAACAATTGATGATATGGCAAGTAGTTCTACCTTATGTCGTATAGAAAACAATGCTGATAGACACTTTGCAATTAAAGTGCATGAACTAATGCTTGATAAATTTATTAAGTCTCATAAAATAGTACCAAAGCAGCTAATACTTGATTTTGATGCTACGGATGATGAAATTCATGGGCAACAGGAAGGTAAGTTTTATCATGGTTATTACGGTCATAATTGCTTTTTACCTTTGTATGTTTTTTGTGGAAAGCATCTGTTAGTTAGTTATCTTAGGACGTCAAAGCAGGATCAAGCAAAACATTCTTGGGCAATATTATCATTGTTAGTAAAACGTTTTCGCCAAGCTTGGCCAGAGGTAAAGATTATTTTTCGTGGTGATAGTGGATTTTGTCGTCATCAGATGTTTGATTGGTGTGATATTCATAATATAAAATATATTGTAGGAATGCCCCAAAATAACAGACTAAATGAGTTACTGAAACCTACAATGGAGAAGTCAAAAGCAGCATTTATTATAACCCAAGAAAAGCAACGTCTTTTTAGTGAGTTTCCATATAAGGCTGGTAGTTGGAGTCATGAACGTAGAATAATTGGTAAGGCAGAAATGACAATGCTTGGAGAAAATCCAAGGTATATAGTAACTAATTTATCAGATAAACCTGAAGATTTATACGACAAAGTTTACTGTGGTCGTGGTGATATGGAAAACCGTATAAAAGAGCAACAACTAGAATTATTTGCAGATCGTACTTCTTGTCATAGATGGTGGGCTAATCAGCTCAGAATGATTTTATCGGGTCTTGCATACACTTTAGTAGAATATATCAGAGGTAATTTATTACAAGGTAGTGCATTAGCAAAAGCACAAATAGGTACAATACGTTTAAAATTATTAAAAATTGGGGTAGTAATTATCCGTAATACTAGGCGTATTAAGTTTTTGTTATCTTCATCATATCCTTACCGACAGGTATGGAATCATGTGATGAAGAAATTAGCATTAGAATAACCTAGATTAGCACTGTTCCCGGTGCTTAGAAAAAATGGGGTAAGGGGCATTACATCTAAAATTTGAAAATAACGGCTTCAAAGCACTTTTTGGCAAAATTTTTACAAAAGTATCATTGCTAATATTATAAATTACTCAATTTCTTACTTTAAATCTCACTTCATGCAATATCCGGGCTAGCACCTCAAGATATTAATTTAATACCAATGGTTGGGCTTCGATATTCTAATATAAAAGATAAAGGCTATAAGGAAACAGGAGCAACTTTCCAAAACTTGATTGTTAAAGGGAAGAATTATAATATCGTGGAAGGGCTTGCAGGAGCTAAAGTATCAACAAATGTTAATGTCGATCAGGTAATTCTAACGCCGGAATTATATGGATTAATTAATTACGGCTTTAAAAATAAAGCTCCGGCAATTGATGCAAGGTTACAAGGAATGGATGCACCATTCCCGACAAATAGCTTTAAATCTCCTAAAACTAGTTATAATCTTGGTGCCGGCGTGACTGCTAAATACCAAATGATGGAATACGGCATTAACTATGACGTGAATATTGCAAGTAAATATTTCGCTCAACAAGGTAGCTTAAAAGTACGTGTGAACTTCTAAGGTTGTAAATGTATGGTGCCATACCGTGGCTCTGTGTTGTTGCATGGCTCTAATTTTTGATGTCATTCCCGTGAAAACGGGAATCCAGAGAATATTTAAGCGAATTATATAGTAAATTTTTATATAATTTTACTTATTTTAAGTGTTTTTTCTGGATTCCTGCTTTCGCAGGAATGACATATAGCACTTTTTTCGATCCATGCAGCAATGCCGGCTTGACGCTGTGTTGTACAAACGTTAAAGAAAAGGCTGTGTCATGCCGTGACTTGATTGATGTGGCTATAGTATTCCGGACAGTTAGTATGAGACAATATTAACAGAAAGGAAATACAGTATGACAAAAACAAAAATGTATTCTAGTGAATTTAAAGAATCAGCAGTTAAATTGGCAACTGAATCGAAGCGACCTGTTATTCAGACTGCAAAAGAATTAGGTATCAGTAAGAATACTTTATATAGTTGGATAGATAAATATTCTAAACAATTTGAAGAATCAATAACAAGAACAGATGAACATCTGTATGATGAATTAAAAAGATTAAAGAAAGAGCTGGTGATAGTAACACAGGAGCGTGATATACTAAAAAAGGCTGCAGCGTACTTTGCAAAAGAGTCCCTGTAAGGTATGCATGGATAAAGAAGCATCAAGATGATTTCTCAATTGCAATTATGTGCAAATGTATGAAGGTATCACGTAGCGGTTATTATGAGTGGTTAAATAACCCTGGATGCAATAGGGATAAAGAAAATAGAGAATTAACCTGTAAGGTTAGAGCTATTTTTCAGGAAGGTAGACGAAATTATGGATCTAGACCCATTAAAAAGGCTTTGTTGAGGCAAGGCATAATTGTTAGTCGTAGGAGAATTACAAGACTAATGAATGAAGCTGGCTTAGTATGTAAAACTAAGTATAAATTTAAAGCAACTACTGATTCTAAGCATAATAAGCAAGTTGCTCCTAATTTATTGGATAGACAGTTTAAAGTTTCTAATGTTAATTGTTATTGGGTTGGTGATATCACCTATATCCCAACTGGAGAAGGATGGTTATATTTAGCAACAGTTATTGATCTATTTTCTAGAAAAGTAATAGGCTGGTCAATGAATAGTAATATGAAAGCTGATTTAGTTAATAATGCTTTGCTAATGGCAATATGGCAACGTAAACCACCTAAAAAGCTTATTTGGCATACTGATAGAGGTAGCCAATATTGTTCTGATAGTCATTTAAAACTTATAAAACAACATGGTATTATACAGAGTATGAGTCGTAAAGGAAATTGCTGGGATAATGCTGTTGCTGAAAGCTTTTTTCATACTATAAAAACAGAATTAATTTATCAACATAAATTTAAAACTAGGGAGGAAGCAAAACATGCTATATTTGAATATATAGAGGTATTTTATAATCGTATAAGAATGCATTCTGCTAACGATTATCTATCACCAGTACAATACGAAAAAATACAAAAATGTGCGTAAAAAACTGTCCGGAAAACTGTTGACAGATCATGATCGGCATTGTTGCATGGATTGGTTTTACACTTTGTGTCATTCCCGTGAAAACGGGAATCCAGAGAATATTTAAGCGAATTATATAGTAAATTTTTATATAATTTTACTTATTTTAAGCGTTTTTTCTGGATTCCTGCTTTCGCAGGAATGACATATAGCACTTTTTTTGATCCATGCAGCAACGCCGGCTTGACGCTGTGTTGTACAAACGTTAAAGAAAAGGCTGTGTCATGCCATGACTTGATCGGCATTGTTGCATGGATTGGTTTTACACTTTGTGTCATTCCCGCGAAAGCGGGAATCCAGAGAATATTTAAGCGAATTATATAGTAAATTTTTATATAATTTTACTTATTTTAAGCGTTTTTTCTGGATTCCTGCTTTCGCAGGAATGACATATAGCACTTTTTTTGATCCATGCAGCAACGCCGGCTTGATGCTGTGTTGTACAAACGTTAAAGAAAAGGCTGTGTCATGCCGTGACTTGATCGGCATTGTTGTATGGATTGGTTTTACACTTTGTGTCATTCCCGCGAAAGCGGGAATCCAGAAAAAAAATAGTCATCCTGAATTTATTTCAGGATCTACTAAAAAGATGCTGAAACGAGTTCAGCCTGACAAAAAAAGCCTGGATTCCCGCTTTCGCGGGAATGACATCAAAAATTCAAGCCGCGCAACAACGTCCGTATATCCTCGCAACACCGATCCACGTGAGCAATGGCATTTAAGTTATTACTCATCTTTCAAGAATTAAATATAATTGTTTTATGAATTTGTCTTCTTCTGTATTGGGTAATTCCGTACTCGGTAAAAAAACAATTTATAGCAATAGTTACGATCCGACATTGTTATTTAGAATCCCAAGAATAGACAATAGAGAAAAATTAAAGCTTAAGGAGGATAATATTCCGTTTTACGGGGTGGATATTTGGAATGCTTATGAAATTTCTTGGCTAAATGAAAAGGGCAAACCATGTGTGGCAATCGGTAGTTTTTACATTCCCGCTAATTCCTCTAACATTATCGAATCCAAATCGTTTAAGCTATATTTAAATTCCTTTAATAATGATGTTATTTCTTCTATGGAAGAATTAGAAAGAATAATATTAGAAGATTTAAGTACTGCGACAAATGGTCAAGTATTCGGTCGATTATCATCCTTAAATGAAAAAATAGAATTTGCTGAAATAAATGGTGAAAATATCGACTATTTAGATGTTGAATGCAATATTTACGATCATCCGCATAGCGACCTAACCCGGATATTGCATGAGATATAGGAGACAAAATCCTCGTAAAGCTGTATAATACTGGTATTTCATTAGAATAATACAAAGGATTTTGTCATGACAAATTGTATAGCATATAGTTACCAGTTTTCCAAAGTAAAAAATCGGACAATAGAGATAAATTTCACTGGAGGTGATACTAGTAGCGATGGAGGTGTGTTGTTATTAAGAGAAGCAGATAAAAGGCTTGGTATAACAGAGGAGCTTGCTAAAATATTTCCTGATAGACGAGATGGTAGTAAAATTACCCATAATATGGCAACAATGCTGAGGCAACGAATTTATGGTATTGCATTAGGTTATGAAGATTTAAATGACCACAATTATCTACGAAAATGTCCTGCTATGCAAACAGCTATGGAAACAATTGATGATATGGCAAGTAGTTCTACCTTATGTCGTATAGAAAACAATGCTGATAGACACTTTGCAATTAAAGTGCATGAACTAATGCTTGATAAATTTATTAAGTCTCATAAAATAGTACCAAAGCAGCTAATACTTGATTTTGATGCTACGGATGATGAAATTCATGGGCAACAGGAAGGTAAGTTTTATCATGGTTATTACGGTCATAATTGCTTTTTACCTTTGTATGTTTTTTGTGGAAAGCATCTGTTAGTTAGTTATCTTAGGACGTCAAAGCAGGATCAAGCAAAACATTCTTGGGCAATATTATCATTGTTAGTAAAACGTTTTCGCCAAGCTTGGCCAGAGGTAAAGATTATTTTTCGTGGTGATAGTGGATTTTGTCGTCATCAGATGTTTGATTGGTGTGATATTCATAATATAAAATATATTGTAGGAATGCCCCAAAATAACAGACTAAATGAGTTACTGAAACCTACAATGGAGAAGTCAAAAGCAGCATTTATTATAACCCAAGAAAAGCAACGTCTTTTTAGTGAGTTTCCATATAAGGCTGGTAGTTGGAGTCATGAACGTAGAATAATTGGTAAGGCAGAAATGACAATGCTTGGAGAAAATCCAAGGTATATAGTAACTAATTTATCAGATAAACCTGAAGATTTATACGACAAAGTTTACTGTGGTCGTGGTGATATGGAAAACCGTATAAAAGAGCAACAACTAGAATTATTTGCAGATCGTACTTCTTGTCATAGATGGTGGGCTAATCAGCTCAGAATGATTTTATCGGGTCTTGCATACACTTTAGTAGAATATATCAGAGGTAATTTATTACAAGGTAGTGCATTAGCAAAAGCACAAATAGGTACAATACGTTTAAAATTATTAAAAATTGGGGTAGTAATTATCCGTAATACTAGGCGTATTAAGTTTTTGTTATCTTCATCATATCCTTACCGACAGGTATGGAATCATGTGATGAAGAAATTAGCATTAGAATAACCTAGATTAGCACTGTTCCCGGTGCTTAGAAAAAATGGGGTAAGGGGCATTACATCTAAAATTTGAAAATAACGGCTTCAAAGCACTTTTTGGCAAAATTTTTACAAAAGTATCATTGCTAATATTATAAATTACTCAATTTCTTACTTTAAATCTCACTTCATGCAATATCCGGGCTAGAACAGACAAGACTCGCCGATATTGAAAGAGAAGCAGAACGCAAGACTTTAATATCGCATACGGAGCAAATCAAACATGAGATATTGACGTCCAAGACAGTATCCGAGGTATTTGTAGCTTTAGAGAAAGATCAAAAGTTTTTTGTAGCACAAAATGGAAATATCAAATATACAACATTTAACTATAAATTTGCAAAACTAGCGAAGCAAGCTCTTGAACATCAAGAAAAACAACTTTTACCTAAATTAAAAGATGTAGCAGCAGCAGTAGAGCGTAATGACGTCTTCAGTACACAAGAAATATTATCTCAGCTCAAGGACAGTAAAGACTTAGAAGAGACATATAAGCACTTTGATAGTAATTTAGAACGTCATCAATTAGCGACTCAGCATCAAGCAATTCAGCAAGATAAAGTAAATGCTAAAACTACTGATGAAATGTTAACTGCAATTAGTCGTGAGCATGAGTTCTTTAAGTCTCTTGATGGTAATATTCAATACAGGCAGTTGAATAATCAGTATATTAATTACTCACAGCAGGCTATAGAGTATGAAGAGCACGCATTATTACCTAAATTAAAAGATGTTGCAGCATCAGTAGAGCACAATAGCGTCTTCGCTACTGCGGATATATTAACTCAGCTTAAAGGTAGTAAAAATCTAGAAGAGACTTACCAGCATTTTGATAGCAGTTTAGAGCATAATCAATTAGAGACTCAGCATCAGGTGATTCAGCAAGATAAAGTAAATGCTAAAACTGCCGATGAAATGTTAACTGCAATTAGCCGTGAACATGAGTTCTTTAAGTCTCTTGACGGTAATCTAAAATATACAGAGAAGTATGATAATAGTTTATTATCTGCGATCTCAAATGCTAAGACTCATGAGCAAGATAAGTTAATCACCAATATGCATAATATGGTAGTATATGCCCAAAAACATGGTATATTAAATGATCAAGAGATACTAAATCAATTTAACTCGTCTGATAGTCATAATGTACTTAAGAATTTAAGTAAAACATGTGAGAAACATTATATGGATCATCACAATGAGAATATTAAGCAGCTATTAGATGATGAGCATGTGATGGTAGGAACTAAGAAATATTCATGTCCGCTTAAATATATGAAACATGAAATGCAAAATAATATACCAGGCTTTGTAGATGAAAAGCAAATAGCTACAACCTTTGCTAAGGTAAAAGCAGAAGTTAAAGAGCTACGCTTAGAAAGAGAGTTAGAACATACAATGACTATAAGATTTTAAGGATTTGCAAGCATGACTAATGAAGAGAATAATCAGAGGCAACAGCAACAAGACTTAAGTACAAATAGTGACAATTCTGGACGTCCAAGGCATGATGAGCTATTTAAAAAGGTCATGAGTGAGCCTGTAGCTGCTCGTGAGTTTCTAGAGCATTATTTGCCAGTGTCATTCAAGAACAAGATTAATCTAAATAGTGTTAAAATAGAAAAAGAAAGCTTTGTTACTGAAGATTTAAGGAAAAGATTAAGTGATGTTGTTTACTCTGTTTCTTTAAAACAAGATAATGTCGCAGCTGGTAATACAGACAGTACCAACAAAAACATTAATAATATAGAAGATATAGAACATAATAAAGCTTATGTCTACGTACTTATAGAACATCAGTCTAGTAGCGATTACTGGATCTCTTTTAGACTTTGGCAGTATATGCTTTTATTATGTGAAAGGCATAAAGAAGTAAATAAAAGTAATCTCAAACAGGAAAAAGATAATAAACTCCCTCTAATATGTCCTATAGTAGTATATGCAAACGATAAGCCCTATAATGCCCCTAGAAGCTTCTGGGAGTTATTTGAAGATAGCAAAACTGCTAAGGAGATGATGGGTGACGAGTATTTACTTGTTGATTTACAACAACAAAGTGATAATGAGATAGAGCAAAAGCAGCATCTTGGTATGATGGAGTATATGCTTAAACATATCAAAACTCGTGATATCTTAAATCTTTGGCAAAGTTTACTTGAGAAGTTTGAAAGTAGTATTGAAATAGATAAGGAAAATGGCTTTATTTACATTAAGTGGTTATTGTGGTATAGTGATGCTAAGGTATCTGAAGATAAACAAGTAGAGCTAGCTAACCCGGATATTGCATGAAGTGAGATTTAAAGTAAGAAATTGAGTAATTTATAATATTAGCAATGATACTTTTGTAAAAATTTTGCCAAAAAGTGCTTTGAAGCCGTTATTTTCAAATTTTAGATGTAATGCCCCTTACCCCATTTTTTCTAAGCACCGGGAACAGTGCTAATCTAGGTTATTCTAATGCTAATTTCTTCATCACATGATTCCATACCTGTCGGTAAGGATATGATGAAGATAACAAAAACTTAATACGCCTAGTATTACGGATAATTACTACCCCAATTTTTAATAATTTTAAACGTATTGTACCTATTTGTGCTTTTGCTAATGCACTACCTTGTAATAAATTACCTCTGATATATTCTACTAAAGTGTATGCAAGACCCGATAAAATCATTCTGAGCTGATTAGCCCACCATCTATGACAAGAAGTACGATCTGCAAATAATTCTAGTTGTTGCTCTTTTATACGGTTTTCCATATCACCACGACCACAGTAAACTTTGTCGTATAAATCTTCAGGTTTATCTGATAAATTAGTTACTATATACCTTGGATTTTCTCCAAGCATTGTCATTTCTGCCTTACCAATTATTCTACGTTCATGACTCCAACTACCAGCCTTATATGGAAACTCACTAAAAAGACGTTGCTTTTCTTGGGTTATAATAAATGCTGCTTTTGACTTCTCCATTGTAGGTTTCAGTAACTCATTTAGTCTGTTATTTTGGGGCATTCCTACAATATATTTTATATTATGAATATCACACCAATCAAACATCTGATGACGACAAAATCCACTATCACCACGAAAAATAATCTTTACCTCTGGCCAAGCTTGGCGAAAACGTTTTACTAACAATGATAATATTGCCCAAGAATGTTTTGCTTGATCCTGCTTTGACGTCCTAAGATAACTAACTAACAGATGCTTTCCACAAAAAACATACAAAGGTAAAAAGCAATTATGACCGTAATAACCATGATAAAACTTACCTTCCTGTTGCCCATGAATTTCATCATCCGTAGCATCAAAATCAAGTATTAGCTGCTTTGGTACTATTTTATGAGACTTAATAAATTTATCAAGCATTAGTTCATGCACTTTAATTGCAAAGTGTCTATCAGCATTGTTTTCTATACGACATAAGGTAGAACTACTTGCCATATCATCAATTGTTTCCATAGCTGTTTGCATAGCAGGACATTTTCGTAGATAATTGTGGTCATTTAAATCTTCATAACCTAATGCAATACCATAAATTCGTTGCCTCAGCATTGTTGCCATATTATGGGTAATTTTACTACCATCTCGTCTATCAGGAAATATTTTAGCAAGCTCCTCTGTTATACCAAGCCTTTTATCTGCTTCTCTTAATAACAACACACCTCCATCGCTACTAATATCACCTCCAGTGAAATTTATCTCTATTGTCCGATTTTTTACTTTGGAAAACTGGTAACTATATGCTATACAATTTGTCATGACAAAATCCTTTGTATTATTCTAATGAAATACCAGTATTATACAGCTTTACGAGGATTTTGTCTCCTATATCTCATGCAATATCCGGGTTAGCACCCAAAGTTTGAATATTATGAATTCTATCAAAAATCTTGATTAAGCTTGTATCATATCTTTTTTGTTTAGTTAACAAATTTAAACTTTCCTCGGCACTGATTTTGCCTGAAGGTTTAATCCGTGTTAAACCCTCTACATGGTTTGCTACATTTTTATCAAAAATTCCTATAATATCATCTTCCGTAAGCGGTGTGTCTTCTATAGTATCGTGTAATAAAGCAGCATTTATCATACTGGGTATAAAAAGTTTAGGGGCTTCAATTGCTGTAAACTCAGCTAACAAATAAGCAACTTCTACCGGATGAGAGTAATAAGGGTCACCTGATTGCCGCATTTGTGTGCCGTGATATTTCCTAGCGTAATATAAACCCTTCTTAACTTCCCTAAGGTCGACCGGATATTGTACTAACTTGTTTAAGGACGTAATCTTATCTAATAGCCTTGCGGCGTAACTGCACATCTCAAACTTTTCTTCCCAGCAATTGACATCTTCTATAAGAATTAACCTAGATTTATTAGATTAATATTTATAACATTTTCTATTGAAAATTTAAAGTAACAAATTAAATATGATTAGTAACTATATTATAAATATATTAAATTCTTTTAAAATATTATGAATAATCTGTGTGATTTATAGACATAGTTACAACTATGCAACGACAAAATTTATTGCCTGGGGATGACAGCTAACTTTGCCGGTGATAAAATAGGCATCTGAATACTTTTGGAGTTTACAGATGCCCGGTAGAAGAATAACAAATCAGCAATACGAGGTATATATGAAATTAAGAAAATCAGGTTTGAATCAAACAATTTGTTCAGCTAAAGCAGGTTTTTCACAACGTAGTGGTAGGAATTTAGAACGTAGGGAAGTGTTATCTTTATCGAAAGGGAAGAAAGTACGTAAGTACCGTAACGATCCATTAGAAGGAGTATGGGAAGGTGTATTAGTTCCTTTATTAGAACAACTACCATATTTAACATCTTGGACATTATTAGAATATCTTCAAGACGAATACCCAGGAAAATATCCGGACAGCATTTTAAGAACTGTTCAGCGACGCACTAGCAAGTGGAGAGCATTATATGGTCCGGAAAAGGAAGTTATCTTTCGCCAGCTTCATGTACCCGGTCGTCAAGGTTTATCGGATTTTACTGCTTTAAAAGGCATAGAGATTACTATTTGTGGTAAACCGTTTAAGCATCTATTGTATCATTTTCGGTTAGCTTATAGTAATTGGTCTTTTATGAAAGTGATTCAGGGCGGAGAAAGTTTTACCGCTCTTTCTCAATCGCTTCAGGATGCATTATGGAGTTTAGGAGGATGTCCTGAAGAACATAGGACTGACAGTTTGTCAGCTGCTTTCAAGAATTTATCGCAAGAGGAGTCAGATGATATAACATGTTCTTATAAAGAAGTATGTGCTCATTATGGCATGCATGCTACAAGAAACAATCGTGGGAAAGGACATGAGAATGGTAGCGTTGAGGCTGCACATGGTCATCTTAAGAGACGTTTAGAGCAAGCTCTTTTATTGCGTGGTTCTTATAATTTTGAATCTATAGATGACTATCAAAATTTTATAGACTCTGTTGTTCAACGACACAATAATCGTCATCAACCACAACTTTATATTGAACGATCTTATTTAAAAGGATTGCCGGCCCACAGAACTATAGATTTTAGCCAAACAACAGCTAGGGTGACAACTTCTAGCACTATTACAGTAAAAAAAGTTATGTATAGTGTACCTTCCAGATTAATAGGGTATCAATTAGGAATACATATTTATGATGATCGTTTGTCATGTTACTTGGGAAGTGATCATGTTTTGGATTTACCTAGAGTAAGAGGGGATGACAAGCAAAAAGCAGCTAGATGCATTAATTATCGTCATTTAATTAATAGCTTGGTACGTAAACCCGGAGCTTTTCGCTATTCTATTCTGCGGGATGACATACTACCAACTCCTATATATAAAAAAATTTGGTTGCTAATTGATCAACATTGTACACCACGTCAGGCTAATAAATTGATGGTAGGTATTTTAAAGCTTGCAGCAGATTATAACTGTGAGCAACAATTAGGAGAATTTGTTGTGTCATCCCTAATTAAAGGTAAGGTTCCTTGTTTAGGAACGTTACAAAACCGATATCAACCTTGTATGAAGTTAGTACCTCCTCCTGTAGAAATTAAGCAACATTCACTACAAACATATAATCATCTTTTGCCTTCATTTTTAGTAAGAGAGGTTAGCCATGCATAATGCTACAGCACTACCTATCCCGGATATTGCATGAGATATAGGAGACAAAATCCTCGTAAAGCTGTATAATACTGGTATTTCATTAGAATAATACAAAGGATTTTGTCATGACAAATTGTATAGCATATAGTTACCAGTTTTCCAAAGTAAAAAATCGGACAATAGAGATAAATTTCACTGGAGGTGATATTAGTAGCGATGGAGGTGTGTTGTTATTAAGAGAAGCAGATAAAAGGCTTGGTATAACAGAGGAGCTTGCTAAAATATTTCCTGATAGACGAGATGGTAGTAAAATTACCCATAATATGGCAACAATGCTGAGGCAACGAATTTATGGTATTGCATTAGGTTATGAAGATTTAAATGACCACAATTATCTACGAAAATGTCCTGCTATGCAAACAGCTATGGAAACAATTGATGATATGGCAAGTAGTTCTACCTTATGTCGTATAGAAAACAATGCTGATAGACACTTTGCAATTAAAGTGCATGAACTAATGCTTGATAAATTTATTAAGTCTCATAAAATAGTACCAAAGCAGCTAATACTTGATTTTGATGCTACGGATGATGAAATTCATGGGCAACAGGAAGGTAAGTTTTATCATGGTTATTACGGTCATAATTGCTTTTTACCTTTGTATGTTTTTTGTGGAAAGCATCTGTTAGTTAGTTATCTTAGGACGTCAAAGCAGGATCAAGCAAAACATTCTTGGGCAATATTATCATTGTTAGTAAAACGTTTTCGCCAAGCTTGGCCAGAGGTAAAGATTATTTTTCGTGGTGATAGTGGATTTTGTCGTCATCAGATGTTTGATTGGTGTGATATTCATAATATAAAATATATTGTAGGAATGCCCCAAAATAACAGACTAAATGAGTTACTGAAACCTACAATGGAGAAGTCAAAAGCAGCATTTATTATAACCCAAGAAAAGCAACGTCTTTTTAGTGAGTTTCCATATAAGGCTGGTAGTTGGAGTCATGAACGTAGAATAATTGGTAAGGCAGAAATGACAATGCTTGGAGAAAATCCAAGGTATATAGTAACTAATTTATCAGATAAACCTGAAGATTTATACGACAAAGTTTACTGTGGTCGTGGTGATATGGAAAACCGTATAAAAGAGCAACAACTAGAATTATTTGCAGATCGTACTTCTTGTCATAGATGGTGGGCTAATCAGCTCAGAATGATTTTATCGGGTCTTGCATACACTTTAGTAGAATATATCAGAGGTAATTTATTACAAGGTAGTGCATTAGCAAAAGCACAAATAGGTACAATACGTTTAAAATTATTAAAAATTGGGGTAGTAATTATCCGTAATACTAGGCGTATTAAGTTTTTGTTATCTTCATCATATCCTTACCGACAGGTATGGAATCATGTGATGAAGAAATTAGCATTAGAATAACCTAGATTAGCACTGTTCCCGGTGCTTAGAAAAAATGGGGTAAGGGGCATTACATCTAAAATTTGAAAATAACGGCTTCAAAGCACTTTTTGGCAAAATTTTTACAAAAGTATCATTGCTAATATTATAAATTACTCAATTTCTTACTTTAAATCTCACTTCATGCAATATCCGGGCTAATCGAATATGAAGAGATATTTGTTGAAGAAGAAATTAACTCAAATTTATTAAAGTCCAATTGTTTAGTAACAAATCAACCTGATTGGGGAACGATAATAATAAAATATCAAGGTAAAAAACTAAAACATGATAGTATTCTTAGATATTTAGTATCTTTTAGAAATTGTAATGAATTTGCCGAGCAATGTGCCGAGCGTATTTTTGTCGATATTAAAAATGCTATAAATCCTACTTATCTATCCATATATATTAGATACACCAGACGTGGAGGAATCGATATTTGCCCTTATCGTTCCACCGAACGAAATTATATATTACCAAGCAATAAAAGGTTAATTAGGCAGTAAATAAAAGCTTCTTCCCTCACAGGTGTTGTTGTGTGGCTCGATTTTACCTCGTCATTGCGAGGAGGGACATAGTCCCGACGTGGCAATCCAGTAAAAAATAGCTAAAAATGCTATGAAATTTATTATTTTCTAGATTGCCACGCTCCTTTCAGTCGCTCGCAATGACGTTTGGAGTATCCATGCAACAACGCCGGCTTGACCACGGTATCCAGAAAAAACCTTAATAAAAAGACCGGATGCCGTGATCAAGTCCACTGCTGTACGAACGTTTAAATAAAGAGGTGAAAATTCTGTCATTCCGTGGCTACGACCACGGAATCCAGTCTATAATGTCATAAAAAGACTCTAAAATAAGCCTAATACTGCTTTATTTTTCTGGATGCCGTGATCAAGTCAAGGCATGACACCGTACGCTTTGCAAAAATTTGATCCAGGACAACGCCCGCACCTCCTTCGCAATGAGGGGTTTTTAGCTGTATCCACAAAACAATACTGCACGAGGCTAACATTAAAAATTTTGTAGTATAGGTAAAAGATATTTATAAGTTAAATAAGCGAATGTTAAACCAAGTGTAGTGCCGATTACTATTACACGAAATTTTGAAGGGCTGAAAATTAAAACGGCGATAACAACTATAATTGCTATTTTTTCCCAGTCGGCTGTAGTATAAGGCTGGTTATTTATAGCATAAGCATTACCGCTACTTAAGATAGTCAGCAGAACACCGATAGACGATATATTTTTAAGTAAAATTTTAAACATGGTCAACCTCAATAGGTCCGGTAGTCGAACCGGTGATAAATTGTTTAAGGTAAGGATTGTCGTTATCGGTCATTTCTTTTTTTGTTCCATACCACATAATTTTTCCTTGATAAATCATTGCTACTTCCTTGGCTATTTTCTCGGCACTAATCATATCATGCGTTATAGTAACGGTAGTTGCACCTAACTCCTCTTGAATTTTAATAATTAGTTCATTAATGACATTAGCCATTATAGGATCAAGCCCTGTGGTCGGTTCATCTAAAAAAAGAATTGACGGGGTGCTACAAATTGCTCTCGCAAGTGCTACTCTTTTCTGCATGCCGCCGGATAATTCGGAAGGATAAAGATTGAGTATTCTAGAAGATAATCCAACGGATTCAAGTTTAGAGGTCGCTAATTCATTTTTTTCTTTTTTGGATAATTTTTTAGTAAAAAAAGTAATATTATCTTGTACGGTTAAAGAATCAAAAAGAGCTCCTCCTTGGAATAAAAAGCCGATAGTTTCCATAATATCAAATCTTTTATTATCAGAGATATTTGTGGTGTCTACTCCATCAATAGAAATCTTGCCGCTATCCGGTTTGAGTAACCCTACTATAGCTTTTATTAGCACCGATTTACCCGTGCCGGAACCACCGAGAATTACTAGAGAACTCCCCTTTTTTATGTCTAAATCTATGCCGTTAAGTACTTTGTGACCGGAAAAAGATTTATGCAAAGACCGAATTTTAATTTTTAATGTTTCTTCTGTCATTTTTTCCTATTTTTTTGACGCCATTCCTGCGTTGGCTCCAGAAGTGTACGAACGTTCCCGGTGTCATTCCCGTGCAGCATTGTTGCGTGTATCTAAAAAAGTGCTGTATGTCATTCCCGCGAAGGCGGGAATCCAGAAAAAACACTTAAAATAAGCAAAATTATATAAAAATTTATTATATAATTCGCTTAAATATTCTCTGGATTCCCGCCTTCGCGGGAATGACATCAAAAATTCGAGCCACGCAACAATGCTGCACGGGTATGACATTGAAGCCATTTTTGAGCCATGCAACAATGCCCGTTGACTCCGGTGCTGTTGCCTCTTCGCAATGCCGAACCTTACTTAGTAATCCACTCCGATAAAATATAGCCCGCAAGCCGGAGCAGTAGGACCTGCCGCTTTTCTATCCTTCGCTTCTAAAACAGTTTTTATTTCCGGCGTTTGCCAAATATTACGACCGACTAATACTAAACTTCCGACGATATTACGCACCATGTGATGTAAAAATGACGGAGCAGAAAAGTAAAATTTTATTTCTTCATTCTCTTGAATAATTTCAATTTTTGACAAAGTTTTTATTGCCGATTTTGATTGACAGGCTGTAGCTCTAAATGAAGTAAAGTCATGATTTCCTAAAAGATGTAATGCCGCATCCTTCATAGCTTCAACATTTAAATTTTCACTAACCCACCATGCTCTATTAAAGTCAATCACTAATCTATATGGTCTATTAACAATTTTATACATATAATGACGAGCTACGGCTGAAAACCTAGCATGAAAATTATCGTCTACTAACGTACATTCTCTTATCCCTACTACATAAGGAAGAACAAAATGATTAATTGCTGTAACTATTTTATGCGGTACGATATATTTAGAAATATCAAAATGTGCTACTTGCCCTAAAGCATGAACTCCTGCGTCGGTTCTACCCGATCCCCAGACGGTTACTTGTTCACCGCTAAATTTATAAATGGCTTCTTCTAATATTTGCTGAACGGACATTGCGTTTAATTGCCTTTGCCAACCAGCAAGTCCGGTACCTAAATATTCCACGCTAATTTTATATCGGTATGATGTCATTCCTGTTAAGTTTAAATACAGTTTGATCAAACGTTGCTGATGTCATTCCCACGAAGGCGGGAATCCAGAGAATATTTAAGCGAATTATATAGTAAATTTTTATATAATTTTGCTTATTTTAAGTGTTTTTTTCTGGATTCCCGCTTTTAGCTAGAATGACATACGGCACTTTCTTAGAGCCATACAACAATGCCCACGGGAATAACTCAACCCGTTTGCGACTGTTTGAAATATTAACCTTATCCCCCTATTAGAGAATCCGGATTATCGCCACGTTTCCCGTTACTTCTAAAGCTACTAAGCTTTTTCGACCTAATCGGATGCTTTAATTTACGCAAAGCTTTTGATTCGATTTGCCGTATACGCTCTCTAGTTACATAAAATTGCTGCCCTACTTCTTCTAGAGTATGATCGGTATTCATACCTATACCGAAACGCATTCTAAGCACTCTTTCCTCTCGAGGCGTTAGGGTCGCAAGCACTCTGGTCGTCACTTCCCGTAAATTTGATTGAATCGCAGCATCAAGAGGTGCTACGGCATTTTTATCTTCAATAAAATCGCCTAGGAAACTACCATCGTCATCTCCTACGGGGTTTTCTAGACTTATAGGCTCTTTTGCTATCTTCATTACTTTGCGTACCTTATCAATCGGCATCGATAAGCGAGCTGCAATTTCTGCTGCGGTAGGCTCATAACCGAGTTCATTAAGCATTTGTCTTGAAGTACGAATGATTTTATTGATTGTTTCAATCATATGTACGGGGATACGTATAGTTCTTGCCTGATCGGCGATGGCTCTCGTTATAGCTTGCCTAATCCACCAAGTTGCATAAGTAGAAAATTTATAGCCTCTACGATACTCAAATTTATCTACCGCCTTCATTAAGCCGATATTGCCTTCTTGAATTAAATCTAAAAACTGTAAACCTCTGTTGGCATATTTTTTAGCAATCGATATAACAAGTCGCAAATTGGCTTCTATCATATCTTTTTTTGCTTGCAAAGTTTGCCGCTCACCTTTTTGGATAGTATTTACCAATTTTTTAAATTCAATTACCGAAAGACCTATGTTCATTTCTATAGAAGATAATTCATTAATCATTTGATCAATATAATCTGATTCCTTATTAATTAGCTCTTTCCAACCAGATTTTTTGTTTTTTTTCATCTGCTCTTTCCAAGCAGTATTAATAACGACGCCGATATATTCTCCTAAAAAGTTTTGACGGGTTATACCGTATTTTTCGGCTAATTTTAAAAATGCCGTTTCTTTATTTATTAAATCTCGATTTATGCTATACATTTTACTAAGAATTTCTTCCGTTCTTTTGGTATTAAAATGAATATCCGAAATTTCATTTACTAATAACTCTAAATTAGCTATATATTTTTTACTAGTTTGTAATGTTTTTGGTTGAGGAGGCTTGGCATAATAATTTTTTGCCTCCATTACTAAATCTTCGCATATATTCGAGATTCTTTTCATACGCTCAATAACATTCGGTAGTATTTGCGATTCCATAGTAGATATCGCTAACCCGCTTTCTTCGTGTTCATCAATTTCGGGATCAATAGTTGGATCGTCTTCAAGGTCTATCTCTTCCTCATGTATTATATTAGATTCTATCTCGATCAAATCACGTAATAACATCTTTTCGTTAACTAAATCTTCATACCATGTTATGAAAAATTTCATAGCAACAGGGCTTGCACATAATGATGAAATCATTAACTTCCGCCCGCCTTCGATTCTCTTAGCTATTTCTATTTCATCTTCACGAGTTAAAAGATCGACTCCGCCCATATCTTTTAAATATAACCTTACCGGATCGTCAGTAGTGCCTAAAGCTTCTTCTTCAACTTCATCTTCCGCTTCTTGATCAACATTACTAACTAACTTAAATTCTTCATCCATGCCTATATCTAACTTAATTTCGTCCTCTTCTCCCGGTTCTAAAATATCAACTCCGGCATCGGAAAATTTCAATATTGCCTTTTCTAGGTCGTTTACCGTTAAATTTTTATTAATAGGAAGAGCTTTATTTAAATCGTCATAAGTTATGGCTGTTTTTTTAGCTTTAGCTTTTTTAACCAAATTATCTAGTTTATCTACATCCTTATTTATATTACTCATACGTTACATACCTAGATCAATTGTTAAAAGATTCATTTAAAATTTGAAGTTCACTTGCAACTTTCAAGATTTCTTTTTGGTACAATAAAGCTTTTTCAAATCCTTCATTGTCGCCGGTTTGAATAATAGAAACATATTCTTGTTTTAATGATACCAGATAATGTTTTTTAAGTAACCATTGCCAAAATAAGTCTAAATGAACATTATCTTTATTAAACGGCATACCTAAAAACAGACTATCAGAGCGTGATAATAGTAAAAAAATATCAAAAAAGCTAGTATTTTCCACAATCATACTAATATTGTCCACCTCTATATTAGTATCGATAATTTCTTCAAAATACCAGTTACGAAACTCCTCGAGTAGTTTGTTATTAAAATTTAAATTCAATAAAAAATCTCGTGTATCGCCGTTTTTCAACATCTCCGGAAATTTAACCAATATAGTGCAAAATGCATGTTCTAATATCTCGAATTCTGAATAATCAGGGCTTGAAGGAACAATATTTAAATTTTTAGTACCGCTCTTCCCTCTACTAACTAAATTTTGCCATATTTGATCTTTAAAAAATCTATAATAATTAGTACTTAAATCTCTATCTGCTATTTTTGCACAATAATTTTTCAGATTCCTCTCTAAAACAGCCTTATCTTCTGCGGTTCTAAAAACTTTGCCGCTATATTCTATATCCCAAATCATTTCCGATAGGCTAATTCTTTTTTCTACTAGATTTGTAAAAAATTCCGTATTATTTTTATTAACGGCATCATCAGGATCCAAGCCCGCCGGTAATCTAATGAAAGAAATCTTTTTATTACTATTTATTAACGGCAAAGCAAGGTTAATTGCTCTTATACTTGCCTTTACTCCGGCAACATCTCCGTCAAGGCATAATATAATCTCATCCCCGGCACGCCATAATTTTTGTAAATGGCTTTCGGTAACGGACGTACCTAAACTTGCTACCGCCTCATTAAATCCCGCTTGATAGAGAGCAATAACATCAAAATAACCTTCAACTAAAATTGAGCGATTCTTTTTATAGCTACTACTAATTGCTTTATTTTCGCCGTACAGAGTTTCACTTTTTTGAAATACTATAGTTTCCGGAGAATTTAAATATTTAGGCATGCCGTCGCCGATTACTCTACCGCCGAAGCCGACTATTTTATTATATATATTCCTAATAGGAAAAGTTATCCGATCGTAAAATATTTCATATATTTTGCCGTTTTCTCTTTTGCCTATCAATCCCGCTTTTTCAAGCTTCGCAGACTCGATGCCTTTTTCCTTAAAAAATTTCTGTAATTCTTTATTCGCCGGTGCAAAGCCTATTGAAAACTCTTTTATTGTTTCTTCCTTAATAGCTCGACTATGTAAATAATTTAATATTTTAGGGGAAATTTGCGATCGAAAAAACTTATTAGCCAGTTCTAAAATATTTAAAATCTCATCGGATTCTTCATAAAGCTCTTTTTGCTGCTCAGTTAATTTGGGTAATTCTATACCGTAATCACTAGCAAGTTTTACGGCTGATTCCGAATAAGATAACCCGCTAATTTGAGCATTAAATTTTATTACGTCACCGGATGCCGCACAACCGAAGCAATAATAAAATCGTTTAGAATCGTTAACTGTGAAGGAAGGAGTTTTTTCTCTATGAAAGGGACATAAACCGATATAATTACCGGATTTTCTAGTTAAGGTTACCTTTTGCCTCACTACATCCGAGATATTAATACGATTTCTTAAAAGTTCATAAAATTCTAACGGAACTCTCATATATACTCGTTGAACTTGAAAAATTGGCATCGTCGCCTTTGTAAAGTCCGCAGGTAGCCACGTTACTTGCGTGTACGCTCCACACAGTCGCCTCGGTGCTGTTGCGTGTATCGAAAAAAGTGCTGTATGTCATTCTAGCTAAAGGCAGGAATCCAGAAAAAACACTTAAAATAGGCAAAATTATATAAAAATTTACTATATAATTCGTTTAAATATTCTCTGGATTCCCGCCTTCGCGGGAATGACATCAAAAATTTGATCCACGCAACAATGCCTTTGCCTTCAGTCGCTCGCAATGACGTTTGGAGTATCCACGCAACAACGCCGGTCGCCCTCAAAATAAACTTCAATTCTTGAAATCATTTGAGTATACTATAATATAAAACTAAAAATAACGGTAGAAAGACAATAAGCAAGCGGAATCGACAAATTATCGTTAACACCGATTTGTTTTGAATAGAACTCAACGGCGGTTGCAGCTATAGAACTAATTATTATAACGATAAAGCTTGTATTAAACCCGATGAAAAAATAGACTAGAATACTGATAAAAACCGCCGAGCTTAAGAAAGCACTTGCTCCAGCTATTGATTTACCGTTATCTAAAGGCTCACCTATTTTTATCCCGACTAACGCCGCTAAACAATCGGATATTATCAAAATTAGCCACGAACAAATTACTAAATTTTTAGGAAAAAGAAGAGCCGTTACAAAAAAGCCCAGCATCATAAAGCTAACGCCGCTTAAGCGAAATGAGCCGCTAGCCTCTTCCGATCTCATAATTTTTGTAAAAAATTTAGTTACAAATTCTCTAATCGTCCCATTATAATGTCTAGATATATCAAGATATAAAGTAGCCGCTACCGCTATGAATAACAATAAAACGGCAATTAACCTAGAGGTGAATAGATAGCATAAAGGTACTGCTAAAGCAGATAAGTGGAAAATTTTACGTTTTAGTTCAAAATTTAAGTCCATAATTTCATATATCTAAACAAGCTTACATTATTGCGTGACTCCCGTAAACGTCATGGCAAGCTTTCAATTACCCATAAGTCATTTTCATTGCAATATTAAATCCTAACCTAAGGTCAACCAACCTAGACAACCCTCTCCACATTACTATATTCCCAGGAGGTGGGTCTAATGCTCTGTTCATATACCCGCCAAGCCTGGCTATCTTGGTTAAGTAATAAGAAAGAGTTTTGTTTTGTATGTTATCACTAGCTTTATTATTGGGCAAGGCATTAATTAGGGTAATTTCTTCATCTGTTAGAGCTAATTCTGGTGGTGCATTAGGTGTACACCTATTCATCATAGTCATCCAAAAAATTCTCCAACTTACTATACAGAATATAGCAATAATATTATTCAGGCGTGCCTCTGTCCTGAGTTTTAATGATTCAACTCTGCAACCGGACTTGAGTATTTTATGAAAAGTTTCTATTTTCCATCTTAAGGCATACCAATCGAGTTTTTCAATGGCTTCATCTATTGTTGTAACAGGTAAATCTGTAACAAGCTTCCATATTATTTTTTCTCTACTAGTTGGCGTTTCTTTTTCTATTGCATGGATGATTGTGAGTAGTAATGCTGGATATTTCTTCTGCTTAATACCAACAGGAGGAAGTATTTTTATATTCTGATATCTGATTTCTAAGGCCACTTCTATCATACTACCATCCGAGCTCTTGATCGCAATATTGTGCAATCCATTGATTTTTACCGTATTCATTTTATTAGTAATAGTACGAGAGCCATCTTCAATTAACCGATCCTGACAAATTCTGACAAGAAAATGCGTATCAAATTCTTTCGCTATTACAAATAATTCATAAATGTCACTTTCCCTATCCCCAATATGAACACATCTCTGTGGTGCCTTCAGTAGAACAGTCGATTGTGTCAAATTTTCTAGCCAGCGATAACTTTCTTTTTCTTCAATAGGTAATCTGGTATAGTTAATACGTTTTTTTAATTCATTAGTTCCTTTAAATTGCTTGCGTGTCCAAAACTTGATGGCACAAAGACCTAGTGGTAAACCATTGTCAGTTATTGCTAAACTTGAATGCATTAAAATACCACATTTTTTATGCAAGATAGGTCTACCCATTATATCCTTACCTGTATGGATGTTTTGAGTCCAGCCTATATCTTCAGCTTTTATTCTATTATATGAAAACTCTGTAGTGTCCTGAAGTACAAGTATCTTTCCTTCTTTATGAGCTGATACACGTTCTTTTGTAATCCGGAAATGTCCTTCTAATATCTCTTGTGTGCTTACCTTATCATTTGACAGAAATCTATATGCAGCTTTAGTATTTGCCCAGTCTTGACAGGCAAGAGGTATAGTTTGACCTAAACTGTTCCATATCTGTTCAAGTAGTTTTCTAAAACGTTGCTGTAAACGCTTATCCTTAAAACCATTACCTGCACTATCGCTATCTAACCACTTCTTCTGACCATGGTTTCTTACTACCTTACTTAATTCTGCTTGTGTTGAAAATTTATTTCTTGGCATTATTTACTCATAAATTTTTTCCTATTGTATATTATTTTATAACTTATGGGTAATTGAAAGCATGGCAAGGCGGCGTTGTTGCATGGCTCAAATTTTTGATGTCATTCCCGCGAAGGCGGGAATCCAGAAAAATTAAACTAAAGATATAACGATAACTTACAGTTATATAGAAAAAAGCCTTACAAGCTAAGGCTTTTTAGCCTGGATTCCTGCCTTCGCAAGAATGACATAAGGGACAGCGGGAATGACATACGGCACTTTTTTAGAACCATGCAACAACGCACCTCGCCATGACGATTCTGGAAGCCAGGCAACAAGCCGCCTTGACCTGACAAACCCATGCACACAATTTATTAAAGGCTTGTTTGACAAATTTTATTAATATAAATATACTAGCTTGAGTACATATTTATAACTTAATAGTCTGCCTAGTAGCAGTGTATCAAAAATACTTAATTTAGACAAGATAATTATGGCAAAATTTCCTATTACCAACAAAGGCTTTGAAAAATTAGAGCAAGAACTTAAGCACTTAAAACATGTAGAACGTCCGAAGACTACCCAAGATATAGCCACAGCTAGAGAGTTTGGCGATTTGTCGGAAAATGCTGAGTATGATGCCGCTAGGGAGAAGCAAGCTTTTGTTGAAGGACGTATTTTACATTTTGAAGACATAATGGCAAGAGCCGAGATTATTGATATCTCAAAGCTCTCGGGTGATAGTATAAAATTCGGCGCAACGGTTACATTAATTGATGATGAAATCGAAGAAAACGTTACCTATATCATTGTTGGAGAATATGAAGCGGATATAACTAAAAAAAGAATCTCGATAGCTTCGCCGCTTGCTAAAGCTTTAATCGGCAAATCGATAGGCGACGTTGTAGAAGTAATAACACCCAAGGGACTAAAATCTTATGAAGTATTAGAAGTAAAATACGAGGAGCTGGAACTTTAATTAGAAAATTATTAAGGAGTATTATACCTAATGACAAACCTATATGGCTGTATAAAAATTGATTTTAACGACTTAAATACTTATCGAGATAATTTGTCCTTAGAAGAAACCAATAATCTTCATCTAATAACAAATTTGTTAATGCTGAAGTCAGAAATTCAGGTTGGGGGATTAAAAGCATTGCATGATTCTCTAAATTCTTCTACTAAACCTTCTATTGCTGAATTAAAAGAAAAATATACTGAAAAATTATTAAAAGACCTAGAATTACTTACAAAAAGAAAGGATTTTCAAGACGTTAAAAATATAAAGCAAGAACCGGAAAATTTTGAATTCAAAGCAAAATTTTATGAGGAAATCAAAAAACCTGCTACTGAAATATCTTCTGAATTAAATAATTTTTTAAGCTCTTGTGCTAATTTAATTGATGATACGGGAGGGAAAAATACTCTTACTACTACAGAAGCAATTTCGGCTAAAATGCTCCTAGAATTTAATAAACCAAATATAACTTCCGAGAATATAGCAGCTAGCTTAGAAAATAGGCTAAACGCTTACAAACAAGTAGTTCAAGGACAAACTACTAAAGATATCGGCGGTACAATCACGGATATAAACGGTAACACAGCTCAAGTTGATCCACGAGCGGAAATTTTATTTAAAGATAAATCAGGTAATACAAGAATTATTAATGCAGAAACCATAAAGAATGAATCATCTTTAACCGGCGAGCAAAAAGATTTTATTACCACTTTGTGGCATCAAGGTACATTTGGTGCCGGTTGGTTTCCTATTAATGCTTTTACCAAGAATTTTCAAGGTAAAATGGAGCAATTTTACCCGAATGGTACTCCTGATATGAACAGAGAAAGAGATTTTTTAATGGTTGAAGTAGCGGAAGGTAATAAAGTAATAGTTCGGAGTAGGTCTAATATGGGTATTCATATTGACCCTACAAGTTCTGACGAATCCGTAGATTATGCTCAAGGGGTTTTAGAAGTAGATATTACTAATTTGAAAGGAAAGGATTTTATTCCCGGCTGTGCTTCAAAGATGCCTAAAATGAATGTTTATATCTCTGAATTTAATAAAGATATTAGATATGACCTACCGAAGAAATTAAAAATCTCACAAGATGTTACCAATGATAATATAAGGCAAACTCTATTTGATGATAAAAAAATCGCTTATATCAATGAAATAATCGCAGGAACTCCTAAAGCCGACGTTGCATTAGAGTCATTATCTCAAATAACCGGTCTTGATGAAAAAACTCTTAACAACTTTCAAGAGCAAGGAATATTAGTAGGGCTTAAGAAAATTGAGCTCCGAGAAATACAAAGCTTACCGGAAGATGCAAAAATCGAATCTTTGGCAGTTAAATGTTTTAAAAACACTCATAAAAATTCCGAAGAGCGTAAAAATTTTGCGAAAGAACAATTAGACAAATATTGTGATAAAACTAATGTCAAGATTTTAGATGATAAAGAAATAAAAAGGTTAAAAACTGGAATAATTTCTATATTAGAACCGATAATTAAAGATGAAAAAGAAAAAGCTACTTTAGAAGCTAATATAGGTGCAGCACTTAGAAAATGTGCTAAAATGGCAAACAAAGAAATGAGCTTCGGACAAAAATGGCGTTCAATTGTAATTGATCCAATAAAACAACTTTTCAAAAAAGATAAGTTAGAAGCAATAATTGATAAGCATCCGGAAATTGTTAAGGCTTTTAAGCAACCTAGCAATATTAGATATACTTCCTTATCTCCACAATCTAGTTTAAAAAGCAATAAGAAAGAAAGACCTGAAAGATAGTATTTATTTTTATATGGTACAATTTATAACGATACCGGGATTATCAAATTACCTAGATACTCTAAATTTGATGGAGAAGCATGTTAGCGGCGTAATTAACAATTCCTTAGCGGAAACCGTTTATTTAGCCGAGCATTCGGAAGTTTATACTGCCGGCACTAGTTATCGGCAAAATGAATTACTAAACCCCGATAATATTCCGGTAATTTATACCGGTCGAGGCGGGAAATTTACTTTTCACGGCGAGGGGCAAAGAGTTATCTACCCTATTCTTAATTTAGCATCCCCTAACCGCACTAAAGATTTAAAATTATATATTAAAATGTTAGAGGAATGGCTAACAAATAGTTTACTGTGTTTAGGAATTAAAGCATATATTATTAGCGATAAAGTAGGGGTTTGGGTGAAAGACAAAAATAATGATTTTGCCAAAATTGCGGCAATAGGGGTAAGGGTAAAAAAATGGGTTACTTATCACGGAATAGCTATAAATATCTCAACGGATTTGAACAAATTTACCGGTATCATACCTTGCGGGTTAACTGATTCTTTAGTAACTTCCTTGACTCAAATCGGCGTTAATATTAAAATGAATCAATTTGATAAAATTCTTCAAACAGAATTTAAAAAGGTATTTAATTAATGCGAAAAATTGCATTAGCTATTTTAACAATATGCTTCCTTTGGGTTAGCGGTTTTGCATATTATATATATCTAATAAATTCCTATAAAACTAATAATACCATCACTAATGCCATAATAGTATTTGCCGGAGGCGGGCGGCGAGTAGAAACCGCTATTGCTTTATTAAAAGCCGGCTATGCTCCTATATTATTTATTACCGGTATCTCTTCACAAGATCAATTAAGAAATTTATTAAAAGAACAGGATATTAGAGACGAACAGGTAATATATGCACCGAATAATATAATGTCCGAAGAGGATTATGCTAAAAAAGCAACTGATTTTATTGTAGCTAATAATCTTACATCTGTGCGTTTAGTAACTTCTGCTTATAATATGCCGGTAGCTCTAAGAGAATTAACTGCAGCAATTCCTCAAACTCGTCAAGTTTACGTAACGCCACACCCGACTGCTTCGACATCCGGACAATATAAAATATTACTCAAATCCTATAATCAGTATTTAATGAGTCTTTTTTAACTTTGTGCGGCGTTGTTGCATAGTTCTAAAAAAGTGCCGTATGTCATTCCTGCCTTCGAGCGTTGTTGTATGGATACCCCAAACGTCATTGCGAGCGACTGAAGGCATTGTTGCGTGGCTCGAATTTTTGATGTCATTCCCGCGAAGGCGGGAATCCAGAGAATATTTAAGCGAATTATATAGTGAATTTTTATATAATTTTTCTTATTTTAAGTGTTTTTTCTGGATTCCCGCTTTTAGCTAGAATGACATAAGGTGCTTTTTTAGAGCCACGCAACAACGCTACTTTGCTCTTTCAGTTACAATAATTGAATGTATCTTTTCCACAGTAACATCAAAATCATCATTAGTTATTATATAATCATATTCTTTTGCATGTTCTATTTCGCTTGCTGCCGATTGCATTCGTAATTTTATGACTTCTTCATTGTCTGCGGCTCTATTTCTCAAACGTTGCTCTAGCACCTCAAGACTAGGCGGAAGAATAAAAATCGATATTACGTTACTTGCGGCTTGCTTAATACTTCTTGCTCCTTGCCAATCGATATCAAATAAAACATCTAAACCTTGATTTAGTAAGTCATCGACATCTTTTTTTAAAGTGCCGTAATAATTATCATAAATTTTAGCATATTCTAAAAACAGATTTTGTTTTATTAGCTCTTCAAATTCCGGTTTAGTTTTGAAATAATAACTTACTCCTTCAATCTCCTTAGGTCTTGGCATTCTAGTGGTTGCCGAAATAGATAATCGTAAATTATCATCAATTTTTAGTAACGCTCTAGTTAAGCTGGACTTACCGGCACCGGAGGGTGAAGATAAAATTATAATAAGTCCTTTATGTATATTTATTGTATATAATACCATATCTGTTATTTTGATATAAAATTACTTATAACTATAATGACTTTGCATAAAAAAACAATCATAATTACAGGTAGCTCAAGCGGTCTTGGCAAGGCTTTAGCTACTAAATACGCTGCTAAGGATACTCGGCTTTTTTTATTCGGTAGGAATAAAGAACGGCTTGAAGAAGTAGCCTCTATTTGCAAAAACTATCAAGCAGAAGTAATATCAATTATTTGTGATGTGAGAGATAAAGAACAAATAGCTATTCATTTAGCGGAAATTATTAAAAATAATAAAATCGATATTTTAATTAATTCGGCTGGAATATCGGCCGGCACATTAGATAAGCCCGAAACTTCGCAACAAGTAGAAGAAATATTTGCTACTAACTTAAACGGCAGTTTAAATTTTATCTTGCCTTGTATGCAGCAAATGATTAAAAATAAAAACGGCACAATAGTTATGATAAGCTCAATGGCGGGCATGCTAGGACTCTCAAGTGCTCCCTCATACTCCGCTAGCAAAGCGGCTATTAAAATATTCGGTGATGCTTTGAGAGGATATCTTTCGCAATTTAACGTGCAAGTTTGTGTAGTAATACCCGGATATATAGATACCCCGATGACTCAAGTTAATAAATTCCCGATGCCCTTTAAAATCTCGGCAAATACAGCTGCACAAATTATAATAAACGGCATCAATGCACAAAAGGGTTTAATAATATTTCCCAAATTAACCTATTTCATGCTAAAATTGTTGAATTTACTACCTTATCAATTAATAGATTATATTAACTCTAAACTACCAGGAAAGCCGGGATTTGAGGAATAGTCTTTTCAGGTCATACCATATTTTAGACTTACAATAGCGAAGCCACGAAGTGGCTGTGGTATGGTTCGAATTTTCGGTGTCATTCTAGCTAAAAGCGGGAATCCAGAAAAAACACTTAAAATAAGCAAAATTATATAAAAATTTACTATATAATTCGCTTAAATATTCTCTGGATTCCCGCCTATGCGGGAATGACATATAGCACTTTTTTAGAGCCATCCAACAACACCTGAAATAAGTAACAAGTACCATATGAAAACAGAAAATATTGACTTTGCCGATGCTTTATCGGAACGTTACCTTGCTTATGCTTTATCGACTATTATGTCAAGGTCGTTGCCTGATGTGCGTGATGGGTTAAAGCCCGTGCATCGTCGGTTATTATATGCCATGTTGCAACTAAAGTTAGAGCCGAATTCTGCTTATAAAAAATGTGCAAGGGTAGTCGGGGATGTCATCGGTAAATATCACCCGCACGGTGATGTGGCGGTATATGATACGTTAGTACGTCTTGCTCAACATTTTTCTCTTCGTTATCCGTTAATTGACGGGCAAGGAAATTTCGGTTCAGTCGACGGCGATAACGCAGCGGCAATGCGTTATACCGAATCACGCATGACTGAAATTTGTACGCTGTTAATGGAGGATATTGATAAAGAAACGGTTGATTTTCGCCTTACTTATGATGATTCCGATTATGAGCCGGTAATAATGCCTGCAAGTTTTCCAAATTTGCTAGCTAACGGCTCGGAAGGCATAGCAGTAGGCATGGCAACCAGTATTCCTCCCCATAATTTACATGAGTTATGCGATGCCTTGCTCTATTTAATTGATCATCCTGAAGCTAGCGTTTCTAATATAATGAATTTTGTTAAAGGACCGGATTTCCCGACAGGCGGCATAATTATTGATAAAGCCGAGGTAATTAATCAAGCTTATATGACCGGACGGGGTAGTTTAAGAGTCAGGGCTAGATGGGAAAAAGAAGAGCTATCTTACGGTTCTTATCAAATCATAGTTACGGAAATACCTTATCAAATCCAAAAATCAAGGCTTATCGAGCAAATAGCCATGTTATTAAAGGATAAAAGAATTCCGCTAGTCGGCAATATTCGTGATGAATCAACGGACATTATAAGGTTGGTTATCGAACCGCGTGATCGCAATTGCGATCCGCAAATAGTCATGGAGTCACTTTTTAAATTAACGACTTTAGAAAGCCGAATCCAAATTAATATGAATGTGATCGGTAGTAATAACGTGCCGAGAGTTATGAATATCTTGGAAATATTGCAAGAATTCTTAAGTCATCGTCAAAATATCGTTACCCGCAAGTCAACTTATCTTTTAAATAAAATAAAGCATCGTCTAGAGATATTAGAGGGGCTACGAATAGCCTATTTAAATCTCGATGAAATTATCAAAATCATTCGGGAAGAAGACGAGCCGAAAGAAATTATGATAGAGTGGTTTAAATTAACTGAAATCCAAGTAGAGGCGATACTTAATACCAGGCTTCGCTCTTTACGCAAACTTGAAGAGCAAGAAATTATTAATGAATATAATAAGCTACAGAAAGAACAGGCGGTATTAGAAGAAATATTACGTAATCCAAAAGAATTATGGAAAATCGTTAAGAAAGAAGTAAAGGCGGTACAAGTTAAATTCGGTTTAAATACTCTGCTTGGTGCACGACGCACTAGCTTTGATGAAGTTAATGTTACCGCTCAAATAGTTGATATATCGGCTTTTGTAACTAAAGAACCGATTACGATTTTATGCTCAAAAATGGGTTGGGTACGTTCTTTAAGAGGTCATAATAACGATTTATCAAATATTAAATATAAAGAAGGCGACAAAGAAAAATTTATTTTGGAAGCCTATACGACCGATAAAATCCTGATAGTCAGTTCGGAAGGTAAATTTTTTACTATTCTAGCCGATAATATTTTTAAAGGTAAAGGTAACGGCGAATCTATTAAATTATTGGTGGATATAGGCAATAACGAGATCACTAATATACTCGTTCATAAACCCGATCAACTTTTATTGCTAGCAAGTGATAACGGCAAAGGCTTTATTGTTAACTCAAACGAAGTAATGGCACAAACTAAAGGCGGCAAGCAAATTATGCAAATGCCTGCGGGTTATTCTTGCATTGCTTGTTTAGAGGTTAACGGGGACAGCATCGCTTGCATCGGTGAAAGCCGAAAATTATTAGTATTTAATATTGATGAAATACCGGAGATGAAGAAGGGGCAGGGGGTAATATTTCAGAAATTTAAAAATGCTAAACTTACCGATATTAAAATATTCAATAAAGCAGATGGCTTAAGTTGGAACATAGGCGGTAAAATTAGGCTCGAGAAAAATATTACGGCATTTTTGGCTAAAAGAGGCACTGTCGGCAAAATCCCACCGAATGGCTTTCCGAAAAATAATAAATTTTCGTGATTGATGTTAGTTAACGGTATTGTTGCATAGTTCGATAAAGCAAAAGTATGTCATTCCTGCACAGGCATGGCGTTGTTGCATGGCTCGAATTTTTGATGTCATTCCTGCGAAGGCGGGAATCCAGAGAATATTTAAGCGAATTATATAGTAAATTTTTATATAATTTTGCTTATTTTAAGTGTTTTTTCTGGATTCCCGCTTTTAGCTAGAATGACATAGAGCGATATGCTGTGCAATCTCGCTCTAAAATTTAATGTCTGAACCTTATTGCTTGAAGCTATACGTATAATATGTACACGTTAACTCAAATTTTATTAATTTACAAGTAAATTTTTGTTTAAGTATTAATAGTAATATTGAGAAAAATGTTATAAACTCATTAAAAAACTATCAATAAATAATAGGTGTGAACATGAACATAATAAAAGCTTTAGAAGTAATTTTAGCCGATAGTTACGCTCTATATTTCAAAACCCAAAATTATCATTGGAATGTGGAAGGCTCGGAATTTAGAAGCCTGCATTTATTGTTTGAAGGACAATATGAGGAGCTAGCGGAAGCAATAGACGAGCTTGCCGAAAGAATCCGTACACTTAAGTCCAAAGTATCGCCTTTATCTGATTTAATGAAACATACTTCTATTAAAGAGCCGAATATAAATTCTAACTCAACTGCAATGCTTAAAGATTTAGTTCATGATCAAGAAATTATCATTGCTACGCTTTATAAAGGTGTTAAAATTTCTCAAGAAGAAGGTGACGAGGGAACTGCCGATATGATTATCGGGCGTATTAAAGTTCATGAAAAAAATAAATGGATGCTGAGTAGTAGTTTGTAAAGGAGTAGTGTTGTTGGGTGGCTCGAATTTTCGATGTCATTCCCGCGTAGGCGGGAATCCAGAGAATATTTAAGCGAATTATATAGTAAATTTTTATATAATTTTGCTTATTTTAAGTATTTTTTCTAGATTCCCGCCTGCGCGGGAATGACATACTGCTACTTTTATCGATCCACGCAACAACGCTGCTACCTTCTCACAATGACGTCCTCGAATTAACTACACAACCAAATAACAAACCTTCACATGAAAACAAACCCCTCTACTAAAACATCACTCAATAAAGTTATTGGGGCTTTTTTAGGTACTATCATTGAATATTACGATTATAGCTTATACGGTTTTTCTGCCGGCATCATTGCCGATAAATTTTTTCAAGCTACGGATCATTTAACGAGCTTAATAAATGTTTTTGCCGTTTATGCGGTTGCCTATTTATCAAAGCCTATCGGTGCACTTCTTTTCGGGCGAATAGGAGATTTATACGGTCGTAAGGTAGCATTAAGCATTACTATTATCGGTATTGTAATTCCGACTGCAATAATCGGTTTATTACCCGAATATTCTTCAATCGGTGTTTGGAGTACGATAATTTTAGTTTTATGTCGCTTTATGCAAGGTATCTTTATCGCCGGCGAATATGACGGTGCGGCAATTTACGTTATTGAACATTTAGGTCCTAAATTCCAATTTACCGCTTCAGCTATAACTAGATGCACCGGCGTTATCGGTTTATTAATCGGGATCGGCACAACTAATTTTTTTAACGCTCATATTTTTCCCGATTGGGGTTGGCGTATTCCGTTTTTATTAAGTTTACCTCTTGCTTTGGTAACTATCTATTACCGCCAAAAATTTGACGAAACACCTGAATTTATAGAAACTAAAAACAAGCAATTAGTTACCGAAAAATTTACTTACTTAATCAAAAAACAATGGCAAGTTATTTTAATGCTAATATTTTTAGCGGGAGGCTTTGGGGTAACATACCAAATATCTATTATTTTTATGAAGCAATATTTACCGATGGTGCTACCTCAAACCACTTTTATTATTAGTAGTTTCTCGGTATTAATAGTAATGTGCTTTGCAGTGTTTATGCCGATCGCCGGCTTGATAGCCGATCGCTTGGGTGCTATGATAGTGGTAAAAATTGCTCTTCTAGGTACGATTACGGCGAGTAGTTTTTTTATTGTTGCGGTTTATTACCAAATGACTAATTTAGGACTTGCCGCCTGCCTAATGCTTGCTGCTTCCGTTGCTCCCTTTAATGCTCTTGCTCACAGCGTCGTTATTCAAGCTTTGCCGGTTAAAGAGCGTTACCGTGTAATAAGTTTCGGTCATACTATCGGCTCAATGCTAATGTCCGGCACCGCTAATTATATCTGTTTATTATCGATGAAATCGTTTAATTTTAATCTATTTCCTATTTTATATCTTTGCGGCTTCGCTATTTTAGCTTATTTTATGGTAGTATTATTTAACCTTAACTATCAAAAAAATAATAAATAATGCAATCAAATATACTAATGGAAAGGATATATATTACTTTATGCACTCTATTCACAGTACTATCAATAATCGGTAATTGCATATATCAAAAATTTGTATATTTACCTATTCTACCTTTTCATACATTTGAATTATCGGTGGGGGCAATTTTCTATCCGCTAACATTTCTAATAACCAATTTAATCGCTGAATTTTACGGTAAAGCAAAAGCAAAATTTTGTATTAGACTTGCATTAACGATGAGTATTTTGGTAGCTTTAATTTTAATGCTAATGAATAAGTTAGATGCAACTAGCCTGGATATTGCATGAATGTAAGGAAAATACCTTATTAAACCCTTGTGGTATAAGGGATTAAAAATTTATATAAAAATACAATTTGTATTTTTATATTTTATGATACAATCCCCTATAATCCTGATCACTTTAAAGCATAAAGAGATTTTATAATGTTTATCATGCAATATTCAGGCTAGCTTCTTTCTCTAACTTAATAATTAATAAGTAATATAGTTGGTAAATTTTTAGCTTACAAAATTGATCATGGAATTATGTTAGCAACGGATAAAAATTGATACAGTATTAAAATAGACCCATAAATATGCATTTGTTAATTTCTGGATCCATTCCATTATACCATAGTCTCATTAAGATAATGAATGTTGATTATTTAATTTTTGATCAAAAATATTTTTGCCGATTTGAGTCCATTGATCTTGTATTCTTGGGCTCTCAGTCAATTCATTTTGCAGAGAAACCAAAGCACCAAGTAAGCTATTAGTTGGCAAACAGTCAAGTTTTGCTTTTACAACTAAACCTCCCATTTCAATCAAATGACGAGTACGAATTTTCCTTTCTTGAATTTTAAGTTTAGCCTCTTCCGTAACTATTTTAGCCTTCTTTTGTTCTAATTTTAATCTTCGTTTTATGACGTTATCCATATAAATAGTTTAAACTTTTCATTGTTACAATCATCATGAATGCTCAATAAATTTTGGAAGTCAACTGCATAATTATAAGTGTTAAGGAATTCTGCAAATTTTTTCTTGAACAGATCAATATTGGATACAAGTTTTAAGTTTGCAAAGTTCAGTATACAGTATAATGGTGAAATAAAAAACCATTTAAAATCAAAATATCCCTATATCTAAAAACTGAACCAGCAAACTAAGATCAATAAAAACAAATAAAGATGATTACCATTATTCAAAACCTATAAGAAGTAGAGTATGTAATGTCATGTAAGATTGCCGAGGGATGACAGTTAGCTTTGCCGGTGATAAAATAGGCATCTGAATACTTTTGGAGTTTACAGATGCCCGGTAGAAGAATAACAAATCAGCAATACGAGGTATATATGAAATTAAGAAAATCAGGTTTGAATCAAACAATTTGTTCAGCTAAAGCAGGTTTTTCACAACGTAGTGGTAGGAATTTAGAACGTAGGGAAGTGTTATCTTTATCGAAAGGGAAGAAAGTACGTAAGTACCGTAACGATCCATTAGAAGGAGTATGGGAAGGTGTATTAGTTCCTTTATTAGAACAACTACCATATTTAACATCTTGGACATTATTAGAATATCTTCAAGACGAATACCCAGGAAAATATCCGGACAGCATTTTAAGAACTGTTCAGCGACGCACTAGCAAGTGGAGAGCATTATATGGTCCGGAAAAGGAAGTTATCTTTCGCCAGCTTCATGTACCCGGTCGTCAAGGTTTATCGGATTTTACTGCTTTAAAAGGCATAGAGATTACTATTTGTGGTAAACCGTTTAAGCATCTATTGTATCATTTTCGGTTAGCTTATAGTAATTGGTCTTTTATGAAAGTGATTCAGGGCGGAGAAAGTTTTACCGCTCTTTCTCAATCGCTTCAGGATGCATTATGGAGTTTAGGAGGATGTCCTGAAGAACATAGGACTGACAGTTTGTCAGCTGCTTTCAAGAATTTATCGCAAGAGGAGTCAGATGATATAACATGTTCTTATAAAGAAGTATGTGCTCATTATGGCATGCATGCTACAAGAAACAATCGTGGGAAAGGACATGAGAATGGTAGCGTTGAGGCTGCACATGGTCATCTTAAGAGACGTTTAGCCCGGATATTGCATGAGATATAGGAGACAAAATCCTCGTAAAGCTGTATAATACTGGTATTTCATTAGAATAATACAAAGGATTTTGTCATGACAAATTGTATAGCATATAGTTACCAGTTTTCCAAAGTAAAAAATCGGACAATAGAGATAAATTTCACTGGAGGTGATATTAGTAGCGATGGAGGTGTGTTGTTATTAAGAGAAGCAGATAAAAGGCTTGGTATAACAGAGGAGCTTGCTAAAATATTTCCTGATAGACGAGATGGTAGTAAAATTACCCATAATATGGCAACAATGCTGAGGCAACGAATTTATGGTATTGCATTAGGTTATGAAGATTTAAATGACCACAATTATCTACGAAAATGTCCTGCTATGCAAACAGCTATGGAAACAATTGATGATATGGCAAGTAGTTCTACCTTATGTCGTATAGAAAACAATGCTGATAGACACTTTGCAATTAAAGTGCATGAACTAATGCTTGATAAATTTATTAAGTCTCATAAAATAGTACCAAAGCAGCTAATACTTGATTTTGATGCTACGGATGATGAAATTCATGGGCAACAGGAAGGTAAGTTTTATCATGGTTATTACGGTCATAATTGCTTTTTACCTTTGTATGTTTTTTGTGGAAAGCATCTGTTAGTTAGTTATCTTAGGACGTCAAAGCAGGATCAAGCAAAACATTCTTGGGCAATATTATCATTGTTAGTAAAACGTTTTCGCCAAGCTTGGCCAGAGGTAAAGATTATTTTTCGTGGTGATAGTGGATTTTGTCGTCATCAGATGTTTGATTGGTGTGATATTCATAATATAAAATATATTGTAGGAATGCCCCAAAATAACAGACTAAATGAGTTACTGAAACCTACAATGGAGAAGTCAAAAGCAGCATTTATTATAACCCAAGAAAAGCAACGTCTTTTTAGTGAGTTTCCATATAAGGCTGGTAGTTGGAGTCATGAACGTAGAATAATTGGTAAGGCAGAAATGACAATGCTTGGAGAAAATCCAAGGTATATAGTAACTAATTTATCAGATAAACCTGAAGATTTATACGACAAAGTTTACTGTGGTCGTGGTGATATGGAAAACCGTATAAAAGAGCAACAACTAGAATTATTTGCAGATCGTACTTCTTGTCATAGATGGTGGGCTAATCAGCTCAGAATGATTTTATCGGGTCTTGCATACACTTTAGTAGAATATATCAGAGGTAATTTATTACAAGGTAGTGCATTAGCAAAAGCACAAATAGGTACAATACGTTTAAAATTATTAAAAATTGGGGTAGTAATTATCCGTAATACTAGGCGTATTAAGTTTTTGTTATCTTCATCATATCCTTACCGACAGGTATGGAATCATGTGATGAAGAAATTAGCATTAGAATAACCTAGATTAGCACTGTTCCCGGTGCTTAGAAAAAATGGGGTAAGGGGCATTACATCTAAAATTTGAAAATAACGGCTTCAAAGCATTTTTTGGCAAAATTTTTACAAAAGTATCATTGCTAATATTATAAATTACTCAATTTCTTACTTTAAATCTCACTTCATGCAATATCCGGGCTAGTTGGTCAAAGCTCGATAACAATCTATTTAATAAAGTATTTGGCATGTATAGTGTTTCATTAATCGGGTCGTTGATAGCAAATTACACCGCCCAATTTGTCGATATTAATCTTTATTTATTAATTCGCAAACTTACCGGCGATAAATACCTTTTTTTAAGGAGCTTAAGCTCTACAATATCATTATTTATTGATACAGTAATTGCGGTTACATTCATTACCATCTCCGGAGATATAATACCTTATTCACAAATGCTGCCCTTGGTATTTAATAGCTACTTATTTAAATTATTTTTTGTAATCGTCACTATCCCGTTATTTTACCTGCTCGTTTATTTGATAAGAAGGTTAAATGAAGGGAAAAAGCAGCCTTTAACTGATTTAGTTAAAGGCTTGCATAGTTAATTTATTGCGAAGGATAGCAAGAGAAGAGACTATCACAACAACCAACTTTCGTAACCTGTTCAGCCGGTTCTCCAGCAACGTTAGTATCCTGATCATTAGGGTTATTAGAATTGGAACCGGAAGGTGAAGAAACAGAAAGTGCACTCTGCAAAAGATTTGCCGTTGTCTCTTGCCTTTCCATAACAATCGCGGCGTTTTTATAAAAGCTTGCTTTATTAATTGCGTACTCTCTCTTCATCTTTGCAAGTTGTTCTCGCATTTGTTCTGGTGTTTTGCTCATTATATTTCTCCTTTTGTTTTATAGTTAAATTACATTTATATTACGATATAGAACAACCATTTGATTTTTTAGACCTATTGATTGCCTTCTCTAGATTGGCTCTTTTTGCTTTTTGTATTGCTATAACTTCCTTGGTGTTTTCATCAAACTTCTTCTTATTAGCTACTTGTTTAACCTTTTGCTGTGCAAGTCTTTCTTTAATTTTTCTACGTCTATTTCACCTTTATTACCTAGTCCCCTTTCCATACATTACCTTTGTGATTTAGTTATATTGTATTTATCTCTTTTTTTCAGTATTTTTAGAATTATTCTTAATAGGGGTAAGAGTAGGAGATAAATCGCCTATATTACACTTCTCTTCTCCGGCTTGTATTTTTATTTGGTCTTTCATCTTATTTGCTACTTGCGTCATTTCTTTACTTCTAATTTGCAATAACACTTCACTATGAGCTTCAATATCCTTAACTTTTCCATTATTTACAATTGCTTCTTCTTGATTCTTAAATACTTCGTACTTCTTTTTTAGTTCTATTTTTCTTTCAGGATCTTTTATTGCTTCTATTCTTTTCTTTAAATCTTTTGTTTTTTGGTTGGTTAGCTTTATTTCAGATTTAATCTGCTCAACAATTTCATCTATTTGCTTTTTCTCATTATTTACTTCCTTTATGAATGAAGTATATTCATTTAACTCTTCTTTATAATTTTTTATAGTATTTTGCAATTTTTTAGCTTCTTCTAACGTTAAACCCGGTTTTTCAAATTGTTTTTCTAATTTTTTAATTGCTTTCTCTATAACTTTGGCTTCGTGATGAAGCTGTTTATGCCTCTCATTTACCTCTTTACAATCTTCCTCTAGTTGCTTATAGGTTTTATATTTTTTTTCTACTATCTCAAGAGTTAGAATTAGTTTATCTAGCTTATCGCTCAATAATTCAGGATTTTCTTCATTTATTGCTGAATCTAATTCCTTACTTTTTTTTTCTAGTATACTACAGACTTCCTTAGAAGATTCTTTAAAATTATTTTTACTTTTTTTCCAATTAGAACGTAATATACTCAACTCAGCGATTCTTCTTTCTATTTCTTGTCTCTGCTGTATCAGCTCTTGTAGCCTTTTTGCTTCTAAGAGTTGCTCCTCTTGATCTTGAACTTTGTCGATATTTTTATCGACTTCAAAGCTTTTAATTTTAGTTTCAACTGCTTTTTCAAGTCCCGATACATCAACTGTTATACCGAACGCTGCAGCTTCATTAGCCAGACTTTTTATATCTCCTAAAAGATAATCAGCTTGTATTCGAGAATATACATTTTCCAATTCCGCTTTTAATTTGTTTAATTTTTCCTTTATAATCTCGTTTATACCTAGCATAATAATTACCATCTTTTAGTTGATAAATACGTTAACAAAACTTAATATAGCAGTCAAGAAATATTAAGATATTTTAGTAAAATATTATTTCTAAATTTCCAGCCACTCATTTAATAACAAATCTCGCTTCTGCTTACACAAATTTAATTGCTGTGTTATTAGATTATACTTAGCAGGATCGGCTAAATATAAATTGCTATCATAAAGTTCTGTCTCTAAATTTTTAATTTGTAATTCTAATTTTTCTATTTCTAGCGGCAAAGTTTCAAGTAAACGTTGATATTTATAAGATAGTTTTTTATTTTGAGGCTCTTTGTAAGAAGGAGAGGAGGAAGGGGAAAGGGGTTTTGTAAGTTTTTTTGTAGAAGGTACACTTGAAAAATATTGTTTATAATCCTCATAACCTCCTGTTAAATCAATAATTTTTCCTTGCGTAAAAACTAAAGTCCTAGTAGCTAATTTATCTAAAAAATCCCGATCATGACTAACAACTATTAATGTTCCGGAATAATCGGCAAGTATATCTAACAAAATTTCCAAGCTATCCATATCAAGGTCATTAGTCGGCTCATCTAAAATAAGTAAATTCCCTGGATTGATTAAAATTCTGGCAAGTAATAATCTATTTGCTTCACCGCCCGATAAAATAGAGGTTTTAGCCTTAACCCGGATATTGCATGAAGTGAGATTTAAAGTAAGAAATTGAGTAATTTATAATATTAGCAATGATACTTTTGTAAAAATTTTGCCAAAAAGTGCTTTGAAGCCGTTATTTTCAAATTTTAGATGTAATGCCCCTTACCCCATTTTTTCTAAGCACCGGGAACAGTGCTAATCTAGGTTATTCTAATGCTAATTTCTTCATCACATGATTCCATACCTGTCGGTAAGGATATGATGAAGATAACAAAAACTTAATACGCCTAGTATTACGGATAATTACTACCCCAATTTTTAATAATTTTAAACGTATTGTACCTATTTGTGCTTTTGCTAATGCACTACCTTGTAATAAATTACCTCTGATATATTCTACTAAAGTGTATGCAAGACCCGATAAAATCATTCTGAGCTGATTAGCCCACCATCTATGACAAGAAGTACGATCTGCAAATAATTCTAGTTGTTGCTCTTTTATACGGTTTTCCATATCACCACGACCACAGTAAACTTTGTCGTATAAATCTTCAGGTTTATCTGATAAATTAGTTACTATATACCTTGGATTTTCTCCAAGCATTGTCATTTCTGCCTTACCAATTATTCTACGTTCATGACTCCAACTACCAGCCTTATATGGAAACTCACTAAAAAGACGTTGCTTTTCTTGGGTTATAATAAATGCTGCTTTTGACTTCTCCATTGTAGGTTTCAGTAACTCATTTAGTCTGTTATTTTGGGGCATTCCTACAATATATTTTATATTATGAATATCACACCAATCAAACATCTGATGACGACAAAATCCACTATCACCACGAAAAATAATCTTTACCTCTGGCCAAGCTTGGCGAAAACGTTTTACTAACAATGATAATATTGCCCAAGAATGTTTTGCTTGATCCTGCTTTGACGTCCTAAGATAACTAACTAACAGATGCTTTCCACAAAAAACATACAAAGGTAAAAAGCAATTATGACCGTAATAACCATGATAAAACTTACCTTCCTGTTGCCCATGAATTTCATCATCCGTAGCATCAAAATCAAGTATTAGCTGCTTTGGTACTATTTTATGAGACTTAATAAATTTATCAAGCATTAGTTCATGCACTTTAATTGCAAAGTGTCTATCAGCATTGTTTTCTATACGACATAAGGTAGAACTACTTGCCATATCATCAATTGTTTCCATAGCTGTTTGCATAGCAGGACATTTTCGTAGATAATTGTGGTCATTTAAATCTTCATAACCTAATGCAATACCATAAATTCGTTGCCTCAGCATTGTTGCCATATTATGGGTAATTTTACTACCATCTCGTCTATCAGGAAATATTTTAGCAAGCTCCTCTGTTATACCAAGCCTTTTATCTGCTTCTCTTAATAACAACACACCTCCATCGCTACTAATATCACCTCCAGTGAAATTTATCTCTATTGTCCGATTTTTTACTTTGGAAAACTGGTAACTATATGCTATACAATTTGTCATGACAAAATCCTTTGTATTATTCTAATGAAATACCAGTATTATACAGCTTTACGAGGATTTTGTCTCCTATATCTCATGCAATATCCGGGTTAAGCAGCTTCGGATCAAACATAAATTGTTTTAGATAACCGGCTACATGCATAGTTTTACCCGGTAAAAATACCTGATCACCGCCGGTAGGGCATAAAGTTTGTTGCAAAGTATGATTAGGATTTAGTTTTTCTCGATGTTGATCAAAATAGGAAATATCTAAATTACCGCCATATATAACTTTACCGGTCTCGGGCGATAATTGCTTAGTTAATAATTTGATGAACGTTGATTTTCCTGAGCCGTTTGCACCGATTACTCCTATTTTCTCGCCTTTTTTCACTCGAAAACTAAAATTATCGATAAGCTTATTTCCGCTATAACCAAAAGAAACACTATCTACTTCTATAATAAATTTGCTTTTAGCAATATTTTCCGCAAGCTCTGCTTGGACTTTTTGCTTCGATCTAAATAATTTTTCGGCATGCTCCCTGGTTATTTCTCTTAAAGCTCTAAGCTCGCCGAGTCTCTTTTGATTTCGTTTGCGTCTAGCTGTAACTCCGGCATTTAACCAATCATTTTCTTGCTCTAATTTTTTATTTAATTTTCTTAAAGTCGCTTCTTCTTGTGCAACGATAATTGTTTGCCATTCGTCAAAATATTTAAAGCCTTGCTCGGATTTACGCAAAACTCCGCGATCAAGCCACCAAATTTTGTTAGTAACGTTTGATAAAAAAGCTCTATCATGGCTAACGCAAATAATAGCACCGCTATAAGATTTAACAAATTCTTCTAACCACTCAATTGTTTTGATATCAAGGTGATTAGTCGGCTCATCAAGCAATAATATTTCCGGCTCTAATACTAAAGCTTTAGCAAGATAGGCTCTTCTGATCTGTCCGCCTGAATAGGTAGATAAATTATCGTTTCCTTGGATGTCTAATTTTTCTAAAATTATATCGATTTGATATTTATCTATTTTTTTACCAAGAAATCCTTGAGTAATAAAATCATAAACACTAATGCTTAAGTTATTAGTAACATCTTGTGTTAAATAGCCTACTTCCGCAATAGGGTCTTTAAATAACTCGCCTTTATCTAATTCATAAATTCCTGATATTATCTTCATAAGGCTAGCCCGGATATTGCATGAAGTGAGATTTAAAGTAAGAAATTGAGTAATTTATAATATTAGCAATGATACTTTTGTAAAAATTTTGCCAAAAAGTGCTTTGAAGCCGTTATTTTCAAATTTTAGATGTAATGCCCCTTACCCCATTTTTTCTAAGCACCGGGAACAGTGCTAATCTAGGTTATTCTAATGCTAATTTCTTCATCACATGATTCCATACCTGTCGGTAAGGATATGATGAAGATAACAAAAACTTAATACGCCTAGTATTACGGATAATTACTACCCCAATTTTTAATAATTTTAAACGTATTGTACCTATTTGTGCTTTTGCTAATGCACTACCTTGTAATAAATTACCTCTGATATATTCTACTAAAGTGTATGCAAGACCCGATAAAATCATTCTGAGCTGATTAGCCCACCATCTATGACAAGAAGTACGATCTGCAAATAATTCTAGTTGTTGCTCTTTTATACGGTTTTCCATATCACCACGACCACAGTAAACTTTGTCGTATAAATCTTCAGGTTTATCTGATAAATTAGTTACTATATACCTTGGATTTTCTCCAAGCATTGTCATTTCTGCCTTACCAATTATTCTACGTTCATGACTCCAACTACCAGCCTTATATGGAAACTCACTAAAAAGACGTTGCTTTTCTTGGGTTATAATAAATGCTGCTTTTGACTTCTCCATTGTAGGTTTCAGTAACTCATTTAGTCTGTTATTTTGGGGCATTCCTACAATATATTTTATATTATGAATATCACACCAATCAAACATCTGATGACGACAAAATCCACTATCACCACGAAAAATAATCTTTACCTCTGGCCAAGCTTGGCGAAAACGTTTTACTAACAATGATAATATTGCCCAAGAATTTTTGCTTGATCCTGCTTTGACGTCCTAAGATAACTAACTAACAGATGCTTTCCACAAAAAACATACAAAGGTAAAAAGCAATTATGACCGTAATAACCATGATAAAACTTACCTTCCTGTTGCCCATGAATTTCATCATCCGTAGCATCAAAATCAAGTATTAGCTGCTTTGGTACTATTTTATGAGACTTAATAAATTTATCAAGCATTAGTTCATGCACTTTAATTGCAAAGTGTCTATCAGCATTGTTTTCTATACGACATAAGGTAGAACTACTTGCCATATCATCAATTGTTTCCATAGCTGTTTGCATAGCAGGACATTTTCGTAGATAATTGTGGTCATTTAAATCTTCATAACCTAATGCAATACCATAAATTCGTTGCCTCAGCATTGTTGCCATATTATGGGTAATTTTACTACCATCTCGTCTATCAGGAAATATTTTAGCAAGCTCCTCTGTTATACCAAGCCTTTTATCTGCTTCTCTTAATAACAACACACCTCCATCGCTACTAATATCACCTCCAGTGAAATTTATCTCTATTGTCCGATTTTTTACTTTGGAAAACTGGTAACTATATGCTATACAATTTGTCATGACAAAATCCTTTGTATTATTCTAATGAAATACCAGTATTATACAGCTTTACGAGGATTTTGTCTCCTATATCTCATGCAATATCCGGGCTAGATTTACCGCAGCCGTTACGCCCCACTAGACAAATTTTATCACCTTTATAAAGGTAAAGCTCTAAGTCGGATAAAATAACTTTATCGGCAAAATGCAAATTACCGTTTTTAATATAATATATTGGGGTCATAAAATATGAAAAATAGTCATTGCGAGGAGACGTTGGCGTTGTTTCGTGGCTCTATGGTTGTTACAAGTATGGTGTCATGCAACAATGGATTCTTAGCTCACGGAAATGAATTAAACTTTCTTTAATACTAAACTTGCATTAGTACCGCCAAAGCCAAAAGAATTAGATAAAGCATAATCGATTTTTGCTTTTTTAGCTTGCAACCCTACTAAATCTATTTTAACTTCTTCCATGGGGTTTTCTAAGTTCAATGTCGGCGGTGCGATTTGATCTTGAATTGCTAGAATAGAAAATATTAACTCAACACTTCCGGCAGCTCCAAGTAAATGACCGATCGATGATTTGGTGGAAGACATTAAAACTTTTGGATTAGCTTCTAAAAATAATCTTTGTACCGCTGCTAGTTCAATTGCATCACCTATTATTGTTGAAGTTCCATGAGCATTAATATAATTAATCATCTCAACAGGGATATTAGCATCTTTAAGAGCATTACTCATTGCTTTATAAGCTCCTTTTCCTTCAGGATGCGGAGAAGTAATATGATAAGCATCGCCCGTTGAGCCATACCCGACAATCTCTGCGTAAATTTTAGCACCCCTTCGGACTGCATGCTCATATTCTTCCAAAACTACGACTCCGCCTCCTTCCCCCATGACAAAACCGCTGCGACCTTGATCCCAAGGTCTGGAAGCAAATTCAGGAATATCATTATATTTTGTAGATAAAGCCCTTGCCGCAACAAATCCCGCTACTCCTACCGGTGTTACCGGAGCTTCTGCACCGCCGGCAATCATAACATCAGCATAGCCGTATTTTATAAGACGCATAGCATCGCCTATAGCATGTGCTCCTGTAGAACAAGCAGTTACTGCCGCTTGATTTGGACCGCTAAAGCCGTATTTTATAGAAACAAGACCGGATAAAAGATTGATTAAGGAAGCGGGTATAAAAAACGGACTAACTTTTCCGTTATTTTCTTGATGCAATTTTACGGAGGTGTCCTCTATCATCTTAAGACCGCCGATGCCGGAACCTAGTATTAAACCGGTTCTATCGCAAGAGGCTTCATCCTTAGGTAGCCAGCTGCTATCTTCGATTGCTTCGGTTGCCGCAGCAACTCCGTAATGGATAAATCTATCCATTTTACTTAGCTTGTTTACTTCCTCGGGAGCGGTGAAATTCTCAAGCTTAAAACCGTATTCTTCTGAACTATCAATAAGACCGGCAATTTTACAGGCAAGATTTGAAGTATCAAATTCCGTAATAGTTTTGATCCCGCTACGCCCATTTACGATCCCTTCCCAAGATGTTTTTACATCAAGCCCTAGAGGAGTAACAAGTCCAAGCCCGGTAATAACTACTCTTTTAGTTGACATTTTCTTATATTTTCAAAAATTTCAGGTTAGAAAATTAGTTTACGCAGATATAGATTGTTGTTTTTGGATATAGTTTACAACATCGGATACGGTTAGTATTTTACTTGCTTCTTCATCAGATATATCAATTTTATATTTAGCCTCTATCGTCATCATCAATTCGACCGTACTTAAACTGTCAGCTTTAAGGTCCTCTTTTAATCGTGATTCAGCACTTATTGTATCTTTTTTTACTCCTAACGTATTAGCAACAATTTCAATAACATCTTGTTCGACACTATTCATTGTACTCATAATTGAACTCCGTAAATCGTTTAAACTAAATAAATTATTTATATTTCTATATCTTCAAGAATTAAATATTCTTGAAAGCAAAAAAATATATTCCCTTGAACTTAAAAAGAGCGGCTTATTTTTAGATAAACGCCATACTCGAGTGATTTGAAGAAGAGTATATCTTACCTAAATTCAAAAAAGCCTTACCTTAGATCAAAACTTTTAGCATAAAAAATTATTTTATGCTAGCATAAAATAATCATATTAACCTTTATAGTCAATCTATATAATAAATTTCCTTAAATTTAATTCAAATCCCCGCTAGTAAACTGATGGTTATACCGGTCTTGTTGTACGGCTCATAATTTACCGTATTATGGTTATTATAAGTACGGTGTCATACCGTGGCTTGACCACGGTATCCAGAAAAAACCTTAATAAAAAGACTAGATGCCGTGATCAAGGAACTAGAATGACACCGAACGCTTTGCAAAAATTCGATCCATGCAACAATGCCGGTTATACCATCAGCATACCGCCGTTTACGTGTATAGTTTGTCCCGTAATATAACCTGCTTCATTGCTTGCTAAAAAAGCTACCGCATTTGCTACGTCTTCGGGTTTACCGTAAGTTTTAAGGGGAATCTTTTGTAATATAGCTTCTTTTTGCACTTCATTTAATTTACCGGTCATATTTGATTCGATAAACCCAGGTGCTACTGCATTAATTGTTATCCCACGAGTTGCAACTTCATAGGCTAAAGATTTAGTCATGCCGATCAGTCCGGCTTTTGAAGCACAATAATTAGCTTGTCCGGCATTACCGGAAACCGCAACTACCGAAGCTATATTAATTATCCGACCGTATTTATTCGGCATCATTTTCTTTATAGCTTCACGATTTAAAATAAAATTAGCCTTTAAATTTATATCGATAACTTTATCAAACTCCTCATCTTTCATTCTTATAGCTAACATATCCTTAGTAATACCCGCATTACACACTAAAATATCTAGCTGCGGGGCAGCGGCTATTAAATTAGCACACTCATCGGGATTTGCTAAGTCGCATGTTACCGCAGTATAATTATCTTTTAAAATACTCCCTAGACTTTTTAATTTTTCTTCATTACTACCGCTAATAATTACATGACTTCCGAGTTTATGCATTAATTTAGCAATGGCACCGCCGATAGCACCCGTTGCTCCGGTAATTAAAGCCGTTTTATTTGTTAAATCTATCATTTTTATTTTCCTTTATAATTTCAACCTGATTACAAAAACATCGTCATTGTGAGGAGGTATTGGCGTTGTTGCGTGGCTCATAATTTACCGTATTATGGTTATTACAAGTATGGTGTCATACCGTGGCTTGACCACGGTATCCAGAAAAAACATAATAAAAAGACTGGATGCCGTGGTCAAGCCACGGCATGACACCGTACGCTTTACAAAAATTCGAGCCACGCAATAACGTCCCCCGGAATGACATAAAGACCTCTCTTTACTCTTCTTCACTATCTAAACTTACCTTACTGATTTGTGAAGATTTTTGGCGTATTAGCCGTTCAATTTCTGTAGAAATTTCCGGATGTTCCTTTAAATATTGTTTGACGTTCTCCCGCCCTTGCCCGATTCTTGTTTCTTTATAAGAAAACCACGAGCCTGATTTTTCAATTAGTTCAAGTTTAACGCCAAGGTCAATCATTTCTCCTTCCTTTGAAATACCGGAGCCGTACATTATATCAAATTCTGCAGTTCTAAAGGGCGGCGATACTTTGTTTTTAACGACTTTTACTTTCGTCTGGCTACCTACACTTCTTCTTTATCCTTAATAGCACCGGTTCTTCTTATATCAAGCCGTACGGATGCATAAAATTTTAACGCATTGCCGCCGGTCGTAGTTTCCGGGCTACCAAACATAACGCCGATTTTCATCCTGATCTGATTGATAAAAATAATAATACAATTTGTTCTGGAAATGGAAGCCGTAAGTTTCCGCAGTGCCTGACTCATGAGCCTTGCTTGCGAAGCCATATGAGAATCGCCCATTTCTCCCTCTATTTCCGCTTTCGGCACTAACGCTGCAACGCTATCTATTACTACCATGTCAATAGCACCGGAGCGTACTAAAGTGTCGGTAATCTCAAGAGCTTGCTCACCTGTATCGGGCTGCGATATAATCAGCTCGTCGATATTCACTCCTAATTTCTTGGCATAAGCCGGGTCTAACGCATGTTCGGCATCAATAAAAGCACATGTGCCGCCTTTTTTTTGTGCTTCGGCAATTAAATGAAGTGTTAACGTAGTTTTCCCTGAACTTTCAGGTCCAAAAATTTCAATAACTCTTCCTTTCGGTATGCCTCCTATCCCAAGTGCAATATCAAGCCCGAGCGAACCGGTGGATACAGCTTCGATATCAACATTCGGACGCTCTCCAAGTTTCATTACCGAGCCTTTACCGTAACTTTTTTCGATTTGTGCAAGTGCCGCCGCAATAGCTTTGTCTTTATCCATATTTATCCTTAATAATAACCTTAATAGTAATAAGATTTAAAATATAGGTTAAGCTCAAAAAAATCAAATTTATATTTGATATAATACAAAAAAAGTCATCCTAAGATATACTTAACATGACTTTTTAGTTGATTGATTTGTAAATCGAGTCGTGTTGTTGTATGGCTCGAGAAATTAATAAAAACCCGTCATGGCGAGACGACATTGTTGCGTGGATACCTGCAACGTCATTGCGAGCCGCTGCAAGCGGCGTGGCAATCTAGAAAATAATAATTTTCATAGCATTTTTTGCTGTTTTTTTTCCTAGATTGCCACGTCGGCACTACGTCCCTCCTCGCAATGACGGGGTTTTTTGTAATGATTCCGATCCACGCAACAACACCTGGCGAGACGCCCCTCCCCGTCATGACGTTATCAACCTACATTAAATCGCCGATATTTTCTAAGAACAGCCTAGCTCGATGCGATGCGGGTTTAGTAAAAAATTCCTTCACGGACTGATTTGCTAAAATTTGTCCTTGATCCATGAAAATTATCCGATCGGCTATGGCTTTAGCAAATTTAAGATGGTGAGTTACAACTACCATCTTCATTTGTCCTTTTAATAAAGTTATATTTTCTATAACGTCTTTAATATTTTCCGGGTCAAGTGCCGAAGTCGGCTCATCAAATAAAATAATTTCGGGATTCATCATCAAAGCCCTAGCTATTGCCACTCTTTGCTTTTGCCCGCCCGATAAATTAGTCGGAAAATAGGTAAATTTTTGCCTCAAACCGAATTTCCCGAGTAAATCTTCCGCCTTAAGGATAGCCTCAGCTTTTTGCATCTTTAAAACATTAATCGGTGCATAAATTAAATTATCGCAAACGTTTAAATGCGGGAAAAGATTAAAATTTTGAAAAACCATCCCGACTTTTAGCCGAAGTTTTCTTCCGGCTTTTGGGACTAATCTTTTACCGTCAACTAATAAATAACCGTTAGTCGGCTCTTCTAGATTATTTAAAACACGTAGCAAAGTTGATTTTCCACTACCGGAAGGTCCAATTATTACCACGGTTTCTTTAATGCTAAAATCTAAACTAATATTTTTAAGTGCATAAGCCTTACCGTAACGCTTACATACCTTGTCTAAAGCTATCATCAGTTGACCGTAAATTTATAGCCGTCATAAAGCGGCTTGATGTTACTCGGCAATATTTCCGTAATTTTATGATAATCAATTTCGTGACGCATATTGGTTAATAATATTTGTTGTGGTTTATATATTTCATTCCATTCTAGAACTTTATCAAGTCCTGCGTGGTTTTCATTTGACGTATAATCCATACAATCGATAATCCATATTTTTATATCTTTTAAAAATTTTTCCGATTCAAGCGGAAAATCACTTACGTCAGAAGAATAGACAAAGTCACCTATTCTAAGACCTAAACTATCTATATATCCATGATGCTGCCTGAAAAATTGTATTTCAATAGATTTAATTTTAACTTTATCAAAAAAATTGATAGGTTTCATAGACAACATTTGACCTGATTTAAATAATTTAGCATCAAATAAATAATTATATTTTTTATTTAATGTTCCTGCACTATTATGGTCAGTATAAATTTCCAACGGTTTATGTTGGATAAAAGAAAATATACGCAAATCGTCTATACCGTTAACATGGTCAGAATGATCATGCGTTAATATAGCACAATCCAATGCTTTTATCTTTTCACGAACTAGCTGATATTTAATATCATAACCGAAATCAACCAATATTTGAGTGTTTTCATCGTTAATATATATTGCTGATCTAGTCCTTTTGTTGTATTTTGAACTTGAGAGACATACCTCGCAATCGCAGCCAATAACCGGTACGCCGATAGATGCTCCGCATCCTAATATCGTTACTTGCAACATAAAATATTTAAAATAAATGCTTGAAGCTTTTTATAATTTTCACGGCTTAAATCAAGAAATATTTTTATTTCTTAATAGAATAACAAATATCGGTATATTACCATATTTTTTGGAGTTTATCTCCTTTTGTTTTAATATTATAAATTTTGCCGTAATATATATTTTATACTGGATATATTTTTATATTCAATTAAAGAAAATTAAAAATTTTAATCAACTGCAAGAAGCATTTTGGGGAAAATATAATAAACTAATGGAGATTGGGATAATTTATACAATCTTTGGTCTAACATTTACCGCACTTAAATTTTCGGTTAACTTTCCAAGACCCTTTTGTAGCCTGCCTTTAAATAGTTTTATAACAATTATAAATTTGCAGGTTGAAAGATGCTTATCAAGCTTTCCCAGCAGCCATGCAGGGCTTGCGTTTTTAGTTACTTACTTTGCCTGGTCTTATCTTAATTTGTCGTTAAAAATAATAGCAATTTTCATTATCGGCTTAGTATCACTAGCACGTATAAGCTTAGCTATGCATTACCCGGCCGATATAATTTACGGGATTATTATTACGGCGATAGTTATAGTAATCGGCAAACAAGTTTATAAAATTTTTGCCGATAATATAATAAGGTCTTTAGGAGAATTTATCGTAAATGCCGGTTTTAGAGAAAACTGAAGTTATAACCGACTTCAAAGCTCGGCCTCACAAGAAGCGTTGAGCGTTGTTGCGTGGATCATAATTTACCGTATTATGGTTATTACAAGTATGGTGTCATACCGTGGCTTGACCACGGTATCCAGAAAAAACCTTAATAAAAAGACTGGATGCCGTGATCAAGGAACTAGAATGACACCGTACGCTTTGCAAAAATTCGATCCATGCAACAACGCCTTCCAGCATAGGCGAGAATCCAGACTTTTTTTGTCATGCCGAACTTGATTTACAACTGTCCGAAGTTAAAAAATAAGTAGTGAAATGAAGCAGCAATTTCTATTTTTGATGTTATATTTTTATACCAAAATGACCAATCAAGGTTTAAGAACTCTTTTCCTTTCTAGAACTTCGGACAGTTGTAAACTTGATTCAGTATCTCTTGTAGTATATCCTGAAATAAATTCAGGATGACTATTATTTAACTGGATGGTCACAGCCACTTCGTGGCTTCGCCATGTCGATTCTGGAAGCCACGCAACAACACGGGTACCAGCCACGGAGTGACATTGCTAACTCTTTATTATAAGGTAATATGAATAACACTTACTACATCACCACCCCTATATACTATGTTAACGACGTGCCGCATATCGGGCATGCTTATACTAGCGTTGCGAGCGACGTGATCGCTCGGTTTATGCGTCTTAGCGGCAAGGAAGTTAGGTTTTTAACCGGTACCGACGAACACGGGCAGAAGGTAGAGAAGGCGGCATTAAATAAAAATATCGATCCACAAATATTTACCGATCAAACTTCGATAAGTTTCCGCAATCTTATGGCATCAATGAATATTTCTAATGATGATTTTATTAGGACGACGGAAACAAGGCATAAAGAAGCGGTTGCTATTTTTTGGCAAAAGCTACTGGCTAACGGTAGCATTTACGAAGGCTTTTATGAAGGTTGGTATGCGGTGCGTGATGAAGCTTTTTATGATGAATCGGAATTAACGAGTGACGGACTCGCTCCTACCGGTGCCGATGTCGAGTGGGTTAAAGAGCCGAGTTATTTTTTTAATCTGTCAAAATGGCAAGATAAATTACTAGCTTTTTATGAAGCAAATCCTGATTTTATTAGACCTATAGCCAGGCGTAATGAAGTGATCAGCTTCGTTAAATCGGGCTTACATGATTTATCCGTTTCACGCACTAGTTTTAATTGGGGCATTAAAGTCCCAAATGATGCCAAGAATGATGTTAGGCATGTAATATATGTCTGGCTGGATGCGTTAGTTAACTATATTTCCGCTTTAGGCTATCCTGATGAGAGCGGTAAATACGGTAAATTTTGGCCGGCTAATTTGCATGTTGTCGGTAAAGATATCGTTCGTTTTCATGCCGTTTATTGGCCGGCTTTTTTAATGGCAGCGGAAGTGCCTTTACCTATTTCTGTTATGGCTCATGGTTGGTGGACTAATGAAGGGCAAAAAATTTCCAAGTCGCTCGGTAATGTTATCGATCCGTTTGAACTAGTAAAAGAATTTGGAGTTGATCAAGTTCGGTATTTCTTAATGCGAGAAGTTACTTTTGGCTCAGACGGTAACTATTCTAGAGCAAGTTTAATTAGCAGAATTAATAGTGAGTTATCGAACAAAATCGGCAACTTAATGCAAAGGACTTTAGCCTTTGTTTATAAAAATAATGAAGCTCGTGTGCCTTTGATTGAGCAGAATATAATCGATCTGTTATATAAGTCGCCACTGTTAGCAACGGCTAGTAAAATTGCCGTGCAGAATCTGGAGCTAATGGAAAATCTTGAAATTAATAAAATACTCGAAAATATTCTTAATTTAACCGAAGAAGCAAATATTTATATTGATAAAGAAGCACCTTGGAATTTACGAAAAACCGACCCGATAAAAACGTTGGAAGTATTATATACTCTTCTAGAATCTTTGCGTTATATTGCTATCATGTTGCAGCCTTTTACTCCTACTGCGGCAAGTAAAATGCTTGACAAGTTAGGAATAACGAAAGAAGAGCGGAGTTTTAAACATTTAAGCCGTGAATATGCTGTAACGCCTTCCACAAGTATTTTAGAGCCTAGTGTGGTGTTTCCAAGAGTCCTAGATGTCATTCCTGCGTAGGCAGGAATCCAGAAAAAAGGTCATTCTGAATTTATTTCAGAATCTACTAAAAAAGATGATGAAACAAGTTCAGCATGACAAAAAAGTCTGGATTCCTGCCTACGCAGGAATGACATTGTACCAACTCTTTATTTACTTGAGGTATAATATGTTAATAGATTCTCATTGCCACCTTAATTTGCTTGCCGAAGCAGAGAATTTAGACGGAATAATTAAAAAAGCCGAAGGGAATAACGTTAAATATCTTCAAACTATCTGCACTAAATTAGAAGAATTGCCTGATATTCTACAGATAGCAGAGCAATATCAAAATGTTTTTGCCTCGGTTGGCGTGCATCCTTGCGAGGTAACAGATAGTGTGCGGCAATGTCATTCCCGCGAAAGCGGGAATCTAGAAAAAAAACAAGGAAGTATGGATTCCTGCCTACGCAGGAATGACATCGAGGAAAGTACAAATAAGTTATCAGATAAGCTTATTGCCTTAACTTCTCATCCTAAAATTATCGGAATCGGCGAGACCGGTCTTGATTATTACCATACGCCTTATGATAAACAGCAGCAAAAAGGTTCGTTTGTACAACACATATATGCGGCAAGCATAACAAAATTACCGATTATTGTACATACAAGGGATGCTGAAGAAGATACGATTGATATCCTAACTAGTGAAATGAAAAATGCTAATTTTCCCGGACTGATACATTGTTTTACTTCTTCTAAAGATTTAGCAAAAAAAATGTTGGATATCGGTTTATATATTTCAATGTCGGGGATCATAACGTTTAAAAATGCGTTAGAGTTACAGGAAATAGTTAAGTATGTACTGCTTGAAAGGTTATTAATTGAAACCGATTCGCCTTATCTTGCACCGACTCCTATGCGAGGCAAGCAAAATGAGCCGGCTTTTGTTCGATATGTCGCTGAAAAAATTGCCGAGTTAAAAGGCATAACTAGTGCAGAAGTAGCAAATGCTACTACACAAAATTTTATGACTTTGTTTGCTAAATTTAAAAATTTTGATGTCATTCATAACAATGGTGAGCGTCGTTGCATGGATACCCTAAACGTCATTGCGAGCGACTGAAAGGAGCGTGGCAATCCAGAAAAATAATAAATTTCATAGCACTTTTTGTCGTTTTTTTCCTAGATTGCCACGGAGATAGCTAGCATCTCCTCGCAATGACGAGGTAAAATCGAGCCATGCAACAACGTTGGAAGTGCCTCGCCATGACGATTTTGAGAGTCTCATGCAACAACGCTCGCCACAGCTAGGAATGACATCAATAGTAAAGCTAATTGCAAATAATACAAAGCTAGTGTATAGTTAGGGCTTGGAATTAGAAAATATAGGTTACTTTTAATGATAAATATACTTCTTTTTATTCATATTGTCATCGCAGTTTTATTAATTATAGTTATTTTAATGCAACGTAGCGGTTCCGACGGGATTAGCGGGTTAAGCGGCGGTAATAATATGGGAGTAGTCAGTGCTAAAACGGTCGGTAACTTTCTAACTAAAAGTACCGTGGTACTTGCAACGTTATTTTTGGTGAATGCTATAGTACTCGCTAATCTTTCATCCAAGAAAAAACCTGATTTAGCTATTAAGATTAATCAAGAAGGGAATAGTTTACCGATAGCAAAATGATTAAGATTTTTAAAGGTTAGGAATATATGCAAAAAATAGTAGAATTAAAGAATATAAAAATAGGAAACGAACTGCCTTTTACTTTAATTGCCGGTCCTTGTCAAATTGAAAATTTAGATCATGCATTATTTTTAGCGGAAAAAATTGTAAAATTAACTAGCAAACTCGGCATTCCTTTTATTTATAAATCTTCTTTCGATAAAGCTAATAGAACTTCAGCGGGTAGTGCTAGAGGTCTCGGAGTTGAACAAGGTTTAGAGGTGCTAGCTAAAGTAAAAGCAGCCTTTAATTGTCCTATTGTCACCGATGTGCATATGCCGGTGCAATGTGCTTTAGCAGCCGAGATAGTCGATATATTACAAATACCAGCTTTTTTATGCAGACAAACCGACTTACTGCAAGCGGCAGCACAAACCAAGAAAATAGTGAACGTTAAAAAAGGTCAGTTTTTAGCCCCTTGGGATATGAAAAACGTGCATGCAAAATTGCAGGCTTTTGGTGCAGAAAATATTTTACTGACGGAACGAGGTGCGTGTTTCGGTTATAATAATCTTGTATCGGATATGCGTAGCCTTGCAATAATGGCAGAGACAAACGCACCGGTAATTTTTGATGCTACCCACTCTGTTCAGCAGCCCGGTGGCTTGGGCAGTAGTAGCGGCGGACAGAGAAAATATGTTGAGCTGTTAGCTAAGGCGGCTATAGCCGTCGGTGTTGCCGGTATTTATATGGAAGTACACCAAGATCCCGACAATGCACCGAGCGACGGACCTTGTATGATAAGGCTTGATAATTTAGAATCAGTCCTTATTAAACTTAAAAAATATGATGAAATTACTAAGGAAGGATTATAAGATTTCTTAGAAGTATAAATCAATTATTATACCCACTTATTATTCTTCATAAATTCGTACCTTTGCCTTGGGGACTCGGTGTTGTTGCATGGCTCGAAAATTAATAAAAACTCCGTCACTAATTTAGGTATTTACTTTTACCTAAATTTAATTATACTTTAAATTAGCCGCGTCTAATTTAAAGTGTGGTATAAATTAGCCGCGTCTAATTTAAAGTGTAGTATAAATGAGACGAGTATATATATTATTAGTTCAAGAGCATTTTGCTAGTAATGAACAAATGTTATTTTTAGTAGGATCAAGGCAAGTAGGCAAAACTACAATTGCCAAGCTTATTGCTAAAGAATATCCAGAACACGTATATTTAAATTGGGATACGATAAAAGATAAGACGCTTATCTTACAAGGTCAAACCTTCATAGAAGAAATTTTACCTTTAAATAAGTTACGAAAAGAAAAACCGTTAGTAATTTTTGATGAAATACATAAGTTTAAGAGTTGGAAGAATTATTTAAAGGGTTTCTATGATCTGTATAAAGGTAAATATCATATCCTAGTAACAGGTAGTGCTAGGCTTGACGTATATCAAGCAGGAGGAGATAGTTTAATGGGGAGATATTTTTTGCAGCGTATTCACCCATTATCCGGACGTGAAATAGAAGAAGTTAGTGTTTCCTTAAACGAAATAAGTACATCCATAGAAATCAATACTGAAAAATTCCGTAATCTCTATGAAACGGGGGGCTTTCCAGAACCTTTTTTAAAAGCATCGAGAAATTTTGCTTATAAGTGGCATTCCTTAAGAGAAAAGCAGCTACTATATGAAGATATACGAAACTTATCCAACATACATGAAATAAGCCAATTGGAGACTTTAGCGGAGTTGTTAAAAGAACAAACGGGTCAACTTCTCAATAGAACTAGTTTAAGTAAAAAAATACAGGTAAGTGTCCCGACAATTTCCAAATGGATTAGCGTATTGGAAAAGTTTTTTTATTGCTTTATCGTCAAGCCATGGTCTACTAATATATCCAGGAGTATAATTAAAGAGCCAAAAATTTACCTAGTAGACTGGTCATTAATAAAAGATGAAGGTAGGAGGTTTGAAAATTTTATTGCCTCTCATTTATTAAAAGCACTAAACTGTTGGAGTGATAGAGGTTTAGGAAAATATGAATTATATTTTATTAGGAATAAAGATGGGAAAGAGGTAGATTTTTTAATTGCTAGGAATGATACACCATGGTTTTTGGTAGAAGCGAAATTATCGGATAATAATCGTATATCAGATAATTTAAGATATTTTCAAGAACAAACCAAAGCAACTCATGCGTTCCAGGTAGTATATAGCATGGAGTATATACAAGACGATTGTTTTAAATATCCTGATCCCATAATAGTTCCGGCTATTACTTTTCTTTCTCAATTGGTATAAAATCCAGGATAGGAGTGTGGTGGCCGCTAATTATTCTATAATTTATCTTATAGCATTTGTACTTATTATTAAATTTTCATATTGTTCTGAGAGCTTATATTTTCGTCCCTTGTTTGATGAATCAACTATCTCTAAAAAGCCGTTTTCTACCCAACTAGCACAGAGTGCAGCACTTGTTCGCGGTTTAAAGCCAAATAATTTACCGATTTGATTGCTTGTAATGGTTTCAAATTCTTGAAATAGCTGTAACGCTTTACGTTGCCGTGGATCAAGTTTTCGAAGGAGAGTAGTTTGATCCGGTGAACCTTGAGCCTCAGCTTCCACCATGCGTTTCAGTACATTTTCAAATGAAACTGCTATACCTTCAATAAAATACTCAAGCCATTTTGTAATATCAGCTTCAGCACGCCCTATATAGTAGTTGTGAGATTCACCAATGCTAATAGCTTCATAGTAAGCTCCTAAATTACGAGCATAGTATTCTTCTAATGAGTAAAGACCTTTCAAGTCATAGTTTCCAAGGTGCAGGATAAGCGTAGTAAGCAATCTAGCTGTTCTACCGTTACCATCATAATAAGGGTGAATAGTTGCAAACTGATAATGGATAATTCCGGCAATGATGGGGCAGGGCAGCTCGGTATTCTTCTCAATCCAATTTACCATTCCGGTCATGAGTTTGCTGACATCCTTAGCTTCCGGTGGCATATAGACAATAGCTTTTGTTCTTCCATCTCGAATAACGTTCTGACCGTCTCGATACTTTGTTGGCTTAACGTTTGATTTACCGTCTGCCATCACAAGTGCATGAAGAGTCTGAATCATTTTTTCTGTTAAGTTTGTACCTGAAGCTGCCCACCTCTCCACTTGAGTTAGAGCAGCATAGTAGCCTTTCACTTCATGTTCGTCCCGTTCACGTCCGGGAAAATGCCCTTCGTGTTTTAGAATCACTTCAATTTGGTCAGGTATCAGCCTGTTACCTTCAATCATTGTAGAATAATGAGTTGTATAAAGGCGTGCCGTTTCTCTTAAAGAATTAAGAACTGTTGGTGTTAAAGGTAAGTATAATACTCTTTCCTTTGCTGCCTCAATGCGCATAAGGCAATTCATAACCTTCGAAGTAATAATATAATTTGGCTTAAATTTTATCTGCATAATACCTGCATTTTATCGGCATAAACTAACCTTTATATAATGCAGATAAAACGCAGATAAAGCAAGGCTTTATTTTTTCAGTTGGATAGATTTATACATACGACGTTTTATCATCCTTGTATATTAAAAGGGTTAGTTATAATATGCAAGGATAAAATGTATTTTGTTGACATATCATTGTCCGTTAGCCATCTCTCCTAATATACCTACTTCTTCATCAAGCAACATGAAGAATATACGTGGTATTGATTCAGAAGCAAGGTCTCTTGTATAACAATTATCAGTGTCTAGAGATTCTAAGGTTTGTTCAATTATATTAAGCTCGTATCCAGGGTATCTAGTTTCTATTTTTTTCTTTAAGGTATCTTTAAGTATAGGGGGTATTTTTTGTTTTTCCGAATTTAGATAGTGTATTTGAATAATTTTGGCTTTTTCTTTGATTAATATCTCTGCCCCTATCCACCTTTCCCCCAATAAATTTAAAGGAATAATTATCTGCTTCATTGATGCATCTAGAGCAGCGGTAATGTCTTCTTTTAGTTTTTTTTCTGCGTCTATCTCATTGCTAATATAAATATAAGCAGGGTTTATGACCTTAACCCGGATATTGCATGAAGTGAGATTTAAAGTAAGAAATTGAGTAATTTATAATATTAGCAATGATACTTTTGTAAAAATTTTGCCAAAAAGTGCTTTGAAGCCGTTATTTTCAAATTTTAGATGTAATGCCCCTTACCCCATTTTTTCTAAGCACCGGGAACAGTGCTAATCTAGGTTATTCTAATGCTAATTTCTTCATCACATGATTCCATACCTGTCGGTAAGGATATGATGAAGATAACAAAAACTTAATACGCCTAGTATTACGGATAATTACTACCCCAATTTTTAATAATTTTAAACGTATTGTACCTATTTGTGCTTTTGCTAATGCACTACCTTGTAATAAATTACCTCTGATATATTCTACTAAAGTGTATGCAAGACCCGATAAAATCATTCTGAGCTGATTAGCCCACCATCTATGACAAGAAGTACGATCTGCAAATAATTCTAGTTGTTGCTCTTTTATACGGTTTTCCATATCACCACGACCACAGTAAACTTTGTCGTATAAATCTTCAGGTTTATCTGATAAATTAGTTACTATATACCTTGGATTTTCTCCAAGCATTGTCATTTCTGCCTTACCAATTATTCTACGTTCATGACTCCAACTACCAGCCTTATATGGAAACTCACTAAAAAGACGTTGCTTTTCTTGGGTTATAATAAATGCTGCTTTTGACTTCTCCATTGTAGGTTTCAGTAACTCATTTAGTCTGTTATTTTGGGGCATTCCTACAATATATTTTATATTATGAATATCACACCAATCAAACATCTGATGACGACAAAATCCACTATCACCACGAAAAATAATCTTTACCTCTGGCCAAGCTTGGCGAAAACGTTTTACTAACAATGATAATATTGCCCAAGAATGTTTTGCTTGATCCTGCTTTGACGTCCTAAGATAACTAACTAACAGATGCTTTCCACAAAAAACATACAAAGGTAAAAAGCAATTATGACCGTAATAACCATGATAAAACTTACCTTCCTGTTGCCCATGAATTTCATCATCCGTAGCATCAAAATCAAGTATTAGCTGCTTTGGTACTATTTTATGAGACTTAATAAATTTATCAAGCATTAGTTCATGCACTTTAATTGCAAAGTGTCTATCAGCATTGTTTTCTATACGACATAAGGTAGAACTACTTGCCATATCATCAATTGTTTCCATAGCTGTTTGCATAGCAGGACATTTTCGTAGATAATTGTGGTCATTTAAATCTTCATAACCTAATGCAATACCATAAATTCGTTGCCTCAGCATTGTTGCCATATTATGGGTAATTTTACTACCATCTCGTCTATCAGGAAATATTTTAGCAAGCTCCTCTGTTATACCAAGCCTTTTATCTGCTTCTCTTAATAACAACACACCTCCATCGCTACTAATATCACCTCCAGTGAAATTTATCTCTATTGTCCGATTTTTTACTTTGGAAAACTGGTAACTATATGCTATACAATTTGTCATGACAAAATCCTTTGTATTATTCTAATGAAATACCAGTATTATACAGCTTTACGAGGATTTTGTCTCCTATATCTCATGCAATATCCGGGTTAACACCGTTTATTTCTGTAGGACCAGCAAACTTAGATTTTATTTTTGCTTCAATAGTTTTTTCGTTGTGTTCAGCCAAACTTATTTCTGAAGGAGCATTTTTTCCTTGATCAGGATAGTTAGTAGGTTCTTCAAGTAACCTTTTTATAACTTTATCGTCTGTGATACACATCCGAACGATAGAACCATCGACAAAATATTCAGGATGTTGCTTTGCTATATTCTGGATTAATGAAGGATGTGCTTTAGCAAATTCTTTAACGCAAGTGTAATTTTTACTATTTATAGCCCCAAGGCAAATCGCTTCAAAACATAACATTTTGGCTATTTCTATGGTTTTATACAAATTCCCTAGTTGTTCTTTTAAATATTTATCCTCTAAATAACCCTTAACTCCCCAATCATATAAATTATATGATTTCTGATTACTCCATGTTCCTTCGCTTGATAATTTTGCTATTGTGCTTAAAACTTTAGTCTGTAGCTTTTCTTTAATTGCTAATATATATTCATTTGTGCTGCTTCTCTTTAATATAAATTCTCTTTCTTCATTGTTTTTTATAAATTCCGGAGCATTTTCCTTAAGGTAAGCTTCTATAGGTTCTAGAGCAAGATAATATTTTATTAAGCCTGAATAGGTGTTTTTCTTAATGTATTCCTTCATCAAGTCTTGAGCGTTTTCCTTAAAAACGTTAAAACTTGAAGGATTTTTAAAGCAATCTTGTATATATCGTATAGAAGGATACTTTATAAAACTTTCTCTTCCTATAACGTCTTCCTTCAAACAAAGCTTTGTCAATGTTGAAACATTTTGCTTTAAATAAAAGCTAAGTTGTTCCTCATACTCTTTTTCAGAGATTTTTCTAATAAGGTAAGCCTGTTTATAAAGTTCTAGAGCTTTATTGTTGTCACCTAAGCTATAATAAAGCGATCCGACATCATAAAAGGATTTAAAAATGTGATGGAGATCAGTTGTAGTATGGAGATGAGCTGTAGGTACTATTAACGTCGCTAAAGTTTGTTCAAAAGCTAGTAAAGCTGAATACAGGACGTTTTTATCACTTTCTGCCTTGATTTGATTGTGAGTTAAGTTATGTATTTCCAAATTCTGACTAGCATGTATACTATTTTCTTTCATAAATGTTTCAGTTTCAGTTTTAAATTTATAATTATCAAGATAAGTTAATAGATTAACTCCATTTTTACAATTAAAACTTAACTTACATAGTATTATTATTGGCAGCATTGTTTACATTTGCAACAAAGATATTTTTGTTTCGTTTTTAAATATTTCTGCTTGTATTAACGGCGTTGTTGCGTGGCTCATAATTTATCGTATTATGGTTATTACAAGTATAGTGTCATATCGTGGCTTGTACCTGTGTTGTTGCACGGCTCTAAAGAAGTGCTGTATGTCATTCCCGCGCAGGCGGGAATCCAGAAAAAACACTTAAAATAAGCAAAATTATATAAAAATTTACTATATAATTCGCTTAAATATTCTCTGGATTCCCGCCTACGCGGGAATGACACCGAAAAATTCGAGCCACCCAATAACGCCAGCCACTTCGTGGCTTCGCCATGACGGTTTGGGTATCCATGCAACAACATCGATCAAGCTACAGTATGACACCGTACGCTTTGCAAAAATTCGAGCCACCCAACAACGCCTGTATTAATATGCTGTGCAGACTCGCTTTTAAATTCATCTTGTCTAAAGCTTTCTGAATTTAGCTATAATATCTTTGATATCATATTAACGTTGACGTGTTAAGGGTGATTTCACATTATTAGGAGTGCTAGGCGGCGTAAGTGAGCTAGAGATATTTGTGCTAGAGATATTTGTGGCAGCAGGGTGATCTGTCCGAATTTTACGGATAGTTTGTTGTTGTTTAAGGTTGTTAATTTTTTGTATTCCGGCATTTGCTATGGATTTAGTGATTTTAGCAGTTTCTGCTAATAATTCCTTCGAGCTTTGTAGTCGGTCGATTTGTTCGTAGTGATTTTTAAGAAATTTTTCTTTAACCTTATTATCAACTCCTTTCAACTCGGCATATGTTTTGTATAATCCCTTTAAATTTGCTTTAGCTGCTACCATTTGTTTTTCAGGAGATTCTTTAAAGATTGACTTAATAGAATTTATAAAAGTACTACCTATTTCTTTGATTATATCTATTGCAGGTGATACTACTCCTTTTATTCCTCCGTAAATTTTTTGTAAGCCGTTAGTAATAATGCTTGATGCTTTAGCTTCGTATTCTTGAGGTATAGGGGAGGTGTCAGCAATTATATTACGCATTTCTTTTAGTTTACTAGCTAGATTCGTTAATGGTTTCTTTTCTTCTACGTCGTTATATTGATTAGCGAATGCATCGGCTATACCTGCTTGTACGTCAAGGTTAGCTGTGATGATTGATTGAGTATCATCAAAGGAAAATCCTACAGATGTTTTTTCGTTAGTTTCATTAGAAGTATTATGAGCGATATATGATAAGTCTGTTGCTGATGTCTTTTGTCTTATGGGACTATCAGCTTTTAGCCTGTTCAGTCTATCACGTAGTGCTTGATCTTGTCGGTTGCCTAATTCTGTACTTTTTGCTTCGAGTTTAACCTCCGACTATATTTGTGCTAGCAATTTATCTACTTCATCGTCGGAATGCGAATCTTTACCCCATAATTTATCTAATCTTGCATTAAATTGCTCAAAGTTGTTCATCTCATTTTGTAAATCTTTTTCTGATCGTTCTGTAAGTTTCGCAACCCTTGCTTCCAATTCTTGCAATGACCTAGCATTAAATATTTCGTTATTTCTTTTAGACATTGTTACCTATAATAAGGACTACTATATGTTGCCGACGGTGCGGTGTTCTTCTGCTTCTAAAAACTTCTCTAATTCATTTCTAGTATATTTTTTTTCAACAAGCTTTACTTCCTTATCAAAAATATGCCGGACGGCTTTTTCTTCTAGAGCCGGTCCTTTAAGCTGTTCAACTGCCTTTGGATTATTTTTATAAAATTCAAATATCATATTTTCTTGACCCGGGAAGTTTCTAGCTTGCGACATAATCACGTTTCTAAGGTCATCCGGCTCTATCCGTAAACCTTTAATTTTTACGTACTCTGCTAGCATTAAGCCGATTTTCACACGACGCAATGCTAATTTATTATAATATTCGCTTATTTCTTCCGGCGATTTACCTTTAAATAACGATTCTTCGCCGTCGCTTCCGTTGGTTTCATTTTTGTCGGTTTCGGACTTTAAAATATTCTTTTCTTGAACAAGTAAAGATGCCGGTACGTCAAAATTTAACAATTTATCTAGCTGATCGAATAAACTCATTTTCATGATAGTATTAATGGCTTCTTCTGCTTCGCTTTCTATTTTTTTTGTAAAATGACCACGTAATTCTTCTAAACTATTAGCGTGAAATTTTTTGGCAAATTCATCGTTAACAACGGTAGGCTCAGCGGTATGCACCGCTTTTATCGTTACTACGAAACGAGCCGGTTTACCGGCAATATCTTTTGCATGGTAATCTTCCGGAAAAGTCACGTTTACTTCTACTTCGCTTCCTACTTTTGAACCGATTAGTTGTTTTTCAAAACCTGGAATAAGGTTATTACTACCGATTACTAATTTATAATCGGTAAGTTTACTATCTTCAAAAATTTTATCGTCTATATATCCGACCGCATCAATAGTAGCTTGATCGCCTTTTTTAATTTTTGCCGTGCTTTCTTGAGTATAGCTTTTTGTTAATTCGGCAAGCTTGTTGATTTGTTCGTTAACATCATTTTCTTGCACTATCAATTTTGGTCTATCAATCGAAATTTTTGTAAAATCAGGCATTGCAATTTCAGGTAATAACTCTAGTTTTAAAGTAAATTCTAGGTCTTTGTTATGCTCATTTTGTAAATCTTCAACCTTTGGATTACCGATAATATTTAACTTCTTATCTTCAATAACATGGCTAACGTTATGGTTAATTTTATGCTCAACTATGTCTTGCCTAACTGATTTTTCGTATTTTTGTTTAATGATTGCAATAGGTACTTTACCGGCACGGAAGCCCGGCAGTCTAACTTTTGTTGTTAAATTAAGTAGTTCTTTTTGAATCTCGTTATTAATTTCATTTGCAGGAATTGAAATCTTTGCATGAAAATCCAATCCTTCGCTTTTCAGTACGGTAACTTGCATTCCATTAATCTCGTCAACTAAATGTTATAAATTTACTGGTACCTGCGGCCGGACTTGAACCGGCAAGGGTTTGCACCCCACGGATTTTAAGTCCGTTATGTCTACCATTCCATCACGCAGGCAAAACTACACAGTATATTAGTACACAGTATACTGTGTTTAATTCAAGGTGACAGACTAATAAAAAAAACATAAAAATGCAAGTACTTTTATAAACTTAACTTTGATAGTGACAAAATAGTAATAATGTGTTAAATTAAGGTCAGGAAGTAAAACTTTCTTTTGCATATTATTGACAAGTAGCACAATATGAGGTAGTTATTAATGTAATGAGTTTATGCGATACACTCTTTAACGGTATAAAGCCCTGTTATCAATTGATACTAGGTTTAATTTTCGCTAAAGATTTTACAATTAAATTCAGTTAAGCAATTTCTATCTCAATAAAGGTTTTTATGTCTACAGGTAAAGTTAAATGGTTTAATTCAACAAAAGGTTATGGGTTCATTCAACCGGATGACGGGAGTAAAGATGTGTTTGTTCATATCTCAGCTGTTGAAGAAGCTGGTATTCGCAATCTTAATGAAGGACAAAGTGTAAGTTTTGATCTCGAAGATAACAAAGGGAAAGTTTCCGCTGTTAACCTCAAAACTATATAAACATACTTAAATACCAAAAGCAGTTATCCAAAACTAACGTTAATAAAACCTTAAGTTTTGGGTAACCTTGTCACTATTCATCAAGATAAAAATATTTTGTTTTTATACATAATATACCGTTTTAGTTTTCAAGAATAAGTTTTTACTATGCCCTGAAGCTGAAAACTTAAGCTTATTTAAAGTACGTAAAGTATTCTTAAATAAATTATGTAGCTTATTCTCACAGATTATATAGGTCTTTTTGAAGTTATGATAAAAGTAGCTCTATAGATTAGAGGCTATTTTATTATAATAATTTAATATACTGCTTGTATTTCAAGGATTAGCTTTTAATTAAATAATTTTTGAAAGGCGGGCAGTATAATGTGCATATTCTAACTTAATCATATAGTCGATCCTGAAAAATCGGGTAATAAGATAATATTGTCTTAAAGTCCGAAGAAATTGACTATAAATAACAAAACTAATATTGGATTTATATATAATGAAAAATTTTAATTTACCTGATGAACTAATTACATCACTCGAAAAAATAAATATTACTATCCCGACTGAAATTCAAAAACAAGCAATACCGCTTGCGATGAGCGGTGCGGATATTCTTGCTTCCAGTCAAACAGGTTCAGGGAAAACCCTTGCTTATTTACTACCTATTATCAATTCTTTTATCAATACTAAATCTACTGCTTTGGTGCTGGTGCCAACAAGAGAACTTGCAAGTCAAATATGCAATGCTTTAAAAAGCGTAACCATGCAATTAAAAATGAATAGTGCAGTTTTAATCGGCGGTGAGCCGATGCCTCCGCAATTTATGCAGCTAAAAAATAACCCTAAAATAGTTATCGGTACGCCCGGACGAATTATTGACCATTTGACACGTGGAACTTTAAAGTTAAGTAATATCGGTATAGTAGTGCTTGATGAAATGGACAGAATGCTTGATATGGGGATGAAAGAACAGTTAGAAGAAATTAATAAATATCTTCCTGAAAGAAGGCAAGTATTAATGTTTTCTGCCACTATGCCGAAACACATTGTTAGTTTATCTCAAAAATATTTAAATAATCCTATTCGTATTACCGTAGGCTCAGCTAATAAGGCAGCTCCGGAAATAAAACAAGAATCTTTAAAGATATCGGATAGAGAGAAATTTAGTGAACTTACAAAACAGCTAGACACTCGCAACGGTTCAATAATTATTTTTGTAAAAACAAAACGTTCGGCAGATCAGCTTGCTAGGATGCTAAAATCTGAAAATCATAAAGCGGAAGCGATTCACGGAGATTTAAGCCAACGCCAACGTGAACGAGTAATTTTATCGTTTCGCCAGTCACGCCATAGAATAATGGTGGCAACGGATGTTGCGGCTCGTGGGCTTGATATACCTCATACCCAGCATGTTATTAACTATGATTTACCGATGTGTCCGGAAGACTATTTACATAGAATAGGTAGAACCGGTAGAGCCGGTGCAACGGGTAATGCGTTATCATTTATCTCTCCTGACGATACCATGAAATGGAAAGCAATTGATCGTTTGATAAATCAAGGAGAATCTACAGCACGTAGTGAATTTATGGGAAAAAATAATCGCAGAAAACCGTTTAATACTAATAATAGAAGAGAGGATAATAACTCAAGAAGTAATCCAAAGAATAACTCGCCAAGAGGAGCGGCGGCTTTTGACAATCCTCGCAAAAGAACTTTTAATAATAGTAATAGAAGTAGCAAAGCATCATAAAGATAATTTGCTTACGAGAAGGTGGCGTTGCACGGATCGAATTTTTGCAAAGCGTTCGGTGTCATTCTAGTTCCTTGACCACGGCATCCAGTCTTTTTATGTCATTCCCGCAAGGCGTTGTTGCGTGGATCAAAAAAAGTGCTGTATGTCATTCCCGCGAAGGCGGGAATCCAGAAAAAATACTTAAAATAAGCAAAATTATATAAAAATTTACTATATAATTCGTTTAAATATTCTCTGGATTCCCGCTTTTGCGGGAATGACATCAAAAATTTGAGCCATGCAACAATGCTTTTAGTCGCTCGCAATGACGTTTGGGGTATCCATGCAACAACGCTCGTACCTCCTCGCCATGACGACATATATCAATAAGCATCATTATAGACTCAAGAAAATAACTTACCTATACCATGACGCATCAAGCTTTTTGGATTCATATTACTTGCTTTTTTCATCACATCGCTTATTTGTTTAAATTGCTTTAGTAATATATTTACTTTCTGGACGTTTGTTCCTGCTCCTTGTGCAATACGTTTCCGCCTTGAAGCATTAAGTATATCGGGGTTTTTTCTTTCTTTCGGCGTCATGGACAAAATAATAGCTGCCTGCTGATCAATTAGTTTACCGCTTAATTTAGATTGGTCAATTTGATCCATAATCTTACCTGCCCCGGGTAACATACTAACTATACTACCAAAACCACCGAGTTTTTTTATACTTTTCATTTGCTGAAGATAATCATTTAAATCAAATTTCCCTTTTTTTATTTTAGCGGCTGTTTTTTCTGCTTCTTCTCTATCTACTATACTTGCTGCCTTTTCAACAAAAGATAGTATATCTCCCATATCCAGTATTCTTGAAGCTATACGTTCAGCGTCAAATTCTTCTAAATCGGTTAATTTCTCGCCGCTACTCAAAAATTTTATCGGTTTTTTGGTAATATATTTGACGCTTAAAGCAGCTCCTCCTTTGGAGTCACCATCAATTCGTGATAAAATTAGTCCTGAAATTTCTAATTTTTGATTAAAACTATTAGCCGTTACTACCGCATCTTGACCGGTCATACTATCAATTACTAATAATGTTTCAGAAGGCAAAACCAAGTTTTTTATAGCTAACGCTTCTTCCATCATTTCGTTATCAATTTGCAACCTACCTGCCGTATCATATATTACAACGTCATAAGCTGATATTTTTGATTCGGCAAGTGCTCTTTTGGCAATAGCAATGGGCTTTTCGTTTGGTATAATAAGAAGCGAATCAACTCCTATCGATTTTGCAAGTATGGCTAATTGTTCTTGAGCAGCAGGACGATAAACATCAAGGGATACTAGCAAAACTTTTTTATTTTGGTTCTTAAGTCGCAAAGCAAGCTTGCTACTTGCCGTAGTTTTACCGCTGCCTTGTAAGCCTACTGCCAAGATATTTACCGGCGGTTTTGCATTTAATTGTAACTTTGCATCATCTGTATTAGATGCAAGAAGATTTATCATTTCACCATGGATGATTTTAATTATCATCTGCCCGGGTGAAACGGATTTGATAACTTCCTGCCCTAAAGCTTTTTGTTTTACTTCCGCTATAAAATCTTTTACTACCGGCAATGCTACATCGGATTCCAGAAGAGCAACTCGTATATCTCTCATAGCATCGTCTATTTGAGTTTCCGATAAAGTACCGGAACTTTTAATACGGTCAAAAATTTTTGTTAAATTTTGCGTTAATGTTTTAAACATATTAAAATCATTTTATTAAATTATTAAAGTAACGCACTGGTATCTTAATATATTGACGCCCATATAATTTGGCAACAATATATAATATTTTATTTTTCTAGATTGCCGTGCTCCTTTTAGTCGCTCGCAATGACGTTTAGGGTATCCATACAACTTAAATCATCTTTGCTAAAGCTAGATAATTCTGAGGGGTAAGGTTTTCTGCTCTTTGGTTACCGTCAATTTTTAACTCAGCAAGTAACTCATTAATTGCAGGACTCAAGTTTTTTAAAGACGACTTAATCATTTTACGTCTTCCGGAAAATGCTAATCTCGTTATTAATTCCACTTTATTTATTAACTCTAAGGAGAACAAATTTTCTAAAGGCGTTAGCTTAACTATAGCAGAATATATTTTAGGCGGCGGATAGAAAGCCGTAGGTGCAACATCAAAGCATTTTTCCGTTTTAGCTATTAATTGACATATTACCGATAATCTGCCGTAAGCTTTAGTGCTTGGTACGGCACAAATCCTTTCGACGACTTCTTTTTGCAGCATAATGGTCATGCTATTTATCAATCTCGCTTGTTTTAGCCATCTAATAACTAATTCAGTACCTATATTATATGGTAAATTAGATATAATAGTTATTTTGTTACCCTGCGATAAGGCTGATTTGACTGTAAACAAATCAGCTAAATTAATTTTAAGTGCATCCCCTTGGATAATCTTTAAAACAGGGTAATTTTCTTTAATCTCTTCTAGTAACGGGATACATCTCTTATCGGTTTCAATGACGGTTAAGGATTTAGGATTTTTTTGCAATATCGACCTAGTTAAACCGGCAGTACCCGGACCGATTTCTAAAATATAGGTATTTTCTTCAAGACCGGATATGCGGACGATCTTATCGCATAAGCTGCTATCAAAAATAAAATTTTGTCCGTATCTTTTAAGAGCGATAATATTATGAGCTGCAGCATGTTTGGATATTGAAGGTAACATAGATATACCGGTTAACCAGAAGGGTTATTATCTCGTAGTCAAGCCGACATTGCTGTGTGGCTTGAGAAAAGTGCTGTATGTCATTCCCGCGAAGGCGGGAATCCAGGAAATGATAGTCATCCTGAATTTATTTCAGGATGAAATTATAAAGAGATGCTGAAACAAGTTCAGCATGGCAAAAAAAAGTCTGGATTCCCGCTTTCGCGGGAATGACATTAATTTTAACTTTTTAAATTAACTCAATATAACCCTACGACGGTAGCATTATTTTTATATAAGCTTTTTTATGTAAATTATCAAAAAACTTCTGAGCTTTTTGCGATACTTTTTTATTTGTTAAAAAATTCACTACGTAATTATTTTCGTCTTCACTGACATTTAAGATTTTTTTATTACATATTAATATTATTTGAAATTTATTATTCCTTTCAAAAACACTACTTGCCTGATCTATATTTAAATCTTTAGTAATAGTTTGCAAAGTTCCGTCTAAACTATTCAGCTTCCCGTCAACCAACTCCATAGTAGCAAAATTATCGTACATAGGTTTTTTTACGCTCGAACAACTTTTTAAGTGCTTCCTTAAATTATACATTTTCGTAAGCGTTTTATCGCTTTCATCTTTTGCAGTGAAGATTTGCATAGAAATTTCGGCGTCTTTCATATTACTTGCCAAAATTGTAGCATCTATTTCCTTGTTACTAATATTTATCGATCTTGATAAACCGGATAAGATATTCATCTTAACCAATTCAGCTTTAATTTGTGAGATAAAACTATTGGTGTCGACAGATTTACTTTTAAGATACTGAAGAAGGTAACCTTTCGGCATTTTATTACGCTCTTCGATAGTTCTTATAGCGTTATTTACTTCTTCCTCGGGAATAGCTTTATCTTTAGTATATTGAAAAAGCAGTGCCTCATCAATTAGGCTTTTGATTGCCAAATTGCTAAGCTGCTTATCTTGTGCAGCGTTTACGCTTTCAACATTATTTAGTGCCATAATCATTTTCTTACGAGCTCGAAACTCATTTAAAGTAATCGGCTCGTTATTCACTAGTGCAACTATATTTGGTAATTCTGCCTTTGCTATATTCAAAGTTAAAAAAACAGTAATTATAAACAATAATTTTTTCATATTTTTAAACTCACATATTTAATATTTTTAAACCGATAGTAACACTCCAAGAGGAAGTAGTTTTTTTTATCCCACGACTTGCATCCACCATATAGTCAGAAGAAATTTTTGCAGCAATTCTAACACAATCTTTAAAATATGTCACTTTAATAGTTCTTGAAAGTAATTGCGGTTTTTGTGTCGATATATCGATGCGTCCGCCGAAACCGACCAACCAATTTTCCGTTAACCGATATCCTAAATCTCCGTAAAATTGCCTTACTCTATTATTAGAGAGTTCTTTATTTTCTATACTATAATATTTTTTAAGGTTTGTAAGCTGAATAAAGCTACCGGCAATATTAATTTTATCATTTTGAAAATTACTGCCTATTTCATCACGAATAGGTTTAAGATGTTCATCTTTCCTAAAACCGTAAAATAATTCAAATTGCTCTAAAAATCTTGCGGAAATTTTCCCGACATTTTCGGTATTATGAACGGACTGATCAATACTATATTTAGTATTTTTTGACTGCCCCAAGAATAAACCTAAATAATTTTCATGTTTAGATATAGTAGTATTAAGCCCGTAATTCAACCTATTACCGAATTCATGACAATCAATCCCGCTATAACGATTTGAATAAAATATATTCTTCTCCGACAATTCATATTTATTAGGATCAATGATAATAAATTTATTATCTCGGTGCTGCAATTTTCGTCCCACCGTGAAAGAGGCTATGGGCTCGGTAAGTAAAGTAATATTATTAGCGATAACTCCCGCTAACGGATAACGCCAGACGGTTTGAAATTCCGGTATGTTTCTAGCTAAGGTTTTTTGATCTCTAATTTTATTTAGATACTCATGCCGAATAAAATAAAAATCACCTCTATCTTTAAGATTAAAATTAAAAATTTGTCCGGAAGGGGTTAACAAATTATGGATAAAAGATAACTGCAATGAAGTTCTTGCTAGTTGCTTACCTATTCTTTCTTTGTAAAATAAAGTATTATTTTCAATAACTATATAACTATCATCATTTAAACTTATAACATTTTTTGTGTTAATTTTTGGTAATACTAACGGATCGGTGTATTTGCTATCATTAGTGCCTAATCCTTGAAGGTCTATAGCTTCCGCTACTAAATAATCAGTATCGTGAATTTTATTTAAAAATACCTTAGAAGTTAAATAAGAACTATAATTATTATAATAGTTTTTTAAATATGCTTTATCGGAAGTACGCTCTAATTTAAATCCATAAGCATATTCTTTATTAATAAAATTACCGCTTGTTACATAATGATAGCTATTAACTTTTTCATTTTTTATTGTTTTACCGTTTTTTTCTAAAAAATACGGTAAATTACCATAATTACCTTCAAAAATTATAGAATCGGTATTATTAAAGCGATAACGCCCTTCAAGCTCAAAAATTTGATATTTTTCAAAAATCCTCGGAGTTAAGGTAAAATCCATATTAGGCTTGGCTCGCAAATATAGAGGTATGCCTAAACCTTCATTTTTTACATTAGGAATTAATATACCGGACGAAGCAGGAGCAGAAGGAGTAGGATGTGAAAAATACGGCAAATATATAATCGGTACGCCGTATACCTCAAAAAACATATTTCTGTAAGTTATCCTATTTGCATCAAAATCAACATAGGTATCTTTGGCGGCAATCTGCCAAATAGGGTTTTTATTGCAAGTAATTTCACAAGGCGTAAATTTACTATAATAAAGGCGAGCTTTGTTTTCATCAATCCTTTCGGCGAGTTTCGATACTAAAAGAGTATTATTACCGAAAAATAAAATAAAATCCGAAATCACCCCGGCTTTAAATTTATCCTTTAAAACTACTTTTTCACCTATAACAACTTTACCTTTTTCGTCCTTAATTTTAACATTTCCTTCTGCCCATAAAATATCATTTTCTATATCGTAAAGTAAATTATCCGCTATTAACAAATAATTATTCATGGTGATGCTAATATTACCTTTAGCGTATATTAGCTTTTCACTTTCATTATATTCAATAAAATCGGCAGCTACATTATCTATTTTAACGCCCTTAGCTTGTTTAACCGCATCCGAAAAACCTATAACCGGCAATATGATAATGATAATTAATAAGCTGCATACAAGACGCATTTAATGTTACTCAAGATATAATTATAGTGAAAAATAATAGCAAGCTATATTAAATATATCAAAGTAATTATAAAAGATTATAAAAATTTACTTGCTCTTGTTATAGATAGACTAGTATTCTAAGCTAAATGCTTGTCATTCCCGTGTGGTATTGACCTTATTGCATGTCTCTAAGAGTCGTCATGGCAAGGGGTATTGGTGGTGTTGTATGGCTCAAATTTTTGATGTCATTCCCGTGCAGGCGGGAATCCAGAAAAAAATATTTTTAAGTCATCCTGAATTTATTTCAGGATATACTAAAAAGATGCTGAAACGAGTTCAGCATGACAAAAAAAGCCTAGATTCCCGCCTTCGCGGGAATGACATACGGCATTTTTTAGAGCCACGCAACAACGCCTTCGTGGCTTCGCCATGACGGGGGTTTTATTAATTTCAATCCACGTAACAATGTATCGTTTAAGTAATATGTGCCATGTTAGATAATTTTATCGATAACCAATCGGCTAAAGAGTTTTCCGTTAGTGAGATTTCTAATAAAATTAAAGAATTATTAGAAAGTAATTTCGGTTATGTTAGAGTAAAAGGCGAAATTTCCGGTCTTAAAATAGCAAGTTCAGGTCACGGTTACTTTAATTTAAAAGAAAATACGGCTATTTTAGCTTGCACTTGTTGGCGTCCCACTCTTGCTAAAATTAAATTTCCATTGACGGATGGAATGGAAGTAGTCATCAGCGGCAAACTATCCGGCTATTCAGGCAATTCACGTTATCAATTATCGGTAGATAACCTTGAGCCGGCGGGTCTTGGTGCCATGATGCAAATTTTAAATGAACGTAAGGCTCGGCTGGACAAAGAAGGTTTATTTAATAAGGTAAGAAAAAAATTGCCTTTCTTACCGACTAAAATCGGTGTCGTTACGTCAATAACCGGTGCAGTTATAAAAGATATCATTCACCGAATTACCGACCGTTTTCCGTCTTGGATAATAATATGGCCTGTGAGCGTACAGGGAGAAAATGCCGGCAATGAAATTGCTGAAGCTATAGAAGGATTTAATAATTTAGAAGAAGTAAATAAACCGGACGTAATAATTGTTGCTCGAGGCGGCGGCTCAATAGAAGATCTTTGGCCTTTTAACGATGAGATATTAGTACGAGCTACTTTTAACTCAGAAATTCCTATTATTTCAGCAGTCGGTCATGAGGTAGATTATACTTTAATTGATCTGGCTGCCGATAAAAGAGCACCTACCCCGACTGCGGCAGCCGAATTTGCCGTGCCGGTACTTTCTATTTTAAATTATACGTTACAATCTCACTTGCATATTTTACTAAACCGTATTAATCAATTAATTAAATATCAACAACAACATATTTCTAACTATAACAAAATACATAGATATTTTGTAAATTATATTAATAATAAACAACAACTACTTGATGAAGTAGGTTTTAATTTGATAGATTCCTTACCTTATCTGATTAGTAAAAAACAAACAAAGCTTGAATATTTTACCAAAGATAGGATTAATCCCGTTAAAATAATTACTTATAAATTATTAGAATTGACACATCAAACCGGTTATATGATGAAATCAATCGATAATAGTTTGAAAAATTTTGAATATAAACTAACGTTAAATAGTTCGCTTCTAACAAGCTTAGATTATAATAACGTGCTTAAACGAGGCTTTGCTATGATTAAAAGCGAGGATGGTAAATTTTTATCTTCAAAAGCTGCGGCAGAAACTAAAGAAAAATTTAGCATTAAATTTTTTGACGGCGAAATGAAGGTGATTAGAGAGACATAAATGTTATTCTGTGGCTTGATCGGTGTTGTTGCGTGGCTCGAATTTTCGATGTCATTCCCGCGAAGGCGGGAATCCAGAAAAAAATATTTTTAAGCCATCCTGAATTTATTTCAGGATCTTTTATAATAGATGCTGAAACGAGTTCAGCATGACAAAAAAAGTCTGGATTCCCGCCTTTAGCTAGAATGACATACAGCACTTTTTTTGAGTCATACAACAATGCTTGAAAACGGCAATGGCATAGAACATGAAATTTATACAGGTAGGTTGGTATATGAAAATTTTTAAGCTTTTTGTTTTTATATTAATTATTTTAAAAACTTTTAATATCTTGAGTGACAATTTACCAAATCAACCTTTGGATAATAATCAAACATTTTTAGAATGCAACGATGTACCGGATAAGAAAACTTTAATAAACGGTTGGTATACAAATGTCCCTTATCAATATATTACTACTATTCCGAACGGTAATGTTAACGTCGCCGGCATGGATATTGAATTAATTAATGCTTTTGCTAAAAAAGCAGAAATTAATATAGTTGACGAAGAAAATAATTGGTTTCAAAACCAATTAGATATCGAACAAGGCACATTAGATATGGTAAGCGGAGCTACTTATACTAAAGAAAGAAGTGAATATGCTCATTTTTCAAAACCTTATAGGTCAGAAGAACTTTCACTATTTATTATCGATCCACTCGCAAAAAAACTAAATTTTCAAAACATTAATCAGTTTATGGCACAAGTACGTTTATTTAATCTGTATCTTGGCGTGATTAAAGGTAACGTATACGGTTTTCCGGAATTTACCGATTTTCTACACAGTGAAAAAAATAGCGATATAATTACCGTATATCAAAATGATATGGAATTAGTTAACGGATTTATGAAAAAAGAAATTGACGGGTTTGTTAGCGATAGAATCGTCGGTGCCGTAAATATTTTGAACGAGAAAGTTAAGCAAAAAGTAACGGAAGTTCCTTTAAACATAAAAACACCGATACATTTAATGTTTAGTAAAAAAACCGTATCTTTAAATGTCGTACAAAAATTTAATTATGCAATAGACGCATTTATTACTAGCAATGAATATAAGAAAATTACAAAAACTTACCTGTATCATATTTTATTACCTAAATCTGTCGACTCTACATGGTGTCATATTATCGTTATGATCGGAAGTTTAGCTTTTGCAGTTTCGGGTATTATAATAGGTGCCAAGAATAATAGTACTTTATTCGGTACTTTTTTATTGGCAATATTACCGTCTATTAGCAGCTGTATTATACTTGATTTAATAGTAAATCATGATACGGGGCATTTAAATTTTGATTTTACGCCCTTTTATTTTTACTATGTCTTTATATCCGTATTAATAAGTTTTACCGCTATTAAACTATTTAGCTCTTACAATAAACAAGCTTATGAAGATAGTTTTTTAGATCAAGTATTTATTAATGTCCTTGCTATTTGTGACGCATTTGGGCAGGCAAGTTTTATAGCTATCGGCGTTGTCATGATTATTATACAAAAAATTGAACCGCTTGGATTTTGGGGACCGTTTTTCGCCTGTATAACTGCCAATAGCGGAGTAATGTTCCGAGATTTTATCAGCGGAAGACAATTTACCAAAGGAGTCCCGAAAGGTCTAGCTATTGAAATATCAATATTATGGGGGGTATGTTTTAGCGTATTGCTTGATACATACGGCTCAAGTCCTGATTATAACACCATAGAATATTCTATGGTGGCGGTAATTGCCGGAGCATTTTTTACTCATCTTTTAGTTTATTATTTTAGTTTTCCGGAATTGAGATTTCGTAATGACAAAATAACGGAAGAAAATACGACAGGGCAGAAATGAAAATAGCCACTTGGAATATTAACTCCGTAAAAATAAGATTTGAGCATTTACGTAATTTTTTAACTGAAGTAAATCCTGATATTTTATTACTACAAGAAATAAAATGCGAAACCGATAATTTTCCGTTTAACGAACTATCCGACCTACCTTATAACTTTTATGTTCACGGACAAAAATCATATAACGGCGTTGCTATTTTATCGAAATTTCCCGCAGACGAAGTAATAAAGGATTTTCCTGCTAATTATTGCTTTGATCAATCAAGATTTTTGGAAATTAACGTATCCACTCCTATTGGTTTTTGCAAAGTAATTTCATTATACGCTCCTAACGGTTCACTAGTCGGTAGCGATAAATTTGAAGCAAAACTAAAATTTTATGATAGCTTTATCAAATATTTATCCTTGCAAAAATCTTTTGAAGAACAAATCATCATAGGAGGAGATTTTAATATTGCACCGTTTGATATTGATGTATATTCTCCGCTAGCACTTAGAGACACTACCTGTTTTACTCTTGACGAGCAAAAAAAATTCCGAACAATTTTGAATCTAGGATTTGAAGATTTATATAGAGTCGGCAACCCTAATACTCAAGAATTTTCCTGGTGGGATTATAGAGCCGGATGCTTTGAACAAAATAAAGGTATGCGTATTGATATGCTACTTGGCTCTAGCGGCACAGTTGACTATTTAGAAAATTGTTATATGGATTATAGTTTAAGAACTAAAGTAAAACCTTCTGATCATATACCGATAGTGGCAAATTTTCAAAGGACGAAGTAATAACGTCATTACAATGAAGCAATAGCGTTGTGTTGCATGGCTCGAATTTTTGATGTCATTCCTGCGAAAGCAGGAATCCAGAAAAAAATATTTTTAAGTCATCCTGAATTTATTTCAGGATCTATTAATGAGATGCTGAAACAAGTTCAGCATGACAAAAAAAGCCTGGATTCCCGCCTTCGCGGGAATGACATACGGCACTTTTTTAGAGCCGCACAACAACACAAGTACAAATCACGGCATGACACCATACTTTTAAATAGGATATTAAAATAATGTCACCGAAATTTATGAATTTTTATGAAAAATACATGACTGTTGCAGGAACAATAGGTAATTTCATGTTTTACGTACAGGCATATAAAATATTTACCTGTAAATCTGCAAGTTCGGTCTCTCTACCGGCTTTTACGATTAGTGCCATTGCCCTTAGCAGTTGGCTATTATACGGTATTTTATTAAAAAACACTCCTATCATAATAGCTAATATAGTCGGATTAGTGGGGGCTTTGATTGTTTTAACGGCTATATTAATATATTAGCAAGCATTATAGCAACAACGCCTTTTCATGTAGCATTGTTGCGTGAATACCCAAACCGTAAATGATACTTGTTGCCCCTATGCCGGTATATCCTCTACCATCCGTTGTTTTTTAGTAGGCTTAGCCGCATTATTAGGAGTAATTGCCAGCTGCGTTAGACCGTTTACTACATCCTTTGTAATATGAACCCGCATTTTTTTTAGCTCTGCAACTTTATACATGCTATCTAATAACAGATTCTCAAGAATTGAGCGAAGCCCCCTAGCACCTGTTTTCTTAGCTAGAGCTTTTTCGGCAATCGCCTCTAAAGCATCTAAATCAATATTAAGCTCGGTCTCGTCTAATTCAAATAGTTTTTGATATTGTTTTATTATAGCATTTTTAGGCTGAGTTAAGATCGTAACTAATGCTTGTTTATCCAGATCGTCCAAAGTAGCTACTACCGGCAATCTACCGACAAATTCAGGTATTAAACCGAATTTGGTTAAATCCTCAACCTCAAGTAATTTTAATAATTCACCGCTATTTTGCTCTTTATTCATATTAACGTTGGCAGCAAATCCCATAGAACTTTGGTTTGTCCTTGCCGTTATAATGTTATCTATACCCATAAAGGCCCCGCCGCAAATAAACAAAATGTTAGAAGTATCTAGCTGAACAAAATCTTGTTGCGGATGTTTTCTTCCTCCCTGAGGCGGCACGGAAGCAACAGTTCCTTCCATAATTTTAAGCAAAGCTTGTTGCACTCCTTCGCCCGATACATCCCTTGTAATAGAGAGGTTTTCCGATTTGCGGGCTATTTTATCGACCTCATCAATATAAATTATGCCTTTTTGAGCTTTGGCTATATTAAACTCGGCAGATTGTAACAACCGCAATAATATGTTTTCAACATCTTCTCCGACGTAACCTGCTTCTGTTAAAGAAGTAGCGTCCGCCATTGTAAAAGGTACATCAAGAATTTTAGCCAGCGTTTGAGCAAGTAATGTTTTTCCCGAACCGGTAGGACCGATTAGCAAGATATTTGATTTAGTAAGCTCAACGTCGTTATTGCCTGATTCAAGATATTCAAGCCTTTTATAATGATTATAAACCGCTACCGCTAAAACTTTTTTAGCTTGATCTTGTCCAATGACATAATCATTTAATATTGCACAAATTTTTTGCGGTGCCGGAATCGAAGAAGTAATTTGCTTAAGTGCAACTTTAGTTTCTTCCCTCATAATATCGGTGCAAAGGTCAAGACATTCATTACAAATGAAAACGGCCGGTCCCGCTATTAATTTTTTTACCTCATGTTGTTTTTTACTGCAGAAAGAACAAATTAATCCTTTTTTATTAATTTCCGTTGCCATTAAATCTTCCCTTTTTATTTTTAATTAATAATTTATAAAACTCTTGCATACATGTAATAATCCTTATGTTGTCCTGCAACAATTTCATATTTTTTTAAGATGCCTTCCGGAGCAAAACCGCATCTCTCTAAAAGATTAATAGAACGACGATTATCAGTTATCACCGTTGCTTGTACTCTAATTAACCCCATATAATCGGCAAATCTTAAGATATTCTTTATAGATTTCAGCATTATCCCCTGTCCCCAAAAATCAACATCAAGGTCAAAGCTTATTTCCGCTTTTAGGTGCGTAGTTGTTATTATATTAAATCCGGCAGTACCGATAAGCTTATTATTATCTTTAAGGGCTATCCCCCAATAAAAGCTTATCCGATTTTTATATAAACTAGCCCAATAATGAACTTCCCTAAGTGCCTCTTCAAGACTAGACGGTCTATTATTATCCGTTAAATATAACGCCATTTCCGGCTTGTTCATATAGTTAAAATAGTCTTCCGCATCCGCATCAGTTAACTCTCTTAGAACTACGTCATTTAAGTCTAATACGGGAAACGGTCCATATAAATATTTTCTAATTGTCATATATATTTGATAGGGTCTTGCATATTATTTTTTTTAAAGGCGTCTAACCTAATAAGGCAAGAATGGCATGTTCCGCACGATAGCCCTTCTTCTGTCGGATCGTAACAGGATATTGTTTTAGAGTAATCTACTCCAAGATCGAGGCCGGCTTTAATAATTTCTTCTTTCGTCATATGGAGTAGCGGTGCATGAATTTGAATGCGTTGCCCTTGCACCCCTGCAGCAGCAGCTAAATTTGCCATTGCTTCAAAAGATTTTATATATTCCGGACGACAATCCGGATAATTAGCGGAATCACTTGCGTGTACGCCAATAAAAATATCTCTTGCTCCTATTATTTCAGCAAAGCCGAGTGCATAACTTAAGAATATGGTATTTCTAGCCGGTACGTAACTTAGGGGTATATTAGTACCTATTTCATGATAGTCCTTATATTTCGGAACGTCTATTTGATCATCGGTTAGAGCCGAACCGCCAAACTGGCGTAAATCAATATCGATAATTCTATGTTGCTTTACATTATATAGCTTTATCAATTCCTTGATTTTTTGTAATTCTACCTTATTACTATTACGTTGCGAATAATCGAAACTTATTGCATGAATTTCGTAACCCCTATTTTTTACCATAGTAAGGACAGTAGAGGAATCCGGTCCGCCGCTTACTAAAATTACCGCTTTTTTCATTTCCTACACTAATTTGCTTACAAAAATAAATTATAATGCAAGTAAAGGAAATTATGAAATAAAAAATATAATTTTTATTACCATATTAATTGCCCTTGACTAAATCCTTCGAATAATCTAAGTTTACGTTGTTAATTTACGGCGGGTGTAGCTCAGTTGGTTAGAGCATCAGATTGTGATTCTGAGGGTCGCGGGTTCGAGCCCCGTCACTCGCCCCATACTATACTAACTATAGCGTTGTTGCATGGCTCATAATTTACCGTGTTATGGTTATTAAAAGTATGGTGTCATGCCGTGACTTGATCACGGCATCCAGAAAAAACCTTAATAAAAAGACTGGATACCGTGGTCAAGCCACGGTATGACACCGTACGCTTTGCAACATTTCGAGCCGGGCAACAACGCCCCTACGCAAGAATGATATAAACTTATACTTTTTAGATTAACTGAACAGTATAGGCTACATTTCTCACTCCTTTCGCCTAAATCAATGACATCATGAATATCACATTTTTACATAGGCTGATTAAATATTTAGGGTGCTATAAAAAAGACCTTATTATTGTTATGGCGTCTTTATTATGCGTATCAATTTCATTATTATTAATGGGCGGTGTTTTTAGGAAGCTAGTTGATAACGGCTTAACCGAAAATTATCAGCTATCAATTAATAAATCCATATTATTTATTTGCCTATTAATTGTTATCTTAAGTATAAGTAGTTTTTTTCGCTCTTATTATATTAATAACGTTGCCGAAAAAGTAGTTACTCAAATTAGAAAGGAGGCTTATAGCAACTTAATTAATTATGAAATTGCCGAGTTTGAAGAATTAAAAATCGGTGAAATTATTGCACGCCTTACCGGCGATATAGATTTAATAGCTAAACTTATCGTTAATTTTCTATCTTTTTTCATTCGTAATTTAGTGATGTTACTCGGCGGTATCGCCTTAATGTTTTTTGAAAGCTACAAGCTTGCGGCAATCGTAATTATTACTATTCCCTTATTATTAATCCCGTTAATTAAATTCGGCAAACATGTAAAAGCTCTATCAAAAAAGACTTTAAATGCTCAAGCGGAAATAGCCTCTAATATAGAGGAAAGCTTTACTAATATCCGTGCTATCCATGCTTTTAATCGCCAGGTAAACAAAATTGCCGATTTTGATAAACAAGCGTTTTCTTATTTAAAACATTCTGCTAGCCGTTTAAAAATCCGTGCATTATTTTTTGCCGTCTCGATAGCGGTGATACTTACTTCTATCACCCTAGTTATTTGGATCGGTAGCATGGACATAGTCGCAGGGAATTTATCTGCCGGCTCTATGGTGTCATTTATTTATTATGCCGTTATTGCCGGAATAAGTAGCGGCGGAATTTTTGAACTCTTAAGCGAGATGCATTTACCGCTCACGGCACTTGAAAGAGTGTTAACCTTGACTAGTTCATACGATAAAACCGCTCTATGTCATACCCGCGAAGGCGGGTATCCGGGTATTAATGTGGAAAGCAAGAAGGAAGTACAAATTACCCTAGAATTTAAAAATATAAATTTTGCTTATCCTTCAAGACCGAATTTAAAAATTATCAATGATATATCTTTTAAAATATCCGAGGGTAAATTTAGCGGTATAGCGGGCAGGTCAGGCTGCGGCAAAACTACTTTAATGCAGCTATTATTAAAATTTTATTTCCCCGATAGTGGTTTAATTACTATCGCTAATCAAGATATATCACTGATAAACTCTAGTTTAGTTAGGAATTTAATTGCTTATGTTCCGCAAGAAGCTAGTATTTTTTCAGGTACTGTTAAATCAAATATTATTTTTGCCAAACCTGATGCTACCGATGAAGAAATAGCAAAAGTTACGGAAATAACAGGCATAACGGAATTTACTGCCAAAATTCATGACGGTATTGACACGAAAATCGGCGAAAGAGGGTTAAGATTGTCAGGCGGTCAGAAGCAAAGAATAGCACTTGCACGTGCTTTGCTTCGTAACCCGCAAATTTTACTTCTCGATGAAGCAATGAGTGCTTTAGATAGCGAAAGCGAGCAAAAATTACTAAGTTCAATAAAACAAATAATGAAAGGAAAAATTATATTATCGATTGCCCACCGCATTAGCGGCATCGAGCACGCCGATAATATTTTAGTAATAGATAAAGGGCATTTAGTTGCCGAAGGCTCTCATGATGATTTACTATTAAATTCAGAAATTTACCGCCTAATTTGTCGTGAGCAACTGACAACAGCAAAAGACGAGTAGCATATTTGTTGCAATAATAATTCATTTTCGATAAAAAAATTAAATTGTTATATAATTTATCTTGAAAGCTCCTATACTTAAGTTATAATCACTTATACAAAAACAATAAAGGTTCATAAAAATGAAAAATTTACTAAAAGTTCTACTAGTTCTAGCTTTCTCAACATCGGCTTTTGCTGACATGGTAAAAATGCCTGCACCGGAAGCTGTTACTACAGATTCGATCATGCAAATGAATACTGCAGATCAAAAAAGTTGGGTTGATAGCTTAACTTCCGATCAGTATAATATGTTAAGTGCTGATGTTCAAAAGTGGGTTATGGATAATACTACTCCTGAGCAAAAAACAAAATTAGGTCTTTCTCAATAATATTATTATTTAGATTAAGCTATTCTTAAATAGTAAATTTAATATAATAATATTATTTTAAATTCTGGGCATTGTTGCGTGGATACCCAAATCGTCATGGCGAGGCATCTCTTGGCATTGTTGCATGGACCGAAAAAAGTGCTGTATGTCATTCTAGCTAAAAGCGGGAATCCAGAAAAAACACTTAAAATAGGCAAAATTATATAAAAATTTACTATATAATTCGTTTAAATATTCTCTGGATTCCCGCTTTTAGCTAGAATGACATACAGCACTTTTTTCGGTCCATGCAACAACACAGGTACAAGCCACGGTATGACATTGAGACCATTTCTTAATCCATGCAACAATTCCTAAATTCCGACAGAATGCCGGTATAAAGTATATGTTTATTTTATGCCGGTTATTTATTTGTATAATAATTTTGCAAGTTTCTAAGTAACATATCATCCCTATCCCTCTTTTTTATTTTTCCACCGATATTGAAATAGCTATAGTAGTTCTTAAAATAATGTCATTTTAGTGTGGCATCGGTGTTGTTGCGTGGCTCGAATTTTCGATGTCATTCCCGCAAAAGCGGGAATCTAGAGAATATTTAAGCGAATTATATAGTAAATTTTTATATAATTTTGCTTATTTTAAGTGTTTTTTCTGGATTCCCGCTTTCGCGGGAATGACATATAGCACTTTTTTAGAACCAGATAAACTTTTGAATAAAGCATATGAAACTCTTTTTTACTGTTATAATTATGGAAATTTTAGCGGGTGCGGAAGTAGATTTATTCGTCCCGAGTTTCCCTGATTTACAAAATACCTTTAATCTTTCTCCTTTTATGGTAGAGTGGTTATTAGGAGTGAATTTAATAGCCTATTGCATAACGTCGCTTATAGTCGGTAATTTAGGAGATCGCTACGGGCGTAAACCGATTATTATTATCGGACTATTTATTTTTAATTTAGGTAGTTTATTATGTATAGTTGCAAATAGTTACCAGCTGTTACTAGTAGGCAGGTTTTTGCAAGGTGCCGGTATATCATCGGTAGCGGTGCTTGTATATGTAGTGCTGGCAGATATTTATTCATTGCAACAACAACAAGAAATGATGGGAGTATTAAACGGCACTATTACTCTTTCTATGGCTTTTGCACCGGTTATAGGTAGTTACGTAAATTTATTTTGGGGTTGGCACGGTAATTTTATCTTATTATTTTTATTCGGTATAGTTAGCCTAATACTAGGTTTATTATTTATTCCGGAAGGTAAAACAAACAAAGAAATACGGATTTCTTTAAAAGAATATTTACCGGTTTTCAAATCACGAAAAGCGATTTATTATTTACTTACATTGATGTTCCTTGCAGAAGGATATTGGGTTTTTATCGGTATAGCACCGATCTTATATATGCAAGATTTAGGGGTATCACTTCAAAATTTCGGGCTTTACCAAGGCTCACTAGCGGCATTATTTGCAGCTATGAGTTTCACTAGCAGTTATTGTTTTAAAAAATTCGGCATTAAAAATTGTTTTTATTTTGGAATTTCATTTATAGTATTATTCTTAATTGCCGATACTATTCTAATTATAGATAAAACCACTAATCCACTTATAATAACAATAGTTATGTTGTTACTGTCACTAGGGATAATATATCCGTTTAATATATTATGGCCGTTATTACTCGAAGCGATCCCTAACGGTAAGTCTCGTATGACGGGCGTTTTTACTTCCGCTAGGTTAGTTGCAACGGCAATAGGTTTACAATTGGTCGGCTGGTTGTATAACGGCACTTATGCACCTTTAGGTATAACTATATGCATTATAACCGTATTTGGGTTATTAACATGTTACAAATTATTTCAGTATGATAAAATTTTTGAGCTTTCTATTCAAAAAGATTAGTAAGGCAACACTTGATATCAAGCCGTGGTTAAACCGGCTTTGTTGCGTGGCTCATAATTTACCGTATTATGGTTATTACAAGTATGGTGTCATACCGTGGCTTGACCACGGTATCCAGAAAAAACTTTAATAAAAAGGCTGGATGCCGTGATCAGGTCACGGCATGACACCGTACGCTTTGCAAAAATTCGAACCATACAACAATGCTTCTTCACAATAACATAGTAAAAAATTTAACTTAAATATTCAAGATGACTAATAAAAATTTTATTTTAAAAGTAGCGTTTAGATATTTTAGAGCCAAGAAAAATGAAAAATTTGTTTCTATTATTGCCGGTTTTTCATTGCTTGGAGTAACTATCGGCGTTGCAGCTTTGATAGTGGTAATGTCGGTCATGAACGGCTTTCATACCGAGCTTACCAAAAATATTATCGGTCTAAACGGTGATATAGTGGTCAGCCCGACGGCAAGCGTTATCGATGATTATCAAGAAATTAAAACTAAGTTGCTTAAGCAGGATTACGTAAAACACGTAACTATCATGGCACACGGACAAGCTTTGGCACTTGGAAAAAAAAATAATAGCGGTGCACTTATCAAAGGTATTGATATAAAAGACTTAAAGGTTAAAAACGAAATCTTAAAAAATGTCAATTTCGGTAGTTTTAACAATTTTCACGGTAAAAACGTCATAGCTTTAGGGAGCCAGCTAGCAAGTAATCTCGGCGTTAATGTCGGCGATAAGCTTAAGCTAATTTCACCGAATGCGATTTCGACGGCTTTCGGTAGTATACCACGTTCGAAAGAGTTTAAAGTTATCGCTATTTTTACCAGCGGCATGTATGATTATGACAGTACAGCTATCTTGATGCCTCTAGAAGCCGCACAAAATTTTTTATCACTTGGCAATAATATTAACCTTATTGAGCTCAATACCGCACGCCCTGACCAATCTCTTCTCTATTCATATAAAGTGCAGCAATTACTAGGTAGCGACGTAAGAGTAACTAGCTGGCAAATATTACACATGCAATTTTTAAATGCACTAGCGGTTGAGCGGATAGCAATGTTCACCATTCTTTCCTTAATTATTACGGTTGCTGCTTTTAATATTATTTCTAGCTTATTTATGCTAGTTAAAGATAAAACTTCGGATATCGCAATATTGCGAACTATCGGTGCAAGTACTAAACAAATTATGATAATTTTTATTTGTAACGGTATGTTTATCGGTCTGCTCGGTACTATGCTCGGCGTAATACTCGGTACGGGATTTTCCTATAATATTCAAACTATTAAAACTTGTTTAGAAAAAATAACCGGTACTAAACTTTTTGAAGCTGCAATTTATTTTCTCTATACTCTACCTTCGGAAGTAAGAATAGAGGATATAGCATTAATTACTTCTTTATCGATAATATTATGCTTCTTGGCAACAATTTATCCTTCTTACAAAGCTTCTAAATTAAATCCTGTGGATGCCCTACGTTATGAGTAAAGCTGTTTTAATTTTAAAAGACATTTCAAAACAATATAAGCAAGGAAACACGCTTGTTAGAGTGCTAGACGATCTTAACCTGACCGTTAACGAAGGTGAATTAATTGCAATAATCGGCTCTTCCGGTAGCGGTAAATCGACTTTACTACATATTGCAGGTCTCCTTGATAAACCGACAAATGGAGAAGTCACTATACCGAATACGGATCAGAAACAAAACCATCTAATCCGGCTGTATCATTTAGGCTTTATTTATCAACAACACCATTTGCTTAAGGATTTTACCGCTCTTGAGAACATTATCTTACCGAAATTAATCGCCGGAGGTGATGAAGAAGAAGCAATAAAAGAAGCAGAAGAGATTTTACTTAGCCTTAGCTTAGTTAAAAAATCACATAATATGCCCGGAGAATTATCAGGCGGCGAGCAGCAGCGTGTTGCTATTGCTCGCAGCTTAATTAATAAACCTAAAATCATTTTAGCGGATGAACCCACAGGTAACCTTGATCCTAAAACTAGTAATGAAGTATTTAATTTGCTCCTTAAAGTTGCAAAAGAACAAAATACCGCTATTATTATGGTCACCCATAACCACGAAATAGCTTATAAAATGGATAAAGTATATGAGTTGAAGCATGGAACATTAAAAATAAAATAATATTATATTTTTTAGTCAACCGTTATAAAGACAAAGGTTAGTAATAAACCTTGATTTAAGTTTTAAAAATTATCATAATGGGGTAAATTATTTAATACTTTTTAAATAAGGTTAATACATGACTAAACAAAAAGAAAATGTTCCTATAATATTTACTCTTTCTTTAGGCGGTAAAGATGAAATATTACAAAGAGTAAATAAAAAAGAAGCTGAACAAAAAATATCCGTTATTGCACTTAAACCAAACAAAGAAAGCAATATATCTGATAAAGATCGAATTTTAAGAGAAATAATTGAAGAATCAGGGCGTCGAATGCCGATACTCAATATTCAACATCCTTCAAATGATCATTACCCTATATTTGATTTACAAGATTTAACAAATTTTGAAATTCTTGGCATAAAAACTTCTCTCACCTTTGGTAATTATAAACCGTTACTACAAAATCCGAAGTTAGAAAATATTTGGAAAGAGCTGTTAGCAAAAGTTGAGCATGTATTTTTTGCTAATGAGCAAGATCAAAATTATGCTATTTCTCACGGAGATATAGCTAGAGAGAAAACTACTAATATTCAAACTATATCAGACGCAAATAGCGTAATATCAAAAATTTTACAGAAACCGGTTAATATTTTAATTTCAGGGTCATTACCTGATAAAGCTAAATTAGACGAACTAGTAAAGACTGCTAAAAATCAAAATAGTCGGATAGTTATAAAGAGCAACCCGCTTTCAGTAGAAGGAGCTAGTAATGCCATAGCCCTCAAATTCGGCATTGAAAACCCGGAGCAATTATTCGGTATAAAATTAGAAGTTGAAGAAATTTTAAAAGATCAAACAAACGGTGCTAAGAACTTAGAAAAATACGTATCGCAATTATCTGAACAATTCCAAAAAGATTTAAGTAAAGCCGAAATAAATCCCGTGGATATATATTTTGATCTTTCGGATAAACAAAAAATTTCAAATATGGAGAAAGGTATGAGTCCTACTTTGCCGAGTAATAACGATCAATCACCTTCTAGTCTTGCAAATAAAAATATCCCGAATATAGCTCCTTTACAAGGTGCAATAAAGCCGGAAGCGGTAGAAGAATATAATCCACGATCTGTAAGCTTTTTTAGGAAAGTTTTTAATTATTTTAAAGAAATAGTCAGTACAATTAAAGAAATATTTGGCAAGAAGCAAGAAGAATCTAAAACAATGAATGCACAATTAACAACGCCTTCTAATAAAACCCCTTGGGAAGAAATAGGTATTACGCAAGAAGAATATACAAAATCCATACAAGCGGAACAACAATTAACAAAGTCGACTGAAGAAAGAAGAAGCAGTATTATTGCTCCTCCTATTTCATCTATTTCTATTGCTCCTAACTCTACACAAGACAAAGGTCTTCTTTTAGATATTAGTGCCGGTGATATTGATAACGTAAAAAAAGCTAATTACCTATATGAGGATTATCAAATTCAACATATTTTGAAAGGATCTTTGGATGAAAATAAAGTATCTATTCAACCCGCTATATCGTTAGCTTCAAATCCTAGTAGAGATGAAATAGTTACAGCAGTCTTGAATAATACTATTGCTCAGGTGAAGGCGGGGAAAGAAGCTGCCGTTATTCCTATTGAAACCGGCGGAGAACACTGGACGGGCTTAATAGCAACTTACAATAAAGAAAATGAGGAAGTAACGTTTACTTATAATGATCCTATAGGTACTCCTATAGAAAATAGACCCGAGTTACTAGATTTAATTAAGAAAGCGGCTCCAACAGCAATAATAGTAGATTTAGAAACTCCCCAACAAGAAAATGCACATGATTGCGGGGTATTTGTCTGCGATAATTTAATTAAACTCGCTAAAGGTCAAGAAATTCTTTCTACAGACAGAGCTAAAAATATGGGAATAGAATTAAGAAAAGCTCAAGCAGGAATATTAAGCCAAGAATTCGCAAAACAACAAGCTAAAGAAGTTGGCAATAATATGAACATGCAAGATTCAAGTTTTACCTCACGTATTAATACCGGTAGCAACAACAAAGAACGAACACGCGGATGATTAGGCAAGTTAACAGTGACGATAGCGTTGTTGTGTGGCTCGAAAAAAGTGCTATATGTCATTCTAGCTAAAGGCGGGAATCCAGAAAAAACACTTAAAATAAGCAAAATTATATAAAAATTTACTATATAATTCGCTTAAATATTCTCTGGATTCCCGCCTTCGCGGGAATGACACCAAAAATTCGACCCATCAACAATGCCGATCAAGGAACTAGAATGACACCGTACGCTTTGCAAAAATTTGAACCATGTAACAAGGTCAAGGCAAATAAGCTTCTACCCATCCTTCATGCCCACATAATAATAAAAAAACATTAGGTAAAAAATTTTATTACTAATATAATCTAAGTTCTATAAACAAATTTACATCTGTGTCAAAAAAATGACTACATTATTAGTAATCATTATTATTATAATGATGGGTATATCTGCACTCCTTGCCGCTACAGAAACTGCTATTACCGCCTCATCTCCGGGAAAAATTCAAAAGCTAAAAATAGAAGGTAACAAACGTGCAACACTCGTTTTGGAAGTCCTTAAAAAGAAAGAAAAAGTTATTGGGACTTTATTAATCGGTAATAGTTTAATTAATACCGTTTGCACCACTATTGCAACCTCATTATTTATTAGCTTTCTCGGGCATAGCGGCACAATAGTTGCCTCAGCCGTCATGGCTTTTATAATAATCGTTTTCGGTGAAGTAGTACCGAAAGCAATAGCGGTTGCTAAAGCCGAACAATTAGCATTATTTATGGCTCCGACTATTATAGTTTTTTTGAAAATCCTAAAGCCCATTAATGCCACCCTTGATTATATTATCAAAATATTTTGTTTCATATTTCGTATTAACTTAAAGTCCCAAATATCAGGTACCGAAGAAGTTAGAGGAGTGATTGAGCATTACCATCAGGAAGGCAATGTTTACAAGTCCGATCGTAATATGTTAGGAGGGATTTTAGATATCCGAAATATGGTGGTATCGGAAATTATGACGCATAGAAGTAATATTATAGCAATCAATATAGATTTACCGAATGAGGTAATAGTAAAAAATGCTTTAGCCTTAAGTTCCAATACCCGTGTACCTTTGTGGCAAGATAATAGGGACAATATAATCGGTATTCTGCACTTAAAGGATTTACTACGTGCTTTATATGACAATAACAATGACGCAAAAAAAATTAACATTAAGGAATTAGTAACTCCTCCTTGGTTTATTCCGGAAAATGCTTTAGTCGTCCACCAATTACATGCTTTTAGAGAACGCAACAACCATTTTGCTTGCGTCGTTGATGAGTATGGCGATCTGCAAGGTATTATTACGCTTGAGGATATTTTAGAAGAAATTGTCGGACCAATTACCGATGAGCATGACCGCCACAATAACGAAATTATTAAACAATCCGATTCAGAATTTATCATTAACGGCACTACGACCATCAGAGATATTAATAGAGAATTAGACTGGAATTTACCGGATAATAACGCAAATACTATCGCCGGCTTAATTATTCATAAAATTGCCCGTATTCCAAGCCAAGGCGAGGTAATTGAAATATTTAATTTAACTATTGTTATTAATAGAAAAATAGCCAACAAGATTGAGAGCGTAAAAATTACCGTTCTACCGGCAACCGAAGGAATAATTAACGGTGAGTGATATCGGTAATTTTTTTCAGATACTTGCAATGATTGCAAGCGGCATGGCGGTGGTTTTGTTTTTTTTGCGTGGTATTGCTGAAAAAATCAAAATTAATGATGTCATTCCCGCGAAGGCGGGAATCCAGAAATCCTTTAAACAACTCAATAGTGGAACTGCTTATATAATTCCACTCGTTTTAAGCTTTTTTCTGGATTCCCGCCTTCGCGGGAATGACATCAAAGCCTCCTTCTACCTTAGCGTTTTCAGCACTTTATTATCCTTCACCCTGCTAATTTATAGTTTTGTCATATCAGACTTCTCTTTGCAAACCGTTTTTTTAAACTCTAGCACGCTAAAACCCTTGCTATTTAAAATTGCCGGCAGCTGGTCAAGCCATGAAGGTTCAATTTTATTATGGTTATGTTTACTACAAATTATTAGCTGCTGTTATGTTTGCTTAATTAACAATAAACAAGACAAGCAGCTAGCCATTCTTATTTTATCGATATTACAATTACTATTCGGCAGTTTTATTTATTTCACTTCCAACCCGTTTAATGCTTTTTCATTTGCACCGACTCAAGGTTTAGGGTTAAACCCGATGCTGCAAGATATCGCACTTAGCATCCACCCCCCGATACTATATTTGGGATATGTTAGTTATGTAGTACCTTTTACCTGTGCGTGTATAATTTTATTACGCTCCATTACGTTATTTTCCGCTCCTTTGTCATTATCCTCTCTTTTGTCATTCTCTTCTCCTTTGTCATTCTCTTCTCCTTTGTCATTCCTGCGAAAGCAGGAATCCAGAAAAAAACACTCAAAATTAAGCCTGGGTTCCCGCCTTCGCAGGAATGACATAAAACTATTAAAAACTTTCGCCAATATCGGTATTTTATTTACGACTATCGGCATTGCCTTAGGTTCATGGTGGGCTTATAGAGAACTCGGTTGGGGTGGATTTTGGTTTTTTGATCCGGTCGAAAATATTTCGTTATTTCCGTGGTTATCAGCTATTGCTCTCCACCACTCAATTTTAGTGACGATAAAAACAGAACGAATGCAAAGCTGGACAATAATTTTATCGATTCTTACTTTTTTATTAGTAGTATTTAGCACCTTTTTAGTGCGTTCCGGTTTTATTACTTCTATCCATTCTTTTGCTTTTTCTCCAGAGAGAGGGATTTACCTACTGACTATATTTGTAATTATTGCGTTTAGCTCGATCGGATTAATGTCATACCGTGGCTTGACCACGGTATCCAGAGAATCCTTGATAAAAAGACTGGATACCGTGGTCAAGCCACGGTATGACATTAAAGAAAAAGGAATAACACTCGGCAATATCTGCTTTCTAACTAGCTTAGTCATACTAATATGTGCTACTCTTTATCCGGTAATTTACTCTTTATTTGATGACAAACCCGTTATTATTAATGAAGAATTTTTTGTTAATAATTTTATTATTTTCGTTATTCCAATTCTTTTTATTGCCGGCTTTTTTACTAGTAAAAGCTCTTTAAAAAAACATAGTTTGATTTTATTACTCTCTTTAGTAATATGCTATGCTATTTCTTTTAAAGTAAAATATGGTTTTATTTCGGCGGGAACTATAATATCTGCTGTTTTTTTGATGCTACATAATATTTATTCGCTACTTACTAAAACGGCATATTTGCGAAAAAGTTTAAAAGCCGGTAGTGCAGCAGTGATTTTAGGGCATTTCGGTTTTGCACTAATTGCTTTTAGTGTTACTATTAATTCATTATTACAAAGTGAAGTCGATTTTACGGGCAAGGTAGGAGAAACCAAAATACTTGGAGAATTTAAAGTTACTTTACAAAATATTAAATTTGCACAAGGAGAAAATTACTACCGACAAATTGCCGAATTCTGGCTTGAAGATAGAGAAGGGAAAATTACTATATTAAAACCGGAAAATAGATTTTATATAATTGAGAAAACTTTATCGCAGGAAAGTGATATTTATTCTTATTTAACATACGACCTTTACGCCGTTTTAAGTAATATAGATAATGATATAATTCATGCTAAAATATATTATAGACCCATGATGAGCTTCATCTGGCTTGGGGTGATTATCACCGCTAGCGGGTTTCTAATTGGGTTAGTTAATAGAAGAAAATTTAAATAATATTTGACTATTACCGGTGGCTATATGTTATAATATTAATTATTAACCGATAATATTATAAATATGTCTACTAACGTAGCTATTAGTGAATTTAAATCTCATTGCTCAGAGATACTTGAAGACCTACAAAAAACTCATCAATCTATAATTATTACTAAAAGAAACATACCTATTGCTAAATTAGAAGCCTTAAACGTACAACCTAAAGCTTCTAAGAAACCTAAAACTTCTATAGTAGGCATATTTAAAGGTCAAGGCAAAATAACAGGAGATATTATTAGTCCTATATGGGATACTGGAGATGAATGATCTTATTCTTCTTGATACTTTAATCACCAGAGAGGCATTGTTGCATGAATCGAATTTTTGATGTCATTCCCGCGAAGGCGGGAATCCAGACTTTTTTTGTCATGCTGAACTTGTTTCAGCATCTTTTTTAGTAGATCCTGAAATAAATTCAGGATGACTTAAAAATATTTTTTTCTGGATTCCCGCCTTCGCGGGAATGACATATAAAGTATAAATACATTATCAATGCAAAATAAATCACCAAACATAGATTTAATTACCGAACCCGAAGCAAAAGAGCTATTAAAAGAGCTAGCCTATAAAATAGCAGAGTATAATCATGCTTATTATATGGAAGATGCACCTTTAGTGTCGGATGCCGAGTATGATCAATTATTTAGCCTAAATCTAGCACTTGAACAAAAATTTCCTCACATAATTTTAGAAAACAGCCCAACCAAAAAAATAGGCAGTATAGTTCAAAGTAAATTTGCCAAGGTTAAACACGCTACGCCGATGTTATCGCTCGGCAATGCTTTTGACGAAAAGAATGTTAAAGACTTTATCGATAGAATAAAAAATTTTCTACGACTAGAAGAATTTACGCCTATTTTTTGTGAACCTAAAATAGACGGCTTATCTTTTGCAGTTACTTATGAAAACGGCATACTCGTAACAGGTGCAACAAGAGGTGATGGGTATATCGGCGAAGATATAACGGCTAATATTAAAACTATCAAAAATTTTCCTCATAAAATTGTAAATGCTCCTGCAAAATTGGAAGTGCGAGGAGAAATTTACATCGATAAAGCAGATTTTGCTATATTAAATGAGCAGCAAGAATTGCTAGGCAAAGATAAGTTTGCCAACCCACGCAACGCCGCTGCCGGCTCGCTTCGTCAACTTGATGCAGCTATTACTAAATCTAGACCGCTAAAATATTTTGTTTATGCAATAGGCGATAATAGTGCAAAGCTAGCAAGCTCACAAGATGAGTTGCTTACAAAGCTTAAAGAATTTGGCTTTATCGTCAATGAGTTCGGAAAGTTAGCTCGGTTAGAAGAGGAAATATTTGCTTTTTATGAATATTTAAAAGCAAAAAGGGAGCAATTACCCTACGAGATTGATGGAGTAGTTTACAAGTTAAATGATTTTTCTCTGCAAGATCGTATGGGCTTTATCGCCAGAAGCCCGAGATTCGCTATAGCTCACAAATTCCCTGCCATAATCGGACAAACAAAATTGCTATCCGTTACTATACAGGTCGGAAGAACAGGAACCTTAACGCCCGTAGCCGAACTAGAACCTATATCGATCGGCGGGGTTATGGTCGCCAGAGCAACTTTACATAATTATCAAGAGATTGCTCGAAAAGATATTAGGGTTGGGGATTATGTATTTTTGCAACGTGCCGGCGATGTGATCCCGCAAATTACCGGTGTCGATTTCACTAGGCGTCAAGAGGATAGTATAAAAATTGAGCCACCGCCATTTTGTCCTTCATGCAATTCTACGCTACATTATGACCTAGACGCAATAATTATCAGGTGTGACAATGGTTTGAATTGTCCTGCACAAAATTATGAACGAATCCGCCATTTTGTTTCAAAAAATGCTATGGATATTGACGGGCTTGGTAAAAAACAAGTAGAGTTTTTAATAGATAAAGGCTTAATCAAAAACCCATTCGATATTTTTTTCTTGAAAAATAAAAATGAAGAGAGCTTAACAAAACTTGAAAATATGGACGGATGGGGCAAAAAATCCGTCGAGAATCTTTTTACTAATATTGAAAAATCAAAGAATGTTAGCTTAGCAAGGTTTATATATTCTTTGGGTATCAGACATATCGGCGAGCAAAATGCCAAGCTACTAGCTCGAGAATTTCAAACTTATAATAACTTTATAACGCAAATGACCTCACTTGCCGAAGGTGATACGGATATCTATCAAAAGCTAAATAATTTAGAAGGTGTGGGCGATAAAATTTTAGTAGATATTATTGATTTTTTTGATGTTAAAGAAAATATTGACCTTATCCGTAAACTTGGCGAAGTGTTAACTATTGAAGATTATCAAGAGCATATTAAACAAAGCAATTTAAGCGGTAAAGTATTAGTATTTACCGGCTCACTGCCGACTCTTTCAAGAGCCGAAGCAAAAGCTCAAGCAGAGAAATTAGGTGCAAAAGTAACGGCTAGTGTCTCGGCTTCTACCGATTTAGTAATTGCAGGTGACGATGCCGGTAGTAAATTAAAAAAAGCTAAAGAGTTAAATATTAAAATTATCGACGAACAAGAATGGTTAGAGCTTACTACAAAATCTAATAATAAGGATGTCATTCCTGCGAAGGCAGGAATCCAGGCTAAAAAGCCTTAGCTTATAAGGCTTTTTTCTATATAATTGCAAGTTATATACTTTTAGTTTAATTTTTCTGGATTCCCGCCTTTAGCTAGAATGACATCAAAAATTCGAGCCATACAACAATGCCTACAGCGGTGAGCCATAACATTTGAAGTATCAAGGCAGACATTGCCCCATCACAATAACGATTTAGACCAATTCTTAAAATTAATCGAAATATCGTATGAATTATCGCCATATTTACCATGCAGGGAATTTTGCCGATGTCGTAAAGCATTTAATACTAATTGCAATCTTAGAGCAACTAAAGAAAAAAGAAAAACCTTTTGCAGTTTTGGATGGTTTTGCCGGAATCGGTATTTATGACCTTAATTTAGCAGCAGCTCAAAAAACTTCCGAGAGCATAACCGGCATAAAAAAATTACAGAGCTTTACGGAGTCTGTTGCCGACTTACCGCATATTTTACAAATCTTTTTAGATATAGTAAATACGATTTCTACAGACCATTACCCCGGTTCACCTTTAATAATTACTAAACTATTAAGACCGCACGATCGTTTAATTGCCTCTGAACTTCACCCGGCAGATTATTTAAGCTTAAAGAATTTATTAGGAGAAACCGCAAATATACATAATTTAGATGCCTATAAAGCCGTGAAAGCGTTTGTTCCTTTTAAAGAAAAAAGAGGTTTAATTTTTCTCGATCCACCTTTTGAAGTAAAAAATGAATTTGATAAGCTATTAGAAGTAATAACGGCAATAAAATCCCGTACACTTAATAACTGTGTTCTTATTTGGTATCCAATTAAAGATCGGACTTTGGTTCGGGATTTTTATCACAATTATAAGCTGATAGGTTTCAAAGAAACGCTTATTATTGAATATGAGCTTCTACATTCCGATAAAAATATGGTAAAATGTGGGTTGATGACAATTAACCCACCTAATATTAAAGGTGACATAATGCAATTAAGTGATTACCTAACTAATGCCTTAAATCTAAAATTCACTTATAATTATTTATAATGCGATTAAAGTATAAAAATTATCTATTGCTATTAATTGTATTTTTTATTCAAGGATGCAATTGCTTTAATTTATCTCTAGATAAAACTTTACTTGCTACTACTACCCGTGAATTAGAAAAAAAATATAAAATAAATCATGCCGAATTAGTCGTGCAGTATGACCTTGCTAATAACGCCGGTAAGACAAAATGTTTATATGCTAAAAATCTAGTGGTAATAATTAATAATCCTAATCAAAATAAAATTTTCTTACAAAAATTTCACAATAGAAAGCCACAAGAGTTTAATCAAGCTGCCGGTACGAAAATAGTCATGATCAAGGATTTATTATCGCAATTACAGATAAAATATAAATTCCTCTCTAGTGCTGAAGCTCGTTACTTTGCAAAAAGCTATAATATCACCGCTCAAAAAAATAATATATCCGAACTTTTAAAAATTGATAAAATAATTAGTTCTATACCTTTGATGACACCGGAATACGAGGCAAAAGTTACCAGCCATTACGGTCCCCGCAAAAGCCCTCATAAAAAGAAAAGAAAGAAAAATTGTTTTCATAGAGGTATTGATTTACAAGCTAAAAAATCGTCATCGGTCTATGCAGCGGCAAGCGGAGTCGTTACTAAAGTCGCAAGAGTTCGTGACTACGGCAATTTTATAGAAATTAAGCACTTTCGTAAAATTACCACTAAATATGCCCATCTAAAGGAAATACATATTAAAGAGGGATGCCGCATAACAAGAGGGCAGCTTATCGGAATCCAAGGCAGAAGCGGCAATGCGACGGGCGAACATTTACATTTTGAAATTTTATTAGATAATAAGCCTATTAACCCGTTTGATTTTATATCACATTGCTATAAATGTTAGAGTCTGTTAAAATGTCGTATTATTGCGGGAATAGTTAAAACAACCGATGATTAAGCTTTTATATCCTAAATTCTGGCAAAGTAGAAATATTATTGCTTATCTATTATGGTCATTTAGCCTTATATATTTATTTATAAGTTCTTTAAGGAAATTTTTTGCACAGACCGTTATTTTTCCTGCTAAGGTAATCTGCGTCGGTAATATTAGTGTCGGGGGGACGGGTAAAACGCAAATAGTTATTCACTTAGCAAAATTATTATCGGCACAAAATATAAAATTTGTTATTATTACTAAAGCTTACGGCAGCAGCCTTGTTACGGCAACTATAGTAAGAAAGCACCATACTGCTATAGAGGTGGGGGATGAATCATTAATATTATCCGAGTACGGCACGGTTATTGCTACCAAGAAAATTCAGCAAATCATTCCTTTAATTAATGACATTAAACCTAGTGTAATCATAGTTGATGATTTCTTACAAAATCCTAATTTTCACAAGGATTGTACTATTTTAGCAGTTGACGCTCATAGACTTTTCGGTAACGGCTTTTTAATTCCGGCGGGACCTTTGCGGGAATATCCAGAGAAAGCTCTAGCAACTGCTGATTTAATTATGGCAATAAGTGCTGAAAATTGGAAGCTACCTAATATTTTAACGCCTTATGCTGCTATAGTGCAAGCGAAAATTATCCTCTTAAAAAAAATAGACAAAACAAAAAATTACTTTGCCTTTAGCGGTATCGGCAATCCGGAGCGTTTTTTTCTCACTCTAAAAAATTATGATTTAACGCTAGCCGGATGTCAAATTTTTCCTGATCATTATAATTATTCGAAGAAAGATTTAGAAAATTTGCTTGCAAACGCAAAAAAACATAACGCCGTGCTTATCACTACCAGAAAAGATTACGTTAAGCTTTCATCTTTGAAGGATCCAGATACTGAAATAATTTGTTGCGATGTGGAGCTATCTATTGATAAGCCGGAAAAATTAACTAATTTAATTTATGCAAAAATTTTTAAAAAATATTAGATATTTATTTGAATATTTTGTTGTTATTACGGCAATGAAAATATTAAGCCTATTCGGTATTGATCGAGCCGGAAATATCTGTAGCTTTATAGCCAGAAAAATCGGCATATTACTTGCCGTTAATAAAATTGCTCGAAAAAATATTCATGCTGTTTTTGGAGATAGTCTTGATATCGAGAATATTATCGATCAAACTTGGGATAATTTCGGTCGTTTTATCGGTGAATTCCCATATATTAGCACTATGTCCGAACAAGAATTATTGCAAAGAATTGAAATAATCGGCACAGAAAATATAGATGAATTTAGAAAAGCCGGACAACCGTTTTTATTATTTACCGGTCATTTTGCCAATTGGGATATTGCACTTAAACTTATCCATAAATTTTACCCTAAATTTTCTATAATATACCGTAAAGCTAACAATCCGTATGTTAATCGGTTAATTAATGAAATTCGCAGTAGCGATAAATTAAAGTTGATTCCAAAAGGAGCAGAAGGAAGCAGAGGTTTAATTAATGCGATAAAGCAAGGCGATGCTATTGCTATGCTTGTCGATCAAAAAATGAATGACGGTATAGAAGTGCCGTTTCTAGGAACTCCTGCCATGACTCCGCACGCCATTGCTAAAATTGCTCTGCAATTTAAATATCCGATTATACCGTGTCAGATAGTCCGAACACGGGGTAGTCATTTTAAAGCAATAATTCATCCCCCCCTTATGTTTCAGCAAACAGGTGATGATAAAGTTGATTACTATAATATAATGCTAAATATTAATCAAATTTTGGGAGAATGGGTTAAACAAAACCCCGGACAATGGTTTTGGTTTCACAATAGATGGAAAAAGTGATTATAGTTTTGTAAAAGAAGAATTTTGCAAGACCCTTTGAAAGCCCGATAGGAACTGGTGGAATCAGGGGGCCTCGAACCCCCGACCTCTTGGCTGCCAGCCAAGCACTCTACCAACTGAGCTATGACCCCGATTATGGATAGTATTGTTATGTGGATAAGGTTTAAAGCATGTTCTATGCATTCTTGTAAGGCTTCCGAAATCGTCATGGCGAGACGCCTCTTGGCGTCGTGGCCATCCAGTTTTTGTCATGCTGAACAAGTTTTGTGCATCTCGTATAGTAGATCCTGAAATAAATTCAGGATGACTATTATTTTCCTGGATTGCCACAGCCACTTCGTGGCTTCGCAATGACGTTTGGTGTGTTTATACTATAATTATAAAGTTGAATCCATAAATTTCTTAAATATATTGCTTTTTTCTAATATATTTATTTCTTCGATACACCAAGGAGTAAAATTTGGCAAAGATTCTTTTAAATAAACTAAAAAATCGTTCCATTGAAATAATTTTATTTCTTCAACTTCATCTTTATTTATTCTTATATCATCATTTGACAAAGCTAAATAAATTGGACATATTTCATTCTCTATAATATTATTTAAGGCAAATTTGTAACGATAACTATCTATAAAATATAATTTTTGTAAGGTCATACCTAATTCAAACTTACCGTGTCTATACACCCCATCTTCATATGTTTCGTTAAGCCTCGGGTGACCGCAAAAACTATTTGACCAGAATGCCGGCCAAGTTTTTTTATTGGGGTTTCTTTTTTGTATTAACAATTCTTTTTTATTATTAAAAAGAAAAACTGAAAAACCTCTATGTAACGGCGTAGCAGAATTATGAACAGTAGCTTTGTCCTCTATCCCTAGCACATTATCTTGTTCATCAACTAATACAACGTGATTATGCTTTGGCATTATATTATTCATCTTTCTTTTGCGGTATTTCTTTGTTAATATATTCTTTCATTAATGCATGATATTTATGTTTTACTTTTTTTAAAGTGTAATCTCCGTCATAATGACCGTCCATACTAATAACCTTTTGCAAATAAAAGTTTAATTGTTCTATATCTTCGTTTAATATATTATCATCGTTGTTTATAATATAAGAAATCGTTTGTTTTTGAAAATTAGTAAAATAAGACTTTATTTCATAGATTTTTTTCATAATTATAGGAATATCTTTTGGCTTTATTACTAATAACGTTACTAATATAATTACTATTAAAGACATTAAATTAATTTTTTATGTTTATATTTAGGATTTATAAGGTTTTGTCCGGTTGCTTGCAACATATACTCATGATAATCCTGGTAATTTCCTTCAAACCAAGTAGCATCGCCTTCTTTATCATAAGCAATAATGTGCGTAGCTATCCTATCTAAAAACCAACGGTCATGGCTAATTACTAAAACACAGCCGGCAAAATCTAAAATAGCATCTTCCAAAGCTCTTAAAGTATCAAGATCAAGATCATTTGAAGGTTCATCAAGAAGTATAACATTCGCTCCTTCTTTTAACAATTTTGCTATATGTACTCTATTACGCTCTCCTCCGGAAAGCTGACCAACCTTTTTTTGTTGATCACCGCCTTTAAAATTAAAAGCTGCACAATAAGCTCTACTTTTTACTATTCTACTACCAAGTTGTAACTCGTCTAATCCTTCGGAAATTTCTTCCCATACGGTTTTGTTGTCGTTAAGGTGATCTCGAGACTGATCAACATAACCTAATTTAACTGTCTGACCGAGTTTAATAGAACCGTTGTCCGATGCTAATTTTCCGGTAATAATATTAAATAAAGTTGATTTACCTGCTCCGTTCGGACCAACTATACCGACAATTGCGCCACGTGGAACTTTAAAACTGAAATCTGATAATAATATTTTATCACCGAATTTTTTAGCTATATGGTCAGCTTCTATAACCAAATCTCCAAGACGCGGACCGTTTGGTATAATAATTTGAGCCGTACCGTTTCCTTGTTCTTGTTGTTTAGTTAGTAATTCTTGGTAAGCGGTAATACGTGCTTTGCTTTTTGATTGTCTAGCTTTTGGCGTTTGACGTATCCACTCCAGCTCTCGATTAAGTTGTTTTTTCCTATCGTCTTCCTCTTTACTTTCTAGAGCGAGTTTTTTTTGTTTTTGTTCAAGCCAACTAGTGTAATTGGATTGCCAAGGCACACAATTTCCTCGATCAATTTCTAATATCCATTCCGTGACATTGTCCAAAAAATAACGATCGTGGGTAATAATTACCACGGTACCTTTATAATTTTTTAAGTAGTTTTCAAGCCAAGAAACTGATTCTGCGTCTAAATGGTTTGTCGGCTCATCAAGTAAAAGCATATCCGGTTTTTCTAAAAGCAATTTGCATAACGCAACTCTTCTTTTTTCACCGCCGGAAATTTTTTCAACATTAGCTTCTTTTGCCGGACAACGTAACGCTAGCATAGCAATATCTATTTCACGCTCTAAATTCCATGCATCACAAGCATCTATTTTTTCTTGTAAATCTGCTTGCCTAGTAAGCAACTCATTCATTTGCTCATCGGTCATTTCGTTAGCAAATTTATTACTTATTTCATTAAATTCATCAATAAGTATTTTCTTCTCATTTAACCCTTCCATAATATTATCAAAAACATTTTTATTAGGATTAAGATGAGGCTCTTGAGGCAAATAACCTACTTTTATACCATTGGCAGGAGACGCCTTACCGTCAAATTCTTTATCAATTCCTGCCATGATTTTCAGCAGGGTAGATTTACCGGCACCGTTTGGACCTATTATGCCAATTTTAGCCCCGGGTAAAAATGATAAACGTGTTTCTTTTAAAATTTGTTTACCGTTGACGGTTTTACTTAAACCATCCATTTTATAAACATATTGATATGACATAGATTATTAGTTCCTTATATTATTATTTAACACCGATTAAAATGTCTAATATTGTATTTTTAGGGTTTATTGCTCGCTGATAGTAAATTTCAAAACCCGTATGATAATTTGTTATTCTACAAATGATTTTTCATTTCATATCCTAACTTAACTTTAATAAAATTGTGTCTAGTTCTTCTAGGTTATTATAATGAAATATTAATCTCCCGCCTATTGAATAATTTTCTATTGTTACCTTTATATTAAACCTTTCCGATAATGTTTTTGCGAGTAATTGTAAATCATTACTTTTATCACCTTCTTTTAAAAAACGCTTTCCAACCCGATAATCATCATCCGGTGATTTTACATATTCATCTTTAGACCATTTTCTAACTATTTCTTCAGTTTGACGGACATTAAGGTCGTGTTCTACTATATGCTCAGCTATTACTTCCGCATGCTCATGATTTACTAAACACCTAGCATGCCCCATGCTTAATACTCCTTCATTTACTTTATCTTTAATTGACTGCGGTAATTTATTTAACCTTAAAAGATTTGCTATATGACTTCGACTTTTACTAAGCTTTTCAGCCAACATTTCTGTTGTATAATTAAAATTTTCTACTAAATGCTTAAACCCCTCAGCTTCCTCTATAACAGATAACTCTGCTCTCTGTATATTTTCGATTAAAGATATCTCCATACTTTCTTTATCGTCTAAGTTTTTTATAATTACCGGTACGTCAATAATTTTTGCTAGTTTACATGCTCGCCAACGTCGTTCGCCGGCTATAATTTTATAATCTTGATTAATAATAATAGGCTGTAATAAACCGTTATTTGCTATAGAGTCAGCTAATTCTTTTATTTTATCATATTCAAAATTTTTCCTTGGTTGATTCTCGTTCGGTTTAATTTTATCAATATTTACAATTTGAATTATTTCATCTTTTGCACTTGGTACAACTTCTTCACCAAGTAATGACGATAATCCTCTCCCTAATCCTTTATTTTTCATTGTGCCTTCCTAAAATTTCTTTTGTAAGCTGCATATAAGCAATAGCTCCTGAACATTTATGGTCATAAATAATCGCCGGCTGACCGTATGACGGTGCTTCAGATAATTTAATATTCCTAGGAATAACTGTTTTAAATACTAGCTTCCCTAAATATTTCCTTACATCTGCCTCCACCTGTTCAGTTAAGCGATTGCGTCTATCATACATGGTAAATAATATGCCGGCAATTTTTATTTTAGGGTTTAATTTTTTTTCTACAATTTCAATTGTCTTTAGTAAATGGCTGAGCCCCTCTAACGAATAAAAGTCACATTGCATCGGGATCAATACCTCATCCGCAGCTACCAAAGCATTTATCGTAAGCAAATTAAGCGATGGAGGACAATCTATAATAATATAATCATAATAAGCTTTTGACTCTTCAAGCAAATTTACTAATAAATATTCTCTATCTTTCATATTCATCAAATCTAATTCTGCAGCCGATAAATTAGCATTCGAAGTAACTATATTTAAATTTGGAATGTTTGTAGACATTATTGCATTTTCTAATTTAATCGAACCGATTAATACTTGATAAATAGTATTTTTTCTCTCTCGTTGATTAATACCAAAACCGGTACTGCTATTTCCTTGAGGGTCAATATCTACCACTAAAATTTTTTTTTCCATAGCAGCAAAAGCGGTTGCTAAATTTACTGTAGTAGTAGTTTTAGCGACTCCGCCTTTTTGATTTACTATAGAAATTATTTTTACGGTCATGTAATCTTCACTAAATTACGAATTTCTAATACTTTACCTTCCTCAGACGTAATACTTTTATGTACAGAATAATCAAATGACCAATTTTTTTTGGTCTCTTCTAATTCTGCATGGTAATTTTTCCCTTTTAATAGCAAAAATTTCTCTTTTATCGTAATATTTTTAGTATAGCTAAATATCATCCCCAACGAAGCAAAAGCTCTACACACTAATATATTACAATCAAACTCAGATTTTTCCACTCTTTGGTTGATTACCTTAACATTATTATCTGATATGTTTGATGCTTTTTCTAAAAATACACATTTTCTAATATCCGATTCTATTAAAATCACCGATTTTATCCCTGCTATTGATAATACCATACCGGGAAAACCCGCTCCCGCACCTACATCAATTAAACATATATCCTTATTATCAATATATTGTAATAATTGTAAAGAATCGATTACATGACGCAACCAAAAATCTCCAACACTATTATGCGATACAAGGTTAATAGTATTATTCCATTTTAATACTAATCCTTGATATTCCTTTAGTTTCTCAATTATTTCACGTGGAATAAAATCATAATTTTTAATCACGGTATTTAGTTTTTAAATAAATTATAATAGCAGTAATGGCTGCGGGCGTTATTCCTGATATTCTTCGTGCTATACCGACGGTTAAAGGTTTGTGATAAGTAAGTTTCTCACATACTTCCACAGATAACCCCGATATTCGAGAATAATCAATATTTTGAGGGATTAATAAAGTTTCTTCTTCCTTAAATAACCGTATATCTGCCTGTTGCCTAACTAAATATGAAGAGTATTTTGATTCAATGTAAAGAAATTGTAAAATATTATCGGTTATGCTTGCTAGTTGAGGGAAAATTTTAACCGCTTGGTCTATAGTAAAATTAGGCATTGCCAATAAATCCAACACTGATTTATATGTTCCGTCTTGAGCAACTAATATACCGTTTTTTGCTAATTGACTTGTTGTTAAGGATAAGGAAGCGGCTAGGATTTTTGCTTTTTCAATATCTTGACGTTTTTTTATAAATATTTCTTCTCTTTTTTTCGATGTGAGTCCAATATCTAGGCCTAATTGTGTTAGTCGTAAATCGGCATTATCCGCTCTTACCGACAACCTATATTCCGACCTTGAAGTAAACATCCTGTACGGCTCTACGGTACCAAACATTATTAAATCATCTATCATTACTCCGATATAACTATCTGCTCTAGTTAATATAAAAGGTTTTTGGTTTTTTACAGCTAAAGCAGCGTTAATACCGGCTATGATACCTTGCCCCGCTGCTTCTTCATAGCCGGTAGTACCGTTAATTTGCCCGGCAAAATATAGTCCTATAATTTTCTTGGTTTCTAAGGTAATTTTTAATTCTCGAGGATCGACATAATCATATTCAATTGCATAACCGGGGCGAAGTACTATAGCATTTTCAAACCCCGGTATCGTTTTTATTAATTCAAGTTGAACATCTTTTGGTAATGAAGTAGAAATACCGTTAGGATAAATTGTATAATCATCTATACCTTCAGGCTCTAAAAATATGCGATGTTCAGATTTAGCACTAAATCTAACCACCTTGTCTTCAATGGAAGGGCAATATCTAGGACCCGTACCTTCTATTTGACCTGAATACATAGCAGATTTATCTAAATTATTTCTGATAATATCATGCGTTTTGCTAGTGGTTTTGGTGATGTAGCAATTTATTTGAGGAACTTGAATATTAGTAATTAACTCAGAAAAAGGACGAGGGATTTTATCTCCCGGTTGAAGCTCAACTTTACTATAGTCAATGGTGCGTCCGTCAATTCGTGGCGGCGTACCTGTTTTTAACCTACCAAGCTTAAACCCTATTTTTTTTAATGTAGTAGATAAGCCGTAAGAAGGTTCTTCATCGACTCTACCGGCTGGAATTTTCTCTTGCCCTATATGAATAAGACCCGACAAAAATGTTCCTGTTGTAAGAATAACTTTTTTACATAGAATTTTTTTACCGTTTTTTAAAATGACGGCTTGTACTTCCTCATTCTTAGTTTCAATATCCTCTACCGAGTTATAAAGTAAGGTTAAATTTTCATGGTCTGTTAATGCGGCTTGCATTGCTTTTTTATAAAGCTTGCGATCAGCCTGAGCACGAGGTCCCCACACCGCCGGTCCTTTGGTTTCGTTCAGCATTTTATAATGTATGCCTGCCTGGTCTATAACTCTTCCCATTAAACCGTCAAGAGCATCAACTTCTTTAACTAAAGTACCTTTAGCAATCCCGCCGATTGCAGGATTACAAGACATTTCACCAAGATTTTCCGGTTTTAACGTAATTAAAAGCGTAGTAACGCCAAGACGTGCCGAAGCAGAAGCGGCTTCCGCACCGGCATGCCCTGCTCCGATAACTATTACGTCATATTCAAGCATTAAGTTATTCTATAATTTCATTTTTAGCAAAGAAAAATTTTATTTCTCTTTTAGCACTATCTTGATTATCGGAACCATGAATACTATTAGCTTCAATTGATTCACCGAGATCTTTCCTAATGGTGCCGATTTCCGCCTCATTTGGATTAGTAGCTCCCATAACCTTACGATTTAAAGTAATAGCATTACTGCCTTTAAGGACTTGCAGCACTACCGGACCGGAAGTAATATATTCAACTAAGCTATTAAAAAATGGTCTTGTTCTATGTTCATCATAAAAACACTCAGCTTGATATTTTGTTAAAATAGTCATTTTTTGTGCTACAATTTTTAAACCGGCTTTTTCTAAATAAGCGTTAAGTTGACCGGTTAAATTTCTTTTTGTAGCATCCGGTTTAATCATTGAAAAAGTATATTCGATTGTCATTATTAACCTTTTTTATAGTTTATTAAAATTTTATTTTGACGGCTGTTTTTTTTGATGTATTAGCAGAATGATTCCATGTTAAAGCAAACAAACACGCTCCTAAAAAGGCCGATATACTAAAAAATATAAATACACCGTCCCAGCCCCAATTATCACTTATCCATCCGACACCTACTCCAGCAATCGCCGCTCCTAGATAGCCGAACAAACCGGAAAAGCCGTTAGCGGTGCCGACAGCTTGCCGAGTACTAAAGTCAGCAGCGGCAACTCCTACTAATAACTGAGGACCGGATACAAAAAAACCGATTAAAGCAAGAATTGCAATACTTAATATTTCACTTTGCATAGGAATCTGCCAAAATAAAATAAGCGTAATACTAAGGATCAACATATATATTGCCCCGACAGGACCGCGACGTCCTTGAAATAATTTATCGGACATTGAACCGGCAATAATAGCCCCGGGTATGCCGATTACCTCATAAAAACCTATCTGCCAGCCTGCATTTGCAAGGCTTATATTTTTTAACTGCAATAAAAATGTCGGTGCCCAATAAATTATCCCCGAACGTATGATATAAACAAACATATTCGCTAAGCAAACATACCAAATTAATTTGTTACCGAACACCATTTTAAGTAAGGCAGGCGTTAATAAACGTTCATAATCATTTAATGTTTGAATTTCACCTTCCTTATACTCTTCAACCGTCGGAAGCCCTACTTCTTTCGGAGAGTTCCGCAAACGATTAAATAAAAATAACGAAACTAGACAGGCAATTATTCCCGGTACGAAAAATGCTGCCCTCCAACCGTAACTTTCAACTAAATAACCGCAAATTACCATTGCAAGGGCACCGCCTATTTGATTAGAAGTAGCACCTAAGGCCCATTTAGTTCCAAGCTCTTTGGGTGCAAACCAATGCGTTAACATGCGTGTTGCCGGAGGCCAACCCATTGACTGAAACCAACTGCTTATAATCCATAAAATACCGATTACTATTAAGGAATCGGCAAAACCTAAGGCTATAGTAATAATACCTACGACTAAAAGCCCGGACACCATAAATATACGAGCGTTAGCCCTGTCACTAATAAAACCGTTACAAAACTTACTAACACCGTAAGTTATAGAGGACGCTGTTAATATCCAGCCGATTTGAGTTTTTGTAATGCCAAAATAGTTTATTAAAGCAGGTGTTGCTATACTAAAATTTTGTCGACAAAAATAAAAAGTTGCATAACCGATAATGATAGAATACAAAATTCTCACACGCCAGTTATTATAGTTCTTCACGAACGGTGTTCTTGGGCTTTTAGCTTTAGATTTCGTATTCATGCTATGCAACTTAATAATTAAAAAAGAAAAATATCATTATACAGTGTCATACCGTGATCAAGTCGGTATTGTTGCATGGCTCTAAAAAAGTGCTGTATGTCATTCCCGCGAAGGCGGGAATCCAGAGAATATTTAAGCGAATTATGTAGTAAATTTTTATATAATTTTGCTTATTTTAAGTGTTTTTTCTGGATTCCCGCCTGCGCGGGAATGACATCAAAAATTCGAGCCATGACGATTCCGGCAACCATGCAACGAAGTTCGTTTCTCCTTCACAGACCTAGCTATAAACAATTATTTAGTAGCTATCAAAGTTTGATATTGTGTATTTAAACCTTTAACCGCATATAACCATAATATTACTATTATAAAAAATATAGAGGCAAAAAACGGTGTTGCTTCAACAAAGCCAAAAGCCGGAAATAAAATAAAGAAAGTCGATTGAATAACCGCCCCTCCTGATTTACCAAGCCTCCCGCCTATAACCTCAACGGCAGCTTGCCCTTTTACTCTTAAATCTTTATCAAGCGGTATATATGCCATATTTTTAGTGGCGTCAAATAACGAATATTTCACGCTTTTACTTAAAACATTTTGAATCATACCGATCATAACCGCTAATGCAAGCGGTCCCGAAGCCAACACACCGGTGAGATGCATAGCAATAACATTGTCGAAGAAAATAAAAACAAAGAAAGCAATACCGGTAATTAACATCATTAAAGGCGTTATCATTGCTGCCGTCATCCATGATACTTTTCTTAAAATATTACTCCCTATAATCATGAAAGCAATTGCTGCCCAACCTTGATAAGCTTGGAATTGCCCCATATACATCGTATAGGCTTCTTTTGTTGGGTGTAATTGATAAACTTTTGATTTCCAAACACCTTCTACCAAATTTACCGAAACACTGTAAGCTATAAGTAACAGTGCAATAAAACCGATATATTTAGAAGCAAAAATCATTTTAAAGCTTTCGACTAACGACAATTTTGCTTTACCTTTTTTCTCTTTAACAAGAGCAGGATCGTAAAGCCTTGGATCGGTAAGAACGTTCTTGTTCATCCATCTATATAACAATAGAATAACAAAACTACTTGCTATCATTATCATAAATAAAGGCGTAAATTTTAAATGCTCGGCAAATATTTTAGTTTTTTCATTTAAAAAATGTAAGATAATCCAAGAAGTAAGAGGCAAAGCCAAATTAGCAAGTAACCCGAACATTGAATAGAAACGCCTTGCTTCTTCAGTTTTAGTAATTTGGTTAGCAAATTGCCAAAATAGCAAGCTTAGCATTAATGTTCCCCAAAGTTCCGACATTGCATAAAAAGATGCATAACTCCACTTGCCGATTATTCTAATAAACCATTTAAAATTTGGGTAGCTGCTGCTCAAAGAAGCTATATATTCAGGGTTGGGATGAATTAAATCAGGATACGGATATAAAACAAAAGCAAACAGCACAAAATATACTAAAAAGAATAATGTTACCGTATAAAAAACATTTTCTTGTTTTAAAATATCACAGAGCTTGACGTAGATTATCATGGCAAGCACCGCCGACGGCAAAACTATATAGGTTTTCAAGAAGCTTATAGCTTCAGGCCCGATAGCGGTTACTACAAAACCGTCTTTAATCGAACGAAGTGTCGAATAGTTTAATAAAATACAAAACATCATAAAAGCCATCGGCAAGAATTTTTTGTTTTCATGCCACTCAATCGGCCAAATTATTCTTCTAAGCTCTGAAATATAATTATTATTTTTGTCGGCATCACTTTTTGTGGTACTCATAAGTTTAAATTTTCCTCTTAAATTCCCTGTTAAAATCGATCAGTATTATACTGATATATATTAAAAAAGTCAATTCCAATGATTATTTACCTGTAAATTGCAATATTAATATCACCCAATTATTCTTACGTATAATTTTTTTTAGGCTCAAACCCTATTGCTTGATAAGCATCTTTAACGTGTTCCATTTGATAATCAAGAAATCCCGATAATATCAGATATCCTCCAACTTCAATTATTGAGCCGATTTGGCTCGATAATTCAATTAACGGCGACGCTAAAATATTACCGATAATTAAGTCAAATTTAGTATTTTTATGTTTAGAAAGTAAAATTTTATCTTCACTATTTTTATAAAAAATTACCTTAGCCCGGATATTGCATGAAGTGAGATTTAAAGTAAGAAATTGAGTAATTTATAATATTAGCAATGATACTTTTGTAAAAATTTTGCCAAAAAGTGCTTTGAAGCCGTTATTTTCAAATTTTAGATGTAATGCCCCTTACCCCATTTTTTCTAAGCACCGGGAACAGTGCTAATCTAGGTTATTCTAATGCTAATTTCTTCATCACATGATTCCATACCTGTCGGTAAGGATATGATGAAGATAACAAAAACTTAATACGCCTAGTATTACGGATAATTACTACCCCAATTTTTAATAATTTTAAACGTATTGTACCTATTTGTGCTTTTGCTAATGCACTACCTTGTAATAAATTACCTCTGATATATTCTACTAAAGTGTATGCAAGACCCGATAAAATCATTCTGAGCTGATTAGCCCACCATCTATGACAAGAAGTACGATCTGCAAATAATTCTAGTTGTTGCTCTTTTATACGGTTTTCCATATCACCACGACCACAGTAAACTTTGTCGTATAAATCTTCAGGTTTATCTGATAAATTAGTTACTATATACCTTGGATTTTCTCCAAGCATTGTCATTTCTGCCTTACCAATTATTCTACGTTCATGACTCCAACTACCAGCCTTATATGGAAACTCACTAAAAAGACGTTGCTTTTCTTGGGTTATAATAAATGCTGCTTTTGACTTCTCCATTGTAGGTTTCAGTAACTCATTTAGTCTGTTATTTTGGGGCATTCCTACAATATATTTTATATTATGAATATCACACCAATCAAACATCTGATGACGACAAAATCCACTATCACCACGAAAAATAATCTTTACCTCTGGCCAAGCTTGGCGAAAACGTTTTACTAACAATGATAATATTGCCCAAGAATGTTTTGCTTGATCCTGCTTTGACGTCCTAAGATAACTAACTAACAGATGCTTTCCACAAAAAACATACAAAGGTAAAAAGCAATTATGACCGTAATAACCATGATAAAACTTACCTTCCTGTTGCCCATGAATTTCATCATCCGTAGCATCAAAATCAAGTATTAGCTGCTTTGGTACTATTTTATGAGACTTAATAAATTTATCAAGCATTAGTTCATGCACTTTAATTGCAAAGTGTCTATCAGCATTGTTTTCTATACGACATAAGGTAGAACTACTTGCCATATCATCAATTGTTTCCATAGCTGTTTGCATAGCAGGACATTTTCGTAGATAATTGTGGTCATTTAAATCTTCATAACCTAATGCAATACCATAAATTCGTTGCCTCAGCATTGTTGCCATATTATGGGTAATTTTACTACCATCTCGTCTATCAGGAAATATTTTAGCAAGCTCCTCTGTTATACCAAGCCTTTTATCTGCTTCTCTTAATAACAACACACCTCCATCGCTACTAATATCACCTCCAGTGAAATTTATCTCTATTGTCCGATTTTTTACTTTGGAAAACTGGTAACTATATGCTATACAATTTGTCATGACAAAATCCTTTGTATTATTCTAATGAAATACCAGTATTATACAGCTTTACGAGGATTTTGTCTCCTATATCTCATGCAATATCCGGGTTAGAGTCATTAAATTTAGCATTTTCCTTAGCTATTTCTATCGCTATTTTATCAATATCGCAGGCAAAAATTTGTGCTTCCGACCAAAGTTTTTCGGCTGCAAAAGATAATATCCCCGTGCCTGTGCCGATATCTAATATTTTACGCATTTGCGTATCCGCTAGCTGCTCAATAGCCTCAAGGCATCCTAAAGTGGTTTCGTGCTGCCCCGTTCCAAAGGCTCTTGAAGCTTCAATAAGTAGCGAGGTTTTACCTTTAGGACATTTATCTAAATGTAATTTTGTGCTAATAAAAAAACGCTTTGTTTCTATTGGGGTCAATTGGCTTTGATAAAACGCTACCCAATCCTTATCCTCGATTCTTTCTAGGTAAATATCCTTGATAGTTTCAAGATTATTATGTTTTGCTAATTCCTGAATTTGTTTTTTTAATAGTGACAAATTAGGTTTGCGGTTATAATAAGCCTCAAAATTCCAAATATCATCAGGCTTTGATTCAATAGTATCGGATTTGATTTCGCACATCGACGTAGCACTAGCACTTTCTGCAAAAAATTCTTCAAAAATTTCAATATCACGATATTTAATATTAAAAAAAACTTTAAAAGTATCTTTTAATTGACTATACGATGTAATCATGGTGTATTATTAATTATTCTTAAAGTATAACTGTATTTTTAAATTTTTGCAATTTTTTAAATATTATAAAGAGATTTATATGATGAAAAACAAAGCCGTAAGTGTCGCTATTTTGACAATATTATTATCAAATGTAAATAGCTTTGCTGAGTTGCCTAATTCTACACTGCCGAAAACAGATTTAACAAAAGCAGATTCAGCGAAGGCGTCGGCAAATAACACTGATGCATCACAAAAAATAATAGATGATTTTCAGGCTTATGCAGGTAGTATTAAGCCGGAAATACGCACAGAAATAAGAAAATATAGGGAAGAAATAGTGGCGATTAACAAGAAAAAATGTGATTTATATAATAGTTTATCACAAGAAGCACAAAGTTTTTTAATCGAACAACAAAAATATAAGAAAAAAATCTCAATTGTAGAAGAAAATCAAGCAAATAGCCCTTCCTCGGATAAGCTAGATAAAAACAAACCAAAATAACGGCTTAAGTAATTAAAATTGCGGTTCTTGTGTGGATAACTTAACTCATTGCGAGCGAATGAAAGTGTTTGTTGCATAGCTCTAAAAAATTGTCGTGTGTCATTCCCGCGAAAGCGGGAATCCAGAGAATATTTAAGCGAATTATATAGTAAATTTTTATATAATTTTACTTATTTTAAGTGTTTTTTCTGGATTCCCGCTTTCGCGGGAATGACATCAAAAATTCGAGCCATCCAACAACGCCGGAGGCATCATAGTACCGACGCAGTAATCCAGGCTATCCGAATTACACTAAAGAACTCTACTCAAACGGTTTCACTACTACCATAGTGACGGCTACAACCATACAAAGTGTGGGAATCTCATTAACAAGACGATAAAATTTTTCGGAGTGGGTATTTTTGCCGTCGGCAAAATCTTTCCGCCACCTGGCAAGTAGCCCGTGAAAAATAGTTAAAATTACGACAGCCAGCATTTTAACATGAAACCAAACACCTAGTGCAACTATTCCGTAAATATAAGCATTTATGATACCGAAAATAAAGGTGCTGATCATGGCTGGATTCATAATAATCCGTATTAGGTTCTTTTCCATTAATTGCAGCATTTTATCTGCCTCTCCACCGATTTTTGCCCTAGTGTGATAGATATACAGTCGCGGTAAATATAACAATCCTAGCATCCAAGATATCGCAGATATTAGATGAATTGATTTAAACCATAAATAATAACTTGCCATTTTTTAATACTTTTTTGGTTAAGCATGCTCGGTGTCATTCCCGCAAAAGCGGGAATCCAGCCTTACTTCTAATATTATTTCTTACACAAACACATTGTAAAGTTTTCGGGGCATATTTTTTTACCCTCGGCACTTATTATTAAATTATTAACTTGTTTATTAGGTTTAGCATTAATTAATCCTAATACTATTTTTGTTAAACCATTAATAAAATTTTTATTTACTCTAAGCGTCGGTATGCGAGTATAAGCAATTCCGTGTTTATCTGCAATTAATTTATATTCTATATCAAGCTCTACTAAAGTTTCAACATGTTCGGAGACGAAAGCAATAGGCACTATTATTAAATTTTTCTTTACCGTTCCGGCTATCTCTATTTCATCTTCGGTATTGGGTTTTAACCACTTTACCGGTCCTACTTTACTTTGATAAGTTACTTTATAATCCAAATTATCGATATTTAACTCCTTCACTACCAACCTTACGGTTTCCTCTATTTGCCATTGATAAGGATCGCCTGCCGTTATTATTTTTTCCGGCAAGCCATGTGCCGAAAACAATATACGAAAATTACCTTTATTTGCTAAATATTTTTTGATTAATGAAACATGGGATTTTATAAAATCTGCTTGCCTTGGGTAACAACAAACCGTTTTTATCGGAATATTGCCGTTGAAATTATTTATAAAATCTTTAACGGATGAACCGGTAGTAGTAGCTGAAAATTGTGGATATAACGGCAATAAAATTATCTCTGACGGTCCATATTTTTCTATTTGCTTAATTACTTCTGTCGATATCGGCGAAAAATAACGCATGGCTATAAAAATACTGAAATCTTCTTTTATAGTTTTTTGTAGTTCCTTCGTTAATGCTAATTTCTGAGCTTCCGTTTCAGCTAGTAAAGGCGACTTATTACCGATTAACGAATAGATTTTTTGAGATTTTTTATTTCTCGTGATAGAAATTATTTTAGCGATGACAAAACGCCAAGGATTCGGCAGGTTAATAATTGCCTTATCGTAAAATAAATTAAATAAAAACGGCTTTACCGATTTTAAACTATCCGGTCCGCCTAAATTGAAAAGGATAATAGCTATTTTTTTTGACATTTATTTACCCGACAATATTTACCGTATTATGGTTATTACAAGTACGGTGTCATACCGTGATCAAGTCCTCTAGTGTACGAACGTTGCAAAAACCGTCATTGCGAAGCCATGAAGGGCGTTGTTGCATGGCTAGAACTTTTGATGTCATTCTAGCTAAAAGCGGGAATCCAGAGAATATTTAAGCAAATTATATAGTAAATTTTTATATAATTTTACTTATTTTAAGTGTTTTTTCTGGATTCCTGCTTTCGCAGGAATGACATATAGCACTTTTCTTAATCCATGCAACAACGCTGACAAGCCACGGAATGACAGATTTTTACCTCTTTATTTAAACATTCGTACACTAGTAGGTCAAGCCACGGTATGACACCGTACACTTTGCAAAAATTCGATCCATGCAACAATGCCCACAGAACCTAGCCCGGATATTGCATGAGATATAGGAGACAAAATCCTCGTAAAGCTGTATAATACTGGTATTTCATTAGAATAATACAAAGGATTTTGTCATGACAAATTGTATAGCATATAGTTACCAGTTTTCCAAAGTAAAAAATCGGACAATAGAGATAAATTTCACTGGAGGTGATATTAGTAGCGATGGAGGTGTGTTGTTATTAAGAGAAGCAGATAAAAGGCTTGGTATAACAGAGGAGCTTGCTAAAATATTTCCTGATAGACGAGATGGTAGTAAAATTACCCATAATATGGCAACAATGCTGAGGCAACGAATTTATGGTATTGCATTAGGTTATGAAGATTTAAATGACCACAATTATCTACGAAAATGTCCTGCTATGCAAACAGCTATGGAAACAATTGATGATATGGCAAGTAGTTCTACCTTATGTCGTATAGAAAACAATGCTGATAGACACTTTGCAATTAAAGTGCATGAACTAATGCTTGATAAATTTATTAAGTCTCATAAAATAGTACCAAAGCAGCTAATACTTGATTTTGATGCTACGGATGATGAAATTCATGGGCAACAGGAAGGTAAGTTTTATCATGGTTATTACGGTCATAATTGCTTTTTACCTTTGTATGTTTTTTGTGGAAAGCATCTGTTAGTTAGTTATCTTAGGACGTCAAAGCAGGATCAAGCAAAACATTCTTGGGCAATATTATCATTGTTAGTAAAACGTTTTCGCCAAGCTTGGCCAGAGGTAAAGATTATTTTTCGTGGTGATAGTGGATTTTGTCGTCATCAGATGTTTGATTGGTGTGATATTCATAATATAAAATATATTGTAGGAATGCCCCAAAATAACAGACTAAATGAGTTACTGAAACCTACAATGGAGAAGTCAAAAGCAGCATTTATTATAACCCAAGAAAAGCAACGTCTTTTTAGTGAGTTTCCATATAAGGCTGGTAGTTGGAGTCATGAACGTAGAATAATTGGTAAGGCAGAAATGACAATGCTTGGAGAAAATCCAAGGTATATAGTAACTAATTTATCAGATAAACCTGAAGATTTATACGACAAAGTTTACTGTGGTCGTGGTGATATGGAAAACCGTATAAAAGAGCAACAACTAGAATTATTTGCAGATCGTACTTCTTGTCATAGATGGTGGGCTAATCAGCTCAGAATGATTTTATCGGGTCTTGCATACACTTTAGTAGAATATATCAGAGGTAATTTATTACAAGGTAGTGCATTAGCAAAAGCACAAATAGGTACAATACGTTTAAAATTATTAAAAATTGGGGTAGTAATTATCCGTAATACTAGGCGTATTAAGTTTTTGTTATCTTCATCATATCCTTACCGACAGGTATGGAATCATGTGATGAAGAAATTAGCATTAGAATAACCTAGATTAGCACTGTTCCCGGTGCTTAGAAAAAATGGGGTAAGGGGCATTACATCTAAAATTTGAAAATAACGGCTTCAAAGCACTTTTTGGCAAAATTTTTACAAAAGTATCATTGCTAATATTATAAATTACTCAATTTCTTACTTTAAATCTCACTTCATGCAATATCCGGGCTAGAAATTCACCCTAATTTTTAAGCTACCTTGTTGGGCAAGATATTTATTTGCAATGTTAACATTGTAATTAATACCATACTCCATCATTTTATATTTAGCAGTCAAACCGCCCCCAACATTAAAGCTAATTTTAGCCTGGTTAATTTTACTGTTTGGGAACGGATTTGTCATGCCCGGTAACCTTGCATCAACGAGCTGTGATTTATCTTTAAAATGACGATGAACAAAACTATATAATTCCGGAGTTAGGATCATATGACCGGTATTGATGTTTTTAGAAGCTCTAAAACCAACTATTCCTTCAACTAAGTCGGAAGTTGCACCTTTAACCGTTAAATTTTGGAACGAAGTACCGGTCTCAAGATAGCTAGCATCTCTAGATTTAGAATATCTAATACCTATCATCGGCTTTAAGTTTACTGCTTGGGAAGACAAATAATCATACCCTGCCAAAATCTGTCCGGTATAAGAATGCGATCTATGTTTGCCGATTGCCGTTTGATAACTCATTACTCCGCCCGCCAATATCACCGGACGTTGCGAATAATTTTTAACTAAACTATTACTATATAAGGCAATACCGCTAAAGAATAAATTACTATTCGGTACGTCATATAAGCCGTATAAAGAGTAAATATCGCTCTTAACTCTATTTTCATCACCGAGCTTATCGTTTTTATGCTTCATTATCGTATAAGCTCTAGTATAAGATGTGCCGAGTAACAAATCGTCGGTTACAAAACCGTCAAATCCGACGGTAGCACCTCTTGATTTGGCTTTGTAATCATTCACGTCACCTTTTATTTTCTGCTCACTATTACCGATAAAAGGACTCACCCATACACCAAGCTTTGTTTCCGTTTCATCACCTGCCGCTTCTGCTACAAAATTATTCATTCTCGTATTTAGGGTAGCGTTCACTATATTATTTACTTTTGTATGTATACGAACGACAGTCGATGGATTGATCTTATTTTGGATCAGGGGTTTTATTATTTCCGGCGTCCTATCTTTATCAACACGACCTAATTGATTTACAACTTCACCAACTGCAGGGCTATATTGATGTTTTTCTACTACATCTTTATCATTATTATTATCGCTAAGTAATGCTTCCATAGCTTCTTTCACGAGCGGATCGTGAATTTCTTTCACCTCTTTCTTTAATACTTCCTTAGATGTATCAGCAGCAGATATAGTCAGTGACGACTCATCTATAAACCATTTAACAAAACGATTTTGTTGATCGTTCAGGGTAATATTAATTCTATCGATAGGTAGAACTACTAGCCCGTTGCCGTCTTCCGAAGATATTAACCGGTATTTAGTATTTTCATCTATCTGGGTAATATCTATAGCAGGAGCAGTAAAATTAATTTGTAAATCCGTTACTTGCGATAAGTCTATTTTACTGCCGGCTGTAATTAATATGTTACCACAGTCTTGGGTTTCTGCATCATAATTTGCTAAAATAGTTAACTGATCTGAAAAATTAGCCTGCCCCGTATATGTTATTTGCGAAGTACCTAAACTAATCGTGGTACCGCTACCGGTTAAATCACTATTAAAAGCAAGGTCGTCAGTAGCCATTATAACAGCATCGTCGGCTATTACATTCGTTGCGGTTATATTACCGACAAATTTTGTTGTCGAGCCTTTTGATAATGTAATATTACCGTTACTATTAATGGCACTATTAAAACTTGTCACACCGTTTGTTGTAATGTCACCGACCGGATTTGCCGCCGTCCCAACCACACCGCTAATGCTACCGCCGTTAGTGAAGTTTAATTTTAAAGGCTCGCCGCCGGTTGAGTTAATAGCACCGATTAGGTTAACCCGGATATTGCATGAAGTGAGATTTAAAGTAAGAAATTGAGTAATTTATAATATTAGCAATGATACTTTTGTAAAAATTTTGCCAAAAAGTGCTTTGAAGCCGTTATTTTCAAATTTTAGATGTAATGCCCCTTACCCCATTTTTTCTAAGCACCGGGAACAGTGCTAATCTAGGTTATTCTAATGCTAATTTCTTCATCACATGATTCCATACCTGTCGGTAAGGATATGATGAAGATAACAAAAACTTAATACGCCTAGTATTACGGATAATTACTACCCCAATTTTTAATAATTTTAAACGTATTGTACCTATTTGTGCTTTTGCTAATGCACTACCTTGTAATAAATTACCTCTGATATATTCTACTAAAGTGTATGCAAGACCCGATAAAATCATTCTGAGCTGATTAGCCCACCATCTATGACAAGAAGTACGATCTGCAAATAATTCTAGTTGTTGCTCTTTTATACGGTTTTCCATATCACCACGACCACAGTAAACTTTGTCGTATAAATCTTCAGGTTTATCTGATAAATTAGTTACTATATACCTTGGATTTTCTCCAAGCATTGTCATTTCTGCCTTACCAATTATTCTACGTTCATGACTCCAACTACCAGCCTTATATGGAAACTCACTAAAAAGACGTTGCTTTTCTTGGGTTATAATAAATGCTGCTTTTGACTTCTCCATTGTAGGTTTCAGTAACTCATTTAGTCTGTTATTTTGGGGCATTCCTACAATATATTTTATATTATGAATATCACACCAATCAAACATCTGATGACGACAAAATCCACTATCACCACGAAAAATAATCTTTACCTCTGGCCAAGCTTGGCGAAAACGTTTTACTAACAATGATAATATTGCCCAAGAATGTTTTGCTTGATCCTGCTTTGACGTCCTAAGATAACTAACTAACAGATGCTTTCCACAAAAAACATACAAAGGTAAAAAGCAATTATGACCGTAATAACCATGATAAAACTTACCTTCCTGTTGCCCATGAATTTCATCATCCGTAGCATCAAAATCAAGTATTAGCTGCTTTGGTACTATTTTATGAGACTTAATAAATTTATCAAGCATTAGTTCATGCACTTTAATTGCAAAGTGTCTATCAGCATTGTTTTCTATACGACATAAGGTAGAACTACTTGCCATATCATCAATTGTTTCCATAGCTGTTTGCATAGCAGGACATTTTCGTAGATAATTGTGGTCATTTAAATCTTCATAACCTAATGCAATACCATAAATTCGTTGCCTCAGCATTGTTGCCATATTATGGGTAATTTTACTACCATCTCGTCTATCAGGAAATATTTTAGCAAGCTCCTCTGTTATACCAAGCCTTTTATCTGCTTCTCTTAATAACAACACACCTCCATCGCTACTAATATCACCTCCAGTGAAATTTATCTCTATTGTCCGATTTTTTACTTTGGAAAACTGGTAACTATATGCTATACAATTTGTCATGACAAAATCCTTTGTATTATTCTAATGAAATACCAGTATTATACAGCTTTACGAGGATTTTGTCTCCTATATCTCATGCAATATCCGGGTTAAAGTTTTTCGGTAAGGTTAACATCTTGGTACCGGTTCCCTGAATCTCGTTAATCACATAATAATCGTCTGCTTGGAGCAATACGTTTCCTTTACCGACCTTTAACATTTTAAGACCATCGATCTTGCCATTGATCTCGCCGTCGCCTAAAAACTCTATACTACTATTAGCATCACCCAAAACATCACCGGTAATGTTTCTACCGTCAGCTAAGGTTACTGCATTACCAACCTTTATGTTAGTAGCAAAAATATCAGGATATATATCAATGCTTCCTGCACCTATAAAAATTAATTTTTTTAATTTGTGAGCCTCGGTACCAAGGGTAATATTGTCGGCACTAGCAATAGTTAATATCTTACCGGCTTCTACGGAATTTATTACAACTTGACCCAAATTATTATTTCCCGTATCAAGAGTATTAGCGAGTGTTATAGTCATATCATCATTAATACTAGAATTAGTTAGTATTAATGTAGAATCTTCTCCCTCAAAATTGATTTTATTACCATTATCCAGCAAATTAACATCCGCAAGATTAGCATCAATTATTAAGGTATTGTTACCTTTGATATCAATTGTTTTGATATCACCGATAGTTACATCATTTGCCGTAAGTTCGTAAGTATTAACTTTAAGCGTGGCGTTATCGCCGTTTTCTATCTTACTGCTAAAAGTATAACCGTTTTCATTTTGTCCGTTAAATTCTAATATACCGCCCTGAGCGTTGCCGTTAGCAAATATAACATTTTCTGCTATTAAATCACCGCCTATTTGCACGATACCGGCGTCATGTCCATTAGCAGGAACAAAACTCAAATTTTTCGTGGTAACATCCCCCTGCAATTCAACTATTTTTGTATCGCCGCCTTGAATGTTAATATCTTTTAATGCCTCACCTTCTATATTTCTTTGACCTATATTCCCTTGAACTACTCCACTGCCCTGAAAGTTAATTTCACCTACTACTTTCTCATCATTATAGTTTGTTAGATTACCCTTTATTAATATATCATCAGCAACGTAAAGCTTAGCATCGTAGCCGTCGAAACACATATTACCGGTTAATATTGTTCCTTGCTTGTCAAGATACAAACTAGAGTTATCAGCAACAAAAACAACTGACTTAGCTTTAATTATCTGACCTTGCAAAATAGTTGTACCTTCCCCAATACTTATCGCTTGCAGTGAATTTGTAGCTCCTATATTTCCGGTTATTCGACTATTTTCTCCTGTTATAATTAATTGCCCCTTCCCGTCTTGTCCGCTAATATTATCTACATCACCGGTTAACACTGCTACGCCTTTATTGTTAATATTAAAACTTGACTCAGCGGTTGTTAGGTTAACCTTATCGGCTTTAATTTCTGCTCCATTAAACGTAACTGTAGTTGCGTTAATGTTTATTTCATTTAAGGAATGTTGATTGCCGATGCTTTTAGTAAATACTGCCGGTGTATTAATAATTAAGTTACCGTTCTTATTATTCTTACCGTTTATAGACGTTTCGAATGTTATCTCCTTACGATCGGCAGAATTTATCACTAATTCTGCTGCGTTTCCTTTTAAAGTTACCTTGCCCAGGGCATCATAACTATTAGGCATTGCTTCAGTACCGGATAAAAATTTCAAATTATCGTCTGTGCCGGTGCCGGTTAAAGTTAAAGCTTGTCCATCATTAATTGTGACTTGAAGCTTTTTATCTCCTTCTGTTGTATTAACCACGGAGCCTAATTTAATATTTCTTTCCACATTAAGGGTAGCGTTTTGCCCATGTAAATCAAGTGCACATATATTATTTTCTTGCTTACCGGTATTAATAGTAGCCGTTCTATCATTTAATTGTAGTGTAGAGCCGGGGATAAAAGGTATATGATCCTTTTCACCGCTTAGCCCTTTCCCTGTTTCAATGTTTATTTCTCTATGATCCTTCCTACCTATGCCAGATGATTTATTAGATCCATTTTCTTTAGCTTGTCTAGCTTCCGGCGCTGGTCTCCCCCTGCCGCCGCAAATGCACCGTTACCCATTAGCAAAGTCAGGCTAGAGGCAGTTACTAAGCCTGTTTTAAATATTTTATTAAGAATTTTCCGGGAGTTGTTCATGAGATTATACCTTAGATAAGTTTATTAAGAAATTTTTATATTTTTGTTAAAAATATATTAAGGTACAGTAATATATAGTGGTGATTTTGCTATGTCTATATAAATTATTAGAAAAATAGGCTTAGGAAATTAATAAAAATATCTGTAGTTTTTATACAACTATTAAATTTCATTAATCTATTGTGTTATTATGTTGTCGTTTGAAGAAATGAAGAATTAAAAGGAGGCGACGCCTGAGTGGATAATCGAAGCTCGTCATTGTAGGAGGCACAGGCATTGTAGCATGGACAGGTTAAAGCATGTTCTATGTCATTCCCGCCTTGAGCTAGAATGACATCAAAAATTCTATCCATATAACAATGGTTTCTCACCATGACGGTTTGGATATTATTCCGAGCTTTTATAAACCATTATTCGTAAACTATGTATTGCTTTGAAACCTAAGTAAATGGCAATGCGTTCTAATATTATTTCTTGCTGAAAAGCAATTTCCGGATGGACTGCAGAATTCTCTATTTGTATATGAAGTATATTTGTTTTCTGTCCTTTATGTATGCTGGAGGTTATTTTTAAAGGACGTGCTTTAGCACTAATTGTGCTGCCGACAATTTTGTGCCAATTAATCACAATTTCAGCAAGTAGCGGATGTTGCTTATTTAAAACTCGTCTAAGAATTAAATCTAGATTATCTTTAATAGGTTTCATTTTAATAACTTAACTAAAGTGAGTAACATTACCGCCAAAGCAAGCATAATAGATATAATAGGATAATATAAAGAAGTCACGGACAATATCATTAAGAATATATTACAGACGGCAACGCTGCTTACTACTTGCTTATGGGTTTTACCGTTTTGTACCGCTTTTTGAAAAAAATGTTTTAAATGAGGCTGCCAAATTTTTTCTTTATTAATAAGTCTAATTAAGATAGTGAGACCGCCATCGGCAATATAATATAATACCGCAATAAAACAGGCGATAAACAAATGGATGCCGGAAGAGCTAAGTAAAAGCAAACAAAGACCTGTTAAAAAGCCAAGGCTAATACTGCCGATATCCCCTAAAAATACCTTAGCCGGATGCCAATTAAATATCAAAAAACCGGAACAGCAGCCAAGTATAATAGTGCTTAAAGTAACTATAAAATATAGATTTGCGATTGCATAAGATTGTAAATAGCATAACAGCAACATCGTAATTGATAGATGAATCGACTGCATACAACTAATACCGTCTATGCCGTCCATAAAATTATAAATATTTGTGAAACCGCTTAAAGCAATAACCGCTAAGGTAAAAATGATATATAAAGGTAGGTCATAATCAAGCGACACTACAGGCGATAAAAAAAAGAAAACGGCAAAAGCAGAGCAAATTAAATGAACTATTAGCCGAATAAAGGCGGATATAGGTTTTAAATCATCCCAAAACGACACTGCCGCAATAACAAATAACAGCGGGATAATTTTTATTGAAGTAATAAGTGCATCGGTAGTTAAATATTCAAACAGACTAAAAGCTATAGTTACGACAATTACGATAGCAAGCCCGCCCCCTCGCGGCGTTACTTTATCGTGTGAGCGACGGTTGCTTGGTACGTCCACCACTCCCAAAGAAGCAAGATAGCGAATTAATAACCTTGTCAGTAAACTCGTCGCTACCATCGAACAAACGAATAATAATATATAGCTATTTATATAAGTCATAATAACATATTAGATTTGAAGCTAAAATAATCATTATTAGCTATAATAACGTGATCATGTACCGATATATTTACGGTATGGCAAGTTTCTACTATTTTACGGGTCGTATCAATATCAGCTTTTGAAGGCTGGGAGCTACCGCTTGGATGATTATGAACTAATATAATTGCACTCGCTTCGTTAAATAACGCTCGTTTTATTATTTCCCGTGGATATATTGCCGCCTGGTCAATGGTACCCTGGCTTAAAACTTCATCGGCAATTAAAATATTTTTTTTATTCAAGAATAATATACGAAACTGCTCTAACGGCATACTACTCATTGTAACTTTCAAATAATCAACTAAAGCTCCCCATGACCCGATAATATTTTTATTCGTTATTCTCTGTTTTAATACCCTATTGATTAACTCACGCATTACCGCAAAATTAACGTATAAATTTTCATTTGTACCGCTTATAGTGAGTAACTTATCCTTATCAAGGCTAATTAAATTAGTAAGATTTTTAAATTTTTCCAACAATTTTTTTGCTAAAGGTTTTACGTCTTTGCGAGGGATAGCAGAAAATAATATCAGTTCTAGTAACTCATAATCGGAAAACCCCGATGCTCCGCCGGCATTAATAAGACGTTGCTTTACTCGCTTTCGATGCCCTATATAATGCGGTCTTATATGATTAGGATCATCTTCAGCAGCTTCGTTAAGACTCTCAACTTTTTCAATATCATTTTCGTACGTTAAATCCCAAACATTAAAATTATTTAAATATAAGTTACTTTTCATATAGCATTTCTAATTAAATATGTGTCGTATCGAGTTCCCGCCGACTATGCAGCAAGACCATAGTAGACGAGCTTGTTGTATGGCTCGAAAAAAGTGCAGTATGTCATTCCCGCGAAGGCGGGAATCCAGAGAATATTTAAGCGAATTATATAGTAAATTTTTATATAATTTTGCTTATTTTAAGTGTTTTTTCTGGATTCCCGCCTTCGCGGGAATGACATAGAAAATTCGAGCCCTGCAGCAAGAGCATCATAGCCACAGGGTGACGGTTTACACATACGGAGGAAAACAAAGATTTTTAGGCGACATAGTAAATATTTCAAAACCGTCTTTCGTGACTCCTATAGTATGTTCAAATTGCGCCGATAAAGATTTATCACGGGTGGTAACCGTCCAGCCGTCAAGTTTGCTTAAATGCGTAGCATAATGACCGGCATTAACCATCGGCTCAATAGTAAAAAACATACCTTCTTTAAGTACTGCCCCCGTGCCTTTAGTTCCGTAATTTAATACAGTCGGCTCGTCATGAAAAACTTGACCGATACCGTGCCCCGTATAATCTCTTACCACCGAATAATTATGCTTCTCGGCGTAAGTTTGGATAACATGCCCTATATCACCGAAATGTACACCGGGCTTAACTATTTCAATACCTTTCATCATGGCATCATAGGTAACCTGAATAAGCCGCTTCGGTTTAATCGCCACCTCACCGACATAATACATACGACTAGTATCACCATACCATCCGTCAACAATTACGGTTACATCAATGTTAATTATATCGCCGTTCCTTAGCGGTTTATCGTTTGGGATACCGTGACATACTACGTGATTTATCGACGTGCAAATCGATTTTGGAAACCCTTTATAATTTAAAGGTGCCGGAATAGCATCACTCGCAATAATAAAATCATGACAAAGGTTATTCAAAGTGTTCGTAGTAACTCCGGGATTTACATAATCGGTAATAAAATCTAAAGTTTCAGCCGCCAACTTCCCCGCTACTCGCATCTTGTGAAAATCTTCGGTTGAATGGATTGTTATACTCATAAATAACTATTAATTGTATTTTAAAGAATTGACTACAGCTAAATCTCGATCGCTTCAGACAAGATGAATTTGAGGAAGAGCTAAGCTACCGTACTAGAGTTAGAGTACGTGAGCATAGGCGAATGCCGAAAAATTTGCTTGTATCAGTATCAAGCTTCCTGAATGACGCTGTATAGCATAACAGCTTTCCACACCGGTGTAAATTCTAAGTTATCGTAGAGCCTATCTTCCGTCATCCTGAAAGCGTTATTGTATGGATCGATTTTACCTCGTCATTGCGAGGAGGTACGAAGTACCGACGTGATTTGATGTCATTCCCGCGAAGGCGGGAATCCAGAGAATATTTAAGCACATTATATAGTAAATCTTTATATAATTTTGCTTATTTTAAGTATTTTTCTGGATTCCCGCCTTCGCGGGAATGACATATAGCACTTTTTTCGAGCCAAGCAACAACGCCTTTAGTCGCTCGTAATGACGTAGGATTTTCAAGTGATCTATCTGTGTTTTTCATGTTGCGGCTTTTTAACTTTATTAATATTTTCCTTTGCAAGATTTATTTTGTTAGGAGAAATTGTAGTTTCTACTTCTTTATTTTTATTACGCTCTTTTGCTTTTTCTTGCACCAAAAAAGCTTGATTATTATTTTGAATTTCAGTTTTGAATTCATTAATTTCTTTCTCTTTAGACTTTATTACCGAATCGTTATTTAAAATCAACTCGCCGATTTTTTCGCCGATTTGAGGTGCGTATTTTATAGCAAAAATAGAAGTCGGTATAACTATGAGGGAAAAGGTAGCACCGGCTGTTGCAATGCTAATTGCTCCGATGGCTAGTGCACAAATAGCACTGGCAATTTTGCCGGCGGCTTGTTTAAATGTATTATTTTTTTTAGTAAATTCTAAAGAAATTTCTAATACTTTATCAATTTCTTTTTTTATATATAAATTTATCTCGTCTTGCTTCTGATATTTCTTTATTGCATACATTACCGAGCTACAAAATAATTCTGGATTAGATTGAATATAATTAATTATATTGTTAGAATTTTTTTCCTTTAATAAATTCTTAAATACTGCTTTAATTGCTACTTTATCAGCATCGCTTATAACCATATCTTTAAAATAAATATTTACTAAATTCTCCGCCACTATATCTTGCGATTGCTCTAAAATATTATCTTTATGAGCAGTATTTGTATCTTCAGGTGTAATAGCTACGGCAAATAACGTTAAAGCTACTGAAAAACTATCGTCGTTTATGACCTTATGACCTAAAAAAGTTTTTAATTTGTGAATGCAAGAAGCAATATATTTTTTAGCATCAGGTTTAGAGTTAAGCCTTATTACATAGTCTATAGAAATAATATTTGCCAGTGTTGAACATGTAAGGCTCGAGATATTATCAATAAAATTATTCATAATATCTTTTTTAAACAATTGAGAATTAATATTATTTAATATAATCATATTATTTATAGTTAGTCTTTTGATACTAATTCTCTAATATACATAGTTAATTTAGCATAAATAAAATCAGGGGATTTTGCTGTTGAAAGTTTATAAATAGTTTTAGGAGTAAGTACTTCCTCGTTACGTACCCGTACAAAAGCTACGATAGTGTTAACCGGCATATAAGAATAAATTTCTCGAAATATTTGTAAAAACGTATTGAAATCTTGGGCTGCAAATTTTAAATTCACACTATAATTATCTATATTAATTTTTTCATGCTCGTCTTGAAATTCCTGAATATTATTTTTTAGGAAGACTGTATTGATAGTTACGTCAATGGGTTCAGCTAATTTATATTTATCGGCAAGACTTTGTATTTTCGGTATAAGCTCATGATGGTTTAAACAGTCGGTTCTCTTATGAATACTTAAATTGGCATATTTGGTATAAGCTTCTAATAGCTCTCCTTTAGAATTAACTATAGAATATAATTTTAAAGTTTCTTCCGTTAGAGCTTCTTGGGCACTCTGTTTCCTAATAGTAGAGTCCTTATACTCTTGCTTAAGACTTTGTATTAGGATAATAATTAGTGAAGTACAAAAAAAATATACGACAAATTGAAAAAAAATATAATTTTTTAAATACATAATATATTTTGTAAACATATTCTTATCCTTTTTGGCTATATTTAATGAATAACGGTATTACTACCTTACCGGATATATTAATTATTTTATCTTTAGATACGGTGATATTGAGTTTAATATTTTTGTCGGTCATAGTATCTTGGATAAGTTTTATATGGTCATTTAATTTGTTTATAGATTCTGTTACCGATAAGTTAGTAGTTATAAAATTAAGCAGAATGCTAACATTTAAATATCTTTTAGACATCAATAATATGTTATCTACGTCAGTCAATTCCCATGTGATTTCTTTTAGCTGAAAAGGCGGTCCTAAAGTTGTTATATATTTTTCTAACAAATCAAACGGTAATGTTACCGGTGCTTCCAATAATTTTTCTATCACATATAAGTCTGCTAAATTAGTGGTATTTTGAATGTAAGGATATTTACGTTTTACCTCATCATATTGTTGGGTCGTTGCGTAATATTTTTCACTAAAAAAAAGTGATGCTTTGTTGTTTCGTAATGTTTTGTATTTAGTAGCCCCTGCTATAATAAGCAATATAATCATACCGAAACTAAATAATTTAAATATTAGGGAGCCGATAAAGTTAAGCTTTTCTATTGATTTTAAATAAATATTAGTTGCTCGGAAATTTTTATATTTGATAAATAATTTGCTAACATTAACGTCTAAGAATTTATTAGCGGTTAAATTTACTTCATTTAATATCCCATCTGCGGGGATGAAAATTACAGGATGATTTTCAAAATTTGATTGTTGTAATAAAGTTTGTAATTCAGGTTCTACTATAAAAATTATACACGCTTCATTGTTTAAGTTACCGATATAGTTTTTAAATAATAACAAACAATCATTTATTTCTTGTTCAATAATTCCTTGAATATAAGACTCCGATTTATCGGGAGGATATTCGAAGGTACGCATAGAAATTATATTATCTTGATGTTTTATAATAAATTTAATGCCGCTTGCTTCTAAAATAAATACACAGATCTGAAAATAATCGGCATATTTATTTTGCTGAGTATTTTTTATTATTTTATCAAGGATAATTTTAAATTCTAACGCTAAAAAATAAATTCCTTTAAAGGTTAGTGATTTGTTTTCAAATACACATTCACCTATGTCGCTCAAAGGCGGTTGATAAGGACTAGACATAATTAAAGTAGACCAAAGCTCGTTCGGTGTCGTAGTCTTCTTATAAACATAATGTGCTATTATATCGTCTTTATTAAAATAGCCGTTAATAAATTGCTCGATAGGGTTAGTTTTTACTATCGATTGCAATATAGGTATTGAATCATGGCGCATTTTGCAATCAAGACCGTCAAGTAAGAAAAAAACATCGGAATTTTTAAATTTATGAAAAAAACTTTTATATAAGTTTAAATCTATCGAATCTGCAAAGGGAATAAATAAACTTTCTACTAACTTATTTTTTATAAAAGCACTAAGAAAAACACCTTTGCTGCCAAATAAAATAACAATATTTTTTTTATACAACCAACGCACTTTTACATTAGTTAATAAATTATTCAAGAATTTTGTAATAAATTGCGTGTTTAATTGCATATTTCGTAGTTTGTTTAAATTAAACATAATTAATTATATTTTTTTACTATACTGCTTATAATCATTTAGGTATAAAGAAATCTTAATATCGGGACAATTTAAAAGTTGTGATTGATATTAACTTAAACATTGATGTCATTCCTGCAGGCACATAAGGCGTTGTCGCCTGGCTCGATAAATCGGCAGTATGTCATTCTAGCTAAAAGCGGGAATCCAGAGAATATTTAAGTGCATTATATAGTGAATTTTTATATAATTTTGCTTATTTTAAGTTTTTTTCTGGATTCCCGCTTTTAGCTAGAATGACATCAAAAATTCGAGCCATGCAACAATGCCTTATGCAGCTCACAATGACGATTCTAGCATCCGTGCAATAACACTCAAAAGCAGGAATGACATCGAAAATACCCAAAAGGCATATTCAATAATATCTTATTATGACTAAATTTACCACCGAAGAAGTTAGAAGTAAATTTATAAGTTACTTTACTGCTAATAATCATACTCATGTACCGGCTAGTTCGTTGATTCCTCACAATGACCCCAGCCTTATGTTTGTTAATTCCGGTATGGTGCAGTTTAAAAACGTCTTTACCGGACAAGAAAAAAGAGCTTATAAAACAGCCGTGACTAGTCAGAAATCACTTAGAGCCGGCGGCAAACATAACGACCTTGAAAATGTCGGCTATACTGCAAGACATCATACATTTTTTGAAATGCTAGGTAATTTTTCTTTCGGTGATTATTTTAAAGAACAAGCTATATATTATGCTTGGAATCTTCTAACAAAAGAATTTGAATTACCTAAAGAAAAGCTATATGTAACGGTTTTCCATAGCGACGATGAGGCGGCTTTATACTGGCAGAAAATAGCTAATCTAAGTGATGAGAGAATTATTAGAATTAAAACAAATGATAATTTTTGGTCAATGGGTGATATCGGTCCGTGCGGTCCGTGTTCGGAGATTTTTTATGACCACGGCGAACACGTAAAAGGCGGTTTGCCCGGCACGAAAGATGAAGACGGCGATCGTTTTATTGAAATCTGGAATATGGTATTTATGCAATATGAACAGACAAATAAAGATACTAGAATTCCGCTACCGCAACAATCGATCGATACCGGCATGGGGCTTGAACGCATCACCGCCGTAATGCAAAATGTAAATAATAATTACGATATAGATTTATTTAAAGAAATAATAAACTTCACTGAAAATATAGTAAAAGTTAAGGTCGAAGGCGAAGCTAAATTTTCTTACCGAGTAATTGCCGATCACTTGCGAGCAGCAGCCTTTTAATTGCCGACGGGATAATGCCTTCAAACGAAGGAAGGGGCTACGTTTTACGACGCATTATGCGTAGATCTATGAGACATGCACATATACTCGGTAGCAAAGAACCGCTAATATATAAGTTATTACCGAAATTAGTAGATTTAATGGGTGATGCTTATCCTGAGCTAAAAAGAGCAGAAGAATTTACTGCTAGTATTTTAGAGCAAGAGGAAATTAGATTTAAAACTACCCTAGAACGTGGTCTAAAATTACTTGATGAAGAAGTAAAAACCTTAACAAGCGGTAGTAAATTATCGGGAGAAATAGCATTTAAATTATACGACACTTACGGCTTCCCGCTTGATTTAACTGAAGATATCTTAAAAAATCGTCAAATTTCTGTTGATCATGCAGGGTTTGACCAAAATATGCAACAGCAAAAAGAACGTGCACGACAATCATGGCTCGGTTCAGGTGAATCTAAAACCGATCAGCGTTGGTTTGATATAAAAGCGGAATTCGGTAGTACCGAGTTCCTAGGTTATACACTTAATGAGACTGAGGGCACAGTAATTGCTTTAATAAAAAATAACTCGTTAGTAGATGATATTAAGGAAGTAGGTGAGCGGTTTTTATTAGTTAGCAATCAAACGCCTTTTTACGGCGAGTCCGGCGGTCAAATGGGTGATATAGGGTTTATTACTTCACAAAATAGCAAGATTCAAGTAATTAATACTTTAAAATATTTGGGTTCTATAATCGTTCATGAATGTCTTTTAAATGAAGGCATAATCAAAAAAGGCGATACTGCTAGCTTTAGTATTGATATTAGATATCGGCAAAACTTAAAAATTCATCATTCCGCTACTCATATATTACATGCGGTATTACATGAAATATTGGGCAAACATGTAACGCAAAAAGGTTCATTAGTTGCACCTGATCATTTACGTTTTGATATTAGTCATTCAAAGGCTATTAGCGGCGAAGAGATTAATTTAATTGAAGATAAAGTAAATCAAATCATTAGAGATAACCATAAAGTAAATACTGCTTTAATGTCTACCGATGAAGCAATTAAACTAGGTGCAATGGCTCTATTCGGCGAAAAATACGATCAAGAAGTACGAGTAGTATCAATGAGCGGTGATTACTCGCTAGAGTTATGCGGCGGTACGCATGTCAAGCGAACCGGCGATATCGGTTGTTTTAAAATTGTTAGTGAAAGTGCTATAGCGGCAGGAATCCGAAGAATAGAAGCCGTTTGCGGAGAATTCGTTTTAAAATTAATGAGGGACAACGATTTTATACTAAAGTCGCTAGAAAATATTTTACGAACTAATAGAAATGAGTTGATTAATAAAGTAGATAATATTCTTAATCGTACCAAAGAAGCAGAAAAAGAATTATTTAAAACACAACTAGCTGCTCTTGATTTAAGCATAGAGCAAATTACCAAGGAAGCTATAGAGGTATCGGGCATAAAGCTAATCTACAAAAGACTAAGAAATATAGATAATAAAATATTACGTCAAGCTGCGGAACAATTAACAACAAAAATGGCAGATTTAGTAGTGTTATATATTGCCGAGGGTATCGGTACATTATATATTACTGTTGCGGTTAGTAAAAATATTAGCAATAAGCTTAACGCCGGTAATATAGCAAAAGAACTTTCCTTGTTTTTAGGCGGTAACGGCGGTGGCGGGCAACCCACCATTGCCCAAGCCGGCGGAAGTGATATAAATAAATTAACGAGCGTGGTAGAAAAAATAAAGAGCTTAATTAAGAAATAACAGTAGGCGTGTTGCATGGTTCATAATTTACCGTATTATGGTTATTACAAGTATGGTGTCATACCGTGGCTTGACCACGGTATCCAGAAAAAACCTTAATAAAAAGACTGGATGCCGTGATCAAGGAACTAGAATGACACTGAACGCTTTGTAAAAATTCGGTCATGCAACAATGCCTTACTCTACATAAAAATGATATTTTTACCACATTAAAGCAGTGCTAACGACATATAGTTATATTTTAGTCTTTTAACTGGTGAAATAATAATATATACTAACTTACATAGCTTTTAGTCGGGTTGTACTTATCAATTTTAAGATAACCGACTAAATAATTAATATATAATAATAATATTTAAAACTTAAAGGAGTTTAATTATGACAACAAAAAAAATTACACTAGCTGTTCTTGCTTTATTTCTTCTTGCCGGCTGTAATACTTCAAAAAGAACCGCACAAACTGACGGTATGATGAATCAAGGCGAAGAAACTTCTTTAATGAAAGATTTTGAAAAAAGTGCCGGTAATGCAGTATGGTTTGCTTTCGATAGTTCCGCTTTATCCGAAAAAAGTAAAGAAGAGCTAGAAAAACAAGCTTGCTGGTTATCTAGACATCCTCATGTAAAAGCTACGGTTGAAGGACATTGCGATGAAAGAGGTACTAGAGAGTACAATCTAGGTCTTGGCGAAAGAAGAGCAACCGCTGCACAAAAATTCTTAACACGGAAAGGCGTTGGGCAGGACAGAATAAACATCATATCTTACGGTAAAGATAGACCGGCTATGATGGGAAATAATGAAGAAGCTTATGCTTATAATCGTAGAGCTGTAACTGTTGTACATCAATAAAAGTTACAATATCTAATTTATCTTTTTAAAGAAGGTCGGGCTTAAAAACCCGACTTTTTTTATAATGAAAATGGTTAAAATATCGCTAAAAGGGTATTGCCTAAAAAGAATTGCTTTGTAGCCATAGCTTAACACTTCAATGTCATTCTAGCTATGGCGGGCGTTGTTGTATGGATCAAAAAATAGTTCCGATGTCATACCGTGGCTTGACCACGGTATCCAGAAAAAAGCTTAATAAAAAGACTGGATGCCGTGATCAAGGAACTAGAATGACACCGTATGCTTTACAAAAATTCAATCCACGCAACAACACCAATACCGCCTCGCAATGACGATAACAGGGGATTCAATGGTTTACCCAACAATAATCATATTTATATCAACTATTTTTTGCTTGTGAATAGGGGCTATTAACTTTATTATTCTTTATTTGAGATATATAAAATACAAAGTAACTTGATGAGAAAGGTCGTAATATCCGGCATGATCGGCAATGCCCTTGAATGGTATGATTATGCATTATATGCTCAATTTGCTTATATAATCGGTCAGCATTTTTTTCCTGATTCAGAAATGCGTGAAACACTAACTTTTGCCGTGTTTGCCGCAGGCTTTATAGTAAGACCGCTCGGCGGGATTATTTTCGGCAATATCGGTGATAAATTCGGTCGACGCATTGCTTTAGTAGTAGGTATTATAACAATGGCGGTACCGACCGCCGGTATCGGGTTATTACCCGGTTATAATACTATCGGGCTTGCTGCTCCTATAATCTTAACCATTATCAGATTAATACAAGGTTTTTCTCTCGGTGGAGAATTTAGCGGCTGTATCTCTTATATCGTAGAACATGCGTCTTTAGAACAAAGAGGGCTTGCAGGTAGTGCTTCTTTCGTTAGTATGTGTGCCGGTATGCTCCTTGGTCTTGCCACGGCTGCCGGTTTCTCTTATTTTATGCCTCCGGATATCCTTTATAATTGGGGTTGGAGGATACCTTTTATTGCCGGTTTATTTATCAGCTCGGTAGGGCTATATATTAGAAAAAATTTATCGGAAAGCCCTATCTATAAAAAAGCCAAAGAAAGCGGGCGTTTAGCACGTTCCCCCCTTCGGGAAACGCTAACTAAATATTGGCGTGAGCTGATTATAGCCATCGGTCTTTATATTACGGTAACTGCACCTTTTTATACCTCAACGGTTTTTATCGGTAATTTCATGAAAACGCTTGGGTATAGTAATCATCAAAGCTCTATAGTTAGTAGTGCGATACTTATCACTATGATGGTTGTATTTCCTATTTCTGCTTATATTTCCGATAAAATCGGTCGGCGTCCGGTATTAATATGGGGAATTGTCTTAATGATCCTACTTGTTTATTCGATTTTTATATGTTTGGGATCAATGAATTTCTGCCTAGCACTTCTGTCACAAATAGTATTTGCCGGAATTATTGCTATTTATATGGGACCTATTCCAACCGTGCTAGTGGAAATATTCCCGACCAGCGTAAGGTTTACGGGAGTTGCACTTTCCTATAATTTAGCGGCGGCAATATTCGGCGGTACTGCACCGGTAATGGGGATGATGCTGACAAAATTCACCGGTGACAAATATGCAATTTCGTACTATTTGATTGTGCTGGCGTTATTATCTTCTATAATTTTGCGGTTTTACAAAGAAACCTATAAAAAAAGTTTGATAGAGTCATGAGTGAAGTTTTTGAATTACCTGAAGAAGGAGAAAATAAAGTTTTATTGCATTCTTGTTGTGCACCTTGCGTAGGTCCTCTTATGGAAAAAATGATAACCGCCGGAATAGACCTGACTATTTTTTTCTATAATCCCAATATCCATCCTAAAAAAGAATATGAGTTACGGAAAAATGAAAATATTAGATTTGCCGAAAAGCATAATATAAAATTTATTGATGCCGATTACGATCCGCAAAATTGGTTTGCTAGGGCTAAAGGAATGGAATACGAACCGGAAAGAGGTAAACGCTGCAGTATGTGTTTCGATATGCGTTTTGAGCGTACTGCCCTTTATGCTTACGAAAACGGCTTTAAGGTTATTACTAGTTCCTTAGGCATTTCAAGATGGAAGGATATGAATCAAATTAACGAGTCCGGTATTAAAGCCGCTTCACATTATGACGGTATTACTTACTGGACGTATAATTGGCGTAAAGACGGCGGTAGTAGCAGAATGTACGAAATTGCCAAAGAAGAAAATTTTTATAAGCAGGAATTTTGCGGTTGCATCTTTTCTTTTCGTGACACTAATGACTGGCGGACAACTAACAACCGTCCGAAAATTGAAATCGGTAAGGAATATTATAGCTAAGAAGAGTGTGTTATTTCTGCGTGGCATTGTTTCGCCGATACGGCGTTGTTGCATGGATTGAGAAATTAATAAAAATCCGTCATGACGAAGCCACGAAGGCGTTGCTGCATGTATCGGTTTTACACTTTGTGTCATTCCCGCGAAAGCGGGAATCTAGAAAAAACACTTAAAATAAGCAAAATTATATAAAAATTTACTATATAATTCGCTTAAATATTCTCTGGATTCCCACTTTTAGCTAGAATGACATCAAAAATTTGATACATGCAACAATGCCGTTAAAAAGAACTAAAATAGATTAATTTAAATTTTGTTCACAGAACCCAAAATACTTCAATTTTAGCGTTTATATAAAAGATAGCATTTTGTAAATCAGTTTGATCGATTGCAAACTCTCCCCTAACCCGGATATTGCATGAGATATAGGAGACAAAATCCTCGTAAAGCTGTATAATACTGGTATTTCATTAGAATAATACAAAGGATTTTGTCATGACAAATTGTATAGCATATAGTTACCAGTTTTCCAAAGTAAAAAATCGGACAATAGAGATAAATTTCACTGGAGGTGATATTAGTAGCGATGGAGGTGTGTTGTTATTAAGAGAAGCAGATAAAAGGCTTGGTATAACAGAGGAGCTTGCTAAAATATTTCCTGATAGACGAGATGGTAGTAAAATTACCCATAATATGGCAACAATGCTGAGGCAACGAATTTATGGTATTGCATTAGGTTATGAAGATTTAAATGACCACAATTATCTACGAAAATGTCCTGCTATGCAAACAGCTATGGAAACAATTGATGATATGGCAAGTAGTTCTACCTTATGTCGTATAGAAAACAATGCTGATAGACACTTTGCAATTAAAGTGCATGAACTAATGCTTGATAAATTTATTAAGTCTCATAAAATAGTACCAAAGCAGCTAATACTTGATTTTGATGCTACGGATGATGAAATTCATGGGCAACAGGAAGGTAAGTTTTATCATGGTTATTACGGTCATAATTGCTTTTTACCTTTGTATGTTTTTTGTGGAAAGCATCTGTTAGTTAGTTATCTTAGGACGTCAAAGCAGGATCAAGCAAAACATTCTTGGGCAATATTATCATTGTTAGTAAAACGTTTTCGCCAAGCTTGGCCAGAGGTAAAGATTATTTTTCGTGGTGATAGTGGATTTTGTCGTCATCAGATGTTTGATTGGTGTGATATTCATAATATAAAATATATTGTAGGAATGCCCCAAAATAACAGACTAAATGAGTTACTGAAACCTACAATGGAGAAGTCAAAAGCAGCATTTATTATAACCCAAGAAAAGCAACGTCTTTTTAGTGAGTTTCCATATAAGGCTGGTAGTTGGAGTCATGAACGTAGAATAATTGGTAAGGCAGAAATGACAATGCTTGGAGAAAATCCAAGGTATATAGTAACTAATTTATCAGATAAACCTGAAGATTTATACGACAAAGTTTACTGTGGTCGTGGTGATATGGAAAACCGTATAAAAGAGCAACAACTAGAATTATTTGCAGATCGTACTTCTTGTCATAGATGGTGGGCTAATCAGCTCAGAATGATTTTATCGGGTCTTGCATACACTTTAGTAGAATATATCAGAGGTAATTTATTACAAGGTAGTGCATTAGCAAAAGCACAAATAGGTACAATACGTTTAAAATTATTAAAAATTGGGGTAGTAATTATCCGTAATACTAGGCGTATTAAGTTTTTGTTATCTTCATCATATCCTTACCGACAGGTATGGAATCATGTGATGAAGAAATTAGCATTAGAATAACCTAGATTAGCACTGTTCCCGGTGCTTAGAAAAAATGGGGTAAGGGGCATTACATCTAAAATTTGAAAATAACGGCTTCAAAGCACTTTTTGGCAAAATTTTTACAAAAGTATCATTGCTAATATTATAAATTACTCAATTTCTTACTTTAAATCTCACTTCATGCAATATCCGGGCTAAACGGTTTATCTAAGATAAATATTAAAAATATCATTGAGGCCGAAGTAATACAAACTAACATAACCAAAATTCTATGAAGATAGAGTTTAGTACCGAGCATACAAACAAGTATTAAATTAATAATTGTCATTATAAATATAATAACCCAATATGGAACATTTAAGGAAAAATATGACATTTTAATTCTATTGTCTCGCACTGTATAAAGGTCTTGAATCTCATTAAATATTTTTTGCTTAATAAATAATTGCATTGAGCCGTTTCCTTCATAAGCCTTAATTACTTTGATAATATTTTGTAGATAAGAAAGTACTTGATTATCGATTTTTTCTCCATTTTTCATTAATGTCCATTCATGTGTGATAATATCCTTTGTATAATTCTCAATATCCAGATAAATATCTGATCTTACTGAAGGCGGAAGCCAATTTATAGTATCTGCAAGCCTCATTAATATTATCGCTTCAGATGCCACCGTATCTTTAGTTTTGTTAAAATTACCCAGTAAAAACATTAGTACAAACCCTACCGATACTGCGTACATACTGCCGACCACTCCGGATAAAAAGCCTCCTAACCCGGATATTGCATGAAGTGAGATTTAAAGTAAGAAATTGAGTAATTTATAATATTAGCAATGATACTTTTGTAAAAATTTTGCCAAAAAGTGCTTTGAAGCCGTTATTTTCAAATTTTAGATGTAATGCCCCTTACCCCATTTTTTCTAAGCACCGGGAACAGTGCTAATCTAGGTTATTCTAATGCTAATTTCTTCATCACATGATTCCATACCTGTCGGTAAGGATATGATGAAGATAACAAAAACTTAATACGCCTAGTATTACGGATAATTACTACCCCAATTTTTAATAATTTTAAACGTATTGTACCTATTTGTGCTTTTGCTAATGCACTACCTTGTAATAAATTACCTCTGATATATTCTACTAAAGTGTATGCAAGACCCGATAAAATCATTCTGAGCTGATTAGCCCACCATCTATGACAAGAAGTACGATCTGCAAATAATTCTAGTTGTTGCTCTTTTATACGGTTTTCCATATCACCACGACCACAGTAAACTTTGTCGTATAAATCTTCAGGTTTATCTGATAAATTAGTTACTATATACCTTGGATTTTCTCCAAGCATTGTCATTTCTGCCTTACCAATTATTCTACGTTCATGACTCCAACTACCAGCCTTATATGGAAACTCACTAAAAAGACGTTGCTTTTCTTGGGTTATAATAAATGCTGCTTTTGACTTCTCCATTGTAGGTTTCAGTAACTCATTTAGTCTGTTATTTTGGGGCATTCCTACAATATATTTTATATTATGAATATCACACCAATCAAACATCTGATGACGACAAAATCCACTATCACCACGAAAAATAATCTTTACCTCTGGCCAAGCTTGGCGAAAACGTTTTACTAACAATGATAATATTGCCCAAGAATGTTTTGCTTGATCCTGCTTTGACGTCCTAAGATAACTAACTAACAGATGCTTTCCACAAAAAACATACAAAGGTAAAAAGCAATTATGACCGTAATAACCATGATAAAACTTACCTTCCTGTTGCCCATGAATTTCATCATCCGTAGCATCAAAATCAAGTATTAGCTGCTTTGGTACTATTTTATGAGACTTAATAAATTTATCAAGCATTAGTTCATGCACTTTAATTGCAAAGTGTCTATCAGCATTGTTTTCTATACGACATAAGGTAGAACTACTTGCCATATCATCAATTGTTTCCATAGCTGTTTGCATAGCAGGACATTTTCGTAGATAATTGTGGTCATTTAAATCTTCATAACCTAATGCAATACCATAAATTCGTTGCCTCAGCATTGTTGCCATATTATGGGTAATTTTACTACCATCTCGTCTATCAGGAAATATTTTAGCAAGCTCCTCTGTTATACCAAGCCTTTTATCTGCTTCTCTTAATAACAACACACCTCCATCGCTACTAATATCACCTCCAGTGAAATTTATCTCTATTGTCCGATTTTTTACTTTGGAAAACTGGTAACTATATGCTATACAATTTGTCATGACAAAATCCTTTGTATTATTCTAATGAAATACCAGTATTATACAGCTTTACGAGGATTTTGTCTCCTATATCTCATGCAATATCCGGGCTAAACTGCCTAGCTCTTCTCTTTGAAAATTATTAGGAATGATAGATTTTGTAAAATGTAAACAAATGGTACAAAAAATCATCAAAATAATATTTATTATTAAGAATAAAGTAACATTATGCAGGCTATAGAGAAAATCAATTACGTAATCGAATATATTGCTCATTGTTGATAAATACCATTAAGTGCAGTAGTAAATTATATAGAAAAAGCCTGGATTTCTGCCTCTGCGGCATTGTTGCGTGGCTCGAGTTTTCGATGTCATTCTAGCTAAAGGCGGGAATCCAGAAAAAACACTTAAAATAAGCAAAATTATATAAAAATTCACTATATAATCCGCTTAAATATCCTCTGGATTCCCGCCTACGCGGGAAGGCATTGTTGCGTGGATCGATTTTACCGTATTATGGTTATTACAAGTATGGTGTCATACCGTGGCTTGACCACGGTATCCAGAAAAAACCTTAATAAAAAGACTGGATGCCGTGATCAAGGAACTAGAATGACACCGTACGCTTTGCAAAAATTCGAGCCACGCAACAATGCCACGCGGGAATGACATACGGCACTTTTTTAGAGCCACGCAACAACGCTAATGCCGTGCAAGAATGACGCTGTCACAATATGACAGCTCAAAAAGTTTATAATTCTATTTCCTCTAAAGTTACCGTAGAATCTGCAAGTTTAGTAATTTTTTCAATTTTCAAACGTGCTTCTTGGAGTTTTTTCTCGCAATAATTTTTTAGTAAAACTCCTCTTTCAAAACTATTAACTGCCGATTCTAAACTTTCCTGACCGTCATCTATTTTTTTTACGATCTCCTCTAATTCGGCAAGTGCCGATTCAAAGCTGACATTTTCTTCGATAGATTTTATTTTAGCCATATTGTTACCTAAAAATTTTAATTATATTTTTCAAATATACGCTCCGTGAGTATATTATACCTTAATTTAAGGGTTAGCGGCAGGATTTTTTACCGGAATTTCTGATATCTGAAACAATTTTTTTAACTCGCTACTATCAATAGTTTGTTTTGGACTAAAAATATTTCCTTGAAGTTTTATATTAAGATTTGTCAGAATATCCTTATTATTTGGATCATTTGCGTTTTGACCGTTTAAATCAGGGGTTATACGCGGAACATAAAAAGATAAAATAGAAGAGAAATTCGTATCGAAATTATATATATTTATGGCCATAGATGCCGCACCGGAACTATATTGGGTATTAAAAGTTATATTCTTTAAGAGAGCTATACCTTTTTCTAACTTAATATCGCCTTTTATAGTGCTAATTGTATTTTGTCCATATGATATAGTTTTTAAATCATAGTCAAGATTTTGTGGATTGTAATTTTGTGAGTTGATTTTTTCTATAAAAGAATCAATAGAAAAATTATTAACCTTTATATTATTTATTGCAAATTGTGACTCCGTAGTAAGGTTATATAATTGATTTTTTAATGTATCGCCGCTAGTTGAAAAATTACCGTTTATACTAGCTTGACCGTTTAAAGAGGGGAATATTTTAGGGATAATAGTCGATAATCCTGTTAAATCAATCATATTAAGGGCATAAACAAAGTTGATAGAATTAGAGTCTAGTAAAATATTCCCTGTTCCTTGAAATTTACCTGCCAATATATTTGCTTCTATACTATTAATTTTGAATAAATTATTGTCATTTTCTATGCGGAATTTAAGATTTTCTATTATTAAATCATTTTGGAATAATTTAGTTAGTTTTCCGTAAATTTTTAAAGAAATTTTATCTATGCTATATTCGTTAAACAACTTATTTCTTAAAGCAAGCAGTGAGGCGGGGGATAAAAAATTAGTTTCAAAAACTCCGTCTTTTATTTCCGTGGTTAATATAGGCTTGAAACTCGATGCTTCTAAATCCCAACTAGTCGATAAATAATTATTACCTGCTCGAATATCCAAATTATTAACTTTGAGATGAGCCGGCGAGATATTGGCTAATAAATTTACTTTTTCAAATGAATTATCGGCAAAATTTATATTATCTATGGTAAAATCTAAGTTAGCCAAACAATTTAATGTTCTGATCGGGATAAATTTATTTAGGTAATCTGAATTTTTCATATCTTTCGTTAAGTCTTCAATAAACTCGATAATCGGTGAAATTATAGGGTAGGTTTGCTTAGTTAAATCCAGCAAAGAAAAATTAAGGGTGGCATTCACATGCGGAATAGACGCTATAAATTTAGTAGATAAATCACCCGTTACATTAAGATTATCAGTTTTCAATAAGAAATTTCTTAAATATAAATCTATTAAAGTTAATTTTAAATCTGAGGACAATACAAAGGGGGTGACCTCTTTCACAGTTGCACTGCTAAACCCTAATATATCTAATAGAGAGTTTAAATCATTGTGAGTTAAGGAAATCTTGCCGTCAAACATACTTCTTATCGAATTTTGTGTTACGTCTCCCGTAAGCTTAAATTGCCCTCCTGTTCTAATACTACCTGAAAACTCTTCTACTTTTAAAATTCCTTCCGTTAAGTTAGAAGAAAAGATTATTTTATCTAACGACTCATTATTGCTTAAAACTATTTCATCGATTGTAATGTCGGTTTTTAATAATTTATCGGCAAAAATAAACCTCAAATTAGCAGGAACGCTATTAAATTGATCAGAAATATTTGAAGTAAGAAGGGAATTTATATCTATTTTCGGAAAATGTAAGGTAATAAGGCTCGGAACTTTATTATTTTTACTGATATCCATTACCCCGTTTCCTAAAACAAAAGGCGAATTTATCGTTATATCTTTTAATTGCAATATATCTTCTGCCGCTAAAATATTAAATTTAATATTTATAGGTTCATTTTGTTTAAATTTGCTAAAAATATGATTTAACTCCGGTAAAATACTATGCAAAAAAGCGGCTAAATTTTTTATTTGATATTCGCCGGTACCATTTTCTAATTTCGTCCCTAGTTTAGAATTTTTATAAGTTTCCGATATCTTAAGGCTATAATTACTATTATTAATATTTAGATTGAAATCTATCAGGTCATTATTTTGCTTAACAGAACCCGAAATTTCTCCTATATTATGGTTTGCTTTAAATAAAATGTTAGACGATAAATTATTTTCTTGTCCTAAGGAACAATTAGTAAAATTCACAATAGAATAATCTTGCTTATTAATAATATTTAAATTAGTAATATTGAGCTTTATATCTTTTAAGTTAGAATTTAGAAAAATATTTATTAATTGTTCATGATCGTAAATATTTAATTTATTGTCATTTGAATAGATTTTAGCATCTAATATATTAAGACGGCTAATTTTAGGCTTAAAGTTTAAGAACGACCAAAACGAAAAATGAACTTCTATTTTTTCTAATTCTATTTTCCCTTCTTCGGTTATTGATTCAATAATTAAATAAGGGAAAGGGAGTTTATTTACTGTTACTTTCCCGATATTCGGGGCAGTAATACCAAAATGAGCAACAAAATTTTTGTCTATAGAATTATAATTAATAAGAAACGAGGCACTAAATATTGTAAATATTAATAACGCAACGCTAATTGTAGTAAAGGCAATTATTTTTTTTATCATGTTATGTAATTTATAAAAGCTTTTTAAATATTATTACCTATAACTATTAGAATTTAAAGGCAAATTAATGACTTTCTCGCAAAATTTAATTTTAGTTGGTGTAATAACATCGTCTCACGGTGTGCGAGGAAATGTTATTATAAAATCTTTTACTGATCCTGCAGCAAATATTGCCAAAATGAAACTAGTAAATGAATCGGGCGAAGATATTAACATTAAATTAATTAATCAAAATTCTCAAGGGAATTTAATTTGTAAGTTTAATAAAATATTAAATAGGGAAGAGGCGGCAAGTCTAAAAGGCTATAAATTATTTTGTTTAAGAGAGATTTTGCCGGAGTTAGGAGAAGATGAATTTTATATAACGGATTTAAATAATTTACCCGTATTTGATCAATCAATGAAGCCTTTAGGCAAAATAAAAAATATTTTTAATTTTGGTGCCGGCGATTTAATAGAAATAGAATTTCTAGACAAAAAAATAGAATTATTGCCTTTTACTAAAATTTTCTTTCCTATTATTACTAAAGATTATGTCGTTTACGTTCCGGAGATTATTTCTTCTTAAATTTAATCGTGTAAAATTAAGTACGATACAGGTTTTTTTTATATGCTATAAACCGTTTCTTAATAATTATGTTTGTCTTGTTGCATGGCTCGAAAAACCTCGCCATGACGAGACGCCAAGAGCGTTGTTGCATAGCTCGAATTTTTCGATGTCATTCCCGCGAAAGCAGGAATCTAGAGAGTATTTAAGCGAATTACATAGTAAATTTTTATATAATTTTGCTTATTTTAAGTGTTTTTTCTGGATTCCCGCCTTCGCGGGAATGACATATAGCACTTCTTTAGAGCCACGCAACAATGCCGTAATTTCCTTGCAATGACGTAGATTTTCCAAGGTATCTTTTTTTATTTTTCAATGCCGCATTAAGTATTACATATAGCTTGTAATATATTTTTTATCTGTTATAATTCACTCCTTAAAAAATAGTTTATTAATTAAGGAGTAAGTAACAAATTTATGAAAAATAACGATTTAACCTCTGATTTTTTTGTTAATAATTACGTTGATAATTATAATAACGCAAGAAAATTGTTCCGTTTATGGAACAATGAAAGAGCACTTACTTTATTTAATAATGCTCTCAAAGAACCATTAGATTCTTCTGCATCACTTAAGGAAATATATTTGTATATAGGACGAATTTACCTTAGACTAAAAAATTATGAAGAAGCTTCTACCAATTTTAAAAAAGCTATTCAAGAACAGCCCTATTATATAGAAGCAATAGGTAAATTAGGGGAAACATATTTTAAATTAGCTCAATATAAAGAAGCTGCTAGTTATTGTGATCAAGTTATAGAATTAAATCCTTCTCTAATAATAGCTTACTATAACAAGGGTAATATATTATTAAACCTTGCTATTGATAATAATTTAAAGGATCAAGAAATAGGTAAGAAAGCGATAGAATGTTATAAGAAGGCTTTAGAAATTAAGACTCCTCTTTATGAGAAAGATATTTGTTGGATATACACAAGTGAGAAACAAGAAATACCGGCTTTAGCTAAAGGAAGAAATAAAGAATTAAGTAAAGAGATTGCCGAAATAATAGTATGGAAAGGTAACGTTTCTTTAAAGCAATTTGGCAAAGCTGAAAAAGCTCTTGCAGATTATAATAAAGCTTTAGAAATTGACTGTAATTGCTTGGAAGCTTTATGCGAAAAAGGACAAGTTTTAATAAAATTAGAACGCCTTGAAGAACTTGTTGAAGTATACGATAAAATGATTGAAATGTTTCCAGAAGAAAGTGAAGAAGTCTGCTTTGCAAAAATTAAATTATTATTGATAATTAATGCAAGTAAAGGTGTCGAAGGTGATAAAAACCATGAAAGTGATGAGCTATCGGTACTAGGTTTTAGTGAGGACTACAGCGATAGTGAGTAAGACTTAATAAAATTAGCGTGACAAAGCTAGCTAAATTTGTATTAATAATAATTATTAATGCATTTTTAGTTAGGTTTAAGTCATGCCGAAAGCTTTAAAATACTCAATTGTTACATTGCTGATTACAGTTGCTCTCTTAATTATAATACCTTTTTTTATTCCTTTAAATAGTTATAAAGGTTTAGTAATAAGTAAAGTTAAGGAGGCAACAGGGCGTGATCTAGTAATTAACGGTGATATAAAACTTAAGATACTGCCAAACCCTTCCGTGCAACTGCAAGAAGTTAGATTATCGTCTATAGCAGGGACAAAAGAGCCGTCTTTAGTTGATATAAAAGAAGCTAGAGCGGCTCTTAGCCTGTTCCCGCTTATTACCGGTTCAATTGAAATAGCCAGTATTGAGCTACAAGAACCGACAATTAATTTAGAGATATTAGCCGACGGACGCAAAAACTGGGAAATGACTAAGGCTGAGAAGAAGAATAATACTACCGGAAATGCAGTTGCCGTTATTGAGAATAATACTGTAGAATTACCTGTTTTTGTTAAGCATATCAAAATCGTAAACGGGAAATTGACTTATATTGACGGTAAAGGGCGAGGGGTGGTTGGCGGCATAAATCTCGATACTAAAATTAATAGTATCAAAGGTCCGATAGATTTTACTTTGTCGATGAACGGTTTGGAGCAACAAATTAATGTTACGGGAAATATAGCGGAGCTTGCAAAAATTATTCCTATTGTCGTCTCTCTTGATATTTTAAGCGAAAAAATTAAAGTTGAAGGGAAATTTGATACCGATAACAACTCTTTTATAGGCAATGCATCGATTAAAGGTAATAGCAAAAATTTTGGTGTTCCTGTTCAGTTGCAAGGTGATTATGAGTTAATAACCTCTATTTTAGCGGATAATAAACAGCTAGCTATCAAAGATGCGAGGCTTAACTTTAAAGATATCGAGCTTGCGGCTCAAGCTAATTATGATATCGATCAAAATAATATTAAAGCAAATATAGTTTTAAATCCCGGTAATATTATAGTTGACCTAGCTTCTAATATTGATAAATCTGCTATTTTTAACGGCGATATTAAACTACAAGCTCAAGCAATCCAGCCTTTACTTACGGCTTTAAATATAAAACCGGCTAAATCCCTGCCTATCGCTAATCAAAAATTAACATTTGCTACTAATCTAATTTATAATCCTCAAGAAATAACCTTCCAAAATATCAATTTCCTTGCTGCAAATACTAGCTTGCAAGGTATGATTAAAGTAAAAAACCTACCGCAAGATATTTTAGTTTCTCATAATTTAAAAGTTAATAATGCTAATTCTTTTATGAATTTGTTAGGCGTTAATAGCTCTAGCTCTATTGGGTCTTTACAAATTAGCGGTGAAGTACAAAAAATCGGTGATATTTTTCAAATCAACGATAAAATAGGTATTTTCAATACCGATATATTAGTTAAAGGCAATGTTAACTTAAGCGGCACAAAACCGAATTTTACGCTAGATTTACAAAGTAATTTAGTTAATTTGGATAAAATAATTGCTTCGGATTCAGCTAGCCAATCAAATACCAAGGTTAGTGATCAAAATATTGCTAAAAATATTTCCGGCGGCGGTGCTCCTTGGTCTAATAACCAAGTAGATTTATCTTTTTTAAATTCAATTGAAGGAAATGTTACCGTTTTCATAAACAAACTTACCCAAGACTCTTTAGTTCTTGATAGTTTGAGGGTAAAATTAAATATAGAAAAGGGTAAATTAAATATTAATTCCCTCACTTCAAATATTTACGGCGGGCAGCTTAACGTAAGCGGTTATGTGCAAGCGAGTAAAGACCAAGGTGCTTCTTTCAACATTGATTTAAAACATGCACATTTAAGAAATATAATACCGCAAGGCGGCAAAATTAAAGTAACCGAAGGGCAGTTAAGTCTAAAAGCCGACCTTAATACTCATGGAAATAGTAGTTATAAATATGTAAGTAACCTAGGCGGAAAATTTAGTATGAATGCCTTAAACGGCAAAATAAGCGGATTTGATTTAAATAAAATAGTTGATGCGGTAAATAACGTTAAAAATGCTGAAGGGGTTCTCCGAGTAATTAATTCTTCTTTTACCGGCGGAGAAACGGCTTTTAATAATTTAGTTGCTAATGCCGATATTGAAAACGGCATCGTCAAATTAATCGAATGCCGACTTGATGCTTCGCCGGCTATTGCGACCGCTACCGGTCAAATTAATTTACCGCAATATATGATGGATATAAATGCGACTGTCAATATAGCCAATCTTCCGCCTCTAGGCGTTAAACTATACGGCTTTCTAAATAACCCACAACATAAATTAGATGCTAAAGCTTTACAAAAGCATTTAGTTAAAAATGTCCTAAATAGTGTTGTTAAAGATTTAAAGGGCGGAGAAGCTAAGCCGGAAAATATTATTAAGAATGCACTAGGAATCGGTAAAAAGAAATCTGCTGAACCTCAAGATGGTCAGCCTACCGATAATCAAGAGAGTAACGATAATAAAGCTAATGATCCGGTTAATAAATATTACAGAAGGGGTTGAAAAAGCCGTTTTAAGTGACGTTTGTCATTCCCGTGAAAACGGGAATCCAGACTTTTTTTGTCATGCTGAACAAGTTTGCCGCATCTTTTTGTAATAGACCCTGAAATAAATTCAGGATGACTATTATTTTTCTGGATTCCCGTTTTCACGGGAATGACATTAACCCTTACAAAAATCCAGTGCTAAAAATATAGCAAATAAATAAAATATTGAATAGGCAAAAAGCCTTTTTGCTTGCTTATGATCAGGAGTATCACGAAATAACGAAATAGAGTAATATAAAAATATTATTCCAAGTATGCCGGCAATTATCAAATATGTATGATTACTTATTTTGACAAAAAAAGGCATCAGGGAAGTGATAAATAGGGCAATGCTATAAATAAGTACTTGTTTCTTAGTATAATAAGCACCTTTCACCGCCGGCATCATCGGCACTTTACAATTTTTATAATCTTCATTACAGAAAAGAGCCAAGGCCCAAGAATGGGGCGGTGTCCAAATAAAGATAATTAAAAATAAGGTAAATGAGGCAATAGATATCTCATTACTAACAGCTGCCCAGCCAATCATAGGAGGAAGAGCACCGGCAACACCGCCGATAACGATATTTTGTACGGTAGAGCGTTTTAACCACATCGTATAAATGAAAATATAGTAGCAAATAGTAAATAATAATAAGGCGGCAGCAAGAAAGTTAACGCACAAAGCCATAAAAAAAACTGAAAAGAAACCGGTTATTATGCCAAAAGATAAAGCTTCGTCAGCCTCTATAACTCCGGTTATTAAGGGTCTTTTTTGTGTACGTTTCATTAGTCGGTCGATATCTCTGTCATACCACATATTGATTGTTCCGGCACTTCCGGCACCAAGTGCAATACATAGCACCGCAATAAAAGCAATAAAAGGATGAATAGAAGAGGGTGCAAGCCACGCACCTGAAAATCCCGTAAAGATTACCAAAGACATTACTCGTGGCTTCATAAGCGAAATATAGTTTTTAACGGTACTGCGGTTATCTTCAGTAGCAAGTGTCGTTGCATGGGCTATTGAATTCATAGGAATTTATACATAATTCGCATTAATATAGTGAAGAGCGGGCAAAGATGTCGGCAAGTTTAAATCAATTGACTATAAAAATCAAGGATTGACTTTAATGTGAGAAATGTATATATTTTTTGTAATAAATAATATTGTTATAAATTACAAGGGAATACAATAGTGACAAAAATCGTTAGTTCTAAGTATAAAGCTAGTAGAAGATTGGGTGTTAGCCTATGGGGAGATAGTAAAGACGCCTTTAACACTAGAAATTATCGTCCCGGTCAGCACGGGCAAAATACCATGATTAAAACTTCCGATTATGGTTTACACTTAAAAGCAAAACAACGACTAAAATGTCATTACGGTCGTATTAATGAAAAGCAATTTAAGAATATCTTTGCTCTTGCCCAAAAAATGAAAGGTAATACCGGTGAGAATTTTATCGGGCTACTCGAAAGCCGACTTGATACCGTAGTATATAGGATGAATATCGTATCGACAATTTTTGCCGCTAGACAATTAGTTTCACACGGTCACATTAAAGTAAACGGCAGGAAAGCTGATATTGCCAGTATGCGATTGAAAGAAGGGGATGTTATCGAGCTTAAAGATTCTACTAAGCAAATGGCAGTTGTTTTGGAGTCCGTATCAAAGCAAGGTCAGACTGCACCCGGTTATTTGTCCTTTGACGTTACTTCTCTGTCAGGAAAATTTGTACGAGTACCGGGAATTTCCGACGTGCCTTATCCCTTTGAGCCGGAAATTAACTTAGTGATCGAGTTATATTCTCGTTAAGTAGTTGATATTATTCGTGTTCTCTACGTTATTTCCGCTACTCCTTATGTTCATTCCTGCGAGGGCGAGGCGTTTGCATGGATAATAAAAGCACGGTCTATGTCATTCCTGCGAAAGCAGGAATCCAGACTAAAAAGCCTTAACTTACAAGGCTTTTTTCTATATAACTGAAAGTGATAGTTATTCTTTAGTTTAATTTTTCTGGATTCCTGCTTTCGCAGGAATGACATAGACTATGCTTAACCTATTCCACGCAACAATCCCTCCAGACACAACCTTCTCATTTAATCATCTTCAAAAAATTCCGGCTTGAATAATTTAAAACTTTCACTCGGTGATTTCGGTAGGGAAATTAGATTATATTGTTCATCAAAAGCATTGCCGTATATTTTGGTAATATTATTAATATTTTCGGGAGCTTGAAAGCCTAATAATATTGATTTCAGAATAGTAAATATTGCTATATACGAGTCGGTAGTAGGTGAGGCTAAACGATGCTCCAAACGTTTTGGGTAGGAGTCAGGTATACGCAAAGCAACCGTTCTATTATTTCCGCCGAATGATATATTAGTCGGAGCCATAAAATTTTTATCTATACGTAAATAATCCTCTTCATTAGACATAAATATTAAAAAAGTATCGAGCATATAGTGGCATAAACTTTTAGCTACTACCTCAGTAAAATCACCCTTTACATTATCATCGGAAATAAAATTAATATGAAAATGCATACTATTGCCGTAATCATTTAAAAATGGTTTAGGAGAAAAATTTATGTTACCGCCTAGTTTTTTAGCGATATTTTCTAAAGCAAGCTTAACATTAGATATTTCATTGATATAATTTATTAAATCTGTCGAAGGCGGTAAGTCTATTTCAAATTGATTATTGCCTTTTTCTTTTTTTACTTTTGAAATTTTTTGTCGTGCTAAATATTTACTTGTAAGAGTTGCAAATTTTGATATATCAACATTAGGGCTTAAATAAAATTCTATTTCCACACCTATAACCGGAATTAAGTTATAATATTTTTGGAATTTTGTTATTATTTTCTCTAGTTGATTGTTTTTTTGTAAATTATTTGCTAGGTTACTTACAAATGCATTATAGGATATTTGCATGAAAGAACTAATAAATGGATTAGTTTATTATAAAATTTTTGACAAAAGCTACAAGCATTCTAGCCATATTTACGTAAAAAAAAATGCATCTATCAATTTAGCAGAAATAGAAAAAAATAAAAAAGCTATTATTAATCATTTTTCGGCAGATGATATTTTAATTTTACGCCAGGTACACGGTAATAAAATTATTGACGCTGATATAGCTAGCAAGATTGCTGAACCTGAAGCAGATGGTGCTATCACTACTAAAAAAAATTTAATTTTAGCTATTCAAACGGCAGATTGCGTACCGGTACTGCTCGCAAGTGATGACGGGGCAGTTATCGGTGCAGCACATTGCGGTTGGAAGGGTGCTAAAGCTAATATTATTAGCAATTTAGTTACTTCTATGAAAGAAAAAGGTGCAAAGAATTTAATTGCGGTAATAGGTCCGGCAATTGTGCAAGCTTCCTATGAAGTTGATAGCAAATATTATGCTGATTTTATTACTGATTCGTCTAATAATTCGGTATTTTTTATTGAGTCTAAAAGAAAAGAGCATTATATGTTTGATTTGCCTAAATATGTAGAGTCAAGACTTCAAGAAATGGGCGTAGAAAATATTAAAAAAATAGCAGAAGACACTTATACTAATCCTTTAAAATATCCAAGCTGCCGGCGTTCCTTTCATTCAAGGATGCCGTATAAGGAAAATATATTATCGGCTGTTGTAATAAAGTAGGTTAATGGTTATCATATATGGTATTGCTTGCATGAATAGGTTGAAGCAGGTTTTATGTCATTCCCGCGAAAGCGGGAATCCAGAGAATATTTAAGCGAATTATATAGTAAATTTTTATATAATTTTGCTTATTTTAAGTGTTTTTTCTGGATTCCCGCTTTCGCGGGAATGACAGATAGCACTTTTAAAGAATACTCTATTTATAACTAAAATTTCACTTTAAATAAAATAAATCGTATGAATTCAAATTTATCCTTTTTCTCCATAATTTACGCACCGAACGAAATTTTTAAAAAGCAAGCCGAGTATATAGATGTCGTAGATGACAATATCCGTATTATAATCGATAAAATGCTTAAGACTATGCAGATAGAAAAAGCCGTTGGGCTTGGTGCTAATATGGTCGGGATATTAAAGCGTATAGCTATAGTTGATTTGTATGAAAATAATAAATCTTCTCCTATTATTTTGATCAATCCGGAAATAATTTATTTTTCTGAAGAGAAGCAAAGTTTTATGGAAAGGTCTTTATCCTTTCCCGGGATAGACGCAAATATTACTCGCTCAAAAACGATAAAAGTAAAATATCTTGATTATGAAGGAAATAAACAGGAACTAAACGCCGAAGGTTTTTTAGCTACGGTAATCCAGCACGAAGTGGATTATTTAAACGGCAAAGTTTTTCTAGATTATCTTTCAAAACTAAAGCGTGATACTTTACTAAAAAAAATGGGTAAGCATTTAAAGCTCCACCCTCCGCATATCCACAGTGCAGGATGTCGACATTAGGGAAATTCCTCAAGAAGGTAAGCGTTGGCTACGTGGATTGATTTTACCTCGTCATTGCGAGGAGATTCGAAGAATCGACGTGGCAATCTAGGAAAAAAAAATGATAAAAAGTGCTATGAAATTTATTATTTTTAGATTGCCACGCTCCTTTTAGTCGCTCGCAATGACGTTTGGGGTATCTGACCTTGCTATAAAAAAACGTACAGATTAAAGAGAGACGTTTTTAATTTTTTTGTAGTTTATCTCATATTCATATAGAGGAACATAATAAAGGTGATGATAGCTTTAATCAAAGAATGATAGACGTCCTTAATTTAGCGGCAAATGCACATAAAACATTCAAAGGTTCGAAAATTGAAGAAAAAAGGAAACTTATAAAATTAGTGTTTTCGAACCTAAAATTAAACAACGAGAAACTTGATTACTCTCTACGTTCTCTAGTACGATATGTTCGTAGAATTGCCTGAAAATAATGACTGGCGCACCCGAGAGGATTTGAACCCCTAACCTTATGATCCGTAGTCATATACTCTATCCAATTGAGCTACGGGTGCTGGTGAATAAATATATTTTCAAGTGAAGCGGATTAATAATATTACACTATTACTGCTTTGCAGCATATCTAAAAGCTCAGCACTTGTCAAGGAAACATGCTTTTTAAAGAAATCACTAAAATTATTACAAATATATACAATTAATAGTTGAATATTTTAAATAAATAAAATATATATATTGTGCATAAAATTAATATGAGAGAAAGAGCATGACTAAACTTTTTAAACTTATAATAACTTACTTACTTTTTATTAGTAGCTTAGCCCAGGCTGAAACTATAGCAGAGCCGGCTAAGGAAGTTTTAGGAATAGTTAATTCCTTAAAAGTTGAAGAGAAATGGCAAAAAGGGAAAACTATTAATTGTAAAACCGGTGAAACTATAGAAGAATATACCGGTGAGCATAAAAAAACCGGTAATCGTATTACACATGATAGCTGTTTTGTTTATGCTGTAGCATCTTCTCTTAATATAGCAAAAGATTCTTTACCGCCTCATCCTGAATTCGGTACGGATTTTATTCCGTTCCTTACAAATAAACAAGCCGATTGGTATGAGAAAGAAGGAAGTAAACAAGGATGGAATTATATTAAAAATAAAGATAAGGACAATAATTTTATCCAGGCACAAAAATTAGCTAATCAAGGATATTTAGTTGTCGCAATATATAAAAATATCAATCCTAAAAGGCTCGGACATACTTCTATAGTTATACCGAGTAATAAAGATGTAGAAAAAATTAAACTAGAAGGACCTGATACTGCACAAGCCGGTATAAATAATTTTTCCTGCGGTTCATTAAAGAAAGGCTTTAAAAATAAAAAAGACGTATTTAAAAATAATGAAATAAAGTTTTATTATCACAAAATTAATAGCTAATTTTTTATTATTTTAACTCGAAAACCCTATCATGGCGAAGCCACGCCGGGTGTTGTTGTATGGCTTGAATTTTTGATGTCATTCTAGCTAAAGGTGAGGATCCAGGCATTGTTGCATGGCTCGAATTTTTGGTGTCATACCAGCGAAAGCTGGTATCTAACTTATTAGTGTTGTTATATTGTTAAGTAGATTCCCTCTTTCGAGGGAATGACACAAAGTGTAAAATCGAGCCATGCAACAATGCCGTCTTGCCATGACGATTTTGGAAGTCATGCAACAACGCCAGGTTTGCTAGACCTCTGAATAGATATCTGTTACTCGATCCGATAAATAAACAATTTCATTTCTTCTTAAACATCTCAAGCATTCTTTCTGTAACTATGAAACCGCCGAAAATATTTATAGATGCAAGAAAAGTTGCAAAATATCCAAGTAAACTAGAGAAACTAAAAGCCGCACTACTTGCCGCAATCATCGAACTAATAACTATAATACCTGAAATAGCATTAGTAATTGACATCAAGGGCGTATGTAAAGCCGGCGTTACTTTCCAAACTACATAATATCCCACAAAAGAAGCTAATACAAAAATTGTTATAGCAAAAACTAACGGATCAATGCCTCCGCTGCTTGCCTGCCAACTACCGTCTATTACTAAATCTTTTAATTTATCTGATAAATTTTGCGTCTTCTCGGCTATTTCTGCAGCTTGCCTTGCTGCTATCGGTAATTGATTCATATTTTTACCTAAATTTAAATTCCTTAGCGTTGTTGCGTGGCTCTAAAAAAGTACTGTATGTCATTCCCGCGAAGGCGGGAATCCAGGCTTTTTTGTCATGCTGAACTTGCTTCAGCATCTCTTATAGTAGATCCTGAAATAAATTCAGGATGACTTAAAAATATTTTTTTCTGGATTCCCGCCTTCGCGGGAATGACATCAAAAATTCGAGCCACGGTGCCAAGAAGCACCTCGCCATGGCGTTTGAGGTATCCATGCAATAACGCCATACAAGCCCATAACTGTTGAAAGTGAGAAAGAGCATCATAAAATATTCTTTATATGAGGTAAAAATTACTACTAATAATGTCGTAATATTATTGTGACCGTTCACGGATAATATAAAAAATAAATGAAAATAGGAGCTTTAAAAGTAAATAGAATTATATAGAAATAGATAGGAAAAGAAAAGCAGCAATATTAATGAATAATCTTGATCGAATTATAGAGTTAGAAAAGCTAGTAGAATTATTAGAAGTAACCAACCAACGGCTTTTACAAGAAAATAAAGAATTAAAGATTAAGCTAATAGAGTTGGAAGATAGGCTAAATAAGAACTCTAGCAACTCTGGTCTTCCTAGTTCTAAAGATATATACCGGATAGAGAAGAAGACAAAGCCAAAGAGCGATAAAAATCCCGGTGGTCAAATAGGTCATAAACATAATGCTTATGAAATAAAAGCATCAAATATCAACGTTGATATTATACCTGAAGAAGAGAGTTGTAAATGCGGTGGTTCATTGCTATTAGAAGAAAAATATAGAACCCATCAAAAAATAGAAATTCCTATTATCCAGCCGGTTGTTACGGAATATAGGTTGTATAGGAAAATATGCACTTTATGTAATAGAAGATATAAAGCAAAACTTGATAATTATCGATTGTTAGGGAAAAACGCTGAAAGTATAATTAGCTCTTTAAGTGGATTCTTTAATAATAGTAAGAGAGAAGTACAATTAATATTAAAGCAAATATTTAACCTTGATATTAGTCTTGGCTTAATCTCTAATACTGAGAACAGAATATCAGTTAAGTTAGAAGATAAATATAATGAATTATTGAATAAAATCGAAGAGAGCAGTTACCTACATTTAGATGAGACAAGTTCTAATAATAAAGGCAATAAACATTGGTGTTGGGTGGCTGCAAACAAAGCTTTGACGGTATTTAAGCTAGCTAATTCAAGAGGGCAGAAGGTATTAAAAAGTTTTTTACCGGAATATGAAGGCAAAGTAATAAGCGATAGATATGCAGCTTATAACATGTTTGATAGCAACAAACGTCAAATATGTTTAGCTCATTTGCGTAGAGATTTTAAAAGATTTGCTTATAGTCAGAATGCCTCGCTTGCTAAAATTGGTTCAGACCTTCTTTATATAACTGATACGATATTTAGGCTTTATAATTTACATAAAGAAAATAAGCTAGATCAAGCTCGATATTTAGCAGTAATGCAAAAAATTAAAAAGGTTATGTTGTATTACTTGCAAGACGTCGCTAATACTGACTACTTACAAGCCCAAAGGGTAGCAAATAATATACTAAAATCATTCGATATGATATGGCTCTTTTTATATGATCCACAAATAGAGCTAACTAATAACTTGGCAGAACGACAGATAAAACATTTTGTTAAATATCGAAAAAATTCTTTTTTTACATGGTCACTAAGAGGCGACAGATTCTTAGAAAGGATTAAGTCACTTTATGCGACCTCTAAACTCCAAGGTGTTAACCCTTTCTGCTATTTACTAAAATTACCGTGAACGGTCACATATTATTAGTATTTCTTTCTCTAGTAGTAAAAAATTGTAATAACTTAATTACTACTTTCTCACTTTCAACAGTTATGCATACAAGCCACGGTATGACATTGAAACCATTTTTAGAGCCGTGCAACAACGCTGCTATACGGCTAAATTCACTTGTATCAAGCTTTATGAATGACGCTATACATAGTTGACGGTTCTACTATTTGCTTAACAATCGCATCAGAGAAACACAAGCTATGTTACTTTAAAATCTCTAACATAATTCACTAAAAATTCAACGTTTTCAGGAGGGGTTTCCGGCATAATGCCGTGTCCGAGATTAAAAATAAACTTCTTACCGTTAAAATTCGATAAAATCTTGCTCACTTTTTCTTTAATTACATCCTTATCGGTAAGTAACACTATCGGATCTAAATTGCCTTGTACTATTATTTTATTGCTCCACGATTTCATTACCTCAAGCGGTACATACTGATCACAAGCTATAATATCTATACCTGTTTCCACTATGTATTTTTCATATAGCCACCCGGAGTTTTTTGGAAAACCAATAATCGGAATATTAGGAAAATATTTTCGTATTTCCATTATTATTTTTTTTGTAGGTTGTAATACAAAATCTACGTATTCTTCGCTACTCAAAACTCCTGCCCACGAATCAAAAAGCTTTAATATATCTGCTCCGGCTTTTGCTTGATTTATAAGATGATAAGCGGTTTTTTCGGTAATAAAATCTAAAAGCTCTTTAGCTAATTGTTTATTTTCGTAAATAAATTTTTTGCTTATTTTAAAATCCTGTTTGCCCTTTCCCTCTAACATATAGCTCATCACTGTCCACGGGCTACCGGTAAAACCAATTAAAGAAGTATGTATTGGTAGCTCAGCTTTTACTTTTCTGATTATCTCATAGATAGAAGAAAGTTTTTTACTAGGATCATTTTCTAAATATCTAAAATCATCGTGTGATTTGAATTGACGTAATATAGGACCTATATTTTCTTTAAACCTCACATCCCAACCAAGTGCATGCGGTAATACTAAAATATCGGAAAAAATTATTGCTGCGTCAAAATTGTAACGCCTTATCGGCTGCAGAGTTATTTCAGTTGCTTTATCAATATCATAGCATAACTCAAGAAAACTATCTACCGTTTTCCTGATTTTCATGTATTCCGGTAAGTATCTACCTGCTTGTCGCATGAACCAAATCGGAGTATTAGTATTGTTATTCTTCAGAAGTTCAAAAATTTGATTCA